>NZ_JADDUD010000001.1:0-2408454 GCF_015159725.1 Microbacterium sp. R1 | reverse complement strand
GTGACGGTGGTGCGCCTCGTCGTGAGGGCGGCTACAACCGCGATGGCGGTGCTCCCCGTCGTGACGGTGGTGCGCCTCGTCGTGAGGGCGGCTACAACCGTGACGGTGGTGCCCCGCGTCGTGAGGGCGGGTACAACCGTGATGGCGGTGCGCCCCGTCGTGAGGGCGGCTACAACCGCGATGGCGGTGCTCCCCGTCGTGACGGTGGGGCCCCGCGTCGTGAGGGCGGGTACAACCGTGACGGTGGTGCGCCTCGTCGTGAGGGTGGGTACAACCGTGACGGTGGTGCGCCTCGTCGTGAGGGTGGGTACAACCGTGACGGTGGTGCGCCTCGTCGTGAGGGTGGCTACAACCGTGATGGTGGTGCGCCCCGTCGTGAAGGCGGCTACAACCGTGACGGTGGTGCGCCCCGTCGTGAAGGCGGCTACAACCGTGACGGTGGTGCGCCCCGTCGTGAAGGCGGCTACAACCGTGATGGCGGTGCGCCCCGTCGTGACGGTGGCTACAACCGCGAGGGCGGCGACCGCTCCGCTGGGCGTTCCTTCCCGCAGCGCGGGGGCGCGGGTCGGGAGCGGCCGGCGCAGGCCGCCAACGAGCGTCCGCGGTTCGATGAGCCCCACATCCCCGACGATGTCACCGCGCGTGACCTCAACGGGGCGGCGCGCAACGAACTCAAGACGCTGAGCAAGGAGAATGCCGAGCACGTCGCCCGTCACCTCGCGATGGCGTCACGGCTCATCGATGAGGATCCTGCGCTCGCCCACCAGCACGCACTGGCCGCCTCCCGACGCGCCGGTCGCATCGCGATCGTCCGGGAGACCCTCGGCATCACCGCGTACGCCACGGAGGACTTCGCTCTCGCGCTGCGCGAACTGCGCACCTACCGTCGCATCTCCGGTAAGGACGATCAGATCGCTCTGATGGTTGACAGTGAGCGGGGTATCGGTCGCTCTGACCGGGCGCTCGAGACCGGTCGTGCAGTGGATCGCTCTGCCCTCGAAACGCCTGTCCGCGTCGCACTCGCCATCGCCATGTCGGGAGCCCGGCTGGATCAGGGCGATCTCGAGCTCGCGCTCGGTGAGCTGGAGATCCCCGAGCTCGACCCCGATCGCGCGTTCGAATGGAGCCCCGCTCTGTTCGCTGCCCGTGCCGCCGTGCTCGAAGACCTCGGGCGCACCGACGAGGCGGAGTTCTGGGCGCACCGTGCCGAGGTCGCCGCGGAAGCACTCGGGATCGACGAAGCGGGCGACGAAGAGATCTTCATCGAGGACAGCCTCATCGAGGGCGAGTTCCCCGACGAGGACGACGCCTCGGCCGCGCCCTCCCAGGCGGACGCCGATGCAGCTGACTCCGATGCAGCTGAGTCCGATGCGGCTGAGTCCGGTTCATCTGAGTCCGACGCATCAGACGAGGAAGAGCCCTCGGTCGAAGACGAGGTGCGCGAGCTGCTCGGCGAGGATCAGGACGAAGATCAGGACGCAGACGAGGACGACGAGTCGGAGCCGGAGGCGTAGTGGCGCTGTTCTCTCGGAAGCGGTCGGCACCTACTCCGCTGGACGGTGTCGACACTGTCCTCGCCGACCTCGACGGGGTGGTCTATGCCGGTCCCAGGGCACTGCCGTTCGCGGTCGAGAGTCTCAACGAGGCGGCGAAGTCCGCTCGGCTCGGATACATCACCAACAACGCTGCGCGGACCGACGCGTCCGTGGCTGAGCACTTGAGCAGCCTCGGGCTCCACGTCGAGGCGACGGATGTCGTCACCAGCCCGCAGGCCGCGATGCGTCTGATGGCCCAGATCGTGCCCGCACCGGCGACGATCCTGGTCATCGGCGGTGACGGGCTCGTCGACGAGGTGCAGAAGGCGGGTTACACGGTCACCCGCAGCGCGGACGATGCACCCAGCGCCGTGGTGCAGGGCTTCGCGCCCGAGGTCGCCTGGACCGATCTCGCTGAGGCGGCCTTCGCATTGAAGCTCCCGGAGGACGAGGGCGGGATCCCGTGGATCGCCACCAATACGGACTGGACGATTCCTCGGGAGCGTGGCGTCGCGCCGGGGAACGGAACGCTCGTCTCCGCTGTCCACACCGCGATCGGCCGGCTCGCGACCGTCGCGGGGAAGCCGGAGGAGCCGATCTTCCAGGAGGCGCTCGCACGCTTCGGTGCGACGAAGGCGCTCTTCATCGGTGACCGTCTGGACACCGACATCATGGGCGCCAGCCGGGCGGGCATCGACTCCGCTCTGGTGCTCACGGGCATCGATCGGCCGAAGCATGTGCTGGCGGCACCGGAGGGGTCGCGTCCTACGTACATCCTCGGCGACCTGCGCGAGCTGCATCTTCCGTACCCTGAAGTGACTCAGCAGGACGGCATCTTCCGTGTCAACGGCGCCGCCGTGCGTGTCACCGGTGCCGATGTCGAGATCGTGGCGGAGTCCGCAGAGCAGATCGATCTCCTGCGGGCGGGCGCTGCCGCCATCTGGGCCTCGGGAACGCCCGTGTTCGTGCTGCGGGTTCCCGAGCGTCTCTACGAGGATCCGTTCCACCGCCCCTGACGCCGTCGCGTGGCGCCCTCCTGCGTCGGAGGGGCCGCGTACAGTAGAACCGTGAGCGATGAGACGACGAGCGCACCGACCGATGGTCTGTGGAGTCGGCTGCGCCTGATCGAGGGTCAGCCGCTTCCTGCCCGTGCCGACGCGTATTCTGCGCTGCACGACGAGCTCTCCCGTCGCCTCGAGACCGGTGCGAAGGTCGAGCAGCGGGAGACGTCGGGATCCCGATGACGCGACTCGACGCCGCCCTCGCCTCCCGAGGACTCGCCCGTTCGCGCACCCACGCGGCGACCCTCATCTCAGAGGGGCTCGTCAGTGTCGATGGCCGACCGGTCGTGAAGGCGTCGACGTCGGTCGGCGAGGGGGCCGAGATCACGATCGCCGGAGCCGACCACTACGTCGGCAGGGCCGCGCACAAGCTCATCGCGGGTCTCGACGGCTTCGCCGTCCCGGTGCAGGGGCGTCTCGCGCTCGACATGGGCGCATCCACCGGCGGATTCACGCAGGTGCTGCGCGAACGCGGCGCGCGCACGGTCCTCGCTGTCGACGTCGGGCACGGGCAACTCGCTCCGTCCATCGCCGCCGACCCCGGCGTCATCGCCGTCGAGGGCTACAACGTCCGTCACATGACACGCGAGAACCTCACCGCGGCGACCGGCGAGACGGCGGCACCCGATCTCATCGTCGGCGACCTCTCGTTCATCTCCCTCGAACTCGTGCTTCCGGCCGTCGCCGCCGTGGCAGTGCCGGAGTCGGACATCCTCCTGCTCGTGAAACCCCAGTTCGAAGTCGGGCGCACAGCCGTCCGCGGCGGTCTGGTCACCGACCCCGCAACGCGCGCCGACGCCGTCGCCAGAACGGTGTGGAGCGCGTGGGATCTGGGACTCGGCATGCTCGGGATCCTTCCCTCCCCGATTCTCGGTACGCACGGGAATGCGGAGTATCTCGTGCACCTCGCCCCGGGGCGGGGCAGCAATCCGACAGAATGGCTGGACACCATCAACCGACTGGCAGGAGGACGATGAACGAGCGCTGCATCCTGGTCGTCGCTCACGCGGGCCGTGTCGACACCGTCGAGGCCGCCCGTCGGGTGATCGACGCTCTTCGAGAGGCCGGAGCGCGACCCGTTCTGGCCGTCGACGATCACGAGGACCTCGCGGCCGTCGACCCGTTCTTCGTCGACACCGACGTGCTCGGGCGTTCCGTCGACCCGGCCGACCTCGAGCTGGCGATCGTGCTGGGCGGGGACGGGACGATCCTGCGAGCCGCGGAACTGGTGCGGGACAGCGGCGCACCCGTGCTCGGCATCAACATGGGGCATGTGGGCTTCCTCGCGGAGATCGACCGCGATGACATGGACAAAGCGGTGCGCCGTGTGATCGATCGCGACTACGAGGTCGAAGAACGGCTCGCGCTGTCGGTGCGGGTCAAAGATGTCGATGGCACGGTCGTCTACGAGACCTGGGCGCTCAACGAGGCGACGGTCGAGAAGGCCAGCCGTGAGCGGATGATCGAGATCGTGCTGGAGATCGATGGACGCCCCCTGTCGAGCTTCGGCTGCGATGGCATGGTCGTGTCCACTCCGACCGGATCGACCGCCTACAACTTCTCGGCGGGAGGCCCCGTGATCTGGCCCAGTGTGGAGGCGATCGCCGTGGTGCCGCTGTCTGCGCACGCGCTGTTCGCCAAGCCGTTGGTGGTCAGCCCGGACGCGTCGGTCGCGATCGAGATGCTCGAGCGCACGGACGGCTCCGGCATTCTGTGGTGCGACGGACGCCGTTCGCACGAACTGCCGCCGGGCGCTCGTGTGGTGGTGCGTCGTTCTTCACGTCCCGTGCGGCTCGCGCGCCTGCACCCCACGGCCTTCACGGACCGTCTCGTGCGCAAGTTCCAGCTGCCCGTCGCCGGGTGGCGTGGCCAGGCGACGGAAGCGACGTCGTGAGCGAGAGGTCGTCATGATCGAGGAGATGCGGATGCAGGGGCTCGGCGTCATCGCCGATGCCGTTCTGCCGCTGGGCCCCGGCTTCACCGCGGTCACGGGTGAGACCGGTGCGGGCAAGACCATGGTCGTCACCGGACTCGGGCTGCTCCTCGGCCAGCGCGCCGATTCCGGGGCGGTGCGCGCCGGTGCGTCGCAGGCATCGGTCGCCGGCGTGTGGATCGTCCCCGAAGAGGGCAGCGTCGCAGAGATCGTCGCCGACGCCGGCGGAGAGCTGGAGCCCGCGGGTGGCGGCAGCGCCGAACTCTACGTGTCGCGCACGCTGAGCGCGGAAGGGCGCTCCCGCGCGAGTGTGGGTGGCCGCGCCGCTCCGGCGGGAGTACTCTCTTCGCTCGCGGAAGAGCTTGTCGTGGTCCACGGCCAGTCCGAGCAGCTGCGGCTGCGATCAGCGACCGCCCAGCGCGATGCGCTCGATCGTTTCGGTGGTGCTCCGATCGCGGAAGCCGTGAACACCTATGCGGCCGCTTTCGCTCGTTGGCGTGCGCTCGACGCCGAGATCTCGGAGATCACCGAGAACCGGGATCGGCGGGCCGAAGAAGCCACGCGACTGCGGGAGGCCATCGCACTGATCGAGGCGACCGCGCCGGAGCCGGGGGAGGACCAGGAGCTCACCGAGCGCTCCGAGCGTCTCGCCAACGCCGAGGAGCTGCGTCTCGCAGCATCTCTCGCCCACGCCGCGCTGTCGAGCGAAGACGGCGAGCCCGATGCCGCGGCGCTCGTCGCGGAGGCACGTCGCGTGCTCGAACGAGCCTCTGATGCCAAGTTGACCGAGATCGGGGAGAACCTCGCCGACATCGGCTACCGGATCGCCGACACGGCGGGGCTCCTCTCCGCCTATCTCGCCGACCTCGACGAGACCGGTCCGCATGAGCTCGCGGCGGTCGAAGAGCGGCGTGCGGCTCTCGGGACCCTGATCCGTGCCCACGGCTCGCTCGATGAGGCTCTGACTCTCTGGCAGACCGGATCCGCGCGGCTGGCCGAGCTCGACGACGACGGTGACCGCATCGAAAGGCTGATCGCCGAGCGCGATGCGGCCCGGGTCGAGCTCGACGCGCACGCCGATGCACTGACTGCGGTGCGCACCGAGGCGGCTTCTCGCCTGGGCGCCGCTGTGACGGAGGAGCTCCACGCTCTCGCCATGCCGGACGCCCGCCTCGAAGTCGCGGTCTCCGAGGGCACCGAGAGCGCCCACGGCCGAGATGATGTCGCGATCCTCCTCGCGCCCCACCCCGGCGCCGAGCCGCGATCGGTCTCGAAGGGAGCCTCTGGCGGCGAGCTCTCCCGTGTGATGCTGGCCATCGAGGTCGTGATCGCCGCGACCGACCCGGTTCCGACGTTCGTGTTCGACGAGGTCGACGCGGGCATCGGCGGCGCTGCGGCCATCGAGGTCGGACGCCGACTCGCCCGACTCGCCGAGAAGTCGCAGGTCATCGCGGTCACACATCTCGCGCAGGTCGCAGCTTTCGCCAACAACCACCTGTCGGTCGTGAAGGCCAATGACGGCGCGGTCACGGCCTCCAGCGTGCGGCGTCTGGAGGGGGAGGAGCGCGAAGCCGAGATGGCACGTCTGCTGTCGGGGCTCACCGATTCCGACGCCGCTCTGACCCACGCGCGTGAACTTCTCAGCCTCCGAGTGCCCACCGCCTGATAGGATCGAAGCCCGTGATGAACTCTTCTTCTGCGGGACCCAAGAACGACACGACCAAGCACATCTTCGTGACTGGTGGTGTCGTTTCGTCTTTGGGCAAGGGACTGACGGCGGCCAGCCTCGGAAACCTCCTCACGGCCCGCGGCCTGCGCGTCGTGATGCAGAAGCTCGACCCGTACCTGAACGTCGATCCGGGCACGATGAACCCGTTCCAGCACGGCGAGGTGTTCGTGACGGACGACGGCGCCGAGACCGATCTCGACATCGGCCACTACGAGCGCTTCCTCGACATCAACCTGTCGGAGGCGGCCAACGTCACCACTGGCCAGATCTACTCGCAGGTGATCGCCCGCGAGCGTCGCGGCGAGTACCTCGGCGACACGGTGCAGGTCATTCCGCACATCACGGACGAGATCAAGCGCCGGATGCGCCTGCAGGCGTCGGAAGACCCGCGTCCCGACGTGATCATCACCGAGGTCGGCGGCACCGTCGGCGACATCGAGTCGCAGCCGTTCCTCGAGTCCGCGCGCCAGCTGCGTCACGAGCTCGGCCGCGACAGCGTGTTCTTCGTGCACGTGTCGCTCGTGCCCTTCATGGGCGCCTCGGGGGAGCAGAAGACCAAGCCGACGCAGCATTCCGTGGCGGCCCTGCGCCAGGTCGGCATCCAGCCGGACGCCCTGGTGCTCCGCAGCGACCGCCCGGTCAGCGCGAGCAACCGCAACAAGATCGCGCTGATGTGCGACGTCGATGTCGAGGGCGTCATCAACACCGTCGACCTGCCGAGCATCTACGACATCCCCTCGACGCTGAACGAGCAGGGTCTCGACTCGTACATCGTGCGCCGCCTCGGCCTCGACCAGAAGGCGGCCGACGTCGACTGGACACGCTGGAACAAGGTGCTGCACGCGGTGCACAACCCCAAGCACGAGGTGACGATCGGCCTGGTGGGCAAGTACATCGACCTCCCCGATGCCTATCTCTCGGTGACCGAGGCTCTCAAGGCCGGAGGCTTCGCACAGGAGACCAAGGTCAACATCCGCTGGATCCCCTCCGACCTCTGCGAGACCCCGGAGGGCGCCAGGGAGCAGCTGGCCCAGCTCGACGGCATCTGCGTGCCGGGAGGCTTCGGCATCCGCGGCATCGAAGGCAAGCTCGGCGCGCTGAAGTTCGCGCGTGAGCAGGGCATCCCGACGCTCGGCCTGTGCCTCGGCCTGCAGTGCATGGTCATCGAGTACGCACGCGACGTCGCCGGCATCGAAGGCGCGTCCTCGAGCGAGTTCGACCCGGAGACGGCGGAGCCCGTCATCGCCACGATGGCCGAGCAGGTCGACATCCTCGACGGAGGCGACCTCGGGGGCACCATGCGCCTCGGTCTGTACCAGGCCGCCCTCGCCGAAGGATCGCTCGCCCGTGAACTGTACGGTGCGCCCGAAGCCTCCGAGCGCCACCGTCACCGCTACGAGGTGAACAACGCCTACCGTGACCGTCTCTCGGAGGCCGGACTGGTGTTCTCCGGTCTCAACCCGGAGCTCGACCTCGTCGAGTACGTCGAGCTTCCCCGCGACGTGCACCCGTACTACATCGCCACTCAGGCGCACCCCGAGCTGCGCTCGCGTCCGACCGCTCCGCACCCGCTGTTCCGCGGACTGGTCGGCGCAGCGATCGAGCGGAACCGCGCGAGCGAGCTGTTCGACGTCAGTGCGGATGACTGAGTCGCCGCAGGACCTCCGCGACGAGCCGTTCGAACCGGAGGTCCTTCACAGCGACCTCGTATACCGCGGCAGGGTCTGGGACGTCCGCTCCGACCGTGTGCGCTACGGAGACGGTGAGATCGTCCGACAGTACGTCGATCACACCGGCGCGGTGGCGATCGTCGCCCTGGACGATGAGGGGCGCGTCCTGCTGATCCAGCAGTACCGTCACCCGATTCGGCATCGGGATTGGGAGCTCCCTGCAGGACTGCTGGATGTGGAGGGGGAGGAGCCTCTTGCCGCAGCCCGGCGGGAGCTCGCCGAAGAGGCCGACCTCGTCGCCGAGCGCTGGGAACCCCTGGTCTCCTCCTGGACGACTCCGGGCGGGAACGACGAGATCATCCACGTGTTCCTCGCGACCGGGGTCTCCTCGGCTGACGCGGCACACGACCGGGAGGACGAGGAGGCGGACATCCGGGTGGCGTGGGTGCCGCTTTCGGACGCCGTCTCGGCGGTGCTCGAGGGGCGGATGCGCAACGGCATCCTCGCCATCGGGGTGCTCGCGGCATCGCAGAGGCTGCGCGACCGGGACTGACGATGCAGCTCGAGCGCGCCCTGGACGCCTACCTGCGTCATGTCACGGTCGAGCGGGGCCTGAGTGCCCACACGGTCGCGGCGTACCGGCGTGACCTCGGCGTCTATCAGGAGTGGTTGGTCGCAGAAGGGATCGCCGGCACGGCTGAAGTGACCCCTGCCGTGATCGACCGGTTCATCGCGGAGCGGGCATCTGCCCAGCCGCCGCCCGCCTCGACGAGCCTCGCGCGCCTGCAGTCGTCGGTCCGGGGCTGGCACCGTTTCCTGGCACGCGAGGGCATCGAGGCTGACGACCCCAGCGGCCGGCTCCGCCCGCCCAAGGCGCCGCGACGGCTCCCCAAGGCCCTGACCATCGAGCAGGTCGAGCGCCTTCTCGCCGCGCCATCGCCCGAGGACCCGCTCGGCATCCGCGATCGCGCGCTGCTCGAACTCCTGTATGCGACCGGAGCCCGGGTGTCGGAGGCCATCGACCTCGACGTGGACGACCTGGCGCACGGCGACGTGCTGCGACTGCGGGGGAAGGGGGCCAAGGAGCGCATCGTGCCGGTGGGCTCCTACGCGCGCGCCGCCGTGGACGCGTACCTGACGCGCGTGCGTCCGGGACTGGCGGCCAAGGGACGTGCCTCTGCCCGACTGTTCCTCGGCGCTCGGGGCGCCCCGCTCTCACGCCAGAGCGCCTGGCTCGTCATCCGCGCTGCCGCCGAGAGAGCGGAGATCACGGTCGACGTCTCCCCGCACACCCTGCGGCACTCGTTCGCGACGCACCTCCTGCAGGGCGGGGCGGATGTGCGCGTGGTCCAGGAGCTCCTCGGGCATTCGTCGGTCGCGACGACGCAGATCTACACCCACGTCTCCGTCGACGCGCTCCGCGACATCTACGCGACGTCGCACCCGCGCGCCCGATAAGAGTTGCCGCGCCCGCTCGGGTCGCCTGCCGCGTGTCGGTGGCGCTGCCGCGCGCCGATCGCTCTGCCGCGTGCCGAGGCGGCCGGAGAACCGCATGGCCGGTACAATCGACCAAGCACGACGGAGCAGGAGAACGGGTGGCTGAGAAAGTGGCGAAGTCCAGGGCGAAGGCGCAGAAGGCCGACGAGACCCCCATGGGACCCACCGGCCGTCCGTATCACGGCTTCCCGATCCCCGAGCCGCTGAAGTCCCACGGCCCTGCACGCATCATCGCGCTGTGCAACCAGAAGGGCGGCGTCGGAAAGACGACCACGTCGATCAACCTCGCCGCGTCGCTGGCCGAATACGGCCGGAAGGTGCTGGCGGTCGACTTCGATCCCCAGGGTGCGCTCTCTGCGGGCCTCGGTATCCCCACCCACGACGTGCCGACGATCTACGACCTGCTGTTGGACACCAAGCGCGACGCCCACGATGCGATCGTGCACTCGAGTGTCGAGGGCCTCGATGTCATCCCGGCGAACATCGATCTCTCCGCTGCCGAGGTGCACCTCGTCAACGAGGTCGCGCGAGAGACGATCCTCGCCCGCGTCCTGCGCCAGGTGGCGGGGGAGTACGACGTCATCCTGATCGACTGCCAGCCTTCGCTCGGCATCCTCACCGTGAACGCGCTGACGGCGGCCCACGGCGTGATCATCCCGCTCGAGTGCGAGTTCTTCGCCTTGCGCGGGGTCGCGCTGCTGATCGAGACGATCGACAAGGTCCGCGACCGGCTCAACCCTTCGATCACGATGGACGGCCTGCTGGCGACGATGTACGACCCGCGCACGCTGCACTCCCGTGAGGTGCTCGAGCGTGTGGTCGAGGCATTCGGCGACGATGTGCTGGAAACCGTGATCGGCCGCACCGTGAAGTTCCCTGACGCCTCCGTGTCGGGCGTGCCGATCACCGAGTTCGCCCCCGAGCATGCCGCCGCTCAGGCGTATCTGCGGCTGGCGCGGGAGCTGGTCGCCCGTGGCGCCGTCGCCTGACGAAGCACCCGTCGACCCGTCGCTCCAGGAGAGCGCAGACGAAGGAGCGTCCGCCGAAGCCAGCGGCTTCACGGTCTCGCTGTCGAACTTCGACGGCCCCTTCGACCTGTTGCTGAACCTCATCTCGAAGCACGAGATGGACATCACCGAGGTATCGCTGAGCGCGGTCACCAACGAGTTCATCGCGTACCTCGGCCAACTTGACGACGACGAGGACCTCGATCAGGCGTCCGAGTTCCTGGTCGTGGCCGCGACCCTGCTCGATATGAAGGTCGCCGGTCTTCTCCCTCAGGGCGAGCTGGTCGATGCCGAGGCGGTGGCTCTGCTCGAGGCGCGCGACCTGTTGTTCGCACGCCTGCTGCAGTATCGGGCCTTCAAGGAGGTCTCGACCTGGTTCGCCCGCTGTCTGCAGCGCGAAGACCGTCGTCACGTGCGCGCTGTCCGTCTGGAGGAGAAGCACCGACGTCAGACGCCGGAGCTCGTGTGGTCCTTGAGTGTCGACGACTTCGCCGCTCTCGCCCTCCTGGCCTTCGCCCCGAAGGAGATCCCGCACGTCGGGCTCGATCACCTGCACGCGCCCCTGGTCAGCATCCGCGAGCAGGCGGCGATCGTGGTGACGCTGCTGCGCGGCACCGAGTCGGTGAGTTTCCGTGAACTCGTGGCCGGCGTGACCGAGCCGGGCATCGTCGTGGCACGGTTCATCTCGGTGCTGGAGCTCTACCGGCACGCGGCGCTGTCGTTCGAACAACTGGAACCGCTCGGCGAGCTGACGCTGCGCTGGGCAGCCGACTCCTGGTCGGATGAGACGCTGGCGACCCTGGGAGCCGACTATGACCGATGATGTGACGGACGAGACGAACGCCGACCTGGCCGGTGCCGAGGAGATTCCTCTGACCGAGCGGATCGAGGCGATCCTCTTCGTCGTGGATGAGCCGATCGGTCTCGTCGCCCTGGCCGCCGCGGTCGGCTCGCCGGTTCCTGCCGTGCGCCAGACCCTGGAGATGCTGGTCGAGGACTACGACGGGCGCGGGAAGGGACCGCGACGCGGCTTCGAGCTTCGGGAGGTCGGCGGCGGGTGGCGTCTCTACGTCAGGGAAGAGCTCGACGACGTGGTGGCGGCATTCATCGGCGGTCAGGCTCCCGCACGTCTCTCGCAGGCCGCCCTGGAGACCCTTGCCGTCATCGCCTACAAGCAGCCGGTCACGCGCAGCCAGGTCGCCTCCATCCGCGCGGTGAACGTAGACTCCGTCGTCCGTACGCTCGTCGCTCGTGGACTGATCACCGAATTGTTCGCAGACTCCGAGACCGGTGCGATCAACTACGGCACCACCGACGCGCTCCTCCAGCATCTGGGCATCAACTCCCTCGACGAGCTGCCCCCGATCTCCCCGCTGCTCGACGATGGCGCAGACGGATTCGACGAAGGGACCATCCGATGACCGGCCACGACGCCTCGAACGCAGCCTCGAACACCGCCTCGAACGATTCCGGGGCTGCACCCGAAGGCGTGCGCCTGCAGAAGGTTCTCGCCGCTGCAGGAGTCGCTTCACGCCGCGTGGTCGAGCAGTACATCACCGAAGGCCGCATCCGCGTCAACGGCATCGTGGTCTCCGAACTCGGGAGACGGATCGACCCGGAGAACGACCTCGTCGACGTTGACGGCACCGCCGTGCAGCTCGACGTCTCGAAGCGCTACGTCATGCTCAACAAGCCCACCGGTGTCGTGAGCAGCATGAAGGACGAGAATGGCCGCCCCGATCTGCGCCGGTTCACCGCCGACTACGAGGAGCGGCTGTACAACGTCGGACGGCTGGATGCCGAGACGAGCGGTCTGCTCATCCTGACCAACGACGGCGCGCTCGCTCATGTGCTGGCGCACCCGTCGTTCGGCGTGACCAAGGTGTACATCGCGAAGGTCGAGGGAACGGTGCTGCCACAGACGATCTCGAAGCTCACCAAGGGCATCGAACTGGAGGACGGACCGATCGCCGCCGACAAGGCGCGGCTTCTGGACACCTCACGAGGGTCGAGCCTGGTGGAGTTGACACTGCACTCCGGTCGCAACCGCATCGTCCGTCGGATGCTCGCGGCCGTCGGCCACCCGGTCACGGAACTGGTCCGTCGACAGTTCGGTCCGCTCCACCTGGGAACCCTCCCGGCCGGAAAGACGCGGGAACTGAGTAAAATCGAACTCGGCGCGCTTTTGACCCTGTCGCGCCGTGATTCCGGTGTCGCCGAGGCGCCAGGCGAGCAGGAGAGCGAATGACCGATACGACGAGTGCGCCCGCGGGGCGGAGAGCGGGCTTCGTCGCGCCGCGTCTCTCCGGGACCGTCCGCATCGTCGGCGCTGGCCTCCTCGGCGCGAGCATCGGTCATGCCCTCCGTGCGAAGGGCGTCGACGTGGTGCTGTCCGACGCCTCGCCGGCCCAACTGCGCCTCGCGGTCGACTACGGCGCCGGCCGGATCGCGGCGGAGGACGACGCCCCCTCTCTCGTGGTGGTCGCCGTTCCGCCCGATGTCACGGCAGACGTGATCCAGGCCGAGCTCGAGCGGTTCCCGCAGGCGGTGGTCACCGATGTCGCCAGTGTGAAGCTCGAGCCGTTCCGCACTCTTCAGATGCGCGGCGTGGACCTCGCCCGCTACATCGGCTCGCATCCCCTCGCCGGCCGTGAGCGCGGTGGGGCGATCTCTGCTCGCGCTGACCTCTTCATCGGACGCCCCTGGGTCGTGTGCCGAGACGCGGAGACGAAAGCTTCCGATCTCGCGCTCGTCGAGGCCCTCGCCCTCGATGTGGGAGCGATGCCGCTCGAGATGACCCCGGAGGAGCACGACCGTTCTGTCGCGCTGATCTCGCATGTGCCGCAGGTGGTGGCGAGTCTGCTCGCCGGTCGCCTCGCAGAGGCCGAGGAAGGGGCGCTCCGTCTCGCGGGCCAGGGCGTCCGCGACACGACGCGCATCGCTGCGTCGGCACCGGAACTCTGGGTGCAGATCCTCGGGGCGAACGCCGAACCGGTGGTCGAGATCCTCGATGCCCTCGCTTCCGACCTCGGTGAGATCTCCGACGCCCTGCGCGATCCGGCCGCCCCCGGCGCCCGCCGCACGGTGGCCGAGACCATCCGCCAGGGCAACGACGGGGTCGAGCGTCTTCCCGGCAAGCATGGACAGAACCAGCGCTTCGACACCCTCGTCGTCATGATCGACGACACCGCCGGGCAACTCGGGCGGCTCTTCGGCGAGCTGGGTGAACTCGGAGTCAACGTCGAGGACCTGCGCCTCGAGCATTCGCCGGGAGCGCAGTTCGGCCTCGCCGAGATCAGCGTCGACCCGGCGGCTCTGCACGGCGCGATCACCGGGCTCCAGGAACGCGGCTGGCGTATCGCGGGGAGCACCAATGACTGACATCTCATTCTCCGCCGCGGAGGCGCACGTGACCGACGCACACAAGTTCATCGCGATCGACGGCCCCGCCGGCTCCGGCAAGTCCAGCGTTTCCAAGGCTGTGGCGCGCAAGCTCGGCTTCGGGTACCTCGACACCGGGTCCGCCTACCGTGCGCTCGCTTGGCATGTGCTCGACCGCGGGGCCGACACGGACGACTCCGAGGCCGTCCTCGCTGCGGCGACCGACTTCCCCGTGCGACTGGGCCTCGACCCCGACGACCGCACGGTGCTCGTCGGAGACGTGGAGGTCACCGAGGCCATCCGCGACCCGCGAGTCTCCGGAGCGGTGAGCGGCGTGGCGCGCGTGCCCGAGGTGCGAGCACAGGTCAACGAGCTCTTCCGCCGGCTGGTAGCCGAGTCGTCGTACCCCGCCGTCGTGGTGGAGGGACGTGACATCACGACCGTGGTGGCACCGGACGCCCCTGTACGGATCCTTCTCACCGCAGCCCCCGAAGTGCGGGCTGCGCGACGTGCCGGTGAACTCGCCGGCGAGAATGCGGCTGCTGTCGCCGCGGCATTGCACAAGCGCGATGCCTCAGACAGTGCCGTCGTCGACTTCCTGAACGCTGCAGAAGGCGTCGAGGTCGTCGATTCGACGGAGCTCGATTTCCCCCAGACCATCGACGCCGTCATCACGGTGATCGAACGAATCCAAGGAGCACCCCGTGGCTGACGACGAATACGAAGGCGGCCCCGACCAGCTCGCCGAGAAGATGGACCAGCTCGACGAGCATCTCGCCGAGCAGCGTGCGGAGACCCTCCGCGCCGGCCTCTCCGACTACGAGCTCGACGACGAGGACGCGGAGCTCCTCGCGGGCATCACGCTCGGCGAGGACGGCATCCACTACAGTCCCGCACTTCCCGTGGTGGCGATCGTCGGACGGCCGAACGTGGGCAAGTCCGCGCTCGTGAACCGCATCCTCGGTCGCCGTGAGGCCGTCGTGGAGGACACCCCCGGTGTGACCCGCGACCGCGTGACGTACAAGGCGGAGTGGGGAGACCGTCGCTTCTCGCTCGTCGACACAGGCGGGTGGGAGCCGGACGCCCGCGGCATCGACCGCTCTGTCGCGATGCAGGCGGAGGTGGCGATCGACCTCGCCGACCTGGTGCTGTTCGTCGTCGACGCCATGGTGGGTGCGACCTCCACCGATGAGCACGTGGTGAAGCTGCTGCGCAAGAGCGGCAAGCCCGTGTTCCTGGTCGCCAACAAGATCGATGACGCCCGGCAGGAGCCGGAGACCGCAGCTCTGTGGAGCCTCGGTCTCGGCGAACCGCACCCGGTGTCCGCCATCCACGGACGCGGTGTCGCCGATCTGCTCGACGCCGTGATGAAGAAGCTTCCCGAGGTCTCGGCGGTCGCCAAGCAGGAGATCGGCGGACCCCGCCGGGTCGCCATCCTCGGTCGCCCGAATGTCGGCAAGTCGTCGCTGCTGAACAAGGCGGCCGGCGAGGAGCGCGTGGTCGTCAACGATCTCGCCGGCACCACGCGCGATCCGGTCGACGAGGTCGTGGAGCTGGGCGGCAAGATGTGGCGTCTGGTCGACACCGCCGGCATCCGTCGTCGCGTGCACATGGCGCAGGGCGCGGACTTCTACGCGTCGCTGCGCACCTCCGCTGCGCTGGAGAAGGCGGAGGTCGCTGTCGTCGTGCTCGACGTCTCCGAGTCGATCAGCGAGCAGGACGTGCGCATCATCGACCTGGTGCTGGAGTCGGGTCGTGCACTGGTCCTCGCGTTCAACAAGTGGGACCGCCTCAACGACGACGACCTCGAGAACGCCGATCGCCGTCGCTACCTCGAGCGGGAGATCGAGCAGGACCTCGCACACGTCGCCTGGGCCCCGCGCGTGAACATCTCCGCGAAGACCGGGCGTCACCTCGACAAGCTCGTTCCCGCCTTGGAGACCGCACTTGAGAACTGGGACCGTCGTATTCCGACGGGCAAGTTCAACGCGTTCCTCGCGGAACTCGTGGCGGAGCACCCGCACCCGCTGCGTGGAGGCAAGCAGCCGCGCATCCTGTTCGGTACGCAGGCATCGACGCGCCCGCCGACGTTCGTGCTGTTCACGACCGGTTTCCTCGACCCCGGGTACCGCCGGTTCATCCAGCGGCGTCTGCGCGAGCTCTACTCGTTCGAGGGCACGCCGATCGTGATCAACATGCGCGTGCGCGAGAAGCGCCAGCGCTGATCTGTTCCGGCGCATGTCGCGCCGTGGTGCCGTCGCCCCGATGCTGTGAAAGGCTGAGTGTGTGACTGTCGTACCTCCTGCTTCCGGTGAGCCGCGTCGCCCCGAGGGGCCGCGGAATCCCGGCGATGCCTGGGTGATCGCGGAGTCGGGGGAGAAGTACTGGGGGCGCTTCGGCGCCGCCGGTCTTCTCGCCTACGATCCCGCGCGCGGGATCCTGCTGCAGCACCGCGTCTCCTGGAGCCACTTCGGGGGGACGTGGGGGCTTCCCGGCGGGGCGCTGCACGAGGGGGAGAGCGCGATCGACGGAGCCGTCCGCGAAGCCCAGGAAGAGGCCGGCGTGCCCGACGGTGCTGTGCGCGCCCGGTTCACGAGCGTGCTCGACCTCGGGATCTGGTCGTACACGACCGTCATCGCCGACGTGCAGGTGCCGTTCGAGCCGGTGATCAGCGACCCCGAGAGCGTCGCCCTGGAATGGGTGCCGGTGGATGAGGTCGACGCCCGCCCTTTGCACCCGGGGTTCGGGGCGTCGTGGCCTGCGCTGCGGGCGCTGCTCGGGACGCGTCCTGCGATCGTGGTGGATGCGGCGAACGTCGTCGGTTCGGTCCCGGACGGCTGGTGGAAGGACCGTGCCGGAGCGGCGGCTCGACTTCGCAGCCGTCTCGAACGCTTGGCTGTTCCCGCCGAGGAGCTGGAGCTCGGGGGAGATGTGTGGTTCCCCGAGGTCTCGCTGGTGGTCGAGGGACAGGCGCGAGGCATCCCCGACGAACCGGGACCCGTCCGCCTGGTACGTGCCGAGGCTGAGGGCGACGACGCGATCGTCGCTGAGATCGAGCGTCGGGTCGCGCGCGAGGAATCCGTCGTCGCCGTCACCAGCGACCGCGGCCTTCGGGAACGGGCCGATCACGCGGGCGCCGCGCACATCAGCTCGGCGGGATGGCTGCTCCAGTTGCTCGACGCGCAGGGGTAACGTCGAGTCCCTGCGTCGCGGTCCGGTCACCGTCGATCCGGAAGCCCGGCGTCAGACGAACATCACCCTTCGAGGGGGCGAATCGGCGTAGTCCCGGCCCAGTGGGCTGTGCCAGGTGACGCTGCCGTCTTTCTCCTGCTGAGCGGTCCACCGATGCGCCACCGGGATGTCGGGGTGCTTGAGCGTGTGGTGATTCCGACAGAAGTGCGCGAGATTGTCGAGCGCGGTCGTGCCGCCCTTCGCATGATCGTGGTTGTGGTCGATCTCGCAGCGGTGCACCGGCATCCGGCATCCCGGGAACCGGCAGTGTCGGTCGCGCGCGCGGAGGAAACGCCGCATGCCCTCGGTCGGCGTATAGGTGTCGGTCTCCACGACCATGCCGGACGGGTCGAGGAACAGGCGGCTCCAGCCCGTGTTGCGCGCTGCGAGCTCGCGCGCGACGTCGGGGTGCAGCGCTCCGTGCCCGTCGAGCTCCGCCGGGTCGTCGTCAGCGCCGGTGAGGGTTCTGGCTGCGATCGTCACCTGCACGCGGGCCTGGATGCCGTCGAGGCCGTCCCCGTGGGCGGCGCTCGGGTCTGCCGTGAGGAGCAGATCAGCGAAGAGGTCGGCCTGGGTCTGTGCCCACGTACGGGTGTCCGCCGGGAAGTGCACGACGTCGGGGTCGGCCGTGAACGTGCTCACGTCGATGCCACGGATCACACAGTCATCGAGGATGTCGAACACCGGATCGTCGAGGGAGATGTCCTCGGGGCTGATGCCCTCACGCCCGTCGTCGAACCACCAGGGCGGAGGAACGACATCGCTGTCATCCCGGGCGCGTACGACCGCTCGTGTCATCTGATTCAGTCGGTCGGCGATGGCGGTGGCGATCCACTCGGGCAGCACGGCGGTGAGCAGCGCGAGCCCGTCGTCGAGCGACTTCACCGTCACGCACCGTTCCTCGGCCGCACGTCGGTGTCTGTCGACGAGCGTCTCGCCGACGAGGGCGGCGACGACCTGTCGAGCGTGCGCCTTGGTGCGCGCTGCGGTGTCCTGCTCGGCGACCACCAGCACCGCCGTCTCGAACAGCTCCATGACTGCCGGATCGATCTTGCGGTTGCGGATGGCCTCGGCCACGATGGCGCTGGCCCTGGCGATCTCGCGAACGTGTCCAGCGCTGACAGTGCCGCGCGAGAACGAAGCGCGGGTCGCGGGGAGATGACCGACCAGGGCCTGGGCGTCTGCGAAGGCGAACTCCATGGACCCCTTCGGCAGGCGGCCGGCAGCCGAGAACTCCGCGACCATCGACCGGTAGATCGCATCGCGGTGGAACGGGCTCGAGGCGACATCGGCATCGTGGATGGCGATCTGCTCCGTGAGCAGCTCGGCTGCCTCGGCTTC
This sequence comes from Microbacterium sp. R1, assembly GCF_015159725.1. Classification (NCBI taxonomy): domain Bacteria; kingdom Bacillati; phylum Actinomycetota; class Actinomycetes; order Micrococcales; family Microbacteriaceae; genus Microbacterium; species Microbacterium sp. R1. The sequence continues at coordinate 2,390,069 of NZ_JADDUD010000001.1, read as the reverse complement.
GAGTGCGGCGATGCGGCGACGGGTCGCTACCCAGGCGTCGAGAACTCGACGACGTTCCTCGAGGTCGAGGTCGAGGTCGGGTTTCTTATCGTTCGCCATGCACTCAGTTTAGAACAAAGCTTCGAAAGCGAGAAGGTGCGGCCACGATGCATGCCGAGATATCAGCTCGGGAGAACGTCGTTGCGGCCGCGCAACCGATCGATGTCGCGTCGTTCGCGTTTGGTCGGTCGCCCCGCTCCGCGGTCGCGCACGCCCAGTGCTGCCTGAGGCTCTCGTTCGGGCGTCCGGTCGTCGTAGGCGAGAGCGGCGACGGGAGCGCCGACACGCTTGACGAGCAGCTGGCGGACGAAGAGGATTCGATCGAACCCGGCGATCCTGATGCGGACCTCGTCGCCCACCCGGATCTGCTGCGCGGCCTTCACCCTGTCTCCGTTCACGCGTACATGCCCCGCGCGGCATGCCGTCGTCGCCGCCGAGCGCGTCTTGTAGACACGGATCGCCCAGAGCCAGCTGTCGATGCGTGCGGCATCCATCAGGAACTCCTCTTCCTCAGTGCCACGAGAGCGCCGGCGACGATCAGTCCCTGCCCGATCGTGTAGGTGAGCATCACGGCGGGGCTGCTCCAGGGCGGCAGGGAATCGGGGAGGAAGAGTCGGAAAGCGAGGATCGTGTCGCTCGCGAGGAAGAACGACCCTCCGACGGCGATGACGGGATGGCAGCGCGCGGAGAAGGCGGCGGTCCCCGCGAGCACCAGTCCGTAGAGAGCGACGGCGACGAGAAGGCCACCGGTGTGCGGACCGAGCACGGCGATCATGGCGACCCACCAGCCGGCGTACACGAGAGCCCACCAGGGCATGCGCCGGGTCGACAGGTGACGTGCGAAGAGCAGGATGTAGGCCACGTGGGCGATGCCGAAGAACAGCAGCATCAGGGGCAGTTCGGGGCCGCCGTGGAAGAATGTCCCGGCTCCATCGCCGAGCCAGGAGAAGAACACGGCGGCAAGCAGCAGGATCAGCGTGGAGCGCGGAACGAGGCGTCGCGCAGAGACCACGACCGGAACAGCCAGCAGCGGCATCAGGAGCAGTTTGGTGGGCGCGGCGAGCGGGCTGTCGACCGCCAGCAGGACGACGTGGAGGAGAGACACGACGGTGTAGGGGAGGAACGCGGAGGCGAAGAGCACGCGGCGCCGCTGGAGCTCGTCGTCGTGTCGCGGCACCGACGGGGCCTGCGACCCGTCCCTCATGGCGCTGCTGTTCACGATTCGACGGTGACCTCGACGACGCTGTCGTCGACACCGAGATGCACAGCCGGCCAGTATCCCTCGGGGAAGTGCTCGCCGCAGCCGTCGGTCAGATGGAGAACGACCGTGCCGTCGGCGGCCGCTTCGATGGCCTCGACGGCGAGGTCTGTGCTGGCCTCGTCGAGCTCGAGACTTCCCGGTTCGCCCGCGCTGAACTTCGTGACGACGGCATCCGTGGCGATGCGTCGCACGATGTCGAGTCGCTTCACCGTGTCCCGCAGTCGGGGGAGCAGAGGTTCGACCTCGTCAGGGGCCGAGCCTTCCATCATCAGCTCGAGGTCGGTGCCGTGGACCGAGATCGAGCCGACGAACCAATCGTGTGTCAGCACCGTCCCATCGGTGAGCTCCGAGCGTGCGCGCGTGAACGTGCCGAGCTCGGGATCGTCGATGGTCGGAGTCTCGTTGCTCATGACTTCACGCTAGCGGCTTCTCATCGGTTGCGATCATCCGTCGTCATCGAAGGAGAGTGCCACGAGCGTGCGGCCCGGCTTGAGCTCGGCCCGTTCCATGAAGCCGGCCGCGAGGAATGTTCCGAGAGTGCCGTGGAAGAGGTCGTTGGAGCGCTGCTTCTCACCGCGGGTGTCGACGGGATACCCCTCGATGAGGCGCGCCCCGGATTCTCGGGCGTACTCCACGGCCGCGCGCAAGAGCTCGAGGTTGAGCCCGCTGCCACGGTGCTCTCGGCGCACCACGAAGCACGTCACCGCCCAGACCGACTCGTCTTCGAACGGCTCGGTGCTCGCCGCAGCGATGATACGCGTGCGAGGAACCCGGGCTTGGCGCGTGCGGGGGCCGATACGGATCCAACCGGCAGCCTCGCCGTCGACGTAGGCGACGATCCCCGGAGGCGGCCCCTCGTCGATCTCGGTGCGGAACATCTCGGTGCGCTGCGGCGTCGTGGTCGCGTTCCAGTCCTTGTTGCTCAGCACCGGCCAGATGCACTGGCAACTGGCGCCGTCGCCGCCACCCGTGAGCGCATGCTGGACATCATCCCAGCGTGCCGTCGTCGCCAGCTCGGTCGTGATCGTCGCCATGACGCGACGCTACGCGGGGCATCCGACACTCGCAACGCCTCGGTTCGCGGAGGGGGTGCGGATACGGCTAAGATAGGGGAGTTGCCTGCGCGAGAGCGCAGAACAACGGGCTGTGGCGCAGCTTGGTAGCGCACTTGACTGGGGGTCAAGGGGTCGCAGGTTCAAATCCTGTCAGCCCGACCATAAAAGCCCCGGAGAACCGCAGAAGAACGCGGAACTCCGGGGCTTTTTCCGTCTCCGGCGCCGTGCGGAGGGCTCCCACCGAGCACTCGGCATGGTGGGAGCCTTCCGTCACGCGCTCGCGACTACGCCGTCGGCGCCCCGATATAGCAGGCGAGGAAGGTGAAGGTGTCCCAGGAAACTCCGGGCACCTTCGAGAGCTCGGGCAGAGGCATGAGATCGGTTGCTCCGAGGCTGCGCAGGGTGTCGACCTGCATGCGGAAGTCGTTGTACTGCTGCTGGCTGGCGAAGTCGGTCTTCCCGCCGTACCTGAGGTGAACCACGGCTCCGGTCGGGACCTTCACGATTGCTTCCATTGCTGTCTCCTGTTGAGGTGTCGTCGGCCCGCTCCCTGCGAGCGGCGCGTCGTCGATGTAGGGATCGGGGTTGAGTGCCACGCCGTTGCGCTGGACTTCGATGTGCAGGTGCGGACCGGTGGACTGGCCGGTGTCACCGACTTTGCCGATGAACTGCCCTCGCGAAACCGGCCCTGTGCCGATGCGCGTGCCCTCGAGCATGTGCGCATAGACGGTGCGATAGCCGTCGGCGTGCTGAATGTGGATGCTCTCGCCGTAGGCGCCCTTGTTCCCGGTGATACCGCTGATGACGATCGTCCCATCGGCGACTGCGTGGATCGGCGTCCCCAAACCAGGGGTGTAGTCGATTCCGGCGTGCGCCGGGTACTGTCCGACGAAGCCGCGCGAGCGCCCGGAACGGAACGTGAACGGGTAACCCCAGGTCACGGCAGCGGCCGCTGATTGCGGGCGACCGACCGCGCCCACGCCGGCAGCAGTGACCGCCGCCGTGATCGCAGCGGCCGTCATGAACGTTCTGCGACCTACTCCGGGCAGCACTGATGGGGGTTTCGGTTCGTTGGGGTGCATGTCGATGACAGTAGCGGGCTGTCCCCAGATCACCGTGCCGTGGTCCGATAGACGCCCGGGCGAGGTCGACCGCTGCACGGCACATGCAGATCGTCCGGCCCCACGAAGGCGGGGCCGGACGATCTGACGGTCATCGCGTCTGGAGGCGGAACCGCAACAGCAGGGGCGGCGTCACGCCGGCCAGTAGTTCTTCTTGACCGTGACCTCTTCGATCTTCGCGGTGCCGCCGACCGATCGCACATGCGCGTAGAGCCGGACCGGACCGACCAGGGTGTACGGCATCACGTACTGCGCGTGGGTGATCCCGTCACTGGAGACGGTCTTCGGGATCTCGACGGTGGGCTGCACGAACGACTGTGCGACGGCGCCAGCGGAGTTCAGAGCCTCCGCGACCACACGGAGCTGGAGGGCGGAAGCGACGCCGGATGCCCGCAGGTTGACGACGACGTCTCCGGTCTCACGCCGTCCGGCGGCGAGTACCGCGAGATAGAACTCGGTTGCCCCGACGCGCACGGGCATCCAGGAGTTCGCAGGGATGACGGTGTTCCATGCGTAGGTGGTGGACTGATGGGTGGGCACGGGATCCTCCGAGGCGGGGGGTTGACTGGGTGAGTTGTCGATGACGTAGTTCTCGAAGTCGACGGTGTTCCTGAATCCGAGCTGGTTCGGTGAGCCGCCGATCCAGAGTGAGACGTGGACGTGTGCTCCGTAGCCGGTCTCGCTGTCGAAACCGGACGCTCCCGAGTAGGCGATGACCGTTCCCTGCGTCACGCGCGTGCCCACTCGGACCACACTCGAGTCGAGGTGCAGATAACGGATGTAGTTGCCGTCGTCCCCGCGGAGCGCCAGGTAGCGGCCCGTCGCCGTGGACGTGGTGTCCTTGCGATCGACGATGAGGCCATTCGTCACGGCCATGACGGCCATGCCCCTCGGCACGGAGTAGTCGGTGCCCGGCTCCGCGGAGTTGCGGTTGCGGTGCCCCTGCCAGGAGTCGGAGATCGGTGCGTAGCCACACGGCCGGATGTACGTCCCGGCTGCAGCCGCTCTTTCTCCGGGGGCCACGACGTTCAGCCCGAACATCGCGGCGCCACCTGCGACTCCGGAGGCGATCAGGGCCGATCTTCGAGAGAGAAGGGGAGGCGCCGGCGGGCTCGACGACTCCACCGTCGGTTCTGAGCCGCACATCAGCGGTCGCCGCCCTCGTTCTTCCCGTCGATCAACTTCTGGATCTGATCCTCGGGGAGGCGCTCGATCGACGCGGACGACAGCCCGATGTCCGGATTCGACGGAGAACCACCGATCGTGCACTGCGCCTCTCCTTGGAAGCCGGAGGTCTGCGCCGGGACGATCACGAGCCACTCCGGGGTCACGCTGCGGTGCTCGATGCGGCTGGCGGCCGAGTCGAACTGCACGTCGCCGGCGAAACCCGATCGCGTCGAGTCGACGCAGATCTCGACCAGCTGGGTGGCGGTGAAGTCCCCGAAGTCTCCGGAGCTGGAGCTGGGGGTCGGAGTGGGGGCAGGCTCCGATGTCGTGCTCGGGCTGACGGCGGGAGCGGGGGTGGAGGTGGGGACAGCGCTGGAGGTGGGGGCTGAGCCGGAGGCACATCCAGCGAGGGTGACTGCTCCGAGAGCCAACGCGGCTCCCAGGGCGAAGCGTTCGAGGCGGGGAGATCTCATGGTCCGAAAATAGCAGCGGCATCGCGCGGTGCCGGGGTGCCTCGACGGCCTGAGGCGAATCCGGGCGAAGAATCGCGGGCTCTGTTCCTCGTGCTCAAGCCTCGGTGCACGGGCGGCGGGGCAATGGAAGGGGCTTGCTATGCCGGGACACGGGGCTAGCCTGAACGCGAACACGTCCGACAAGCACATCCGAACAAGCAAGGGAGTATCCGCATGGCACACCGGATCGGCTACCTCATCGGAAGCCTCGCCCATGACTCGATCAACCGCGTCGTCGCGACCGCGCTCGTGAAGCTGGCCCCGCCCAGCCTGGAGATGGTCGAGATCCCGATCCGCGATCTGCCGCTGTACAACCGTGACGACGAACTCGATCCGGTCGCCGCCGTGACCACGTTCAAGCACGCGGTCGAGCGCGCCGAAGGCCTCCTGATCGTGTCGCCGGAGTACAACCGCTCGATCCCCGGCGCCCTGAAGAACGCGATCGACTGGGGGTCGCGGCCGTGGGGCCACAACTCGTTCGCCCGCAAGCCCACCGGCATCATCGGAGCCTCCACCGGCGCCATCGGCACCGCGGTGATGCAGTCCTCGATGCGCAGTGTGCTGAGCTTCCTCAACGCCCCTCAGCTGAACGCCCCCGAGGCGTATCTGACCTACCGTCCTGAGATGTTCGGCCCCGACGGCACGGTCGAGGATGCCGGCACGAAGAAGTTCCTCGAGCACTACATGGAGGAGTACGCCGCCTTCGTCGAACGCGTGCTCTCCCTCACGGCGCCCGGGCACGTCGGCGACCAGGACTGAACTTCTAGGCGGGAGTCAGCTTCCGGAGTGGGCGACCGCCGCCGCCATGAATGCGGACAGACTCGCGGAGAGCACGGATCGTCCGCGGCCGGCCGACCACGAGCTCCCCGCCGCGGTGCGGTGTTCGAGGAGCGTCAGAGCATCGCTCTCCGCCCCCGATCCGACGCTCGTCTGGTGGAGCCCGACGATGTCCACGCGCACGCCATGGGCGGAGAGTGCCGCAGAGAGAGCCTCGATAGGGCCGCCTTCACGGTGGACCGTCGTGTGCTCGCGGCCCTCGACCTGGAGTGTGATGCGCGTGCGTGGGTTCCCCTCGCCGTCGGCGGAGTCGTAGGAGACGAGACGGGTCCCGGAATCACTGCCCGAAACGGAGCGGAGATAGACCGCCTCGAAGACGTCCCACAGCTCTGCCGCCATGACCTCGGCTCCGGTCGCGTCGGTGTGCCGCTGCACGTGCCGGGCGAAGTCGATCTGCAGGCGCCGAGGCAGTTCGACCCCGTACTCGCTCTCCAGCAGATATGCGATACCTCCCTTGCCCGACTGCGAGTTGACGCGGATCACGGCGTCGTAGTCGCGACCGATGTCCGCGGGGTCGATCGGCAGATAGGGGACCCGCCACTCGATCTCCCTCTCATCGCGGTCCTCCGCGGCGGCGCGGGCGCGGTGCTCGGCGAAGCCCTTCTTGATCGCATCCTGGTGCGTGCCGCTGAACGCCGTGTGCACCAGATCGCCGACGTAGGGATGGCGGGCGTGCACCTCGATCCGGTTGCAGTGCTCGACGGTGCGGCGGATCTCGTCGATGTCGGAGAAGTCGATGGGATCCACCCCCTGCGCGTGGAGGTTCAGCGCGAGCGTCGCGATGTCGACGTTGCCCGTGCGCTCGCCGTTTCCGAAGATGCAGCCCTCCACCCGCTGCGCTCCGGCCAGTACCGCGAGCTCGGCGCAGGCGATACCCGTCCCGCGGTCGTTGTGGGGATGCACGGAGAGGACCACGCAGTCACGGCGTGCGAGGTTCTTGTGCATGTACTCGATCTGATCCGCGTACACGTTCGGGGTGGCGATCTCGACCGTCGCCGGCAGATTGAGGATCACCGGCCGCTCGGGGGTGGCCTGCCACAGCTCGGTCATCGCATCGCAGATGTCGATCACGTAGTCGGGTTCGGTCAGGTTGAACACCTCGGGGGAGAACTCGAAGCGCACGTTCGGCAGATGCCCGGCGAGCTCCCACACGTCGCGGCCGCCGGAGAGGATGAGCTGCTTCAGCTCCTCGCGCTCGTGCCCCAGCACCAGGCTGCGCCACGCGGGGGCTGTCGCGGTGTACATGTGGATCACGACCTGGTTGGCGATGCCGCGGACGGACTCCACCGTCCGCTCGATGAGATCGCGGCGCGCGGGGGTGAACACCACGATCGTCACGTCCTCCGGTGCGATGTCGCTGTCCGCGATCAGCCGCACGAAGTCGTAGTCGGTCTGCGACGCCGACGGGTATCCCACTTCGATCTCCTTGTACCCCATCCGCACCATCAGCTCGAAGAACCGGCGCTTGCGGGCTGGATCCATCGGTTCGGCGAGAGCCTGGTTGCCATCGCGCAGGTCGACCGGCACCCACAGCGGGGCGGCCGTGAGTCGATGGGCGGGCCAGTCCCGCTCGGTGAGCGGCACCTCGACGCGTGAGTAGACGTCGCGGTAGCGCTGCGAGGGCATCGGCGAGTTCTTCTGCCGGTTCCAGGCGGGAGCGTCGTCGATGCCGGCGGCGGCGGAGTCATGGATGGGCGATGTCGTGGTCATGGTGATGCGGCGTCCTTCTCGGAGAGGGGAGACCGGCACACTCGACCCCACGGCGGGGTGCCGGTCCGGCTACGCCCCGCCGTGGCGGCGAAGAAGGAGGTGCTCTGACGAGAACATGGCTAGACTGTAGCAGAACTCCTCAGACAAGTAGACGAGAGGCCGCGCGAATGGCACAGGTGAGACGGGCGCCGCTGGCGGACCAGGCGGCCGAGCTGCTGTGGCGACGCATCACGGCCGGGGAATGGGCGCTGGGGGAGAAGCTCCCCGGCGAGACGACGCTCGCCCTGCAGCTCGGTGTCGGTCGATCCACCGTGCGCGAGGCGATCCGGCAGCTCGCCGGGCGCGGAGTGCTGGCTTCGCGACAGGGGGCTGGAGTCTATGTGACCGCGCTCGAAGCCCCGGAGGACTGGGATGCCGTCCTGCGCAAGGCCGACATCGTCGCGGTGATCGAGGCACGCATCGCAATCGAGACGGAGGCCGCCGCGCTCGCCGCCGCGAGACGTACTCCCGCGGATCTGCGCAGCATCCGCCGTGCTCTCGCCGATCGCGCCGCGCACCGCTCCCATATCGAGGCACACGTCGACGCCGACACCGCCTTTCATCGGACGATCGTGGCCGCCGCGCACAACCCGGTGCTCCTCGACCTGTTCGACAGCTTCACCCCGCGGTTGCGTGAAGCCATGGTCGAGATGCTCCGCATTCGGCGGTCGTTCGGGGACGACACCGACCAGGACGCGCACGCCGAGCAGGTGCAAGCCATCGCCGACCACGACGAAGCTGCCGCAGCCGAACGCAGTCGGGCTCATCTCCTCACCCTTCGCGAGGCGCTGTCGTGATGTCGGCGAAGGGTCTCGACGGCTCCGTCCCCCGCGACGTCCTCGCGCTGAGGGGCGTCGACGTCGTCCGAAACGCGCGGCAGATCCTGACCGGCATCGACCTCACCGTCAGGCAGGGCGAGCACTGGGCCGTCATCGGGCCGAACGGAGCGGGCAAGAGCACGATCCTGAGCATGTGCGGTGCGCAGGCGCACCCGACCAGAGGCTCTGTCCACGTGCTCGGACAGCAGCTCGGACGCGTCGAGATCCGACAGCTGCGGGAGTCCATCGGTCACGTGAATCCGCGTCACCCCCTGCGCTCGCCGCTGACGGTGCGAGAGGTCGTGCTCACCGGAGCGACGGGGACCACGGAGATGATGAACAGATGGGAGCCCTCCCCGGCGATCCTGGCGCGCGTCGAGCACCTCATGGCGCTGCTGGGTCTCGAGGCGATCGAGGCCGCAACGTGGCCCACCATGTCCCAGGGAGAGCGCGGAAGAGCCCTCATCGCTCGTGCGTTGCTGCCCGACCCCGCGCTCCTTCTCCTCGACGAGCCCTCGACGGGTCTGGACGTCGCGGCGAGGGAGCAGTTCCTCGAGACGCTCGATCTGCTGCACAGCACGCAGCCCGAACTCGCCACCGTCCTCGTGACGCATCACCTGGAGGAGCTGCCCCGGTCGACCACGCATGCGGCACTGATCGCGAAGGGCGAGATCGTTGCCAAGGGGCAGGCCGACGCCGTGCTCACGACACCCCTGGTGACGGCGGCCTTCGCATACCCCATACGGATCGAGCGGCGCGAGGAGCGCTGGCAGGCCCTCACCGGTCGCGTCCTCGTCGGGTGAGGTCGGAGCGTCGCTTCACCGGAGCACGATGAGCTCGCTGGTGGATCGGGTCATGGACACGTAGCGGTCCACGGCGCCGGTCACGTCATGTCCGAACTGATCGGGATGGACCAGCACGACCAGGTCGAACTCCAGGCCCTTCGCACCCTCGGGCGTCAGGGATCGCACGCGCGCGGTCGGAGCGAAGTCGGGGGCGCCGATCACGCACGCCACGCCGTCCGGATGCGCGTCGACCCAAGCCTCCAGCAGGCGCGGGAGTGCGGCGACGACGTCATGACGCACCGGCATTCCGCTCTCGCGCACCGAGGACGGGACGTTCGCGTCGGGGATCGCCGCGAGGATCTCCGGAGCAGCGGCCTCCATCACCTCCGTCGGCGTCCGGTAGTTCACCCCCAGATGAGAGATCCTGACGTCGCGGAGTCCGACGCGGGCGAGTCGGGCCTCCCAGCTCTCGGTGAATCCGTGACGTGCCTGCGCGCGGTCTCCCACGATCGTGAAGCTCCTCGAAGGGCAGCGGGCGATGAGCATCCGCCACTCCGCGTCGGTGAGCTCCTGTGCCTCGTCGACGACGATGTGTCCGAACGGTCCGGACAGCTCGTCGGGTCGCAGCGCGGGGGGAGCGTCGACACCGAGCAGCACATTCCGTGCGTCCTGGCCCCGCAGGATCGACATCACCTTCATCTCGCTGTCGTCGTCCTCGATGAGGTGGTCGACCACGTGGGAGATCTGCTCCTGGGCGGAAGCGATCACGGCCTGGCGTCGGTGCTCGTCGCGGACGGTATCGGGGTCGCCGATGCGGCGGCGCGCGGCGTCCAGGAACGGGAGGTCCGACACGGTCCAGGCCGTCGACCCGTCCCGCTGCAGGAGTGCGATCTCCTCCGGTGAGAGCCCCGGCGCACAGTGCCGCAGGAATTCGGGTGAGCTCCACAGTCGTGCGACGACCGATGTCGGGGACAGCATCGGCCAGGCGCGCATGAACGTCCCGGTGAGTTCGTCGTCCTGACGCAGCCACCTCCGCACCATATGGGGCGGCGCATCCTCGTCGTCCACCTGGTCCGTCAGCAGCTCGAGGATCTCCTCCCACACCTCGTCGCGTGCCTCGTTGTGCGAGATGGCAGGGTCGGCGTTCGAGAACAGTTCAGCCCATTCGTCGCGACTCAGCCACAGGTCGGCCCACGGCGATTCCAGACGCATGGCGTGATGCGGCGGACGCTCGAACCACCTCGCGGCAGCGTCGAGCAGCGAGACGGGGTCGAGCGTGCCCTTCAGCCGCGCCACTCGGGCGTCGTGTTCGGCGCTCCGCTCGTCGGAGGCCGAGGCTCCCTCCGGGACGAGGTCGCGGATGGTCGCCAGTCGCACCGTGTCCTCGCCGAGGCTGGGAAGCACGTCCTCGACGTATGCGAGATAGTGCGCATGAGGGCCGATCAGCAGCATGCCGCCCGCACTCTGCGTGAGGCGCGGCTCCGCGTAGAGGAGTTGGGCGGCGCGGTGCAGTGCCACGACGGTCTTGCCCGTGCCCGGGCCGCCGTCGACGACGAGAGCTCCCCTGGACGAGGTGCGGATGATCGCATCCTGGTCGGCCTGGATGGTCGCGAGCACGTCGCGCATCCTGGCCGTGCGATGAGTTCCGAGGCTGGCGATGAACGCGGATTGATCGTCTAGGGAGGCCGCGCCGTCGAACGCCGCGTCGCTCAGCGCCTCATCCCAGTAGTCACGGATGCGTCCGTCGGTCCAGCGGTAGCGACGTCGGGAGATCACACCGCGCGGATGCTCGAGGGTCGCCGCGAAGTACGGCTCTGCGGCAGGAGTACGCCAGTCGATGAGGAGCCGGGACCCGTCCGCGTCCGCGAGGCCGGTGCGGCCGATGTACCGATGTTCGCCATCGTCGAGGGTCATCCGGCCGAGGCAGATGTCGAGGCCGAAGCGCTCGAGCACGCGAAGGCGTCCGCTCAGTCGGCGGATCTCCAGGTCCCGGTCGACGACGGCATCTCCGAGGTCCGCTTCCCGGCGGCGTGCCTGCGTCAGTCGCGAGATCACGTCTGCGCGCTGCAGCTCGAGGGCTTCGGCGATCCTCCGGAGATGCTCGCGGTCGTCGGCGATCAGTTCCGGAGCGGCTTTCGCGCGCAGATCATCCGCGAGGTGGAACGGGTCGAAAGGCATGGATCTCCTTCACGCCGGGCGTCATTCGCACGAGCGAGGGTCGATTCTGCCCCAGGGTGGGGGCCTTGCGGCAAGCCCCCACCTCGGCGATATCCTGGAAATGCGCAGGAGAGGTGCTCTTCGCGCTAGCTCTCGTACACGGTGCGTCCGGCGATCACGGTCTGCGATATGCGTGTCCCCAGCAGGAGGGCCGGATCGCCCGCGAACGGGTCGGCGTCGAGCACCACGAAGTCGGCGGCGTATCCGACCGCGATGCGGCCGCGCCAGGTGCCGTCGCCGATCGATGCCGCAGCGTCCCTGGTGGCGTGCGCGATGGCCCGTTCCAGCGGAAGTGCCTGAGTCGGGTCGACGGCCGGCACACCCGGAACCAGCGCCGAGGCACGTGTGGCGGCGACGTACATGTTCGCGAGCGCCTCGTAGGGGGCGGTCGGCGCATCGGTCGAGAAGGCGAGGAGTGCTCCTGCTTCGTCGTACTCCGACCATGCGAACGCGCGGGCGACGCGATCGTCGCCGATCTGTGCCGCCCAGTTCGCGAAGATCGCGGGGTCGGCGTGCACGGGCTGCATGGAGGCCGTCACCCCGAGCCGCGCCATCCGCCCGGCGGTTCCCGGCGCGGCGTACTCGAGGTGCTCGATGCGGTGCCGACGCGGGCGGTCGCCGTTCACCGCGACGGCGTGCTCGATCGCATCGAGGGCGAGTGCGCTCGCGGCGTCGCCGATCGCGTGCATCGCGATCTGGAGTCCCGCCGCGTCCGCCGCCGCGACCACCGGCAGCAGCCGCGCGGCCGGCCAGATCGGCTCGGCGTTCGAGCCGTCGGCGTAGGCAGCTCCCATGGCGGCAGTGCACGCGTCGATCGTGCCGTCGAGCACGAGCTTGATCCCGACGACGCGAACACCCGCCGTCGACGCCGATGCGTGCGCCGACGCCTGAGCGACCTGCGCGAGGTTCGCCGCATCGTCTCCGCTGTTCGCGACGAACCAGTGCGCGGCGACGCGCAGGGGCAGCTCGCCGCGTTCGGCTGCCCTTTCGAGCGCAGCGAGTCCGAGCTCGTCGAACGCCATGTCGACGGCCCCCGTCACGCCGGCGGAGAGGTAGGCGGACACGACCCGTGCGACTGCCGCATCCCGCTGAGCGTCCGTCGTGGAGGCGTCGCGCCGCGCCCACGCGTACTGCTGTGCGGCGGTCTCATAGAGCATCCCCGTCGGCTCGCCGGACGCGTCGCGGGCGATGCGTCCGCCGAGCGGGTCGGGGGTGTCCCGCGTGATCCCCAACTCGCGCAGCGCCGCCGTGTTCACCCAACAGGAGTGGTAGTCGTTGGCATCGAGGTAGACGGGGATGTCGGCGACGACGGCATCGATCATCGTCGCGGTCGGCTCCCCGTCGGGGATCGCGTCGAACAGCCAGCCACGTCCGCGCAGTACTCCCGACGTGGTGCGGCGGGCCTCGTCCAACCGGCGTTGGATCTCCTCGAGCGATGCGGCGTCGGTGAGTCCGACCTGTCCGAGCGCCTCGCCCATCATGAGCAGGTGGGTGTGCGCGTCGGTGAACCCCGGAAGGACGACGCGTCCTCCGAGATCGACCTCCGCGTCGGCGTGCGGGGCTTCCGCCTCGGAGCCCACGTGGATGAACTCCTCGCCGTCGACGACGATGGCCTCCGCCCAGCGGGACTCGTCTCCCGTGAAGATCCGGGCGTTGCGATAGAGGGTGCGGGTCATGCGGTGGTCTCCTGAGAGGTCATGCGTTCCAGACGCGTCGATAGGAGGGCGATCGCCCCGGCGGGTACGGCGAGGACGAAGCTCGCGATGCCGAGGGCGACCGCGAATCCCTGATAGCCGAGAACGCCGACGAGGGCTGCGCCGATGACGGGGGTGAGGGCCGACCCGACGAGGTACACCGCGAGCAGGGGGCCCGACCAGCGGCCGTCGGCATCCAGGGCCGCCGATGTCGACACGAAGTACATGAAGGCGATCGCGTACACCGAGTTCCAGGCGATGAAGATCACGATGAACGTGGTGGGATCGGTCACGAAGCCCTCCACGATCTTGAGCGCGCCGCCGGCGACGAGCAGGATCACGAGCGGTACCGCGCGCCCGAGACGTGCCCCCACGATCATGAGGAGCAGCGAACCGAGCAGTCCGCCGGCCGTCGCGCCGCTCAGCGCGATGCCGAGTCCCTCCGGCGTCAATCCGGCCTGTTCCGCGCCCATCACGCCCGCCATGGCCCACAGCGAGTCCTCGCTGGCCGCCCACAGCGCGAACACCAGCAGGAGGCCGACGCCGGCCGCGGTGACGGTCCGTGTGCGGGTGGGGGACGTCCTGACCGTCCCGGTCGGCGGCACCTCGATCGGCATCGCCTCAGCGACGGCTGCTCCGGCGTGCGGGGCGACGACGGGGGCGGCGGGCAGCCAGGCGGTGGCGACGAGCCCGATCAGGGAGAACAGGGCGAGCGCGCCGAACACATCGATCGGCGCGAGGCCGATCAGGGGGATGACGGCGAGCACCACGGTGATGACGCCCCGGTTCGCGAGTCCGTTGAAGCCGGCGACCCGGTCCGGGTTGCGGAACGCGGCGAGCGCTGCGCCCGATGCGGCGACCGCTCCGCCCGCTCCGGCGCCGCCGAGGAGGAGGCCGGGGAGCATGGCGGCGGGTGCGAGTGCGGCGGTCGCGAAGCCGACGACGGCGAGACCTAGTCCCGAGCGGGCCACGGTTCGGCGATGCGTGCCGGCGCACAGCGGAGCGATCGCCAGTCCGGTCACGGCGGTGAGCAGGAGTGTCGCGGTCACGAGCCAGCTGGCGGCGAGCACGTCGAGGCCGAGGCCGGTCTGGGCGGCCGTGATCATGTACGGCGACAGGTTGACGCCCAGATACCCGGCGATGCCGATCGCGAAGGTCGCGGCCGCTGTCGGGAAGCGGAGAGGGATTCTGGTGCGGAGATCGAGCGTGGTCATGGAGCTCCAAGGGGAGTCGGCACGGCATTGTGCGCGGGGAGGGGAGACAACGGGTGTGCGTCGGATGGGGCACGAGATCATAAACGAATGGTGTTCGTAAACGAATGGTGTTCATTATTATGCACAGGAGGGGGTTCTTGCGGAACCCCCGAACTCACGACCGGTCCGCCGGAGAAAGCGAGCCCCCGATGCCGAGGCCCTCCACACCGCTCCTGTCTCCGGAGATCATCGGCGCCGCGGGCCTCGCTCTCGCGAGAGGCGGCCGGCCCTTCGGGGTCAATGCCATAGCCCGCGAGCTAGGCGTGCGCCCCTCCTCGCTGTACAACCATGTCGACGGCATGGACGGGATACTCGAACTCATCCGCGGGCAGCTCGTGCAGGGATACCTCGTGCAGTGGGACGGCGAGCCCTGGGATGTCTTCGTGCTCGCGGTGCTGCGAACCCAGCGCCGAATGTATGCCGACCATCCGCAGCTCGTTCCATTGCTCGTGGGGAAGACGATCACGCATCCGGCCGTCATCGCCGCATACGACGACCTCGCCTCGGCGCTCGTCGACGGCGGTTTCCCCGAGGACGAGGTGCTCTCGGTGATCGCCGTCATCGACGCCTTCGCGATCGGCTTCGGTCTCGATCTCGCGTCGCCTGACGAGATCTGGCAGCCGGGGGAGCCGACCCGCACGCTCGGACGCCTCATCGACGGGGCCGAGCGGGGGAGCGCCCGCTCTGATCGCACCTTCGAGCTCGGGGCCGACCTTCTCCTGGAATCCCTGCGCACACGACTTGCGCGCTGATCGCCGGAGGTGCACGATCGCCGAGGCGATGCGAAGGAGCCGTGGATCGAGTCCAGCGCAGTGTAGTGCGGTGGGGAGATTTGCCCTCTCGATGACCCGCCCCAGACGGTGCCGCCGAGAGGGCTCACCGCCCTTCCCGGACGGTAGGGGAGGCGGCGAAGATCTCGCTGCGCTCACGGCTGATTTCCCCAGGTCATCAGCCTCGTAGCCCCCGCTACGAGAGCAGAATATCGCTTAATCGGCTTGTCCGCCATTTGGGGGACAAAGAAATTTTCGAATTCGGGTAGCGGGGACTCGCTGTTGTCTTCCTCTGGTGCTTCTCTAGGGTGGACTCATGGACAGACTGCTCGTGCTCACCGCTCAGGTCGCCATCCCCCACGGCCATCGCATCGACGTGACGGAGCAGGTCGATCCGCTCACCGATGAGCCGGTGGTCCTGGCCATCGTCGACCTCGACACCGGCATCCGCTACCGACGCGAAGAGGACCCGAGTGGGGACTTCTCCCGCTGGATCGGGCGGGTGCTGAGGTGCACGGTCACCATCGGAGGCGCAGGAGCCCACACCACGCTGCTCGTCGATCCCCTCGGTCCCGGGTATACCGGTGCCAAGGTGGCTCTCCACGAAGCCGACGCCGCTGCCGATGCCGCCAAGGCCGAGGCGGACCGGTGGGGCGGAGCCGATCGCCCGCCGGCAGAGGAGCCGGAGCGCTTCTGGTGAACCCGGCGCGCAGCGTCACCGGAAGTCTCTGGAGCGATGGGTGAGACCGGTGCGCAGATCCTCGAACCCATCGGCCAGCACATTGACCACGCCCTCGGCCGATCGTTCCAGGATGCCGCGGATGATGAGCGCCGGTGAGTCTCGGGCCACGCGGCGGTAGCGGTTCCAGACCCCGGCCGAGCAGACGACGTTCACCAGCCCGCTCTCATCCTCGAGGTTCACGAAGGTGATCCCGGAAGCCGTGGCCGGTCGTTGACGATGGGTGACGAGCCCGGCGACCTCGATGCGTCGACCCGCCTCGTGCCTCTGCAAGTCGACCGCTGTCAGCACGCCGCGAGCGCGCAGAGCCTCCCGGAAGTGCGTCAGGGGATGGTCGTCGGTCGACACCCCGGTCGCCCACAGGTCGGCGGAGAGCCGCTCGTAGCTGCTCTGATCGGCGAACAGGGGCGGCTGCACCGCGACCGTGGTCCCCGGGAGGAAACGGGAGCGATCCTCGGCGGCGGCTCCCGCCATCCAGATGGCCTCCCGGCGTTCCAGGCCCAGACAGTCGAAGGCCCCGGCGGTGGCGAGCGCCTCCAGCTGGGCGGCCGTGGCATCCGTGCGTCTGACCAGGTCGTTCAGGTCCCGATAGAGGCCGTTCGCTTCGCGCTCGGCGACGATCTTCTCGGCCATCGCCATGCCGATCCCACGGATGCCGCCGAGTCCCAGCCGCACAGCGGACCCGCCGTCTCTGCGGTGCGCGGCGGATTCATCCGCGGCAGACCTGTCGAAGCGCAGCACCGGCGGCTGAGGGACGCTCAGGCACGGATCCTGGCCGGTCGGCCCTCTCGGGGTGTCCGAGGAGAGCGGCTCCAGCAGCTCCATCGCACCGGAGAGATGCAGATCGGGGCGGCGCACCTCCACTCCGTGCCGTCGGGCATCCGCGGTCAGGGTCGCGGCGGAGTAGAAGCCCATGGGCTGCGAGCGCAGGAGTCCCGCGAGGAACGCGGCGGGGTAGTGCAGCTTCAACCAGGAGCTGGCATAGACGAGCAGTGCGAACGACAGCGAGTGCGATTCGGCGAAACCGAAGTTGGAGAACGCCTGGATCTGCGCATAGATACGATCCGCCGCCTCGTCGACGAGCCCGCGCCTCGCCATCCCCGCATAAAGCTTGTCCCTGACCTTCTCGATCCTCTCGAGGCCCCGTTTGGAGCCCATGGCCCGGCGCAGCAGATCGGCTTCGTCCGCTGTGCAGTCGCCCACGGCGGTGGCCATCTGGATGAGCTGTTCCTGGAAGATCGGGATGCCCAGCGTGCGCTTCAGGATGTCCTCCAGATCGCTGTGCGGGTAGGGGATGGTGAACTCCACCGGCGGTTCTCCCCGAGACACCCGTTCCCGGTTCTCCTCGTCGACGCGGTCCTTCGCCATCTTGCGCCGGACGAACGGGTGCACGGCCCCGCCCTGGATGGGGCCGGGCCGGATGAGGGCGATCTGGATGGCGAGGTCGTAGAAGCTCCGCGGTTGCAGGCGGGGGAGCAGCCCTATCTGAGCACGGGACTCCACCTGGAAGACGCCGATCGAGTCCGCGCGGCAGAGCATGTCGTAGACGCCGGCCTCCTCCTTCGGGATCGTCTCGAGCGTCCACTCCTCACCCGTGGTCTCCCGGATCAGGTCGAAGCAGTGCTGGAGGGCGGCGAGCATCCCGAGTCCCAGCAGATCGAACTTCACCAACCCCATGAAGGCGGCATCGTCCTTGTCCCACTGGATGACCGTGCGGTTCTCCATGCGGGCGTGCTCCACAGGAACGACCTCTCCGACGGGGCGCGCGGTGAGCACCATGCCCCCGGAATGGATGCCGAGATGTCGAGGCGCCTTCAGCAGCTCTCCGGCGTAGGCGAGCACGTTCTCGGGGATGTCGTGCCCCTCTGCGGGTTCCAGTCCCGCTCCCCAGCCGTCGACCTGGCGGGACCAGGCATCCTGCTGGCCCGGGGAGTGGCCGAGAGCCCTGGCCATGTCGCGCACCGCATTCTTGGGGCGGTACTGGATGACGTTCGCCACCTGGGCAGCCCGCTCCCTCCCGTACTCCGCGTACACCCACTGGATGATCTCCTCACGGCGGTCGGAGTCGAAGTCGACGTCGATGTCCGGCTCCTCCGTCCGCGTGGTCGCGAGGAACCGCTCGAAGGGCAGACGGTAGAGGATCGGATCGACCGCGGTGATGCCCAGCAGGTAGCAGACCGCGCTCGCCGCAGCCGACCCCCTGCCCTGGCAGAGGATGCCGCGCCTCCGGGCCTCCGCGACGATGCCGTGCACGATCAGGAAGTACCCCGGGAAGTCCTTCTCCTCGATCACGTCGAGCTCGCGGGCGATCCGGTGCCGGCCGTCATCGTCCAGTCGTGGATACTTCGACGGCACGGCCTCCCACACCAGGTGACGCAGCCAGGTCATCGGAGTGTGCCCCTCCGGAACCTTCTGCTGCGGCAGGGCCGGTCGAGCCAGGCGAAGCGGGAAGGCCGAGGTCGCGGCCAGCTCGAGCCCGTACGAGATCGCCCCGGGGTGCCGCTGGAAGCGCGCCGCCATCTCCGCACCGCTGCGCAGATGCGCCCCTCCGTGCGCGGGCAGCCAGCCGTCGAGCTCGTCCATGCTGCGCACCGCGCGGACCGCGGCCACGGCCTCGGCGAGCGGCGCCTGTGCCGGTGTGGCGTAGTGCACGTTGTTGGTCGCGACCACCGGCAGCCGCATCCGACGCGCCAGGTCGGCGAGAGCGTCGTTGCGTCGAGTGTCGAGGGGGTCGCCGTGATCGAAGAGCTCGACGACGACGTTGTCGCTTCCGAACAGGTCGACGAGCGACCCCAGCGGCGTGCCCGCGTCCCCCGCTTCGAGTCCGCGACGCACGGCGCCCTTCCGACATCCGGTCAGGATCGTCCAGTGCCCGTCCGCGCGTGCCACGAGATCGTCCAGGTCGTAGACCGGGCGCCCCTTCTCACCTCCCCGCAGCTGCGCAGAAGTGATCGCCCCCGAGAGTCGGTGGTATCCCTCCATGCCTCGGGCGAGGACCAGCAGGTGCTCGCCTGCGGGATCCGCGGAACCCCGTTGCGGCGCCGGCAGGTCGAGCGACAGCTCTGCCCCGAACACCGTCTGCAGCGGGCTCTCCATGAGATCGGCCACCTCGGCGAAGCGCGCGGCTCCGTAGAAGCCGTCGTGGTCGGTGAGGGCGAGAGCGGTCAGGCCGAGTCGCTCGGCCTCGGCGAGGAGGTCTTCGGGGGACGACGCCCCGTCGAGGAACGAGTACGACGAATGAGCGTGCAGCTCGGCGTAGGGGACCGCGTCCGCGGGGCGGGGGACGGCGACGGGGGGAGTGCGCTTGCGTCGGCGGCTCACCGGTCCCGGATCCGTCCGCTGCCCTCGGGGCTCGGCGACCGGGGGGCGCGACTCCTCGCCGCTGAGGGTGCGCTCCAGATCGTTCCAGGACAGGGGCGGATTGTGCCAGCCCATCAGCGGTACCTCCCCTCGGCCCACCACCGCTCGCCGGTGCAGAACACCAACCACGCACGGTCGTCGTCGTCGACGATCTGGAGCCGGTGTCCCCGCTTCCCGCCCCCTGGCGCCCAGCGTCGTTCGTGCACGGGCCAGGGTCCTGCCCAGGCCTGCACGGCGGATCCGTCGATGCGGGCGGGGTCGTTCGAGAGCGAACCCCGCTCATCGACGCTGATGGTGCTCTCGTCCGCAGCGACCACGCCGATGGGTCTCGGCGGTCGGAAGACCTCGGCCGGCAGGGGGTCGGGAAGGCTCCCCGGCCACGGGGAGCCGGGGTCGCGGGGCGGGACGGTGCGCTCTCCCCACGGGGTGAGCACCTGGCGATCCGCGAGCCAGCGACCACCGGCGACGGCGGCGGTGACCACACCCTGATGGCCCAACATGGTCTGCACGCGCGAGACCGCATGGTGCAGACGTTCATCCGTGCCGGAGCCGAAGAGCCCCGGCTGGTGGTGCGCGGCATCGTCCACGGCCGCGGGGACGATCCGCACCGCCACGATGCCGCCGAACGCCCGCGCCTCGTCGACCGGCTCCTTCGCGGACTGCGCGGCCAGGGATTCCAGCTGCCAGCGCACCCGGTCGACGAGGTCGGAGGCGTCGAAACAGGTCGGATGCAGCCAGGACCGGGAGAAGACGGCGCCGTTGTCGTCGGTCAGATCGATCCGCACCTCCGTGCAGACGAGGGAGGCGTCGCCCAGAGCGAGCATCACCGCGTCCGCCGTCTGACGCACCGCGAAGGCCACCTGGTCCGTTCCCCCCAGCGGGGAGTCGAACTCGATGGCCCGCACCAGCTCCGGATCGGGCGGGCGCGGCGTCAGCGGACGGGAGTCGGCACCGGCGGCGAGGGCGTGCAAGCGGGCGCCGTGCTCGCCGAAACGGTCGCGCACGTCGAGCGCGGTGAGGGATGCGAATTCACCGAGCGTGCGCACGCCGAGCCTGACGAGGAGTCCGGCGATCTGCTCGTCGCGCAGCACCTGGACGGGATACGGTGCCAGGAACTCTCCGGACGCCCCCGGCGGCACCACTGTGCATGGTGCGGTGCCGCGCGCCGCGATCTCAGCCGTGAACGGGCCGTCGGCGACGCCGACCCGCACCTCGGGGAACCCTGCATCGGCCAGGACGGCGGTGAGGGCTTCGGCGGCTTCCGCCTCTCCTCCGTGATAGCGGGAGATGCCTCTGGCGCGGAGGATCGCGAGTCCCGGTCGCAGCAGCGTGACCCCTGGCGCATGCTTCTCGATCAGGTGCAGCACCGGCAGGAAGGCCCGCTCGTCGCGGTCGGGGTCGTGGGAGAGCACGCGCAAAGAGGCGAGGTGCCCCTGCGCGATCCTGCGGCGCTGACCGGTGCGCACACCGTGCTCCCTGGCGGACGCGGTGCAGGCGACGATCGTGTTCGCCTGCACCAGGGCGGTGGGCGGGTGCGGGGGAGCGATGCCGAGCGCCGCCCGCATCGGCCAATCGGGGAACCACAGCACCAGCACACGGAGCGGGCTGTTCATCCGGCTTCCGCCCATCGCAGGAGCTCAGGTGGCGGGGATCCGCTCGATATGGCGGTCTCCGGAACGAAAGCGGTCTCCGGAGCGAGCGCCGGCAGCGCGGTGAGCTCGGCTCCGACGGTCTCGACCGCACCATGTCCTCCTGGCAGCTGCACGCGCACGCTCGACGGACGAGGGCTGTGCCGTGTCCGGGCGGTCACCGTGACCGTGCAGTCCGAGAGCAGTCCCCATCCGGCGCCGAGTCCGTGCCAGTGCGGGTCATGCAGGCGTATGGTTCCTTCGCTCTGTGGCCAGCGCTCCGCCCCCGGTGTCTCGGTGACGAGGAGTGTGCAACCGCGATCGCGCAGACGAGCGCTCAACCGGGCGACATCGGCGTCTCGTGCGCGCGAGCCGGGGGAGACGACGATCAGGGGCACGACCTCGGCCAGAGCGGATGTCGCGGCGAGCCAGCGATCTCCCGGCGTCGGTACGAGGATCAGGCGGGCGAGGTCGATGCCGAATGCGGCTGCGGCTTCCACGCCGAGGGTCGGCATGCCGACCACGGCGCACCACAGCCCCTTCTGCGACGCGGCGCCGAGCAGCGCGAGGACGAGGCTCGGTGAAGGGGACACGGAGTAGGAGGTGCCGGTCTGCAGTCCCCCTTCCGGAAGGAGTGAGGCGAAAGCAGGGTCGAGGGGCAGCAGCGTCTGTTCGCTGCGCCGTCGTTGCATCCGGCTGATCTCGCGACGCAGCCGCAGCACTTCTCCCGCACGGGAGTCGCCCGTGGGGGAGAGCGAGGCGATTGCGTCGAGCCCGATCACCTGCATCCTTTCTCGAAGATATATTCTAATATAACAAGTCGTCTGATCGACGATAGTTCGTACATCGGACATCCGCCAGGGGGTTGTCCACAGGCTGTCGAAGAGTACTCCCTCGATCTCCTAACCTGCCGGGATGGACATCCGGCTCACGCTCATCGCGCTCGTGCATGCTGCCTTGATCGGTGTCGGAGGCTGGCTCATCGTGATCGACGCCCGCACTCACCGTCTCCCCGATCGGATCGTGCTGCCGACGCTCGGTGTCCTCCTGGTGCTCGTGTCGATCGATGCTCTCGCCGCAGGGCAGTGGGCGTCGTCCGTGCGCGCCGCTATCGGCCTTGTGGTCCTCGGTGGTTTCTATGCCGTGCTGCGGATGGTCAGCCGCGCGGGGATGGGCGGGGGAGACGTGAAGCTCGCCGCCGTCATCGGCCTGGTGCTGGGATGGCACGGCTGGCAGGCGCTGATGATCGGGGCGGCCTCGGCATTCGTGCTGGGCGCGCTCTATGCGCTGGTGCTCATCCTGCTGCGCAGAGCCGACGGAGCGACCCGCATCGCCTTCGGGCCCTGGATGATCGCCGGCGCCCTGCTCGGAGTCGCCCTCGGCTGAACCCGCACGCCTCGCCCGCATTCTGCGACGACGGGGCTACCCTGAGCACATGGCACTCGCACGACTTCACGGCGGCCCGCTCGACGGGCAGATCATCCCCCTCGGCGACGCGGACGACAAGCTGATCGTCCCCTACAGCGAGACGCAGGTGGTGTACAACCGCCGCGGCGAACCGCAGAACACCGGAGAGGGCGACGGTCCCACCGAGGTCGACTACTGGTTCGAGGAGTCGCTCGAGGACCTCACCCTCGAGGATGACTGAGCCGTCCCGCACGGTCGAGGTCGAGCGCAAGTACGACGTCGACCTCGAGACCCCGTTGCCCCGGTGGGAGAGGATCCCCGGCGTCGAGGCGGTCAGCACCGGAGAGGTCCGCGCCCTGGACGCCCGGTACTTCGACACCGCTGACGGCACTCTCTCGCGTGCCGGAGTGGCGCTGCGTCGTCGCACCGGCGGCCCCGACGAGGGCTGGCACGTGAAGGGCCCGCGACAGGGAGACGGTCGACTCGAACTCGGCTGGCCGCTGGGAGAGGGCGACACGCTCCCTCCCGCCGTGGCCGAGACCATCTCCGAATGGACGACAGCTCCGCTCACCCCGCTCGCCCGGATCGAGAACGACCGCACCGCCTATCTGCTCAGCGGCCCGCACGGGGTGGTCGCCGAGTTCGTCGACGATCGGGTGCGAGCGACCGATCTGCGCGGGAACGTGACGCGCGAATGGCGTGAATGGGAGATGGAACTAGGTCCAGCCGCGCCCACCGATGAGGCGGGACGCACCGCGTTCTTCGACGCGGTGGAGCAGGCGGTGGCTGCTGCCGGAGGCACGGAGTCGGCGTCGGGGTCGAAGCTCGCCAGAGCTCTCGGCGTCTAGGGCGGACACCGCTCGGGCGCAACCCCTTCCCCCCGAGCGGTGCGCAGTGCTTGAGTGACACCATGAGCCGAACGCCTGTGCTTCGATCGCTGCAGACGATCGTCCCCGACACCGTTCTCGTGCAGGAGCAGGTGCGTGACGTCTTCGCACAGCAGCCCGACCTGGGAAGACTCGCGCAACGGATCGTCACGACCTCGTTCAACGTCTCGGGCATCGACACCCGCCACACGGTGATCGATGAGCTGTCACCCGATTCGGACGTCACCGACCCCGTCTTCTTCGACCGCCGAACGGGCATGCTGCTCGCTCCGGGCACGAAAGCGCGCAACGACTTCTACACCCGTGAGGCCACCGTGCTCTTCGTCGAGGCCGCGCGGCGGGCGATCGACGCCGACCCCGACCTCCGCCCCGCCGATGTGACACACGTCATCACGGTCTCCTGCACCGGGTTCCACGCCCCTGGTCCCGAGTACGAGATCGTGCGCGCGCTCGGCCTCTCCGATGCCGTGCAGCGCTTCCACTTCGGATTCATGGGCTGCTATGCGTCGATGCCGGCGCTCCGGGCCGCGAGTCAGTTCTGCGCCGCGGACGAGAACGCGGTCGTCCTGGTCGTGAGCGTCGAACTGTGCACCCTTCACCTTCGCACCTCGGAGAACCCCGACACGATCGTCGCGTCTTCGCTGTTCGCCGACGGTGCGGCCGCCGGAATCGTCACGGCACGCGACCTTCCCTCCCCGGTTTCCGCACTGCGCCTGGATCGCTTCCACACCGCGATCGCGCCGGAGGGCGAGAAGGACATGGCCTGGACGATCGGAGACACCGGTTTCGAGATGATCCTCTCCACGGCCGTCCCGCAGATCATCGGCGAGACCATCATCGGTGCGCTCCGGCCGCTGTACAGTCCGGAAGAGGACCTCGGGCAGGCCTTCGAAGGCGGCGGCGTGGGGGAAGCCGTGCAGCATTGGGCCATCCATCCGGGCGGACGCAGCATCCTCGACAAGGTGCAGGAGCGGCTGAACCTCAGCGACGCTCAACTGCACCCGGCCAGGGAGGTGCTGCGGAACAACGGCAACATGTCCAGCGCGACCGTGCTGTTCATCCTGAAACGGATCCTCGAGGAGGAGGGTGCCCGTGCCGGTGACCGCGTCTCCGCGATGGCTTTCGGGCCGGGGCTGACCGCCGAGAGCGCGCTGATGACCGTCGTGGCACCGCCTCGTTCATGACCCGGCCTCTCACGACGCGGGACGTCGACACCCGCGAGTTGATGGACGACCCGGACGCCGATGCACGGATGCTGGCCCGGACCTATGGGCGGTTCGGGTTCGTGAACGCTCTGGTCTCCCGCCCGGGTAGCCTCTACCGGCGTGACGTCCGGCCACGGGCCGCGCACGCCAGGGAGCAGTCGCGCGCCTTGCGTATCCTCGACATCGGTGCGGGTGGGGGAGATCTCTGTCGGCTGCTCGCCTGGAGACTGCGTCGGGACGGCTTCGATGCAGAGGTCACCGCGCTCGACGCCGACGTGCGGGCGATCCGCTGGGCATCGGCGCACGATCGCGGCGCGGGCATCCGCTACCGTCGTGCCCTCACGACCGAGCTGGTGGCTGCGGGAGAGATCTACGACATGGTGCTGTCCAATCACGTGCTGCATCATCTCGACGATGCCGAGCTGCGGACGGTGCTCGACGACTCCGTGCGGCTCGTCGCTCCCGGCGGGATGGTCTCGCACCGTGACATCGCCCGGAGTCGCACTGCTCATGCGCTGTTCTCCGCAGCCACCTGGACGATCTCGAGCACCCTCCTCGCGGACTCGTTCATCCGTGAGGACGGTCTCATCAGCATCCGCCGCTCGTACACGACGGCCGAGCTCAGGGCGATCGCTCCTCCCGGATGGGTCGTCCGCGGCGGCGTGCCCTCTCGACTGGAGCTGCGGTGGGTGGGAGCGCATGCCCGAACATGACGCCCTGATCGTCGGTGCGGGTCCTGTCGGTCTGCTGCTGGCCTGTCTGTTGGCGCAGGAGGGGCTGCGGGTGACGATCTGCGAGCGGCGGACGGGGACCGACGACCGGACCAGAGCCATCGGCATCCACCGTCCCGGCCTGGATGCCCTGGACGCGGCAGGGGTCGGCGGCGAGGTGCGGGCGGAGGCGCTGCGACTCGCGGGCGGCGAGGTGCGTAGCCGTCGGCGGACTCTGGCGACGCTGACCTTCGACCGCGACCGCCCGGTCCTGGTGCTTCCGCAACCTCACACGGATGCGGTGCTGCGCGCCCGTCTGCGCGCGCTCGCTCCCGACGCTCTGGTCGTCGGCTGCGAGGTGCGCGAGGTGCGCCAGACCAATGACGAGGTCGTCGTCGCGACGGAGACGATCGAAGGATCGCGCGAGGTCACCGCATCGATGGTGGTGGTCGCCGACGGGGTGCGGAGCCGACTGCGCGGTGACCTGCGGATCGGCTGGCGTCCTCGGCCGGGGCGCGGGTCGTATTCGATGCTCGACGTGCACGACGAGACTCCGGGTGACCGCGCGATCCTGCACTGCGAGCCGGATGGACTCGTCGAGTGCTTCCCGCTGCCGGGTGGGTGGCGCCGATGGGTGGTGAGGGAGGGGGACGAGGGGGTCGGTTCCGCAGCGGGCTTCCGCACGGCCGTCCGGCAGCGCACCGGGATCGACCTCGAGCTCCCGGTGGGCGCGCGACCGGCGTCGTTCGTCGCCGCGCAGCACATGGCCACACGGGTGCATCGGGGGAGGGCCGTGCTCCTGGGCGATGCCGCGCACGAGGTCAGCCCGATCGGAGGGCAAGGGATGAACCTGGGGTGGGCCGACGCCGTGCGCCTCGCCGAGCAGCTCGTCCGTTCCCTCCCGACACGGGTTCCCGACCTCGCCGCCTACGACCATCGCGTGCGCCGGGCTGCCGCCATGGCCGGACGACGCTCGAGGTTCTACATGTCGATGGGCGCGCCGGCGCCGGCTGCGGTCGTGCAGGGCAGGGAGCTGGTGATGCGCGCCCTCGGTTCGGCGCCGTTGCGGGGCTGGACGACGGGTCTGCTCACGATGCGCGGGATCTGACGCCGGCTCCGGGATGCAGAAGGCCCGGTCCGCTGTGCGCGGACCGGGCCTTCTGCGGAGTCTCGATCAGAAGTTGATCATGTGGCCTGCGAGGCCGTGGAAGCCCTCCTGCAGCGCCTCCGACAGCGTCGGGTGCGTGTGCACGTTGCGGGCCAGCTCGAGAGCCGTGAGGTCCCACTTCTGTGCGAGCGTCAGCTCGGGGAGGAGCTCCGACACATCGGGGCCGATCATGTGCGCGCCGATGAGCTCGAGGTGCTCGGCGTCGGCGATCAGCTTGACGAAGCCGACCGGCTCGCCGAGGCCGTGTGCCTTGCCGTTCGCCATGAACGGGAAGGTCGCGACCTTGATCTCGCGTCCCTCGTCCTTGGCCTGCTGCTCGGTGAGGCCGAACGAGGCGACCTGCGGGGAGCAGAACGTCGCACGCGGCATCATGCGGTAGTCGCCCAGCGTCTGGGTCTCGGCGCCGCCGATGGTCTCGGCCGCGACCACACCCTGGGCCTCGGCCACGTGGGCGAGCTGCAGCTTGGCGGTCACATCGCCGATCGCGTAGATGCCCTCCACATTGGTGCGCATGTGGTCGTCGATGTCGATCGCGCCGCGCTCGGTCAGCTTCACGCCGGTCTTCTCCAGGCCGAAGCCCTCGATGTTCGGGGCGAACCCGACCGACATGAGAACCTTGCCGGCCTCGATCGACGACTGCTGTCCGTCCTTGCCGGTGTAGGTGACGGTGACGGACGAGCCGTTGTCGACGACCGACTCGACCTTGGTCGAGGTGAGGATGTCGACGCCGTAGTTCTTGTACTGCTTCGTGATCTCCTTCGACACGTCCGCATCCTCGTTGGGGAGTGCGCGGTCGAGGAACTCGATGATGGTCACCTTGACGCCGTAGTTCGTCAGGACGTAGGCGAACTCCATGCCGATGGCGCCGGCGCCGACGATGACGATCGACTCGGGCAGGTCCCGGGTCATGATCTGCTCTTCGTAGGTGACGACGTTCTCGCTGAGCGTGACGCCGGGGAGCAGACGCACCTTGGAGCCGGTGGCGATGATCACGTTGTCGAACGTGACCTCTTCGGTGGAGCCGTCGGCCTTGGCGACCGAGATCGCCTTGGGGCCGGTGAAGGTGCCGCGACCGTTGTACTCGGTCACCTTGTTCTTCTTCATCAGGAAGTGGATGCCCTTGACGCGACCCTCCGCGACCTCGCGGCTGCGGTCGAACGCCTTGCCGAAGTCGATCGTGAACTCGCCGGAGATCCCGAAGAAGTCGGCCTTGTGGTTCAGGGTGTGCGCGAGCTCCGCGTTCTTCAGGAGCGCCTTGGAGGGGATGCAGCCGACGTTGAGGCAGACACCACCCCAGTACTTCTCCTCGATGATGGCGGTGGAGAGACCGAGCTGCGCGCTGCGAACCGCAGCGACGTATCCGCCAGGACCTGCACCAAGGATGACGACGTCGTAGTGTGGCATGCCTTAAGCCTATCGCTCCGGGGGGGTGTCGGAATCGGTCGCGGCCGCGCCTCGGCGGCGGCTCATGACGATCCAGACGACCACGCCGGCGACCACGAGCACAGCGAGGATCGCGACGATCCAGATCGCCGCCGATCCACCCGCCTCGTCATCCGCGTTCGCGGTCGGCGTGCTCGTCACCTCGGGGGATGCCGTCTGCTCCGCGGTCGGCGCGGCCGTCGTCGGTGCGGCGCTGGGCTCCTCCGTGGCGGCTCCTTCGTCCCCCACGGTCACGGTGAAGGAGTACTCGCCGGAGGTGGGGTGCCCGTCGCTCGACACGACCTTCCAGATCACGTGATAGGCACCGGCCGGTCCCGCGCCCTGCAGGGGCTGCGTGACGATCGCACCGTCGACCGTCGCCGGCCCGTCCGTGATCGGGTTCCCCGCGGGGTCGGTCACGACGACCTCGGTCGCGCCCTCGCCGCCGATCAGCTTCGCGCTGAAGGTGAGGGTCAGCGTGTCGGGGACCGTCTCGACCGACTCGTCGGCTGCCGGTGACGACGAGACGAGCGCGTCGTGCGCCGAGGCCGACAGCGGGGAGAGGAACACGAGGAAGGCGGCGAGCAGGGTCGTGGCGAGGGCGATCGGTGCGGCCGAGCGGCTCAGAGCTTTGGTCTTCACGAGTACAGCCTATGAATCCTCGGTATGGGACGGCTGAGTGTGGATGCGCCCTCCCGCGAGCCCCTCGGCATCCGTTAGTCTGGACAACCAGGAGGGCACAGTGACTGACAGCGACAGCCGACCGGCCGGAGAAGCCGCGATCCACCGTTCCGGTGAGCAGAGACACGACGTGACGCAGACGTTCGGACACGATTCCGATCTGTCCTTCGTGCCGTTCGGTGTGGAGCTCACCGACGTCGAGCAGACGGCCATCGCCGCGCTGCCTGCAGGATCGGCTCTTCTGCTGGTCCGTTCCGGCGCTCTCGCCGGGGCGCGGTACCTCCTCGACACCGATGTGACGACCGTGGGTCGCCACCCCGAGGCCGACATCTTCTTCGACGATGTGACCGTCTCCCGTCGGCATGCGGAGATCACCCGCACGGGATCGACGTTCGAGATCATCGACCAGCGCTCGCTCAACGGCACCTATGTCAACGGTGAGCGCGTCGACCGCAGCACTCTGGCTGACGGCTCCGAACTCCGCGTCGGCAAGTTCCGTCTGAACTTCTTCGCCTCCCCGCAGGACCGCCAGGCGGCGAACGCCTGATGGCGGCCTCTCCCGCCCGCGAACGCTCTGCGTCCGCGGGCCTGCTGAGTATCGGTCAGGTGCTCGCGAGGCTCACCCCGGAGTTTCCCGACCTGACCTCCAGCAAACTGCGGTTCCTCGAGGTGCAGGGCATCGTCAGTCCTTCTCGCACGGACTCCGGCTACCGGAAGTTCTCGGCGTCCGACATCGAGCGTCTCCGTCTCGGGCTCACCCTGCAGCGCGATCACTACCTTCCGTTGAGCGTGATCCGCGAGCAACTCGACGAGGCCGATGCCGCCGGGGACTCGACCCCGCTGCTGCCACCGCCGTCCATCGCCCCGTCGCCCCGTCGCTATCGCCGAGACGAACTCCTCGCCGCGGCGGGAGCGGGACCGCAGCTTCTCAACGACGCGATCAGCACAGGGGTCATCACCGCGCAGGAGAGCTATCCCGAGGCGACCGTGACGCTGCTGCGCGGCCTGGTCGCGCTCGACCGCCACGGCATCGAGCCACGGCACCTGCGCTCGCTGCGTCAGGGCGCCGAACGTGAGGTCGCCCTGATCGAATCCGCCATGTCCGCGCTGCTGCGCCGGACCGACGCCGCGTCACGGGCGAAGGCCAGCGAACTCGCCCCCGAACTGGCCTCGCGCATCGACGAGGTGCGATCGCTCTTCGTCAAGGATGCGCTCTCGCGCGTGCTTTCGTAACGAACTGATTGCGACACACCTTCGCGGCCACACGGATGTGATTGCCGGTGCCCTGGCACTGCTCTACCGTGGAAGAAACCGTTCCAGAGAGGATTTCAGATGAATGCGGATGAGCTCGCAGGCGACCCGCGGTTCGTACCCGAACTCCTCTTCACCGACGGACTCCCGGCCATGGATGACGAGGTCGGCTACCGTGGTGCGGTCGCAGCGCGTGCCGCCGGTATCACCTACCGTCAGCTCGACTACTGGGCGCGCACCGAGCTGGTCGAGCCCACCGTGCGCGGCGCGAACGGCTCCGGCTCGCAGCGTCTCTACGGCTTCCGTGACATCCTCGTCCTCAAGCTGGTGAAGAGCCTTCTCGACACCGGCATCTCGCTGCAGCAGATCCGCACGGCCGTCGAAGAGCTCCGGCGTGCCGGTATCCGCGACCTGGCCGGAACCACGCTCATGAGCGACGGAGCCTCGGTCTACCTCTGCACGTCGAACGACGAGGTCATCGACCTCGTCAGCCGCGGGCAGGGTGTGTTCGGCATCGCCGTCGGCAAGGTCCTCCGCGAGGTGGAGTCGACGCTCGTCTCCTTCGACGCGACGGCGCCCGACCCGGTCGACGAGCTGTCGGCGCGCCGGACCAAGCGCTCGGCGTGATACAGCGCCTCACCCACAGACAGAAAACGGCCGTCCTCGAAGAGGGTGGCCGTTTCGCTGTATGCGTCGGACGTGTCAGCTCTGCTGACCGCTCTCGGGCACGGCGATGCGTCCGGTGCGGATGATGCGGTCGAGCAGCTGGTCGAAGTCGGCGGCGAGTTCCTGAGCGGAGTCGCCCGGCCAGATGTGCAGGGGCTTGGCGGCGCCCTGCGCCTGCTGCAGAGACGTGCGTTCCGGAAGCTGGGGGGAGAGCACGAGAGGGCCGAACATGTCGCGGAGCTCCTTGATGCGGAACTGGTGCTCGATGGACTGCGGACGCACGCGGTTCACCACGATGCCGAGCGGCTGGAGTCGCGGCGAGAGACCGCGGCGGATCTCCTCGATCGCGCGGAGGGCACGGTCGGCTGCGGCGACGGAGAAGAGGCCGGGCTCGGTGACGACCATGACGCGGTCGCTCGCCGCCCACGCCGTGCGGGTCAGGGCATTCAGCGACGGTGCGCAGTCGACGAGCACGAGGTCGTACTCGGACTCGACGGATGCGAGAGCCTCCTCCAGCTTCCACACGTCGCGCACGCTCGGGTGCGGGCCGTCGAAATTGATCGCGGAGGGACTGCCGATGAGGACATCGATCGTCCCGGGGTGCACCTTCGCCCACCCGCTGGACGTGATCGCCTGACGGACGACCTTCTCCTTCGGGTTCGCCAGGACATCGGCGATGTTGAGTCGTCCGGCCACCTGGATGTCCATCCCGGTGGAGACGTCGGACTGCGGGTCGAGGTCGACGACGAGCGTCCGGACTCCTCGGGCGAAAGCCGCTGAGGCCAGCCCGAGTGTCACGGTCGTCTTGCCGACGCCTCCCTTGAGAGAGCTGACGCTGAGTACGTGCACGGAGACAACGTTACCTTCCCCTAGGCTGGGGGAACACTCAGCCCCGCCCCATGCGCATCGAAAAAGCTGCGCATCGAGCTTCCAGAGGTGTGCATGTTCCAGAAGATCCTTGTGGCGAATCGCGGCGAGATCGCGATCCGCGCCTTCCGTGCGGCAGTCGAAGTGGGAGCGCGCACCGTCGCGGTGTTCCCTTACGAAGATCGCGGCTCCGTGCATCGGCTGAAGGCCGATGAGGCCTATGAGATCGGCGAACGCGGTCATCCCGTCCGCGCCTACCTCGACGTCGACGAGATCATCCGGGTCGCGCTGGAGTCCGGCGCCGATGCGATCTACCCCGGGTACGGGTTCCTCTCCGAGAACCCGGAGCTCGCCGAGAAGGCCGCAGCGAACGGCATCGTGTTCATCGGCCCACCCTCGAATGTGCTCGAGATGGCGGGGAACAAGGTCGAGGCGAAGCGGCACGCGGTCGAGGCCGGAGTGCCGGTGCTGCGATCCACAGAAGCCTCCGACGACGTCGATGCACTCGTCGCCCAGTCGGCGGAGATCGGCTTCCCGCTGTTCGCCAAGGCCGTGGCCGGTGGTGGAGGCCGCGGGATGCGTCGTGTCGAGACGGCAGGTGATCTCGCGCCCGCTCTCGCGGAGGCGATGCGGGAAGCTGCGAGCGCGTTCGGGGACGCCCGGATGTTCCTCGAGCAGGCGGTCGTGCGCCCTCGGCACATCGAGGTGCAGATCCTCGCCGACAAGACGGGTGAGACGGTCCACCTGTTCGAGCGCGACTGTTCGGTGCAGCGGCGCCACCAGAAGGTCGTGGAGATCGCTCCGGCGCCGAACCTCGACGACAGCGTGCGGACGGCGCTGCACGGCTACGCCGTGGCCTTCGCCCGGTCGATCGGCTACGAGAACGCGGGAACCGTCGAGTTCCTGCTGGAGACCGCGGGGGAGCGCACGGGCGAGGTCGTCTTCATCGAGATGAATCCGCGCATCCAGGTCGAGCACACGGTCACAGAGGAGGTCACCGACGTCGACCTCGTGCAGAGCCAGATGCGCATCGCCTCCGGCCAGACCCTCGCCGACCTCGGTCTGCAGCAGCAGAATCTGCACCTGCGCGGAGCGGCGCTCCAATGCCGGATCACGACGGAGGATCCCACTCAGGGATTCCGTCCTGACACCGGCAAGATCACCACCTACCGCTCGCCGGGAGGCGCCGGCATCCGTCTCGACGGCGGCACGGTGCACCAGGGCGCACAGATCAGCCCTCACTTCGACTCGATGCTCGCGAAGCTCACGTGCCGCGGTCGTGACTTCCCTGCGGCGGTCGCCCGCGCACGTCGAGCGCTCGCGGAGTTCCGCATCCGGGGTGTCTCCACCAACATCCCCTTCCTCCAGGCTCTCCTGGAAGATGACGCGTTCATCGCTGGTGACGTCAGCACGTCCTTCATCGATGAGCGTCCAGAGCTGCTGCGTGGCCGGGTTTCGAAGGACCG
Source organism: Microbacterium sp. R1 (assembly GCF_015159725.1). Lineage (NCBI taxonomy): Bacteria > Bacillati > Actinomycetota > Actinomycetes > Micrococcales > Microbacteriaceae > Microbacterium > Microbacterium sp. R1. The sequence goes on along the minus strand of NZ_JADDUD010000001.1, from coordinate 2,357,334 downwards.
TGGAACGAAGCTGCTCAACTGGCTGGTCGACGTCACGGTGAACAAGCCGCACGGTGCACACCCCGGCGTCATCGATCCGGTCGCCAAGCTTCCTTCCGTCGATCTGACGACCGAGCCGGCTCCGGGCTCTCGCCAGAGGCTTCTCGAACGGGGACCGGAGGGTTTCGCCCGCAGTCTCCGTGCGCAGACGGCGCTGGCGATCACCGACACCACCTTCCGTGACGCGCATCAGTCCCTCCTCGCCACGCGTGTGCGCACGAAGGACCTCGTCGCCGCGGCTCCTTATCTCGCACGGCTGACTCCCGAGTTGCTGTCGGTCGAGGCGTGGGGAGGGGCGACATACGACGTCGCGCTGCGCTTCCTCGGCGAAGACCCCTGGGAGAGACTCGACAAGCTCAGGGCCGCGCTCCCGAACGTGGCGATCCAGATGCTGCTGCGCGGGCGCAACACGGTCGGATACACCCCGTACCCCACCGCGGTGACCGAGGCGTTCGTCGCCGAGGCGGCCGCCAGCGGGGTGGACATCTTCCGCATCTTCGACGCCCTCAACGACGTCGAGCAGATGCGTCCGGCGATCGAGGCCGTCCGCAACACGGGGACCGCCGTCGCCGAGGTCGCGCTCTGCTACACCGGTGACCTGCTCGATCCGGCAGAAGACCTCTACACGCTCGACTACTACCTGGGCCTGGCGGATCAGATCGTCGAAGCTGGCGCGCACATCATCGCCATCAAGGACATGGCTGGTCTGCTGCGACCCGCGGCGGCGGCCAAGCTGGTGACGGCGCTGCGCGAGCGCTTCGACCTGCCCGTGCATCTGCACACGCACGACACCCCCGGAGGCCAGCTCGCCACGCTTCTCGCCGCCAGCGCGGCCGGCGTCGACGCGGTGGACGCCGCATCGGCACCCCTTTCGGGGAGCACGAGCCAGCCCTCGCTGTCGTCCCTGGTGGCTGCGCTCGCCCACACGGAGCGCGACAGCGGCATCTCCCTGGGAGCGGTCTCCGACCTGGAGCCGTACTGGGAGGCGGTCCGTCGCCAGTATGCGCCTTTCGAGTCGGGACTGCCCGGACCCACGGGCCGTGTCTACCACCACGAGATCCCCGGCGGCCAGCTCTCCAACCTCCGGCAGCAGGCGAAGGCACTCGGTCTGGCCGACGACTTCGAACTCATCGAGGACATGTACGCCGCCGCGGACCGCATCCTCGGGCGGGTGCCCAAGGTCACGCCGTCGTCGAAGGTCGTCGGAGACCTCGCGCTCCATCTCGCGGCGGTGAAAGCCGATCCGGCCGACTTCGAGGCCAACCCCGAGAAGTACGACGTGCCGGACTCGGTCGTCGGATTCATGGCTGGTGAACTCGGCGACCTTCCCGGCGGATGGCCAGAGCCGTTCCGTACCAAGGTCCTCGCAGGACGGTCGGTGCGCACCGGGATCACGGCGATCACCGCGGACGATGAAGCAGCGCTCGGTGGCACCAGCTCTGAGCGCAGAGCGCGGCTCAACACCCTGCTGTTCCCTGCGCCGAGTGCGGAGTTCGCCGAGCGCCGTGAACTGTTCGGCGACCTCTCGGTGCTCGACACCAGCGACTACCTCTATGGCCTCGTCGCCGGCCAGGAGCATCAGGTCGAGATCGACCGGGGCGTGCGGCTCTACGTGGGACTCGAGGCCATCGGCGACGCGGATGACAAGGGCATGCGCACGGTCATGACCACCCTCAACGGGCAGCTTCGTCCGGTGTTCGTCCGTGATCGCGCGGTCAAGGTCGATGCGATCGAGGTGGAGAAGGCGGACACCTCGGTTCCCGGCCAGGTCGCCGCACCGTTCTCCGGTGTCGTCACGTTGAAGGCCGAGGTGGGGGCCACCGTGCACGCCGGTGAACCCGTCGCATCCATCGAGGCGATGAAGATGGAGGCGGCCATCACCGCACCCGTCGACGGTGTCATCGAGCGGCACGCCATCGCCGAGACGCAGCAGGTGGACGCCGGAGATCTTTTGGTCGTGATCCGCCCGGCGCACTAATCTTGTGCGGGCGAGGGCCGCGCATCCGTGCGCACCCGGGGCTCGCGCAGGCTTGGAGCGACATCGTGACACCGAAGAACACCACCGACCCCGAGGACGACTCGCTGGGGGTGCTCGACGAAGCCGCGTCTCTCGACACGGCCGGTATCGGCATCCTCGGCGGGACGGCCCAGGTCCGTGTGACCCTGCCAATGAACGAGGACGACGATCTCGCCGACGACGAGGTGATCGACGGCGAGGTCATCGGAGACCTCGTGATCGATCCGGTGCCTGCCGTCGAACAGGAGACGGCGTTTCCGGCGAAGACGAAGACGAAGACGAAGCCGTTGCCCGAGGTACCCTCGATCGATGCGGCGTCGGCGGAGGAGCCGCCCGCAGAGCCCGATGTCGTCACCGGTGTGATCGATTCGCCCGTGATCGAGCCGATCGCGATCGATGCGACAGCGATCGGTTCGCGTCCGCATGCGGACGCCGTCATCGATGCCGTGATCGTCGATGACGAGGAGCCCGGCGACTCGATCGCCGACGACCCCGACGCCGTTCGTGCGCGTGCTGCCGAGGAAGCGGCTGCCGCAGAAGAGGCTGCCGAGGAAGCGGCTGCGGCGCGTTTCCTCGCTCAGGCCCGGACCGAGACGACGGCATCTGCACCGGCACCCGCCGTGCGGACACCCGCTGAGAAGGAGACCACCGTGTCCATCCCCGAAGAGAGGCCCGTCGTGGCCCAGCCGGCACGCCCGGCGGGTCGTGCGGACGTGACACTCACGTCGAAGCGCCTGGATGAGCTGGGCGAATCCTCACGCGAATCCGCTGATCTGCTGACGGCAGACCGACTGCTCGATCCGCATCAGATCACCAAGCCCGAGCCTGAGGGAGCGTGGAGTCATCTGCTGTACGCGGTCTCCGGCCGGCGGATCAACATCGGCGACGGGCGCCGCGCGCGGGAGCGCAAAGCCCTCTCCGCGCGGATCGCGGCGCCGATCGCGGGCGGAGCGCGCTTCGTGCCGGTGCTCTCCCGCAAGGGAGGGGTGGGCAAGACCACGATCACCGCGCTCCTGGGCATGGCCCTGGCCGATGCGCGTGAGGACCGGGTGATCGCGGTCGACGCGAACCCCGACCGTGGCACGCTCGCGGAGCGGATCGTGCGACCGAACCACAGCAAGTCGGTGCGCGACCTCGTCCGGATCCACGACGACGTCAGGGGTTACCACGACATCTCCGCGATCGTTGCGCGTGACGCGACACGCCTCGACGTCCTGGCCTCCGATGCCGACCCGCGCATCGCTGAGGCCTTCAGCGACAGCGACTACCGCGACGTCGCGGACGTCGCCGCTCACTACTACTCGCTCGTCCTCACCGACACGGGGACGGGGATCGTCCACTCGGTGATGTCGGCGACCCTCGACCTGGCGGATCAGATCGTCATCGTCTCGGGGCTCAGCGTGGACGAGGCGAGACTCGCATCCGAGACGCTCACGTGGCTCGAGACCAACGGGTACGCGGAGCAGGCGAGGGAAGCGATCGTCGTCCTCAATCAGTCCACGCCGGGCGCTCCGCTCGTGCGTCTGAACGAACTGCAGGCGCACTTCGCCACGCGGGCCCGGAGTGTCGTCCGCGTGCCGTACGACCCGCAGATCGCCGGGGGAGGGGCGATAGTGTTCGCCAACCTCCTGCCGGAGACACGGATCGCCGCCCGCGAACTCGCCGCGTTGCTCGTCGAGGGCCTCCGGGCGAAGGCCGCCTGATGGCCGTCCGCGAGATCCGCATCTTCGGCGACCCCGTCCTGCGCACGGTCTGCGCCCCGATCGAGGAGATCGACGACGGAGTGCGCGCCCTCGTCGCAGACCTGGTCGATACCGTCGAGCTCCCCGGGCGCGCAGGCGTGGCCGCGCCTCAGATCGGCGTCGCCCTGCGCGCGTTCAGCTACAACATCGACGGTGACATCGGATATGTCCTCAACCCCGTGCTGACCGAAGTCCGCGGCGAGCCCGAGCCGACGGGGGAGGGCTGCCTCTCGGTTCCCGGCCTGTGGCACGACGCGCAGCGCCATCCATGGGCACGCGTGGAGGGAATCGACCTCGACGGCAACCCGGTGGTCCTCGAAGGCGAGGGCCTCCTCGCCCAGGCTCTGCAGCACGAGACCGATCACCTGGACGGCAAGCTCTTCCTGACTCGCCTCGACCCGGAAACGCGCAAGATCGCGATGCGGGAGGTGCGGGAGAGTTCCTGGTTCTGATGAGCACACGAAGAAGGGCCCCGCACCTGCGGGGCCCTTCTTCGTGTCCTCAGGGTCAGCCGCCGATCGGCACGTTCGTGGTGGCGACGGGCTCGTCATAGATCGCGGCGATCTCGTCGGCGAAGTCGTTCATGATGATGTTGCGCTTGATCGAGAGCTTCGGCGTCAGGTGACCGGAGGCTTCCGTCCACTCGGAGTCGAGGATCGTGAACTTGCGGATCGACTCCGCGCGCGAGACACGGCCGTTCGCGGCATCGACCGCACGCTGCACCTCCGCGCGCACCGCCGCGTTCTTCGAAGCATCGGCGAGCGACATCGTGCCCTCGAGTCCGTTGTTCGCGAGCCATGTCGGGAGCATTTCGGGGTCGAGCGTCACCAGGGCCGAGATGAACGGACGCTGGTCGCCGACCACGACGACCTGCCCGATGATCGGGTTCGCGCGGATCGGGTCCTCGAGCGCGGCGGGTGCGACGTTCTTGCCGCCGGCGGTGACGATGATCTCCTTCTTGCGGCCGGTGATCGTCAGGAATCCCTCGGAGTCGAAGCTGCCGATGTCGCCCGTGTGGAACCAGCCGCCTTCGCTGAAGGCGTCGGCCGTCGCCTCCGGGTTGTTCCAGTACTCCTTGAACACGTTGATGCCGCGGACCTCGATCTCGCCGTCGTCGGCGAGACGCACACCGACGCCGGGGAGAGCGGGACCGACGGTGCCGATCTTCGACTTGTCCGCCAGATTCACCGTCGCGGGGGCCGTCGTCTCCGTCAGGCCGTAGCCCTCGAGGATCACCACACCGAGGCTGTGGAAGAAGTGTCCGAGTCGTGAGCCCAAGGGAGCGGAGCCGGACACCGCGTAGACGACGTTGCCGCCCATGGCCTCACGGAGCTTGCTGTAGACGAGCTTGTTGAACAGCGCGAACTTGAGCTTCATGCCGAACGGGATCGGCTTGCCCTCCTCGAGCAGCTTCGAGTGCTCGACCGCGACCTCGGCGGCGGCGCGGAAGATCTTCCCCTTGCCCCCGGCTTCCGCCTTCTGCTCCGCCGAGTTGTAGACCTTCTCGAAGACGCGCGGCACGGCGAGGAGGAAGGTCGGCTTGAACGACCCGAGTGCAGGCAGGAGCTGGCGCGTGTCGGGCTGGTGCCCGGTGCGCACTCCGGCGTGGACATCGAGGATCGAGATGAATCGCGCGAACACGTGCGCGGTGGTGATGAAGAGGAGTGTGGATGCGCCGGGCGTCTGGACGACTTCGTCCAGTGCCTTCGCCGAGTTGCGCGACAGCTCGACGAAGTTGCTGTGCGTGAGGACGCATCCCTTCGGGCGGCCTGTGGACCCCGAGGTGTAGATGAGCGTCGCGATGTCGGAACCGACAGCGAGGTTTCGCCGGCGCTCGATCTCGGAGTCGCTCACCGACGCGCCCTGGGCCGTCAGAGTGTCGATCGCTCCGAGGTGCAGCTGCCAGACTTCGCGGAGCAGCGGCAGGTCGCCGCGCACCTCGTCGACGCGGGCGAAATGCTCCGGCGACTCCACGATGAGCGCGATCGCACCGGAGTCTTCGAGGATCCACTGGATCTGCGAGGGGGAGCTGGTCTCATAGATCGGCACCATCACGGCGCCGGTGTAGAACAACGCGAAGTCGACGAGGGTCCACTCGTATGTGGTGCGCGCCAGGAAGCCGACCTTCTCTCCGGGCTGGATGCCTGCTGCGGCGAAGCCCTTCGCGAGGGCGATCACCGCGGTCTGGAAGTCGGCGGCGGAGATGTCGCGCCACCCGTCTCCCTCCGGGACGGAGAACAACGCCCGATCCGGCGTCGCCTCCACGCGCTTCACCAGGAGGTCGGCGACGTTCGCGTCGGGATCGGCGGGGACGATCGCGGGGACTTCAAACTGGACCACGGCAGCTCCTTCGGTACCGGTCGGGCACGGACTTCCATCGAGTCTAGGGCATGGAACCCAGTCGCTCTCCAGGTGGAACTGGGTCGCGGAAGCGGGAGAGCCGAAGAGACCGCTCGGTCGGAGCCCGGGCGCGGCGCTAGACTTCACCACGATGTTCTACTGGCTGATGAAGTACGTGGTGATCGGCCCCGTGGTCAAGGCGGTGTTCCGCCCGTGGATCGTGGGGAGGAACAACGTGCCCGCGAACGGGGCGGCGATCCTGGCGAGCAATCATCTCTCGTTCGCAGACTCCATCTTCCTTCCACTGGTCATCGACCGGTCGATGTCCTTCCTCGCCAAGAGCGACTACTTCACCGGTCGGGGCCTCAAAGGGTGGGCGACGAAGTTCTTCATGAAGGCCACCGGGCAGATCCCCATCGACCGATCGGGTGGCAAGGCTTCCGAGGCGTCACTCAACACGGGGCTCCAGGTGCTGGGCGGGGGCGATCTGCTCGGGATCTACCCCGAGGGGACGCGTAGCCCCGACGGCAAGCTGTACCGGGGCCGGACCGGCATCGCCAGGATGGCGCTTGAGGCGAAGGTCCCCGTCGTGCCGGTGATCATGGTCGACACCGACACAGCGATGCCCATCGGAAGGCGACTGCCCCGCATCGTGCGGGTCGGAATCGTGATCGGGGAGCCGCTCGACTTCTCCCGATACGCCGGCATGGAGAACGATCGGTACATCCTCCGCTCGGTCACGGACGAGATCATGGTGGCGCTGCAGCGTCTCGGTGAGCAGAAGTACGAAGACGTCTACGCGTCGACGGTCAAGGACCGGATCCCGCCCCGCGTCACATAGGCCCGACGCGGATCTCGGTGGTACCGGCGACCACTAGGCTGGAACGCATGCTCCCGCACCACATCGAAGCCCTTGATGCATGGCGCTCGCTTCCCATCAAGCAGCAGCCGCAGTGGCCCGACGCGGACCGCGTCGCCGACGTCTCCCAGCAGATCGCGACCCTCCCGCCGCTGGTCTTCGCCGGCGAGGTCGACAACCTTCGCGACCGGCTCGCGCGCGCGGCGTCCGGCCAGGCGTTCCTGCTCCAGGGCGGCGACTGCGCCGAGACCTTCGCCGGAGCGACTGCCGAGCAGATCCGCAACCGCATCAAGACGGTGCTGCAGATGGCGGTCGTGCTCACGTACGGCGCCTCGATGCCCATCGTCAAGATGGGCCGCATGGCGGGGCAGTTCGCGAAGCCGCGCTCGAGCGACTCCGAGACCCGTGGCGACGTCACGCTGCCCGCGTACCGCGGCGACATCGTGAACGGCTACGACTTCACCGAGGGCTCCCGCACGGCCGATCCCGGTCGACTGCTGCAGGGCTACCACACGGCGGCATCGACGCTGAACCTGATCCGTGCCTTCACGCAGGGCGGGTTCGCCGATCTCCGCGAGGTGCACTCCTGGAACAAGGGCTTCGCGCAGAACCCGGCCAACCAGCGGTACGAGCGCATGGCGGCGGAGATCGACCGCGCGATCAAGTTCATGGAAGCGGCGGGAGCCGACTTCGACGAACTCAAGCGCGTCGAGTTCTTCACCGGGCACGAGGGTCTGCTGATGGACTACGAGCGTCCGATGACGCGCATCGACTCGCGCACGGACACGCCGTACAACACCTCCGCCCACTTCCTCTGGATCGGAGAGCGCACGCGTGAGCTCGACGGTGCGCACGTTGACTACTTCTCCAAGATCCGCAATCCCATCGGAGTGAAGCTCGGACCGACCACGTCGCCCGAGACCGCCCTCGCGCTGATCGACAAGCTCGACCCCGAGCGCGAGCCCGGGCGCCTGACCTTCATCACGCGCATGGGAGCGGGCAAGATCCGCGACGCCCTGCCGCCGCTGCTCGAAGCGGTCCGTGACTCCGGCGCCCAGCCGTTGTGGGTCACCGACCCGATGCACGGCAACGGCATCACCACGCCGACCGGCTACAAGACGCGTCGCTTCGACGACGTCGTCGACGAGGTGCAGGGCTTCTTCGAAGCGCACCGCGCGGTCGGCACGTTCCCCGGCGGCATCCACGTCGAGCTGACCGGCGACGACGTCACCGAGTGCCTCGGCGGGTCCGAGCAGATCGACGAGGCGGCCCTGGCCACTCGCTACGAGAGCCTGTGCGACCCGCGTCTGAATCACATGCAGTCGCTCGAGCTCGCCTTCCTGGTGGCGGAGGAGCTCGAGAAGCGCTGACCTCCCACACGGGACGAAAAGGAGCCGCCCTCCCCGAGACCATCGGGGAGGGCGGCTCCTTTTCGTTCTTCGTCGCACATGCGAGCGCTCGACCGAACGGGTAGGGCCTCTCAGCCGCTGAGCTGAATCGAGAGGTTCACGGTGCCGCCACGCGGGAGGGACTTGTCCGAGCCCGGATCCTGGCCGGTGACCTTGGCCATCTCGGCGAAACCGGGCAGGTCTCCCCAGGCGGCGTAGGTCGACTTGAAACCCTTGTCCGAGAGGATCTTCTTCGCCTCATTCAGGGTCTTGCCCGAGACGTCGGGCACGGGGAAGAGCTCCGGGCCCTTCGAGACGATCAGCTGCACGCTGTCTCCCGGCCGCCAGTTGCCCTCTTCTGCGCGATCGGCGACACCGATCACCACATCCTTGGACACGCTGTCGCTGAAGACGTACTGCGGGTCGGCGGTGACGGTGAGTCCCTTGTCCGTGAGGGTGGACGTCGCCTTGTCGACCGACATGCCGGCGACGTCGGGGAACTCGCCGGCCGAGACGAACAGCTCGACGGTGTCGTCCTCGAAGATCTCGCACCCGTCGCCGCAGATGTATGACTCCCCGCCCGCCCTGGGCGTGACGGAGGCGTTGATGACGATGCCGGCGTCGGCGTCGGAGAAGAGCAGCAGCGAGGTGTCCGTGACATTGACGTTGAGTCCGGCCAGGTAGTCGCGCGCATCCTGCTCGGCGCGTCCGTTCAGCGGATCGAGGGTGTGGGACGCCGGTCCTGCGGAGACGATCACGGAGACCGAGGCGCCCTTGTCGAGGCGCACGCCCTCGGCCGGATCGGTCTCGATCACCGTTCCGGCGGGGATGTCGATGGAGAACTCGTCCTTCTGCGTGGGGACGAACCCGGCTTCGGTCAGGGTCGCTGCTGCCGCGTCGTACGTGCCGCCGGTGACGGCTGGTACGGCGATGAGCGAACCAGGGCCGGAACCGAACCACCAGCCGACCCCGCCGGCGAGCACCGCGAGCAGCAGGACGAGAGCGAGCAGGAAGGCACCGCGGGCGCGACGTTTGGATGCGCGTCTGCGCAGGAGCGTCGCGTTGTCCAGTGTCGCAGGGACGGGAGCCGTGGGGTCGGCGAGGGGCATGGTGCCCGGCATCACCTTGGTGAGGTCTCCGGAATCACCGTGGCTGTGCTGCGGGGCGGTGGCTCTGGCCGCAGTCGGGGCGATGCCGAGGTCGCGCTCGATCTCCCGCAGGCGCTCGAGCATCTGCTGGGCATCGTCCGGTCGATCGTCCGGTGACTTCTCGGTGGCCCAGAGCACGAGCTCGTCGAGCTGCTCCGGCACGGCAGGATTGCGCACGCTGGGACGCGGTACCGATTCCGTGGCGTGCTGGAACGCGATCTGCATCGGCTGCTCGCCCTTGTACGGCTGTTCGCCGACCAGCATCTCGTAGAGCATGATGCCGAGGGCGTAGATGTCGCTGCGGGCATCGGCGGTGCCGCGCGTGACGAGTTCGGGGGCGAGGTAGGCGATCGTCCCGAGCAGCTGCTGTCCGGTCGCGGTGTTCGCGGTGGTCGCCCGTGCCAATCCGAAGTCGCCGATCTTGATGCGACCGTCTTCCGCGAGGAGGACGTTCTCCGGCTTCACATCGCGATGCACGATCCCCGCGCGGTGCGCCGCAGAGAGGCCCGCCAGGATCGCGTCCATGATCGTGATGGTCTGCGGGATCGTCAGACGTTTCTGCTCGCGGAGGAGCTCACGCAGCGTGATGCCGGGGAGGTACTCCATCACGAGATAGGCGAGTTCGCCATCCTGCCCCTGGTCGAACACATTCACGACATGGGGGTCGGCCAGGCGGGCAGCGGCTCTCGCCTCCTGGATGAAGCGGCTCTGGAAAGCGGAGTCGTCGCTGAGGTGCGCGTGCATCACCTTGAGAGCGATGCGTCGTTCGAGGCGGAGGTCGGTCGCGACGTACACCGTCGCCATGCCGCCCCGAGCGATGCGAGCGCGGACGCGGTACCGGCCGTCGACAAGCCGCCCGATGAGGGGGTCGGCCTGCTGATTGGTCGTCACGTCAGAATTCTATGGAGAACTGCCTGAAAGACAGGGGAGCGGCTCACCCCTCGCGCCTGCGGGTTTTCCCGGATGTCGTCAACCGTGGAGCGCGAGCCAGGCATATGCTTGCGCCTCCCACTGTCCGTACCTCTCGGGATAGGCCGAGATCTGGACCGCCTGAGCAGCGTCGGTGAAGGTCATGTTCTCCCAGCCGGGGATGTCGAGAAGCCCGCGGGTCACCTGGCCGTTGGGGTCGCTCTGCCCTCCGTAGAACACGCGAGTGCTCCGATCGGCGTCCATGATCTGCGCCGGCGTTCCCCAGCCGGTGCTCGGACGCTGCTGGAAGATGCCGAGTGAGTCGCGGTCGCCCCAGTCGAGGTTTCGCAGACCCGACTCGACCATGCCGGTGGCGAGAGCGATCGCGATCGCCCGATCGGACACCCCGATCTCGCGGCCGACGCGGATGATGAGCGCGGCGTTCGAGGCCTGCTCGGCCGTCAGCACCGCTGTCTGCGGGCCACCCGCCGCCGAGGGGGTCGCCGACGGGGCCGGTGCAGGCGCTGTCGGCGGAGTGCCCTGGAGGGAGAGGGCCTGGCCCGGGTAGATGATCGACGACGGCCCGAGACCGTTCGCGGCGTACAGCGCCTGCGTGGTGGTGCCGTACTTCTGCGCGATGCCGAACAGGGTGTCGCCTGCGACGACGGTATGGGACGCGGCGGACGCCGGGGCCGGAGCCGGAGTCGGCGCCGCGGCCGCTATGGGAGCGGCAGCAGTCGGCGCGCCGACCGAGCCGCTGATGACGAGGTTCTGGCCGGGGTAGATCACCGAGGCGCGTGTGAGCCCGTTCGCCGCGAGGACGGCATCGACGGAGGTCCCGTACTTCCGGGCGATGGCGTACACGGTGTCGCCGGAGACGACCTGATGCGTCGCGGCGGCCGCGGGAGCAGGGGCTTGGGGCGTCGCAGGGGCTGCCGGCGCGGGCGAGGGCGCGAGCGTGAGTGTCTGGCCGGGGTGGATCACCGAGCGCCAGGAGAGTCCGTTCCAGGTCAGGACATCGACCGTGCGCAATCCGAAGCGCGAGGCGATCGCCGAAACCGTGTCGCCGGGCTGGACGCGGTAGGTCGATGGTGCGGTCTCGGCGGGTGCGACGCGTGCCGGAAGTAGGCGAGGCCGCTCGACGGCAGTCGTGTCCGCGTGCACAGTCGCTCCGGCCGGCGCAGCGGTGAGAGTGGTCGCCAGTGCTCCGAGCACCGCTGCAGGCACTCCGATCTGCAGGTGTCGCGTTCGCCGTGTGGCGGTCTTCAGAGTCAAGGTCTGCCCCCTTTTTTCGAGCTTTTCACGCTGACACGGATGTAAACAGAAGTCAACAGAAGTGACGCAAGTGAACAGTGTGACTGGAGTGCCGACATGCGCAGATCATCCGGAGGTGAGATAGTGGGCGACGTGTCTGAGAACGTTGCCGGAACCCCTGCCGCCGTCGAGTGGCTGACGATGCCCGACCTCGTCGAGGTGCTCGACGAACCCCTCGGCCGTGTGCGCCGTCTGATCGATGAGCACTATCTCGTCGGCTCTCGTCGCAACGGAGCATTCGCGGTGCCGTCCGTCTTCATCGTCGACGGACACCCGCTGAGCTCACTGCGTGGCACCGTGATCGTGCTTCAGGACGCCGGGTTCACCGACGACGAGCTGATCGACTGGCTCCTCGCGGAGGAGGAGAGCCTGGGGCGTTCCCCGATCGACGCCCTGCTGGCCGGGCACAAGAGTTCCGTGCGGCGCTTGGCGCGCACGCTCGCCTGATCCGTCAGGCCGAGCGCACCGTCGCCGCTCGTGCGAGATCACGCAGCTCACCGACCGCGGCGTTGTCCAGTCGGGCGCCTGACAGGGCGCGATCGGCGTCGCGGGCATAGCCGGTGATCATCGCCTCCAGCTGATCCACGGCCCCCGAGTCGCGGATGGTGGCCTGGAGGAACGTCACCTGCTGCGGCGTGAGCTCCGGGTCGCCCAGCATCTCGTCCAGCAGGTTCCGCGCGGACGCGTCCAGCGTCTGCCTGGTGAGAGCGATCAGGACGGTTCGCTTGCCCTCCCGGAGGTCGTCCCCGGTCGGCTTGCCCGTGACGGACGGGTCGCCGAACACTCCGAGCACATCGTCGCGCAGCTGGAAGGCCATGCCGACGGGATGTCCGAAGCGGCGCAGCGCCTCCGTCTGATCAGGCTCGGCCCCGGCGAACGCGCCGCCGAGAACCAGAGGTTGCTCGATGCTGTACCTCGCGGACTTGAGCGATGCCACGCGCAACGCCCGTTCCGCGTGCAGGCTCCCGTCGTTCACGCTCCACGCCGATTCCTCGGCGATGTCGAGGAACTGACCGGTCGTGACATCCCTCCGCATCCTCGCGTACTCGGAACGCACGGCGCGTGCGTGCGCCTGCCCGTCGAGGGCCGATTCCAGCAGGTCATCGCTCCAGGCGACGAGGAGATCGCCGAGGAGGATCGCTGAGGCGCGGCCGAAGGCGTCTGCGTCGCCCGCCCATCCCGCGGCGCGGTGGGAGGCCTCGAGGGCACGGTGCGCGGCCGGACGGCCACGGCGTGTGTCCGAGTTGTCGATCAGATCATCGTGGACGAGCGCCGCGGACTGGAAGATCTCCAGCGCGGTGCAGATGTCCCACAGTGCATCGGGCTCTGTCGCGTCGCGGTCTCTGAAAGCCGAGACGGCACGCCAACCCGCATGGCAGAAGCGCGCACGCAGGCGTTTGCCGCCGTCGAGGGTGCCGGCGGCCGCGTCGAGGAACGCCGCCGCGTCCGGACCGTAGTCCGTCGCTTCGTCCCGCATCCGCGAGAGGAAGCGGTCGAGGTGTGCGGCGACGGCGTCGGGGACGGGGGAGGAGGACGGCACGACTCCCAGCATACGTAAAGCAAGGGTGGGTCGAACTGCTAGCCCCGGACGCCTTCGCGCGCGTAGAATGGAAGGCACGATACCCGAGGGGGACGAAATGCCACTCTCCGAACAGGAGCAGCGTCTGCTCGACGAGATGGAACGCCATCTCCTTCACAATGATGCCGACGTCGTGACCGCGCCGTCCGGTGACCGAGCTCTGAGCTACCGAAATCTCGTCTACGGTGCGCTCCTGCTGCTCGCCGGTGTCGGTGGTCTGGTCGCCGGAGTCATCCTCGGCGGTGTCTGGGGAATCGTCGTCGGCGTCGTCGGTTTCGCGGCGATGCTCGCCGGAGTCATGGTGGCCGTGACGCCCGTTCGGCGGACGACCGCGACGGCACCGCGAGAGCACTCCGCACCGAAGCGACAGGAATCCGCGTCGTTCATGGATCGTATGAACGATCGATGGGATCGACGCCAAGACGGTCACTGACCTCTCTCACATCTTCACCACCGAAGCCCGGATGCTCAGCATCCGGGCTTCGGTCGTTAACGCCGGGCGGGGGAGGGTCGGCCGCTGACCCGGCAGATCCCTCCACTCATCCTCCACCTTCCTCCACCGCGGAATCTCGCGGTTTTTCGGCGTTCCCGCTCGCACTGACCGCGATCGTCTGCGGATTGGTCGTAGGTATGTGGAGGAAAGTGGAGTAAAGTGGGGCGCACCTCGAGTTGGCCGGACGCAGAGGGGGTGGTGGCCGATGTTGCTGGGTACGCACTCTCCGAAGCTGGACGACAAAGGACGGGTCATCCTTCCTGCGAAGTTCCGCGAAGACCTCGGCGGCGGCATCGTCGTCACCCGAGGGCAGGAACGGTGCCTCTACGTGTTCAGCACGGCCGAGTTCGAGGCGATGCACGAGCGGATCCGGCAGGCACCGCTCGCCAACAAGCAGGCGCGTGACTTCATGCGCCTGTTCCTCTCCGGAGCCAGCGCGGAGATGCCAGACAGCCAGAACCGCATCACCATCCCGGCGCACCTGCGTCAGTACGCAGGTCTGCAGAAGGAACTCATCGTCACCGGAGTCGGCGCCCACGCCGAGATCTGGGACGCGGAGAGCTGGAACGCCTACCTCGCCGCCGGCGAGGAGACCTACTCCGACCTCGAGCAGGAGGTGATTCCGGGACTCTTCTGACCACGGCTGTGATGCCCCGCCGCTCCCGCCCCGACACACTTCCCCGGTGCCGGGTCGAGAAGCGGAGGGGGATCAGAGCCGAAGGTCACCCCGAGAAAGATCATGAACCTCCGAGACATCCACACCCCCGTCCTGCTCGACCGCTGTGTCGAGCTGCTCGCTCCTTCCCTTCACGCGGACGGTGCGGTCCTCGTCGACGCCACCCTCGGCATGGGCGGCCACTCAGAGGCGCTGCTCGAACGCTTCCCGAACATCCGTCTGGTCGGGCTCGACCGCGACACCGATGCGCTGCGCATCGCGGGGGAGCGGCTGGCCCGCTTCCGCGACCGTGTGACTCTCGTACACACGGTGTATGACGAGATCGGCCTGCATGCGCAGGGCGCGTCCGGCATCCTGTTCGATCTCGGGGTGTCCTCCCTGCAGCTCGACGAGGCCGAGCGCGGCTTCGCGTACTCCAAGGACGCTCCGCTCGACATGCGGATGGACCAGACCAAGGGCGTCACCGCCGCCGATGTCATCGCCACGTACAGCGAAGGCAACCTCCGTCGCATCTTCGAGCGGTACGGCGAGGAGAAGCTCGCCGGCCGCTACGCCCGCTTCATCATCGAGGCACGTCAGAAGCAGCCCATCACGCGGTCGGGCGAGCTGGTCGACATCCTCATCGCGGCTACTCCCGCTGCCGCGCAACGAGCGGGCCACCCCGCCAAGCGCGTCTTCCAGGCGCTGCGCATCGAGGTCAACACGGAACTCAATGTGCTGGCCGACGCGATCCCCTCGGCCATGGATGCGCTCAGCGTCGGAGGACGCATCGTCGTGATGTCGTATCAGTCGCTCGAAGACCGCCTCGTGAAGCAGGCGTTCGCCGCCGCGGCCGCCTCATCCGCACCTGCCGGTCTTCCGGTCGAACTCCCCGAACACGCCCCGCGATTCCGCATCCTGACCAAGGGCGCAGAACTCGCCGACGATGATGAGCGCGCGCGCAACCCGCGGGCGATCCCGGTGCGTCTGCGCGCCGCCGAGAAGCTGCGGGAGAGCGCATGAGCCTGAACGCCGTCGTCCGGAAGCCGGTACAGCCGGTCGCGCCGGAGAAGACTCCGCAGCGGAAGCTGCAGCCGGTCACGCATCCCGCCGCCCGCCGCAAGCCCAAGCTCGCCTATGCGCTCGTCGCGCTGGGGGGAGCGCTCGCGATCGGCGCCGCGCAGATCGCGCTCTCGCTCGCGATCACCCAGGACTCGTTCACCCTCGCCAGTCTCTCGTCGCAGCAGCGCGAACTCAACCTCAAGACGCACGCTCTCCAGGAGGAACTGACCGGGGTCAGCTCCCCGCAGGTGCTCGCGAGCAGCGCGGCCGGACTCGGAATGGTGGTCGCCGGATCGCCATCGTATCTGCGCCTCAGCGATGGAGCCGTCTTCGGTACCGGCGACGGCGCCGATTGGACCTCTACGGTCAACCCTGACGGCGTCGGAGCCGTGAGCAACTCGCTCATCGTGGAACCGCCGCCCCCTCCTGCACAGGAGACGGACGGCGCAGCGACGACCGAGCAGCCGACACAAGAGCTTCCGCCGTCGATCACCGACGGCCTGCCGAGCCCCACGACGCACTGACACCCACGATCGACGGAGAGATCCCATGACGACACGAGCCACCCGCGGACCGCGGCGACGCACAGTCGTCGCCCTCGCCGTCATCCTCTCGGTGCTGTGCGCCTTCGTCGTGCGGCTGGTCGACATCCAGGTGGTCAGCGCCGACGAGCATGTCTCCGACTCTCTCGAGCACATCGGGGCGAGTTCAGCCATCTCCGGACAGCGCGGATCGATCGTCGACTCCTCCGGGACAGTGCTCGCCTCCAGCGTGATGGTCTACGACGCTCAGCTCAGCCCCCAGGTCATCATGCTCATGGAGGAGAACGACCCCAAGCTGCCGTGGGCCGAGGCTTCCGAGAAGATCGCGGCCATCACCGGGCAGACCGGGGAGGAAGTGCGTGCGCTGGTGTCGAACGCCCTCGCCGAGAACCCGAACAGCCAGTACGCACCCCTCAAGAAGGGGCTGAACACCGAGCAGTACATGAAGCTGAGGGACTTGGGAGTCGGCTCCTATCTCGCACTCAAGGCGCGCGAGACCCGGGTCTACCCGAACGGCGCGGTCGCCGGGAACCTCCTCGGCTACCTCGACAGCTCCGGCGAGGCGCAGGCCGGCGTGGAGCAGCTGGACGACTCCTGCCTCGCGCCCGTCGACGGCGAGGAGAGCTATCGCATCGGCAAGGACGGGGTCGTGATCCCCGGGAGCGAGCGCACGGTCGACGCCGTGAACGGCGGCTCCGTGCAGTTGACCATCAACAGCGACCTCAACTGGTACCTGCAGCAGATGATCGCCGAGGAGGCGCAGACCCAGGGCGCCAAGGGCGGCACGGTCACGGTGGTCGAGGTGAAGACCGGCAAGATCAGGGCGGCGGCCGAATGGCCCGCGCTGGACCCCAACGATCTCGATGCTTCGACACCGGCGACGAGGGCCAGCCAGATCTTCCACAGGGACTTCGAGCCGGGCTCGACGTTCAAGGCGATCACCGCGGCTGCAGCCATCGAGGGCGCCGGCCTCACCCCCTACAGCACCGTCAGCGCGGCCTCTCGCGAGAAGTTCCCGAACGGCGCCGTCGTCAACGACGCCTTCACCCACCCCGCCTACAACTACACCCTCGCCGGCGGACTCATCGACTCGTCGAACGTCGCACTGTCGAAGTTCGGCACCATGGTGAGTCCCGAGGTCCGCTACGACTACCTCGAGCGGTTCGGGGTCGGCGACAAGACGCTCGACTTCCCGTCCGAGGTCGGCGGCATCCTGCACCCCGTCAAGGACTGGGACAGCCAGTCGCTGTACACGACCACGTTCGGTCAGTACTTCACGGTGACGGCAGCCCAGCTCGCCGGCGCCTACCAGGCGATCGCCAACGGAGGAGAGAAGATCGATCTCTCGCTCGTCGAGTCGTGCACGGGATCCGACGGCAAGGTCACCACACCGGCAGATCCGAAGCACGAGCAGATCATCAAGGAGCAGACGGCAGGCGAGCTCACCCGGATGCTGGAGAACGTCGCGGTGCAGGGCGGCAATGCGGAGCGCATCCAGGTGCCGGGCTACCGCGTGACCAGCAAGACGGGTACTGCCCAGGTCTCCGACGGCAACGGTGGATACAAGTCCGGGGTGTACTACACCAGCATGGTGGGCTTCGCGCCGGTCGACGATCCGCAGTACGTCGTCGTGGTCACCCTCGACGAGCCGACTAAGGTTGTATCGTCCGCGGCCACCGCATCCGCCTTCCAGAAGGCGATGACGCAGGTGATGAAAACCTATCGCGTGATGCCGTCCTCTGTCCCGATGGACGAGCTCCTCCCCAAGTTCGGATAGTCGGCGAGAGCCGCGCATGGAGATGACATGATCGCCCTGACGCTCGCTGAGATCGCCGCCGCAGTCGGCGGTGATCTTCGCGTGGTCGCACCAGACACACCCGAGACCGTGGTCGATGGCCTGGTCGACACGGATTCGCGGATGATGGGCCCCGGCTCGATCTTCGTGGCCAAACCCGGAGCCGAGACCGACGGCCACCGATTCGTCGGATCCGCCGTCGAGGCGGGCGCCGTGCTGGCCATCGTCGAGCATCCCGTCGACATCGCGGTGAGCCAGATCATCGTCGCGGATGCCGTCACCGCACTCGGCGCACTCGCCAGAGATGTCGTCGCGCGGGTCCGAGCCGCAGGTCAGCTCCGCATCATCGGCATCACGGGATCCAACGGCAAGACCACCACCAAGAACTTCCTCGCACGCATCCTCGAGGACGAGGGCGAGACCGTCGCGCCCGTGAAGTCGTTCAACAACGAAGTCGGCGCTCCCGTCACCATGCTTCGTGTCACGGAGAGCACGCGGTACCTCGTGAGCGAGTTCGGAGCGGCGGCTCCGGGGAGCATCGCCCACCTCGCCGGTCTCGTGGAGCCCGACATCGCCGTGGTGCTGATGGTCGGCATGGCGCACGCCGGCGGCTTCGGCGGAATCGAAGCGACGGCGAAGGCCAAGGCCGAGCTCGTCGCGGCGGCCCGGGTGCCGGGGACTGCCGTCCTGAACGTCGACGACCCCAGAGTCGCGGCGATGCGAGAGCTCGCGGACTCCCGCGGGCTGCGCACGGTCGGCTTCGGCCAGGGCCCGACGGCCGATGTGCGGGCCCGCGACATCGAGGTGTCGGCCTCCGGCACCGCCTGCATCGTCGAGGTCGGCGGGCAGAGCCTGCCCCTGCGGCTCCGGGTCCTCGGGGCTCACCACATCTCCAACGCTCTGGCAGCGATCGCCTCGGCGCTGGTCCTCGGCGTCTCGCCCGTCGATGCCGTGGCTCGTCTGGAGACCGTCGAGATCGCCGAACGGTGGCGGATGCAGCCCCTGGGCAACGACCGCGTGCGGATCATCAACGACGCCTACAACGCCAGCCCGGATTCCATGGCCGCTGCCTTGCGCACTCTCGCGCAGATCACCGGCCCCGAAGAGCGCACGGTCGCCGTCCTCGGTGCCATGAGCGAGCTCGGGGAGAGCGCGGGGGAGGAGCACGACCGGATCGGGCTGCTCGCCGTGCGTCTGAACATCCAGCGGATCGTGGTCGTCGGCGCTGAGGCGCGACGGCTGTATCTCGCCGCCGTCGGAGAGGGCTCGTGGGACAGCGAGGCTGTGCATCTGCCCGACCAGGACGCGGCGTTCGAGTATCTGCGCACCGAGCTCCGCGACGGCGATCGCGTGCTCGTGAAGTCATCCAACTCCGTGGGCCTCCGGCATCTCGGCGATCGTCTGGGAGAATTGTTCTCGTGAGGTCTCTCATCATGTCGGCGGCGATCTCGCTCGCCTTCACCCTGTTCCTGACCCCCGTCTTCCTCCGGCTCTTCCGGAAGTGGGGCTGGGGGCAGGTGATCCGCACCCCGGAGTCCGTCCACAACCCGAGCCACGAAGCGAAACGCGGAACGCCGACGATGGGCGGCGTCATCTTCATCGTCGGCTCGATGGTGGGCTACTTCACCGGTGTTCTGGTCAGCGGAGAGGTGCCGGCGCTCTCGGCGCTGCTCGTGATCTGGCTGATGGTCGGTTTCGGTGCCGTCGGGTTCATCGACGACTACATGAAGGTGCGCAGCCAGCGCAGTCTCGGACTGTCGGGCTGGCGCAAGGTGATCGGTCAGCTGCTGGTCATGATCCCCTTCGGCATCGTCGCGCTGAATTTCCCGAACAAATGGGGCCAGACGCCGGCGAGTTCCGCGATCTCCCTGTTCCGCGACATCACCTGGCTCAACCTCTTCGCCTTCGGCGTGATCCTCGGGTGGATCCTCTATCTCGTGTGGATCTCGATCATCGGGGTCGCCACCTCGAACAGCGTGAACCTGACCGACGGTCTCGACGGTCTCGCGGCCGGAGCCGGCGTCATCGTCGTCGGGGCGTACAGCCTCATCGCCTTCTGGCAGTTCAAGCAGCCCTGCATCGGCGGAGACCCCGATGCCCTGGGCGGATGCTACGAAGTGCGCGACCCGTTCAACCTGGCGATCATCGCCGCGTCCTTCGCCGCCAGCCTGATCGGATTCCTGTGGTGGAACGCCCCCAAGGCGAAGGTCTTCATGGGCGACGTCGGATCCATGGCGATCGGTGGTGTCATCACCGCGATGGCCATCCTGACCCGGACCGAGCTGCTCCTGCTCGTGATCGCCGGTGTCTTCGTCCTGTCCTCCGGTTCGGTCATCCTGCAGCGCGCATACTTCAAGATCACGCGCGGCAAGCGACTGTTCCTGATGAGCCCGTTCCACCACCACCTCGAGATGCGCGGCTGGTCCGAGGTCACGATCGTGGTCCGCATGTGGATCATCGCCGGGCTGCTCGCCGTCTCTGCCGTCGGTCTGTTCTACGTCGAATGGCTGACCCGTGTCGACTGATCGGCTGGCAGGCCTCACCAGCTGGAACGCCGACTGGAGCGGCCTGCGGGTCGCCGTGCTCGGCCTCTCCATGACCGGGTTCTCGGTCGCCGACACGCTGGCCGAACTCGGCGCGGACGTGCTCGTGCTGAGCGAAGCCGCCGAAGAGGAGTACGAGCGTCTGCTTCCTGTCATCGGCGCCCGGCTCGAGCTGGGTCCGCTTGCAGAAGTCCCTGCCGTGCTGGTCGAGTTCGCCCCCGAGGTCATCGTCGCCTCGCCGGGGTTCTCGCCGTCGCACCCGGTCATCCGATGGGCGCAGGATTCGGATGTCACGATCTGGGGAGACGTCGAACTCGCCTGGCGCGTCCGTGACAAGGTCCTGCGCTCCGACGGCACACCGGCGGACTGGGTGCTCATCACGGGCACGAACGGCAAGACCACGACGACCCAGCTGACAGCCACCCTCCTCGTCGAGGGAGGACTGCGTGCGGCTCCGTGCGGCAACATCGGTGTGCCGGTGCTCGACGCGGTACGCGACCCCGCAGGGTTCGACGTCCTCGTGGTCGAACTCTCCAGCCATCAGCTCTGGTACCTGGGGCAGTCGCGGGCCGAGGGGGAGCTCTTCCCCTACGCGTCCGTGTGCCTCAACCTCGCCGACGATCATCTCGTCTGGCACGGGAGCGCTCGGGCCTACCGCGACGCGAAGGCCGTGGTCTACCGCAACACCCGGATCGCGTGCGTCTACAACAAGGCGGACGAGGCCACACGGCAGATGGTCGAGGAGGCGGAGGTCGTCGAAGGCGCCAGGGCGATCGGCTTCGACCTGGGGATCCCCGGTCCGAGCGACCTCGGCGTGGTGGAGGGCCTTCTCGTCGACAGGGCCTTCCTCGACGACCGGTCTCGCAGCGCTCTCGAGCTGACGACCGTCGCCGACCTCGAGGCTGCGGGTCTCGCCGCTCCCCATATCGTGCAGAACATCCTCGCAGCGAGCGCCTTGGCGCGGTCGCTCGGCGTCGAGCCCGAGGCCATCCACGCGGCCCTGCAGTCCTTCCGCCTCGATCCTCACCGCATCCAGGTGATCGCGCGGCATCGCGGCATCACGTGGATCGACGACTCCAAGGCCACCAACCCGCATGCGGCCGCGTCATCATTGCGCGCGTACCCGGGAGCCGTATGGGTGCTCGGCGGGGATCTGAAGGGGGTCGACATCTCCGACCTCGTCGCCGACGTCGGGACGACAGCCCGGGCGGCCGTCGTGATCGGCGTCGAGCGCTCTGCCGTGGTCACGGCATTCCGGCGACACGCGCCCGGGGTGCCGGTGTTCGAGGTCGATGCTGGTGACACTGGACAGGTCATGAACCGTGTCGTGGAGATCGCCGCGGGAATCGTCGACGACGAGGGAACAGTCCTGCTGGCCCCGGCGGCGGCATCCTTCGATCAGTTCTCCGGCTACGCGGAACGGGGCCATCGCTTCGCCGAGGCGGTGCGGGACTGGATCGACCGGGGGAGTGCCGATGACACAGGTATCCCGCCCTCCGCGCTCTGAAGCCGGCGGTCTCGCTGCCAGGGTCTCGCTGGGACGCCGGTTCACCCCGGTGTCGACCGAGTTCCTGCTGATCGCGTCCACCGCCCTGCTGCTCACTCTGTTCGGCCTCGTGATGGTGTTGTCGGCGACCAGCGCCACCGCCGTGTCCAAGGGCGTCAATCCGCTGGACGGTGTGCTTCGTCAAGGGGTTTTCGCACTCCTCGGCATCCCGCTGATGTTCCTGATCAGCCGCCTGCCGATCGAGTTCCTCAAGCGGATGGCGTGGCCGGCACTCTTCGGCGCCGTGGCCCTACAGATGCTGGTGTTCACCCCGCTCGGTATCGAAGACGGCGGAAACCGGAACTGGATCCGGATCGCCGGCTTCACGCTCCAGCCGTCCGAGTTCCTCAAGCTCGCTCTCGCCCTGTGGATCGCGGCCGTGCTGCTGCGCAAGCGCGCGATGCTCGGCACCTGGCATCACGTCTTCATCCCGGTGATTCCGGTCGGGGCACTGGCGATCGGCACCGTCCTCGCGGGGAAGGACCTCGGCACGGCGATGGTCCTGGTGCTCATCCTGCTCGGCTGTCTGTTCTTCTCGGGGGTCAAGCTCCGGCTGTTCATCATCCCGCTGATCCTCGGCGTCGTCGCCGTGCTCGCCTATGCGCTGTCCAGCGAGGATCGCATGCGGCGCATCACCGCGACGTGCGACAACATGGCGCTCTACTACACCGATTGCTACCAGTCGATCCACGGGATCTGGGGGATGGCGACCGGTGGCATCTTCGGTCTCGGTCTCGGCAACTCGCAGGAGAAGTACGGGTGGCTCCCTGCGGCGGGCAACGACTTCATCTTCGCCATCGTCGGCGAGGAGCTGGGACTGATCGGGTGCATCGTCGTTCTCGCCCTCTTCACGTTCTTCACGATCGGCGCGTTCCACATCATCCGCAAGACCTCCGACCCCTTCATCCGGGTGGCGGCCGGCGGCATCACCGTGTGGATCGTCGGCCAGGCCGTCATGAACGTCGGCGTCGTCATCGGCGTCTTCCCCGTCATGGGTGTCCCGCTCCCATTCATGTCGCAGGGCGGTACCGCTCTGCTCGCCGTGCTGATCGCGTGCGGTGTGCTGCTCGCATTCGCGCGCACGATCCCTGTGACCGAGAAGCGACCAGCTGAGCGGGGTAGGGTCACCAGGTGACTTCGTATCTCCTCGCCGGCGGTGGCACCGCCGGTCACGTCAATCCCCTGCTCGCGGTCGCCGATGGCCTCCGCGCCCGCGATCCCGAGGCCACCGTTCTCGTGCTCGGCACTGCCGAGGGGCTCGAATCCCGTCTGGTCCCTGCACGCGGCTACGAGCTCCTCATCGTCGACAAGGTGCCGTTCCCGCGCCGACCGAACAAGCAGGCGATGTCGTTCCCCGCACGGTTCCGTCGCGCCGTCTCCCAGGTGCGCGCCCATATCCGTCAGCACGGCATCGACGTGGTCGTCGGCTTCGGGGGATACGCTTCCGCGCCTGCCTATGTCGCCGCTCGCCGTGAGCGCGTGCCGTTCGTCGTGCACGAGGCCAATGCCAAGCCGGGGTTGGCGAACGTGCTCGGTGCGCGGCGGGCAGCTGCCGTCGGCGTCGCGTTCGAGGGGACCCCGCTTCGTGGTGGCGAGGTCGTCGGCATGCCTCTGCGCCAAGAGGTCATCGCTCTGGACCGCGCGGCGTCGCGCGCTGAAGCGGCGGACTACTTCGGTCTCGACCCCGAACGGCCCGTCCTCCTGGTCTTCGGCGGCTCGCTGGGCGCGCAGCGACTCAATGAGGCGCTCGCTGATTCATGGCGAGACGTCCTCGACGCCGGATGGCAACTGCTGCACGTGACCGGTGAGCGCAGTGATCTGGCAGATCCCGGTACGGACGGCTACGTGCTGCGCCGCTACGTCGACCGCATGGATCTTGCCTTCGCCGTCGCGGATCTGATCGTCTCCCGTTCCGGTGCGGCGACCGTGAGCGAGGTGAGCGCACTGGGGATACCCGCGCTCTACGTCCCGTATTCCGTGGGAAACGGCGAGCAGCGCCTGAACGCCGCATCGGCCGTCGCTGCCGGAGCCGCCGAGCTGCTCGACGATGCGACCTTCGACGGCGATGCCGTGCGGCGCATCGTGGTGCCGCTGCTCGAAGACCGGGCGCGGATCGCGGAGATGGCTGCCGCTGCCCAGACGGCCGGAACCCGCGCAGGAACCGAGAACGTCATCACCCTCATCGACCGTGCACTCGCGGCTGCCTGACGCGTCCACGAAGCGGAAGAAAAGTAGACTGAAGCGGACATGATCAGACCCGACCTCTCCCTCCCCATTCCCGAGACGATCACCTCCGCGCACTTCATCGGCATCGGTGGATCCGGGATGAGCGGACTCGCCAAGATGTTCCTCGACGCGGGCATCCGCGTGTCCGGCAGCGACCGCGCAGACAGCGACAACCTGCGGGCGCTGGCCGCCGCGGGGGCGACGGTCCACGTCGGTCATGATGCCGCCCACCTCGGTGATGCCGACACGGTCGTGCACACCGGCGCCATCTGGCCGGAGAACCCCGAGTTCGTCACCGCCAAGGAGCGGGGCCTCCACGTCATCCACCGGTCCCAGGCTCTGCACTGGCTGATCGGCACGCGGCGCCTCGTCTCGGTGGCGGGTGCGCACGGCAAGACCACCTCGACGGGCATGATCGTCACGGCGTTGCGCGACCTCGACGCCGACCCGCACTTCGTCAACGGCGGCGTGATCGAGCAGCTCGGCGTGTCCAGCGCCACCGGGAGCGGCGACCTCTTCGTCATCGAGGCAGACGAGTCCGATGGCACCTTCCTCCTGTACGACACGGCTGTGGCGCTCATCACGAACGTCGACCCCGACCACCTCGACCACTACGGCTCCGACGAAGCCTTCCATCAGGCGTTCGTGCAGTTCGCGGACGCCGCGACCGAGGCCGTGGTGATCTCGAGCGACGACGCCGGCGCACTGCGCGTCGGTGCGGGCCTGTCGCACCCGAACGTGCTCACCTTCGGGCAGGCAGACGGCGCGGATGTGCGCGTCACCGACATCGTGGCTGCGGGACCGGTCGCCGCCACGCTGACGCACGGCGACGAGCACGCCCGCATGCAGCTCGCCGTCCCCGGCATCCACAACGCGATCAATGCGGCCGGCGCCGTCGCCGTTCTCCGCGCCCTCGGCTATCCGCTCGCCGACGCCGTTCGCGCGGTGGAGGGCTTCGCCGGTACGGTGCGTCGCCTCGAGCAGCACGGCGTCGAGCGTGGGGTCACCGTGTACGACGACTACTCGCACCACCCCACGGAGGTGCGAGCAGCGCTCGAAGCCATGCGCAGCATCGCCGGGTCCGGTCGGATCATCGCGATCCAGCAGCCTCACACCTACTCGCGCACGCAGCACATGTACCAGGAGTTCGCCGACGTCCTGGAGCAGTTCGCCGACCACACCGTGATGCTCGACGTCTACGGGGCCAGAGAAGACCCCGTTCCCGGTGTCACGGGCGAGCTCGTCAGCGGTGCCTTCCGTGACCCGTCGCACGTCCACTATGTCGCAGACTGGCAGCAGGCCGCCGACTACACCGCCTCAGTCGCGCGAGACGGCGACTTCGTCGTCACGCTCGGGTGCGGCAACGTCTACCAGATCATCCCGCAGGTCCTGGACTCTCTGCGCCGGACCGACGAGGAGTAGCGGATGCGCCGGCCCGCACCGCTTCCGACCAGCCCGGAGTCTCCGGACGAGAAGGACGCCGCGCCGGAGGAGAGGTCCCGTCGGCGGCGACGCGATCCCGGAGCCGGTCAGGACACTCCGTCGACTCCTGACCCGGCACCCGGCGAGGAGCCGGACAGCACCTCGGTCGGCGACCCGCAGCCGACGTCGACGATGGATGTCTGGCGCGCGGCACGTGCGCGTCGAAAGGCTCTTCGTGCGGAGATCCGGCGTTTCACGCAGAGGTCGCGGCGGCGGAGGATCGTCTGGTTGAGCAGCATCGGCGCCGCACTGCTGCTGGTCGGGGGCAGCGTCGCCGCGGCGTACAGTCCGCTGTTCGCCGTGCAGAAGATCACCGTCGAAGGTGCCACGAGTCTCGATCCCGCCGCGATCGAGGCGGCACTGGGGGATCAGCTCGGCACTCCACTCGCACTGGTCGACTCCAGCAAGGTGAAGGCCGCGTTGCTGGGCTTCCCTCTCATCGAGACATACGCCCTCGAAGCGCGCCCGCCGCATGACCTCACCGTGCGGATAGTCGAGCGCACTCCCGTCGGCGTGCTCCGCTCCGACGCCGGTTACACACTGGTGGACGCCGCCGGCGTGGTCCTTTCGACCACCTCCGATCAGCCGGCAGGGCAGCCGGTGCTCGACGTCGTCGGGGGTGTCGAATCGGCGGCGTTCCGGAGCGCTGGCCTCGTCGTGCGCACCCTTCCCGCGGACGTCCGCGCCGCTCTGACCGGTGTCCGCGCGACGACGGCGGACGACGTGACCCTCACCCTCAACGGCGGGCTGACGGTGGTCTGGGGGAGTGCGGAGGAGTCGGCGCTGAAGGCCGTCGTGCTCTCGAAGACGATGGCGGCGAATCCGGCGGCGGGCTCGATCGACG
This sequence comes from Microbacterium sp. R1, assembly GCF_015159725.1. Taxonomy (NCBI): domain Bacteria; kingdom Bacillati; phylum Actinomycetota; class Actinomycetes; order Micrococcales; family Microbacteriaceae; genus Microbacterium; species Microbacterium sp. R1. Next base: position 2,330,811 of record NZ_JADDUD010000001.1, on the reverse strand, counting down.
TGACGTCTCCCGAAGTCGCCGTCGTCGGCTGAGTGCTTTCGTCGGGAATGGGGCGACACGCCCGTGTCTTCGCGCGTGCACGGCCGGGCGGCGCTTACCTTCGATCAAAGAGAACGCAATACCGGGAAATACTTTACACCTCTAGTTGAGGTTTAAGGTTCACCCACTTCCAGGCTCGAATAATCGGAGGCCGGCCATGAGCCAGAACCAGAACTACCTCGCCGTGATCAAGGTCGTCGGCGTCGGCGGTGGCGGCGTCAACGCCGTGAACCGCATGATCGATCTCGGCCTCCGCGGAGTCGAGTTCATCGCCGTGAACACCGATGCGCAGGCGCTGCTCATGAGCGACGCCGACGTCAAGCTCGACGTCGGCCGTGAACTCACCCGCGGTCTCGGTGCAGGTGCCGATCCCGAGGTGGGGCGTCGTGCCGCCGAGGACCACGCCGAGGAGATCGAGCAGGCGCTGACCGGGGCCGACATGGTCTTCGTGACGGCGGGAGAGGGTGGCGGTACCGGAACCGGCGGGGCGCCCGTCGTGGCACGCATCGCGAAGTCCATCGGCGCCCTCACCATCGGCGTCGTGACCAAGCCGTTCTCCTTCGAGGGTCGCCGTCGCCAGAGCCAGGCTGAGGCCGGCGTCTCCAAGCTCAAGGAAGAGGTCGACACCCTCATCGTGGTGCCGAACGACCGTCTCCTCGAAATCAGCGACCGCGGTATCTCGATGATCGAGGCGTTCGCCACGGCCGACCAGGTACTCCTCGCCGGTGTGCAGGGCATCACGGATCTCATCACGACCCCCGGTCTCATCAACCTCGACTTCGCCGACGTCAAGTCCGTGATGCAGGGAGCAGGCTCCGCGCTCATGGGCATCGGCTCCGCTCGCGGTGCAGATCGCGCGATCAAGGCCGCAGAGCTGGCTGTGGAGTCCCCGCTCCTCGAAGCGAGCATCGAGGGTGCGCACGGCGTTCTGCTGTCGATCCAGGGTGGTTCCAACCTCGGTATCTTCGAGATCCATGACGCAGCAGACCTCGTCAAGGAAGCCGCTCACCCCGAGGCAAACATCATCTTCGGTACGGTCATCGACGACACGCTCGGCGACGAGGTGCGCGTGACCGTGATCGCAGCAGGCTTCGACGGCGGTGAGCCCTCGCTGCGGCTGGACCCGATGGTCGTCTCCCGGCCCTCGACGACTCCGCTCCCCGAGGTGGCGCTCGACGAGGAGACGGACCACAAGCCTGAGCCGGTCAAGCCCGAGCCGATCCAGCAGCGCGTTCCGACCACCAGCATCGAGCCGGCTTTCGCGGACGACGACATCGACATCCCTGAATTCCTGAAGTGACCTCTCCGGTCGACGGCCCTGGGCTCGCGCCTCTGGCTGCGCGGCTGTCGGCGATCGATGACAGGATCGCCGCAGCCGCGCAAGCCGTGGGACGCAATCACGACGAGATCACCAGGATCGTGGTGACGAAGTTCCATCCGGCGTCGCTGGTGCGTGATCTGCACGAGCTCGGAGTGCGCGACGTCGGTGAGAACCGTCAGCAGGAGCTGTCGGCGAAGGAGGGCGAGCTCACCGAGCTGGATCTGCGATGGCATTTCATCGGCCAGGGCCAGACCAACAAGGCGAGTGCGATCCGACGGAGCGCGTCAGTCGTGCATTCGGTCGATCGCGACCGCTTCGCCGACGCCCTGCACCGCGCGGCCGATGATGACGATCAGCTCGATGTGCTGGTGCAGATCAACCTCACCGACGATCCCGGCCGCGGGGGAGCGGCACCGGCGCAGGCGGTCGCTCTCGCGGAGCACGTCCTCTCGCTGCCGTCGTTGCGCCTGCGCGGCGTGATGGCGGTGGCGCCGCTCGACGAGGAGCCTGCCTCCGCCTTCGCACGATTGCACGGCATCGCGGAGAGCGTCCGTGCGATCGACCCTTCGGCATCGTGGATCTCTGCCGGGATGACGGGGGACTTCGTCGAGGCGATCGCCGCCGGCGCGACACACCTGCGGATCGGTTCCGCAATCACCGGCCCCCGGCCTGACCGGGGTTAACCTGTGAACAGACCAGCCCGACACGTTCGAACCGGAGGACACGATGGGTAACCCACTGAAGAAGACCATGGTGTATCTCGGCCTCGCCGACGAGGAAGAGGTCTACGAAGAAGAAGCGCAGGCGCCCGCCCGCGCTCACCGCGAACGCGATCGTGACCGCGAGGAGCCGGCACCGGCCCCCGTCACGCCGCTTCGCCGCCCCGTCGCCGTCCGCCAGCCGTCTGCAGGAGCCGTGAACGAGATCCTCACCGTCCACCCGAAGCAGTACCGTGACGCCCAGTTGATCGCGGAGAGCTTCCGCGAGGGTGTCCCGGTCATCATCAACCTCTCGCAGATGAGCGATGCCGATGCGCGTCGCCTCATCGACTTCGCGAGTGGGCTCTCGCTCGGCCTCTACGGCCGGATCGAGCGCGTGACCTCGAAGGTGTTCCTGCTGTCGCCGGAGAACATCGCGGTCTCGGGTCACGGGGGCATCGCACACGCAGACGCCGAGTCTGCGAGCTTCGACCAGTCGTAGCCCGTGCAGCTGGTCTCGGTCCTCGCGAGCATCGTTCATCTGGTGCTCCTCCTGTACGTCATCGTGCTCTTCGCGCGCCTGATCCTGGACTACATCCCGATGTTCAATCGGGAATGGAGGCCCAAGGGCTTCGGCCTCGTCGCCGCCGAGGCGGTCTACACGCTCACCGATCCCCCCATCCGGTTCTTCCGACGGATCATCCCGCCGCTGCGGATCGGCTCGCTGTCGCTCGACTTCGGGTTCGCACTCACACTGCTGATCGTCCTGATTCTGATGAACATCGTCCGACTGTTCGTCCGCTGAATCACCGGCGTGTCCCGTGTTCCGGCTGCGGTGAGTTCCCGCTCTCTGAGTGTCGTGACATCGCGGCACCGATGCGCGGGGGCTATGCTGGCACCCAGGTGCGCGCCCCGGGTTCGCGCCACATCACGACCACGCCATACATCGATACTGGCAATCGAACTCATCGAAAGAGGAGCCACCCATGGCACTTACCCCGGATGACGTCGTCACCAAGCAGTTCCAGCACGTCCGCTTCAAGGACGGCTTCGACCCGGACGAGGTGGACGACTTCCTCGACGAGATCGTCATCGAGTGGCGCAAGGCTCTCGAGGAGAACGTCGAGCTGAAGGCCAAGCTGGCCGCGTACGAGTCCGGTGCTGCCCCTGAGGCCGCCGCTCCCGCTGCCGAGGCCCCCGCCGCCGCTCCTGTCGCCGAGGCTCCGGCAGAGCCGGCCCCGACCGGATCCGCGACCGCCACCGCCGGCATCATCGAGCTCGCGCAGCGTCTGCACGACGAGCACGTGGCCGAGGGCGAGGCCAAGCGCAACCAGCTCATCTCCGAGGCTGAGACCGAGGTGGCTCGCATCCGCACCGAGGCCGAGGCCAAGCAGCGCGAAGAGACCGCACGTCTCGAGCGCGAGCGCAACACGCTCGAGGCTCGGATCACCGAGCTCCGCAACTTCGAGCGCGACTACCGCTCGCAGCTGCGCGGCTACATCGAGGGCCAGCTCCGCGAGCTCGACGAGAAGTCGACCTCCACGGACTCGACCCCCGTCTCCGCGATCGGTCTGTAAGGCGCCCTCTTGTCAGGACGCCGTCCCCTTCCTCGGTCGGCGGCCGGCGCGATCGTTGCGATTCTCGCAGCGCTCGTGCTGGCCGCCGATCAGTTTGTGAAGTACCTCACCATCGAGAACCTGCCCTATCAGGAGCCGGTCCCCGTGCTCGGCGAGTTCCTTCAGCTGTATTACGTGCGCAATCCCGGAGCTGCTTTCTCGCTCGGGTCCGAAGTCACGTGGATCTTCACCATCGCCCTCGCGGTCGTGGCAGGCGTGATCGTCTGGAAGGCATTCGGTCTGAAGTCCCGGCTGTGGGCTGTCGTTCTCGGTTGCCTTCTCGGCGGAGTGCTCGGCAATCTCAGCGACCGTCTTTTCCGCGAGCCCGGCTTCCCTATGGGACATGTCGTCGACATGATCTCGATGCCGTGGATGATGCCGGCGATCTTCAACGTCGCGGACGTCTTCATCGTGACGGGGATGATCTCCGTGGCGCTGCTCGTCGTGGTCGGCCTGCGCTTCGACGGGACGCGGGAACGCGATCACCAGCTCGTGCAGACCGAGGCCGAGGCCGAGGCTGCAGCGGCGGTCGAGGCGACCGACACCGATGACGACATGGTCGACGCAGCCGACGCGGCGCCCCTGCGAAAGGTCGATGACGACACGCCTTCGGAGGGCGCGGCACCCGCAGCGGAGGGACGTTGACCGTGGAGTCGCGGTCACTGCCTGTACCCGACGGTCTCGACGGCTCGCGTGTCGATGCTGCCCTGGCGAAGCTGATGGGTTTCTCCCGCACCTTCGCTGCTGACGTCGCCGCCGCCGGGGGAGTGCGTCTCGACGGCGTCACGCTCGACAAGTCCGATCGCTTGCGAGGAGGCGGCTGGCTCGACATCGAATGGCAGCCGAAGGAGGCGCCGAAGATCGTCCCGATCGCGGTGCCGGAGCTCGGCATCGTCTACGACGATGACGACATCGTCGTCGTCGACAAGCCGACGGGCGTCGCCGCTCATCCTTCCCTCGGCTGGGAGGGGCCCACCGTCGTCGGTGCCCTCGCCGCGGCGGGCTTCCGTGTCTCGACCAGCGGAGCGCCGGAGCGCCAGGGCGTGGTGCACCGGCTGGACGTGGGCACGAGCGGCCTGATGGTCGTGGCGAAATCGGAGCACGCCTACACGGTGCTGAAGCAGGCGTTCAAGGACCGTACGGTCGAGAAGATCTATCACGCCGTCGTCCAAGGGCACCCGGACCCGCTCGCCGGCACGATCGACGCTCCGATCGGGCGCCACCCCAATCACTCCTGGAAGTTCGCCGTCGTCCCGGATGGGAAGCCGTCCGTCACGCACTACGAGACCCTCGAGGCTTTTCCCGGCGCATCGCTGCTCGAGATCCACCTCGAGACCGGCCGCACGCATCAGATCCGCGTGCACATGGCTGCGCACCGGCACCCGTGCGTCGGCGACCCCCTGTACGGCGCCGACCCGACGCTGTCGGCGCGGCTGGGGCTCACCCGCCAGTGGCTGCATGCGCATCAGCTCGCCTTCGCGCACCCGACGACGGGTGACTGGGTGCAGTTCGAGTCTCCCTATCCCGCGGATTTCGAGCACGCTCTGGATGTGCTGCGCGGGGAATGATCCCCGTGTCTCGCCGGACATGTGTCCGTGAGGTGCGCGACACTGGGCGCATGACCATCGAGGTTCGTCCCGCGACCGATTTCGACGACGTCGCCACACTCGTCGGGCCGAGGAAGCCGACATCGAACGTGTGCTTCTGCCTGAGCTATCGCATCGGAAACAAGGAGAATGTTGCGCTGAGGGGTCAGGCCCGTGCCGATCGCGTGCGCGAACTCTGCCATCAAGATCCTCCTCCCGGAGTGATCGCGTACCTGGACGGGAAACCGGTCGGATGGGCGGCCCTCCAGCCGCGTCGGGAGACGAGCTTCGCCCGAAACCGGCTGATCCCGCACGTCGACGACCTCGACGTCTGGTCGCTGTGGTGCTTCCGGGTTCGCCCTGGGTACCGGAAGCAGGGGATCACGCATGCACTCGTCGAGGGCGCAGTCGCCTACGCGAGGGAGCGCGGAGCCCCGGCGATCGAGGGGTACCCCGTCGACAACGGCGACGAGAAGGTGAACTTGACGATGGCATACGTCGGCACTCGGTCGCTGTTCGAGAGCGCGGGGTTCGAGAGGGCCGCCGACACCCGTTCCGTGCTGGACGGGTTCCCCCGAGTCCTGATGCGGCTCGAACTCGGAGCATCGTCGACGTCGTCGAAGAAACCGTGAACCGCTCTGCGGCGCACGGCCAATACATAGCGTGACCACAGACAGCGAGATCATCCAGCGATCTCTTCAGCATCCGGCGGTGTTCGCCGAGCTCTTCGACAGACATGCGCGCGCCGTCAACGCCTTCGCCACGTATCGCATCGGCCGGCACGCGGCGGAAGACGTCCTGAGCGAGACATTCCTCGTCGCATTCCGCCGCCGAGCGGATTTCGACACAGACGTCGAGTCGGCGGCGCCGTGGCTCCTCGGCATAGCCTCGCGCCTGATCCGCCGCCATCGTTCGGTGGAAGCGAAACACTGGAGGTCTTTCGCAGCGTCTGTCTCTCAGCAGGATCATTCGTCGCTTGGAGGTCTGGACGACGCGATGTCGCGGGTCGATGCCGAGCGCGAAGTCCGATCCTTGAAAACGCGGATCGCGGCACTCGCCCCAAAGGACAGGGAGACGCTCCTGCTCTACGCGTGGCAGGGGCTGACATACGAGGAGATCGCCGTCGCACTCGCCGTACCGGTGGGAACGGTGCGATCGCGCCTGAACAGGGTCCGCACACGGCTGGACTCCACCCGAAGGATCCAGGCATTCGAGCAGCAGCAGAAGGGGGAGACCCTTGGACATGTTTGAGAAGGCCCAGCAGACCAGGCCCGACATCGACGGCGCTGAGGAGAACATCGCGGCCGCGCGAGCCGTTCTCCTGACCGCGATCGAAGGTGAGCGCAGGCCGGCACGTGCTCGAGGAGCGCGAAGGTCGTGGCTGATAGCCGCAGCCTCGCTCGGCGCGGTGGCTGCGGTCACCACCGGGGTGCTCGTGATGAGCGGCATCGCCGCGCCAGCCCCCGCACCGACGGTGGAAGCGGTGCCGACACGTGCGCCTGGTCCCGAGCTCGTGCCGAGCCGGGTGCCGACCCCCACAGCCACTCCGATGACAGGGCCTGAGGCGCTGCTGGGAGCTGCGAACTCCGCGGCGGGATTCTCGCCGCCCCAGCTTGCTCCCGGGCAGTATCAGCGCCGTGCTTGGACGACGGAGTCGTTGGGCGTGTTCGACGCCGATCTCGATACAGCCGGGCAACCTGGCTACAGTGTCTCGCGAGCTGCGGCGTCGAGTGGCTGGGTGATCAGTCGCAGTGGCGCCGACTACTCGCCTGCAGATCTGCGTTCGCAGTGGTACGGAGAGTGGGGCGCTCCGGTCGCAGGCAGCGTCTACGGCGATCAGACGCAGGGGCATGCGGAGCAGAGTGCGGCGATGCAGGGCTACGGGCCGGCCGTCTCGTTGTTCGCCTCGGCCGCCCCCCGGTTGTCCGAGGGCGGCGTCGAAGACGTCCTGTGGTTCTTCGAGTCGATGCCACGTGACCCCGACGCCATGATCGGCTGGATCCGCGACTACCTGGGTCCGGACGAGCAGGGCTGGGCCGATGGAAAGGTCGGGTGGCTTATCATCGGACTGCTCTCGCACAACGTCGGGGACCCGGAGCTGCGGGCGTCGATGTACCGCGCACTCAGCTTGCTTCCCGGGTCGACGGTGGGTGCCGAACTCAACGGCGAACGGGTGGTCACGTTCGACTCGCAGCTCGGCTCGTCCGAGACTGCGGAGACATCGCTGAGGCGCTACACGGTGACGATCGAGATGGCGACGGGGCTCGTGACCGAGATCACCGACACAAGTTCGGTCGGCGAAGGGGTGATCCCGAGTGACGTGCCGGACGTCCGGATGACCTTCGAGACGAGTGTGGTCGATACCTTGCCGTGACGAGTCTCGACGGGGCCCCGCCACCGACCTCCGGTGTCGGGGCCCCGCCGTAGACTCGAAGGCATGGCATCCGACTCTTTCGTCCACCTGCACGTGCACAGCGAATACTCGATGCTCGACGGTGCGGCGAAGATCAATGCGATGACCCAGGCGGCTGCCGAATACGGCATGCCCGCGATCGCCGTCACCGATCACGGCAACACCTTCGCGGCCTTCGAGTTCTACAACGCCGCACGAAACGCCGGCATCAAGCCCATCATCGGGCTCGAGGCGTACATGACCCCCGGTACCCACCGCAGCGACAAGACTCGCGTGCAGTGGGGCTCGCCCGACCAGAAGAGCGATGACGTCTCGGGTTCCGGCGCGTACACCCACATGACGATGTGGAGCCAGAGCACCGAGGGCATGCACAACCTCTTCCGCATCAGCTCGAGATCGAGCATGGAGGGGTACTACTTCAAGCCGCGTATGGACCGCGAGCTGCTCCAGACCTACGGCAAGGGACTCATCGCCACGACAGGCTGCCCTTCGGGGGAGATCCAGACACGTCTGCGACTGGGACAGTACGACGCGGCGCGCGCGGCGGCGGCCGAGTTCCAGGACATCTTCGGCAAGGAGAACTACTTCGCCGAGATCATGGACCACGGCCTGTCGATCGAGCGGCGTGTCATGACCGACCTGCTCCGTCTGTCGAAGGACCTGAACATCCCCCTGGTCGCCACCAACGACTCGCACTACACGCACCAGCACGAGGCCGACGCGCACGAGGCTCTCCTGTGCGTGCAGTCTGGGTCGACGATGGACGACCCCAACCGGTTCAAGTTCGACGGCGACGGCTACTACATCAAGACAGCGGCCGAGATGCGGCAGCTCTTCCGAGACCACCCGGAAGCATGCGACAACACGCTGCTGATCGCCGAGCGGTGCGAGGTGGAGTTCAACACCTCCGCGAACTACATGCCGCGATTCCCGGTGCCGGACGGCGAGACCGAGGACAGCTGGCTCATCAAAGAGGTCGAGGCGGGGCTCCACTACCGCTACCCGGGTGGCATCCCCGACAAGGTGCGCAAGCAGGCCGAGTACGAGACCGGCACCATCCTGCAGATGGGGTTCCCCGGGTACTTCCTGGTCGTCGCCGACTTCATCAACTGGGCGAAGGACAACGGCATCCGGGTCGGTCCCGGCCGTGGCTCCGGTGCCGGATCGATGGTCGCGTACGCGATGAGGATCACCGACCTCGATCCGCTCGAGCACGGACTGATCTTCGAGCGATTCCTCAACCCCGACCGTGTATCGATGCCCGACTTCGACGTCGACTTCGATGACCGGCGCCGTGGCGAGGTCATCGACTACGTCACCGAGAAGTACGGCTCCGAGCGCGTCGCGCAGATCGTCACGTACGGCACCATCAAGTCCAAGCAGGCGCTGAAGGACGCCGGGCGCGTGCTCGGGTTCCCGTTCAGCATGGGAGAGCGTCTCACCAAGGCGATGCCGCCGCCCGTGATGGGCAAGGACATGCCCCTCGACGGCATGTTCGACTCGGCGCACCCGCGGTACAAGGAGGCGAGCGAGTTCCGCACCTTGATCGAGACCGATCCGGAGGCGAAGACCGTATTCGACCGTGCGCTGGGTCTCGAGGGCCTGAAGCGTCAGTGGGGCGTACACGCCGCCGGTGTGATCATGTCGTCCGACCCGTTGCTCGACATCATCCCGATCATGCGCCGTGAGCAGGACGGCCAGATCGTCACGCAGTTCGACTACCCGTCGTGCGAGTCGCTCGGTCTGATCAAGATGGACTTCCTGGGGCTCCGCAACCTCACGATCATCTCCGACGCGCTCGACAACATCCGCACCAACCGAGGTGAGGAACTCGACCTCGAGCACCTCGGCCTCGACGACCCGGGCGTTTATCAGCTGCTCGCCCGCGGAGACACCCTCGGTGTGTTCCAGCTCGACAGCCCGCCCCTGCGTTCCTTGATGCGGCTGATGAAGCCCGACAACTTCGGCGACATCTCGGCACTCATCGCCCTGTATCGTCCGGGGCCCATGGGCGCCAACTCGCACACGAACTACGCCCTGCGCAAGAACGGCCTGCAGGAGATCACTCCGATCCATCCCGAACTGGAAGCGCCTCTCGCCGAGATCCTGCAGGAGTCCTACGGGCTCATCATCTACCAGGAGCAGGTCATGGCCATCGCTCAGGCGGTCGCCGGCTTCAGCCTCGGACAGGCAGACATCCTCCGTCGTGCCATGGGCAAGAAGAAGAAGTCCGAGCTGGACAAGCAGTACGAGGGTTTCGCCGGCGGTATGAAGGAACGCGGCTTCGGCGAGGCGGCGATCAAGGCCCTGTGGGACATCCTGCTGCCCTTCTCGGACTACGCGTTCAACAAAGCGCACTCCGCCGCGTACGGCCTGGTGTCGTACTGGACCGCATACCTCAAGGCGCACTATCCCGCCGAGTACATGGCGGCGCTGCTCACCAGCGTCGGCGACTCCAAGGACAAGATGGCGCTGTACCTGAACGAGTGCCGTCGGATGGGCATCAAGGTGCTCCCGCCCGACGTCTCCGACTCGATCAACTTCTTCGCCGCCGTGGGCGACGACATCCGCTTCGGCCTCGGAGCCGTGCGCAACGTCGGCAGCAACGTCGTCGAGGGCATCGTCAAGGCCCGCAAGGACGAGCGCTTCACTTCGTTCCATCACTTCCTCGAGAAGGTTCCTCTGCACGTCTCGAACAAGCGCACCGTCGAGTCCCTGATCAAGGCGGGCGCGTTCGACTCCATGGGAGACACCCGTCGCGCGCTGTACGAGGTGCACGAAGACGCGGTCGAGGCGGCGGTCGACCGCAAGCGGAACGAGGCCCAGGGGGCGATCGGCTTCGACTTCGACAGCCTGTACGACGGGACCGAAGAGGTCGCGCCGGCCAAGGTCCCGGCCAGACCCGAGTGGGTCAAGAAGGACAAGCTCGCGTTCGAGCGGGAGATGCTCGGGCTCTACGTGTCGGACCACCCTCTCGCCGGACTCGAGGTACCGCTCGCGAAGCATGCGTCGATCTCGATCAACGATCTGAACAACTCCGAAGACCTGCAGGACGGCGACCAGGTGACGGTGGCCGGACTCGTGACCAGCGTGCAGCACCGCGTGGCCAAGGCGAGCGGAAACCCGTACGGCATGATCACCGTAGAGGACTTCAACGGTGAGGTCACCGTGATGTTCATGGGAAAGACGTACACCGAGTTCCAGCACACGCTGCAGCAGGACGCGATCCTCGCCGTGCGCGGGCGCGTGTCCAGGCGCGACGACGGGCTCAACCTGCACGCGCAGTCGGCGTTCGCTCCCGACGTGGGCTCTTTCGACGCGGCCGGTCCGCTGGCACTCGTCCTCGCCGAGCAGCGGGCGACCGAGCGGGTGATGATGGAACTCGCGGAGGTGCTCCGGCGCCACAACGGAGACACCGAGGTGGTGCTCCGCGTGCACCGGGGCGGCACGGCGAAGGTCTTCGAGGTGCCGATGCCTGTCAAGGTGTCCGCGGATCTGTTCGGTGACCTCAAGTCGCTGCTCGGGCCCACCTGTCTGGGGTGAGCGGGGTAGGATCGTGAGCCGTCGGCAGCACGACGAAACCACCCGTCGAGCCCCGTGACGAAAGGACCACGCATGAGCACGGATCTCCCCGAAACGGATCCTGAGGACGAGGTCTTCAGCGACGACGACGGTGTCCTCTACGACGAAGAGGTCACGCCGGAGCTCGGAATCCTCGGGTTCACGCTGCGCGAGCTGCTGATCGTGGGCGTGTGGCTGCTTTCGTTCGTGTTCTCGTTCTTCCCGCTCATCGGCGACCTCTCGCTCTGGGGCGTCGGAATCCAGTGGGTGCTTCCGATCGCGCTGCCCACCGTCGCCGTGTTCCTTCTGGTGCTCCGCCGATTCTCGCCCGACGGCATCCGCCGGGTCGGCTCACTCGGCATCGATCAGTTCGCCTCTGTCGCGTTCTCCGTGTCCGCCGTGGTCTGGATCGGCAGCCTGTGGCTCGCGATCTCCGCGCTCGTCTCCGGTGGCGTCTGGACCCTTCCGTGGAACGGAGTCGCTCTGGCCATCACCTCTGTGGCGCTCGTCGTCCTCACGGTGTTCGCCCCGATCATCCCGGGTCTCAAGGAAGACTTCCACGGGCGTCTCGTGACGCTCGCACACCGCAATGCGAACCCCGTTCGTCCCGTGATCGCGCGACCGCGTCCCGAGCCCGCGATCACCGACACGGTCGAAGAGCCGTCGCGCGTACCTGCGACCTCCGACGAGCTCGAGGTGTCTGAGGAGTCCGAGACGCAGACCGACGTCATCGTCGACAGCTCGGCTCTTCCTCTCGTCATCGACCGCGATGTCGAGCTGTCGGGCCACCAGGCCACGGACGAGATCGCTCGCTTCGACCTCGCCGAGCAGGTGCCGCTCACGGCACACGCGTCCGGTGGCGGGATCGGCACCACGCCGGAGGAGTCCGACGAGGACTACGTTCCCTCGTACTCACGTCGCTCCCGCAACCAGGAGCCGGAGATCGTCTCGGATACCGGGAGCATCGAGTCGCTGCTCGAGACAGCGGCGACGTATGAGACGAGCACGGCCGAGGAAGAGCCGGAGCCGCTGATCCTGGAGGGCGTCACGGACGCCGACCTCGAGGCGACGAATCCCCGAGCGACGGCGCCCGCAGCCCAGCCGTTCTGGATCCTCGCGCCGTCCGAGCGCGACGTCCACGACGAGCGTGGAGAGCCGCTCTTCCGCATCGGCCCGAGCGCGTGGGCTCTCGTGATCGAGGACCGTGGGGGTGCGTTCGTCGTCCGACATGACGACGGACGGATCGGCTACCTCCACGACATCTCCGACATCACGAAGGGTTGACAATGCGCACGATCGATCTGCGAGGGCGCGAGCTCTCGCCCGCGGGCATGCTCGCCGCCGTCCCCAGGGCAACGCAGGCCAGAGCCGAAGCGCTGGACACCGCAGCGCGCATCGTCGACGACGTGCGCGAGCGCGGTGAGGCGGCTCTTCGGGAGCAGGCCGAACGATTCGACGGAGTCACGGAACACGCAGTGCGCGTGCCCGCCGATCACCTCATCACGGCGTTGGAAGAGCTCGCGCCGGAGGTGCGGAGTGCGCTTGAGGAGGCGATCCGTCGCGTGCGCCTCGCGTCGGCAGCCCAGGTTCCCGCGACGCAGGTGACGCGCATCGGGGAAGGGGCCGTCATCACGCAGCGCTGGCAGCCGGTGCACCGCGTGGGGGTCTACATCCCCGGCGGCAAAGCCGTGTATCCGTCGAGCGTGATCATGAACGTCGTGCCGGCACAGGTCGCCGGTGTCCAGGAGATCGCCCTGGCATCGCCGCCGCAGTCGGACCAGGGCGGACGAATCCACCCGACGATCCTCGCGGCGGCCGCGTTGCTGGGTGTGACCGAGGTGTACGCGATGGGTGGCGCCGGCGCGATCGGCGCGCTGGCCCACGGAGTGCCGTCGCTCGACCTCGACCCTGTCGACGTCGTCTCGGGTCCGGGGAACAATTACGTCGCTTCCGCCAAGCGCGCCGTCGCCGGCGTCGTCGGAACGGACTCGGAAGCCGGGGCCACGGAGATCCTCGTCGTCGCCGACGCCCACGCGGATCCTCGGCTCATCGCCGCAGACCTCGTCAGCCAGGCGGAGCACGACGAGCAGGCATCGGCGGTGCTCGTGACTGACGCGGCGGATCTGGCCGAGAAGGTGGCCGCCGAAGTGGAGCGCATCGCCGCCGGCACGCGCCACAGCGAACGTGTCGCGGCCGCGCTGTCGGGGCCGCAGTCCGCGATCGTCCTCGTCGACGATCGCGACATGGCCACCGCCTTCAGCAACGCCTACGCACCGGAGCACCTCGAACTCCACCTCGTCGACGCCGAGCAGGCTGCCGCGGCCTTCACCAGCGCCGGGGCCGTGTTCGTCGGCGACCAGACCCCCGTCAGCCTCGGGGACTACATGGCAGGCAGCAATCACGTCCTGCCGACTGGAGGGCAGGCGCGCTATGCCCCGGGTCTCGGCTCGTACACCTTCCTTCGCCCGCAGCAGGTGATCTCCTACGACAGAGCTGCCCTGGCGGCTGTGCGGGCTGGAGTCGTCGCCCTGGCCGAAACCGAGGTGCTTCCTGCCCACGGCGAAGCGATCGAGGCGCGTTTCACCGCGTAGGATCGGTCAGATGCACTGCCCCTTCTGTCGACACCCCGATTCCCGCGTCATCGATTCACGCACCAGCGACGACGGACTCTCGATCAGGCGTCGTCGACAGTGCCCGGAGTGCGGTGGCAGGTTCACCACGACGGAGACGGCGAGCCTCAACGTCATCAAGCGTTCCGGGGTGATGGAGCCGTTCAGTCGGGAGAAGGTCATCACGGGCGTGCGCAAGGCGTGCCAGGGACGTCCGGTCACCGAGGGAGACCTCGCGGTGCTCGCTCAACGCGTGGAAGAGGCCGTGCGGCAGACCGGCGTCTCGCAGCTCGACACGAACGAGATCGGTCTGGCCATCCTGGGACCGTTGCGCGAGCTTGACGAGGTCGCGTTCCTGCGGTTCGCCAGCGTCTATCAGGCGTTCGATTCGCTCGAGGACTTCGAGTCCGCCATCACCGACCTGCGCGCCGACCACACGAAGCGGGAGTCCGCGGAGCGGTAATCTGGCAGGGATGTATCCGCTGCTCTTTCGCGCTGTCCTGTCGCGCTTCGACCCCGAGTTCGCCCACCACGCCGGCATGGCGGTGATCCGTGTACTCGGGGCGCCTCCGTTCTCCTGGGCGACGCGGGCTCTCACTCGACCGGATCCGTCGCTTCAGGTCGAAGCCCTCGGTCTCACCTTCCCCTCGCCGTTCGGTGTCGCTGCGGGGTTCGACAAGAACGCGGTGGGCGTGCGGGGACTCGCCGCGCTGGGGTTCGGGCACGTGGAAGTGGGCACCGTGACGGCGATCCCTCAGGAGGGAAACCCCAAGCCGCGGCTGTTCCGTCTCGTCGAAGACCGGGCCGTGATCAATCGGATGGGCTTCAACAACGCGGGAGCGGATGCCGCCGCTCGTCGACTCGCGCGCCTGCGGCGTGGCGCGCCCGACACGATCATCGGCGTCAACATCGGAAAGAGCCGTGTCGTCGACGTCGAAGACGCGACCGCCGACTATGTGGCTTCGGCGACGCGCCTCGCTCCGCTCGCCGACTATCTGGCCGTCAACGTGTCGTCACCGAACACGCCGGGGCTGCGCGGCCTGCAGGCTGTCGAGACGCTCGCGCCGCTTCTTCGCGCGGTCAGGGAAGCCTCCGGCAGCACGCCACTTCTCGTGAAGATCGCGCCTGACCTCCCGGATGATGAGATCACGGCGATCGCACAGTTGGCCGTCGCCGAGGGGCTGGCGGGGATCATCGCCCACAACACGACGATCAGTCGAGACGGGCTGCGTACGGATGCGGCGACCGTCGAGGCCGCGGGAGCGGGTGGGCTCTCCGGGGCGCCGCTGAAGAAGCGGTCCCTCGAAGTGCTGCGCGTCGTGCGCGACGCGGTTCCCGCAGATTTCTGCGTCATCGCGGTCGGGGGAGTGGAGACCGCTTCGGACGTGCAGGAGCGCATCGACGCAGGTGCGACGCTCGTGCAGGGCTATACGGCGTTCCTCTACCGCGGCCCGTTCTGGGGTCGCGAGATCAACAGGGGACTGCTCAGGCGGGGTACTGGCCGCGCTTGACCTGCGGCTTCGGCAGACGCATGAAGCGCATCTGCAGCGCGCGCATCGCGGCGTACCAGCCGAGGCCGCGCTCGAGTCGGTCCTTGCCGAACTTCGCCGCCGCCTTGCGCTTGACCCGCATGCCGAGCAGGATCATGCCGCCGATCGCGATCACGAGGTAGCCCATCATCACGATGTAGGCGTAGAAGGAGATGGCTGTGTTCGCCGGCACCAGCGAGGCGAGGATGACCAGCACCATCACACCCATCACGAACTCGGCCGGGTGCCACCCCGCGTCCACGTAGTCGCGGACCCAGCGGCGCTGCGGGCCCTTGTCGCGAACCGGGAGGTACTTCTCCTCACCGGCGGCCATGCCTGCCTGCGCGCGGGCACGGCGCTCATTGAGCTCCGCCTTGGCCGCCGCCTTCGCCTCTTTGGTGTTGGCGACGAGGGGCCGGCGACGAGCTGCCTCCTGCTCCGCACGGCTCGGCGTCGCGCGCCCCTTGCCGACGGAGGTCGTCTCGGGTGCGTCGTCGTTCGTGGAAGGGGAGGTAGGGGTAGTGGACACGGAGTTCCTCGGTTCGCCGGTGGGGGATCACCTTAAGATTACTCGCATGACCTCTCCTGTTCCTCCCCGTGAGTCCGACGCCGCCGTCCTCGAGGCGGTGGCGACCGGGATCCCCTCTGCGCTGTCGGATCTCGGCCACCTGGTGCGCATCCCCGGCATGGCCTGGCCGGCGTTCGATCAGACGCAGCTGGAACGCAGCGCAGAGGCTGTCGCCGCGCTGGCATCCGGCACCGGTGTGTTCGACGAGGTGCGCGTGCTCCGCGCCGCGATCCCCGGGACAGACGAGCAGGGACAGCCGGCTGTGCTCGCCACGCGTGCCGCGCGCAACGGCAAGCCGACGATCCTGCTCTACGCCCACCACGACGTGCAGCCTCCGGGGGATGATGCCCTGTGGGAGACTCCGCCGTTCGAGCCGACGGTGCGTGACGGGCGTCTCTACGGCCGTGGGGCGGCGGACGACAAGGCCGGCATCATGTCGCACATCGCCTCGATCCGTGCGGTCAGCGAGGTGCTGGGCGATGATCTCGACCTCGGCATCGCGATGTTCATCGAGGGGGAGGAGGAGTACGGCTCCCGCTCGTTCGCGCAGTTCCTCTCCGACAACAAGGACGCGCTCCGCGCGGACGCGATCGTCGTCGCGGACTCCGGGAACTGGGACTCCGTGACCCCGGGGCTCACGGTCTCGCTCCGTGGCAATGCGCGCTTCACGATGCGTGTGCGCACCCTCGACCACGCTTCGCACTCCGGCATGTTCGGCGGCGCCGTGCCCGATGCGATGATGGCGACTGTCACACTGCTCTCCACACTGTGGAACGCCGACGGTTCGGTCGCGGTCGAGGGCATGACCGAGCGGAACGCTCCCACTCCTGAATACACCGAGGCGACGCTGCGAGACGAGGCGGGTCTGCTGCCCGGCACCTCGCCGATCGGCGGCGGCACCATCCTCAGCCGGATCTGGAACAAGCCCTCGGTGACGGTCATCGGGATCGATGCCACCAGTGTGGCGGCGGCCTCCAACACCCTGCTCCCCGAGGTGACGGTGGTCATCAGCGCGCGGGTGGCACCGGGCCAGACCGGCAGGGAGGCCTACGACGCTCTCGAGAGTCATCTCCGCGCGCACGCGCCGTTCGGAGCAGACCTCACCTTCTCCGACATCGACCTCGGTGACGGCTTCCTCGTCGACACCAGCGGCTGGGCTGTCGCCCTCACCCGCGACGCCATGCGCGACGGCTACGGGGTGCCTCCCGTAGACCTCGGAGTGGGCGGCTCGATCCCGTTCATCGCGGACCTCGTGCGGGAGTTCCCCGACGCGCAGATCCTGGTCACCGGTGTCGAGGACCCGCACTCGCGCGCACACAGCCCCAACGAGTCGCTGCATCTCGACACCTTCCGCCATGCGATCGCGACCGAGGCGTTGCTGCTCGCCCGCATGAATGACGAAGAACGCGGAGCCGTCTGAGATCAGCGGCGGTAGAATCGTCCGAGAAGCCGTGCACCCGCGGCCCGTCACAAGGAGCGACATGAGCGACACCACACTCTCCCCAGAGACCACCCGCGCACACGGCGTCACCCTGACCGACGCTGCTGCCACCAAGGTGAAGAACCTCCTGGAGCAGGAGGGCCGCGACGATCTTCGGCTGCGCGTTGCCGTGCAGCCGGGCGGATGCTCGGGCCTGATCTACCAGCTGTACTTCGACGAGCGCTACCTCGAGGGTGACGAGACCGTCGACTTCGACGGCGTGGAGGTCATCATCGACAACATGAGCGTCCCGTACCTCGACGGTGCGGCGATCGACTTCAAGGACACGATCTCCGAGCAGGGCTTCACGATCGACAACCCCAACGCGGCGGGAAGCTGCGCCTGCGGCGACAGCTTCCACTGATCCCGCGCCGTGCACACGGCCGCCGTCACCGCTGGTGACGGCGGCCGTTCTGGTTTCACTACCTGCGTGGATGGCATGAATCAGGTGTGAGGTTGCCCTAGACTTGGGTGTGCTCTGTTCGCGATCTGAAAGGTGCATCGTGCCCTCGAAACGCAGCCTTCGTTGGGCCGCCCTCCCTGTGGGAGTTGCGGCAGCCTTGGCCCTGGCGGGATGCTCTCCCACCGAGCTGAACGGCTTTCTTCCGGGCTTCGTGGAGGGTGGTCCCGCAGCCACCAACCAGACCGAGCGCGTCTCGTCGCTCTGGGTCAACTCCTGGATCGTGCTCCTCGCGGTCGGCATCATCACCTGGGGCCTGATGGCCTGGGCTGCGATCGCCTACCGCCGCCGCAAGGGCCAGACCGGCCTCCCGGTGCAGATGCGCTACAACATGCCGATCGAGATCTTCTACACGATCGTGCCGCTCATCCTCGTGCTGGGCATGTTCTTCTTCACGGCTCGCGACCAGTCCGAGATCGAGGCGAAGTGGGACGACCCCGACGTCGAGATCACCGCGATCGCGAAGCAGTGGGCCTGGGACTTCCAGTACGACGGCGAGGAGGAGGACAACTCCGACGCCGTCTGGACGATGGGCGTCCAGGCGCAGCCCGACAAGGACGGCAACATCGACCAGGCACAGCTGCCGACCCTGGTGCTGCCCGTCGACAAGAAGGTCACGATCAACCTTCAGTCGCGCGACGTCATCCACTCCTTCTGGATCATCGACTTCCTGTACAAGAAGGACATGTTCATCGGGAAGGACAACTCCTGGTCGTTCATCCCGACTCGAGAGGGCGAGTACGCCGGCAAGTGCGCCGAGCTCTGCGGTGAGTACCACTCCATGATGCTCTTCAACGTGAAGGTGGTCTCCCAGAGCGACTACGACGCCTACGTGGCATCGCTCGAGGAGAAGGGCAACACCGGCGACATCACCGGTGCGTACGACCGTCTCGCGAACCTGCCGGGGACCACCCCGAAGACCGACACCGAGGAAGGAGGGGAGTAAGCCATGTCGACCACAGAAGCTCCCCGTACCGACGAGTCCCCCCGCTCGCGTCCCAGCACTCTGCCCGCACGCCAGGCCGCTCTCATGAGCTCCTCGCGCGTCGAGCAGAAGGGCAACATCGTCGTCAAGTGGATCACCTCCACCGACCACAAGACGATCGGGTACATGTACCTGATCGCGTCGGTGATGTTCTTCCTCCTCGGCGGTGTGATGGCTCTCGTCATCCGCGCAGAGCTGTTCGCGCCGGGCATGCAGATCATCCCGACGAAGGAGCAGTACAACCAGCTCTTCACGATGCACGGCACGATCATGCTGCTGATGTTCGCGACGCCGCTGTTCGCCGGGTTCGCCAACGCCATCCTGCCGCTGCAGATCGGTGCCCCTGACGTCGCCTTCCCGCGTCTGAACGCCTTCGCCTTCTGGCTCTTCCTCTTCGGCTCCACGATCGCCGTCGCCGGCTTCCTGACCCCGCAGGGCGCGGCCTCCTTCGGATGGTTCGCGTACCAGCCGCTGGCGGGAGCGTCGTTCTCGCCTGGCGCAGGTGGAAACCTCTGGATGGTCGGTCTCGGCATCTCCGGTTTCGGTACCATCCTCGGTGCCGTCAACTTCATCACCACGATCATCACGATGCGTGCGCCCGGTATGACCATGTGGCGCATGCCGATCTTCTCGTGGAACACGCTCATCACGAGCCTGCTCATCCTGATGGCGTTCCCGGTGCTGGCCGCGGCCATCTTCGCTGCTGCTGCAGACCGTATCCTCGGTGCGCACATCTACGACCCGGCCAACGGCGGAGTCCTGCTCTGGCAGCACCTGTTCTGGTTCTTCGGACACCCTGAGGTCTACATCATCGCGCTGCCGTTCTTCGGCATCGTCTCCGAGATCTTCCCGGTGTTCAGCCGCAAGCCGATCTTCGGATACAAGACCCTCGTCTACGCGACGATCGCCATCGCGGCGCTGTCCGTCGCCGTGTGGGCTCACCACATGTACGTGACGGGCTCGGTCCTGCTGCCGTTCTTCGCTCTGATGACCATGCTCATCGCTGTGCCGACGGGTGTGAAGATCTTCAACTGGATCGGTACGCTCTGGCGAGGTTCGGTGACCTTCGAGACGCCGATGGTCTTCGCACTCGGCTTCCTCGTCTCGTTCGTCTTCGGTGGTCTGACGGGTGTCATCCTCGCGGCTCCGCCGCTGGACTTCGCCCTTTCCGACTCGTACTTCGTCGTCGCCCACTTCCACTACGTGGTGTTCGGAACCGTGGTGTTCGCCATGTTCGCCGGCTTCTACTTCTGGTGGCCCAAGTGGACAGGACGCATGCTGAACGAGCGTCTCGGCTACGTGCACTTCTGGCTGCTGTTCATCGGCTTCCACATGACGTTCCTCATCCAGCACTGGCTGGGTGTCGACGGCATGGTGCGTCGTTACGCCGACTACTCGGAGGCCGACGGCTGGACCTGGCAGAACCAGGTGTCGACGATCGGTGCCATCATCCTCGGTGCCTCGATGCTGCCGTTCTTCCTGAACGTCTGGATCACGGCACGCAAGGCTCCGAAGGTCACGGTCAACGACCCGTGGGGCTACGGCGGATCGCTCGAGTGGGCGACGTCCTGCCCGCCGCCGCGACACAACTTCACGTCGATCCCGCGCATTCGCAGCGAGCGTCCTGCGTTCGACCTGAATCACCCGGAAGCTGCGGAGTTCGCCACGACGGCTCCCGGCGAGCGAGAGGCCCACTAAGTCATGCGCGACAATGTCATTCTCTGGTGGATCCTGACGGCGTTCTTCGCCCTCGTCGGAGTCGTCTACACCGGCTGGCACATCCTCGCCACGCCTAACGACGACTTCGCCATGCGGGTCGAGTGGGTCGGCACGGTCGCCCTGTTCTTCGCCGCTTTCATGGCCGCGATGATCGCGTTCTACCTCGACCGCACCCACAAGGCCCAGCGCGGCGAGCTGCCGGAGGACATCCTGACGTCGGACATCGACGACGGTGACCCGGAGCTCGGCGAGTTCAGCCCGTGGTCGTGGTGGCCCATCGTCCTGGCCGCATCAGCCGGTGTCTTCGTGGTGGGCCTGGCAGTCGGCCACTTCCTCCTCCCGATCGGGCTGGCGATCTTCGTCGTCGCGATCGTCGGTTGGGTATACGAGTACTACCGCGGCAACTTCGCCCGCTGATACCGCGTATCGAAAGAAGGCCCTCGGATCCGTCCGGGGGCCTTCTTCCTGTGTAGCGACAGCCGTGTTCAGGCGCGGGTGCGGATCCGAGCGATTCCGGTGAGCGGATCCACCGGGCGATGATGCACGCCATCGGCGTCCTCCACCGCGTACCCTTCCCTGACCCAGTACTCGAAGCCGCCGATCATCTCGCGCACCCGATAGCCGAGGCGTGCGAACTCGAGCGCACCCTTCGCACCCGCATTGCACCCAGGGCTCCAGCAGTAGACCACGACATCGGTGTCCGCAGGGATCTCCCTCGGGGCACGGGAGGCGATCTCGCTGTAATGCATGTGTACGGCGCCGGCGACGCGCCCCTGAGCCCATGCCTCGTCCGAACGGACGTCGATCACCACCAGGTTCTCACCGGCCTTGATTGCGGCATGGACGTCGCTGGAGTCGGTCTCGTAGGTCAGTTTGGCCTCATAGAAGTCGGTGCGATCGATCATTCCCTCAGCCTAAGGAGCCGATGCGAGACGTCGACAGCGGAATCCCGTCTCGTGACGTGCGAATGCGGTCACATCCTGCCCGCGAATCGCAGGAGGCCTGTTCCGCTCCCGCAATTCAGAGTGATGCAGTCATCTGCACGCGCGGACCATACTCGAAGAGACCGAGCGCGGATTCGACCTCGACGAGCTTCCGGAGCAGCGGAGTGTCCGGATCGCTCGCGACGAAACCACAGGAGCTGTAGAAGGGGGCATTCCAGGGCACATCCACATACGTGCGGAGCGTGATCTCTGCGTACCCGCGGTTCCGTGCCTCCGTGAGAGCAGCCTCGACGAGCTCACGACCGATTCCTCGGCGCCCGTATGACGGAAGCACGGAAAGCTGTTCGAGGTGCGCATGGCCATCGATCTCCAGCACGTGGGCGAACCCGACGACAGGGCGCTCGACTGCTGCGTCGTCGGTGTGCTCGGCGACCAACACGAACCCCGGCGACGACGTGCGTTCGACCGCGGGCGTAGGGGGAGGCCAGTCGACCGCGCCGAAACGGTCGACCAGCAGCGCATCCGCGGCGATCTCGATGCGTTCGGTGGCGGCGTCGTCGTCAGGGGTGGCCGGACGGATGACGATCTCCATGTTCAAGCAGCCAGGATCAGTTGGCCGAGGTCAGTCGGCCACGGCGGCGATGGCCTCGATCTCCACGAGCTGGTGGTCGTATCCGAGCACCGTGACGCCGAGGAGGGTGCTGGGGACGTCGTGCGCGCCGAAGGCGGCGTGGACCACATCCCAGGCGGTGACGAGGTCGGCCTGGGACGAGGAGGCTACCAGTACTCGTGTGCTGATGACATCGGTGAGGGACGCGCCTGCGACGTCGAGCGCTTCCTCGAGGGTCTCCACGCACCTGGCTGCTTGTGCCGCGTAATCGCCGGGCGCGGCGGTCGAGCCGTCGTCGTTGAGCGGACACGCGCCCGCAAGGAAGATGAGGCGTGATCCGGACGGGGCTGTCGCGGCGTAGGCATAGGGAGCATCGGCGAGGGAAGTGGCCCGGATCAGTTGGACGGCGGAAGACATGGTTCGATCCTCTCATTCGGCAACAACGATGAAGGCCCCGTCCGCGTGGACGAGGCCTTCATCAGTGGGGGAGCGGCGACTACTCGCCGTCCTCCGACTTCTTGCGGGGCTTCTTCACCGGCTCGGTCGCGATGACCGTGCTGGGGGTGTTGGGCGTCTCGTCGACGTGCGTCTCGTCGACCGTGAGCGGGGCGTCGGGGAATCCTGCACGCTCATGCGCGCCCTGGATCTCCGCAGCCTCGGTCTCGTCGTTCTGAGCCGTGACGTGGTGCTGGTGAGCATCCGCGGCCTCGACCTCCGCCTGGGTGAGCGGCGCCAGACGGTCCTCGAAGAACCAGCGCGAGATCGAAGAACGGAGGTTCTCGGTCCACGGGATGCGACCCTTCGCGTTCGGACGCACCACGAGCGGCTCGTAGGTGTCGACGTCGATGAGCTTCCAGCGGTCGTACTTGTCGACAGGCTGGTGGACCTCGATGAACTCGCCGCCGGGGAGGCGGACGATGCGGCCCGACTCGTAACCGTGCAGGACGATCTCGCGGTCCTTCTTCTGCAGCGCGATGCAGATGCGCTTGGTGATGAAGTAGCCGAGGATCGGTCCGAGGAAGAGCAGCGCCTGCAGGGTGTGGATGACGCCTTCCATCGTGAGCATGAAGTGCGTCGCGATGAGGTCGGAGGATGCAGCGGCCCACAGTACGGCGTAGAAGACCACACCGGCGACGCCGATCGCGGTGCGGGTCGCGGCGTTGCGCGGACGCTGCGCGATGTGGTGCTCGCGCTTGTCGCCGGTCACCCACGCCTCGATGAAGGGGTAGATCGCCACGGCCACGATGAACAGACCGAGGACCAGAACAGGCGCGATGATTCCGAAGGACCAGGTGTGGTTCAGGAAGACGATGTCCCAGTTCGACGGAGCGAGACGCAGGGCGCCATCCGCGAAGCCGATGTACCAGTCCGGCTGGGTGCCGGCGGAGACGGGGGAGGGGTCGTACGGGCCGTAGTTCCAGATCGGGTTGATCTGGAAGAAGGTCGCGATCAACACGATGGTGCCGAAGACGATGAACAGGTAGCCGCCCATCTTGGACATGTAGACCGGCATCATCGGGTAGCCCACGACGTTGTCGTTCGTGCGGCCGGGGCCGGCGAACTGCGTGTGCTTGTTGATGATCATCAGCATGAGGTGCACGACGATCAGCGCGATCACCAGCATCGGCAGCAGCAGGATGTGCAGCGTGTAGAGGCGGCCGACGATGTCGGTGCCCGGGAACTCTCCGCCGAACAGGAGGAAGGAGGTCCACGTGCCGATCAGGGGGAGGCCCTTGATCATTCCGTCGATGATGCGGAGACCGTTACCCGAGAGCAGGTCGTCGGGCAGCGAGTATCCGGTGAAGCCCTCGGCCATCGCGAGGATGAAGAGGATGAATCCGATCACCCAGTTGAGCTCGCGCGGCTTGCGGAATGCGCCCGTGAAGAACACGCGGAGCATGTGCACGCCGATGCCGGCGATGAACACCAGAGCCGCCCAGTGGTGGATCTGGCGGACCAGAAGGCCACCGCGCAGGTCGAAGGAGATGTGCAGGGACGACTCGAGAGCCGCGGACATCTCGATTCCACGCATCGGCGCGTAGGCGCCGGTGTAGTGGGTCTCGACCATCGACGCCTGGAAGAAGAACGTCAGGAAGGTTCCGGAGAGGAACACGACGACGAAGCTCCACAGGGCGATCTCGCCGAGCATGAACGACCAGTGGTCGGGGAAGATCTTGCGACCCAGCTCCTTGACGAAGCCGGAGAGGCTGGTGCGCTCATCGATGTAGTTCGACGCGGCACCGACGAAGCGACCGCCGAGGGGCGCCTTGGTGTCCTTGTCCTCTTTGGACAGCGTTGCGGTGCTCAATGGCGCTCCCAGAAGCTCGGGCCGACGGGTTCCGTGAAGTCGCTGCGTGCGACCAGGTAGCCCTCGTCATCGACGGTGATGGGCAGCTGCGGCAGCGGACGTGCCGCCGGGCCGAAGATGACCTTTGCGTGGTCCGTGACGTCGAACTGCGACTGGTGGCACGGGCACAGCAGGTGATGTGTCTGCTGCTCGTACAGTGCCACAGGGCAGCCGACGTGCGTGCAGACCTTGGAGTAGGCGACGATGCCGTCGTACGACCAGTCCTTGCGGTCCTCGGCCTCGATCAGCTGCTCGGGACGCAGGCGCATCATCAGCACGATGGCCTTGGCCTTCTCCTCGAGGTAACCGTCGCTGTGGCTGAGGGTGGCGAGCTCTTCCGGGATCACGTGGAAAGCGGAGCCGAGCGTGACGTCGGCCGCGCGGATCGGTGTGCCGTCGGGGTCGCGCACCAGGCGTGCTCCCTCTTCCCACATGGTGTGCTTGAGAAGCACGACCGGATCTCCCGCAGTGGGGTCATCCGGTGTGGAGTGCGGAGCCAGTCCGCGGAAGAGCGTCACGCCAGGGATGATCGAGGCGACGATCGCGGCGAACAGCGAGTTGCGGATCATGGCGCGACGGCCGAAACCGGACTCCTCGTTCGCGTCCGAGAAGGCCTTGATGGCCGCCTCACGCGTGGAGTCCTTGCCGCGGGTCGGGTGGCGGTGCTCGATGAACTCCTTGTCGGACATGAGCGCCTTGGACCAGTGGATCGCACCGATGCCGAGGGCCAGCAGCGCGAGAGCGATGCCGAGACCGATGAAGAGGTTGTTCTGACGGATGTCGATGAGCGCGCCGCTCTCGATCGGGAACAGCATGTAGGCGGCGACCGCCCAGATGCTCCCGGCGAGCGAGAGGTAGAACAGCGTGTAGACAGTGCGGACAGCGGCCTTCTCTGCGCGCGGGTCCTTGTCGGTCATCCGCTCGCGGTGCGGCGGAAGCCCGGGGTTCTGCACGGGATCGCTGACTGCGACACCCAGCCCTGGAGAGGGCTGGTAGGCCCTGTCAAGAGCCTGCGAGTCGTCGTCGTGTGCCATGGTGCTCCTCGTACGTTCCTCTTCGATGATTAAGCGTCAGTTGGACTTCGCCGTGATCCACACGGTGACGGCGACGAGCGCGCCGATACCGAAGATCCACACGAACAGGCCCTCGGAGACCGGTCCGAGCGAGCCGAGCGAGAATCCACCGATCTGCACGGACTGCTGCTGGAAGAGCAGTGCCGAGATGATGTCGCGCTTGTCCTCGTCGGACAGGTTCATGTCGCCGAAGACCGGCATGTTCTGCGGGCCGGTGACCATTGCCGCGTACATGTGCAGTGCGCTGGTCTCGCCGAGACCGGGAGCGTACTTGCCCTCGGTGAGCGCTCCACCGGCTGCGGCCACGTTGTGGCACATCGCGCAGTTGACGCGGAAGAGCTCCGCACCGTTGGAGACATCGCCCTTGCCGTCGAGGATGTGGTCCGACGGGAACGTCGGGCCAGGAGCCTCGGACTGGACGAAGGCGGCCATGGCGAGGATCTGGTCCTCGGTGAACTGCGGTGCCTTCTGCGGAGCCTGCGGGCCCTGCATCTGCAGCGGCATGCGGCCGGTCGACAGCTGGAATTCGGTGGCCAGCTCACCCACGCCGTACAGGCTGGGGCCGTTGGCGGTTCCCTGCAGGTCGAGACCGTGGCAGGTGGCGCAGTTGGCGGTGAACAGCTTCTTGCCGTCTTCCACCGTCAGCTGCGAGGTCGCAGCCGACTGGGTGTCGGTCGCGGCGAACGCGGCGGTCGCTCCGGCGTACACAGCGCCGGTGATCATGAGGCCTGCTCCGATGAGCGCGGCCGCCGCCAAAGGGCTGCGACGACCGCTGGAACGGCGCTTCTTCTCTCGTGCCATCTCGGGGATCAGCTCCGCTCTTATTTCAGGAAGTAGATAACGAGGAACAGCACGATCCAGACGACGTCGACGAAGTGCCAGTAGTAGGACACCACGATCGAGGAGGTCGCCTCCTTGTGCCGGAAGTTCTTGACCGCGTAGGCGCGGCCGATGACGAGCAGGAACGCGACCAGGCCACCCGTGACGTGCAGGGCGTGGAAGCCCGTGGTCAGGTAGAACGCGGAGGCGTACGAGTCGGCGCTGATCGGCATGCCTTCAGCCACCAGCTGCGCGTACTCCCAGACCTGGCCGGAGACGAAGATGGCGCCGAGGGCGAAGGTGAGGAAGAACCACTCGACCATTCCCCAGCCGAACAGACGACGGCGGCCGGCGCCGTTCTTCTGTCCCTTGCCGATCTTGTAGGGCTGCAGGTCTTCTGCCGCGAACACGCCCATCTGGCACGTGAACGAGGAGAGCACCAGGATCGCAGTGTTCACTGCGGCGAACGGGACGTTCAGCAGCTCGGTCCGGTCCGCCCACAGCTCCGGAGAGGTGCTGCGGAGGGTGAAGTAGATCGCGAAGAGTCCCGCGAAGAACATCACCTCGCTGCCGAGCCACACAATGGTGCCGACAGCTACCGGGTTGGGCCGCTTAATCGTTCTCGCCGCCGGGGCATACGTCGCTGAGGTCGTCACCCCTCCATTATGGCCGATCCGCGGGCGTGATTCTTGCACCTGCGGGCCCAGGATTGCCTGAGTTCGACTTAGGGGACCCTAAGAAAACACTGCGAATAGCCGGTGAATCCGCGGGAAACAAGGGATGGGCGCTGATCGCACGTCCGCCCGGAAGCATCTGCATGTTTTCTCCGCGCCGATAGGATCGCACACATGGCTGATTCCCTGACCTGGTCCGACGTGCTCACCTCTCTGTTGGAGCGCCGCGATCTCAGTGTGTGGGAGTCGACGTGGGCGATGCGCCAGATCATGCAAGGGAGTGTCACCGAGGCTCAGCTCGCCGGCTTCCTGGTCGCACTTCGGGCGAAGGGGGAGACGATCGACGAGATCGTCGGATTCCGTGACGCGATCCTCGAGGCCGCGGTGCCTCTTCCCGTCTCTCCTGACGTGCTGGACATCGTCGGTACCGGCGGCGATCGCGTCGGTACGGTGAACGTCTCGACCACCGCGGCGATCATCATCGGCGCCACCGGAGTGCCGGTGGTCAAGCACGGCAACCGTGCCGCGAGCTCGGCGTCCGGCTCCTCCGACGTGCTCGGAGCTCTCGGTCTCGAGCTGTCGCTCGATCCGTCGTCGGTCTCCTCCATCCTCGATCGCACCGGGATCACGTTCGCCTGGGCGGGGGCCTTCCATCCCGGGTTCAGGCACGCCGGTTCCGTCCGCGCCGAGCTCGGCGTTCCCACGGTCTTCAACATGCTCGGACCGCTCTGCAACCCGGCCCGCGCGGAGGCCAATGCGGTGGGCGTCGCACAGATCGAGCGCGTTCCCCTCATCACCGGTGTGTTCCGAACGCGTGGCGCGACGGCGCTCGTCTTCCGAGGGGATGACGGGCTCGACGAGCTGACCACCACGGGGCACAGTCGCATCTGGGAGGTCACGCGCGGAGACATCCATGAGCACGATCTCGACCCGCGTGATCTAGGCATCCCGATCGCCGACCTCGCGGACCTGATCGGAGGGTCACCGCAGCACAACGCAGAGGTGCTCAGGCGAACCCTCGCGGGCGAGACGGGCGCGGTGCGGGACATCGTGCTCCTCAACGCCGCCGCGGGCATCGTCGCCTTCGAGCTCTCCCAGGACGCGACACAGGTGCAGCGACCGATCCTCGAACGCCTTCGTGAGGGATACGACAAGGCAGCGGCTGCGGTGGACGACGGCCGCGCGCTGGCCAAGCTCGACCAGTGGATCTCGGTGAGTCGCGAGCTGGCTGCACCGAAGGAGTGACCGTGGATCCCGTCGACGCGCTGCTGGAGATCGCATCTCTGCTCGAGCGCGAGCGGGCCTCCCGGTATCGGGCGAAGGCGTTCCGGCAGGCGGCGGCGACGCTGCAGGACCTTCCCGAGGGCGTCCGCGCCGACCCCACGCGGCTGCGCGCGGCGAAGGGGATCGGGGAGTCGACGTTCGCGGTGATCCGGCAGGCTCAGGCCGGGGAGGTGCCGGAGTACCTGGTCGAACTGCGCGGCGATGTCGAGCCGGAGCGGGTATCCGTGCTCCGATCGAAGCTGCGCGGTGATCTCCATGCGCACACTGACTGGTCCGACGGCACCACGCCCATCCCGGTGATGGCCGCGGCAGCGCGTGCGCTCGGGCACGAGTATCAGGCGATCACCGATCACTCGCCGCGACTTCGCGTGGCACGCGGGCTTTCCGCCGAACGGCTGCGGGAGCAGAGTCCCTTGGTGCGCAAGGAGTCCGGTGAGGGCTTCACGCTTCTGGCCGGTATCGAGGTGGACATCCTCGAAGACGGCACTCTGGACCAGGAGGACTCTTTGCTCGGCGAGCTCGACATCGTCGTGGCGTCCGTGCATTCCAAGCTGCGCATGGACGCACGACCGATGACCGCGCGGATGATCGCCGCGGTGTCGCATCCGCGGGTGAACGTGCTCGGCCACTGCACCGGGCGATTGGTGCAAGGAGAGCGGGGGACCCGCCCGCAGTCGGTGTTCGATGCGACTGCGGTCTTCGCCGCGTGCGCCGAGAACGGCGTCGCCGTCGAGATCAACTCCCGCCCCGAGCGGCAGGATCCACCGGACGAACTGATCGCGATCGCCCTCGAGGCGGGATGCCTGTTCTCCATCGACTCGGATGCGCACGCACCAGGACAGCTCTCTCTGCTCGATCACGGCGCCGAGCGCGCAGAGCGTGCAGGCGTTCCCGCCTCGCGGATCGTCACGACGTGGGGGCTTTCCCGACTGCTCGCCTGGGCGGAGTAGACGCAGCGGCCCCGAGAACGATCAGGACGCGAGGGCGGCCTTCGACACAGCGGCGACCGCGCGCGTCATGGAGCCGCCGAGATTCCACTTCTCGGCCAGGGTGTTCGCCGCGTCGACCTCTGAGGGGTCGAGCACGTGGAGTGGAACGTCCGGCGCAGTGATGGGGAGGGACCTGGCCACCGCGACCACCGTCGGAGCCACGTCGAGGTAGGCGATCGCTGCGAGGATCTTCGCGCGTACCCCGGCGCTCATGCCTTCTCCCGTCTCGGCAGCGGCGCGGATGCCCTCGAGGTCGGAGTGCGCCTGCAGGAGCGTCGCGGCGGTCTTGTCTCCGACACCGGGGACGCCGGGGAGGCCGTCGGAGGAATCGCCGCGCATCGTGGCGAAGTCGGCGTACTGGGAGGGGAGTACCCCGTACTTCGCGACGACCGTCGCGTCGGTCACGACTTCGAGATTGCTCATGCCACGCGCGGTGTAGATCACACGCACATCGCGGGCATCGTCGACGAGCTGGAAGAGGTCGCGGTCGCCCGTGACGATGTCTACCGGCATCGTGGCGTCGGTGGCCAGGGTTCCGATGACGTCGTCGGCCTCATGGTCGGCGACACCGATGATGGGGATGCCGATCGCAGCGAGCGTCTCGCGGATGAGGGGGATCTGCGCTTCGAGCGGGTCGGGTACCTCTTCGACATCGGGCCCATTCGCGATGACCTCGACGACGCGGTGCGTCTTGTAGCTCGGGATGAGATCCACGCGCCACTGCGGCCGCCAGTCGTCGTCCCAGCAGGCGATGACGTGCGTGGGCTCGTAGAGCGTGACGAGCTTGGCGACGATGTCGAGCAGACCCCGCGCCGCGTTGATCGGAGAGCCGTCCGGCGCGGTCACCTTGTCGGGGACGCCGTAGAACGCACGGAAGTAGAGGCTGGCGGTGTCGAGCAGCATGAGGCGATCGGTCACGAGCACAGTCTGACACGGGTCTCCGACCCGGCACCGGCCCCCTGCGTCGGCGGCGTGGCCCACCAGCCGTGGATGAGACGATCCTGGGTGTCGTGACACACAGGAGTATGAATGCTCTCCCCCGAACGCTGTCCGCTGTGATCCTGGGCGGGGTGGTGCTCGCCGGAGTCCTGGCCGGCTGTGCAGCATCTGCGGGCACCTCCCCGGCTCCGGAGTCGACATCCGACCCCGACGCATCCGATGCCTCGTACGCGCCGCGGGCGGCGTGGCTCGATGCGACGTCGTTCGTGCTGAAGACGTGGGGCGACGCATGCGCACCGCAGATCGGCGACCTCGTGGCGGGGGAGCAGTCGCTGGAGATCGTGCTCGTCGCCGGGCCGGACCAGGCGTGCGCCGCTGTGCAGACGGCGCACGGCCTGTACCTCGGCCTCCCTGCCGGGTTCGACTCCTCCCGCCCTGTCGAGCTGACCGTGACCGAGGTCGGGGGAGAGAAGGCCGAGCTCACCCTGCCGGCACTCGCAACGGGGGAGATCATCCCGGCCGATCGGATGTCGCCGCAGACCCCGGCGGCGGCGTGGATCGACGCGCATGAGCTCGCGATCCTCACATGGGGCTCGTCCACCTGCGTGCCGGCCTCGGGAACGCTGGAAACCGTGAATGCGAAGGAAGGGATCATCCGACTGGAGCCGAGTGCGAACGAGGTGTGCACGATGGACCTGGTCCCGCAGATCACCTTCGTGCCTGCGGAAGGCATCGAGGACGACGCCGTCCTGACCCTCGAGGGCTTCGTCGATGCCGACGGTGCCGCGGCGGTCGTGACTGCCGTGCGATAGCGCGCCTGTCGGTCCGGCTCAGCACCCCGGTGCTGTCGGTCTCTGCTCGCAGGTGTGGGCCACGAGGGCGGTGTGCGCTTCGAAGATGCGTATCTCCCGAGCCGGACCAGGAATCGTGAGCTGCCCGGTCACCGGGAACCAGCCCCCGCCGAGATCGACCTCTGCGGTGTAGCGCACGGTGACGTGGGCCCGGTAGGTGCCGCGCTCGTCATAGGTATGGCTCGTCGTGGTGGGTGTGAACGGTGCCTGGCCGAGCGCTGACCAGGTCTGTCCGCCAGTGCTCGAGGTCGCGGAGGTGCCGTCGCCGTGCACGAACTCATACCCGACAGGCGTGAACCGCACGGTGAGAACCGTGCCGAACAGCGATCCTGAGCGGGTGTGCACCGCTGCTGCAGCGACGAAGTTCGTCGGCATGCCGGCGACGCCGAGGTTGTCGGGCTCTCCCACATTCGCCACGGGATCGGGCGCGAACTGTGCGAGGTCGTTGATGGTGATGGTCGGGGCGGCAGTCGCGTCCTGCGCGGGATCGGTCGGCGGCTCCTCATCGGACACCGCGCGGAAGCACCCTCGGGAACTGTTCCAGTCGTCGAGGCAGGAATCGAAGTCGAACTCGTGCACGGGGAATCCGGGACCGGAGGGGGAGGGTGGAGAGTCTCCTCGGGGCGAGCCGCTGTGGGGTGCACCGGAGGAGGGTTGCGTCTGGGTGCCAGTGGTCGTTACGTGGGTGCCGTCGGTTCCAGCAATAAAGTCCGAGAAACCCGGAGGTTTGTCGGTCTCGCTCAACTGACAGAGAGCGACAACGAGGCCAATCACGGCTACGACGCGGGACACTGAACTTCTTCGTCTGAGACGGCCGAATCGACTAGCAGTGCGCCTGAGTCGGCGGTTAAGAAAGTGACGCTAAGCCCGTACACGTCGGGACGATCTGGTCTGACTGCTGAGGATCCGTCAGGGCGAACAATCTCAACTGCGCTCACGTCTAAGCAGACCGAGGCGGTTACCTCTGTCAACGGTTCATCGCTGTGCGCCCCGCTGAAGGAGAGCACTCGCGTGTCGCCTCTAACGACTTGTCCTTCTGCATGCATCGCCGAAAAATTCTCGCGATCTGCTCTCTCGACACTCCCGCTCGAAAGTTCAAAAAGCCTCTCAAACGTTGTCGGGTCTGAAGTGTCGATCTCGTTGAGAGCGAGGACATACTCGGTAAACGTCTCCTCCGCGGCGGCAAAGGCTTCTTCTTCCGAGGCGAACACTGCGGTCGGGGTGGGCGTCGGGGCTGGCGACGGCGTGCATCCGGCGAGGACCATGACGCCGAGAACCATCGCGAAGGCGCCGAAGCGGCGGGATGTGGCGGGAGCGGGAGTCGGCGAGATCACCCCGTCACGGTAGTCGGAAGCGCCACGAGCCCGCGGGAGTTATCCACAGTCGGTCGGTCCGCCGAATCCGACTCCTGCTGTATCAGAACTTCTGATAGCCTTAACCGTCACTCGTGGCGTGCATGCGCATGCCCTCGTGGCGAGAAAACCAAAATCCAACTGCTGTGAAGCATGCTGTCGGCCGTGCGCGGTCTTTGCCTCTCAGCCCGAGTCTCCATTCAACAAGGACAACCCACTACATGACTACCGCAACGACCGCCCCGGCCACCAAGCAGGTCGCCATCAACGACATCGGATCTGCTGAGGACTTCCTGGCCGCGGTCGAGAAGACCCTGAAGTTCTTCAACGACGGCGACATCATCGAAGGCACGATCGTCAAGATCGACCGCGATGAGGTCCTCCTCGATGTCGGCTACAAGACCGAGGGTGTCATCCCCTCGCGTGAGCTCTCGATCAAGCACGACGTCGACCCCAACGAGGTCGTCGCTGTCGGCGATCTGGTCGAGGCCCTCGTTCTCCAGAAGGAGGACAAGGAAGGCCGTCTGATCCTCTCCAAGAAGCGCGCACAGTACGAGCGTGCCTGGGGAGACGTCGAGAAGATCAAGGAGAACGACGGCGTCGTCACCGGTACGGTCATCGAGGTCGTCAAGGGTGGACTCATCGTCGACATCGGACTCCGTGGCTTCCTGCCGGCCTCGCTCATCGAGCTGCGCCGCGTCCGCGACCTCACGCCGTACCTCGGCCAGGAGATCGAGGCCAAGATCCTCGAGCTCGACAAGAACCGCAACAACGTCGTCCTGAGCCGCCGCGCGCTGCTCGAGCAGACGCAGTCGGAGTCGCGCACCACGTTCCTGAACAACCTGCACAAGGGTCAGGTCCGCAAGGGTGTCGTCTCGTCGATCGTCAACTTCGGTGCGTTCGTCGACCTGGGTGGCGTGGACGGCCTCGTGCACGTCTCCGAGCTGTCCTGGAAGCACATCGAGCACGCCTCCGAGGTCGTCGAGGTGGGCCAGGAGGTCACCGTCGAGATCCTCGAGGTCGACCTCGACCGCGAGCGCGTCTCCCTGTCGCTGAAGGCGACGCAGGAGGACCCGTGGCAGGTCTTCGCCCGTACCCACGCGATCGGTCAGGTCACGCCGGGTAAGGTCACCAAGCTCGTTCCGTTCG
Source organism: Microbacterium sp. R1 (assembly GCF_015159725.1). NCBI lineage: Bacteria > Bacillati > Actinomycetota > Actinomycetes > Micrococcales > Microbacteriaceae > Microbacterium > Microbacterium sp. R1. Next base: position 2,297,196 of record NZ_JADDUD010000001.1, on the reverse strand, counting down.
GTGCGTTCGTCCGCGTCGCAGACGGCATCGAGGGCCTCGTCCACATCTCCGAGCTCTCCAGCAAGCACGTCGAGCTGGCTGAGCAGGTCGTCTCCGTCGGCGAAGAGGTCTTCGTCAAGGTCATCGACATCGACCTCGAGCGTCGTCGCATCTCGCTGTCGCTGAAGCAGGCCAACGAGTCGGTCGACCCCAACGGCACCGAGTTCGACCCGGCCCTGTACGGCATGCTCGCCGAGTACGACGAGAACGGCGAGTACAAGTACCCGGAGGGCTTCGACGCCGAGACCGGTGCATGGAAGGAAGGCTTCGACGCCCAGCGCGAGGCATGGGAGCAGGAGTACGCTGCAGCCCAGGCTCGCTGGGAGGCGCACAAGGCTCAGGTCGTCAAGGCGGCCGAGGCCGAGGCTGCGGCCGGCGAAGACTTCGGCGGCCAGTCCTTCACGAGCGAGGCTGCCGGCGCCGGCACCCTCGCCGACGACGAGGCTCTCGCCGCTCTGCGCGAGAAGCTCTCGGGCGGCAACGCTTAAACAGCATTCTGAAACGGGTCGTCACCTCGCCTTCGGGTGGGTGTGGCGGCCCGTTTCGCATGTGCGGACCGCGGCTGCCCGCCCGTGACGCAACATTACGACCGCATTCGTAACAGGCCACGCGCTCGGCCAGCATGGGCATATGACCACCCTGCTGCCGGCGCCGCATACGACCGATGCCTCTGCGGCGGCCGGTGCAGCGCAGGAAGTGCGGCTCGAAGGTGTAGAACGGTCCTTCCCTCTCGCGCGGGGACGCCGCGACGTCCTGCGCGGCGTGGACCTCGAGGTCTCCGCCGGAGAGATCGTCGCCGTCGTCGGGCCTTCCGGCTGCGGAAAGTCGACGCTCCTCCGTCTGGTCGGCGGTCTGGACTCCCCGACACGGGGCGCCATCCGCCTCGAGGACACACCCGTAGCGGCGGTCGACGACCGCACCGCCGTCGCCTTCCAGGAGCCACGACTGCTCCCGTGGCGCACGATTGCCCAGAACGTCGAACTGGGCCTGCCGCGGGGCACCGCGCGCCGCGCGGGACGCGATCGTGTACGAGAACTTCTGCACCTGGTCGGCCTCGACGATGCCGCCGATCAGCGACCGCGAGAGGTATCCGGCGGGATGGCGCAGCGTGCATCCCTCGCCAGAGCCCTTGCCAGGAACCCCGGTGTCCTGCTGCTCGATGAGCCTTTCGGGGCGCTCGACGCGCTCACGCGCCTGCGGATGCACGATCTGCTGCTGAAGATCCACGCCGCAGAGCCGACCACCGTGCTCCTCGTGACGCACGATGTCGAGGAAGCGCTCTATCTCGCCGATCGCGTCCTGCTCCTGCGCACGCTGAGCGCGACCCGGCCTGACGAGTCATCCATCGCCCGCACGATCACCGTGCCAGGCGCCCGTCCCCGTGACCGCGCCGATCGTGGTCTCGCCGACCTGCGCGCCGAGCTCCTCGAGGGCCTCGGCGTAGACACCCACCACCGCACCGCCGAGGAGACCCGATGAGCATCACCACCCGCCGAATCATCCCTGCGATCGCCATCGCGGGGACGATGATGCTCGTCGCCACCGGCTGCGTCGCCGGAGAGAACGCTGCTGCCACTGACGCGAAGCCCACATCCGGCACGACCGAATGGTCGTCCGACACGCTGTCGATCGATTTCGCGACATACAACCCGTTGAGCCTGGTGATCCGCGACCAGGGCATCCTGGAGGACATCCTCGGAGATGACGTCACCGTGGAGTGGGTGCAGTCCGCCGGCTCGAACAAGGCGAACGAACTGCTGCGGTCCGGTTCGGTCGACGTCGGCTCGACGGCCGGCTCCGCAGCGCTCCTGGCCCGAGCGAACGGCTCGCCCATCCAGGTCATCGACATCTTCTCGCAGCCCGAGTGGGCGGCGATCGTCGTCGGACCGGACAGCGACATCACGTCGATCGAAGACCTCACGGGGAAGTCCGTCGCCGCGACCAAGGGGACCGACCCGTACTTCTTCCTGCTCCAGGCGCTCGAAGAAGGGGGCCTGTCGCTGTCGGACGTCGAGGTGCAGAACCTTCAGCACGCGGACGGTCGTGCCGCCCTCGACGGCGGTTCGGTCGATGCGTGGTCCGGCCTCGACCCGATCATGGCAGCCGCCGAGGCGGAGTCGGGCGACAAGCTCGTCTACCGCAACGTCGACTTCAACACGTACGGGTTCCTGAACGCGACCGAGGACTTCATCACGAACCACCCCGACCTCGCGCAAGCGGTCGTGGATGCGTACGAGAAGGCACGAGAGTGGGCGCTGGCGAACCCCGACGAGACGGCAGCGCTCCTCGCCGAGGTGGCAGGCATCGACATCGGCGTCGCCACCACCGTGATCCAGGAGCGTTCGAACCTCGACGTGAGCGGCATCCCGGGTGACGATCAGATCGGCGTCCTGGAGAAGATCGCGCCCGTGCTCGTCGAGTCCGGCGACGTGCAGGGCGGCAAGGAGTCGGTGGACAAGGCGCTGTCCTCGATCGTGAACGCGACGTTCGCCGAGAAGGCGGTCGGCGGCGAGTGAGCGAACTCGACCAGCGCGTGCTCGTGCCCGCGGACTCGCGGGACGCGCTCGACTTCGCCAAGGGCGAGCTCCGACGTCCGAACCGCAGCGCACGACGATCCTGGGACCGCCCCGTCGTGCGGATCGTGGCAGGGCTGCTGCTCCCGGCGATCATCCTGATCGTCTGGCAGGTGGTGACGACGAACGGACTCGTCCCGCCCTACCGTCTGCCCACACCCGTCTCGGTCCTCCAGGCAGGCATCGAGCTGGCCGAGACCGGGCAGCTCTGGACGCACATCGCCATCTCGGTGCAGCGCGTACTGCTCGGATTCGCGATCGGCTCGGTGATCGGACTCGCCGCGGCCGGTGTGGTGGGCCTGTCACGGCTCGGGGACGTGCTGCTGAGCCCGACGCTCGCCGCCGTGAGGGCTGTGCCCTCGTTGGCCTGGGTGCCGCTGCTCATCCTCTGGATGCAGATCGGTGAGGAGTCGAAGGTCACGCTGATCGCGATCGGAGCGTTCTTCCCCGTCTACACGACCGTCGCCTCGGCGCTCCGACACGTGGATCCGCAGCTCGTCGAGGCCGGGCGCTCGTTCAGCCTGCGCGGATGGTCACTGTTCCGCATCGTGCAGCTGCCCGCGGTCGTACCGTCCGTCGTGTCCGGGCTCCGCCTCGCGCTCGCACAGGCGTGGCTGTTCCTGGTGGCCGCAGAGCTCATCGCTTCCTCGATGGGCCTCGGCTTCCTGCTGACCGACTCCCAGAACAGTGGCCGTGTCGATCGGATCCTGCTCTCGATCGTGCTGCTGGCATTGCTCGGTACGGTGACCAACGGAGTCCTCGCCCTGGCAGAGAAGTATCTGCTGCGACGGTGGGTGTGAGCGTGACCGAGGCCCGACTGCAGGAGACACGCGTCTACGCGCCGTCGAACGACTTCCCGGAGGCGAACGTCTCCGGTGAGGCCTATGCGCGCGCGGCAGCGGATCCCGTCGCGTTCTGGGAGGAGGCCGCTCGACGCCTCGACTGGGCGAAACCGTGGGACACCGCGCACGAGTGGGAGCCTCCGATCGGAGATGCGGTTCCCGCCGCGCGCTGGTTCGTCGGAGGGCGGATCAACGTGGCCGTCAACTGCGTGGACCGGCACGTCGATGCCGGTCGGGGAGCCAAGGTGGCGCTGTACTTCGAAGGGGAGCCGGGCGACCGCATCGCGGTGACGTACTCCGATCTGCAGCAGCGGGTCGCACGCGCCGCGAATGCTCTCGTGGCGCTCGGCATCGAGCCGGGTGATCGTGTGGTGATCTACCTGCCCGTGCTCGTGGAGACGATCGTCATCACGCTCGCCTGTGCCCGGATCGGAGCCGTGCACTCCCTGGTGTTCGGGGGATTCTCCGCGGAGGCCGTGCGCTTCCGTCTCGAGGACACCGGAGCGAAGCTGCTGGTGACGAGCGACGGACAGTTCCGACGCGGCACCGCCACCGAGGTGAAGTCGACGGCCGATGCGGCGGCCGCGGACCTCCCCGACCTCGAGCATGTGCTCGTGCTCCGACGCACGGGCCAGCAGGTGCCGTGGACCGAAGGTCGGGACGTCTGGTGGCACGAGGTGGTCGACACGGCATCGCCGGCGCACGACGCCCCGGCGTTCGATGCCGAGCATCCTCTCTTCATCATCTACACGTCCGGCACCACCGGGAAGCCGAAGGGACTCGTCCATACGTCGGGCGGGTACCTCACGCAGGCGAGCTGGGCGCACTGGGCGCATTTCGACGCGAAGCCCGACGACGTGCACTGGTGCACGGCCGATCTGGCCTGGGTGACCGCGCACACCTACGAGATCTACGGTCCGCTGTCGAACGGGCTGACCCAGGTCATCTACGAAGGCACGCCGGACTCGCCGCACCGGGAGCGACACCTCGAGATCATCGAGCGCTACGGCGTGACCGTCTACTACACGGCGCCCACGCTGATCCGTACCTTCATGACCTGGTTCGGCGCCGATCTCCCTGGGGGCCACGACCTCTCGACGCTCCGTCTGCTCGGTACGGTGGGCGAGGCGATCAACCCCGAGGCGTGGGTATGGTTCCGGAAGAACTTCGGCCGGGATGCGCTGCCGGTGATCGACACCTGGTGGCAGTCCGAGACCGGTGCCGCGATGATCGCCCCGCTGCCGGGCGTCACGCGCCTCAAGCCGGGCTCGGCCTCGGTGCCGCTCCCGGGGATCGATGCCGCGGTGGTCGATGCCGAGGGGCATCCGGTCGAACCGGGACGTTCGGGGACGCTCGTCGTGCGCCGACCCTGGCCGGGCATGGCCCGCACCGTCTGGGGTGATCCGGAGCGCTATCGCGACTCGTACTGGTCGGCCTACGCCGGTCGGGGAGAGTTCGGCGGCTTCTACGTCGCCGGCGACGGGGCGACCGTCGACATCGACGGGTACATCTGGATCCTCGGGCGACTCGATGACGTCGTCAACGTCTCGGGTCACCGACTCTCCACCATCGAGATCGAGTCGGCCCTCGTCGCTCACGACACCGTCGGCGAAGCCGGTTCAGCCGGGGTCTCCGACCCCGTCACCGGCCAGGCCGTCGTCGCGTTCGTGACGGCTTCGGGCCGGGCCGAGGTGACGCCGGCCGACCTCCGCGCTCAGGTCGCGCGGTCGATCGGCCCCGTCGCCAAGCCGAAGCACATCGTCGTGGTCCCCGACCTGCCCAAGACCCGGTCGGGCAAGATCATGCGCCGGCTCCTGGCGCAGCTCTGGGAGGCCGAGCAGGCACGAAGGCAGGGTCGCGAGGCCCTGCAGCTCGGTGACACGACGTCGTTGCAGAATCCCTGGGCCGTCGCGGACATCGCCGACGTGCTCTCCACAGCGGAACTGCGCTCTTGAACTCCGCTTCTGAATCGAGGACATCATGACCGAAGAACACCGCTTCGGATTCCGCACCAGAGCCCTCCATGCGGGGGGAACGCCGGATGCCGCCACCGGGGCCAGGGCGGTGCCGATCTACCAGACCACCTCGTTCGTCTTCGACGACGCCGCGGATGCCGGCAACCTGTTCGCCCTGCAGAAGTACGGCAACATCTACTCGCGTATCGGAAACCCGACGGTCGCGGCTCTCGAAGAGCGCCTCGCATCGCTGGAGGGTGGAATCGGCGCCGTCGCGACGGCTTCCGGGATGAGCGCGGAGTTCATCACGTTCGCGGCCCTGGTCGGAGCAGGCGATCATGTCGTCGCCGCCGCCCAGCTCTACGGTGGCACGGTCACGCAGCTCGACGTCACGCTGCGTCGCTTCGGGGTCGAGACCACGTTCGTCGCCTCGACCTATCCCGAGGACTTCGCCGCCGCGATCCGTCCGGAGACGAAGGTGGTCTACGTCGAGATGATCGGCAACCCTTCCGGGGAGATCGCCGACATCGAAGGACTCGCCGAGATCGCCCACGCGGCCGGTGTCCCGCTCGTGGTCGACGCGACGCTCGCCACGCCCTACCTCGCCCGTCCGCTCGAGCACGGCGCCGACATCGTCATCCACTCCGTGACGAAGTTCCTCGGAGGACACGGCACCACCCTCGGCGGCGTCGTCATCGAGAAGGGCGCTTTCGACTGGGGCAACGGCAAGTTCCCGCAGATGACCGAACCCGTCGAGTCGTACGGCGGCATCAAGTGGTGGGACAACCTCGGCGAGTACGGCTTCCTCACCAAGCTCCGTTCCGAGCAACTGCGGGACATCGGCCCCGCGCTCAGCCCGCAGTCGGCGTTCAACCTCCTCCAGGGGATCGAGACCCTTCCACAGCGCATAGACGCCCACCTCGCGAACGCCCGCGTCGTCGCGGACTGGCTCGCCTCGGACCCTCGTGTGGCCTACGTCACCTGGGCCGGGCTCGAAGGACACCCGCACCACGCACGCGCAGCCAAGTACCTGCCTCTCGGTCCCGGCTCGGTGTTCGCGTTCGGGGTCGCGGCGCCGGACGGTCGCGCGGCGGGGGAGACCCTGATCGAGAATCTGCAACTGGCCTCGCACCTCGCGAACATCGGCGACGCGCGCACGCTCGTGATCCATCCGGCCTCGACGACGCACCGGCAGCTCACAGAGGATCAGCTGGTCGCCGCGGGCGTGCGTCCCGACCTCATCCGCATCTCAGTCGGTCTGGAAGACGCCGACGACATCATCTGGGACCTCGACCAGGCCCTCACCACGGCGACGGGAGCGAACCGATGAGCACGACGAGTTCGGGCGATGCCTGCGCGCTGCCGGCTGTGACCGATGCGGCGACGTGTGCACTGCCCGGTGGGACTCCCGTCGCGGTCGCGGTGCCGGGGCGCACCTGGAGCGGACCGAACCAGCAGGAGCGATTCGGCCTGCTGCGACGCGCGAGGTCGATCGCGATCGTCGGGGCGTCGAACAACCCCGCCCGCGCGTCCTACTTCGTCGCGACCTACCTGCTCTCCAGCACGAACTACGACGTCTACCTGGTGAACCCGCGGGAGACCGAGATCCTCGGGCAGCCCGTCTACGCGACCCTGAGCGATCTGCCCGTCGTCCCCGACATCGTCGACGTGTTCCGACGCCACGACGACCTCCCCGGCGTGGCACAGGAGGCCATCGACGCGGGCGCGCAGACGCTGTGGCTGCAGCTGGGCTCGTGGAACGAGGATGCCGCGGCGATCGCCGAGGGCGCGGGGCTGTCCGTGGTGATGGACCTTTGCATCAAGATCGAGCACGCGCGGTTCCATGGCGGACTCCACCTGGCCGGCTTCGATACCGGTGTGATCAGCTCCCGTCGCCAGTTGCGCGCGAGATGAGTCGCGTCGGGGCGAAGCCTAGACTGACCGCATGCCTCTCATCGCACTCACCGGCGGTATCGCTTCCGGGAAGTCGACCATCGCCCGCCGCCTGGCCGAGCACGGTGCCGTCATCGTCGACGCCGATCAGATTGTTCGCGATGTGCAGTCTCCCGGTTCGCCGGTGCTCGTCAGGATCGCCGAGACCTTCGGCGACGACGTCATCTCCTCGGACGGCTCCCTCGACAGGGCGGCGCTCGGTGCGAAGGTGTTCGGCGATGCGGGTCTCCTCGCGCAGCTCAACGCGATCGTCCACCCCGCAGTCCGTGAGGAATCCCAGCGGCGCTTCGATGCGGCCGTCCGCGGCGACGCGGATGCCGTGGTCGTCTACGACGTGCCGCTCCTGGTCGAGGCGAGGGTAGACGATCCCTGGGATCTCATCGTCGTCGCGCACGCGCCGGCTGACGTGCGCCGCGAGCGTCTCGTCGAGCTGCGCGGCATGGGTGAGGGTGCAGCGCAGGAGCGTATCGACGCCCAGGTATCCGACGACCGCCGTCTCGCGATCGCCGACGTCGTGATCGATACGTCGGGCACCGTGGAGAGCACGATCGAGCAGGCCGACGCCCTCTGGCAGCGGATCAGTTCACGGTGACGTTCGCGGGTCACACCCCGGGATCACGCGAGTACCGCCGGCTCCTCGTCGGTCTGTTCTTCGCCGGGGTCGCGACTTTCGCCCAGCTGTATTCGGCACAGGCCGTGCTGCCGCAGATCTCGGCCGAGCTCTCGGTCACGCCGGCGACGGCTGCGCTGAGTGTGTCGGCTGCCACGCTCGGCTTGGCGCTGGCCGTCATCCCCTGGTCGATGGTGGCCGATCGCATCGGTCGCGTGCCTGCCATGGCCACCGGGGTGCTCACCGCCACGGGACTCGGCCTCGTCGCTCCGCTGAGCGGAGAGATCGCCGCGCTGCTGGTCCTGCGATTCGCGGAGGGGATGGCGCTGGGGGCCGTACCCGCAGTGGCACTGGCCTATCTCAGCGAAGAGGTCGAAGTACGTCATACCGCCGCTGCCGCGGGGAGCTACATCGCCGGGACCACGGTCGGTGGACTGCTCGGGCGCATCGTCTCGGGGATCATCGGGGAAGTGGGAGGCTGGCGGACCGGCATCCTCTCGGTCGCTGTCATGTGCGGGCTCGCCGCCGTTCTTTTCCTCTGGCTCACACCCCGCGCCAGGGGATTCGTCCCCGGTCGTCTGCGCGCCGATCGAGGGCCCGGCATCCTGGCGAAGCTCCTGGCGCCTCTGCGTTCACCTCTGCAGTGGGCCCTGTACGCGCAGGGATTCCTGCTGATGGGTGCCTTCGTCGCGGTGTACAACTACCTCGGGTTCCATCTCTCGGCCGCACCGTTCCTCCTTCCCGCCTGGCTGGTCACCCTGCTGTTCCTGGCATACCTGGCCGGCACGGTGTCGTCGCCGTGGGCCGGGGCGCTCGCCTCGCGGGCCGGGCGATTCCCGGTCCTGCTCTCCTCGATCGGAGTGATGGCCGTGGGTGCCGCACTGCTGCTGCTTCCGGTGGCCGGCGTCGTCCTGGCCGGGCTCGTGCTGTTCACGGCGGGGTTCTTCGGCGCGCACGCCATCGCCTCGGGGTGGACGCCCGTCGCGGCGGACCCCGCCAGCAGGGCACAGGCATCCTCGCTGTACTACTTCGCCTACTACGCCGGGTCGAGTGTGTTCGGGTGGCTGCTCGGTCTCGTGTTCGGTGCGACGACCTGGGGCTGGTTCGTCGCCGTCATCGTCGCGATGTGCGGTGCTGCCGCGCTCGCGGCGGTCGCCGCTCTCCGTGGTGCCGAGAGCGGCCGCCCCGCCGTCTGAGAGGATCTCATCATGCAGCTGCAGTTCCTGGAAGCGTACGACCGTCAGCTCCGCACACATCCTGAGATCGCGGGGGCATCGAACGCGGTGGCGCACGGACCGCTCCTGATGGCGACGTTCCCCGGCGGACGCGGCTTCGTCACGTATGCCGAGCTCGGCGACGTGGATGCGGACGACGTCGCGCTGTTGGTCGACGCGGCGGCCGACCACTTCGCGGGGCGTCCGGAGGTGAGGTCGGTCGAGTGGAAGACCCGCGGTCACGATCGTGCCCCCGGCCTACACGACGCTCTTGTCGCTCGCGACTTCGTGCCGGAGGAGCCGGAGTCCATCATGATCGGTGAGGCCCGCCCGCTCGCGCGGCACGTCGACGTTCCTGAGCACGTCACGATCAGGCGGAGCCGTAGTGATGCCGACGTGTTCGCGGCGGGTGAGATGCAGGGCCGCGTCTTCGATGACCCCGACTGGCGTTCGAGGTCGGAGGAGCTCGTCGTGCACCTGCGCGAAGACCCTTCGGCGGAGCTGTGGATCGCTGTCGTGGACGACGAGGTGATCAGCGCCGGGAGGCTCGAGCCGGTGGCCGGCACCGAGTTCGCCGGTCTCTGGGGCGGTGCGACGCTCCCGGAGTGGCGAGGCCGCGGCATCTACCGCGCTCTCACGGCGGAGCGGGCGCGCTCGGCTCTCGCGCGTGGGGTCCGCTACCTCCACTCCGATTCCACTGAGTTCTCGCGCCCGATCCTGGAGCGGTCGGGACTGGTGAAGGTGTCGACGACAACGCCGTACGTGTGGACTCCCGTGCGAGGCTGATCCTGCGCGACGGCCTCGATGTCGGAGGGGCGGCATACCCTGGAGGTATGCAACCCACGCGCAGTGTCCGCCCCTTCGAGGTCATCAGCGAGTATGAGCCGGCCGGAGACCAGCCGAAGGCCATCGCCGATCTGGCGGCGCGCATCAATGCCGGTGAGACAGACGTGGTGCTTCTCGGCGCGACGGGTACCGGCAAGTCCGCCACGACGGCCTGGTTGGTCGAACAGGTCCAGCGTCCCACGCTCGTGCTCGCGCACAACAAGACCCTCGCCGCCCAGCTCGCGAACGAGTTCCGCGAGCTCATGCCCAACAACGCGGTCGAGTACTTCGTCTCGTACTACGACTACTACCAGCCGGAGGCGTACGTACCGCAGACCGACACCTTCATCGAGAAGGACTCCTCGATCAACTCCGAAGTCGAGCGACTGCGGCATTCGACGACCAACTCGCTGTTGAGCCGACGCGATGTCATCGTGGTCTCCACAGTGTCCTGCATCTATGGACTCGGGGCGCCGGAAGAGTATCTGCGGGCCATGGTCGCCCTCCAGGTGGGGGAGCGCTATGACCGCGATGCGCTCATCCGTCAGTTCATCGCCATGCAGTACAACCGCAACGATGTCGACTTCTCGCGGGGCAACTTCCGTGTGCGCGGAGACACCATCGAGATCATCCCCGTCTACGAAGAGCACGCCATCCGCATCGAGCTGTTCGGTGACGAGATCGAGGCGCTGTACTCGCTGCATCCGCTGACCGGCGAGGTCATCGAGAAGCTCGACGCCGTGCCGATCTTCCCGGCATCGCACTATGTGGCCGGTACCGACGTCATCCAGCGCTCCATCGGCACGATCGAACACGAGTTGGAAGAGCGCCTCGCCGAGTTCGAACGTCAGGGCAAGCTCCTCGAGGCGCAGCGTCTGCGCATGCGCACGACCTTCGACCTGGAGATGCTCCAGCAGCTGGGCTTCTGCTCCGGCATCGAGAACTACTCGCGTCACATGGACGGTCGCATGCCGGGCGAGCCTCCGCACACGCTGCTCGACTTCTTCCCCGACGACTTCCTGCTCGTGATCGACGAGTCGCACGTGACGGTGCCGCAGATCGGCGCGATGTACGAGGGCGACGCATCCCGCAAGCGGACGCTGGTCGACCACGGGTTCCGTCTTCCGAGCGCGATGGACAACCGTCCGCTGCGCTGGGACGAGTTCAAGAACCGCATCGGACAGACGGTGTACCTCTCGGCCACTCCCGGGAAGTACGAGATGGGGATCGCCGACGGCGTCGTCGAGCAGATCATCCGCCCGACCGGCCTCGTCGACCCGGAGATCGTGGTGAAGCCGTCGAAGGGGCAGATCGACGACCTGCTCGAGGAGATCCGCGTGCGGGTCGAGCGCGACGAGCGTGTGCTTGTCACGACTCTCACCAAGAAGATGGCCGAGGAGCTCACCGACTTCCTCGGCGAGCACGGTGTGCGTGTCCGCTACCTGCATTCCGATGTCGACACGCTGCGCCGCGTCGAGCTGCTCAGTGAGCTGCGCGCTGGCGTGTACGACGTTCTCGTGGGTATCAACCTCCTGCGCGAGGGCCTCGACCTTCCAGAGGTCTCCCTCGTGGCGATTCTCGACGCCGACAAGGAGGGGTTCCTACGCTCGGGTACGTCTCTGATCCAGACCATCGGCCGTGCGGCACGAAACGTGTCCGGTGAAGTGCACATGTATGCCGACAAGATGACCGACTCCATGACGAAGGCGATCGAGGAGACCGACCGACGTCGGGAGAAGCAGGTCGCGTACAACAAGGAGAACGGCATCGATCCGCAGCCGCTCCGCAAGCGCATCGCTGACATCACCGAGGTGCTGGCCCGTGAAGGTGCCGACACGGCGGAGATGCTGTCGGGTCGTGGCCGCGCGACGGGCAAGGGCAAATCGCCGACGCCCAACCTGCGTCGTACCGGGATCGCCGCCGAGGGCGCGCAGCAGCTCGAGGCCACCATCCAGGATCTGTCCGACCAGATGCTCGCGGCTGCGGCGGAGCTCAAGTTCGAGCTCGCCGGGCGTCTGCGCGACGAGGTGCAGGATCTCAAGAAGGAACTCCGCGCCATGGAGCGCGCCGGACACGCGTAAGCGGGGACGAACGATGGACGCTGCGGGGAACGAGCTGGCGGATCGTGTGCGCGCCTTGCTCGGAGCAGACACGGAGATCGAAGAGCGGCGCATGTTCGGCACGAGAGCGTTCCTCGACGACGGGCACATCCTGGTGGGCGCGCGTCCCGGGGGAGTGCTGCTGGTCCGTGTGGCGGATGAGGACGGCGCCGCGCTGCTCACCGAGCCAGGCGCGGCACGCGCGGTGATGGGGGCGCGCACCATGAGTTCGGGGTGGCTCGACGTTTCGCAGACGGCGATCGAAGACGACACAGCGCTCATGTTCTGGCTGGATGTCGCTCGAGAGTCCGCCGTTTCGAGGGCGGAGAGCTCGGAGCAGGGCTGACACGGATCCTCGCGCTCTCAACGATCGCGTGCCAGGGCGCGGGGATCCGCTCGCCCTAGGGGCAGTGCACCAGCGTCTTGGGTCCGGAGCGGTCGATCTCGTGCTGCGTCATCGGAGCCCCGCAGAGAGGGCAGGCGCGTTCGGCCCGCTCGGCCGCGCTGGGTGGGGGCGTCTTCTCGTACGGGCCGACGGAGGCGGGTCCTGCGAACCGGATGAGGTTCGTGTTCACCCAGGAGTACAGTCCTCCTGCTTCGCGGATGCGAGTGCGGAGGGGCGGGCGGTCGGAGTCCTGTGCCATGTTGATTAGTGTACTAACTATTAGTGCAGATGTATAGTCTCCCTTGTGACCCCCACCGACGACCTGCTCCGGCTCGAGAACCAGCTCTGCTTCGCCCTGGTGACAGCGGCGCGCAACGTCGTCGCCCTGTATCGGCCGATCCTCGAGCCACTCGGCCTGACGCACCCGCAGTACCTCGTCATGCTGGCGCTCTGGGAACGAGCTCCTCGCACGCTGAACGACCTGGCCGTCGACCTGGCCATGGAGCCCGCGACCGCATCCCCGCTGGTGAAGAGGCTCGAGGCGGACGGGCTGGTCGCGCGTCAGCGAAGCACCGAGGACGAGCGGCGACTCGAGATCACTCTGACGGCGGCGGGCGCTGCGCTGCGCGAGCGCGCGGTGGAGGTTCCTCACCAGGTGATGGCCGCGGTCGGTATGGGAATCGACGAGATCGCGGCGCTCCGCGACGGTCTGGGCCCGTTCGCCGGGCGCCGTCCCGACCTCGGCTGACCTGTCGTCGGCGTCCGGCTCTGCCGGAGGTGATGGCGGTCCGGGGGAGACGCAGCCCCTAGGGTGGGGGCATGTCCCGCTCCGAGCCCTCGGTCCCGGTGCATGAGACTGCCAGGTCGAATCGCCCACGGATGCTGCTGCTTCCGCTCGTCGCGATCGCCGGCTTCTTCGCGACGATCATGTTCGCTGCAGCGGCGCAGGGGCTTCCGCAGTTCGGGGGATGGCTCGCCGATGCCGAGCCACGGGCCGGCGAGGGCACAGGGCCGACGGCGCCGGCGGAGACCGCACCCCCTCCGATGGATCCACCGGAGGACTCTCCGCTGCTCGCGATCATCGGATACGTCCTCGCCGCGCTCGTCCTCGCCGCCGTGCTCGCGATGGTGTTCTTCGGCGCCCGCCTCCTGATCCGCTACCTCGTCGGCCTCTGGCGCGACCGTCCTCTCGCGCGCCGAACGGCGTCGGCCTTGGATGCACACGTCGTCGCAGTGCCTGCAGCCGGGGGCGCCCCGGACGAGGCGACGATCCGGCGCGGCATCGCGGAGGCGCTGCGGACGGTCGATGACCGGTCCCGACCCGGCGACAGCATCATCGCGGCGTGGGTGGGGCTGGAGGAATCCGCGGCGGATGCCGGTGCGGGGCGCGGTGTCAACGAGACGCCCTCAGAGTTCACCGTGCGCATCATCGGCAGACGCGCCGGGATCACCGACGACGTCGTCACCCTGCTGGGCCTCTACGAACGCGTCCGCTTCGGCGGTCACGATGCCGACGAAGACGATCGTGCCCGAGCTGCCGAGTGTCTTCGCGGCATCCAGGAGGGGTGGCGATGAAGAGACGGGTCCTCGTCGTGAGCGTCGGTGTCATCGGCGCCGCGGGCGTCCTCCTCCTGCTCGGACAGCTGGGGTTCCCCGAGCCGTTCGTGCTCGCCTGGATGATCCTCGCCCTCGCGGTGGTCTTCGCCTGTCGTCAGGAGTTCATCGAGGTCGGACCCGAGTGGCCTCCGGAAGCGCCGAGCCGCAGTTCGCACGGCTCTGAGGTCTCCCGCATGGCATGGGCGATCAACACCCGCACGGGGGTCGCCGGCCACGTCGTCGTGCGTCGCGTGCAGGCGGTGCTGCGAAGACGCCTCGCCCTGCACGGTCTCGACCTCGAGGACCCCGCACAGCACGCACGCATCGACGCACTCCTCGGCGAGGGGGTGCGGGACGCCCTGCACCGTCGCGAAGTGCAGCGCACCGACATCGAGATGGTGCTCGATGCGATCGACAGAATCCCCAACGACATGGAGGAGCCCGGATGACCAGCCAGGAGACCACGCAGATCGCCGAGACCGGGCGTCGGGTGCTCGACAGCGTCCGTGGAGCCGTCGTCGGGATGGACGAGCCTCTCACGATCGCCCTCGCCGCGATCCTCGCTGGCGGCCATGTGCTGTTCGAAGACGTCCCGGGCCTCGGCAAGACACTCGCCGCGCGGAGCCTGGCTTCGGCGCTCGGCCTCGACTTCCGACGTCTGCAGTGCACCCCTGACATGCTTCCCGGGGATGTCACGGGCTCCTACGTCTACGCACCGGCCACCGGCGAGTTCGTGTTCCGGCCGGGGCCGATCTTCACCGGATTGCTCCTTGCCGACGAGGTGAACCGCACCACGCCGAAGACGCAGTCGGCGATGCTGGAGGCGATGGCGGAGCGTCAGGTGACGGTCGAGGGCAACAGCTTCGCCCTGCCGCGTCCCTTCCATGTGATCGCCACGTCGAATCCCATCGAGTACGAGGGAACGTACGCGCTTCCCGAGGCGCAGCTCGACCGCTTCATGGTGCGGCTCGCGGTCGGCTACCCCGTGCCGGAGGACGAGACCCGCATCATCCTCGACCGCGTGAGACGGCAGAGCCCGGATGCCTCCGTCGAGCCCGTCGTCGACGGAGCAGGGCTCCTCGCGATCCAGGCGGCGGTCGAACGGATCCACGTCGATGCCGATGTCGCGAGGTACTGCGTCGAGCTGACGAGGGCCACCCGGGACGCGGCGCACGTCGCCGTCGGTGCCTCTCCTCGGGGATCACAGGCTCTCGTCCTGCTCGGTCGAGCACTCGCCGCCCTGGATGATCGCGACTACGTCCGACCGGACGACATCAAGCGCATCGCGGGGTCCGTCCTCGCTCACCGACTCACGCTGACGCCGCAGGCCTGGGCCCAGGGAGTGGATCCTCGTTCGGTCGTCGCGACGGTGGTCGAGGTGACTCCGGTTCCTCCGACAGTGGCTGCAGTACGGTGACAGAGTCGGTCCGCGTCACGGCGCGCTCGCATGTGCGCTGGAGTCGGACGCCTGTGATCGCGATAGGACTCGCGGGTTCCGCGATCGTCCCAGCCGCCGGCCTCGTGTTCTCTCGGCCCGATGTGGTCGGTATCGGTCTCCCGCTCGCACTGGCGACGGTGTGGGTACTGCTGCGCCGTCCCCGCGACGGCGTGCTGTCGATCGAGCTGCGGGCACGGCCGGAGGGTTCCGCCCCTTCGTCGGATGTGTTGGGGGCGGTGGGCGCCGACCTCGACACCGGCTGGCTCCAGGTCGCGGTCGACCAGGAGGAACGGCGGTCCGGGGTCGCCGACGTGTTGCCGGGGCGCTCCATCCTGACATCGCGCAACCGGCTGCAGCACTCTGGTCCTGTCGAGCTCCTCGGCGTGACGGCCCGAGGAGTGGCTCTCGACGGCGCCTGGGTGTCGGAGCCGGCACCCCGCGTCGCGCTGGAGTGGCACACGCCACCGAGGCAGGAGCGCATCGGGCAGCTGCCGGTCGCGCCACGGCTCACGGGCCTGCACGGCGCCCACGAGGGGTCTCGGCCCGGACAGGGCGGCGATTTCCGAGACATCCATCCGTTCGCCCCCGGTGACGAGCTGCGTCGTGTCGACTGGCGGGCGACCGCGCGCGCCGCCCGTCGACCCGGCGACCTGCTCGTGCGACGCACCGCCGCCCTCAGCGACTCATCGGTGGTGATCGCGATCGACACCGCAGAGGACCTGGGAACGGTCGTCGCATCCTGGGGAACGGACGACGCCGACCGATCGGGTGTCACCTCCCTGGACCACGCCCGCGAAGCCGCGCTGTCGATCGCGACCGCTGCGATCGGCGTCAGGGATCGCGTGTCGTACCACGCACTGTCGCCCGGCGGCCGGAGCCTTCCCGCCGGCGGCGGCCCGCGTCACCTCGCCGGCCTTCGCGACGTGATCGCGGCGACGGGTCAGAGTGAGGGCGACCCCCGGTATCGCCGGTCGCCGGTCGTGCCGCCGGGTTCCATCATCTTCGTGCTCTCGACGTTCTTCGACGGCGCCGCCGCTCAGCTGGTCACTCGCTGGCGGGCGTCAGGACACGCCGTGGTGGCCGTCGACGTCCTCCCTGCACCGGAGGAGAGCCGACTCACGCGTGAACAGCGCATCGCGTTGCGCACCCTGCTGGCGGAGCGCTCCGACATCCTCGTCGAGCTCGAGCACGCCGGCGTCGAGGTCGTCAGATGGACGGATTCCGATGCCGACGTCGCGATGAGGCTCGCGGCTCTTCGCCAGCAACGGATGCGGATGGTACGGAGGTGAGGCGCCGACTCCGATCGTTCCGGGTGCGGGCGGCCGTTCCGGGGGTCGTCGTCCGACTGCTGGTGGTGGGTATCGCGTGGGGAGGGGCGCTCGTGCTCGTCCCCTTCCCGTTGTGGCAGGGCGTCGCCGTGATCGCCGCAGCGCTCGCCGTCGTGCTCCCACGTTCCCTGGCCGCCTGGCTGGCAGCCGCATGCCTCGTGTTCGGCATTCTCCTGACGGACCCGGATCCGGGGCGCACCGCTCTGGCCGTGCTGCTCGTGCATGCGATCCACGTGCTCGGATCGTTGAGCCTGGTGATCCCGATCTCCTCGCGTGTCGCGCTTCCCGTTCTGGGGTCGAGTCTCGCGCGTCTCCTCGTCATCCAGCTGCTGGCGCAGCCCGTCGTGTTCGGCGTGTGGCTGCTCGCGCCTTCGGATGTCGTGCACGGCCTCACCCCGCTCGCACCGCTCGCCGCCGCGGCGCTCGCCGTCGGAGTTCTGCTGGCCCTGCACGCCGCCCGGAGAGCGGACGCTCACCCCCGAGAGTCCGAACAGGTGGAGGGGGAGAGCATCGCGGTGCGGCACGACGGAGCCAATGTCCGTGGCCCCTCGTAGACTTGTCCGGTGCCCATCGTCCCCGTTGCCTCCCCCGGAAAACTCAGTGTCCGCGGTGCCCGCGTCCACAATCTCAAGAACGTCGACATCGACATTCCCCGCGACTCGCTCGTCGTGTTCACCGGCCTGTCCGGATCGGGAAAGTCCAGCCTCGCGTTCGACACGATCTTCGCCGAGGGGCAGCGCCGCTATGTCGAATCGCTGAGCGCGTACGCGCGCCAGTTCCTCGGTCAGGTCGATCGGCCCGACGTCGATTTCATCGAAGGGCTGAGCCCCGCCGTCTCGATCGACCAGAAGTCGACCAACCGCAACCCGCGGTCCACGGTCGGCACGATCACCGAGATCTACGACTACATGCGACTGCTCTGGGCGCGCATCGGCATCCCGCACTGTCCTGAGTGCGGCGAGCGGATCCAGCGTCAGACGGTGCAGCAGATCGCGGATCAGCTCATGGAGCTCCCCGAGCGCACGCGGTATCAGGTGGTCGCGCCGATCGTCTCGCAGAAGAAGGGCGAGTTCGTCGACCTTTTCCGGGAACTGGGCGCGAAGGGGTACTCACGCGCGATCGTCGACGGCGACCTCATCCAGCTGGCCGAGCCTCCCACGCTCAAGAAGAGCTACAAGCACGACATCGCCGTGGTGGTCGACCGCCTGGTCGCATCCGACGACATCCTCGGACGCGTGACCGACTCGGTCGAGACTGCGCTGGGACTCGCCGGCGGTGTGGTGCAGATCAACTACGTCGACGGCGAGGGCGACGACGCCTGGCAGACCTTCTCCGAGAAGCTCGCCTGTCCGAACGGCCACGCTCTCACGCTCACCGAGATCGAACCGCGCACGTTCTCGTTCAACGCGCCGTTCGGAGCCTGTCCCGCATGCTCCGGCCTCGGCACGCGCATGTCCGTCGACGTCGACCTGATGCTCGGTGACGAAGACCTGTCGATCCGCGAGGGCGTCATCATCCCGTGGACCACGCAGGGCAAGGGGCTGTTCCAGTACTACGAGCGACTGCTCGAGGGACTGTCGAACGACCTCGACTTCTCGTTGGACACTCCGTGGCGTGAACTGCATTCCGATGTGCAGAACGCTGTGCTGCGTGGCGAGAACTACAAGGTCTCCGTGAAGTGGAAGAACCGCTACGGTCGCGAGATGCGCTACACCTCGGGTTTCGAGGGCGTGGTCCCGTACATCGAGCGCCAGTACCTGCAGGCCGAGTCGGACAACCAGCGCAACCGCTGGGGCGAGTACCTCCGCGAGGTGCCGTGCCCCGTGTGCGACGGCGACAGGCTCAAGCCCGAGGTCCTCGCGGTGCAGGTGCACGGGCACTCGATCGCCGAGGTCTCGCACCTGAGCCTGGCCGACGCGCGTGCCTTCATGGAGACGCTCACACTCACCGAGCGTGAAGCCAAGATCGCCGCTCAGGTGCTGCGTGAGATCCGCCTTCGTCTCGATTTCCTGCTGCAGGTGGGTCTGTCCTACCTCAACCTCAGCCGCTCGGCGGGGTCGCTGTCCGGTGGTGAGGCTCAGCGCATCCGTCTCGCGACGCAGATCGGCTCCGGACTGACCGGAGTCCTCTATGTCCTGGACGAGCCGTCGATCGGTCTACATCAGCGCGACAACCGCCGTCTGATCGAGACGCTGCTCACGCTGCGCGACCTCGGCAACACGCTGATCGTGGTGGAGCACGACGAAGAGACGATCGAAGCAGCGGACTGGGTCGTCGACATCGGCCCCGGCGCGGGCGTCAACGGCGGTGCGGTGGTCCACTCCGGACCGTACTCCGCCCTGCTCGCCGACACGGAATCCATGACCGGGGAGTACCTGTCCGGCCGTCGTGAGATCCCCATGCCGAAGAAGCGCAGGAAGATCGACAAGAAGCGGATGCTGAGCGTCGTGGGCGCTCGGGCGAACAACCTCCGCAATGTCACCGCAGACTTCCCGCTCGGCGTCCTCACCGCAGTCACCGGGGTCAGCGGCTCCGGGAAGTCGTCTCTCGTCAACGACATCCTGTACCAGGTGCTGGCGTCGCGGCTGAACGGTGCGAGAACCGTCCCCGGCAAGCACACGCGGGTCACCGGACTCGACAACCTCGACAAGGTCGTGCACGTCGACCAGGCCCCGATCGGTCGCACCCCGAGGTCGAACCCGGCCACGTACACGGGAGTGTTCGACCGCATCCGCACCCTGTTCAGCGAGACGCCCGAAGCGAAGGTCCGCGGTTACCAGCCCGGACGCTTCAGCTTCAACGTCAAGGGCGGCCGGTGCGAGGCCTGCTCAGGCGACGGCACGATCAAGATCGAGATGAACTTCCTGCCCGATGTGTACGTCGACTGCGAGGTCTGCCACGGCAAGCGCTACAACCGCGACACGCTCGCCGTGCACTACAAGGGCAAGAACATCGCCGAGGTGCTCGAGATGCCGATCGAGGAGGCAGCCGAGTTCTTCGAGCCGATCCAGGCGATCCACCGCTACATGAAGACGCTCGTCGACGTCGGGCTCGGGTACGTGCGACTCGGCCAGTCGGCGACGACCCTGTCCGGTGGTGAGGCGCAGCGCGTCAAGCTCGCGACCGAGCTCCAGCGACGCAGCAACGGACGCAGCATCTACGTGCTCGACGAGCCGACGACGGGTCTGCACTTCGAAGACGTCCGCAAGCTCCTCGAAGTGCTCAACGGACTGGTCGACAAGGGCAACACGGTCATCGTGATCGAGCACAACCTCGACGTGATCAAGTCCGCGGACTGGGTGATCGATCTCGGCCCTGAGGGCGGTTCGGGCGGCGGACAGATCGTCGCCACGGGTACCCCGGAGCAGATCGCGCGCGTCGAGGAGAGCCACACCGGTCTCTTCCTCGCCGAGATCCTGGGTGAGGGGCGCTCCGCGCGGAAGGCCAGCTGATGGCCGACGTGTTGCCGTACAAGCCGCGGGCCGGAGAGATACCCACCGACCCCGGCGTGTACCGGTTCCGCGACTCGGCCGGTCGCGTGCTCTACGTGGGGAAGGCGAAGAACCTCCGGCAGCGGCTGTCGAACTACTTCGCGCCGCTGCGGACCCTGCACGAGCGGACCCGACGCATGGTCACGACGGCGTCGTCCGTCGAGTGGACGGTGGTCCCGACCGATGTCGACTCGCTCCAGCTCGAGTACATGTGGATCAAGGAGTTCGATCCGCCCTTCAACGTGCGGTACAAGGACGACAAGTCCTATCCCTTCATGGCTGTCACGCTCGCAGACGAAGCACCGCGTGTGATCGTCACGCGCAACCGGAAGATCCCCGGCGCTCGCTACTTCGGCCCTTTCCCGAAGGTGTGGGCCGTGCACGAGACGATCGACCTGATGATCAAGGCGTTCCCGATCCGCACCTGCAGTGACGCCAGCTACCGTCGCGCCATGCAGACGGGCAGGCCGTGCTTCCCCGGCCAGATCGGCAAGTGCGGTGGTCCGTGCTCGATGACGGTGAGCATCGAGGAGCACCGTGCCATGGTCGACGACTTCGTCGCCTTCATGGCCGGTGGTGATGAGCGCTTCACGCGCGAGCTCACGAAGCGGATGCTGGCCGCGTCGGCGGCGATGGACTACGAGGCCGCAGCCAAGTATCGGGACAAGCTCTCGGCCATCGAAGCTGTGCTGGGCAAGAGTGCACTCGTGCTCCCCAGTGATGAGGACGCCGACCTGTTCGGCATCGCCGAGGACGAGTTGGCGGCGGCGGTGCAGCACTTCGTCATCCGCGGCGGCAGGGTCCGTGGTGTGCGTGCTCTGACGATCGAGAAGGAGATCGACATCTCCAGCGGCGAACTCGTCGAGCAGGTTCTCCAGCAGGCCTACGGCGAAGCGCAGGACGTGCCGCGGCGTATCCTGGTGCCCACGCTGCCCGACGACGCCGCGGAGCTCGAGCTGTGGCTGCGTGAACGCCGCGGCAAGAAGGTCGAGATCGCGGTGGCTCAACGCGGCCAACGCGCAGATCTCATGCGCACGGCGACCTTGAACGCACAGCAGGCGTTGATCCGTCACAAGACACGGCGCACGACCGACTACGTCGCCCGCACGCAGGCTCTCACTGACCTGCAGGAGGCGCTCGGGATGGACGAAGCGCCGCTGCGGATCGAGTGCTTCGACATCTCGCACCTCGGCGGCACGAATGTCGTCGCCTCGATGGTGGTGTTCGAAGACGGCCTTCCCCGCAAGGACCAGTACCGCTCGTTCAACATCGCCGAGACCACGGATGACACCGACTCGATGTATCAGGTGCTCCGTCGTCGCTTGGCCTACCTCGACCGACCCGAAGAGCCGGAGGCCATCGACCCGACGACAGACGAGGTCGTCGGGGAAGACGTCGGCGAGGCGACAGCACGTCGGAAGCCCCGCTTCGCGTATCCACCGCAGCTGCTTCTGGTCGACGGCGGACAGCCTCAGGTCGAAGCGGCGGCCAGGGCGCTCCGTGATGCGGGACACACCGAGATCGCGGTGTGCGGCATAGCGAAGCGACTCGAAGAAGTCTGGCTTCCCGGCGAGGACTTCCCGGTGATCCTCCCGCGCACGAGCGAAGCCCTCTATCTGTTGCAGCGGCTTCGCGACGAGGCACACCGGTTCGCGATCACGCATCAGCGCAAGAAGCGGCGGAACGACATCGGCTCCGTCCTCGCCGAGGTTCCCGGGCTGGGTGCCGCGCGCATCAAGGTGCTGCTCAAGCACTTCGGCTCGGTCACCGCTCTTCGCGCGGCAGAACCGGGGCAGATCGAAGAGGTCCAGGGGATCGGTCCCGTGCTCGCCCAGAACATCCACACGCACCTCTCCACTCGCTAGGCTGGAGGTCGAGGGGGAGAGGGAGCACTGAGCGATGTCTGACGGGGAAAAGGGCGAGTTCCTCATCGTCACGGGAATGTCCGGCGCGGGTCGGACGACGGTGGCGAACGCACTCGAGGACCTCGGCTGGTACGTGGTCGACAATCTGCCCCCGCAGATCCTGCGTCCTCTGCTCGATCTGACCGACATGGGTGGCACGGCGCTGCCCAAGGTCGCCGCCGTCGTGGACGTCCGTGGACGCAACCTCTTCGACGACTTCCCCGGTGTGGCGCGTGCGCTGCGTTCCCGTGGCTCCGTCCGCGTGCTGTTCCTCGACGCGTCGGACGACGTGCTGGTGCGTCGATTCGAGTCCGTGCGCAGACCGCATCCGTTGCAGGGGGAGGGGACTCTGCTCGACGGCATCCGCACCGAGCGTGAGCGCCTCGCCCCGATCCGCGAAGGCGCGGACCTGGTGATCGACACCTCGATGCTCAACATCCACCAGCTCGCCACGCACGTCTCCGACATCTTCTCGGCAGAGGGCGAGGCGCGGCATCGGGTCACGTTGCTGAGCTTCGGATTCAAGTACGGGCTTCCGACCGACGTCGACATCGTGGCAGACATGCGATTCCTGCCGAACCCGTTCTGGAACGAGGAGCTGCGCGGTCAGACGGGACAGGACGAGCCCGTGCGCGAGTACGTCCTCTCCCGCGAAGGCGCGATGGAGTTCCTGGACTCCTATTCGAAGGCGCTGGTGCCCGTGCTCGAGGGATACCAGCGCGAGAACAAGAGCCACTCGACGATCGCTATCGGCTGCACCGGCGGGAAGCACCGTTCCGTGGCGATGTCGGAAGAGCTGGCGCGCCGCCTCGCTGCGATCCCCGGAGTGGCCGTGAACGTCCGTCACCGGGACCTGGGCCGAGAGTAGCGGGCCGTCCGGCCGAGTAAGCTGGACGTTTGCGTCGCGATCCGGCGCGTGAACGTGAAGGAGTGTCGTGGCACTAACCACCGACGTCAAGGCCGAGCTGGTCAGCATCCGCAACGCACCCCCGACGGTGCGAGTCGCGGAAGTGACCGCCATACTCCGGTTCGCCGGTGGTCTGCATTCGATCGCCGGCCGTGTGGCCGTGGAGGCCGAGGTGGATGCCGAGACTCTCGCACGACGCGTCGCCCGCGACCTCGCCGAGATCTACGGCGTGCGCCCGGAGATCGCCCAGGTGCAGTCGAGCACCGCGAACGACGGTGCACGCTGGGCTGTGCGGGTGATCGCGCAGGGGGAGACCCTGGCCCGTCAGACGGGTCTGCTCGATCAGCGTCGACGGCCCGTCCGTGGGCTTCCCAACCGGCTCACCACCGGTTCCCGGGCCGAGGTCGCCGGCTTGTGGCGCGGCGCGTTCCTCGCGGCCGGCAGCCTGAGCGAGCCAGGACGCTCCGCCATGCTCGAGGTCGTCTGCCCGTCCTCGGAGGCGGCCATGGCTCTCGTCGGCGCCGCGCATCGACTCGGGGTGGCCGCGAAGGCCCGTGAGGTGCGCGGTATGCCGCGCGTGGTCGTGCGCGAAGGCGAGGCCATCCGCACCATCCTGAACGAGATGGGAGCGCAGAAGACCGCGATCGCCTGGGAGGAGCTCCGCCAGCGCCGCGAGGTCAGGGCCGGCGTCAACCGTCTGGTGAACTTCGACGACGCGAACCTGCGCCGTTCCGCACAGGCCGCCGTTGCCGCGTGCGCGCGTGTCGAGCGTGCCCTCGAGATCCTGGCCGACGAGGTCCCCGATCATCTGAAGGTGGCGGGCGAGCTTCGTCTCGCGCACCGTGATGCCAGCCTCGACGAGCTGGGACACCATGCCGACCCGCCACTGACGAAGGACGCCGTCGCCGGTCGCATCCGTCGCCTGCTGGCGATGGCGGACAAGCGCGCGCAGCAGGAGGGCATTCCCGGAACGGAAGCCGCCGTCCCCGTCGGACTCGACGTCTGATCCGCATCCTCGACCAAGGCCCGTCGTCCGGCATCCGGACGGCGGGTCTTCGTCATACGGCGGAAGGATCGGGGCCGTGGCCGCGTTGTCGTCAGTAGGATGAATCACGTCCGCTCTACGCCGCACATCGGCGGCGCGGAGGATCGGCAAGCGCCGCGGCGCGGCGCGGATTGGATGAAAGCGATATGGCGACCTACACGCTCCCCGACCTTCCCTACGACTTCGCAGCCCTCGAGCCGCACATCAGCGGCAAGATCATGGAGCTGCACCATGACAAGCACCACGCGACCTACGTCGCCGGCGCGAACACCGCTCTCGAGCAGCTCGCCGAGGCTCGCGAGAGCGGCAACCTCGCGAACGTGAACAAGCTCGAGAAGGACCTCGCCTTCAACCTCGGCGGTCACGTCAACCACTCGATCTTCTGGACCAACCTGTCGCCGAACGGCGGAGGTCAGCCCGAGGGCGAGCTGAAGGCCGCGATCGATGAGTACTTCGGCTCGTTCGAGAAGTTCCAGGCGCACTTCACCGCCGCGGCCACCGGAATCCAGGGCTCCGGCTGGGCGGTGCTCAGCTGGGACTCGATCGGCTCGCGCCTCATCATCCAGCAGCTCTTCGACCAGCAGTCGAACACGGCGCAGGGCACCATCCCGCTGTTCCAGCTCGACATGTGGGAGCACGCCTTCTACCTCGACTACCTCAACGTGAAGGCCGACTACGTCAAGGCCGCGTGGAACATCGCCAACTGGGAGAACGTCGCCCAGCGCCTCGAGGTCGCCCGTCAGCAGACGAACGGCCTGCTGGTACTGTCGTAATCGGGTCGCGTCCCGACGGGCCACGGCTCGTCGGGACGCCCTCTCAGCCAAAAAACCCCGCACCTCACGCTCGCTGGAAAGCCGCGTGCGATGCACGAGAAACAGGGAGACCTGAGTGTCTGTCAAGATCGGTATCAACGGCTTCGGCCGCATCGGACGCAACTACTTCCGCGCGGCTCTCGCGCAGGGAGCAGACCTTGAGATCGTCGCCGTCAACGACCTCACCGACAACAAGACCCTGGCGCACCTGCTGAAGTACGACTCGGTGGGCGGCGTCCTCGACGCCGAGATCAGCTACGACGACGAGAGCATCACCGTCAACGGCAAGACCATCAAGGCGTTCGCCGAGCGCGACCCCGCAGGCCTCCCGTGGGGCGAGCTGGGCGTCGACATCGTGATCGAGTCGACCGGCTTCTTCACCAAGGCCGAGCTCGCCAAGAAGCACATCGAGGCCGGCGCGAAGAAGGTCCTCATCTCGGCTCCCGGTACGGGCGTCGACGGCACGTTCGTCATGGGCGTGAACGAGGACACGTACAACCCGGAGACCGACCACATCATCTCCAACGCGTCCTGCACCACGAACTGCCTCGCGCCGCTGGCTCAGGTCTTCAACGACGCGTTCGGCATCGACCGCGGTTTCATGATGACCGCGCACGCGTACACCGCAGACCAGAACCTGCAGGACGGCCCGCACAGCGACCTCCGTCGTGCCCGTGCCGCTGCGATCAACATCACCCCGGCCTCGACCGGTGCGGCCAAGGCCATCGGCGAGGTGCTCCCTGAGCTCCAGGGCAAGCTGAGCGGTTCGTCGTACCGTGTTCCGGTTCCCACCGGCTCGATCGTCGACCTCACCCTCATCACCGACCGTGAGAACCTGACGGTCGACGAGGTCAACGAGGCCTACAAGAAGGCTGCTGCCGAGGGCCGTCTCGCGGGCTACCTCCAGTACAACGAGGACCCGATCGTCTCGAGCGACATCGTGCACAACCCGCACTCGTCGATCTTCGACTCGACGCTCACCAACGTGAGCGGCAACCTGATCAAGGTGTCCAGCTGGTACGACAACGAGTGGGGCTACTCCAACCGTCTCGTCGACCTGACCGAGTACGTGGCCGAGCGCCTCTAAGCTCAGACACATGACTCTGCGCACCCTGGACACCCTGGGGTCGCTCGAGGGCAAGCGCGTCATCGTCCGTTGTGATCTCAACGTCCCCCTGCGGGATGGGATCATCACGGACGATGGCCGTGTCCGCGCCTCGTTGCCGACCCTCAATGCACTCATCAACGCGGGCGCCCGTGTTGTGGTGTGCTCGCACCTCGGCCGACCCGACGGTGCGCCCGACCCGCAGTACAGCCTCGGGCCGGTGGCTCAGCGGCTCTCCGAGCTGCTCGGCGCCCCGGTCGCGTTCGCGCGCGACACGGTCGGCGAATCCGCCAAGGAGGCCGTGGCATCGCTCGAGGACGGCGGGGTCGTCGTGATCGAGAACCTGCGGTTCAACCCGGGGGAGACCTCGAAGGACGCCGCCGAGCGTGCTGCCTTCGCGGCCGAGCTCGCAGAACTCGGGGACGTGTTCGTCTCCGACGGGTTCGGCGTCGTGCACCGCAAGCAGGCCAGCGTCTACGAGCTCGCCGAGCTGCTCCCGTCGGCGGCCGGTCTGCTGATCGCCGCGGAACTCGACGTGCTGGACCGCCTGACCGAGAACCCCGAGCGCCCCTATGCGGTCGTGCTCGGCGGCTCGAAGGTCAGCGACAAGCTCGGCGTCATCTCGCACCTGCTCCCGCGCGTGGACAAGATCCTGGTGGGTGGCGGAATGCTCTTCACCTTCCTCAAGGCCCAGGGGCACGCCGTCGCCTCGAGCCTTCTGGAAGAGGATCAGCTCGACACGGTGCGCGGGTACATCGCGGAAGCGGCTGAGCGCGGCGTGGAGCTCGTGCTCCCCACCGACGTCGTGGTGGCCGCGTCCTTCGGCGCCGACGCCGCGCACGAGGTCGCCGCAGCCGACGCGATCGAGTCGACGCCGTTCGGTGCCTCCGGCATCGGGCTCGACATCGGTCCGGAGACGGCGGCACGCTTCGCCGAGGTCATCCGCGGGTCGAAGACCGTGTTCTGGAACGGCCCCATGGGCGTGTTCGAGTTCCCTGCCTTCGCAGCGGGCACCAAGACCGTCGCGCAAGCGCTCACCGAGGTCGACGGCCTCAGCGTCGTCGGCGGGGGAGACTCCGCTGCAGCCGTGCGCCAGCTCGGCTTCAGCGACGACCAGTTCGGTCACATCTCGACCGGTGGCGGCGCGAGCCTCGAGTTCCTCGAGGGCAAGAAACTACCTGGGCTGGAGGTCCTCGGATGGGTGTGAACTCTCGTACCCCGCTGATCGCGGGAAACTGGAAGATGAACCTGGACCACCTGCAGGCGGTCGCGTTCGTGCAGAAGCTGCACTGGACGTTGAAGGATGCGAAGCACGAGGACGGATCCGTCGAGGTCGCGGTGTTCCCGCCGTTCACCGACATCCGCAGCGTGCAGACCCTCATCGACGCGGACAAGATCCCGTTCGCGCTCGGAGCGCAGGATGTGTCGGCACATGACTCGGGCGCGTACACCGGCGAGGTGTCGGGAGCGTTCCTGGCGAAGCTCGATGCGAAGTACGTGATCATCGGCCACTCCGAGCGTCGTGAGTACCACTCCGAAGGTGACGATGTCGTGGCCGCCAAGGTCAAGGCAGCGCTCAAGCACGGCCTGGTACCGGTCATCTGCGTGGGCGAGACGGCCGGCGACCTCGAGAAGTTCGGTGCCAGCGCGGTTCCGGTGTCGCAGCTCGAGGCAGCGCTCGAGGGGGTCTCGCCGAAGGCGGACATCGTCGTGGCGTACGAGCCCGTGTGGGCGATCGGCTCCGGTCAGGCGGCGACGCCTCAGCAGGCGCAAGACGTCTGCGCCGCTCTGCGCGCCGTCATCGCGAAGGTGCTCGGCGACGAGGCGGCAGCGCGCACGCGGATCCTCTATGGAGGTTCCGTGAAGTCGGGAAACATCGCCAGCTTCATGCGCGAGCCCGATGTCGACGGCGCACTCGTCGGCGGGGCGAGCCTCGTCGTGGACGAGTTCGCCGCGATCATCCGCTTCGAGAAGCACGTCGGCGTGTGAGTGCGGCGGGGCTTCGGCCCCGCCGCACCGTATACTTGACCGTTACGGGGGCGCTCCGGCCCCAGCGAAAGGCTCTTTCTCGTGGCAATTCTCGAGTTCGTCCTGCAGGTCGTGCTGGGCATCACCAGCGTTCTGCTGACCCTCCTCATCCTCCTGCACAAGGGCCGCGGTGGCGGCCTCTCCGACATGTTCGGCGGGGGCATGACCTCTGCGGTCGGCTCGTCCGGGCTTGCGGAGCGGAACCTCAACCGCTTCACCGTCGTCCTGGCTCTGACATGGTTCGTCTCCATCGTCGCGCTGGGCCTCATCACGAAATTCGAGGTCATCTGATGGCTACCGGTGGAAACGCGATCCGTGGCACCCGCGTGGGCTCCGGCCCCATGGGGGAGCAGGACCACGGCTATCACGCCGACCGCATCGCGGTCTCCTACTGGGATGGTCTCGGCAACGAGACCGTCCGCTACTTCGCCGCTGGTCTCCCCGAAGAGGAGATCCCGGAGACGATCGACCACCCGCAGTCCGGGCTCCCCGCCGGTCGCGACAAGGAGAATCCTCCTGCGCTCGCGAAGGCGGAGCCGTACAAGACGCACCTCGCTTACGTGAAGGAACGCCGTACGGACGAGGAAGCCGTCCAGCTGCTCGACGACGCGCTCACGCAGCTGCGCGAGCGTCGGGGGCAGTGACCTCGAGGCTGACATCGAAGAAGCCGTCGCGAGCGATCGCGGCGGCTTCTTCCGTATCAGGCGGCGGTCAGCGGCAGCCCGCCGCCGCATCGATGTAGCTCTGCGGCGGGTACCCATACGCCCAGACGCCGTTCGCATCATCGGTGTAGCCCATGCTGATGGCCCACGCCGTCGCCCACTTCTCGATGCTGTCCTGCGTGGAGGAGTCGTACATGCTCTGGCACCTCACGCTGATCGCGTGCCCCACCTCGTGCGCGATCAGTGCCTTGCTGCGAACGGCCGGCCACTGCTCGGCGACCGAGTTCGAGAACGCGATGGTCGCCCGCCCCGATTCGCCCCACCACCAGGTCGTGTAGCCGCCCATGCTGCCGTTGTAACCGGCGCCGCTGACGACCGGCGCCCAGTCGAAGTCCAGGAGCACGCCGGGCGCGAGGGAGCGGGCGAACGCTTCGATCTCGAGCCGGGAGTTCAGGAGCGGGCCTGCCTTCTCCGCCAGTTCTTCGCTCTCGGTGGCGACGACCTGCGCCGCCGCGGTCTGCAGGGCGAGGTAGGCGGCTGCGGTGCCTTCGTCGAGCGTCGTCGCGGCAGTGGCATCGGCGGCGGCGTCGCGTAGCGCGATCACCGCGTCGTTGCGGGCCGACAGATGTGCCGCTTCGAATCCAGGCGCAGCCGCTCCGGCCGTCGTGATCACCGCGAGGCCACTCTCCGTCATCGCCGTGTGCGCCGACGAGACGTCGCCGGCCGCGCCGGCGACCTCGACGGACAGGTCCTCCACTTCGTCACGTCGCTGTTCGAGCTCCGAGGTGGCACCGAACAGTTCCCAGAACCAGTCGGGCTTCTCGCTCAGCGGAGCGATCGCCACGGAGACCACGCCGTCCGCGTCTGACGCGGTAGCGGTGCCCTCCTCGACGGCAGAGGCCAAGCTCGCGTGCAGTTCGTCGGGCACGGAGATCGGCTGATCGCCCCCTGCAACCACCTGGCCCGCTGCGTCGGTGACGGTTCGCAGTTCAGCGATGTCGGCGCGGAGCTGCGTCTTCGCGGTCGATGTCGTCTGAGCTGCGCTCTCGTAACGGGACGCCGCATCGTCGTATCCGAGGTTCGTGCTCACCTGGACGATGGCCAAGGCCGCGATCAGCGCGGCGCCGCCGAGCAGGCCGATGACGAGCCCCGGCCGTCTCCTCCGACGCGACCGTGTCGGCGTGGAGGACGAGGCCCCGGAAGAGAAGACGACGGGAAGCTGATGCCCGCCGTCGCGGGGCGACTGACCCATTCGATGATGCCTTCCGGTCGGAGCCTGCGTGCAGCGATGCTGTCAGCGTATTCGACGAGGCGACCGGAAATGCGGAAGGCCCCCGCCGTATGGCGGGGGCCCTCTCGAGTGGAGGGGCTGACGGGAATCGAACCCGCATCATTAGTTTGGAAGACTAAGGCTTTACCACTAAGCTACAGCCCCGGAATCCGAGCCTCGAAAGGTTCGGTTACCGACTCATCGACTATACCGGACTCTGACGCATGCTCCTGTCCGTTAGACTCGGTGGGGCTGAATCCGCATGCGGATTCCCCGGGGCGTAGCTCAGTTTGGTAGAGCGCCCGCTTTGGGAGCGGGAGGTCGCAGGTTCAACTCCTGTCGCCCCGACACGGCCCCCACGGACCTTACAGCCGCGATTCGAAGCGGAAATCACAAGGAGAACACACCAGCATGGCGAACAGCACCGTCGAGAAGCTGACCCCGACCCGGGTCAAGCTCACCATCACGGTCACCCCGGACGACCTCAAGCCCAGCATCGCTCACGCGTACGAGCACATCGCTCAGGACGTCCAGATCCCCGGCTTCCGCAAGGGCAAGGTCCCGGCACCGATCATCGACCAGCGCATCGGTCGCGGCGCGGTCATCGAGCACGCCGTGAACGAAGGCCTGGACAAGTTCTTCCGCGAGGCGACCAACGAGCACAAGCTGCGCGTCGTGGGGCGCCCGGCGGCCGACATCACGCAGTGGCCGAACGAGAAGGACTTCTCGGGTGACCTGCTCGTGGACATCGAGGTCGACGTCCGTCCCGACATCGAGCTGCCCTCTTACGACGGCATCACCGTGACCGTCGACGCTGTCGAGGCCGATGACGCTGCGCTCGACGCCGAGCTCGACAACATGCGCGCCCGCTTCGGCACGCTCGTGCCGGTCGACCGGCCTGCCGCGAAGGGTGACTTCGTCGAGCTCGACCTCGTCGCCACGATCGACGGCGCCGAGATCGACCGCGCCGAGGGCGTCTCCTACGAGATCGGCTCGGGCGAGCTGCTCGAGGGCATCGACGACGCGATCGAGTCGCTCACCGCGGGTGAGGACACCACGTTCCGCTCCGCTCTCGTCGGTGGCGACCACGCCGGGTCCGAGGCCGAGGTCTCCGTGACGGTCAAGGCGGTCAAGGAGCGCGAGCTTCCCGAGGCCGACGACGACTTCGCGCAGATCGCGAGCGAGTTCGACACGATCGCCGAGCTCCGTGAGAGCCTCGCGGAGCGCGTCGCTCAGCAGGGCGTGTTCACGCAGGGCTCCGCCGCACGCGACAAGCTCGTCGAGGTGCTGCTCGAGCAGATCGAGATCCCGGTTCCGCCGCAGCTCATCGAGGACGAGGTGCACAACCACCTCGAGGGCGAAGGCCGTCTCGAGGACGACGTGCACCGCGCCGAGGTCACCGAGGCCAGCGAGAAGCAGTTCCGCACGCAGGTTCTTCTCGACACGATCGCCGAGCAGGCCGACGTGCAGGTCTCGCAGGAGGAGCTCTCGCAGTACCTCATCCAGTCGGCTGCCCAGTACGGCATGGCCCCGCAGGAGTTCGTCGAGGCGCTGCAGTCCTCGAACCAGCTCCCGGCGCTCGTCGGCGAGGTCGCCCGGAACAAGGCGCTCGCGATCGCGCTCGGCAAGGTGAAGGTCGTCGACAGCAACGGCAAGCCCGTCGATCTGTCCGACTTCATCGTCACCGACGACGAGGCCGAGTCTGCGGACGCGGACTCCGCGGAAGCCGAGGAGAAGCCGGCGAAGAAGGCTCCTGCCAAGAAGCCCGCCGCCAAGAAGGCTCCGGCCAAGAAGGCCGCCGAGGCCGACGACGCCGAGAAGCCCGCCGCTGAGAAGGCTCCGGCCGAGAAGACTCCGGCCAAGAAGCCTGCTGCCAAGAAGGCTCCGGCCAAGAAGGCGGCCGACAAGGCTGAGTGATCGAAAACGATCCAGTGAAGAGGGCGGGTGCTGCGGCATCCGCCCTCTTTTCCATCCGAGGAGAGGGCAGCGATGAAGACGTGGGATGAGCGCATCGACGAGGTGTGGGACGACGCGACGGGCGAAGCGGTGGGTGACGACACGATCAGCCGCATCGACGCCCTCGCCGCTGAGCGCGGCCCTGACGACGCTCGCGCGGAGTTCGAGCGCGGCGGTGCACGGGATTCCGCTGGCCGGCCGGCGGAGGCTGTCGCCCTGTATCGACGCGCGCTGGCTCTGGGGTTGGATGGTGAGCATCGTCCGCAGTGCGTGATCCAGATGGCCAGTTCGCTCCGGAATCTCGGCGAGTACGACGAAGCACTCGCCGTGATCCGTGCCGAGGAGGAGCTCGCGCCCGACGGCCCCTATCGCGACGCCGTCGCCTGCGTGCATGCCCTCATCCTGGCCAGCGCCGGGCGCCCGGCGGAGGGTCTCTCCGTGGCACTGCTCGCCCTCGTCCCGCATCTGCCGCGCTACCACCGTTCGATGACGGCCTATGCCCACGAGATCGCGGACGCCGACACCTGATATGCCGACGGCGAACACGGCCTGGGCGCCGCGTTGTCGCCGGTAGATTCGAATCACTGAAACACGGAATCAGGAGCTGACATGGCTGCAGAACCCCTCCTCGCAACGAGCGTCTTCGACCGGTTGCTGAAGGACCGCATCATCTGGCTGGGGTCGGAGGTGCGCGACGAGAACGCGAACGAGATCTGCGCGAAGATCCTTCTCCTCGCCGCAGAAGACTCCGAGCGAGACATCTACCTCTACGTGAATTCGCCCGGCGGATCGATCACCGCGGGCATGGCGATCTACGACACGATGCAGTTCGTGCCGAACGACATCGTCACGGTCGGCATCGGAATGGCCGCCTCCATGGGGCAGCTGCTGTTGACCGCCGGCACCAAGGGCAAGCGGTACATCACGCCCAACGCACGCGTGCTGCTGCACCAGCCCCACGGCGGGTTCGGCGGAACGTCGAGCGACATCCAGACGCAGGCGCAGCTCATCATGTCGATGAAGAACCGCCTCGCCGAGATCACCGCTGCCCAGACCGGCAAGTCGGTCGAGCAGATCAACGCCGATGGTGACCGCGACCGCTGGTTCACGGCTGAGGAAGCGCTCGAGTACGGCTTCGTCGATCACATCCGCGAATCGGCCTCCGACGTCATCGGCGGCGGCGGAACCGACCAGGACACCGAGTAACGGAAAGCGAAAGGACGCTCATGTACACACCCACCTTCCGCTCAGCCGGTGACCTGCCTTCCAGCCGCTACGTGCTGCCGCAGTTCGAAGAGCGCACCGCCTACGGCTTCAAGCGCCAGGACCCGTACAACAAGCTGTTCGAAGACCGCGTGATCTTCCTCGGCGTGCAGGTCGACGACGCCTCGGCCGACGACGTGATGGCACAGCTCCTCGTTCTGGAGAGCCAGGACGCCGAGCGCGACATCACGATGTACATCAACTCGCCTGGTGGCTCGTTCACCGCGATGACGGCGATCTACGACACGATGCAGTACGTCGCGCCGCAGATCCAGACCGTGGTGCTCGGCCAGGCGGCTTCGGCTGCGGCCGTGCTGCTCGCTGCCGGTGCGCCGGGCAAGCGTCTCGCGCTCCCGAACGCCCGCGTGCTCATCCACCAGCCCGCGATGGGGGAGGCCGGCCACGGCCAGGCGTCCGACATCGAGATCCAGGCCGCGGAGATCCTCCGCATGCGCACCTGGCTGGAGGAGACGCTCGCGGGACATACCAACCGCACCCCGGAGCAGGTGAACCGCGACATCGATCGTGACAACATCCTCTCCGCCGCACAGGCGCTGGAGTACGGCATCGTCGACCAGGTGCTCACGACGCGCAAGCGCGTCTGACCCGATCGATCGAAGGGCGTCCGTCATCCGACGGGCGCCCTTCGTCGTGCCCGGCGGATGTGCACGACCCGACGACAAAGTGCGCATATGAGCACTGTGGTGCGCGAACGCTGACGAGGGCCTACTCTGGAGGAGGAAGGAGGAAGCCGTGGAAGAAGATCTGCTCATGGTCCGCGTCGCCGAGCTGTACTACGACGAGGACAAGACCCAGGACGAGATCGGCGGACTCCTCAAGATCTCGCGCTGGAAGGTCGGCCGTCTGCTGACCCAGGCCCGCGAACGCGGCATCGTCCGCATCGAGATCGTGCACCCGCGCGCCCGCCGACTCGGCCTGGAGCGGCTTCTCGTCGAACGCTTCGGCCTCACCGATGCCGTGGTCGTGCCGGCTCCGGAAGGCGATGACGGCACCCTCGAACGCGTCGCTCAGGCCGCAGCCGACTTCCTGACCGCGCTGCGCCCCGTTCCCCGCACCCTCGGGGTGAGCTGGGGCCGTACACTCCGTGCCGTGGCCGAGGCGCTTCCGGACGGCTGGGCGAACGGCGTGACCGTGGTGCAGCTCAACGGGGGAGTGAGCCTGAACCGACGCTCCGGAGGCGCAGCAGGCCTCGCCGTCACGATCGCCCAGCGCGCTTCGGGGCAGGTCTCCCTGCTGCCGAGCCCGGCCATCCTCGAGCGCGTGGAGACGAAGCAGGCGATCGAGTCCGACCGCACCGTCGCCGCCGTCCTCGAAGAGGCAGCCGAGGCCCAGGCTTTCCTGTTCACCGCCGGACCCTGCGATGCCTCGTCCGCCCATGTCGAGAACGGCTACCTCAGTGCGGAGGATGTCGAAGAGCTCGCACGACGCGGCGCCGTCGGCGACGTCCTCGGGCGCTACGTCGACGCGGAGGGCAACATCGTCGACTCGCAGCTCGATGCACGGACCGTCGGAGTCTCTCTCGACCGTCTGCGCGGAGCCGCTCGTGCGATCTTCGTGACGGCAGGCCCCGCCAAGCACGACATCGCACGCACCGT
This sequence comes from Microbacterium sp. R1, assembly GCF_015159725.1. NCBI lineage: Bacteria > Bacillati > Actinomycetota > Actinomycetes > Micrococcales > Microbacteriaceae > Microbacterium > Microbacterium sp. R1. The sequence goes on along the minus strand of NZ_JADDUD010000001.1, from coordinate 2,262,280 downwards.
GGTCACCAGCGGCCTGTGCGGCGTTCTGGTGACCGATGAGACCACAGCACGAGCATTGTTGGAGGAACAGTGACGACCAAAGAACTCAGTCGCAGGGCGGCGGTGGACGTTCTGGGCGGCGAGCCCGACGACGCCACGCTCCGGCGATTCCTGCACGGACTTCCCGGCGTGGATGCCGTCGGTCTGGAGCAGCGCGCTGCCGGGCTCGGCACCCGGTCGATCAAGACCACCTCGAAGGCGTGGGCGCTCGACACGATCATCAAGCTGATCGACCTCACGACGCTCGAGGGAGCTGACACTCCCGGAAAGGTGCGCTCTCTCGTGGCCAAGGCGAAGAATCCGGACGCCGCGGATCCTTCGACCCCGCGGGTCGCAGCGGTCTGCGTGTACGGTGACATGGTCGGCGACGCGGTGACCGCGCTCGGCGGGATGCACGGTGACCCCGATGACGGCCTGATCTCCGTCGCGGCCGTCGCCACGGCATTCCCCAGCGGACGCTCCTCGCTTGCGATCAAGCTCGCCGACACCGCCGAGGCGGTGGCTGCCGGCGCCGATGAGATCGACATGGTGATCGATCGTGGCGCGTTCCTGTCCGGCCGGTACGGCCTGGTCTTCGACCAGATCGCCCAGGTCAAGGAGGCCTGCCGTCGTGAGGACGGTTCGTACGCCTCGCTCAAGGTGATCCTGGAGACCGGCGAGCTGAACACCTACGACAACATCAAGCGCGCCTCGTGGCTGGGCATCCTGGCGGGAGGGGACTTCATCAAGACCTCGACCGGCAAGGTGCAGCCCGCAGCCACCCTCCCGACGACGCTCCTCATGCTGGAGACCGTGCGCGACTGGTACCGCGGCACCGGAGAGAAGATCGGTGTGAAGCCAGCCGGTGGCATCCGCTCGTCGAAGGATGCGGTGAAGTATCTCGTCACCGTCGCCGAGACTGTCGGCGAGGAGTGGCTCCAGCCGCACCTCTTCCGCTTCGGCGCCTCCAGCCTCCTCAACGACGTGCTCCTGCAGCGTCAGAAGCTCAGCTCCGGCCACTACTCGGGCCCCGACTACGTCACGATCGACTGACGGGAAGACGAACATGTCATTTCTGGAATACGCTCCCGCACCGGAGTCCACCGCGGTCCTGAACCTCAAGGACAGCTACGGGCTGTTCATCGACGGCGAGTTCGTCGACGGCTCCGGCACGCCGTTCAACACCATCTCACCGGCGACCGAGAAGCACATCGCCGAGATCGCTTCGGCGAGTGATGAGGACGTCGACCGTGCGGTCGCCGCCGCGCGTCGCGCCTACGAGAAGACCTGGTCGAAGATGAGCGGTCGCGACCGAGGGAAGTACCTCTTCCGCATCGCCCGCCTCGTGCAGGAGCGCGCCCGTGAGCTCGCCGTCGCCGAGAGCCTCGACAACGGCAAGCCGATCAAGGAGAGCCGCGACGTCGACGTGCCGCTCGTCGCCTCCTGGTTCTTCTACTACGCGGGCTGGGCCGACAAGCTCGATCACGCGGGACTGGGCGCGAACCCGCGGGCTCTCGGCGTCGCGGGTCAGATCATCCCGTGGAACTTCCCGCTGCTGATGCTGGCCTGGAAGATCGCTCCCGCTCTCGCCGCCGGCAACACGGTGGTGCTCAAGCCGGCCGAGACGACGCCCCTCACCGCGCTGATCTTCGCCGAGATCCTGCAGCAGGCCGACCTTCCGGCCGGTGTCGTCAACATCGTGACGGGTGCCGGAGCGACGGGCTCTGCGCTCGTGCGTCACCCCGACGTCGACAAGGTGGCCTTCACCGGTTCGACCGGTGTCGGACGGGACATCGCCCGGGCTGTCGCCGGCACTCCGAAGAAGCTGACGCTCGAACTGGGCGGCAAGGCCGCGAACATCGTGTTCGACGACGCCCCCATCGATCAGGCGGTCGAAGGCATCGTGAACGGCATCTTCTTCAACCAGGGCCACGTCTGCTGCGCCGGAAGCCGACTGCTCGTGCAGGAGTCGATCCACGACGAGGTCGTCGATCGGCTCAAGTCGCGCCTGTCGACCCTCCGCCTCGGCGACCCTCTCGACAAGAACACCGACATCGGCGCGATCAACTCCGCAGCGCAGCTCGCCCGCATCCGTGAGCTGAGCGACATCGGCGAGGCCGAGGGCGCAGAGCGCTGGACGGCGGACTGCGCGATCCCGGAGCAGGGCTTCTGGTTCGCGCCGACGATCTTCACCGGCGTCGAGGCGTCGCACCGCATCGCCCGCGACGAGGTCTTCGGGCCTGTGCTCTCGGTGCTCACGTTCCGCACCCCCGCCGAGGCGATCGCGAAGGCGAACAACACGCCGTACGGGCTCTCCGCGGGGATCTGGTCCGACAAGGGATCGCGCATCCTCGCGGTGGCCGATCGCCTGCGTGCCGGTGTCATCTGGGCGAACACCTTCAACCGCTTCGACCCGTCGAGCCCGTTCGGCGGCTACAAGGAGTCCGGATACGGTCGCGAGGGCGGCCGTCAGGGGCTCACCGCCTACCTCAAGGGAGCCGCAGCATGAGCAAGCGACTGACCGTGCCGAAGACCTACAAGCTCGCGATCGGCGGAGCGTTCCCGCGGAGCGAGTCCGGCCGCACGTACGAGGTGCTCTCCTCCAAGGGGGGCTTCCTCGCGAACGCCGCGAAGGGCTCTCGCAAGGATGCCCGTGACGCCGTCGTCGCCGCTCGTGCGGCGGTGAAGGGCTGGTCGGGGGCGACCGCCTACAACCGCGGACAGGTGTTGTACCGCGTCGCAGAGGTGCTCGAGGGTCGCCGTGCGCAGTTCATCGACGAGATCTCGGCGCAGGAGGGCGTGTCGTCCGCCGCTGCGGCCGCGCAGGTCGATGAGGCGATCGATCTCTGGGTCTGGTACGCCGGCTGGTGCGACAAGTACGCCCAGGTGGCGGGCAACGCGAACCCCGTCTCCGGGCCGTACTTCAACATCTCCGTGCCGGAGCCGACGGGCGTCGTCGCGATCATCGCACCGCAGGACTCGGCGCTGCTCGGCCTGGTGTCGGTCGTGGCTCCCGCGCTGGTCGCCGGGAACACCGTGGTCGTCATCGCGAGTGAGCAGCACCCGCTCTCGGCCATCAGCCTCGCCGAGGTCCTCGTCACCAGCGATGTCCCCGGTGGCGTCGTCAATGTGCTGACGGGTTCGCCGGCGGAGATGGCTCCATGGCTGGCATCCCACCAGGACGTGAACGCCCTCGACCTCGCGGGTGCCGGCGCCTTGGATTGGGTGGACATGCAGATCGCCGCAGCGGAGACGCTCAAGCGTGTGCTTACCCCCGGTGAGGTCGTCGCCTCGCCGGAACGGATCGGCGCCTTCACCGAGGTGAAGACCGTCTGGCACACGAAGAGCATGGTCTGACCGAACAGTCGATCTCGCGAAAGGGTCGGCAGCCGTCGCCCGGAGAAGGCGCCAGACGGCTGTCGATCCCTTCGCCGTCCAATGGGCGCGATGTCGAGTGCCCTCAATGCGGCCCGGTGTCGTAAGCAGCGGTTAGGCTCGAAGGACGATCTCTGATCCCCCCTAGGAGGACGCGCATGGCCCGCATCGGTGAAAGCGCTGACCTGTTCAAATGCTCTTTCTGTGGAAAGAGCCAGAAGCAGGTGCAGCAGCTCATCGCCGGCCCCGGTGTGTACATCTGCGACGAGTGCGTCGAACTGTGCAACGAGATCATCGAAGAGCGCATGGCCGAGTCGTCTGCCGACGGGGTCGCCGAGTTCGAGCTTCCCAAGCCGCGTGAGATCTTCTCCTTCCTTGAGGAGTACGTCGTCGGCCAGGAGCCGGCCAAGCGCGCTCTTTCCGTCGCCGTCTACAACCACTACAAGCGCGTTCGCGCCCACGGCACTCTTCAGACCGCTGAGCAGAAGGCCGAAGAGGTCGAGATCGCCAAGAGCAACATCCTGCTCATCGGCCCGACCGGCTGTGGGAAGACGTACCTCGCACAGACGCTCGCGAAGCGGCTGAACGTCCCGTTCGCCGTTGCCGATGCCACCGCTCTTACCGAGGCCGGCTATGTCGGCGAAGACGTCGAGAACATCCTCCTCAAGCTCATCCAGGCCGCCGACTACGACGTCAAGCGCGCCGAGCAGGGCATCATCTACATCGACGAGGTCGACAAGATCGCCCGCAAGGCGGAGAACCCCTCCATCACGCGCGACGTCTCGGGCGAGGGCGTCCAGCAGGCGCTCCTGAAGATCATCGAGGGCACGGTAGCCTCGGTGCCGCCCCAGGGTGGTCGCAAGCACCCGCACCAGGAGTTCCTGCAGATCGACACGTCCAACGTGCTGTTCATCGTCGCCGGAGCCTTCGCGGGTCTCGAAGACATCGTGTCGGCCCGCGTCGGCAAGCATGGAATCGGCTTCGGTGCTCCGCTGCACGACAAGGGCAAGGACCTCGACCTGTTCAGCGAGGTGCTTCCGGAAGACCTGCACAAGTTCGGGCTGATCCCCGAGTTCATCGGGCGTCTGCCGGTCGTGACCAACGTGTCACCGCTCGACCAGGATGCGCTGATCGACATCCTGACGGGCCCGCGCAACGCGCTGGTGAAGCAGTATCAGCGGATGTTCGAGATCGACGGCGTGCAGCTCGAGTTCGAAGAAGAGGCACTGCGCTCCATCGCCGACCTCGCCGTCGAGCGCAAGACCGGTGCTCGCGGTCTTCGGGCGATCCTGGAAGACGTGCTCGGACCCATCATGTTCGAGATCCCCTCCGCCGAGGACGTGGCGAAGGTCATCGTGACCCGCGCTGCCGTCGACGAAGGCGCACCGCCCACCATCGTGATGGAGCGCAAGCGCAAGAGCGCATGAGCGCGGAGCCGGCTCCCTGGAAGACGGTGGCGCGCGAGACGCTCGTCGCCGACCGGTGGATCCGCCTCCACGCCGACGAGTGCGTGAATGGCAGCGGTATGTCGATCGCCCCGTACTACGTGCTGGAGTACGGGGACTGGATCTCCGTCCTCGCCCTGGACCGGAACGATGACGCCATCGTCGTCGAAGAGTATCGGCACGGTGCAGGCGTCGTGGCCGTCGGCACCATCGGCGGGGGAGTAGAGCCTGGTGAGTCGCCGGAGGCTGCGGCGCGCCGTGAGCTGCTCGAGGAGACCGGGTATGCCGCCGACGATCTCATCGATCTCGGATCGACCTGGGCGAACTTCGGCAACCACACGAACCGGGTGCATCATTTCCTCGCACGCGGGTGTGCGCGCGTCGCGGAGCAGTCTCTCGACGACAGCGAGTCGATCGTCGTACATGTGCTGTCGCTCGATGGACTCGGCGACCTCCTCCCGCAGAGCTACCACCAGCTCACCTGGTACAAAGCCATGGACCAGCTCGGACGGTGACTCCGAACGAGGCTCTGCGCGTGACGGGTTTCGTCAGCCGATCGGCATGATCAGGTCCGTACGCAGTTCTGGTGCCGGAGCGCTCGGGTCGGACACGTAGATCTCGATCCAGATCCCCCCGGGACGAAGCCCCTGCGCCGACGCGCGCTCGACGAGGGCGGCCCATGCGCCACCCAGTTCCTCATAGGAGCCGAACAGCGTGGTCGCGACCGCGGGTCCTGAGGGCAGTGTCGAAGCGACGATGACGCGGCCGCTCGCGGTGGGGATGGGGTTCGCCGGTGCCGTCTGCACGGGGAAGCCGAGTTCCAGGTCGAAGACGCCCATCGGATCGCCGTGATACACCGCGAGTGCCGGGCCGGTCGGGACGAGCACGCCTCCGGCGAAGGTGAGCGCGATCGCCGAGTAGCCGGCGTCGAACGCCTCCGGGAGATCGGCGAGGCGGATGCCCTCGTGGCGGATGACGGCGAGGGGGACGGACTCGAGGTCGAGGCGGTCCGCAGGACCGAACGGGGCGTCGCGAAAGGCGTTCATGCGCTCAGCGTCTCACGCCTCAGTCGCCCAGTCCACGCCTCTTCAGGAGCGGATCGATATCCGCATCGCGGCCCCGGAAGTCGCGGTATGCCTCGAGAGGATCCTTGGAACCTCCCACGCCGAGGAGTCGTGCGCGGAATCTGTCGCCGTTCGCCCGGGTGAGACCACCGTTCTCTCGGAACCAGTCGACCGTGTCGGCGTCGAGCACCTCGCTCCAGATGTACGAGTAGTACCCCGCGCTGTAGCCGCCGGCGAACACGTGGGCGAAGTAGGTGGATGAGTACCGCGTCGGCACGGTCGGGTCTTTCAGACCGATGTCCGCCAGAGCGGCGGCCTCGAAAGCGGCGACGTCGTCGACCTCGGCATCTGTGCCGAGACGATGCCAGGCCTGGTCCAACCATGCGGCAGCCAGATACTCGCTGGTCGCGTGCCCCTGATCGAACGTTTCGGTCGCTCGCAGGCGCTCGACGATCGAGGGATCGAGTGGAGCGCCGGTCTCGTGGTGACGCGCGTAGTTCTCGAGGACCTCCGGCCACAGGATCCACATCTCGTTCACCTGGCTCGGGAACTCGACGAAGTCGCGGAACACGTTCGTCCCCGCGAAGTGTGGGTAGGTGACAGTCGCGAAGAGGCCGTGCAGAGCGTGTCCGAACTCGTGGAACAGCGTGGTCACCTCGTCGAGCGTCAGGAGCGTCGGCTCCCCTTCTCCGGGAAGCGGCACGTTCAGGTTGTTGACCACGACCGGAGCGGTGCCGCGGAGTCGCGACTGGCTGACGATCGCATTCATCCACGCGCCGCCGCGCTTGGAATCGCGCGTGTACAGATCGAGCACGTAGAGACCGACCGGCGAGCCGTCGGCGTCGCGCACCTCGAAGACGCGCGCGCCGGGGTGATACGCGGCGAGGTCATCGCGCTCGGAGAACGTGACGCCGTAGAGCTGCCTCGCCGCGAAGAAGACGCCATCCTGGAGCACGCGCTCCGCTTCGAACCAGGGCCGAAGCGCGCTGGAGTCGATGTCGTATCGTGCAGTGCGCACCCGCTCGGTGTAAAAGGCCCAGTCGTGCGCCTCGACCGGGAACGGGATCTGCTCGGTCTCGTCGACGATCGTCTGCAGAGCTGCGCGTTCGGCCAGGGCGTTGCGCGCGGATGGTCCGGCGAGGCGTCGGAGCATCCGCTCGACCGCCTCCGGGCTTCCTGCCGTCTCATCCGCGGTCACGGCGGCAGCGTGCGAGTCGTAGCCGAGCAACTGTGCACGCTCCGCCCGCAGACGCACGATCGCGAGAAGGACCGGACGGTTGTCGTTCGCGTTGTCGCGAGACCCGCGTGCGAGCGAGGCCGCCATGATGCGACGTCTCGATTCCCGCGGGCGCAACTGCGCCAGAGCAGGGTGGCCTGTGAAGAGCGGGAGAGTGATCAGGAGCTTTCCGTCCAAGTCCCTGTCCGTGGCGGCACGTGCGGCAGCGGAGAGCTCTCCCGCGCTCAATCCGTCGAGCTCGTCGGCCGTGTCGAACACCACGGCCAGGTCGTTGGTGTCGTTCAGCAGGTTGCGCTCGAACGTGTTGGTCAGGGTCGACAGCTTCTGGTTCATGGCGGTCAGCCGCGCCTTCGCTTCGTCGTCGAGGCCCGCACCGGCCAAGGTCATCTCGCGATGACGGCGCTCCACGAGGTTCCGCTGCTCCGGATCGAGGTTCAGTGCGTCGAGCTGCTCGTACACCTGCTGCACACGCCAGTAGAGCCGGCTGTCGAGCGTGATCGCATCCTCATGCGCTGCCATGAGCGGCGCGAGCTGCTCGTCGATCTCCTGGATCTCGGGCGTCGCATCGGCCGAACTCACCGTGTAGAAGGTGTGCGCGACACGATCCAGCAGCTCGCCGGATCGCTCCAGCGCCTCAAGGGTGTTCTCGAACGTGGGCATCGAGCGCACCACGGTGATGCGCTCGATCTCGCGGAGCTGCTCCTCGAAACCCGCCTGGAAAGCGGGGAGATAGTGCTCCGGCCGAATCGCGGCGTAGTCGGGGAGCCCGTAGGGAAGCGTCGACGGCTGCAGCAGCGGATTGGTGGCGTCGGTCATCCTCCGAGCCTATCCACCGCGCCGGGCGTGCTCAGGAGCCGCTCTCGCTCAGGCGCGTCATCACGCCGCGAAGGGCTTCCACGACCACGCGGACCGATCGACGACGAAGTGTCTCGGGCCGCGCGAGCACGTCGATCATCCGGTGCGTGCTCACACCTTCGAGAGGGACGCGCACGAGGTCGCGGTCGTCGACGCTGCGCGAGGTGAAGCGCGGTAGCATCCCGATCACCCCTCCGGCGGCCACGACGGCCGACACCGCGCCGTAATCGTTGATGCGGTGTTGGATGTCGACGGGCCGATGGGCCACCGCCGATACGGCACGGAGCACGTCGTCGGGGGAGTAGCCGATGCGACTGGTGACCCATCGCTCTCCTGCGACCTCGGCCGGTGTGAGGCTGGCACGACCGGCGAGCGGATGTGAGGCCGCTACCGCCACGTCCAGGGGCTCGCGGATCAGGGTGAGGCTGCGCACACCCTGCGCGGGCCACGGTTCGGAATGCTCCATGCGGTGCGCGAGCACGAGGTCGTAGCGTGCTGTGAGCGCAGGGAAATCCGTCTGCGCGACATCCTCGTCCGTGAGCTGCACCGATGGCGCGTTCGCTGCGGACGACAGCTCCCGCACGAGTGCTCCGAACAGCGCCTGCCCGACGCTGTGGAACCCGCTGATGCTCACGACTCCCGTCGCAGAACCCTCGAAGTCGTCCAGGGCGTGTCGTGCCGCCGCCATGGCGTCGATCGCCTCGGCGCCGGCAGTCGCCAGTACTTCGCCGGCGGGTGTGAGGGCGAGCGTGCGCCCGACTCTGCGGGTCAGCGGTGTCGGCACACCACGCTGCAGGGTTGCGAGCTGCTGGGAGACGGCAGATGGAGTGACTCGGAGCGCGTCGGCCACGGCGGTCACACTGCCGAGGGCGCCGAGCTCTCTCAGGATCTGCAACTGATGGAGTTCCACGAGAACAGTTTAGCGGCGGCTACATGGACGGTGCAGACGATGCCGATTGATCTACAACCGTGGATGCGATGTGATCGAGATCATGAAGGCACTGTCCGCATGAGAGCACTGTTCAAAGGCGCGCCTGGCGCGGGGCTCGAGCTGGTCGAGCGTCCCGAACCGAAGGCCGGCGCCGACGAGGTCGTCATCCGGGTGCTGCGCACCGGCATCTGCGGAACCGATCTGCACATCCTCCGCTGGGATGACTGGGCGGCGTCGGCGATCGCCGCCCCGCTGATCCCCGGTCACGAGTTCTACGGCGAAGTGGTGGAGGTCGGACCCGGCGTGCACGACATCTCCGTGGGTGATCGCGTCTCCGGTGAAGGCCACATCGTCTGCGGGACGTGTCGCAACTGCCGGGCAGGGCGCCGGCAGATGTGCATCCGGACGATCGGTCTCGGTCTGCAGCGGGACGGTGCGTTCGCGGAGTACCTCGCGCTTCCTGCGGCGAACGTGTGGGTGCACCACGCCGAGGTGACTCCCGAGCTCGGCGCGATCTTCGATCCGCTCGGCAACGCGGTCCACACGGCGCTCACGTACCCGCTCGTCGGAGAAGACGTGCTCGTCACCGGCTGCGGCCCGATCGGGCTCATGGCCATCGCCGTCGCCAGGCACGCCGGGGCGCGGTTCATCACCGCGACGGATGTCAGCGCACCGCGTCTGGAGATGGCTCGTCGGATGGGCGCCGACGAAGTCGTCGACGTCTCGGTCCGCGATATCAGGGAGGCGCAGCAGGCGCTCGGAATGCGCGAGGGTTTCGACATCGGATTCGAGATGAGCGGTGCGCCATCGGCCCTCCCCGCCATGATCGACAACATGAACCACGGTGGGCGTATCGCGATGCTGGGTCTGCCGAGTGCCGGGTTCGGGATCGACTGGGGCAAGCTCGTCACCCACATGCTCACGATCAAGGGGATCTACGGACGCGAGATGTTCGAGACGTGGAACGCCATGGGGGCGATGCTGCAGACCAGTGCGCCCCTGCGGGATGCCATCGGCCGAGTGATCGCCGAAGTCGTCCCCGCTCGTGAATGGGAACGCGGATTCGCCGCCGCCGAATCGGCGGGAACGGGCAAGATCATCCTCGACTGGACGGAGTTGTGATGTACGGGACCTTTCAGAAGCATGTGTCGGACGAGCTGGCGGCGATCGAGGAGGCCGGCCTGACCAAGCGCGAGCGCGGTATCCGCGGGCCGCAGAACGCCGAGATCACCGCTGACGGCGCTGACGTGCTGAACTTCTGCGCGAACAACTACCTCGGTCTCGCCGACGATCCGCGCATCCTCTCGGCCGCGACGACGGCCCTGGAGGAGTGGGGCTACGGCCTCGCGAGTGTGCGCTTCATCTGCGGCACGCAGGAGCAGCACCTCGAGTTGGAGCGCCGCCTCGCCGACTTCCTCGGCACGGACGAGGCCATCCTGTACTCGTCGTGCTTCGACGCGAACGGGGGAGTGTTCGAGACACTCTTCGGACCCGAGGACGCCATCATCTCCGATGAGCTGAACCACGCCTCGATCATCGACGGCATCCGACTCTCGAAGGCGAGGCGGCTTCGTTACCGCAACCGGGACATGGCCGATCTCGAGGCGCAGCTGCAGGCGGCAACGGACGCCCGATTCCGTGTGATCGTGACGGACGGCGTGTTCTCGATGGACGGCTACATCGCGCCCCTCGCCGAGATCTGCGATCTCGCCGACCGTTACGACGCTCTCGTCTTCGTCGACGATTCCCATGCGGTCGGTTTCGTCGGCGAGAACGGTCGTGGCACACCGGAGCTCTGCGGAGTAGCCGATCGTGTCGACATCTACACCGGAACCTTCGGCAAGGCGCTCGGGGGCGCATCGGGCGGGTACGTCGCCTCGCACGCCGAGATTGTGGCTCTGCTGCGCCAGCGTTCTCGTCCCTACCTGTTCTCGAACACTCTCGCCCCCGCGATCGTCGCCGGCACGCTGACCGCCCTCGATCTCGTCCAAGGGTCCGCGGACCTTCGGGCGCGGCTGCGTGCGAACGCGTCGCTGTTCCGCGAGCGCATGACGGCGGAGGGCTTCGATCTGCTTCCGGGCGAACACCCCATCGTCCCCGTCATGTTCGGGGACGCGGCGAAGACGGCGCGGATCGCTCAGGAGATGCAGGCGCGTGGCATCTACGTGACCGCGTTCAGCTTCCCGGTCGTGCCGCGCGGCCTGGCACGGATCCGCGTGCAGCTGTCGGCGGCGCACACGGCGGAGCAGATCGAGTATTGCGTCGGCGCCTTCGTCGCCGCGCGCGACGCAATCGACTGAGCACATGCAAAGAAAAGCTTGCAAAGAATCCTTTGCAAGGGTATCTTTGCATTCATGACGAACGAGACGCAGGTCAGGACGCTCGACGCCAGCGCGCTCAAGGCGCTGGCACACCCACTGCGGGTCAAGATCTTCGACATCCTCGCGGCGCGAGGTCCGCAGACCGCCAGCTCCCTTGCGGCCCTCGTGGGAGAGACATCGGGATCCACCAGCTATCACCTGCGTGCGCTTGCAGCTCACGACCTGATCCGAGAGGTGGAGGGGCGAGGCACGGCGAGGGAGCGATGGTGGGAACGGCCCAAGGGGCGCATCGACGTGCCCGGCCCCGATGAGATGACCTCGCCGGCGAACCGCGCCGCGGCGCAGATCGTCACCTCGGAGTTCTTCCGCGTCCGCCACGAGACCCTCATGAGCTACCTGAACCGACCGCAGGCCGAGGTCCCCGAAACGTGGCGAGACGTCGGGATCACGATCACCACGCACCTCGACATGACACCGGAGCAGGCGATGTCGCTCCGCGAGGAACTCGAAGCCATCGTCGAGAGCGCCATCGAGCGGTACCGGGGCCAGGAGGGGCCGGACGTGCGGCGGGTTTCGCTCCGCGCCGAGCTCTTCGATCTGCCGACCCCGCGCACGACCTCGCCCGCCGTCGACAACGAGGAGGCATCATGACCGCGGCAACTCTCCATCTCGTCGCACCGACGCGAACCGAGCGTCGGCTGCTCCGACTGGCCGATCGGCTGACGGCGTACGTCGAGAATCGGATCTCACATCGCGCGGAGCGGCGTGAGCTCTCGCTCGATCTGCTGCGCGAACAACAGACCCGCCGGCAGGACCCCCGTGCCGTCGACCATGCCCTCGCGCAACGGGGAGTGACCCGCCGCTGACGCCGTGGCCCGGGGCCGCGCGACGAGACCCCCTGATATCCGCACGGGTGTCAGGGGGTCTCGTCCCGATGGCGGGGTGCGGTTCAGTCGGCGAACGGGCGGGCGACGACCTCACCGGACGCGGTCTGGAGTACCTCCCAGCCGGCGTCGAGCTCGGCGATCGCACGCCCTTCCAGCCAGGTGAGGGTCCAGTGGCCGGTGAGGCCCTGGGACTCGACCTCGGCGATGGCGGGACGCAGCGCTTCGGGGACGGAGGCGGGCGGCTGTGCACCCGCGGCCCAGCGCGTGCCGAGCTGCATCAGGAGGCCTCGATCGGGGCGAGCTCGATCGCGGTGACCGCGAACTCCTCCGCCTCGGTGATCTCGAGCTCGGCGATGCGGCCGACCGCGCGGAGGTCGTCCGCCGCGGCGCGCAGGGCCTCGACCTTCGCTGCGGGAGCGGCGATGGCGGCACGGGAGACCGGGGTCTTCTGCGACGCCTTCGCCTCGGTCTTCGCGCGCCGGATGCCGATGAGCGCCTCGCTCGCGGCGGCCAGCACGGCCGGGTCGCCCTCGATGCCGAGCTTCTCGGGCCACGCTGCGGTGTGCACGGAGCCCGCCTCGAACCACGACCAGGCCTCCTCCGTGGCGAAGGAGAGCACCGGCGCGAGCAGGCGGAGAAGCGTGGACAGCGCCAGACGCAGCGCGAGGGCGGCCGAGGCCTGGCCCACGTCGTTCTGGTTGTAGGCGCGCTCCTTCACGAGCTCCAGGTAGTCGTCGCAGAACGTCCAGAAGAACGCCTCGGTCAACTCCAGCGCCCTGGCCGCGTCGTACCGGTCGAAGGCGGCGGTCGCCTCGGCCACCACCCCGTCGAGCGCCGTGAGCATCGAGGCGTCGAGCGCGTGCGTCACCTGCGCGCCCGCGGGCACCGGGAACGACAGCACGAACTTCGCGGCGTTGAGCACCTTGATCGCCAGACGCCGGCCGATCTTCACCTGGGTCGGGTTCTGCGGGTCGAAGGCCGCGTCCATGCCGAGTCGGCTCGAGGCCGCCCAGTACCGCACCGCGTCAGAGCCGTGGGTGTCGAGTACGTCGGCCGGGGTGACGACGTTGCCCTTCGACTTCGACATCTTCTTGCGGTCGGGGTCGACGATGAAGCCGGAGATGGCGGCGTTCTTCCAGGGGGTGCGGCCGTCTTCGAGCGTGGAGCGCAGCATGGTCGAGAAGAGCCAGGTGCGGATGATGTCCTGTCCCTGCGGGCGCAGATCGAACGGAGCAGTGAGCTGCCACAGTTCCTCGTCGCGCTGCCAGCCGCCCGCGAGCTGCGGGGTCAGGGAGGACGTCGCCCAGGTGTCGAGGATGTCGGCCTCGGCATCGAACCCGCCCGGCACCCCGCGCTGCTGCTCGGTGTAGCCCGCCGGGACATCCGTGGTCGGGTCGATGGGCAGCGCGGCCGCATCCGGGGTGAGCACCCGGTCGTAGTCGCGCTCGCCGTTCTCGTCCAACGCGTACCAGAGCGGGATCGGCACGCCGAAGAACCGCTGCCGGGACACGAGCCAGTCGCCGGTGAGGCCGCCGACCCAGTTCTCGTAGCGGACCCGCATGAAGTCGGGGTGCCACGCCAGCTCGGTTCCGTGCGCGAGGAGCTGGTCGCGCAGCTCGCCGTCGCGGGCGCCGTTGCGGATGTACCACTGCCGGGTCGAGACGATCTCGAGCGGGCGGTCGCCCTTCTCGAAGAACTTCACGGCGTGCTGGAAGGGCTTGCCGACGGCGGTCATGTCGCCGGTCTCCTGCAGCTTCTCCACGATCGCCTTGCGGGCGCTGAAGACGGTCTTGCCCGCCACGTTCTCCACGTACCAGGAACGCGCGTCGGGGTCTGTGACGATCGACGGCGCCTCGGCGAGGAAGCGGCCGTCGAGACCGATCGCCGTCATGTTCGGCAGGGACTCGCCGGCGGTGGTGCGCAGCTCGCGCCACCAGATGATGTCGGTCACATCGCCGAAGGTGCAGACCATCGCCGCACCGGTGCCCTTCTCGGGCTGGGCGAGGTGGTGGCCGTGGATCTCGATCTCGGCGCCGAAGTACGGCGTGCGCACCTTGGTGCCGATGAGGTGCTTGTGCGGCCCCTCGGGGTGGGTCACGATCGCGATGCACGCCGGGAGGAGCTCCGGGCGCGTGGTGTCGATCGCGATGGAGCCGGAGCCGTCAGCGAAGGGGAACTCGATCGTGTGGTACGCGGCCTGCTGGTCGCGGTCCTCGAGCTCGGCCTGCGCGATCGCGGAGCGGAAGTCGATGTCCCACAGCGTCGGCGCGAGGGCCTGGTATGCCTCGCCGCGCTCGATGTTGCGGAGGAACGCGAGCTGGCTCTGCCGGATCGTGTCGTCGGAGATGGTGCGGTAGGTCTGCGTCCAATCGACGCTCAACCCGAGCTGACGGAACAGGGCCTCGAACTGCTTCTCGTCCTCGATCGTGAGGCGCTCGCACAGCTCGATGAAGTTGCGGCGGCTGATCGGCCGCTGGTCGGCAGCCCGGCTCGACTTGTTGTCGCCGCCCTCGAAGGGAGGGGTGAAGTCGGCGTCGTAGGGGAGAGACGGGTCGCAGCGCACGCCGTAGTAGTTCTGCACGCGGCGCTCGGTGGGCAGGCCGTTGTCATCCCAGCCCATCGGGTAGAACACGGTCTTGCCGCGCATGCGCTCGTACCGCGCCTTGACGTCGGTGTGCGTGTAGGAGAACACGTGGCCGATGTGGAGGCTGCCGGAGGCGGTCGGCGGCGGGGTGTCGATCGAGTAGACGCCCTCACGGCCGAGCTCGGCGGCGCGCAGACGGTCGAACAGGTACGTGCCCTGCTCAGCCCAGGCGGCGTCCCACTTCGCTTCGAGACCTTCGAGTGCTGGCTTGTCGGGAATGGGGTTCTGCGCCGTTTCGGAAGCAGGCATGGAGGTCTCCTCGAGCGATGTATGCGGCACTGTGTGAGCGTGCCTGAGTGTGGGGTGTGCCGAACAGTCTACCGAGCGTCACGGTGACGGGTCGCCGGCGCAGATCGACCCCGTCCAAGAATCAGCCGTAGGATGGAGGGACCCCGACCCGCTCGTCCAGAGGAACCGTCATGCCCGCAAGATCTGTGCGCCGTCTCCTGCCCTTCGCGGCGCTCACCGCCGCCGCTGCGCTGGTACTCAGTGCGTGTGCTGCGCCCGGCGCCGATGGGGAGGGCGGGGAGCTCGTGTGGTCGATCGAGGGCGCGAATCTGTCCGCAGGGCACATGGATCCGCAGGTCAGCCAGCTCGATGTCTCCGGCATGGTGCAGCGGGCGGTGCTCGACTCCCTGGTCTTCCAGGAGGACGACGGATCGTTCAGCCCGTGGCTCGCGAAGAGCTGGGACGTCTCACCGGACAGCACGGAGTACACCTTCACGCTCCGCGACGACGTGACCTTCACCGACGGCGAGAAGTTCGACGCTGCCGCCGTCAAGGCGAACTTCGACCGCATCGTCGACCCCGAGACCGCGTCGGCCCAGGCAGCCAGCATGCTCGGCGCCGATTTCTACGACGGCACCGAGGTCGTCGACGATCACACCGTCAAGGTGACCTTCACGCAGCCCTACGCGCCGTTCCTGCAGGCGGCGAGCACGCCGCAGCTCGGCTTCTACTCGCCTGCCGCGCTGGAGAAGTCGGCCGACAAGCTCAAAGCGGGCGGCCCCGGGATCACCGTCGGCACCGGCCCGTTCGAGCTCACCGAGTACACACCCGACCAGGAGATCGTCTACACCCGCAACGACGACTACGCCTGGGGCCCGCACGACGCTGAGGCTCCGAAGTTCGAGACCCTGCGCGTCGAGATCCAGCCGGAGGCGTCTGTGCGCGCGGGCGTCGTCGAAAGCGGTGAAGCCGACCTGGCCAGCAACATCCCGCCGAACCTCGCGAAGGACCTCGGCGACGGCATCACGGTCGACTCGATCGAGTACCCGGGGCTGCCGTACTCGCTGTATCTGAACGAGAAGTACGGAGTCTTCGCCGACGAGAAGGTGCGTCAGGCGTTCGCCCGTGGCATCGACATCGACGCCGCGGTGGAGGAGATCTACTTCGGGCAGTTCCCGCGGGCGTGGAGCATCCTCGGGTCGACGACTCCGGGCTACGACGCGTCCCTCGAGGGCAGCTGGCCGTTCGACCAGGATGCGGCGAACACGCTCCTCGACGAGGCCGGCTGGACGGCCCGCGACACCGACGGGATCCGCATGAAGGACGGCAAGCGCCTCTCGGTGCGCTGGATCGCCTGGACTCCGGTTCCCGACGACCGTGCCGCGCTGGCCAACGCGATCCAGTCCGACCTCAAGGGGATCGGCTTCGAGGTCGAGCGCGAGGTGCTCGAACCGGGCGCCTACAACGAGCAGTACGAGCCGAAGACGTTCGACCTGACCGACTGGGGCTTCTCCGGTGTCGACCCCGACCTGCTGCGCAGTCACCTGCACACCGACGGGTTCCAGAACGCCTCACAGGTCAGCGACCCCGAGATCGATGCGCTGCTGGAACAGGCCGTCGCGACGAGCGATCAGGACACGCGGAACGGGCTTTACACCCAGCTGCAGGAGTGGAACGCCACGCACACCGCCATCGTGCCGCTGTACAGCCCGTCGGCGATCACGGCCGTCGGCGACCGCGTCGAGGGCGTCGAGTACGACCTGTACGGCCGTCCGCTGTTCTACGATGTGACCGTCGGCTGAACCGCCGGCTGAGCGGAGGGCACGGGTGGTGAAGGCTGCTCTCGTCCGCATCGCCGGCCTGATCGCCTCCGTCGTCATCGTCCTGTGGGGCGCCGCCACCGTCGCATTCCTCGCGTTCCGAGTGATCCCCGGAGACCCCGTGTCGGTGATGCTGGGACCTCAGGCACAGGTGAGTGAGGCGGTCAAGGACGGCATCCGCGCCGACCTGGGACTGGACCGGCCGCCGTGGGAGCAGTACCTCGGTTTCATCGGCCAGCTGGCCCGCGGGGACCTGGGGGAGTCGTACCAGCTGCGGATGCCGGTCACAGAGGTGATCGGACGCCAGCTGGGAGCGACGGTACAGCTCTCCGCTCTCGCACTGGTGATCGCCGTCGTGCTCGCCGTCGGGGTCGCCGTCCTCGTACGCGGCGATGCAGGACGCACGGCCGCCGCGGCGGTGGAGCTGGTGGTGCTCTCGTCTCCGGTGTTCTGGATCGGACTGGTCCTCCTCAGCGTCTTCGCCTTCGGACTGGGGTGGTTTCCGGTCT
Source organism: Microbacterium sp. R1 (assembly GCF_015159725.1). NCBI lineage: Bacteria > Bacillati > Actinomycetota > Actinomycetes > Micrococcales > Microbacteriaceae > Microbacterium > Microbacterium sp. R1. The sequence goes on along the minus strand of NZ_JADDUD010000001.1, from coordinate 2,244,946 downwards.
CCGGAGCCCGCAACCCCGCCACGATCGTCCTCCCGGCGGTGACGCTCGCGCTGCCGGTGGCCGCGCTGCTCAGTCAGGTGCTTCGGGACGGCCTCGTGCAAGCCGAGCGCATGCCGTTCGCTGAGACGGTGCGCGCGCGTGGGGCGAGTCCTTCGTGGTTCACGCTCCGGCACGGACTGCGTCACGGCGCAGCCTCCGCCGTCACGCTCGCCGCCTATCTGACCGGCTCCGTCCTCGGCGGAGCGGTGCTGGTCGAGACCGTGTTCGCCCGACCCGGTCTCGGACGCGTGACGCTCGCGGCGATCAGCGACCGCGATCTTCCGGTCATCACGGGGATCATCCTCCTGAGCGCCGTGGTGTTCGTCACCGTGAACCTGCTGGTCGAGATCGTGCACCCGCTGATCGACCCGCGTATCAGGGCAGCACGTGACCGGAGCACCCGATGAGGCGCGCGCAGACTGTGCTCCTCTGGTCGGCCATCGTGGTGAGCGCCGTGATCGTGTTCGCGGCGCTCTGGCCCGGGGTCCTCGCCACGCACGATCCACTGCAGACCGATGTCCGCTCCGCCCTGCTGCCGCCCGGCGCGGAGCACTTCTTCGGCACCGATCAGAGCGGGCGCGACGTCTACTCGCGGGTGGTCCACGGCGCGGGGAGATCGCTGGGCATCGGGCTCTTCGCCACCGGGGTGGCTCTGGTCCTCGGGCTCATGATCGGCGCGCTCGCCGGGGTCGCACCGCGGGGCGTCGACACCACCGTGATGCGGGTGAACGACGTGCTGATGGCGTTCCCCGAGTTCCTGGTCGCGCTGGTCGTCGTCGCCGTGCTGGGACCGGGGCCCGTGAACATCGCGATCGCGGTGACCCTGGCCGCCCTGCCGGTGTACATCCGGTTGGCGCGCGTGCAGACCCAGACGCTCCGCGTCACCGAGCACGTCGAAGCCGCGCGCATCCTCGGCGTCCCGCGCTGGCGCGCTTTCCGCAGGCACGTGCTGCCGGGCGTGCTCGGTGCGCTGAGCGTGCTCGCCACCATCGGCATCGGCTCGAGCATCCTCGCGGCCGCGGGACTCAGCTTCCTGGGCTTGGGTCCCTCAGAGCCGACGCCCGAGTGGGGATTGATGCTCGCCGGGGGCCGCAATGTGCTGGGCCAGGCCTGGTGGATCTCCCTCTTCCCCGGCGTCGCGATCACGCTGACCGTGGTCTCGGCCACCGTCATCGGGCGAATCCTTCGGGCTCGCGCAGACGGGAGGACAGGATGAACGCTGCACTGCAGGTTCGAGGACTCCGCATCTCGTTCGACGGGAAGCAGGTCGTGGATGACGTGTCCTTCGCCGTCGACCGCGGTGAGTGCGTCGCGATCGTGGGGGAGTCCGGCGCCGGCAAGTCCCTCACGGCGCGTGCCCTGCTGGGCCTGACTCCCGCAGCCGCTGACGTCACCCTGGACGGGCTCGTGGTGGACGGGAGGGATGTCGCCGGTCTCTCCGATCGGGCGTGGAGGGGCGTGCGCGGATCGGGAATCGCGCTCATCTCCCAGGACGCGCTGGTCTCCCTCGATCCCCTGCGGCGCATCGAGGCGGAGATCGCCGAGCCGCTCCTCCTCCACAGGGTCGTCCGGGGGCGGGCGCCGCGAGCGACACGTGTGCGGGAGCTGCTGGAGCGCGTGTGGATGCCCGAACCGGAGCGCCGCGCGCGACAGCACCCGCACGAACTCTCCGGAGGTCTGCGGCAGCGTGCGCTCATCGCGTCCGCACTCGCCGCGAACCCGGCCGTCCTCGTGGCGGACGAGCCGACCACCGCGCTCGACGCCACCGTGCAGGCGCGGATCCTCGGACTGCTGCGTGAGATCACCGACGCGGGGACGGCCCTCGTGTTCATCAGCCACGACTTCGCAGCGGTCCGTCGGATCGCCGATCGTGTCCTGGTGATGCGGAGCGGCGTGGTCGTGGAGTCCGGTCCGGTGGCCGAGGTGCTCGAGAACCCTCGACACGAGTACACGAAGCAGCTCATCGCCGCGACGATCCACGAGCCCCGAACCGCTGCGCCGACGGATTCCGCATCGGTGCTGAGAGTCGACCGCGTGTCACGGAGCTTCGGCACCGTGCCAGCGGTCGTCGATGCCTCGTTCGTCGTGAGGGACGGGCGGACGCTCGGCATCGTGGGGGAGTCGGGATCGGGCAAGACCACTCTCGCCCGCATGATCGTCGGCGTCGACGCCCCGGACAGCGGCGCCGTGGAGTGGAACGCACCGCGACGGGTGCAGTTGGTGCATCAGAATCCGCTCGGCGCCTTCGACCCGCGCTGGACGATCGGTCGATCGCTGCAGGAAGCGCTGGAGGCCGGTGGTGTGCCCCGCACCGCGCGCCCTGCTCGGGTGGTCGAACTTCTCGCCGAGGTCGGCCTGGCTCCCGCACTGGCCGGCAGACGTCCGAGTGCCCTTTCCGGCGGACAGAGGCAGCGGGCGGCCATCGCCCGTGCCCTCGCCGCAGATCCTGACGTGCTGGTGCTCGACGAACCCGTCTCCGCGCTCGACCCCTCGGTGCGGGAGCGGGTGCTGCGTCTGCTCGACGGGCTGCAGCGCGAACGCCGGCTGACGATGATCCTCGTCTCCCATGATCTGGATGTCGTGGGATCGGTCGCGGATGACGTGCTGGTGATGCAGGACGGCCGGATCGTGGAGCAGGGGCCGACGTCGGAGGTGTTCGCGGCACCGCAGCACCCGTTCACGAGAGAGCTGATCGACGCGAGCGGCGCCGTCAGTCCTTGACGAGGATGCCGATTCCCGCGGCGAGCACGGGTGCCAGCTGCTGCACCTGGAACGAGGTGAGCGTGGCACCGCGCAGGCTGTTGGCGTCGAGGTAGCCGAGAGCGTCGAGCCCGCGCAGATCGAGGTCTTTCGCCCGCATGCCCCGCGAGTCCACCTCGTCACTCGATGTGGACGTGAAGCGCACTCGCGTGAGCTCGGCCCGCGGCATGTCGATCGTGCGGATGGCGCACCCTGTGATCTCGAGATCGGTGACCTTCGCCGCACCGAGGTTGAGGTAGTCGATGCGCACATCGCGCAGGTCGAGCTCCGAGACATGCGCCTCACTGAGGTCGAGGGTCCCGATGCGGCCGCCGTTGATCCGCACTCGCCGCACACCCGCGTCGCGCATGCGCAGCGAGGCGATGCGCACCCCCGACATGTCGACGTCGACGACCGATGCCCCGGTGAGGTCGACGGCATCGGCGTCTGCGCTCACGACGCACTGCTCGACCGTCGAATAGGCGAGGTCGACGGTACCGGCCAGATCGAGTCGAGCGGCGACGAGGTCGGCACTGCGGGCAGCCCGAGCCGGTTCGAGCACCGGCGGCAGATCGGGCGCCGTGACGCGGGGAGACGCGGGGGAGTCGGAGGTGCGGGCCATGTTCCGAGCGTAGGGCGGGCCGACGACATCGTGCGCGGTCGCCATCCGGGAAGGACCGTACGCCGGGGAGCAGTGGGCACGCGTACACTGGTGGGACGAGCATCGATCCGGCCATCACCGGGGAGCTCTCGGAAGAACGGCGTGACCTTCGGGCCGCGCTCAGTAGAACCGAGCGGGGCAGGCCCGTCACAGCCGCAGTGAGAGTGGTCGCGCCGCAGGGCGCGGCACGCGAGGTGGTACCGCGGTCCGTGAGGGTCGTCCTCGCATGAGCATCCGCCACGACGACCACTGCGAGCCACGATGACCTACCCCCGTTCCGCCTTCGGCCCCGCCGCCGACTCCGTCGCGCCCAGCCCTCGCTTCCCGCAGATCGAGGAGGAGGTGCTCGCGTTCTGGGAGGCGGATGACACCTTCCGCGCGTCGATCGCGCAGCGCGAGGGGTCGCCCGAGTGGGTGTTCTACGACGGCCCGCCCTTCGCGAACGGCCTTCCGCACTACGGCCACCTGCTCACGGGGTACGCGAAGGACGTGTTCCCGCGCTTCCAGACGATGACCGGCCACAAGGTCGATCGCGTCTTCGGCTGGGACACGCACGGACTTCCCGCCGAGCTCGAGGCGATGAAGCAGCTCGGCATCACCGAGAAGGCCGAGATCGAGGAGATGGGCATCGACGTCTTCAACGCGAAGGCGAAGAGCTCGGTCCTGGCCTACACGCACGAGTGGCAGGACTACGTCACCCGTCAGGCGCGTTGGGTCGACTTCGACCGTGGCTACAAGACGCTCGACCTGGGCTACATGGAGAGCGTGCTCTGGGCGTTCAAGAGGCTGTACGACAAGGGCCTCGCCTATGAGGGATACCGGGTGCTCCCGTACTGCTGGCGTGACGAGACCCCGCTCAGCGCCCACGAGCTGCGTATGGACGACGACGTGTACCAGATGCGTCAGGACCCCTCCGTGACGGTGACCTTCCCGCTGACCGGAGCCAAGGCCGAGGCGCTCGGGCTCACCGGCGTGCGCGCCCTCGCCTGGACGACCACCCCCTGGACGCTCCCGACCAACCTCGCGCTCGCCGTGGGGCCGGACATCGAGTACGTGGTACTGCCGGCAGGCCCGAACGGCGCAGCGGACGTGCACCAGGCCGCAGGGACGACGGATGCCGCGATCGAGGCCTCGGCGCACCGATACCTGCTCGCCCGTCAGCTCGTCGGCGGATACGCGAAGGACCTCGGGTACGAGAGCGCCGATGACGCGCTCGCCGCCGTCGATGCGACGGTGCGCGGTGCCGACCTGCAGGACGTGACCTACGACCGGCTGTTCGACTACTACGCCGACGCCGAGACCTACGGGACCGAGAACGCCTGGCGCATCCTGGTGGACGACTACGTCACCGTCAGCGACGGCACCGGCATCGTCCACCAGGCTCCGGCCTACGGTGAGGACGACCAGCGGGTGGCCGGTGCCGCCGGCATCCCCACGATCCTGTCGCTCGACGACGGCGGCAAGTTCCTCCCGAACGTCACCGACGTCGCCGGCCAGCTGTGGATGGACGCGAACACCCCTCTGGTGCGCCTGATCCGCGAGAACGGCCGACTGATCCGCCTGCAGAGCTACGAGCACTCGTACCCGCACTGCTGGCGCTGCCGGAACCCCCTGATCTACAAGGCCGTGTCGAGCTGGTTCATCCGCGTGACGGACATCAAGGACGACATGCTCGCGAACAACGAGCAGATCACGTGGGTGCCGGAGAACGTCAAGCACGGACAGTTCGGCAAGTGGCTCGAGGGCGCGCGCGACTGGTCGATCAGCCGCAACCGCTACTGGGGCTCGCCGATCCCGATCTGGAAGAGCGACGACCCGGAGTACCCGCGCGTCGACGCCTACGGCTCGTTGGAGGACCTGGAGCGCGACTTCGGCACGCTTCCGCGCAACCCTGAGGGCGAGGTCGACCTGCACCGCCCGTACATCGACGACTTGACGCGTCCGAACCCGGACGATCCCACCGGCAAGAGCACGATGCGCCGCATCGAAGACGTCTTCGACGTGTGGTTCGACTCCGGTTCGATGCCCTACGCCCAGGTGCACTATCCCTTCGAGAACCAGGAGTGGTTCGACTCGCACTCCCCGGCGGACTTCATCGTCGAGTACATCGGACAGACCCGCGGCTGGTTCTACGTGATGCACGTGCTCTCGACCGCGCTCTTCGACCGCCCGGCGTTCACGGGCGTCAGCTGCCACGGCATCGTCCTCGGCAGCGACGGCTACAAGATGTCGAAGTCGCTGCGGAACTACCCCGACGTGTCCGAGGTGCTCGACCGCGACGGTTCCGATGCGATGCGCTGGTTCCTGATGTCGAGCTCGGTGCTGCGCGGCGGCAACCTCGCGGTCACCGAGGAGGGCATCCGCTCCGGGGTCCGCGAGTTCCTGCTGCCCCTGTGGAACTCGTGGTACTTCTTCGCCACCTACGCGAACGCATCGGGCGCCGCCGGCTACGAGGCGCAGTGGAGCACCGATTCCACCGATGTGCTCGATCGCTACATCCTCGCTCGTCTCGGCGACCTCGTCCGCGAGGTGCGTGCCGACCTGGAGGGTCTCGACTCCACGACGGCGTCCGCGCGGTTGCGTGACTTCGCCGAGGTGCTGACGAACTGGTACATCCGACGTTCGCGCGATCGCTTCTGGTCAGGCGTGACGGAAGACCCGAAGAGCCGTGAGGCGTTCGACACCCTCTACACCGTGCTCGAGACGCTCACCCGCGTCGCAGCGCCTCTCGTGCCCCTCATCAGCGAGCGCGTGTGGCAGGGCCTGACCGGTGGGCGCAGCGTGCACCTGACCGACTGGCCGGACGAGGCGCAGTTCCCCGCAGCGGACGAGATCCGCGACGCCATGGACGCCGTGCGCGAGCTGTCGAGCGTGGGCAACGCACTGCGGAAGAAGGAGAAGCTGCGTGTGCGTCTCCCACTCGCCCGCTTCACCGTGGTCTCGCCTCTCGCGGCGTCGCTCGGGCAGTTCGAGGACATCCTCCGCGAGGAGCTCAACGTGAAGTCGGTCGAACTCGTCGCGCTCGCCGATGACACCGCAGCGGAGTACGGCATCGCGCACCGCCTCAGCGTCAACGCCCGCGCGGCCGGTCCGCGTCTGGGCAAGGACGTGCAGAAGGCGATCCAGGCCGCACGCTCTGGCGACTGGAGCGAGGAGGCCGGTGTCATCACAGCCGGCGGCATCGCGCTGGAGCCGTCGGAGTACGAGCTCGTGCTCGAGACGACCGGCCGTCCGGAGGGGGAGGCTCTGGCCATCGTGCCGAGCGGGGGTTTCGTGCTGCTGGACACCAGGACGACCCCCGAGCTCGAGGCGGAGGGGCTCGCCCGAGATGTGATCCGCGCCGTGCAGGAGACGCGCAAGAACGCCGACTTCGACGTGAGCGACCGCATCCGGCTGGTGCTCCGATTCCAGGACGATGCGGACACCGCGGCCGTGGTCTCGGCGTTCGAGCTGGCAGGCATCGCTGCGGAGACCCTCGCCGAGGAGTACTTCGTGATCGACGCGCAGGGCGACTCGATCTTCGGTCACGGTGCGGTCCTCGCCGGTGCAGGAAGCGCGACGCCGGAGTTCTCCGCTGTGATCTCCGCCGGGACGTATGCGAACATCGGCGACTTCACGATCGACGTGACCAGGATGGGAGCGGGAGCATGAGTGCTGCTGACAGGGCGGATGCCGTCTACGAGGCGCTGCTGAGCCGAGCGGGAGAGCGCTGGGTGCAGCCGCGCAAGGAGCGCACCGCCCGGATCCTGGCCTTCCTCGACGACCCGCAGCGCACCTACCGCGTCGTGCACATCACGGGCACCAACGGCAAGACGTCGACGGCCCGGATGATCGAGAGCCTTCTGCGTGCGCACGATCTGCGTACCGGGCTGTTCACGAGTCCACACCTGGAGCGCTTCACCGAGCGCATAATGATCGACGGCGAGCCCATCGCCGACGAGGCCGTCGCGGACGCGTGGGACGAGATCGAGCCGTTCGTGGACATCGTCGACGCCGAGCTCGAGGCAGCCGGTGACGCTCCGTTGACCTTCTTCGAACTGCTGACCGTGCTGGCATTCGTCGCGGTCGCCGACGCTCCGATCGATGTGCTCGTGCTCGAGGTGGGCATGGGCGGCGAATGGGACTCCACCAACACGGCAGACGGCGACGTCGCGGTGTTCGCGCCGATCGACATCGACCACGCCGACCGCCTCGGCAGCACGATCGCCGAGATCGCCGAGGTCAAGGCGGGCATCATCAAGGAGGGCGCCGCCGTGGTGTCCGCTCAGCAGCCCGCGGAGGCCGCCGAGGTGCTGCGCCGGGTGGCTGCGGAGCGCAACGCCACCATCGCCTTCGAGGGCGAGGAGTTCGGTCTCGCCGAGCAGAAACTCGCGGTCGGTGGGCAACTGCTCACGATCCGTGGCCTGGCGGGGGACTACACCGAGGAGTACCTCCCGCTGTACGGGGCGCATCAGGGGCACAACGCCGCCCTCGCTGTCGCCGCGGTGGAGTCGCTGATCGGGGGCGCCACGCAGCGCATCGCGGCCGACATCGTCACCGCGGGCCTGCAGGAGAGCACTTCTCCCGGCCGACTGCAGCTGCTCGGCATCGCGCCGACCGTGATCGTCGACGCGGCGCACAACCCGCACGGCGCCAAGGCGCTCGCGCAGGCACTGGACGACAGCTTCGACTTCGACGAGTGGGGTCTGGTGCTCGGTGTGCTCGCCGACAAGGATGCCGCGGGCATCGTCGCCGAGCTGGCCCCGAGGGCGGCACACGTCTTCGCCACCGCTCCGGATTCGGATCGAGCGAGCGATGCTGATGCGATCGCCGATCTCGTGGAGCAGAGCGGCCAGCGGGCGACCGTGCACCACTCTCTCGCCGACGCCGCCGACGCCGCGCGCGAGTGGGCCGCCTCCTCCGACCGCCGCGCGGTGATCATCGCGGGCTCGGTGGTGCTCGCCGGAGAGGCGATCGCGCTGTCGCAGGACGAGGACTGGAAGGCGGGGTGGCGCGCATGAGCGCCGATGCCGCACCAGCGCGTCGTCCGCGCCCGCCGCGCACCCTCGTGCAGAAGCTCGCACCCGTCGTGCTGGGGTTCGAGGCGATCGTGGTCTTCCTCGTCGGACTCACGATCTTCGGGTTGCGTCAGCTCCCCGATGGCGTCGAGCAGTGGTGGGCGATCGTCGCCGGGGCGGTGCTCGCCCTCGCGTGCATCGCGATCGCGGGGATGATCACGAAGCCCTGGGCACTCACCGCCGGGTGGGTCGTCCAGGCCCTCGTCGCGCTGTCGGCGTTCTTCGTCCCCTCCATCCTGCTCGTCGTCCTGATTTTCGGCGGGATGTGGGCGTATGCGACCATCGGAGGGGCCCGACTGGACGCACGACGCCCCGTCGAGCCCTCGACCGAGACTCAGACCACGCAGATCTCAGACACAGAGAGTGAATGACATGGCCACCGAAGAAACCCTCGTCCTCGTCAAGCCCGATGGCGTCGCTCGCGGCCTCACCGGCGCGATCCTCGCCCGCATCGAGGCGAAGGGCTACGCCCTCGTCGACATCCGCCTCGTGGAGCCCGACCGTGACCTGCTCGCCGAGCACTATGCCGAGCACGAGGGCAAGCCGTTCTACGAGCCGCTGCTCGAGTTCATGCTCTCCGGCCCGTCTGTCGCGATCCGGCTCGCGGGCAACCGCGTGATCGAGGGCTTCCGCTCTCTCGCAGGCACGACCGACCCCACGACCGCCGCACCGGGCACGATCCGTGGCGACTTCGGTCGCGACTGGGGCCTCAAGGTGCAGCAGAACCTGGTGCACGGCTCCGACAGCCCCGAGTCCGCCGCGCGCGAGCTGGGAATCTGGTTCGACTGAGAACCCGTCCACATGCGAAGAGCCCGTCCACCGAATCTCGGTGGACGGGCTCTTTCCGTGCTGCAGCCTCAGAAGATCATGCCGATGACCTCGCCGAGGAGGTCGAGGCCGCGCAGCTGAGCGAGGAGGATCACGACGGCGTACGCGAGGATCGTGGCGAGCGGGACCCAGGCCATCAGCCGGTTCGCGCGCTCCTGCACCTTCTCGTTGCCGGTGAAGCTGCCGTTTCGTGTCAGGTGCAGCATGGTGGCGAAGAAGGTCGGGATGGTGACGGACCAGGTGAGCATGCACCACGGGCAGAGCACACCGAGGTTGGGGGCGTAGATGCTCTGCCAGATCAGCCAGCAGACGAGGCCGAAGGCGAAGGTCACGCCGGCGCCGAAGGTCAGCCAGAACCACCGGGGGAACCGTGAGCCGGCGAGCAGTGCGACGCCGACGAAGAGGGGTGCCATCCACCCGGCGATACCGAGGATCGGGTTGGGGAAGCCGAAGACCTCTCCCTGCCACGACTCGAGGTTCTTCCCGCACTGGATCATCACGCTGACGTTGCAGCTCAGCACGGCGTCGGGATTGGCCGCGAGGACGAACTTCTCGACCGTCAGCTGGAATGCGGCGAACCAGCCCACCACACTCGCGATGATCAGCCAGACGGCGTAGACGACGGGGCGGGTGCGCTGCTCGCTCATACTGGGGATTATCCCAGCGCCTGCTATGGATGGGGCGAGAACAGGCCGGACAAAACTCGCTGCGGACGACGGGATACCGCGAACCGACCCACTTGGTGCGATAATGGCCTGTGATGCGATGAACGGCGTTTGCCGCGACACGCGTCGAGAAGACTTCGGGGTCCAATGCCCCACGCGATCAGAGCCATGAGCCGGTCGCAGACCGAGTGAGTTCGCGGAACCCGCGGGTACCGCATGAGATTTCACGGGGCACCTAGTGTCCCGTGCAGGGAGTAAGCCAGAGATGGCCGATGAGAACAATGACAACAACGCCCCCACCCTCGACTTCCCGGCTGACGCCGCGGGAGAGCTGACGGAGCCCACCGCTCCGGTTGTCGACGGCCCTGCAGAGGCGTCGATCGAGGGTGACGAGAACTCCGACGCCGCTGAACGGGCCGAGGACGCCGCTGCCGATGCTGTCGCCGCCGGCTACGCCGCGGCGGACGATGCCGCGGCTGCTGCCGACGATGCCGCTGCTGCGGCCGATTCCGTCGCTGATGCCGTGGCTGAGGCGGAAGCCGAAGCTGCCGCTGACGCGGAAGCGGCTGCCGAGGCCCAGGCTGCTGCTGATGCGCTCGAGGTGCCGGAGGGGGAGTCCGCCGTCGCGGAGAAGCCCTCGGAAGCCGGAGTCGTCGAGGAAGCCACCGCAGAGGAGTCGGTCGCGCAGTCGACGACCGCCGTCGAGGCGACCGTCACCGAGGAGGAAGCTCCGGCCGCTCCCGAAGCTCCGGGTCCGGTGACTGCTGTGTCGCTCGGTCTGCTTCCCGAGGTGTTCGTCTCGCAGGTCTCCACACAGCTGCACTTCTACGCGCCTGAGATCGTCCCGCTCCCCGCGCAGCCGGGGCGCGAGCGCATCTTCGACCGGATCGCCGAGCGCGAGCAGTCGCAGGACGAGCCCGCGGGTCGCGGCCGCGGCCGTCGCCGCCGTGGCGGTTCCGAGGGTGACGACCAGCGCGAAGAGCCGCGTCAGCGTCAGCGCGTCGTCGAGTACATCACCGAGCCGAAGGCCATCAAGGGATCCACCCGCCTCGAGGCGAAGAAGCAGCGTCGCCGGGACGGGCGTGACGCTGGTCGTCGTCGCCCCGTCGTGACCGAGGCCGAGTTCCTCGCACGTCGCGAGTCCGTCGACCGCAAGATGGTCGTGCGCTCCAAGAACGGCCGCACGCAGATCGGCGTCCTCGAAGACGGCGTGCTGGTCGAGCACTACGTCGCCCGGAACCAGGACGCGTCGTTGATCGGCAACGTCTACCTCGGACGCGTGCAGAACGTGCTTCCCAGCATGGAGGCCGCGTTCGTCGACATCGGTCGTGGACGCAACGCCGTGCTGTATTCCGGCGAGGTCGACTGGGACGGCGTCGAAACGGGCAACCAGCCGCGCCGCATCGAACTGGCGCTCAAGCCCGGCGATCGCGTGCTCGTCCAGGTCACCAAGGACCCGGTCGGGCACAAGGGTGCTCGTCTCACGAGCCAGATCTCCCTGCCCGGCCGCTACCTGGTCTACGTGCCGGGCGGTTCCATGAACGGCATCAGCCGCAAGCTTCCCGACAACGAGCGGGCACGCCTCAAGCGCATCCTCAAGGAGGTGCTGCCGGAGTCCTCCGGGGTGATCGTCCGCACGGCGGCCGAGGGTGCCACCGAGGACCAGCTCACGCGTGACGTGCAGCGTCTCACCTCGCAGTGGGAGCACATCCAGAAGCAGGTCGAGAACCAGCAGGCGCCCGCGCTCCTGCACGCGGAGCCCGACCTTCTCGTGAAGATCGTCCGCGACGTCTTCAACGAGGACTTCACCAAGATGCTCATCCAGGGCGAGGATGCGCAGCAGACCATCCGTGCCTACCTGGAGAGCGTGGCTCCCGACCTGCTCGAGCGCGTCGAGGCGTATGAGGACGAGACCGATCCGTTCGATGCGTTCCGCATCACGGAGCAGATCGAGAAGGCTCTCGATCGCAAGGTGTGGCTGCCCTCCGGTGGCTCACTCGTGATCGACCGCACCGAGGCCATGACGGTCGTCGACGTCAACACCGGCAAGTTCGTCGGCTCGGGGGGAAACCTCGAGGAGACGGTCACCAAGAACAACCTCGAGGCAGCGGAGGAGATCGTCCGCCAGCTGCGCCTGCGCGACATCGGCGGCATCATCGTCGTCGACTTCATCGACATGGTCCTGGAGTCCAACCGCGATCTCGTGCTGCGGCGCCTGATCGAATGCCTGAGCCGCGACCGGACCAAGCACCAGGTCGCCGAGGTCACCTCGCTCGGGCTCGTGCAGATGACGCGCAAGAAGCTGGGGCTCGGCCTGCTCGAGACCTTCAGCGAGGCCTGCGAGGTCTGTGCCGGCCGCGGCGTCATCGTGCACCACGACCCGGTCGTGAAACACCGCTCCAACGGCAACAACAACGGCGGCGGCAACGGCGGCAACGGGCAGAGCGGGCGTCGTCAGCGCGGCGGCGGTGGCAACGGGAACGGTCAGAACCAGAGCGCTCCGGCTGCCTCCGCGGTCACCCACAGCATCACGGAGGGGGCGAAGTCGGCCCTCGCGCAGATCGCCGCCTCCACCATCGCTCCGGCGGCGGAGGGGGCGCCGGAAGCCGAGGCGGCCGACGTCGCGTCGGAAGCGCCCGCAGGTGCCGATCGTCCGAAGAAGGCTCGCAAGAAGCGGGGCGGCGACCGCAAGGGCCCGAAGTCTCCCGCCGAGGCGCTGCTCGACTCGGTCCTCGACGCTCTCCCGGAGCCGAAGGCGCCGGGTCAGGGACGAGGACGTCGTCGGGTGAGCACAGCGGCGCTCACCGGCACGCCCGTCTCGGTGAACAACGAGCCGTCAGCGCCGGTCGCGGCTGCGGACTCGGAGTCCTGAGGCGATCAGTCGACGCACCAGCTCCTTGCCCGCGACGTGCTGGGCGCCGGCGGCGACGAGCCGGGGGATGATCTCCTCCGGCACGTCGTAGTGGTCGAGATCGAAAGCGCGTGCGGCGACGTCGTTCTCGCGCGCGAACGCGTGCAGCTCGTCGAGGCTCTCGTCGCTCACGAGGTGCGCCCACAGGCGTCCGTGGGCGGGCCAGAGCGGGTCGTCGACGAGTACGGTCACGCTTTCAGCCTATGTCCGCGCCGGTGGGGCAGGGGCTGGTGGAGCGAGCCGCGATGCACGGACCCACCTCGCTTTGCGACACCGACCCGCATCCGGTAAAGTAGTCCCTTGGTGCGTATGCCGCGTCGTCCTCGTCGGTCGAAGCGGAGAGCCTTGCGTTCGCGCCCGCCGTTCCACGGTGCATGCAAGCAACAGTCTTCCCGTGAGATCTCGGAGCCGCGAGCTCCCCAACGAAACAGGTATGAAGTGGTTTACGCAGTAGTGCGCGCCGGTGGGCGGCAGGAGAAGGTCGAGGTCGGCACGATCGTTCAGCTCGACCGTGTCAAGGCTGCCCAGGGCGAGAAGATCGAGCTGGCCGCTGTGCTGCTCGTCGACGGCGCCACGGTGACCACCGACGCTGACTCGCTGGCCAAGGTCAAGGTCACGGCTGAGGTCATCGGCAACCTCCGCGGCCCGAAGATCATCATCCAGAAGTACAAGAACAAGACCGGCTACAAGAAGCGCCAGGGCCACCGTCAGGAGCTCACGCGCGTCAAGATCACCGGCATCAAGTAAGCCAGAGGGGACTAGGACATGGCACATAAAAAGGGCGCAAGCTCAACCCGTAACGGTCGTGACTCCAACGCTCAGCGCCTCGGCGTGAAGCGCTTCGGCGGTCAGCAGGTCCTCGCCGGCGAGATCATCGTCCGCCAGCGCGGCACGCACTTCCACCCCGGCGTCAACGTCGGCCGTGGCGGCGACGACACGCTGTTCGCTCTGGCCGCCGGTGCGGTCCAGTTCGGCGCGAAGGGCGGCCGCAAGGTCGTCAACATCGTCGCCGCAGCTGAGTGATCACAGCGCGACACTAGTTATCCGGTTCGGGGCGGGCTTCGGCTCGCCCCGTCCGTGTATCTGCACACCGAAACACCACTCACATACAGGGGAATCCGCACATGGTCACGTTCGTCGACACCGTCACACTGCACCTTCGTGCGGGTAAGGGCGGCAACGGCTGCGTTTCCGTGCACCGCGAGAAGTTCAAGCCGCTGGGTGGTCCCGATGGGGGCAACGGCGGCGACGGCGGAGACGTCGTCCTCGTGGCGGACCCGCAGACCGGAACGCTGCTGTCGTACCATCACTCGCCGCACCGGTCCTCCGGCAACGGCGGTCCCGGCATGGGCGATCACCGTTCCGGCTTCCTGGGTGAGACGCTCGAGCTCCCCGTGCCGGTCGGCACCGTGGTGAAGAACACCGCGGGTGAAGTCCTCATCGACATGATCATCCCCGGCGAGCGGTTCGTCGTCGCGAAGGGCGGGATGGGCGGGCTCGGCAACGCCGCTCTCGCCACCCCCAAGCGCAAAGCACCGGGCTTCGCCCTGCTCGGCACGCCCGGATACGAGGGCGACGTGGTCCTCGAACTGAAGACGGTCGCCGATATCGCTCTCGTCGGCTACCCGTCCGCCGGCAAGTCGAGCCTGATCGGCGCGATCTCGGCCGCGCGGCCCAAGATCGCCGACTACCCCTTCACGACCCTGCACCCGAACCTCGGCGTCGTTCAGCAGGGCGACTTCCGCTACACCGTCGCGGACGTGCCCGGTCTCATCGAGGGCGCCAGCGAGGGCCGCGGGCTCGGTCTCGAGTTCCTCCGCCACGTCGAGCGCTGCTCCGCACTGCTGCACGTGCTCGACTGCGCGACTCTCGAGCCGGGGCGCGATCCGATCTCCGATCTCGACGTCATCCTCGCCGAGCTCGGCGCGTACGAGGTCCCCGAGGGGCAGACTCCGCTGCTCGAGCGCCCGCAGCTCATCGCGCTGAACAAGATCGATGTGCCGGAGGCGCGCGACCTCGCCGACCTCGTCCGCCCCGATCTCGAGGCTCGTGGGTTCCGCGTGTTCGAGATCTCCACCGTCTCGCACGAGGGGCTGCGCCCGCTCACCTTCGCACTGGGTGAGCTGGTGGAGAAGGCCCGCGCCGAAGCGGCGCTCGATACACCGCCGGAGCGCGTCGTGATCCGCCCGCGTGGTTCCAAGAAGGACTTCACCATCCGGGTCGAGGGCGGCACCTACGGCAACGTGTACCGCATCCTTGGCGAGAAGCCGGTCCGCTGGGTGCAGCAGACCGACTTCCAGAACGAGGAGGCCGTGGGCTACCTCGCGGATCGACTCGAGAAGCTCGGCGTGGAGGACGAGCTGTTCCGACTCGGCGCCGTGCAGGGGTCGACCGTCGTGATCGGTGAGGGCGACAGCATCGTGTTCGACTGGGAGCCCACCATGACGTCCGCCGCCGAGGCGATGGCCGCGCCGCGCGGAACCGACCCGCGTCTGGCTCCGAACGCACGCCGGACCACCTCCGAGCGCCGTGAGCAGTACTACGAGCGCATGGACGCGAAGGCCGAAGCCCGCGCCGAGGTGGAGACGCAGCGTCTCGCCGCGTACCGCGAGGACGGCGAGTGACAGCACGCACCCGCGCGGACCTCGCCACCGCGTCCCGCATCGTCGTCAAGGTCGGGTCGTCCTCGATCAGCGGGGACTCCTCATGGCGGATCCCCGTCATCATGGAAGCCCTGGCCGCGGCGCATGCGCGGGGGATCGAGGTCGTGCTGGTGTCGTCGGGTGCCATCGCGTCCGGCATCCCCTTCCTGCGGCTGGATGCTCGTCCGACCGACCTCGCGACGCAGCAGGCCGCGGCGGCCGTCGGCCAGAACATCCTGATGTACCGCTATCAGGAGTCACTTCGTCCGTTCGACATCGTCGCGGGCCAGGTGCTCTTGACGACCGGTGACCTCGAGAACCCGACGTCGCGTTCCAACGCCCGTCGCGCGATGGAGCGCCTGCTCGGCCTGCGCACGCTTCCGATCGTCAACGAGAACGACACGGTCGCGACACAGGAGATCCGCTTCGGCGACAACGACCGGCTCGGTGCGCTGGTCGCTCAGCTGATCGAGGCGGACGCCCTCATCCTGCTCAGCGACATCGAGTCGCTGTACACGAAGCCTCCGACCGATCCCGGCGCCGAGCCGATCGACGTGGTCGCGCCGAACGCCGATCTCACCGGCCTGGAGTTCGGGGCGACCGTCGTCAACAGCGTGGGCACCGGGGGAGCGGCGACCAAGGTCTCCGCCGCCCGTCTTGCCGCGGCGTCTGGCATCGGTGTGCTGGTCACCAGCGCCGACCTCGTAGGGCAGGCCCTGGCCGGCGCCGAAATAGGGACCTGGTTCGAGCCGGCCACCTCATAAACTGGGCGGATGACCGACCAGACCCCGCAGGTGCGCCTGGAGCGCGCCAAAGAGGCCTCTCGCGCCACGGCTGCGCTCACGAGCGATGAGAAGGCGCGAGTGCTCGAAGCGATCGCTGTGGCGCTGAGCGATTCCGCTGTGCAGATCATCGAGGCGAACGGTCGTGACATCGCCCGCGGACGCGCGGAGGGCATCGGGGAGTCACTCATCGATCGGTTGCGTCTCGACGAGAAGCGTGTCGCGGCACTGGCGGCCGCCGTGCGTGAGGTCGCCGCTCTCGGTGACCCGGTCGGGCGCGTCGTCGGCGGCCACCGGATGCCCAACGGTGTCGCCCTCGAGCAGGTGCGCGTACCTTTCGGCGTCGTCGGCGCGATCTACGAAGCCCGCCCCAACGTGACGGTCGACATCGCCGCTCTGGCGCTGCAGTCGGGCAACGCCGTCGTGCTGCGTGGCGGGAGCGCCGCCCGTGAGTCGAACACCGTGCTCGTCGACGTGATGCGGCGGGCGGTGGAGAGTGCAGGGCTCACAGCCGAGGCGATCCAGACGGTTGACGACTTCGGCCGGGACGGCGCGAAGGCGCTCATGCACGGGCGAGGGTTCATCGACGTCCTGGTGCCGCGGGGAAGTGCCGGCCTCATCGAGACCGTCGTCACCGAATCGACCGTGCCTGTGATCGAGACCGGGGCAGGCAACGTTCACATCTTCCTGGATGAGACCGCCCCGGACGACTGGGCGAGCGACATCGTCGTGAACGCCAAGGTGCAGCGGCCGAGCGTGTGCAATGCGGTGGAGACCGTGCTCGTGCATCGACAGGCGGCACCGCGTCTGATCCCGCTGGTGGCCAGCGCGCTGCAGAGCGAGGGCGTCGCGATCCACGGCGATGACATGGTCGTCGGCCTCATGTCGAACGTGATCCCCGCCACGGAGGAGGACTGGAAGACCGAGTACCTCAGCCTCGACATCGCGATCAAGGTCGTGGAGTCCCTGGACGAGGCGCTCGACCACATCCGCCGCTACAGCACGGGTCACACGGAGTCGATCATCACGACCGACACGCGCAATGCGGAGCGCTTCCTGGCCGAGGTGGATTCCGCCGTCGTGATGGTGAACACGTCCACCCGCTTCACGGACGGCGGCGAGTTCGGCTTCGGCGCGGAGGTCGGCATCTCGACCCAGAAGCTGCACGCTCGAGGGCCGATGGGCGTCGCAGAGCTGACCAGCACGAAATGGCTCGCGCGTGGGTCGGGGCAGACCCGCGGCTGAGGGCTAGACTGGGGGACGCTGTACCTCACAGGATCCCGAACAGCACGCCACGAAACGGAGTCAGGATGAACCTCGTCGCACAGATCGCGATGGCCGCTGCCGAAACAGAGCACCACGGCAACGTCGCGCTCGAAACGGTGATCTTCGGAGCCATCGCTGCGGTCGTGTTCGCCTTCCTCGGACTGGTGACCTTCTCCTACAAGAACGTCGCCAACCGCCACTCGGCCAAGGCCGAGGCCTGGGCCGCACAGCACGGCAAGGACGGCCACGAGGCGGGACACGGCCACTAGGCCCCCATGAACGACGCTGCGACCACGCGCCCCCCGCGCATAGGTGTGATGGGCGGCACGTTCGACCCCATCCACCATGGCCACCTGGTCGCAGCCAGCGAGGTGGCGAACTCCTTCGGCCTCGACGAAGTGGTGTTCGTTCCCACCGGTCACCCGTGGCAGAAGTCGGGCGTCTCGCCGAGCGAGCATCGCTACCTCATGACGGTGATCGCCACCGCGTCGAATCCGCAGTTCACCGTGAGCCGGGTCGACATCGACCGTGAGGGGCCCACCTACACGATCGACACGCTGCGCGATCTGAAGCGTGATCGCCCGGATGCGGACCTCTTCTTCATCACCGGAGCCGACGCCGTGGCGCAAATTCTCAGTTGGAGGGACCATGATGAGTTGTGGGAGTTGGCCCACTTCGTCGCGGTCTCGCGCCCGGGACATGTCCTGAGCACCGACGGCCTCCCGAGCGACAACGTCAGCCAACTGGAAGTGCCGGCGCTGTCGATCTCATCGACGGACTGCCGTGAACGCGTTCGCGACGATCAGCCGGTCTGGTATCTGGTCCCTGATGGGGTCGTTCAGTACATAGCGAAGCATCATCTGTATCGGAGCAAGGCATGAGTACATCGGATCGCCAGGAGCAGGGTCCGCTGACGCGCAAGCAGCTGCGGGAGATCCGTCTGACGGGTTCGACCCCCGTCATCACCAGCGAGGAGGCCGCCGCCGCGGCGGAAGCCGCGCCCCCCGCGCCGCCGCTGCCTCGGGCCGCCGACCCCGTGGAGGTCGCACCGGCACCGGTCGTCGACGCCGCGAACGGTGACGCACCGCTCACGCGTCGTCAGGTGCGCGAGCTCGAGAAGGTCCGCACGGCCTCCGTGCCGGTGGTCACACCGGAAGGCACCTCGGAAGACGGCGTCGCTGCTGCCGGCGACGGGGAAGCGGAGCAGCCCGCCGAAGCGGGCCCCTCCGACGCCGCTGCCGCGCCCGCGGAGATCGTGTCGGGCGTTCCTGACTTCACCCGCAACGAAGAGCCGGGCGATGCCGACGACGACGATGATGATGACGTCGCCGTAGAGCCCGTCCGGGCATCGGTCGCCGCAGACGCGGTGGGCGAGGTCCCGCTGGAGACCACGGCGGCGTCCACGGGCGATGAGGACGATGTGGCTGCGGCCCTCGGGCTTCCCGCCCAGGCAGAGGACGCCGGCGAGCAGGATCCCGACGACGTGCTCGCCGATGTCGACGACGCCGGGGATGAGGTCGTCGGCGACGCACGCCCGACCGTCAACTCCGCTTTCGGCGAGGGGCTGCTCGCAGACGCTCCCGACCCGCACGCGCCCTTCCGCCCGTCTTTCGATGAGCTGCTCACGGTCGGCGACTCGACCGGCTCCCAGCACTCCGCGCCGAATGCGCTGATCTTCACACCCTCTCCCGGAGAGGGATCGCTCTCCGGTCCCGTCGCATCGACCGGCGAGATCCTCGTGACGGGGTCGTACGAACTGCCGCAGGGCATGGGTTCGCAGGGCCACGCACTCGGAACCACCGACGGCAAGGATGTCGACGCCGTTCTCATCGACGGCGAGCTTCCCCCCGCGTCGTCGCCTACGCCGATCGCCGCCAGCTCGGCGGTCAGCACCATCAAGCCCGCCGGCGAGGTGATCCGTCCGCCGGCGCCTGAGAAGGGCAACCGGCTGATGATCACCCTGGCGATCGTCGCCGGAGGGCTTGCCCTCGCTGTCGGTGTCGTCGTCATCATCGCCATCACCACGAATGTGTTCTGATGCAATCACCTGAAACCGCCGAAGAGATGCTGCGTCTGGCAGCACAGGCCGCCGTCGACAAGGGCGGAGAGGATCTCGTCGCACTCAACGTCTCCGAGCCGCTTCCGCTCGTCGACATCTTCCTGCTCGTCACCGGAAACAGCGAGCGCAATGTCGCCGCGATCGCCGACGAGATCGAAGACCGCCTGATCGAGTCCGGGCACAAGCGCGTCCGCCGAGAGGGTCGGGCGGAGGCTCGCTGGGTGCTGCTCGATTTCGGTGACCTGATCGTGCACGTGTTCCACCAGGAGGAGCGCGTGTACTACGGGCTGGAGCGTCTGTGGAAGGACTGCCCCGTCGTTCCGATCGACGTGGCGGTGCCTGCCGCCACCGACCAGGGCTGACGTGTCAACGCACCTCGTCACCGGTGCGGGTTCCGGCATAGGGGCTGTTCTCGCTGGACGGCTCCTGGATCGCGGCGACGACGTCGTGGCGCTCGCCCGCGATGCCGGGCGTGCCAGACAGATCGCGGAGACGCTTCCCGGAGCTTCCGTCCTCGTCGGAGACCTCTCCCAGCCGGGGCGACTGTCGTGGGCGCTGTCGAAGCAGCAGCTGCCCGAGCGGATCGATGCGCTCGTCCACGTCGCCGGCGTCGTCGACCTCGGCGATGTGGCTGATCTCGCTCCCGCGCTGTGGGAGCAGCAGCTCGCCGTGAATCTCATCGCCCCTGCCGAGCTCACGCGCCTGCTTCTGCCCGTCCTGCGCGTGTCACAGGGGCAGATCGTGTTCGTCAACTCGGGAGCGGGCCTCCGCGCCAACGCCGGGTGGTCGGCGTATGCGGCGTCGAAGCACGGTCTCCGTGCGCTTGCCGATGCGCTGCGCGCCGAGGAGGCCGCGCACGGAGTGCGGGTGACGTCGATCTATCCCGGCCGCACAGCCACTCCCATGCAGGAGCGCGTGCACCAGCAGGAGGGCCAGGACTACGACGCCGAGCGGTTCATCACGCCGGACGCGGTCGCCACGACGATCCTCACGGCGCTCGATCTTCCACGCGATGCGGAGATCACCGACCTCACGGTGCGACCGGGGCGCTGACTCCGCGCTGCTCCGCGTTCACGCGCTCATTCGGGTGCGGCGCGCGAGCATGCCCCGGTCGGCGCGTGTCTGGGGAGGAATGGCCGAGAGCAACGACCGGGTGTAGGGGTGCTCTGCGCGAAGGTAGACGTCTTCGGTCTCACCGATCTCGACCATCTCGCCCAGGTACATGACCGCGACGCGGTCGGCGATGTGCCGCACGAGGGAGAGATCGTGCGCGATGAAGACGATCGACATTCCCAGTCGCTCCCGCAGCTCGCACAGCAGGTCGATGATCTGTGCGCGGATCGACACATCCAGCGCCGAGACGGGTTCGTCGCACACCAGGACGTCCGGGTCGAGTGCGAGTGCCCGAGCGATGCCGATGCGCTGACGCTGTCCGCCGGAGAACTGGTGCGGGAAACGCGAACCCATCTCGGCGGTGAGGCCGACGAGTTCCAGCAGCTCGGCGACGCGCTCGCGCCTGCTCGACGGCGTTCCCGAGTGCGTCGCGGCGAGCGGTTCGGCGATGATCTGCTGCACGGTCATCCGGGGGTTGAGTGACATGTAGGGGTCCTGGAACACCATCTGCACCCCACGCCGCAGGATCTTCCGATCCTGGAGCCGCCCTCTCGTCACATCCTGGTCGCGGTAGCGCAGGGTTCCCGCATCGGGGGAGTCGAGCCCGACCAGCATCCGCGCCAGAGTCGACTTGCCGCTTCCGGACTCGCCGACGATCGCCAGGATCTCGCCCTGGCGGAGGTCGAGGTCGACGTCGGCTACCGCGGCGACCCGGTGCGCACGGCGCCCGCTTCCCGAACGGAAGGTGCGCTCGAGGCCGCGTCCCTCCAGGATCGGCGGGGTGTCGGCATCCTGCGCCGCCGGGCTCACATCTCGCGGCATCGAGTTCAGCAGCTGCACCGTGTACGGATGCTGCGGCTCGGTGAGCACGACGTCGGCGGATCCCGTTTCGACGATGCGACCGGTGCGCATGACGGCGACCTGATCCGCGACCTCCATCACGACACCGAGGTCGTGCGTGATGAGCAGGATCCCCATTCCGAGTCGATCACGCAGGGAGAGCAGCAGATCGAGGATCTGGGCCTGCACTGTCACATCGAGCGCGGTCGTCGGCTCATCCGCGATGATGAGATCAGGGTCCAGCGCGATCGCCATGGCGATCAGGATGCGCTGGCGCTGGCCGCCGGAGAACTGGTGCGGGTAATCGTGCACACGCTTGTCGGGGGAGGGGATACCGACGAGGGCCAGCAGCTCGACCGCGCGCGCCTGGGCGGCGCTCCGGCCGATGCTGCGGTGAGCACGGATCAGATCGATGATCTGATCGCCGATGCTGAGGACCGGATTCAACGCGGAAAGGGCGTCCTGCATGACCAGGCTGACGTGCACACCCCGCAGGCGCCTGTGCTGTTCGGCGGAGAGGGAGAGGAGATCGGTCCCGCTGAGCGTCAGGGTGTCCGCCTCCACATCCCCGTTGTCGATGAGGCCCATGATCGCGCGGGCGGTCATGGACTTTCCTGATCCGGACTCGCCCAGCAGCGCGAAGACCTCGCCCCGGCGCACGGTGATGTCGATGCCATCGACCACGCGGTTGCGCCGGCCTTCGCCGGTGAGGGTGACGGTGAGTCCCTTGACGTCCAGGACGACGGTGTTCCGGGGGGCGGGTGCGTTCTCCATGGGTGCCATCATGCCAGCTTCCAGCCTCTGAATTGTTTCGAACAGGAAACATTTCGTCTGGAAATAATCATAGCGGTTGACATCTATGCCGAAATCCTCCAGATTCGAGGAAACTCCCACTTGGTGACCGAGTGGGACACCCGCATCATCGAACCGAAGGAGCGCATCCGTGCTCGAACAAGCTGGCCGGTACACCGGCTACACCGCGTACGACTATCTGGAAGCCGGCAAGGACTACCGCGAATTCCGCTACGCCAAGCAGATCGGCCGCGTCCCGGCTTACGATCTCGGCCTGAGCGATGCGCAGCGCGAACGCACCGAGCGCCTGCTCCGCGAGGAGACCGTGATCTCCCTGCACGAGCACGTGCAGGTCTTCCCCGAGGACATGGGCGAGCTGCGCGACCACATCCGCCAGGGTCGCGAACCCACCGGCTACCAGGGCCTCGCCCGTTCAGGACTCACGGCCGTGTTCGACAACGGTATGGACGGCACCTGCTGCATCTCGAGCGACGCAGGGTGGAAGTACCAGGACGTGCTGTTCGACCTCGGTGTTCGCATGGCCGACCTCGCGCACCAGGACTTCGTGATCAAGGCCGAGTCGATCAAGGACATCCGCCACGCGGCGGAGACCGGCCGAGTCGCGCACATCTTCGCGCTCGAGGCGTCGACCATGATCGAGAACGAGGTCGACCGCCTCGACGTGCTGTACGGCTTCGGCGTGCGTCAGATGGGCATCGCCTACTCCGAGGCCAACATGCTCGGAGGCGGACTGAAGGAGCGGGGCGACGGCGGACTGACATACTTCGGCGAGCGCGCGGTCGAGCGGATGAACAAGCTCGGCATCGCGATCGACATCTCCCACTCCGGGGACCAGACTTGCCTCGATGTGATCGCCCACTCGACGAAGCCGGTCTTCATCACGCACGCCGGTGCTCGTGGGCTGTGGCCGACCAACCGCATGAAGACCGACGAGACGATCATCGAGTGCGCCAAGCGCGGCGGTGTGATCGGCATCGAGGCGGCTCCGCACACCACCATCTCGCCCCAGCACCCGAAGCACTCGCTGGAGTCGGTGATGGATCACTTCCAGTACTGCGTCGACCTGGTGGGCCTGGAGCACGTGAGCTTCGGACCGGACACGCTGTTCGGGGACCATGTCGGCCTTCACGACGCGTTCTCCTCGAACCTGTCGCTGGGGCAGGCGCACGCCAACGTCGACTACGAGAAGCAGCCGTACGTCGACGGCATCGAGAACCCGGCCGAAGCCTTCTACAACATCATCGGCTGGCTTGTGAAGCACGACTACTCCGACGACGAGATTCGCGCCGTCGTCGGAGGGAACACCATGCGCGTACTCGAGGAGGTCTGGGTCTGATGAAGTACAGCAAGTTCCTCGCCCTCGGTGCGGCCGCGGCTCTCGCCGTCGGTCTCGCCGCGTGCGCCCC
The DNA here is from genome assembly GCF_015159725.1 of Microbacterium sp. R1. Taxonomy (NCBI): domain Bacteria; kingdom Bacillati; phylum Actinomycetota; class Actinomycetes; order Micrococcales; family Microbacteriaceae; genus Microbacterium; species Microbacterium sp. R1. The sequence continues at coordinate 2,221,125 of NZ_JADDUD010000001.1, read as the reverse complement.
GTCCGCGCCGGAACCGGGGGAGTCGTCCGGCTCCGCCGGTCCGAGCGACGAGACGATCAGCATCGGCACGACGACGGATGTCGTGAACTTCAACCCGGTGCTCGGCAACAGCAGAACGGATTCGTGGATCACGAACCTGATGTATCCGCACCTGCTGAGCATCAGCGATGACGGCAGCAAGGAAGCCCACGTGGCCACGGATTGGGGCTACGTGGATGACACCACGGGCTTCTACGAGATCCGCGACGACCTCACCTGGAGCGACGGCGAGCCCCTCACCGCCGAAGACGTGGCGTGGACCCTGAACGCGGTCAAGCGCGATCAGGCCCCCGGCACGTTCTACGGACAGCTCGGCAACCTCGACACCGCGACAGCCGTGTCGGACACCCGTGTCGAGCTCACTCTCACCCAGCCGGACTCGTCCATCGTCGAGGAGATCGGGTTCTGGGGTGTCGTCGTCCCGCAGCACGTCTTCGAGCCGAAGGGATCGATCGCCGAGTTCGCGAACGACGGCAGCGACGGGGGATGGGTGGGCATGGGCCCGTTCATCATGAGCGACTTCCAGGTGGGTCAGCACTACACGCTGAAGCGCGTCGAGGACTACCCGCTCGTCAAGGGCGGCGTCCCCGGACCCGCCGAGGTCGTGTATCGCGTGTATCCGGACGTGAACACCGAGATCCTGGCACTGCAGAGCGGCGAGATCGATGTGATCGCGAACGCGCTGCCGCCGGCACAGGTCGAGCAGCTCGGCAACACCGACGGTCTGCAGGTCATCGAGGCTCCGGGGCTCGGCTACGCCCACCTGGTCTACAACATGGACAGGCCGGACCTCGCGAAGACCGAGGTCCGTCAGGCACTCGCCCATGCCGTCGACTACGACGCGATCCGCACTGTCGTGCTGCAAGGGCAGGCCGTCTCGACGGGCTCCAGTGCGCTGATGCCGGTGCTCGCGAAGTACTACGACAAGTCGGTCAAGGAGTACGAGTTCGACCCCGAGAAGTCGCGCTCGCTCATGGAGAAGGCCGGCTACGCGGCGGACGCGAGCGGGAAGTTCCCGGTCTCGTTCCGGCTGATCTACTCGCTGCAGGACAGCGTCACCAGCCAGTGGGCCCAGATGGTGAAGGACAGCGCGGCAGAAGCCGGCATCACGATCGAGCTGCAGGGCACCGAGCGCAACACCTACCTCTCCATGACAAGCGAGGGCGACTACGACATCTATGCGGGCAACTTCGCCATCATGGACGACCCGGTGACGAACTTCTCGCTGTCGTATCTCCCCGGCGGGGCGATCAACTACACGCACGTGGACGATCCCGACCTCAACGCCCTGATCGAGGAGGGAATGGTCACCTTCGACCAGGACGAGAAGATCTCGATCATGCGCAAGGCGAACAAGATCGTCCATGAGCAGGTCTACGACAACATCATGTACACGCAGAACCTGTTCTTCGCAGCCAGCGACGAGTGGGCCGGCTTCATCGCGAAGCCGAGCGAGCTGCTCTCGATCGTGAACCCGCTCTCGCTCGCGAGCGCGCACCCGGTCGAGTAACAACCACCGAAATCTCGAGGAAGGTCGCCCGGGTGTCCCGAGCATCGTTCATTCTCCGTCGCGCCGGTCGCGGTCTGCTCACGATCTGGTTCGCCGTGACCGTGACGTTCCTGCTGCTGCGTCTGCTTCCCGGTGACCCGGCGCTGGCGCTGGCGAGTCCGAACATGACGGACGACATCCGGGCGACCATCCTCGAGCAGTACGGTCTGGACCAGCCCCTGATCGTGCAGTACGGGCTCTACATGTGGCAGCTGCTGCAGGGGAACCTCGGCATCTCTTTCACACAGTCGATCCCGGTCACGGACGTCCTGCTGCAGCGGTTGCCGTGGACGCTCCTGCTGACCATCACGGCGCTGGTGCTCACGATCCTCATCGGAGTACCGCTGGGTGTGGCCGCGGCTTCCCACAAGGGACGGTTCGTCGATAGGGCGGTGCAGGTGCTCGGAGTCACCGGGCAGTCGCTGTTCGTGCCGAGCGTCGCGATCCTGCTGCTGTTCGTGTTCGGTCTGAATCTGGGGTGGTTCCCGATCGGTGGGGCCTACACCAACAACACCTACGGCTTCGAGTGGTACCTGAGCGTCGCGCAGCACCTCGTCCTGCCGGCGGTGTCGCTCATGCTGATCCAGGTGGGATCCTACGTCCTGACGATGCGATCGACGTTGATCGAGACGCTCGGCGAGGACTACATCCTCCTCGCCAAGGCGAACGGCATCCGCGGCAGCCGCATCCTCTGGAAGCATGCGTTGCGCAACGCCCTGCTCCCGACCACCACCCTGATCGGACTGCAGCTCGGCTTCCTGGTCGGCGGCGCCGTGCTCACGGAGACGGTGTTCGCCTACCCCGGCATCGGCCGTGGCATCTACGAAGCAGTCACCCAGCTCGACTTCCCCGTCCTGCAGGGTGCGTTCCTCATGCTCGCCGTCACGGTGGTCGTGGCGAACACCATCACCGACATCATCTACGGCTACCTGGACCCGAGAGTGAAGACCTCATGACCGCTCCGATGCCCTCCGCAGAGGCCCTGACCCCGAGTGAGCCGACCGCTGCAGGCAGCGAGCGGGCGAGCGCCCACACCTGGCGTGCGTTCCGCCGTGACCCGCTCGGCATGATCTCCCTCGGACTGCTGATCCTGCTCGTGATCGTGGCTCTCGCCGCGCCTCTGATCGCTCCGTATCCGGCCAGCTACGGACCCGACGTACTGCGTCCGCCGAGCGGTGACCACTGGTTCGGCACCGATGCTCTCGGGCGGGACGTGTTCTCCGAGGTGATCTGGGGCACGCAGCAGAGTGTGCTGGTGGCCGTGGCGGCCTCGCTGATCGCGATCGTCTTCGGCACGATCATCGCGGTCCTCGGAGCGTACTTCCGCAAGCTCGACAGCTTCATCAGCGTGATCGTCGACATGACGCTCTCGCTCCCCGTGCTGCCGCTCATGATCCTGATCGCCGCGTTGGTGGGGCCGAGCACATCGACCATCATCTTCGTGGTCGCCGCGTTCTCCTGGCCGGAGGTCACCCGCCTCGTGCGTTCTCAAGCGCTCACGGTGGTCGGTCTGCCCTACGTCGACGCGTCGCGGCTGATGACCACGTCTCCGGTGTGGATCATCACCAAGCACGTGCTGCCCGCTGTGACCCCGGTGGTCGTCGTCTCCGTGGTGGTGACGGCCTCACGGGCTGTGCTCTCGGCCGCGGGACTGGCCTTCCTCGGCCTCGGCGACCCGACGACCTGGTCCTGGGGGCGCATCCTCTACGAGGCGCAGCAGGCCGGTGCGATGGTCAGCGCCTGGTGGCTGACGCTCTTCCCCTCGATCGCGATCCTCATCCTGGTGCTCTCCGCGACACTGCTCTCGATCGCCTACAACGACGCGCGCAACCCGCGCCACCTCGCCCGATAGGAGACCGTGATGACCGAGTTCGACCAGCGTCTCGCGCCCGAGTTCTTCGACCGGGTACAGACCAGGGTGCGCGAGCGGATGGCCGAAGCGGGTTTCGATGCCTTCCTCACCGATCACCCCGAGGACATCGCGTACCTCACCGGTTTCTTCCACCACCCGTCCGAGCGTCCGGTGGCGATCTGGCTCGAGGCGGGAGGCCGCGTGGTCATGCTGCTGCCCGAGCTGGAACGCGAGTACGCCGAATCGCAGTCTTCCCGTGCGGAACTGGTCGCGTTCTTCGAGTATCCCGGCGTCGTCGCGCCCTTCGAAGTGCTCGCCCGTGCGGTCTCACCTCGCGGGCGGGTCGGGTTCGCGGCGTCGATGCCGTCCGCCCGCCTGTCTGCGGCGAGGGAGGCGATGCCCGATGCCGATCTCGTCGCCTCGGGGCTGCTCACCCGCGCCCGCTACGTGAAGTTCCCCGAGGAGGTGGAGCTGCACCGTGAAGCGGCCCGTGTCACCGACCGGATGCTCGACGCCGGCGTGCAGCTGGTGCAGGCGGCGGTCGCGGCCGGGGGAGATCTTCCGACCGAGGCCGAGCTCGAGCGACACGTCACCGCGACCGGCACCGGCATCATGTACGCCGAGCACCGCAATGTCGTCGTCGCGTCACTGCTGGCCGGGGGACTGGTCTATTCAGGGCCCAATTCCGCCTTCCCGCACGGGCTCCCCTCGGTGAACCGTCTCAAGGCCGGCGACACCTTCATGCTCTCCCTGGGCTGCGCGGTCGGCGGTCGGTTCATCGAGGGGGAGCGCACCTTCGTGCTGGGCGAACCCACTGCGCAGCAGCGGCGGTACCACGACGCGATCCACGCGGCACAGCTGCGCGGTCGCGAGACCATCCGTGCGGGGCTCGAGTGCCGTGAGGCCAACCGCCTGTGCCTCGATGTGATCCGCGACGCCGGACTCGGAGAGTACATCCGGCACCGGCAGGGGCACGGCATCGGTCTCGGCATGCACGAGGCGCCATGGCTGGAAGACGGAGACGCCACGCAGCTCGAGGCGGGAATGGTCGTCTCGAATGAACCCGGTATCTATGTGCCGGGCCACGCCGGCTACCGGATCAGCGACAGCATGCTCGTGACCGCCACCGGCGCCGAACCCCTGACCACCTTCCCGCGCAGCCTCGACGAGTGCACGATCGCGCTCTGACCCACGGAATCCGAGAGAAGCAGAGAACATGACATCCACCCCGCCGGTATCCCCGGAGTTCGCCGCAGCCACCAGTGACCACGAATGGGTCGAGATCAACGGGAACCACCTGGCCGTCGAGGTCCTCGGTCCCGAGGGCGCTCCGGTCATCATCACCCATCACGGAGCCCCCGGCCTCGGGTCCCGCGCCGAACCGCGAGCCAGTTTCGGTCGACTCGCCGACGAATACCGCGTCGTGGTGTTCGATGCGCGCGGCAGCGGAGCGAGCGAGGGCCTCGGCACCTACAGCCACGAGCAGTGGGCGGCGGACATCGACGGTCTGCGGGAGTGGATCGGTGCGGAGAGGATCGTGATCGCCGGTGGCTCGTACGGCGGTTTCATGGCCATGGAGTACGCACTGCGATACCCGGAGCACGTACAGGCGATCGTGCTGCGCGACACCTCTCCGGACAACTCCAACGCTCACCTGGCGCGTGAGAACGCCCTCGCCTCGGACCGTGTCACGATCGACATGGAGAAGTTCGACCGCATCGACGCCGGACAGGTCCACGACGACGAGGACCTGAAGGACTGCTGGCGCGAGATCCTGCCCCTGTACGACTTCGTGTACGACCCGGAAGCGACCGAGCGCAAGGTGCAGGCGACGCCGTACCGCTATCGCGCACACAACTACGCCTTCTCGGTGAACCTCCCGAACTACGACCTCAAACCGCGCCTGCCCGAGATCGGTGTGCCGACACTCATCACCGTGGGCCGGACGGACTGGATCACGCCAGTATCGTGTAGCCAGACGATCGCCGATCTCATCCCGGACTCCGAGATGGTGGTGTTCGAGAAGTCGGGGCACTCCCCGCAGATCGAGGAGGCAGAGGCGTGGACGAAGAGCGTGCGCACGTTCCTGCACCGGGTGTACCCGCCGACCCGATGAGCAGCGTCGATCTCACGAGGGAAGTGAGCGACCTCGACCGACGGATCGTCGTCGCGCTGCAGCAGGACGGCCGAGCGAGTTGGACGTCGATCGCCGAGTTCGCCGGAGCCGCCGTCTCCACGGTCACCCGACGCGGACAGCAGCTGCTCGCCGAGGGGCTGGTGCGGGTCGGGATCGTTCCGACGCTGGGCAGTGAAGGCCATGTCGAGACCTTCTTCGTCCGGATCAACTGCACGCCCGGTTCCCAGCTGAGCGTCGCGCAGGCTCTGATCGGTTCGCCCTACGTGCGGTTCGTGACGCTGGTCACCGGCAAGTTCGACGTGTTCGCCGAGGTCGTCATCCCGGGGGATTCCGCCACCTACGCGCACGTCCTCACGGACCTGCAGGCGATACCGGGTGTCGAGCGTTGGCGCAGCGACCTGGTCGTGCACACCTACAAGGTGAGCTTCGACTGGGGGAGGCAGCTCTACGACGCGCACGCCGAAGCCGCGAGCGATCCGCAGTCGTACATGCCCGCGCCGAACACCTGCGATCCCACGCACTTCGATGACGCGGACCGCGCGATCGTCGAGGAGCTTCGACACAACGGTCGTGCCTCCTTCCAGTCGATCGGCGACAAGCTGGACATGAACGAGAGCAGCGTCCGTCGCCGGTACGAACGCATGCGCAACGGCGGGTGCTTGACGACCGTGACCATGGTTCCGGCGTCCGCACTCGGCATGAGCGCCGAGACACTTCTCATCCTTCGGGTGGAACCCTCTCGGATCGCCTCGGTGGCACGCACCCTCGCCCAGCACGTCTCGGTGCGCTTCCTGGCCGCAGCGCTCGAGGAGAACTCCCTCTACTGCGAGATCATCCTGCCGAGCACCGAGACGCTCCACGACTTCCTCACCGGGACCATCGCGCACCTCAAGGGAGTCAGAGGATGGAACGCGGCCATGGAACTGGTGTTCATGAAGCGAGGATTCATCGAGACACCCTGGTGGCGCGCGCAGGTCGCCTCGGCCGAGGCCGCCGACAACGCCTCCTGACCCCGCGGCGGCATCCTTCGCGAGCAGTGTCAAGGGGCTTTGCGCGAGCCGAACCGTGGCGCACTCTTTGAGGAAGAGAGAGTCCTGGAGGGCCCGCATATGTCTGAACTTCCGGATCCACGTTTCATACTGAATCGCATCACGGCGTCGGAGTGGGTGATCAACGACCTCCGTTACTCGCCGAACGATCCGCGCCATGTGGTGGCGTGCGTGTACGAACTGGCCGAGACCGAGGTCGAGGTCACGTGGCTTCGCGACCTTCCCCTCGCGTCCCGATACGGTACGGCCTTCGAAGTGCTGGAGGACGTCGAGAGGATGCGCGGGTCGAGCAGGGCCACGCGTCCGATCTCGATCTCGCACGTGCCGCCGCTGCTCGCGACCTAGCAGGCCGCACGTCGACAGCAGAAGCGCACCCCTCCGTACACGGAGGGGTGCGCTTCTTCATGCCACGCGGCGGCAGGACGAGCTCAGAGCGTCGTCGATCGGCTCACCGCAGCTGGAGATCCGTGATGCAGGTGCGGTCGTCGGGAGAGGTCGTCGACAGTGGCACGGAGCCGATCAGCCCCTGGCTCTCGACGGTCAGCGTCGCCTCGAGGCCGCGGGGCACCCATACGCCGACGAAGCCGTTGTCCTGGGTTCGTCGGGTCTCGTCGACGACAATGCTCCCGTCGTCGGTCGTCAGGGTGACACGGACCTCCGTGTCGGCGAGCTCGCCCACGCACGTCGTGAGGCTGTGGAAGTGGCACTCGTGGGTCTGATCGCGGAACGGCGCGATCGAGACGTAGACGGCGTCGTCGGGCAGGGGAAGTCTGCCCTCTCTGCCCCTGGCGTCTCGAAGCACGAGCGTGTCGGGCTGCACCGAGGCGAGGAGGTCATCAGGACGATCCACGAGGGCCGTCGCCTCGAGCCGCGCGATCACCTCGCGGACGTCGAGCGCCGCCAGATCGTGTACGGCGAGCAGCTCTTGTGCCACTGCCTCCGAGCCGGCGTCCGTCGATGGCGTGGAGGCCGATTGCGAGGGTGAGGTCTGCGAGGGCGTCGTCTGCACGCCGGCCGAGCATCCGGTCAGGGCGATACCTGTGGCAGCGAGGGCGGCGAGCGTGACGGACAGCCGACGCCGCTGGAGCGTGCGGACGACGGCGGGCATGGTGGGGAGGTTCATGGCGTGGTTCCTTCGTGCGGAAAAGGGCCGGTGTCGCGCTGCGCGGCGCCGACACCGGCCCGGGGATGGGTCAGAGAGAGGAGAGGAGGTCCTTCATCTCCTGGATCTCCTCCGTCTGCGCGTCGATGATCGTCTGGGCGAGCTCGACCGCTTCCTGGTCGCTTCCTTCGTCGACCTGGGTCTGCGCCATCTCGACGGCCCCCTCATGGTGCGCGATCATCTGCTCGAGGAACAGTCGGGAGGCCTCGGCGCCGTCGGCCTCGCGGAGCGCCGCGAGGTCGTCGTCGCTCATCATCCCGTTCCCGTGATCCATCGCACCCGCGTCGCGATCGTCGGGGCCGACGCCCCACTCGTCGAGCCAGCCTTCGAGCTGTTCGATCTCCGGTCCCTGAGCGGTCTTGATCCGCTGGGCGAGAGCGGTGACGGCCGGGTCGACCCCGGAAGACGCGAGCACGATGTCGCTCATCTCGATGGCCTGCTGGTGGTGGACGATCATCATCGAGGTGAACATGATGTCCGCCTCGTCGACGCCGGCGGGTGCCGACGACGAGCCGTGGTCCATCCCCGGCATCGAGCCGTCAGTGTCGCCGGTCGCGCAGCCGGACAGCAGCAGGACCGTGGACAGGGCGAGTGCGGTCGTGACCGCAGCGCGAATCTTCTTCATGGTGTTCTCCAATACGCATAGTCGTCGCGCGCACGCCGATGACGGCGCGCGCAAGGTGAGTGGTGTGGAGCCGGGCACGAGGGGTGCGGGCTCGACGGCCGCTCAGGTGCGACTGATGCAGAGAACGTGAAGCGAGGGGGTGCGGGGGAGCGCGCGGGAGGTGAGGGCCCCGGTCGGAGAGGACCGGAAGACGGTGGTTGCCCAGGCCCGGAGCGCACCGGGAGCGATGACCAGCGCGAGTGCGAGCAGCAGAGCGAGTACGCACATCATCGCCATGCCGGCGTGGTCGTCACTGCCGCAACCTGCACAGGACATGTCGCCGGCGTTGGTCGAGTTCCCGGAGGGGTGAGCCTGCGCCGCGCCGTGCGGAGCCGCCGCATGGTGAGCGGGCGTCGTGGCGGTGTCGCTCACCGGCATCGCGACTGCTGCCGGTGCCTCGGCGGATGGCGTCCCGTGCAGATTCAGGGTGTGCATCCCCAGGAGTCCGAGGATGATCGCGGCTACGAGGAGAACGGCGGACAGCACACCGCGGAAGACGCTCGATGAGCCTCTTCCTGACCACGTCGCCACCACCGGTGCCATGAGGCAAGTCTAGGCGGAGCGGTGGGAGTCGACGGGGTCCAGGGCGGATGCCTCCGAATGCTCAGTCGTCGTGGGTGTCGTCGTCGTCCGCTGCTGCGGCGATACGGTCGGCCTCGGCGCTGTCGACGAGTGCATCGTCGACGTCGGCATCGAGGACACGCTCGCCGTCGACATCTCGCGTCGGTACACCGGCGGCGTCATCGTCATCGGGGCGGATCGGAGGCACGGGAGGAATGATGGGGTTCGACATGGTCGCGTCCTTTCGTGGAGATGCCTTCACGGTAGGGCGCGCGTCGACGATGCTGCATCGGGTTGACGGTCGGGAAGGGGCGCGCTAGGCGCCTCAGCGCTCTGCATCGACCGAGCGGTCGGGGCGGGGTGATAGACCGACTGGCGCTCGACAGCGGCCGCAGCAAAATCGCCGTCGCCGTTGACGACCTGTCCGCGACGCAGCACGATCCGAGCGGCGCGCCCCTCGGCCCTTGAGAACGGCGCCAGGCAGATCGGGGTCGGCGTCCCGGTACACGTCCCGTGAGACGAAGAAAGCCCCCGGAGAACCGGGGGCTTTTTCTGTGGACCTGAGGGGACTCGAACCCCTGACCCCCTGCATGCCATGCAGGTGCGCTACCAGCTGCGCCACAGGCCCAGACGCTGTTCCGAACCAGCCGGAGCAACTTGAAAAGAGTACTACACGAATCGACGGGAGCACCAATCGGTGGGGGCATCCCGGGCGCGTCACGACGGATGAGGGCGCGGATGAGAAGGCGCGGAGGAACAAGCACGCGGCGTCGCGTGTTGGATCCGGCGTGAGCATCCTCGACAGTCTGGTGATCGGCGCAGGACAGGCCGGTCTCTCGGCATCGTTCCACCTGTCCCGGCTGGGTATCTCGCACGTGGTCCTCGATGCGGACGAGCGCCCGGGTGGCGCATGGCAGCATCGGTGGGACGCGTTGACGATGCGAGACGTGCACGGCGTTGCAGAGCTGCCGGGAGACACGCCTCCTGCCCGCGACGGTGCTCGCGCCAATGAGGCTGTGCCGGCGTACTTCGCGTCGTACGAGCGGAGGCACGCACTTCCCGTGCTGCGCCCCGTCCATGTGGATCGGGTGGAGGACCGCGACGGTCTCCTGGCCGTGCGAGCCGCGGAGGGGGAGTGGACGACCCGCACCATCGTGAATGCGACCGGTACCTGGTCCCATCCGTTCCTCCCGCATTTCCCCGGCATGGAGACGTTCGTCGGAGAACAGCTGCACACCGTCGACTATCCGGGACCGGAGCACTTCATCGGCAAGCGGGTGCTGGTCGTGGGCGGTGGCGCCTCAGCCGTGCAGTTCCTCGGCGCGCTGGCCCCGATCACCGAGACGCTGTGGGTCACACGCCGTGAGCCGGTCTGGCGCGACGACGACTTCACCCCGGAGGCGGGAGCCGCAGCGGTCGCGCTCGTCGAGCAGCGCGTCGCCGCAGGGCTTCCTCCGCAGAGCGTGGTCAGCGTCACGGGACTCATGCTCCGCGCGCAGGAGCGGGAAGCGGAGCGTCTGGGCGCCTACGCGGACCGGCGTCCGCTGTTCGAGCGCATCGAACCCGACGGTGTGCGCTGGTCCGACGGCAGCTTCGAGCGGGTCGATGCGATCCTGTGGGCGACCGGCTTCCGACCCGCGATCGGTCATCTGGCACCATTGCATCTGCGCAGCGCTGCCGGAGGCATCCAGCTCGACCGGAACGGACGCGGAACGACCGCCGTCCGAGATCCTCGCGTGCAGCTGGTCGGCTACGGGCCGTCTGCGAGCACGATCGGCGCGAATCGGGCCGGTCGCTCCGCGGCGAAGGGCGTGCAGCGCGCGCTGAAGTCCGCAGAATCGCGCGTCACCAGCGGTTGAGCACCTCTTCAGCGAACCCCTCGATGCCGTCCACGCGCACCCGTTTCCCGGTGTCGTCGAGCACCCAGCCCGACCAGACGCCGAACAACTGGTCCGTGGAGCTGGCGATCACCACGGCATTGGTGCGTGAGCGCTTGTCGTAGAACGGTGTGAAGGTGAGATCGGCCTTCACTCCGTGCACGTGCCACGGGCGCATGAAGTGTCCGGGGTCGTAGTCCCACACGAGTTCCTCGCTGATCTTCGACAGTCGCCCGTCGACGAGCAGCGCATTCTCGGTCGCCCCGGAACCGTCGGTCCACTTCGCGCCGAGTTGCAGTCCGATCACGCGTCCGTCGACGACCCCGCTCGCGGCCGCCCAGTTCCACTGCACCCGGTACGGCCAGCGTCCGCGACCGTGATCGAGCACCGCCCAGCTTCCCGTGGGTACGTCGTGCGCGATGCCGTCCACCGTCACCGTGCCGCTGGCCGGACGGGCGACGTCTTTCACCGTGTACTGGAACCGGGGGATGTCGTCGCCCCGACGCCACGGCACGACGACCCCCAGCGCCTCATGCCCTGCGGGACGACCGGCGAGCAGGTCGAATGAGACGCGAGGTGCACTCCCGCGCAGGCGGGTGCCGTCGAAGCTCTCATCGACGTCCACCGTGATCCGACGGGTGCGCGCCCTCGCGGGCCCATCGCCGATCGACGCAGGCAGCGTCGCACTTCGGCTCCCGGGTGAGATCACCGTGGCGCCGATGTCATGCCCGGTCGCGCGATCGAGCACCCACACCTCGTGGAGCGACATGTAGTCGACGCACGACACCGTGAACGCGATGATGTGGGACGGTGTCATCACGTTCCAGTACTCCCACCGCTTGTTGCGGCCCCAATGTCCGCGCCCGGGGATGCCGGAGGTGTCGTGGACAGGGGCGCGTGACCAGCCCACCGCATCCCGGTTCAGTTCCCCGTCCGGGGTGGTGAGAGACACAGGCGCGGTGATCTCGCGCTCGATCAGCGGTGTGGGCATCTTCGTCCTGCTGTCCGGAGGACACCTCGGGGCGGTGTCGTTGCCCCGAGTGTAGAGGACGGTGTTCCGCACGAGGAACACCCTCCGGGCGGGGAGGGGATCGGACTCTGGATACGCTGAGAGCATGCTCCGCATCGTGTTCCTCGTCGTCTGGCTGCTGCTCTCCGCCTGGCTCGTCGTGTGGGTCGGCGAGGGCCTGTTCGGAGTCGATCAACGACACTCGGTCCTTCCCTTCGCCGGAGAGGACACCCTGGGCGCCCCGATCCTCATCGGCGTCGCCTGGGGGCTGCTGCTGACCTTCGGCGGCATGCTGTCCGGCCTCGGCCGTCGCAAGACGGTGCGCGGAGAGACGCAGATCGGTGTCGGCACGATCGTCGAGGTCAGCCGGACCGGTCTGACCGTCAACGATGTGCCGCAGTACGACCTGTTCATCCGCGTGACCCCGAACAGCGGGGAAGAGTTCGTCGCCCAGATGCGGATGCTGGTCGACGCCTCAGACATGTCCGCCCTGCAGGTCGGACTTCCCGTGCCGGTGCGATACAGCCTCACCGACCAGGACACCGTGGTCCTCGCAGACCTCACCGATCCCGCGGTGCGTGACGCCATGCTCCAGTGGAGGATCGAACGGGGGCTGATCGACCCGTCACAGGTGCGCGCCCGCACGAGCGGGACCGCGGTGACGGCCTCCGTGCTCGAGGTCCGTCCGACGGGGCGACGTCGCGAAGGGCAGAGCGAGCTCGCGCTCCGTGTGCTGATGGCACCGGAAGGCGTGGCGACCTGGGAGGCGGACACCACCGTGTTCGTGTATCCGCAGGCCATCCCGCATCTGCAGGTCGGCGCTCCCGTCTGGGCGTACTACCGGCGGGAGGACCCGCATACGGTCGCGGTGACGATCGAGAAGGAGGCGGGACGATGAACCCGATGGACACCCTCATCTGGCTCGTGAACTTCCCGGCGTCGCACGGATACGCGATGGTGTTCATCGCCGGTTTCTCCATCCTCGGCCTGTTCGCGCTCTCCGCCGGCGGAACCGCGCCGGGTGGTGAGTTGCGGGCGATCCGCCGGAGGGAAGGGCTGCTGCGCCCCGATCAGCGTCCGCGCGGGCGGGCCGGGGCTGCGATCGTACGCATCGGGGCGCGGATCCTGGCTTTCCTCATGCTCGCCTGCCTGGTGATCGGCATCCTCAGCCTCATCGGAGTTCCGGTGACCCGCGCGTACATCTACGACAACGGACGGCCGACGGCGGCGACCCTCGACGGCGACTGGGTGACGTTCACGACAGCCGAGGGCGTCGAGTACACGCTGGAGAGCAATTTCTTCACCCCGGCCGTGTACCCGGACCGCGACGCCTACATCCCCGGTGGCCAGCTGATCGTGGTGCGCTACCTCCCCGACCATCCGCAGGCATTCGTCATCGACAGCGACCAGACCCCGCGCTGAGGTCGGAGAGGGCGCGTAGGGTGAAGGTATGTCGCGAATCATCGTCTTCGGCGGCCACGGCCGCATCGCCCTGCTGCTCGCGCCGCTCCTCGCCGCACGGGGAGACGAGGTCACGGGGGTGATCCGGAACCCGGAGCATTCCTCCGAGGTCGAAGCCGGTGGGGCGAGAGCCCTGGTCGCCGACGTCGAGAGCATGGACGTCGACGCGCTCGCCGAGATCATCCGCGGGCACGATGCCGTCGTCTGGTCGGCCGGCGCGGGTGGGGGGTCGCCCGAGCGCACCTATGCCGTCGACCGTGACGCTGCGCAGCGCTCCATGGACGCGGCGGAGCGCGCAGGTGTCCGGCGGTACGTGATGGTGTCGTGGCTCGGCTCCACCGCCGACCACGGTGTCCCGCGGGACGACTCGTTCTTCCCCTACGCCGATGCCAAGTGGGCTGCCGACGAGCACCTGCGCGGTGCCGGCCTCGAAGGCACGATCCTCGCTCCGGGGACTCTCACGTTCGACGATCCGACCGGACGCATCCAGATCGATCCCGAGGGGCGGGGAGCCGTTTCCCGTGCCGACGTCGCAGCTGTGATCGCGGCATCCCTGCAGGAACCGTGCACGGTCGGCCGGACGATCCGCTTCGGCAACGGCGACGCCGACTCGGCAGACCCCATCGCCGATGCGCTGTCCTGCTGACGCCTCCGCATCACCGCGACGAGCATGACGTCTCGGGTCCGCAGGTACGGGGTGGGTGCCCTGGCGCTCGCCGCGATGGCGGGGCTGTGCGCAGCGACGCCGGCCACAACCTCCTCCACCTTCACGGACACGCCAATACGCGCGGCGGCGGCCGAGACTTCGTCTGGCGTCTCCTCCGAGGAGTTCGTGGAACGCGCTGAAGAGCGGGTGGCGGAGATGTCGGTCGCGGAGCAGGCATCGACGGTGGTCATGGGGCACGTCGCGGGAACCGATCCGGCGGCCCTGCATGCCTACATGGCATCGGGGCTGGGCGGATTCATCCTCATGGGCGCCAACATCCCCGCGACGGAAGCGGAGCTGCAGGCTCTCACGGCCGCGCTCACCGTCGATCCCGCCCTTCCGCCGCTCATCGCCGTGGACCAGGAAGGCGGCTTCGTGTCCCGACTGCACGGCGACGGCTTCCCCGCTTCGACCTCGCTGAAGGGGCTCCCGGTCGCGGAGACGTCGGCGGCGTTCTCCGCACGGGGCGCCCTGGTGGCACGCGCCGGGATCACGGTGAACTTCGGCACGGTGGCGGACTACACGTCCGATCCCGCTTCGTTCATCCACGGCCGGGCACTCGGAATCGACTCCGCGTCTGCCGCCGAGCGCGTCGCGGCGGCGACCACCGCACAGGAGCAGTTCGTCGCCTCGACGCTGAAGCACTTCCCCGGCCACGGCGCCGCGCCCGGCGACTCGCACCGGGCGATCCCGAGTTCCACGATGGGTCGGGAGGAATGGCGTGCCACGGAAGCCGTGCCTTTCGAGGCGGGCATCGACGCCGGGGCCTCCCTGCTCATGTACGGTCACCTCGCCTACACCGAGATCGACCCGCTTCCCGCGTCGCTCTCGCCGGTCTGGCACGACATCGCCAGAGAAGAGCTCGGCTTCACGGGGGTGGCGGTGACAGATGACCTGGGGATGCTGCTCTCGTCGGGAGACCCCGCCTATGCCGATCCGGTCGCGAACGGCGTGGCGGCGATCGCCGCAGGGAACGACCTGGTGCTGATGATCGCAGGTTCCGACGCGCAGACTGCCGGGGCGATGGCGGCAGGCATCGGGGCGGCGGTCGATGCGGGCGCGCTTCCGGCCGAGAGGCTCGAAGAAGCAGCGACGCGGGTGGTGGCGCTGCGCATGCAGATGGCTGCCGCGACGGCTCGATGGGCGACCTGCGACGACTGCGAGCCCGTCGGCTGACGCTCAGGCCGCCTCGCGGGCTCCCTCGCCGAGCCAGGCATCCAGCAGGGCCGACCGGAGTGCCGCACCACGGTCTGCGAATCCTCGCTGCCGGCGGACGTACTCGGCCTTGCCCTCCGGTGTCTCGATGGGCACGGGCACGATGCCCCAGGGCGAGAGGTCGTAGGGCGCGGCCTCCATGTCGAGGAGGCGGATGTCTCGGGCCAGCTCGAACGAATCGAGGAGCAGCTCACCCGGGATGAGGGGGCCCAGCTTGGTGGCCCACTTGTACAGATCCATGCCGGCGTGCAGGCAGCCCGGTTGCTCGAACAGCGGCTGCTCGTCCCTGCTCAACGAGGTGCGGTTGCGGGGCACGGCCTCGGGAGTGAAGAAGCGGAAGGCGTCGAAGTGGGTGCAGCGAAGGTCGTGGTTCTCGACCACAGCGTCGGTTCCATCCCGCCCGAGGCGCAACGGAACCGAGTGACGGGTCTCGTCCGCGCGGTACACCATGGCCCACTCGTGCAGTCCGAAGCACCCGAACTGTCCGGGACGCGACGCCGTGCGGCGGAGCATCCTCTCGATGAGCGATGCCAGCTCTGCCTTCTCCGTGCCGAAAGCCGCCGCATCGGGAACTGCGCTGTCCGCGCTGCTGCCTGTCGTGTACCACCGCCACTCGAGTCGCTCGACGGCCTCCGCGAGCTCGACACCGGCGCCGGGGTGCCAGCGACGCAGCTGAGCCGGTTTGTACGAGTAGTAGGTGAAGAGGAAGTCCCACACCGGGTGCTTCTCGGCCCTGGTCGCCCTGTCACGGTGCGCGGCGGTGAGTTCGTCGGCACGTTCACGGTGCTTCTCTTCGCGGAGGAGCCACTCCTGGCGGGCGATGGGCATGTCAGTGCAGGATGCCGGCTTCGCCCAGCAGGTCGCGGAGGCCCGCGCCGTCCTCGGCGCTGACCCAGGGGGCGGTGTCCTCGGAGTGCGGCTCGTGTCCGGCGCGCCCACCGGCGAGCACGGCCTCGGCAGGAAGCAGGCGACGGATGGCGACACCGGCGACAGAGTCGGGGTACTCGTCCATGAACTGACTGTAGATGGCCTCGTCGTGCTGCCCGTCGTCGCCGATCAGGAGCCACTTCACGTGCGGGAACTCGGTCGCCAGTCTCCGCAGGTTGGTCAGCTTGTGTTCGCGGCCGCTGCGGAACCAGCGTTCATGCGTCGGTCCCCAGTCGGTCAGGAGCATGGAGCCGGCGGGGAAGAGATGGCGACCGAGGAAGCGCCACAGCGTGGGGGCGACGTTCCAGGCGCCGGTGGAGAGATACACCATGGGGGCGCCGGGGTGCTGTCGCAGCAACTGGTCGAGGAGCACGGCCATCCCGGGTACGGGGAGTCGGGCGTGCTCGTCGAGTACGAAGGAGTTCCAGAACGCGATGAACGGACGAGGCAGCGCCGTCACCATCACGGTGTCGTCGACATCGGAGACCACACCGAACGTGGTCTCCTCGGCGACGATGAACGCTCTCGCCTCCACGGGGGCTTGCCCCTCGACGGAGAAGGTGAAGGTCTGCCAGCCGGGTTCGAGGTCGACGCGGATCATGGCATCCACCACGCCACCGCGGTCGGCCGCCACCTGATGGGTGGTGTCACCGAAATGCACGCTGACGGATGCGAAGCCCACGGGAATGCCGACGAAGCTGCGCCACCCGCGTACACTCGCCGGCTCGCCGTGACGTGTGCGGCGCTGCGGGGGCACGATCAGCACACGTCCGACCACGCGCACCCACCCTGGGCCGCCGTAGCCGGGGAAGGGCAGGATCGTCGCGACACGACCACGACGGCGCGCACGACCTTCACGCCAGACGTGGAGGCGGTGTTCGAGTCGGGCGAACCAGTGGATCCGGGGGGCTGGGGGAGCCGATGCCATTGACTCAGTCTTTCACGTCGGCGTCGGCCTCCGCTTCGGGCCCCTCCAGGTGACGGGCCTCGAGGCGCTGCAGCAGCTTCTTTCCGAGGAACGCCAGGAGCAGGAACAGTGCGATGACGCCGACGAAGATGTAGCCCGCGAAGTGCACGCGATCGACGAGCTCGCGGAAGCTGCCGGCCGCGAGCGATGTGACGCTCACGTATGCGGTTGCCCAGAGCGCGCAGGCGGGAGCCGTCCACGCCAGGAACCTGCGGTACGGGTACTCGCTCATGCCGACGGTCAGGGGGACGAGCGAGTGCAGCACGGGGAGGAACCGGGAGAGGAAGATCGCGATGCCCCCTCGGCGCTCGAGGTAGTTCTCGGCGCGCACCCAGTTGTGCTCGCCGATCTTGCGTCCCAACCAGGACACGCGGATTCGTGGTCCGAGCCAGCGGCCCAGCCAGAAGCCGATGCTCTCGCCGATGAGGGCGCCGATCACGACGGCGACGCCCATCGCGATGCCCTCCAGGGGAGTGGCGACACCCATCGAGGCGATGATCACGATCGTGTCACCGGGGACGATGAGACCGATCAGGATGCTCGTCTCCAGCATCACGGCGAGCCCGGCGATGAGCGTGCGTGCGACCGGGTCGATCGACTGCACGGTGTCGAGGAGCCAGATCAGGAGGTCGTCCACCCCACGAGAATACGGGAGCCGCCCGGTCCTAGGCTGGCAAGGTGCCTGTACTGCTGAGCGCCAGACCCCTTCCCGAGTGGACGGAGCCGTCGTCGGTGTTCCCGATGCTCGAAACGGGGAACGCCGATGTCTTCTGGCTCGACGCCGGCGCGGATGCGACGACGGGATGGAGCTTCATCGGCACAGGGGAGCGTTCGACGCTTCCGCGCGACGTCCGCCTCGACGTTGCAGCCCCGACGCCGGGGCAGCCGCCGTTCACCGGGGGCTGGGTGGGCTGGCTCGACTACGAGAGCGGCGCCGCGGCTGCGGGGGCACCCGTGTCCCCTACGGGCGACGAGACAGATGGGGCATGGCTGAGCGCCGAGCGACTCATCGCCTTCGACCATTCGCACCGACGGGTCTGGGCGCTCAGCGCTGAGAGCGAACTGGAGAGCTGGGAAGCGGCGGTCACCGCGTACACGAGGGAGAGCCAGAACCAGGATCGGTTCCGCACGGCGACCGGGCCCCTGACGCGCGTCGCCGAAGCACGGCACGACCCGCGCGAGTACATCGCACTCATCGAACGCTGCCGAGAGCTCATCCGCGAGGGCATCGCGTACCAGCTGTGCTTGACCACCCGCTTCACTGTGTCCGGCACGCATGATGCCGTCGAGGTGTACGACCGCCTCCGCACCTCGACCCCCGCGCACCACGGGGGCTTCGTGCGGATCGGCGGACGCACCCTCTTGAGTGCGAGCCCTGAGCAGTTCCTCCACGCAGCGGGCGGCATCATCCGCACCAGACCCATCAAGGGCACCAGACCCCGAGGCGCCGAGCCCGTCGCAGACGCCGCGCTCGCCGCAGAACTGGCCGCAGATCCCAAGGAACGTGCCGAGAACGTGATGATCGTCGACCTGATGCGCAATGACCTCTCGCAGGTGTGCGCGGCGGGGAGCATCCGTGTCGAGGGACTCTGGGTGGTGGAGAGCTATCCCGCCGTGCATCAGCTGGTGAGCACGGTCAGCGGCGTCGCGGTCGAGGGGACGACAGTCGGGGATCTGCTCGGTGCGGCCTTCCCCGCGGGGAGCATGACCGGAGCCCCGAAGCTCTCCGCGATGACTCGCCTCCACGAGCTGGAGGGCGGGCCACGCGGCGTGTACGCCGGGTGCTTCGGATACGTCGGCGTCGACGGCGCCCTCGACCTGGCGATGGTGATCCGCAGCATCCTGATCGATGAGGAGCAGGCCGTCGTCGGTGCCGGCGGAGGAATCACCTGGGGGTCCGTCGCCACATCCGAGGTGGCCGAGGTCGCGACCAAGGCTCGGGCGCCGCTCGCCGCACTCGGCGCCGGAATGCCTGCCCTCTGGCGTTCCGATATCCTGAACTGATCCCGCTTTTTCCACCAGATTGGTCGTGCGTTCGTTGTCTGAGAACCTGTCCACCGCTCCTGCCGACGACGAGACCCCGTCGGCGCACGCCATCCAGAACAAGTGGCAGAAGTACTGGGCGGACAACGGCACGTTCCTCACGGGTGGCGATGACGACACCCGGCCGCGTCGGTACGTGCTCGCGATGTTCCCGTATCCCTCCGGTGACCTGCACATGGGACACGCGGAGAACTACCTCTACTCCGACATCGTGGCTCGGTTCTGGCGTCACCGCGGACACAACGTGCTGAACCCGATCGGCTGGGACTCCTTCGGTCTGCCGGCGGAGAACGCGGCGATCCGTCAGGGTGCCGATCCGCGTGAGTGGACCTACCAGAACATCGCGCAGCAGAAGGTCGGATTCGAGCAGTACGGCGTCTCGTTCGACTGGAGCCGCGTACTGCACACGTCCGACCCCGAGTACTACCGCTGGAACCAGTGGCTGTTCCTGAAGCTGTACGAGCGCGGCCTGGCGTATCGCAAGAAGAGCCCCGTCAACTGGTGCCCGAACGATCAGACGGTGCTCGCGAACGAGCAGGTCGTCGACGGGCGCTGCGAGCGCTGCGGCTACGAGGTCGTCAAGAAGAAGCTGACGCAGTGGTACTTCCGGATCACGGATTACGCGGATCGACTGCTGGACGACCTGAACCAGCTCGAGGGCTTCTGGCCGCACAAGGTGCTGCAGATGCAGCGCAACTGGATCGGTCGCTCGGTGGGAGCCGATGTCGACTTCCTCATCGAGGGGCGCGAGGAGCCGGTCACGGTGTTCTCGACGCGACCCGACACCCTGCACGGGGCCACGTTCTTCGTGGTCGCTCCGGATTCCGACCTGGCGGCGGAGCTCGCGGCCGGAGCGCCTGACGAGGTGCGTGAGCGTTTCCAGACGTATCTGGAGCAGGTGCAGAAGGAGACCGACATCGATCGGCAGTCCACGGACCGTCCGAAGACGGGTGTCTTCCTGGAGCGCTACGCGATCAACCCCGTCAACGGCGAGAAGTTGCCGGTGTGGGCGGCGGACTACGTGCTGGCCGACTACGGCCATGGCGCGGTCATGGCCGTGCCGGCGCACGACCAGCGTGACCTCGATTTCGCCCGAGCCTTCGACCTGCCGGTCAAAGTGGTCGTCGACACCACGGCTCCTGTCACGGGTGCGATGCCCGTGATCGAGGTCGATGACGAGGGCGTGCCGATCGACACCGGTGCAGCGCTCGAGGAGCAGAGTCCGGCCACCACCGGCATCGCGCTCACGGGTGAGGGTCGGATGATCAACTCCGGTGCGCTGAACGGGCTCTCCAAGCGCAATGCGATCGCGCGTGCGATCGAGCAGCTGGAGGCTTCCGGTACCGGTCGTGCCGCGAAGAACTACCGTCTGCGTGATTGGCTCATCTCCCGTCAGCGTTTCTGGGGTACCCCGATCCCGATGCTGCACGGCGAGGACGGCACGATCATCCCGGTTCCCGAGGACAAGCTCCCCGTGAAGCTGCCGAGTGTCGAAGGGCTGGACCTGAAGCCCAAGGGCACCTCGCCGCTGGGTGGTGCGGAGAACTGGGTGCGCACGACCGATCCCGAGACCGGCGACCCCGTGCTGCGCGACCCCGACACGATGGACACGTTCGTCGACAGCTCGTGGTACTTCCTGCGTTTCCTGTCGCCGAACAGCGAGACCGTCGCGTTCGACCCTGCTCAGGCGGCTCGTTGGGCGCCGGTCGACTCGTACATCGGCGGCGTGGAGCACGCGATCCTGCACCTGCTGTACGCGCGCTTCATCACGAAGGTCCTGTTCGACATGGGCCTGATCGACTTCACCGAGCCGTTCTCGAATCTCATCAACCAGGGCATGGTCCTGCTCGACGGACAGAAGATGTCCAAGAGCAAGGGCAACCTGGTGCTGTTCCAGGAAGAGCTCGACGCGCACGGTGCCGACGCGCTGCGTGTCGGCCTCGCTTTCGCCGGTCCTGTGGAGGACGACAAGGACTGGGCGGACGTCTCGACGACCGGTGCCCAGAAGTTCCTGGCGCGTGCGATGCGCATCGCGGGGGAGGTGTCGAGCCCGGTCGATGTGGTCTTCGACGGTGGTGACGCCGCTCTCCGCCGCGCGACGCACAAGCTCCTCTCCGAGGCGCCGGCGCTCGTCGAGCAGACGAAGTTCAACGTGCTGGTCGCGCGCCTGATGGAGCTGGTGAACGTCACGCGCAAGACGATCGACAGCGCCGCTGGTGCCGGCGACCCCGCCGTGCGCGAGGCCGCGGAGACGATCGCCGTGATGCTCGACCTCATCGCCCCGCACACCGCGGAGGAGATGTGGGAGATCCTCGGCCATGAGCCTTCCGTCGGGCTGGTGACCTGGCGCTCCGCCGATCCCGCACTGCTGATCGAGGACACCATCACCGCCGTCGTGCAGGTGGGCGGCAAGGTGCGCGCGCAGCTCGAGGTGTCCGCTCGGATCGGCGAGTCGGAGCTCGAGGCCTTGGCCCGGGCCGATGAGCGTGTGATCCGATCGATCGGTGACCGCGAGATCGTCAAGGTCGTCGTGCGCGCACCGAAGATCGTGAGCTTCGTCGTCAAGGGCTGATCGTCTCTTCTCCACTGAGGAGGATCCACTCGGGTTGTCCACTGTGGGCGTCTACTGCGCACCACCGGGGGATCGTTGTCTCCTAGCGTGGCCGGATGGCTTCTCCCCAGGCACCTCTTCCGCACCGGCGCCGTCTGCGCCTGAGCGTGGGAGCGGCGGTGGTGCTGGCACTCGTCGTGCTGTCGGCTGCCGTCGGGGTCGGCATTCTGCGTGGTCAGTCTGCGCCTGTCGAAACCGTGTCACTCACGGACACCGGCACGGACACCGGCGCCGGAGCAGGTGCGAGCCCGGGGCCCTCGTCGACCGGTGAGCTGTACGTGCACGTGCTCGGCTCTGTCGAGAGGCCGGGGCTCTACGTGCTCGATCTCGACGCGCGAGTCGTCGATGCGGTGGCCGCTGCCGGCGGAACGACCACCGATGCGGACCTGAGCGCCGTAAACCTCGCACGGGTGGTCGAAGACGGGGAGCAGATCGTCGTGCCGGCGACAGGCGCGATGACGGATGCACCCGGCGGGGCGGCAGCGCCACCGGGCGACGCGCGGATAGATCTCAACACGGCGGATCAGACTGCACTCGAGACGCTTCCGCGTATCGGACCCGCGCTGGCGGAGCGGATCGTCGCCTGGCGAGAGGAGAACGGTCGCTTCGCCTCCATCGACGACCTTCTGGCCGTGCCCGGCATCGGCGAGAAGCTCCTCGAGGGACTGCGCGACGGGGTCAGGGTGTGAGAGCGCGCGATCTGCGCTTACTCCCTGTGGCGGCAGCCGTATGGGGTGCCGCGCTGCTGTGCGTGCTGTTGCCTGAACTCGCGTGGGTGTGTGCCGGCACGTGTACGGCAGCCGCGGCAGGTGTGCTGGTGTTCAGCCGCTCCGGGCTGCGAGCCAAGAACACTCAGCGCGCCGAGGCCGGTGTCACGATCGTCGTGCTGTCGGCGATGGCGGGTGCGGCCGTGTCCGTCGGGTTCGCTCTTCCCGCGCGGGATGAGGCCCGCGCATGGGGCGGGCGCGTCATCGAGTCGTCGGCCGAGGTTACCTCCTCGGCATCGCTCGGACGGGACGGGCGGCTGTGGTTCGAGGCGGCGGCTACGACACTCGGGCCGCCTGGCCGGGCAGCCCCTTCCACGGTCCCGGTCCGCGTCGGAGTGGACCCCGCCGACGGGTTCGATCTCGGTGCGCGGATACGGGTGGTGGGCGAGTCATCGATCACGGAGGCCGGGGAGCGCTCGGCTCTCGTGATCTTCGCGAGCGAGGCCGAGATCGTCGACCCCGCATCCGGTGTGTTCGCCGCGGCAGCCGCGATCAAGAGCACGTTCGTCGAGAGGGCGCTACGCCTGCCGGAGCCCGGAGCAGGCCTCCTGCCCGGCCTTGCGGTGGGCGACACCCGCGCGGTGACGACGGCCTTGAACGACGACATGCGCGCGAGTGGGCTCAGCCACCTCACCGCCGTCAGCGGTGCGAACTGCGCGATCGTCGTCGGCGCGATCTTCTGGCTCACGGCCCTCTGCGGGGGCGGCCGTTGGCTGCGCGCCCTGCTGTCGCTTGCGGGCCTGGCGGGTTTCGTCGTGCTGGTGACTCCGGAGCCGAGCGTCGTCCGGGCTGGGGTGATGGCAGCGGCGGGGATGCTGACCATCCTGTGCGGGAGGCCGAGCGCCGGGGCGGGAGTGCTCTCTCTGTGCGCGACGGGGATACTCGTCGCGGATCCGTGGCTGGCGGCGACGCCAGGATTCGCGCTGTCGGCCGTCGCCTCGGGGGCGTTGATCCTGCTCGCCCCGTCTCTCGCCCACGGGTTGAGACGAGCCGTGCCAGGACCCGTCGCGTTGGCTCTGGCGGTCCCGCTCGCCGCGCAGCTCGCGTGCGGCCCCATCATCGCGCTGTTCGCTGAGCAGCAGTCCCTGGTCGGAGTCGCTGCGAATCTGATAGCCGCGCCCGCGGCGCCGGTCGCGACGGTGATCGGACTCCTCGCGTGCCTGGCCGCACCGCTGCCCATGATCGCCGATCTCCTTGCGGCCTCGGCGTGGCTCCCCGCTGCCTGGATCGCGACGACCGCCACCACCACGGCGGAGCTTCCGAGCGCGCAGGTCACCGTGCCGGCGGGCCTCGGCAGTGCGCTCCTGGTGGCTCTGCTGAGCGCGGCCATCGCCGCAGTCCTCATACGCGCCCCGAGCTCGACGGAGGCGACTCCAGCCGGGCGGATCTCTCGCTGGTTGAGGCGGGTTGCGGCACTGGTGCTCGTGGTGGTGCTCTCGCTCGCCGGATCACGTGTACTCCTCGATGGACCGCTGGCGACCGCGGCGGCTCCGGATGGCTGGGCGATCGCGGTGTGCGACGTCGGGCAGGGCGACGCGGTGCTCGTGCGCTCGGCAGGCCGGGTGGCGCTGATCGACACGGGGCCCGATCCGGATCTGCTGTCCACCTGTCTGCGGTCGCTCGGCATCGAGCACATCGATCTTCTGGTGCTCACGCACTTCGACCTCGATCACGTCGGCGGGACCGCAGCTGTGCAGGCGCGGGTGTCGACGGTCCTTCACGGTCCGATGGCTGATCCGCCCGATCGACGCCTCATCGACGACCTCGCCGATGAGGGAGCCGAGGTCGAGCAGGCATCGGCGGGACGGCGCGGCATGCTCGGCGATGCCGCCTGGCGCGTGCTCTGGCCGCCACCCCGGTCACCGGCGTTCCCCTCCGGCAACGACGCGAGCGTCGTGCTGGAAGTCGCCGGGGGAGGTGTGCCGCGCTCCCTCTACCTCGGCGATCTCTCCGCCGCACCACAGCGCGTGCTGCAGAGGACAGGAGGACTCGCTCCGTACGCGGTCGTGAAGGTGGCTCACCACGGCAGCGCGGATCAGGATCCAGAGCTGTATGGGCGGATCCGGCCGCGCGTGGCGTTGTTCAGCGTCGGAGCGGACAACGACTACGGGCACCCCCGCGCCGAGACGATCGATGCTCTGACCGACGCCGGTGCACGCGTGCTCCGTACCGACGTGCACGGGCGCATCCTGCTCGCACTCGATGACGGGGAGTTGCAGATCTGGACCGAGAAGACGCCACCGTGACGGCGGAGCCATGTCGGCGACCGCCGGTAGGCTGGTTCCATGGCAGCTTCGCGTACCCCTTCCCGCGGCGGCGCGAAGCCCACCAAGATCCCCCAGGTCTCCTGGCGCGAGCCGCGCCCGGCCCCGGTCGTGCTGGTCTCCGGTCCGGAAGAGGTCTGCGCCGAGCGGGCCATAGCCGGTGTGCGCGACTACCTCCGCGCCGAAGACCCTGCGCTC
The DNA here is from genome assembly GCF_015159725.1 of Microbacterium sp. R1. Lineage (NCBI taxonomy): Bacteria > Bacillati > Actinomycetota > Actinomycetes > Micrococcales > Microbacteriaceae > Microbacterium > Microbacterium sp. R1. The sequence goes on along the minus strand of NZ_JADDUD010000001.1, from coordinate 2,196,067 downwards.
GAAGTCAGTGACGTACGCGCCGACGACTACGCACCAGGGACGCTCCTGTCGCTCACGTCGCCGTCCCTGTTCGGAGAACCGCGTCTGGTGCGCGTCTCCGGCGTGGAGAAGTGCTCGGATGCGTTCATCCAGGAGGCGGTGTCGTACCTCGACCACCCGCAGGAGGGGGCGACGGTCATTCTCCGGCACACCGGAGCCAGCGTGCGGGGCAAGAAGCTCCTCGACGCTCTTCGCGGTGGTTCCGGTGGCGGCATCGAGATCGCCTGCCCGGCGATCAAGCGCGACGGCGATCGGGTCGATTTCGCAGCCGGTGAGTTCCGCGCGGCGAAGAAGCGCATCGCTCCTCCGGCCTTGCGCGCCCTGGTTTCGGCGTTCGCCGACGACCTCACAGAGCTGGCCGCAGCCTGCCAGCAGCTCATCGGCGATGTCGACGGCGACATCACCGAGGAGGTCGTCACCAAGTACTACGGCGGACGAGTCGAGGTCTCGGCGTTCGTCGTGGCCGACACCGCGATCGCCGGCCGCTACGGCGAGGCGCTCATGGCCCTCCGCCACGCACTTTCCTCGGGGGCCGACCCGGTCCCGATGGTCGCAGCCTTCGCGATGAAGCTGCGCACCATGGCCCGCGTGGCCGGCAACCGCGAGCCGAGCCGTCAACTCGCGCAGCGCCTGGGGATGAAGGATTGGCAGGTCGACCGTGCCCGTCGCGATCTGGCGGGCTGGAACGAGCGCTCGCTCGGGATGGCGATCCAGGCCACGGCCAGAGCCGACGGCGAGGTGAAGGGTGCCGCGCGCGATCCGATCTTCGCCTTGGAGCGCATGGTGACGGTCATCGCCACACGACAGCCTTTCGGCGAATAGTTCATCGCCGGGTGCGCTCACCCCGAACACGAAGAAGGCCCGCCCCGATATCGGGACGGGCCTTTCTCAGAAGCGTCGGTTCAGAGGGAAGCGACCTGCTTGGCGAGAGCCGACTTGCGGTTCGACGCCTGGTTCTTGTGCAGGACACCCTTGCTGACGGCCTTGTCGAGCTTGACGGCGGCCTTCTTCAGGGCGGCCTCTGCGGCTGCCTTGTCGCCGGCGGAGACGGCCGTACGAGTGGTACGGATGACCGTCTTGAGCTCGCTCTTCACGGCCTTGTTGCGCTCGCGAGCCTTCTCGTTGGTCTTGTTGCGCTTGATCTGCGACTTGATGTTTGCCACGTGTGGACGCTTTCTGTACAGGAGTGTTCGGATTGCCGGCAGCAGAAGAGGGCTGCTGCACAGCGGTCGTGAGGGAAGAACCCACACGCAAGCCAAGAGTCGAGTCTACCAGCAGACGGGCCGTTGACGCGAAACGGCGGCGAGAACGCGAGACTCAGTCGCGGATTCGACGGTACCGGGTGCAGAATCATCATTATCCCGACACTGATGTCTAGGAGCCACATGACCCTCGAGCCCTCCCGTTCGCCCATGCCCTCCGGGCTCCGCTGGTCCGCAGCGACGTCCGCCTTCCAGATCGAGGGCTCCCGGCCCACCGGTGCATCCGGGCGATCAATCTGGGACGACTTCCTCGAGAGGCCGGGTGCCGTCCTCGACGGATCCATGGCCGACCCCGCGTGCGACAGCTACCGGCGCCCCGAACGCGACGTCGCTCTCGCGTCCGGTCTCGGACTCGACCGATACCGGTTCTCCATCCCCTGGGCTCGCGTCCAGCCCGACGGCCTGGGTCCGGGAGACACCACAGCGCTCGACCACTACTCGCGCGTCGTGGATATGCTTCTCGACGCCGGGATCCAGCCGTTCCCCACCCTGTACCACTGGGAGATGCCGAGCAGCGTCGAAGCCGACGGCGGGTGGCTCGAGCGCGACACCGCCGAGCGCTTCGCCGACTATGCGGCGCTTGTGGCTGATCGCCTCGGCGATCGGGTGCAGAACTGGTACACCCTCAACGAACCCGCGATGACGACCCTCCAGGGGTATGCGGTCGGCGCATTGGCGCCAGGCAAGCAACTCCTGTTCGGTGCCCTGCCTACCGCCCATCATCAACTGCTGGCGCACGCCCGCGCAGCGGCGGTGCTCCGAGATCGCGGTGCTGTCGCGGTGGGTCTGGTCAACAACCACACCTGGGTCCTGCCGCTGGGTGACACCGCCGAAGACCATGAGGCCGCGGCGATCTACGACCTGATCCACAACAGGGTCTTCAGCGAGCCGCTCCTCGCCGGCACCTACCCCGACCTGGAAGCACTCGGCCTGCCCTCGATGCCCGTGCAGGAAGGCGACCTCGAAGCCATCGGCCACTCGATCGATTTCTACGGCGTCAACTTCTACAATCCGACGACGGTCACGACCGCCGAAGAGGGAAGCCCGATCCCCTTCGACATCGTGCCGACGCCCGGCGTTCCGGTCACCGGATTCGGTCCCGAATGGCCGATCATGCCCGGCGCGCTGCGCGACCTGCTGATCGACCTGCATGGTCGCCATCCCGACATGCCGCCCGTGATCATCGGGGAGAACGGCGCCTCCTTCCCCGAGCCCGAGCGCGCGACCCGCGTGGAGGACACCGACCGCATCTCGTACCTCGCCGGGCATCTGCAGGCCGTCGGCGATGCGATCTCGGCCGGAGTGCCGGTGGAGGAGTACACGGTGTGGTCATTGCTGGACAACTGGGAATGGGCCGACGGCTACACCCAGCGATTCGGCCTCGTCCACGTCGACTTCGAGACGGGTGAGCGAACGCCCAAAGCCTCGTACGACTGGTACCGAGAGGTCATCCGGAGTTCGCGTGCAGCGGGGGAAAAGCGATGAACACCTCCGAGCACCCCCGCACCATACGAGCCGGCGCGCGATGGATGTCGCTGTTCACGCTCGCCTGGCTGGCGATCTGGACCGTGCAGCTCACTCCGGTGCAGCTCCTCCTCCCGCTGCAGCTCGACACTCCGGAAGACGACTGGATTCGCGGGGTCGTCTCCTCGGGCTTGGTTCTGGGCATCGGCGGGCTCGCAGGCATCCTCGCGGGTCCCGCCGCCGGTGCGCTCTCGGACCGTGCGGCTGCAGGCAGACACCGCCGTCGCCCCTGGGCGGTCGGCGGGGTTCTGCTGACGGCGGTGTGCCTCGTGCTCACGGGCTACGCCGACGGTCCGTGGACCGTGGGCGCAGGTTGGGTGGGCGTGTCGATCGGCGTCGCCGTGTCATCGGCGGCCTTCACCGCGCTCATCGCCGATCAGCTGCCGACGACGCAGCGAGGTGCCGCATCTGCCGCGGTCGGTTCCAGCCAGGCCGTCGGCATCGTCGTCGGAGTGGGGCTCGTGGTACTCCTCGGCCTCGGAATCCGCGAGGGGTACTGGCTGCTCGCCGGGATCATCGCGGTCGTCGGCACGGCGACCGCACTCCTGCTGCCGGATCCGCCGAGTACGGAGGCGCTGCGGCCTAAGCGCAACGGAGGGCGCCGGCTCGCCTCGCTCCGCGACCGCGACTTCGCGTGGATGCTCTCCGGTCGACTGGTGACGAACGTGGGGAATGCCCTCGGCACCGCGCTGTTCCTGTTCTTCCTGTTGCACGGCCTCGGGCAGCCCAGCGCGACAGCCCAGGACAACCTGCTGCTGCTCGTTGTCGTGTACACGGTCTTCGTCGTCCTCGCCTCCGTGGTCACCGGCATCGTGTCCGACCGCACCGGGAACAGGAGAACGCTCACGGTCGCCGCGACGGTCGTGCAAGCGGCGTCCGGGGTGGCGATCGCGCTCGTCCCGACGTTCGAGATGACCATGGTGGCCGCGGCCCTCATGGGGCTCGGATACGGGGCGTTCTCGACGGTCGGCCTCGCTTTCGCCGCCGATCTCCTCCCGGATGCGCAGGACCACGCGAGGGATCTGGGAATCGTCAACGTGACGGCCGCCCTCGGACAACTCATCGGTCCGGTGCTGGGAGCCGGCCTGGTCGCACTCGTGGGCGGGTTCTGGCTCGTGTTCGTCGCAGCCGCCGTGCTGTCACTGGTCGGCGGACTCCTCACGGCGTTCGCTCGGCAGCCGTCCACGGCGGCGTGAGCGCGCCGCGAGCTCCTCTACGTCCACGTCTTCTGCATCCGCCTGCGCTGCATCCGCCTGCTCGACGGTCGCGATGGCGAGCTGCAGCACGGCGTTGAAGATCTCCGGACGCATCGCGGTGACCAGGTGGGTGGTGCGCGGCACGACGATCAGCTCCGCATGTGGTGCGAGCTGCCGGAACAGAGGCTCGTTCAGCCGCAACTGGTCGTACTGCCCGTTCACGAACCACAGCGGAACAGTGATGCGGGGAACGGCTGCGGCGATGTCGAGTGCGGCGAGGCTGCGCAGTGCGGCGTCCTGCGTGTCGAGCGCGTAGCCGCCGGCGGCGAAGTCCGAACGGTTCTCGAGAGGGATGGTGGCGGCGAGCATCTGGCGTGTCAGCCACATCCCGCGATCGGGGAGGGAGTCGACGGCGCGGGCGAACAGGCGGTAGGCGGCGAGACCGGTGCCGCGGGGCAGGGACGTGCAGGCGGCGGCGACCAGGGCAGCGATCGGCGGAGCCTCGGCACCGCCGGCGTAGGCGAGCGAGAGCAGTCCGCCCATGGAATGGCCGACGAGGACGACGGGTCCTTTGTCAGCGGCCGCGCGCACTGCGACGTCGATCGTGTGCAGCGCCTCGTGCAGCGTGAAATCCTCTTGCATCCGTGATCCGTGGCCGGGAAGGTCGACGGCGGTGAAGGCGTGTCCCCGCTCCTCGAGATAGACGGCCTGCGATCGCCACATCGTGGCCGAGGTGCGGATGCCGTGCACGAAGACGATCTGTGCGCTCACGGGTTCAGCATAAGGAAAGCGGGGCCGGTGGATGAACCACCGGCCCCGCTTCGACACGATTCGTGTCAGAGGGTGTTACTTCTCCCAGCCGACGTTCTCGACCGGGCTGATGCCGAACAGATCCAGACCCAGGTAGGGCTCAGGCGTCAGGTTGGCGAGACCCTCGCGGACCGTGTAGATCTGCGGTCCGTTGTACAGCGGGATGAGGCCCCAGCGCTTGTAGATCTCGGGCTCGAGCTTCATCGCGGCAGCGGTCTGCGCCTCGGGGTCGCTCTGCGACTCGACCTTGTCCTTGATCTCGGCGTCCAGCTCAGCGTCACCGACACCCGACAGGTTGAGACCCGAGTCCGAGCAGTACAGCTGGCAGAACCAGGCAGCACCGAAGGCGTCGGAGGACGTGAAGCGGAGACCCGAGACGTCCCAGTTCTTCGACGTGTAGTCGTCGGAGAACTGGCTCGAAGGACGAACCTCGACCTTGACGTCGATGCCGACCGCCTTCTCCTGAGCCTGCAGCGACTGCGCGAGAGCCTTCTGCGTCGCGGAGTCGCTCCAGATCGGGTAGACGACGGAGAGCTTCACGCCGTCCTTTTCGCGGATGCCGTCGGAGCCCTCCTCCCAGCCTGCCTCGTCAAGGAGCTTCTTGGCGCCCTCGACGTCGAACTTCCAACCGGCCTCCTTCATGGAGTCGGAGTAGCCGGGCTGGAACGAGAACAGCGTCAGCGAACCGGCCGGGTCCTCCTTGTAGCCCAGGCCGTTCCAGGCGATCTGCTTCTGCTGGTCGATGTTGATGGCCTTGAAGAACGCCTCGCGGACCTTGACGTCCTCGAACTGCGGCTTGGTCGAGTCGACCTGGAGGATGGTGTTGGCCGTCTGCTGAGCGCGGTAGATCACGGCTCCATCGACGTCCTTCACCTGATCGATGAGCTCCTGCGATCCGGTCTCGGTCATGTCGACCTCGCCGTTCTTGAAGGCGTTGACGCCGGCGGGGTAGTCCATGCCCGTCATCGTGACCTTGTCGAGCAGCGGAGCGTCGCCCCACCACTCGGGGTTCGGCTTGAACGAGATGTAGCCCTTGGTGGCGTCGTACTCGTCGACCGTGTACGGACCTGCGCCCCACTCAGGGTGCGGGTTCTCGTTCATCGCCTCGTTGAACGCGGTCGGGTCGGCGAGGGCCGGGTGGATGACGCCGCCGTTGAACGGCATCTGCGGCCAGGCGAACTCGCCCTTGAACGTGACGATCGCAGTCTTCGCGGTGTCGCCCTGCTCGACGGACTCGATCTCCTTGTAGCCGTCGGTCGCGTTGGGGTTGAAGCCCTCGTCGTACGAGCGGTTGGCCTTCCACGTGGCGTCGATGGCAGTCCAGTCCATGTCGGTGCCGTCGTTCCAGTGCGCCTCGTCGGTGAACGTGAAGGTCAGCACGGTCTTGCCGTCCTTGACCTCGTTCTTCCACTCGGAGAGGTAGTTGTCGTTCTTGTACTGCGTGCCATCCGGCTTCATGAGGATGATCTGCGGCATGTACCAGGCGGCCACGCGCGTGGTGTTGGCACTCGCATCGCTGTTGAAGGCGTTCAACTGGGCGGGGATCTCGGTGAGCGCGAAGTTGACCTCGCCGCCCTCCTTGAGGTTCTCGCGCGGCTGCGGGTTGTAGTTGGACATCTCGACCCCGGCGGCGTCGCCCTCGTCGTTCTTGTCGCCACTGCCGGTGTTGCCGGCAGCGCACCCGCTGAGTGCGAGTGCGAAAGCGCCGGTGAGTGCCAGCGCTCCCATCAGCTTGTACTGCTTCATGGTGCTCCTTTCGCCTTGCGGCGTGTCATAAGGGGAGAATAGTTCGCCGGGTGCACGAATGCGCCTGCGGCAAGTGAATCCGGACTAACCGTTACCGGACGGTGACCGTGGCCGATCAGGACGGGACGGCGCGGGACGTCGCCGTCGCCGGGTCGAACACGATCCGCTCGCGCGTGCGCTCGATATCGGGGTCCGGAACCGGGATCGCCGACAGCAGCGCCTTCGTATACGGGTGCTGGGGGTTGTCGAAGACGTCGTCGACGTCGCCGTGCTCGACGAAGTCGCCGAGGTACATGACTGCGACGCGGTCGGCGATGTGCCGGACCACGGACAGATCGTGCGCGACGAACAGATACGAGATGCCGAGTTCGACCTTGAGGTCGTCAAGGAGGTTGATCACGCCGGCCTGGATGGACACGTCGAGCGCGGAGACCGGCTCGTCGAGCACGAGGATCTTCGGGTTGGTGGACAGAGCCCTGGCGATGCCGATGCGCTGGCGCTGGCCGCCGGAGAAGGCCTGCGGGAACCTGTCGCTGTGTGCGGGGTTAAGGCCGACGAGATCCATCAGCTCCTTGACCCGTCGATGAGCCTCGACCTTCGACGTGCCGATCGCTGACAGCGGCTCCGAGATGATGTCCGCAACCGTCATGCGGGGATCGAGCGCTCCCATCGGGTCCTGGAACACGATCTGGATGTCGCGACGCAGCGCGCGCTCCACCTTGTGACTGTGGATGTCGTTGACGCTCGTTCCGGCGATGATGATGTCGCCATCGGTCTGCTTCACCATGTCCATGATCTGCAGCAGTGTCGTCGTCTTGCCGGAACCGGACTCGCCGACGATGGCCAGGGTCTCACCTTCGCGCACGTCGAAGCTGATGCCCTTGATCGCGTGCACCTCGCCGACCTTGCGCTTCAGGAACGCGCCCTTGAGCAGGGGGAAGGTCTTGGTGAGGTTCTTCACCTCGAGCGTGATGGGTCGCTCCTCGCGGGGCAGGCGGGTCAGCGCGCTCTCCGGCGCTTCGCGCACCGGATACACCGGCAGGCCGCCGAGGAGGCCGCCATCGGCGATCTCGTTCGCGCGGATGCACGCGGCGCGGTGCTCCTCACCGCCGCCGGTGAGCACGGGCAGCAGTTCGGGCTCACGCGTGCGGCAGGCGTCCATCACGATGGGGCAGCGGTCGGCGAACGGGCACGCATCCGGGAGGTTGATCAGCAGCGGCGGGTTGCCCTTGATCGGAGTGAGCGGCTCCTTCTCGGCCTTGTCCACGCGGGGGATCGCGCCGAGGAGGCCGATCGAATAGGGCATGCGCGTCTGATGGAAGAGCTCGCGCACCGGTGCCTGTTCGACGGGCTTGCCTGCGTACATGACCATCACGTCGTCTGCGGTGCGGGCGACGACGCCCATGTCGTGGGTGATCATCATGACGGCGGCGCCGGTCTCGGCCTGGGCCTTCTCGATCAGGTCGAGGATCTGCGCCTGGATCGTGACGTCGAGAGCCGTGGTGGGTTCGTCGGCGATGATCAGCTTCGGGTTGTTGGCCATCGCGATGGCGATGACGACACGCTGACGCATGCCCCCGGAGAACTCGTGCGGGAAGGACTTCATCCGCTTCTCGGGCTCGGTGATCCCGACGAGCTTCAGGAGCTCGATCGAACGCGCTGTCGCCTCCTTGATGCTGAGGCTGCGATGCACCGTCAGCGCTTCGATGAGCTGCGCGCCGATCGTGTACACGGGGGTGAGCGAGGTGAGCGGGTCTTGGAAGACCATGGCGATGCCGTTGCCGCGGATGGCCGAGAGCTGCGAGTCCGTCTTTCCCAGGAGTTCCTGACCGTCGAACACGATGGACCCTGAGACCTTGGCGTTCTCGTCGAGCAGTCCCATCACGGCGAGGGAGGTGACGGACTTGCCAGAACCCGACTCGCCGACGATCCCGAGGGTCTTTCCGGCTTCGAGGTCGAACGAGACGCCGCGGACAGCGTCGACCCTGCCGGCCTCGGAGGCGAAGCTGACCGTGAGGTCGCGGACGGAGAGTACAGGGCTCATGCGCGGCCTCCTGCAGCCGAAGTGGGATCGAGAGCGTCGCGCAGTCCGTCGGCGATGAGCGCCATCGAGACGGTGAGCAACGTGAGGATCAGAGCGGGGAAGTAGAACAGCCAGGGTGAGCTGGTGATCGTCGTGCTTCCCTCGCCGATCAGGGAGCCGAGCGAGACGTCGGGGATCTTGACGCCGAACCCGATGAACGAAAGGCCCGTCTCGGTCGTCACTGCGGCGACGATGCCCAGGGTGAAGTTGATCACCAGCAGCGAGCCGATGTTCGGGATCAGGTGACGCGTCACGATGCGCAGGCCACGCACGCCCATGTAGCGCGCCGCCTGCACGTACTCGCGCTCACGCAGCGAGAGCGTCATGGTCCAGATGATGCGGGCGGGGAAGAACCAACCGACGAAGATCATCACGAGCGCGATGACCCACCACACGCCACCGGAGTCGTTCGAGATGATCGACAGCAGCAGGAAGGTGGGGACCACCATCATGAAGTGGATGAACAGCAGAGCGAACCGCTCGAACCAGCCACCGAAGTAGGCGGCCGCCGTTCCCACGAGTGCGGAGAGCACCGTCGTGCCGACGGACACGGTGATGGCGATCATGAGCGATCGCTGCAGTCCCACGGCCGTCTGCGTGTATGTGTCGTTGCCGGCGCCGTTGGTGCCGAACCAGTGCGCAGCGGACGGCGGCTGGCTCAGCGCCAGGAAGTCCATGCTGTCGACGGCGTACGGAGACAGGAGAGGCCCCAGTGTCGAGAAGAGGACCAGCACGATGAGCACGACCACACCGCCCACAGCGGCCTTGTTGCGCATGAAGCGTCGGGTGTAGAGCGTCCACTTGGACAGCGACTTCCCCGTGGCGCGGTCCGCGGTCGGCGGGGCCGCTGGCGGCTCGACGAGAGGATCGATCATTTCGGCGGTCATGGTCAGCTCACCCTCACTCGCGGGTCGAGGACGACGACGACGATGTCGGCGAGCACTGCGCCGATCGCGGTCAGCACGGCGCCGAAGGCGGCGACGGCCACCACGCCGTTGATGTCGTTCTGGTTGATGGTGTCGAGGAAGTACCGGCCCATGCCCTGCCAGGCGAAGATCTGCTCGGTCAGGATCGCGCCGGTGAAGATCGTGGGGATCGTGAAGGCGACCTGTGTCGCGACCGGGATGAGCGAGGTGCGAAGCGCGTGCTTGCGGACGGCTTGCGCCTTCGTGAGGCCCTTGGCGCGGGCGGTGCGCACGTAGTCGGCGTTGATGTTGTCGAGCAGGAGCGACCGCTGCAGGAAGTGGTACTGGGCGTAGCCGACGATCACGAGCGCGATCGTGGGAAGTGTCAGGTGCTGCAGGGTGTCGATGATGACGGGGAAGAATCCGGTCACGCCGGGACTCGATGAACCGGTGACGTAGAAGATCCGCACCCCGGTCCACTCGTTGAGCGAGATCGCGAGGAGGACCACGCCGAGACCGGCCACGATGATGTTCAGGTTCATCGTGATGATCGATGTCGCCTGCCCGATGCGGTCGGCGAGCTTGTACTGGCGTGAGGCCGTGTAGACACCGAGCCAGATACCGAGCAGCGCGGCGATGATCGTCGCACCGAGCACGAGTTCGGCGCTGACCCACATGCGGTAAGACACCTGTTCGTTGACCGACTGGCCCGTGGGGCTCAGGCCCCAGTCCCACCGGAACAGGATGCTGCTGAACCAGTTCCACCAGCGCTCCATGAGCGGAACGCTGTCGCTGAGGTTGCGTGGGATCAGGACGTTGTCGATCTGCTCCGGGGTGAGCGGAGGTCGGCGCCCGACATAGTTGCTGCGCGGATCGAGGAAGCCCCACGCCAGGAAGAACGTGAGGTTCGTGGCGACCACGATCATGAGCAGCCAGCCGAGTGCTCGGCGCAAGAGGTACTTGATCAAGGGGGGTAAGTCTTTCTCTTCTACAGACGCGCTCGGGATCTGCCGACGCAACGCTGAGTCAGTTGGATACACAATCGCCATCCACCGAACTCTGCGACGCGACGACCATCACGGGGTGTATGACGGAGTCTTATCGCTTGCGGGATCCGGTGTCACGGATTTTCCCTGGCAACTTCGGGAGACTATCACCGGTATGGCCGAATCGGGGATTAGCCTCGCCTGACCGTACAATCGAGTGGACATGTCCCCACGCGCTCTCACTCCTCTTCAGCCTGCTGCGACGCCGGCTGCGCAGATCCGTAATTTCTGCATCATCGCCCACATCGACCACGGCAAGTCGACGCTCGCCGACCGCATGCTCCAGATCACGGGCGTCGTCTCGGATCGCGACATGCGCGCGCAGTACCTCGACCGTATGGACATCGAGCGTGAGCGCGGCATCACCATCAAGAGCCAGGCGGTCAGGATGCCCTGGGAGCTGGATGGGCAGACCGTCGCGTTGAACATGATCGACACCCCGGGTCACGTCGACTTCACGTACGAGGTGTCCCGGTCCCTCGCCGCCTGCGAGGGAGCGATCCTGCTCGTCGACGCCGCACAGGGCATCGAAGCGCAGACCCTCGCCAACCTGTACCTCGCGCTCGAGAACGATCTCCACATCATCCCGGTGCTGAACAAGATCGACCTCCCGGCGGCCGACCCGGAGAAGTACGCGAAGGAGCTGGCCTCCCTCATCGGCGGGAAGCCGGAGGATGTGCTGCGGGTCTCCGGTAAGACCGGCGCCGGCGTGGAGGACCTGCTCGACAGGCTCGTCCAGGAGATCCCGGCGCCGAGGGGTGACGCGGATGCTCCGGCCCGCGCCATGATCTTCGACTCGGTCTATGACGCGTACCGCGGCGTCGTCACGTACGTCCGCATGATCGACGGCAGCCTGTCACCCCGCGAGCGCATCCAGATGATGTCGACAGGCGCGAACCACGAGGCTCTCGAGGTCGGCGTGTCCAGCCCGGAACCGACTCCCACCAAGGGGCTCGGGGTCGGTGAGGTCGGCTACCTCATCACCGGCGTGAAGGACGTCCGTCTCTCCAAGGTCGGCGACACGATCACGAACGCCCGCAAGCCCGCATCCGAAGCGCTCCCCGGATACACCGACCCGAAACCGATGGTGTTCTCGGGCATCTACCCGATCGACGGCAGCGACTATGCGGAGCTCCGCGAGGCCCTGGACAAGCTGAAGCTCTCCGATGCCTCCCTGCAGTACGAGCCGGAGACCTCGGTCGCCCTCGGGTTCGGATTCCGCTGCGGCTTCCTCGGACTCCTGCACCTGGAGATCGTGACCGAGCGTCTTGCGCGGGAGTTCGGACTCGATCTCATCACCACGGCGCCCAGCGTGATCTACGAGGTGCTCACGAGCGACACCGGCGAAACCGTCACCGTCACGAACCCGAGCGAGTACCCCGATGGGCGCATCGGCTCGGTGTCGGAGCCCATGGTCAAGGCGGCCATCCTGTTGCCCAAGGACTACGTCGGCACCGTCATGGAGCTGTGCCAGTCGCGTCGAGGCACGTTGCTCGGCATGGAGTACTTCTCCGAGGAGCGCGTCGAGCTGCGCTACAACATGCCGCTCGGCGAGATCGTCTTCGACTTCTTCGATCAGCTGAAGTCGAAGACCCAGGGGTATGCGTCGCTCGACTACGAGCCCTCAGGGCAGCAGGAAGCCGACCTGGTGAAGGTCGACATCCTCCTGCAGGGGGAGAAGGTCGATGCCTTCAGTTCGATCGTGCACCGCGACAAGGCCTACGCCTACGGCACGATGATGGCGGAGCGGCTGCGCAAGCTCATCCCTCGCCAGCAGTTCGAGGTGCCGATCCAGGCCGCGATCGGCGCACGCATCATCGCCCGCGAGACGATCCGCGCGATCCGCAAGGACGTGCTGGCCAAGTGCTACGGCGGTGACATCACCCGCAAGCGCAAGCTCCTCGAGAAGCAGAAGGAGGGCAAGAAGCGCATGAAGATGGTGGGCCGTGTCGAGGTGCCGCAGGAGGCGTTCATCGCTGCGCTCTCCGGCGATGTCGAAGGCAAGGAAAAGAAGTAACCGGTGCCGTTCCCGGCGTATGAGCGGGGGATGACGCGCGGCCCGATCCGCGCGGTGCCGAAGGGGATGCGCCTCTCCGAGCGTTCAACGGTCGTCGGCCCTGCCGCGCGAACTGCGGTCGCCGCGCTGGTGAGCTCGTGGGATTTCAAGCGCCGTGCGGGATTCGAAGTCCCTGTCGGTGCGCCTGCCGCAGGCGTCGAGGGCGTGCTCGCGAAGCGTCTGCTCGGTATTCGATTCGTGGAGCCCGTACGGGTCGTATGGGCGGATGAGAACGGCTTCGGCTACGAAACCCGTCCTGGGCATCCGATCTACGGCGAGGAGTCGTTCCTGATCGACGAGCCCGGCGTTTTCGTCGCGCGATCGGTCTCGCGTCCTTCGACGTGGTTCTGGCGATTGCTGGCGCCGGCGCTCCTGCTGCTGCAGCGAGCCACGCACGACCGGTATGTCCGCATCGTTCAGGATGAGGCGGGGGCGTCGTCGGTCTCGCGCCGAGCCACGATGTGACGCTCCGCGGCGCGTGGGGGTGTTCGCTCAGGTAACCCGAAGTAGGGTGGAAGTCATGCGGCGCGGGACTTTCCGAGACGACACGGTGGACTATGCGGCCGTGGGTGCGACCCATGCTCCGGATCTGATGCAGTACCCGCCGGAGCGCAGCATCCCGGCGGAGGAATCCTGGCGGATCGGCAGCGGGATCGAACGCTTCCAGACCGCCGGCGAAGCGCTTCTGTCGTGGACGGCACAGCGCGCTGCCGGCCTGACGGTCGAAGACGTGCGCCCCGCACCGGGACCTGCCTATGCGGGCGTGAGCTTCGACGCCGAGGGCAACCCGATCGCTCCGAGCAAGCGCGACGTCGAGCAGCGCTACGACGCGGAGGGCATGCCGTTCGTCGGCGCGGGGATGACCCTGCACCTCCGCGGGCGCGTCGCGGGCATGCGCGCCGACTCCGAGCTCCGCGTGATCTCCGTCACGGAGGAGACCCGTCGTGTCGGGTTCGTCCTCGGAACCGTCGGCGGATCGGTGGTCAGCGGAGAAGAGTCGTTCGACGTGGACTGGCGTGAAGACAACGACGAGGTGTGGTTCACCGTGCGCGCCTTCGACGCGCCGAACGGCCTGCTCTACCGCACGATCCCTGCTCTCGTGAAGCGTCGCCGCCGCGAGCTCTTCGCGCGCTATCTTCGGGCGATCTCCCCGCTGTACGCGACTCCCGTCTGATGGCGGGACCACTTCCTCTCGGAGACCCCGCCCCGGCGGACGGACGCTTGCCCGCAGATCTTCGGATCGATGAGCATGTGCCGTTCTCCGCCTACCTGCACATCCCGTTCTGCACCGTGCGCTGCGGCTACTGCGACTTCAACACGTACACCTCGACCGAGCTGCGCGGGGCGAAGCAGGAGGACTACGCGTCGACGTTGATCGCGGAGATCGCCCTCGCTCGTCGAGTGCTGGATGACGCGGGAGCGCTGCGGCCGATGGACACCGTGTTCTTCGGCGGCGGTACTCCCACGCTTCTCCCCGCCGGCGACCTCGCACGCATGCTCGGAGCGGCGACAGATGCGTTCGGCCTGGCAGCGGGCGCGGAGGTCACGGTCGAGGCGAACCCCGACACGGTGACGCCCGAAGTGGCGCACACCTTGGCACGAGCAGGAGTCACGAGGATGTCGGTCGGCATGCAGTCTGCCGTTCCCCACGTGCTCGCCGCCCTCGATCGCACGCACCGCCCGGAGAACGTGCGCACGGCCGTCGCCGCCGCGAAGGATGCGGGCCTTGCCGTGAGCGTGGACCTGATCTACGGCGCACCGGGGGAGTCCCTCGCCGACTGGCAGGCGTCGCTCGATGCCGCACTCGCGCTGGAGCCGGACCACATCTCGGCCTACGCGCTCATCATCGAAGACGGAACCAAGCTCGCGCGTCAGATCCGCCGCGGGGAGGTGCCGACCCCCGACGACGATCTCCAGGCCGACATGTACGAGCTCGCCGACGCCCGACTCGCTGCCGGCGGCTTCGACTGGTACGAGGTGAGCAACTGGGCGCGCACGCCCGATCGTCGCTCCCGACACAACCTCGCGTACTGGCGGGGGAACGACTGGTGGGGCTTCGGTCCCGGAGCGCACAGCCACGTGGCCGGTCTGCGCTGGTGGAACGTGAAGCACCCCGCGGCGTACGCCCAGCGCCTTGCCGCATCCGAGTCGCCGGCAGCAGGCACCGAGCGTCCGGACGACGACTCGCGCACGCTCGAGCGGATACTGCTGCTCAGCCGCATCCGCGAGGGGATCGCGATCGACGAAGTCCCGAGGGCGAACAGGAGCAGGGTCGCCGGACTCATCGCCGACGGTCTCGTCGAACCACTCGCAGCGCTTCAAGGGCGCGTGCAGCTGACGCTACGCGGTCGCCTGCTCGCCGATGCCGTCGTCCGCGAACTGACCGACTGAAGGCTGAAGCGTTCGTCACCCGGGGAGCAGATCCATCGCCGCCGCACGCCTCTGGGGCACCGTCGTGCTCCTGGCATCGAACACCCGCGTGAGGCGATCGTCACCGTAGGCCGGCCAGCCAGGATCGCCCGACGTCACGAACCCGACCCACGACGCGTTCATCTCGGCGGCGAGATCACGCGGAGCGTCGGGACCTGCCAGACGCGCGGCTTCCTCGTCATCGAGGCGATCGAACACGAACCCGAGCTCGAGCGCGTGTGCCGCGCGGAGATCGCGGACGGGACTCGGCCAGGCGAACTCGTAGACGTGCGTCTTCTCCGGACGCGCGGCTGCCACCCGGCTCAACGGAGCACGCAGCATCACGTCCGTGACGAGCTGCCCCAGGATCTCTCCAGCGCCGGCGTCGGGGAACGCGGATCGATAGGCCGCCACCGCACGTCGAGGGATGCGGGAGAGCAGTCGCGCGGCTTGCAGCTTGAACTCTCCGATGCCTGCCAGCACCTCCGGTGGGAACCAGAGCCGATACTCGTCGGTGTTGCTCCCGATGAGTAGCGGCGTGTCGATCTCGCGAAGCACCTCGTGCGGTGACCGGGGAAGGCTCTCGGGGTCGATCGCCAACTGGAACGCCGGAGCCCCGCCGAGGGGAGACGATCCGGCGGATTGAGCTTTCCGTGCGTCCAACAGCTTCTCGGGCGTCAGAGCGGCGAAAGAGACGCGGTCGGCTCGTACTCCGAGTCGCTTCGCGAGTCGAGCCGTCACACGTCCGGCCTTCTTCGGAGTCTGCGCCTGGAGTGGTCCGGACTCGATGATGGCGCGACTGACGAGTGCGCGGGAGTCCGCCCGAGCGAGGAGTCCGGCGACGATGGCTCCACCGGCGGACTCGCCCATCGCCGTTATCCGTGTCGGGTCGCCGCCGAGAGCGGCGACCTCACGGTGCACCCACTCGAGGGCCGCAGCCGCATCGCGCAGGCCGAGGTTCCGTGGGGCGCCCTCCAAGACGGAGAACCCCTCCGAGC
Source organism: Microbacterium sp. R1 (assembly GCF_015159725.1). NCBI lineage: Bacteria > Bacillati > Actinomycetota > Actinomycetes > Micrococcales > Microbacteriaceae > Microbacterium > Microbacterium sp. R1. Next base: position 2,179,993 of record NZ_JADDUD010000001.1, on the reverse strand, counting down.
CGAGTCGGTAGTTGATCGACACGAAGACGATTCCCGCCTGCGCGAAGACCGCGCCGTCATAGAGCGGAAGAGCGGCGGTGCCGCGTTCGAGCGCGCCGCCGTGGATCCAGAGCAGCACGGGGGCGCCGGAGGCGTCGGACGGAGCCCAGACGTTCGCCGTGAGGATGTCGTCTCCGTCGATCCGCACCGAGCCGAGCAGCTCGCCGATGGCGCCCGCATACGGAACCTGAGGCGGAGTGGGGCCGAACTCCAGTGCGTCGCGCACGCCGTCCCAGGTCGCGACAGGCTGCGGCTCGCGGAACCTGTGCTCGCCGAACGGCGCCATGGCATACGGGATGCCGAGGTAGCGGACGATCCCCGCCTCCTCGACGCCACGAACGATGCCGGTCGACAGCGTGGCATGCGGGGAGGAGGTCATGAGCGTCATCCTAGAGTCGTCGGTCCGCGGTACGGAGAACCCGCAGCTGCACGGGGTAGGATTGGCACTCTGAACGTCCGAGTGCCAGCGGAAGGGAAGGGCGATGGTCACAGAGCGAGGGCTGCAGGTTCTCCGCGCGATCGTGCAGGACTACGTCGAGACCCACGAACCCGTCGGCAGCCGGTCGATCGTCGACAGGCATTCCTTCGGCGTCTCGGCCGCCACGATCCGAAACGACATGGCGCTGCTCGAGGATGAAGAGCTGATCACCGCTCCGCACACCTCGTCGGGAAGGGTTCCCACAGACAAGGGCTACCGCGTCTTCGTGAATCATCTCGCCCAGTTGCGCCCGCTCTCTTCGGCACAGCGCTCGGCGATCGAGTCGTTCCTGGGCGAACCGGCCGATCTCGACGACCTGATGGTGCGCACGGTGCGGGTGCTGACGCAGCTGACGGGTCAGGTCGCGCTCGCACAGTATCCGTCGTTCGCGCGTGCGCACGTGACGCATGTCGAACTGGTGGCCCTGGCACCGAACCGGCTGCTGATCGTGCTGGTCACCGATGCCGGCGGCGTGTCACAGCGGATCGCCCCCCTGCCGGAGATCATCGACGAGTCCGACCTCGCGGTGCTGCGTGCACGCCTGTCGTCGTTGATCACCGGACAGGGCATCGGTGAGGCATCCGACCGTCTTCAGCTGCTGCTCGGGGCGGAGGACAAGCCTCAGGACGCGGTGCTCCGCACGCTCGCCGGCGTCGTCGTCGACGAGCTCGGCAGCTTCCGTCAGGAACGTCTGGTGATGGCGGGGGCGGCCACCCTCGCGCGTCGGGAACAGGACTTCCGCGGGAGCATCCATCCGCTTCTCGAGGCGATCGAGGAGCAGGTGACGCTGCTGCGACTGATGAGCGAGATGGTGACCGACGAGCACGGTCTCGCGGCCAGCATCGGCACAGAGAACGCCCCCTTCGGCCTCGGTGAGGCGTCGATCGTGGCCAGCAACTACGCCGCCCCCAGCGGCACGGCGCGAGTCGGCGTGATGGGGCCGACGCGCATGGACTACCCGAGCAATCTCGCCGCAGCGCGGGCCGTGGCCCGTTACCTGTCGCGGATGCTCGACGAAGACGAGGCCGGCCGCTGACGCGGTCGCCACGAGAACACACGCAGAAAGGCGATTGTGGCGGACCACTATGAGGTTCTCGGGGTGTCCCGGGACGCTTCCACCGATGAGATCAAGAAGGCGTACCGACGCCTTGCCCGGCAGCTGCACCCGGATGTGAACCCCGGGGACGACGCTGCGGAGAAGTTCAAGCTCGTCACCCATGCGTACGACGTCCTCAGCGACGACGAGTCACGCCGCCGCTACGACATGGGCGGCGGAGACGGCGCCGCGGGGAACTTCGGCGGCTTCGGCGGTTTCGGCGACATCTTCGAGACGTTCTTCGGTGCTTCTCAAGGGGGAGGGCGCGGTGCGCGTCCGCGGTCGCGTCGGGAGCGGGGCCAGGACGCCCTCGTCCGGGTCACGCTCGACCTCGGCGACGTCGTGTTCGGGGCGCATCGGGACATCGAGGTCGACACCGCCGTGCTGTGCGAGACGTGTCAGGGGTCGTGCTGTCAGGAGGGTACCTCGCCGGTCACGTGCGACATCTGTGGCGGCTCCGGCCACGTGCAGCGTCAGGTGCGCAGCCTGCTCGGCAACGTGGTCACCTCTCAGCCCTGCGGCACCTGCGAGGGCTACGGCACGACCATCCCGTATCCCTGCGGCACCTGCGGGGGGCAGGGTCGCGTGCGTTCGCGCAGAACGGTGTCGCTCGACATCCCCGCCGGTGTCGAGACGGGGCTCCGCCTGCAGCTTCCCGGTTCCGGTGAGGTCGGCAAGGCGGGCGGACCGAACGGTGACCTGTACGTCGAGGTGACCGTCAACCCGCACGCGGCGTTCAGCCGCGAGGGAGACGACCTGCTCGCGACCCTCGAGGTGTCGATGACCGACGCGATCCTCGGTACCGAGACCAAGATCCAGGCACTCGACGGCGAGGTCGACCTCGAGATCCGTCCCGGAGTGCAGTCCGGTGACGTGCTCACGATCAAGGGACGGGGAATCACCCCGCTCCGCGGCACGCAGCGCGGCGATCTGCGGGTCGGCGTCCAGGTGCTGACCCCGACTCGGCTGGACTCCGCGCAGCGTGCGCTGATCGAGGACTTCGCGAAGAAGGCGAAGTCCCCGGAGCCCCAGCTCGCCCAGTTCCAGCAGGGACTCTTCTCCAAGCTCCGCGACCGCTTCCGCAGCCACTGATCATGGCACTGCACTTCCTCGTCGAATCGTCGACGGATGCCCGAGTCGACGACCTGGTGTCGTTGACCGGAGCCGAAGCCAAGCACGCGGCCGTCGTCCGTCGTCTTCGCGTCGGCGAGGCTGTCACCGTCGGCGACGGCGCGGGCGTGTGGCTGACCGGTGTGGCAGAGGAGGTGTCTCCCTCCCGAGTGGAGGTCCGTGTCGCGGAGCGCATCGAGCACCCCGCTCCGACGCCTCGGGTCGTTCTGGTACAGGCGCTCGCGAAAGGAGACCGCGATGAGCTCGCCGTGCAGGCGGCGTGCGAACTCGGCGTCGACGAGATCGTCCCCTGGCAGGCGAGTCGTAGCGTCTCGCGGTGGGAGGGCCCGAAGGCGGTGAAGGGACGGGAGCGCTGGGCGACGATCGTCCGCGAGGCCGCCAAGCAAGCCCACCGCGCCTGGGTGCCCGCCGTCGCATCACCCGTCTCGACGGCTCAGCTCAGGGAGCGCGCGGCCTCGCAGCGCCTCCTGCTGCTCGACCCGACGGCGCCCACGCGACTGTCGGAGATCGAGCCGGACGGACGCGACCTGGTGCTCGTGGTCGGACCGGAAGGCGGGATCTCCGACGAGGAGCTGCGTCACCTGACGGAGGCGGGGGCAGAGCGTGTGCTCCTCGGCGAGACGGTGCTCCGTACCTCGACGGCGGGCCCGGCCGCGATCGCCGTGCTGTCGGTGGCACTCGGTCGATGGTGACCCCGCCCGACCGGCACGGGACGGGCCCGAGGTCGTCGTCACGCTCCGGTCAGTAGACTTGACGGTATGACGGAACCCTCGATCTTCACGCGCATTCTGAACGGGGAGATCCCTGCCGACATCATCGGCGAGACCGACCGGCTGTTCGCGCTGCGCGACATCGCCCCGCAGGCGCCCGTGCATCTGCTCGTGGTGCCGAAGTCGGCAGAGTATCGAGATGTCGTCGAGGTCGCGGCCGCAGATCCCTCTCTGCTCGCCGAGATGGTCGCTTTCGCGGGCGAGCTCGCGGCGGAGCACACGGAGGACGGCGACTTCCGCCTCGTCTTCAACACCGGCGCGAACGCCGGACAGACCGTTTTCCACGTCCACGCGCACGTGCTGGCCGGCGGATTGACTGAGAAGAGTGTCGGTGCCTGAGAACCACGAGCCCCAGGAGCGGAGTCTGGGCGGCCGGCCTCCCGAGGCGGTCGAGAAGATCTACGCGGACGGCGTCGCCATGGTGCAGCTGCTCGGACCGCAGGACCGGCTGCTGCGGATGCTGGAGCGTGAGCACCGCGATGTGCAGGTGCTCGTCCGTGGCAACGAGATCACACTCAGCGGTGGCACCGATGCGGTCGCGAAGGCGAGGGCGCTGGTCGAGGAGCTGCTCGCCATGACGAAGGCCGGGCAGGACCTGGCACCGAGCGACGTGTCCAGTTCCGCGCGGATGCTGCGCCAGGAAGGAGGACCGCGCCCCAGCGAGGTTCTCGGCGAGGCGATCCTGACCACGCGCGGCAAGGTGATCCGTCCGAAGACCCTCGGGCAGAAGGAGTACGTGGACGCGATCGAGGAGAACACGATCGTGTTCGGCATCGGTCCGGCCGGTACGGGCAAGACCTACCTCGCGATGGCCAAGGCCGTCCAGGCGCTCCAGCGCAAGGAGGTCACCAGGATCATCCTCACGCGCCCCGCGGTCGAAGCGGGAGAGCGGCTCGGCTTCCTCCCCGGCACGCTCACCGACAAGATCGATCCATACCTCCGCCCGCTGTACGACGCTCTCAACGAGATGATGGACCCCGAGATCGTCCCTCGCCTGATGGCGACCGGCACGATCGAGGTGGCACCCCTCGCCTACATGCGCGGGCGCACCCTCAACGACTCGTTCGTCGTCCTCGACGAGGCTCAGAACACCACGCCGGAACAGATGAAGATGTTCCTCACGCGTCTCGGTTTCGGCACGCGGATGGTCGTCACGGGCGATATCACGCAGGTCGACCTTCCGCAGGGGTCGTCGGGGCTCCGCCTGGTGACCCGAGTGCTCGACGGCATCGACGACATCCATTTCTCCCGTCTCACCAGCGACGACGTGGTACGGCACTCGCTGGTCGGACGCATCGTCGACGCGTACAGCGAGTACGACGAGAAGCGCACCGCAGCGCGATTCGAGCGCGAGCAGGCGGCGGAGTTCGCCAACCGTGCCGATCGCCGGGGAGCACAACGACCTGGACCGCGTGATCGCGCCCCGAAACGAGGACTCTCATGATCGAGATCAACAACGAGTCGGCCATCGACGTCGACGAGACCGTGCTGCAGCGACTGACCGATTTCAATCTCGCGCAGCTGCACGTCAGCCCTGACGCCGAGGTGGCCATCGTCCTCGTCGACGAGGGCGCCATGGAGGCGCTTCACGTGCAGTGGATGGACGAGCCCGGCCCCACCGACGTGCTGAGCTTCCCGATGGATGAGCTGCGCCCCGGTACCGAGGACCGTCCGACCGCCCCCGGCCTGCTCGGCGACATCGTGCTCTGCCCCCAGGTGGCCGAGACGCAGGCGCAGGCGGCAGGACACACCCTGATGGATGAGCTCATCCTGCTCACGACCCACGGTCTGCTCCACCTCCTCGGCTTCGATCACGCCGAGCCCGACGAGGAGCGTGAGATGTTCGGACTGCAGAAGGAGCTGATCCAGGGTTTCGCGGCTGCTGAACGCCGACGATGACTGCTGTTCTCCTCCTGATCGCCGCCGTGCTGCTGGTGGCGTTCGGCGGTCTCATGGCCGCGATCGATGCGGCGTACGGGGTGACCTCGCGTGCCGGACTCGCCGACATGGCGACCGAGGGCCGCAGGGCCAGGGCACTGGAGCGTATCGCCTCAGATCTCGACGCCCACGTGAACGCGGTGGCGTTCATCCGCGTCCTCGCAGAGGTGACGGCAGCCGTGCTCGTGACGGTCGCCTTCACCATCCTGATCGAGAACAACTGGTGGGCGATGCTCGCCGCCGCGGTGCTCATGACGGCGATCACCTTCGTGCTCGTGGGGGCGAGCCCGCGGTCGTTCGGGCGTCAGCACGCCGAGGGCATGATCCGCGGCACCGCGTCGATCGTGCGCGGGCTCCGCATCATCCTCGGCCCCCTCGCGCAAGGCCTGGTCCTGCTGGGAAACCGGGTCACCCCCGGCACGGGGCGCAGCTCCTTCACCAGCGAGGATCAGCTGCTGAGCATGGTCGACGAGGCAGCGTCGAACGATCTCATCGAAGAGGACGACCGCGACCTCATCCACTCCGTCTTCGACTTCACCGACCAGTTCGTCCGCGCCGTGATGGTGCCGCGCACCGAGATGGTGACGGTCGATGCCACGGCGACCACCGACGAGGCGATGGCACTCTTCCTGAACCGCGGCGTGTCCCGGATGCCCGTCGTCGACGACGAGGCCGATGACGTGGTGGGAGTGCTGTACCTCAAGGATCTCGTGCAGTTCGCCTACCGCGACGACAGTGCGTGGCGCGCGGCGTCGATCCGTCCGATCGCGAGGCCGGCGACCTTCGTCCCCGAATCGATGCGAGCGGAGACCCTCCTGCAGCAGATGAAGCGCGATGCCGTGCACGTCTGTCTGGTGATCGATGAGCACGGCGGGATCTCGGGTCTCGTGACTCTCGAGGACCTCATCGAGGAACTCGTCGGCGAGATCTCCGACGAGTACGATCAGGTATCGGCGGAGTTCGTCGATCTCGGTCACGGACGATACCGCGTGAGTGCTCGCCTCTCGCTCGAAGACGTCGGCGATCTGTTCGGGCTCGAGCTCGAGGACGAGGACGTGGATTCGATCGGCGGTCTGCTCGGGAAGGCGCTGGGACAGGTTCCCCAGCCCGGCGCCACGGCGACCGTGGAAGGTCTGGTGCTCACCGGCGGTGCATCGCGGGGGCGTGGACGAGGTATCGCGACGGTGTTCGTGGAACGTGCGGCGGGGGAACCCGACGCTTCGCAGGATGAAGGAGATCGAGACGATGACTGACGACACCCGAAGCGGTTTCGTGACCTTCGTCGGCCGCCCCAACGTCGGGAAGTCGACGCTCACGAACGCCCTCGTCGGCGAGAAGATCGCGATCACGAGCGAGAAGCCGCAGACGACACGTCGCGCTATCCGCGGCATCGTCAATCGCCCGGAGGGGCAGCTGGTCATCGTGGACACCCCGGGGATCCACAAGCCGCGCACGCTGCTCGGCGAGCGGCTGAACGACCTCGTGGAGCAGGTGCTGGGCGACGTCGACGTCATCGGATTCTGCGTTCCTGCGAATGAGAAGGTGGGCCCGGGGGACAGGCGGATCGCGGCATCCCTCGACGGGTACCCGCGCGCGAAGAAGATCGCGATCGTGACCAAGATGGATGCGGCCGGCCGTGACGAGGTCACGGAGCGTTTGCTGGAGGTCGATTCGCTGCGCGAGGACTGGGCCGCGGTCGTCCCGCTGTCCGCCCTCACCCGCGAGCAGCTCGACGTGCTGTCGGACGAGATCCTGACGCTGATGCCGAAGGGGCCCGCGCTGTACCCGGAGGGCATCACGACCGACGAGTCGCAGGAGGACCGGATCGCCGAGATGATCCGCGAGGCCGCTCTCGAGGGCGTGCGCGACGAGCTTCCGCATTCGATCGCCGTCGTCATCGACGACATCGCGCCGAGGGAGGGCACCGACCTCACCGACGTGCACGCATCCATCGTCGTGGAGCGTGACAGCCAAAAGGCGATCATCATCGGGCATAAGGGCAAGCGTCTCAGCGAGGTGGGCGCGCGAGCGCGTGCGGGCATCGAGGAACTGCTGGGGACGCGCGTCTTCCTCGGGTTGCATGTGAAGGTCGCGAAGGAGTGGCAGCGCGACCCGAAACAGCTCGGCAGACTCGGGTTCTGAGATGACATCCGGCACTACGTCGATGGCGGCGGGAAGGCCGCCGACCCCGACGACATGAGCGGCCGCAGCGAAGACCCGAATCCGCTGCGCGACGAGGTCTTCAGCCGGGTGTTCGACGAACACTGGGCAGCCGTTCGACACCACATCGAGGGCGTGGTCGGCGCCGAGGCCGAGGTCACCGAGATCGTCTCTGAGGTCTTCCTGCTCGCCTGGACGAAGCTGCGCCCTGCCCGTCCGCCGAGTCGGGTCTGGCTTCTGCGGGCAGCTGATCGGCGACTGGGTGCCCGCTCCGGTCGTACGTCAGCACCGCACGGTGTGTTCGATGCCGTGCGTCTCGGCGTCTCCGGCGAGGAAGGTGAACCCGATCCTGTCGGCAGGGTGGCGGTCATGCGGGCTTTGGCTGTCCTCACTCCCCGCCAGAGGCGTATCATCATGCTCACGTACTGGGACGGACTCACGGTGGGGGAGATCGCGGAGTTGTCGCGCACTTCCGAGTTCCGGGTGCGGAAGTCGCTGGGACGTGCGCGGGAACGCCTGCGTGCGGAGCTGGGTCTGGAGGGGCTGATAACGGGTGATGATTGACGACGCCGTACTCGAACGGATGCTGATCGACGCCGATCCCGCACCGACGCCGCGTGAGGCGGCACCCGATGCCCGGGCTCTCGCGACCAGGGATCGTATCCTCCGCACGAGCGCGGCGCCTCGCAGGAGACGTCGGCGGGCGATCGGCTGGGCCTCCGGGCTGACGGCGGTCGCCGCATCCACCGCCCTGGCCTTCGCCGTCTTCTCGCCCCAGGGCGCAGCGGTGGCCGGGATGCCATCGCCTCTCGACTTCGAAGGCTCGACCACGGTCGCGCAGACGGTGGATGACGCGGACGCGGCTCTCGCCGGTCCGACCGGACCCGCAGCGCCGGAGCGCGCCGTGCGGACCGCCTTCTGGGGGTTCTCGGTCGAGGTCGAGGCGAAGGTCAGCAAGGTCGTCCCGCAGCTCTCCACGCTCACGTGGGAACCGGACGGCTCGGGCCGGATGACGATCGTCGCCGGCGTCCCCTACGATCCGGAGGACGCGGTGGCGAGCAACGCCGCCGAGGTGACCAGCAGTGGGGAGGTCGTCACCGACCTCGTCATGGCGCCGGGCGATTTCTACACCCCCTGGACGGACGTGCCGGGCGAGACGCGTCAGGACATGATCGCCATCCTCCGTGCCTTCGGCATGCCTGAGAACCCGACGGCGTACGACGTCGAGGTGGCTTTCACGTCGGTCCTCGACCAGTGGACGCTGACGAACGCGCAGCACCGCGAGCTGCTCGCGCTCCTCGAGGAGGGGCAGGGCGGGGAAGCGCTCGGGATGACGCAGGACCGTCTGGGGCGGGAAGTGAACGGCGTCAGGGTCATATCGCCGGATGGCGCCGCCAGCGATCTGATCCTGGTCTCCCGTGACACCGGCAGGATCGTGGGCGTCGAACGCACCGTGTTGATCGCAGACGACGTCTTCGCCGCCGGTTCGATCATCTCGTATCAGATGTGGGACCTCGATGAGGAGGAGATCAGATGAGGCCGAGGGTTATCGTCGCTGCGACGATGCTGAGCGCAATACTGCTTCTCAGTGCGGCACCGGCGCAGGCTGCTTTGGAGGGCGACGACGCTGTCGCTCCCGAGATCATCGCGATGCTCGAGGAAGTGCCCGGCGGTGTGATCATCGATTCGACGCATGCGGCGTGGCCCGCGCTCGGCATGGAACTCGCGATCGGGACCATCGCGCTCCGGTCGGCGCTTTCGGTCGGGAGCTGTGCGACCGATCGGTTCTGCGCCTACAGCGCCGGGTCGCTCGGCGGCAACAAGCTCACGTTCAGCGTGTGCAGCGTCAACACGATTCCCTCCACGTTCATCGCGAAGTCGGTCGCCAATGCGCGGAGCTCCGGCCACGTGCAGGCGCGAAACGGCAGCACCACGGTCACCACCGTCAACGCGGGAAGCTGGGCGAACCTCGCAGGCACGGTCAACAACCTCCGCTGCGTCCTCTGAGCAGGTCCGAGCGATGACGGTGGTGGTCTCTCGAGCGCGGCACTGGGTCGCCGCGGGGTGGGGTTCGCCCGACCTCTGGGAGTTCGTCGAGCACGACATTCCGGCTCCGGAGCAGGGCATGGTCACCATTCGCGTCCTCGCCGCCGGGGTGAACCCCGCTGATGCGAAACATGTCGCTGCTGCCCGACCGGGCATCGAGCTGCCGGTGCCGATCGGGTATGAGGTCTCGGGAGAGGTCGCGGCCATCGGCCAGGGTACCCGCATCGGTTCGGGCGCTGTCGACATCGGCGACGAGGTCATCGCCTTCCGCGTGCGAGGCGGCTATGCGACCGCGGTCACCGTCCCGGCTGAGAAGGTCTTCGCGAAGCCCTCCACCCTGACGCATCCGGAGGCGGCGAACCTGCTCCTCGTGGGTACGACTGCCGCGGAGATGCTCGCCGTCACCGGTGCGGCGCCGGGGGAGACGATCCTGCTCCACGGTGCCTCCGGTGCTGTCGGTGCGAGCGTGCTGCAGCAGGCACGCCTGCGCGGCATACGCGTCATCGGAACGGCGAGCGAGTCCCGGTTCGACGAGGTGCGACGATTCGGAGGGCTCCCGGTGCGCTACGGCTCGGGGCTCGCCGCACGTGTGCGCGCTCTGGCGGACGGGCCGATCGCTGCGGCATTGGACGCCGTGGGGACGCATGAAGCGGTGGATGCATCGCTCAAACTGGTAGGCGATCGTCGGCGGATCGTGACCATCGCCGCGGCTGACCGCGCGACGGCCGACGGCATCCTCGCCATCGCCGGCTCCATGCCCGAGAGCGCACGTTTCCGGGATGAGGTCCGCAGCGAGTTGATCGCTCTGGCGCAGAACGGCGATCTCGTCGTTCCCCTGGCCCGCACGTTTCCGCTCTCCGAGGCACGCGCGGCCCACCGACTCCTCGCCACGGGTCACCCCGGAGGCAAGCTCGCGTTGATCCCGTAGCTCAGTCGATCTCCCGAAGCGCTGAGGTCACGATCACGACGCCGTCACCGTACTCCGCGTCAGCGGCCTCTTGGATGGCACCGTCATCCCACGTGACGCTGAGCCGGACGTAGCCGCGGTCCGTGCTGACGGTGAGCGCCTCTCCACCGAGACGGGTGGCGATGTCGTCCTGGATCCTCGTGAGCTCGTCGGCCGGTGTGGTGCCGTCGACGCCGCCCGTCGGATCCTCCGTTGGGATCGGGTCGAACAACGCGAGCATGATCGGTGGATCGGTGTTGGTGAGCCGTTCACCGTCGTAGGTCGCGTAGACGGCGTAGGCGCCCCAGGTGGTCTCTCCGCTGGACTCGCTGCCCTCGAGTCCGGCCCAGGACCAGCCGGCGAGAGGCACTCCGCTGCACTGGGGCGGATGCGATTCCATGATCGCTCCCAGACACAGCTGTACCTCGCCCGCCACATCGAGCACCGTGCCCACGCCGATCACGCGCCCTTCCGGGAGGTCAGGCCGGACGTCTTCGAGCCCCTGCCCTGATGGTGCAGACGTGCTCGTCGGCGCCGCGGAGCCTCCGGGCCCGGAGGTGCAGGCGCTCAGGAGCAGGAGGCCGAAGACGGAGGCGACGGCGAGGGTCAGGCGACGCGGCGATGTGCTCATATCGGGGAGTGTCGACAGCGAAGGAAACGTCTCACACCCGTCGAATCGGCGGAGTCAACCCTGCTAGCATGACCACATGCCTTTCGGCGGTCTGCTTCTTCTTAGCTGCCGCGACGAGTCCTAAAGCTAGGGCCTTCCTCGTCGCGGCGCTTGTGTTGGCCCGTTTACCCTGACGAAGAGAAGAAGCCCCATCATGCAGAACACTCAGCGCCCGTCCGCGATGCCGATCCACAAGTACCGGCCGTTCCACGAGCAGATCACCGTCCAGCTGCCTGACCGCACCTGGCCCGATGCCCGCATCACCGAGGCGCCCCGCTGGTGCGCGGTCGACCTCCGCGACGGCAACCAGGCGCTCATCGACCCGATGTCGCCCGAGCGCAAGCGCGTCATGTTCGAGCTGCTCGTCAGCATGGGGTACAAGGAGATCGAGGTCGGCTTCCCCTCGGCGAGCCAGACCGACTTCGACTTCGTGCGTCAGCTCATCGAGGAGAACCTCATCCCCGACGATGTCACGATCCAGGTCCTGACGCAGGCGCGCGAGCATCTGATCGCCCGCACCTATGAGGCGATCGCGGGAGCGAAGCAGGCCATCGTGCACCTGTACAACTCCACGAGCGTGCTGCAGCGCGAGGTGGTCTTCCGCACCGACAAGCAGGGCATCATCGACATCGCACTCGAGGGCGCCCGGCTGTGCCGGGAGTTCGAGAAGACGATCCCCGACACGAAGGTGTACTACGAGTACTCGCCCGAGAGCTACACGGGGACCGAGCTCGAGTTCGCCGTGGACATCTGCAACCAGGTGATCGAGGTCTTCGAGCCCACGCCCGACCGCAAGGTCATCATCAACCTCCCGGCGACCGTCGAGATGGCATCGCCGAACGTGTATGCCGACTCGATCGAGTGGATGAGCCGCAACCTCGCGCACCGCGAGAACGTGATTCTGTCGCTGCACCCGCACAACGACCGCGGCACCGCGATCGCGGCCGCCGAGCTCGGATACATGGCCGGGGCCGACCGTATCGAAGGCTGCCTGTTCGGCAACGGTGAACGCACCGGCAACGTCGACCTCGTCGCGCTGGGGATCAACATGTTCACGCAGGGCATCGACCCGCAGATCGACTTCAGCGACATCGACCAGGTCAAGCGCACGGTCGAGTACTGCAACCAGCTGCCGGTGCCCGAGCGCAGCCCGTGGGCGGGTGACCTCGTCTTCACGGCATTCAGCGGCTCCCACCAGGACGCGATCAAGAAGGGGTTCGAGGCCATGGCGGCCAAGGCCGAGGCGCAGGGCGTCACGGTGGACGAGATCGAGTGGGCGGTGCCGTACCTGCCCATCGACCCGAAGGACCTCGGTCGCTCCTATGAGGCCGTGATCCGCGTGAACTCGCAGTCCGGCAAGGGTGGCGTCGCCTACCTGCTCAAGGCCGACCACGCGATCGATCTGCCCCGCAAGCTGCAGATCGAGTTCTCCGGAGTCGTGCAGGCCAAGACGGATGCCGAGGGCGGCGAGGTCACCAGCGAGCAGATCTGGTCGATCTTCAACGACGAGTACCTCCCCGCCGCCGACACCGCAGCCAAGTGGGGGCGCTTCGAACTGCTCGCGACCCAGACCCGGAGCGACATGTCGGGCGACGTGGCACTTGACGTGGTGCTCCGCGACGACGATCAGCAAGTGTCCGTCACGGGCAACGGCAACGGTCCGGTCGCGGCGTTCGTCGAGGTGTTGCGTGGACAGGGCTTCGACATCACGGTCTACGACTACGTCGAGCACGCTCTCAGCGCCGGCGGAGACGCGCAGGCCGCGGCCTACGTCGAGCTGCAGGTCGGCGACCAGCGCCTGTGGGGTGTAGGCATCGACGGAGACATCTCCACCGCATCGCTCAAGGCGATCGTCTCGGGTGTGAACCGTTCGATCCGCACGCGTCAGCAGGAGCTGGCAACCGTCTGATCCCGGTTCGAATCGCGCGATCGGTCGTGTCCGTCGACAGGAGGGGACCGATCGCGCGATTCGAGGTAGAGGTCAGTCCACCCACTGCACCAGCTGCCAGATGAGGCCGTTGGGGTCGGCGAACTGACCATAGCGCTCACCCCAGGGTTCAGTCTCCGGAGGGGTGACCACACGAGCGCCTGCGTCGGCGATGCGGGTGAACTCCCGGTCGATATCGTCGACGACGAAGACGATCAGGGTGCCCTGACCGGCGGAGCCGGCGATCTCTTGTGGGCGGAACGTCGAGAGCCCGGTCTGGAGGAAGATCATGTTCGGGACGGGCCCCGGGTGCTGCAACGAGACGAAGCCGTCCGCGGACATCGCCTCCTCGAAGCCGAAGTGCGTCGTGGCGAAGGCGGCGGAGGCCGCCACGTCGGGGACGTTGAACGAGAGGGCGGTCTGAGTGATGTTCACGGTTCTCCATTCCAAAAGTCTGTACAGTGTACAAGGTTAAGGCGGAAGCGGTCTAGGCTATTCCCGATGGCCAAGAATCTCGTCGATCTGCTCTGGCGGCACAGCCCCGCGGCTCCCGTGACCCGCCAGCGCGGGCCGAAGGCACGTCACTCGGCGGATGACGTCGTGGATCGTGCCGTCGCACTGGCTGACGCCGACGGCCTCGGCGCGGTGACGATCCGCTCGCTGGCGCAGTCCCTCGACCTCACCCCGATGTCGATCTACACGCACGTCAACAGCCGTGCCGACTTGCTCGTGCTGATGGCGGATGCGATGCACGCCAGTCTTCGCAGTGAGCCCGCGGAGGCCTCGGGCTGGCGTGCGGCGGTCCGGGCGGTCGCCGAGGACAACCTGCGCCTCCTCCGCGCTCATCCATGGCTCATCGACATCCACGATCCCCGTGTCGCATTCGGCCCTGGCACCATCGCCAAGTACGACTGGGAACTCCATGCTTTCGACGACCTCGGTCTCAGCGACGTGGAGCGTGACGCGGCGCTGAGCTTCGTGCTGGACTTCACTCTCTCTGCGGCGGCTCGGATGCGCGAGGAGCAGCGCGCAGCGGCGTTCGCGGCATCGTGGGCAGAGGCCGCACCGCGTCTGGCGGCCTACCTCGGTGAGGAGATGCCGCTCGCCAGGGCGGTGGGTCAGTCTGCGGGGGAAGCCATGGGCGTTCCCTACGACGCTCGAACGGCGTGGGACTTCGGTCTCGAGCGAGTGATCGACGGACTCGCCGGCATGGTACGCGGCGCGGAACGCCTCCGCGGCACCTGAACCGGTCAGTCCTGAGGCTTCACGATCGCGATCGCGCCGGTCTCCGCGGCGACCTTACGGCGGTAGAGACGGCGCTGCTCCGGGAGCGAGACATCGAACGTCACCGCGAGGATCCGGATCACGGCCGTCACGACGATGCCGATGACCGCCGCGAGGGGAATCGGCATCCCGAGTGCGACGGCGATCACGATGAACGTGCACCCCGCTCCGGCAGCGACCGCATACAGCGAGCCGACGTGCATGATCGCGGTCGGCAGGCCCATCAGCATGTCGCGGAGCACGCTTCCTCCGACCGCGGCACAGACGCCGATGAAGACCGCCGGCACCTCGGGAATCCCGAAGGCGAGGGCCTTGCTCGTGCCGAAGGCGCCGAACATGCCGATCACCACGGCATCGAGGACGACGATGGCGGTGTTCAGGCGGGTGAAGAGCCCGGCGAGCAGCATGCCCAGAAGCGCGGCGCCGGCCGCAGTGACCAGGTACCACTGATTCTGCAGCGTGGCGGGGGTCTGCCCGAGCAGGATGTCGCGGATCAGACCACCGCCCATCCCGATCATGATGCCGATGATGGCCACCCCGAGCCAGTCGAGCCGTCTCTGACCCTGGAAACCCGATGCGAACATCGCGCCCTGGACTCCGCCGAGGCCGACGCCGAGCAGGTCCGCCCAGAGCGGAATGATGAAGAGCGGTTCGGTCACCCGTTCATTCTCGCGCACGGAGGATAATCGAAGGGTGCCCACCTATCGAGACGAAGCGGTGATCCTGCGCACCCACAAACTCGGTGAGGCGGATCGCATCGTCACGATGCTGTCGAGACGGCACGGCAAGGTCCGCGCGGTGGCGAAGGGAGTGCGCCGGACGTCGTCCAAGTTCGGCGCCAGGCTCGAGCCGTTCATGGTCGCCGACGTGCAGCTCTACCAGGGCCGCTCGCTCGACATCGTGCAGCAGGCCGAGTCCCTCGGCTCTTACGGCACCGACATCGCCGCACACTACGACCGCTTCACCGCGGCCAACGCCATGGTGGAGACGGCGGACCGTCTGAGCGACGCGGAGGCCACTCCCGATCAGTACCTGCTGCTCGTCGGCGGGCTGCGGGCGTTGTCGCGGGGAGAGCACGTCGCACGGAGCATCCTCGACTCGTACCTGCTGCGGGTGATGTCGCTGTCGGGTTGGGCGCCATCGCTCGACGAGTGCGCCCGCTGCGGCACCCCAGGGCCGCACTCGCGATTCGTCGCTCAGCTCGGTGGGCTCGTCTGCCAGAACTGCGCCCCGGCAGGCAGCCCGCGTGTCGCAGAGAAGACCCTGGCGTTGCTCCGTTCGCTCATCGCGGGGGAGTGGGACGTGATCGACGCAGCGGCGCCGGCCGACACCGCCGCAGCCTCGGGACTTGTCTCCGCGTACGCCCAATGGCACCTGGAGCGCGGCATCCGCTCCCTCTCCCATGTGTCAGACATCACTTCAGAAGGAGCACGGTGAGCCCGAAGCCCTATACGCACAAGGACGCCGTCCCCTATCGACCGCTGGACTGGACAGGTTCGTACCCGCCCGCGTTCCGGGCCGTGCCCGAGCACGTGGCGATCGTCATGGACGGCAACGGCCGGTGGGCGAACCGCCGGGGACTCAACCGCATCGAGGGGCACAAGGCGGGGGAGGAGGTCTTGCTCGACGTGGTCGCCGGCGCGATCCAGGCGGGGGTCAAGCACCTCTCGGTGTACGCCTTCTCGACCGAGAACTGGGCGCGTTCGCCGGAAGAGGTCCGCTTCCTCATGGGTTACAACCGCGACGTCCTGCACCGCCGTCGCGATCAGCTCAACGAATGGGGTGTGCGCATCCGCTGGGCCGGCCGCAAGCCGCGCCTGTGGGGCAGCGTCATCAAGGAGTTGCAGCACGCTGAGCGACTGACCCGCGACAATGACGTGCTCACGCTCACGATGTGCGTCAACTACGGCGGCAGGGTCGAACTCGTGGATGCCATGCGGGCGATCGCCGACGATGTCGCGGCAGGGCGCGTGAAGCCCAAGGCGATCACCGAGAAGATGATCCGCCGCCATCTGTACGTCCCCGACATGCCGGACGTCGATCTGTTCCTGCGCAGCTCGGGCGAACAACGTACCTCGAACTTCCTGCTGTGGCAGTCGGCATACGCCGAGATGGTCTTCCTCGACACGCTCTGGCCCGATTTCTCGCGCGAGGAGCTGTGGCGGGCGATCGGGATCTACCTGTCGCGCGACCGTCGCTTCGGCGGTGCGATCGACGTTCCCGACGCCTCTGCCTGAGCACGCAGCCACCGTCTCGTCTCCCGCGGATGACGGAGACGAACGATCGTGAGGTGCGGGAAGCGCTCCTGCAACGCGGGGAAGCGCTCCGTCCACTTGTGAAGTGTCGCTGCCTGCCACGCGAGGATGTTCTCCTCTGGATCACGGCGGAACATGGTCCACGGCCCCTTCTCGCGGTTGCCGTTCCAGAGCTCGAGCCGCAGCACGCCTCGAGCCAGCGTGCGCCGGATCAGACGGCCTCGCACCACGCGGTACGGGTAGTCGAGCCAGATCGCGAGCTGTGCGCGCGGGGGGAGGATGTCGTCCGTTCCCTTGCTCGTGTACTGCCACTCGGTGATCCAGTGCTCCTCCGCTGCGAAGGCCCGCACGTCGTCGAGGAACTCGGGGCGCGGCGTCCACTCGGGGCCGTGGAACAGGCCGTCGATCTCCACATGGCGCAGGTTCCACAGGCGGGCCAGCCGTCGGGCGAGCGTGGTCTTGCCGGACCCTGAGACGCCGGCGACGAGCACGCGCTCGGGGACGGAGGGCAGCAGGTCTTCGGCGGAGAGCATCCGAGAATCCTATCCGCGGCTCGGATCGGGTTCGGAATAGCCCGTAGGTGCATGCGGTTGCATAGCAGTGTGACTGAACCCATCTCCATCGACATCTGGTCCGACATCGCCTGCCCCTGGTGCTACATCGGCAAGCGCAACCTCGAGAAGGGGCTCGAAGCGGTCGCGGCCGACGAGGACGCACCGCAGGTCAACATCACCTTCCACTCGTTCGAGCTCTCGCCCGACACCCCCGTCGACTTCGACGGTGACGAGATCGACTTCCTCGCAGGCCACAAGGGCATGCCGCGCGAGCAGGTCGAGCAGATGCTCTCGAACGTGACGGGTGTGGCGGCGAACGCCGGCCTCGAGTACCGGTTCGATCTGCTGCAGCACACGAACACGGTGAAGGCGCACGAGCTGCTGCACTTCGCCAAGGCAGAGGGGCTGCAGCACGAGATGGAAGAGCGGCTCATGTCCGCCTACTTCACCGAGGGCAAGCACGTCGGTCGCATCGATGATCTCGTCGAGCTGGCTGTCGAGGTCGGGCTGGACGCAGACCGTGCCCGCGCAGCACTCGAGAGCGAGCAGTACCTGCCCGCCGTGCGTCAGGACCAGGCGCAGGCCCGCGCCTACGGAATCCAGGGCGTGCCGTTCTTCGTCGTCGACGGCCAGTACGGCATCAGCGGCGCGCAACCGCCCGCGGCGTTCGAGAACGTTCTCCGCGACCTCTGGTCCAAGCGCGGAGAGGCCGAGCCGGAGACCGCGGCCGTCTGACGGGCCGGCGCGCTCTAGCGGGTCAGCGCCGCTTCGATCGCACTGACGATCTCGGGGGCGTCCGGCTTCTGCTTCGGCCGGAAGCGCAGGACGTCCCCGTCCGGCAGCACGAGGAACTTCTCGAAGTTCCATTCCACGCGCCCGGCTTTGCCACCGGCGTCGGGAGTCTCCTTGAGCGCCTTGTACAGCTCGGCGGCGTTCTTGCCGTTGACCTTGACCTTGTCGTTGACGGGGAAGGTGACGCCGTAGGTCGTCGAGCAGAACTCGAGGATGTCGTCGACAGAGCCGGGCTCCTGACCGAAGAACTGATTGCAGGGGAAGCCGACGACGGTGAATCCGCGATCGCCGTACAGACGCTGCAGTTCCTCCAGCTGCTCGTACTGCGGCGTCAGCCCGCACTTGGACGCGACGTTTACGACGAGCACCACATCGGCGCCCAGATCGTCGAGCGTCTTCTCCTCGCCCTTCGCATCGGTGAACGGGATGGTGCGGAGCGAGGATTCGGTCATATGCACAGCTTAGATCGCCGCATCCCTCCGGGCTCCGCGTCTGGGAGAATGGACAGGACATGACTCTCGCCACCGCCCCCGCCCGCCCTCTTCGCATCGGCCCGATCGATCTCGACGTGCCGGTCGTCCTCGCACCCATGGCGGGGATCACCAACACCGCCTTCCGACGTCTGTGTCGCGAGTACGGCGCCGGGCTCTACGTGAGCGAGATGATCACCTCGCGGGCGCTCGTCGAACGCAACGAGACCACGATGCGACTCATCCGGCACCACGAGTCCGAGACACCGCGGTCCATCCAGCTCTACGGCGTCGACCCGAAGACCATCGCGGAGGCCGTGCGCATCATCGTCGCCGAGGATCACGCCGACCACATCGACCTCAACTTCGGGTGCCCGGTGCCGAAGGTCACCCGTCGCGGCGGGGGAGCGGCGCTGCCGTGGAAGTCGAAGCTGTTCGCCGACATCGTCGACCAGGCGGTGAAAGCCGCCGGCGACATCCCTCTCACCGTGAAGATGCGCAAAGGCATCGACAAGGATCACCTCACGTTCCTCGATGCAGGGCGTGCGGCCGAAGACGCCGGGGTCGCCGCCGTTGCGCTGCATGCCAGGACTGCCGGCGAGTACTACTCCGGGTTCGCGGACTGGAACGCGATCGGCGAGCTGAAGCAGGCGGTCACGAGCATCCCGGTGCTGGGGAACGGCGACATCTGGTCGGCCGACGATGCGGTGCGCATGATGGCGCAGACCGACTGCGACGGAGTGGTGGTCGGGCGCGGCTGCCTCGGACGCCCTTGGCTGTTCGGCGAGTTGGCGACCGCGTTCGGCGGGGAGGGGAAGACGGTCGACGCGACGCTCGGCTTCGTCGCTGACGCCTTCCGCCGCCACGCCGAGCTCCTCGTCGAGTTCTTCGAGGATGAGGATCGCGGATGCCGTGACATCCGCAAGCACGTCTCCTGGTACTTCAAGGGCTACCCGGTCGGGGGCGACATCCGCACCGGACTCGCCACGGCGTCCAGCCTCGCCGAGATCGACGACCTCCTCGGCCGGCTCGATCACACGGCACCGTATCCCGGTGCGGACGCCGAGGGGCAGCGCGGGCGGGCAGGACACCCGAAGCGCACGGCCCTGCCGGACAAGTGGTTGGAGTCGCGGGAGATCGCATCCGACACCTCGGAGATGATGCGTGGAGCGGAGATCGAGAACAGTGGCGGTTGACCCCCGGCCAGGCCTGCGTGCCGACGGCTACGACGCGCGAGATGCCGAACGATTCTTCGCCGAGACCCATCGATCCGAGCGCAACGACTTCGCTCGTGATCGTGCCCGCGTCCTGCACTCCGCGGCGCTGCGCCGACTCGCCGCCAAGACGCAGGTGCTCAGCCCTGCCAGTACCGCGGATTTCGCCCGCAACCGTCTGACTCATTCCCTCGAGGTCGCTCAGGTCGGGCGCGAGCTCGCTGTCGCACTGGACGTGTCGGCCGATGTCGTCGACACCGCGTGCCTCAGCCACGACCTGGGGCATCCTCCCTTCGGTCACAACGGCGAGCGGGCACTGAACGAGTGGGCAGAGCCCATCGGGGGGTTCGAGGGGAACGCCCAGTCCCTGCGCATCCTGTCCCGACTCGAGGCGAAAGTGCTCGACGACAGCGACCGCTCGGTCGGCCTGAACCTGACCCGCGCCAGCCTCGACGCGACGTGCAAGTACCCGTGGACGGTCGACAGCCCGGTCCCCGATCCCGGTGGACGTCTGAAGTTCGGCGTGTACCCCGAGGATGAAGCCGTGTTCCGTTGGATGCGCGAAGGCGCTCCTGGTCGACTCCGGTGCATCGAGGCCGAGATCATGGACCTCTCGGACGACATCGCCTACTCCGTCCACGACTTCGAGGATGCGATCGTCAACGGCTACGTCGACGTCGCCCAGCTCGCCGACCCCGCTCAGCACGACGCACTCGTCGGGCGCATACAGCAGTGGGTCGGGTACGACTTCACGCGTGACGAGCTCGCCGACGCGCTCTACCGTCTGGCGTCGCAGCCGATGTGGCTCTCCTCGTTCGATCGTTCTCGTCAGGCTCTCGCGCGGCTCAAGAACCTCACGAGTGACCTGATCGGACGTTTCGCCCGTGCTTCGGTCTCCGCCACCAGGGAGGTGTACGGTACGAAGGCGCTGGTCCGGTACAACGCCCATGTCATCGTCCCGCGGGTGATCGAGGTGGAGATCGCCGTGTTGAAGGGCATCATGGGCCAGGCCATCGTCACGATCGAAGCCCGCAAGGGCGTCTACAAGGAGCAGCGGCGCGTGCTGAAGAGGCTCGCCGATGCCCTCTGGTCGACCGATGCGCTGTGGTCCGCGGGTTCCGATGTGCTCGAGCCCGCGTTCGCCGCCGACTTCATCGCGGCGGAGACCGACGCCCAGCGCGCCAGAGTCGTCGTGGATCAGATCGCGAGCCTCACCGATCAGAGCGCCATCGACTGGCACAACCGTCTCGTCGGGGAGATCGACCCGGCCGAGGTGGGGATCTGGACTCCCCGTCACGCCCGCCCCGGTGCGCGGCCGCACACCGAGCGCGTTCCCGTCGCGGAAAGAGCGCACTGATGCCGCGGATCCGTCAGGCCGATGTCGATGAGGTGAAGGCGCGCACGAACATCGCCGACATCATCGGCGAGCGCGTGGCGCTGAAGCCCGCCGGAGTCGGATCCCTCAAGGGCCTGTGCCCGTTCCACGACGAGAAGAGCCCGAGTTTCCATGTCCGGCAGCAGGTGGGGTACTACCACTGCTTCGGATGCGGGGAGTCCGGAGACGTGTACTCCTTCCTCCGGGAGATGGACCACGTCAGCTTCACGGAGGCGGTGGAGCGTCTCGCCGGCCGCATCGGGTACACGCTGCACTACGAGGACGGCGGAGCCGCCCCCGAGACGAGCGGGCGGAGTCGGCTGTATGCAGCCAACACCGCAGCCGCGGAGTTCTTCCGCGCGCAGTTGCTCACCCCGGACGCCGAGGCAGGACGTCGCTTCCTCGGGGAGCGCGGGTTCGATGCAGGTGCTGCAGCGCATTTCGGAGTCGGCTTCGCCCCGCGTGGCTGGGACGGCATGCTGAAGGCGCTCACCGCGCAGGGGTTCACCCGCGAGGAGCTCAGCAATGCCGGCCTCGTCTCGACCGGACAGCGCGGTGTCTACGACAGATTCCGCGGGCGTCTCGTGTGGCCGATCAGGGACGTGTCGGGGCAGACGATCGGCTTCGGCGCCCGCAAGCTGTTCGACGACGACCAGGGGCCGAAGTACCTGAACACCCCGGAGACGCCGATCTACAAGAAGGCGCAGGTGTTGTACGGGCTCGACCTCGCCAAGCGCGACATCGCCAGAGGCGACCCACGCCGGGTCGTGGTGGTCGAGGGCTACACCGATGTGATGGCCTGCCATCTCGCGGGACTCACGACGGCGATCGCCACATGCGGTACGGCGTTCGGCACCGAGCACATCAAGGTGCTGCGCCGCGTGATGGGCGACGACAACGCCTCAGGCGAGGTGGTCTTCACCTTCGACGGTGATGAAGCCGGTCAGAAGGCGGCCCTGCGTGCCTTCACGGAGGATGACCGATTCAACGCCCAGACCTTCGTCGCGGTCGCGCCCGACGGTATGGATCCGTGCGACCTGCGACTCCGGCGAGGAGATGCCGCGGTTCGGGGGCTGATGGACACCAAGCAGCCGATGTTCGAGTTCGCGATCGACCGCAAACTCGGCGGCTTCGACCTCTCCACGGTGGAAGGGCGCGTCGGTGCTCTGCGGGCGGCCGCTCCCATCGTGGCGGAGATCCGCGATCAGCTTCTTCGCCCGGGGTACGAACGCGTACTGGCGCGGCGGCTCGGGATGGACCCCACCGAAGTGCGCAGTGAGGTCGAACGCGCCGCTCGCGGAGCCTCGACCCCGCAGCAGCCGCGTCGGGAGGCCCCGCAGATCGACTCGGTCACGGGGGCTCCCCTCGTCGCCCCGGTGACGCTGGCGAGTCTGCCGCGCAGCCCCGACGTCGCGGTTGAACGCGACGCGCTGATGGGTGCGCTCCAGTACGGACACCAGGTCGATCAGGCGCTGCTCAACCGGGCGTTGGAGGCATCCTTCCGGACTCCAGGGCTGGACGCCGTGCGTGAGGCGGTTGCGGCGGCTCCGGACCGCACCAGGGCCGGCTGGGTGACCGAGGCTGTGAACGGCGTGCGTGAACCCTACCGCTCCCTCGCGGGGGAGCTGTTGATGACGCCGTTCCCCGAGCGGACGGAGGAGCGGGCCGTCGCCACTGTGGCCGACCTCGCCCGCAGGCTCGTGCTCCGGCAGCTCGAGCACGAGAAGCAGGAGCTCCTCGGTGCGGTGCAACGCGTGCCTGCCGATTCCGATGGTGGTCGCGCGCTGCGGATGCGCCTGCGCGACATCGACGCAGAGCGTCAGCGCTTCGCCGAGTCGTAACGGGGAGCGGGGGCCGGCAGGCGGCAGGATGGAGTCATGTCCCGCAGGCCCGAATCAACGAACGCGATCGACTGCTCCGATCTGGTGATCGACCGCATCGGCCACGGGATGCCGACGCGCGCGGTCGACGGTGTCACGTTCTCGCTGGCGCCCGGTGGGCTCATCTGCGTCGCCGGACCCACGGGCTCAGGAAAGTCGACGTTGGTCGCCGCCCTTGCCGGCTCCACCGACCCCTCGGTCAAGGTCGTCGGAGGCAGCGCCCAGGTCTGCGGCGTCGATGTGCGCCGTCCCGGTCGCAAACACCGCATCCTCACCTATCGCACCGGCTTCGTTCCGCAGGGCGCCGGGGCAGACCTGCCGCCTCGGCTCACCGTGAACGAGGTGATCGCGGAGCCGATCCTCATCCGGGAGCGCCGGGTGAACACCAAGGCCCTCTCGATCCGCGTGGCCATGCTGCTCGACGAGCTGCACCTGCCGCTCGGGACCGCGTCGAAGTTCCCCTACGAACTCAGCGCCGGCATGCGCCAGCGTGTGGCCATCGCGCGGTCGTTCGTGCTCGAGCCGAAGGTGCTCATCGCCGACGAGGTGCTCGCGAACCTCGACCTCGAGGTGCGTCCGGTGGTCTTCGACGCGATCACCCGCCGTCGCAGGGAGCAGTCGATGGCGGCCCTCCTCGTGACCAACGACGCCGACTTCATCCGCGAACTGAACGCCGAGACCCTCATGCTCCGCAGCGGGCATGTCGTGGCCCGCGGAGTCGGCAAGGACCTGCTCTGGGTGCCGAACGCGGAGTCGGACTCACGGCACTGACCCCGACACGCCCGGCATCCCGGAACCGTGCCGCCGTGTCGTGAACACCTCCGGGAGTTTGCTAAGCTTGACGAGTTGCCCGCTCAGCGGCGCACATTCCTCGGTAGCTCAATTGGCAGAGCAGCCGGCTGTTAACCGGCAGGTTCTTGGTTCGAGTCCAAGCCGGGGAGCCAATCGGAAAAGCCCCCTCCACGGAGGGGGCTTTTCTCGTTCTCCGGCGGGCCGAGAGATCCTGTCGAGTCCAGACTCGACAGAAGGAGCCCCTCCGTGGGGAGAGGCTCCTTCGATCGGCGGTGTCGGGTCAGCCGACGCCCTCCATCGCGCTCGTCTCGGTGTTGCCGATGCGGGCGATGACGTCGGGACGACGTCGGGCGAGATAGGCGTACCGGGTGAGCGCCAGGGCGACCGTCACCAGGAACACGTAGGGGATCACGTTGTACGGGAACGCCGGCACCGGCCACACGTTCGCGAAGAAGACGTAGCCCATGGTGCCGACCGCGACGGTCGCGCATACCTTCACGAGACCGTTGCGCACCTTCGCCCGCTGCGTGTAGACCACGCAGGCGATCGCCACGAGGGCGTAGGCGACCATGTAGCCGTAGGTGCCCCAGGTGTTCACCCACACGAGGATCTCGCCGGTCGCCGCTCCCGAGAGCAGCAGCACGATGTCGACTGCGACGGCCGCCGCTCCGGCGATGATCAGGACGCGGTGGGGTGTGAGGTGCTGCTCGTGCGTGCGTCCGAAGCGCTCGGCGACGACGCCCTCCTTGCCCATCACGTAGACGATGCGGCCGATCACGTTGAGGGGTGCGACCACGACGGCGAAGAACGACGCGGAGACGCCGAAGGTGAGCACGGCGGCGAACCAGCCGGGCATCCCGATCAGGGCCGACATGCTCTCCAGCGGGCTGGAGGCGGTGGCGAGATCGTCACCGAGCACGGTGATCTGCGTGTAGGCGGCGAAGACGTAGAGCACGCCGACGCCGAGAGCGCTCCACATGATCGCGCGGGGGATCGCCTTGTACGGCTCCTTGGCCTCGCGCCCGAGGGCATCGGCGGAGGAGAAACCCACGAAGCCGAGGATGCCGAGCACCATGCCGGACGCGATTCCCTGGAACGACGATCCTGTCGCGAGCACCTGCGCGGGGTCCCAGGCGGCGGGACCGGCCCAGACCAGCGCGGCGATCAGGAGCACGAGGATGATGCCGACGGACACGAGCTCGAGGACGAGCGACACCCGCGCGGACAGGCGGATGCCGCGGATGGTGAACAGCGTCGCCAGGCCGCCGAGCACGATCGCGAGGCCGATGTCCCAGCCGAGTCCCTGGGCGGGGAGTCCCAGCATGCTGAGGAACTGCGCCATGTAGCTCACGGACCCGCTGAGGGAGGCCGCCGCGATGCCGAAGCAGCCGATCAGCAGTGTCACACCAGCGAGGAACGCGCCGAACGGGCCGAGGCCCTTGGACACGTAGGTGTACAGCGACCCGGCGGAGGCGTGCTTGCGGGCGAACACCACCACGCAGTACCCGACGCACAGGATCACGATCGTGGCGAGGGCGAAGGCGTAGATGGTGCCGTTACCCGCACCGAGGAAGATGGCCGCCGCCGTGAAGGCGATGACGGCGCTGGGAGCGATGTTGGCGATGGCCTGGGCGGCGAGCTCTGGTCCGCTCATGACGCCGGTGCGAAGACCGGCATCCCGGGGTGCGCCAGGCGGGGCGACGACGGTGTCTGACATGGTTCTCCTGGATTCGGGTTTCAGGGTGGAGGGGGTGAAGGGCGGTCAGGGGATGGGGTGCTCAGGGGATGAGCAGGGTACGCAGCGCCGAGCCGGTCTCGAGGTCGTCGAGCGCTGCTGCGGCCTCGGCAAGAGGACGGCGGCCCGAGATCAGCGGATCGATCTTGAGCTGTCCGTCCATGTAGCGGTCGACGAGGGCCGGGACATCGATGGAGGGGCGCACCGAGCCGTAGTTCGAGCCGAGGATGCGCTGATCCGCCTCGGCGAGGACGAGGGGCTCGAATGATGCGCGGGCGCCCGTCGGGGGAAGCCCGACGATCACGGCCGCACCACCGAGGCCGAGCATCTGGATCGACTGCTCGGTGGTGGAGGTGCGTCCGATCGCGTCGAACGCGTAATCGACACCGTCCGGGATGAGTTCGCGCAGCTGCGCCACGGCATCGCCCTGGGAGGCGTCGATGCGGTCCGTGGCGCCGAACTGCAACGCCATCTGCGTCTTCTCCGGACGCACGTCGATCGCGACGATGCGCTCCGCACCGGCGAGTCGCGCGCCCTGGACCACATTGAGGCCGACGCCACCACAGCCGATCACGACCACGGTCGATCCCGGTTCAACCGCCGCCGTGTTGAGGACCGCACCCACCCCGGTGGCCACGGCGCAACCGACGACCGCGACGACATCGAGCGGGGCGTCGTCACGGACCTTGACGGCACCCGACGCGGGCACGACGACCTCTTCGGCGAAGGAGGAGACGCCGAGGTAGTGGTGGAGCTGCTCGCCATCGCGGCTCAGGCGCGATGTGCCATCGAAGAGCACGCCCAAGGGAGCGACGACCGTCGCCACCTTCTGGCAGCGCGCCTCATGGCCGGCGCGGCAGTATCGACATTCCCCGCACGGCGGAACCCAGCTCAGGACCACGTGGTCGCCGACCGCCAGGGTCGTGACGCCCTCGCCGAGTTCGGTCACGACACCGGAGCCCTCGTGCCCCATCACCAGCGGCGCGGCAGCATCCCACTCGCCGCGCTTCACATGGAGGTCGGAGTGGCAGACGCCCGCAGCGGCGATGCGGACGCGCACTTCGCCGGCGCGGGGCGGAGCGAGGTCGACGTCGACGAACTCGATCGGAGACTGCGGATCGCGGAAGACAACAGCTTTCATGACATCCTTCGGGTAAGTGGGGATGCCGACGATGCTAGGAGACTGCCGACCTGGAGGCATTCGACGAATGTGTGGATTCACTGCGTGGGAGTCACACTTTGTATGATCGGCAGGTGGCTCGTGATGTCGCCTCCGTGGCGCGATACCTCCAAGGACGGCTTCTGGACGGAGCGGTGCCGAGCTCGCGTCACGTGAACTCCGTCGTCGGTCTGGACTCCTTCAGTGCTCCTTCCGAGCACCTCTTCACCACCCTGGTCGTCGTCGAGGTCGCTCAGCTCGGCGAACTGGTCGACGACCCGGAGAAGCTCGCACTGCTCCAGGACGCGGTCGTGGTCACCGCCGCGGACACGCCGGCGGTGCACCAGGTGCTCGAGGAACGACGCATCACGTCGATCGTCGGAGCGGGTATCGCCGACGAGCTGTTGACGCCGACGCTGACCGCGCTGCTCGCCGTCGACCAGGCAGCCGAAGCCAGGGCGATCACCTCTGCGATGCGCGTGCTGACCCTCGCCGCTCGACGAAGCGGGATCACCGGTGTCATCGCCGAACTCGCGCACCGGATCGACGGCTGGGCGGTGCTTCTCGACCGACATGGCGAGGTCATCACGACGGCCGGGGCGGGAAGCCTGCATATCGACGACGCGATCGCGGTCGCCGTCGGTCGCCCCGTCCGGGTGCGCCATCGCGCCCTGCAGGTGCATCCGGTCGGCCCCGGTCAAGACATCACCGCGCAGCTCGTCACCGCCCCGCGCAACGACAGCTCAGGGCGCGGAAGGGAGCTCAGCTCTCAAGCGGCGGCCCTGCTGGACCTGCTGATGCGCACGCGCGACAGCAGCCACCTCGAGCGTCTCGGACGTTCGATGATGCTGGAGACCGTGCTCGAGGGTGGGGAGGAGGCCGCCCGGCTCCTCCGCCGCTGGGGTGTGCACGAGAGAAGTCTCATGGGATTCGCCCTCGTCTCGCGCACGAGCGGCGTCGATACCGAGCATCTGCTCGCGCTGTGGCTCGACGAGCTCGGGGCCGAGCATGTGTTCGCCGCTCAGCGCGGACTGATCCGCGGTGTCGTCCGGGAGGAACACGCGGAGGAGATCGCGCATCGTGTGCGGACCTTCGCCTCGACGCTCTACCTCGGTCTCGGTCGTCCGAGTGCGACGGACGCGCTCGCGCGCAGCGTCGACGAAGCCCGCCAGGCGAGCGAGACCGCGCGGGCGGGTGGTGAGCGCGTCGTCAGGTACGAGTCCATCCCCACGGTGTCCCTGGTGCTCGGGCACCTGGGACCGGATCAGACGCAGCGCATCGGGAGGCTCCTCGACCCGCTGAGGGGTGCTGAACAGCACCCGGAGCTGATCGAGACCCTGCGTGTCTTCCTCGCCACGAACAGCGCCTGGGGCGAGAGCGCGACGCGACTGCGAATCCATCGGCAGACGCTGGCGGCGCGGATCCGACGCATCGAGGATCTGCTGGGACTGTCCATGGCCGACCCCGACGACCGCGTGGCTGCCTGGTTGGCTCTGCGCGCCTCGGACGACTGAACCATCGCGGGTACGAAGAAGGGCCCCGCCACGAGGCGGAGCCCTTCTCTGCGACTGCGGGTCAGCGTGCGGCGCCGGCCAGCGAGCCGGTGGTCTGCCCGGCCGGGTCGAAGATGATGCACTGGATCACGCGGTCGTTGTTCTTCTCCCAGGAGTCCTTGGTGGGAACGAGCGTGGTGACGTTGAGAGCGGAGTCGTCGTAGGCGATGCCGACGAACGAGGTGTACGCGTCTCCGACGCACTCCTGCGTCGCCGCGTCGATGTCGGTGTCGGAGAACTCGCCGTCCGGCATCGTGATCTCGTAGTACACCTCCTGGTCGTGCGGGTCGGTGCAGGGGAGGACGTTGGCATCCGTGAGCATGCCGGTTCCGGTGTCGAGCATGCAGTCGCCCAGCTTCACCGAGAAGACGCCGACGTTCGAGCTCTCGGTGACCTGGCCGGTCTCCTCATCGCGGTTGGCGTCGCCGGAACCGCTGCCGAGAATACCGTTGAGGGCGCTGCAACCGGTCAGGGCGACCGAGAGCGCCACTGCCGATCCTGCGAGCATCAGAGCCCGTCGATCGCGCATCTTCATCATGATTGTTTCCCCTCCGAAGCGTGATGTGGAGGCACGATGAAAGCCCCCGCCGCGAACACGTTAGCCGTCACCGAGTCTGTGATGCAACTCGGAGGAGGCTGTGGTTCTGCTGGGAGCGGCTCACCCCTCGAGGTCGTCGACGCCGGGCATCCAGCTCGCGCCTGGCCGCCCCCAGCCGCGCTTGCGGGCGATCTTCTGCACGGTCTTCCAGCCCCCGTCGGAGAGACGGTCGACGTACAGGATGCCGTCGAGGTGATCGAACTCGTGCTGCATGATGCGGGCACGCCAGCCGTCCACGTCGATCGAGACCGGCTGCCCCTCCAGGTCCGTCGCGGTCACGTGCACGCGCTCCGACCGGCGCAGGGGGAATCGCTCGCCCGGGAACGAGAGGCAGCCCTCTGACTCGAGGTCCGGATCGGGCTCGCCCGGTTCGAGCGGAACCATCCAGAGCTCGGGGTTGATGAGGACACCACGCCACGGCTGGTCGTCGTCATCGACATATGCGTAGGTGTAGATCCGCAGGGGCACGCCGACCTGCGGGGCGGCCAAGCCGACTCCCGGTGCGGCATCCATCGTCTCGAACATGTCCGCGACGAGGCTTCGGATGTCGTCGGTGATCTCGTCGACGGGGGAGGCGGGGGAGTGCAGGACGGGATCGCCCATGATGCGAATCGGAAGTACAGCCACGTCACAACCCTAGTCGGCGGTGCGCGCCAGGTAGGGTCGTACTGTGAGTGCTGGGGTGTGGATGAATGCGGTCGAGGACGTCGGCGATCAGCTCGTCGGCGCGTTCCAGAACCCCGGTCTGCTGCTCGGCATCCCGCTCGCCCTCGCCGGCGCCGTCTTCATGTCCCTCGGCGCGCAGTACCAGCACCGCGGCGTCGAGAAGGTCGAGCGTCTCAGCGGTGCCACCGGTGCGTCGGGACTGAGCTTCGATCAGCTCAAGCGGCTCCTGACCCGCCCGTCGTGGCTCATCGGCACGCTCATGCTCGGGCTCGCCGTCATCTGTCAGCTCGCCGCGCTCGTGCAGGCGCCGCTGATCGTGGTTCAGCCGCTCGGAGCGATCGCGCTCGTGATCACGACGTTGCTCAATGCGCGGATCTCCGGCCACTCGCCGACACGGCAATCGTTGACCGCCATCATCTGCTGCGTCGGCGGGATCTTCCTCTTCGTGTTCTTCGCCGCGATCTACGCGACAGAGCAAGAGGTGACCGACCGCGAGCTCTTCACCATCCTGGCGCTCCTGCTCGCCGTCATCATCGTCCTCGGCGCATGCTGGCTGATCCTGCGTCGCCGCATGCGTGCGCTGTTCTACGTGATCGGCGCCGGCATCCTCTACGGATTCGTGGCCACGCTCGCCAAGGTCGTCATCAAGCGCATCGAGGCGGGCCAGTTCGAGTGGATCACCGCCATCTGCGTGCTCGCCCTCATCTCGGCTGCGGCTGTCGGTGCCTACTTCGTGCAGACGGCGTACAGCTCGGGTCCGCCCGACCTCGTGATCGCCGGACTCACCGTCGTCGACCCGCTCGTGGCGGTGCTCATCGGAATGGTCGTGCTGGGCGAAGCAGCCGCCGCGCCGTGGTGGGTGCTCGTGATCTTCGCCGTGGCCGGCGGGATCGCCGTATGGGGTGTCGTCGGGCTCGCCCGGTACCATCCCCAGGTGCTCAGCGACAGCCAGGAACTGGGGATACCGCGCGGCAGTGCGCCGGGCGCCCCCGGGCGGAGCGGGCAGGAGGACTCCACGGCATCGCCCTCGGCGATGGGCGCTCCCGAGCGCGCCGACGGCACCGTCGGGCCGGATGCGCCGCAGCGGGGCGATGGATCCTCGGAACACCCGTGACGCAGTCCCCGGGAGGGGCTGTGCTCGCAGGACTCAGTAGGCCTGGTCGATGAGGTCGGCGGAGACCTCGGAGGCGGCAGCTTCGTCCACGAAGAAGACCGTCCGCTTGCGGCCCTTCGCCCCGGCTGCAGGGACACTCGTGTAGCTGGCGCCCGCAAGAGCGAGGCCCAGCGCGGAGGCCTTGTCCGCGCCCGTCAGCACGAGCCATACGCGCTTGGACGAGTTGAGCACGGGGCGGGTCAGAGTGACGCGCTCCGGCGGAGGCTTGGGGGAGTCCCGCACGGCGAGAACGGCGGCATCCGTCACCGTGACCTCCTCGCGATCAGGGAAGAGCGAGGCGACGTGGCCGTCGGGGCCGACACCGAGGAAGCACACGGCGAACGAGGGCCACGGGTGCTCGTCGGTGCCGAACCGTGCGAGCTCTTCGGCGTAAGCCGCGGCGGATTCGTCCAGGGTCAGGCCGCTGTCGGGGCCGGCGACCTCATGCACGTTCTCCGCGGGCACGGCGATGTGGTCGAGCAGCGCCTGTCGCGACTGCAGAGAGTTGCGGTCGACATCGTCGCGCGGGACGAAGCGTTCGTCGCCCCACCAGAAGTGCACCAGCGACCAGTCGATCTCGGCGGCACGAGGGTGTTCGGACGCGGCACGCAGCACCGCTCCACCCATCGATCCTCCCGTGAGGGCGATGTGTGCGAGCCGACCGTTGCGGGTGCGCGCACGCACCCGCGTCAGGAATCGGTCGGCCACACGGGTGGCGAGGGCAGCGGGGGTGGCTTCCACCACCACGCGCTTCTCTGCGGACGATGTCGTCATCGACGTCACTCTCCAGTCTCGGGCGGACCCAGCTTCTCCCAGCCCTCGGTGATCACCCGACCGTACAGGACGTCGGGGTCCAGTCGACGCAGCTCCTCTGCGAGGCATTCGCGAAGTGTGCGTCGGGGAAGGTGCAGGTCGTGGTTCGGCTGGCCCGGCTGCGTGAGCACGGCGACGCCCGGCGTCGGGCGCTCGAGGAGGATGTCTCCCGAATCACGCGTCAGGCGCACCGACTTGATGCCCTCAGCCCACTGGTCGGGGTCTTCGTACGACCACTGCACCGGCACATCGAGAGCCATCTGCAGCCACGCGGCCAGCAGCGCGGTGGACGGGGATGCCGAGGCTCCGCGCACCTCGACCCCGGTGATCGGCTCGTACGGCGGCTGGTCGAGCACGGCCGCGAGCTGCTCGCGCCAGTGGGTCAGGCGCGTCCAGGCCAGGTCGGTGTCGCCGGGGGCATGAGTCTCACCGAGGAGCGCGAGCCGGTCGCGGACATCGTGCGCCGTCGCGGCGTCGGTGATGCGGCGCTGAGCGATCTTGCCGAGCGGGGACTGCGCCGGTGCGACGGGCGCGGACTCCGGCCACCAGGCGACCACGGGGGCGTCGGGCAGCAGGAGGCCCGTGATGAGGCTCTCCTCGTTGCTCGCGGCATCCCCGAAGGCGCGCAGGACGACGACCTCGCTGGCGCCGGCGTCTCCGCCGACACGGATCTGCGCGTCGAGACGGGACTCGCCCTCACCTGTGGTGATCACGATCACACGCATCGGGTGCTCCCGCGAAGCGTCGTTGGCGGCGTCGATCGCCGCCTCCGCCACTCCGTTGCGGGCAGCGATGACGAGGGTCAGCACGCGGCCGAGGGCGACAGCTCCGCCCTCCTCGCGCACCTTGACCAGCTGCTTCGCGACCTGGCTGACGGTCGTGTCGGGAAGGTCGATGATCACGGGCGTCTCCAGACTCGTCCATCGCGGGCCAGCAGGTCGTCGGCGGATGCCGGTCCCCACGAGCCGGGCGCATACTGCTCCACCGGACCGCCCTGGGCGGCCCAGTACTTCTCGACCGGGTCGAGGATCTTCCAGGAGAGCTCGACCTCCTCGTGCCGCGGGAACAGCGGCGGATCGCCCAGCAGGACGTCGAGGATCAGACGCTCGTACGCTTCAGGGCTCGCCTCCGTGAAGGCGTGGCCGTAGCCGAAGTCCATCGTCACGTCGCGGACGTTGGAGCCACTGCCGGGCACCTTCGAGCCGAAGCGGATCGTGACGCCCTCGTCCGGCTGCACGCGGATGACGAGCGCGTTCTGTCCGAGCTCGGACGCGTTGCCGCGGCCGAACAGGTGCTGAGGCGCGCGCTTGAAGACCACGGCGATCTCGGTCACACGACGGCCCAGACGCTTCCCCGTCCGCAGGTAGAAGGGCACATCCGCCCAGCGACGGGTGTCGATCTCGAGCTTGATCGCGGCGTACGTCTCCGTGGTCGACTCGGGGTTCATCCCCTCCTCTTCCAGGAAGCCGGTGACCTTCTCGCCACCCTGCCATCCGCCCGCGTACTGCCCGCGGGCGGTCGCGAGCGACAGGTCGTCGGGCACATGCACGGCCGCGAGGACCTTCTCCTTCTCGGCGCGCAGGTGCTCGGCCGAGAGACTGATCGGCTCCTCCATCGCTGTCAGCGCCAGCAGCTGCAGCAGGTGGTTCTGGATCACGTCTCGTGCGGCGCCTATACCGTCGTAGTACCCGGCACGCCCGCCGACGCCGATGTCCTCGGCCATCGTGATCTGCACGTGGTCGACGTAGTTGCGGTTCCAGATCGGCTCGTACAGTTCGTTGGCGAAGCGCAGGGCCAGGATGTTCTGAACCGTCTCCTTGCCGAGGTAGTGGTCGATGCGGAAGATCGAGTCCGCGGGGAAGGCCACCTCGAGAGCGGCGTTCAGAGCCCGCGCGGACTCGAGATCGTGTCCGAAGGGCTTCTCGATCACGACACGACGCCAGCGCTCGTCATCGTCGCTGTTCTCGCCGACGAGACCGGATTCCTTGAGCTGCTTCGCGACCAGCGGGAAGTCCTTCGGCGGGATCGACAGGTAGAACGCGTGGTTGCCCATCGTCCCCCGTTCGACGTCGAGCTTCTCGATGGTGTCGCGCAGCTTGCGGAAGGAGTCCGGGTTGTCGAACTCACCCGAGACGAAGCGGATGCCCTGCAGCAGCTGGGTCCACGTCTCTTCGCGGAACGGCGTGCGGGCGTGCTCCTTCACGGCGTCGTAGACGACCTGGGCGAAGTCCTGGTCCTCCCAGTCGCGTCGGGCGAATCCCACCAGGGCGAACCCGGGAGGGAGCAGACCGCGGTTCGCGAGGTCGTAGACCGCTGGCATCAGCTTCTTGCGTGAGAGATCTCCGGTGACGCCGAAGATCACGAGGGCGCTGGGGCCCGCGATCCTGTTGAGACGGCGGTCATCGGGGTCACGCAGCGGGTTGTGCCCGCGCGAGATGGGAACAGACATCGGTGGGGGATTCTCCTGCTGTTACTTCTGTGCGGCTTCGAAGAGGGCGAGCACGTCGTCCGAGGACTCGGTGATCGTCAGGGTGACGACGGGACGCCCGTGCTCGGCGAGCACGGCGGCATCACCGGCGGCCTGCGCCTGGATGAGCTGCCCGAAGGTGAAGGGCCGGTCGGGGATCTCGAGGTCGACCTCGGTGCGCTCCAGGATCTGCAGGAACACTCCCTGCGCGGGGCCGCCCTTGTGGTACTGGCCGGTCGAGTGCAGGAATCGGGGTCCCCACCCGAACGTGGTCGGCCGCCCGGAGTCTGCTGCGACGAGCTCACGCAGGCCCTGGAGCTGCGGAACCTCGAGACGGTTGACGTACGCCTGGATGGACACGTAGCCGTCGGCGGGGAGCTGGGCCCAGAGGGCGTCCAGCACGCCTTCGACCGTGCCAGAGGCGGCGAGGGCGGGGTCGGACACCCGGACCTCCACACCGTTCTCGACGAACGCCGGCGCCGTGGGCTCGGGGCGAGCGTCGAGCAGTCCGCGGGCGGCGACCTTCGCCGACTCGACGTCGGGCTGATCGAACGGGTTGATGTGCAGCAGGTGTCCGGCGATCGCGGTGGCGTACTCCCACACGATGAGCTGGGCGCCCAGCGTCCCGCTGACGAGGATCTCGCCCTCATGACGCTCGTGGAGGTGGAACTCGTTGGCGTCGTCTACCAGTCGCACGATCTGGAGGTCGGCCGGGACCGGATCGAGCTCGGGGGAGACGGGGAGCAGCACGACCGGGAGGATCCCCGTGCCCTCCTTGCCGGTGGACTCGGCGATGAGCTGCTCGATCCAGTCCGGCAGGCCCTTGATGTGCGTGCCATCGGTGATCAGACCGAGCTTGTCGCGTCGCGGGTTCGTGGCCGCGATCGCCGCCCCCAGTCGCAGAGCGGGGTTCTCGGCCGAGTCGACGGCGACCTCGAGCAGCGAAGCCTCGGCCTCGTTCAGAAGCTCGTCGATGTCGACGCCGGCGAGTCCCGACGGCACCAGCCCGAAGGCGGTGAGCGCCGAGTAGCGGCCGCCGACGTTCGGGTCCGCGTTGAAGACGCGGTATCCGGCCTCGCGGGCGGAGGCGTCGAGCGGTGAGCCGGGATCGGTGACGACCACGATGCGCTCGACGGGGTCGATCCCGAGATCGCGGAACGCGGCTTCGAACGTGCGGCGCTGGGAGTCGG
This sequence comes from Microbacterium sp. R1, assembly GCF_015159725.1. NCBI lineage: Bacteria > Bacillati > Actinomycetota > Actinomycetes > Micrococcales > Microbacteriaceae > Microbacterium > Microbacterium sp. R1. The sequence continues at coordinate 2,144,842 of NZ_JADDUD010000001.1, read as the reverse complement.
TCTCGACGGTGGAGCCCGACTTCGACGACACGACCAGCACCGTGTCGGCGAGCCCTTCATCGAGGGCGGCGAGCACCTGGCCGGGAGCGGTCGAGTCGAGGATCGTCAGCGGCACGCCGGCCGTCTGCGCGATGACCTCGGGCGCGAGCGAGGAGCCTCCCATGCCGGCCAGCACGACCCGGGTGACGCCCTTGGCGTTGAGGTCGGCGCGGAGCGCGACGATCTCGGCGACGAGGGGACGCGAGACGGAGACGGCCTCCACCCATCCGAGTCGCACAGACGCTTCCGCCTCCGCCGCAGGACCCCAGAGCGTCGCGTCGCCACTGGTGATGCGGGAGGCGACGAGGTCGTGGACGAGGGCGGGAACCGTCTCGTCGATCGCGGCGCGCGCGGCGCCGGACGTGTGGATCGAGAAGGTCATCGCTGCGACTCCAGAGCCTCGGTGACCTGCGCGAGCAGATCGTGCCAGGAGTCGATGAACTTCGCGACCCCCTCGTCCTCGAGCACCTGTGTGATGTCGGTGAAGTCGATGCCGAGCTCGGCGATCCCCGCGAACACGGCGCGGGCGTCGTCGTAGCCGCCGGTGATGGTGTCACCGGTGACGACGCCGTGGTCGAAGGTGGCGTCGAGCGTCTTCTCCGGCATGGTGTTGACGACGCCCTGGGCGACGAGCTCGGTGACGTAGAGGGTGTCGGGAAGAGCCGGGTCCTTGACGCCGGTCGACGCCCACAGCGGGCGCTGCAGATTCGCCCCCGCGCCGAGCAGCGCCGTGGCGCGATCTCCGGCGAACGTCTTCTCGAACAGCTCGTACGCGAGGCGGGCGTTGGCGAGGCCTGCCTTGCTCTTGAGTGCTTCCGCCTCGGGAGTGCCGATCGCGGTGAGGCGCTTGTCGGTCTCGGTGTCGACGCGCGACACGAAGAACGAGGCGACCGAGTGGATGGTCGACAGGTCGATGCCCGCCGCCTTCGCGGTCTCGAGCCCTGTCAGGTATGCGTCGATGACCTCGGCGTAGCGCTCCAGGCTGAAGATCAGCGTCACGTTGACGCTGATGCCGGCGCCGATGGCCTCGGCGATGGCCGGAAGCCCCGCCTTGGTCGCGGGGATCTTGACGAGCAGGTTGGGGCGGTCGATCTTGGCCCACAGCTCCTTGGCCTGCGCGACGGTACCCGCGGTGTCATGCGCGAGGTCGGGGGAGACCTCGATCGAGACGCGGCCGTCGACGTGGTCGGAGGCCTCCCACACGGGGCGGAACACGTCGAGGGCTGCGGCGACGTCCTGCGTGGTGGCAGCGAAGACCGCTTCCTCCGCGGTGGCACCGGAGCCGGCGAGCTCAGTGACCTGCGCGTCGTACGACGTGTCGTTCTTGTCGGTGATCGCGTTGGCGAAGATCGTCGGGTTCGTGGTGACGCCGACGACATTCTTCGTGTCGATGAGGTTCTGCAGGTTGCCGGAGGAGATGCGGGTGCGGGAGAGGTCGTCGAGCCAGATGCTGACGCCTGCGGCGGCGAGCTGCGCGGTGGGGGTGCTCATGCGTTCTCCTTGGTGCTGTTGGCCGCGATGGTCTCGCGGGCGGCCGCGATGACGGCCTCGGTGGTGATGCCGAACTTCTCGAAGAGGGTCTTGTAGTCGGCGGAGGCGCCGAAGTGGTCGATGCCGACCGAGCGGCCGCGGTCGCCCACGATGCCGCGCCAGCTGAGCACGGAGCCCGCTTCGACCGACACGCGGGCGGTGACTGCTGCCGGGAGCACGCTCTCGCGGTACTCGGCGTCCTGCTCGTCGAACCACTCCAGCGACGGAGCGGAGACCACGCGCACGTTCACGCCCTCGGCGGCGAGAGCCTCACGGGCGTTGACCGCCAGCTGCACCTCGGACCCGGTGGCGACGATGATGACGTCCGGCGTGCCGTTCGGCGCCTCGGCGAGAACGTAGGCGCCCTTTGCGGCGTTGTCGGCGGAGGCGAAGGTGTCGCCTTCGGCAGCACCATCGCCGCGCTCGAACACCGGGATGTTCTGACGCGTCAGTGCGATGCCGGCGGGGCCTTCGTGACGACGGAGGATCTCCAACCAGGTCGCAGCGGTCTCGTTCGCGTCAGCCGGGCGCACGACCGTGAAGTTCGGGATCGCACGAAGCGTGGCGAGCTGCTCGATCGGCTGATGCGTCGGGCCATCCTCGCCGAGGGCGACGGAGTCGTGGGTCCAGACGAAGATGCTGGGCACGTTCATGAGGGCGGCCAGACGGACGGGCGGACGCATGTAGTCGCTGAAGATCAGGAACGTACCACCGAACGCCCGGGTCGGGCCGTGCAGGACGATGCCGTTGATGATCGCGCCCATAGCGTGCTCACGGATGCCGAAGTGCAGCACGCGACCGTAGGGGTTTCCTGACCACTCATGCGTCGACCACTCAGCGGGGATGAACGACGGGGCGCCCTTGATCGTGGTGAGGTTCGACTCGGCGAGGTCGGCGGAACCGCCCCACAGCTCCGGAAGCTCCGCAGCGAGGGCGTTGATGACCTGACCGGACGCGGCGCGGGTCGAGACCTCCTTGCCGGCTTCGAACACGGGGAGCGCGGCAGCGATGTCGGTGGGCAGTTCGCGTGCTTCGAGGCGGTCGAGAAGGGCCTTCTTCTCCGGGTTGGCGGCGGCCCACGCGTCGAACGACTCCTGCCAGGACGCACGCACCTCGGCGGCACGGGCCGCGAGCCCGCGAGTGCGCTCGATCACGTCGTCGGCGACCGCGAAGTGCTCCTCGGGGTCGAAGCCCAGGACCTTCTTGGTCGCGGCGAGCTCATCCGCACCGAGCGCGGAACCGTGGATCTTCCCGGAGTTCTGCTTGCCGGGCGACGGCCAGCCGATGATGGTCTTGAGGATGATCAGCGACGGCTTCGACGTCTCACCCTTCGCAGCCTCGATCGCCGCGTACAGCTCGGCGACATCCTCGACGTACTCGCCGGACTTCTTCCAGTCGACGACCTGCACCTGCCAGCCGTAGGCCTCGTAGCGAGCGGCGACGTCCTCGGTGAAGGCGACGTTCGTGTCGTCCTCGATGGAGATCTGGTTGGAGTCGTAGATCGCGATCAGGTTGCCGAGCTGCTGGTGGCCCGCGAGCGACGAGGCCTCGCTGGTCACGCCCTCCTGCAGGTCGCCGTCGCCGGCGATCACGTACACGAAGTGGTCGAACGGGCTCGTGCCCGCCGCGGCCTCGGGATCGAACAGGCCGCGCTCGTAGCGTGCGGCGTAGGCGAAGCCCACGGCGGAGGCCAGGCCCTGCCCGAGAGGACCGGTCGTGATCTCGACGCCCTTGGTGTGGCCGTACTCCGGGTGGCCCGGCGTGAGGGAACCCCACGTACGGAGGGCCTTGAGGTCGTCCAGCTCGAGCCCGAAGCCGCCGAGGTAGAGCTCGACGTACTGGGTGAGCGACGAGTGGCCGGCCGACAGGATGAAGCGGTCGCGCCCCAGCCAGTCGACATCGGTCGGGTCGTGGCGCAGAACGCGCTGGTACAGGAGATACGCGGCGGGAGCGAGGCTCATCGCGGTGCCGGGGTGACCGTTGCCGACCTTCTCGACGGCATCGGCCGCCAGGATCCGTGCGGTGTCCACCGCGCGTCGATCGATCTCATCCCACTGCAATTCCGACACGTTCATGCCCTTTCCGACAGTTTCGAGGGCGCCCGTATTCCCTGGCAGGTCCGCGACTTCACGGTGAGGTGCACATCGCCGGGCGCGCGAGTGGTTTCAGCATAGCGGTGACGTGAGTCGCACTACGCGGGACCGGGAGCCGGAACACGTCATCCCGTGTCATACACTGGAGAGGTTGTCCGGTCACACGTGCGGAGGAGGCGATCGAGATCTCGACGATGTCTGATCAGACCGTGAGGAAGTCGTCCGTCGGTCGCACGGTGAAGGCCTATATCACCCTCACCAAGCCGCGTGTCCTCGAGCTCCTGCTCGTGTCCACCGTGCCGGTGATGTTCCTTGCGCAGGGAGGAATGCCGAACCTGTGGCTCGTGCTGGCCACCGTCATCGGCGGCTCGATGAGCGCCGGTTCCGCGGCGTCCTTCAACATGTACCTCGATCGCGACATCGACGCGCACATGCATCGCACCGAGAACCGTCCGCTCGTCACGGGCGAGGTCAGCCCGCGCGGCGCGCTGATCTTCTCCTGGACGCTGGCGGTCGCCTCCACGGGCTGGCTCCTGCTGACGACCAACTGGCTCACCGCTGCGCTGTCGGCGACGGCCATCTTCTTCTACGTCGTGATCTACACGATGATCCTCAAGCGCCGTACCGAGCAGAACATCATCTGGGGCGGTATCGCCGGCTGCTTCCCCGTGCTGATCGGGTGGTCGGCGGTCACCGGCTCGCTCGACTGGCCCGCCTTCATCCTGTTCCTCCTGGTCTTCCTGTGGACGCCGCCGCACTACTGGCCGCTGTCGATGAAGTACAAGGACGACTACGAAGACGTCGACGTCCCCATGCTGGGTGTCACGCGCAACGCCTCCCAGGTCGGTCTCCAGGTGATCCTCTACGCGTGGGCCACCGTCGCCTGCTCGCTCCTCCTGGTGCCGATCGCCGGCATGGGGCTCGTGTACACGGTGTCAGCCGCCGTGTTCGGTGGATGGTTCATCTACGAATCGCACCGTCTCTACAACCGCGCCGTCCACGGGACCGAGCCGCGTCCGATGCGCGTGTTCCACGCGTCCATCACATACCTGACGCTGATCTTCGTCGCGGTCGCGGTCGACCCGCTGCTTCCTTTCTGACCTGACGCAGGGAGGCTGGTCTCCCAGAACGACGGAGCGGCGCCGAGGATGTCCTCGGCGCCGCTCCGTCGTTCTGTGCTCAGGGATCACCTGCGCACAGGCGCTCAGCGGGTGATCGACGGGGAGTCGTCTGAGTTCGCGTCCTTCGCCGGCGCGTCATCGAGCGCGGCCGCCGGCGCCGCAGCGGCGTCGGACCCCGCGTCGGCGTCCGCCGCAGTGTCGGTGACTGTCGAAGCGGTGTCCGTGACAGGAGCGTGCGTCTCGTCGGGGGCGGCGGTCCAGTCGATCGCCTCGACGACTGCAGGAGCGGGGGACGCGACGAGCGCGCGGGCGGCGACGAGTCCGAGCGTGAGCAGGATGCCGACGATCCCTGCGGCGAGCACTCCGGCACCCACGACGACGAGCGACTGTCCGACGTAGACCTCGACGCCGGTGGCGGTGCCATCCAGCAGCGTGGTCGTCATCGTGGCGATCTGACCGGAGATCAGCCAGGCGCCGACGGCCGTCGTGGCGAGGGAGACGACCAGGAGCAGCCAGAATCCGATGCTTCGAGTGAGTGACTTGTTCATGACACCCACCCTTGCGGATGCGCTGATGAGCCCGCGATGCGGGAGCTATGAGTCGACTGTGCGGAGATCAGTCCTCGACGGCGGCAGTGCGCTTCAGATGCAGCACGACGACCGTGTAGGTGGCTGCCGAGAGCGAGGCCAGCACCATGTGGATCCCGACGAGGAGCGGGGGGAGGCCCTCTCGTGCCTGCCACACGCCCACACCGACCTGGACGAGGATCGCGAGCACGAGGACGAGGAGCCAGCGGCGGGGCTCCAGACGCTGTGCCCAGGCGGTCACCGTCAGGAAGACGACCAGCGCGGCGAGGATGTAGCCGGGCCAGGAGTGCACGTGCGCAAGCACCGTCGCGTCGAAGCCGTGGCGCAGGACGTCGGCGTCACCGGAATGCGGTCCCGACCCCGTCGTGAGGACGCCGAACACGATCGTGACGGCGAGTGCGAGGCCCGTCACGTGGGTCACGGCTGCGAACCAGGCGGGCACTGCGCGCTCTCGCGGGCCGGCGGGCGTCTGGAGCCGCACCAGGAACGCCGCGGTGATGCAGACGAGCAGCAGCGACGACGTGTAGTGGAAACCGACGATGAACGGGTTCAGCCCGGTCAGGACGGTGATGCCGCCGACGAGGGCCTGCGCGACGACGCCGATCAGCACGAGCCAGGCGAGCAGGACGAGGTCGCGCCTGGTGGGAGTCGAGCGCACGGAGCGGACTGCCGCAGCGATCACGGCGACCAGCAGCACCCCCAGGGCGATCGGCGAGGCGGGGAAGTGCAGAGGAGCGGCGATGGCGAACGCGGCGGCAGCCGCGGCGATCCCGCCCAAGGCGAACCAGAGCGCGTTGACGAGGCCGCGCTTTCCGGTGAACAGGTGCAGCACCAGCAGCACGACGACGAGGGCGATGATCCCGACGACACCGGTCATCAGGCGGTTGCCGAACTCGATGATCCCGTGGATGCCCTGCACCTCGAGGATGGGAACGAGGGAGTCCGGGGTGCACAGCGGCCAGTCCGAGCATCCGAGGCCCGAACCGGTGAGGCGGACGGCTCCGCCGGTGCCGATGATGATGGTCTCGCTGAGGAACGACAACCACGCGAAGACCGTCAACGCACGCCCCCAGGACGCGGAACGAGGAGCGACCCCTCGCGTCGTCGAGGTGGTGGGGATCAACGTCTCGGGCATAAGTCCTCCGGACCGCGCGAGACGTGGCGGGCATGGCCCGTCCGCCAGGCGGAACCTGTAGAATCGGATTGTTGCGATGGGCGCTGACAGCGCTGAAGCATCGTCAACAGTTTAGGCGCGATGGAAGCGCCGGTGATGAGGGCCCACCAACGGCACCCGCTCCCGCAGACTCGACGGGGATCAGGTGTGTCGGGGCGGATGACACCGTTTGGGACCTGTGAGGAGAGTGTTGGATGTCGGATGTGCTGATCGACCGCCCGGAGCTTGACGGTCTGGGGGTGTACGAATTCGGCTGGCACGATGAGGATGCTGCGGGTGCCATCGCGAAACGCGGCATCTCCGAAGATGTCGTCCGGGGGATCTCGAGCCTCAAGAACGAACCCGAATGGATGCTGAAGACCCGACTCAAGGGATACCAGCTCTTCGGGCGCAAGCCGATGCCGACGTGGGGTGCAGACCTCAGCGAGATCGACTTCGACAACATCAAGTACTTCGTCCGCTCCACCGAGAAGCAGGCGCAGACGTGGGAAGACCTCCCCGCCGAGATCCGCGAGACCTACGAGCGTCTCGGGATCCCCGAGGCCGAGCGTCAGCGCCTGGTCGCCGGAGTCGCCGCGCAGTACGAGTCCGAGGTCGTGTACCACCAGATCCGCGAGGACCTCGAGGCCCAGGGCGTCATCTTCATGGACACAGACACGGCTCTGCGCGAGCACCCCGAGTTCTTCGAGGAGTACTTCGGCACGGTCATCCCCGCCGGTGACAACAAGTTCGCCGCGCTGAACACCGCTGTCTGGTCGGGCGGATCGTTCGTCTACGTCCCCAAGGGCGTGCACGTCGAGATCCCGCTGCAGGCCTACTTCCGCATCAACACCGAGAACATGGGCCAGTTCGAGCGGACCCTGATCATCGCCGACGAGGACAGCTACGTCCACTACATCGAGGGCTGCACGGCCCCGATCTACAAGTCGGACTCCCTGCACTCGGCCGTCGTCGAGATCATCGTGAAGAAGAACGCCCGTGTGCGCTACACGACGATCCAGAACTGGTCGAACAACGTGTACAACCTCGTCACCAAGCGTGCCGTGGCCTACGAAGGCGCGACCATGGAGTGGGTCGACGGCAACATCGGCTCCAAGGTGACGATGAAGTACCCGTCGATCTACCTGATGGGCGAGCACGCGAAGGGCGAGACCCTGTCCGTCGCCTTCGCCGGTCCCGGTCAGCACCAGGACGCTGGCGCGAAGATGATCCACATGGCGCCGTACACGCAGTCGTCGATCGTCTCGAAGTCGATCGCACGCGGAGGCGGCCGTGCCGGTTACCGCGGCGAGGTCCGTGTCGATGCCGCTGCGCACCACTCCGCGAACACCGTGCGCTGCGACGCCCTGCTCGTGGACACGAAGTCGCGCTCCGACACCTACCCGGCCATCGACATCCGCGTCGATGACGTGCAGCTGGGCCACGAGGCCACGGTCTCCAAGGTCAGCGAGGAGCAGCTCTTCTACCTGCAGTCCCGCGGTATGCCCGAGGACGAGGCCATGGCGATGATCGTGCGTGGTTTCATCGAGCCGATCGCCCGAGAACTGCCGATGGAGTACGCCATGGAACTGAACAAGCTCATCGAGATGGGCATGGAAGGATCGGTCGGCTAAATGGCGGCCTCGACGACAGCGCCCAGTGAGGCGCAGCACACGAACGCGCACATCGACCCTGCGGCTCAGGTCGCGGCGGCGGGCTTCGTCCCGGTGCAGACCCGCTCCGAGCGGCCGCACTCGTTCGAACCGTCCGACTTCGGAGCACCGACCGGACGCGAGGTCAACTGGAAGCACACGCCGGTGGCGAAGCTCGCCGGACTCTTCTCCGATGAGCCGGGCGAGGAGAACGCCGTGACCTACGGTCTCGACGCTGTCGAGGCGTTCCTGGAGCCCTCCTCGGATGAGGAAGGGCCCTACGGGGAGTTCTTCCGTCCTGAAGATCTCTCCAGCGCCCTCGCCTGGAAGCATGGCCCGCGTGGACTGCACATCCAGCTCCCGGCTGAGGCAGAGCTCGACGAGCCGGTCGTGGTCCCGATCACGGGCACGGGCGCCGATAAGCGTGCGTTCGGTCAGATCCTCATCGAGGCGAAGCCGCACTCGCGCGGCACCGTCGTGCTCGACCACTCCGGTTCCGCGCAGTACGCGCAGAACGTCGAGATCATCGTGCGCGACGGCGCGAGCCTTACCGTCATCAGCCTGCAGCGCTGGGACGATGACGCGGTGCACGCCGCGGCTCACCAGGCCACCGTCGGTGCCGATGCCACGCTGAAGCACTTCGTCATCAGCTTCGGCGGCGGTGTCGTGCGCGTGAACCCGAGCGTCGAGCTCACGGGCGCCGGATCCGAGGGATACCTCTACGGGCTGTCCTATGCCGACGGCGGTCAGCACCTCGAGAGCCAGGTCTACCTGCACCACAAGGGCGCGCACACCAAGGGCGACGTGCTCTACAAGGGCGCGCTGCAGGGCGAGGGCGCACACAGCGTCTGGATCGGCGACGTGCTGATCGGTGCCGACGCCACGGGCACCGACTCCTACGAGGCGAACCGCAACCTGGTGCTGACCGAGGGTGCTCGTGCCGACTCGATCCCGAACCTTGAGATCGAGACCGGCGACATCCTGGGAGCCGGGCACGCGAGTGCGACCGGTCGTTTCGACGACGAGCAGCTCTTCTACCTGCAGGCCCGCGGCATCACCGAGGAGGAGGCCCGTCGTCTGGTCGTGCTCGGATTCCTCACCGATATCGTGCAGCGCCTCGGCATCCCCGCCCTCGAGACCGAGTTGCTGGCGGCCATTGAGGCGGAGCTCGCCGAGGTGAGCGCATGACCGCCGAACGCGTCTGCGGAGTCTCCGACCTCGAACAGGACACACCGCTGCGCGTGGACCCGAGCGGCGTGCCCATCACGGTGATCAAGGACGGCGAAGGAGTGATCCACGCCATCGGCGACACCTGCACGCACGGCGACATCTCGCTGTCCGAGGGCTTCGTGGAGGGTGACACGGTGGAGTGCTGGGCACACGGCTCCGCGTTCTCCCTCCTCACCGGCAAGCCCCAGAATCTCCCCGCGTATGAGCCGGTCCCGGTCTACGTCGTCCAGATCGACGGCGACGACGTGCTCATCGATCCGACTGTGATTAAGGAAGTCTGAAGAATGTCTGTTCTCGAGATCCGCGACCTGCATGTGACGGTCGAGACCGAGGCGGGGACCACCCCGATCCTCAACGGAATCAACCTCACCATGAACACGGGGGAGACCCACGCGATCATGGGCCCCAACGGCTCCGGCAAGTCCACGCTGGCGTACACGATCGCCGGTCACCCGAAGTACACGGTGACGTCCGGTTCGATCACGTTCGACGGTCAGGACGTGCTGGAGATGAGCGTCGACGAGCGGGCCCGTGCCGGCCTGTTCCTCGCGATGCAGTACCCGGTGGAGATCCCCGGCGTGACGGTGACGAACTTCCTCCGCACGGCCAAGACCGCCCTCGACGGCGAAGCGCCGGCGATCCGCGGCTGGACCAAGGACGTCAAGGAGGCCATGTCGAACCTGCGCATGGACCCGAAGTTCGCGCAGCGCAACGTCAACGAGGGTTTCTCCGGTGGCGAGAAGAAGCGCCACGAGATCCTCCAGCTCGAGGTGCTGAAGCCGAAGTTCGCCGTGCTCGACGAGACCGACTCCGGCCTCGACGTCGACGCGCTCAAGATCGTCTCCGAGGGCGTCAACCGCGCGAAGGAGTCCACCGGACTCGGCGTGCTGCTGATCACGCACTACACCCGCATCCTCCGCTACATCCGCCCCGACTTCGTCCACGTGGTGGTCGCGGGAAAGATCGTCGAAGAGGGCGGCCCCGAGCTCGCAGACCGGCTGGAGAACGAGGGATACGACCGTTTCCTCGACCCCGCAGCCCCCATCGAGGCGTAGGCTGATCGCATGACAGCGACCCTCACGGACGAGAAGTACGACGCGGTCACCGAGGCTCTCAAAGACGTCATGGACCCCGAGCTCGGGATCAACGTCGTCGACCTCGGCCTCATCTACGACCTCGCCTGGGATGACGAGAACGACGCTCTCGTCATCCACATGACGCTGACCAGCGCCGGCTGCCCGCTCACCGACGTCCTCGAGGATCAGACCGCTCAGGCTCTGGACAGCGTCGTCGATCGCTTCCGGATCAACTGGGTCTGGATGCCCCCGTGGGGTCCGGAGCGGATCACGGACGACGGGCGCGACATGATGCGCGCTCTCGGGTTCGCGATCTGACCGCACAGAACGTCAAGCAGGACGAAGCGGGCGCGACTACGCGCCCGCTTCGCTGACTCCGCACCGGTGCGGGGCGAGACTCGGGAGAACGAATGCTTCAGGTGAAAGCCCTGCCCTTGGCCGAGCTTCGCGAGCGGACGAGCGAGAAGTGGCGGGAGTATCCGGCCGACGTGCTTCCCCTGTTCGTCGCCGAGACCGATTTCCCTCTCGCGCCTGCCATCACGGCGGCCCTGCAGCGTGCGGTCGAGATCGGCGACACCGGCTATATGGCGTCGAGGACGCCTCTTGCGCAGGCCTTCTCGGACTTCGCATCCCGCCGTTACGGGTGGGAGCCCGACCCCGCGCGAATCCGCAGCACGGCGGATGTGAGCATGGGGATCGTCGAGATCCTGCGCCGTGTCACGCAGCCGGGGGAGCGCGTGGTCGTGACGCCGCCGGTCTATCCGCCCTTCTACGACCTGGTCGCCGAAGCCGGTGCGGAGGTGGAGCGGGTTCCCCTCCGCGACACCGGGACCCGGTGGGAGCTGGATCTGGACGGGATCCGCGCCGCCTTCGAAGACGGAGCGACGGCCATCCTGCTCTGCAACCCGCACAACCCCACCGGTACGGTGCACGGACGCGACAGCCTCACTGCTCTCGCGGAGCTCGCCGACGAGTTCGGTGTCGCCGTGGTGTCGGACGAGATCCACGCGCCGCTCGCCCAGCCGGGTTCGGGGTTCACACCTTTCCTCGCGGTGAGCGATGTCGCGCAGCGGGTGGGGTACGCGCTCGTGAGCGCGAGCAAGGCCTTCAATCTCGCCGGGCTCAAATGCGCTCTCATGGTCACGGCCGACGACGAGACGAGCGCCGTGGTGCGCGGACTCCCGGTCGAGGTCGAATGGCGCACCGGGCAGTTCGGTCTGCTCGCCGCCGTCGCTGCGTTCTCGGAGGAGAGCGACGAGTGGCTCGACGGGCTGCTGCGCACTCTGGACGAGAACCGGCTGCTGCTCGAGGATCTGCTCGCCGCGCACCTCCCCGGAGCGCGGTACCGCATTCCCGATGCCGGCTACCTGGCGTGGATCGACCTCACCGCGTTGGAGTGGGGCGACAACCCGGCCAGACGGATCCTGAAGGACGCGAAGGTCGCCCTGCACTTCGGGCCCGCCTTCGGCGCGGAGGGCGCAGGCCACGTGCGGTTGAACTTCGGCACCAGTCCGGAGATCATCACCGAGGCCATCGAGCGCATCGCGTCGCTCGTCGGCCGATGACCGCCCCGTCCGAGGCCGCGACGATCTGGGATCGTCACCGCATCTGGGTGACCCTCGGCGCGGTCGCACTGATCTTCCTCGCGGCGATCGAGGCTCTCGCCGTCACGACCGTCATGCCCATCGTGAGCATGGCCCTGGACGGAGAGGCGCTCTACGCCGTCGCCTTCGCGGGGACGCTGGCCACGAGCGTGATCGGCATGGTCGCGACCGGAGCATGGTCGGACGCCCGGGGTCCCCGCGGCGCGCTGTACGTCGCCGTGTCGCTCTTCATCGTCGGCCTGCTGATCTCGGGCTTCGCCGTCACCATGCATCAGTTCCTGATCGGGCGACTGGTGCAGGGGCTGGGGACGGGTGGACAGACGGTCGCGCTCTATGTCGTGGTGGCGCGGCTGTACCCGCCTCACCTGCACGGGCGCATCTTCGCCGCCTTCGCCGCGGCTTGGGTCGTTCCGTCGATGGTCGGTCCGTTCCTCGCGGGAGCCGTCGCCGAGTATCTCGACTGGCGCTGGGCCTTCCTCGGCGTGGCCGTGCTCACCGCTTCGGCTTTCCTCATGATCGCGGTGCGGCTCCGTGGGGTCGACCTGGGGCAGGGGGAGCCGCAGGATCGGAGGGCGCTCGTCGTCCGGCTGCTGCTCGCAGTGGTGGTGGCGGTACTCGCGGTCGTCATCGGCTTCTCGGCCGAGATGGAGCCGTCGATCGGGTGGCCCGTCGCGATCGGAGCCGTGCTGGCGATCGGGTTCGCGGTGCTGCCGCTGTTGCCACGGGGTACGCTTCGAGCCGGACCCGGGTTGCCCAGCGTCGTGCTGATGCGCGGCATCGTCGCCGGTGCGTTCTTCGCCACGGAGGCCTACATCCCGTATCTGCTCATGAGGAAGTTCGACTTCAGTGCGACCTGGGCGGGCATCGCCCTGATGCTGGCGGCACTGGCGTGGGCAGGCGCCTCAGCCCTGCAGGGGCGGTTCGGAGAGCGTCTGGGCAACCGCCGCATCACGGCGATCAGCCTGGGCTCGCTGCTGATCGCGATGCTGTGCGTGCTCTTCGCTGCGGTCTTCGATGTCTCGCCCGCTCTGGTGGTCGTCGGCTGGGCCTTCGCCGGCGGCGGGATGGGCCTGCTCTACCCGCGCCTGACCGTGTTGACGCTCGCGTACTCGAACGAGACCAATCAGGGGTTCAACTCGTCCGCGTTGTCGATCTCGGACGCCTCAGGATCGGCTGTCGCGATCGCGCTGGCGGGTCTCGGTGTGGCGACGCTCGGCGGCGGGGCCGGGGCGTTCAGCGCCGTCTTCGCGTTCTGCATCGCCCTCGTGGCGCTGGCTGTGGTGCCCGGTCTCAGGCTCGGGCACGCGGCCGAGTCTCCGGCGACCTGAGCGCTCCCGCGAGGGCAGCGACCCCGAGGTCGAAGACGCGGTCGAGTCCGGCGGTGACATCCGCATCCTCCGCGGCCGGGAGCGCGCCGTGGCTGTCGGCGTGCATGCGCTGCTGCACGAGCGTGGCGTGGCCCAGCACGAAGTGGAGGATGGCGATTCCTCGATCCTCGGCATCCGAGGCACCCTGTGCACGCAGGGTGTCGACCAGAGCCTTCTGGGCAGTGGAGGAACCGAGCTGGAGTGCGTAGGTGCTGAGGACCAGCTCGGCACCGTCACGATAGGCGAAGAGGGCATCGCGGATGCCGCGCGCTGTGACGATGATGTCCGTTCCACCGTGCGGTATCGACGCGGTGATCCGGTCGGCGAGCTCGGCGAGCAGCTCCTGCTTGTTCGCGAAGTGCCAGTAGAGGGCGCTCGGCTGCAGGTCGAGGCCCGCGGCGATACGTCGCATGGAGAGGTCGGCGAGTCCGACCTCATCGAGCAGGGCGAGTGCGCTCCGTGCCACGCTGTCGCGGTCGTGTCGGGCCGGATTGGGCTCTGGGCTCATGCTCCGATTATAGTGAACGACGTTCAGGTGAACAGTGTTCAGGTGCGACGCGGAGGAAGCAGCGGTGGAGAGTTCCTCATCGATCGGACCCGCTCCGATCACCCTCGACCGGGTGTCGGTCGAGATCGACGGGCGCATGGTGCTGCACGACGTCAGCGTCGGGTTGACCGCACGGACGACGGCGGTGATCGGAGCCAACGGCTCAGGCAAGTCGACCTTCGCGCGCCTCCTCAACGGCCTCGTCGCGCCGCGAGACGGAACCGTCTCGGTACACGGACTCGACACCGTCCGAGACCGCGCCGCCGTGCGCAAGCTCGTCGGTTTCGTCTTCACCAACCCCGATGCGCAGATCCTGATGCCGACTCCGGCCGAAGACCTCGCGCTCTCGCTCCGAGGGCGTCCGAAGTCCGAGGTGTCCGAACTCGTGAGGGAGACGCTCGAGACGCACGGTCTGGCGGAGCACGCGGACGTTCCGGCGGCCGCCCTGTCCGGCGGGCAGAAGCAGCTGCTCGCCCTGGCTTCCGTGCTGATCGCCGATCCACATGTGATCGTCGCCGACGAGCCGACGACCCTGCTCGATCTGCGCAATTCCCGTCGCATCGCCGATCTGCTGCTCGGGGTCCAGGCACAGATCGTCATCGTGACACACGACCTCGAACTCGCCTCTCGCTGCGACAGCGCGTTGCTCTTCGACGAGGGACGCATCGTGACCTCCGGCGTGCCCTCGCGTGTGATCGCTGCGTATCGGGAGGCGTGCGCGTGATCGCGCTGTATCACCCGGGGACGGGGATCGTGCATCGGGCGCCGGCCGCGCTCAAGCTGGGGATGCTGGCGATCGGAGCCCTCGTCCTGTCGCTGTATCCGCACGATCCGGTGAGCATCGCGGTCGTGCTCTTCGTGGTGGTGGGGCTCTACCGCGTGAGTGGACTCCCGTTCCGCGTGCTCGCCGCCGAGGCGTGGCGCCTGCGCTGGATCGTGCTCGTGCTCGCAGCTGCGCTCCTGATCTTCGTGTCGCCCGAGGCGGCATGGATCAGCACAGGACGTGTGGTCGCGGTGCTGCTCCTCGCCGGTCTGCTCACTCTGACCACGAGGATGTCGGCGCTGCTCGATGTCCTGCAGCAGCTGCTGCGACCGTTGCGTCGGCTCGGAGTCGATCCCGAGGCGGTGGCCCTGACGATCTCCCTGACCCTCACGACCGTCCCGGTGATCGCGGGGTTCGCCGTGCGCGTGCGGGAGGCGGAGCAGGCTCGTGGTGCACGGCTGGGTATCCGCACGGTGGTGCCGTTGCTCGTGCTCGCTCTGAAGCATGCGGATGATGTCGGAGACGCCCTGGCGGCCAGAGGCATCGGCTGACTCACACGAGGGCCGGCGCGACGGGGACCGTCGACGGTCGCTGCCTTGCGGTCCGTGGCGTCGGGAGCGAAGCCAGCCGCAGAGAACCAGCGATCAGCGCGAGTGCGATCAGGGCGGTTGCGACGGACGTGCCGAGGACCAGCAGCAGGACGATCCCGACCAGGGCGCTGAGAGCGCTGGCGACGATGCGACCGGGCGAAGACGCGGCGGCGGGTGCGGCCTGCGATTCGAACCGCGTGAACGCGATGGCGACGACGGCCGTGAGAGCGAGCGCGGTCGCGAGCCACAGCGGGCGTCCCGACCACCACGCCGCGCTGTCCAGGGCCGGAAGCGCGGCGCCGGTCAAGAGTGCGAACGCGGCCGTCGAGCCCGCCATGAGCAGCAGCACGGGCATGTGCCAGAGGTAGATCGTCATGGTCCGCACCGTCACGAAGGCGGTGAACGCGGCCACGTGCGGCTGTCGGCTGAATCGCTCGAGACGCTCGCGGTGCAGGGAGAGCAGGCTCGTGTGCGCGACCCCCACGAGGAGGAGGGCAGCCGTCGGCGGATTGATGTTCGCGATGAGGTCGGCGGAGTAGACGCCGACGGCGAAGGTCATGATGAGTGCGAGGACGGCCGCGAGGCCCGCAACGATGCGGATCCGTCGGCTGAGGCGCTCGATGCGTCCATCGGCGAGGAAGAAGCCGAGCTGTTGGAGGGCCATCCACACGAAGGCGAGATTCAGGAAGCCCAGGCCCTCGACGCCGGAGACTCCGCGGAGGACGTCGATCGCGATCGCAGCAGCGGCAAGGGCGCCGATCGTCCACAGCGGCGCACGGCGGTGAGCGGCGGCGAAGAGGGGGAGAAGCGCCTGGCAGAGGAGGAAGACCCCGAGGAACCAGAGCGGCTGGCCATAACGGAACCCGGCCGTCGCGATGAGGTCGGCGGGAACGCCGAAGATCGTGAGCAGAGCGAGCGCGAGCCCGACGACCGCGATCGTCAGGATCGCGGGGCGCAACAGTCGGTGAACGCGGCCGGCGACGAATCCGACCGCCGTGCCGCCGCGCTGCCGCATGCGCTGATGCGCGAGGAATCCGGAGAATCCACCGATCACGAAGAACAGCGGCATCACCTGCAGGAGCCAGCTCAGCGGAGCGATCCACGCGGTGCCGTCGCTGGCGTTCTCGAAGATCGGACCGGAATCGCCGACCGTGACGCCCACCATGATCGCGTGCAGCAACACGACCCCGAGCACGCAGAGAGCCCGCAGGAAGTCGATGCCCGTATCGCGGGATGTGCGCAGCCCGGCGGCGACGGGCGGTGTCTGGACGATGGCCATGAGTCCTCCTCGGAAGCGATGTTCCAGGAGACTATGGACGTGGTGCGGGCGGAGACATCACCCTCGGGTCCCGTCGTACCCCCTACGACGGGATGAGTCGCGGCGATGCGTCGTCAGGACGAAGGCTCGACGAGCCCGGTGTCGTACGCCAGGATCACGGCGTGCACGCGGTCACGGAGGTTCAGCTTGGCGAGCACCTTGCCCACATGTGTCTTGACGGTCTGCTCGGCGATGAACAGCTCGGCGGCGATCTCGGTGTTGGAGCGGCCTCGACCGATGAGCACGAGGACTTCCCGTTCGCGGTCGGTGAGGTCGGCGAGCGCCGTCGCTGCGCGTGGAGTCCGGGGTCGGCGTCCGGCGAACTGCTCGATCATGCGTCGTGTCACGCTGGGAGCGAGGAGAGCATCACCGCCGGCGACGACGCGCACGGCGTGCACGAGCTCCTCCGGCAGCGCATCCTTCAGTAGGAAACCGCTGGCACCGGCCTCGAGCGCGTCGTACACGTAGTCATCGATGTCGAACGTCGTGAGCATGATGATCCGGGGGACATGCGCCGCGGGGTACGAAGGCCCGAGGATGCGACGAGTGGCTTCGATGCCGTCCAGTTCCGGCATCCGCACGTCCATGAGGATCACGTCGGGGTCGAGGCGCGCCGCGAGCGTGACCGCCTCCGCACCGTCGGCCGCTTGGCCGGCCACCCTGATGCCATCGTGGGCGTCGAGGAGCGCCCCGAAGCCGGCACGGACCATGGCCTGGTCATCGGCGATGAGCACGTTGATCGTCACGAGCGTTCCTTGTTGTGAGGGGCGGAGTTGTGAGGGGCGGTGTTGTGAGGGGCGGTGTTGCGAAGGGCGGTGTCGCGAGGGGTGGCACCGAGAGGAGTGGCAGATGAAGGGAGGTCGGCCGGTGAGGGATCATTCGGACTGACCGGGAGGACGGCCTCGACCTCCCAGCCCCCGTCGCTCGAGGGGCCGGCGGAGAGGCTCCCACCGAGGAGTTCCGCGCGTTCCCGCATGCCGCGCAGACCGTATCCGCCCACGTGACCGTCCGGAAGGCGGGGCGGGGCGGTGTTGTGCACCACGATCCGGATCGATTGGGACTCGGCGCGCACGCGCACGGCGATCTGTGCCCCAGGGGCGTGACGGACGGCGTTGCTCAGAGCCTCTTGGACGATGCGGAAGGCGGCGATCTGGACGGCGGGCGTCGCCGCCGTAGCGGCGTCCCCACCCTCCAGGACGAGTCCGACCTCGACGCCGGCGCGGCGGATGCTGTCGACCAGGGAGGGGATATCGTCGATGCCCTGCTGCGGAGCGAGCTCGGCACTCTGATCCTCGGTGCGCAGCACGCCGAGCATGCGCCGCATCTCGGCGAGCGAACTCCGTGCGGTCGCGGCGATGTCCTCGAACTCCGCGACGGCCACGTCATCCAGGTCGGGGATGCGGTACTTCGCGGTGGAGGCCTGCACCTGGATCACCGACATGCTGTGTGCCACGACGTCGTGCAGCTCGCGAGCGATCCTCGTGCGCTCTTCCACGAGTGCGCGTCTGGCCTCCTCGAGCGCGCTGTGCTCTCTCTCCCGTGAAAGCTCGGCCGCCACCCTGACGCGTCCGGCGATCAGCGAAGCGATCAGGAACATGGCCGAGGCGAGGGAGGTCGTCACGATGAGGTCGGCCGTGGCGCTGGCGGACGATTCCGGCACGGCCACCATGTCGGGGCGGAGCATCGGCGAGAGGAGCGAGGCGATGGCCCCGAGGATGAGAGCGAACGCGCCGAGCCGTGCACCGTGGAGGAATGTGACGACTCCGACGAACAGGATGAATGTCAGCAGCGCAGGGACCGACCAGGGCCATGGGGACGCGATCGCGAGCTCGGGAACGACGGTGAGTGGGAGAGCGAGCGCCCCGGCCGTGAAGAGGCCGACGGCCCAGCGAGGATGAGAGATCGCCAGCAGCGGGGAGACGCACAGAGCCGCTCCGAGGATGAACGACAACGGGACGGGTGTGCCGTACAGGACGCTCTGCAGCGAGACGAGCACCGTGAACAGCGCCACCACTGCCGTGCACAGTGCCACGAAGGCGGCGGTGCGACGGCTGATGCGTGTTCGGCGAGGTGAACGCTCGCGGCGGCGTGCCATGGCTCTCATCCTGCCAGTTGCGGCGCCGCGGCACGGCGGCGGCGAGCGGCGGCGATCCGATCGATCACCAGACCGATGAGCAGCGCGACGACGATGCCGAGCCCCGCGCTGAGCAGAGGCTGGTCCTTGATCCAGGCGCCCGCGAGCAGACCGATGACGAGGCTGAACACGCTCCAACTGATTCCGGCGATCAGGCTCAACGGGAGGAACCGGCGCCACGGGAAATCGAGAGCCCCGGCCGACATGTTGACCGCCACCCTTCCGACGGGGATGTATCTGGCACCGAGGATCAGCGTGGCGCTGCGGCGGTCGAGTGCGCGTTGGGCATGCGCGAACGCTGCGGCGACGCGCGGTCGGCGCATCCACGCGAAGCGGGTGGTGCCCAGCCCTCGTCCGATCAGGAACGCGACGTTATCACCGATCGCCGCCCCGATGGCAGCCACTGCCCCGAGAAGAAGGAGATTCCCCTCTCCCGTCGAGGCGGCCACGGCGGCTGCGGCCACGAGCACGGTCTCGCTGGGCACCGGGGGGAAGAAGCCGTCGACGATGGTGACGGCGAACAGCACCAGGTACAGCCAGGGTGAGGCGATCGCCTGCATGATCAGGTCGTTGAGGATGTCCACTCCGGCACGGTATTCGGGGAGTGGGAGGGGCGGCATCCCACCGGAGTATCGGCGTGCTCACTCTCCAGGTTGATCTTGCTGACCACGACTCTCGGCGACGCGGCTTATACTGGGAGGCTGGCCGATCGGCCGAACACCCTCCCCGAAAGAACGGACGTCCGCTGTGCTTGCCGTGCACGACCTCGAGATCCGCGTTGGCGCGCGCCTGCTGATGGAGAACGTCTCGTTCCGCGTCGCCGACGGAGACAAGATCGGACTCGTCGGCCGCAACGGGGCCGGGAAGACCACGCTCACCAAGGTGCTCGCCGGCGATGTGCTGCCGTCCGGCGGAAGCGTGACCCGCTCCGGCGAACTGGGCTACCTTCCGCAGGACCCGCGTTCGGGCAACCCCGAAGACCTCGCGCGCACGCGCATCCTCGACGCCCGTGGGCTCGGTCAGCTCAACCTCGGGATGACGGAGGCGGCCCTCGCGATGGGGTCGGACGACCCCGCAGTGGCCGACAAGGCCATGAAGCGCTACGCCCGCCTCACCGAGCAGTTCGAGGCCCAGGGCGGCTATGCGGCGGAGGCGGAGGCGGCGTCGATCGCCAACAACCTCTCGCTCCCCGACCGCATCCTCGACCAGCCGCTGTCGACCCTCTCCGGTGGACAGCGTCGCCGCATCGAGCTCGCGCGCATCCTCTTCTCCGACGCGCAGACGATGATCCTCGACGAGCCGACCAACCACCTCGATGCCGACAGCGTGGTGTGGCTGCGCGAGTTCCTCAAGGGCTACAAGGGCGGGCTGATCGTGATCAGCCACGATGTCGAGCTCGTCGGTGAGACGGTCAACCGCGTGTTCTACCTCGACGCGAACCGTCAGGTCATCGACACGTACAACATGAACTGGAAGAACTACCTGCGTCAGCGGGTGGCCGATGAGGAGCGCCGCAAGAAGGAGCGCGCGAACGCCGAGAAGAAGGCCACGACCCTGCAGCTGCAGGCGGCCCGCTTCGGTGCGAAGGCCTCGAAGGCCGCTGCGGCGCATCAGATGATCGCGCGTGCGGAGAAGCTGCTGGCGGGGCTCGACGAGGTGCGTCAGGAAGACCGGGTCGCGAAGCTGCGCTTCCCGAAGCCGGCACCCTGCGGCAAGACCCCGATGATGGCGTCCGGCCTCTCGAAGTCGTACGGGTCGCTCGAGATCTTCACCGATGTCGACCTGGCGATCGATCGCGGCTCCAAGGTCGTCGTCCTCGGGCTCAACGGTGCGGGCAAGACCACGTTGCTGAGGATGCTCGCCGGCGTCGATCAGCCCGACACCGGGCAGCTCGAGCCGGGACACGGCCTCAAGGTCGGCTACTACGCCCAGGAGCACGAGAACCTCGACGTGAACCGCTCGGTGCTCGAGAACATGGTCTCGGCCGCTCCGCACATCACCGAGACCGAGGCGCGCAAGGTGCTCGGGTCGTTCCTGTTCACAGGCGACGATGTGCTCAAGCCTGCAGGAGTCCTGTCCGGTGGGGAGAAGACGCGTCTGTCGCTCGCGACGCTCGTCGTGTCGTCGGCGAACCTGCTGCTGCTCGATGAGCCGACCAACAACCTCGATCCGGCCTCTCGTGAAGAGATCCTCGGTGCGCTCGCACACTACGAAGGTGCGGTCGTGCTCGTGTCCCACGATCCGGGGGCGGTGCAGTCGCTCAACCCCGAGCGTGTGCTGATCCTGCCCGACGGCGTCGAGGACATCTGGAGCCAGGAGTACCAGGACCTCATCGAGCTCGCCTGACGTCGGAGTCGCCTCCCGACCGAAGCGGGTGCTGCCCAAGCGCGCGCTCCGATTCTCAGGCGGCTGAGGACGTGGCATAGTCGAGAACATGCCGACGGACTCCCGATCGCCCGACACCGGGAGCTGGCTGCGTGCACAAGCGGCGCTCACCGGCGTCGCGCCAGCACTCGATGTCACAGGACTTCCCGTCGACCCGGTTCCGCTCTTCCTGGACTGGATCCGACATGCGGCTTCCGTCGGAGTCGCCGAACCCCATGCGGCGACCCTGGCGACGGTCGACGGAGACGGCATACCGGATGCTCGGACGTTGATCCTCAAGAACGTCGATGAGCGAGGGTGGGCCTTCGCCGGTGCGCGTTCGTCTCGCAAAGGGCCACAGCTCGCGAGCACCCCTGCCGGAGCGCTGAACTTCTGGTGGCAGCCGCTGGCGCGAGCCGTCCGTGTACGTGGACGGGTCCAGGAGGCCGGCGAGGCCGAGAGCGCAGCCGATCTCGCGGCGCGGTCTGCGGCGGCCAGGGCGGGCATCGCGCCGGGGGACTGGGCCCTATGGAGGCTCGTGCCGACCCGCGTCGAGTTCTGGCAAGGGGCGGCCGACCGTGATCACACGCGGATCGTGTATCGGCGAACGGATGCGGCGTGGGATCTCACGGTGACAGGGGCCGCGGCCATGACAGGGACAACGGCCGGACAGGAAGAGCACGCATGAGCGGCTATCAGGTGGTGGAGATCGGAGCGCTCGAGGAATGGCGAGCGCATCACGGCGGCTTCGACGCCGCGCGTTCGCGGGACGGGCGTCGTGTCGTGGATCACGAACTGACGATGCAGTACATCGGGATGACCGCGAATGCCCTGCAGCCGGGGGAGGAAGCCGGCTACTGGCACGTACACCGGAAGATCGAAGAGGTGTACGTGTTCCTTCATGGGCGAGGGCAGATGGGTCTCGACGACGATGTGGTGGAAGTCGGGCCGGGGACCGTGGTCCGTGTGGGGCAAGGGGTCGCCCGCACGTGGCGGGCTCGTCCGGACAGTCCCGGTGAACTGCGGTGGCTCTGTCTTCGCGCGGGTGGGGAGGCGCTTCCACACCTTCCCGACGACAGCTCGCGGCTGCCGGAGCGTCCCATGCCGTGGCCCGTGGAGTGACTGCGGCGGACCGCGCTCAGCGCACGTCGAGCAGCTCGTCCTCCACGTCGGCGTCATGGTCCTTGCGGCGGCTGACCTTGACCGGAGACGGCACGCCTTCGACCTCTTCGCGGTGTTTCACGATCTCCGTCCGGATGATGTAGCCGATGAAGATGAAGCCCATCAGCGCGAACAGGATCCACTGGATCGCGTAAGACAGGTGCGGGCCGGGGTCGTCGGTGGGGGAGTCGAATCCCCCGAGGGTGCCTTCGCCCGCGGGGCTTTCGCTGATGACGCGGCCGTAGGCGCCCGTGATCACATCGCCGTCGACGAGCTTCGCGATGGCCGGGAGATTGATGGTCGGCACCTGACCTTCGGGGGCGCCACGGCCCGAAGCAGGAAGCTGCTCGCCCGGGCGCAGACGCACGGTGACTTCGGCTTCGCCCTCGGGCGGTGCCGGCACGGAATCCGGAGCGTCGCCGTCGCCCGGAGGTACCCAGCCCCGATCGACGATGAAAACGCGGCCGTCGGCGTCGCGGAACGGCACCAGCACCTCGAAGGCGCTGGTTCCTCCGTGCGGGCGGTTTCTCACCAGCAGCTGTTCGTCGGCCAGATACTCGCCCTGCAGGGTCACCGGGCGCCACTCATCCGAGGGGTCGAGCGCGCCGTCCTCCCCGACGAGGTCTGCCAGGGGGACAGGCTCGGCGTCGTAGTTCTGCTCGACGAGCTCGATCTGGGCGGCTCTCGTCTCGTTCCGCTCGAACTGCCAGTTCGACAGGAAGACGCACGCGATCGCGAATCCGATGGCGATCAGCACGTAGACGCCCCACCGGAGCAGTCGCTGACTCATGCGGGAGCCCCGTCACGAACGGTCACCGGGAAGTCCCGCGCCGCGAGGTAGTCGCGGAGGTAGTCCACGTGCTCGTCGCAGGCGAGCCAGATCTTCTCCCGGTCGGCGGCGTGGATGCGGGGGTTGCGCCATACGACCTGTCTGGTCGCCGCGCTCCGGCAGCCGGCGCGCGAGCATTCGAGCTCTGTCATCGGTCCTTCGGGCCTTCGTGGATCGTGAACACCTGCGGGCCGGTCGTCTCATTCGCGATCGGAGCGGGCCCGGGAGCCTCCAGCTCCTGTCGCGGCGACTCGGCTGTCATCTCGGTGCTGTCGCTGCCCGCGTTGGCGAACACCACGGCGATGTACGGGAGCACGGCCGCGCTGATCCCGAAGACCCAGGTGTACCATCCGTACGGCTGCACCAGCACCATCAGGGCGAAGCAGGCTATGCGGATGAACATCGTGAGCACGTAACGACGCACACGGTGGTCACCCTCATCCTGCGGAGACTGCGGCAGGGAGGTGACGGCCGGGATTTGACGCGCGTTCTTCACGATGCCTCAAGCCTACGCCGGTGCGGACCTCCCGGCGTGCCGCTTCTGCCGCGGATCAGCGCGAGAAGATGAACGGCAGGCTGAACGCTCCGACGAACAGGAAGCTGATGATGATGCTGATGAGCGTGAAGGCGCCGATGGCGATCATCGCATAGCCGAGGATCAGGCCCGCGATGGCCATTCCTCGTCCTCCGACGCTCGGATCGCTCTTGGTCTGCTTGAGCGCCATGTGACCGGTGATGACCGCGGCGATGGAGGCGAGGATCGGGAGGATCGCCCAGATGAGGACGACACCGGCGATGCCGCACACCAGGGAGGTGACGGCGAGTCCGCTCGTGGGACGCGGTGGAGCAACCGGGTACGTCGGTGTCCCATAGGGTCCGTAAGGGGTCGCGGTCCCGTGATTCGGCTGCACCGGCCATACCTGCGGGGCCGGGGCGGCATACGCAGCAGTGGACCCGGGGTACGCCTGGCCGGGCTGAGGGGGCTGGACGGTCTGCGGAGACTGGACGGTCTGCGGGGGCTGGGGCGGGTACGGCGCGGTCGGATACGCAGGCAGAGCGGGGGCGGCCTGCGGGGCGCTCGGCGGGGTCGGTGGTACCGGCGCGAACGGCGCGTCGCCTGCCGGAGGAGGAGGATTGTCGCTCACGATGTTGCCCTTTCGTCTCGATCAGGGTTCCAGCAGCGCCCGCCTGTGTCAACGTCGCGATGAGGGTGTGCGCGGCGTCGTCGCTCGGAGCATCGTCGGTAGGATCGATGACGGTCCGAGACCTCGGACCGCAGGTCCAGAGCAGGAGTGTCCTCATGAGCGCTGAGCGCGTCGTCCTCGTCACCGGCGGAAACCGCGGTATCGGCCGTGCCATCGCGGAGCGCTTCGTGCGGGACGGATACCGTGTCGCGGTCACCGCGCGCAGCGGCGAAGGACCAGAGGGAACCCTCACCGTGCGGGCGGATGTCACGGATGCCACCGCGCTCGACGCCGCGTTCACGGAAGTGGAGCAGCAGCTCGGCCCGGTGGAGATCGTCGTCGCGAACGCCGGGATCACCAAGGACACCCTCCTCATGCGCATGAGCGAAGACGACTTCGACAGCGTGGTGGCGACGAACCTCGGCGGCACGTTCCGCGTGGTGAAGCGCGCCTCGAAGGGCATGCTGCGCGCACGATTCGGTCGTATCATCCTGATCTCGAGCGTCGTCGGTCTGTACGGTTCCGCCGGCCAGGCGAACTACTCGGCGTCGAAGAGCGCGCTCGTCGGCTTCGCCCGCTCGATCACGCGTGAACTCGGTGCGCGCGGTATCACCGCCAACGTCGTCGCTCCGGGGTTCATCGAGACCGACATGACCGCGGAGCTCCCCGAGGAGACGCAGAAGCAGTACAAGGCGAGCATCCCCGCCGCGCGGTTCGCGACCCCCGACGAGGTGGCGGGCGTGGTGACATGGCTCGCCGGTGACGATGCCGGTTACATCTCGGGCGCGGTCATCCCGGTCGACGGTGGACTCGGGATGGGCCACTGATCCGGACCGGGGTGTTCACCTCGCGATCGAGGCGGTGAGCAGTTCTCCGAGTCGTTCCGGCATGGAGAACTGCGGCCAGTGCCCGGAACCTATGCGAACGACCTCGGCATCGTCGATCGCACGGAACTCGTCGGCATACTCGGCCCACTGGGCGATCATCTTCTCGAACGCGGACTGATCCACGCCACCCATGAGCAGGGTCGCCGGCACACGATACCGCGCCGGGTCACGCAGGAGGATGCCGTCGGTCGGCACCCTCGCGGGCACGCTCCGGGTGAGCGGTGTCGTGCGCACACGGGTCGCCTCGTCGAGATCGTGCACGTCCTCCTCGGGGAAGAAGTCCCACCCCGGGAAGGGGACCACGCCGTCGACGAGCTCGAACTCGCTGATGCCGCTTCCCGTCGGCGGGGGTGCCGTGTCGACGAAGATGACGCGGCCGACGCGCTCGGGGCGCGCATCGACGACACCCCATGCGACGTTTCCTCCGCCGCTGTGACCGACGACGACGACCTCACCGGGAAGCGCATCGACCGCCGCGACCGCGGCATCGATCCAGTCCGAGATGCCGACCTCGGACGACGCCGACGCCGGTTCGCCGAGGCCGGGCATGGTGAGGGGATGAGCGCGGTGCCCCGCCGCTTCCAAAGAGGGGATGACGTCTTCCCAACTGGACGCATCGAGCCAGAGCCCGGGGATGAGGATGATGTCCATGCGTCGACGCTAGCGGCGGCGTCGGACAACCTCCAGAGGGATCCGTCTACGGAAGCAGAGCGATGACTTCGGAGAGGTCCTGCGGGCCGATCACGAGCGCGGCGGTCTGCCGTACGGTGGGCTTCGCATTGAAGGCGATGCCGAGCCCCGCCACCGCCATCATGGGCAGGTCGTTGGCGCCGTCCCCGATGGCGATCGTGGCGCGCGGACCTACGCCGAGTTCTGCAGCCCACTCCTGAAGGGACGCCGCCTTCGCGGCTCCGTCGACGATGTCGCCCTCGACAAGGCCGGAGAGGACGCCGTCCACGACATCCAGGCGGTTCGCTCGCCAGCGATCGACGCCGAGTTCCGGCGCCACGGCGTCGAGGATTTCGTGGAAGCCGCCGGAGACGACCCCGACGACACCGCCGCGATCGTGGACTGCTGCCGTGAGCTCGCGGACTCCGGGGGTGGGCTCTATCCGTGCGCGGACGCGCTCGAACGCCGATACGGGCACTCCCTGCAGTGCCGCGACCCGGGAGCGCAGGCTCGTCGCGAAGTCCATTTCGCCGCGCATCGCCGCCTCGGTCGCCGCCTGAACCTCGGCGCGACGGCCTGCTTCGTCGGCGAGGAGTTCGATCACCTCGTTGCGGATGAGGGTGGAATCAGCATCGAGGACGACGAGGAATCGCGCAGCGGTCACCCGTCGAGCCTAGCGACCGCCCGGACCGCCTGAGCGCCGCATGACGCGTCAGCGTTCGATGAAGACGCCCTTGCCCACGACGGTGATGCCGGACTCGGTGACGGTGAAGCCACGGGCCAGGTCGCGCTCACGGTCGACCCCGACCGTCGCGCCATCGGCCAGGACGACGTTCTTGTCGAGGATGGCGCGGTGGATGCGCGCACCCTGCCCGACCTGCACGTGATCGAACACGACCGAGTCCGTGATGGTCGATCCGCCCCCCGCCAGAGTCCATGGACCGACCACGCTGCGTTCCAGGTGCGTGCCCGACAGCACCGATCCGAGGGAGACGATCGAGTCGATCGCGTTGCCGATGCGACCGACGGAGTCCCTGACGAACTTCGCCGGCGGAGAGTTCACCGCCTGCGAGTGGATCGGCCATTCCATGTTGTACAGGTTGAAGATCGGCAGCGTCGAGATGAGGTCCCTGTGCGCATCGAAGAAGGAGTCGATGGTTCCCACGTCTCGCCAGTACGAGCGGTCGCGCGGCGAGGACCCCGGAACCTCGTTCTGCTTCATGTCGTAGTAGCCCGCTTCGCCGCGCTCGACGAAGTAGGGGACGATGTCGCCGCCCATGTCGTGACCTGACACGGGCGACTCCCCGTCGGCTTCGACGGCGGCGATCAGTGCATCAGCGTCGAAGATGTAGTTGCCCATCGAGGCGAGCACCTCGTTCGGCGAATCCTCGAGCCCTGCGATGTCGGTCGGCTTCTCCAGGAACTGCTTGATCCGGCCCGACTCCGCGTCGGCATCGATCACGCCGAACTGCGACGCGAGCGCGAGCGGCTGGCGGATCCCCGCGACCGTGGCCTTGGCGCCCGACTCGATGTGCGCCTCGAGCATCTGCCGGAAGTCCATCCGGTAGACGTGATCCGCACCGATCACGACGACGATGTCGGGCTTCTCGTCGTTGATGAGGTTCATGCTCTGCAGGATCGCGTCGGCGGAGCCGGAGAACCATCGCTTGCCGAGGCGCTGCTGGGCGGGCACCGAGGCGACGTACGAGTCGAGGAGAGCCGACATGCGCCAGGTCTGGGAGATATGCCGGTCCAGGCTGTGCGACTTGTACTGCGTCAGCACGACGATCTGTCGGAGCCCCGAGTTGATGAGGTTGGAGATGGCGAAGTCGATGAGCCGGTACTGTCCGCCGAACGGCACTGCGGGTTTCGCTCTATCGGCCGTGAGGGGCATGAGGCGCTTGCCCTCGCCGCCGGCGAGGATGATCCCGAAGACCTTCTTTGGAGCGGACATGGCTCCACCATAGATGCCATCCTCCTCGCTGTACTAGCGTTCAGACATGCGAGTTGAAATGATCACGAAGGAGTACCCGCCGGAGGTCTACGGCGGTGCCGGCGTGCACGTCGCCGAGCTCGTGGCCGCGCTCCGACGGCACCTCGACGTCCAGGTCCGCGCGTTCGGGTCACCGCGCGATGAGGCGGGTACCTTCGCCTATCGCACGCCGACGGAACTCGCCGGAGCCAACGCCGCGTTGCAGACACTCGGCACGGATCTGGAGATCGTGTCGGCCATCGCCGACGCCGACATCGTGCACAGTCACACCTGGTACGCGAATTTCGCCGGTCACCTCGCCTCACAGCTGCACGGCATCCCTCACGTCCTGACGGCGCACAGCCTCGAGCCCCTTCGGCCGTGGAAGGCCGAGCAGCTGGGCGGTGGCTATGCGGTGTCGAGCGGGATCGAGCGACTGGCGTACGAGAACGCGGCCGCCGTGATCGCGGTGAGCGCCGGGATGCGCGCCGACATCCTGCGCAGCTACCCGCAGGTGGACCCGGCGAGGGTGCGGGTGATCCACAACGGGATCGACGTCGACCGATGGCGTCCGGTGCACGACGAAGCCTTCCTGCGATCGATCGGGATGGACGCCGCTCGTCCGTCCGTCGTCTTCGTCGGCCGGATCACGAGGCAGAAGGGGCTGCCGTATCTGCTGCAGGCGGCGCGGCTCCTCCCTCCCGAGGTGCAGCTCGTCCTCTGCGCGGGTGCTCCGGACACTCCGGAGATCATGGCCGAGGTCCAGGAGGGTGTGCGCCTGCTCCAGCAGGAGCGGGACGGCGTCATCTGGGTCGAGCGCATGCTTCCCCGCGACGAGCTCTCGGCGATCCTCACGGCCGCGACGACGTTCGTCTGCCCTTCCATCTACGAGCCGCTGGGGATCGTGAACCTCGAGGCGATGGCCTGTGGTGCGGCGGTCGTCGGGACGGCGACCGGCGGTATCCCCGAGGTCGTTGCCGACGGCGTGACCGGTCGCCTCGTGCCGATCGAGCAGGCGCAGGACGGAACGGGCACGCCGGTCGACCCGGAGCGCTATGTGGCCGACCTCGCAGCCGTGCTCACCGAGGTCGCGATGGACCCGGACCGCGCACGTACGTACGGCGAGGCCGGGCGCGAGAGGGCGCGCAACGAGTTCAGCTGGGCGGCGATCGCCGAGACGACGCGCGCGCTCTACGCGGAGCTGACCGCCTGAGCCGATAGGCTGGGGGACATGCCGAGCGCTCTGGAATTCACCGACGTCGTCGTGCGCCGTGAGGGGCGCAACATCATCGATCACGTGGACTGGCGGGTCGACGACGACCAGCGATGGGTGATCCTGGGCCCGAACGGTGCGGGCAAGACGACCCTGCTCCAGCTGGCCGACACGCTCATGCATCCGACGGCCGGAACGGTGACCGTGCTGGGGGAGACCCTCGGCAGGACCGACGTGTTCGAGGTGCGGCCGCGCATCGGCTTCGCGTCGTCGGCGATGGCCAAGCGCGTGCCGCGAGACGAGACCGTGCTCAACACCGTGCTCACCGCCGCATACTCCGTGCTCGGTCGCTGGAACGAGAACTACGAGGACATCGACGAGCGTCGCGCGCTCCGCGTCCTCGGTGACTGGCGTCTCGACCACCTCGCCGACCGGACGTTCGGTACGCTCAGCGACGGCGAGCAGAAGCGGGTCCAGATCGCGCGTGCCGTGATGACCGACCCCGAGCTCCTGCTGCTCGACGAGCCGACGGCTTCCCTCGACCTCGGCTCCCGTGAGGAGCTCCTCGCGCTCCTCAGCGGATACGCGTCGTCTCCGACCACGCCGGCCATGCTGATGGTGACGCACCACGTCGAGGAGATCCCGGTAGGGTTCACCCACGTGATGCTGATCCGTGACGGCTCCGTCGTCGCGGCGGGCCCGATCGCCGACACGCTCACAGCGGAGACGCTCACCGACACGTTCGGGATGCCGATCGTGCTCAGCAGCGAAGACGGACGCTACGCCGCGCGCGCGGCGTCCTGATCAGGGTCTGATAGAATCGATCCTTGGTGCTCTCTGCACCGCAGACTTCCCTCGTCCCTGGCACAATCCAGGGCAGCAACTAAGGAATCCCATGAAGACTGACATTCACCCCGAGTACAAGGCTGTCGTGTTCCGCGACCTGGGTTCGGGCGAGACGTTCCTCACCCGTTCGACCGTCTCGAGCGACAAGACCATCGAGCTCGACGGCGTGGAGTACCCCGTCATCGACGTCGAGATCTCCTCGGCTTCGCACCCGTTCTACACGGGCAAGCAGCGCATCATGGACTCGGCCGGCCGCGTCGAGAAGTTCAACCAGCGCTTCAAGGGCTTCGGCGGCTCGTCCAAGTAACGACTGCCGCACGGAAGGCCCCATGCTCCTCGGAGCGTGGGGCCTTCTTCGTACTCAGATGCTTGTGCTCAGATGTCGATGACGATAAGGCCGTCGTCGATAGAGCTCGGAGGATCGCCCGGAGAGGGCGCGGGGGCTGTGCGCTGTGTCTGGCGATCGCGCTCCTGTGCCGCCTCGTGCGCGGTGGGAGACCAAACGCTGTCGAACACGCCGACGAGGCCGCCGTTCGCGACACGCTCGTACTTCTTCTCCACCGGCTTGCGCGAGAACGTGTGCATCATTCCGAAGATCAGCAGGGCAGGACCCACGGCGAGGATGAAGACCACCGTCGTCCACGCCATCGCATCCTTCACGACTACAGGATAGGCAGGTCGGCGAGAAAGGACATCCTCCTCTCGGCGGATGCCGTCAGCGGATGCGTCGGCCGTGGGCGAGGTCGATCAGGCGGGAGAGCACGGGGCCGGAACGCAGGCCGTTGTGCTCATGCTCGCTCGTCTGCCAGAGCTGTACCCCGGGCAGGAGCTTCGCCGTCTCGATCGAGAACTCGTACGGCACGTAGACATCGTTGACGTAGACCGCGGCCGCGCCGGTGGCGCCCGATGCGACGATCGCTGAGGCGTCATAGATCTGCGGCCACTCGAATTCTGCGAGCTCGAGGGCGACATCACGCCACGGCTGGAAGGCCGGCACCGACTCGGTCCACTCGCGGCGGATGTGCTCGCCGGTGAACAGCGTCGGGTCGTCGCGGAAGTCCGTGGGCTCGGTGCGCTCGGCCGACCACCGAGTGGCGTGACCGTCGGCGTAGCTCGACTCGTGGAAGGTGAAGTACAGCGGGTTGCGGCCGTCATAGGGCATCGCGTGCATCAGGTCGTATCGGAAGGCGTTGGAGGCGGGATCGCGCTCCAGGAGCGACCAGACGGTCTGCCATCCGTCGTCGGTGCCGAGTGCGGATCCCATCGACCGCAGGCGCGAGCGCGAGACGACCTCTCCGTCGGGGAGGACGATGTCGCCCGCGTCCGCGAGATCGACGAGCCTTCGCATCGCGTCGCGGTGCTCGGGGAAACGGCGGTAGTAGCGTTCGGAGGCATCCCGCATCTTGTCGTAGCAGAGAGCGTAGACATCGTCGGGGTGACGCCCCACCGCGCTGAGCCCGCCGGTGATGAAGACGTCGTCGAGGGATCCGGCATCGGTGGAGAGATACGCGAGGGTCGTGAAGCCACCGAAGGACTGTCCGAGCACGCTCCAGGTGGTGGCTCCCAGGTGCTCGCGCAGAGCCTCGCAGTCGCGCACGATCGCGTCGGCCCGCAGATGGGTCAGATGCTCGGCGACCGCTGCCGAACCGCGTTCGAGGTCGAGATCGCCGACCGGGGTCGAACGTCCGGTGCCTCTCTGGTCGAGAAGCACCAGACGGTAGTGGGCGAGCGCTTCGTCGAGCCAGGCAGGCGACGTCGAGGAGTGGAAGGGGCGCGGCGCTTCGTGGCCGGGTCCGCCCTGCAGGAACACCAGGTAGGGAAGGGCCTCACCGCCCTCGCGAGCGACCACGCGCGCGAAGACGTCGATGGTTCGATGGTCCAGGGGGTCGCCCCATACCAGCGGGACGGTGAGAGTGTGCTCTTCGACGGTGAGGTCCTGCAGCTTGCGCACGATGGTGCTCATGTTCACATCACATTCCCGATGTAGGAGTACTTGACGAAGACCTCCGAGGCGATGCCCGACTCCTCGAGCACACCCTGCACAGCGGTCATCATGTAGTTGGAATCCCAGCCCATGTAGAGGAAGTGCCCCTCGCCGAGCTCATCCCACTGACCCTTCCAGGCCATGTCCTGATAGATGGGCCCTCCGTGTGCGGCACAGTAGGCGAGGGCTGCGTCTCTCGTGTCGGTCCAGGCGCGGCGGAAGACCCGGTTGAAGAGGTACTTCACGTCCGGCACCTCCCAGCGCTCGCCTCGATACTCGACGTAGTCGAACTCCCGCTCCCATCCGGTCGGCCACCCGCGGCGGCGCACGGCATCCAGGATCGGGGTCAGTCCGTCGTCGTCGATCTCGGGGAGGGCGGGTCGCGCCCAGATGCGGATCAGGTCGGAGGTGAGCGCGACGGTGCGGCGTGTGATCGCTGCGGTGTTCCACGAGTCGACGTCGGCCAGCTCTCGCGTCGCCGGCACCGCGCTGCGTGCGTACGCGTCCGAGCGCTTGACAGGGAACGAGGCGCCGAACACGCGCTCAGCGAGGTGCTCCTCGAGCAGGGTGAGGTTGCCGAGGGTCGGGGCGAGCGCGCGATGGCTGTTCTGCTCGTCCTCGGAGTACTCGCTCCACTGGCGCGTACCGTCGCCGGACCACGCGTCGCCCGGCACGGTCGGGACGATGTGCTCGATGTCGTAGGCGTCGAGGTCTTCCACGCCTTCCAACCGTCCGAGCACGTAGGCAGGGTGGGGGAGTTCGCTGTACTTCAGCACCGCGCTCACCCGCTCGTCCGACGGGGTGATGCGAGCGAACGCCCGCGCGAGCGCATCCCTGCCGTCACGGCGGGCCCGGCACAGTCTCGCGACGAGTCGTTCGGCCGGCAGGTTCACCAGCGCACGGCGCAGGTACAGGGCTTGCAACCACTCCAGGGTCTCGATGAACTCGTCGCGGTCGATGACCCCGCGGACGTGGTCGCTGTACGCGCTCATCACGAGAGGGTACGAGGAACGACCGAAGGTGTTGACGTGACGCAGCTGCTGCGCGATCCCGGGGTCCTGCTCCTGCGACGGGTCGAGCAGGATGCCGTAGATCTCCGCGTAGTGTCGCCACTGCGCCGCGTGGGCCTGCAGGTGGGCGACGTCGACGCGAGGGAACGACTGCCGGAAGGCGCTGTAGACCCCGTGCTCCCCGTTCGCGGCGACCTCGCGGCCGGTGACGAACACGAGGTAGTGCCGCCAGAAGGCGCCGACCGCCTCACCGGTGTGCCGTTCGATCGGCAGCCAGAATCGTGTCTCGACGTCGATCTGCTCGGCGTGACTGAGTCCCATGAGGATGTAGTTGTGGATGAGCTCGTGGTCACGCAGCGGTTCGCCTGTCGAGTTCAGGCTCTCGAAGATCTGCTGGGCGTTGGCGCGAGCGCCGAGGGTGATCGACACATGCTCGAGCTTCTGCAGCCCTCGCCAGATGGTGGGTACCTCGTCGACATGGATCTGACTGCGGAAGAAGGCGTAGTTGTCGTCGAAGCGGGACTCGCGATCGGCATCGCCGCGTCGATCCAACACGACCGATTCGTACAGGTCAGCCCAGGCGTCGTGCGGGCGCAGCTTCGTGCGACCGGGGGAGTCGGAGCGGACGAGCACGCGTTCGAGATCGGCCGCCAGTGAGGGGTCGGTGTCGCGGATGGAGTGATGCAGCGCAGCGACGAGCAGCATCAGCGTGGTGATGCGCTGCTGGCCGTCGATGAGGATGAGGTCGGCATCGGAGGAGACGTTGTCCTGCGCGGAGAGGATCGAACCGATGAAGTGACGGTGGGCGTCGTCTTCGCCTGCCACGGCGCGGATGTCGGAGAGCAGCCGCTCGCAGCCGCCGATGTCCCATCGGTACTGCCGCTGATACACGGGGACCACGATGGTGGTGCCGCCCGCCGCGAGCCACTCGATCGTGTTGACTGCTGTCGCCTCGACGTTGGTCGCGGTGCTCATGCTGGTGTCTCGTCCTCCCGTTGCGACGGGTGCCGAGGCCTGGCCGGGCGCCCCGATCAGTCTATTCGGTTATGCACGGTCGACCTCCGAGGGGCTCGCGGGGGACGCTGTTAGGCTTGCCTTATCAGGGCCTGTTAAAACGTGCTGGCCCCCGATGAAAGGAACATGACTCGATCATGGGATACATCAAGTCCGCTGCGCTCGAGGAAAAGGGATTCGTCGTCCTCGACAGCTACAACCAGGAGCTCGACCCCAAGGAGTGGCTCGACATCGAGTACAACGACTGGAAGTCGTCGGGCGACACCCGCTTCGCACCTCTCGCCAGTGCCTTCGGCGACATCGAGTGCAACGGGTTCTGGAACCACAAGCCGCCGCGCACCGACAAGGACGGCGTCTGGATCGACTCCCAGACCGAGAAGGCCCCGAACCTGACGCGGCGCGCTCAGGAGCCGGGTGCGAACGTTGGTCGGTGCCGCGTCATCGAGCTGCAGCCGACGCCCTACGGTGACTGCCTCTACAACCTCCACCAGGACGACAACAACCGCCTCAACCCGGATGGCACCGGCTGGGTCGTCCGTGGCTTCTTCAACCTCACGGACGACAAGGACAGCTACTTCGTCCTGCGTGAGAACCGCACCGACCCGAGCATCGAGTACCGTATCGCCCTCCCGGCCGGCGCTCAGCTCATCGTGGACACGCAGCGCCTGTGGCACGCGGCCACCCACAACGGCACCGAGCCCCGCTACTGCCTCATCACGTCGTGGACCTCGGGCCCCGAGCTCGACGCCTACATCGAGAAGTACCACGGCACCGACGACGTGCCCAACTACGAGGTCGACCAGGAGACGCTCGAGTTCGGGTATGCCGAGCAGGCCCGCAAGGATGCTGCTCGCGCGGCCTATTACGCCGCGAAGGGCCAGCAGGTCAAGCAGGCCATGAGCGAGGCGTGAGCATCTCCACGGTGGGTCGCTGAGCCCGTCGAAGCGCCCGAGGGCCCCGGTCTACGGACCGGGGCCCTCGTCGTGGAACCACATGCTTGTGATTTGCGGGGATCTCGGCGAGAATGGGCGCACAACCGCATATTCTCGCCACTTCGTGGTTCAGGTCGTTGGGGAAGACGCACCTGATGAAACGGAGAGATCATGGCGACGGCTTACGCACGCGGAGTGGTGTTCATCCACTCTGCGCCTCGCGCGCTCTGCCCGCACCTCGAATGGGCGGTGGGTCGCGCTATCGGGCGTGCGGTGAACTTCGACTGGACCGAGCAGCCCGTGCTCGAGGGTGCCCGACGGGCGGAGTTCTACTGGGACGGCCCCGTCGGTACCGGCGCGGCTCTCGCGACCTCCATCCGTGGGTGGGAGCACCTCCGCTTCGAGGTGACCGAGGACCCCACGCCGCGCAGCGACGGCGGCCGGTGGCTGCATACGCCCGACCTCGGTATCCACTATGCCCAGACCGACGCAGCCGGCAACATCGTGGTCGGCGAGGACCGCATCCGCTACGCGATGGAGATCGCGGCAGGGAGTGCCGTCGAGTTGCAGCGCGAACTCGACATCGCCCTGGGGTCGGCGTGGGATGAGGAACTGGAGCCCTTCCGGCATGCCAGCGACGACGCCAGAGTCGTCTGGCTCCATAAGGTCGGCTAGCCCGGCGCCACAGACCGGAACGGGGGAGGCGTGAGTATCGGATGCCGGTGAGTGATCCCGGACGCTGAGAAGACGTATCCCCGCTCCGCACGACGAGGACCCCGCCCCGGAAGCGAGGCGGGGTCCTCGTCGTCCGTGTCAGATGACGGCCGCGTGCTGCAACGCACCGGACGCGGACGGGCTCCCGCCGCGCACGTCGTCCCAGGCCAGGGACAACCGCCGCATCGCTTCCGACATGCGCTCGGGGGGCAGCGTGATGGGGATGCGCAGTCGGCGTTCGAGCACTCCGCCCGTCGTGAAGCGGGGGCCGGGAGGAAGAACGAGCTGCCTTTCGCGGGCGGCGAGAGAGAGCGCGGTCGACAGCGGTGCGCCGATGTCGACCCAGGCGGAGAGTCCGCCAGGCGTATGTGGCATCCGGAACCCGGGGATGGCGGCCACCCCTTCCTCGACGGCGCTGCGTCCGGCGTGCAGACGTCGACGGACATGCGCTGTGAGCGCCGACATGTCGGCGAGGAGTTCGACGGCGATGCACTGCTCGAGCAGGGCCGTGCCGAGTTCGAAGGAGGGGCGCACGGCGAGCAGCCGCGCGATGACGGAGCACTCCGCACGGATCCAGCCGATGCGCATCCCGCCCCAGGCGATCTTCGACATCGATCCGACGGTGATCACATTGGGCCCGCCCGCGGCCATCGGAGTCGGTGACCATCCCCGGTCGATGTCGAGTTCGGTGGTCGTCTCGTCGACGATGAGGTGGGTACCCACGTTGCGGGCTGTGGTCGTGATCCGCGACCGCTCGTCATCGGGAAGGGTCGCTCCGGTCGGGTTGTGGAAGTCGGGGATGAGGTAGGCGACATGCGGCCGGGCGCTGAGCAGCGTCTCGTTCAGGTGCCTGGCATCCCACCCGTCGGCATCCACGGGCGTCGGAACAAGCCGGTACCCGTGGCGGTGCAGGGCCTCCAGCGCGTGAGGGAAAGTCGGCTGCTCCACCAGCGCCTTCTCTCCGCGACGCCCGATCGCCGCGAGGATCAGATTGATCGCATTGAGCGCTCCGGAGGTGATGATGATCTCGTCGGCCGACGTCGGTGCGCCCCGATCGCGGAAGCGCTGAGCGACCGCCTCGCGCAGCTCGGGGAGTCCGCGGAGCGAGTACCCGCTGGTGCCGCGCAGCGCCGCGAGACGGGGCAGCGACCGCACGGTCGCGTCGTACAACCCCGGCGTCGAGTCCATCGACGCGATGGAGAGGTCGATCGACTCGTCGTCGGCCTCGGCTCCAGGAGCAGCATGTCCATTCGGGAGGGTGACGCGCGTGCTTCCCCCGTGCAGGCGCGAGACGTAGTCGTCCGATTCCAAGATGCCGTACGCGCGAGTGATCGTGGAACGAGAACGGCGCAGCTCGAGCGCAAGGGCGCGCTCACTCGGGAGACGCTCGCCGACGGTGAGGCGGCCGTCGAGGATCAGCGCCCTGATCTGGTCTGCGAGCGCCGATGCCGTGGCGCCGGCGACGTTGTGCACCCCGAGCTGTTCGACGAGACGTGATCCCATATGTCCAGCATGACGCAAAGTGGACTGATCTACGCAGGCCACTTTGCGGTGAGTGGTATCGCTTCGGATGGGGGGACAGGGGCCAGAGTGGAGGGATGATCCTCCGCTCCGTGCTCCTCCCCGTGACCGCCACCAGTCGGCGTGACCTCGTCGAGCGGTTCGTGCAGCTGCTCGTCGGTCTGTTCCTCTACGGCGTCGCGCTCGGGTTCATGGTGCGCGGTGGCATCGGAGTGGCACCGTGGGACGTGCTGGCACTCGGTCTCGCGGAGCAGACCGGGCTCGGATACGGCGTCATGACCGTGCTGGTCTCGATCGTCGTCCTCCTGCTCTGGATCCCGTTGCGCCAACGCGTGGGGCTGGGCACCGTGTTGAATGCCCTGCTCGTCGGTCCGAGTGCGGACCTCGCGCTCGCCCTGATCCCGCAGCCGTCCTCGGTATGGATCGGCGCTCCGATGTTCGTCTTCGGGCTGCTGCTGCTGGCCTTCGCGACCGGCCTCTACATCGCTGCCGACTTCGGCCCGGGCCCTCGTGACGGCCTGATGACGGGACTCGTTCGGCGAACAGGCTGGGCGGTATGGCTGGTGCGCACGTTGATCGAGGGGAGCGTGCTGCTCGTCGGCTTCCTCCTCGGAGGCCCCGTCGGAGTAGGAACCGTCCTCTTCGCCTTCGGCGTCGGTCCGTTGATCGGTTGGTTCCTCTCGCGCATCACCCGGATGCGCGAGACCCGTTCGCGAAAGCTCGGGAGCCTCCGCTCCGCCTGACGGCTCCGTGCGCCTCTGCATGACCTGTGCATACGGGCATGACCGAGTACCGGTGGATACTCATGCATCCGTGCGATCCTCATGCATACGCGAAGAGCGGCCCTCGGAATCCCGAGGGCCGCTCTTCGTGTGCGTGGCGTATCAGTCGGCGCTGGCGAGAACGAGGACCGCGTTGTGTCCGCCGAAGCCGAAGGAGTTGCTGATCGCGATCTGCGGGCCGTCGCCGAGAGGCGTGGCTTCGCCTGAGAGACGGAACGGGACCGCGGGGTCCGGCTCCGTCATGTTGATCGTCGGAGGTGCGACGCGGTCGCGCAGGGCGAGGAGCGAGAAGATCGCCTCGAGCGCGCCGGTGCCGCCCAGCAGATGTCCGGTCGAAGCCTTCGTCGCGGAGACCGGGATCTCGTCGATCCGCTCGCCGAAGACCTTCTTGAGCGCGACGTACTCGTTCGGGTCGCCCACCGGCGTCGACGTCGCGTGCGCGTTGATGTGCGTGACCTGGTCGGCGGTGACGCCGGCCTCGTCGAGGCCCTGGGTCACGGCTCGTGCCGCACCGTTCCCCTCGGGGTCGTTCCCGGTGATGTGGTAGGCGTCGGCTGTGACTCCGCCGCCGAGCACATACCCGTAGATCTTGGCCCCGCGTGCCTTCGCGTGCTCCTCGGTCTCGAGGATGAGTGCGGCGGCGCCCTCACCCATGACGAACCCGTCGCGGTCGATCGCACCGGGGCGGGAGGCATGGGCCGGGTCGTCGTTCCGCCGGGACAGCGCCTGCGCGGAGGCGAAGGAGGCCATCGTGATGGGGTGGATCGCCGACTCGGTGCCACCGGCGATCACGACGTCCGCGAGGCCATCCTGCAGGTGGTGGAGAGCGTGGATGATCGACTCGGTGCTGGAGGCGCAGGCGCTGACCACGGTCTGCGCGTAGGCACGTGCATGGAACTGCAGCGACAGGTTGCCCGCAGCGGCGTTCGGCATGAGCATCGGGACCGTGAGCGGCATCACCCGACGGGGACCCTTCTCGCGCAGGGTGTCCCATGCGTCGAGAAGCGTCCAGAGGCCGCCGATCCCGGTGGCGAAGTCGACGCCGAGCCGTTCGGGAGCCACCTCGGGGGAACCTGCATCCTCCCAGGCTTCGCGCGCCGCGATCAACGCGAACTGCGACGAGGGGTCGAGGCGCTTGGCCTCATGCCGGGGGAGAACCTCTTCCGGGCGGACGATCGCCTCGGCGGCGAACGTGACGGGCAGCTCGTACTGCTGCACCCAGTCGTGTTCGAGCGTGCGGGTGCCGGACATGCCGGCAAGCAGGTTCGTCCAGTTCTCCGGGGCCGTGCCGCCGATGGCGGAGGTGGCGCCGATGCCGGTGACGACGATGCGCTTGGTCATGGGGTGTGGTTCCTTGTCGAAACGAAGTCGAACGGGTGAGAGGGCAGGTCGGCGGATGCCACTCCCCGCGAGGTGCGGGGGTGGCATCCTGCCGGGATTACTCCTGGCCCGCGACGATGAAGTTGACGGCGTCGCCGACGGTCTTGAGGTTCTTGACCTCGTCGTCGGGGATGGTGACGCCGAACTTCTCCTCGGCGTTGACGACGATCGTCATCATCGAGATGGAGTCGATGTCGAGGTCGTCCGTGAACGACTTCTCGAGGGCGACCTCGGAAGCGTTGATGCCGGTCTCGTCGGTGATGAGCTCTGCGAGGCCAGCGAGGACCTCGTCGTTGGTGAAAGCCATGTGGTCTTCCTCTTTCTTGCGGGTTGTTTTCGGAACCGTGGAACAGTCTAGGGAAAGTCAGCGCATTCTCAGGGAAGGACGACGACCTGTGCGGCGAACACGAGTCCCGCACCGAATCCGATCTGCAGCGCGAGTCCACCGGAAAGCTCGGGGTGCTCGGCCATCAGACGGTGGCTGGCCAGGGGGATGGACGCGGCCGAGGTGTTGCCCGTGGTCTCGATGTCGCGCGCGATGACCGTGGTCTCCGGCAGCTTCAGCTGCTTGGCGAACTCGTCGATGATCCGCATGTTGGCCTGGTGGGGGATGAAGGCGGCGATGTCGGCCGGCTCCACACCCGCCTTGTGCAGTGCCTCGCGCGCGACCTTCGCCATCTCCCAGACCGCCCAGCGGAAGACGGTGGGACCTTCCTGGCGCAGGGTCGGCCACGGAACCACGCCGTCGCGGAAGTCGGTGAGGGTGCCGTTCATTCCCACGGCGTCGGCCTTGGAACCGTCGGATCCCCAGACGGCGGGGGCGATGCCGGGCGTGTCGCTCGGACCGATCAGTGCGGCGCCCGCCCCGTCGCCGAGGAGGAACGAGATGCTGCGGTCGGTCGGGTCGACGACGTCGGAGAGCTTCTCTGTACCGATGACCAGCGCGTAGCGGGCGGCCCCGGCCTTGATCAGCGCATCGGCCTGGGCGATCGCGTAGGCGTATCCGGCGCAGGCGGCGTTGATGTCGTACGCGGCAGCGGGATTCGCTCCGACGCGATCGGCGACGATCGCCGAGACCGAGGGGGTCTGCTTGGGGTTGCTGATCGTCGCCACGATCACCAGGTCGACCTGATCTGCCGGAACACCCGACTTCTCGATCGCCTCGGCAGCCGCGGCGGTGGCCAGGTCGATCGCGTCCGTGCCCTTGTCGGCGCGAGCGCGCGTCACGATGCCGGTGCGCTGACGGATCCACTCGTCGCTGGAGTCGATCGGGCCGATCAGGTCCTCGTTGGGCACGGCGTTCTCACCGCGGGCGGCGCCGTACGAGTAGATGCGCGTGTACGCGGGACCCGTGAGCTGGGCGAGGGTGACGCTCATGCGGCTTCTCCGTTCAGCAGCGCGACTGCTGCATCGAGGTCTTCAGGGGTCTTCACGGCGACGGTGGGGACACCACGGAGGCCGCGCTTGGCGAGACCCACCAGAGCGCCGGCCGGGGCCAGTTCGATCACACCGGTGACGCCGGCTTCGGCGAACGACTGCATGCAGAGGTCCCATCGCACCGGCGACGACACCTGGTCGACGAGGAAGCTCAGCGCCTGCGGGCCGTCCGTGACGGCAGAGCCGTCGCGGTTGGTCCACAGGGTGATGTCGGGATCTGCCGGCGTGACGTCGGCGACGGCGTCACGGAGGGCTGTGACGGCGGAAGCCATGTACTGCGTGTGGAATGCTCCGGCGACCTGCAGCGGGACCACGCGGGTGCCCTTGAGCGGCTCCTCCGCGAGTGCGGCGAGTGCGGGGAGGGCGCCGGCGACGACGATCTGGCCGCCGCCGTTGTAGTTGGCGGGCGAGAGGTCGAGTTCGGTGAGGCGCGCGAGGAGAGCGTCTTCGTCGCCTCCGAGCACGGCGCTCATACCCGTCTGCTCCTGCGCCGCGGCATCAGCCATCGCCCGCCCGCGGATGCCCACGAGGCGCATACCGGTGTCGGCATCGATCACGTTGCTGCCGACGAGCGCGGCGATCTCACCGACCGAGTGACCGGCGATCCCGTCGGCGCGGCGTCCGGCTCGCTGCGTCAGTGCGTCACCGGCGATCAGCGACGCGGCGACGATCAGGGGCTGCGCGACGCGCGTGTCCCGGATCGTGTCGGCGTCCGACACCGTCCCGTGCTCGATCAGGTCGACCCCCGCGGCGTCCGAGTACACGGCGAGGCGGTCTGCCACTCCGTCGAGCTCGAGCCAGGGGGCGAGGAAACCGGGGGTCTGCGAGCCCTGTCCAGGGCATACGACGACAATCACCCACCCAGTCTGCCAACGATCGGGGCGAAGCGGTGGATGATCCATCACAAGATTCCGAAAAACCCTTGTGTGTGGCGTACAGAAAGCCGACTCAGCGCGAAGGGCGGCGAAGCGGTGCGCGTCGACGGACCTGGTCTGCGGCGCCGATCGAGCCGAGGATCAGCGCGGTCTGCAGGATGAGGGCCTCGCGGGGACCGGTGGCATCCCAGCCGATCACCTCGCTGACGCGCTTCAGGCGGTATCGCACGGTGTTGGGATGCACGAAGAGCTCGCGTGCCGTGGCCTCGAGGGAGCGCCCGTTGTCGAGGTAGCTCCACAGCGTGGTGACCAGGTCGGTCGAGTGGGCCTGCAACGGGCGGAAGATGCGTTCGATGAGGGTCTGCTTGGCGAGCGGGTCGCCGGCGAGGGCGCGCTCGGGCAGCAGGTCGTCGGCTTCGACCGGGCGGGGAGCACCGCGCCATGCACGGGCGACCGCGAAACCGGCGAGAGCGGCACGGGCGCTCTGGCTCGCATCGACGAGTGCGGCGACCTCCGGTCCGAGCACGACATAGCCAGGACCGAACGAGGGCTCGAGGCGGGAGGCGATCTCCCGGAACCCGAGCTCTTCCTCTTCGCCGTCCTGCCCCTCGACGCGGGCGCGCCCCAGGACCAGCACGAGCCGGGAACCCTGCACGCCGATGAGCACGTCGACCGCGAGCTTGCGTGCGGTGCGACGAACCAGGTCGACGTCGAACTGCGCGGGCGTGGTGCCCACGAGCACGGCCACTTCGCCATGACCATGCCATCCGAGTGCGGCGATCCGGCTCGGCAGCTCTTCGTCGGCTTCGCCGGTGAGGATCGAATCGACGACGAGGGCCTCCAGCCGGGCATCCCAGAGTCCGCGGGCTTCGGCGGCTCTGGCATACACATCAGCGGCGGCGAAGGCCACATCGCGGGAGTAGAGGAGGATCGCCTCCCGCAGATCGTCGCCTCGTCCGGCGACGCGTTCCTCCGTGACCTCGACCGTCACGCGGATGAGCTGCAGAGTCTGCTGGAGGCTCACGCTGCGCAGCAGCTCGCGCGGGGCTGCCGCGAAGATGTCGGCGGCGATCCACGGCGTGGAGGTGGGGTCTTCATACCACTGGATGAACGAGGTGATGCCCGCCTGGGCCACCAGCCCGACCGCGGAGCGGCGGGCTGGTGGCATGTCGGCGTACCACGGGAGGGTGTCCTCCAGGCGTTTGATCGTCACCGAAGCGATGTCACCGGAGATCCGGCGCAGCCAGGTGAGTGTCGCGGCCTTGTCCATGCCGGAGGGAGAAGAACCTGTCACCGAGGGCTCAGCTTTCGCCGCCCGCGTTGCCGCTGGTCCCGGCGTTCACATCGTGCAGGCGGTACTTCTCGATCGCCTGGGCCGCGAGCGAACGGTCGACCTTGCCGTCCTCGGCGAGCGACTGCAGCGTGCGGACCACGATGGACGGGCCGTCGATCTTGAAGAAGCGCCGTGCGGCGGCACGGGTGTCGGAGAAGCCGAAGCCGTCGGCACCGAGAGTGGCGAAGCGGTTCGGGACCCACGGACGGATCTGGTCCTGCACGGCGTGCATGAAGTCGCTGACCGCGACGACCGGTCCCTCGGCACCCTGGAGCTTCTGAGTGAGGTACGCGGTGCGCGGCTCGGCCTCGGGGTGCAGGAAGTTGTGCTCGTCGGCGGCGAGGCCGTCGCGGCGCAGCTCTGTCCACGAGGTGACCGACCAGACATCGGCGATCACGCCCCAGTCCTTCTTCAGCAGCTCCTGCGCTTCGAGGGCCCAGGGGAGTCCGACACCGGATGCGAACAGCTGTGCGCGGTGTCCCTCGCCCTCGCCGACGGAGACGCGGTGGATACCGCGGACGATGCCGTCGACGTCCACATCCTCCGGCTCGGCCGGCATCACGAGAGGCTCGTTGTAGAGCGTGATGTAGTACATCACGTTCGGGTCCTCGTGCTGGCCGCCGTACATCCGCTCGAGACCGGAGCGCACGATGTGCGCGATCTCGTAGCCGTAGGCCGGGTCGTACGAGATCGTCGCCGGGTTGGTGGCGGCGAGCAGGTGCGAGTGGCCGTCGGCGTGCTGGAGTCCCTCACCCGTGAGGGTGGTGCGACCGGCCGTGGCGCCCATGATGAACCCGCGGGCCATCTGGTCGCCGGCTGCCCACTGGGCGTCGCCCGTGCGCTGGAATCCGAACATCGAGTAGAAGATGTAGACCGGGATCAGCGGCTCGCCGTGCGTGGCATAGGACGTGCCCGCCGCGGTGAAGGCGGCGAGGGCGCCGGCCTCGTTGATGCCGACGTGCACGATCTGGCCCTGCGGGCTCTCCTTGTAGGCGAGGAGGAGCTCACGGTCGACCGAGGTGTAGTGCTGGCCGTTCGGGTTGTAGATCTTCGCCGACGGGAAGTAGGCGTCCATGCCGAACGTGCGCGCTTCGTCGGGGATGATCGGCACGATGCGGTGACCGAACTCCTTGGAGCGCAGCAGGTCCTTCAGCAGGCGGACGAACGCCATGGTCGTGGCGATCTCCTGCGTGCCGGAGCCCTTCTTGGGCAAGGCATATG
Source organism: Microbacterium sp. R1 (assembly GCF_015159725.1). Lineage (NCBI taxonomy): Bacteria > Bacillati > Actinomycetota > Actinomycetes > Micrococcales > Microbacteriaceae > Microbacterium > Microbacterium sp. R1. The sequence goes on along the minus strand of NZ_JADDUD010000001.1, from coordinate 2,100,710 downwards.
CCGAATCGTCCGGGAGGGAGAGCCCGACGTGGGTCGAGCGGCGCTCCGGGAGGAACCCGCCGAGCGCGTTGCGGCGCTCGAGCATGTACTGGATCGTCTCGTCCTGAGGCCCCGGGTTGTAGTACGGGGGCAGGTACGGGTTCTCTTCCAGCTGCGCATCCGTGATCGGGATGTGCATGGCGTCGCGGAACGTCTTGAGGTTGTCCAGCGTCATCTTCTTCATCTGGTGGGTCGCGTTGCGGCCCTCGAAGTGCGGTCCGAGGCCGTAGCCCTTGACGGTCTTCGCGAGGATGACGGTGGGCTTGCCCTTGTGCTCGGTCGCGGCCTTGAACGCGGCGTAGACCTTGCGGTAGTCGTGGCCACCGCGCTTGAGGTTCCAGATGTCGTCGTCGGAGTAGTCCTTGACGAGGGCCGCGGCCCGCTCGTCGCGGCCGAAGAAGTGCTCACGGATGTATGCGCCGGACTCGGCCTTGTACGTCTGGTAGTCGCCGTCGGGGGTGACGTTCATGAGGTTGAGCAGCGCACCCTCGGTGTCGCGGGCGAGCAGGTCGTCCCACTCGCGGCCCCAGACCACCTTGATGACGTTCCAGCCCGCGCCGCGGAAGAACGACTCGAGCTCCTGCACGATCTTGCCGTTGCCGCGCACGGGGCCGTCGAGGCGCTGCAGGTTGCAGTTGACGATGAAGGTGAGGTTGTCCAGTCCCTCGTTGGCTGCGACCTGCAGCTGTCCGCGGCTCTCGACCTCGTCCATCTCGCCGTCGCCCAGGAATGCCCAGACGTGCGACTGGGACGTGTCCTTGATGCCGCGGTTCTCGAGGTACTTGTTCGACATCGCCTGGTAGATGGCGTTGATCGGACCGAGGCCCATCGACACCGTCGGGAACTGCCAGTACTCCGGCATCAGGCGCGGGTGCGGGTAGGACGGGATGCCGTTCGGCGCGTGCGACTTCTCCTGGCGGAAGCCGTCGAGCTGGTCCTCGGTGAGGCGCCCCTCGAGGAAGGAGCGGGCGTAGGTGCCGGGTGAGGCGTGGCCCTGGATGAAGATCTGGTCGGCGCCACCGGGGTGGTCGGCGCCCTTGAAGAAGTGGTTGAAGCCCACTTCATACAGCGCCGCGGAGGACGCGTACGTCGAGATGTGACCACCGACGCCGATGCCGGGGCGCTGGGCGCGGTGCACCGTGATGGCCGCGTTCCAGCGGATCCAGGCGCGGTACCGGCGCTCGACCTCCTCGTCGCCAGGGAACTCGGGCTCGTTCTCCGGCGCGATGGTGTTGATGTAGTCGGTGGTCGGGACCATCGGCACGCCCAGGTGCAGCTCCTTGGAGCGCTTGAGGAGGCTGAGCATGATCTCGCGGCCACGTCCGTGGCCCTTGGCGTCAACCAGCTCATCGAGCGACTGCTGCCATTCGCCCGTCTCTTCCGGGTCGCTGTCCTGGGGACCCTGGGAGTACGGATCCTGGTCGTGCACGGTCACGGGGGAACCTTTCGTCAAGCTGGCAGGTCATGCCAAGGAAACGGGAAGCGACACGGGCAGCCTTGTCAGCTGTGCACAACGCGCGCCGGGTTCAGCCTATCCCTCTTCCACGACACGGGTGCGCATCGTCCGCCCGATAGACTGGGCACACCAGGGCCTTTAGCTCAGCTGGTAGAGCGCCACGTTTACACCGTGGATGTCGTCGGTTCGATCCCGGCAGGGCCCACCTCCACCGAGACGGCTCACCCCGCCGCGACCACTAACGAGGCTTCGCAGCGATCACCGAGTTCGGGATGTGCCCGGCGGCGAGCACCGCCGCCGCAATCGCGATCCAAGGGTTCTGGAGCCACGCGGCACCGGCGAGGAACACGCCGACCGGTAGCAGCGCCATCGGAACGGGAACTCCGACGACCGGGGCGAACAGCGACGACAGTCGTCTGCCCGACACGAGGTAACGCCCCCAGAGGGCCCAGTACGCCACGACGAGGATCGCCGCGGGGATCGCCCACCACCAGAGCGGGCGATCGCCCACCGTGATCACCGGCACCGTCACGCAGAGTGCCTGCCCTGAACGTTCGAGGACCTCGACGACCTTCGGCACGGCGACGCGCTCCATCGCCGGTCGAGGAGGGAACCACACCAGCAGCAGGTTGGGGGCGAACACGGCGAGACTCAGCGCGAGCCCGAGCACCGAGAAACCCATGATCGCGACCTTATCGGGCAGATGCGGGGTCCGTTGCCCTTCGGCTTCCCGTCGACTCCCTGGCGGTCGCCTCGCTGCGGATCTAGGCTCCCGACATGGGACTTCTGACCTTCAGCCTCAACATCACCCTGGACGGCTGCGTCGACCATGAGGAGGGGATCGCCGATGACGAGACCCACGCCTACTTCACGCGGTTGCTGGAGGATTCCGGCGCCGTGCTCTGGGGTCGCACGACCTACGAGATGATGGAGGACGCCTGGCCCGCGGTCGCTCGCGGCGAGGTGGAGGCCCCGCCGGCGCTGCGCGAGTGGGCGCTCGCTCTCGAGGTCAAACCCAAGTACGTGGTGTCCTCCACGCGCGATGAGTTCCCCTGGACGAACACCCATCGGATAGCCGGGAACCTGCGAGAGGGCGTGCAGCGTCTCAAAGACGACACGCCGGAGGGTGTTCTCCTCGGAAGCGGCGCCCTCGCCGCCGAACTCGACAGGCTCGATCTGATCGACGAGTACCGGTTCCTCATCCACCCCCGGATCGCGGGGCACGGTCCGACCCTGTTCCGGGATCGATCGTCCGACACGCGGAAGCTCGAACTGGTCTCGGCGGAGCCGCTGCGCAACGGAGCGATCGTGACGCACTACAGGCGCGCCGAGTGATCCGGCCCGGTGCATACCGCGTCGCGGTCGCCGAGGCAAGGCCCGAGGGGCGGGCGCAGCGCGGCGCGTACGCTGTACCGCACGGCAGGACTCCAGAATCGACAGCGGGGAGCTTTCACACATGGCGGGACGCATCGTCATCAGCGGGGCCTCTGGCCTGATCGGTTCCGCGTTGGCCGCTTCGCTGCGCACCGACGGTATCGAGGTCACCACCCTGGTGCGTCGTGCGCCGCGATCCGAGGATGAGGCGCAGTGGGCGCCGGGCGAGAGCGCGCTCGACCCTGATGTCGTGGCAGGCGCCGACGCCGTGGTCGCGCTCGGGGGTGCCAGCGTCGGACGACTTCCGTGGACGCGCGGCTATCGTCGTCAGCTGGTCGACTCGCGTCTGCAGGCCACCCGCACCCTGACGACCGCCCTCCGTGCGCTGCGGTCCGATGCTCCGGCTCTCGTCTCGGCGTCCGCGGTCGGCTACTACGGTTCCGCTCCCGGCGAGATCCTCACGGAGGACTCCGCTGCAGGGCAGACGTTCCTGGCGGATCTGACGGTGCGGTGGGAGGCCGAAGCCCGACGCGCGGAGGACCACACCAGGGTCGCGCTGCTGCGTACCGCTCCCGTCATCCATCGGCGAGGAGTGCTCAAACCGCTCATCCAGCTGACCCGGTTCGGCGTCTCGGGCCCGCTCGGTCAGGGCACGCAGATCTGGCCCTGGATCTCACTCGACGACGAGGTGCGTGCGATCCGTCACATCCTCGACGCGAAGATCTCGGGGCCGGTCAACCTCACGGGGCCCACTCCCGCGTCTGCGAACGACATCGGGCGCGCTCTCGCCGAGCGGATGCACCGGCCGTTCTGGCTCCCCGCCCCCGCCTGGGCGCTCCGGATCGCACTCGGCGATGCCGCCGACTCGCTCCTGCTCCCGGATGCGGATGTGCGTCCGCAGGTGCTGGAGCTGTCCGGCTTCCGATTCACACATCCGACCGCCGCCGACGCTGTGGCCGCCGCGCTCTGACCGTTCTGGGGCATTCTTCCGGCGACAGCCCTCCCGCATCGACACGTTCCACTGCGAGACTGAGCGCATGGAGATCATCGAGAACTCGAAGCTCACGGTCGTCGGCGCGGGAAGTGTGGGGTCGAGTGTCGCCTATGCGGCACTGATCAGGGGTTCCGCGCGGCATGTCGCGCTCTACGACATCGCGACCGAGAAGGTCGAGGCCGAGGTGCTCGACCTCGCTCACGGCACGCAGTTCACCGGCTCGAGCGACATCATCGGCGGGAGTGACATCTCCGTCGCCGCGGGTTCGCACGTCGTCGTGATCACGGCCGGCGCGAAGCAGAAGCCAGGCCAGACCCGCATCGAGCTCGCCGAGGTCAACGCAGGCATCATCCGTGGCATGATGCCGGATCTGCTGGAGGTCGCCCCGAACGCGATCTACGTGATCGTCACGAATCCCTGCGACGTGCTGACGGTCATCGCGCAGGAGGAGACCGGGCTTCCGCCCGAGCGCATCTTCGCCTCGGGAACCGTGCTCGACACCTCGAGGCTGCGCTGGAAGCTCGGACAGCGCGCCGGTGTCTCGACGGCGAGCGTCCATGCGCACATCATCGGCGAGCACGGCGACACCGAGTTCCCGCTCTGGTCCCGTGCGACGATCGGCACGGTGCCGATCCTGGAGTGGGAGACTCCGGGGCACCCGCGATTCACCCTCGATGAGCTGCAGGAGATCGCCGTGGACGTGCGTGACGCCGCGTACAAGGTGATCCTGGGCAAGGGCGCGACCAACTACGCGATCGGCCTGTCGAGTGCGCGCATCGTCGAGGCGATCCTGAGTGACGAGCACGCCGTGATGCCGGTGAGTACCGTGCTGCGTGATTTCCACGGTATCGACGGTGTCGCACTCTCGGTGCCGTCGATCGTGAGCGCGACGGGGGCGGTGCCGATCCGGAACACATCTTTCTCCGACGGGGAGCTGGCCCTGTTGCGCCAGTCCGCCGACGCCCTCACGACTGCGGCGGCATCCCTGCGCCCGTGAGCGGGGGGTCGGTGCGAAGCCGACACCCCGCTCCGCATCACCGGCCGTGCGGGTCCGTGCGGTTGAGCGTGGCGACGACCTGATCGTAATCACCGCGGGCCTCGCCGTAGCGGAGGAACTTCACCCGCTCGACCTGGATCTCGGCGGCGTCGGGCTGGGCCTCGATCAAGGCCATGACCTCGTCGATGAACTCGTCGAGCGGCATCGCCGACTCGTTGTCCTCGTGGCCCGGCATGAGCGCCGTGCGCACAGCGGGAGGCTCGAGCTCGAGCACCGACACGCTGCTCCCCTCGAACTGCAGGCGCAGGGACTCGCTGAGCATGTGGATCGCGGCCTTGCTGGCGTTGTAGGTGGGTGTCACCCGGAGCGGGGCGAACGCGAGTCCGGACGAGACGGTCATGATCGTCGCGTCGCCCTGGGCGCGGAGGTGCTCGACGAAAGCGGCGATGAGTCGGATGGGGCCGAGGATGTTGGTGACGACCGTCTCCTCCGCGGCGGAGAGGAATCCCGAGGGCGTGCTCCAGTCCTCGGCCCGCATGACGCCCGCCATCGTGATGAGCACATTGAGACCGGGGTGCGCGGCGAGCACCTCGGCCGCCGCTGCTTCGATGCTGCTCGCATCCGTCGTGTCGACCTGCACGGTGTGGATGTCGGGGTGCTCGCCGGCGATCGTCGCGAGACGGTCCTCGCGGCGCCCTCCGACGATCACGGTGTTCCCCCGTTCCCGCAGCCGCAACGCGAGAGCGAGACCGATGCCGCTCGTGGCGCCGGGGATGAAGATGGTGTTTCCGCTGATGTTCATATCCCCACCGTCGTCCTCCTGTGGCAGCCGCTCCAGAGAGCGGTCATCCAGGGACGGGCGATCCCTGGAACGCGAGCCGGCAGCGGGGGATACTTCTGAGGTGGACCGCGATGCACTGGCCGAATTCCTCCTCCGTCGACGCGAGGCGCTGAGCCCGGCCGACGTCGGACTCGCGGCAGGACCGCGGCGTCGCACCGCGGGTCTGCGCCGAGAAGAGGTCGCGCAGCTGGCGACAATGTCGACGGACTACTACACGCGACTGGAACAACGACGAGGGCCTCAGCCGAGTGTCCAGATCCTCACCGCCCTGGCCCGGGCCCTGCGGCTGGCCGAAGACGAGCGGGATTATCTCTTCCGGCTCTGCGGACACAGCGCCCCCGATCGTGCCCGGCTCGCGGAGTACGTGCGCCCGGGCATCCTCCGCGTGCTCGACCGGCTGCACGACACCCCCGCGTTCGTCGTCTCGGTGCTCGACGAAGTGCTCGTGCAGAACGACGCATCCCGTCCGCTGATCGGCGACGCGACCACTCTCACCGGACTCGACCGGAGCGGCATCTACCGCTGGTTCGCCTACCCCGATACCGAACGGCTGCGCTACCGGGAAACCGACCATCCGCGACAGGCCCGTGCGCTCGTGGGCTCGCTGCGTGCCGCATACGGGGTGATGGGTGCTCGATCGAGGGCGGGTGACATCGTTGCGGAGCTGACGGTGCGCAGCTCGGAGTTCGTGGAGTTGTGGGACGCGCACGAGGTGAGTCGACGATTCGAGCAGCACAAGGTGATGGTGCATCCCGAGCTGGGTGAGATCGAGGTCGACTGTCAGGCGCTGTTCACCGAGGACGAGTCGCAGGCGCTCATCGTGCTCACGGCAGCGCCGGGGAGCGAATCCGCGAGCAAGCTCGAGTTCCTGCGGGTCCTCGGCACGCAGAACGTCTGACCAGCGGTCGTCAGGACTCTTCGTGGGTCCGCGGATCGGCGTCGAACAGGCGCCCGTCCGGGCGACCGAGCGCGGTGATCGCGGCAACCTCCGCGTCGTCCAACACGATCTCCGCGGCGGCGAGGTTCGTCACCTGGTGTTCGAGCGACGAGGCCTTCGGGATGGAGACCGTGCCGCGGGCCACATGCCATGCGAGCACCGTCTGCGCGGTGGTGATGCCGCGGGACGACGCGATCTCGGTGATCACCGGTTCGTCGAAGAGCTCCTTCGCGCGTCCCAACGGGCTCCACGCTTCGGTGAGGATGCCGCGTTCGCGGTGGTAGGCCAACTGCTCGTCCTGCGGGAAGTACGGATGCACCTCGATCTGGTTGACCACGGGCCTCACCCCGGTCTCGTGCTCGATGCGCTCCAGATGCTCCGGGAGGAAGTTGGAGACGCCGATCTGGCGCACGACGCCTCTGGCCTGGGCGTCGACGAGCGCGGCCCATGCCTGGACGTACTCGTCCTGGCTGGGGTTGGGCCAGTGGATGAGATGCAGGTCGGTCACGTCGAGTCCGAGGCGGGAGCGGCTCTCCTCGATGCTGGTGCGCGCCTTCGGCGACGGGTGGTGTCGTCCGGGGAGCTTCGTGGTGACGATCACGTCCGAACGTGCCACCCCGGAAGCAGCGACCCCACGGCCCACCGAGCCCTCGTTCTCGTAGTTGAATGCGGTGTCGACGAGCCGGTAGCCGGCACCGATGCCGGCGCTGACCGATTCGGCCCCGGCATCGCCGTTCAGGGCGTACGTGCCCAGGCCGATCGCGGGGAGGGCGAACCCGTTGTGGGCGGTGAACGAGGGGACGACGGGCTGAGTGGTCACGGTGCTCCTTCTGGCCTTTTCCCCGAGCGTACGCTGGAGGGATGACATCGGAGGCGGAGATGGCGTCGGATGACGTCACGATCGACGAGCACGATCGGTGCCCCTGCTCATCCGGCGATGTGTACGGCCGATGCTGCCGACCGCTCCTCGACGGAGCGACGGCGCCGACGGCCGAACGCCTGATGCGTTCGCGTTACTCCGCGTTCTCTCTGCGAGACGAGGCGCATCTCCTGCGCACGTGGCATCCGACGACGAGACCGGGGACGATCGAGTTCGAACCGGATCTGCGGTGGCGGCGGCTGCTCGTGATCGATCGCGAGGCCGGGGGCCCGTTCGACCGCGAGGGCATCGTGGAGTTCGAGGCGTTCTGGCAGCAGCGCGCCACGAGAGGCTCGCTCCATGAGCGCAGCCGCTTCGTGCGCGAGGACCGGCACTGGTACTACGTCGACGGCGACGTGCACTGATGGGCGGATGTCGCGACAGCGGCTAGATTTGAGAGCGTGAACGCCAGCCCCGAGAACCAGCGCACCCTGCTCGACATCGCCGACCTCGACCGGCGCATCGCGCAGGTCGAGCGTGCCAAGACCAAGCCGAGCCAGGCGGAGCGGATCACCGAGCTCGTGGCGATCCGTCAGGACCAGCTCCGCGAGCTGACCGCACTCGCGGGTACCAGAGACGACGTGCGCACCGAGCTGAAGCGGCTGGAGTCGGATGTCGCCGTCGTCGAGGCACGCCGGAACCGCGACGCCGAACGCCTGGCCGCATCGACGAATCCGAAGGACGCGCAGGCGCTCGAGCACGAGCTCGGCAGCCTCGCCCGCCGACAGAGTGACCTCGAAGATGCCGAGCTCGACGTCATGGGCCGTCTCGAAGAGGCAGAGGCCGCCGTCGCCGCGCAGCAGGCGCTCCTCGACACGACGACCGCCGAGGGGTCGGCGCTCACCGCGCAGGCGAAGGCGGACGTCGCAGCAGCCACCGACCTCGGCGCACAGCTCGCCCGCGATCGTGCGGCCGTCGCGGAGACCGTGTCGCCTGCCTTGCTGGCGGAGTACGACCGCCGCGCGAAGAACAGCGCAGGTGCCGCCCTGTTGACCCGCGGTACCTGCGAGGGGTGCCGCATCCTGCTCCCCAGCACGGATCTGAACGACATCAGGCGAGCGGCGGATGACCTCGTGGTGTCCTGCCCCGAATGTGGGTGCATCCTGGTGCGCACCGAGGAGTCCGGGCTCGCATGAGTCGCGCCTGCGCGCGTCGGCGATGACGGCGCCGGCGGCGGGGGTCGAACGCCGCATCGCACTCGTCTCCGTCGGAGCGCAGGAGTACGTCGCGATCGAGCTCGATCGGAACGACGAGGAGCTGGATCGCACGTCCTTGCGTGTTGCTGAGCTCCCGGAATGGGTGCGCTCCGTCGAGGACTCCGATGCCCCGCGGTGGGTCATGCGCAGCGCCGCCGAGACCTACGCGTTCCTGCTCGAGCACGGCGTTCGGATCACCCGCAGTCACGATCTGGTGCTGTGCCACGCCATCCTGCGCGATACGTCGTCGGTGCAGAGCCCGCTCCCGGCCTCGCCGGAGTGGGAGCGGCGAGAGCCGACGGCAGCGGTGCCCTCGCTGTTCGACGTGTTCGACGACGTGAGCGGTGACGATGCGATCACGACCGCACTCGATCAGTACCGCGCACAGCGGAGGGTGATGGCCGCTGCACAGGACGGACGCCTCACCCTCCTGTGCGCTGCGGAGTCGGCAGGCGGACTCATCGCAGAGGAGATGCGGGTCGCGGGGTTGCCCTGGGATGAAGGCGTGCACGATGCCATCCTGACCGACACCCTCGGCACCCGTCCTGCCGCCGGGGGAGCACCGAGTCGCATGGTCGAGCTGGGCGATCGGGTGCGCGCGCTCCTCGGCGATCCGTCGCTCCACCTCGACAGCCAGCAGAAGCTGCTCAGGGCGCTGCATCGCGTCGGGGTCCAGGTGGAGTCGACGAGTCGATGGGAGCTCGCCCAGCACGAGCATCCGGTCGTGGAGCCCCTCCTCGCCTACAAGAAGCTCTCCCGCTTGCTCAGCGCCAACGGATGGGCATGGTTGGCGGAGTGGGTGCATGAGGGTCGGTTCCGTCCGGTCTACATCCCGGGTGGTGTCGTCACCGGTCGCTGGGCGTCGGCCGGTGGAGGGGCTCTTCAGCTTCCGCGGAGCCTGCGCCCCGCTGTCCGAGCCGACCCGGGGTGGACCCTGGTCGTGGCAGACGTCGCGCAGCTCGAGCCGCGGATGCTCGCCGCGATGGCCTCCGACGAAGCGATGGCCCGCGCGGCGCGGGGGAGCGACCTCTATGCAGGCGTCGTGGCGTCCGGGGCCGTCTCCACCCGCGAGGAGGCGAAGTACGCGGTTCTCGGAGCGATGTACGGCGCCACGACCGGAGACAGCGGCCGGCTGGTCCCGCGGCTGCGCAAGGTGTACCCGAAGGCGATGGCGCTCGTGGATGCCGCGGCGCGCACGGGGGAGGACGGGGGAATCGTCTCGACCTGGCTCGGGCGGTCATCGCCTCGTCCGTCGACGGAGTGGATGCGGCTGCAGGCGGACGCGACCGGTGCGGATGCCGACCCCGCGGTCGTCGCGCTCGCACGGCGGCGTGGACGCGATTGGGGCCGGTTCACCAGGAACTTCGTGGTGCAGGGCACTGCTGCCGAGTGGTCGTTGATCTGGCTCGCGGAGATCCGGCATCGCCTGCAGCAGATCCCTGAGGTGTTCGCCGAGGCGGCGGCGTCCGGTCCGTTCGCGCGCTCTGCGCACCTGGCGTTCTTCCTGCACGACGAGGTGATCCTCCACGTTCCCCTGGAACACGCGGAGGAGGCTGCCGAGGCGGTGCGCGAGGCCGCGGCCACGGCCACGACGAGGCTCTTCGGCTCGTTTCCCATCGACGTGCCCCTCGACCTGCGCATCGCGGAGTCCGCGGAGAAGTAGCCGCCGGTCGTGTGCCCAGGAGAACGTAGACTGGGGAGGCGAATGGGTCGACTGGACGGCCGCGTTACGGGCAACCGTACCGAGGAACGTCCGGGCTCCTCAGGGCAGGACGGTGGGTAACGCCCACCCGGAGCAATCCGCGAGAAAGTGCCACAGAGAGCAGACCGCCCCGCAAGGGGTAAGGGTGAAAGGGTGGTGTAAGAGACCACCGGGGGTCATGGTGACATGGCCCGCCAGGTAAACCTCGTCCGGAGCAAGGTCAGACAGAGGATGTTGACGCGGCTCGCCGAGTCCTCGGGTAGACCGCTAGAGTGCCACGGCAACGTGTCGCCGAGAGAGATGGCCGTCGAAGGGGCGAAGAACCCCGGAACAGAACCCGGCGTACAGGTCGGCCCATTCGCCTCACACGCACGAAGGCCCCGATGACTGGAGAGTCGTCGGGGCCTTCGAGCGGATCCGGGTGGCTGAGCCTGTCGAAGGTCAGTCCCCGGCGAGCGACGCCGCGCCGATGATGCCGGAGTTGTTGCGGTGGATCGCCGGGACGATCGGGGTCTTCAGGTCGAGCAGCGGGAGGAAGTCTCCGGCGTTCTTCGACACGCCGCCGCCGACGACGAACAGGTCGGGGCTGAACAGGAACTCGATGTGCGAGTAGAACGCCTGCAGACGCTCGGCCCACTCGGCCCACGAGAGGTTCTCGCGCTCCCGTGCCGACGTCGCAGCGTAGGTCTCGACCGACTCGTATTCGCCGAAGTTGAGGTGACCGAGCTCGGTGTTCGGAAGGAGCACGCCGTCGTAGAGGAAGGCCGATCCGATGCCGGTGCCGAGCGTCGTGAGGAGCGTGAAACCACGCACGTCCCTGGCCGCTCCGTGGCGGGCTTCGGCGACACCGGCGGCGTCGGCGTCGTTCACGAACACGATGTTGCGACCGAGACCGTCCCGGAAGAACCGCTCGGCGTCGAAGTCGATCCACTCCTTGGAGACATTGGCGGCGGAGAGGGTCTTGCCGCGCTTGACGATCGCCGGGAATGCGACGCCGAGCGGCAGGGTCGAGTCGTGCACGTCGAGGGTCTTCAGCACGGTCTGCACGGCATTGAGCACGTCCTGGGGCGATGCGCCCTCGGGGGTCGGTACCCGTACCCGGTCGGACGCCATGATTCCGTGCTCGAGGTCGACGATTCCTGCTTTGATACCCGTGCCGCCGATGTCGACGCCGATCGCTTTTGCCATGGGCGATAGCTTAGCGACCACGGTGCACGCCAGTAGGATCGATGACATCACGTGAAGAAGGGGCAGACATGTCTGACGGTGACCACAAGTACTGGTACAACTCCACGACCGGCGAGATCGAGTTCGGGATGATCTCGCCCTCCATCGACCGCATCGGTCCGTTCGACACCGAGGCCGAGGCCCGTCGTGCTCCGGAGGTCGTCAAGGAGCGTTCGCGCGCCTGGGCCGAGGAAGAGGCCGTCGAGCAGGGCTGGGACGTCAAGGGCCCCCAGAACACGGGCGACGCAAAGGGCCAGGGCGCAGAGTAGCCATGGACAAGCAGAGGGACTTCGTCCTCCGGACCATCGAGGAGCGCGGCGTCAAGTTCGTGCGACTGTGGTTCACCGACGTGATCGGCACTCTCAAGTCGGTGGCCATCGCGCCGGCCGAGGTCGAGGGTGCTTTCGCGGAGGGAATCGGGTTCGACGGTTCGGCGATCGAGGGGCTGACACGCACCTACGAGTCCGACCTGCTCGCCCAGCCCGATCCGACGACGTTCCAGACGCTGCCCTGGCGCGGCGAGATCGACCCGACCGCGCGCATGTTCTGCGACCTGACGACTCCCGACGGCCAGCCCGCCGTCGCCGATCCCCGTCACGTGCTCAAGCGCACGCTCGCGAAGGCCGCTGACGCCGGGTTCACGTTCTACACGCACCCCGAGATCGAGTTCTACCTGCTCAAGTCCTCGTCGTTCGGGCCGGAGGGGCCCGTGCCCGTCGACTCGGCGGGCTACTTCGACAACGTGCCCGGCGGCACCGCGCACGATTTCCGTCGCCGTTCGGTCCGGATGCTGGAAGACCTCGGCATCTCGGTCGAATTCAGTCACCACGAGGGCGGGCCCGGTCAGAACGAGATCGACCTCCGCTACGCGGACGCCCTCACCACGGCCGACAACATCATGACCTTCCGGACGGTGATCAAGGAGGTGGCGATCGAGCAGGGCGTCTATGCGACGTTCATGCCGAAGCCGCTCAGCGACCAGCCCGGAAGCGGTATGCACACGCACATGTCACTGTTCGAGGGTGACCAGAACGCCTTCTACGAAGAGGGCGCGAAGTACCAGCTGTCGAAGACGGGCCGGCACTTCATCGCGGGCCTCCTGCGTCACGCGAACGAGATCTCCGCGGTCACCAACCAGTTCGTCAACTCATACAAGCGGCTCTGGGGCGGCGACGAGGCACCGAGCTTCGTCACCTGGGGTCACGCGAACCGATCCGCACTCGTCCGCGTGCCGATGTACAAGCCGAACAAGAGCCAGTCGTCCCGCGTGGAGTACCGCGGCATCGATTCCGCGTCGAACCCCTACCTCGCCTACGCGCTCCTGCTCGCAGCCGGGCTCAAGGGCATCGAGGAGGGATACGATCTGCCGCCGGAGGCCGAGAACAACGTGTGGTCGCTGAGCGACGCCGAGCGGCGAGCTCTCGGTTACGAGGCACTGCCGGCGAGTCTCGACCACGCCCTGGAGTACATGGAGGCGTCCGAGCTCGTCGCGGAGACTCTGGGCGAACAGGTCTTCAACTACGTGCTGCTCAACAAGCGCAAGGAATGGGAGGCCTACCGCGGTCAGGTCACCCCGTTCGAGCTGAAGAGCAACCTCGAGCTGCTCTGACCCGCCCGATGGCGCGTCCTGACGATTCGGTCTCCCTCTCCGCCCTCGCCAGGCTCGGCTTCTCCGAGCTGAGCGAGGCCGCGGCAGGCCTCGCTGAGCTGGCGGAGATTCTCGATCAGCCGCGGACGGTGCTGCTCGAGGCTGCCGATGCCGCGGATCCCGATGCCGCCGTCCGCGGGCTGCTCCGCGTGGCCCGTCGGGATGAGTCGTCATTGCGTGGGCTCCTCGTCGACGAGGAGACCCGCCGCGGTGTCTGGCGGGTCTTCGGCGCCTCGGAGGGACTCGCCGAGTTCTTCCTCCGTCACCCGGACCAGCTGAGCGTCCTGGAAGCACCCCGCGATGCACTGCCATCGGCCGAGGAGCTCCAGGAGCGGCTGCTGGCCTCAGTCGGTGCGTGCGACGGGTTCGCGCAGTCGGGTGGGGACGACGAGGTCGTCGCGCTCAGAGTCGCCTACCGACGAAATCTCGCTGCCATCGCCGCGTTCGACCTCTCGCGCACGGCACCGGAGATGGCAGTAGGCCCCGTGTCGGCAGCGCTGGCCGACCTCGCGGGTGCTGCCCTGGAGGCGTCGCTCGCGGTGGCGCGGACCCGGGTGCAGGAGTCGATGGGGCGGGATGAGGTGGCGGCGACCCGTCTCGCCATCATCGGAATGGGAAAAGCCGGCGCTCGGGAGTTGAACTACGTCAGCGACGTCGACGTGATCTTCGTGGGCGGCAGCAGCGACGAAGAGGTCGTCACGGAGGCGCGTGCCATCGACATCGCGACCAGGCTCGCGCGCGAGACCATGCGGAACCTCGACGCGATCGAGGTGGAACCGCCGCTCTGGGAGGTCGATGCCGCGCTGCGTCCAGAGGGCAAGCAAGGTGCTCTGGTCCGCTCGCTCGCATCCCATCTCGCGTACTACGACCGCTGGGCCAAGAGCTGGGAGTTCCAGGCTCTGCTCAAGGCTCGTCCCCTCGCCGGAGATGCGGAACTCGGGGCGGAGTACATCGCCGCAGTGCAGCCGAAGATCTGGTCCAGTGCCGCGCGGCAGGACTTCGTCGAGAGCGTGCAACGCATGCGGGAGCGCGTGATGGAGCACATCGACCCGGACGACGCTCCGTATCAGCTGAAGCTCGGGGCGGGTGGGCTCCGCGACATCGAGTTCACCGTGCAGCTGCTGCAGCTCGTCCACGGACTCACCGACGAGTCGCTGCGCACGCGCGGGACCCTCGAGAGCCTCGATGCGCTCGTCGAGGGCGGTTACATCGGGCGGGTCGATGCGGCGGCGTTCGCCGAGGACTACCGCCTGCTCCGGCTCATGGAGCATCGCCTCCAGCTGAGAGAGCTCAGCCGCACGCATCTGATGCCTCGGACTCCGGCAGGCCTGCGGATCCTGGCGAGGGGCACACGCCTCGCGGAGAGCGGTGACAGTGTGTGGGCCCGCTGGGAGAGCGTCCGGCGGGAGGTGCGCGAGATCCATACGCGCCTGTTCTACCGCCCACTGCTGAGCGCTGTCGCCGGTCTGCCGGAAGAGGAGCGGACCCTCTCCGCCGCTCAGGCGCACGACCGCTTGGCAGCCATCGGCTTCCGGGATCCGGCGGGCGCACTCCGCCACATCGGTGCGCTCACGAGCGGGCTCAGCCGCAAGGCGACCATCCAGCGACACCTGATGCCTATCATGGTGCGGTGGTTCGCCGACGGAAGCGATCCTGACTACGCGCTCCTCGCCTTCCGTCGCATCAGCGAGCGTCTCGGAGACACCCCGTGGTTCCTCAGGATGCTGCGCGATTCGTCGGGGGCGGCGGAGAGCCTCACCCGCCTGCTGTCCTCTTCCCGGTACATCGGCGAGCTCCTGGAGTGGATCCCGGAATCCGTGGCCTGGCTGGACAACGCTGGGCGGCTGCGCCCGCGCGGGGCCGCAGCCCTCGACGAAGAGGCCAGAGCGATCCAGACGCGCCATGAGACGATCGGCGATGCGCTGCGGGCCGTCAGGGCGCTGCGGAGGAGAGAGCTCCTGCGCACGGCCATGGGGGCGGTGCTCGATGTCCTCACGATCGAAGAGGTCGCCACCGCACTCACGGAGATCACCGAGGCGACGATCCAGGCCGCTCTCCGCGCGGTGATGCGCGAAGTCGTCCCGGTCGATGACGAGGCGCTCGACTTCGCCGTCATCGCGATGGGGCGCTTCGGGGGTGCCGAGCTGGGGTTCGGATCCGACGCCGACATCCTGTACGTCTACGACGCGAACGGTGTCGATCCCCAGCGCGCGCAGAAGCTCGCGACGCAGATCGTGGCCGGCCTCCGCGAGCACCTGACCGATCACCGGCTGCCGCTCGACCTCGATGCCGATCTGAGGCCGGAGGGGCGGAACGGTCCGATCGTCCGCTCCATCCAGGCATACGCGGAGTACTATCGCCGCTGGTCGCTGTCGTGGGAGGCCCAGGCGCTGCTCCGGGCGCGCGGAGTGGCGGGAAGCGCGAAGCTGATCGCCCGGTTCACGGCGCTTGCCGACACGATCCGCTACCCGGAGGCCATCGACCTCCAGGGCACCCGCGAGATCAAGCGCATCAAAGCGCGGGTCGAGGGGGAACGGCTGCCGCAGGGTGCTGATCCCCGTCGCCACCTGAAGCTCGGCCCCGGCTCGCTGAGCGATGTGGAGTGGCTGGTCCAACTCCTCCAGCTGCAGCATGCGCACGGTGTTCCCGGGCTGCGCACGACCTCGACGCTCGGTGCGCTCGAAGCCGCCGTCGCGGCCGATCTGGTCGCAGAGGAGGACGCCGCGCGTCTTCGCGCGGCGTGGCTGCTGTCCAGTCGTCTCAGGTCAGCGATCACTCTGCTGACCGGGCAGACCAGCGACGTGCTCCCCGCCGATCGCCGTCAGCTCGATGCGATCGGTCGTCTGCTCGGCTATCCCGATCGCTCCGCCACAGAACTCGAGGAGGACTACCTCGGGGTGACCCGGCGCGCCAGGAAGACCTTCGAGCAGCTCTTCTACGGGTGAGTCGAGAGCGTCGGTTTGCGGTATCGCGTGTCGTGTCCCAAGCTGACGATATGACCAACGCGCGAATCGGCATCGTCTGGAACCCTTCGAAGGTCGAGCAGGAGGTCCTGCAAGCCGCGGTGAGCGAAGTGTTCGACGACGGGTACGACATCCGCTGGTGGGAGACGACCCCCGAGGACCCGGGTCGCGGCATGGCTCGCGAGGCGCGTGAAGACGGCCGCGACATCGTGGTCGCCGTCGGGGGAGACGGCACGGTACGCGCGGTCGCCGAGTCGTTGGCGGGTTCCGAGACGGCGCTCGGGATCGTCCCGCAGGGGACCGGCAACCTCCTCGCGCGGAACCTCGAGGTACCGCTGAACAACGTGAAGGCCGCACTGGAGCGGGTGCGCGACGCCGAGCCCCGTCGCATCGACCTCGGCTGGGTGTCGTACGACGGAACCGAGCACGCGTTCGCCGTGATGGTCGGATTCGGGGTCGACGCCCAGATGCTGGTGGAGACCGACGACGACCTCAAGTCCAAGGCGGGCTGGCTCGCCTATGTCGAGGCCATGGGACGCGCTCTCGCCGGTACCGAGATGACCGACATCACCCTCACGATCGACGGGGAGAAGGCCGTCGCGGTGCGGGGCCACACCATGTTGATCGGCAACTGCGGGATGGTGCAGGGCGGCATCAGACTGCTGCCGGACGCCGTGCTGGACGACGGCAAGCTCGACGTGCTGATGATCAGCGCCGACGGCGCGCTGCAGTGGCTCGATACGCTGCGATCATTCGTGTGGGACAACGGCATCCGTCGCCTGTTCGGCGCGACGGATGAGGCCGTCAGCACCGACTCGGCACGCCACCTCCCGGTGGAGACCATCTCCGTCGAGCTCAAGACACCTCTCGTGTTCGAGATCGACGGCGAGGAGATGGGCGAGGTCTCGGCATTCGACGTCCGCGTCGAGGCCGGCGCTCTCCTCGTCCGCTGAGGGCGCCCCGGCAGGAGCCGTGATCAGCGCGCCGATGCCGGCGGGACGATCTTCCTGTCCTGGGCCGGGAACGTCACCTTCTGCACGATGATGATGATGCTCGCGGCGACGGGGATCGCCACGAGGGCTCCCAGGATACCGCCGAGTGCACCGCCGGCGACGGCGGCGATGACGACGAGCGCTCCCGGCACCGCGACGGCCTTGCTCATGATCCGCGGCGAGAGGATATAGGCCTCGATCTGCATGTAGATCAGGTAGTAGATGATCGCGATGAGCGCCGTCACGGGGGAGACGAAGAGGCAGATCAGAGAGTTGATGATCGACGCCGTCAGCGTTCCCACCAACGGGATCATCGACCCGATGAAGGCGATGAGTGCGAGCAACGCCGGAACGGGCGCGCCGATGATGGTGAGGAAGATCAGGCTCAGGATGCCGTTGATCAGCGCAAGGCTGGCCTGGCCCATCACATAGCGGCCCACGGCCCCGGAGACGTCCTCGAGGAGGCCGCTGAAGGTGTCCCGCTGGTACGCCGGGACGAAGCGTGCCGCGAGGTGCTTCATGCTGCGCAGCGATGCCATGAAGTACAGCGTCAGGATCAGGACGATGGTGACACCGGTGAAGCCGCCGGCGATACCGGCGCCGACCGCGAAGACGCCGCCGCCGATGTCGAAGAAGTTGTTGGGATCCTTGAAGAACCCGAGGACGCCCTGAACGGCGTCGTCGATGGTGCCGAACTGGCTGCTGACGTCCTTGTACCAGGCGCTGGCCATGAAGTCCTCGACCATCTTCGGCCCGTCCTTGATCAGGTTGCCGACCTGTTCCACGAGGAGCGGGACGATGGCGAGGATGATGCCGGCGAACGCGAGGAGCACAGCAGCGACGACGATGGCTACGGCGGCGGCGCGCGGGAGCTTCTTCTCGATGAACGAGACGATCGGGTCGAGGCCGAGGGCCAGGAAGACCGCCACTCCGATATAGACGAAGACGGTCGCGAGCTGGCCGATCACTCCGCCGATGGCCAGGGCGACCAGCACCCCGAGGGCGCCCAGCAGGCCGAACATGAACGGGTTGGTCCTCGCATATGCGACGACCGCGTTCGAGGGCTGAGACGGTGCGGCGGCGACCGGCGTGTGTGCGTCGGTGTTCACGATGACTCTTCTACGGCGCATGGTTCCCCCGGTCGATGCTCAGACTCACCAGTTGAACACTCGCGAGTCCACCGGGTCAAGCCGGGAACGGCCACTGGCGCGCCCCCTCGTTCGACGAGAAGATGAGCCATGACCGAACACGCTCCCCATCGCGACGCCCTCGCCGTCACCGCCTACCTGTATGCCTTCCCGCTGGTGTTCAATCTCGGACAGGTTCGACGTTCGGTGCAGAACGGCATCGGCACCATGGCGGCGACCCCTCTCAACGCCATCGCCCACGCCCGCACGCTCGCGAGCGCAGACGACGACTTCGTCTCGATCAACAACGACACGGTGTACTCCTTCGCGCAGATCGATCTGAGCGCTGGTCCCGTACGGCTGCATCTGCCGGACGCGGGGGATCGGTATCACGTGATGCAGTTCGTCGATGCGTGGACGAACAACTTCGCGTACGTGGGCACCCGTGCGACAGGCGGAGGGGCGAAGGACGTGGTCCTGCGGGGACCGTCGACTCGGTCCGAGACGCAGGCCGTCCCCGACGTCATCGAGATCGATGCGCCGACGGATGTCGTCTCGCTCGTCGGTCGCTGGGCCGTCGACGGCGATGCTGATCTTCCGGCCGTTCACGCGCTGCAGGACGCGATGTCGCTGACCGGAGTTGCCGGACAGGGGCTTCCCGACGCCGCGCCGCAGGGATCCGAGGCTCTGGACTTCTGGGAGCAGTTCCGCGTGTGGTCGCGGGCCTTCCCCGGCGCGGCGCGAGACCGTGCGCTCGAGGCCACGTTCGTCGAACTCGGGATCACCGGCGAGGCTCCGGTCGGCGGACTCGGCGAGACCGCCGTGGCCCGTCTCGAGGATGCGTTCGCGGAGGGAAGCGCTGCGCTCGATGCGATCCTTCAGTCCGGATCCGCTCCCGTGATCAACGGCTGGCAGATGACTCTGCATGTGTTCGACTACAACCTCGACTTCTTCCAGATCGGTGCACTGGACGACCCTCAGTGGAAAGCACCCGAGGGGCTTCAGCGCCTGGCTCTGCGAGCAGGATCGGCCAAGGCGGGGCTCTGGGGCAATCACGGCTACGAGGCGGCGTACATCATGACGTACGTCGATGATCGCGGGGAGCAGCTCACCGGGGAGAGGAACTACACCCTCCACCTCGCGCCGCCGCCCCCGGTCGGCGCGTTCTGGTCCGTGACGATGTACTCGTTGCCGGAGTTCTTCCTGGTGGACAACCCGATCGACCGATATTCCCTCGGGGACCGGACGCCGGGAATCGTCTATGGAGACGACGGCTCGCTGACCATCACCATGAGCCATTCCGCACCCGAGGACTCCCTGGCGCGGGCCAACTGGCTGCCGACGCCGTCCGGAGAGTTCCGGCCGATCATCCGCATGTACATCCCGGGGGAGGCGGTGCTGAACGGGACCTACGAGCCCCCGGCGATCGTCCGCACCGCGTGATGACGTCCGGGATCACGACGAACGCCCGCCAGGAGGACCCTGGCGGGCGTTCGTCGTCGCTTCGAAAGGGCGATCAGACCCCGAAGTACAGCTCGTACTCGAACGGGTGCGGACGCTGCGCCATCGGCAGGATCTCGTTCTCGTACTTGTAGGAGATCCAGGTCTCGATGAGCTCCTTGGTGAACACGCCGCCCTCGAGGAGGAACTGGTGGTCGGCAGCCAGGGCGTCCAGCGAGTCGAGCAGCGAGTTCGGGACCTGCGGGATGTCCTTGGCCTCCTCGGGGGGAAGCTCGTAGAGGTCCTTGTCGACCGGCTCGTGCGGCTCGATGCGGTTCTTGATTCCGTCGAGGCCTGCCATGAGCTGCGCGGCGAAGGCGAGGTAGGGGTTGCCCGAAGCATCCGGTGCGCGGAACTCGATGCGCTTCGCCTTCGGGTTCGAGCCCGTGATCGGGATACGGATCGCGGCGGAGCGGTTGCCGGCCGAGTAGACCAGGTTGACGGGAGCCTCGAAGCCCTTGACCAGACGGTGGTAGCTGTTCAGCGTCGGGTTGGTGAAGGCGAGCAGGGCGGGCGCGTGCGCCAGGATGCCGCCGATGTACCAGCGCGCGATGTCGCTGAGCTGGCCGTAGCCGGCCTCGTCGTAGAACAGCGGCTTGCCGTCGTTCCACAGCGACTGGTGCGTGTGCATTCCCGAGCCGTTGTCACCGTAGAGGGGCTTGGGCATGAAGGTCGCGACCTTGCCCCACTCCTCGGCCGTGTTCTTGACGATGTACTTGAACTTCAGGATGTCGTCAGCCGCGTGCACCATGGTGTCGAAGCGGTAGTTGATCTCCTGCTGGCCGCCCGTGCCGACCTCGTGGTGCGAGCGCTCGAGGATGAAACCGGCGTCGATCAGCTTGAGGGTGATGTCGTCACGGAGGTCGGCCGTCTTGTCGACCGGGCTGACCGGGAAGTACCCGCCCTTGTAGGGGGTCTTGTTCCCGAGGTTGCCGCCCTCCTCCTCGCGACCGGTGTTCCAGGCGCCCTCTTCGGAGTCGACGCTGTAGAAGCTGGAGTTCGAGGTGACGTTGTAGCGGACGTCGTCGAAGATGTAGAACTCGGCCTCGGGGGCGAAGAACGCGGTGTCGGCGATGCCGGTCGAGGCCAGGTACTTCTCGGCCTTCTTGGCGACCTGACGCGGGTCCTTGGAGTAGATCTCGCCGGTGCGCGGGTTGTAGATGTCGAAGAGCATGACGAGCGTGCTCGCCTCGCGGAACGGGTCGACGTACGCCGTCGTGACGTCGGGGATGAGCTGCATGTCGGACTCATGGATGCTCGCGAAGCCGCGGATCGAGGAGCCGTCGAACAGCTGACCGTCGGTGAAGAAAGCCTCGTCGACCGTCGATGCAGGAATGTTGAAGTGCTGCTGTACACCCGGGAGGTCGGTGAAACGGATGTCAAGGAACTTGACGTCGTTCTCCTTGATGTAGGTCAGTACCTCGGACGAATCTTTGAACATGTACGACTCCTGTAATGCGGATCGATGGCTTCACGGCCACTCTGCAGAGTACGGACGGGGGATTTCTCTACGGTATCCGCTTTGTTTCGGGCGTGTTACGAGCGTGAGGGCGTCAGCACGTCATTTCACGCTCGGTAGGCTGGGGGAGTGACGGATGCAGTGAACGCGTACCCCGGTGAACGACTCGGACTCCCCGAATCCGGTTCGGGGAGCATCGCCCGTCCCGGCCGCCGGATCGGCGCCCTTCTGATCGATTACACAGCGGCGACGATCATCGCCACCGGATTCCTCGGGTTCAATCAGTTCGCCCTGCCGACGGAAGCGGGTCTGACCCAGTTCGCCCCGATGCTGGTGTTCGCCGTGCTGCAGATCGTCTTCATCCCGACCGCAGGCGGCAGCCCGGGGCACCGCATCCTCGGCATGCGTCTCGCCCGTCTCGACGGGGGCTGGGTCGGGCTGTGGCGCCCGATCGTCCGCACGCTCCTGCTCGTGGTCGTCGTACCCGCCGTGATCTGGGACGCCGACCAGCGCGGTCTGCACGACAAGGCGGTCGGCACGGTTCTCATCCGCACCTGACGGCTCCGCCCGACGGAGTCAGTCGCGGCCGCGGTTGCGCCGACGCGCCTCGCGCGGTGCTCGTCCGCCGAGGAAGGAACGGGCGGGGTCGACGATGTAGCCGCGGCGCAGGGCTTCACGCCCGATGAGCATCCGGAAGCCCATCTCGTCACGGTTGCTCAGCGTGACCTCCGCGAGCACTTCGCGATCCACGAGCCGGATCAGAAGCTCGACCACGAGCCGCTCCTGGGCATGCCCTGACGAGCTCCGCACGGCACGACGGTCGTGGATCGGGCACTCGACCACGACCGCGTCCTCCTGGCTGTCCTGCCAGGGTTTGACCTTGAAACGGACCCAGGGCTCGTCGTCCTGCTCGAACTCCACGATGTCGAAAGCGTGCAGCGATGAGGTGCGCGCACCCGTGTCGATCTTGGCCTTCAGCCAATCCACCCCGAGATCGGGCAGGCTCACCCATTCTCGCCACCCCGTAAGGGTGTTTGAATGGGGGGTAGTCCTACTCACCTGATACATCCTGGCAGGAAAAACCCCCCGTGAAGATCGCAGTGCTCTCCCGCGCGCCGCAGGCGTACTCCACCCAGCGTCTGCGTGCAGCCGCGCTCCAACGAGGGCACAACGTCAAGGTGCTCAACACGCTGCGCTTCGCCATCGACCTCACGGCCGATGAACCGGACCTGCATTACCGCGGACGACAGCTCAGCGACTACGACGCGATCCTCCCTCGCATCGGGAACTCGATCACCTACTTCGGCACGGCCGTCGTGCGTCAGTTCGAGCAGATGGACGTCTACACGCCGAACACCGCCAACGGCATCTCGAGCGCCCGTGACAAGCTCCGCGCGAATCAGATCCTCTCGCGCCACAACATCGCGATGCCGCCGACGGCCTTCGTGCGCAACCGCGCGGATGTGCGACCGGCGATCGAACGGGTCGGCGGAGCCCCGGTCGTCATCAAGCTGCTCGAGGGCACCCAGGGAATCGGGGTGATCCTCGCTCCGCAGGTGAAGGTCGCCGAGGCGATCATCGAGACCCTGCACTCGACCAAGCAGAACGTGCTGATCCAGAAGTTCATCGCGGAGAGCCGCGGACGCGACATCAGAGCGCTGGTCGTCGGCGACCGCGTCGTCGCCGCGATGCGACGTTCCGCTGCCGGTGACGAGTTCCGATCGAACGTGCACCGAGGAGGGTCCGTCGAGGCGGTCGAACTCGATCCCGTCTACGAGCGCGCGGCGGTGCGCTCGGCGCAGATCATGGGCCTGCGGGTCGCGGGTGTCGACATGCTCGAGGGCGAAGACGGTCCGCTGGTCATGGAGGTCAACTCCTCGCCCGGACTCCAGGGCATCGAGACCGCGACGAAGCTCGATGTCGCTGGTGCCATCATCGACTACATCGCGGGGCAGGTCGCTTTTCCGGAGATCGACGTGCGCCAGCGTCTCACGGTCTCGACGGGCTACGGTGTCGCCGAGCTCATGGTGCACGGTGCGGTCGACCTGGTCGGGAAGACGTTGGGCGAGGCGGGACTGTGGGAGCGGGACATCACGGTCCTCACGCTGCACCGCGGCGTCAGCGTGATCCCGAATCCCCGCAAGCACGTCGTGCTCGAAGCCGACGACCGGCTGTTCTGCTTCGGCAAGCTCGACGAGATGCGATCGATGGTCCCGGAACGTCGGCGTCGTCGGGCGAAAGTCCGTCGTCTGCCTCGGCAGCCGCTCTCCGAGTGAAGGAGAGAGCGCGGCCGTCCTCGAAGGAGGACGGCCGCGCTCTTGAGTCGTGCGGTGCGTGCGATCAGCGCGGACGCTGAGAGCGCACCTTCGTCGGGTCGATGCCCTTCGGGATCGGCAGCGAGGAAAGCGACTGCGACACCGAGTCGACGCGACGGATGACCGCGGCCATCGTCGCCTTGTCGATCGCCTTGGGGAGCTTCTTGATCGTCTTCGAGAGGTCGGCGATCGCGACTTCGTCGTCACCGTGTCCGACGTACAGAACGGTGACCGGGACGCCGTGCGCGACGCGCTGGGCCTTGCTGCGCTCCTCGTTCACGAGACGGGTCAGTCGTCCGCGTGCGCCTTCGCCGACGATGACGATGCCGCCGCGGCCGATGGTGCGGTAGACAGCTTCCTGCGTCTTCGGGTTGATGCCGACGGGAGTCTCCGAGGCCTGCCAACTGCGACCAAGGCTGGTGCTCAGCACGTGGCCGGTCGCACCGGGCATGCCGTCGATCTTGCTGTACATGGCAGAGGTCGAGAGCCGCGTCATCAGGAACAGGGCGCCGAGGATGCCGAGCATCAGACCCGTGATGCCCCACAGGACGAGCGTCCATACCTGGAAGGGAGGGATCAGATAACCCGCGACGAGCCCGAGCAGGACGCCGCCGATGAGGATCGCAGCCTGTGCCCACGGCAGCCAGGAGTAGGCCTCACGTGTGAACCGGAAGAGGGACTTGATCTGGGAGAAGAACCCAGGACGCTTTTCGGGTTCGGGAGCACGCTTTGCCATGAGCACCAGCCTACCGAGTCTGACGACCTCGTGATGTCGGCGTTCGCGTGGAGCGGAGCGGCCGGATTCCACTCCTCCTGCACTGCAGAGGCATCAGAGGGGATCCGTCCCGACGCTCCGCCCTGGCGGCTTCCGGGAGGATCTCCGCGGTGAGATGGAGGAATGGAAGACATCGCGATCGACGACGGTCGAGGAACGCCGCTCGTTCCGCGGGCGCACCGTGTGGTGCGCACCCTCGATCCCGCGGAGGGGCCCTTCTCGGGCACGCTCGTGACCCACGGCGATGAGGTGGTCGTCAGAGTGGATGTCGCGCGCCTCGGCGGATGGGCGGGATGGCGCTACTCGGGGACGGAACACATCGCCGCTCCCATCGACGTCAGCCGGCGCCGGGATGGTCACGACGCGTTGCTCCCGTGGTGCACGGATCGGGTGCGCGGATACCTGGGCCGTCGAGAGGCAGCGGGATCGGGCATCACTGCGGGGGAGATCAGCACTCTCGTCGTCAGCCTCCTTCGTGGACTCGACGAGTTGGGGGAAGGGATCGATGGGGTGCACACGGGCACGTGGTGGCTCACCGACGGTGGACGGCCTGTCTTCGTCATCGGGGAGGGCGCCGATGTCAGGGCCGGTGTGGTGGAGCTCGTCGAGCTTCTCGGCGATCAGACCGCGGACAAGGTGGTCCGTCGCGCCCTGTCGGGCATCGGAGAGGGGCTGCACAAGACTCTCGCTCAGCCGCGTCTGCCTCGCAAGCTCACGGAGGCATGGGAGACCATGGTGCTCGACGTCGCTGCGCCGCAGCCTCTCCGGCGCGAGTTCCACACCCCGGAGCGGGCTCGGGATGTCGCTCGGGCGGTCGGTCCCCGCGTCGCCGTGGCTCGGGAGAGAGCGCCGCTCCTGCGCGCGGACCGGGTCCGCCATCGGGACGCGGGTCGCACCCGCGCCATCAGCGCGATCGTCGACGTGGTGCAGAAGGCGATCATCGAGCTGCGCGCGCGCTCGGAGAGAGGGGCGCAACATCCTCACCGACGATCCACACGGCCGAGGAGGGGACGCGAGCGATCGACGGCTCGTTCGAAGGTCCGTCTGCGTTCCCTTGCCATCGCGGGAGGCGCCGCAGCGGCTGTGCTGGTGGGAGGACTGCTCCTTCCCGGTGGTGAGTCGGAGACAAGCGCCCGTGGCGCGCCCGGCAACACGGACACACCGGCGCCGGCATCCTCCGGGGAGGCGTCCGACGTCCCGACGCCCCGTGCGACGGATGTTGCGGAGAGCGAGGCCACGCAGCCGAGGTCTGCTGCGGCCGACGATCCCGTCGCGGCGCTGTCAGCGCTCCTGCGGATCATCGCGCAGTGCAGCGCCGATGGAGACGGCGCGTGTCAGAGCGCCGTGGCCGGGAATGCGGAGGGGATCGTCGATGCGCTCAGCGCGAAGCCCCGCGTTCCGACGGCACCCGAGCTGGTCGATGCCTACGGCGACGTGGCGGTCATGCGATTGCGTGCGATCCCCGAGAGCGATGCGGGGATGGCCGACGCCGCGTCCTCGGACGAGACCATCGTCGTCCTTTTCCGCACAGACGAGAAATGGCTGATCCGCGACGTCTATGACGTCGCGGATCAGCCAGGATGACTCGTGTCGGTCAGGCTCCGAGCTGAGCGGCGAACTGCGCAGCCTCGAGGCGGGCCTTCACGGCGCCGAGGAAGCGTGCCGCGTCTGCGCCGTCGATGATCCGGTGGTCGTAGGACAGCGCGAGGTACACGTAGGACCGGACGGCGATCGCATCCGCGCCGCCCACCTTGACGAGTCCGGGGCGCTTGACGACGGTACCGGTGCCCAGGATCGCCGACTGCGGGAGGAAGACCACAGGCGTGTCGAACAGCGCGCCGCGGGAGCCCGTGTTGGTCAGCGTGAAAGTTCCGCCGGCCAGCTCGTCGGGCTTCAGCTTGTTGTCGCGGGTGCGAGCAGCCAGATCGGCGATCTCGTGCGCGATCTGCGCGATGTTCTTCGAGGCGGCGTCGCGCAGCACCGGCGTGAGCAGTCCACGCTCGGTGTCGACGGCGATCGAGACGTTCTCGCTGGCCGGGTAGACGATGTTCTCGCCGTCGACCGTCGCGTTCACGATCGGGAACGCCTGCAGCGCTTCTGCGGTTGCGAGCGCGAAGAACGGCAGGAAGGAGAGCTTGTCACCCGTCTTCTCGAGGAAAGAAGCCTTCACGCTGTCGCGGTAGTCGGCGAGTGCGGTGACATCGACCTCGACGACCGTGGTCAGCTGGGCCGTCTGCTGCATCGACTCGACGGCACGCTTCGCGAGGACCTTGCGAAGCCGCGACATCGGCTGTGTCGTGCCGCGCAACGGCGAGACCTCGAGCGGCGCGGGAGCAGCAGGAGCCGCGGCGGCGGGCGCTGCCGCCGCCGTCTCCGCAGCCTTCAGGACATCTTCCTTGCGGATGCGACCGCCGACACCGGTTCCGGTGACGGAAGCCAGGTCCACTCCCTGCTGGGAGGCCAGACGACGCACGAGCGGTGTGACGTAGAGGTTGTCGCTCTCGGTCGGGAGCGCGAGCTTCGCCTCGGCTGGCGTCGCAGCGGCGGGAGCCGGAGCAGCCGCAGGAGCCGGAGCGGCGGCAGGAGCCGGAGCGGCGGCAGGAGCCGGAGCGGCGGCAGGAGCCGGAGCAGCGGGCGCTTCGGCTGCGGGGGCGGGCGCGGGAGCCGCAGGCGCAGCGGGTGCCTCGGCTGCGGGCGCGGGAGCCGGGGTCTCAGCGGCGGGGGCAGCGCCGGAGCCGACGCGTGCGAGCACGGCGCCGACGGCGACCGTCTCGTCCTCGCCGGCCACGATCTCCTGAACCACACCGGCAACCGGCGACGGGATCTCGGTGTCGACCTTGTCGGTGGAGATCTCCAGAAGAGCCTCGTCTACGGCGACGCTGTCGCCGACCTGCTTGAGCCACCGGGTGACGGTGCCCTCGGTGACGCTCTCGCCCAGCTCGGGGAGCACGATGTCGGTGGCGTCGCCCGCGGGTGCGGCAGGAGCGGCCTCTGCGGCGGGCGCCGGTGCTTCTGCCGACGGTGCGGGAGCAGCCGGAGCGGCGTTCTCCGCAGGTGCGGCCTGCGCGGGGGCAGCCTCGGCGGGTGCGGCCTCGGCTTCAGGTGCCGCGGCTGCGGGCGCGTCTGCGGCGGGAGCCGCTCCGCTGCCGTCGCCGATGCGCGCGAGGAGCGCGCCGACCTCGACGGTCTCGTCTTCGGCCACGAGGATCTCCTCGATCACGCCGCTGACGGGGGAGGGGATCTCGGTGTCGACCTTGTCGGTCGAGATCTCGAGCAGGCCCTCGTCCGCCTGCACGGTGTCTCCCACCTGCTTGAGCCAGCGGGTGACCGTACCCTCTGTGACGCTCTCGCCGAGAGCGGGGAGGACGACGGATGTGCTCATGACTGAGTCTCCTTCAAGAAGTTGTATGACGCTTGTCTAGCTTAGTGACTCGGGCACCGGTTGGTGCTCAGAGGGCGTGCAGGGGCTTGCCGGCCAGGGCGAGGAAGGCTTCCCCGAGGGCCTCGCTCTGGGTCGGGTGGGCGTGGATCAGGGGCGCGATGTCCTCCGGGTGCGCCTCCCAGGCGACGGCGAGCTGTCCTTCCGTGATGAGCTCGCCGACGCGGTCGCCGAGCAGGTGGACGCCGACGACGGGGCCGTCCTTGAGGCGGACTACTTTCACGAGCCCGCCCGTCCCGATGATCTCGCTCTTGCCGTTGCCGGCGAGGTTGTACTCGTAGGCGATGACCGCGTCGGCACCGTGTGCGGCGACCGCTGCCTCTTCGGTCACCCCGACCGAAGCGACCTCCGGGCTCGAGTACGTGACCTTGGGGATCTGCGAGTCGGGGATGTTCACGGGGGACAGCCCCGCGATGCGCTCGGCGACGGCGATGCCCTGT
This sequence comes from Microbacterium sp. R1, assembly GCF_015159725.1. Lineage (NCBI taxonomy): Bacteria > Bacillati > Actinomycetota > Actinomycetes > Micrococcales > Microbacteriaceae > Microbacterium > Microbacterium sp. R1. The sequence goes on along the minus strand of NZ_JADDUD010000001.1, from coordinate 2,072,370 downwards.
TGGAATCCGCGATGTGCGAGCTGCAGACCGGGCACGATGTCTCCGACCGCCCACACGCCAGGGACTCCGGTGCGCAGGTTGTCATCGACGGTCACGAAACCGCGGTCGAGCGTCACGCCAGCCTCCTCGAATCCGAGGTCGGAGGTGACCGGACCGCGCCCGACGGCCACGAGGAGGTAGTCGGCCGTGAACTCCTTGCCGTCTTCGAGGGTCACGGTGACGGATGTCCCATCCTGGACCGCACCCTGGAATCGGGTTCCGAGGGAGTACTGGATGCCGCGGCGCCGGAACGCACGCTCCAGACCCTTGCTGAGAGCGATGTCCTCGTTCGGGACGAGGTGCGGCAGAGCCTCGATGATCGTGACCTCGGAGCCGAACGACCGCCACACGCTCGCGAACTCGACCCCGATCACGCCGCCGCCGAGGATCAGTACGCGCTCGGGGATCACGTCGAGGGCGAGTGCCTGCTCGCTCGTGAGGATCCGCCCGCCGATCTCCAAGCCGGGAAGCGAGCGGCTGTACGAGCCGGTCGCGAGCACGACGTCCGTGCCCACGTACACGTCGTCTCCGACGCTGACGCTGTGGTCGGGGTTCAGGCGGCCGAGTCCGCTGACGGTGGTGATCCCACGCGCCTTGACCAGCCCCTCCAGTCCCTTGAACTTCTTGGCGACGATGCCTTCGCGGTACGTGCGCACCCCCGCCGGATCGATGCCCTCCAGGCTCGCGGTGACGCCGACGGACGCGGCATCGCGCACGTGCTCGGCCACCTCAGCGGCATGCAGCAGCGCTTTGGTCGGTATGCATCCCCGGTGCAGGCAGGTTCCGCCGACCTTGTCCTTCTCGATCAGCGCGACGGACTTGCCGAGCTCACTCGCGCGCAACGCCGCGGCATAACCGCCGCTGCCGCCGCCCAGGACGACGATGTCGAAGGTGTGGGTTGTCATAGGTCATGCCTCCGTGTGGGATGCTGCGGCGAAGGCGACGATCGATCGGACCATCGCCCCCGTTGGGCCCTTCTCGGTGAAGCCGTACGGGGCGCCGGCGTGTTCGCCGGATCCCGCGATGTCGAGGTGCACCCACGGGATGCGCGGGGCGTCCTCGGCGTCAGAGGTGCGACCGACGAAGCGGCGCAGGAACAGGCCTGCGTAGGACGCACCGCCCATCCTGTCGCCCATGTTCGCGTTCTGCAGGTCGGCGATGGGGGACTCGAGCGACTCCTCCATGTAGTCCGGCAGCGGCATGTGCCACGCCGGCTCGTCGACCTGAGCGGTCGCCGACATGAACGAGGACACAGTGTCGACGTCGCCGAAGACACCGGTGTGCCGGTGGCCCAGCGCGGCGACGATGGCGCCGGTGAGAGTCGCCACATCGATGATGACGTCCGGGTTCTCACGGCCCGCGGCGACGAGACCGTCGGCGAGCACGAGTCGCCCCTCGGCGTCGGTGTTCTGGACCTCGACGGTGGTCCCGTCGAGGATGCGGATGACATCGCCAGGGCGCAGCGCGCGCCCCGACGGCATGTTGTCGGTGATGCACAGCCACGCGGTCACGCGGACCGGGAGGCCCAGTGTGGCGATGGCGCGGATCGCGGCGAGAGAGGTCGCCGCGCCGGCCATGTCGAACTTCATGCCGACCATCGAGGCAGCCGGCTTCAGGGAAAGGCCACCGGTGTCGAACGTGATGCCCTTGCCGACCAGGGCGATGTGCCGTGAGGCGTCGGCGGGGGAGTAGTCGAGGCGGACGAGACGCGGAGGGCGATCCGACCCCTGACCGACGCCGAGGATGCCGCCGAAGCCCTGCTCGGCAAGAGCCTTCTCGTCGAGGATCTCGACCGAGACGTCGAGGTCGGCCACGCTGTCGGCGGCGCTCTGCGCGAGCTGTGCCGGACTCTGCCACTCTGCGGGCACGTTCACGAGATCCTTGATGAGCGCTACCGCGTCTCCCAGGACCTGCGCGTATTCGACGTCGTCGTCGTCGACCGCGGCATGGAGCGTGATCGACGTGGCGCGCCCCTTGCCCTTCTCCGTGCGGTAGCCGTCGAACTTGTGCCCGCCGAGCACCGCACCCTCGGCCGCCGCAGCGGCGAACGACTCGAGGCCGTCGGCGAGAGCCACCGCGACGTGCTCGAAGCCGGTGAGCGTACGCAGCGCCGTACCTGCCGCGTTGCGCACGGCAGCAGCGTCCGGCGAGCTGCCGACGCCGACCACCGCGAACGGCGAAGACGTCACCTCGGGGACGAACACGCGGGTGAACGATCCGACCGAACCGGTGAATCCGACGCCGGCCAGCGCATCGGCGAGTCCGGGGTAGCCGGCCAGCGACTCCGCCGAATCGGGGAGAGCGGCGACGATGAGCACTGCGGCATCTGCAGCGCTTCCGGGGAACTGATCGGTGGTGTGCGAGAGCACGGGAAGCGTCATGCCTCCATCCTAGGATCTCCGCCACACCATGGTCGTCCGCCCACTCTGCGCGTGTTCGCTCTCAGCATGATGCGCCGCGCCCCGGGGTAGGCGGCTGCTCGTAGCATGGACACATGCCCTTCTCCGGTGAGATCCATGAACGCGTCGCGAATGCGCCGACAGTGCCGCACGGCCTGCCGTTGGTGCTGCTTCTGACCGGTTTCACGGACGCGGGAAGCGCCGTCTCCGGCTTGATCGATCACCTTCGGGATACCGCATCCCCTGAGCCCGTCGTCGTGTTCGACAACGACGCACTGCTCGACTATCGGGCGCGCCGCCCTGTGATCTCCTTCGACCAGGACCACCTGACCGAGTTCAAGCCGCCGAGGCTCGAACTGTCGCTCGCGACGGACGCACTCGGTCGTCCGTTCCTGCTGCTCGCCGGATACGAGCCGGATTTCGCATGGAATCGTTTCGCGAGCACGGTGCTCGCCCTCGCGGCGGAGTTCGAGGTCTCGGGACTGCACTGGGTGCACTCGATCGCGATGCCCGTTCCGCACACGCGCCCGATCGGCACGACTGTCAGCGGGAATCGGCGTGACCTGACCGTGGCGCACTCCGTATGGCGTCCGCGCACGCAGGTGCCTGCGACTGCCGGTCACCTCGTCGAGTTCCGATTCGTCGAGCGTGGGGATGCCTCGGTGGGCTTCGTCCTGCTCGTGCCGCATTACCTCGCGGAGACGGAGAACCCCGATGCCGTCATCGCGGCAGCGGAGCGTCTGATGGCGTCGACGGGACTCGTCCTCATCCTGGATTCCGTCCTGGAGCGCCGCGAGGACTATCTGGCACGCGTCGATGAGCAGGTCTCCGGGAACGACGAGCTGCAGCAGATGGTCCACAACCTCGAGCGCCGGTACGACGCCTACATGGCGGGGCGCAACCCCGACGACGACTCCTACGACGAGGGAGGTTTCAGCGAACGGGACCTCCCGAGCGCCGATGAGCTCGCGGCCGAGTTGGAGCGTTACCTGGCCTCTCGGCCGTCCGGCGACGAAGACAAGCCGGGCCGCGGCTGAGGTGGCGCGCAGCGGGATTCGCGCGAAGTTCGCCGGAATGCGTCCGCATCGCCACACGTGTGCGATACTAGGACTCTGACCCGTTGTCAATCAGTGTTTTCGAGCACTGGACTTGACAAGGGTCTTACTAGTGTCCGAAATGTCCCGGGGCTACACAGCAGCTCCGTGAAAGGCGAAACGTGACTCCTGCCACGACGAAGAACACCCGGACGAAGAAGGCTGCCGAAGAGACGACCGCCGACGCTCCGGTCGAGACCGATGCGCCCGAGAAGCCCGCGCCCCTGAGCGCGGCGAAGCGTGCTGCCGCGAAGCGCGCCCCCGTCAAGAAGAAGAAGTCCGAGGACGTCGTCGAAGAAGACGAGTCTCCCGCAGCTGCTGCTGTCGAGGAGGACGAAGACGAGGATGCGAAGCCGGCCTTCACCGAGCCGCTGCCGACCGGCGCGATCGTCATCTCGTCCAAGGACGACGAAGAGGTCCCGGTCTACTCGACGCAGATCACGGGAGCGACGGCCGACCCGGTCAAGGACTACCTGAAGCAGATCGGAAAGGTCGCACTGCTGAACGCGGCCGAAGAGGTCGAGCTCGCGATGCGCATCGAGGCAGGTCTCTTCGCCGAGGAGAAGCTGTCGGCGATGACCCCGGCCGAGAAGACGAGCCAGCTCGGTCTTGACCTGCAGTGGGTCGCCCGCGACGGCCAGCGCGCGAAGAGCCACCTGCTCGGCGCGAACCTCCGTCTCGTCGTCTCCCTCGCCAAGCGCTACACCGGTCGCGGCATGCAGTTCCTGGATCTGATCCAGGAGGGCAACCTCGGTCTCATCCGCGCCGTCGAGAAGTTCGACTACACCAAGGGCTTCAAGTTCTCGACCTACGCCACCTGGTGGATCCGTCAGGCGATCACCCGTGCCATGGCCGACCAGGCCCGCACGATCCGCATCCCGGTGCACATGGTCGAGGTCATCAACAAGCTCGCCCGCGTGCAGCGGCAGATGCTGCAGGACCTCGGTCGCGAGCCCACTCCGGAAGAGCTGAGCCGCGAGCTCGACATGACCCCGGAGAAGGTCGTGGAGGTGCAGAAGTACGGCCGCGAGCCGATCTCACTGCACACCCCGCTCGGCGAAGACGGCGACAGCGAGTTCGGTGACCTCATCGAGGACACCGAGGCCGTGGTCCCCGCCGACGCCGTGGGCTTCACGATGCTGCAGCGTCAGCTCGAGCAGCTCCTCGACTCGCTCTCCGAGCGCGAAGCCGGAGTGATCCGGATGCGCTTCGGACTGGGCGACGGTCAGCCGAAGACGCTCGACCAGATCGGTGACACGTTCGGCGTGACGCGTGAGCGCATCCGCCAGATCGAGTCGAAGACGATGGCCAAGCTGCGTCACCCGAGCCGTTCGCAGTCCCTGCGGGACTACCTCGAATGAGCCAGGCGAACGACGGCAAGGCCCTCGAGGCGAGTGTCGACGGCAAGAGCTATGCGCGCATCCCGCTGCGCACCCGCGTGGTCATGCCCCAGGACGACCTGGACGCGATCATCAGCGAGTACGCGAAGGATGCCGTCCAGCCGGGCGACCTCCTCTTCGTGACCGAGAAGATCGTGGCCATCACGCAGGGGCGGTCCTACCGCCTCGACGAGATCAAGCCCCGGAAGCTCGCGCTCTTCCTCTCGAAGTACGTCACTCGCACGCCCTACGGCATCGGTCTCGGCATGCCGGAGACGATGGAGATGGCCTTGCGGGAGTGCGGTACTCCGCGCATCCTGTTCGCCTCCGCGGTCGCGGCCGTGACCAAGGCTTTCGGCCGTCGCGGCGACTTCTACCGCATCGCCGGCGACAAGGCACGGGCGATCGACGGTCCGACCAAGCACACCATTCCTCCGTACAACGAGGCCGTGGTGCTCGGCCCCGAGGATCCCGATGGCGTGGCGGCTCGTCTGAAGGCGCTCATCGGAGGTCAGGCAGAGGTCGCCGTCGTGGACATCAACGACCTCGGCGGGAACATCCTCGGCTCGACTCTCGACAAGGCGGGCGAGCAGCGTCTCGTCAGGATCCTCGGCGACAACCCGCTCGGTCAGGGGCTGGAGTCGACGCCGCTCGGCATCGTTCGCGAAGTCTGAGCCCTCCACGAAGAATGCCCCCGGATCTCTCCGGGGGCATTCTCGTCTCTGCGCGTCTCAGAAGCCGATGACCTCGCGGTAGCGGGGCTTGTGGCCGGTGCGGATACCGGTCACGCTGGGCTTGTTCTCGTAGACTCCCGCGCCCCAGTTGCCCTCGACGAGGACCGGCCCGTCGGGGGAGACGACGATGTCCCAGCCGACGTACTGCACCTGAGGCACGACCCGGGCGACCTGGTCGATGAAGGCGCGTACCTCGTCCATGTAGGGCAGCTGGAAGTCGGCGATGCGGAAGCCCGAGTCCGGGTGCGTCTCATGGACGTGGCCGTGGGAGTCGTAACCGGCGCCGACCGCGTGGCCGTTCTCGTCGAGCATGGTGTAGAACCCGCCGAACGTCATCTGGTCGCTCACGGCGCCGCGGCCGAACTTCTGAGCCATGGCGAGGATGTGAGCCTTCTCGCCGTCGAAGAACGCGGTGATGCGGGTGGTGTTCACCGTGCCGGGGCAGACGGCCGCCAGTGCATCGTGCTGCCGGATGACCTCCTCGATGAGGAGCTCGCCTCGAGCCAGCAACCCGCGGTGGAACTCGTCCCAGTCCTCGATCTCGGCGGCGTGATAGCGATGAACTCCGGTGCCGGCCTGTCCCACCGGCTCCTTCGTGACGATCGTGCCGAGACGCTGGGTGAGTTCGCGCACGGCCTCGGCGTTCCCCTCCTCGACCACCATCCACTCGCGCTTCAGGAACGGAGAGAACTGCTTGTCGAACTCGACCTTGTCCTGGAAGATCCAGCGGTAGTCGGGGTGATCGTAGCGCTGCGAGAGCTGGTTCGAGACCGGATGGGTCATGTACGTGTCGCGCTCGGCCTTCGTGAGCATGGCGAAGTCGTAGTCGATGTAGTCCTGGAAACCGACGTTGTGACGGGCAGCCGACCACAGCATGTCGACGACGATCGCCGGCACGGCTCTGTGGTGCTGAGCGGAGGCCTCCTTGGCGCGTTCCACCACCGATCCGACGTCGATGCGGCGGGCACGTCCCATCAGATAGCGGATGCGGGGCGCGAGGGAAAGTCGAGACATGAGGCTCCAGGGTCGGGGTCCCCTCCAGTCTACGGGGGCGGGCGAGGTCGACCTGGGAGCCGGAAGCTAGGCTGGAGGGCGTGTGTGAGACGACTTCCAGCTCCCTGCCACGAGCCATGATCTCCCGCGCGGCACTGGCCGCGGGAGCCTCGGCAGCGGTGTCTGCCGGTGGAACGGTCGCCGACCTCAGGCGCGATGCCTGGGGACACGGCGTCCTCGCCGTCGCCCAAGTCGTGACCGCCGCCGGTGCGGAACGCGTCCTCGTCGACGCGCAGGGCGAGGTCGAGGCACTGCAGCTCGAGGGCATCCGTGGCGTCACCACCGGTGACCCCGACATCGACCCCAACCTCCTCTACGGTCTCCCCGATGAGAAGGGCCAGCTCGCGGCTCGGCCGGTGATGCGGCTGGCAGGGCGGGTGCTGTCCATCAAGCGGCTCCGGCCAGGGGATGCCGTCTCTTACGGCTACACGTATCGAGCGGAGAAGGAGACCACTGTCGCACTCGTGACGGGCGGCTACGCTCAGGGCATCGTGCGCGCACTCGGCAATCACGCGACCGTGGAGATCCGGGAGACGTCGATGCCCATCGTGGGGCGCGTCGCCATGGACGTGTGCGTCGTAGACCTCCAGGGCGCAGACATCGATGTCGACAGCGAGGTCACCTACTTCGGAGGCACCGGTCCGGCCGCATCCGGAGTCACACGTTGGGCGGACATCACCGGGATGACTGCAGCTGAGCTGGTCGCCGTCGCCGGCGCCCACGCCGTGAGGGGGTGGGAAGCGTGAGCCGCCCCGAGGTCCGCCTGAGCAGCAGTATCTTTCGCGCGAACATCGGGACAGTGCGTGACCGTGTCGCCCCGTCCGCGCTGATGCTCGTGGTCAAGGACGACGCGTACGCGCACGGCCTCTCCTGGGCGGTGAGGGCTGCGGTGGAGGCCGGGATCGACTGGTTCGGCAGCTATGACATCCGCACCGGACTCTCCGTCCGCAGACTCGCAGGCGGCGACGCCAGGATCTTCGCCTGGGCGACGTCGACGGACTCGGAGATAGACGATGCGCTGATGCAGCGCCTCGATCTCGGTGTCGGGACCACCGACTACCTCAGACGGATCATCGCGCGGGCCGAGGCGCTCGGGACGACGGCGCGCGTGCACCTGAAGATCGACACGGGTCTGCACCGCAACGGCATCCTGCCGGAGGACTGGGCATCGGCCGTCGACGAAGCGAGACGGGCCGAGCGGGCCGGTGCGCTCGAACTCGAAGGCGTGTGGAGCCATATCGCGGAAGCGAGCGACGAGGAAGATGACATCGCGCAAGCCGCTTTCCTCGATGCGGTGCGTATCGTGGGCGAGACCGGATCGGTCCCCGCGGCACTGCACCTGACCGCATCCGCGGCATCGTGGTGGCGTCCCGAACTGCGCGGAACGGTCTCGCGCATCGGGGCGTTCTGCTACGGCATCCGGTCGGCAGAGGGGCCGGAGCTCGAGGGAGTCCGCCCAGCGGCGAGCCTCGTCGCAAAGGTGTCCGCGGTCGACGGGGATCGTGTGACGATCAGCCTCGGCAGCTTCGACGGGCTTCCCTCCACGCTCTCGGGGAGCCTGGTCGGGACACCGGAAGGAGCCAGGACTCTCGTCTCCATCGGCCACACCTCATCGATAGTCGACGGATGGCGCGGCGCTGAGGTGGGTGCGGAGGTCGTCGTCTTCGGCGCAGGCGCGCAGGGCGAAGCTTCGGCGACGACCCTCGCCGAGCGGATAGACACCGTGGGAGAAGAGATCCTCACCCGGCTCACACCGCGTGTGCGAAGAGTCGTCGCCGACTGACCGTCATCGGCTGATCTCGTGCCCGCCGACCGGTTCAGCGGACCGCGGTCGACAGACCGGGATCAGCGGAGCGCTCAGACCGTCTCGATGAGACGCGCGGTCTCGTCATGCCAGCTGGTGGCGATGCTGCGGAGCTTCTCTTCGTACTTGCGGCCGTGGTGGGCGCAGAACAGGAGCTCGGATCCGTTGACCTCAGCGGCGATGTACGCCTGAGCGCCGCACGAATCACAGCGATCCATGGCGGTCAGACGGAACTCGACAATGGAGGTGTCACGTTCGGTCGTTGCATTCATCTCGGTGCCTCCTCGGGTGTCGGCTTCGCTGAGCGATTTGGTCAATACAACCACGCGCCACCTGTACGCATGCCCGGTTTGCGGCGTGTTTCGCTCAGCGCGTACGCGTGGTTTCCCGACTGGCTTCGCGCGGGGAGTGTCTGCGGAGGAGAGGCAGCTCGCGAGATTAGACTCGGAGATTGTGAATGCCGAGTACTCCGCCCATCATCTCCAGGTGCTTGAAGGCCTCGAAGCCGTCCGCAAGCGGCCCGGGATGTACATCGGGTCGAACGGGTCGCCCGGCCTCATGCACTGCATGTGGGAGATCATCGACAACTCGGTCGACGAGGCGGTCGCGGGCAACGGGACCAAGATCGACATCATCCTGCACGCCGATGGCAGCGTCGAGGTCCACGACCGCGGACGTGGTATCCCGGTCGATGTGGAACCGCGCACCGGCCTGACCGGCGTCGAGGTCGTTTACACCAAGCTGCACGCAGGCGGGAAGTTCGGAGGTGGGTCGTACGCCGCCTCCGGCGGCCTGCACGGCGTCGGCGCCTCCGTGGTGAATGCACTCTCCGAGCGCCTCGACGTCGAGGTCGACCGTGGCGGCAAGACTTATGCGATGTCCTTCCACCGCGGGGAGCCCGGCATCTTCGCCGATTCCGGTGAGAAGCGGCCGGATGCGCCGTTCACTCCTTTCCAGGAGAACAGCGAGTTGCGCGTGATCGGCAAAGCTCCCCGGGGCGTGACCGGTACCCGTGTCCGCTACTGGGCCGACCGTCAGATCTTCACCAAGGACGCGGCGTTCCAGCTCTCCGAGCTCGAGACCCGGGCCCGACAGACAGCCTTCCTGGTGCCTGGCCTGGAGATCCTCGTCAAGGACGAGCGTGCGGCGGGTCAGGTCGTCCCCGTGCCCGACTCCGATGGCGAGACGACCACTCTCGGACCCACCGAGACCTCCTACCTGTACGAGGGCGGAATCTCCGAATTCGTCGACTACCTCGCGATCGACCCGCCGATCACGGACAACTGGCGCATTCAGGGAGAGGGCACGTTCAAGGAGACCGTGCCCGTCCTGCAGCCGGACGGGCACATGGTCGCGACCGAGGTGGAGCGGGTGTGCGCCGTCGACATCGCGCTGCGGTGGGGGACCGGCTACGACACCAAGATCCGCTCGTTCGTCAACATCATCTCCACGCCGAAGGGCGGCACGCACCAGCAGGGCTTCGAGCAGGAGCTGCTCAAGGTGCTCCGCGCGCAGGTGGAGCAGAACGCCCGACGTCTGAAGGTCGGCAACGACAAGCTCGAGAAGGACGATGTGCTCGCCGGGCTGACGGCCGTCCTCACGGTGAACGTGCCCGAACCGCAGTTCGAGGGTCAGACGAAGGAGATCCTCGGAACCCCCGCCGTGCGGCAGATCGTGGCTCAGGTGCTCCGCAAGGACCTGGCTGAGCGCTTCGGCTCGACCAAGCGCGACGACAAGATCCAGGCGTCGCAGCTGCTCGACAAGGTCGTCTCGGAGATGAAGGCCCGCGTCTCGGCGCGCGCGCACAAGGAGACCCAGCGCCGTAAGAACGCGCTCGAGTCCTCGACTCTTCCGACGAAGCTCGTCGACTGCCGCACGAACGACGTCGAACGCAGCGAGCTCTTCATCGTGGAGGGCGACTCGGCCCTCGGCACCGCGAAGAACGCGCGCAACAGCGAGTTCCAGGCGCTGCTGCCCATCCGGGGCAAGATCCTCAACGTGCAGAAGGCATCCGTGGGCGACATGCTCTCGAACACCGAGTGCGCGTCGATCATCCAGGTGATCGGTGCAGGCTCCGGTCGGACGTTCGACATCGACGCAGCCCGCTACGGCAAGATCATCCTCATGAGCGACGCCGATGTCGACGGCGCGCACATCCGCACCCTGCTGCTGACCCTGTTCTTCCGCTACATGCGGCCGTTGATCGAGCATGGTCGCGTGTTCGCAGCCGTGCCGCCTCTGCACCGGATCATCGTGATCAATCCGGGGTCGAAACCGAACGAGACGATCTACACGTACAGCGAGCAGGAGATGCACGCGTTGTTGGCGAAGCTCCGCAAGGCGGGCAAGCGCTGGCACGAGCCGATCCAGCGCTACAAGGGCCTCGGAGAGATGGACGCCGAGCAGCTGGCGAACACCACCATGGACAGGTCGGGTCGTCTGCTGCGTCGCGTGCGGATGGAGGACGCGGAAGCCGCCGGGCGCGTGTTCGAGCTCCTCATGGGGAACGAGGTGGCTCCGCGCCGCGAGTTCATCATCGACTCCTCCGACCGATTGTCGCGCGAGTCGATCGACGCCTGAGACGTCAGACGAAAGAAAGCCGGCCCGGTGCAGACCGGGCCGGCTTCCTTTCGCTCTCACGCGGTCGGACCGCTCGCCTGTGCTCAGACCAGTGTGCGGCCGATACTGCCGATGACACCTTCGACGGGCTGGCCGGACGCGTCGCGGCGTGCTCCGTTCTCCGGAAGCTTGCGGACCGCGCCTGTCGGATCGACGGCGAGCGGCGGGTTGGGTCCGACCCATGCGACCGTCAGTCGGTCCTCACCCTTCAAGAACGCATGGGCGCGTACGCCTCCGGTGGCACGCCCCTTGGCTGGATACTCCGCGAAGGACGACACCTTGGCGCGCCCGGGCTCTGTGCCGGGAAGAGCGCTGTCACCTCCGGATACCGTGGCGACGACGGATTCCGCGGCCGGATCGACGACGCCGAAGAAGAGCACTGATGCGCCGGAGCCGAGCTTGACCCCGGCCATTCCGCCCGCCGGGGCGCCTTGCGGGCGCACAGCGGAAGCCGGGAAGTGCAGCAGCTGCGCGTCGGTCGTGACGAAGACCAGCTCCGCGTCGTCCGGTGCCTCTGCCGCCCCGACCACCGAATCGCCCGGTTTCAGGCCGATGACCTCGAGGTCAGGACGCACCGGGAGGCTGGAAGGGACGATGCGCTTGACCGTGCCCTGAGCGGTGCCGAGCGCGATCGGAGTCTCGCTGTCGAAACGCACGAAACCCAGAACGCGCTCGCCCTTGGTCGTGATGCCGAGGTAGTCGCGCAGGGGAGTACCGGCGGCGAGCTGCACCGACGTCGCCGGCACGGACGGGAGGTCGACGGGGGAGAAGCGGACGACGCGACCGAGGTTGGTCAGAGCCCCGATCTCGGCGCGGACGGTGGTCTCGACGGTGGTCAGGATCGCATCGTGCTTGCTGCGACGTGCAGGGACGGTGAGTTCCTGGCCCTCGCCGAGGTCGACGCGGACGGTACGTCCCGTGGTCGAGAGCACGAGCACGGTGGGCGCATCGGCGATCTGCAGATCGACCGCACCCTTGGTCGCTCGGGGCTTGGGCGGAGCCGCGTTCATCAGGAGTGTGCGCCGCGGTGTTCCGTAGGCATCGGCTGCGGCGTCGAGCTCCTTGGCGACCGCGGCGCGGAGCAGGGTCGGGCTGTCGAGCAGTTCCCGCAGTGCGGCGATCTCCGCCAGCAACGCATCGCGTTCGGACTCCAGCTCGATACGCGAGAACTTGGTCAGACGGCGCAGGCGCAACTCGAGGATGTACTCCGCCTGGAGCTCGCTCAGATCGAAGACGGAGCGCAGCCGCGTGCGGGCCTGCTCCGAGTCGTCGGAGGAGCGGATGACCTGGATGACCTCGTCGATGTCGAGGATCGCGATGAGCAGACCCTCCACCAGGTGCAGACGCTCCTCGCGCCGCTTCAGACGGTATCGGCTGCGGCGGGTGATGACCTCGAGACGGTGACCGACGTAGACGCTCAGCATCTCCTTGAGGCCCAGCGTGCGCGGCTGGCCATCGACCAGGGCGACGTTGTTGATGCTGAACGAGTCCTCCAGCGGAGTCAACCGGTAGAGCTGCTCGAGCACGGCGTTCGGGTCGAAGCCGGTCTTGATGCCGATCGCGACGCGCAGTCCGTGGTTGCGGTCGGTGAGGTCGGTGACGTCGCTGATGCCCTGCAGCTTCTTCGACTGCACCGCATCCCGGATCTTCTCCAGCAGGCGCTCGGGTCCCACCATGTACGGCAGCTCGGACACGATGATGCCGGTACGCCGCGGGCCGAGCGGCTCGATGGAGGTCTTGCCCCGCACCTTGAGGGCGCCGCGTCCGTTCGTGTACGCGTCCTTGACACCGTCGAGTCCCATCAGGATCCCGCCGGAGGGGAAGTCAGGTCCGGGGACGAACTCCATCAGCTCCTCGGTGGTCGCATCCGGATTCTCGAGGAGGTGAGTGGCCGCCGCGACCACTTCGATGAGGTTGTGCGGCGCCATGTTGGTCGCCATGCCGACGGCGATCCCACTCGCGCCGTTGACCAGCAGGTTGGGGAAGGCGGCCGGCAGCACGGCAGGCTGCTGGAACTGACCGTCGTAGTTCGGGATGAAGTCGACGACGTCCTCGTCGAGGTTCTCGGTGAGGGCCAGCGCGGCGGCGGCGAGTCGTGCCTCGGTGTATCGGGCTGCAGCGGGCCCATCGTCGAGGGAGCCGAAGTTGCCGTGCCCGTCGACCAGGGGCACACGCAGCGCCCACTCCTGCGCGAGCCGCACGAGCGCGTCATAGATCGCCGAGTCGCCGTGGGGGTGCAGCTTTCCCATGACCTCGCCGACGACGCGCGCACTCTTGACGTGGCCGCGGTCCGGACGCAGGCCCATCTCGGCCATCTGATACAGGATGCGGCGCTGCACGGGCTTCAGCCCGTCGCGCGCATCGGGCAGGGCACGCGAGTAGATCACCGAGTACGCGTATTCGAGGAACGAACCCTGCATCTCGCTGGAGAGGTCGATGTCCTGGATGCGCTCCTCGACGGGCTCGGGCGGCGGAGTTTTCGGCATGGACTTCCTGGGGGCATACGGGAGCCTGTGTCAGACTGGCTCGGATGTCCTTCATGCTACCGTCCGCGGCGCCCAGCGCCCGGAGTGTCGTCGGGGTGGCGGGCGACCTGTTCGCCGCACTCCGAGGCGAATCCGAGGTTCTGCCGCGCGCGGACTCGGTCGTGCTCGTGGTGATCGATGGGCTCGGGGCGATCAGCCTGCGTGGCCATGCCGGACACGCGCGCTCCCTGACCGCGGGGATGGCGAAGAAGGACGTCGCCCACTCGGTGTTCCCCTCCACCACGGCGGCGGCGCTCACGAGCATCGTCACGGGTGTATGGCCGGGGGAGCACGGGCTCGTCGGTTACCGCGTGCTCGATCCCGACCGCGATGTGCTCGTCAACCAGCTCAGCGGCTGGGAGACCGACGGGATCGATCCGCTCACCTGGCAGTCGGCCCCGACGATCTTCGAGCGAGCGGCCCGCGACGGACACGAGAGTTTCGCCGTCGGGTTCGCCGGGTACGCGCACAGCGGCTTCACCAGAGCCACTCTGCGCGGTGCCGAGTTCGTTCCCGCGACGACCGCGGCCTCGCGGGTCGAAGCCGCATATGAGCTCGCTCGCGAGCACCCGGGGTCGCTCGTCTACTGTTACCTGCCGGAGGTCGACAAGGCAGGTCACAAGCACGGCATCGCCTCCCCGGAGTGGGTCGCCGCGCTGGAGGACGTCGATGCGGCGCTGTCTGCACGTGTCCCGGCGGGCGTGGGCGTCGTGGTCACCTCGGATCACGGGATGGTCGATGTGGCGCCGAACCGTCAGGTCGTCCTGGCCGAGGAGCACGTCGCGGGGATTCGCCACATCGGCGGCGAACCGCGCATGCTGCACGCGTACCTGGAGACCGACGCGGACCGCGCGGCGGTGACGTCGAGATGGCGCGCCGACCTGGAGGGGGTGGCCGACGTGCTCACCCGCGAGGAGGCGATACGTCACGGCCTCTTCGGACCGAAGGTCACAGATGCCGCCGCATCGCGCGTCGGCGACCTGCTCGCGATCGCTCGCGGTGCCTGGGCTCTCTACGACGGTACGGCGGCCGACCAGCGCAGTCGCGGGATGGTGGGCCAGCACGGCGCGCTCACACCGGAGGAGAGACAGGTGCCGGTGATCCGGCTCGGCGCGTTCGAGCGCTGACGCAGCCCCTCATCCCCGCCGCGGGTGGGGCTCAGACCAGTCGCGTCTCACTCATCGGTGCGTGCGCCGAAGACGATCTCGTCCCACGACGGCATCGCGTTCCGGCGACGGCGGCGTCCCGTGGAGTCGCCGGTGTCCGAGCTGCTGTTCTGCGGCGCGGGCTGCGGGGGCTCCGGTTCTTCATCCGGCTGCTCCAGGGCCTCGAACAGTGCGATCGGACTCTGGTCCGATCGATCCGTGTCCTCCACGTCGTCGAGCAGCGGCGCGGTCTCCCGCTGTCCGCGGCGTCGGCGTAGAGCCTCGAGGAGGTCCGCCGTCTCCGGACTCGTGGTCTGCGCGGCGGGAGCGCGCTTGATCGCCGCGTCCTGCGCTGCCGCGTCGGAGCGGGCCGGGAGCGAGGGGTCTTCCACGTCCGCTTCGGGTGCGGGTACCAGCCGCGGTCCGAACGCGCCGGAGTCGAAGCGACTCTCGTCCTTGTACGGCGAGGTCCGCTCGGCATCGACCGCTCGGAGGCGGGGGATGAGACCCTCGGGGAGCGAGCCCTGCCGAGAGAGCTGTGTCGCGTCGGCGTTCAGCGGTGAGAGCGCGCTGCGGCGAGGATCGAAGCTCCAGCGGGCGTCGTGATCGACCTCGTTGGCGGTGAACTCGAGCTTGATGGTCCAACCGGAGTCCTCCTTCCAGCTCGCCCAGCGTTCGGAGGTGGCTTCGATCTCGGCGAGCTTGGCGCGGACGGCCACACCGAAGGTCGGCTGCGCGTCGGGCTCGACCTCGCTGCCGATCAGGACGGGCACGGCGAGGGCCTGTCCGATCACGTGCTCGCGCTCGGCGAGGACGGGTCCTTCGAATCGGGCCACGTCGTCGACGCTGATGCCGAGCAGCTCCGCGACCTCGGGCGCGGTGAGCCCGGCGCGGATCTGGGCCTGGATGTCGCGCGGGCTCGCAGCGAGCTTCTGGGCCGTCGGCTCGCTCTGACGGGTGGCGCGGCGGATCTCGCGCTGCAGCATGTCGTCGATGGGCAGCGCGAACCGCTCGCCCGACTCGGTCGCGAGTACGAGGACTCCTGCTTCTGTGCCGACGATGGTGACGTTTTCCATGCGAATGCCCCTCTGATGGGTGTCCGTTCATGGTGTCACGCGTGAGGGGTCGCGGACGGGAATAGCGTGGGCGTGCCGTGAGTTTCCTCTGTCGCACGGACGAGCATTTGCGTTATGTCGTCCGGTCGTGCAAACTATGGCCGCCGAATATCCGACGGCGCACCACCCACTCGCACCATGAAAGTGGAGATCTACCGCATGGCAACCGATTACGACGCCCCCCGAAAGAGCGAAGACGACTCCGAGTCGATCGAAGCCCTCAAGGAGCGTGTGCCGGACAAGAACTCCGGCTCAAGCGGGGACGAAGACTCCGACAACCCGTCGAGCTTCGACCTCCCGGGTGCCGACCTCTCCGATCTCGAGCTCGATGTCGTCGTGCTGCCCGCGCAGCAGGACGAGTTCACATGCATGAGCTGCTTCCTCGTGAAGCACCGCTCGCAGCTCGACCACGAGGGCGCATCCGGGCCCATCTGCAAGGAGTGTGCTGCGTAAGCAGTCCTTCGAGCGACGTATCACGCGCCCCCGACCGTCTCGGTCAGGGGCGCGCTGTCGTTGGGTGAGCGTGTCAGGTCTGGGAAGCGCGGATCGCGGCGACGAGCCGGTCGGGCGTCCGCGTCGAGATCGTCCATGCGTCCACGGGGTCGTCCTGGTCGAGGTTCGGCACGACGACGATGCCGTCGATGCCGCCGCGGATCAGGTGCCACCCGCGCGCCGGGAGACCGGGGCCGCGGGCATGACGGGCTTCCTCGCCCGTCAGTGCAGTGGGTGCTCCGAGGTGCTTCGTGTCGATGTGCGCGCGACCTGCATGCAGGGTGGAGCCGACGACCGAGACGACCGGTGTGGCGGCGATGACACCGAACACGAGCAGGGCCGATACTGCCGCACCGACGACGAGCGCGACGGTCGAGCCGATCGGCACGAAGACAAGCGAGACCATGGGGCCGGCGACCGCGACGGTCACGAGCAGCCAGAGGCTCGGCGAGAGCCTCTCGCGGTAGCGGGGACGTGAGTCTGTGACGGGGTTCTGCATTAGCCTCATGGGGTGACCGATTCCGTTGATGTCCCCATTATCGCTGCAGTGCTGCCCGGGTATGCGCATCCGGGAGACGCCGGAGCCGATCTCGTCGCTGCCGAGGCGGTGCACCTGGAGCCGGGGGAGCGCGCTCTCGTGCCGACGGGGGTGAGCATCGCCCTACCCGACGGGTATGCGGCATTCGTCGTACCGCGCAGCGGCCTGGCGGCGAAGCACGGCATCTCGATCGTGAACTCTCCCGGAACGGTGGACGCCGGCTATCGCGGCGAGATCAAGGTGAGTCTGATCAACACGGATACCAAGAGCGCGTACGATGTGGCGGTCGGCGATCGTATCGCGCAGCTGATCATCATGCCGGTCACGCGCGCCACGTTCATCCCGGTCGACGTGCTGCCGGACAGCGTCCGTGGTGCCGGTGGATTCGGCTCCACCGGATACCAGGCAGCGACCCACCAGAGCGAAGCAGGACGAGCCAATGACTGACAACAACGAGACCCCTTCGAAGTCGGCACCGTTGAACCGTGCCACCGACGGGCCCTTCGATGACTCCGAGGCGAACCCGGTCCGTCCGTACATCGATCTCGGCGGCATCAAGATCCTGCCGCGCGAAGGTCTGAATCTGCGCCTCGAAGTCGAGGAGCAGTCGAAGCGCATCGTCGCGGTCGGCCTGGACTACGCCGACTCCTCGCTGCAGGTGCAGCCGTTCGCGGCGCCGCGCTCCGGCGGACTGTGGGACGAGACCCGAGTGCAGCTCCGCGACCAGGTCAAAGCCCAGGGCGGTCGCGTCGAGGAGCGCGAAGGCCCACTGGGCAAGGAGCTCCTCGCCGAGGTTCCTGCCACGGCGGCGGAGGGATCAGGGCTGCGTCTCGCGCGTTTCATCGGCATCGACGGCCCGCGCTGGTTCCTGCGCGGTGTGATCGGTGGCGCAGGAGCGTCTGACCCCGAAGCCGCCGAGAAGGTCGAGGACCTCTTCCGCTCGATCGTCGTCGTCCGCGGCGGTTCGCCGATGCCCCCGCGCGACCTGATCCCGCTCAAGATGCCGGCGACTCCGGGTTCCGCGTGAGCGCTCCCGAGCCCGACGCCGAACGCGAGAAGAGCACCTCCGAGATCCTCGGGGCGGCGCTCGGCGGTGCCGCGCGTCGTGCCGGTCTCGATCCCGCTGAGGGCTCCAGCACCCACAAGGTGGTCTGGACGGCGATGGGGGGATGGCGCGGCATCCTCGAGTCCGTGCTGCCGAGCCTCGCTTTCGTCATCCTCTTCACCATCCGCCCGGAGCCGCTGATCCTGTCGTTGGGGGTGTCGGTCGGCCTGGCAGCGGTGTTCACCCTCGTCCGACTGGTGCAGAAGTCGCCGCCCTCCGCCGCGCTGGGCGGTCTCATCGCGGCTGTGGCCGCCGCGGCGCTCGCGCTGTGGACCGGACGCGGCGCGGACAACTTCGTGCCAGGACTCATCACGAACGCGGTCTACGGATCGGTCATCCTGATCTCCGCACTGATCGGATGGTCGCTGATCGGCCTCGCGGTCGGATTCCTGATGGGGGAGGGCACCACCTGGCGCACCGACCGCCGCAAGCGACGTGCGTACTTCTGGCTCGGGATCGCCTGGGCCTCGCTGTTCTTCGCGCGCCTCGCCGTCCAGCTGCCCCTGTATCTCGCCGGCGACGTCACGGCACTCGGGACGCTCAAGCTCATCATGGGGTTGCCGTTGTTCGCACCGCTCATCGCCGTGACCTGGTTGGTCGTACGGGCGCTCCACCCCCGCGAGCCTGCGCGCGAGGATGCCCCCGAGGCGTGATAGATTTATCTTGACATCAAGATAAATCGCAGGCTTTCGCCGGTGCGCTTCCCGGAGCAGACTGGTTAGGTCCCCCTTGCTAGCCGCAGGGGCTCACTGGCGAGCAAGATGGAGGCGCCTGTCGCTCCCATCCGAATAGAAGGAGACGGATTCGTGTCCACGGTGAACAGCTTCGGTGCCAAGAGCACCCTGACAGTCGGCAGCACCGACTATGAGATCTTCCGCATCGACACGGTGCCCGGTTTCGAGAAACTCCCCTTCAGTCTCAAGGTCCTCCTGGAGAACCTGCTCCGCACCGAGGACGGCGCGAATGTGACGAAGGCGCAGATCGAGGCGCTGGGGTCCTGGGACGCAGCGGCTGAGCCCAACACCGAGATCCAGTTCACGCCGGCGCGCGTGGTCATGCAGGACTTCACCGGTGTCCCGTGCATCGTCGACCTCGCCACCATGCGCGAGGCCGTGACGGCTCTGGGCGGCGACGCCAACAAGATCAATCCGCTCTCGCCGGCCGAGATGGTCATCGACCACTCGGTCATCGCCGACCTGTTCGGCTCCGAGAACGCACTCGAGCGCAACGTCGAGATCGAGTACGAGCGCAACGGTGAGCGCTACCAGTTCCTGCGCTGGGGCCAGACCGCCTTCAGCGACTTCAAGGTCGTCCCGCCCGGGACCGGCATCGTGCACCAGGTGAACATCGAGCACCTCGCGAAGGTCATCTACGACCGCGACGTCGACGGCGTGCTCCGCGCCTACCCCGACACCTGCGTCGGCACCGACTCGCACACCACGATGGTCAACGGTCTGGGCGTGCTCGGCTGGGGCGTCGGTGGCATCGAGGCCGAGGCTGCCATGCTCGGTCAGCCCGTGTCGATGCTCATCCCTCGCGTGGTCGGCTTCAAGCTTTCCGGTGAGATCCCCGCCGGTGTCACGGCGACCGATGTCGTGCTCACGATCACCGACCTGCTGCGCAAGCACGGCGTCGTCGGCAAGTTCGTCGAGTTCTACGGCGAGGGCGTGGCATCCGTGCCGCTGGCCAACCGCGCCACCATCGGCAACATGTCACCGGAGTTCGGTTCCACGGCGGCGATCTTCCCGATCGACGACGTCACCCTCGACTACCTGCGCCTGACCGGCCGCAGCGACGAGGCCGTCGCACTCGTCGAGGCCTACGCCAAGGAGCAGAAGCTCTGGCACGACGCATCGCACGAGCCCACCTTCAGCGAGTACCTCGAGCTCGACCTCGGCACCGTCGTGCCGTCGATCGCCGGCCCGAAGCGCCCGCAGGACCGCATCCTCCTCTCGGAGGCGAAGTCGCAGTTCGAGCAGGACATCCTGGCGTACGCGACCGCATCGACCTCGGACTCGGTCGTCGACCTCGAGTCGAAGCACTCCTTCCCGGCATCTGACCCCGGTTCGGTTCCCGGCGAGGAGGAGCCCACCACCACGCGTCCGGTGCACATCAACAGCGGCGCGCCGGCCAACGCCTCGAAGCCCGTCCCCGTGACCACACCCGACGGGGAGAAGTACATCCTCGACAACGGCGCCGTCACCCTGGCTGCCATCACGTCGTGCACCAACACGTCGAACCCGTCGGTCATGATCGCCGCCGGTCTCGTCGCACGCAAGGCGCTCGAGAAGGGGCTCAAGCAGAAGCCGTGGGTCAAGACCACGCTCGGCCCCGGCTCCAAGGTCGTCACCGACTACTACGAGAAGTCCGGTCTCGACAAGGACCTCGAGGGTCTCGGCTTCTACACGGTCGGCTACGGCTGCACCATCTGCATCGGAAACTCCGGACCGCTGATCGAAGAGGTCTCCGAGGCCATCAACTCGCACGACCTCGCCGTCACGGCCGTCCTCTCGGGCAACCGCAACTTCGAGGGTCGCATCAGCCCCGACGTGAAGATGAACTACCTCGCCAGCCCGCCGCTGGTCATCGCCTACGCGCTGGCGGGGTCGATGCACTTCGACTTCGACAACGACGCCCTCGGCAAGGGCAGCGACGGCGAAGACGTCTTCCTGAAGGACATCTGGCCGACGCCAGACGAGGTGCAGGAGATCGTCGACTCGTCGATCTCGCGCGACCAGTTCATCAAGCAGTACGCCACGGTGTTCGACGGCGACGAGCGCTGGCGCAACCTGCCGACGCCGGATGACGACACGTTCCAGTGGGACGAGAACTCGACCTACGTCCGCAAGGCACCGTACTTCGACGGCATGACGATGGAGCTCACCCCGGTGAAGGACATCGAAGGTGCTCGCGTGATGGCGACGCTCGGCGACTCGGTGACCACCGACCACATCTCGCCGGCCGGAAACATCAAGCCGGGGACGCCCGCGGCCCAGTACCTGACGGAGCACGGCGTCGACCGCAAGGATTTCAACTCCTTCGGCTCGCGCCGCGGAAACCACGAGGTGATGATCCGCGGAACGTTCGCGAACATCCGTCTCAAGAACCTCATGGTCTCCGCCGTGAACGACGGGCAGGTCGTCGAGGGTGGCTACACCCGCGACTTCACGCAGCCGGGCGGCCCGCAGTCGTACATCTACGACGCGAGCATGAACTACCAGGCGCAGGGCACGCCGCTCGTCATCTTCGGCGGCAAGGAGTACGGTTCCGGTTCGTCGCGTGACTGGGCGGCCAAGGGCACGAGCCTGCTCGGCGTCAAGGCCGTCATCACGGAGAGCTTCGAGCGCATCCACCGGTCGAACCTGATCGGCATGGGAGTCGTGCCGCTGCAGTTCCCCGCCGGCGAGAGCTGGGAGTCGCTGGGCCTCGACGGGACCGAGATCGTCTCGATCTCCGGCCTGGAAGAGCTCAACAACGGCGTCACGCCGAAGACGGTGAAGGTCACGGCCACCCCGAGCGAGCACTCGCCCGAGGGCAAGCAGCCGGTCGAGTTCGACGCGGTCGTGCGCATCGACACCCCCGGTGAGGCTGACTACTACCGCAACGGCGGCATCCTGCAGTACGTGCTGCGTTCGCTCGTCTGATCGCACGCTGGTCGATCGCGTAACGGAGGGGCTCGTGTCTTCGGACACGGGCCCCTCCGTCGTGTCAAGGGGGCTTCCATCCTCGGAGCTTTCCCGGCCCGGGGCGGTAGGATCAGGACGACGCCCGCACCCGTGTCGGGCGTCTTTGACGAAGCCTGTGAGGAGGCGCAGATGCCCATTCTTCCGAGCATCTCTGGACCCCGCGATCTGGATGCCCTCTCGACCGAGCAGCTGGCGGAACTCGCCGCGGAGATCCGCGAGTTCCTGGTCGAGAACGTGTCCCGTACCGGCGGCCATCTGGGCCCCAACCTCGGCGTCGTCGAGCTGACGATCGCCCTGCATCGCGTGTTCTCGTCTCCGGACGACCCCTTCATCTTCGACACCGGGCATCAGTCCTACGTGCACAAGCTGCTCACGGGCCGCCAGGACTTCTCCGGCCTGCGCGTGCGCGGCGGACTCGCGGGGTACCCGCAGCGCGGGGAGAGCGCCCATGACGTGGTGGAGTCGTCGCACGCCTCCAGCTCGCTCAGCTGGGCCGACGGTATCTCCCGGGCGCTCACGGCGACCGGCCGCGCCGACAGGCATGTGGTCGCGGTGGTCGGCGACGGCGCGCTGACCGGTGGAATGACCTGGGAGGCGTTGAACAACATCTCCGATGACAATGACCGCAACCTGGTCATCGTCGTCAACGACAACGGACGTTCCTACGCGCCGACGATCGGCGGCATGTCGCGCTACCTCAACCGGGTGCGTACGGCAGCGGCCTACAAAGACCTGCATCAGCGCTCCGACCGCCTCTTCCGTGCTTTCGGTCCCGTCGGCCGTGCCGTGTTCCGCGGTGTCCGCGGCGGTACCCACGGGTTCCTCTCGCGGTTCACGAACAATGAGGCGCTGTACTCGAACCTCGACATCAAGTACCTCGGCCCCGTCGACGGGCATGACCTCCCCGCGCTGCTCGAGACGCTGGAGCTGGCGAAGTCGTACGGTGCCCCCGTCATCGTGCACACGATCACCGAGAAGGGCCGCGGCTATCAGCCGGCCCGCGACGACGAGGCCGACCAGTTCCACGCCGTCGGCAAGATCGATCCGACGACCGGGGAGACCCTGTCGTCGGGCGGTCGTGGGTGGACCGACGTCTTCTCCGACGCTCTGGTCTCCGTGGGTGAGCAGCGCAACGATGTGATCGCCATGACCGCTGCGATGCTGCGACCGACGGGCCTCGCGCCGTTCGCCGAGCGCTTCCCCGACCGCGTCTACGACGTGGGAATCGCCGAGCAGCATGCCGTGGCCTCCGCCGCGGGACTGGCCTACGGGGGACTGCACCCCGTCGTCGCCCTGTACGCCACCTTCATGGGGCGTGCCTTCGACCAGGTGCTGATGGACGTGGCGCTGCACCGCGCCGGAGTCACCTTCGTCCTCGATCGCGCCGGTGTGACCGGCCCCGACGGGCCGAGCCATCACGGCATGTGGGACCTCGCCATGCTGCAGATCGTCCCGCACATCCGCATCGCCGCGCCCCGCGACGGCGCCCGACTGACCGAAGCCCTCCGAGAGGCGGTCGACGTCGAGGACGCACCGACGGTCATCCGCTTCCCCAAGGGCGAGGTCGCCGCCGACCTCCCGGCCATCGAGCGGCTCAGCGACGGCGTCGACGTACTCGCCCGCGGCGAGACGGAGGACGTGCTCATCGTCGCCATCGGCCCCTTCGCGGAACTGGCGCTCGATGTCGCCGACCGGCTTCGCGCGCAGGGCATCGGCGCCACCGTCATCGATCCGCGATGGGCCATCCCTGTGCAGCCGTCGATCGTGGAGCTCTCGGCTCACCATCGCCTCGTGATCACCATCGAAGACGGGATCCGCGTGGGAGGAATCGGCACCCGTGTCCGGCAGGTTCTTCGAGAGGCGGGGATCGACACGGCGGTGGACGAGCTGGGTCTTCCCGACGAGTTCATCGATCACGCCTCCCGCGATCAGATCCTCGCCGATGCGGGGCTCACCGCGCCCAAGATCGCGCAGGATATCGTTTCGCAGGTGCTCGGGACCCGCATCCCCAAGGCGCGTCACGCGGGCGAGACCGGGACGATCGACCTTCCCCTGCACGAGAGGCACTGAGACCCGTCCCGGGGGTTTCCCGCTCCAGCAGAGTGCCCCGCTCCGGCGGTGGTGCCGGGGGAGATCAGTTCAGGGCATGCAGTGCCGCGACGGCCTGGGCTCCGCGATCCACCTCTCGGAGTGCGGTCGACAGCAGGTAGCCGTCGGTGAGCGCGTCGCCGGTGACCATCACGCGCACCAGCTCGACGCCGCAGGCGCGGCGAACCTCGTCGGCACTGGCCGCGATGACCCGGGTGTTGATCTCGTCGTTGTGCGGCAGCTCGGCTCCTTCGAGGCTGCGGACCACATCTCGCAGCGCCGCGCCGACGATGTTC
Organism: Microbacterium sp. R1; assembly: GCF_015159725.1. Classification (NCBI taxonomy): domain Bacteria; kingdom Bacillati; phylum Actinomycetota; class Actinomycetes; order Micrococcales; family Microbacteriaceae; genus Microbacterium; species Microbacterium sp. R1. The sequence goes on along the minus strand of NZ_JADDUD010000001.1, from coordinate 2,048,259 downwards.
GAGGCGCGTTCCTTCACGTTCACCACATCCAACTCGAAGACGCGCAGATCGTGCCCCGTCGGTAGGGGACGCCACTCGAACGAGGCGTGCACGCGATGCTGATGACCGCTCGCACCGCTCAGCTCCCGCGCAGGCAGATCCGTTGCGCGGCACCGCACGTCGACGAGTTTGTACCAGTAGAACAGGGGGAACGCCCCGTGTGAGCCCGGGTTCAGCACGACGACTTCGCCCACCGCGCCACCGCGCTGGGACGGACGCCGTTGAGGGCGGTTGCGGATGATGGGTTTGCCGTTGCGGGTTCGGATGGCCGCCCAGCCCTCGTCGACGGTGACGATGAAGAGCTTGAGGAGAGCGGGGAGCACCAGGAGAGTGGTGAGGATGGCCGTTCCGGTCTTCAGCAGGCCCGACATCCCCTTGCCGCCCAGCATCGTGAAGAGCATGTCCATGTCACCACTGTGCAGGTTCGCCGAGTGCCGATGTGTCGTCGGGCGACCTGCTCGCCGTGATTTCATGCGGTGTTCCCCGCACGTTCCCTGCCCGGCTGCGCGGCGGATACGCGATGGCTCCGGCCGCGCCGTGATCCGGTCTCAGAGAAGCGCGGAGACCGCGCGGGCCACGACGGACTCGACCACAGGACGACAGCGGGCTCTATCCGCGTCGACGAGTCCGATGCGCGTGCGCCGGTCGAGGACATCGTCGACCGTCATCGCCCCCTCCACGCGGACGGCGTACTCGACCTCTGCCGCGGTCAGGGCCGTCGCCTCGTCGAGCAGCTCGTCCGATGAGGGGACGTCACGATCCGCGAGCCGCAACGACGCGGTGCGACTCTGTCGCGACGACGGCAGACTCCGCGTCGTGACGGCGAGATCGACGGCATCCTCGGCCATGCGTCGATAGGTCGTCAGCTTCCCGCCGAGCACCGAGATGAAGCCCGACTCCGATGCCGCCACCAGGTGTCGACGGGAGATGTCGGCTGTCGAGTCGGTTCCGCTGTCGACAAGCGGCCGCAGGCCGGCGAAGGCGCCACGAACCTGATCGCGTCGGACCGCGGTGGCGAGAACGCGGTTGAGGCTGTGGAGGAGGAACTCGATCTCGGTCTCCGTCGGCTGAGCGACCCGCGGGACCGCACCGGGTGAGTCTTCGTCGGTGAGTCCGACGATCAGTCGTCCGTGTGCCTGTGGCAGAGCGAAGACGTATCGGCTGATCGACCCTTCGTGAGGGATCGTCAGTGCCGTCGACGGAGTGCCGAGGTCGGCGGCGTCGAGCACGATGTGGGTCCCTCGACTCGGTCGCACCGTGATCGACGGATCGAGTGCTCCCGCCCACACTCCCGTCGCGTTGACGACCGCACGTGCACGGATCTCGAAACGCTCGCCCGTCGTCGCCTCCTCGACCGAGGCCCCATCTGCGCGCAGGGAGAGGGCACGGACCCTGGTGAGGATGCGGGCGCCGAGGGCCGCTGCGGTGCGGGCCACCGTCGTGACGAGGCGCGCATCATCGACGAGCTGGCCGTCATAGGCCAGCATCCCTCCGCGGAGGCCCCGCTGGTCGAGGGCTGGCATCAACCGCATGGCCGTGCGCGCGGAGACCACGGCAGGGGCGGGGAGGACCCGGCGCGGGGTGTGTGCGCGCATCCGCAGCACATCGCCCAGCCCCATGCCCACGGTGCCTGCGACACGCTGCCGGAGTGTGACAGTCTGCGAGAACGGCAGGAGCTGTCCGAGGGGGTGGATGAGGTGAGGGGCGATCGAGGTCATCAGGAGATGGCGTTCGTGCGCGCTCTCCCGCGCGGTCGCGAAGTCTCCGGTGGCGAGGTAGCGCAGGCCGCCGTGCACGAGCTTCGAGCTGAATCTGCTGGTGCCGAAAGCCAGATCCTCGCCTTCGATCAGCGTCACGGTGAGTCCGCGAGAGGCAGCATCGAGTGCGACTCCCACGCCCGTGATGCCGCCGCCGATCACGAGCACGTCGACCCGCTCCTCGGCTGCGAGCGTGAGCTCCGTCCTCCGTCGCGCGACATTGAGCGCGGATGGCTCCCTGCTCATGGGCGCAGCAGTCCGTCCAGCGCGGCCCGCAGTTCGCGCTCCCATGCCGCCTCCGAGATCAGATCGGAGACGGTCCCGTGGGAGAGCACCGCGGACTGCGCGATGAGCAGCAGCATGACGGCCATCTCCTGCGGTGCACCGTCGCGCACCGATCCGTCGAGCTGTGCGGTTCCGATCGCTGCGGACAGCCACCCGAGGATCATGCGCTGGCTCGAACCCACGCGCTGCAGCGTGTATCGCGTGAACGCTTCCGGCTCGTCGGCCAGCAGTCTCGCATACAGGGCGTCGCTCCGGAACAGGCCGATGAAGCGCAGCACATCGTCGACGAGGGCGGGCCTGGTGGCCGCAGTCGCGGGGAAGGCGCTCAGGATGGTGGTCACACGGCGCAGCAGTGCTGCACGGACGACGTCATCGGCGTCGTTCCAGTTGCGGTAGATCGTCGGCCGACTCAGCTCTGCGCGCCGGGCGAGCTCCGCGACGGTGACGCCGTGCACGCCGCGCCTCTCGATCAGCGCATCGGCCGCATCGAGGATCTTCGTCTGCGTGGCATCCCAGAGAGGTTGACGTTCTTCCATGATGTGTCACACTGTAACGCATGGGCCAAGAGAACGGCAGGGTCGATGCGGACTCGCTGATGAGATGGAACGGCTGGGGCGACCCGGCCAAGGCGAAGGGGCTGCCTCTGCCGGTGCGTGCTCTGCTGCCGATGCTGTTGGGTCGCGTCCGCACGCCCGCTCCGGCCGTCGAACTCTCGGAGGTGCAGCTGCGCCCGTCGCGTCTGACAGCGGAAGACCGCGCGGCGTTCGTCCTCGCCGTCGGCCTCGAGAACGTCGACGACACACCGGAGGCCCGTGTCCGTCACGCGGGCGGGCGCTCGACGCCCGACCTGCTTCGCCGACGCGAGGCACGACAGGACGCACCGGACGCCGTCGTCCGCCCCGCCGACCACGACGAGGTCCGTGCGTGTCTCGATGCTGCGGCGGCGCGAGGTGTCGCCGTCATCCCCTTCGGTGGCGGGACGAGCGTCGTCGGCGCACTCGATCCTGAACGGGGCGCGCATCACGCCGTGGTCAGTCTCGATCTGCGGCGGTTGAGCGGCATGGTGCGGCTCGATGAGACCAGTGGTGAGGCCGTGCTCGCGGCCGGCACGACGGGGCCGGAGGCGGAGGCGCTGCTTTCCGCGCGCGGGTTCGAGCTCGGTCATTTTCCGCAGAGCTTCCGCTATGCCACGATCGGCGGATTCGCGGCGGCTCGGTCTTCGGGGCAGAACTCTGCGGGGAACGGCCGCTTCGACACGATGGTGACCGGGATCAGAGTGGCCACTCCGACCGGCGACATCGAGCTCGGGCGGTCGCCGGGCTCTGCCGCAGGGCCCGACCTGATTCGAGTGTTCCTCGGCTCCGAGGGCATCTTCGGCGTGATCACCGAGGTGCGGGTGCGCGTCCACCCGATCCCGCGCGCGAGGGTGTTCGAGGCCTGGTCGTTTCCGGACTTCGCCAGTGGAGCCGAGGGGCTTCGTCGTGTCGCTCAGCTGAGCGGCGGTCCGACCGTCATCCGGCTGTCCGACGAAGCGGAGACGACTGTCAGCCTCGCCCAGGTCGGGCGGATCGGAAAAGCACTGGCCAAGGGCGCCAGCGTGGTCACGGTGTACGAAGGCGAGGACATCGCGGAACGACGGGCTCATGCGGGTGCTCACCTCGCCGCGGCGGGCGGGACCTCCTCGGGGGAAGGCCCGGCAGAGGACTGGCTCAGGACCCGGTTCGACGGACCTTATCTGCGCGATTCACTTCTCGACGCCGGCGTCTTCTGCGAGACATTGGAGACCGCGACGACGTGGTCGAACCTGCAGGCGCTGCGCTCGACGGTCGAAGCGGCGCTCAAGGAGGGCTTCGCGGACATCGGCGCCAAGTCGTACGTCATGTGCCACGTCTCGCACATCTACCCGACCGGGGCGTCGCTGTACTTCACGGTCCTCGCAGGAGTGCGCACCGACATGCTCCGTTCGTGGGAGCCCGTGAAAGCGCGTGTGAACGATGCGATCATCACCGCAGGGGGAACGATCAGCCATCACCACGCGGTCGGGCGGGACCATGCGCCGTGGCTCGGTCAGGAGATCGGGGAGACCGGGGTCCGCATCCTCGCCGCCATCAAGAGGGAGCTCGATCCGTCGAGCATACTCAACCCCGGCGCCGTGATCCCCGCGGAACGGACGCACTGACGTGTCCGAGCACATCGCCGTGCTCGCGAATCCGTTCGCCGGCAAGGGGCGGGGCGGGCGAGCGGCGGAGGCAGCCGTTCGACTTCTCCGGGAGCGTGGTGCCGAGGTGCGAACGTACGCGGGTGCCTCCGCCGCCGACACCGCCCGGCTCGCCGTCGCCGCGCTGGCCGACGGCCCTCGTCTCCTCGTGGTCGTGGGCGGTGATGGCACGCTGGCCGGCGTGCTCGACACGGTGTGCGCCGCCTCCGTCCCGGTCGTCCTGGTGCCGGCGGGCACGGGGAACGATCTCGCCCGAGCCCTGGGCCTCCCACGTGGTGACGCACGGGCCGCCGCCGAGCTCGCCCTCATCGGCGTGCCACGAGCGATCGACGTCGGCGTCGTCCGCACCGCGAAGGGCAGTCGGAGATTCCTGACCATCGCGGCGCTGGGCTTCGACGCGAAGGTCAGCGACCGCACCAACAGGCTCCGCTGGCCGCACGGCGCACCTCGCTACTACCTCGCGCTGCTCATCGAGCTCGTGCGACTGCGGCCGATGGAATTCCGCATCGCCGTAGACGAGGAAGCGGCGAGGAGCTCGCCGGGCACGCTGATCGCAGCCGGCAGCACTTCCAGCTACGGAGGGGGTATGCCGATCTGCGCCGGAGCCGTCCCCGACGACGGACTCCTCGACATCGTCCATGTCGCGCCATTGGGCCGCATGCGCCTGCTGGGTCTCTTCCCGCTGCTGCTGCGTGGGACGCATCTCGCGCGCGCTGAGGTCGCGCACCGGCGTGCACGGTCCGTGACGGTCTCGGCCCCCGGCCTCGTGGTCTACGCGGACGGCGAGCGCATCGGCGAGGATGAGTGCACCATCTCGGTGCTTCCCGGCGCGCTCACGATGATGGTGCCGAAGGAGAGCGATGACTGAGTTCGACGAGGATGTCGTGGTCGTGGGTTCCGGCTTCGGAGGTTCGGTCGCTGCTCTGCGGCTGGCGGAGAAGGGCTACCGTGTTCGCGTCTACGAGGCGGGTCGCCGCTTCGAGGACGACGACTTCGCGAAGACCAGCTGGGACGTCCGTCGCTATCTCTGGGCGCCGGCGCTCGGCTGCTACGGTGTGCAGCGTATCCACCGATTGCCGCATGTGATGATCCTGGCCGGTGCGGGGGTAGGCGGCGGATCGCTCAACTACGCGAACACGCTGTATCAGCCGGGCGCGACCTTCTTCACGGACCCGCAGTGGCAGGGCATCGCGGAGTGGGAGCACGAACTCGCGCCGCACTATGCGACGGCCAAGAGGATGCTCGGCGTCGTCGACCAGTACCCGCACGCCGGCCCTGTGGAGCGGATCATGGCCGGCGCCGCGGACGATCTCGGCGTCGGCTCGACGTTCCGGCACGCACCGGTCGGGGTCTGGTTCGGGAAGCCGGGGGAGCGCACGCCGGACCCCTTCTTCGGCGGCGAGGGGCTCGATCGAACCGGGTGCACGCTGTGCGGCAACTGCATGGTGGGCTGCCGCGTCGGCGCGAAGAACACGCTCATGAAGAACTACCTGGCTCTGGCGGAGCGCCGCGGAGTCGCGATCGAGGCCCTCCGCACGGTGAGCGAGGTGCGTGAGCTCCCCGAAGGAGGATTCGCGGTGACAACGCAGCGTAGCGGGGCCTGGGTCCGCCGCGCGCGGAAGACCGTGACCGCCCGGGAGGTCGTGCTCGCCGCCGGCACCTGGGGCACGCAGCAGCTGCTGCACCGGATGAAGGAGTCCGGGGCTCTGCCGCGGGTCTCGGACGCCGTAGGTCGGCTCACCCGCACCAACTCGGAGGCCCTCGACGGCGCGGTCGCCGTGAGCGTCCCGGACTCGCTGCAGCTCGCCCGCGGCGTCGCGATCACCACGTCGTTCCACGTCGACGACCGCACCCACGTCGAGAACGTCCGCTACGGGCCGGGGTCGAACCTGATGGGTGCACTCGCTACCGTGATCGTCCCCGGCGGACGTCCGATAGGGGTGCGACTGCGCAGTCTGGTCGCCCAGATGCTCCGTTCCCCGGTGCGGCAGTTCCGTCTCGGGAGCCTCCGCCGCTGGAGCGAGCGGGGTATCATCGCGCTGGTCATGCAGACAGCGGACAACTCGCTCACGCTCTCCCTGCGCCGCCGCTTCGGCCGCCTCATCATGACGAGCGCACAGGGACACGGGGAGCCGAACCCGAGCTATCTGCCCCAGGCCCATGCGGCGGCGGCGGCGATCGCCGCGCGGGTCGAGGTGGACGGTGGGGTCCCAGCCGCTGCACGTGGATCCTGGCCTGAGGTGTTCGGCATCCCCCTCACCGCGCACTTCCTCGGCGGTGCCGTCATCTCGGCGTCACGCACGGACGGTGTCATCGACGGGTATCACCGGGTCTGGGGGCACCGCGGCCTGCACGTCGTCGACGGCGCCGCCGTGCCCGCGAATCCCGGGGTGAATCCCTCGCTGACGATCACCGCACTGGCGGAGCGGGCGCTGTCGTACTGGCCTCGTCGCGGCGAGGACGACGCGCGCCCGGTTCAGCCGGCGAGCTGAGCCTCGGCGACGGGGCTCTGTGGTGCAGGGTCTTCGGACAGCGCCCGTGAGGCTGTCCAGTACCAGCCGTGGGCGACGCTGACGGCGCTCATCCCCAGCAGGGGAAGTGCGATGTACGGCTCGGTGATGTTCGTCAACAAAGACCCGAATTCTCCGGTCAGGTTCGCGGGCCAGGTCCCGACGACCGCGATGACGACGCCTCCGACCACGAGACCGAGTCCTGCAAAGGCGATGAGGTGTTGCCGCATGCCCGCCGTGGTCCGCAGAAGCCGGCCCAGCACGAAGGCGGCCCCGCTGCCGATGAGGGTCGCCAGAGCGGAGGTGGCCACGACGAAGAGGAGCTGGAACCATGCCACCAGGATGAGGATCGAGAAGACGGTCTGCAGGGAGCGCGACATGATGGCGAGGACGACGGTCGTCACCAGGAGGAACAGAGCGTTGAAGGTGATCCAGGTCGCAACGGCGCCGCGCCAGAACTCGCGTCGGCTGAAGGCCATCGGCTGCTCGGTGGTGCGCGGAGACGGGCGAGAGCTCATCGATCCAGGGTAGGGCTTGCCGAGCGCCGGACGACGAAGCGCCTCACCGGATTCGCTGGGAATCCGGTGAGACGCTTCGGTGATGGCGTCCGGCGATCAGCGGCTTTCGACGCCGCGGATCTGCGGGGTGTGGAAGGAGCCGCCGAAGGCCCGCTCGGATGCACCTTCGCGGTCGAGGTACGGTGAGGCGCCGCCGTCGATGAAAGGCCAACCGGCGCCGAGGATCAGGCACAGATCGATGTCCTCGACCTCAGGGACGACGCCCTCGTCGAGCATGAGCTTGATCTCCTGCGCCAGACCGTCCTGCACGCGCTGGAGGATGGTCGCGGCCGTGGCCGGTGTCTTGCCCACCGCCGGCTTCAGGACCTTCTCCGCCTGCTTGCTCCAGCCGACGACGCGTCCGCCCTTGTCCTTCTCCACGACCGTGTCGAGCTCGGCGAGCGCGTGGAAGTTCTCGTTGGCGTAGAACCGGTCGGGGAACGCATGCACCATCGTGTCCTGCACGTGGGCGGCGACCTTCCAGCCGACCAGGTCGATCAGCTGGAACGGGCCCATCGGGAGGCCGAGGGGTCCGAAGGCCTTCTCGACCTCGGCGATCGGCGTGCCCTCGTAGACGGCACGTGCGGCTTCGCCCATGACCTTCGCGAGCAGCCGGTTCACGACGAAGCCCGGGGCGTCGGCGGTGAGCACCGCGTTCTTCCCCAGGTTCTTCGCGACCACGAAGGCCGTCGACAGCGCGGCGTCGGCGGTCACCGGGGTCTTCACGATCTCGATCAGCGGCATGACCGCGACCGGGTTGAAGAAGTGGAAGCCGACCAGACGCTCCGGGTGCGCGAGCTTCGACCCGATCTCCTCGACCGACAGGGAGGAGGTGTTGGTCGCGAGGATCGCGTCCTCGGCGATGATCTTCTCGATCTCGCCGAACACCTGCTGCTTGACGCCGACCTCCTCGAACACCGCCTCGATGACGAAGTCGCAGTCCGCGTAGAGGCTCTTGTCGGTCGTGCCTGTGACCAGCGCACGCAGCTTGTTCGCGCTATCGGAGTCGAGACGTCCCTTGGCCTCGAGCTTGCCGATCTCCTCGTGGATGTAGGCGACGCCCTTGTCGACACGTGCCTGATCCAGGTCGGTGATGAGCACAGGCACCTGGAGCTTGCGCACGAACAGCAGTGCGAACTGGCTGGCCATGAGACCGGCACCGATGATGCCGACCTTGGTGACCTTCTTCGCGAGCTGCTTGTCGGGCGCACCGACCGGACGCTTCGCACGCTTCTGCACCAGGTCGAACGCGTACATCGACGCGGCGAACTGGTCCCCGGTCACGAGTTCCGCCAGCGCCTCGTCCTCGCGGGCGAAGCCCTCCGCCTTCGTGCCGCTCTTCGCCTTGTCGAGCAGCTCAAGGGCGGCGTACGGCGACTTCGGCACGGTGCCGATCTTCGACTCCAGCATGCCGCGCGCCATCTTGATCGCGATCGGCCACTTGGTGAGGCGCTCGAGCTTGCCGGGCTCGTTCTTGCGCTCGACCTTCGTGCCGCCGAGTACCGCATCCGCCCAGGAGAGCGAGTTCTCGAGGTAGTTCGCCGCGGGGAAGATCGCGTCGAAGATCCCGAGGTCGAACGCCTGCTGCGGCTTCAGCATGCGGTTCTGCTTGAGCGGGTTCGAGATGACCACCTCGAGCGCGTTCTCGATGCCGATGAGGTTCGGCAGCAGGTAGGCGCCACCCCAGCCGGGGATGATGCCGAGGAAGACCTCGGGAAGCGCCACTGCCGCCGCCGAGGCGTCGACCGTGCGGTATGTGGAGTTCAGAGCGATCTCCAGTCCGCCGCCGAGCGCGAGTCCGTTCACGAACGCGAAGGACGGCACGCCGAGGTCGCCGAGCTTGCCGAGCACCTTGTGGCCCAGCTGCGCGATGAGGCGTGCGTTGTCCCGGGACCCGACCTTGCTGATGTCCGAGAGATCGGCGCCGGCCGCCATGATGTACTGCTTGCCGGTGATGCCGACCGCCTGGATCTCGCCGGCCGCTGCCCTGGCCTTGAGGCCGTCGAGGGTCTCGCCCAGCTGGGTGAGCGTCGCGGGTCCGAGCGTGTTCGGGCGGGTGTGATCGCGACCGTTGTCGAGCGTGATCAGTGCCAGCACCTTGCCGGAGGCGAGGCGGATGTCGCGCACCGGTGACTGTGTGATGACCTCGCCCTCGGTGAGCGCCTGGATGGGGGAGAAGTCGATGTCGTCGTAGTTGGTCACGTTCGCGCTCACTTCTTCTTCTTGCCGTCGTAGTGCGGGTTCTCCCAGATGACCGAACCGCCCTGGCCGAGACCCACGCACATGGCGGTGAGGCCGTAGCGGACATCGGGACGCTCGGCGAACTGCGCCGCGAGCTGGATCATGAGGCGCACACCGGACGCGGCGAGCGGGTGCCCGAGGGCGATGGCGCCGCCCCACTGGTTGACACGCGGATCGTCGTCGGCGATCCCGAAGTGGTCGAGCAGGGAGATCACCTGGATGGCGAAGGCCTCGTTGAGCTCGAAGAGACCGATGTCGTCGATCGTGAGACCGGCTTTCTTGAGGGCTTTCTCGGTCGACGGGATCGGGCCGATGCCCATGATCTCGGGCTGGACCCCGGCGAACGCGAACGAGACCATCCGCATCTTCGGCGCCAGTCCGAACTCCTTGACCGCACCACCACCGGCGAGCAGCGACATCGTCGCGCCGTCGGTGAGAGGGGAGGAGGTGCCTGCGGTGACGCGTCCGTGCGGGCGGAACGGCGTCTTCAGCGCGGCGAGGTCTTCCATGGTGGTCTGCGGGCGTCGACCTTCGTCCTCGGTGGCGAGGCCCCAGGCGCCGTCGGCACCCTTGATCGCGACGGACACGAGGTCGGGCTGGATCTTGCCCGCGTCGTATGCCGCCTGCACCTTGTGCTGGCTCAACATGCCGAAGCGGTCGGAGCGCTCCTTGGTGAGGTGCGGGAAGCGGTCGAAGATGCGCTCAGCCGTGACGCCCATGTTGAGCGCGCCGGGGTCGACCATCTTCTCTGCCACGAACCGCGGGTTCGGGTCGGCGTTCCCGCCGATCGGGTGGTGCCCCATGTGCTCGACGCCGCCGGCGAGGGCGAAGTCGTACATGCCGACACCGATCGATGCGCCCATCGTGGTGACGCTGGTCATCGCGCCGGCGCACATGCGCTCGACCGCGAGGCCGGGCACCGTCTGCGGAAGGCCCGCGAGGATCGCCACCGAGCGCCCGAGCGTCAGCCCCTGGTCGCCGGTCTGGCTCGTCGCCGCGATGGCGACGTCATCGATGCGGTCGGCCGGGACGGAGGCGTTGCGCTCCATCAAGCCGATGGTCGCCTTGACGGCGAGGTCATCCGCGCGGGTGTTCCAGTACATGCCCTTTTCGCCGGCGCGCCCGAAAGGGGTGCGTACTCCATCGACGAAGAAGACGTCCGAGATCTCGGCCACTCTGCCTCCAAGTTAGTGCGTGGCCTCAGTCTATGAAGCCCGGGAAACAGGGAGGAATCGGTTGGTTCGAACCTACGAAGCGGGTGCGGAGGTGCTGTCGGGCGTTTGCGCCGCCTCTACAAAGGCGGCCGCGATCTTCTGTGCGGTCTGTTCAATCTGCCAGGGGCGGGCTCCGAGTGCTGCCAGCGCATCCCCGATCTCCTCCGCCGTCTCACCGGGGAGATCCCACGCCACGCGGCGGAGGTATTCCGGGGTGAGGAGGTTCTCGGTCGGCATCCCCAACTCCTCGGCGATCGCTTCCACGACAGGGCGCGCGGCCTTGAGCCGCGCATCCGCTTCGGGGTTGCGATCGGCCCATGCGCGCGGGGGAGGAAGCGTATCGCTCGGGACCCGTTCGCGCGGGAGCTCTTCCGATGCCCGCCCATCGACGATCGCCTGCCACCACCTGTCGAGCTGCGTGCGGCTCGCGCGGCCCTGGAACTCCTTGATACCGGCGAGGGCCTGCTTCGACGGCGGGTTGGCCATCACTGCGGCGACGAGTGACCGGTCGGGAACGAGCCGGCCGGGGGAGACATCCTGGTCCTGTGCATACGCTTCGCGGGCCTGCCAGAGCGAACGTGCGACCGCGAGGTTACGAGCCCCGCGCACCTGGTGCAGGCCACTGAGCCGGCGCCAGGGGTCCTCCCTCGGCGGCTTGGGCGCGCGGGCCAGAGTGGCGGCGAACTCCTGGGCGGCGTACTCCGTCTTGTTCTGCTCCTCCAGTTCGAGCACGAGAACGTCGCGGACATCGATCAGATGCAGCACGTCGAGCGCGGCGTACTCGAGCCAGGAGTCGGGGAGCGGACGCGTCGACCAGTCGGCCGCCGAGTGCTCCTTCTTCAGCGTGATGCCCAGCGTGTCCTCGACGACGGCGCCGAGTCCGACCCGCTCGTGCCCGAGCAGACGGGACGCGAGTTCGGTGTCGAAGATCACCGGAGGCTCGAGGCGCAGCTCCCGCAGCGAGGGCAGGTCCTGGCTCGCGGCATGCAGAACCCACTCGACGTCGCCGATCGCCTCCTGGAGAGGAGCGAAATCGCCGATGGCCGGCGGGTCGAAGAGGAAGACCCCGGCTTCGCGCCGGAACACCTGCACCAGATAGGCGCGTTGCGAGTAACGGAAGCCGGACGCGCGTTCCACGTCGACGGCCACGGGGCCGGTGCCCGCAGCGAGTACGGCGCAAGCCGCGCGGAACTCCTCAGCATCCGAGATCACGGAGTATTCAGTCACGTACAGCCTTTCGCGCGCCGATCACGGCGATGCCCTCGGAGCCGGGCGGAAGTCCCGCCAGCATTCCGACCAGCTCGGCCCATGCTTCGACGTGCGGTCGGAACGGGCCCTCCGGAGTCCAGGACGCACGCAATTCTATCTGCGCGCCGTCGCCTTCGATGGCGAGCCCGCCGAATCCCTTCGACAGCGTCTTCGTCGACGTCCCCGATTCCGAGTGGTAGACCGCATCCCGCGAATCGAGCGCGTCGACCAGCCACGACCAGGTCACGTCGGCGAGCAGGGGATCGGTGCCGATCTCGGTCTCCAGTGGAGCCTGCGCGAAGATCACGATGCGCCACGAGCCGCCCCAAGCGCCCGGCTCGTCCGGATCGTGCAGCAGGACGAAGCGGCCCGTGCCGTACACCGACTCGCCGTCGCTCTCCGGGCGCACGTCGGCGGCGAGGGCGATGGCGAAGGGTGCGAGACCCTGTGGCGTGGCGATCTCGCGTACCGTGATGTCATCGCGGAACTCGGTCTCGCGCAGTTCGGCCACGGCGCTCTCGAAAGGCGTCCCGGCCTCGGGGTGTGCGGTCACGGCAACAGGCTAGAGTCAGGAAGCGATGAAGAGTCTCAGGCACGCCGTTACGCTCCTTGTCCCCGCGCTGTTCGCCTTCGGGGCAGCGTTCGCTCTCGTCGTGTTCGCGGTCGCCCGACGGGTCGTCACCCCGATGCGCCGACCCACCGATACACAGATCCTCGCGGTCGACACCGGTGCGCAGACCATCGAACTGCAGCGCACTCCCGACACCGAGCTCCCCGGGCGCTACGGCCTGTTCACGACAGGGACGTACGGCTACGTCAAGCTCGGTGCGGTGCTCAGCGCAGACGCCACGACCGTTCGACGCAAGCTGCTCACGCAGATCGAACCCGGTGCGCGCGTGGATCGTGCTGCGGCATTCAGCGGCTACTACTACTCCACTCCGAGCGAGCTGCACCTGCAGTGGGAGAACCTTCTGATCGGCTCTCCCGCCGGCCCGTGTCCGGCCTGGTACTTCCCCGGGTCGTCGTCGACCTGGGTGATCCAGGTGCACGGCCGAGGAGCGACACGGGCGGAGTGCCTGCGCGCCGTGCCGGTCATGCACGCGGCGGGCCTTCCGACCCTGGTGGTGTCCTACCGCAACGATGGTGAGGCTCCCCGCACCAGGGCCGGTGCGTATGCGCTCGGGGCATCGGAGTGGCGTGACGTCGATGCCGCCATCGCGTACGCACTCCGACACGGAGCAGAGCGGGTCATCCTGATGGGCTGGTCGATGGGGGGAGCGGTCTCGCTGCAGGCCGCGGTGAGTTCGGGTCACAGAGACCGCATCGCGGGGATCATCCTCGAGTCCCCTGTCGTCGACTGGCGCACGGTGCTGCGGTTCCAGGCGAAGCTTGCCGGGGTGCGGCCGCCCTTGCCCGAGCTGGCCATGGGGGCGCTGCAGATGCCTCTCACCGCGCGCCTCAGCGGCGCAGACGAGCCGATCCACTTCGATCGCCTGGACATGGTCGCCCGAGCGGACGAACTGACCGCACCGATCCTGATCCTGCACAGCGACGACGACGGCTTCGTGCCCGCGGATTCGTCCCATGCCCTTCAGAATGCGCGCCCCGACCTCGTGACGATGCCGAAGTTCACGGTCGCCCGTCACACGAAGCTGTGGAACTACGACCAGACCGGATGGACCACCGCCATCACGGACTGGCTCGAAGCCACGGGTTTCAGCGCTTCTCCATGACCTGGTTCTTCGCCCGCATCAGCATCCCGGTCATGCCTCCGATCCGCAGCGGCGACACCGCTTTCGTGAGGCCGATCGACTGCGGGTAGTCGTTCGGGATGGCGAGAACCTCGTCGGCGGTGAGACCGGTGAGCCCCTGCACCAGGATGCTGGCGAACCCGCGGGTGGTCGGCGCCTCCGGAGGTGCCGTCGCATGCATGGTGACGATGTCGTCCTGCACCTCGACGTGGATGTACACAGGGGACTGGCACTCCGCGACCCGCTCGTACATCTCGGGATGCGCCGCGACCGCGTCCGAGACGTCCGGGAGCTCGTCCGAGAACTCGAGCAGCAGGAGGAGCCGATCCGACTCCGGGGTCTCCAGGAATCCCTCGCGGATCTCGGCAAGGGTGTCAGGAACGTCGCTCGTGCTCATCCCTGTCATTGTCACACGCTCAGACGGTACCCGGCTCTGAGCCCGTGACGATCGGCACGCGCACTGCGCTTCCCCACTCCGTCCAGGAACCGTCGTAGTTGCGGACGTTCTCGAACCCGAGGAGGTGCTTGAGCACGAACCAGGTGTGGCTCGACCGCTCACCGATACGGCAGTAGGCGACGACGTCGTCGCCGTCATTCAGGCCGGCGCCGTCACGGTAGATCACGTCGAGCTCGGCCCGGGGGCGGAATCCGCCGTCTTCCGCGACCGCCTTCGCCCACGGAACGCTCTGCGCGGTGGGGATGTGTCCCGCCCGCAGCGTCCCCTCCTCGGGGTATGCGGGTGCCGTGGTGCGCTCACCGGAGTACTCCTCGGGGGAGCGCACATCGATCAGAGGGCTGCCGATGTGGGCCAGGACGTCTTCCTTGTATGCGCGGATCACGGAGTCGTCGCGCTCGATCACGGGGTACTCCGTAGCCGGCCGGGAGGTCGCCTCCCGGGTGAGTTCCCGTCCTTCGGCGATCCAGCGGTCACGTCCGCCGTCGAGCAGGCGTACGTCTTCGTGGCCGAACAGCGAGAACACCCAGAGGGCGTAGGCGGCCCACCAGTTGTTCTTGTCGCCGTAGATGACGACCGTGTCGTCGCGGGCGATGCCCTTGCGGCTGAGCAGTTCGGCGAAGCCCTCGCCGTCGACGTAGTCACGCACCACCGGGTCGTTGAGCTCGGTGTGCCAGTCGACCTTCACCGCTCCGGGGATGTGGCCGGTCTCGTAGAGCAGGACGTCTTCATCGGATTCGACCACCACGAGGCCGGGGGTCCCCAGCCGTTCCGCGAGCCACTGCGTGGTCACCAGGCGGCCGGGCTCGGCGTACTCGGCGAACTTGGGGGAGGAGGAATCGAACTCGATGGCCATGGGGTCTCCGAAGCGTTGAGCGGACGAGGGTGCTGCTGCAGACGGCGTAGTGTTGTTCCGTCCCTTCGACGATAGATCCCCGCCGAGCACCCTGCGCCCGATTCGTAAGACTTCGACACAGGTGAGCACCTGATCCAGGACCGTGATGACCGACCCGACCAGCCGCACGGGAATCGTGCACCTCACCGAGCGCCAGCCGACCGTCAGCGGACCCGAGATGCTGGCGAGCCTGGTGCCGCCGCCGCAGTTCGACAGTGCGACGTTCGACAGCTACCGCGCCGACCCCGCCTACCCTTCGCAGGAAGAGGCGAAGGAGACGCTGATGCGCTTCGCCGGACGAGGTGCTCCCGTGAAGCGCGGAGGTCTGTTCAGCCGGGCGAAGAAGGAGCCGGAGCTCAAGCCGGGCGTCTACCTCGACGGCGGATTCGGAGTGGGCAAGACACACCTGCTCGCCTCGATCTACCACGCGATGCCGGCCCGCCGGAAGTACTTCGGCTCGTTCATCGAGTACACGGCCCTCGTCGGCGCGCTCGGCTACAAGAACACCGTCGATCTGCTCAAGGGCGCCGATCTGCTCTGCATCGATGAGTTCGAGCTCGATGACCCGGGCGACACGATGGTCATGACGCGCCTGCTGGGCGAGCTCGTGCCGACCGGCACCAGACTCGCAGCCACCTCGAACACCCCTCCCAACGCACTCGGTGAGGGACGCTTCGCCGCACAGGACTTCCTGCGCGAGATCCATGCCATGTCCGACAGCTTCCAGACACTGCGCATCGACGGCGTCGACTTCCGCCAGCGCGCCCTCGACGGTCATGCCGTCGTGCTCGACGACGACGCCTACGCTGCGGCCGTCGCTGCGGCCGCCGCAACGGGCACCGCGTCTGACGACCGGTTCGACGATCTGATCCGCCATCTGGCACAGGTGCATCCGTCGCGCTACATCCGACTCATCGACGGACTCGGCGGCGTGGGTGTGCGCGACGTCCGTCAGCTGACCGATCAGTCGGAGGCACTGCGTTTCGTCGCCTTCGTCGACCGTGTGTACGACGCGCAGATCCCGATCCTCGCCACTGGCCTCAGCCTCGATTCGGTGTTCTCCGACGAGATGCTCGCCGGTGGATACCGCAAGAAGTACCTGCGCGCCATCTCCCGACTCAACGCCCTCACGCATTCTGCGTAAGCCCGTAGGCGCGCGTAACGCGATGTTCACGGGCGGAGCCGCGCTGTAACAGCGGGGAAACAAACCTCACGCATTGACGAAACCGCAGGTCGTCACACTGAAGCTCTCAATTACTTCGGATGTGAGGTTTTCCTATGGATGCTCCCGGCAACATCTCGTGGGCGATCACCGCGACAGCGCTGGTGCTGCTCATGACGCCCGGCGTCGCCTTCTTCTACGGCGGTCTCGTCAAGGCGAAGAGCGTCGTCAGCATGATGATGATGAGCTTCGGCTCCATCGGACTCGTCGCCGTGCTGTGGATTCTCTTCGGCTACTCGATGAGCGCCGTCGACAGCCCGACCGCCTTCGCAGGCAACCCGTTCGCCGACTTCGGCCTCTCGAGCCTGGCCGCAGGCGAGGGCTCGAACGTCGCTCTCCTCGGCGTCGCCTACGGCGCCACGTTCGCGATCATCACCGTCGCCCTGATCTCCGGGGCGATCGCAGACCGCGCGAAGTTTGGCAGCTGGCTGATCTTCGCCGGTATCTTCGCGACGGTCGGGTACTTCCCCGTGGCCGCGTGGGTCTGGGGCGGCGGCTGGATCATGAACCTCGGCACCACGCTCTTCGGTGAGGACAGCGGCATCGGCGTGATCGACTACGCCGGTGGAACCGCGGTGCACATCAATGCGGGTGCTGCGGCCCTGGCCCTGGCTCTGGTCCTCGGCAAGCGCATCGGCTTCCAGAAGGGCATCCTGAAGCCCCACAACGTGCCGCTGACGCTTCTCGGCGCCGCTCTGCTGTGGTTCGGATGGTTCGGCTTCAACGCCGGCGCCGAGTGGCTCGCGGAGGACATGGGCGGTGTGGGACTCATCGGTCTGAACACTCTGGGTGCGACCGCCGCAGCCATCCTCGGCTGGATCCTGGTCGAGAAGATCAAGGACGGCAAGCCCACCTCGGTCGGTGCCGCCTCGGGCGCCGTCGCCGGTCTCGTCGCCATCACCCCGGCATGCGCCAACCTGACTCCGGGATGGGCGCTGCTGCTCGGCGCACTCGCCGGTGTCGTCTGCGCACTCGCCATCGAGCTGAAGTTCCGTCTGGGCTTCGACGACTCGCTCGACGTCGTGGGTATCCACCTCGTCGGCGGCCTCATCGGAACGCTCTACCTCGGGTTCTTCGCCACCGAGACCGGACTGTTCGTCGGTGGGGACGCGCGCCAGCTCGCGGTGCAGCTGATCGCCGCCCTCGGCGTGCTGATCTACTCGTTCGTCGTGGCCTTCATCATCGGCTTCGCCATCCAGAAGACGATCGGCTTCCGCGTCACGAACGAAGACGAGATCGCCGGTGTCGACCAGGTCGTGCACGGCGAGGAGGGCTACGCACTCGCCGACGCGTGATCTGCGGTTAGGGTGACCGTGTGAGCAAGACCAACGGCATCCTGGCAACACTCGCGGAGATCCTGCTCAAGGCAGTGGGCTCCGGCCGGGCGTCTCGGACATCAGGTCCGAGGCGCCCGGACGCGCGTCTACGGACACCCCACGAGCGTCCTGGGACCGCGACCACCGGAGCAGATCGCGGAGCCACGCGCGGTACCCAGACCTTCCGCGTTGACCCGGAGCGGATCACGAACCTGCAGGTCGCGTACACGCCGCAGCGGGACGGCGCCCCGGACGCCGGAGAGATCGTCTGGACCTGGGTGCCCTACGAGGAGAACGACGGACGCGGGAAGGATCGTCCCGTTCTGGTGATCGGCCGGGAATCCGTCGATCGCGTATACGCGGTCCGGATGACCAGCAAACCCCACGACGGCGAGCGGGACTACCTCTCGATCGGCACGGGTGCGTGGGACTCTCAGGGTCGAGAGTCCTGGGTCGACGTCGAGCAGCTGTACAGCGTGCACGAGAGAGGACTGCGGCGGGAGGCCGCCGTCCTCGATCGAGGCCGTTACGACCGGGTCGTGGCTGCTCTCACGCGGCGTTACGGCTGGTCCGTCGCGGGCTGAGCGTCGGGAACGACTGCAGCACCATCTCGACGAGCTCGCTCAGCGGCCGGGTCAGCGGATCCGTGGCGGGGAGTCCGGTGTCGAGTTCGATCTCGTCGATGGCTGTGGCGAGCTGCTGTGCCGTGAGGTTCTCGTGGTTCACGGTGACGCCGATGACCTTCGTGTCTGCGAAAGCCTCGATCAGCGTGATCTCACTCGTGACCGTCGGCATCGCGACCATCGGGAAGTCGCCCAGGACCGCACGACCCGGGGCATGCTGCACAATGACGCCTGCGGGTTGGCTTCCGCGCAGGATGTGAGCGGAGGTGATGTACGCGGGGTGGCTGAGCGCACCCTGACCCTCCACGATGATCACGTCGGGGTCTTCGCCCTCGAACGCCGCGACCACCTGGTTCTCGACCTCCCCCGAGCAGAACTGCGGCACGAGGGCGTCGAGCGCGACGCCGTATCTCCCGCCCTGGATGATCGTGGTCTGACCGGTGCCGACCAATACGGCATGGATGCCCTGCTCGTTGAGCGCACGGACGAGGATCGTCGCTGTCGTGCGCTTGCCGATCGCTCCATCCGTACCGAGGATCGCGATACGCGGGCAGGTCACGTCGAAGATGCGTCCGGAGAACAGGTGGAGATCCTTCTTGTCCTTCGGGCGGCGGATGTCGGTGATCGTGACCTGGGCGAGCAGCGCGGCCGCGACGAACTCGGCATCGTCTGTGAGGAACTCGTGCAGGCCGTTGATGATGTGCATCCCGCGGGCGATGCTGTCCAGGAGCACTGTCCGCTGGTCGGCGGAGAGCAGTCCGTCGGCGGGGGCGACGCCGCAGATCAGGTAGTCCGGGACCTGGCCGGCGTGCGCGATAGCCGTGGGGAGACCCTCGAGGATCGGGATGTCGTTCGCGCGCCCGTCCAGGAACATTCCGGCATCCGCGCCGGCGTGAGTGCTGTCGATGACGCTGAGGACCTCGTACTTCTCGGAGTGGCGGACCAGGCCGTTGGCGGTCTTGCCGTCCTGCTCGCCGAACTGGCCTTCGCAGTAGACGATCGCCGTCGTCCCCGCGGGGAGGGCGATGGGCGCAGCCCACGCGTGCGCGGGGTCGATGAAGGACGGGATTGACGGGGTGGGCATGACGCTCCTCGGGCTCACACAGAGGAGGCGACGGAGAACGAAATGACCGATGAGGCCCGTTGGTCGACGAGAAGTCTTCCCTGATGCCGACAAGATGCCGACATCTTCACCGTAGCAGTGCTGTCTGGGACCGGGCCGCGAGGAAGTGCAGGGCCGGTCCGGTGCCGGACCGGCCGGAACACCTCGATTTCCGATCGACGCATGAAGGAGGACAATCCGATCGGACGTGTGCTTCGAACCATCGGTGAGTCGCGAAAAGCGGCGCCACCCAAGGAGGAATCATGCGTTTCATCCCCACCAAGGTCCACGGAGTCCTCGACTACATCGTCGGCATCGCGCTCATCGCCGCCCCCTGGCTGTTCGGCTTCGCGAGTGTCGGCGGAGCAGCGGTCATCATCCCGATCGTGCTCGGCGTCGGGCTGATCGTCTACAGCCTCTTCACGAAGTACGAGTGGGGCCCCTTCGGCTTCATCCCGATGCCCGTCCACCTCGTGTTCGACATCGTCGCCAGCCTCTTCCTGGCGCTCTCGCCGTGGATCTTCGGATTCGCCGGTGAGGCGCTCAACGTATGGCTCCCGCACGTCGTCGTCGGAGTCGCCGTGATCGTCGTGGTGCTGTTCTCCCAGCCGCAGCCCGCGACCGCCCGGGGACGCGCCGCAACGGCCTGACCCCACCCCCGGACGCGGTGCCGGGCGACTGGACTTCCCGAAGCAGTCGCCCGGCACCGTCATGTCTGGGCTAGTACTGCGCACTCTCCACCCCGCGGAGCGCCTCGCTCAACCAGCGGCCGTAGAGCCCCCAGGGCTCACCCTCCCGCTGGAGGGCGGCGACGTGGGTGCGGAGCTCATCGGTGAAGGTGAACCATTCGCCACCTTCACGGATACCGGCGAAGTCCCTGTGGCGTTGCTGCTCGACAGCTCGGCCTCCGCGCTCGAAGGCGAGAAGCTCTTCATGCCGGATGCTCGCCAATCTCTGCCGCGGACGGCGGCTCGTGCCGATCTTCACGCGGCGGTCGAACCGGATGTAGTAGACGACATCGACCCGGGGGAGAGGCAGGTCGGTATCGGGAGCGTCACCGTATCGCCAGCCGCAGGAGATGCAGCACAGGGCGCCGTCTCGGCGGACACCTCGCGCGTTCCCGCAGAGGGCGCACGGACCCGGCAGTGTGAGTTCGGACGACACCGTCGCAGCCTATGAGAGTCCACCGACATCGGGAGCGCCTGCGGGAGAAGAAAAGAGCCCCGGCGATGCCGGGGGCTGGATGGTGGACGCGGGTGGACTTAAACCGAACACCTGGCAGCGGTTCGAGCGGCTGAGTTCCGCGTGGAATCAGGCGAAACTCCGTATCGTTCACGAGCCAGACGGTGCCACTGACGACGAGCCGGGAGTCGTCTCGAACCCTAGGAGACGAGCTAGAACACCCCTGACCGAGAGGCAAGTGGACGCTATTCGAACTGCACGCGCGAACGGCGAGAGCGTGGTCTCGATCTGTCGGCGGTTCGACGTACATCGGATGACCGTCTGGACGCACACGAGAGACTTGCTCTAACGTCCCCTCGTGCTGCACACCCGAAGTTACCCGTCCACGAGTTGCGCACACGAGCGTTGCTGAGTCCGGAAGCTTGTCGGCTTCACTTGCGATAATGGCACCGTGAAGTTCAAGCGCCGCAACCTCGAAGCCCTTGCTGACCTCATCGTGGGCAACACGGGCCGCGACGACGCTGAAAATGAGGACGAAGCCAAGTACTTCCCCTACCGGTCCAGCATGTACATCACCGAGTTCTTCCAAGAGCTGGAGACGGAGTACCAGCATGACGGTTCAACTCGCCACCGCTGGGTGGCAGATGTGTTGGAACAGATGCTGGCCGAACCGCACGACGGATCCAACCGCCCGCCAGAGATCTTCTGCCGCCTCATCGACCAGCTGATGAGCCCGGCCGATCGGCTCAACGAAGGGTCCGACCGTCCTCGGGCGCTCGCGCAACTCAATGAGGTACTTGGCCGCGAAGGTTTCGAGGCGTTCTATGGCGAGGACAACCACTGCTACCTCCGTCATGTCGGCACCCAGACCGTGACCATCCTTGCCGCCAACCCCCACCGCCCCTTCAGCAAGGCTGAGCTGGAGCGGCGGCAGCTCCTGACGGCGTACCTCGACCAGTGCAGCGAGGATGACCTCATCGAGGAGGTGCTACTCCCGATGTTCAGGCAACTTGGCTACCACCGCATCACCGCCGCCGGGCACAAGGACAAGGCCCTGGAGTACGGCAAGGACATTTGGATGCGCTACACCTTGCCGACGCAGCACATTCTCTACTTCGGCATCCAGGCGAAAAAGGGCAAGCTCGACGCTTCGGGGGTAACCAAGACAGGTAACGCCAACATGGCTGAGATCCACAACCAGGCGCTCATGATGCTGGCACACGAGATCTTTGACCCCGAGACCAACCGTCGCGTCCTGGTCGATCACGCCTTCATCGTCGCGGGTGGTGAGATCACCAAAGCGGCCCGCAACTGGCTCGGCAACGCTCTCGACGCCCACAAGCGCAGCCAGATCATGTTCATGGATCGCGACGACATCTTGAACCTCTACGTCGTCGCAAACCTACCGCTGCCAGAAGGCGCGTTGCCACCAACGCCAAGCAGTCCGTGGTCAACGAACGCCGAGACTCCGTTTTGAATCTCGACGGCGTTCGCCAGCGGAATCGGCGCGACGAAGGCAAATTGACCTATTCTGGCAGCCGCTGCGGGCTAGCAGAATCGAGGAAGGAGTGCGGTGAGCGGTCACTTTCAAAAGGCAGGTGAGTTCCTGCGAGATGCTGCACAAGAGTCTGCTCGACAGGTACTGAGCGATCATCATGATGACGGCCACATAAGGGGTTTCAGCAGCGCTGCTGGTATAGCCTTGCGCCGAATTCAGGAGAAGCTTGATGCGTACAGAGAACAGATGAAGGGTCCAGGTCTGTCCAAGTCTGAGCAAGCGAGTTACGCTCAATTGGACGAGCTGAAGTCTGAGATCGAGGCGGAATATGACCGCTATTGGCGAGGCAGCGGCATTGACTGGAGACCTCTGAAGCCGGTCGCCAAGGGCATCGTTAAGCGAGTAAGCGAATCACAGTCTGACGACTGAAGTGATGTCTCATTTCTAGTTGAGAGGGCTGGGATCCCCCGAGCCCAGTCGTCCGCTGGCATCTCTGTGTCCTCTTCGCGTGCACCTCCAGAAGGGAAGCCAACTCGGCCACCCTGACGGGTTCATCTGCACGCGCACTCCCGAGCAAATGGTGTTAGCGTTCCGTCCATCGACAGACGATTCGAGGTACACCGGAAGACGGTCTAGCAAAACACTAGACGCAACTCCGACTGTGTCGTCTCGACACGAAATCTAGATAATCGCGTCCTGCATAACCAACATGTGATTCATGATCGACAACTCCTTGGCCTTGCCAAGCCCGGGAAAGTGCTGACGCTGATACAGATCGCGGAACCCGTCGATTCCTAGGTTTGTTGGGAGCGACCTTTCGTCAACGAAGTCGATGAGCTTCTCAAGGGCCTCGAAGAACTTCCCAGCCGGGTCATCCTGAGTCTCGTTGCTGTCAGAGCAGAAGTGCTTCAGGCGGACGACATTACCTGATTCATAAGTGAAGTGGATAACTACCGCATAGGCTGGACCGCCGCCTGGTTGATATCCCCTTCCAAGGGTGAGGAAGTCGCTGACGCCGAGGTAGCCTGCGCTCTTGTAGCCGGCAACGCGAGTGCTGAAGATCCCCTCTTCACGTCCGACATACTCTCGATTGCGCGGCAAAGAAGGAAACGGGTCGTTCGCCCAGACCACCGGAAGGCCTCCGAGTGGCAGACCATATGACGCCGGGACCGTCCGATCCTCGGCAATGTTCCATCGAACTCCGTGATACGTCGCCCCTTGCAGAGTCACGGAGAGATCCAGCTCATGAACGATATCGAGCGTGAACTGGTGACCAGCGCCCCTGGCTTCACCGATCCAACGCGACATCGCCGCGTGATCAGCGTCGGCATTGGAGAGGACGGCAAGTCCGTGGTGCTTGAGAAGATCGTTCTCAAGGTAGTAGTCGCCAAGTGCTCTCCAGCTACCCTTCGAACGTAGATCACCGACCGAAGGGTTAAGGACGAGGTCACAACTGGCCCCCTCGTCGGCTATCGCTCCCAGCCTGCGGGTGAAGAGATCGTTTGGCGAGGCCACCGGCTCAAGAATCGGTACGACACGCGAAGATGCAGCAAAACTTGAGGCGCAGTTTCGAACAGCAAAGACCTCATGCTGCCGTGCCCTAAGCCTAGGCATATACATTTGCAACCTCCTGGTTCATCCAATCTTGAAGACTGGATATCTGCTGTCTCGTCGGATCGAGCTTTAAGACGGCGGGCCGCACCGGCTCGGGCAATCGAGCGATCAGTGACCGGCCAGCCCGTGGCTTTCGCTCTCTCAGCTGCTCGGCGACCGCGTTGTGGAAAACAAGCGGGTCCAAATTTCGGGAGGCTGCTAGTGCATATGAGAAAACCCGCGTGTTCGGGAGGTCGGGAACAGTAGAACCAAGAGCAGACAGAACTCTGAGATACTCTGCACGACGAAGTGACCGCATCAAGACCTCTGACTCAAGAAGATCACTTCTAAACTTCGCATCGCGGACAGTCTCCACGCGACCGTTCACATCAAGCCAATGAAGACCAATAGTCTGGAACTCCGGGATTGCGAGCACTCGTTCCACTACGCGCTTTGATGCCATAACAGACACCAAGGGTGCGATTTTGCTGTAATCGTGTAGTTGACTATCGAGCCGGGAAGTGTTGTCGAGGTCGCTCTTGATCTCGACGGCGTGCAACGAGTCTGTGACGGCCAAGAAGTCGACGATGGATCGACCGACCCTGAACTCCGGCAGGAGAATGCCGTCGCTCCAAGGAATCATCTGACCGAGAACGGCTCTACGGTAGACAAGATCGTTACGGTAATGGCGCGAGAGCCATCGGTCACAACGCCAGATCAGGGTTCGAACAGTAGATGCGCCAAGGGCTAGACCACTCTCGACAAGACTGGAAATGGTGCGATTCGCCAACTTCGACGCGGGGCCGTCTCGCATCGCAGAGCGGAGGACGGGTGCCGAAAGCAGTGCCGAGGCTGCTGCCGCCTGGCTTTCCACCACGCTCATGATTTGGCCTCGTTCGGGGGTCCGTACATCAGCCAGTCGAGGGTCACGGCCAACTTGGCGTACTGCGTGAGGTAGTAGGACTGCTGACGATAGCTTCGGTTGTTGTTCAGGTACTCTCGCAAGCCCTCACCGTCGCGGGTCTCGTCGAGCAACGACCAAGGGTGGCCAAGAATCCAGTCCTCTCCTTGACGGTCGAGCACGTCTTGAAAGGTCACACCGGGCGGGAGAGAGCGTTTTCCAAGGTTCTTGGTCTCTCGGGAGATATAGGAATGAATTTTGGATGGGACCTCAACCTGCGGCAACAAGTCCCCCGCCTCATCGAGGAATCCACCTTGCCGGAGATGCTTCCAGTAAGGCACGTACCAGTTGCTGGCGAAGGAACTCCCGAACGCCTCAGTGATCACCTGGTCACTAGGAAGCCCGCGGTCTGGCGAACCGAGCACATCATCAACGAGGTCCCAGCGAGATAGGCCAATGATCCCTTTGACTGTCATCTTGGCGCCAACACCGAACACCACGTCAAGTTGATCCGAGGCCGACTCAATGTCGGAAACCTGCACGAGTCGACCGTCAGGATCGTTGCTTTTTACCAGTTCGTAAATCTGATTCTTGAGCTGACGTAGAACACGAGCCGGAAGAGCCCTCTCCTTGATTCCTAGCGCTCGAAAGACGTCGATGAAGTCAGGGACGACGATCTCAAAGGCCTCGATTTGGCCACCTTCGATCTGCACGGTTCGAGAACGAACCTCTGGGGAAGCTTCCGAGTCCCAGTTGACGAAAAGAAGGCGCTCCTTAAGCTTGCTCGCGTTGGTGCCGCGCATCGCCTTCACCAGCGAACGAAGTATCTCCAGTACGTTGTTGTCACTCAGGCTGTAACCAAGGAAAACGATCGGGTGCTCGACGAAAAAGGTCATCAGCTTGGCGGCGAGGTACGCATCTCGCTCTTGGAAGTCGTCGTAGTCCTCCCCCGTCAGAACGAGTGAGCGCGGCTGTTGCGACGATCCGTGAATCATGTAGATCTCTGCGATACCTTGTGGGTCGGCAAACAGCAACTCATCTTGGCCAGTGAAGACGGTGTAGTCAGGGTAAACAACGGACATCAGCCTGTCGAAATTCGTCGTTATCACTCCCTCGACATTTGCACTCTGCAGGAGCGCGAACTCGGAAGCATACTCGGCCGTCGGCTTGAATCCTTCAATCGCTTCTTCGAAATACCTTGCTACTTCGATCTTTAAGGCTGATGAGGGATCAGTAACCTCAGTGCCATATCTGTCTCTCGAATCTGAGAATCGCTTATCAGACCACCACACAGAGTAAAACTCGTTGGCTAGCAGTGAGGCGGTCTTGGGAAGATCGCCTGAAGCGAGGCCACGGTAGTATTCATACGGGTGGCTAGTAAATGCAGCAAAGTGCCTGAGGAGACCTTCCCAATCGGGCAGGTCAGCGTACCGTCTTGAAATCCCCGAGCCGATAAACAGGTACGGCGCAGCCATCGTCTTCAGATGAGAGCTGAGGAAGTCGTACGCGGTACCCATGCTACATAGGGTATCGTCCGGCACCCTCCCGCGTTGTCGGTTCCGTGGTGCCCCGCCCCGTTCCGCCTGCCACAACGTCGTCGCCGAGTGATTCTCCGCGTGGCGTGTCGTTGCGCGCCTGGTGAGGCCGATGGTCAGAGTCCACGTCGTGGTGTGGTGCGGACGGTCGACTGGTTTGCTCTCTCATCATCGTGTCGAACAATCATCTTGATCTGCCGCAATGCGAGCTGTCCGACTCGGTACTCGGCCGCTTGGTCAGGGCTTCGGACGACATGCGGGTCGCCAAGCGGTGCCGGGCCGGTGATCTCGTAGCGGTCACGGTACAGCGCAACCGTGGCGGCGTGCGCCTCCCACCGCTCTCGCTCCTCGGGTCGTGGACTCGGCTGCCCGAGCCGCGCCACCCAAGCGGCTCTCGCTTCCTGGGCATCGTGCAGGAGTCGGCGCGCGGCGGTCTCGATGAGCGTCTGCCGCTCTGTGAGCGCGGTCCGCATGTCGTCTGCGATTGGCTCGGCAGGTGTCGGGATGAGTCCGGCGACTCGTGCCCTGCCTCGTTTACCTGGCCGGAGTTTCTGGGTGGCTTGGTCGAGCATGTCGGCCAGCTGCGCGGCGGGGTCGGCTTGTTCGTCGCCGGGCGTGAGCCTCGGTGCGAGAGCGGTGAGTGCCGCCGGTGCGAGATGGCCGGCTGCCTCGTGACGTGCGAGTGCGCTCTCCAACTGCTCGTAGTAGGGGCTGGTGAACAGGTCGTCGGCCACGTTCTCGGGGAACGGCGCGATGTCGAGTAGTGCGGCCCAGCGGTCGGTCTGTGCTTCGCGGGCGAGTACGTCGTACTCGGCCAGTAGCGTGGACAGGGAGGCGTGACGGTCTACCTCGAGCGTGAGGGTTTCGGTAGCCGAGAGGTCGGCGTCGGTTCGGGCGAGTACCTTGGCGAGCCGGTCGATCAGGGTCAGCGGCTCGGGTTGGTCGAGATGCCGCTCAACCTCGTGCGGGTCGGGCACGATCACGTAGGCGTGGTTGCGGTGCTTGCCGCGTGTCATCGCCACGTAGAACAACTCCCGTGACGAAGCTTCGGGGTCGACGAGAGCGTGCGCGGTGTCCACGCTGGCTCCTTGGGCGCGGTGGACAGTGGAGGCATAGCCGAGTTCGAGTTCCTCGCGCACGTACTTCGCCGGCAGCACGAGAGCCTTACCGTGGGGCTTGTCGCCGCGCCCCAACCGGCGCACGGCCAACGAGCCGTCGTCGTAGCGGTGCGTGACTTGCCAGCGGTCGCCGTTCTTGACCCATGTCCTGCCGGTGGTGAGGCGGCGGTCGTTGAGCCGGGTGACGACGAGATCACCGACGCCTGCGGTGGTGCCGTCGTGCAGACGCAGCCCGTCTGCCTCGACGCGCCCGGCTTCGATCAGATCGGCGCGGGCGCGCGCGTTGAGCTGGGCGACCATCTCTCCGGTGCCCGCGATCATCAACGTGCGCAGGCCCTCGTCGCGGTCGGTGCGCCATACCTCGTAGATCGCATCGAGCATCGTCTCTGCGTCGCCGTCGATCAGTCTGCCGCGCTCCTGGTACCCGTCGAGCGCGTCAGTGCTTCCGTGCCGCAGTCCTAGGCTGGCGGACTTCTCCCACTCGTTAGCGAAGCGGCGCACATCGGTGAGTTCGGGCACCTGATCGCGGTCGCGCACGAGCATCCCGAACGCCCCGCCCGTCTCCACCGCCGAGAGTTGCGCCCAATCCCCGATCAGGACGACCTTGGCTCCGACCTCAGCGGCGTGCTCGGTGATGCGATCGAGCGCGAGAGTTCCGGCGAGGGAGGACTCGTCCACGAGAATGAGCTGCCCGGCTTCGAGGTTCCAGCGTCCATGATGGTGTTCGTAGAGGAACTTCGCGGTGTTCTCCGCCCGCACGCCGAGCGAGTCGCCGAGCACTTCGGCGGCAACCGCCGACGGCGCGAGGCCGATCACCGAGTCGCGGCCATGCGCCGCCGTCCACGCCCGGTGCAGGGCACGCAGAGCGGTGGTCTTGCCCGAACCTGCGGGGCCGACCAGCAGATCGAGAGTCAGCCCGGAACGGGCGATGCGGGTGATAGCGACGGCCTGGTCGGGGTCGAGCCGGACGCCCCTGATCTTGCGGGAAGTGTGGCGCGCGACGAGCCGTGCCGTCAGTGCTGGCCCGCCGGTCTGCTGGCTATGCGCGAGTAGGCGCTGCTCGGCGTCGAGAATGTCTTGGCTGGAGTACGCGATCTGATCGACAGGCTGGAACCTGTTGCCCTCGCCCTCGATGTAATGAGCAGGTATGGCGCGGTCGTAGTCCGGGGTGAGCCGGAGCGATTCGGCCTCGGCGTGCGCGACGATCTGGTCGAGCACGCGGATACGGTCGTCGATGGTTGCGAACCGGACGCCCATGATCTGCCGCATGGTCTCGGCGTGCAGGTTCCATCGCCCCCAGGTTGCGCGCCGGTTCGCTACCTCCATCAGCACCACGGTGGCGAGATCCTCGATCTGCTCCAGCCCCAGATCGTCTGCACGCAGCCGGGCTTCGGTCGCACCCCGGTCGAGCAGGTGCTGCGCCCAGGTGGTTGCGTCCTCGCCGAGCACGACCTCGGCACGCGCCCGCCAGTCGGCGGTCAGTTCGGCCAGCGAGTGCAGTACCTTCTCGGGCCGGGTCTCCAAGGTCGCCTGCTGCCGAAGAATCGCAATCGTCGCGGCAGAGGGTTGCTGCCCATGCTCGGCCACGTACTGCTCGATCAGCCGGTTCTTGACCTGCTCGATACCCTCCGCGCCGTCGCTACCCCCGGTAGTGCGGCGGGAGAACTCAGCGATCAGCGCCGCCGGTACGCCCTCGATCTCCCAGCCGGTGTTGCGGTCCTTGCCTCGGTCGACCGCCGTCCAGGTCACGCCGAGCAGCCGCGCGGTGTGGTCGGTGATAAAGGCGTTGTACGACGCCGAGAGCGCGACCGTCGCCTTGTGCAGGCGGCGCGAGTCCAGCGACCTCCAACGCCCGTCCTCGCCCTGCACCTTGTTCGAGACCACAACGTGCGTGTGCAGCTGCGGGTCTGCTGCCCTGCTGTCGTAGTGGTCGAACGCTGTGGCGATCACGCCTACGATCGGCATCTGCGCAATACCTCCCGCACCGACGCGGGTTGCGGCGACGCGATCCTCCAGCAACGCGATCGTGTCGCGCATCGCTGCGTGATGTGCCCGCGCGATCAGCGCTTGCGTACCCGCATCGGCGACACCCCAGATCGCGCTGACCGACTTGGGCGGCGAGAACGTGAGATCGAACCCTGCAACGGCAGTACGGGGTTTCTTCGCAAGCTCTTCCTCACGGATGCGCTGCACAGTCTCTTCCCGTGCCTCCCCGCGCGAGCCGGGATCGAGGCGTGCAAGGCGGGCTGCAATCCGCTCGCGCGGAGGTTGCAGCGCGGGGAACTTCTTGCCGAGCTTCTCGCCGGTGATCGGGTGGACGCCCTCGCCCAGCAGTCGGGCCAGGTGTTCCTCGGTCACCGTGTCACCTTCGGCCAACGTCGGCGAGCGGCCGTCGTTGAGGCTCATCAGGCCAGTGCCGACCCAGGTGCCGGGAGGGCAGCCGGAGTCGGTGTAGTACTGGGTCAGCGGGCTGCTCATCTCCCGGTCGCCGTCACCGACGACGACCGATTTCAGCAGGTACTCGTGGCCCTTGCCGGACGACATGACCCGGATCGTCATCACCATGACGGCCCCTCCCCGAGACCGTCACGGGACGGGCGATCTCGGGGGTCAGGTGCGCGCGCAGCGCGCGGCTCGCACTCTTAGTGCCAACCGTGTGGAGAAGCAGCGGTCTGGGAACAGCGGTCTCGATCGAGTTGTCATAACGGCAGAGCCGGAACGGGCAGCGACGCAGCACTCAGTGGTGGGTGTCAGTCTCTATGAGAGGGACCACCGCGTAGGGACCACATCGCAGCGACGTTGGCAGCGTTCTACTGTCGGTGCAGCTCCGAGAATGCCCACTGCGCTCTAGCCTCTACCTACGGCTCCGTGGGGGACGTTCACCTTCTGAAACATTACGAAGGACTGGGTGTCTCCGGACATTCGGGCCGTCGAGCTGTCAGGTCAGCTGCAGCGTGGTGATGCAGGTCGCATCATCCTCGTTCATCGTTGAAATGGTCACGGTGCCCGTCCGACCCTCATGTTCGATCGTGAGCGTTGCCTTGATGCCGCGGGGCACCCAGATGCCAACGAACCCGTTGTCGTAGGTTTGCCGAACCTCGTCGAGGAGCACGTCTCCGTCTTCGCCGGTGAGGGTGACCTGGACTGCTGTGTTGGCGAGTTCGCCGAGGCAGGTGGTGAGGCTGTGGAAGTAGCAGTCGTGGGTCTGTTCCCGGTAGGGGGCGACCGAGATGTACACCTCGTCTTCGGGCATCGGCAGACGTGTCTCGCGCTTCTGGTCGTCGGTGAGCACGAGCGCATCCGGCTGCACGGATGCGATCAGATCAGTGGGTCGGTCGGCGACGGGCATCGTGTCGAGCCGTTCGATGACCTGTGCGGCGTCCAGGCCGTCAAGGTCGTGGTCCGCCAGGAAGCCGGTGTCGACGGCCTGACTGTTGGTCGAGGGCGACGCGGGTTCGTGCGAGGGTGCAGTGGCGCATCCGGTGAGGACGAGGGCGGCGGCGAGCGTCGCGGCGGCGGCGACGATCAGTTTTCGCCGGTGAGGCGCGGCGGGGTGGGGCATGGTGCGATCCTTCAAGAGTGTCGGAAGGGTCGGTGCCGGGCGCTCTCGCCGCGGCACCGACCCTGATGGTCGATCAGAGGGTGGCCAGGAGGTCCTGCATCTGCTGGATCTCGGTGGTCTGCGCGTCGATGATGGTCTGCGCGAGCTCGATGGCGTCGGGGTTGCTGCCGTCATCGACTTGCGTCTGGGCCATCTCGACCGCTCCCTCGTGATGGGCGATCATCTGTTCCAGGAACAGGCGCGATGCTTCGGGTCCGTCGGCCGATTCGAGGGCGGCCAGGTCGTCCTCGGTCATCATGCCGTCGCCGTGGTCCATGCCGTCCATCTGCTGCTCCTCGGAATCGACGCCCCAGTCGTCCAGCCACCCCTGGAGCTGTTCGATCTCGGGCCCCTGGGCGGCCTTGATCGCTTCGGCCAGTTCGATCACCTCGGGGTTGACATCCTCCTTGGCGAGGACGATGTCGCTCATCTCGATGGCCTGTTCGTGGTGCACGATCATCATCGAGGCGAACATCACGTCCGCGTCGTTGGCGTCGGCTGTCAGTTCGGACGAGCCGTGGTCCATGCCCGGCATCGAGCCCTCGTTGTCGCTTCCGGCCGAGCAGCCGGCCAGGACCAGGGCAGCAGTGAGGGCGAGTGCGGCGGTCGCCGCGGTACGAAACTTCATGAGTGTTCTCCAATATCAACAGTCGCTTCAGTGGCGCGGCACCCCGAGAGGGCACCGCGTGAATGGGAGAGGGGAACCGTCGACGCTGATGTGCGCCTGGTTCACCGATCCATCACGTGCGACTGATGCAGAGAACGTGCAGCGACGGCGCCCGAGATCGGAGCTGGTCGATGAACCGCGCCACGAGGAGCGGCCGGGGCGCGGTGTGCATCCATCCCGGCAGAAGTTGAGGCGGCGCCAGGATGAGAAGGACGAGCAGCAGTGCGAGCACACATGCCATCGCCATGCCCAGATGGTCACTACCCCCGCAGTCCGCACACGTACCACCGAGGTCACTGGCCGTGCCACCGGACTCATGGGCGCCCGCCGCGCTGTGATGGGCGCCCACGGCGTCGCTGGCGGCGACCGAGATTGTGGCGGGCGCGTGGGCGGCCGGGGTGCCGTGCAGGTTCAGCGTATGCATGGCCAGCAGCCCGAGGACGATCGCTGCCACCAGCAACCCTCCGAGCATCACACGCCGGAGGAAGCCCTGAAGACCCCTCCCGGGTTGCGCTGCCGCCGTCACCGCCATACACCGCAGTTTACCGGCCCCCGATGTGCATCTGCCGACGGCGGGAGCGATCGGCGCGGCCGAGGTCGACTGGCTCCGCGTCCGGCCGAGCAGCTTCCCACTCGGCCGTGCCCAGACTGACGGGAATACCCCTAGGGGGTATAAGGTTGATGGTGGAGAGTTTCCACGAAGGTCAGGAGAGCCCTATGCGTTTGTTCGCGATCCGCGACTTCCGTCACCTGTTCAGTGCGCAGATCATCGCCCTGTTCGGGACGGGGTTGGCGACCGTCGCCCTCGGTCTGCTCGCTTACGAGCTCGCCGGTCCGAGCGCGGGGGCGGTGCTTGCGACGGCGCTGACGATCAAGATGGTCATGTACGTCTTGATCGCGCCGTTGGCTGCGGCCTATGCCGACCGGCTCCCGAGGCGGATGTTCCTGACCCTGCTCGACGTGGCGCGCGCGGCCGTGGTGCTCGCTCTGCCGTTCGTCACGGAGATCTGGCAGATCTACGTTCTCATCGGGGTACTGCAGGCGGCTTCTGCTGCGTTCACGCCGACGTTCCAGGCGGTCATCCCCGATATCGTGGTCGAGGAGTCCGACTACACGCGGGCGCTGTCCGCGTCGCAGGTGGCCTACACGATGGAGAGCCTGCTCAGCCCGGTGCTCGCGGCGGTCGCTCTGACGTTCATGACGTTCAACTGGTTGTTCGTCGGCACGTCGGTAGGTTTCGTGCTCTCCGCCGTCCTGGTGCTCTCGACTCGCATCCCCAATGCGGCACCAAGCGGGCACGCGGATGCGTGGAACCGGGTCACCTCGGGCGTGAAGGTCTTCTTCGCGACTCCTCGTCTGCGCGGCGTCATGGCCCTGAACGTGGTGGTCGCCGCAGCCGGATCGATCGTGGTGGTCAATACGGTCAACTATGTCCGAGATCAACTGGGCGGCACGCAGGCCGACGTCGCCTGGATGCTTGCAGCCTCCGGCGGCGGCACACTGCTGGTCGCTTTGTTCCTGCCACGCGTGCTCGATCGGATCGCCGAGCGGGTCGTGATGATGACCGGTGCCGCAGTTCTGCTTGCTGGCGTGCTGGCGGCCGTCGCGATGACCGCCATCCAGGCGGCTTCCTGGATGATCACGGCACCGATCTGGGTGGTCATCGGCGGCGGCATGGCCTTGATCGTCACGCCCACCGGACGCGTCATCCGAGGTTCGGTCGCGAAGCGCGAGCTCCCGGCGGCCTTCGCGGCACAATTCTCACTGTCTCACTTGGCCTGGCTCGTCACCTACCCGATCGCGGGATGGGTAGGCACAGCGTCCGGCTTCACTCTCGCCTGGTCGATCCTTGCCGCTCTCGCCATCGGCGGTGCCGTCACAGCGCAGATGCTCTGGCCCCGCGAGAAGGAAACCGAGACTATCGAGGCCGCCGATGCCACCGGAGAAGGCGCGGTCGGTGACCTGGTGCTCCGTGAGGAGACCGAAGCCGCCGAAGGCACCCTCGCGGCGTCCCAGTGCGCCTGTGTGCGCACCGCATAAGCGCGCAGGTGGCGGGCGGAACGAATGCTTCCGCCCGCCACCGGCGCGTCGTGCTTGCCGAGGCGCCCGCGATCTGGCTTGTCGATCAGGGGCGAGTCGGTGCTCGCCGGTGCAGCCGAGGTATCCAGTCGCGGACGAGGCCGGTGGCGTCAATCCCTGTGAGAGCGACGAGGGTATCTCCGAGGTAGTGCGCCGTGAGCAAGGGGTCGGCGGAGACGATTTGCGTACTGGACCCCAAAGCGGGATACCCCGCTCCGACCAGGGTGTGTCCGTGGACGCGTGCGGAGAACGGCGAAGACGGCAGGTAGATGCCGGGATCGTCCTCCAGGCCGAGGTCGTGCAACAGAGTCTTGGCCGCATGGGCTCCCTGGGCGACCGAGTCGTCCCAGTGATCGATCCGGTACGAGCTGTGGCCGGGATAGTGGTGCACGGCGACGCCGCCCGCGGCGTAGATCCGTTGGCGCGGCGCGTGCATCGAGCGCAGCCGGCTATCGACCGGGATGCCCTCAGGTCCGGTCCAGGGAGCCGGGGCTGCGGGCAGGGTGCCGTGGGCGACGATCGCCAGGTCGCCGTCGACCTTGGTGCCGCTACGGTCGAGCGTGATGGAGATGCGGTCGGGGTGGGTGCGGATCGCGCGCGGATTGACCCCGAGGTAGGCGGCGTGCTGGGGGTGGTGCAGATCGAGGACGCGCCTGGCGGCGTGCGCACCGATCGCGTTCGCGCCGGGGACGAGCGAACGCGCGATCAGGGCCACGTCGTGGCCGGCGTCGGTGAGCAAAGACGCGGCCTCGGAGGCGAGGATACCGCCGCCGAGGAGCAGGACACGGGATGCGGGTCTGCTCGCGAGTCGGTCGCGGACGCGAGCACCGTCGGCCATCGAGTGCAGGGTGGTCAGGCGCCCCGAGTGGAGAGCTTCGTCACGGCCGAGGATGTCCTCGTCGAGCAGGCGAGGTCTGCTGCCGCTGGCGATGATGAGCGCGTCGAACATACGGGTGGCGCCGGAGTCGAGACGTAGCTCGCGCGTGCGGGGATCGAGGCCGCGCACGGTGTCCGAAACAAGTGACGCACCGGTGTCTGGGAGCGTCGCTTGGTCGGGTTCAAGCAGCCCCGACATGACGCCTTTGGTGACCAGGGTGCGATTGGCGGGCTTCTCGCCAGTGCGGGCGAAGAGCTCAACTTCGATCTCCGGGGCTTGGGTGTGCAGGAGTCTGGCGGCGCTGGTTCCAGCGGCCCCGGCACCGATGATCCCGACCCTCGCGGCGCTCATCCGTCGCCCTGAGTGGTCGCGGTGGGCGCGAACGCGGGCAGCAGGATCGCGTCGATGAACCATGGCGCATCATCGGGGTCGATCCGGCCCGTGCGCACCTCCTCGGCCGCGCCGTTGAGAACGACGTGCGTGGTAGTCAGCAGCCAGGACACCGGCAGGTCGGCGCGGAAGGCGCCTTCGCGCTGTCCGCGCAGCAGCAGCCCGCGCATGCGCGCCTCGGCCTTCTCGTGCAGTTCGCGAATGCGGGCGGCGGAGAGTTCTTTCTGCGCTGTAGCGAGCAGGGCGCGAGACTGGTCGACGAACATCCAGCTGGATGCAACCAAGCGCTGGAAGGCCGCACGCGGGTCGCCATCAAGGGGTATCTGACTCAGCACGTCCTCGGCACGTTCCAGACTGTCCACCAGTGCTGCCTCGATGAGCTCGGCGCGAGTCTGGAAGTGCCCGTAGAGCGTCACCCGGCCCACTCCAGCCTCGGCAGCGATGTCTGCGACGGAAGCGTCGGGGCTTTTGCGGATCGCGGTCACTGTCGCGGCCAGAATCTTCGCCCGGTTGCGCTGCGCGTCGGCGCGCTGGTTGGCCGCGCGGGTCGCTGTCGCCGGGCCGCGCCGAGCGCCGCCGGCAGGCTGGGCCTTCTTCGTCGGCATGCTCCACCTCTCAAGTCGTACTGGAATGTATGAGATAGCGTAGCTGTTGCAACCTGTACACCGATGACCGAGTTACGGTGTCGTCGCCCGATCCGGCGGCGGGACGAAGGAGAGGAGACACGGCGATGAACACGACACGCACGATCACAGGGGGCGCAACATGAGCGATACGAGCACACCTGCCCCCAGGGCAGGGGCAAAGCAGTGGTGGGGTCTGGCGATCCTGGTGATTCCCTCGACTCTGCTGTTCATGATGCTGACCATCCTGTTCCTGGCCGCCCCGAACCTCGCTGCGGACTTGAACCCGACGAGCACGCAACTGCTGTGGATCCTCGACATCTACGGCTTCGTCATGGCCGGCTTCCTCGTCGCGATGGGCGTACTCGGCGACCGAGTGGGCAAGCGGCTGCTGATGGTCATCGGTGCGATCCTGTTCGCCGCGGTCTCCGTCGCGGCCGCCCTGACGACGATCCCCGAGCTGATGATCGTCTGGCGCGCCGTCCTCGGACTGGCTGCGGCGATGATGGTGCCCGCGACGATCGGCCTGATCTTCGTGCTCTTCGCCGACGCGAAGCAGCGCGGCGTCGCCATCGGCGTCTGGGCGGGCGGCATCTCCGCCGGCGTCGCCCTCGGCCCACTCCTGTCCGGCCTACTCCTGGAAGGGTTCGGGTGGCAGGCGACGTTCCTGGTGGCGGTGCCGATCATGGCGCTGGTCGCGATCGGCGCACCGCTGCTGGTGCCCGAGCACCGCGACCCGTCTGCGCGGATCGACTTGTTCAGCGCGCTGTTGCTGGTCGGTGGGCTGCTCGCGATCATCTACGGCATCAAGCGCTTCGCCGCCCAGGAGCCCGCCTGGCCGTCGATCGGCCTGCTGGCCGCGGGCGCGCTGATCGGGCTGTGGTTCGTGCTCCGGCAGCTGCGCGCCACGCAGCCGCTGCTGGACGTGCGCCTGTTCACCAACCG
The DNA here is from genome assembly GCF_015159725.1 of Microbacterium sp. R1. Classification (NCBI taxonomy): domain Bacteria; kingdom Bacillati; phylum Actinomycetota; class Actinomycetes; order Micrococcales; family Microbacteriaceae; genus Microbacterium; species Microbacterium sp. R1. Next base: position 2,011,818 of record NZ_JADDUD010000001.1, on the reverse strand, counting down.
CACCGTCTCCGGGGCGCTCGCGGTGTTCCTGCTGTCGGCGGCAGCACTGGGCGGCGTGTACTCGCTGTTCACCCAGTACCTCCAGCAGGTGCAGGGGCTCTCGCCGCTCCAGGCCGGGCTGTCGATCCTGCCCGCCGCCGCGGTGCTGATCGTCGTCTCGACCCTCTCGCCGGTGCTCGCACGGAGGTTCCGGCCGGGGAACGTGATCGCGATCGGCCTGCTCACGCAGGTGGTCGGCTACATCCTGTTCACCCAGCTCGACGCAGGCACGGGGCTGGCGCTGGTGATCGCGAGCTTCGTCATCACCTACCCCGGCGTCGCGCCCTCGATGGCGCTGACGACCGACCTTGTCGTCAGCTCGGTGCCGCCGGAGAAGACCGGCGGCGCCTCGGGGCTGGCGACCACGGCGAACGATCTGGGCATCTCGCTCGGCGTCGCCGTCATCGGTAGCGTCGGCCTCGCCACCTACCGCAATCGAATCGACGGCTCCCTGCCCGACGGGCTCACCCCGGAGGCCGCGGCCGCCGCCTCGGACAGTATCGACGGCGCCCTCGCCACCGCCGCGGAGTTGCCCGACGCGCTGGGCGAACAGCTGATCGCCGCCGCACAGGCGGCCTTCTCCGGCGGCCTGAACATGGCAGCGATCGTCTCCGCGGTCATCGCCGCGGTGGCCGCGATCATCGCCGCCACCCGCCTGCGCCACATCCGCCCCACCGGGCAAGCGCAGCAGAAAACCGAAGAAGCACCTACCAACTAGGGAATACCCCCCTGGGGTATATGGTTACAGAAGTCAGACACGAGTGAAGGAGATTTGATCATGAGCACGACCACCACTGAGTTCCAGGTGACCGGGATGAGCTGCGGGCACTGCGAGACCGCGATCCGCAGCGAGGTCTCCGAGATCCCCGGCGTCACCGGGATCGAGGTCAGCGCTCAGACCGGGCGCCTGGCCGTGACCGCCGAGCAGCCGATCGAGGACGCCACGGTGATCGCGGCGGTCGATGAGGCCGGCTACACCGCCGTCAGGAGCTGAGATGAAAGCCCCTGCACGGCTGGGCCTGTACGGGCTGGTTCTCGTGGCCGTGTTCGCCGTGGCCGCTTTCACGGCGAACGCGATCGTCCCCGACTCCACTGTGCAGGCCTGGGCAGAAGAGACCACCGACAACGACCACACGGAAGGACACGACATGACCGGCGACGACCCCCACGCAGGCCACACTTCCGGCGCCGATGCGGCGTCGCTGGGCCTGGGGCTGGCGCAGGACGGCTACCAGCTCACCGGCGTCACCGCCCCGACCGCGACCGGCGAGGACGGTGAGCTGTCGCTGACGGTCACCGGGCCCGACGGGCACCCGGTCACCGACTTCGAGCTGGAGCATGAGAAGGAGCTGCACCTGATCGTGGTGCGCTCCGACGGGCAGCACTTCCGCCACGTCCACCCCGAACGCGACAACCAGGGTGCCTGGTCGATCCCGTGGGAGTGGGAGGCCGCCGGCTCCTACCGGGTGTTCGCCGACTTCGTGCCTACCGAGACCGGCTCGGGCATGACGCTGTCGACCTCGGTGCAGGTCGCCGGGGACTACGCGCCCGCTCCCGCCGACGGACCGGTGACCGAGACCACGGTCGACGGATACACCGTCGCCGTGTCCGGCGATCTGGTCGCCGGTTCCGGGTCGGAGTTGACGATGACGATCACTCAGGACGGTGAGCCGGTCACCGCGCTCGAGCCCTATCTGGGAGCGTTCGGGCACCTCGTCGCGCTGCGCGACGGGGACCTGGCCTATCTGCACGTCCACCCGCACGGCGACGCCCCCGAAGCGGGTGAGACCTCCGGGCCGGAGATCGTGTTCGAGGCCACCGCGCCCACGCCGGGCCGGTACCTGCTGTTCCTCGACTTCCAGATCGACGGGCAGGTGCATACCGCCCCGCTCGTGGTGGACACCACCGGCGAGGCATCGCCGGACGGCGGCAGCCACGAGGGCGCCGGCGGGCATGAGGAAGGAGGAGACCATGAGCACTGACAGCGCCACCGCGGCCGGTGCCCGCGCTGCCGGGATCGAGCTGCAGATCGGTGGCATGACGTGCGCGTCGTGCGCGAACCGGATCGAGAAGAAGCTCAACAAGCTCGACGGAGTGACCGCGAGCGTGAACTACGCGACTGAGAAGGCCAGCGTCACCGCACCCGAGGGCTACGATCCGCAGCTGCTCGTCGCCGAGGTGGAGAAGACCGGCTACACCGCCGAGCTCCCCACCCCCAAGGGCGAAACACCCAAGGATGGTGAGGGAGGCGAGTCCCGTGAGGACGCCGAGCTACGGTCGCTGCGGCAGCGGCTCATCGGCTCCGCGGTGCTGGCGGTGCCGGTCATCGCGATGGCGATGATCCCCGCGCTGCAGTTCGACTACTGGGGCTTCGCTTCTCTGGCACTCGCCGCCCCGGTCGTGGTGTGGGCGGGCTGGCCGTTCCACAAGGCCGCCTGGATGAACCTGAAGCACGGCGCCGCGACGATGGACACCCTCATCTCCGTGGGCACGACCGCGGCGATGATCTGGTCGCTGGTCGCCCTGTTCTTCGGCACCGCCGGGGACCGGGGCGTGGTTCACCCCTTCGAGTTCACCATCTCCCGTTCCGACGGGCTCGGGCACATCTATCTCGAAGTTGCCGCCGGGGTGATCACCTTCATCTTGCTCGGTCGCTACTTCGAGAAGCGCTCCAAGCGGCGCGCCGGCGCCGCCTTGCGCGCCCTGCTCGAACTCGGCGCGAAAGAAGTCGCGGTTCTCCGCAATGGTCAGGAGCAGCGGGTCTCCATCGATGAGCTGACCGTGGGTGATGAGTTCGTGGTGAGGCCCGGCGAGAAGATCGCCACCGACGGGGTGATCACCTCCGGCAACTCCGCGATTGACGCCTCCATGCTCACCGGCGAATCCGTGCCCGTCGAGGTCAGCGAAGGCGACACCGTGACCGGCGCGACGGTGAACGCCGGCGGCCGGCTCGTCGTCCAGGCCACCCGCGTGGGGTCGGATACGCAGCTGGCGCAGATGGCGAAGCTCGTCGAGGATGCCCAGTCGGGCAAGGCTGAGATTCAACGCCTGGCCGACAAGGTCTCCGGAGTGTTCGTGCCCATCGCGATCGCTGTGGCGGTCGGCGCCCTGGGCGCGTGGATCGGGGCCGGGTTTCCGCTCAGCGCGGGCTTCACCGCCGCGGTCGCGGTGCTCATCATCGCCTGCCCCTGCGCCCTCGGTCTTGCGACCCCGACGGCGCTGCTGGTCGGCACGGGCCGGGGCGCGCAGATGGGTGTGCTCATCAAGGGGCCCGAGGTACTGGAGTCCACCAAGAAGGTCGACACGATCGTCCTCGACAAGACCGGCACCGTCACCACCGGCAAGATGACCCTCACCGACGTCATCACCGCCGACGGTGTGGACCGGGCCGAGCTGCTGCGCATCGCGGGCGGACTGGAGGACTACTCCGAGCACCCCATTGCACAGGCCATCGCCGCCGGCGCCACGTCCGAGGTCGGAGACCTGCCCGCCCCCGAATCGTTCGAGAACATCGAGGGCAAGGGCGTGCAGGGCGTCATCGACGGCCACGCCGTCGTCGCCGGGCGCGAGTCCCTGCTGACGGACTGGTCGATCCACCTCGATGACCACCTCCGGACCGCGAAGCAGGCCGCGGAAGCCGAGGGCAAGACCGCGATCGCGATCGGCTGGGACGGTGCCGCCCGTGGCGTGCTAGTGGTCTCCGACCAGATCAAGCCCACCAGCAAGCAGGCCATCGCCCAGTTCACCGAACTCGGTCTGACCCCGGTGCTGCTCACCGGCGACAACCAGGCCGTGGCCGAGCAGGTCGCCGCCGAGGTCGGCATCGAGCAGGTGATCGCCGAGGTGCTACCCAAGGACAAGGTCGATGTCGTCGCCCGGCTGCAAGCAGAAGGCAAGGTCGTCGCGATGGTCGGCGATGGCGTCAACGACGCCCCTGCGCTCGCCCAAGCCGACCTGGGCCTGGCGATGGGCACCGGCACCGATGTCGCGATCGAGGCCGCCGACATCACCCTGGTGCGCGGCGACCTGCGGGCCGCCGCCGACGCGATCCGGCTCGCCCGGCACACACTGCGAACGATCAAGACGAACCTATTCTGGGCCTTCGCCTACAACACCGCCGCGATCCCGCTCGCCGCCTTCGGGCTGCTCAACCCCATGCTCGCCGGCGCGGCCATGGCCCTGTCGTCCGTGTTCGTCGTGTCCAACAGCCTGCGGCTGCGGACCTTCAAGGCCCGCGCGGACGACACCAGCGCTCCGGCACCCGCCGGACCGACACCGGCTCGCGAACCGGTGAACGCCTGACCCACCCGTCATTGACACAACACGAAAGGAAGCACGATGACTGCACACGAGAACCTGAACCTGACCGACACGTCCTCGAGCGGTGGGAGCTGCTGCGGACACACACCCAGTGCGGAGGCCATCGCTCAGACTCCGGCCGATGAGATGACCGAATGCAAGGTGATGGCCGGCACCCCCGTCGTCAAGGCGCAGGCGGAGGAAGCCGGTCTCTACCGCGACTACCAGGGCCAGCGGTACTGGTTCTGCTGCGCCGCCTGCGGACCCCTGTTCGACGCTGATCCCGACCGCTACGCGAACGCCGCCTGACGGCATCTGGTTCCGCGCTCCCGACGACCGGACCTGCACGGGAGCGCGGAACCTTCGCCCCGGTCTCGCCTCTGGGCTGGGGTAACGAACAAAGGAGACGAGACCATGAGCAACGATCCCTCGACACGATCGCACGCCCACCCTGAGCACGTGGACGTTCAGCACGCGCACCACGACGAGCCGAACACCCACGCCGGTCACCACTCGCACGACCATCACCAGGGTCACGGCGAGGCTTCCGGCCGCCACCACGACGGCCATGACGCTCACGCCCACCACGAGGGTCACGGCGGACATGGTCACGGGCATGCCGGACACGGAGATCACGTCGGACAGTTCCGGCGCCTGTTCTGGATCATGCTCGTTCTCGCCGTCCCGGTTGTGGGCTTCAACGACATGTTCGCCCACCTCATCGGTTATCACCTGCCCGAAGCTGCATGGGTGTCTTGGGTGTCGCCTGTGCTGGGCACGGTCGTCTACTTCTGGGGCGGCTGGCCCTTCCTGACGGGCGGGCTGAGCGAGATCCGCTCCCGCAAACCGGGGATGATGCTGCTCATCGCGTTGGCGATCACTGTCGCGTTCCTCGCGTCCTGGGGTGCGAGCCTCGGCATCCTGCACCACGAACTGAACTTCTGGTGGGAGCTGGCGCTGCTGGTGGTGATCATGTTGCTCGGCCACTGGATCGAGATGCGATCGCTCGCCCAAACCACCTCCGCGCTGGACTCCCTCGCCGCGCTGCTGCCCGACGAAGCCGAGAGAATCGACGGCGACGATATCGTGAAGGTCGCTCCTGCTGATCTGGCTGTCGGCGACGTGGTGATAGTCCGTCCGGGATCCTCGGTGCCCGCCGATGGAAAGATCGTCGACGGGTCGGCCTCGATGGACGAGTCGATGGTCACCGGCGAGTCCAAGACGGTGCGCCGGGAGACCGGGGATCAGGTGGTCGCCGGCACCGTGGCCACCGACTCCGGACTGCGGGTCGAGGTCACCGCGACCGGCGACGACACCGCGCTCGCCGGTATCCAGAAGCTCGTCTCCGACGCACAGGCGTCTTCCTCCCGCGCGCAGCGGATCGCCGACACCGCGGCCGCGTGGCTGTTCTGGTTCGCCCTGGGCGCGGCGGCAATCACCGCCGTCATCTGGTCGCTCGTCGGCCTGCCCGACGCCGCCGTGGTCCGCACGATCACCGTGCTGGTCATCGCCTGCCCGCACGCGCTCGGCCTGGCGATCCCGCTGGTGGTTTCCATCGCGACCGAACGCGCCGCCCGCGGCGGAGTGCTCATCAAAGACCGTCTCGCGCTGGAGTCCATGCGCACCGTGGACGCGGTGCTGTTCGACAAGACCGGCACCCTCACTAAGGGCGAGCCGACGGTGACCGCCATCGATCCCTCCGGCACCCGAACCGAGGACGAAGTGTTGGCGCTGGCCGCCGCCGCGGAGGCCGACAGCGAGCACCCGCTCGCCCGGGCCATCGTCGGCGCGGCCCGCACCCGGAAACTCGACGTGCCCGCGGCCACGGACTTCTCGTCCTCCCCGGCAGTCGGTGTCAAGGCCACCGTCGATGAAAGCGTCATCGAGGTCGGCGGACCGTACCTGCTCGACCAGCACGAGGCGGACGAGCTCCCCGTCGCCGACACCTGGCGCGAGGAAGGTGCGATTATCCTGCATGTGCTCGCCGATGGCGAGGTCATCGGCGCCCTGCGGCTGGCCGACGAGATCCGGCCCGAGTCCCGCGAAGCCGTCGACGCGCTCCATGCAGCCGGGGTGCAGGTCGTGATGATTACCGGCGACGCCCAGGCCGTCGCCGACACCGTCGCGAAGGATCTCGGCATCGACCGGGTCTTCGCGGGCGTGCGACCGGAGGACAAGGCCGCCAAGGTCGCCGAACTCCAGGACGAGGGCCGCAAGGTCGCCATGGTCGGCGACGGCGTGAACGACGCCCCGGCGCTGGCCCAGGCCGACGTCGGCATCGCGATCGGAGCGGGCACGGACGTGGCGATCGGATCGGCGGGCGTCATTCTCGCCTCCTCCGATCCGCGATCGGTGCTCTCGGTAATCGAGCTCTCACGGGCGACGTTCCGGAAGATGAAGCAGAACCTGTGGTGGGCGGCCGGCTACAACCTCGTCTCCGTCCCGCTGGCCGCGGGCGTCCTCGCACCCATCGGGTTCGTGCTGCCGATGAGCATCGGCGCGATCCTCATGTCCGTCTCCACCGTGGTCGTCGCCCTCAACGCCCAGTTGCTGCGCAGGCTCGACCTCACCCCGCAAGCCAGCACTGCCAGAATCCTCGACCGTGCCGCATGACCATGCGTCGGCCGAACCGCGCCCGTTAGGAGGCCATCGATATGGACACCCCGAGCATCGCCACCGCACCGGTGACTCACGGCTACATCACGGAGAAGGAACGCTATCTCGCACGGCTCAGACGCATCGAGGGTCAGGCCCGTGGCATCCACCGGATGATCGAGGAGGACACCTACTGCATCGACATCCTCACCCAGATCAGTGCGATCACTTCCGCGCTGGAGAACGTCGCTCTCGGACTGCTCGATGACCACCTCAGACACTGCGTCGCCGGAGCTATCCAGCACGACGGCACTGAGGCCGAAGTAAAGCTCAAGGAAGCGTCCGACGCCATAGCCAGACTCGTGAAGTCATGAGAGGAACGTCATGAGCATGATTGGACGCGCGATGCGATCCACACTCGACACCAGCGAGATCAGCGTGTCCGTGAGTCGCTGCTGCAACGCCGTGAGATGGGTCATCATCGCGACCACGCGGAAAAGCAAGAGCCACCGATAGCGGTCGGCCTGGTCTTCCTTTGCCGGCATCACGAGAGCGCTGTGGGCCGACATGACATGTTACGACGCCTTGATTGCTCGGACGCGCACCATCCGTCGTCCGATTGGTCCAGTCGCCTACGACTGCGTGAGGGTTATCGTCGTCCGCGACGGTTCTGCCTTCTTGTTCAGTGAGTTCGGACAGCAACCGATCAAGTCCGGTGATGTGGTGCTGCTCGGAGCGAACGTCCTGTGCGGAAGCGAGCCGGAGGGCCACATCACCGTGACCACGGTCTATCTCGATACCGACTATGTGCTTGACCAGGTGCGGTGGCAGTACGCCGGGTTCGTCTGCGATCGGCTCGACGCGCAGGGTTTCGCGGACGCCATCTATTCCGAGCCCGCGCAGATTCTCCGGCTGGGCGAGGATCGCGCCGGGATGCTCATGCCTTGGCTGGACGAGTTGGTCGCGTTAAGTGTAGACGGCGACTTCGTGCGGCACTACCTGCGGATACAGGCGCTGTGGTTCCAGGTTGCCTACGTCATCGCCCCACACATCACCGTTTCCCCGGTGCGGATCTCGCCGTCGCAGCGTGCGCATATCCGGCCCACGCTCCCGCGTGATCGCCGGTTCGCGCCGCTGCGGGTCGAGGCACGCCGGGCCGCTGCCCTGCTGCGCGAGAACCCCGCACGCCGGTGGACGCTGGACGATCTCGCCGCCGAGGTGCATCTGTCGCCGTCACGGTTGTCCAGCGTATTCGTCGAGGCCTACGGCAAGACCCCGCTGGCGTATCTGACGATGCTCCGCGCCGAGCACCTGGCAAAATATCTACGCGAGACCGATCTAACGGTCGCGGCTGCGATGCTGCGAGTCGGCTGGCACTCCCGTTCCCATGCCACCCGATTGTTCCGCCAGTACGTCGGCGTCACCCCCGGCCACTACCGCCAGATGCGCGCACAGACCGTCTGAGCGATGTGCCCGTTCTGGTTACTCTGTGCCGCTTCTTCGAGACCGTCGACCTCCCGTCGTTTCTGGCGGGATTGACTGGTAGTCCGGTAGAGACTCGTCGGGTTCTTCACGAAGCCTGACGGTCAGAGTCTCGTTTCCTTGTCCGTCTCGTCTGCGTGATCCTCCCGACGTACCTCACGGTCGTACGGTCGCCCCGCTACGGGGTGGCCTCCGGCGGAAGGAGGTCTGGCGATGGCTGAGGTACGCGACGCTCGCACGGCGCAGGACGTGATCGCGCGCCGGGCTTCGTCGGTCGCTGCGGTGTTCTCCCGGCTCGGCGAGGGCGTACCGCTGCCTCTCGTTGCGCGCGAGCTGGCCCGGCTCGATGTGCCGGTCTTCCCGTGCGCGCCAGACGGGAAACGCCCGATTCCTGAGCGTGGTTTCCACGAGGCAACCACTGATGCCGGGCAGGTGGAGGCGTGGTGGCGACGGCAGCCAGGCGCGAACCTTGCCGTTCCGACCGGCGCGGCCTCGGGGGTGGTCGTTGTCGACGTCGACGTGCACAAGGTCGATGGATATGCCGCGTTCGGACGTGCGGCCCGTTCGGGGCTGCTGTCCGAGCCGTTGGCAGTGGTGACGACGCCGACCGGCGGCAGGCACCTGTACTTTCCCGCTGACCCGGAGCATGAGCAGCGGTCGTGGCAGGTAGGCCGGGCGGGTGTCGACTTTCGGGGCGACGGCGGCTACATCATCGTGCCTCCCTCGCTGCGCATGATCGATGGTCGCCGGATGCCGTATCGGGTCGAGAGCGTGGCCGCTGGCCCGGTCTCGCTCCTGGATGCGCAGCGACTGCGCGATTTCCTCGACCCACGCCCGAAGTACACCCCCGCGCCCGCGCCGCCGGGTGGCTGGCCGCTGGATGTTGCCCGGCTTGCCTCGCAGGTCGCGAGCAGGCCCGAGGGCGTAGCGATGACACCCCCACGAGCCCCCGACCGCCGCCGACACGGTGGGCGCTGGCGTGCACCTGGTCGCCAGGAGGTACTCACCATGACGACCCGCACACCCGAACAAGCGCCGGAAGACTTCACCCGCAGTGAGGGCCTGCGAGCCCTGCTGAACCGACTGCACGAGGGCGGCCCCGGCGCGTGGCAGTCCGATCCGGTCGCCGCTGAGCTGATGGCCTATGCCGCCGACAAGTACGGGGCGCTGGCCCGCAAGCACGGCCTCGACCCCTGGGAGGCGGCATCAGCCGCGTTCGATGTGATGCGCACCAAGGCCGCCCGTACCGCGAACGACCCGTGGGGCGTGGTGACCCATGCGGTGCGCATCACCTGCATCGCCGAGGAACGCGGACAGGGCCTGCTGTGTTCGGTGCATCAAGCCCGACGCCCGCACATCTCCGCGTTTCACGACGCGGAAAGGCTGTCAGATCGGGAGAACCCGCTGACCGACTACCACTCGGCATTCCACGTCACCGACCCCGACCCGACCGGTGCCGACGAACCCGCGAGTACGACGGCGTGCTGCTCGGCAGGCTCGGCTGTGGAGGATGCCATCGCGCTGTTCACGCTGCTGGGCTGGCCTCCGCACATCGCCCGCGCCGGAGTCGAGCACATCTGCCAGGCGCTCGCCCGCGCGGGCAGCCGCCAGAGCGCCTATGAAGCGCTGCGCCGCGACAAGCACGCCCGCGCCCTACTGGACGTGAACAGCACCGCCTGGACAACACTGCTGAAAGCGCTGCTCGGCCACCCCAACCCAGCCTATGCCGCGACCGCTGCCGGACGTGGCATCCTGCTCCGGTTGCTTATCGGCGAGAGCCTGCGCGCGCTGCTGCGCGACGACGATCTCGTGCTGATGATCTCGCTCGCAGCACCGAAGCACGGGAGGCGGTGATGGGCGCGCAGACCGGGCACATCGAACTCGACCGCACCGTCGACTCGATCATCGTCGGCAACCGCCACCGCACCGACCTGGGCGATCTGACCGCGCTGGCCGAGTCCATCGCCCGCGACGGACTCCTGCAACCGTTGACGGTCACCATCGACGGGGTGCTGGTGTGCGGTGCTCGGCGGCTGGCCGCGATCAAGCTGCTCGGCTGGCGCACGGTGAGCGTGTGGGTGCGCTCGGGCGTCTCGGGCAGGCTCGGGCACCTGCTGGCTGAGCAAGACGACAACATGCTCCACAAAGACCTCACCCCGGTCGAGGCTGCTGCGCTCTACCGCGAGCTGAAGACCCTCATGGCCGAGGACGCTTCACGCAGGCAGGCAGCAACACGGTTCAGCGCGGACAATCAGCCCGGAAAGGACGGTGCCGCAAATTTTGCGGCACCGTCCGCATCACGCGGTGACACCCGAGAACAGGCTGCTGCGATGATCCCCGGTGGCGCTTCTCACACCACGCTGGAGAAGATCAACTACCTGCGGCAGATCGCCGACGACCCCGACCTGCCCGCCACAGTGCGCGGCGACGCCGCTGCTGAACTCGAACGCATCGACGCCGGTGCGCCGGTGCATCCCGGTTTCGAGCGCGTCCGCGTCGCTGTCGCCGAAGCCACAAGCGAGGACGCCGATCTGGAGGCACTCGCACGAGAGGCCGTCGCTCGCGTTCAGTCGTCGCAGAAGAAGCCCGCCCCAGCCACTTCCACGGGTGAGACCGAGCCCGCGCAGTGGCCGGTGCGCGCGTTCGTCACCACCTGGACGGAGCTTGCCGACTGGTGGACGCATTACGACACCGCAGTGCTGGCAAGCGATCTCACCGACGAGCAGATCACCTCGTTCTTGGTGACCGCTGACGGCACCAGCACGTTCGCCGACGAGCTGCGTGCCGCCCGGCAGTCGCTGAGCAACCCGCGCAGGCATCTCCGGGCGCTCTAGCCCGCTCCCGGTGCGCGGGCGGCGCACCTGGGGGTCATGAAGACGACTCCCGATGACCCCGCCCGCACCCGCCGCCGATTGATCTCCCTCGTCTGCGCCGGGGTCGCGTTCCTCGTCCTGGCTGCGATCGGCGTCTACGGGCTGGTGACCGGCCCGAACGACGCCGACCCGAGACCCGACGGGCCACCGACCCCGATCCGCATCGACCCCGATCAGCCGACTCCGCGCCTGCCCTACATCGCCCCGTCGACCGACCCCGAAGAGTTCGCACGCCAGGCCGCGCACGCGCTGTTCACCTGGGATACCACCAGCGGGTTCCTGCCGCTGGACTACACCGCCGTGCTGCTGGACGTGGGTGACCCGACCGGGAACGAGCAGGCAGGGCTGGCCTCCGACGTCGCCTCCTACCTGCCCGGCCGTGACGCCTGGGTCGAGCTGGGGCAGTACGGCACGAGCCAGCACCTGACGATCACCGATGCGTATGTGCCCGAGCAGTGGGCTCAAGCGGTCGAGCAGGCCCGGCCCGGCCAACTCCCGGTCGGGGCGACCGCTATCACGATCGAGGGCACCCGGCACCGCGCGGGCATCTGGAACGACAAACCCGTGACTTCTGAGCACCCGGTGGCGTTCACGATCTTCCTCGCCTGCCCGCCTGACGACCCACCGACCGGCAGCCAGAGCGAGACCAGCGCACCGGATACCGGTGCGGTGCCGTCGTGCTACCTGCTGCGCCTGTCGATGCTCGACCAGCCGCTGCGCTGACACGGAGGCCATGACGATGAAGAAGGCAGTCATCGCCCTCGCCCTGCTGCTCCTGCTCGGCCCGTTCGTCGGTCTGCTGGCGATCGGCGTGCTGATGAACCCCGCCGCGAACGCCGAATGCACCATCGACGGCACCGGCATCACTGTGGGGAACATTCCCGACTCGCTCACCGCGACCACCGCGAACGGCGAGACCATCACGCTCAACCGGCAGCAACTCACGCACGCGGCCACCATCATCGAGATCGGTTCCGGCATCGACGGGGTGGGGCGCGACGGCATCCAGATCGCGCTCATGGCAGCCCTGACCGAATCCAGCCTGCGGATGCTGTCGAACACCTCGGCGTACCCCGAGAGCGCCGACTATCCTAACGACGGCGACGGCTCAGACCACGACTCGCTCGGGTTGTTCCAGATGCGCCCGCAGTCCGGGTGGGGCAGCGTCGCCGAACTCATGAGCTCCGACTATCAGGCGAGAGCGTTCTACGGCGGGCCGGACGGCCCCAACTACCCGAGTCCGCGTGGCCTGCTCGACATTCCCGGCTGGCAGCAGATGGGCAAGGGCGAGGCGGCTCAGGCCGGCGAAGTCTCGGCCTACCCCGATAGGTACAACAACTACGAGCCGGTCGCCCTCACCATCCTGGGCACGCTCACCGGAGCGGGTGGGCCGGTCACCCCGGCACCGGCGGCCCTGCCTGTTGTTGTGCTCGCTGAGGTCGCGGAGTCATCGCTCGTGGTGTTCCCGCTCCCGGAGGGCACCTGGATCGCCACTGACCCGTTCGGGCCGCGCATCCACCCGATCACCGGGGAGCAGAGCTTCCACACGGGTGCGGACTTCGCCGCCCCGGACGGCACCCCGATCCTCGCCGCCGCCTCCGGCACAGTCACCGTTGCCGAGTTCTCCGGCGGGTACGGCGGCCTGGTCGTGATCGAGCACCGCATCGACGGGCGCACCGTGGCGACCGCGTACGCGCACAGTTGGCAGCACGGCATTCACGTCTCGGTGGGCGATCAAGTGCGTGCCGGGCAGCACATCGCCGACGTCGGTTCCTCGGGCATGAGCACGGGGCCGCATCTGCATTTCGAGGTTCGCGACGGCGGCACCAACGGGGAGTACATCGACCCTGCCGCATGGCTGAACCAGCACAACGCCGCCGACCTGCCCGAAGCCTCAGTCGGGCCTCCGAACGGCTGCGGTAACAGCACCGGCACCACCGGTGACCCGGCACCGTTCGACGGCGACGACCCGAACCGGCTGGTCGACGACCCGACTTCGACCGGGCAGATCACCGCACGGATGCTGCACCTGTACGAGCAGACCAAAGCGGCGTTCCCCGACACCGGCTGGGGCTGCTACTCACCCCGGCCCGGCACCCAATCGGAGCATCCCCTGGGGCGTGCGTGCGATCTGACGTTCGGCAACGCGATCGGCCAGTACCCGACGCCTGCGCAACTCGACTACGGCTGGCAAGTCACCGAGTGGATGCAGACCCACGCCGAAACCATCGGCGTCGAGTACCTGATCTGGCAAGGCAAAATCTGGTCGCTCTCGCGCGACGCCGAGGGCTGGCGTCCATACAACGGCGGCGGGATGCACGACCCCGACAACGTGACGGGTGGCCACTACGACCACCTCCACGTCACGGTGAAGTAGCGGGTGCGTCATGAACGTGCTTCCCGACTTCGACGGACTGGCCGGCATCGGCGATCTACGAGAGATCGTCGGGGCGCTGCTGATGTTCGCCCTCGTGATCGCGGTGCTGATGCTGATCGTCTCGGCGATCATCTGGGCAGTCTCATCGAGCACCGGCAACTATGCCGCCGCTTCCAAGGGCCGCGTCGGGGTGCTGGTCTCCCTCGGCGGCGCAGTCCTCGCCGGGGCCGGTGTCGCGTGGATGAACTGGCTGATCGGCATCGGCCAGCAACTCTGACCCCTCCGGCTTCTTCTGAGCGCCCGCCCCTCCGAGGGCGGGCGCTCTTTTTCGTGTGGGTGGCAGCGGAGAGCACCTGACGGCAGAACCACCCAACGCTTCGTGAAGGAGAACTGCCGTGATCGACATCGACCCCAACTCCAGCGGCTTGCCGGGAATCGAGCAGCTGCGCATCATCGTCGGCGCCGTCATGACCGTGGGCCTGATCCTCAGCGTTCTGGCGCTGATCGTCAGCGCGATCATCTGGGCCTACGGCTCTAACTCGTCCAACCCGCATCTGGCAGGCAGGGGCAAGATCGGCGTCTTGATCTCGTGCGGTGCCGCCGTCGTCTGTGGCGCGTCCGTGACGCTCATCAACTTCTTCTGGGGCGTCGGCCAAGCCGTGTGAACCCACCCATCAACAACTCCGATCCACTAGGAGGCTCGTGATGGGCGTGTGCGATATTCCCGTCATCTCCAGCGTCTGCGACGTGGCCGGCGAAGCCGCCGCGACACTGATCTCGGCCCCGTTCGACTGGCTCGCCAGCGCGATGGGCGAAGCCGCCGGTTGGCTGTTCGAGGCCGTCTGGACGGTCTTCGACAGCACGACGATGGTCGACGTCACCGGCGGCGAGTACGTGGGCGTCTACAACCTGATCTTCGGGATCGCCGTGTTCGTCATGCTGCTGTTCTTCTGCCTGCAACTGATCACCGGCATGATCCGGCGAGAACCCGCCGCACTCTCGCGCGCCGCCCTCGGGCTGGCCAAGAGCGTGCTCGGGTCGTTTGTCGTCATCACCCTGGTGGCGCTGCTGCTGGAGATCACCGACCAACTCGCGGTCGGGATCATCCAAGCTGCCGGGGAAACCACGGCCACGATGGGCGACAAGATCGCCATTCTCGTGGCCGGGCTGACCGCGCTGAACGTCGGCGCGCCCGGTGTCGGGGCGATCCTGACCATCTTCCTTGCGGCCTTGGCCATTGCCGCCGCCGCGATCGTGTGGCTGTCACTGCTCATCCGCAAGGCGCTGCTGCTGGTAGCCGTGGTGTTGGCCCCGTTCGCGTTCTCCGGGGCGTCATGGGATGCCACGCGCGGCTGGATCTCCAAATGGGCGATGTTCGTCGTCGCGCTCATCCTCTCCAAGCTCGTGCTTGTCGTGATTCTGCTGGTCGCGGTGACTCAGGTGTCGGCCCCGATCGACGCCGACCTGTCGAACATCGCCGACCCGCTCGCCGGGATCGTGCTGATGGCGCTGGCCGGGTTCGCGCCGTACATGACCTACCGGTTCCTGTCGTTCATCGGTTTCGACCTCTACAACTCGATGGGCACTGAGCAGGAGGCCAAGAACGCACTCAACCGGCCCGTGCCGACGCCGGGCAAGCCGCAGGGCGGCGAGCCGAAAAAGGTGCTCGACGAGGGTGGCAAGAACGGCGACAAGAAGGCCAGCAGCGGAAGCGGCGGTGCCGGTGGTGGCCCCAAGGCGAAGCCCACGCCTCCGCCGTCCTCAGCGGGCGGTGCGGGCGCGGGCGCGGGTGGTTCGGCTGGAGCCGCAGGTGCCGGGGGTGGCGCAGCGGCGGCAGGGCCGGTCGCCGCCGGAGTCGTGGCGGGTGCCGCCGTGGTCAAAGCGGCCGCGACCGCCGGGCCGAAAGCGGGCGAGGCGCTCGCCGGTCAAGCCGATCAAGCGGCGAGCGGTGCCGAGCAGCCGGGGTCGGCCCCGGTCGCTCCGAACGCGCCGCCGCCCTCGCAACCGCTGCCGAAGACCCCGAACAGTTCCCCGCCACCGCCGAAGCCGACCAAGGAGTGACCTGCGATGCCCAGCACTGAAACGGCCCACGAGCGCGGCGGCGAGCTGGTGCCTGTGAAGTTCTCCCGCCTCACGAGGCGCGGCATCCTGCTCGGCCTGTCACTAGCTCAGCTGATCATCCTCGGTGTCGGCGGGGCGAGCCTCGTGGCCGCGTTCTATGGCGGCGGGGGTGCCCTGTTCGTCATCACCGCGCCGATCTGGGTGCTCGCTGCTGCGGTCACCTGGATTCCGGTCGCGGGCCGCCCGCTGGTCGAGTGGCTGCCGGTTGCCTGTTGGTGGCTGTGGCGCAAGACCGGCGGGCAGCTGGCGTACCGGCGCAGGATCGTGACACCACGCCCGGCAGGAACACTCGCGCTGCCCGGCGACATGGCTCGGCTGCGCGAGTACGTCGACCCGGAGACCGGGGCCGGGATGGTGCACGACCCGACCGCCGGAACCCTCACCGTCGTCACCGAGATCACCCATCCCGCGTTCGTCTTGCTCGACCCCGGCGAGCAGGAACGGCGTGTGACCGCGTGGGGCCGGGTGCTGGCGACCGTGTGCCGTTCTGGGCGCATCGCCACCCTGCAAGTGCTGGAACGGACGCTGCCGGACTCGGGGCAGGGGTTGGCCGAGTGGTGGGCCGCGCACGGCACCGCTGACGGCTCGTGGGCGGCGACGACCTATCAGGAGCTGATCGAACGGGCCGGGCCTGCCGGGGAACGTCACGCGACCACGCTCAGCCTGTCGCTGGACATGCGGGCCGCCGCCCGCCAGATTCGCACCGCGGGCGGGGGCATCAAGGGCGCGGCGAACGTGCTCCGGCAGGAGATGGGTACCCTGTCGGCGGCGTTGCGCTCAGCAGACCTGACGAGCAAGGGCTGGCTCGGCACTGGACAGATCGCGGTCATCCTGCGCTCGGCGTATGACCCGGCTATTGCTGCGACGCTGGAACGTCACGGCGACCTCGGGCACGACCTGGCGACCGCCGGGCCGGTCGCGGTCACCGAGTCGTGGGGGCATCTGCGCAGCGACTCGGCCTATCACGCCGTCGTCTGGATTTCGGAGTGGCCGCGCTCGATGGTGCATCCGGGGTTCCTCTCTCCCGTGCTGCTCAGTAGCGGCATCCACCGGGCGTTCTCGCTCATCTGCACCCCGCTGCGCACCGATCAGGCCGCCCGCGACATTCGCCGCAAGAAGACTGAGTACATCAGCGACGCGGCACAGCGCGCCCGCATCGGCCAGATCGAAGACGCTTCGCAGACCGCCGAGTACCACGACGTGCTCCAGCAGGAGGCGGACTTGACCGCCGGGCATGGGGTGCTCCGTTACACCGGGCTGATCTCGGTGTCTGCCGACTCGCGCGAGGAACTGGAAGCGGCAGTCGCCGCGATCGAGCAGGCCGCGATCCAAGCCTCGTGTGAGACGCGCGTGCTGGTCGGCCAGCAGGCGCAGGCGTTCACGGCCGCTGCGCTGCCGTTGTGCCGCAAGGTCTGAGCCGCCGGGCGCACCTTGAAGCCATCCCCACCGATTCATCTGGAGGCCCGACATGCCCACGTTCAACGACCCGACCGCCGATGCGGAGGAAGCACGCCAAGCGTTGCGCGGTCTCGCGCACGCCACGATCCGCATCGACGATCCCGACAAGCTCTACGGCATCGTCGGGGAACTGCTCGGTGCGGCGCGCTCGCTCGAACAGTCGCTCATCCAACTCGGCGGGGCCAGCCTCACCTATCAAGGCCGTGCCGCCCACGACGACGGCGACCGCAACCTCGGTGCTGCTGACGCCTGGGCCGCTGCCGACGCACTCCGGCAGGCCGCTGGTCACGTTAGCGCCGCCGAGAGCGCGCTCGATCAGGCATCCGGGCATCTGGGTCGCATCGCCTGGCGTCCCCCGCACCGGCAATGGGTGACGGTGGTGTTCTTGCAGGGCGACGAGGCCGGGCAGGTGCTCGACCTCATCGACCGCGACGGCACCGACGCCGCAATCGAGCATCTGCGCGGCTTCGACTACGGCGACGAGACCACGGGCGCGGCGCTGGCGAACGAGCATGTCTACGACGTGCCCCCTACGAGCGCGAACGACCGAATGGTGACCGAGGGCGAGTATGCGCTGACCTACAGCCCGGCGTTCGGGTACGTCGCGCTGTACCGCGCCTACACTCCACCCGCCGACAGCACGCCGGAGGGTGACGGCCCGCAGAACGTCGGGCCTGCGCAAGACGCGGCGAACGCCGAGGCAGCACGGCGCGCGCTCGATGAGCGCCGGAACCGGGTGCGCGGCGACGGGTCATGGTTCACCCCCGACCGCATCACGGACATCAAGCGCAACCGGGGGCTGGAGCGATGAGCCCCCGTGAGGATGAGAAGCTGCACGCCTCGGTGCTGGTCGCCCCGGCGAAAGAGCGGCGACGCTACCGCAAGCAGCGCCGACAGGCCGCGAACCAGCTGCACCGCGAGCAGCGACAGCAGCGGATGGACGAGGCAAAGGCCCGCGCCGAAGCGGAGAAAACCGAGCGCGCCGCACGCCAGTATCTGCCCGCCGCAGGCGAACCCGGCCCATCGATGCTACGCACACCGGGCCGCTTCCACCTGCCCCGGCATCAAGACACCTCCGCCACTCTGTCGGGCGCATACCCGTTCGTCGCCGAGGGCGGCCTCGGCAGCAGCGGAGTGTTCGTCGGCCAAGACCTCTACAGCGGAGGCTCGTTCGTTTACGACCCGTGGGTGCTCTACGCCAACGGAGTCATCACCGCACCGAACGTCGTCCTGGCCGGAATCGTCGGCTCGGGCAAGTCCTCGCTCGCCAAGTCCTTGTACACCCGAAGCCTGCCGTTCGGGAGGCGCGTATATGTGCCGGGCGACCCGAAAGGAGAACACACCGCCGTCGCGGAAGCGGTCGGCGGGCGTGCTATCGCGCTCGGGCACGGCATGGCCAACAGACTCAACCCCTTGGATGAGGGCTATCGGCCCTCGAACTTCACCGACGCCGAGTGGGAGAGCACCGTGGCTGCGCGCCGCCGCGACCTCATCGGCGCGCTGGCCGAGGTAGTCCTCAATCGTGCTCTCACCCCGCTGGAGCACACCGCGATCGACACCGCCCTGACCGCGACCGTACGGGAAAACGCCGTGCCGATCCTCCCGATGGTGGTGGAACGCATCCTCGCCCCGTCCGACGACAGCGACGGGCGACTGATCGAGGATGGCAGGATCGTCGGCCATGCTTTGCGGCGTCTGGTCGCCGGTGACCTCGCGGGGTTGTTCGACGGCCCTTCGACCGTCAGGTTCGACCCGACGCTGCCGATGATCAGCCTCGACCTATCGCGGGTGACGGAGAACAGCACGCTCATCAGCGCGCTCATGACCTGCTGCTCGGCCTGGATGGAATCTGCGCTGCTCGACCCGGCAGGCGGGCAACGATGGGTGATCTACGACGAGGCGTGGCGTCTCATGTCTCACCCGTCCTTGCTGAAGAGGATGGACGCGCACTGGCGGCTCGCCCGTCACTACGGCATCGCCAATGCCTTGATCTTCCACAAGCTCACCGATCTGGAGAACGTCGGCGACTCCGGCAGTGCGATGCGCTCGCTCGCCAACAGCCTCCTGGCGAACGCAGAGACCCGCATCATCTACCGTCAGGAGTCCGACCAGCTGGGCGTCACCGCCAAGGCGCTCGGTCTGACGGCCACCGAGCGCAAGCTGTTGCCCTCGCTCGGCGTCGGGCAGGGGCTGTGGCGCATCAAAGAGCGAAGTTTCGTCGTGCAGCAGCAGTTGCACCCTGCTGAGTTGGCGCTCTTCGAAACTGGGTTCCGGGCCAGGGGCCTGGCTCCGGGCAGCAACGTCTCGTGAGCCACGGCGCGCCCGACGGTGCACCTGGCTGTCATGGAACAACACTCAGCATCTGCTTTCACTCGCACCCCCGCACCGCCCTACGAGATCGAGGGGCGTCTGTTCGAACCTGGTGAGACCGTCGGTGTCGCCGTTCTGCTTCGTAGCGCCGAAGCCGACCGGCATGGCGAGGTTCAGGCAGTCATTACTGCCACTGATCTGCCGCCTCGCTGGGAAGCTCTGGTGCTCGTCGGATACGACACCGGAACGTTCAACTACATCGACCCGCGCTGAGGTTCCGATGCCTGACCGGGTGACAGTTGGCGCACCTGGCTGGCATGAAGAAGCCTCCCGCCCATGCCCCTGCGCCTGCTCCGGTGTCGATGCCGGTGATCCGTCTCGATGTGCACGACGACGGCACGATGAGCGCCACCGTCGATGGTGAACCGCTTGCCCCGCCGGTCGCGCAGGGCACCTGGCGGCGCGGCTCGTTCGCGCGGATCGTCGATCAGGTCACGGCAGAGCGCTCCATCCCGGCGCGGGTCGAGGTGACCGAGGCCGATGGTTCGGTGTTCACCGACATCATCGGCGCCGTTCGCAGGAACACTCCCGCCCCCACGCCACCGGAACCTGAGCGACCCGAAGCGCCCCGGCTGGTGGAGGTGACCGGGCCGGGGTTCGTGCCGGGTGAGGACGTCGCGGTGTGCCGCATCATCCGGCACACCGACGCCGCCTCGACCGGCACCGCTCGCGCACTGATCGACCTGACCCACGATCACCTCGACCCTGCCGACGAGATCGTGCTCGTCGGCCGGGTCTCGGGCACGTTCGTGGTGCGGAGCCTGTCATGAGCGCCCCTGCGCCAGGCAGGCAGACCGGCTCGTTCGGAGATGAGCTGACCAACGCCGCCATGATCGGCCTGATCGGGGTATTCGCGCTCGCGCTCCTACTGCGCGGCGCAGGCTCGGTCGCGGCGTTCCTCACCGGCACCGCCCAGCCGCAGGCCGGCCCCGCCGCCGGGGTCGGTGTCCTGTTCAACCCCGGCGACCCGGCGACCGTGCTGGAGGCCGAGGGTCTGCACGTCGTGGCGTACTGGATTGTCGCGGTCGTTCTGCTCGCGCTGCTGGCGGCGGCGATCACCTGGGTCTGGGCGCTGCTGCGCCGCCAGTCGCGCAAGACCGCGACCGACCCGCACCGGCTCGCCGGAATCGCCACGAGACACGATGTCGCCGGGGCCGCGTCGACCAAGGCGCTGCTGGGTCGGGCTGCGAACCTGCGCCCCTCGTTGGCACGCCCGGCACCTGCCGATGTGGGCTACCGGCTCGGCGCATCCCACGGGCGTGACGTGTGGGCCAGCGTCGAGGACTCGATTCTGCTGATTGGCCCACCGCGCTCAGGCAAGGGCCTGCACATCGTGATCCCGGCGATTCTGGATGCGCCCGGCGCGGTCGTGGTGACGTCGACTCGTCCGGACAACCTCACCGCGACCCTGCGCGCGAGGCAGCGCATCGGCCCGACCGCTGTGTTCGACCCGCAGCATTTGGCCGAGGGCATCCCCGCCGGGTTGCGCTGGTCACCCATCCGAGGCTGCGAAGACCCGCTGACGGCGATGATCCGCGCCACCGGCCTCGCCTCCGCGACCGGCCTGAGCTCCGGCGGCGTCGAGGGCGGCGGGTTCTGGGAAGGGAAGACGCGTTCTGCGCTGCAAGCGCTCCTGCACGCGGCGGCAATCGACCACCGTCCACCTGCCGAGTTGTTCAGGTGGACGCTCGACCCGACCGCCGCCGCCGATGCGGTGGCGATCCTCACCAACAGCCCACTGGCGGCGGGCGGGTGGGCCGAATCGCTGGAGGCGATGATCGACGCCGACCCGCGTACCCGCGATTCGATCTGGCAGGGTGTCTCGCTGTCGCTCAGTGCTTTGGCCGATCCGCGTGTGCTCGATGCGGTCTCGCCGGGCGAGGGCGAGGACTTCGACCCCGAGAAGTTCATCCAGTCGCGCGGCACGCTCTACCTGCTCGCGACCGGCGCCGGGGCCGGGGCTTCCGCCTCATTGGTGGCAGCGTTCGTGGAAGACCTCGTGGAAGCCGCCCGTAGGGTTGCGGCGCGCTCGCCGGGTGCGCGACTCGATCCGCCGCTGCTGCTCGCGCTGGACGAGATCGCCAACCTCAGCCCGCTCCCGAGTCTGCCGACGCTCATGGCTGAGGGCGGCGGCACCGGGATCACCACGATGCCCGTTCTCCAGTCGCTCGCGCAGGCGCGTGACCGTTGGAGCGAGAATCAGGCGAATGCGATCTGGGATGCGGCGATCACCAAGATCGTCCTCGGCGGCGCGTCCAACAGCCGCGACCTGCAAGACCTCTCGGCGTTGATCGGGGAACGCGACGAGTTCACCGACAGCGTGACTCTGGGCGACCACGGCACGCGCTCGAACCAGCGCTCGATCCGGCGTGTGCCGATCATGCCGCCCGACCGCATCCGCACCCTGCCGTTCGGCATAGCCGTCACGCTGTTGCGCTCAGCGGCACCGATCATCACCGACCTGCGGGCCTGGCCCAAGCGAGACGACGGGGAACGGCTGAAAGCGGATCGTGCCGAGATCGAGGCGCTGCTGGAACGAGGCACGGATGGCACCGGGGCCGCACCTATCTGACCGGCAGTACGAGGCAGGGAGGTGAGCACTGATGGCCAGACGCAGGAGCCGGAAAGCGCCGCCCGGTCAGCTGGAGTTCGACCTCTGGGGGCTGGCCGAGCAGACCGCTGACGAGCAGATCAGCGAAGCCGTCGAGAACACGCCCGGCGTGGAGGGAGCAGAACGTGAACAAGTACGGGGCGCAGGCGATGCGCCACTGGCAGACCCACGCGCCGGAGCGGTACGCGAGGATCGAGAACCCGACCCGGTTCTTCACCGAGCTGGGCCTGGAGGCGCAGGGCCAGATCACCGACCTGGCACGGCGGATCGAGACGAACCGCCCGTTGTTGCTGGCCAAGACGCGCTCTTCGAGGGAGACTTATCTCAAGGACGTGGCGCACCGGATGACGGCGCTACGGATCGCGGAGGAGGTCGTGATGCAGCAACTCGCCTGGGTCACCGACCCGAGTCTGCCGCTGGACGAGGCCCGTCAGGAGTGGAACGAGACTTCCCCGAACGACGAGAACCTGATCATGTGGGCCGAGCGGATGCAGGACGCCCCCGATCTGATGCCCGCGACGGTCGACCTGGAGCAGAAGGCCAAGGACTGGGCCGTACCGGTCTGGTTCTTGGAGGGCCTGGTCGAAGCGGAGATCCCGAGGCGGTATCTGGACGAGCACCAGAGCTTGCTGGCGGAGGCAGCGACGCTCCGCTTCCTGCGCGAAGTCCGCTAACTTCCTCCGCTGACGACACCGGCCCGGGGCCTGCCGCGCCGGTGCTGCGGTTCGTGCGGGACACGCACGACGACCTGGCCCCCTCGGGCGCGAAGGCCCGCTTCCACGCGAACGTCGCCGCCATCGAAACCGCACGGCTACTTGCCGAGCAGGAACGCCCGGCGACGCCCGATGAGCAGCAGACGCTTGCGCGCTGGTCGAGCTGGGGCGCGGTGCCCGATGTCTTCGACGAGTCCAAGCAGGACTGGAGCACGGAGCGCGAGCAGCTGCGGAGCCTGCTCACCCCGGACGAGTGGGATGCCGCCGCGCGCACGACGATCAACGCGCACTACACCGACCCGTTGATCGTGCGGCAGATGTGGCGGGCCATGACCGCGCTCGGCTTCGACGGCGGGCACGTCCTCGAACCGGGCTCCGGGCTGGGCACGTTCCTCGGCATGGCCCCCGAGCACGCCCGCATGACCGGGGTGGAGCTCGACCCGGTGACCGCGGCGATCAGCCGCGCCCTGTACCCGCACGCCGAGGTGCGGGGCGAGTCGTTTGCCGACACCCGACTGCCCGAGGGGTCGTTCGATGCAGCGATCGGGAACGTGCCGTTCTCGGACGTGACCTTGCACGACCCGGTGCACAATCCGACCCGGCAGTCGATGCACAACCACTTCATCCTCAAGGGCTTGCGACTCACCCGGCCCGGCGGGATGGTCGCCGTCCTGACGTCGCAGTACACGATGGATGCGCAGAACCCCGGCGCGCGCCGAGAGATGGCGCTGCTCGCCGATCTCGTGGGCGCGGTCAGGCTCCCCGCCGGGTCGCATCGGCGCACGGCGGGCACCGACGTGGTGACCGATCTGCTCATCCTGCGCCGCCGCGAGGACGGGCAGCCGACCGCCGATGACGGCTTGTGGGAGACGGTCACTCCGATCAGCCTGGACGGGCAGCGGGCGAAGATCAACGCCTACTTCGACCATCGCCCCGAGCATGTGCTCGGTGAGATGCGTATCCGTCAGGGGATGTACGGCAGGCCAGCGGTCGCGGTCGACGGCGACCCCGGGCGGCTGGAAGCTGACTTGGCTGACGTGCTCGATCAGATCACGTTCAGCGCTCGTCGCACCGGGCTGACGTTCACCGCGCCCACGGCGGAGCATCGGGCGCGGCAGGCCGCACGCGTGCCGTCGCCGCCGCAGTTGTGGGATGGCAGCATCGTCGCCACCGACACCGGGTTCGGCACCGTCGCCGCTGGTTCCGTCGAACCGCTGGAGGTGCCTAAGAGCGCCGGGCCTGAGCTGCGCGCCCTGCTGGGGTTGCGCGATGCGGCGCACCGGCTGCTCGAACTGGAGGCCGCGACCGTCGATGACACCGACGAGATCAACGTGGCACGTGAGAGCCTGCACCGCGACTACCGCAAGTACGCCGGCAGGTACGGGCCGCTGAACCGCTACACGCTGCGCCGCACCGGACGCACCAACGATGCCGGGGAAGACACCTACGCCCGCACGGTGCCGACCCCGATCCGGGTGCTGCGCTCTGACCCGTTCGGGGCGCTCGTGCTCGCCTTGGAGCAGTTCGACGACACCGACCAGACCGCGACCCCGGCGGCGATCATGACCCGCCGGGTCGTCTCCCCGCGAACCGAACCACAAGGCGTGGACACCCCGGCCGATGCGATCGCGGTCAGCCTCGACCGCAGCGGGGGCATCGACTTGCCGCTGATCGCCGACATGCTCGGCATGGGCGAGGCTGAGGCCCGTGCCTCGCTGACCGGGCTGGTGTTCACCGATCCGGTCACCGACGAACTCATCCACGCCCCCGCGTACCTCTCCGGCGATGTGCGCGTGAAACTGGAGCAGGCCACGGCGCGCGCTGCCGACGAACCTGAGTTTCAGGCGAACGTGGACGCGCTGACCGAGGTCGTGCCCGAATCGCTCGGTGTGCAGGAGATCAGCGCCCGGATGGGTGCGGTGTGGATCAGCGCCGAGGTGCACGCGCAGTTCCTGAACGAGCTGCTGCGCACCCGCGAAGTGAACGTGGAGAACCCGCTGCCGGGCATGTGGGAAGTGCGCGGAGGCCGTCAAGGGCTGCTGGCCACCAGCGAGTGGGGCACCGAACGCCGCCCCGCCCCGGACATCGCCCAGGCGATCATGGAACAGCGCACCCTGCTCGTCTACGACGAGATCGAGGACGTCGACGGCAAGAAGCGTCGCGTGCTCAACCCGCTGGAGACCACCGCCGCGCAGGAGAAAGCCGATGCCCTGCAAGAGCGGTTCTCCGAGTGGGTGTTCGAAGACCCCGAACGCGCCCACACGCTCGTGACTGAGTACAACCGGCGCTTCAACTCCATCGTGCTCAGGGATTACACCGACGCGGGCGAGTACCTGAGCCTGCCGGGTCTGGCGGAGAACTTCACCCCGCGCCCGCACCAGCGCTCCGCCGTCGCGCGCATGATCGCCGAACCCTCCGCCGGGCTGTTCCACGAGGTCGGAGCGGGCAAGACGGCGGAAATGATCATGGGCGTCATGGAGATGCGCCGCATGGGGCTCATCGACAAGCCCGTGCTCGTGATTCCGAACCACATGCTCGAACAGTTCTCCCGCGAGTGGCTGCAAATCTATCCGCAGGCCCGGATTCTCGCCGCGTCCAGCAAAGACCTCACCGCCGACAAGCGCCGCCTGTTCGTCGCGCGGGCGTCGGCGAACGAGTGGGATGGCGTCCTGGTGACGCAGGGCGCGTTCGAGAAGATTCCGCTGCGCGCCGAGACTCAGCAGGCGTACATCCAAGCCCAGGTGGACGAGATGCGGGAGGTGCTCGCCACCGCGACGGGTGAGAACGCGATGAGCGTCAAGCGCATCCAGCGCAAGCTGCTGCAACTGGAGAACAAGGTCAAGGCCCGCATCGACACAGATCGGGATGCCGGGGTGTGTTTTGAGGACACCGGCATCGACTACGTGGTCGTGGACGAGATGCACATGTACAAGAACCTCGCCACCGATTCCAACATCTCCGACGCCGCGATCGAGGGTTCCAACCGCGCCAGCGACCTGCACATGAAGCTCGAGTACCTGCGCTCCCAGGGCCGTGAGCGGGTCGTCACCGGCGCGACGGCGACGCCGATTTCGAACTCGGTGACCGAGGCGTTCGTGATGCAGAAGTACCTGCGCCCTGACTTGCTGGAGGCTGCCGGGATCGGGGCGTTCGATGCGTGGGCGGCGACGTTCGGGCAGACCGTCACGCAGATGGAGATGGCCCCCACCGGCAACAACACGTTCCGTATGAAGACGAGGTTCGCGAAGTTCCAGAACGTGCCGGAGATGCTGAAGCTCTGGTCGATCTTCGCGGATGTGAAGACCGCCGAGGATCTGCAACTGCCGATTCCCGACCTCGCTGAACGCGACGACGGCAGGCGCGCCCCGGCAACGGTGGCGATCCAGCCCACGGTCGAGCTGGAACAGTTTATCGAGACCCTCGGCACCCGCGCCGAGAAGGTCGCGGCCCGGTCGGTATCGCCGAGCGAAGACAACATGCTCACCATCTCGACCGATGGACGCAAGGCCGCGCTCGACATCCGCATGATCGTGCCGCGTGACCCCTCCGGGCCGTCCAAGGTCGATCTGG
This sequence comes from Microbacterium sp. R1, assembly GCF_015159725.1. Taxonomy (NCBI): domain Bacteria; kingdom Bacillati; phylum Actinomycetota; class Actinomycetes; order Micrococcales; family Microbacteriaceae; genus Microbacterium; species Microbacterium sp. R1. The sequence continues at coordinate 1,985,310 of NZ_JADDUD010000001.1, read as the reverse complement.
CCGCCGACAGCATCCACCGGGTCTGGGAACAGACGAAAGACAACACCTACCTCGACCCGATCACCGGGCAGGAGTCGCCCGTGCGCGGCGCGTTGCAGTTGGTGTTCTCCGACATCGGCACCCCGAACCCGACCCGGTGGAACGCCTACGACGAACTCCGGGCGCAACTCATTGCACGCGGGATGCCCGCCGAGTCGATCCGATACATGCACGAAGCCAAGACCGACGTGGACAAGGCCAGGTTGTTCGCCGCCGCCCGCGCCGGGCACATCGCGGTGCTGATGGGATCGACCGAGAAGATGGGCGTCGGCACCAACGTCCAAGCCAGAGCCGTCGCCCTCTACCACCTGGACTGCCCGTGGCGACCGAGCGACATCGCCCAGCGCGAGGGCCGCATCCTGCGCCAAGGCAACCAGAATCCCGAAGTCGGCATCGTCCGGTTCGTCACCGAGCGATCGTTCGACTCCTACATGTGGCAAGGCGTCGAACGCAAAGCCACGTTCATCGCGCAACTCATGCGCGGCAGCCTCGACTCCCGCGAGATCGAAGAAATCGACTCATCCGCACTCTCTGCCGCAGAAGCCAAAGCGATCAGTTCAGGCAACCCTCTGCTGCTGGAGCACTCCACCGTGCACACCGAAGTGCAACGGCTGCGTCGCCTGGAGCGTGCCTACCACCGCAACGAGTCGATGCTCGCCCATGCCCGCGACCGCGCCAGCGATCACGCACGTCGCGCTGCCTCCGACATTGAAGCCCTCGAATCGGTGCTGCCGCGCGTGACCGATACCTCCGGCGAGAAGTTCCGCATCGAGCTACGTGGCCGCACCTACACCTCACGTGCCGATGCCGCGCACGCGCTCGCGGCCTGGGCGCATGACTCCGATCTGAAATGGGCACCCCGCTACGCCTCCCGCGACTACGGTGCCATCGGCAAGATCAGCGGCTTCGACGTCACGGTCTCAACCAGTCCGGCGCTCGGGGCCGAACCTATGGTGACCGTCAGACTCGACGGAGTGCCGCGCAGCGGGTTCGTCATGACCCGGCAGGCTTTCCTCGACGGGGGCGTCGGACTCATCCAGCGCATCGAGAACCGCGCCTCCGGCATCCCCTCGCTACTCGACCAAGCCCGCGACGACCTCACCAGCGCCGAGCAAGAACGCGACGACGCCGAGCAACGCATCGGCCAACCCTTCCGCCACGCAGAGGCCCTCGCAGACGCCGAGAAAGACCTCGCCCGAATCGAGACCCAACTGGCCGCGATGCAAGACGACATCGACCACGACTCCCGACCCGAATCGGAACCCGAGCCTGGGCGTGAACCGGCGCTCACCGTCGAGGCGGTACGGGCGCATCGGCCCGCGCTCGGCGTGCGTCCCGACCCGCAACGGAGCCCGGCAATGACGGCGGCTGTCGTACCCACCGACAGCACGGCACACGACCTGAGCCCACGGAGGCTGTGACCGAGCACCTAGCTGCCAGAACGACCGCACGAACGCGGGCGTGAACAGGCAGGAGGAAATGCGATGGGCATCAAGAGCGGCGTCATCATGGTCGGCCACATCGCCGGCGACCCGAGACTGACTACCAGCGAGGAAACCGGCACGCCAAGGTTCTACGCGCGTGTCGGCGTCGACCACTGGCGACGTGAGGACGACGGCAGGTTCACCAACACGGGCCGGACTTACCACGACCTCGCGATTCGCTACAAGGCCGCCGAAGCAGCGATGGAGATGTTCAAGAAGGGGGACGACTTCATCGCCACCGGACAGTTCAAGAAGTTCACCGATCGCGTCACCGGCGAGGAACGAGAGGAGTTCCGGGCCGACACGCTCACTCCGAACCCGGTGACCACCCGGTTGGCCATCAACCGTGAGCCGCGCGGTGGTGCCGCCCGCGAAGCGATGGGCACCGAGCGCAGCCAGGCGTTCGAGCGTCCTGAGCAGTCCGCTCAGGTACGCGAGCCTGCGACGCTGGGCCACTGAACGGAGCCAGCCATGAGCGACGATCACACTCCCGTGGCGGACGAGGAGCCCGAGGGCAGGCCCGATCCCGACCTCGACCCGGCATCGATGCCCCCACGCGGCGATCTCGGGCCGATGCTGGATGAGCCGCCCGGCCCGATCAACTGGAACCTGCTGACCGCCGATGACGCGGAGGCGGCGTGGCTGGAGCTGAACCAGTGGGTCAACTGGCTTCGCGCCACCTATGGCCTGCCCGCATCGGTGATCCCTCCGATGTGGCACCGGCATCCGGAACTGCACTGGGAACTGAGCGCGTTGCACACGCACTGGCTGTGCGCGTATGACCCGCAGCAGAACGGGTCGGCACCGATCGGCTGGCATCGGGACTTCGCCGACGCCCGGCAGCGGCTGCGCGATTGGGTCGCCGCGTGCGGCACCCGCCTCGACCGCGACCGGCCCACCCGCCAGACCGTCTGGCCCGGCGAGGACGACGCCGAACCGATCGAGGACACCCCGATCACCGACCGCGACGAAGACTTCGTGGCCTTCGTCATCGCCGACGTCGAACGTCGCCGCCAGACCGAGGAGGACTTCTACGCCAGCCTCGACCCCGACACCGGCGAGATCACCTGAACGTCTACGCGCACATCGGTGGGGCCGAACCAGCACGGTTCGGCCCCACGCTCCTGTGTGGGGGTCAGTCCCCGAGCACCCGCCCGCGCCGCGCCGCGGATGCCGCAGGCTGCGCCGACTCGAACCAGGCCGCTTCCCGCCGGATGGAGCGGCCCGGCTGCGTGCGGGCCGGGCGCTCCAGGGCGGTAGCCGACAGGTCGTAGCCGCCCCACGGCGAATACCCGGCCACATGCCGGGTGCCGTACTGTGCGCGTTCGGTGATGATCGGCGCGCCGGGCACCTGCATGTGCGCCGGGTATCGCTGTTCGATCCACCGCAGCGCGACCTTCGTCAGTCCCGTTTCCGAGCGCACCCGCACCTGACGCGGAACCACCGGCAGCTCGCGCCACCCCGGTACGGCGTGGTCGTGCCACGCCTCGACCGCCTCGTTCTCGCTGCCGGCGGGCGAGTGCCACTCACACGGCTCGCACACCACCATCGTCAGCAGATCGCCCGGCCCCTCCGCGCCCGGCTCGGGACGCAGATCGGCGGTGAACGACTCGGCGCGGTGCTCCCCGAACTCCACCGTGCCGCCGCTGATGCTGCGATGCCACATGTGGCTGCGGCCGAACGAACCGAAGTCACCGTTGAGGAACCGCCAGTGCGCGAACGCCTCATCCAGCATCGCGGGTGGGTAGTAGTCCGTGGTGAAGTGCAACGGCGCGCCCGCCCACTCGTGCAGCCGGGCACGGGCCTCCTCACGCTCGAACTCCTCGAAGTCGAACGCCAACTGCCCCTCGTGCTCCATGCCGCACCTCCCACGCGGCAGGTGCACACCGCCCAACGGCCCGCCCCGGCTGCTCTTCCCGAGTCCGACCGAAGCGGGTAGGATCAAGGCGCAGGCGATTTATTACCAACTAGGCCGTCACCCCTGTGGAGGCGGCATGACGAGCCAGGGAACCGCCCAGGCAAGTCCATCCCATCAAGGCGTCGCCGCTTGGGAGGACTTGATCATGCTTCGACTGATCTGGAACACCAGCATCCGTATCCGCATGTTCCTGCGTACCTGGATGCCTACCAACATCCTGCTCGACGCGCTGCGCACCCGGCGAGGTCTCAAGTGGGGCGCACCAGCGATGCTGCTGTCAGTCGTCTACTTCGCCATCGCCTACTGGTGCACCACCCTCATCGACAATGGCGCTCCCGGCTGGCTGCACCTGATCGTGCTGCTGTGCATCTACAACACCTTCAAGTTCCTCATCTACGGCCCCATCAGCCTCGCCCGCCTCATCGCCGCCCGTCGACACGAACGCATCCAGCGGCGGCGGAACGAGCGTGCACCTGGAGTACATGAAGCACTACCGGGTGACGAGCACGGGTCGGCGCATCTCGGCCGAACCTCGGCTGCGCCCGAAGCCTGACAACGAGCGACTGATCGCGCTGGTTCTGCACATCGCGGATGAACTCCACGCTCACGAGCTTGATGAGCAGCAGCGTCGCATCGGTGACCAGCACACCAGTGAACACTCGACGCCCGCCTGCACATCGGCGGACGAGCAAGGAGACGACCATGACTCTGACGATGCCTATGACGGACGCCGACACCGCGCCGATGTTGACGGCGGTGACCTATCAGCGGGTCTCGACCAAGGAACAGGCGTCCAAGGGCGGTCGTGACGAGGGATTCTCGATCCCCGCCCAACGTCAAGCAAACAGCCGCAAGGCCGACGACCTCAGTGCGCGGATCGTGGCCGAGTTCGTGGACGCCGGGGAGTCCGCCCGCTCCGCTGACCGGCCCGACCTGCAACGGATGCTGGAGTACATCGCCACGCATCAGGTGACCTACTGCATCGTGCACAAGGTCGACCGGCTCGCCCGGAACCGTCTCGACGACGTGGAGATTCATCGCCGTCTGGTCGAAGCGGGCGTGACGTTGGTGTCGGCGACGGAGAACATCGACGAGACGCCCTCGGGGATGCTGCTGCACGGCATCATGTCCTCGATCGCGGAGTTCTACTCCAAGAACCTCGCCACCGAGGTCACCAAGGGTCTGACGCAGAAGTTCGAGACCGGCGGCACCCCGATGCGTGCCCCGATCGGCTACCTCAACGTCCGCAAGCGCGACGAGCAGGGCCGTGAGTACCGCACCGTCGAGATCGACCCCGAGCGCGCGCCGCTGGTGCGGTGGGTGTTCGAGCAGTACGCCACCGGGGAACGCACCGTGGTCGACCTGCTCGCTGAGGTGACCGCGCGCGGGCTGACCAGCGTGCCGACGCCGAAGCGACCCTCTGGCCCGGTTGGGCGCGCCACGTTCTTCGATCTGCTGCGCAACCCGTACTACATCGGCATCGTCCGCTACAAAGGCGCGGAACAGACCGGCACCCATGAGCCGCTGGTCGACGTGGAGACCTGGCAGCAGGTGCAACGGCTGCTCGACTCGCGCAAGAAGGCATCCGAACGGCGACGCACCCACGACCACCACCTGAAAGGCTCGCTGTTCTGCGGGTCGTGCGGATCGAGGATGCAGCTCGACTTCCCGGCCAACCGGCAAGGCGTCCGCTACGCCTACTACGTCTGCTCCGGCCGTGCCTCCAAGCGGAAGAACTGCACCCGCCGCGCCGTGCCCGTCGGGATCGCCGAGCAGTTGGTCGCCGACTGCTACCGCGACATCGCGATCACCGAAGACCAGTACGCCGCGCTCGCGGCACAGGTCGAGGCCGCGTTCGATGAACGCCTCGCCTCCCGCTCCGAGGAACTGGCCGAGCTGACCGCGAACCGGCAACGACTCCACAACGAGAGCGACAAGCTGCTCGCCGCGCACTTCGCCGACGCGATCGACCTCGACACTCTCAAGCGGCATCAAGACCGCATCCGCACCGGCCTGGCGGACATCGACCGCAGGCTCGCGACCGAGCACGACCAGCACGAGGGATCACGCAAGCAACTGAGCACCGCGCTCAGGCTGCTGGTCGACTGCGCGACGCTCTACGCCCGCACCGACGACCAAGGCAAGCGGCTGGCCAACCAAGCACTCACCAACGGCATCGAGATCAGCGAAGACGAAAGGGCGACGATCCGGCTCGCTGAGCCGTTCGCCGCCCTCGTACCCGAACCAACATCTTCCGATGTCAGCGGTTCTAGTACGTCCGATCGGGTGGGCGATACCGGACTCGAACCGATGACCTCTTCCGTGTGAAGGAAGCGCGCTACCAACTGCGCCAATCGCCCATACCTGTGGGGTACGTCAACCGATACTACCGGACGCTTCGGGGCGGTGAAGACCACTCAGCGAGACACGCGCGAGATTCGCTGCCGGTTTGGCGGAGTGCGGATCTTCGGCTAATGTTTCATGAGTGCCCGGGACAACCGGGAACGAAATGCGGATGTAGCGCAGTTGGTAGCGCACAACCTTGCCAAGGTTGGGGTCGCGAGTTCGAGTCTCGTCATCCGCTCGAGTGCAGCAGGTCTTCTCAGGAAGGCGTGCAGCACGTGGGGTCAATCCACACGGTGGCGTGGCCGAGCGGCTAGGCACCGGCCTGCAAAGCCGTTTACACGGGTTCGAATCCCGTCGCCACCTCACGGGAAAACTGAATAGCCCCAACGGGCGCGATTGGCGCAGCGGTAGCGCGCTTCCCTGACACGGAAGAGGTCACTGGTTCGATCCCAGTATCGCGCACAGACAGAAACCCCCGGTTCTCCGGGGGTTTTTTCGTGTTCCACGTCGCTCCGCACGGCGGAGCGCAGGGATGTCGGACCGGTGAACGGATGTCGGGCCCGAATCAGGCTTTCGCCCCGACATCCGTTCACCGGACCCGACATCCGCCGCCGGCTCACGCGAGAAGCGTCTCCCCGATGTACCCGCCCTCCATACATCCGGGCGGGATGACGAACACCGCGGACCCGATCGGAACCGTCCATTCGTTGAGCAGGTCGAGCTCGTCCAGTCGACGCTGCATGGGGATGAACTGCCGCTCGATGTCGGCCTGGAATGAGATGAAGATCAGCCCGGACTCGGAGACTTCGGAGCCGACCGGACGTTCGTCGTAGTTGTACGCGCGGCGGAAGATCCTCTCGCTGCCATCGCCGCGCGCGCGCCGGATGTGCGCGAACTGCGGGATCACGGGGAACCCGATCGATGTCTTGGCCTCGAAGTCCGGTTCGTCGAACTCCTCCGTCCCGGTCAGTGGCGCCCCGTTGGCGAGGGTCCTCCCCACGGAGGCATCCCGACCGCCGCGGTCCAGCCGGTCCCACTTGTCGAGGTCCATCCGGATGCGGCGGAGCACCATGCCCGTGCCGCCCGCCAGCCACCCGTCCGCGCTCCACACGACCCCGTCGAAGTCCGCCGTTCCCGGTTCGGGGTTGGTGGTGCCGTCGACCTGCCCGAAGAGGTTGCGCATCGTCGTCCCTGGGCGCTCTGTACCGTAGGCGCGACGGAAGCCCTGCTGGGTCCATCGGATGCTCGCGAAGCCACGGGCATCCTTCAACAGCATCCTCGTCGCGTGGGCGACCGTCAGCGGGTCGTCACCGGCGATCTGGATCAGAAGGTCGCCGTCCGAGAACTCCGGCCGCAGCTGATCCACACCGAACGCCGGCAGAGGCGCGAGCCACGTCGGGCTCGTTCTGCCAGCGCGGGCGACCAGGTCGGGGCCGAAGCCGAAGGTGATGGTCAGCCGCGCAGGTGCGAGGGCGAGCTCCGGCTCGGAATCAGCGAGGGCGGGGACCCCCTGTGTGAGCCGGGCCGCGTCGTCCGTCAGGATCCGCATCAGGCGAACGAGCCCTTCGCGGTCCACGTAATCATGGAGGTCGAGGCCCACGAAGACACCGTGAGCTTGCGCTGCGGTGTCGACACCGGCCTGGTGCGTGCCGAAGAAGGGCACCGTCTGGTCGCCGTTCATCGGAGCGGCGACCGGCTTCGCGTCGTCCTTCTGATCGTTCAGGGCGAGATCCACTCCGACCGCCGCGACCGCGCCGACGCCGGCGACAGCTCCTCCGAGGAGGAACTGTCGCCGGGTCGACCCGGTGCGACGGGAGCGGGCGCCCTCAGCGGGCGCCGACATCACTGCCCCGAGCCGTCTTGCATGTCGCCGCCCTCGTAGTTCTCGTTCGCACCGGAGTAATCCTTGACGGGGGCGGTGAACTCGAATGTCGAGTCATCGGAGAAGGTCAGGGTGAAGGTGACGTCACTGCCTGCGGTGAGGGGACCCGTCAGATCCATCATCATGATGTGGTTGGCGCCGGGTTCTAGAGGGAGGCTCCCACCGGCGGGAATGATGAAGCCGCCGTCCTTCTCGCGCATCACCATCTCTCCGGCCTCGTTCTCGACAGTCTCGTGCAGCTCGAGCATGTTCGACGCCTCGGACGCGACGGAGACGACGGTCACATCGTCGTCTCCGCTGTTGACGAGTGTGCCGAATCCTGCCGACATGCCCTCGTCGGCCGACTTGACCCAGGCATCCTCGATAGTCACGGTCTCGCCGGCCGGGCGCGGCGCCGATTCGGTCGGAGTGCTCTCCGGAGTGCACCCCGTGAGTGCGAGGAGGGAGACAGCGATCACAGCTGCCAGACGGGGAAGGTTCTTCGTGGTGTTCATGATGGTGTCTTTCACAGGTCATCTGCCGCGGAACCGCCGGCTTCCGGCGGTGCGGCTGCCGTCCGAGGACGGCGAAGGAATCGAATGGCGACGAAGACGAGGACGGCGATCGTCGCCCCGCCTGCGCCGATGAGCAGCACCCTGGGGATGCCGCCGGAATCTGCTGCGGTCTGATCCGACTGTCCTGCGGATGCCGAAGGGTTCTCTGTCGAGCCGCCGGCCGTCGGGGCCCGCATCGGCTCGGCATCGCCGACCGTGAAGGGGATGACGCCCGCGATCGGGTGGCCGTCCTCCGACACGACCTGCCAGCGCACCTGATAGCCCGCGACAGGCATCTCGGGAGCGAGCGGGGCCGTGACGGTGCGCCCGGCGACCGTGACGTCGCCGGCGACCCAGTCCTTTCCCGAGGCGTCGACGACCAGGACGACGGCCCCGGTCAGCGACTCGTCGAGGATCAGGAGCTCGCCGGAGAACGTCATCGTGATGCTTCCGGGGGCGGATGCCAACCGCTCATCGGCGGCCGGAGTGCTGGATACCAGCTGGTCGTGGGCAGACGCGGGTGTGGCGATCGCGAGGGTCGCGACCGTCGCCAACGCCAGCCCGGCCGCAATCCTGCGGACAGGGGACATGGGAATGGCCTCTCATCAGACGTCGCGTGCGCGACGTTCATGCATGCGTTCAGAACCCGCGCGCATCGAGCGCGCGGCGGTGACGCACCACGGGGCCGGTGGGCCCAGGGCGCGGATCAGATCGCAGCGGCGAGAGGGGGTGCACGACCTCTGAGAGTCGCGAGAAGGATGAGGCTGGTGGCCTCATCGACGTCGAACCGCCCGGGAAACGCATCGACGACGTCGATACCGGGGAGCACGAGGACGTGATCGACACGCCGACGCACCCACCGGATGAGCTGAGCGGCGAGATCCCGCACGGCGATGAGCAGGCGCTCACCGCGGTACAGCGCCGCGATCGTCAGCACGGCGGCGAGAGCGTGTCCGACCCACATGGACGCGTCAGCGCTCACCTCCGTCGGAATGCCCGTCGTCGGGGGAATCACCAGAGGGCCGCCGTGCACGTGTGGTGTCGAGACGCCGGACGGCGTGACCGTGCCGAGTATGAAGAGCGTGTGGAAGAGGAACTGGCTCATCGCCACGGACAGCCCGAGGCGGATCAGCGAGAGCGACCGCCCGGCGAGGAGCACGCAGATCATGAATGAGAACACCCACGGCACGAGGATGCCGAGCGGCCCCGGCATCTGCCCTCCGCCGGTGACGTGACCGGCGAGGGCGACGAAGATCGCCAGGGAGGAAGCAGCGAAGCCGCGGATGACGGCTGGCTTCCTGGACTCGGTCACGGCACCAGTCTGGCATGGACGGCGCGGACACCTCATCGCATGCCGCAGCGCCGCGTCCGCTCTCAGCTCATTCGCGCGGTGACTTCGGCGCTCTCTTCACGACGTCGTATGCGGAGAGCGCAGCCTTCCGCGTCTCGCCGAGGTCGACGATCGGCTCTGTGGGAGCGTCGGCTGCCCAACGGGAGATGTAGAGGTTCTGGGGGTCGAACTTCTTCGCCTGGAGCTCGGGGTTGAACACGCGGAAGTACGGCGCCGCATCGGCGCCCGAGCCCGCGACCCACTGCCAGTTGAACGGGTTGTTCGCCTCGTCGGCGTCGACCAGCGTGTCCCAGAACCACTCCTCTCCGCGGCGCCAGTCGATGAGCAGGTTCTTCACCAGGAAAGAGGCGACGACCATCCGCACCCGGTTGTGCATGTAGCCGGTGTGCCAGAGTTCGCGCATCCCGGCATCCACGAGCGGTACACCTGTCTCGCCGTGCTGCCAGGCGTCCAGGTGCGCGGGGTCCAGCGGCGGCCAGGGGAAGGCGTCGAACTCCGGACGGAGGTTCTCGGTGGCGAGATCGGGGGAGTGGTACAGCGTGTGCCAGGCGAACTCGCGCCACCCCAGCTCGGAGAGGAACCCGCCCGCCCCCTCGACGCCGACAGCCTCTTGCCATACCGTGAAGGGACTGATCTCCCCCCAGCGGAGGTGCGGAGACAGCAGCGACGTGGCTCCGGCGGCAGGTTCGTCCCGCGCCCGGTCGTAGTCCCGGAGGTCCTCGTCGAGGAACCGACGCAGACGTCGTCGCGCCGCGGGCTCGCCGGGTTCCCAGGCCTCGCGAAGTCCGCCTGCCCAGTCGGGCCGGGTGGGCAGCAGACCCCAGTCGTCGAGGTCATCGGATGCGGGTGCATCGCCCACGCCCGGAATCGAGCGAGGCTCCGGAAAGGGAGCGCGGGGGGCGGGAAGAGAGAGGCACGCGCGCCAGAACGGCGTGTAGACGGAGTAGTGCGTTCCGCTGCCCGTCGTCACAGTCCACGGCTCGTGCAGCAGGGAGCCCGCGAACGAGACGGTCTCGATCCCATCCGCCCGCAGGGCGGTCTTCAGAGACGAATCGATCTCGCGCTCGGCGCCGCCGTACCGTCGGTTCCAGAACACGGCTCCCGCGTCGATCTCCGAAACCAGCTCGCGCACGACACGCTCGGCGGCGCCGCGGCGCAGCACGAGATCACCGCCACGCTCGCGCAGGCGCTCCCCGAGCGACGCGAGCGAATGGTGGAGCCACCAGCGGGCCGCACCGCCGAGAGGTCGGACACCGGGGGATTCCTCGTCGAGCACGTAGAGCGCGAGCACCGGTTCCCCTCGATCGATGGCAGCCCGAAGCGCCGGGTTGTCTGCGAGCCGGAGATCATCTCGGAACCATACGAGCGAGGGGGACGTCATGATGTCATTCTCCTGGAGTGCGCGATCTCGGGTCACGCGCGACGCCGGTGGCTGCGTCGGCCGCGTGGGGTCGAGTCGCCTGTGGACCACAGCGCCCACAGGACCAGGAGCGGCTGCAGGAAGAGCCTGCCGAGACGTCGTGCATCCGTGTCGAGTCCCGGCGTCGAGCGCTTGGTCCGCCACTGGTGGACGTTGCCCGGCATCACTGCGACGAAGAACGCGGCGGTCGCCCGGCCGATGCGGCGGCGTTCCTTCGGGAGGACGAGCAGTCCTGCGGCGAGCGCGATCTCGGCGGCGCCCGAGGCGATCACGATCGTGTCCTTGTCGAGTCGAGTCAGGCGGGTGGCCCAATCGGGCACGACCACCCGGAATCCGCGGGTGCTGAGGAAGTGGCCGACCCCGATCGCGCCGAGCGCGACCGCCAGGATCCATCGTGCGACTGCTCTGTCCATCCGTTCACGTTACGTGATGCTCCCCGGTGCGCGGATGACGTCCGCTGTGAGTTCCGCCTCACTCCACGAGGGACGGCCTCTCGCTCTCCCAGGAGCGGAACGCATCGACGATCTGCGGAGTGTGGGTGTGATGGAGGTAGTGCTCGCCGTCGAGCGGCACGACGGTGCCATCCGCGACGGTTGCGGCCTGCTCCTCGTGCACCTCCAGCCACGTGGGCACGGTCGGATTGTCGGAGACGACGAACAGCAGCAGGGGAAGGTCTTCGGGGAACGTCGTTCCGAGTGCGTCTCGGAAGTTCACGGGGAGCAGTGACATCGCGTTCAGGTAGGTCGGACTCAGCGTGTTCCGATCGGTGAGCAGGGCGATCTGCGCGCGTGCTTCTTCGGAGTAGACGGCCTCGTCGTACCCCGTGCCGCGAATCGAGGCGATGAGACGAGCGAGTCCGAGGTTCTTCGCAGCGCCGAACAGCCCGACCGGCAGCTCCGTGTCGGAGCCCGGCTGGCCGGGGACGCTGCTGTCGATCCCCACGAACGCCCGCACCTCGTCGGGATAGCGATTCGCGAACTGGATGCCGTAGAGGCCCGCGATGGAATGCCCCATCAGCACGTACTCGTCGACCCCGAGCTGCTGCAGGGCGGAGTGGGTCTCGCTCACGATGTTCTCGGTGGTGCGCGGCTGATCCGTACCGTCGCTCAGCCCATAGCCGAAGGGCTCCACCACGATCACGCGATGGTCCTGCGCGAGCTCGGCGACGAGCGGCTCGAAGTCGAGGACGGGCGATGCGGTGCCGAAGCCGGGAAGGAGCACCACGTCCTCCGCGCCCTCGCCGACGATCAGCACGTTCATCTCCCGACCGTCCACAGCGACCTTCTGCCCGTAGGGTTCGATGCGATCCTGTTCGATCGCGGTCGCGACCACGTTTCCCACGGTGGTCGTCGCAAGGCCCAGCGCGACCACCCCGATGACGGAGGCGACCGCGATGAGCGTTCTCTTGACGTGCTTGTTCATGCAGACCTCTCCGAGCGCACTCCGTGTGCAGCCTCCCTTCCAGCTTTCCGATGCGCGTGCGCTACCGCATCGTCGTGCCGTGGGCATTCGTGTACCGCGATCGCGGTATCCCGTCTCATCCCGCCGGGGGATCCCCGGCGCGACGGTGCGCGGAATACTGGTGTGATGTCGGCAGCTCGTCCTCCACGAATCGCGTCGCTGTTCGGCGACGTGCTCGCCGTGCTCGTCGTGACGTTGTTCGCCGTGTCGCCGTTCCCCGACGACGGCTTCCGCGCGGACGGATGGCTGATGGTGGTCGCGCTCCTGCCGGCGGCTGCGATGCTGCTCCGTCGCCGTTTCCCGCTCTTCACGCTCGGCGTCAGCCTGGCATGCGCCGTGTTCCTGGCGTTCGCCGGAGTGGTGTCACCGAGTGCGCTCATCGCTGTGGCGATCAGTGCATTCGCCACCGTGGATCGGCGCGGGCGTCTCATGGGGGTCACCGCCGTCGGCGCGGCGACGGTGATCGTGTTCTTCGTCAGTGCGATTCCGCTCGGCGGCGATCTCTGGGACGCCCGCGCGCTGCAGTTCGTGTTCATCGTCGCTCTCGCCGGCGCGCTGGGAGACGCCACCCGGTCTCGCAGGGAATTCGTCATCGCGATGACCGAACGCACGGAACGTGCGGAGCAGGGACGCGAGGAGGAAGCGCGACGTCGGGTCGCCGAGGAGCGGGTGCGCATCGCTCGCGACCTGCATGACGTGGTGGCGCACCAGATCTCGGTCATCAGTCTGAACGCCGGCGTCGCCTCATCCGCGTTGGACCTCCGGCCGGAGCGGGCGCGGGAGGCGCTGAGCACGATCCGTCGTTCCTCGCGCACGGTTCTCGCCGACATCGGGGGACTGATGGCACTTCTTCGGTCCGACGATCCTGAGGACGTCCGTGATCTGCGCCCGCAGCGGGGACTCGCCGATCTCGACGCTCTGGTCGCGCAGTTCCGCGAGGCAGGGCTCCGTGTCGAGCTGCAGGACGACCCGGATCGACCGCAGCTGTCGCCGGCAAGCGACCACGTCGCGTTCCTCGTGATCCTCGAAGGTCTGACGAACGCCCACAAGCACGGGGCAGGTGACGCGGCGCTCGTCCGGATCCGCACTGAGCAGGACTCGCTCCGACTCACCATCGTCAATCCCGCGGTAGATGAGGCGAGGGCTCCTGCCGCGTCAGGGGGTCACGGGCTACGAGGGCTTCGCGAGCGCGTCGTCGCCGTTCGCGGCGACGTGCAGACCGGCAGGGTCGGCGAGGAGTTCCGACTGGATGTGCGGATTCCGCTGGAAGGAGGTCAGCGATGATCCGTGTGCTCGTAGTCGATGACCAGCCGCTGGTTCGCCAGGCCGTTCGCGACATCCTGATCGACGGCGGCGTCGAGGTGATCGGCGAAGCGGCGAACGGGCGAGACGCCGTCGCGCAGGTGCGCCGGTCGAGCCCCGATGTCGTCGTGATGGACATCAGGATGCCTGAGCTCGATGGGATCGCGGCCACCGCCCAGATCACGGGTTCGTCCCCGTCCTCGGCGACCCGCGTGCTCATCCTGACGACTTTCGAGGAGGACGACTATGTCGTGGCAGCCCTTCGAGCCGGCGCCAGCGGCTTCGTGGGCAAGGGAGCGGAGCCGGAGGAGATCGTCGACGCCGTGCGGGTCGTGCACCGGGGGGATGCGCTCCTCTCCTCGGCGGCGACTCGTTCGCTGATCGAGCGTTCGGTGCTGCCGCAGCTCCCGCGTGCTGAAGCATGGCACGATGAGCCGTTGCGACAGCTCACCGACCGCGAGCGCGAGGTGCTGCTCCTCGTGGCGCGGGGCGATTCGAACCAGGACATCGCCGAAGCACTCGTGATCTCACCCCACACCGCGAAGACCCATGTGAATCGCATCATGTCCAAGCTGCAGGCGCGCGATCGGGCCCAACTGGTGATCCGTGCCTACGAGTCGGGAGTCGTGATCCCCGGGGCGTGAACGGCCTCCCGTGAGACGACGGGGCCGGACATGCTCGTGGCGGTCAGGACGACGGGATCATGCGAGTAACCTGGGTATCGACCCAGATGGAGAGAGTTTCTGTGCCTGAAAACGCCCGGCCGAATGACGGCTTCGCCCTGTTCACTGACCGAAACGTCGTCGCGATGCGCGTCAACGGCGAGCTCAAGGACCTCGCCACGACCGTGACCGAGACCGACGAGGTCGAGGCGGTCACGATCGACAGCACGGACGGATTGAACATCCTCCGTCACTCGGCTGCCCACGTGCTGGCGCAGGCGGTGCAGCGCATCAACCCGCAGGCGAACCTCGGGATCGGCCCGCCCATCACCGACGGCTTCTACTACGACTTCGGCGTGGAGACCCCGTTCACGCCGGAGGACATCAAGGCCATCACCAAGGAGATGCAGCGCATCGTCCGCGAGGGCCAGCGGTTCGTCCGCCGTGTCGTGACCGACGAGGAGGCCCGCGCCGAGCTCGCGAACGAGCCGTTCAAGCTCGAGCTCATCGGGCTCAAGGGCCCGGGCAAGGAGGTCGCCGAAGGCGCCTCTGTCGAGGTCGGCGAGGGCGAGCTGACGATCTACGACAACACCACCCGTGACGGCGAGGTCGTCTGGACGGACCTCTGCCGCGGACCGCACCTGCCCAATACGCGCATGATCGGCAACGGATGGGACCTCACCCGCATCGCTGCCGCGTATTGGCGCGGCAGTGAGAAGAACCCGCAGCTGCAGCGCATCTACGGCACCGCGTGGCCGACCAAGGACGAGCTCCGCGCGTATCAGCACCGACTCGAGGAAGCAGCCAAGCGCGATCACCGCCGCCTCGGCAAGGAACTCGATCTGTTCTCGTTCCCCGAGGAGATCGGGTCGGGCCTGTCCGTGTGGCACCCGCGCGGCGGCGTGATCCGCGGTGAGATGGAGCAGCACGCGCGCAAGCGCCACATCGAGGGCGGATACACCTACGTGTACACCCCGCACATCTCGAAGGAAGACCTCTTCCTCACCTCGAACCACCTCGTCACGTACAAGGAGGGCATGTTCCCGCCGATCGTGATGGACGAGGAGCGCGACGACGAGGGCAACATCACCAAGCAGGGCCAGGACTACTACCTGAAGCCCATGAATTGCCCGATGCACATCCTCATCTACAAGGAGCGCGCCCGGAGCTACCGCGACCTCCCGCTGCGCTTCGCGGAGAACGGCACGGTCTACCGCAACG
Source organism: Microbacterium sp. R1 (assembly GCF_015159725.1). Classification (NCBI taxonomy): domain Bacteria; kingdom Bacillati; phylum Actinomycetota; class Actinomycetes; order Micrococcales; family Microbacteriaceae; genus Microbacterium; species Microbacterium sp. R1. The sequence continues at coordinate 1,969,691 of NZ_JADDUD010000001.1, read as the reverse complement.
AGCTCTCCGGCGCACTGCACGGTCTCACGCGCGTGCGAGGCTTCACGCAGGACGACTCGCACCTGTTCGTCACGCCCGACCAGCTCGAGGCCGAGGTCGCCAAGGTTCTCGACTTCATCCTCTCGATGCTCCGCGATTTCGGTCTGACCGACTTCGAACTCGAGCTGTCGATGAAGGACGACGAGAAGTCCAAGTGGATCGGCTCGGACGAGTTCTGGGAGTCGTCGACCGACGCGCTGCGCCGTGTCGCGGTGGCCTCAGGGCTCAAGCTCACAGAGGTCCCCGGTGAGGCCGCGTTCTACGGCCCGAAGATCGACCTCAAGACGCGTGATGCGATCGGTCGCACCTGGCAGCTCTCGACTGTGCAGGTCGACCCGAACCTGCCGGAGCGCTTCGACCTCGAGTTCATGGACAAGGACGGGCAGAAGAAGCGCCCGATCATGATCCACCGCGCGCTGTTCGGCTCTATCGAGCGGTTCTTCGCGATCCTGCTCGAGCACTACGCGGGTGACTTCCCGGTCTGGCTGTCTCCCGTGCAGGTCGTGGGCATCCCGGTGGCGGACGACTTCGCCGACTACTTGGGCGACGTGATCGACACACTGCGCTCTCAGGGCGTGCGCGCCGAGCTCGACACGTCCGACGATCGCATGCAGAAGAAGATCCGGACGCACACGACCGGCAAGGTGCCGCTGCTGCTGATCGCGGGGGAGAAGGACCGCGACGCTGGCACCGTCTCTTTCCGCTACCGCGACGGGGCGCAGGCGAACGGTGTACCGATCGCGGACGCCGTAGCGCGCATCCGCGCGGCCATCGACTCCCACGCCCTCGTGCAGACAGCAGGGGACCTGGCGTGACCGACGGGGAGCAGCCGCTGGAGGATGCCGGACGCCTCGCCGGGGTGCCGGACGAGTTCCAGCGGCTGTGGACCCCGCACCGGATGGCGTACATCCAGGCGGGACCGGAGCCCCTGCGCGAAGAGTGCCCGTTCTGCGAGGCGCCGAAGTTCCCGGATGCCGAGCGGCTGGTCGTCGCACGCGGCGAGACGGCGTACGTGTTGCTGAACCTCTTCCCGTACAACTCCGGCCATCTCCTGGTCTGCCCCTACCGTCACATCGCCACCTACGACCAGGCGACGCCGGAGGAGGTCGCCGAGATCGGCGCGCTCACCCAGACGGCGATGCGCGTGCTGCGCGAGGTCTCGCGCTGCGACGGCTTCAACCTGGGCATGAATCAGGGCGCCGTGGCGGGGGCCGGCGTCGACGCCCACCTGCACCAGCACGTGGTGCCGCGGTGGACGTCGGACGCGAACTTCTTCCCGATCATCGCGAAGACCAAGGCGCTCCCGCAGCTGCTGGGCGAGGTGCGCGAAGCCGTGGCTGACGCCTGGCCTCGCCCGAACGCGTGACTCGCGGTGTGCTGAACCCGATGGCTCTCCGGCATCGCTTCGCCGCAGCAGCGATCGTCCTCGGCGTCGCCTCGTCCATGGCCGCCTGTGCACCGCAGCCCGATCCCCAGCGGACGGCGACACCGACGGCGGCACCGACGAGCGTAGAGGACGAGGGGCGCGCCTTCTACCTCGCCCAGGGGTTCGCGGAGAACGAGGGACGCCTCTCTCCGAAGACCCCGGCACAGCAGGCGCTGGTCGACGACGTGATCGAGAGCGGAGTCTGGGCAGGCATACCCGATGAGGACGTCGCCTGGATGAGCCTCGAGCTCACGATCGACGTCTGCCTCGTCGCGATCGAGTCCGAGCACAGGGTCGATGCGGGCAAGGTCGGTAACTACATCGATTCCTCCGAGATCATCGGCTCCTGGTCGAATGCGTTCGAAGAGAGCGACCCCGCTCTGCCTTTCATGCTCGGAGGCCTGGCGATCTCAGGCATGAAGTATCTCTGCCCCGATGACCACCCCGGTTGGCTCGCCGCGTATCGCGAGCTGCCCATCCCCACCGGATGACGGACGCCCGGCTCAGCGCACCTGTCGCGCCGTGAACTGCAGCCGCGGGTTCGCGTAGAACTCCTGGGCCTCGACGAGCTGCAGCTCGCGCTCTCCGGACTCGAGCGTCGCCTTGAGCAGGTCGTACACGCTGGACGCCGTGCGCTCGAGCGCGACCTTGGCGCTGCCGGTCTCGACGTAGTGCGCAGTGAAGAGCGCGGCGGTCACGTCCCCGGAACCATTCGCCTTCATGGGCAGGTGCGGGGTCTGCACGAGCCAGGCACCCTTCTCATCGGCGGCGAGCATCTCGATCGTCCCCTCTTCGCGATCGGGGCGCTCGACACTGGTGACGAGCACGGTGCGCGGACCCATCGCGTGCGCGAGATCGACCGACGCGAGAGTGGACTCCAGCGTGTCAGGCTCGGTGTCGGTGAGGAAGCCCAGCTCGAACTGGTTCGGGGTGATGATGTCGGCGACGGGAACCACGCGCTCACGCAGCAGCACCGGGATCGCGGGGGCGACGAAACATCCCGACTTCGCGTTGCCCATGACCGGGTCGCAGGCGTACACCGCGTTCGGGTTCGACGCCTTCACTCGTGCGACGGCGTCGATGATCACGTCTCCGATGCCCTCTCCGCCCTGGTAGCCGCTGAGAACGGCGTCGATCTGGCCGAAGACACCGCGTTCCTCGATGCCGGTGATGACCTCGCGGACGTCACCCGGGGCGATCAGGGGACCGCGCCAGGCGCCGTAGCCGGTGTGGTTGGAGAAGTTCACGGTGTAGACGGGCAGCACCTCGACACCGATGCGCTGCAGCGGGAACACGGCGGCCGAGTTCCCCACATGCCCGTAGGCCACGGCTGACTGGATGGAGAGGATCTTCATTCTCCGACTCTTTCGTTCAGGGCGGGCCGGTGCCCGCGAGGTGTGGTCATCGCCCGGCGGCGACGAGGTCTGCGACCAGCGACTCTGCTTCATCGTCGGACAGGTCATGCACGGTGAGACGCAGATGATGAGAGGGCTCCGCCTTCTCATCGAGCGCGAAGTCGTCGCCGGTGCGGGCGAGCCATCCGCGGCGCATGAGGCGGTCGGCGATGGTCCGAGCCGGCTGGGAGAACTCGACCCACAGGCTCATGCCGTCGGACACCGTGGCCTCGATACCACTCGCTCGGAGTCGTTCGGCGAAGGCGGCGTTGCGCTGCGCGTAGTGCTCCGCAGCCGCTGCCACCTCCGACATCGCCGTCTCGTCGGTCAGCTGTGTAAGGGCGAGACGCTGCAGCAGGTGGCTCACCCATGTCGTTCCGGGGCTCAGCCGCATCGCGAGGCGCTCGGCGGTCTCCGCGTCCGTCGCTGCGATCGCGAGGCACATGTCCGGACCAAGGAACTTCGAGACAGAGCGTACGAGGGCGAACCGGCGATGCTCGGGGCCGATGAGCGACTCGTACGGTCGCTGCGAGAGCATCGAGAAGTGGTCGTCCTCGATGATCAGCACATACGGGTGGTCGGCGAGCACGGCACGGAGTTCGGCGGCCCGGGAAGCGGTGAGGCTCGCGCCGGTCGGATTCTGCGCCCGCGGCGTGCAGATGATGGCACGGACGCCCGCCTCCAGCGCGGTTCGCAGACCGTCGACGGTCATGCCCTCGGCGTCGACGGGGACGGGAACCGCGCGATAGCCGCCCAGCCGCACCGTGTGGATGCTCGCGAGGAAACAGGGATCCTCCAGGGCGACGGCGTCATCGCGCATCAGCGCCTGGGCGAGCAGCCGCTCGACGGCGTCGACCGCTCCACTGGTCACGGTGATACGGAAGTCGACGCCGTCGAGGTCGCGCGAGATCCAGCGCGTCGACCACTCCTCGAGTCCGCGATCGATCACGGGCTCGCCGTAGAGCACAGGGCGGGAGGCGATGGTCATCAGGGCCGGTGCAGGATCGGGGATCAGGCGGGGGTCGGGGTTCCCCGTGCCGATGTCGCGGAGGACGGTGTCGGGGGCATAGCCTTCCTGCGCCACTGCCTCCAAGCCTGCGACGATGGTCCCTGCTCGTCCGCGAGACAGCACGAGCCCCGCCTGGGCGAGCTGTCGATACGCGGCGACGGCGGTGTTCCGGTTGACGCCGAGCGTGGCGGCGAGCTCCCGCACCGGGGGGAGGACGCTGCCGGGGCGGAGGATTCCGCGGTCGCGCAGGGAGCGCACGCTGTCGGCGATGTCCGCTGCGGTGGTGCCTGTGATCTGGTCGCTCATGGTCCTCCTCAGCGATTCTAGGTCGAATCGGACAGTGCTATGTTTGATCTAGATCAAACCCGACTTCGGTGCATCCGACAGGAGTTCCCATGGCAGACCAGACAACCACCGGATCGCCGCGCGTCAAGCGCGGTCTCGCCGAGATGCTGAAGGGCGGCGTCATCATGGACGTCGTCACGGCGGATCAGGCGAAGATCGCCGAAGACGCCGGAGCCGTCGCCGTCATGGCGCTCGAGCGCGTCCCGGCCGACATCCGCGCGCAGGGTGGTGTCTCTCGCATGAGCGACCCCGACATGATCGACAGCATCATCGATGCGGTGTCCATCCCCGTGATGGCGAAGGCGCGCATCGGTCACTTCGTCGAGGCCCAGGTGCTGCAGGAACTCGGCGTAGACTACATCGACGAGTCGGAGGTCCTCTCGCCTGCCGATTACGTGAACCACATCGACAAGTACGGCTTCACGGTCCCGTTCGTCTGCGGCGCGACCAATCTCGGTGAGGCGCTCCGCCGCATCAACGAGGGCGCAGCCATGATCCGGTCCAAGGGTGAGGCGGGAACCGGCGACGTCTCCGAGGCGATGAAGCACATCCGCAAGATCCGCGGCGAGATCGCGGCTCTCACGTCCCTGCCCAAGGACGAGCTGTTCGTGGCGGCCAAGGAACTGCAGGCACCGTACGAGCTGGTCGCCGAGATCGCCGAGACCGGCAAGCTTCCCGTCGTGCTGTTCGTGGCCGGTGGTGTCGCGACCCCTGCAGACGCAGCCATGATGATGCAGCTCGGCGCCGACGGCGTGTTCGTCGGATCGGGGATCTTCAAGTCGGGCAACCCTGCGGAGCGGGCGAAGGCGATCGTCAAGGCGACGACCTTCTTCGATGACCCGAAGGTCATCGCCGAGGTCTCGCGTGGATTGGGTGAGGCCATGGTGGGCATCAACGTCAGCGACCTTCCCGCGCCGCACCGTCTCGCCGAGCGTGGCTGGTAACACCAGGGTCGGCGTGCTCGCGCTGCAGGGCGACGTGCGCGAGCACGCCGCCCTGCTCTCGAGTCTCGGTGCCGACGTGGCGTTGGTGCGACGCCCCGACGACCTCGCATCGGTCGACGGGCTCGTCATCCCGGGCGGCGAGTCGAGCGTGATCGACAAGCTGTCGCGCGTCTTCGGGATGCAGCAGCCCATCCGCGATGCCATCGCGGCAGGCATGCCGGTCATCGGCACGTGCGCGGGACTGATCATGCTCGCCGACGAGATCGTCGACGCCATCGAGGGACAGGAGTCGTTCGGAGGGCTGGATGTCGTCGTGCGCCGGAACGCCTTCGGCCGTCAGGTCGAATCCTTCGAAGCGCGACTCGACGTTCCCGCACTCGGCGCGGATCCGGTGTCCGCCGCGTTCATCCGCGGACCGGTTGTCGAGTCGGTCGGTCCGAGGGCCGACGTGCTGGCATCCCTGCCCGATGGACGCGTGGTCGCCGTGGAGCAGGGCGACCTGCTCGGTCTGAGCTTCCACCCGGAGATCACGGGAGAGACGAGGTTCCACGAGCGCTTTCTCGCTCGCGCAGACGCACGTCGCCGCGCTGCGGCGCGGTAGGTCGTCGGCTCAGATCAGGCCCGAGAGCCACCGCAGAGCCGGCATCGCCTGCGCGCGCTGGAACTCCCGCAGGCCGGGGAGCTGCGGGATATCGGGTTACGCCTGCTGGAACCAGAGGAACGATGCGAAGGCGGAGATCACGGCGAGCAGCTCAGCTTGAGGTGGTGCGCCGTGCTCTTCGAACACAGCCCACGCCTCCTCGCAGGCGGGGCCTCCGGATGCCTCGATGCTGGGGAGCAGACAGGGGAGGTCGATCCACGCGGCGCCCCTGCGCGCGTGCGGCCAGTCCAGCAGGTGTGCCCGTCCAGCGCTGATCAGGATGTTGTCTGCGCGCACATCGTCGTGCACGATGACGTCGCCGTGTACCGCGCTGCGGAAGCTCTCCTCGAGGCGCAGCAACGCCGGCATCCGCGCGGGGAGGCCGTGGGGGAGCGCCTCGCGCATCCCCCGATCCGCAGCGATCTCCGTCCACCTGGTGAAACCGGGGATCATGACAGCCTCTGCTCGAGGCATATCCGAAGGCGCAGGGGTGGTCGACAGCACGCGCAGGGCCTTGGCTACGGCGTGCAGGTCCGCCGTCGTCCACGGCTGGCCGGGGTGGCGGCCGTCGATCGCCTCGATCACGAGCGCCGTACCCGTCGGGTCGTCGATGGCTCCGAGGAGTCGTGGGGCGATGGCGGTCGGCAGATGCGAGAGCGTGCGCATCTCCTCGCGGAGGAAGTGCAGCGAGTCCGCGTGCCAATCCGCACCGCAGGCCTTGACGAATGCGCGCCCCGTCGTGGTCGTGACGACGCCCGCGTAGGAGGCGCTGAAGCCGCCATGGGCTGGCGCCTCCTGCACGAGATCACCCCCGATCGCGGAGATGATCCGAGATCGAAGTGGCATCGGGAGCGTATGCCAGTCGGGCCGGAGCCGATCTGCTCCCGTCGTCATCGTGCTGTCTTCTCGACGCCGGGTCCGTCGCGTTCGACTCCGCGCCGATGGGAGAGCATCCACTCATAGAGTTCGGGGTTCTCGTACGTCTCGGTCCATGAGTCGTGACCGACGCCCGCGTACCGGGTGAAACGCACGTCAGCGTCGAGGGCCTGCAGCTCGTCGACGATCTGCTCTGTCGCGGCGATCGGCACGACGTCGTCCGCGTCGCCGTGGAACGCCCAGGAGGGGATCGCGCGGATCGGAGCGGCGCTCTGCATCCACAGGCCACCGCAGATCGGTGCGATGGCCGCGAATCGATCGGGGTAGCGCACCGCGAGCGACCAGGTGCCGAAACCGCCCATGCTGAGTCCTGTCACCGAAACGCGCTCCTCGTCGACCCTGTGTGTGGAGCTCACCTCATCGATCAGTGCGGCCAGCGTCGAGAGCTCGGCGACCCATTGACTCGCCGCGGCGCACTGGGGTGTGACGAGGATGAAGGGGAACTCCTGCCCGTCGTCCGCCAGTCTGGGCGGACCGTGGACGGCGGCGAGATCGAGGTCGGAACCCCGTTCGCCTGCACCGTGCAGGAAGAGCACGAGCGGCCAGAGCCGGTGCGGATCATCGTCGTAGCCATCAGGGAGGTGGAGCAGGTATCGCAGGGTGTCGGCGGGCGCCGGTGCGCCGTCAGGAACCTCTGCCGAGCGGAGGGCGGGAGAGATGTGTCGTGATCTGCGCATGCTCCCATCCTGCGCCACCCGAGGCGTTCGTTAGAATGGACGATGCGCTGAGCGCGAGCTCATGCGGATACGACGAGCGGAGACTTATGTCCGGGCATTCCAAGTGGGCGACCACGAAGCACAAGAAGGCCATCATCGACTCCAGGCGCGCGAAGTCCTGGGCCAAGCTCATCAAGAACATCGAGGTCGCCGCCAAGCTCGGCGGACCGGACCTGGCGGGCAACCCCACCCTCTTCGACGCGGTGCAGAAGGCCAAGAAGACCTCGGTCCCCAAGGACAACATCGACCGCGCGGTGAAGCGCGGTGCCGGTATCGGCGGCGAGGCCGTCGAGTACCTCTCGATCATGTACGAGGGATACGGCCCCAACGGCGTCGCGCTCATGATCGAGTGTCTGACCGACAACAAGAACCGGGCGGCCGCTGAGGTTCGCACGGCTCTCAGCCGCAACGGCGGCACGCTCGCAGACCCCGGCAGCGTGGCCTACAACTTCAGCCGCAAGGGCGTCATCGTCGTCGGCTCCGAGGGCACCACCGAGGATGACGTGATGATGGCTGCGCTCGAGGCCGGTGCGGAGGAGATCGAACCGCACGCCGAGGGCTTCGAGGTGATCACGGAGGCGACCGACCTGGTGGCTGTGCGCAGCGCGCTCCAGGAGGCCGGCATCGACTACGAGTCCGCCGACGTCGAGTTCGTCCCGAACCTCAAGGTCGAGATCGATGCCGACACCGCGCGCAAGATCTTCCGCCTGATCGATGCCCTGGAAGACAGCGAAGACGTGCAGAACGTGTTCACCAACTTCGATCTGAGTCCCGAGGTCCAGGCGGAGCTGGAGAACGACGACGCCTAGGCGCGCCGGGCGACCGGTGTCGGATCGGCGGCCTAGCCTGGGGGAGTGACCTCCTCTCTGCGTGTGCTCGGCATCGACCCCGGTCTCACCCGCTGCGGTGTGGGGGTCGTGGATGTCGACGGATCGCGCCGCGGAACGCTCGTGCACGTCGGGGTGATCCGTTCCTCGCCGGAAGCGGAGATCGGGGAGCGTCTCTCGATCGTGGCCGCCGGTATCCGCGCCGTGATCGCCGAGCATCGACCTGATGCCGTCGCCGTCGAGCGGGTCTTCGCGCAGCAGAACACGCACTCGGTGATGGGCACCGCACAGGCCAGTGGCGTCGCGTTGCTGATCGCCTCCGAGTCGGGGCTCCCCGCGGCCACGCATACACCGAGTGAGGTCAAGGCCGCCGTCACCGGATACGGTGCTGCCGACAAGCGGCAGGTGCAGACGATGATCGCCCGCATCCTGCGCCTCGACGCACTGCCGCAACCGGCCGATGCCGCCGACGCACTGGCCATCGCCCTCTGCCACGCCTGGCGCCGCGGGGGAGCAGCGGCGACCGCCCCCGGGGCCCTGACTCCCGCTCAGCGTGCCTGGGCCGAGGCCGAGAAGCGTGTCGGTCGAACATACCTACGAGCGACGCCGTAGGCTGAGGGGATGATCTCCTCTCTGCACGGCGTCGTCCTGCATGCGGCATCCGATCAGGTCGTCATCGATGTGGGCGGGGTCGGATTCGCGGTCGCGGTGCCCGCCGATGTCGCCCACACCGCGACGGTGGGAGAGAAGCTGCTGCTGCACACCAGCCTCATCGTCCGTGAGGACTCGCTGTCGCTGTTCGGCTTCGCCGACCGCGGTGAGCTCGAGATCTTCGGACTGCTGATCAGCGTGACCGGCGTCGGTCCGAAGTCGGCACTCGGCGTGCTCTCGCACCTCACGAGCGATCAGATCGCCGAGGCCGTCACCGCGGAGGATGACGCCCCCTTCCGACGCGTTTCCGGCATCGGCCCCAAGACGGCGAAGCTCATCGTGCTGCAGCTCGCCGGCAAGGTGCAGGCGTTCGCGGCTCCGGCGAAGCCCGCCGCGGGCGGCGGCGCCGATGTCGTCACGCAGGTGGCCGCGGCACTCGTGGGGCTCGGCTGGTCGGAGAAGGTCGCCGCAGACGCCGCCGCCCAGACGGCAGCGGATGCCACAGAGGCGGAGAGCGCGTCCGTCGCCTCTCTGCTTCGTCGTACGCTCGCCCTGCTCGGCCCGGCGCAGGGAGGCCAGGCGCGTGTCTGATCCCCTCGACGCCAGCGAGCCCTCCGACGAGACCGAACTCGCCATCGAAGGCGCCCTGCGGCCGACGAGCCTCGGAGAGTTCGTGGGCCAGCAGAAGGTGCGCGGTCAGCTGCAGCTGCTCCTCGAGGCCGCCCGCATCCAGAGTCGTCCCGCCGATCACATCCTCTTGGCGGGACCTCCCGGCCTGGGGAAGACGACGCTCGCGATGATCGTCGCACACGAGAGCGAACGTCCGCTCCGGCTGTCCAGCGGCCCGGCGATCCAGCACGCCGGTGATCTCGCGGCCCTGCTCTCGAGCCTGGTCCCCGGTGAAGTGCTCTTCATCGACGAGATCCACCGCATGGCGCGCTCCGCCGAGGAGATGCTCTATCTCGCGATGGAGGACTACCGCATCGACATCATGGTGGGAAAGGGCGCGGGAGCGACGAGCATCCCGCTCGAGCTCTCGCCGTTCACCCTGGTCGGCGCGACGACTCGCTCCGGGCTGCTGCCCAACCCGCTCCGCGACCGCTTCGGGTTCACCGGTCACCTCGAGTTCTACGAGGTGGGCGAGCTGGAGCAGGTGATCGCACGATCCGCGGCCGTGCTCGGCGTCGACCTCCCGACCGACTCGCTCGCCGAGATCGCCCGACGGTCCCGCGGCACCCCGCGCATCGCGAATCGCCTCCTTCGCCGGGTGCGCGATTATGCGCTGGTGCACACGGGGGGAGTTGCGACCATCCGCGAGGTCCGTGCGGCCCTGGATCTGTACGACGTCGATCCGATCGGTCTCGACCGCCTGGACCGTGCCGTGCTCGAAGCGCTCGTCCGACGGTTCCGCGGTGGCCCGGTCGGCCTCAGCACGCTCGCTGTCGCCGTCGGTGAGGAAGCCGAGACCGTGGAGAGCGTGGTCGAGCCGTACCTCGTGCGCATCGGGTTCCTCGGGCGCACGCCCCGCGGCCGTGTGGCGATGCCGGAGGCGTACGCGCACCTGGGTGTCGCGCATCCGGACGGGATGCTTAAGTTGGATGACCTATAATCACTGAAGACTTCCCGGATACCTTCGCGCGCCCAAAGGCTGGAGCGTGCACCTGAGAAAGGCGCTTCCCCCATGCCCATGGAATTCCTGCTCTTCGGCCTCCTCGCCGTTCTCCTCGTCTTCATGATCTTCAACACGCGCAAGCGCACGAAGCAGATGAAGGCCGAGCAGGAGGAGAAGGCCACCAAGACCGTCCCGGGCGCCAAGGTGCTCCTGCAGGGCGGCATCTACGGGACGATCGTCGCGTACGACCCCGACGACCTCGACACCCCCGCGCTCGTCGAGATCGCTCCCGGCACCATCATCGACGTGCACAGCCAGGCCATCCTGCGCGTGGTCGAGCCCAAGGATGTCGTCGTCGACGCACCGTCGGACGACATCGTCGAGGAGCGTGTCGTCGAGGAGCCGGTCGCCGATGAGCCGGTCGCTCCGGCTGTCGAGACCCCCGAGGAGACCCGCGCTCGCCTCGAGCGCGACGCCGACGACAAGTAACGCCGAGGCCGACGCGGCCCCTCGGATCTCCGTCCTTCCAGAAAGCTGAACACACGTGGCTTCATCCTCTCCCGTCCGTCACGCCTGGCGGGTCCTTCTCGGCCTGCTCCTCGTGACGGGCGTGCTCTTCGGCATCAACGCACTGGGCGTGTACGTCTTCAAGGACAGCAACGGGGAGGCCGCGAGCTCGTGGACACCTGAGCTCGCCCTCGATCTGCAGGGCGGCACACAGATCGTGCTGAGTGCGGAGACCGAGGACGGAGCGGCTCCGTCGTCCGAGCAGCTCGACCAGGCCGCGGCGATCATCCGGCAGCGTGTCGATGCGTCCGGCGTCGCCGAGGCCGACATCACGACCGAGGGCGGACAGAACATCGTCGTCCAGATCCCCGGTGAGGCCGACGCGCAGACGCGGGAGCGGATCCAGTCCAGTGCTCAGCTGGAGTTCCGTCCCGTGCTCTACACGACGGCGGCGACCAACGAGTTCGTGGGCGAGGACGGCAACTCGACGCCGTATCCCAGCCCGGATCCGGGTCTGAACTCGACGCCGACGGCCGAGCCGACCGACGCGAGCGACCTCTCCTGGGTCACCGACAAGCTGGCCGCGGAGTTCCAGGCATACGACTGCGCGAACCCGGAGAACGACGCCTCCAAGGCGCCGAAGGACCAGCCGCTCATCGCCTGCTCGGCGGACGGGAGCGCCAAGTACATCCTCGGACCGGCAGAGCTCGACGGCACCGCCATCACCGACGCCTCGGCCGGTCGCGACCCGAAGTCGGGTGCCTGGCTGGTGCAGCTCACGATGAACGGCGACGGGGCCGATGCGTTCGGCAAGGTCAGCACCCGCCTGAACCAGAACCGCATCGACGGGCTCACGCCGCGGGATCAGTTCGCCTTCGTGCTGGACGGCAACGTGATCAGCGCTCCGCGGATGAACGGGCAGATCCTCGATGGTCGCCCCAGCATCTCCGGAAGCTTCACGCAGGAGTCCGCGACCACTCTCGCCGATCAGCTCAAGTTCGGCGCCCTTCCGCTGAGCTTCACGGTGCAGAGCTCCGACACGATCTCGGCGACGCTGGGTACGCAGCAGCTGCAGATCGGTCTCATCGCGGGCCTCATCGGGCTCGCGCTGGTGGCGATCTACTCGCTGATCGTCTATCGAGCGCTCGGGTCGGTGATCATCGCGTCGATCGCGGTGATGGCGGTGCTCACCTACATCATCATCTGCATCCTGGCGTGGCGAATCGGGTTCCGCCTCTCGCTCGCCGGCGTCGCCGGTCTCATCGTGTCCATCGGCTTCACCGCCGACTCGTTCATCGTGTACTTCGAACGAATACGGGACGAGCTCCGTGACGGGAAGTCGATCACCGCGGCGGTCGAGGACGGCTGGGGTCGTGCGAAGCGCACGATCTACATCTCCAAGTCGATCAACATCCTCGCGGCGGTCGTCCTCTACATCCTGGCCGATGCCACGGTGAAGGGCTTCGCCTTCACGCTCGGACTCACGACGCTCATCGACGTGTTCATCTTCGTGATCTTCACGCACCCGGTGATGCAACTTCTCGCGCGCACCCGCTTCTTCGGCGGCGGCCACAAGCTGTCCGGACTCGATCCCGAAGCTCTCGGGGCCGTGTACCGCAGCCGCTCGCAGTACCGAGAGGTCACCACGGCGTCGGTCGGGCGAGGCGCGAAGAACGCGCGGTCCCGCGGCGAGGCCGACCGCAGACAGACGATCGCCGAACGCAAGCGCGCCGAGGCCCTCACGGGCGAGAGATCCACCAAAGCCGGAAGTGAGGGAGACGCCTGATGCCTTCCATGAATGAGTTCGGCAACAACCTCTACTCCGGGAAGACCTCCTTCCCGTTCGTCGGCAAGCGCCGTCTGTGGTTCATCATCGCGATCATCCTGGTCGTCGGCTCGGCGTTGGTGCCGCTCATCCGTCCTATCCAGTTCTCGATCGAGTTCACGGGTGGATCGCAGTTCACCGTGCAGGCGCCGGACAGCCTCGATCAGGAGACGGCGACCACAGCCGTGCAATCGGTCGTCCCCGGCGCTGCGACCAAGGTCGTCGTCGTCAGCGGCAAGGACGTCCGCGTCCAGACCGACCAGATGAGCGCTGCCGAGACCCAGCAGGTCGGCGAGGCACTGGCGAAGGCATACGGCGTCGATCCGTCCGACGTCACTTCCTCCTTCATCGGACCCGCGTGGGGTGAGAACGTCACCAAGCAGTCGCTGTGGGGTCTCGCGATCTTCCTCGCCCTGACCTTCCTGATCCTGGCGATCTACTTCCGCACCTGGAAGATGTCGGCTGCGGCCATCATCGGTCTCCTCGACGTGCTCGTGATCACGGTGGGCATCTACGCGCTGGCCGGCTTCGAGATCTCGCCGGCGGCCGTGATCGGCTTCCTCACGATCCTCGCGTACTCGCTGTACGACACCACGGTCGTGTTCGACAAGATCCGCGAGAACACGACCGAAGACGGGGAGAAGTCCGCCCGCTTGTTCGGCGAGTCGGTCAACCTCGCGGTGAACCAGACGCTCGTGCGCTCCATCAACACGTCCGTCGTCGCTGCTCTGCCGGTCGGCGCGGTGCTCTTCATCGGCGCGTTCTGGCTGGGCGCGGAGTCGCTCACCGACATCTCGCTCTCGATCTTCGTCGGCATTCTCGTGGCCACCTACTCGACGCTCTTCGTGGCTGCTCCGCTCTACTCGCTGTTCCGCGAGAACGAGCCGCAGCTGAAGGCACGGGATGCCCGCATCCGAGAGGCCCGCAGCAGGGCGGCCGTCGAGGTCTGATCGGTTCCTCAGCGGGGCCGGTGCCGCACAGCACGCGTAGGATTGATCGATCAGGAGGTGAGTAGATGGCGGAACCGCAGACGTCATCGCAGGGCTCGAGTCTGCGACGGCTGGTTCCCCGCATCTTCTCCCGCGCGTCGAGGATCAATGACCTCGACAATCTGATCCGCACAGTCCGGGCGAACCACCCCAAGGGCGACTTCTCGGTGATCGAGAGGGCCTACGCGGTCGCCAAGGAGAAGCACGAGGGGCAGAAGCGCCAGAGCGGTGAGCCGTACATCACCCACCCGCTCGCGGTCGCCCAGATCCTTGCCGAACTCGGTCTCGGGCCGCGGGCGATCGCCGCAGCGCTGCTGCACGACACCGTCGAGGACACCGGGTACGCGCTGACCGATCTCACCGCCGAGTTCGGCGACGAGGTCGCGATGCTCGTCGACGGCGTCACCAAGCTCGACAAGGTGAAGTACGGCGAGAGCGCGCAGGCCGAGACCGTCCGCAAGATGATCGTCGCGATGTCCAAGGACATCCGAGTGCTGCTGATCAAGCTCGCCGACCGCCTCCACAACGCGCGCACCTGGGGTTTCGTTCCGCCGGAGAAGGCGGCGAAGAAGGCCAAGGAGACCCTGGAGATCTACGCTCCGTTGGCGAATCGCCTCGGAATCCAGGCGATCAAGTCGGAGCTCGAGGATCTCTCCTTCGCGGTGCTGCACCCGAAGATCTACAACGAGATCCACAGCCTCATCGCGCAGCGCACCCCGCAGCGCGAGAAGTACCTGAACCAGGTCGTCGAGGAGATCGACGAAGACCTGCGGGATCTCCGCATCCGTGGCAAGGTCGTCGGGCGCCCAAAGCAGCTCTACTCGGTGTACCAGAAGATGGTCATCCGCGGCCGTGAGTTCGACGACATCTACGACCTGATCGGCATCCGGGTGCTGGTGTCCTCCGTGCGCGACTGCTACGCGGTGCTCGGCGCGATCCACGCACGCTGGACTCCGCTGCCGGGTCGTTTCAAGGACTACATCGCCACACCCAAGTTCAACCTCTACCAGTCACTGCACACCACGGTGATCGGCCCCGCCGGCCGCACGGTCGAGATCCAGATCCGCACCCATGAGATGCACCAGCAGGCCGAGTACGGCGTCGCTGCGCACTGGATGTACAAGGAGCGGATGAACGGCGGCGGCAAGACCGAGGTCCGCGCGTCCGACACCGACATGGCCTGGCTCGCGCACATCTCCGACTGGCAGGCCGAGACCGCCGACCCTGGAGAGTTCCTGGAATCCCTCCGGTTCGAGATCGGCGCGAAGGAGGTCTACGTCTTCACGCCGAAGGGCCGGGTGATCGGGCTGCCCTCCGGCGCGACCCCGGTGGACTTCGCCTACGCCGTGCACACCGAGATCGGCCACCGCACGATGGGCGCCAAGGTCAACGGTCGCCTGGTGCCTCTGGAGTCCGAGCTCAAGAGCGGCGACGTCGTCGAGGTGTTCACCTCGAAGAACCCCGACGCGGGACCCAGCCAGGACTGGCTCGGGTTCGTTGCGAGCACGCGCGCCCGCAACAAGATCCGCGGGTGGTTCACGAAGGAGCGCCGCGAGGAGGCGATCGAGCAGGGCAAGGAGGCCATCGCGAGGGCGATGCGTCGACAGAACCTGCCGCTGCAGCGACTCATGAGCCATGACTCCTTCACGGAAGTGGCACGGGGCATGCACTACGAGGACGTCTCCGCGCTCTATGCGGCGGTCGGCGAGGGGCACGTCTCGACCCAATCCGTGCTGGAGAAGGTCACCGCACTCGTCGCGGCGAACGACCCCGCGACGGGGGCCATCGACCTTCCCGGCAGCGTGCAGACGCGTGAGCCGCGGTCGGGTGACTCCGGCGTGCTGGTGCGCGGCGCCAATGACATCCTCGTCAAGCTCGCGAAATGCTGCACCCCGGTTCCGGGCGACCAGATCGTCGGGTTCGTGACCCGTGGCAGCGGCGTCTCGGTCCACCGTGCGGACTGCGTGAACGTGAAGGCGCTGGGTGCCGAACAGGACCGATTCGTCGAGGTCTCCTGGGCTCCCACCACCAAGAGCGTCTTCAGGGTGCAGATCCAGGTCGAGGCGCTCGACCGTTCGGGGCTTCTCTCCGATGTCACCCGCGTGTTGAGCGAGCACCATGTCAACATCCTCTCGGCGACGGTCACGACGACGGACGAGCGACTCGCTCTGAGCCGATTCGTCTTCGAGATGGGTGATGCCGTGCACCTCGATCGCGTGCTCAACGCGGTACGCAGGATCGACGCCGTGTACGACGTCTATCGCGTCACCTCTTCCTGACCGCGAGCCTGTCCAGCACGGCCCGTCCCGCGCGGCTTCCAGGAACGCGCGACATGCGGCGCAGCATGGCGGACGCCTCCTCCGGCACGTCGGGCGACACGAGCGCGAGTCTGTCCATCCAGGTCAGCACGCGCGGATCGCGGTGCACGGTCGTGGCGAGATCGAGCATGGTCCGCACCGGCGTTGTGACGAGGATTCCGCCGATCGACTCCAATTCGGAAGAGGCGACGACGGTGTCGTGGAAGACGAGTCGTGAGTTCGTCGTCGCACGGATCCGTCGTTCGACGCACCGTCGCACATGATGCACGCCCGGTGGACCATCGCCGGCGCCATGGATCCACGCAGCCGTCGGCCCTGACGCCGCGGTTCCTGCGCGCACCAGCGATGCGACAGCGCTCGCCCTGACATCCGATCCCTCGATCAGGTCCGCCGGGACATAGGCGTCCCCGACCTCGACCACATGCCCGTCGATCCGTGCCGCGCTGAGCTCCGCCTCACTCAGCCGAACGCCGGGCAGGTACAGAAGGGCGGGGTGCATCACGTCAGTCTGACGCAGTGCACCCCGCCTCGTCCGTCGTCGTGCGGGACCTGTGGAGAACGGGTCAGCTTCCGAGTGCGCTCAGCCAGGCTCGTCGTGCTTCCAGAGCATCCCCTGCGGCCTTGGCAGCCTTCGTGTCGCCGGCCTTCTCGGCCGCGGCGACCTCGGCCTCGAGCTTCTCGATGGCTTCCAGCAGTTGGGAGCTCATGTCGTTCGCGCGCGCCTTGGTCTCGGGGTTGTTCTTCTTCCAGTCCACATCTTCCCGGGCCTTGAGACCCTGTTCGATGGCGCGGAGCTTGTCGTCGAGCGCCCGCTCCTTGTCCCGGGGGAAGATGCGTCCGATCTCGTCCCACTGCCGCTGGATGCGGGTCAGGAGCGCGCGAGCTCGCTTGATGTTGGGCTCGTCTGCGACACCCTTCGCCTCTTCGAGGAGTGCTTCGCGTGCCTCTATCTTCGGAGCGGAATCCGCTTCTTCAGCGGCAGCCTGCTCCGCACGGGCGGCATAGAGGGCGTCGCCCGCGGCCTTGAAGCGCGCCCACAGCGCGTCATCGGCCTTTCGTCCGGCGCGGCCGGACGCCTTCCACTCGTCGAGGAGGTTGCGGTAGGCGGGGATGCCGTCGGTACCGCGGGGGGCGAGGGCTTCCGCACGCTCCACGAGACGGGTCTTCGCGTCGCGGGCGACCTTGTGAGCGTCGTCGAGCTCGGAGTAGAAGGCGCGGCGCTGCTTGTCCACGACGGCCCGCGCGTCCCGGAAACGCTTCCAGAGCTGCTGGGAGATTCCCTTCGACAGGCGCGGCCCGTTCTGCTGCTGCGCCTGCCAGGCGTCGAACAGCTCTCCGAGCTCAGCCGTGACCTGCTTCCACTGCACCTTGCTGAGGTCACGTGCGGCGATCGCCTCGGCGCGCTCGACGAGTTCGGTTCGCTCGGCGATCGCCTTGTCGACGAGTTCCTTCGCCTGCTTCGCCTCCTGTTCCGTCGCCTCCGAGAGAGACGAGGTCAGAGCGTTGAGTCGATCGCGAAGACCGGCAAGGTCACCGACCGCGGCGGCATCGGTGGCTTCGTCGATCAGGTGCTTCGCCTGCTTGGCGAGGTCGCTCGCGGATGCGCCGCCGGCCTGATGGCGCTGTTCGAGTGCATGCACCTTGAAGGCGATGTCGTCGAACTTGCGGACGAAGTAGGCGAGGGCCTCATCGGGCGTACCGTCCGGGTACTGGCCGACGACGCGCCAGGCGTCGCCCTCCTTGACCTCGACGGTTCCGTCCTCGGTGACGCGCCCCCATTCCGCCGACGTCGACGATGCGGCGGGCACCGGTGCGGCAGGCGCGACGGCGGCCGGCGTCGGTGCCTTGCGGGGCATCGGCACGGAGGGGGGTCCGGGGATGGGCGGAGTCGGCTTCGTGGGCTCGTTGGCAGACACGTGATTCTCCTTGCGCGGTCGGGCCGCGGGAGGCGGAAAGGACGAGGCTCAGCCTAGTACGCCGAAGCGCCGCGGGTGAGGCCCGGGCGTCACGCGGGATCGTTACCGTTCTGTGATGAGATCTTTCGACGGAGGACACACAGCTCGTCATCTCCGGGAAACACGACCCTCTTAGGGTCGCCAGGACGACAGTCATCCGGTCGACAGGAGCAGTATGAAGGACACCACATCCCCACCGGGCGAGATCGTCGTCGTCGGAGCGGGGATGGCGGCGCATCGATTCGTCGAGCGGCTGCTCCGCGACCCGGGAACGGCCGCGCGGGTCACCGTCATCGGAGACGAGGGGTACGGTCCGTACGACAGGTCCGAGGTGGCGGGGCTCCTCTCCGGCGACGATCCCGCAGAGCTCCAACTGGACCGCTCCGTCTTCCGTGACGACCGCGTCCGGCTGGTGCGTGATGACCGCGTGCTGCGCATCGATCGCACGGCCCGCACCGTGCGAACGCGCTCCCGGCGCACATACTCCTACGACACGCTGGTGCTCGCCACCGGTTCGGTCGCTTCGCAGGTTGCCGTATCGGGAGCTCGGCTTCCCGGGTGCTTCGTGCTGCACTCGATCGAGGACGCGGAAGCGATCCGGACCTTCGTCGAGGCGCGATCCGCCGTCCTGGGGCGCCCGCTGCGCGGCGTCGTGATCGGGGGAGGCCGACGCGGGCTCGAAGCGGCGGTCGCTCTGGACGCGGCGGGGGTCGCAACCACGATCGTGCAGTATGCGGATCGCTTGCTGCCCGACCGGTTGGATGAGGTGGGTGCCGGCGTGCTGCAGTCCGCTCTCGCAGATCGAGGCATCGCGGTGCGCACGCGTACGAGGACGACGCGTCTCGACGCGGACGACTCGGGTGCGGTCACCGCTCTCGAGTTCCAGGACGGGACCTTCCAACGGGCGGATGTCGTGCTGTTCACGGTCGGCGTGCGTCCGCGTGACGAACTCGCCCGCAACGCGGGGCTCGGTGTGCACGCGCAGGGCGGGGTCATCATCGACGATCGGTGCGTCACTTCGGATCCACACATCCTCGCGATCGGCGAAGCGGCCCGCTTCGACGACCGTGCCGTCGATTCCGCCGCGGGCGCGCACTCCACGGCGGAGGTCGCAGCGGAGCGGGCGTGCGGGGGAGCGACGCGGTTCACGGGGCACGAAGCCTGTCTCCACCGCACCATCGCCGGGGTCGACATCGTGAGCTTCGGCGAGCCGTGGGCGGCTTCTCCGGGTGCGGTCGACGTCGTCACGCTCTCCCGTCGCGGCGGTGTCTACCGCAAGCTGGTCCTCAGCGACGATGCGCAGACTCTCCTCGGGGGCATCCTCATGGGCGATACGAGCGGGCATGTCGCCTTTCGGCGGGCTGTCGGCGAACGGTTACGGGGCGAGGTCGCCGAGGAACTGGGGCGTGCGGCTCCGGACGAGGGTGGGACGATCCCGGCTTGCGTCCACATCGGGATGTCGTCGCGCGAACTCCGGGAAGTGATCCGCACAGAAGGATTGACCACATTCACCGAGTTCGGGGTGCGTCTTGGAAGGGAGCCCGACTGTGCGCGCTGCAGTCTGGCTGTGGCTCGTGCGCTCTTGGAGCTGGCTGACGAGCGGTTGCCGCAGAAAGGGGAAGACGCCTCCAGCGAGCGGGCACGTCGTGTGGTCGGGTCGGCGTCTGCCGGCAGTCGCGTGAGCCTCTCCGCAGCGGGGGGAGGGGAGTTCGGCCCGCAGCAGCTCGTCGACATCGGCTGCATCGCGCTGGACCTCGGCCTGTCGCTGCAGGTCGTCGACTCGCGGATCGAGCTGCGGGGAGTCCGTCGGGGGCAGCGTTCGGCGTTGTGGGAACGGCTGGCCGCGGTCGGGATCCTGTGCGAAGAGTCCCCGCTGCGCACGGGCTCGGGCGATGCCCAGGAGCAGTCGCTCCCCAGCGGCGAGTCTGTGTCACCGCATCCGAGGCCGTCAAGCGATGCTGCACGGAACGCTGTCAGAGCGATGGACGCAGGCTGGGCCGATCGAGGTCACTCGATGGGTCGGCACCGCGCCTCGCCGCTGCGCGCGGAGAACCCCGCATGACGACCGGGCGTTCGGGGGCACGCCCGGTGCTCGCAGGATGCAGGATCATCGTGTCGGACGAGGCGCGATCCGCCGGAGGTCCCTCCGCCGGGAGGGGCGGGTCGAACGACGACGGCTGGCGTCGCGTCCTGGAACGAGCGGGGGCGGAGCTGCTGCGTGTCGTCACGCCTCGAGTGACGACACCGGCTCCGGTCGCCCTGTGTCGCGCCGTCCACCGCGCAGGTGCCGGCGGCGCTGACGCTGTGCTGTTCACGGCGTCGACGGCGGCGTGGGTCGACGCGGCGGAGAGTTCCGGCGCCCTCGACGCCAACCGGCGGCGGACGGAGGCGGAAAGGCTGCTCCTCATCGCCGTCGAGGAACGGGAGGCCACCCGACTGCGGGCGATCGGGCTGCGTGCTCGACACGTCGAGCCGTCGACGCAGGCCGGGCTGGCGGAGAGCGTCCTCGCGCACTATCGGAGCGGGGCAGGATCCGCTCTCACGGTGGCTGGACGCCTCGAGGTTCGCAGCGGAGGCGTCATTCTCGACGACGGCTTCGTCCCCCTGTCGGGTGGAGCGGTGGCACTGATCGAAGCGCTGTTCCTCGCCCGCGGCCGCGTGCTCTCGCGCGCGGAGCTCGGTCAGGTGCTTCCCGGCGGCCATCGCAGCGATCGAGCGGTCGAAGTCGCCGTCGGGCGATTGCGCGACTCCCTGGGGCGTGGCGATCTCATCCAGACGGTCGTCAAGCGGGGCTATCGCCTGGCGGTGGCCGAGCCCCGATGAGGGCGCTCGTCAGGAGAGCGTGTGCAGGCTACCCGGTGGGCGCCGGTTCCTCGCTGGGAACGGGCTCCTCGGTGGGAGCCGGTGTCTCGCTGGGGGCCGGTGTCCCGGTCGGAGCGACCGTGGGTGTGGGCGTGGGTTCGGGGGCAGTGACCTGCGCGTGCACGACCTGGCTCGCGATCGCCGCCGACACGATCACGACGCCGACGATGATCCCGATCGCGTTGTCTCGGGTGCGGCGCCGGATCAGTCCTTCATGCACGGCGTTGCGGGCCGCATGGATGCGGGCGCGTTCCGCTTGCGTGCGCTGCTGTGCATTCTTGGACCCGCGTGCTGCCATCTGCCCTGTTTCCCCTCACTGTGTCGCTGTGCGACCTCGCCTCAGAGCCTAGCGTCGTCGGCCCGTCGCACCGATGCGCTGCGTTCGGCCGTTCGGCACGGTTCAACGGCGAACGCTCGTCATTCCGTGATGGACCGACTACTTTTAGGCTATTGATCGCCTCAGTCCGAAAAGGAGAACGCTCATGCGGTGGACCCGAAACCTGGTCGCGGCTCTCGTCGTCAGCGCGACTGCCGTGCTCGGCGTCGTACCGCCGGTGAGCGCGGCGGAGATCCCACCGCCGAACGCGGATGTCGCACGGATCCTCGCGGATACGAACGCCGCGCGGGCCGCCAACGGACTGGCGCCGCTGGTGCTGGACGGGGATGTGACGGCGGTCGCGCAGAACTGGTCGGCGACCCAGTCCCGCGAAGGCCGGATGTACCACAACCCGCAGTACTCGAGCCAGATTCCCGGGGGTTGGAGCAGGGCAGCCGAGAACGTCGCATCCGGCTATTCGTCGGCGACCGTCGTCGCAGCATGGATGAACTCGCCCGGGCACCGCGCGAACATCCTCGGCGACTACACGACGATCGGCATCGGTCTCGTCAACGGCTACGCCACGCAGGTGTTCGCCAAGTATCCGGTATCGACGCCCACTCCGACGGTCTCGCGGCAGGACGCCTCCGTGCGCAGCCACGTCGCTCAGCGGGGATGGATCGCCGGAGGGGGCACCACGGGGCAGGGGCTGGGTCTTGAAGCCGTCGCGGTGCGGCAACAGACCGGCAAGGTCATCTGCCTTCAGGCCCATGTGCAGAACATCGGGTGGATGACACCCGTCTGCACGCAGGGTGCCGGTACCGAGGTGACGGCGGGGACGACCGGTCGAGGGCTTCGAATGGAGGCTCTCCGGGTGTGGAGTCCGGGCAACACGGTGTCCGGACGAGGACACGTGTCGAGCATCGGGTGGCAACCGCGCGTGGTCTCCTCGGCGCCGGGCACCCAGATCTCCCTCGGCACGACCGGGCAGGCGAGGCAGCTCGAGTTCGTCGACCTCTTCCAGTGACGGCGACTTCCTGAGACGGCGATGTCGCTCGCCCCGAGTAGCCTTGGCGGGTGACCCCTTCCGCGCCGCTGCTCTCCGGGCAGACGCCCCTCGCCGTGCGCATGCGCCCGACCTCCCTCGCCGAGGTCGCCGGGCAGCGTCACCTGCTCCGGGCCGGTTCGCCGATCGTCGCCCTCGCTGATCCGAAGGCGGCAGCGCCGGGAGCCGTATCGATCATCCTGTGGGGGCCGCCGGGCACCGGCAAGACCACGCTGGCACAGGCCATCGCGCGTTCGTCGGGGCGACGCTTCGTCGAGTTGTCCGCCATCACCGCCGGCGTCAAGGACGTGCGCGAAGTCATGCAGGAGGCGGTGAACCAACGCGATCTCTACGGTCAGACCACCATCCTCTTCCTCGACGAGATCCATCGCTTCACGAAGGCGCAGCAGGACGCTCTGCTCCCCGGGGTCGAGAACGGGTGGGTGATCCTCATCGCCGCGACCACGGAGAATCCGTCCTTCTCCGTGATCTCACCATTGCTCTCGCGCTCTCTGCTGCTGACCCTGCAGCCACTGACCGACGAGGACATCGGCGTGCTCGTCGACCGTGCGGTGACCGATGCCAGGGGACTCAACGGAGCCGTCACGCTCAGCGACGAAGCTCGATCCGCCCTCCTGAGACTCGCATCGGGGGATGCTCGGCGCGCCCTCACGGGGTTGGAGGCCGGTGCGGCCGTGGCCCTGTCGCACGCCACGACAGGAGAGCCCGGTGACGGCGCTGGTGGCGAGGAGGACGAGAGTGCGGGGCCGCCCGAGGTCTCTGCCGATGACATCGCCCAGGCGGTCGACAAGGCGCTGCTGCGGTACGACCGTCAGGGTGATGAGCACTACGACGTCATCAGTGCGTTCATCAAGTCGATCAGGGGATCCGACCCCGATGCGGCGCTGCACTACTTGGCCCGCATGATCGAGGCGGGGGAGGATCCGCGGTTCATCGCCAGGCGCCTCGTCATCTCCGCGTCGGAGGACGTGGGCCTCGCCGACCCGCAGGCAATGGTCATCGCCGTCGCCGCTGCCGATGCCGTGGCGTTCATCGGTATGCCGGAGGGGCGCATCCCGCTCGCGGAGGCGACCGTGTACCTGGCGACCACCGCCAAGTCGAACGCCGCCTATGTGGGCATCGACGCCGCGATCGCCGACATCCGTGCGGGAGGTTTCGGCAGGGTGCCGCTTCATCTGCGCGACGCTCACTATCCGGGCGCGAAGCGACTCGGGCACGGCCGCGGGTACGTCTACTCCCATGACAGCGAGTTCGGGATCGTGCCCCAGCAGTACCTGCCGGATGAGCTGGACGGCCGACGCTATTACCAGCCGAAGAACCTCGGTGCGGAGCGTGACATCGGCTCCCGGCTCGAGCGCATCCGTCGCATCCTCGGCGATCGCTGACCCGCAGATCCGGTCGAGAGACACGATCTGTTAGACTTGAGCGGCTCGAAACCGAGTTTTCGGGCATCTCCTCGTTCACACCACACCTTGCTGGCGCCCCGGCGTGCGCTCCAAGGCAGAACGCGGACGATACGTCCGCGAGTCGCGAAAGCCGCGACCGCGTCATCGGAAGGAACGCTTCGTGACCACGAAGTCCCAGGACCGCCGCAAGGTGCGTCTCAGCCGCGCCCTCGGCGTCGCACTCACCCCGAAGGCCGCCCGCTACCTCGAGAAGCGCCCGTACGCTCCGGGTGAGCACGGCCGCACCAAGCGCAAGGCAGACAGCGACTACGCCGTCCGTCTGCGTGAGAAGCAGCGCCTGCGTGAGCAGTACGGCATCCGCGAGAAGCAGATGCGCAACACGTTCAACGAGGCTCGTCGTCAGGACGGCCTGACCGGTGAGAACCTGGTCGAGCTTCTCGAGATGCGTCTCGACGCCCTCGTCGTGCGTTCGGGCTTCGCCCGCACCACCGCGCAGGCTCGCCAGCTCGTCGTGCACCGTCACATCCTGGTCGACGGCCAGCTCGTCGACCGCCCGTCGTTCCGCGTGAAGCCGGGTCAGCTCATCCACGTCAAGCCCAAGAGCGAGGGCACCGAGCCCTTCCAGGTGGCAGCAGCCGGCGGTCACGCCGAGGTCCTGCCCCCCGTTCCCGGCTACCTCGAGGTCGAGCTCGACAAGCTCCAGGCACGTCTGGTCCGTCGCCCGAAGCGCGCTGAGGTCCCCGTGACCTGCGAAGTGCAGCTCGTCGTCGAGTACTACGCGGCTCGCTGATACACCGCATACACGAGAGGCGTCGGGGAAACCCGACGCCTCTCATCGTTTTTGCATACGATGGGATCACCGCGCCTTCGCGGCTCAGAGGCAAGGATGGCGTCATGAAGAAGTTGCAGTGGTTCCTGATCGGAGTGATCGGCGGCTTCGTCGCGGCCCATTTCATGAACAAGGACCCGCGGGGTCGTGACATCCTCGCCGAGGTCGATGCCCGCATCAACGGCTTCACCTCCCTGATCGGCGACGCCTACCGCGCCGAAGACGCTCGGCTTGCAGAGCCCGAACAGAACTGACACCTCCTGCGCGCCTCGCGCAGCATCGCTCAACGCGACCATCCCTCCACGCGACCTAGGACACCTGGCACCCCTATGAAAACTGCGGAAATCGCGCAGCGTTACCTCGACTTCTTCGAGAAGAACGACCACCTCATCGTCCCCTCCGCCTCTCTGGTCAGCGACGATCCTTCCCTGCTGTTCACTGTCGCCGGAATGGTGCCGATGATCCCGTACCTCACCGGGGTCGTGCCCGCTCCGCACCCGCGCATCGCGGACGTGCAGAAGTGCATCCGCACCAACGACATCGAAGAGGTGGGCCGCACCGCCCGTCACGGCACGTTCTTCCAGATGCTGGGCAACTGGTCCTTCGGCGACTACTTCAAGGAAGGCGCGATCCGTTACGCCTGGGAGCTGCTGACCAGCGCGGAGTCCGACGGCGGTCTCGGCTTCGACGAGAAGGACCTCTGGGTCACGGTCTACGAGACCGATGACGAGGCCGAAGCGATCTGGCGCGACATCATCGGGCTCAAGCCCGAGCGCATCCAGCGTCTCGGCCGCGCGGACAACTACTGGAACACCGGTCAGCCGGGCCCGGGTGGCCCCGACTCGGAGATCTTCTTCGATCGTGGCCCCGCTTACGGCAAGGACGGCGGCCCCGCCGTCGACGACTCGCGGTTCCTGGAGATCTGGAACCTCGTGTTCATGCAGGACTTCATCGAGAACATCCGCGGCAAGACCGAGTTCGACATCGTCGGTGAGCTCCCGATGAAGAACATCGACACCGGGATGGGCCTCGAGCGCGTCGCCTTCCTCAAGCAGGGCGTCGACAACATGTACGAGTCCGACCAGGTGCGGCCCGTGCTCGATCGTGCCGTCGAACTCTCCGGACGGCCCTATGGCGTGCAGCATGAGGACGACGTGCGGTTCCGCGTCGTCGCCGACCACGTCCGGTCCTCGCTCATGCTCCTCTCCGACGGAGTCCGCCCCTCCAACGAGGGGCGCGGATACATCCTCCGCCGTCTGATGCGCCGCACGGTCCGTTCGATGCGGCTGCTCGGCGTCGACGAGCCGGTCTTCCCCGAGCTCTTCGCCGCGTCGCGCGACGTGATGAAGACCACCTACCCCGAGCTCGAGAAGGACTGGCCGGTGCTCTCGGCGTCGGCGTTCGCCGAGGAGGAGACGTTCCGTCGCACCCTCGTCGCCGGCTCCACGATCCTCGACCTCGCGCTCGACGAGACCAGGAAGGGCGGCGGGAAGACGCTGAGCGGGCCGGAGGCGTTCCTCCTGCACGACACCTACGGTTTCCCCATCGACCTCACGCTCGAGGTCGCCGAGGAGGCGGGGCTGGACGTCGACCGTGCCGCCTTCGACAATCTCATGCAGGAGCAGCGTCAGCGCGCCAAGGACGACGCCCGCAACCGCAAGCGGCAGCTCGCCGATGTGTCGGTCTACCGTGAACTGCGCGCCCTGGGCGAGACCGGATTCGACGGGTACACGGCGCTCGAGGTCGAGTCGCGTGTGCTCGGACTCCTCGTCGACGGCGTTCCGGTGCGCAGCGCCGCCGAGGGTCAGATCGCCGAGGTCGTGCTGGCCGAGACGACGCTGTATGCAGAGTCCGGCGGTCAGGTCGCTGACAAGGGCACGATCGTTGGCCCGGGCTACGTCCTCGAAGTGCTGGATGTGCAGAAGCCGGTTCCCGGTCTGATCAGCCACACCGTCGAGGTCACGCGCGGAAGCGTCGCCGTCGACGACATCGCGACCACGGTCGTCGATGCCGCGAACCGCCGTGCCGCCCGCCAGGCGCACTCGGCGACGCACCTCGTGCACGCCGCGCTCCGCGACACGCTCGGTCCGACGGCGACGCAGGCAGGATCGTTGAACCGCGCCGGCTACATGCGCTTCGACTTCGCGTGGTCGCAGGCGCTCTCGGCAGACACCCGAAGCGAGATCGAGGAGATCACGAACCGCGCGGTGCAGGACTCGCTCGAAGTGACCACGCGCATCGTCTCGCTCGACGAGGCCAAGGAAGCCGGGGCCATGGCCCTGTTCGGCGAGAAGTACGGCGACGTGGTGCGCATGGTCGACATCGGCGGCCCGTGGTCCCGCGAGCTGTGCGCGGGTACGCACGTGAGCACGAGTGCCGAGATCGGACTCGTGAGCCTGGTCGGCGAGTCGTCGGTCGGGGCATCGAACCGCCGTATCGAGGCGCTCGTCGGCGCCGATGCCTTCCGCGAGCTCGCCGCCGAGCGTGCCATCGTGTCGCAGCTCACCAGTTCGTTGAAGACTCCTCGCGAGCAGCTGCCCGAGCGTATCGCCGATCTGACCGCGAGCCTCAAGGCGGCGGAGAAGCGCATCGCGCAGTTCGAGGCGAAGGAGCGGGCGGGTCAGGTCCCGTCGATCGTCGAGGCTGCGACGCGCGTCGGAGAGTTCCGTCTGGCTGCGCAGAACCTCGGTGACGTGGCTTCTGCGGATGACGTGCGCGATCTCGTCAACAGTGTCCGTGATCGGCTCGGTTCTGAGGCGGCTGTCGTGGCACTGGGCGCCGTGGTCAACGGACGTCCGGTCGTGGTCGTCGCCACCAACGAGGCGGCGCGGTCGGCCGGCGCGAAGGCCGGTGCGCTGGCGAAGCGCGCAGCCGGCGTGCTCGGCGGCGGCGGCGGCGGACGAGACGACGTCGCACAGGGCGGTGGAGCGGATGTCGCCGCACTCCCCGCGGCGCTCGACGCCATCTCCCAGGAGCTGCACAGCGCGTGAGCGGGTTCCGTCGCGGAGTGCGTCTCGGCATCGACGTGGGAAGAGCGAGGGTCGGTGTCGCGCGCTCCGATCCCGACGGGATGCTCGCGGTGCCGGTGGAGACCGTGCCGCGAGATGACGCCTCGATCGACCGCATCGTCCAGATCGCACAGGAGTACGACCTGTTGGAGTTCGTCGTCGGATTGCCAGTGAACATGCAGGGAACGGACACCCCCTCGACGACGGATGCCCGCGAGTTCGCGGCCGCGCTCCAGGTGCGCAGTGGGCTCCCGGTGCGGCTCGTGGACGAACGGCTGAGCACCGTGACCGCCCACGCGGCATTGCGCAGTTCCGGGAGATCTCAGAAGAAGTCTCGTAGCATTGTGGATCAGGTCGCCGCCGTGGTGCTTCTGCAGCAGGCGATCGACATGGAGAAGAGCACCGGAAACCCGGCCGGTGCCACCATCTCGCCTGACGAGGAGCACGCCTGACGATGTCTGAACGTGACAGCGCCACACCCGAGCCCGACACCGATGCCCGGCTGGGGGACCTGTTCGAGAATCTGCCCGAACCGACGAGACAGATTCCGACCGTGGACGACAGCGCGCCTGCTCCCGGATCGCGACGTGCCGCGAGGGAAGCGGCCTCGGGGGAGGGGACGGCCACACCGGCCCGCGGCACCGCCGGCCCGGCGGCGCAGCCTTCGAGCGCGCCGGTGCGAGCCTCTGCCGATGACGCCGTCGGCGCGGACGCGTCGGCACCGTCTCCGATTCCGGTGCGGGCCTCTGCTGACGCGGCTGACGCGACGACACGGGCACAAGCCGAGGCCGTCCCGGCGTCGGCTCCCGTCGCCGATGCAGCGGGACCCGCGATCGGCGGTGGCCTCGACGCCCTCTTCGTCCCCCACGATGAGAACGTCGACGCGAAGCCCAAGAAGAAGAAGCGGCGGAAGGGCTGCTTGATCGCGCTCGTGATCGTTCTCGCGATCTTCGGCGGGATCGCCGCCGGCGGCGCGTGGGTGTGGAACACCTACGGCGACAAGATCAGTGATGCGATGGGGTGGGGCGAGTCGAAGGATTGGGAGCCCGGGCTGGCCAACGGCGAAGCCCTCGTCACCATCAAGCAGGGGGACACCGGGGGTCCTGTGTCCACCGCCCTCTATGAAGCCGGTGTGACGAAGACCGAAGAAGTCTTCTACGACTACATCGTCGACGAGAACCTCGCCGTGACCTTCTATCCGGGCGTGTACCGCCTACAGAAGAAGATGACGGCAGAAGCCGCCCTGGCGGCGCTGAAGGACGATGGCAACAAGATGGCCAACGCCGTCTCCGTCTCCGAGGGCGGGACGATCGTCTCGTCGCTCCCCGGTATGGCTGAGACGCTCGGTCTTTCGCTGGCCGACTTCGAAGCGGCGGTTCAGGATCCTTCGGCGTACGGAGTGGACGCACCGAGTCTGGAAGGCTGGCTGTTCCCCGCGGTGTACGAGTTCGACCCGGGAGTAACGGCGCCGCAGGTGATCCAGCGCATGGTGGACCGCACGCGGGAATCGCTCGACGCGGCAGGCGTGCCCGCGGCCGATGCGGAGCGGATCCTCACGATCGCGTCGATCATCCAGCGCGAAGGCCGGCTCGACGACTTCGCGAAGGTGTCGCGGGTCATCCAGAACCGTCTCGACATCGACATGAAGCTGCAGATGGACTCGACGGCGCAGTACGGGTACGGCTCGCTGCATGAGGGGGTCGTCTCGAGCTCCAAGGAAGCTCTGGAGGACGACAACGACTGGAACACCTATGTGCGCACCGGTCTGCCGCTCACGCCCATCGCCAGCCCGAGCGATGCCGCCATCAAGGCCGCGATGGCGCCCGCCGACGGCCCGTGGCTGTACTTCGTCACGATCAACCTGGCGACGGGGGAGACGCAGTTCTCCGAGACGATGGCCGAGCACGAGCAGGGCATCGAGAAATGGCGCGAGTGGTGCCGGGCGAACCCCGACGCCGGTTGTTGAGCCGGTGACGCGCTCTCGTCTGGCGGTCTGGGGCGATCCCATCGGGCATTCCAAGTCGCCTGCGCTCCATAACGCTGCATATCGCGTGCTCGGACTCGACTGGGTCTATGGCCGGCGTCAAGTCGCCGCTGAGGAGTTCGAGCCGGCACTCGCGGGGCTGGACGACACGTGGCGCGGCCTCTCGCTGACCATGCCCCTGAAGGAGGCGGCGTTCCGTGCGGCGGTGACGGTCGATCGTCACGCAGAGCTGACCGGAGCGGTCAACACGCTCCTGTTGGGGGAGCATCTCGCCGGTTTCAACACCGATGTGGGTGGCATCGTCGACGCTCTCACCGAGGCCGACGTGCCCGAGGCGGGGCAGGTGCGCATCCTCGGCGCGGGAGCCACGGCGTCGTCCGCACTCGTCGCCGCCTCCGAGCTCGGCGCCGTGCGTGTCGACGTCCGAGCGCGGCGCCCCGAAGCCGCTGCCGCACTCGTGGAACTCGGTGAACGGCTCGGAGTGATCGTCGACGTCGACTCCTTCGACGCGCCGCTGACTGACGTGGACCTCACCGTGGCGACGCTGCCCGGAGGCGCTGAGCTCTCCGCGGATGTCGCCGCAGCACTGGCCGCGTCAGGCGGAGTCCTCTTCGATGTGGCGTACGCACCCTGGCCATCTGCCCTCGCCGCGCTGTGGGGCGGAGACCGTGCCATCTCCGGCCTCGGCATGCTGCTGCACCAGGCCGTGCGCCAGATCCGCATCTTCCGGAACGGAGATCCGGCGATCGCGCTGCAGGACGAGGACTCTGTGATCGCCGCCATGCGCGCCGCTCTCTGAGACGGTCGGCGCGGACGACGAAACGCGGCGCGGGGCAGGTCGAACCCGTGGGAGACTGGAGCAATGCTCCGCGTGCTCACGGCCGGCGAATCGCACGGCCCAGAACTCATCGCCGTCATGGAGGGACTGCCCTCCGGCGTCCCTGTGTCCTCCGAGGCCATCCAGGCCGATCTGGCTCGGCGCAAGCTGGGCTACGGTCGCGGTTCACGGATGAAGTTCGAGCAGGACGAGCTGACGATCTCGGGCGGCGTGCGACACGGGAAGAGCCTCGGCAGTCCGATCGCGCTCCGGATCGGCAACACCGAGTGGCCGAAGTGGATCGAGGTCATGAACCCCGAGCCGGTGGAGCTCACGGACAAGTCCCGTGGCCGCAGCGCACCCCTCACGCGTCCACGTCCTGGTCACGCCGACCTCGTCGGCATGCAGAAGTACGACTTCGACGAGGCCCGTCCGATCCTCGAGAGGGCGAGCGCCAGGGAGACCGCCGCACGCGTCGCACTCGGTGCGATCGCCCGGTCGTTCCTCGGCGAGCTCGGTATCCGGCTCGTCAGCCACACGTTGTCGATCGGTCCGGTCCGCGTGCCGGAGGGATCTTCGCTGCCCACACCGGACGACGTGGATGCTCTGGACGCGGATCCGCTCCGGTGCTTCGACCCGACGACCTCCGCGCTGATGGTCGCTGAGGTGGACGACGCCAAGAAGGACGGCGACACCCTCGGTGGCATCGTCGAGGTCCTCGCGTACGGGCTGCCGCCCGGACTGGGCTCCCACGTGCACTGGGACCGTCGCCTGGACGCGCGCCTCGCGCAGGCGCTCATGAGCATCCAGGCCATCAAGGGGGTCGAGGTCGGCGACGGCTTCGAGACCACGCGCCGACGGGGGTCTGCGGCGCACGACGAGCTCTTCGCCACCGCCGAGGGCATCACCCGCGGTTCCGATCGAGCCGGTGGCACCGAGGGCGGCATGTCGACGGGGACGGTGCTCCGCGTGCGCGCAGGGATGAAGCCGATCGCCACCGTGCCGCATGCGCTGCGGACGATCGACATCTCCACCGGAGACGATGCCACCGCCCACCACCAGCGATCCGACGTGTGCGCCGTGCCTGCGGCGGGCGT
The DNA here is from genome assembly GCF_015159725.1 of Microbacterium sp. R1. Classification (NCBI taxonomy): domain Bacteria; kingdom Bacillati; phylum Actinomycetota; class Actinomycetes; order Micrococcales; family Microbacteriaceae; genus Microbacterium; species Microbacterium sp. R1. The sequence continues at coordinate 1,938,173 of NZ_JADDUD010000001.1, read as the reverse complement.
CGTCGCCGAGGCCATGGTCGCGGTCGAGCTCGCGAACGCCGTGCTGGAGAAGTTCGGCGGAGACAGCATCCGCGAGACCCGTCGCAACCTTGACGGATACCTGGCTGGCATCCCCGAAGAGCTGCGCACGACCCCCGCGTCCGAGGCGGCGCTCATCGCGCATGACGAGCGCGGCTGATCCGCTGACGCTGGTGCTGGTCGGTCCGATGGCCGCCGGCAAGACCAGTGTCGGTCGGCGGGTGGCGCGTCGGCTCGGAGTCGACTTCATCGACACCGACAAGCGGATCGTCGCCGCTCACGGTCCGATCTCGGTGATCTTCGAGCAGCACGGCGAGGAGCACTTCCGCGACCTCGAGCGGGCGGCCGTGGCCGAGGCGCTCTCCGAAGGGGGAGTGATATCGCTCGGCGGAGGCGCGGTGACGAAGGCCGCGACGCGGGATCTGCTCGCCGAGCATCCGGTGGTGTTCCTGACCGTGAGTCCCGAGGCCGTCGCCGATCGGCTGCGCGGCAGCAGCCGTCCGCTGCTGGCGGGGGAGGACCCGCTGGAGCGCTGGAAGAAGATCTTCGAGGAGCGTCGAGGGTGGTACGACGAGGTCTCCTCGGCCACCTTCGACACCTCACGTCGTCCGATGCAGAAGATCGCGGACGACATCGTGGCATGGAGGAGAGAGCAGCGATGAGCACGACGACCATCAGCGTCACCGGAGACGACGCCTACGACATCACGGTCGGACGGGGGATCCTCGATCGGGTCTCGGCCGCGCTCGCACCGGGGGTGCGCAAGGTGCTCGTCGTGCACCCGCCGACCCTCGCGGCCCGCGCTGCCGAACTGCGCGACCGCCTCCTCGCCGATGCTGCCGATGGGCCGCGCGAGGTGCTCCTCGCCGAGATCCCCGATGCCGAGCAGGGCAAGCGGATCGAGGTCGCCGCCTTCTGCTGGCAGGTCATGGGTCAGGCCGACTTCACGCGTTCCGATGCCGTGATCGGCTACGGCGGGGGCTCCGTCACCGACCTCGCCGGCTTCGTCGCCGCGACCTGGCTCCGCGGCGTGCAGCTCATCCAGGTGCCGACGACCGTTCTCGGACTGGTGGACGCGGCTGTCGGCGGCAAGACAGGTGTCAACACGGCCGAGGGCAAGAACCTCGTCGGAGCGTTCTGGGCACCGACGGCTGTGGTCGGCGACCTCGACGAACTCGCCAGCCTGAGCCCGAACGAGGCGACGGCGGGCTTCGCGGAGGTCGTGAAGGCCGGCTTCATCTGGGCGCCCGAGATCCTCGACATCGTCGAAGCAGATCCTGCACGCGCCGTGGACCCGACGACCGAGGAGTTCCGTCGTGCCGTCGAGCTCGCGATCCGGATGAAGGCCGAGGTCGTGTCGGACGACTTCCGCGAGGCCGGACTGCGGGAGATCCTCAACTACGGCCACACACTCGGCCACGCGATCGAGCACGCGGAGCGCTACCGGTGGCGTCACGGCGCCGCGATCTCGGTCGGCATGCTGTACGCGGCCGAGCTCTCGCGTCTCGCGGGACGGCTGTCGGACACGGCAGCCGAGCGCCACCGCACCATCCTGGAATCGCTGGGACTTCCGACGTCGTACCGTGCCGGTGCCTGGCCGCAGCTGCTCGCCACGATGCAGCGCGACAAGAAGAGCCGCGGAGGCATGCTGCGGTTCATCCTGCTCGACGACATCGCGAAGCCGACGGTGCTGCAGGCCCCTGACGAATCGCTGATGTTCGCCGCCTACCAGGAGGTGGGCGCGTGACCCGACGCATCCTCCTCGTCAACGGGCCGAACCTGAATCTGCTCGGCTCGCGCGAACCGGAGATCTACGGCACCGCGACGCTCGCCGACGTCGAGCGCCTCACCGCCGATGCCGCGGCGGACGTGGGCTTCGAGGTGCGCGCAGTGCAGAGCAATCACGAGGGGGTGCTGATCGACGCGATCCACGCGGCACGTGAAGACTGCGTGGCCATCGTGATCAATCCGGGCGGACTCACGCACACGTCCGTGGTCCTTCGCGACGCGCTCACCGGAGTGTCCCTGCCCTTCGCCGAGGTGCACATCTCCGACGTCTACGCTCGCGAGGCGTTCCGGCACCACTCGTACCTCGACGACGTCGCCGCCGTGCGCGTCGTCGGGCGCGGAGTGGACGGCTACGCGGACGCCGTGCGGCAGCTCGCAGCACTCATCCCTTAGAATCGACTGTCGGCTCCGCCCGACCCCGCAGACTCACGAACGGAACTCGCAGCGCATGGCATCTACCGCAGACATCAAGAACGGCGTCGTCCTCAGCATCGACGGGCAGCTCTGGAGCGTCATCGAGTTCCAGCACGTCAAGCCCGGCAAGGGCGGTGCGTTCGTGCGCACCAAGCTCAAGAACGTCGTCTCCGGCAAGGTCGTCGACCGCACCTACAACGCCGGCGCGAAGATCGAGATCGAGAACGTCGACCGCCGCGACTACACGTACCTGTACACGGACGGCGACGGCTACGTCTTCATGGATCAGACCGACTTCGACCAGATCACGGTCGGCGCCGCCACGGTCGGCGACGCGAAGAACTTCCTCCTCGAGAACCAGAACGTCACGATCGCCCTGAATAACGGCAACCCGCTGTACATCGATCTGCCGGCGTCGGTGGTCCTCGAGATCACCTACACCGAGCCTGGCCTGCAGGGCGATCGTTCCTCGGCCGGCACCAAGCCCGCCACGCTCGAGACCGGTTACGAGATCCAGGTGCCGCTGTTCGTCGAGAGCGGCACGAAGGTCAAGGTCGACACTCGCACGGGTGACTACCTCGGCCGCGAGAAGTAAGGCGTGAGCGCCCGGACGAAGGCGCGCAAGCGCGCTCTCGACATCCTGTTCTCCTCCGACGTGCGCGGAGACGACCTCGCGGTGACGCTGGCTGCCGAGGCGAAACGCGCGGCGAGCGAGCCCGCCCGTGAGGCCTCGTGGCTGTACGCCCGTGAGATCGTCGACGGCATCATCGACTCGCGCGACGAGATCGACGAGCAGATCACGACCCACAGCAGGGACTGGAAGCTCGAGCGGATGCCCGCTGTCGACCGCGCCCTGCTGCGCATCGCCGTGTGGGAGATCCTCCACAACGCCGAGGTTCCCACTGCCGTCGCCATCGACGAGGCGGTGGAGCTCGCGAAGGAGTTCTCGACCGACGACTCCGGGGCGTTCGTGCACGGCGTCCTCGCGCGGGTGGCCCGAGCCGCCTGATCCGTCGCACACGGCAGCCCTGTCGGTGGCGGCACTGTCGGTGACGGCACTGTCGGCGGTGTCGGAGAGGATGGCTACATGTCCCTCGCTTCTGACCCGACTCGTCCGGAAGACGCATCGTCGGCGAACTGGAGGAGCATCCTCGGTCCGGCGCGCGTCGACGCCGATACGCCGCTCGCGCTCGGCATCGAGCTCAGAGTGCGCGACGGCCGCGGGGCGAATCCGTGGGCATCCCGTCCCCAACGGACCGCGACCGCCCGCGACGTCGCGACACGCACAGGCGAGATCCTGCTCGGGATCCGGCCGCTCGAGCAGAGCCTCTCGACCGGGTCCTGGGTGCAGGGGACTGCGACCTGGGACGCGGTACGACGCTCGCCGACGCAGTACGGACGTGATCGCTCACGGTGGTTCGCCGACCTGCTCAGCATCGCGCGTGACACGCTCCTGTCCGGCACAGCCGGCGACTGGCTCGTCGCCGATCTGATCGAGTCAGGGCTCCTCTGGGGACATCTTCGCGCCGCCTCGGAGGTCGGGATCCCTCTCGTCGCCATGCAGAAGAGCACGACCGTCGTGCTCGCCGATCGTGCCGAGATCCGCGCGACCGTCGGACGCGGCGACGACGGGGGTCTCACCGTGCACCCTCACATCGTGATCGACGGGCACGATGCGGAACCCTCCTCGGTGCAGACGATCGGACACAGCGGTGTCTACGAGATCTCCCAGCGGGGGAGTGCGATCAGGGTGACGCTCGCCGAGGTGCCACTCAGCGAGCCGGTGCACGCCCTGCTCGGTGCGAGGACAGGTGTCGAGGTTCCCCCGGGAGACGAGGGCGCGTTCTTCCGTGACGCCTACCCGCTGCTGGCACGTCGGATCGAGGTGCGCCCGACCGGTCGTGTCGAGCTCCCCGCACTGCCCGCCCCGCGCCCGGTGCTCGCACTGTCATTCCTTAGAGGCGACACCGTCAAGTACATGTTCGAGTGGGAGTATCGCGGCTTCGGAAGGGTTCCGTTCGCGCAGGACGGGGATGCCGTGCGCGACACCGCCGCCGAAGATGTGCTCCGTGAGATTCTGCGTGCGGTGTGGGCCGATCACCTCGGAGAAGAGCTCGCCTCGACAGGCTCGTTCCATGATGTCGCGGCCGCCGAGTTCGTCACACGCCTCGTGCCCGCTCTCGAGGCCGAGGGCGTCGTGGTCGTGGTCTCGGGGCGTCGGAAGACTTATCACGAGCTCACGGGAGAGCCCGAGATCACGGTGTCGACCGTGGAGAGCAGCGACCGGGACTGGTTCGATCTCGGAGTCCTGGTCAAGATCGACGGACGCACCATCCCGTTCGAACCGCTGTTCACGGCGCTCAGCAAGGGCCGGAAGAAGCTCCTCCTCGTCGACGGCAGCTACTTCTCGCTGAATCATCGTGCCCTCGATCGGCTGCGCGAGCTGATCGACGAGGCAGGGGAGCTCGAGGAATGGGAGACCGGCCCGCGGATCAGCCGCTACCAGACGGACCTCTGGGAGGAGTTCGAAGACCTCGCGGATGAAGCTCTGCCCGCCGTCACCTGGCGCGCGACCGCCGAGGGCCTGCGCACCGCCGCCTCGGTGCCTGTCGTCGCCGTGCCGTCGGGTATCACTGCCGACCTCCGTCCTTACCAGCGTGAAGGGCTGGACTGGCTCGTCTTCCTGTGGAGCCATCGCCTCGGTGGCATCCTCGCCGACGACATGGGTCTCGGCAAGACGCTCCAACTGCTGGCACTCATCGTGCACGCGCGGGAAGCGGGGGAGCGGCGGCCCTTCCTCGTGGTGGTTCCCACCTCGGTGCTCGCCACCTGGCGCAACGAGGCGGCGCGGTTCGCCCCGACCTTGCGGGTGCTACTGCGGGGGTCCACACAGGGCCCGTCCCTCGACGAGGGCATCCGTGGGGCCGATGTCGTCATCACGACCTATGCTGTCGCCCGTCTCGACGAGGTCGAGTACGCGGGCATCGACTGGGCGGGTCTGATCCTCGACGAAGCACAGTTCGTGAAGAACCCGGAGACCAAGCTGCACCGGGCCGTCGCCTCCTTCCGAGCGGATGTGACGTTCGCCGTCACCGGAACACCGATGGAGAACAGCCTCAGCGAGCTCTGGGCTCTGCTGAAGCTCACCGCTCCCGGACTCTTCGCCTCTGCACGGAAGTTCCGCGAGCAGTACATCCAGCCGATCGAGCAGGGCAAGGTGCCGGAGAACGAGGAGGGCGGAGCCTATCGCCAGCGTCGTCTCGAGCAGCTGCGTCGGCGCATCCGACCACTCCTGCTCCGGCGTACGAAGGAGATCGTGGCGCCGGACCTGCCGGCGAAGCAGGAGCAGATCCTCGAGGTCGAACTCAGTGCCTCCCACCGCGCCCTCTACGACGTGGTCCTGCAGCGCGAACGCCAGAAGGTCCTCGGGCTGCTGGAAGACCTCGATCGCAACCGATTCATCGTGTTCCGCTCGCTCACCCTGATGCGCATGCTCAGCCTCGCACCGGCGCTGATCGATCCCGAAGACGCGAAGATCGGCTCCCGCAAGCTCGACGTGCTGATCGAGCGGGTGATCGAGCTGCAGGCGGAAGGCCACCGTGCGCTCGTGTTCAGCCAGTTCACGTCGTTCCTCGACCTGGCCGCGGCCCGCCTCGACGCCGCAGGCATCCCGTACGCGCACCTGGACGGTTCGACGCGGCATCGCCAGCAGGTGGTCGACGGGTTCACGTCCGGCGAGCAGCCCGTGTTCCTGATCAGCCTGAAGGCCGGAGGATTCGGTCTCACCCTGACCGAGGCCGACTACGTGTTCCTGCTCGACCCGTGGTGGAATCCGGCCGCCGAAGCGCAGGCGGTCGACCGCACGCACCGCATCGGCCAGGACAGCCAGGTGTTCGTCTATCGGATGATCGCCACCGGCACGATCGAGGAGAAGGTGCTCGACCTGCAGCGCCGCAAGGCACGGCTGTTCACCGCGGTACTGGACGACGAGGCGCTGTTCGCGCAGTCGCTCTCCGCCGACGATATCCGCGGGCTGTTCGACGGCTGACCGGAATACTCACGGCGGTGCCGACCGGTCGCACAGGGACCCCTCGGTACAATCGAACGGTTCACTTTCGGGAGGAATGCAATGCGGATCACGGGACTCGGCCACGCCGGGATGTTCATCGAGACGGTCGGCGGGAACATCATCTGTGACCCGGTCCTCGGACCGTCGTTCTACGGATCATGGTTCCCGTTCCCCGACAACCGCGGCCTTGACTGGGAGCGCTACGGCCGCGACGCCGACTTCCTCTGGATCTCGCACCGCCACCGCGACCACTTCGACCCGCGCCTCCTCGAGCGGTACATCCGCAAGGACATCGAGGTGCTGCTGCCCGAGTACCCGACGGATGATCTCGAGAAGGACATCCGCGCGCTCGGCTACACGAACATCACCTACGCCCCGGCCGGACAGGTGATCCAGCGGGGCGAGCTGAAGATGATGGTCACGCCGCTCCGAGCACCCAGCGACGGGCCGATCGGCGACTCCTCGCTGAGCGTCGACGACGGCACCGGCTCGATGCTGAACCAGAACGACTCGCACCCGCTCGACCTCGAGAAGCTCCTCGACTTCGGCAAGCCCGACGCATACTTCACCCAGGTTTCCGGCGCGATCTGGTGGCCCATGGTCTACGACCTGCCGCTCGACGCCAAGCAGAACTTCGCCCGACTCAAGCGCGAGGCGCAGAACAAGCGCGCCATGTACTACATCGAGAAGGTCGACGCCCCGCATGTCTTCCCGATGGCAGGGCCGCCCATGTTCCTTCGCGACGACCTGTTCGACTTCAACGGACTCGGAAAGAACGGCGAGTCGATCTTCACGGACCAGAAGCAGTTCCTCGCGCATATGAAGGAGCTCGCTCCGCAGTACGACGGACAGCTCTTCATCCCCGGCACCGTCGTCATGGTCGAGGGTGGAGAGGTGACGAGCGAGCAGACCCTGTACACCGAAGCGGAGATCGCCCACATCTTCGACGAGAAGTGGGAGTATCTCGAAGAGCAGCGCGCATCCCGTCAGCAGGAGATCCGCGACGAGGAGGCCTCCCGCGCCGAGATCATCCCGCCGGCCGAGATGCTGGCTGCGATCAAGGAGTGGTGGGAGCCGCTGCTGAAGAAGTCCCGCACGATCCGACTCGGCGTCGGCGGATGCGTCCGGTTCCGCATCGGCGAGCTGGACATGGTGGTCGACTTCCCCCGCGCCAAGGTCCGCGAGTACGCGGGCGAGGAGTGCATCTACTGGTACACGATCCCCGCCGATCTGGTCTCGACGAACATCGTCGACCACGAGATCGACTGGTCGAACTCGATCTTCCTCTCGATGCAGTTCTCGGTGGGCCGCAGCGGCAAGTTCAACGAGTTCCTCACCACGTTCCTCAAGTGCCTCTCGGTCGACCGGATCGAGTACGTCGAGAACTGGTACCAGGAGCAGACCGACCAGACGGAGGACGCCGAGATCGGCGACTGGGTCGTGCAGCGCCGCTGCCCCCATCTGCGCGCCGACCTCACCAAGACCGGCAAGGTCGACGAGGACGGCATCCTCACGTGCAGCATGCACGACTGGAAGTGGGACCTGAAGACGGGACGCTGCCTGTCCACGGCCGGGCACCCGATCCGTTCCTCGAAGATCGACGAGGTCACCGATCCCGTGCTGCAGGAGGCGAGCTGATCAGCGGAGGCCTGAGCGCTCCGATAGACTGACATCACAAGCAACCTTTAACACCGTCCTGTGAGGCGGAGAAGGGAGCGGCCGATGAGCATGCGCACTGTGCTGCACGAAGCCGACATCTCACGAGCGCTGACCCGGATCGCGCACGAGATCCTCGAATCCAATCGAGGCGCCGAGAACCTCGTCCTGCTGGGGATACCGACCCGCGGCGTCACTCTCGCCCATCGCCTCGGCCTGCTGATCAGCGAGATCGCGCAGCAGTCCGTCCCGGTCGGCTCCCTCGATGTGACGCTGTTCCGCGACGACCTCGCGAAGCACCCGACCCGCTCGCCGCAGCCGACGGAGATCCCTGTCGGGGGCATCGACGGCAAGACCGTGGTGCTCGTGGACGACGTGCTGTTCTCGGGCCGCAGCATCCGCGCGGCGCTGGACGCGATCCAGTCGATCGGACGCCCCTCCGTCGTGCGCCTGGCGATCCTCGTCGACCGCGGACATCGGGAGCTCCCGATCCGCCCCGACTTCGTCGGCAAGAACATCCCCTCGGCCCGCACGGAGCGGGTCAACGTGCGCCTCTTCGAGAACGACGGGGCGGAGGAGGTGACGATCGGCGAATGAGACACCTCCTCGACACCCGCACCCTCGACAGGACCACCGCGCTTCGCATCCTCGACGTCGCCGAGGACATGTCCGACACGCAGTCGCGCGAGGTCAAGAAACTCCCGACGCTGCGGGGCAAGACCGTGGTGAACCTCTTCTTCGAGGACTCCACCCGTACGCGCATCTCGTTCGAGGCCGCTGCCAAGCGCCTTTCCGCCGACGTGATCAACTTCGCCGCCAAGGGATCCAGCGTCTCCAAGGGCGAGAGCCTCAAGGACACCGCCCAGACGCTCGAGGCCATCGGCGCCGATGCGGTCGTGGTCCGGCACCCGGGTTCCGGCGCCCCGCAGACCCTCGCCACCAGCGGCTGGATATCGGCCGGTGTGGTGAACGCCGGAGACGGCACCCACGAGCACCCCACGCAGGCGCTGCTCGACGCCTTCACGATCCGCAAGCGCCGTTTCGGTGCCGAAAGCCGCGGACGGGATCTCAGCGGACTGCGTGTGGTGATCGTCGGCGATGTCCTGCATTCGCGGGTCGCACGGTCCAACGTCTGGCTGCTCACCACGCTCGGCGCGGACGTCACCCTGGTCGCGCCGCCGACGCTGGTTCCGCAGAACGTGTCGCTCTGGCCGGTCCGGGTCGTCTACGACCTCGACGAGGCGCTGGCGGACGAGCCGGATGCCGTCATGATGCTCCGCATTCAGCTGGAACGCATGAATGCCGCGTATTTCCCGACTGAGCGGGAGTATTCCCGCCGCTGGGGTCTTGACGCACGGCGTGTGGCCGCGCTTCCGGGCGGTAGCATTGTGATGCACCCCGGACCCATGAACCGGGGACTGGAGATCTCCTCCGAAGCTGCTGATTCCGCCCGTTCGACGGTGCTGGAACAGGTCACCAACGGAGTATCCGTCCGCATGGCGGTGCTGTACCTGCTGCTCGCAGGAGAACGAGACGACGAACGAGGGGGAGACCTGTGAACGAGACCCTCGTCATCACCGGTGCGCAGCTGCTCGGTGCCGAGAGCGCCGACATCATCATCGAGGGCGGGCGGATCGCCGAGATCGGGACGGGTCTCACCCGCACCGGTGCGCGCGTGATCGACGCTGCGGGCCTGGTCGCGCTGCCGGGGCTCGTCGACCTGCACACCCACCTGCGCGAACCCGGCTACGAGGCGTCGGAGACGATTCTCACCGGTACCAGGGCGGCCGCCGCCGGCGGGTTCACCGCGGTGTTCGCGATGCCGAACACCTCGCCCGTCGCCGACACGGCGGGGGTGGTCGAGCAGGAGCTCGCCCTCGGCGAGGCTGCCGGCTACGCGACGGTGCAGCCCATCGGGGCCGTCACCGTGGGACAGAAGGGCGAGCGTCTCGCCGAGCTCGGCGCCATGGCCACCTCGCGCGCCCAGGTGCGCGTCTTCAGCGACGACGGCTTCTGCGTCTTCGACCCGCTCATCATGCGTCGGGCTCTGGAGTATGTGAAGTCCTTCGACGGCGTCATCGCGCAGCACGCCCAGGATCCCCGCCTCACTGAGGGGGCGCAGATGAACGAGGGAACGGTGTCCGCCGAGCTGGGCCTCGCCGGCTGGCCTGCGGTCGCGGAGGAGTCGATCATCGCGCGCGACGTGCTGCTGGCAGAGCACGTCGGCTCGCGGCTGCACGTCTGCCACCTGTCGACGGCGGGCTCCGTCGACATCATCCGGTGGGCCAAGAAGCGCGGCATCAGCGTCACCGCTGAGGTGACGCCGCATCACCTGCTGCTGACGGACGAGCTCGTGCGGGGATACGACGCGCGCTACAAGGTCAACCCGCCCCTGCGCCGGGAAGAGGATGTCCTCGCCGTGCGCGAGGGCCTCGCCGACGGCACGATCGACATCGTCGCGACCGACCACGCGCCGCACCCCAGCGAGCACAAGGCGTGCGAGTGGCAGGCTGCGGCGAACGGAATGGTGGGTCTCGAGAGCGCGCTGCGCGTCGTGCACCAGTCGATGGTGCAGACCGGGCTGCTCGAGTGGGCGGACATCGCGCGCGTGATGAGTGCGGCACCGGCACGGATCGGACGCCTCTCCGGCCACGGCACACCGCTCGAGGTCGGGCAGCCGGCGCAGCTCACGCTCTACGACGCGTCGGTGGACGGCGTCTTCACCGAAGCAGACCTGCACGGTCGCAGCGTGAACTCGCCCTATCTCGGCCGTGCTCTTCCCGGGCGGGTGGAGTACACGGTGCACGGCGGCGTCCTCACGGTCGACGGGGGCAGCGTCGTCGAGGAGCTCGGCGCATGAGCGCTCGGGATCTCGCCGTCGCGATCACCATCGCGGTCGCCCTCCTGGTGCTGCTGGTGATGCTGCGCGCCTGGCGACGACGAATCCGCCGCGATTCCGTGTTCTCGGCCCCGCTGGGTGTGCCCGAGCATGCGGAGGTCGCCCGCCGCGACGAGGTGCTGTACGTGTCGACGACACGGCACGGACAGCCGCTCGAGCGTCTCGCGGTGTCGCCTCTCGCATACCGGGCCCGCGGTGAGGTGGCCGTCACGGATCGCGGCATCGCCCTCTGCCTCGACGGCACGCCGACGGTCTTCCTGGCGAAAGACCGTCTCGTCGCCGTCGACCGCGCCACGGTCACGATCGACCGTGTCGTCGAGCCGGGTGGTCTCGTGCGCATCGCATGGAACATCGACGACGACACTGTCGTCGACAGCTACCTGCGCGTCGCCACCGGCGAACCTCAGAACCTCATCTCCGACCTGCAGCGGCTCGTCCCCGCCGCCCCCGACACAGGAGCAACGTCATGACACTCTCCACCACCCCCGAGCAGGCCTCAGCGGCCCGGCTCCCCGACCCTGCCGTCCTCGTCCTGGAAGACGGCACCCGCCACATCGGCCGCGCCTACGGCGCCCGTGGGCGCACTCTGGGCGAGGTGGTCTTCTCGACCGGCATGTCCGGCTACCAGGAGACGATCACCGACCCGTCCTACGCGGGGCAGATCGTGCTGCAGACGGCACCGCACATCGGCAACACCGGCATGAACGACGAAGACGCGGAATCGCGTCGCATCTGGGTCGCCGGCTACATCGTCCGCGACCCCTCGAGGGTGGTGTCGAACTGGCGTGCGAACGCCTCGCTCGATGACGTTCTCGTGGAGGACGGCATCGTGGGCATCAGCGGTATCGACACCCGATCGGTCACCCGACACATCCGCTCGGCGGGTTCAATGCGCGGTGGCATCTTCTCCGGTCCGGATGCCGTGCTCGACCCGGAGGAGCAGGTGCGCATCGTCCGCGAGGCTCCCGAGATGGCCGGCCGCAACCTGTCGGCGGAGGTCTCGGTCGACGTCGCCACCGTGACCACGGCACTGGGGGAGCGGATCGGCAACCTCGCCGTGCTCGACCTCGGCGTCAAGCAGGCGACGATCGACAACCTGGCCGCTCGCGGGTTCGAGGTGCACGTGCTTCCGCAGAACGTGACGATCGACGAGATCCGCGCCGTCGATCCCGTCGCCGTCTTCTACTCGAACGGGCCCGGCGACCCCGCGGCATCGGGTGACCACGTCGAGCTGCTGCGCTCGGTGCTCGACGAAGGACTCCCGTTCTTCGGCATCTGCTTCGGCAACCAGCTGCTCGGTCGGGCTCTCGGCCTCGGCACCTACAAGCTGCCGTTCGGACACCGTGGCATCAACCAGCCGGTGCTCGACAAGCAGACGGGCAAGGTCGAGATCACCGCTCACAACCACGGCTTCGCCGTCGAGGCGCCGATCGAGGGCACGTTCGACAGCCCCCACGGCTACGGCAAGGTGGAAGTCAGCCATGTCGGCCTCAACGACAACGTCGTGGAGGGACTCCGCGCCCTCGACATCCCGGCCTTCTCGGTGCAGTACCACCCCGAGGCGGCTGCGGGCCCCCACGATGCCAACTACCTCTTCGACAGGTTCCGCGACCTGGTCATCGCCAGCCAGAAGGACTCCAAGTAATGCCCAAGCGCGACGACATCAACTCCGTCCTCGTCATCGGCTCCGGCCCGATCGTCATCGGTCAGGCCTGCGAGTTCGACTACTCCGGCACCCAGGCGTGCCGCGTGCTGCGCGAGGAGGGTGTCCGGGTCATCCTGGTCAACTCCAACCCGGCCACGATCATGACCGATCCCGACTTCGCCGATGCGACGTACATCGAACCGATCACCCCTGAGGTCATCGAGACGATCATCGCCAAGGAGAAGCCGGATGCCATCCTCCCGACACTCGGTGGGCAGACCGCTCTGAACGCGGCCATGGCGCTCGACGAGCGCGGCATCCTCGCGAAGTACGGCGTCGAGCTCATCGGCGCCAAGGTCGATGCGATCAAGAAGGGCGAGGACCGCCAGGTCTTCAAGGAGCTCGTGCTCGAGGCGGGCGCCGACGTCGCGAAGAGCGTCATCGCCCACACCATGGACGACCTCCTCGCCGGTGCCGAGAAGCTCGGCTACCCGCTCGTGGTGCGCCCGTCCTTCACGATGGGCGGCCTCGGTTCCGGCTTCGCCTACGACGAGGAGGACCTGCGTCGTATCGGAGGCGCCGGTCTGCGTGACTCCCCGACGACCGAGGTGCTCCTGGAGGAGTCGATCCTCGGCTGGAAGGAGTACGAGCTCGAGCTCATGCGCGACACGGCCGACAACACGGTCGTCGTCTGCTCGATCGAGAACGTCGACCCGGTCGGCGTGCACACGGGTGACTCGATCACGGTGGCCCCGGCGCTGACCCTCACCGACCGCGAGTACCAGAAGATGCGCGACATCGGCATCGACATCATCCGAGCCGTCGGCGTCGACACCGGCGGTTGCAACATCCAGTTCGCGGTCGACCCGGCGAACGGGCGCATCATCGTGATCGAGATGAACCCGCGCGTCTCGCGCTCGAGCGCCCTCGCCTCGAAGGCCACCGGCTTCCCGATCGCGAAGCTCGCCGCGAAGCTCGCCCTCGGCTACCGCCTCGACGAGATCCCGAACGACATCACCGGGGTCACGCCGGCGAGCTTCGAGCCGACGCTCGACTACGTCGTCGTCAAGGTGCCTCGCTTCGCGTTCGAGAAGTTCCCTGCGGCGGACGCCACGCTCACCACGACCATGAAGTCGGTCGGCGAGGCCATGGCCATCGGCCGCAACTACGCCACCGCGCTGCAGAAGGCGCTGCGCTCGCTCGAGAAGCGCGGCTCCAGCTTCCACTGGGGCGAGGAGACCCGTTCGGTGGAAGAGCTCCTGGAGGTCGCCAAGACGCCGACCGACGGCCGGATCGTCACGCTGCAGCAGGCGCTGCGCAAGGGCGCGACGGTCGAGCAGGCCTTCGAGTCGACGGCCATGGACCCGTGGTTCCTCGACCAGATCGTGCTGATCAACGAGGTCGCGGAGATCGTGCGGACGGCTCCCGAGCTGGACGCCGCGACTCTCCGTTACGCCAAGGAGCACGGTTTCTCCGACGCGCAGCTCGCCGAGCTCCGCGGCACGTCCGAGACCGAGGTCCGCGGCGTCCGCCATGGCCTCGGCATCCGTCCGGTGTACAAGACCGTCGACACATGCGCCGGCGAGTTCCCCGCTCTCACGCCCTACCACTACTCGAGCTACGACTTCGAGACCGAGGTCGCTCCGTCCGAGCGCACCAAGGTGGTCATCATCGGCTCTGGGCCGAACCGCATCGGTCAGGGTGTCGAGTTCGACTACTCGTGCGTGCACGCGTCGTTCGCGCTCTCCGATGCCGGGTTCGAGACCATCATGGTCAACTGCAACCCGGAGACGGTCTCGACCGACTACGACACCTCCGATCGCCTGTACTTCGAGCCGCTGACGCTCGAGGACGTGCTCGAGGTGCTCGACGCGGAGGCGGCGAGCGGCACCATCCTCGGCGTCGTGTGCCAGCTGGGCGGCCAGACGCCGCTGGGACTCGCGAAGGGCATCGAAGCGGCCGGCTACACGGTCCTCGGCACGAGTCCGGAGGCGATCGACCTCGCCGAGGAGCGCGAGCTGTTCTCCCGTCTGCTCGACGAGGCGGGTCTCGTCGCACCGCGCAACGGCACGGCGATCGACGTCGACGGAGCGGTGAGCATCGCCGAGGAGATCGGTTACCCGGTGCTCGTGCGTCCGAGCTTCGTGCTCGGCGGGCGCGGCATGGAGATCGTCTACGACACGGCGTCGCTGCGCGACTACTTCGTGCGCACCGCAGGCGAGGTCGTCATCGAGGAGGGCAAGCCGCTGCTGGTGGACCGATTCCTCGACGATGCGATCGAGCTGGACGTGGACGCCCTCTACGACGGCACCGAGCTGTACATCGGCGGCGTCATGGAGCACCTGGAGGAGGCCGGTATCCATTCCGGCGACTCCAGCTGCACGCTGCCTCCCGTCTCGCTGGGTCGCACGGACGTCGACCGCGTGCGCGAGGCCACCCTCGCCATCGCGAAGGGCGTGGGCGTGCGCGGACTGCTCAACGTGCAGTTCGCCATCAGCGCCGGCGTGCTCTACGTGATCGAGGCGAACCCGCGCGCCAGCCGCACGGTGCCGTTCGTCTCCAAGGCGCTGGGCATCCCGATGGCGAAGGCCGCGAGCCGCATCATGACCGGTTCCACCGTCGCCGAGCTGCGCGCCGAGGGCATGCTGCCGGAGCAGGACGGCTCGCGTGTCCCGCTGGACGCTCCGGTCTCGGTCAAGGAGGCTGTGCTGCCCTTCAAGCGGTTCCGCACCGCCGACGGCAAGACGGTCGATTCCGTGCTCGGACCGGAGATGCGCTCCACCGGCGAGGTCATGGGCATCGACCGTGACTTCCCGACGGCGTTCGCCAAGAGCCAGGCTGCCGCCTACGGGGGCATGCCCACGTCCGGCACCGTGTTCATCTCGGTGGCCGACTCGGACAAGCGTGCGGTCATCCTCCCCGCGCACCGCCTGCAGCAGCTCGGCTTCACGATCGTCGCGACCGAGGGCACCGCGGAGATCCTCTCGCGCAACGGCATCGCCGTGACGGTTGTCGAGAAGTACAGCGAGACGCAGGAGTCGGGCGCCCGGAACATCGTCGACCTCATCAACGACGGGGAGGTCGACATCGTCGTGAACACTCCGTCGGGTGGCGCCGCTCGCGCCGACGGCTACGAGATCCGCGCTGCTGCCGTCGCCGCCGACAAGGCGCTGTTCACCACGATCGCCGTGCTCGGCGCAGCGGTGAGCGGAATGGACGCCGCCCATGAGGGCTTCCAGGTGAAGAGCCTCCAGGAGTACGCGCTGGACCGGAAGGCGGCACTGTGAGCCGACGCTTCGGCGAACGCGTACGGGCAGCGCTGCGCGCGCACGGCCCTCTCTGCGTCGGAATCGACCCCCACGCGGCCCTGCTCGCCGCGTGGGGGCTCCCCGACGACGCGCGCGGTGTGCGGGACTTCGGGCTGCGCACGGTCGAGGCGGCCGCGGGGCGAGTGGCTCTCGTGAAGCCCCAGGTGTCGTTCTTCGAGCGCTTCGGCTCGCGGGGCGTCGCCGCGATGGAAGACGTGCTCGCGGCCGCACGGGCGGCCGATCTGCTCGTGATCGCCGATGCCAAGCGCGGGGACATCGGATCGACCATGGGCGACTACGCGCGCGCATGGCTCACACCCGGCTCGCCCTTGGAAGCCGACGCGCTCACCGTCAGCCCCTTCCTCGGCGTGGGCGCCCTCGACGGGGCGTTCGCCCTCGCCGAGGAGCACGGCAAGGGAGTGTTCGTCCTCGCCGCGACCAGCAACCCCGAGGCCGAGGGGCTGCAGCGCGCAGTCACCTCGACAGGTGAGACCGTCTCCGGATCGGTGATCGGCGAGGTCTCCGCCCGCAACGCCGCGCTGGCAGACGCGGGGGAGTGGGGCAGCTTCGGCTTCGTGATCGGCGCGACCGTGGATTGGGACCTCGCGGGAATCCACCCGTTCGGACCCGTGGCTCCCATCCTCGCTCCCGGCTTCGGCGCGCAGGGCGCAACGCCTGCCGACCTCCGGGTGCGCTTCGGGCCCATGTCGGATGCGGTGATCGCGAGCGAGAGCCGCAGCATCCTCGGCGCCGGACCCGATCATCTGGTTGCCACGATCACCGCTCGCGCGGCCGAGTACTTGGAGGTGGCGCGTGCCTGACGCGCAGCGTACGGTTCCCGAGGTCGACAGGGCGGCCGCCGCACGCCGTGCCGTGGAGCGTCGACGCGCGAGAGCGTCGGTGAAACGCGACCTCACGATGCGCGTGGTGACGCCGCAGACGGTACTGCACCGCGCGACGGCGGACGCCGACTCGGTTGAGGGATCGATGCGCATCACCGACTTCCTGCTGGCGCTCCCCGCGATCGGTGCGGGCAAGCGCGACCGCGTGCTGGAAGAGCTGCACATCTCGCCGGTCAAGCGTCTCGGAGGGCTCGGTGCTCGGCAGCGTCGGGTGCTGGAGGCCTGGCTGGACTCCCGGTTCCCGCCCGCGGCTCCCCGCGGCGCACGCAGTCGGCTCTTGGTTCTCGCCGGTCCCACCGCCGTGGGAAAGGGCACGGTCGCCGCGCACATCCGCGAGCACAACCCCGAGATCCACCTCTCGGTCTCGGCCACGACCCGGCCCCCGCGTCCCGGCGAGATCGACGGGGTGCACTACTACTTCGTGGACGACGACGAGTTCGACCGGTTGATCGCCGACGGGGAGCTGCTCGAGTACGCCGTGGTGCACAACCGCTCGCGGTACGGCACGCCGCGGGCGCCGATCGACGCCGCTCTCGCCGAAGGCAAGACGGTACTGCTCGAGATCGACCTGCAGGGCGCGCGTCAGGTGCGTGCCGCCGAACCGGCAGCGACGCTGATCTTCCTGCTGCCTCCGAGCTGGGACGAACTGGTGCATCGACTGGTCGGCAGGGGCACGGAAGACGCCGAGGAAAGGGCCAGGAGGCTGCGTACCGCGAAGGTCGAACTCGCCGCTCAGAACGAGTTCGACCACCTCATCGTGAACGAGGACGTCGCCACTGCGGCCCGCGAGGTCGTAGAATTGTCTACAAGCTCTGCGCGCTGAGCGTCTTCGCGCGCCTTTCGCACCGTCTTCGCGACGATCCCGTCGCCTGATCAGGAGGTCTCACCATGGCCGGACACAACAACGGCATCATCGATCCCCCCATCGACAACCTGCTCGACCGCGTCGACTCGAAGTACGAGCTCGTCATCTACGCCGCGAAGCGCGCGCGTCAGATCAACGACTACTACTCCGACCTGCACGAGGGAAACCTCTTCGACAACGTCGGCCCGCTCGTGGACTCGTCCGTCGAGGACAAGCCGCTCACGATCGCGCTGCACGAGATCAACGAGGACAAGCTCCGCCTTCGTCACGCAGAGTGATATTCCAGGCCGCGCCTCCGTTCTGTCGGAGGCGCGGTCCAGAATGGGTGCAACACCCTCTCTCTGTCCGTCCCGTTCTGGAGTATCGATGAGCGCCCTGCGTCTGTTCACGTCCGAGTCCGTCACCGAGGGACATCCGGACAAGATCTGCGATCAGATCTCCGACAGCATCCTCGACGGGCTCATCGCGAAGGACAAGGGCTCCCGCGTCGCTGTCGAGACGCTCGTCACGACCGGTCTCGTCCACGTGGCCGGCGAGATCCGCACCGAGGCCTACGTCGACATCCCCACGATCGTCCGCCAGGTCGTGAACGGCATCGGCTACACCTCCAGCGACACCGGCTTCGACGGCTCCTCCTGCGGTGTCAGCGTCTCGGTGGGCGAGCAGTCGACTGACATCGCCCACGGCGTCGACAGCGCCCAGGAGCACCGCGACGGGTCTTCGATCGATCCGCTGGACGGGCTCGGTGCCGGCGACCAGGGCATCATGTTCGGCTTCGCCACGAACGAGACGCCGCAGCTGATGCCGATGGCCGCCTGGACGGCACACCGCCTCGCCGAGCGGCTCACCGAGGTGCGTCGCAACGGCCAGCTGCCGTTCCTGCGCCCCGACGGCAAGACACAGGTCACGCTCGGCTACGACGGCTTCACGCCGAAGACCGTCGATGCGGTCGTCGTCTCGACCCAGCACCACCCCGACATCTCGCAGGATGACGTCAAGGCCCAGGTCCGGGAACACGTGATCGATCCCGTGCTCGCGACCACAGGCCTCGACCTCGACGACGTCACCCTGTACATCAACCCCGCCGGGCCCTTCGTCACGGGCGGCCCCAAGGGGGACGCGGGTCTGACCGGGCGCAAGATCATCATCGACACCTACGGCGGAGCCTCGCGTCACGGGGGAGGTGCCTTCAGCGGCAAGGACCCGTCGAAGGTCGACCGGTCCGGCGCGTACGCAACGCGGTGGGTCGCCAAGAACGCCGTCGCCGCGGGGCTGGCCGACCGCCTCGAGGTGCAGGTGGCCTACGCCATCGGCGTCGCACGCCCGGTCGGTCTGTACGTGGAATCGTTCGGCACGGGCAAGGTGTCGGACGAGATCATCATCCGCGCGATCAACGAGGTGTTCGATCTCCGCCCGCAGGCGATCATCGAGCAGCTCGAACTGCTGCGCCCGATCTACGCGCAGACCGCGGCCTACGGGCACTTCGGCCGTGAGCTCCCGGACTTCACCTGGGAGCGCACCGACCGCGTCGAAGAGCTGCGCCGCGCCGCCGGTCTCTGATGGGACCGCGGTCCTGATGCCTGCGGAGAGCCGGCGCATCGCGCGCGTGCTCCTCGATTCCCCTCTTCCGCAACTCGACCGGCTCTTCGACTACGCCCTTCCCCCTGAGCTGGGGGATGTGCCCCTGGGAGTTCGCGTTCGCGTGCCCCTGCGCACCGCCGGACGCGTGATCGACGGCTACGTCGTCGACATCGACGCGGAGGACGATGCCGACCGGGCGCTCTCGGAGGTCGAGAGCGTCGTGTCTCCGGTGCCCGTGCTTCCCACGCGTCTGCACGCCCTCGCTCGTCGCGTCGCCGACCGGGCAGCGGGCTCGGCCTCCGACGTGTTGCGCCTGGTGATCCCCAAACGTCAGGTGCGTGTCGAGAAGGCGTGGACGGCCGATACGCCCGCCGAGGTGCCCGACGCCGATGCTCTGGCCGTGGCGGAGAGCACGGTCGATCTGTACGAGGGGCTCGGCGCCGTTCTCGACTCCGGTGGTCGCGCCGCGGTAGAGGCGATTCCCCAGCTCGTCGACGGCGTGCAGGGCTGGGCCCGTCTGCTTGCGGCATCGGCAGCGCGGATGCTCGCCGCGGGGCGATCATCGATCATCGTCGTCCCGGACAGTCGCGATCTCGATCGACTCCTCGCGGCTCTGGAGGCGCTCGTCCCCGCCGCCGCAGTGGTCCGTCACGACTCCCGGCAGACCAACCCCGACCGTTATCGTGGCTTCCTCCGCACGCTCGAAGACGCCCCGTGCATCGTGGTGGGCAACCGCTCGGCCGTGTACTCACCCGTCGTCGCAGGCCTGGTGGCGATCTGGGACGACGGCGACCCGCTTCTCGGGGAACCGCTGGCCCCGTATGTGAATGCACGGGACGCGGCACTGCTGCGTCAAGAGCTGGAGGGGTCGGCGCTGCTCTTCGCCGGCCACACGCGCACGACGGATGTCGAACGGCTGGTCGTCCTCGGCTGGCTGCAGGACGTCAGAGCAGCACGTCGAGTGCTGCCGCGAGTCGTCCTCAGCACGCCCCAGGAGATGGAGCAGCCGACGGCTCAGCGGATGCCGTCGTCCGCGTTCCTCGCCGCACGCACCGCGGCGGCGGAGGGGCCGGTGCTCGTGCAGGTGTCGCGCCCCGGATTCTCTCCCTCACTGGTGTGCGCGGACTGTCGAGCGCCCGCCCGGTGCGCCCACTGCGGCGGTCCACTCGGTGCGAAGCATCGCGGTGCCGTGCCGGTGTGCGGATGGTGCGGACGCGGAGCCAGTGCCTGGACGTGTCCTGCCTGCTCGTCGACGAAGCTTCGCCTGGCTTCGTCCGGCAGCGAGCGCACGGCCGACGAGCTGGGGCGCGCGTTCCCCGGTGTGCGGGTGATCGTCGCGGACGGCGCTCATCCGGTGGAGCGGGTTCCGGCGAAGCCCGCACTCGTCGTCGCGACCCGTGGTGCCGAGCCGATCGCCGATGGGGGATACCGTGCCGTCGTGCTGCTCGACGGGCCGAGGATGCTCCAGGCCCCCGACCTGCGGGTCGCCGAGTCCTGTCTGCGGTGGTGGTCGAACGCGGCCGCGCTGGCGGCTCCCGGCGCGCCCGTGCATCTCGTGGGCGTCAACGGGGCGGCCGCGAAGGCGCTGGCCACCTGGAACCAGGCCGGCCATGCCCGATCGGAGCTGGAGAGCAGAGCACCTCTGCACATGCCTCCGACGACGCGCGTGGCGCTCGTGCAGGGATCGGTCCCCGCCGTCGCCGATGCCCTCGCCGCACTCAGCGATCTCGCCCTGCCCTCGGACGCGGTGCTCGGGCCCGTCCCGGTCGAGACCGACGACGTGCCCCCACGGGTGCGTGCGCTCGTGCGCTTCGACTACGGTGCCGGAGCGCGGGTGGCGACGGCCCTGCGCGCGGCGGTCGTCGCCGAAGCCGTGAGCGGTCGTCGCCGAAAGGGGCGCGCCACCAAGAGCACCCTCTCCGTCCGCCTCGATATCCTCGAACCAGAGCTCTGACCCTTCCGGAGAACATTCATGCGCCTCGTCTTCGCCGGCACACCGGCCGCCGCCGTCCCCAGCCTCCAGCGACTCGCGGAGTCCCACGACATCGCTGCGGTCATCACACGTCCCGACGCCCCGCTGGGGCGTCGTCGCACCCTGACCCCGTCTCCGGTGGCGCAATCGGCTGTCGGACTGGGTCTTCCCGTGATCAAGACGGCGCGCCTGGACGACGCGGCGACAGCGGAGATCTCTGCGCTCGAGGCGGACCTCGGGGTGATCGTGGCGTACGGCGGGCTCGTGCGCGAGCCGCTGCTGTCGGCGCCCCGCGCGGGGTGGATCAATCTGCACTTCTCGCTGCTGCCGGCCTGGCGCGGAGCCGCTCCTGTCCAGCGTGCGCTGATCGCGGGGGATCAGGTGCTCGGTGCGAGCGTCTTCCAGCTGGTCGCGGAACTCGACGCCGGCGATGTCTTCGCCATGCGCGAGGTCGATGTCCCCGCTGCAGCCACCGCAGGGGAGGCTCTCGAGCTCCTCGCCGCCGACGGCGCGCAGCTCCTCGCCGAGGTGGTCTCCGAGATCGCCGAGGGTACGGCGTCGTCGATGCCGCAACAGGGCGAGCCCACCTTCGCGGCCAAGCTCACGCTCGCGGACGGATTGCTCGATTGGAGTCGGCCGCTCGACACCGTGTTCGCTCATTTCCGCGGTGTGACCCCGGAACCGGGTGCGCACACCACGGTCGCAGGTCAACCCCTCAAGGTGCTCGAAGCCACCCCGGCCCCGGATGCCGAGCCCCTCGCGCCGGGGCGGCTCCGCGGCACCAAGACGGCTCTCCACATCGGCACCGGCACCGGTGCACTCGCGGTGACCAGGGTCCAGCCGGCAGGCAAGGGCGCGATGAACGCTGTCGACTGGTGGCGCGGTCTGCGTGGAGGCGACGAACTGGTGGCCGGTTCATGAGCGAAGAACGACGGAACCGTAGGACGGCACCGAAGAACGCCGGTCCGCGTGGCGCGCAGCGATCGGGAGACGCGCATCGCGGGGGGCAGCGCGGTCCCGCCCGCACCGTGCAGCCCGCGAGACGAGTCGCGTACGGCGTGCTGCGTGCGGTCTCCGAGACCGATGCCTATGCGAACCTCGTGCTGCCCTCCGCGATCGCCGAAGCGCAACTCAGCCCCCAGGACGCTGCTCTCGCGACCGAGCTGACGTACGGCACGCTGCGCCGGCTCGGCACCTACGACGCGATCATCGCCGCGGCGGCGGATCGTTCTCCCGACAGCATCGATCCCGCCGTCCTCGACGCTCTGCGCCTCGCCGTGCATCAGCTGCTGGCGACGCGGGTGGCTTCGCACGCCGCGGTGAACGAGTCGGTGAACCTGGTCGCGACGGAGTCAGGGCGTGGAGCATCGAGCTTCGCGAACGCCGTGCTCCGTCGCATCGCCCGGGAATCAGGCGACGAGTGGCAGGAACGCATCGAGAGCAGCGCACGCTCCGACGACGAACGACTCGCCCTGCGTTCCGCGCACCCGGTGTGGGTGATCCGCGCTCTGCGTCGTGCTCTGATCGCCGAGGGGCGTAGCGAGGAGCTGGAGGCACTTCTCGAGGCCGACAACGCCTCACCCGATGTCACGCTCGTCGCGCTCCCCGGGCTCGCCGAGCCGGGGGAGCCTCGTCTGCCGTACGCGCCCACGGCCTTCGCCTCGGCCGGCGGCGACCCCCGGCATGCCGTCGAGGCGTCCAGTGGGACCGTGCGCGTGCAGGACGAGGGATCCCAGCTCGTGGCACTGGCCTTGGCCGGCGCCGCGCCCATCACCGCCGGTGAGCGCTGGCTCGACCTGTGCGCGGGGCCAGGTGGCAAGACGGCGCTCCTCGCTGCTGTCGCCCGTGAGCATGACGTCACTCTGGAGGCGAACGAGGTCGTCCCGGTGAGGGCCCGATTGGTGCGCAAGGCATTGCGGGCCGTCCCCGGTGAGATCGAGGTGCACGAGCAGGACGGGCGGACTCTGGCCGCATCCCGGCCGGGGGAGTTCGACCGCATCCTCGTCGATGCCCCCTGCACGGGTCTGGGGGCGCTGCGGCGGCGCCCTGAAGCGAGGTGGCGGAAGTCCCCGGCCGACGTCGCCGAGCTCGTGCCGCTCCAGGTCGAGCTGCTCTCTGCCGCGCTCGATGCCCTCGCCCCTGGCGGGATCGTCGCGTATGTCACGTGCTCTCCTCATCTCGTGGAGACCACGGGCGTGGTGAAGGAGGTGCTCCGCGACCGTGCAGATGTGCGCGAGCTCGATGCGCGGGCCGTCATCGCGGATGTCGCCATGGCCCCGATCGATCTCGCGGATGACGGCAGGGTCGGTTCCGGCAGCGCACAGCTCTGGCCGCACCGTCACGGGACGGATGCGATGTTCCTCGCGCTCCTGCAGCGCTCATCGATCGACGACACCTCATCCGGGAAGGAAGACTAGGACTGTGGAACTCCCTCGCGCCCCGCGCATCAACCCGAGTATCCTCGCCGCCGACTTCGTGAACATGCAGGCGGATCTCGCAAAGATCGCGACCGCCGACTTCGCGCACGTCGACGTGATGGACAACCACTTCGTGCCCAACCTGACGTTCGGGCCGCAGATGGTGGAGCGCATCCAGGCCACCAGCCCGATCCCGCTCGACGTGCACCTGATGATCACGGACCCCGAGCGGTGGGCGCCCGAGTATGCCGAGATCGGTGCCGCGAGCGTGACTTTCCACCTCGAGGCCGCCGATGAGCCCGTCGCTCTCGCCCGTCGTCTTCGTGACATCGGTTCTCGAGCCGGGGTCGCGGTGAAGCCGGCGACACCTGTCGAATCGCTCTTCGAGGTCCTCGACGAGTTCGACCAGATCCTCGTGATGACCGTGGAGCCCGGCTTCGGCGGGCAGAGCTTCATGCCGGAGACGATGCCGAAGCTGCGCGCTCTCGCGGAAGAAGCCCGTCGGCGCGGCTCCCGTGTCTGGCTCCAGGTCGACGGCGGCATCTCGGACCGCACGATCGAGATCGCGTCCTCCGCGGGCGCCGATACATTCGTCGCGGGCTCGGCCGTGTACGGGGCTGACGACATCGAGGCGGCCGTCACCCGGCTGAGAGACCTCGCCCGAGCCGCTAGCCTGGAAGCGTGAAGACTTTCGACGAGCTGTTCGCCGAGCTCAGCGTCAAGGCCGAGACCCGCCCTGCCGGATCGGGCACCGTCGCCGAGCTCGACGGCGGCGTGCACACGATCGGCAAGAAGATCGTGGAAGAGGCCGCCGAGGTGTGGATGGCGTCGGAGTACGAGTCCGACGAGGCCGCCGCCGAGGAGATCTCCCAGCTGCTGTACCACGTCCAGGTGATGATGCTCGCGAAGGGGCTCAGCCTGCAGGACGTCTATCGACATCTGTGATGCGCTCCGTTCCGATCCCCTCGAACTGAAAGCCATCCATGCTGCGCATCGCTGTTCCCAACAAGGGCTCGCTCTCCGAGACCGCCGCCGACATGCTCGCCGAGGCGGGCTACGCCGGCCGTCGAGACCCCAAAACCCTGCACGTCATCGACGCCGACAACGACGTCGAGTTCTTCTTCCTCCGTCCCAAGGACATCGCCACCTATGTCGGCTCCGGCGCGATCGACGTCGGCATCACCGGTCGTGACCTGCTGCTCGATGCACGCATGCCCGGTGCGCGCGAGATCGAAGCTCTCGGCTTCGCCGGCTCGACTTTCCGCTTCGCCGCGCCGACCGGACGCTACACCGATGTGAGCGAGCTCGACGGGCTCCGCATCGCGACGTCGTACCCCGGCCTCGTCGACGCGTTCCTCGACGAGCGTGACATCGCCGTCGACCTGGTGCCCCTCGACGGCGCCGTGGAGTCCGCGGTCCGCCTCGGTGTCGCCGACGCCGTCGCCGATGTCGTCGAGACCGGCACGACGCTGCGTCAGGCCGGGCTCGAGGTGTTCGGCCCCGTCATCCTGGAGTCGGAGGCGGTGCTCATCGCCGGACCCGTCGACGCCGAGGGCGCGGACACGCTGCTTCGCCGCCTGCGCGGTGTGATGGTCGCTCGACGCTTCGTCATGATCGATTACGACCTTCCGGTCGCCCTCCTCGATGACGCCGTGAAGATCGCCGGGGGCGTGGAGTCGCCGACGGTCTCGCCGCTGCGTGACCCCGAGTGGGTGGCCGTGCGCGTCATGGTGGCTCGTTCCCGGGTCAACCCCGTGATGGACGCTCTCTACGCGCTGGGTGCACGGGCCATCCTCGTCACCGCGATCCACAACGCGAGGCTCTGATGACGCTCGCGAGCCGTGTCATCCCGTGTCTCGACGTCGCCGATGGGCGCGTCGTCAAAGGGGTGAACTTCGAGAACCTGCGGGACATGGGCGACCCCGTCGAGCTCGCCAGGCACTACGCGGCGCAGGGTGCGGACGAGATCACCTTCCTCGATGTCACCGCGACGGTCGACGCCCGCGCCACGACGTATGACGTCGTGCAGCGGACGGCGGAGCAGGTGTTCGTGCCGCTCACCGTCGGCGGGGGAGTGCGCAGCGTCGACGACGTGGCGCGCCTGCTGTCGGTCGGCGCGGACAAGGTCGGCGTGAACTCGGCGGCCATCGCGCGCCCGGAGCTCATCGGCGAGATCGCCGACCGCTTCGGTGCGCAGGTGCTCGTGCTCTCGCTCGACGTGAAGCGCGCGCCCACGACCCACTCGGGCTTCGTCGTCACCACGCACGGCGGCCGCACGCAGACCACTCTCGACGCCCTCGACTGGGCGCGGGAGGCGGCGGAGCGCGGAGCGGGCGAGCTTCTCGTCAACTCGATCGATGCGGACGGCACCAGAGACGGCTTCGACCTGGAGCTCGTGCGCCTGATGCGGGAGGCGGCGTCCGTGCCCGTCATCGCGTCGGGCGGTGCCGGAAAGGCATCGGACTTCGCGCCCGCCATCAAAGCCGGTGCCGACGCCGTGCTCGCGGCCAGCGTGTTCCACACCGGCGCGCTCACGGTCGGCGACGTCAAGGACGCGCTTCGCGCGGAGGGGGTTCTCGTCCGATGAGCGACGCGGAAGCACAGACGACATCCGTCGACGAGCGCATCGCGCAGGTCGCCTTCAACGCCGACGGGCTCGCGCCGGTCATCGTGCAGCAGTGGGACACGCGCGAGGTGCTGATGCTCGCCTGGGTCGACGCCGAGGCGCTGCGACGCACCCTGACCTCCGGACGGGCGACCTACTGGTCCCGGTCCCGCCGGGAGTACTGGCGCAAGGGCGACACGTCCGGACACATCCAGGTCGTGCACGAGGCGCGTCTGGACTGCGACGGCGATGCGATCCTGCTCCTCGTGGCCCAGACCGGCCCCGCCTGCCACACCGGCACGCGCACCTGCTTCGACACGAACGACCTCGAGGCCGTTACCGGAACGGATCGCTCATGAGCCTCGCGAAACGCGGTCGCGCGCTGTCCGTCTCCGGCTTCCTTCTCGCCGGGGCGATCGGCATCATCTCGTCGACTCAGACCTGGCTGACCGTGGAGCGCGCCGACGCGGGCGAGGCGATCCTGGTCCCCGGGGCTTCCGCCCTGGTGCTTCTCGCCCCGCTCAGCCTGGCTGTGCTCGCTCTCGGCGCCGCGCTGTCGATCGCGGGCAAGCCGGTGCGCCTCGTGTTCGGCGTGCTCGCGGCGGCGACAGCCGTGTTCCTCGGTTGGTCGACTCTCCAGCTGCTGCTCTCCGAACCCTTCGACGCCGTCGGGGCCACCGTGACCGAGGTGACCGGATTGGCGGGAGGTATGGCGGTCCATGAGGTGGTCGCGAGCATCGTGCCTTCGGCCTGGCCGTACATCGCGCTCGTGGGCTGGGCGATCCTGCTGGCGGCCTCGGTCGTGGTCCTCACGACGTGGCGCGGGTGGAAGGCCGGTGGACGCCGATACCGCACCGACCGCGTCGATGTCCCGCACGACGGGCCCGTCGATGCCGTCGATTCCTGGGACGAGCTGTCCCGGGGAACCGATCCGACACGCTGACCCCGATAGACTGAATCCGAACCGCACGTCGTCCCCCGGAGGAGAACATGACCAACCCGATCGCCGATCCCGGCCACGGACACTCGCCTGCCGCTTGGACCGCTGTGGTCATCATGCTGGTCGGCTTCGCCGCCGCCACGGTCGCGTTCTGCTTCGAGCAGCCCGTCCTCGTCATCGCCTCGGTGGCCCTCGTCCCGATCGGCGCGATCGTCGGCTGGGCGCTGGCAAAGGCCGGTTACGGCGTGAAGGGTCCGAAGTACGCTCCGAAGGCGCACTAATGGTGCTCGCCGACCTGACGGCCGGCGCTGTCGCAGACGCCGAGCGTCGCGCCCTGTCGCGACCGCTGGCCGCCCTCGAGCGGGACGCTCTCGCCCGTCCCGCAGCGAAGGACGCACTCTCGTTCCTCGCCCCTGCGGATCGCGTGAAGATCATCGCCGAGGTCAAGCGTGCGAGTCCCTCGAGAGGCGCACTCGCCGACATCCCCGACCCGGCTCTTCAGGCATCGCTGTATGAGACGGGCGGTGCGTCCGCGATCAGCGTGCTCACGGAGGAGCGTCGTTTCGGTGGCAGCCTCGCCGACCTCGAGGCGGTCACGGCGCGGGTCTCGCTCCCCGTGCTGCGCAAGGACTTCATCGCGTCCCGCTACCAGGTGCTCGAGGCGCGTGCAGCCGGCGCCGATCTCGTCCTGCTCATCGTCGCCGGCCTCGAGCCCGACGTGCTGCGTGATCTCTTCGGCTTCATCGGCGAGCTGGGCATGACGCCGCTCGTCGAGACGCATTCCGCTGACGAGCTCGAAGCCGCGGTCGACCTCGGCGCCCCCCTGATCGGCGTCAACGCGCGGGACCTGAAGACCCTCGAACTCGATCGTGACCTGTTCGGGCGCCTGGTCGAGCGCATCCCCGACACGGCGGTCAAGATCGCGGAGTCGGCGGTGCTCACTCCCGCTGACGTCGTGCACTACCGTTCCGCGGGCGCCGACGTCGTGCTGATCGGCGAGGCGCTCGTGACCGGCGACCCCGTCGCCACCCTCAAGAGTTTCCTGGAGGCATGATGAGCCTGCGCGACCAGCACGGCCCCTTCTTCGGCGAGTTCGGCGGGCGGTACATGCCCGAGTCGCTCATCGCGGCGATCGATGAGCTCACGGTGGCCTACGAGGCCGCGATCGTCGACCCGTCGTTCCGCGACGAGCTCGCGCATCTGCTCAGCTCCTATGCCGGGCGCCCCTCCGCGATCACCGAGGTCCCGAGATTCGCCGAACATGCCGGCGGTGCGCGCATCTTCCTCAAGCGCGAAGACCTCAACCACACCGGGTCCCACAAGATCAACAACGTGCTCGGCCAGGCTCTGCTCACCAAGCGCCTCGGCAAGACCCGCGTGATCGCGGAGACCGGTGCCGGACAGCACGGCGTGGCGACGGCGACGGCGGCAGCGCTGTTCGGTCTGGACTGCACCATCTACATGGGCGAGGTCGACACCGAACGGCAGGCGCTCAACGTGGCTCGCATGCGCCTCCTCGGCGCCGAGGTGGTCCCGGTGACCTCCGGCTCGCGCACGCTCAAGGACGCGATCAACGACGCCTATCGCGACTGGGTCGCTTCGGTGGAGACCACCAACTACATCTTCGGCACGGCGGCGGGTCCGCACCCGTTCCCGGCGATGGTCCGCGACTTCCAGAAGATCATCGGCGAAGAGGCCCGCGCGCAGCTGCTCGACGAAGTGGGACGGCTTCCCGATGCGGTCATGGCATGCGTCGGCGGAGGCTCCAATGCGATCGGCATGTTCGACGCGTTCCTCGACGACGAGGGTGTCCGACTCTACGGGGTCGAGGCCGCCGGCGACGGCGTCGACACCGAGAAGCACGCGGCATCGATCGAGCGCGGCCGCCCTGGCGTGCTCCACGGTGCGAAGACCTACGTCCTCCAGGATGCCGACGGCCAGACGATCGAGTCCCACTCCATCTCGGCCGGTCTCGACTACCCCGGTGTCGGCCCCGAGCACTCCTGGCTCGCCGACATCGGTCGCGCCGAGTACATCCCGGCGACCGACGACGAGGCGATGCAGGCGTTGCGTCTGCTCAGCCGGACCGAGGGGATCATCCCCGCCATCGAATCGGCACACGCCCTCGCCGGGGCACTGCGCATCGGTCGCGAGCTCGGTCCCGACGGCTTGATCGCCGTCTGCCTGTCCGGTCGCGGCGACAAGGACATGGACACCGCGGCCCGCTACTTCCAGCTCTACGACGAGGCCGCTCTGGCCCACGACGTCGAGCAGGAGAGCGAAGAGGAAGAACGCATCGCGAAGGGGGAACCGCAGCTGTGAGCCGCGTCGAACAAGCCATCCAGCGTGCGCAGGACGCCGGCCGCAGCGCCTTCGTCGGGTACCTGCCCGTCGGCTTCCCCGATCTCGAGACGAGCATCCAGGCAGCCATCGCCCTGGCCGAGAACGGCGTCGACATCATCGAGCTGGGACCGCCGTACAGCGACCCGGTGATGGACGGCGCGATCATCCAGGAGGCGACCACCAAGGCTCTGGCTGCGGGTTTCCGGATGGCCGACCTCTTCACGGCGATCCGCGCCATCACGGCGGCCACCGATGTCCCCGTGCTCGTGATGACCTACTGGAACCCTGTTCTGCAGTACGGCATCGATCGCTACGCGGATGACCTGCTCGCCGCGGGCGGTGCCGGGCTCATCACGCCGGACATCACGCCGGACGCGGCAGGGGAGTGGATCGCAGCCAGCGAGCGGACCGGCCTCGACCGGGTGTTCCTGGCGGCGCCGACCTCCTCCGATGAACGACTCGACCTGGTGGTGAAGTCCTCCACGGGGTTCGTGTACACGGTCTCGACGATGGGCATCACGGGGGAGCGCGCCGAACTCGACCGCGCTGCCCGCACCCTCGTCGGGCGCCTGCGGGCGCACGGAGCTCACCGCGCCTGCGTCGGAATCGGCATCTCCACCGCCGAGCAGATCGCCGGAGTCTCCGAGTACGCCGACGGCGCCATCGTCGGCACGGCGCTCGTCCGCGCTCTGCGTGACGGCGGAGTACCGGCCCTCGCAGAAGTCACCCGAAACCTGGCCTCCGGCACCTCGTCGGCACGCCCCGATCACGAGAACTAGAATCGCACTCATGTCACTCGCGCTCCACAGCACCTTCACGAACGTGCTCGCCAGCATCCCGAGCCCCACGGTCTCGTATTTCGACCTCGGGCCGATCCGGATCCACTTCTACGCGCTGTGCATCATCGCCGGCATCATCGCCGCGACGTTCCTGACCAACCACCGCCTCACCAAGCGTGGAGCGGAGCCGTGGGTCGTGATCGACATCTCGATCCTCGCAGTGCCGCTGGCGATCATCGGCGCGCGCATCTTCCACGTGCTCACCCACCCGAACGACTACTTCGGCGAGGGTATCAACACCTGGAACCCGTTCCAGCCAGGCTCCGTCTGGGCCATCTGGGAGGGCGGCATCGCGATCTTCGGCGCGCTCATCGGCGGTGCCATCGGCGCGTACCTCGGGTGCCGCTGGACAGGCATCCGCTTCTGGACGTTCGCCGACGCGCTGGCACCCGGTCTGCTGCTGGCACAGGCCATGGGTCGCTTCGGCAACTGGTTCAACAACGAACTCTTCGGGCTTCCCACCGATCTGCCCTGGGGTCTGGAGATCCCGTCCACCAACTCGGCCTTCCCCCCTGGACTTCCCGAGGGCACGCTGTTCCACCCCACCTTCCTGTACGAGGTGATCTGGAACGGTCTCGGCGTCATCGTCCTGCTGTGGCTCGGTCGCAAGCTCTTCTTCCAGTGGGGTCGCCTCTTCGCGATCTACCTGATCTGGTACAGCGCCGGTCGCATCCTCTGGGAGTCGATCCGCATCGATCCGAGCGAGATCATCCTGGGCCTGCGCAGCAACGTCCTCGCGGCCATCATCGGCGTGCTCATCGGTGTCGCGATCCTCATCGTGCAGACGCGTCGTCACCCCGGACTGGAGCCGTCGCCGTACCAGCCCGGTCGCGAACGGACCGACCCGGACGCTGTTGTACAATCGCAGAACAATACCTCTGACTTCGTAGACGTGAGCGAGCCTCCGGCCGAAGAAGTCACCGCAGGAGCCACCGCCACAAGCACTGCTCCCACGAGCGAGGACGGCTCTCGATAACGCCGCCTCGTAGCGGGAGAACCATTGCACTGAACGAGCGGGCCGACGTCGTCCCCGGGTTTCACTCGAAGATCTGAGGACGGTAACTGGTGTACTTCCAGCCCCCTTACGGCGCCTCCGGCGCATACCCCCCGAAGCAGGGCATGTACAACCCGGCGTTCGAGAAGGACGCCTGCGGCCTCGCCATGGTCGCGACCCTGCGCGGCGAAGCCGGGCATGACATCATCGCGTTGGCCCTCGAGGCCCTGCGCAACCTGGAGCACCGCGGAGCCATCGGCTCGGATGCGGGCACCGGGGACGGCGCCGGCATCCTGACGCCGATGCCCGATGCGTTCCTCCGCGCCGTGGTCGGGTTCGAACTGCCGCCGGTGGGGGAGTACGCCGCAGGACTGGCGTTCCTGCCTCGCGATTCCAGCGAGCGCCGCCAGCAGAAGGCCGGCATCGAGAAGATCGCCCGTTCCGAGGGGCTTCGCGTCCTCGGCTGGCGTGAGGTGCCCACGGCCAACGAGAACCTAGGCAAGCTCGCCGATGAGGCGCGTCCCGCGTTCGAGCAGCTCTTCGTCAGCGCGGGCGGAGCGACGCACTCCGATGCGCCCCTCACGGGCATCGCGCTCGACCGCGTCGCCTACCGTCTGCGCAAGCGCGCCGGTCACGAACTCGGTGCCTACTTCGTCTCGCTCTCCGCCCGCACCCTCGGGTACAAGGGCATGGTCACCACCCTGCAGCTCGAGCCGTTCTATCCCGACCTGCAGGACGAGCGCTTCGCCTCGGAGCTCGCCGTGGTGCACTCCCGCTACTCCACGAACACCTTCCCGTCGTGGCCGCTCGCGCAGCCGCTGCGCATGCTCGCCCACAACGGCGAGATCAACACCGTCGGCGGCAACCGCAACTGGATGCGCGCCCGCCAATCGCAGCTGGAATCCGAGCTCCTCGGCGACATCACGCCGCTGCTTCCCATCTGCACCGACGGCGCCAGCGACTCCGCCTCGTTCGACGAGGTGCTCGAGCTGCTCACGCTGACCGGGCGCAGCCTGCCGCACGCGATCATGATGATGGTGCCGGAAGCGTACGAGAAGCAGGCCGACATCTCTCCGGAGCTCCGCTCGTTCTACGAGTACCACTCCAACCAGATGGAGCCGTGGGACGGACCGGCCGCTCTCATCTTCACGGACGGGACCCTCGTCGGCGCGACGCTCGACCGCAACGGTCTGCGTCCTGGACGCTGGACGGAGACGACCGACGGACTGGTCGTCATCGGATCCGAGACCGGCGTTCTCCAGTTCGAACCGGAGCGCATCAAGCGTCGCGGCCGCCTGCAGCCGGGCAAGATGTTCCTGGTCGACACGTCGCAGCGTCGGATCATCGAGGACAGCGAGCTCAAGCACGATCTCGCCACGATGCACCCGTGGCAGGAGTGGCTCGACGCCGGCGCCGTGCGTCTTGCCGAGCTTCCCGAGCGTGAGCACATCGTGCACCCGCCGGCGTCGATCACCCGTCGTCAGCGGACCTTCGGCTACACCGAGGAAGAGGTCCGCATCCTCCTCACCCCGATGGGTCAGACCGGTGTCGAGCCGCTCGGCGCGATGGGCTCTGACACGCCGATCGCCGTGCTCAGCAAGCGTCCGCGGTTGCTGTTCGACTACTTCACCCAGCAGTTCGCCCAGGTGACCAACCCGCCGCTCGACTCGATCCGCGAAGAGGTCGTCACGAGCCTCAAGCTGGGCCTCGGGCCGGAGAGCAACCTGCTCACCTGGGGGCCGGAGCACACGCGTACGGTGTCTCTGGACTTCCCGGTGATCGACAACGACGAGCTCGCGAAGATCCGCCACATCGACAAGGCCATGCCCGGTCGATCGAGCGCGACGATCCGCGGCCTCTACCACTTCGACGCCGGCCCCCAGACGCTCGCCGACCGGCTCACCGAGATGTGCGCCGAGGTGGACGAGGCCATCGAGAACGGTGCCGAGTTCATCATCCTGTCGGACCGTGACTCGAACAAGGATCTGACACCGATCCCGTCACTGCTCATGGTCTCGGCGATCCACCACCACCTCATCCGGCGCGAGAACCGCATGAAGGTCGGTCTCATCGTCGAAGCCGGAGACGTCCGCGAAGTGCATCATGTCGCGACCCTGATCGGCTACGGTGCCTCCGCCGTCAACCCGTACCTCGCGATGGAGACGGTAGAGCACCTCGTGCGCACCGGCTACATCACGGGCATCACGACCGAGAAGGCCGTCAAGAACCTGATCTACGCGCTCGGCAAGGGCGTGTTGAAGATCATGTCGAAGATGGGCATCTCCACCGTGTCGTCCTATGCCGGTGCTCAGGTGTTCGAGGCGGTCGGCCTCAGCCAGGAGTTCATCGACGCGTACTTCACGCGCACCGAGTCGAAGCTCGGCGGCATCGGCATCGAGGAGATCTTCGCCGAGAACCAGGCGCGCCACGACTACGCCTATCCGGAGGATGCGGCAGCACGTGCGCACGAGAGGCTCTGGACGGGCGGCGAGTACCAGTGGCGCCGCGACGGCTCTCCGCACCTTTTCAATCCGGAGACGGTGTTCAAGCTGCAGCATTCGACGCGGACGCGACGTTACGACATCTTCCGCGAGTACACGAAGCTCGTCGATGAGCAGGCCGCCGAGCTGAAGACCCTGCGCGGACTGTTCACGCTGCGCACCGGCACTCGCAAGCCCGTGCCGCTGGACGAGGTGGAGCCCGTCTCCGCCATCGTCAAGCGCTTCTCCACGGGGGCGATGAGCTACGGCTCCATCTCCAAGGAGGCGCACGAGACGCTCGCCGTCGCGATGAACAGCATCGGCGCGAAGTCGAACACCGGTGAGGGCGGCGAGGATCCGGACCGCCTGGTCGACCCCGAGCGTCGCAGCTCGATCAAGCAGGTCGCGTCGGGGCGGTTCGGGGTGACGAGCCTGTACCTCACCGAGGCGGACGACATCCAGATCAAGCTCGCCCAGGGTGCCAAGCCCGGCGAGGGAGGCCAGCTGCCGCCGACCAAGGTGTACCCCTGGGTCGCGCGTACCCGTCACGCCACCGCCGGTGTGGGACTGATCTCCCCGCCGCCGCATCACGACATCTACTCGATCGAAGACCTGAAGCAGCTGATCTTCGACCTGAAGAGGGCGAACCCCGAGGCCCGCATCCACACCAAGCTGGTGAGCCAGTCGGGCATCGGCGCGGTGTCGGCCGGTGTCGCGAAGGCGCTGAGCGACGTGATCCTGGTCTCGGGTCACGACGGTGGAACAGGTGCGAGCCCGTTGAACTCGCTGAAGCACGCGGGCACACCGTGGGAGCTCGGCCTCGCGGAGACGCAGCAGACGCTCATGCTCAACGGCATGCGGGATCGCGTCGTGGTGCAGGTCGACGGCCAGCTCAAGACCGGCCGCGACGTCATCATCGGTGCGCTGCTCGGCGCGGAGGAGTTCGGCTTCGCCACCGCTCCGCTCGTCGTCAGCGGCTGCATCATGATGCGCGTCTGCCACCTGGACACGTGCCCCGTCGGTGTCGCCACGCAGAACCCGGTTCTGCGCGAGCGGTTCACGGGCAAGCCCGAGTTCGTCGTGAACTTCATGGAGTTCATCGCCGAAGAGGTGCGTGAGCTCCTCGCCGAGCTCGGCTACCGCTCGATCGACGAGATCGTCGGCCGTGCCGACCTCATCGAGGTCAACGCCGCGGTCGAGCACTGGAAGGCCGAGGGGCTCGACCTCACTCCGGTGCTGGAAGGCCCGGTGTTCCCGGCTGGCGAACCGCGTCGCAGCGCACGCACCCAGGACCACGAGCTCGAGAAGCACTTCGACGTGAAGCTGATCGACATCGCGAAGGGCGCTCTGCTCAACGGCGAGCCCGTCGTGGTCGAGCTGCCCATCGCCAACACCGAACGTGCGGTCGGAACCATGCTCGGTCATCAGGTGACGTCACGGCACGGAGCAGCCGGTCTGCCGCAGGGCACCATCGACGTGACTCTGCACGGCACCGCCGGTCAGTCGCTCGGGGCGTTCCTGCCGCCGGGTATCGTCCTGCGGCTCGAGGGCGATGCCAACGACTACGTCGGCAAGGGGCTCTCCGGCGGCGACATCACGATCCGTCCGCCGCGAGGCTCCAAGATCGCGCCGCACGAGAACGTGATCGCCGGCAACGTGATCGGCTACGGCGCGACCTCGGGGACGATGTTCATCTCGGGCGTCGTCGGCGAGCGTTTCCTCGTCCGCAACTCGGGTGCGACCGCCGTGGTCGAGGGCGTGGGCGACCACGCTCTGGAGTACATGACCGGTGGGCTCGCGGTGATCCTCGGCTCGACCGGGCGGAACTTCGGCGCGGGGATGTCCGGGGGAGTGGCCTACGTGCACGCCCTCGACACCAGCAAGGTGAACGCGCAGTCGCTCGGGAGCGGCGAGCTGCTCCTCGAGTCGCTCGACCGCGCGGATCTCGAAGTGCTGCGGAGCCTGCTGGTCGCGCACGTCGAGCGCACCGCGTCGCCGCGGGCCGCGGGTCTTCTCGAGAACTTCGAGGCGGCCGCCGCAGAGTTCGTGAAGGTGCTCCCTCGTGACTTCGCCGCCGTGCGGAGCATGCGCGAGGAGGCGCTGGCCGAGGGGATCGACCCCGACGGCGACATCGTGTGGAACCGCATCCTGGAGGTGACCGGTGGCTGACCCCAAAGGCTTTCTGAAGGTGACCGAGCGGGAGCTTCCCCCGCGTCGTCCCGTTCCCGTGCGCATCATGGACTGGAAAGAGGTCTATGAGCCCGGCGACAAGCAGGTCCTGCGCCGTCAGGCAGGGCGCTGCATGGACTGCGGCGTGCCGTTCTGCCATCAGGGGTGCCCGCTCGGCAACCTGATCCCGGAGTGGAACGACTTGACGTGGCGAGGCGAGGGTCGCGCGGCGATCGAGCGCCTGCACGCGACGAACAACTTCCCGGAGTTCACGGGGCGGCTCTGCCCTGCGCCGTGCGAGAGCTCGTGCGTGCTCGGTATCAACCAGCCGGCTGTGACGATCAAGCAGATCGAGGTCTCGATCATCGACGAGGCCTTCTCGAAGGGCTGGGTCGAGCCGGAGCCGCCGGAGCGGCTGACGGGCAAGACGGTCGCGGTGGTCGGTTCCGGTCCTGCGGGGCTTGCCGCTGCCCAGCAGCTCACCCGTGCCGGGCACACCGTCGCGGTCTTCGAGCGTGACGACCGCATCGGCGGACTGCTGCGCTACGGCATCCCCGACTTCAAGATGGAGAAGACGCAGCTCGAGTCCCGCCTTCGCCAGATGCAGGAGGAAGGCACCCGCTTCCGCGCCGGCGTCGAGATCGGCAAGGACATCTCCTGGCCGGACCTGCGCGCCCGGTACGACGCGGTGGTGATCGCCACAGGCTCCACGGTTCCGCGTGACCTCGCGATCCCCGGCCGCGACCTGGACGGCGTCCATTTCGCCATGGAGTACCTCGTCGAGTCGAACCACGCGGTGGCGGGCGACAAGGTCACGGATCAGATCAGCGCCGAGGGCAAGCACGTCATCGTGATCGGCGGTGGCGACACGGGTGCGGACTGCATCGGAACCGCGCACCGGCAGGGCGCACTCAGCGTCACCAACCTCGCGATCGGCAAGCAGCCGGGCGACACCCGTCCCGACCACCAGCCGTGGCCGATGATGCCGACCCTGTTCGAGGTCTCCTCCGCTCACGAAGAGGGCGGAGAGCGTGTGTTCCTCGCCTCCACCGTCGAGTTCCTCGGCAACGACGTCGGCGAGGTCCGTGCACTGCGCGTGGCGGAGACGGAGTTCGTCGATGGTCGGCGTGTGCCCAAGAGCGGCACTGAGCGGGAGATCCCGGCCGATCTCATCCTGATCGCCATGGGCTTCACCGGACCGGAGCAGGACGGCTACACCGAGGAGACGCTTCCCCAGGTGACCGATCGGGGTGCGTTCCGGCGCGACTCCTCCTACGAGTCGACGGTGCCGGGCGTGTTCGTCGCCGGCGACGCCGGCCGTGGACAGTCGCTCATCGTGTGGGCCATCGCCGAGGGGCGTGCAGCCGCGGCCAACGTCGACCGGTTCCTGATGGGCACCACCGTGCTCCCGGAGCCGGTGCGTCCGAGCGATGTCGCGATCGGACTCCAGCCCGCGTAGGCTGAGGCCGGCACCGTCGCCTGATTCACCATCCCCCACTTCTACCCTGGAGCAATCTTTGAGACGCGCGAAAATCGTCGCCACCCTGGGCCCCGCCACCTCCACCTATGAGACGGTGCGCGCACTGATCGATGCGGGCGTGGACGTCGCCCGACTGAACCTCAGCCACGGTGACTACTCCGTGCACGAGAACAACTACGCCAACGTGCGCCGTGCCGCTGAGGACGCTGGTCGCCCCGTCGCGATCCTCGTCGACCTGCAGGGTCCGAAGATCCGTCTCGGCAAGTTCGAGGGCGGACCCTACGAACTCGCCAAGGGCGACATCTTCAAGATCACCACCGAGGACATCATCGGCAACAAGGAGATCTCCGGAACGACGTTCAAGGGACTCCCGCAGGACGTCAAGCCCGGTGACTTCCTCCTCATCGACGACGGCAAGGTCCGCGTCGAGGTCGTCGAGACCGACGGTGTGACGGTCACCACCAAGGTCATCGTCGCCGGTGCCGTCTCGAACAACAAGGGCATCAACCTGCCCGGCGTCGCCGTGAACGTCCCCGCGCTGAGCGAGAAGGACGAGGAGGACCTCCGTTGGGGTCTGCGCATCGGCGCCGACCTGATCGCGTTGTCCTTCGTGCGCAACGCCGCCGATGTCATCCGCGTCCACGAGATCATGGCGGAGGAGGGCGTCCGCGTCCCCGTCATCGCCAAGGTCGAGAAGCCGCAGGCGGTCGACGCGCTCGAGGAGATCATCGACGCGTTCGACTCGATCATGGTGGCCCGCGGCGACCTGGGTGTCGAGCTGCCGCTCGAGGCCGTCCCGATCGTGCAGAAGCGCGCCGTCGAGATCGCCCGCCGCATGGCGAAGCCGGTCATCGTCGCGACGCAGATGCTCGAGTCGATGATCAACAGCCCGGTGCCGACCCGCGCCGAGACGTCTGACGTTGCGAATGCGGTGCTCGACGGTGCCGACGCTGTGATGCTCTCGGGCGAGACCAGCGTGGGAGACTACCCGGTCGTCGTGGTCGAGACCATGGCGCGCATCATCGAGTCGACTGAGGAGCACGGCCTGGAGCGCATCGCGCCGCTCACGACCAAGCCCCGCACGCAGGGTGGTGCGATCACCCTCGCCGCGCTCGAGGTCGCTGAGTTCGTCGACGCGAAGTTCCTCTGCGTCTTCACGCAGTCCGGTGACTCCGCCCGTCGCCTGTCGCGTCTGCGCTCGCGCATCCCGATGATCGCCTTCACCCCGGAGCCCGGCATCCGTCGCCGCATGGCGCTGACGTGGGGTATCCGCTCGACGCTGGTCGACATGGTCCAGCACACCGACCTGATGTACCACCAGGTCGATGAGTACCTGCTCGGCAACGGTCTGGCAGAAGAAGGGGACAAGGTCGTCGTGATCTCCGGTTCCCCTCCCGGAATCGTCGGATCCACGAACGACCTTCGCGTGCACAAGGTCGGCGATGCGATCCGCGGCGCCGCGCCGATCTACAAGGCCGGCGTCTGACGTACGTCATCCAGAGGGGGTGGGACTTCGGTCCTGCCCCCTCTGTCGTCCGCTTCGGGTAGCTTTCAGGCATGGAAACGCATCGCCGTCGAAGGAGGCCGTCATCGGCGTGCTGAGGAACGCGCGATGGTGGATAGCCGATTACGCGTACGCGGGGTACTGGCAGGTCCGTGCGGCATTCGACCGCACCGATCCGTCGTCTTTCGTCTCCGGGGATGCTGCACACATCGTCGTGCTCCCCGGCGTCTACGAGACCTGGCGGTTCCTGCAGCCGCTCGTCGTCGCGATGCATGAACGTGGTCATCCGGTGCACATCGTCGACGCGCTCCACCGGAACGAGCGTCCTGTGGCTGAGATGGCCGCGGTCGTGGCGACGTTTCTCGAGGAGCGGGGGCTCGAAGACGTGATCCTCGTCGCGCACAGCAAGGGCGGCCTTGCGGGAAAGACCGTGATGACCGGTCCGGCGGGCACGCGCGTGCGGTCGATGCTCGCGATCGCCGCACCGTTCGGCGGGTCGCGCTATGCGCGGTTGATGCTCTCCAGAACGCTTCGTGCGTTCTCACCGCGCGACCCGTCGATCGTGGATCTGGCGCAGCAGGTGACGGTGAACGAGCGGATCGTCTCGGTGTACGCGGCGTTCGACCCTCATATCCCCGAAGGCAGCGAACTGGCCGGCGCCAAGAACGTGCGCCTCGATACGGGCGGGCACTTCCGGATCCTCGCGCATCCACGCGTTCTGGCGGAGCTCGCGGTCCTCGCGGAATAGTCGATCAGTCGCCCGCGCCGGAATTCGCGCGTTCGTTCGATCGATGTTGGGTGCCGGCGGTGGGACTCGAACCCACACGCCCTTTCGGACAAAGCATTTTGAGTGCTCCGCGTCTGCCATTCCGCCACGCCGGCTCGTGTGTCGCGTCTACGACTTTAGCGCAGAGCAGGAGGCGCGACCGTCCGCGCCGAGCGCCTGAGGCCTGCAGACAGGGGCACTCCACTAGGATGGGTGTGTGACAGAGCAAGAAGAGCAGGCTGAGCAGCCCACGTCATCCGCACCCCGACGCGTCGTCGTCGCCGAAGATGAGTCGCTGATCCGTCTCGACATCGTCGAGATCCTCCGCGACAACGGCTTCGATGTGGTCGGCGAGGCCGGTGACGGGGAGACCGCGGTCGCTCTGGCCACTGAGCTCCGCCCCGACCTGGTCATCATGGATGTCAAGATGCCTCAGCTCGACGGCATCAGCGCGGCCGAGAAGCTGCACAAGGGCAACATCGCCCCGGTCGTGCTCCTGACGGCGTTCAGCCAGAAGGAGCTCGTCGAGCGTGCCAGCGAGGCCGGCGCCCTCGCCTACGTCGTGAAGCCGTTCACGCCGAACGACCTCCTTCCGGCGATCGAGATCGCGCTGGCCCGCCACGAGCAGATCATCACGCTCGAGGCAGAGGTCGCCGACATGGTCGAGCGCTTCGAGACCCGCAAACTCGTCGACCGGGCCAAGGGTCTGCTCAACGAGAAGATGGGGCTGAGCGAGCCCGAGGCCTTCCGCTGGATCCAGAAGGCCTCCATGGACCGTCGTCTCACGATGCAGGACGTCGCGAAGGCGATCATCGAGCAGCTCGCTCCCAAGAAGTAGCGGTGAGCGCCGGATCCTTCCGGCTCGATTCCGAGCACATCCTCAGGCCCGTGCGCCTGGGCGACGGTGCCGCGCTTTCGCGTGCCTATCTGGCGAACCGCCGGCATCTCGCGCCGTGGGAGCCGACGCGCTCGGAGGCGTTCTTCACCGTCGCCTCGCAGGAGGCGCATGCACAGCAGTGTTTGGTCGACGCATCGGCAGGGCGTGGCATCCGCTTCGTGATCGAGTCCGACGATGGTGAGATCCGCGGACGGATGAACCTCAACAACATCGTCCGTGGGGCGTTCTGGAGCGCAGACCTCGGTTACTGGGTGGATGCGACGCGCGTGCACCGTGGGCTCGCGAGCCGCGCGGTCGCGAGGGTGATCGAGCACTCCCGCACCGAGCTGCGGCTGCACCGACTCCAGGCGGCCACGCTGCTGCACAACCTCGGCTCACAGCGGGTGCTGCTCGGAAACGGGTTCGAGCGCATCGGGATGGCGCCGAAGTACCTCCTGATCGCGGGGGAGTGGCAGGATCATCTGCTGTTCCAGCGCCTGCTGGAGGAACCGCTCAGCGCCCAGCGGGAAGGTCCTTGATCATGTTGGTGATGCGGATGGTCGAGCAACGACGACCCTGATCGTCAGTCACCACGATCTCGTGCACCGTGATGCTCCGTCCCAGGTGCACGGGCGTGCAGACGCCGGTGACCAGACCAGAGGTCGCCGATCGCGTGTGTGTCGCATTGATGTCCACCCCGACCGCGAGCCTTCCGGCACCGGCGTGCAGATTGGCAGCCATCGAGCCGAGTGACTCTCCGAGCACGACGTACGCCCCGCCGTGCATGAGTCCGACGGGCTGGGTGTTGCCCTCGACCGGCATCGTCGCGACGCAGCGCTCGACGCTGAACTCGAGGAACTCCATGCCCATCTTCTCGGCGAGGGCGCCCATTCCCCGGGCCGTCGCCCAGTCGAGTCCCTCGCTCATCGCGACATCGCCCATGCATCCTCCTCAGCGGGTGTCCGTCGTCCTCGTTAGGCTGACAGGGTGACGGACTCCGCAAAGCCTACCCTCATGGTCGTCGACGGCCACTCGCTCGCCTACCGCGCCTTCTTCGCGCTCCCGGTCGACAACTTCACGACCAAGGACAAGCAGCACACGAACGGCATCTACGGGTTCCTGTCGATGCTGGTCAACCTCATCAAGGCGGAGAAGCCGACGCATCTCGCGATCGCCTTCGACACCTCGCGGCACTCCTTCCGCACCGATGAGTACCCCGAGTACAAGGCCACGCGGTCCGAGTCGCCGCAGGAGTTCAAGGGGCAGATCCCGCTGCTGCAGGACTGCCTCGCCGCCATGTCCATCCCGGTCCTGACGAAGGAGGGGATCGAGGCGGACGACATCCTCGCCACCCTCGCGTCCCAAGGTGCCGAACAGGGCTTCGAAGTGCTCGTCGTCTCGGGAGACCGCGACACCATCCAGCTCGTCAACGAAGACGTCACGCTGCTGTATCCATCGGTGCAGGGGGTCTCCCAACTCAAACGCTACGACCCGGCGACCGTTCAGGAGCGCTACGGGGTGCGACCCGAGCAGTACCCGGATATCGCCGCGCTCGTGGGTGAGACCAGCGACAATCTGCCCGGCGTGCCGAAGGTCGGCGAGAAGACGGCGGTCAAATGGCTCACGCAGTTCGGCTCGCTCGATGAACTGATCGCCCGCGCCGACGAGATCAAGGGCGTCGTCGGAGGCAATCTCCGCGACCACATCGAAGACGTCCGTCGCAACCGCAAGCTCAACCGTCTGCTCACCGACGTCGAGCTTCCGGTGGGCCCGGCTGACCTCGCCGTCGCACCGATCGATGCGCAGGCCGTGCGCGACATCTTCGCCCGTCTCGAGTTCCGCACCCTGCTGCCGCGGGTGTTCGAGGCCGTCGGTGCCGGCGACGTCGCTGACGACCCTGCTTCCGTCGTGGTGCTCCCGGTGCCCGTCGAGGCGCCTGCGGCCGACCTCGCGAGTTGGGCTGCGGCGCAGGAAGGCGATGTCGCGCTCCGCGTCACGACCCAGGGCGGTGTCCCCGTACGCATCGGTGTTGCCACGCTGACCGAAGTACGTGAAGCCGATTGGTCGGATGAGGCCGCGGGCGCTCTGCGCGGATGGTTGGAGTCCGACGCACCGAAGGTGCTCCACGACGCGAAGCCGCAGGTGAAGGCGCTGATCCGCCAGGGCATCCGCCTTCGCGGGCTCGCATACGACACGAGTCTGGCCGGCTGGCTGCTGCGACCGAGCTTCCCCGACAAGACCCTCTCCGACCTCGTCGAGCGCTACCTGGGGGAGAAGCTCCCCGAGGCCGATCCTTCCCAGCTCGTCCCCGAGACCGAGGGTGCGACGCCGTCTCAGGAGGCGTGGTTCGCTCTGCGAGTTGCCGATGCTCTCCGCGAGGACATCCCGGAGTCGGTCGCGAAGGTCCTCGACGACATCGAGCTGCCCACGCTGCTCACCCTCGCCGACATGGAGGTCGCGGGTGTCGCCGTGTCGCACGACGTGCTGTCGACCTTCTCGGGTGAGCTCGCGGCCCGAGCGGAGGGCCTCGCACAGGAGGCGTTCTCCGTCGTCGGCCGCGAGTTCAACCTCGGCTCGCCCAAGCAGCTGCAGGAGGTGCTGTTCGAAGACCTGCAGCTGCCGAAGACCCGCAAGACCAAGACCGGCTACTCGACCGACGCTGCGGTGCTCGCCGATCTGCAGGAGAGCAACCCGCATCCGTTCCTGAGCCTGCTGCTGCAGCACCGTGAGGCCACGAAGCTGCGCCAGATCATCGAGTCGCTCGATTCGGCGATCGGAGACGACCACCGTGTGCACACCACGTACGTGCAGACGGGAAGCCAGACCGGACGGCTCTCGAGCACCGACCCGAACCTGCAGAACATCCCGGTGCGCACCGAGGAGTCACGCCGCATCCGCAGTGCTTTCGAGGTGGGCCAAGGGTATGAGGCTCTGCTCACCGCTGACTACTCCCAGATCGAGATGCGCATCATGGCGCACCTCTCCGGCGACGAGGGGCTGATCGAGGCCTTCAACAGCGGGGAAGACCTGCACCGTTTCGTCGGAGCGCGCGTGTTCGGTGTCGAGCCGAGCGATGTCACGGCGGCGATGCGCACCAAGGTCAAGGCGATGTCCTACGGTCTGGTCTATGGGCTCTCCGCGTTCGGCCTCTCCAAGCAGCTGCGCAT
Organism: Microbacterium sp. R1; assembly: GCF_015159725.1. Classification (NCBI taxonomy): domain Bacteria; kingdom Bacillati; phylum Actinomycetota; class Actinomycetes; order Micrococcales; family Microbacteriaceae; genus Microbacterium; species Microbacterium sp. R1. Next base: position 1,894,475 of record NZ_JADDUD010000001.1, on the reverse strand, counting down.
CGAGCAGTCCGAGGCCAAGCAGCTCATGATCGAGTACTTCGCGCGGTTCGGCGCCGTGCGCGACTACCTGCGTGCATCCGTGATGAAGGCGAAGGAGGTCGGCTACACCGAGACCATCTTCGGCCGCCGTCGACCGTTCCCCGACCTCGCGAGTCCGAACCGCGTGCTCCGCGAGAACGCCGAGCGGGCCGCCCTCAACGCTCCGATCCAGGGCAGTGCCGCCGACATCATGAAGATCGCGCTGCTGCACATCCACGACGACCTCCGGTCCGAGAACCTCTCCTCGCGGGTGCTGTTGCAGATCCACGACGAACTCGTGGTCGAGGTCGCGCCGGGGGAGTGGGACGCCACGGAGCGGATCGTCCGCGCGCGGATGGGCGATGCTGCCGAGCTGTCCGTGCCGCTCGATGTGCAGGTCGGTCGGGGTCGCGATTGGAACGAAGCCGCGCACTGACCTCCGGCGGTGGGAGGGGGCCGGGGATTAGGCTGAAAGGTATGACTTCAGCTCCTCGCACCCCCTCTGCCATCGACGCCGTCGCCGATGAATGGGTCGACACGATCGCGGTACTGGCTCCCACACTCGGGACGTACATCGGCCGCGACGAGGTGAACGACCGCTTCGGCGACCTGAGCCCGCAGGGGCACGAAGAGATCGCTGCAGCCACCCGCGCGACACTCGACCGTCTCTCGGCACTCGAGCCCGTCGACGCGATCGACGAGGTGACGAAGACCGATCTCAGCGCCGAGCTCCGCCTCGATCTCGAACTCCACGATGCCAAGTGGCACCTTCGTGACCTCAACGTCATCGCCTCGGCGGCGCAGGACGTGCGCGCCGCCTTCGACCTGATGCCCACTGCGACCGTCGAGGACTGGGACGTGATCGCGACCCGTCTCGCCGCGGTTCCGGATGCGCTCCGCGGATACGTCGAGACGCTCCGCACCGGGATCGCTGAGGGAGTGACGCCGGCGCGTCGTCAGGTGGTCGAGGTCGCGACACAGATCGACCGCTACACGGCCGACGACGGGTTCTTCGCCGCCTTCGTCGCCGAGGCCGACCCGGAGGAGGGCCAGCTCCCGGCCTCCCTCGCACGCACGCTCGCGGACAACTCGGCAGCTGCACGCGTCGCCTACGACGAACTCCGCCGCTTCCTCGCCGAGGAGCTCGCCCCCGTCGCGGGCGAGGTCGACGCCGTCGGCCGCGAGCTGTACGCCCTCAACTCCCGCCGTTTCCTCGGCGCGACGATCGACCTCGACGAGACGTACGAATGGGGTCGTGAAGAGCTCGCCCGCATGGTGGCGGAGCAGACCGCCATCGCGAACGAGATCCTCCCTGGTGCGTCGGTCGAGGAGGCCGTCGCCCATCTCGAGGCCGATCCCGCACGCAAGCTCGTCGGCACCGACGCATTGCAGAAGTGGATGCAGGAGACGAGCGACAGGGCCGTCGCTGAACTGGGCGCCTCGCACTTCGACATTCCCGAGGCGATCCGCACACTCGAGTGCATGATCGCTCCCACCCAGGAGGGTGGCATCTACTACACGGGGCCCACGGACGATTTCTCGCGTCCCGGTCGCATGTGGTGGTCGGTCCCCGAAGGCGTCACCGAGTTCGACACCTGGCGCGAGCTCACCACGGTGTTCCACGAGGGCGTCCCCGGACATCACCTGCAGATCGCGCAGGCCGTCTACAATCGGGCAGAGCTCAACTCCTGGCGCCGTCTGCTCGCAGGCACGTCCGGCCATGCAGAAGGCTGGGCGCTCTACGCCGAGCGCCTCATGGAGCAGCTCGGCTACCTCGACGACCCCGCCGATCGACTCGGCATGCTCGACGGTCAGCGCATGCGGGCGGCCCGTGTGGTGCTCGACATCGGCGTGCACCTCGGCAAGCCCCGTCTCGACGGCACAGGTGTGTGGGACGCGGAGTACGCGCTGGACTTCATGCGCGCGAACGTGAACATGTCGGATCAGTTCGTGCAGTTCGAGGTGAACCGCTACCTGGGTTGGCCGGGACAGGCGCCGTCGTACAAGGTGGGCCAGCGCATCTGGGAGCAGGTCCGCGATGGTGTTCGCGCGGCGGAAGGCGATGCCTTCTCGTTCAAGGACTTCCACAAGCGGGCGCTCGATATGGGCGGCGTCGGGCTCGACACGTTGCGCACCGCTCTGCTCCCGCGCTGACGGGAATGCGGCCGGACGGTCACGTGTTCATTCATCTGAATAGGAAGGGATGACATGGGCATCGAATTCGGGCTGGACACGTTCGGCGACATCACGCGAGATGCGGACGGGGAGCTCCTCACGGGGGCGCAGACGATCCGCAACATCGTTCAGCAGGCGGAACTCGCAGACTCCGTGGGCGTGGACTTCTTCGGGGTCGGGGAGCATCACCGCACCGAGTTCGCCGTGTCCGCCCCGGAGATGGTGCTGGCGGCGATCGCCGCGCGCACGGAGAACATCCGGCTTGGCACTGCGGTCACGGTGCTGTCCTCCGACGACCCCGTACGCGTGTTCGAGCGCTTCTCGACGCTGGACGCGCTGTCGAACGGCCGGGCCGAGGTGGTGCTCGGGCGCGGCTCCTTCATCGAGTCCTTCCCCCTGTTCGGCTATGACCTGCGAGACTACGACGCGCTCTTCGAGCAGAAGCTCGAACTGTTCGTGGAGCTCCTGAAGGAGGAGCCGGTGACCTGGTCGGGAACGATGCGTCCGTCGTTGGAGAACGCGAACGTGTTCCCGAAGACCGAGAAGGGTCTGCGTACCTGGGTCGGTGTGGGCGGAAGCCCGGAGTCGGTCGTCCGTGTCGCTCGCCACGGTCTCGGCCTCATGCTCGCGATCATCGGGGGGCCGGCGGTGCGGTTCAAGCCGTTCGTCGATCTGTACCATCGCTCGGTCGCATCGTTCGGTACCACGTCGCATCCCGTCTCGGTGCACTCGCCTGGCCACATCGCCGCGACAGACGCGGAAGCCTGGGATGCCGCTTACTCCGGATTCGAGGCGATGAACAACACCATCGGCCGAGAGCGCGGGTGGCCGGCGTACAGCCGTGCACGTTTCCAGAACGACGTGGGACCTGAGGGGGCGATCTACGCAGGGTCGCCGGACCGGGTCGCTGCGAAGATCGCCGACACCATCACGACGCTCGGCCTCGGGCGTTTCGACCTCAAGTACGCCACGGGCACCCTGTCGCACGAGTCGATGATGCGCAGCATCGAGCTGTATGGCACCGAGGTGATCCCGCGCGTGAAGCGGATCCTCGCCTCGCAGGACTGACGTCATCGAGGGCAGGACGCCCGGCGCTCGGCTTTACGATGAGAAGCATGGCCAACACCGCCTTGCCGAGCCGCTCATCGTTGGCTGAGCGCCTGGACGTCCTGCCTTTCACGCGCCGGCATCTCCGCTTGCTCACGGGCTCCGGTCTCGGCTGGGCGCTGGACGCGATGGACGTGGGTCTGATCTCCTTCATCCTCGCGGCACTCACGCAGCAGTGGGGGCTGTCCAAGGGCGAGGCGGGCTGGATCGCCTCCGTCGGGTTCATCGGCATGGCCATAGGTGCGACGCTCGGCGGTCTCCTGGCGGACCGCTACGGACGACGGCAGGTGTTCGCTCTGACGTTGCTCGTGTATGGCCTCGCCACCGGAGCCAGCGCGCTCGTGGGCGGGCTTGCGGCGCTTCTGGTTCTCCGATTCCTCGTCGGCCTCGGGCTCGGCGCCGAGCTTCCTGTGGCATCGACCTACGTGAGCGAGTTCGCCCCCACCCGGATCCGCGGTCGCCTGATCGTCGTACTGGAGGCGTTCTGGGCACTCGGGTGGACGGCAGCTGCTCTCATCGGGTTCCTGGTCATACCCGCTTCGGAGGATGGCTGGCGCTGGGCGTTCGCCCTCGGGGCCATCCCGGCGGTGTACGCACTCTTCGTGCGGTGGCGGATGCCCGAGTCGCCTCGCTGGCTCGCGTCGCGGGGACGGATCGCAGAGGCCGACCGCATCGTCTCCGCGTTCGAGGCAGAGGCGCGGGTGGAGGCGACTCCGGCCATCAGGAAGGAGCCGGCATCACGAGCGATCGCCGTCACCGCCCGCGCACGGTTGGCGACACTCTGGAATCCGGAGTTCCGACTGCGCACACTGTGTCTCTGGCTGGTGTGGCTCGGTGTGAACTTCGCCTATTACGGAGCGTTCATCTGGATCCCGAGCATCCTCGTCGATGCCGGGTTCGATCTGGTGCGGTCTTTCGGGTTCACGCTCATCATCACGTTGGCTCAGCTCCCCGGCTACGCGGTGGCCGCGTGGCTCATCGAGGTCTGGGGCCGTCGACTGACGCTCTCCGTCTTCCTCCTCGGCTCGGCGGTCTCTGCCGTGGTCTTCGGCACGGCGACGACGGAGGGCACCATCATCGCCGCCGGCATGGCGCTGTCGTTCTTCAACCTCGGCGCCTGGGGTGCCCTGTACGCGGTGACCCCGGAGATCTATCCGACCTCGTTGCGGGGCACGGGCGCGGGCTGGGCCGCTGGAGTGGGGCGCATCGCATCGATCGTCGCACCGCTCTCTGTCCCGATCCTCCTGGTCGGGGGCGGCGCGCCGCTCCTGTTCGCGGTCTTCGGCGTCTGTTTCCTCGGTGCTGCGGCTGCGGCGTGGGGACTCGTCGATCGCGGCGGCCAGGCTCTCGACGACCGCTGAGGCGGGGACGACCCATCCGGTCCCGGCGCCGTGCGTCGTCGTCCCGCAATAGGCTGGGATGATGGCAGATGTGCGGTTCGTGGCGATCGGCGACTCGTTTACCGAGGGTGTGGGTGATGTCCTCCCGGACGGACGGGAGCGCGGCTGGGCCGACCTGGCGGCTCAAGGGTGGGCGGACGCCGCCGGGCACCCCATCCAGTACGCGAACCTCGCGATCAGGGGCAAGCTCGCCTGGCCGATCGTGGAAGAGCAGCTCGAACCCGCGCTCGCCCTGCGTCCCACGCATCTCTCGTTCAACGGCGGTGGCAACGACATGCTGCGCCCGCGTACCGACGTCGAGCACATCGCCGACGCCTTCAGCCGGGTACTGCGCCGATGCGACGAGGAGGGGGTGACGATGATCCTGCTCTCCGGCGCGAACCCGAGTGGTCAGCTCCCGATGGGCTCTCTCGTGCAGCGGCGGGGTGATCTGCTGTCCGAGGCCGTGCTGCGTCGCGTCGAAGATCGTCCCGACGTGATCCGAGCGCTCAACTGGCCCGACCGTGAGCTCTCCCGCGGCGCGTACTGGGCGGAGGACAGGCTGCACATGAATGCATCGGGTCACCACCGTGTGGCCGCCCGCGTGCTGCACGCTCTCGGCTACGAGCCTCCGGAGACGTGGTGGGCGCCGAGCGATCGGCTCGGTACGGGCCCCTCCGGCCTCGCCTATTACCGCGAGTTCGTCGGGCCCTGGGTGCGGCGGCGTGTGACCAGGACGTCGTCGGGAGACGGCCGTGCGGCGAAGTACCCGTCGTGGGTAGAACGGGTTCCCGCATGACGTCGTCCGACAGTTGCCGAATCCGGTGAGTGACTTCGAGCTCGCGGCCATCAGTGCCGGCACCGTGTCGCTGCATGATGCTCGCAGGCAGGAGAGGCGCGATGTCGCTCTCGAACCATTCGAGATCGGTGTGTACCCGGTGACGGAGGAACAGCTCGCCGAGGTGCTCGGCATTCCCGCACGGCATCCCCGCCGCCCCGCCGCGGATCTCAGCTGGTTGCGAGCGGTGCATTTCTGCAATGCCGCGTCGGAGTGGGAGGGGCTGGAACGGAGCTACTCGTTCGACGGCGAGGTCGTCACGTGGGATACGACCGCGGACGGATACCGGCTGCCCACAGAGGCGGAGTGGGAGTTCGCCTGTCGTGCCGGCGCGACGGGCCCTCACTATGCGCCGCTCGCGGATGCGGCTTGGACGGCGGCGGACGGGGTGGCCTCGCCACAGGACGTGGGCGGGAAGCTCCCGAATCTCAACGGGCTCTTCGACACGCTCGGCAACGTCTGGGAGTGGTGCTGGGACCTGCTCGACCCCGCCCGCTACGACGACTACCGGGTGTTCCGCGGAGGCGGCTTCGCCGACGACGCCTGGAGCGTTCGGGCATCCGTTCGTCGCGGCGGAGCGCCGCGTATGCATCACGACGACGTGGGGTTGAGGCTCGCTCGTGGCGCCTTCGACACCACGGATCAGGCACAGGGCTGGTCGGCGCGAAGCGATCGAGAGCGTGCTTTCCAGGATGGCCCGCTTCCATCGGGATGGACTCCTCGCCGCGGCTGAGGCGCCCCGATTCTTCGTCGGCGACATGTGCGAGAGGAGCGCATTTGTCCCGCTGGCTGTGCTGATGCCAGGCTGAGGGACATGGCATCCTCCTATTCGCTCATCGTCTCTCAGGGCCGGGTGGCCGACCGTACCGACGGCGCCTTGATCGGCGCGCGCCGAGTGGGCGAGGCGGTGTCGTCCCTGATGTCGATCGAAGCACAGACCATCGGCACTCCGACCCCGAGTGTCGTCGATGACTGGACGAAGGCGTTACCGGAGGCGGAGCAGACGCTCCAGGGGATCCGGGCGGCGCTGCAGGATGCCCTTGCCGCGGGGACGACACCCCTGCTGATCACCAACACCTGCGCTGTGAGCCTCGGCACGCTCCCCACGGTCGCGGAGCATCACCCGGATGCGGTGGTGCTGTGGATCGACGCGCACGGCGACTTCAACACCCCGGAGACGACGGAGTCGGGGTACCTCGGCGGCATGGTGCTCGCCGCGGCGTGCGGCCTCTGGGACAGCGGCCACGGTTCCGGCATCGACCCGAAGCAGGTGATCGTCGTCGGTGGCCGGGACATCGACCCCGCCGAGGGGGACCTTCTGGCGGAGGCAGGGGTCACCGTACTTCGGCCGGCAGAGAGCACGCCTGAACGCATCGTCGACATCATCGCCGGTCGACCGGTATGGATACACGTCGACTGGGACGTGCTCGAGCCCGGTTACATCCCCGCGGCCTATCGCATCGGGGGCGGGCTGCTGCCGCATCAGATCGCCGGGATCTTCGCCGCACTGCCCGTAGGTGCCGTGCAGGGGGTGGAGCTCGCGGAGTTCGAGGCGGGAGACGCCGAAGTCCCTGAGCATCTCAGCGTGGAGCTCGTGATCGAGACTTTGCAGCACCTCCTGCGCTGATTTTGTGGACGCTGTCCGGGTGCCGCGTCAGCGACGGCGCTCGGGGTCGAGCCCCATACGGACACGCGTACGTTTGCGCTCGACGAGGATGAAGACGGTGCCGATGATCCAGGGCGGGATCGGCATGAGAAATGCGATCCGGAAGGCTTCCAGCGAGTAGGTCTCCGGCGTGCCGGCGCCCTGCAGATCGAGCGCGAGACCGATGAGGAAGATGGCGATGAGCGCGGCGATGAAACCTCCGGCGTTCGTGACGCCGGTGGCGGTGCTGAGGCGGTGCGTCGGGTTGTGCGTTCTGGCGTGGTCGAAGGCGATCATCGAGGCGGGACCACCGGTCCCGAGAGCGATCGCCAGGACGTAGAGGAGCCAGAGCGGTGCGGTGTCGGGGAGGGCGATGACAGAGATCCACGCTGCCATCTGAACCCCCACGGCCGGAAGCACGAGGGCGAGAGAGCGATGGTTCGGCAGTCGACGCGAGAGGTCGCCGATGATGGGACCGAGAAGCATTCCGGCAACGACATATACGGAGATGATGCCCGCGGCGTGTGCAGCATCCAGGCCCTCCGCCGCTGTGAGGAACGGCATTCCCCAGAGGAGCACGAACGCGGTTCCCGCGAACGGCGTGGTGAAGTGCGACCAGAAGGCGAGGCGGGTCCCTGGGTGCGCCCAGGCGGCGCGTATGCCGACGCCGGTATCTATCGCTGAGGTGACGACGCGCACGACTCCCGTGTCGGTGTTCACCGTGACATCGGCGCCGCGCTCGACCGGGTGGTTGCGGATGACGAGCGCCACGAGGATCGTGAACAGCACCCCGAGCCCGGCGATGCTGCCGAAGGTGATCGTCCAGGTGGTGGCGTGCAGCAGCGCGGCGACGGGGACGAGCGCGATGAGTTGCCCTGCCTGGCCGATGATGCCGGTGAACTGCACCATGAGGGGTCCTCGCTGCGCGGGGAACCAGGTGGCAACCAGGCGCAGCACGGCGGGGAAGATGGCGGCATCTCCGGCGCCGAGCAGAACGCGTGCGACGATCGCGATGCCGATGCTGGGGGAGAGAGCCATGGTCAACTGGCCGGCGGCCATGAGCAGCATCCCGATCGTCATGATCGGCCGGGATCCGAAACGGTCGAGCAGGATTCCCACGGGGATCTGCATCCCGCCGTACACCGCCAGTTGGACCACGGCGAACAGGGCCAGCGTGGAAGCGTCGGCCTGGAACCGGTCAGCCGCCTCGACGCCGACAGCCCCGAGCGAGGTGCGGTTGGTGATCGCGAGCACATAGGCGGCGACGCCGACCGACCAGATCAGCCAGGCCCGCCACCCCGGTGTGGAGACGGGGGAGTGGGAGACCTGCGGCACCCCTCAACGCTACTCCTCTGCGATGTCGCAGATGAGATCTGTGATGTCGCAGGTGGGAGCTACCCTGACGCCATGACCAGCACACCTCTGCATCACTCACTCGATTACGTCGAGCTCGTCGTCACCGACCTCGACGTCTCGAAGCGCTTCTTCGCCGATGCGTTCGGCTGGCATTTCAACGACTACGGCCCGGGCTATGCGGGGATCGTGTCTCCGCGCGCCGACGGGAACGAGGCCGGTGGTCTGCTGCTCGCCGACGAGGTGCGTCCCGCCGGCGGCCCTCTGGTGCTGCTCTACTCCGAGGACCTCGACGCCACGAAGGAGGCCATCGTGGCGGCCGGGGGCAAGATCCTGCAGGAGCCGTATGAGTTCCCGGGTGGGCGTCGGCTGCACTTCGCGGATCCGTCTGGCACCGAGCTCGGGGTGTGGTCCGCGCACTAGCGCCCGGTTCGCGGCGTCGGACCTTTCGAGCGTGCGACGATTGCCCGTATGACGGACATCACCGCGGGTACTACCGACGACATCGCGAGATGTGTCGATCTCTGGGTGCAGGCTCTTCGATACCGCGATGGAGAGGTCGACGCGGCCGCAGTCGCCGCCCGCATGCGCAAGCTGTTCGACGGGCCTCTCCTGCGGTTCGCGTTGGCAGGGGAGCCTCTCGCTGGGTTCGCTCTGACGGCACCGAAATCCGGTGACGAGACTACGGCAGTGCTGGAGCGGATCGCTGTGCTCCCTGCTTCCTCCGGCAAGGGGATGGGAAGAGCTCTGTTGAAGGACGCGATACGGGCGTCGAAGGACGCCGGGTACTCCACGGTCGAGCTCGCTGTGCGGCGAGGAAACCCCGCCATCCGGCTCTATGAGCTGCAGGGATTCCGGCCTGTTTCCGGTCCGGTCACTCATCCGCTCGGCGGCGAGCCCATGATCACGTTCAGTGTCGGCCTCTGAGGGGAGCCGACGCCTCCGGGGGTACGTTCAGCGCGCTGCACGCCTGACAGAGGGGCATGGAGTATGCCGAGCCTATGACGGCCCAGGGGAGGGGAGTGCCGGGCCCCTGAGATCCTCCACGATGATCGATACCAGCTCATCGGTACCGATCTCGGGGCCGATCCGTCGTTCATCGAACCAGGGGAGTGGCTGCCACCCATCGTGCCATTCGCGGATCTTGTCCTCCCCGAATTCCTGGGCAAGCTGCCGGCCCGCGTGGCGGCGGATCGTCTCCTCGAGGCCGACGTCGAACTGGTAGATGCGTGTGGACCCGAGGTGGTCTCGGTACAACCGTTCGAACGCCTCCAAGTAGTCGCGCAGATTGAACACGCCGTCGAGGATCACGTCATACCCGAGGTCGAGCGCCTGGCGGGCGGTGGTGATGATGAGGACACTGGCGTCGCGGGAGAGCTTCCGCCGATCCGGCTCACGGAGGAGCTCGCGGCGGAAGTGATCCTGAGAGATCAGAGCGACGCGCGCGCCCAGCGCTGTGCGCAACGACGTTGCCGTGGTCGTCTTCCCCGATGCCGCATCGCCGCGAAGAATGACGAGACGGGTGGATCCGCTGCCTGTGAGAGCCATCGGGCCATTCTCGCAACGCTCTCGGGTCTGACGGATGTCAGGTGAGCTGGAACGGCATGCCGAGGGCTGTCCTGAGCCTGGTCGCGAAGGCTTGGCGGTGAGCCGGATCGACCCATTCCGCGTCATCATGCCGCTGGTACAGAAGGTCGTCCGGGTGGCGGGGGAACACGTGAACGTGAAGATGCCAGACGTCCTGGCCTCCGGCGGGTTCGTTGTGCTGGCGGATCGAGGTGCCCTCACACGCGTATGAGGAACGGATGCCGATGGCGACTCTCTGGGTGAGGTCCCACACCGCCGCGCTGTCCGACGGCGAAAGGTCGTAGATGTTCTCCACATGCGTCCGAGGGATGACAAGCACCGCGCCCGGGTTCCCAGGCCACCACTTCGGAGCGATCCGGGCGTAAGCGCGTTCAGTGACAGCGACCACGTCTGTGGGCAGGTTGTGATCGTCATGCGTGCCCTCGAGGAAAGCGCAGAACGGGCAGACGTAGCCCGCGGGCGCATGCATAGGGGGACTCACGCCCCGATCATCGCACGGTGAGCGGCTGGATGGCTCGTGGAACAATGAAGACATGCTTGCTCGGGTCGTCGCGGTCCATTCCAGTGCTTCTCACACGTTCAGCAAGGAGACACGGGGATCCATCTTGCTGCTAGAGGGTCTGGGCGTCGACGGCGATGCGCACTGTGGAGCGACGGTCAAGCACCGATCGCGGGTGGCCGCCGATCCGTCCCAACCGAATCTCCGGCAGGTGCACCTGATCCACGGCGAGCTCTTCGAGACCCTGAAGGAGGGTGGCCATCTCGTGGCTCCAGGGGACCTCGGCGAGAACATCACGACGCAGGGCATCGATCTGCTCGCGCTGCCTGTCGGATCACGACTGCGAATCGGAGAGACTGTGGTGACGGTCACGGGGCTTCGCAATCCGTGCCAGCAGATCAACGGATTCCAGTCGGGGCTGCTCAAGCAGGTGGTGCGGAACGCCGGTGACGGCAAGGTCGTCCGCCTCGCCGGCGTGATGGGCATCGTGTCGCGGGGTGGGCGCGTGGCTGCGGGAGATCCGATCGATGTCGAGTTGCCACCGCACCCGCATCTCCCGCTCACGCGAGTCTGAGGGGGACGGGCTGCTTTCTGCTAGCTGACATAATGTGCATTATCGGATATAGCTCACGAGTCGAGAGTGGCGCGAAGAGATGGGACTCTGTGCTCTCGGGCCCCTCATGCTCCCTGGGCTGCTGCATGGGAGACGACGTCGCGAATCCAGCGGTTCGCCGCTGACGGGTACAGCGGTGCCGACACATCGTCGTCGTCGAATGGGCGCCATAGGATCGGCACGATCGATCCGTCGGACTCCGTGAGGGTGCCGCCCTCCAATGCAGGTTCTGGGTGCAGCCTGCCGCAGTACAGCGCAACGATTTCATGACCGAGCTCGCCGTCGTATCGGAAGATGTTCTCAACGACGCCCAGGAAAGCCAGATCGACCACATCGGCTTGGAGCTCTTCCTGGACTTCGCGGAGTATCGCCTTCTCGTGTGTCTCGCCGAGTTCGACACCGCCGCCGATCAGCCGATGAAAGCCGAGCGGGTTCTCCGCCGTCGCACCGTGCTGGCTGACGAGGTGCCGAGCGCCGTCGCTGTGGGTGGCCACAAGCATGGCTTTGACACGAATGTGGGAGCGGTCGACCGGCATGCCCCTACGCTCCGACGTAGGCAGCGAGGTGCTCCCCCGTCAGTGTGGATTTTTGGGATACCAAATCTGCAGGTGTCCCTTCGAACACGATCTTGCCGCCATCATGACCGGCGCCGGGCCCGATATCGATGATCCAGTCTGCATGGGCCATCACCGCCTGATGATGTTCGATGACGATCACCGTCTTCCCGGCGTCGACGAGCCGATCGAGCAGCCCGAGGATCTTGTCGACATCGGCGAGGTGCAGGCCGGTCGTGGGTTCGTCGAGCACGTAGACGTCGCCCTTCTCCCCCATCTGGATCGCGAGCTTGATCCGCTGGCGCTCACCACCCGACAGGGTCGACAACGGCTGCCCGAGTGACAGGTAGCCGAGACCCACGTCTTCCATCCGGCCGAGGATGGCGGAAGCCGCCGGGAGCTTCGCCTCGCCCTCACCGAAGAACACCCGCGCTTCGGACACAGGCAGATCGAGCACCTCGGTGATGTCCTTGCCGGCGAGTTTGTACTCGAGAACAGCTGCCTGGAAGCGCTTGCCGCCGCAGTCCTCGCAGGGCGTCTCGATCGTGTCCATGAATCCGAGTTCCGTGATGATCACGCCGGCGCCCTTGCACGACGGGCAGGCGCCCTCTGAGTTCGCGCTGAATAGAGCCGGCTTCACGCCGTTGGCCTTGGCGAACGCCTTGCGGATCGGCTCCAGGAGGCCTGTGTACGTCGCGGGGTTGCTTCGTCGCGAGCCCTTGATCGCGGCCTGATCGATCGCCACGACGCCGTCGCGCTTCGAGACCGACCCGTGGATGAGGGAACTCTTGCCCGAGCCCGCGACGCCCGTGACGACCGTGAGCACGCCCGTCGGGATGTCGACGTCGACGTCCTGCAGGTTGTTGGCCGTCGCGCCTCTGACGTCGATCGCGCCGGTGCCGGTGCGCACCGATTCCTTCAACTGCGCCCGGTCCTCGAGGTGATCGCCGGTCTTGGTGCCGCTGGCCTTGAGACCCTCGACCGTTCCCTCGTAACAGATCTCTCCGCCGGCGCTGCCCGCACCGGGACCCAGGTCGACGACATGGTCGCCGATCATGATCGTCTCGGGTTTGTGCTCGACCACGAGCACCGTGTTCCCCTTGTCGCGCAGCTGCAGCAGGAGCCCGTTCATGCGCTGGATATCGTGCGGGTGCAATCCGATGGTCGGCTCGTCGAACACGTAGGTGATGTCGGTGAGCGAGGAACCGAGGTGGCGCAGCATCTTGATGCGCTGTGCCTCTCCCCCGGACAGCGTGCCCGAAGGCCGTTCGAGACTGAGATAGCCGAGTCCCAGGGTCACGAAGGCATCGAGGTTCGCGCTGAGCGCCTGAAGTAGTGGACCCGCGCCGGGAAGGTCGAGCCCCCGGACCCAGTCCGCGAGGTCTGTGACCTGCATGCGGCATGCGTCCGCGATGCTCACGCCCTCGATCTTCGATGACCGTGCACCCTCGGTGAGTCGCGTGCCGTCGCACTCCGGGCACACCGCGAAGGTGGCGACGCGCTCGACGAAAGCACGGATGTGCGGCTGCAACGCATCGAGATCCTTCGACAGCATCGACTTGGTGATCTTCGGGATGAGGCCTTCGTAGGTCATGTTGATCCCGGAGATCTTGACCTTCGTGACCTCTCCGTAGAGGAAGAGCTGACGCTGTTTGTCGGTGAACTGCGAGATCGGCTTATCGGCGGGATAGAACCCCGACTGAGAGAAGCCCTTCACCATCCAGCCGTCCGCCGTGTAGCCGGGAACCATGATGGCCCCTTCGTCGAGAGACCGCGACTCGTCGACGATCTGGGCGAGATCGAGGTCGGACACCGCTCCCCTGCCTTCGCATCGCGGGCACATGCCGCCGAGGTAGATCGCGTCCTTCACGATCTTCTTCTCACCGCCAGGGCCCGTCATCACCCCGCTGGCTCTCTGCGTCGGGATGTTGAACGAGAAGGCGGTGGGTCCGCCGATGTACGGCTGCCCGAGTTTGCTGAACAGGATGCGCAGCATCGCGTTGGCATCCGTCACCGTGCCGACCGTCGAACGCGGGTTCGCGCCGAGCCGCTCCTGGTCCACGATGATCGCGGTTGTCAGTCCCTCGAGGACATCGACGTCGGGCCTCGGCACCGACGGCATGAAGCCCTGCACGAAAGCGCTGTAGGTCTCGTCGATCATGCGGCGCGATTCCGCGGCGATCGTGTCGAAGACGAGCGAGCTCTTGCCCGAGCCGGAGACACCGGTGAAGACGGTCAACCGGCGCTTCGGGATGTCGACGCTGACCTCTTTGAGGTTGTTCTCACGCGCGCCCTGGACGCGGATGAGGTCATGGGTGTCGGCAGGGTGCGCTTCGGTGCTCATCGGGGTCCTTCGGTTCTGCGGTGGAGATATCAGGTGGTCTGGTCTAAGCGGTCTGATTGATACGGAGCAGATTCCCGGCCGGGTCGCGGAACGCGCAATCGCGCACGCCGTAGGGCTGGTCCATCGGCTCCTGCACGACATCGGCGCCGTGCTCGACCAGGCTCTCGAAGAGCGTGTCGAGGTCATCGCTGGCGAGGGTGAGAGCAGCGTAGCTGCCCTTCGCGATCAGCTCGAGGATCGTCTGCCGCTCGGAATCGGTGATGCCGGGATCTGTTGCCGGCGGGTGGAGGACGATCGACGTCTCAGGCTGACCGACGGGGCCGACGGTGAGCCATCGCAGTCCGTCGTAGCCGACGTCGTTGCGCACCTCGAATCCGAGAGCGTCGCGGTAGAACGCGAGAGCGGCTTCCCCATCGGTGTGTGGAAGGAATGCGTAGTGGATGCTGATTCTCATGGCTCTCACGTTAGGTGGGCATCGGGGCGCGGCGCTTCTCTATTCCTGATCGGTCTCGTGACCTGCTTCGCCTGGAAGGACGGTATTCCCTCGATGGTGGTGGCGCGTTCACGGTACACGCTGGGTGAGACACCGATGAGCTCCGAGAACCTCGTGCTGAAGGTGCCGAGCGAGGAGCATCCGACTTCGAAGCACACCTCCGTCACCGTCAGGTCGCCGCGCCGCAGCAGAGCCATGGCGCGTTCGATCCGCCTCGTCATCAGATACGAGTACGGGGACTCCCCGTAGGCTTCGCGGAACTGCCGGCTCAGGTGCCCTGCCGACATGTGCACTCCGCGCGCCAGCGCTTCGACATCCAGAGGTCGGGCGTACTCCCGATCGATGCGATCGCGGACCCGTCGCATGACGGCGAGCTCGCGCAGCCGAGCGTGGTCGAGGTCCGTCACGAGGATGATCTTGCCACGTCGGGGAATCGTGTCGGGGAGTTTCCCGGCGTGACGAAGAGAAACGCGGGCGGGCGCTTCTCCCCCGCTCCTGCCCTCAGGGGCGCTACCCTGAGGGGCATCCTCACAGGATTTTCTCAGAAAGGGGTCCCCACCATGTCTGAACCACTCGCAGAGGCGAAGTCGTTGTTCAAGTCGATCCGCGTCACGCTGGCCGTCGCCGGCGTTCTCGCGCTGATCGCGGGTATCGTCCTCCTCGTCTGGCCGGTCAAGTCCGCGGTCATCGTGACGGCGATCTTCGCCTCGTACCTGATCGTCGCCGGGCTCGTCTACGTCGGCCTCGGTATCTTCTCGAGTGCCAAGGGCGGGTGGGCGCGCGTCGGTCACATCGTCCTCGGACTGCTCTACATCGCTGCCGGTGTGATCGCGTTCTTCAACCTGAACGTCGCTGCGGCCACGCTCGCCTTCGTCGTCGTGATCTTCATCGGTGTCAGCTGGATCGTCGACGGCATCGTCGCTCTGTCCCTGCTGGGCAGCGACGGATCGCGCGTCTGGACGGTCCTCTACGCGATCCTGAGCATCGTCGCGGGAATCATCGTGCTGTTCTCGCCGCTGATCGCCGGCTTCGCCTTCTGGCTGCTGCTGGGGATCTCGCTGGTCGTGCTCGGAATCATCCAGATCGTCCGTGCCATAACACTCGGTCGGGATGCGAAGGAGTACGTCTCCGCCGTTCAGGGCGGAGCGACGAGCTGACGCTCATCGTCTGAAACGAGAGCGGCCCCGACTTGCGATGCAAGACGGGGCCGCTCTTCTCGTGCTCTTACTCGGCCGCGAAAGCGCTCACGTCACCGACGAGGCGCGTGTTGTCAGCGGGCACCGCGTCGACGGCCGCCCTGGCGACCTCGGCAGCGAACTCCGAGACGTTGTAGAGCTTGCCCGCCGACTCCCGGCGCTCGGCGATCGCCCCCGGGTTCGCGCGCTCCAACAGCGTCGCCGTGATGGTGCCCTCGATCATGTCGCCCGACACGACCGTGAAGCCGATGCCCTTCTCGGCGAGGCCGGGGATGCGCTCCCGGAGGGCGTCCTCTCCGGCACGCTTGGAGAGGGCGACGGGCTCGTACTCCGGCATGGTCGGTGTGGTGCGGATGAAGTGCGCCTGGTGGCTGGTGACGAACACCACGCGTGCTCCGTCAGAGAGCAGCGGGGTAGCGGCGTCGAGCACGTTGAGCTGCGCGTCGCGGTTCAGGGTGAGCGCGTAGTCCGCAGCCATGCCCGACTCCATGCCCCCTGAGGCGTTGAGCACGAGTACGTCCAGGCGGCCGTACTCGGCGCGGATAGCCTCGAACATCGCAGCGACGGACTCGGGGTCGGTGAGGTCGGCACCCACGACGAGCGCACGGCGACCGAGTTCCCGCAGCTGGGCGGCGAGCTTCTCGGCGCGCGGGGCCTTGTTGCGGAAGTTGATGACGACGTCGGCACCGGCCTCCGCCAGGTAGCGGACGGTGTCGGCGCCGATCCCCCGCGATGAACCGGTGACAAGGGCGACCTTGCCGTCGAGGGATCCTGCGGGAAGAACGTCGGTCACGGTGACTCCTCATGATGCGCGAAAAAAGCCGTGATCGCACGGCCTTCACACCCTACCAAGCGCACGCAGTGGCGCCCTGATCCAGCGCTCTGCGCGTGATACGTTGACCACAAAGGAGGCCGCATGGACAACATCGTGACGTTCGTCACGTTCATCGAGCAATGGGCGTGGATCGGCTGGCTGGTTCTCATCGCCGTCTTCCTGGTGATCGAGATGCTCTCGCTGGACTTCACGTTCCTCATGCTCAGCTTCGGCGGAGTCGTCGGTCTCGTCACGGATCTGGTCGGCGTCCCCGTGTGGCTGCAGGTGATCATCGCCGCCGCCGCTGCCGCCCTGTTCATCCTGTTCCTGCGCCCTCCCCTTCTCAGACGCCTGCACCGCGGCGAGGATCCGACCAGGTCGAACGTCGACGCCCTCATAGACCTTCGCGGGATCGCGCTGAATGACATCACGCAGATCTCCGGCCAGGCCAAGCTCGCGAACGGCGACACCTGGACCGCGCGCACCGCCACCCCCGTTCCCATCCCCCAGGGTGCCCCGGTCGCCGTGACCGCGATCAACGGCGCCACGGCCATCGTCCGTCCCGTGAACGACTAGGAGAACCCCGTGAACGACGCATCGTTCATCCCCACAGCGATCCTGTGGATCCTCGTGATCGCCGTGATCATCTTCGTGGTGGTCACCGTCGCGCGAGCGATCCGCATCATCCCGCAGGCCACGGCCGGGGTGGTCGAGCGTCTCGGGCGCTATCACAAGACACTGACGCCGGGCCTCAACGTGCTCGTGCCGTTCATCGACAGGCTGCGGCCTCTGATCGACATGCGCGAGCAGGTCGTGTCCTTCCCGCCGCAGCCGGTGATCACCGAGGACAACCTCGTGGTCTCGATCGACACCGTCGTCTACTTCCAGGTGACCGACGCGCGTGCGGCGACCTACGAGATCGCGAACTACCTGGGCGCCGTCGAGCAGCTGACGACCACCACGCTTCGAAACGTGGTCGGTGGCCTCAACCTCGAGGAAGCGCTCACGAGCCGTGACAACATCAACGGTCAACTGCGAGTCGTCCTCGACGAGGCGACAGGCAAGTGGGGCATCCGCGTCGGCCGGGTCGAGCTCAAGGCCATCGACCCGCCCATCTCGATCCAGGACTCGATGGAGAAGCAGATGCGAGCCGAGCGTGACCGCCGCGCCGCGATCCTGACCGCTGAGGGGACCAAGCAGTCCGCGATCCTCGAAGCCGAGGGTGCGCGGCAGGCGGAGATCCTCCGCGCGGAAGGTGACAAGCAAGCCGCAGTGCTGCGCGCCCAGGGTGAGGCCGAGGCCATCCAGAACGTCTTCAGCGCCATCCACCAGGGCGAGCCGGACGACAAGCTTCTGGCCTACCAGTACCTGCAGATGCTTCCGAAGATCAGTGAGGGGCAGTCCAACAAGCTCTGGATCATCCCCAGCGAACTCACCGAGGCGCTCAAGGGCATCGGCAGCGCGTTCACGCCGAAGCCCGGCCAGGGCCCGTCGAACACGCTTCCCGGCGCGTGACGCACCCGTACTTCTCGAAGACGCGGAATCCCCGAGTCCTCGCCCACCGTGGTCTGATCACCGCGGCGGGCGAGGACTCCGGCGTCTGGGAGAACTCCGCCGGGGCTTTCGCGGCCGCCAATGCCGCCGGCGTCGAGTACATCGAGACCGATTGTCAGGTCACAGCGAGCGGCGACGTGGTGCTCTTCCACGATGACGACATCGCACGACTCACCGGCGACCCCCGGCCCGTCGGTGAGGTGAGTACACGTGAGCTGCGCACCCTGTTCGAGGAGCACGGGGGCCTGCTGACCGTCGCAGAAGCACTCGATTCCTTCCCGGACGTGCGGTTCAACATCGACGTGAAGACGTCGTCCGCTGTCGAGCCTCTCGGGAAGATCCTGGTCGACGACACGCACCGGGTGCTCGTGACGAGCTTCTCCGACGC
Organism: Microbacterium sp. R1; assembly: GCF_015159725.1. NCBI lineage: Bacteria > Bacillati > Actinomycetota > Actinomycetes > Micrococcales > Microbacteriaceae > Microbacterium > Microbacterium sp. R1. The sequence goes on along the minus strand of NZ_JADDUD010000001.1, from coordinate 1,875,918 downwards.
CAATCGACGGGGAACGGTGGCGTCCGTGTTGCGGGCAGGGGCGGCGCTTCGTCCGGCCACGTCCGGAGGCAGCGCGACGATCGCCTCCCTGCGCGCGCTCTCGGCACTCCGCCTCTCCCCCGCGCGCATCCTTCGCGGCATCGATGCTCTGCAGATCCCGGAGCGCCACCGCGCGCTGACGGTGCTGACTCCTGCTCTTCTTCAGGCCTCGCACCGGCACGGGGTGGAGGTGCACATCTGGACCGTCAACGAGGCCGCAGACATGCGCCGTCTCATCGACCTCGGTGTCGACGGCATCGTGTCGGACCGCGCTGATCTCGCCCTGAAGACTCTCGCCCCGCGTTAGGGGCGACCCGCCTCATAACCTCCTCCGCTGGGATTAACCTGTGAGTTCCGCCGAGAACTCGCCCGCGTGGATGAAGCCCACAGGCTGGAGCGTTATACCTGACAGCGACGAGAGGACCACACAATGGCAGATCGCAGCCTGCGCGGCATCCGACTCGGCGCCCAGAGCCTACAGAGCGAAGAGGGCGTCGTTTTCATGGAGCGCCGTGAGACCACCTACACCTGTGACACATGCGGCCACGTCACGAACCTGATGTTCGCGGCGGACGCCGAGCCGCCCCAGACCTGGGAGTGCCGCGCCTGCGGTGCCGAGGCTCGACTGAACGTCGACGGCCAGGCCGTCACGCTCGAGGCGAGCGACGAGAAGGCCGCCCGCACCCACTGGGACATGCTGCTGGAGCGCCGTACGCGCGCCGAGCTCGAGGAGCTGCTGGAAGAGCGCCTCGCCTTCATCCGGGCCCGCCGCGGTGCCGGAGAAGACCCGACCCGCGAGAAGATCGGCGCCTAGCGCCTCCTGGCGCGCCACCACCCGACGAGGAGCGCGCCGAGACCGCCCCACAGCACGACTGCCTGGATCCAGGGGCCCAGCACCACACCAGCCGTGAGGCCGGAGCGCAGCTCGACATCCTCGAGCATGGCTCCGGCCTCATCTGCGTCCAGGCTCGTGACCGTGGAGCCGTCAGCACGGATGACCTGGCTCGTGCCGACGGTCGAGACGTTCACCACGCTTCTGCCGGTCTCGATGGCCCTCATGCGTGCAAAGGCCAGCTGCTGCAGGTTCTCGTCCGTGCCACGGAAGTCGGCATTGTTCGTCTGGAACACCAGCACCTCTGCCCCCGCGTTCAGGCCCTGCCAGATCACATCGTCGTAGATCACATCGAAGCAGATGGCGAGACCGACGCGGACCCCGTCGACGTCGACGATCGGAGGGTTCGAACCCGGCGTGTACTCCCGTTGGATGAGACCGATCAGCTCCGGGGCGAGCGCGTTGAAGAACGGGCGATCCGGCACGTACTCGCCGAAGGGGACGGGGTGCCGTTTGTCGTGCAGCTGCCTCGCGGTGCCATCGAGGTTCCAGAGCATCGAGGTGTTGAAGAAGCGGTCGTCACGACCTGTTGGCGCGTTGGCGAGGAGCGGTGCGTCGATCCGGTTCGCGATGAGGGTCATCCGCCGCGCCAGCGCATCGCTCTGAAAAGGGTCCGCGTCCAATGACCCTTCCGGCCAGACCAGCAGATCGACGTCTTCGCCGTAAAGAGGGGCGGTCGCCTCTGTCTGCGCCTGGATCACCGCGAACGGCTCGCGATCGTCGAAGTACCCCGTCGGGCCGTTCCCCTGCACGGCGGCGATCCGCATCGAGCCGCTGGTCGCGGTCGGGAAGAGCGGGGTGAACAGCAGCACCACCACGAGGGCTGCCGGCGCGATCAGCCGCAAGGGCCGGCGCCATGCGCGCAGCCGCACGACTTCGATCAGCATCGCCACGACGAGCACCATGAGGAAGCTGAGCCCGCTCACGCCGACCCAGGAGGAGACGGACGCGAGGGGACTCTCGGCCTGACTCATGCCGATACGTGCCCAAGGGAAGCCGCCGTAGGGCCAGGAGCCGACGAACAGCTCGCGGCCGACCCAGAGGGCCGCGACGACCGTCGGGAGCCCCAGAAGGCGCCCCGCTGTCCCGGGGAAGGCTTTCGGGAGCCAGCGATAGGCGAGCGCAATCGGGATGAGGGCGATCGCCGTCAGCACGCCCTCGACGACGCTCAGGGCGGCCCACGGGATGGGGCCGAGGTATCGCGATGTCCAGGAGACCAGGAGCCCGAAGAACAGGATGCCGTAGACCAGCCCGACGAGCAGCGCACCCCCGAACCGTCGTCCTATCAGCGCGAGCAGCAGAAGAGCTGTCGCTGGGAAGGCGAGGATCCAGATCGCAGCCTCCGGATACGCCAGATTCATCACCAGGGCGGCCAGTCCGGCGGCGAGCACAGCAGCCCAGAGGGGCAGGAGGGCGCGTTGTGGCGCGGTTTTCGAGGTCATTCCGTCCATCTCACATCGACGAGTAGGCGACGATGCCGCGGCGCACGCCATCGAGCGCGGCCCGTGCCGTTCGTGCGAGTGCGGCATCTTCCGCGACGATGGAGAGCTGATCGAGCAGATCGATCGTTTGCTTGGCCCAGCGCACGAAGTCTCCCGCAGCCATGTCGGCGTCGATCAGGACGCGGTCGAGCATGCCGCCGCGGGCCCAGGAGTGCATCGCCCCGGCCAGCCCTGCCGCCAGCGGCTCACTCCCGGGCAGGTGGTGATCCTGCTCCAGATCGTCGAGCTCGGCCCAGAGCGTCGTCGTCTTCTCGTATGCGGCCCGGAAGGCGCCTCGGGGCAGACCCCGCTCCCCCGAATTCGCCTCGTCACGGCGAGGCTCATAGACGAGGCAGCACGCCATCGCCGCGAGTGAAGGAGCATCCAGCCCCGCCCACAGTCCCTGACGGAGCGACTCCGCGACGAGCAGATCCCGCTCGCCGTAGATGCGACGCATGGTGCGTCCCGCTTCGGTCAGCGCCGTCTCTCCGTCGACTTCGGTGAGGTAGTCGAGCGTCTCCAGTACCTCGACCACGCGGTCGAAGACGCGTGCGACCGTGCCGGTGCGCGTCTCGATCTGACGGCGGATCCGATCGGTCTGGCGCTTGAGCTTCCAATACCGCTCCGCCCACCGCGCGTGAGCTTCGCGATCCGGACAACGATGGCACGGGTGCCGCTGCATCTGCGTGCGCAACGACTGGATTCGCTTCATCCGCTTGTCGCGTGAAGCGCGAGGGGCGTTCGAGTCCTGCCGGTTCTTCTTCTCGAGGTCGCTCAGTTCGCGCCGGATGGCCGCGTACTCGGGGTAGTCCCCGTGCTCACAGGCCATCGCGCTCTGGTAACCGGCCAACGACTCCTCGGCCTCGCGCACCTGGCGTGCGAGCCCGACGACGGCCCGATCTGCTTGGAACTGCGCGAACGACGATTCCAGGATCTGCCGCGCCCTGGGCTTGCCGAACATGTCGATCAGGTTCACGGCCATGTTGTAGGTCGGGCGGAAGCTGGAGTTCAACGGATACGTGCGCCGGGACGCGAGTGCGGCGACCGCCTGCGGATCCATGCCCTCGGTCCACTGCACGACGGCGTGGCCCTCGACGTCGATGCCGCGACGCCCTGCGCGACCGGTGAGCTGGGTGTACTCCCCCGAGGTGATGGCGACGCGGGCCTCGCCGTTGAACTTCTCCATCTTCTCGAGGACGACGGTGCGCGCCGGCATGTTGATGCCGAGGGCGAGCGTCTCGGTGGCGAAGACCACCTTCACGAGCTTGCGCTGATAGAGCTCCTCGACGACCTCCTTGAAAGCGGGCAGCAAGCCCGCGTGGTGCGAGGCGATTCCGCGTTCGAGGTTGTCGAGCCATTCCCAGTAGCCGAGCACACCGAGGTCTTCGTCCTGGAGGGTCCGCGTGCGCTCCTCGACGATGGCGCGGATCTCCGCGCGCTCCTCGTTTGACGTGAGCCTGATACCGGAGCGGCGCACCTGCTGCACCGCGGCATCGCACCCCACGCGGCTGAAGATGAAGAAGATGGCAGGGAGCAGATTCGCGCGTTCGAGCAGACGGACGACGTCGGGCCGATCCATTCGCTCGATGCGGCGCGCGTTGGCAGCACGGACCGGACGTCGTCCTCCGCGCGGCGGACGCTTCGCCTGACGTCCGGCATGGCGGTCGCTGCGGTACGACTGTGCCTGCCGGTTGTTCTCGTATGTCGTGCCCGTCGCGGAGCGGATCCGCATGAGCTCCTGGTTGACCTGCGCGGTGGCCAGACCCGCCCGATCGTCGAACAGCGGCAGCAGGTCGTCACGGACGAGGACGTGCTGTTCGAGCGGCACGGGACGGATCTCGGAGACGATGACCTCGGTATCGCCGCGCACCGTGTCCAGCCAGTCGCCGAACTCCTCCGCGTTCGACACCGTCGCGCTCAACGACACCAGGCGGACGCGGGCGGGGAGGTGGATGATGACCTCTTCCCAGACCGCTCCACGGAATCGGTCAGCGAGGTAGTGCACCTCGTCCATGACCACGTAGCGCAGATCCCTCAGCGCCGCCGAGTCGGCGTAGATCATGTTGCGCAGGACCTCTGTCGTCATGACGACGATCCGCGCATTGCCGTTGATGTTGGTGTCGCCGGTGAGCAGGCCCACCTGATCGGCCCCGTAGACGTCGACCAGCTCGCGGAACTTCTGGTTCGACAGTGCCTTCATCGGCGTCGTGTAGAAGGCCTTGTCGCTCGATGTCTGCATCGCGAGATGGATCGCGAACTCGCCGACGATCGTCTTGCCTGCACCTGTCGGAGCAGCGACCAACACGCTTCGTCCACCCTCGAGTGCATGACAGCCCGCGACCTGGAACGGGTCGAGATCGAACTTCTGCAGCGCCGCGAACGCCGTTGACTGCGGATGCTCCCCCGCTTCCCGCGCGCGAGCGTACTTCTCCGAAGGCGAGCTCATGCCGGATCCGGCAGAAGCCCTGATGCCTCGTCACGCTTGCGCTTGCGCCGGTCGAAGATGAGCGAGAGACCGGCAGCGGCGAAGAACAGCACGATGAGGATGCCGGCCAGCATCAGCATGCTGACGACGTCTGCCGCGGGTGTCGCGAGCGCGGCGAAGACCGTCGCGATGATGATCGCGACGCGCCATCCCTTGAGGATCGCCCGTCCGGACATCACACCTGCGAGGTTGAGGGCGACGAGGAACACCGGGAGCACGAAGGAGATGCCGATCACGATCATCAGCTTGAAGATGAAGTCGTAATACTCCTGCGCCGAGTACAGGTTCGTCGCGCCTGCCGGGGTGAAGCTCCACATCAGCTCGATGATGTGCGGCATGATCATGACGCCGAGGTAGCAGCCGGCGAAGAACAGCGGAACGGCGGCGACCACGAAGCCGACGGTGTACCTGACCTCTTTGCGCGTGAGTCCGGGCATGATGAACGCCCAGATCTGCCACAGCCACACGGGTGCGGACAGGAAGATGCCGATCGAGAACGCGATGCGCATGCGCATGTCGAACGCGGCCGTGACGGTGCCGAAGTTGAGCGCGCTGAAATCGTCTCCGCGCTTCTCGGCGATGATGCGGACCGGTTCGGTGATGAAGTTGATGATCGGATCGGCGATGAGGAAGGCGATCACCATTCCGACGAGCAGGGCGAGCGCAGCGAACATGAGGCGCTTGCGCAGTTCGACGAGATGCGCGCCGAGCGACATCCGTCGATCCCGATCCGCCTTCGGCATCACGGTCGGTTCGATGGCTGCCACGGCCGGTCAGGCGCGGGGCGGGGTCTCAGGGTCGATGCCCGAGTCCTTCACCGTGGTCGGCTCGGCGGCTGCGGAGTCGGTGCGAGCGGCGTCGTCGTCCTTCATGGCCTTCATCTCGCCCTTGAACACGCGAGCCGACTGGCCCATGCTCTTCGCGAGAGCCGGCAACTTGGCCGCACCGAACAGGAGGAGGATCACGGCGAGCACAATCAGCAGGTGCCAGCCTTGCATTCCAGCGAACATGTCAGGTTTCCCGTCGTCGGTGAGCGTTCGATCCAGTCTACAGATCAAACCTCTGCTTCGGGCTGGTGATAGAGCGCGAGTCCCGCAGCAGCCCACTCCCTCGTCGCCGTACGGCCCAGCGCGGGCTCCAGCACCTCCATCGCCCCGCCGAAGCGCGCAGCGAGCCGCTTGATACCCCGCGGGTCCGCGAGGTGCAGCTGCGCTGTGACCGTACCGTCCACCGCGTCGGTGGTTCCGGTGGGCACGAATCCGCCGAGCAGAGGAGCCAGCCTCTCCGGCACCCGCACCGTGACGGTCCGTTCCTCCTCGAGCCCTGCGAAGGCTTCGGGGACGTGATCTCCCTGATGCGTGATCGGGATGTCGGTGAGCGCCGGCGCGCTGACCCGGTCGAGGTGGAAAGTGCGCATGGCCTTGCGCAGATGGCACCACCCCTGGAGGTACCACTGACCGTTGGTGATGAGGATCTGCATCGGATCCACGGTGCGAGTGGTCGGCGCGGCGTCGGGAGCCTGATACGTGAACGCGATCGCGACGCCCTCATGCAGTCCGCGGGCCACCGCCTCGCGCACCTCGTCGACGGCACTGGGGGCGACGACGACATCGGCGGGCGCGTCCGCCGCGCCACGGGACAGCTTGGAGATCAGTCCGGCGACGAGACCCGAGTCCGAGACGGCCGGGACCGCCGCGACCATCTGGAGCCCTGCGAGCAGCGCCGCAGCCTCGCGAGCGGTGAAGCGCGGGACGCGGCGTAGAGCCACATCGTTCGTGATCTCGATCACGTCTTCCAGATCGAGGAGGTCCCAGTTGATGTCGAACATCTCCTGCGGCTGCTGCCAGTACCCCGCTTCTCCGGGGAGACCGATCACGGTGAGCTTCTCCACCATCCCGCGCATCTCCTGCGGCGTGACGGCGAACTCCGCGGCCGCCTCCTCGAGAGAGACCTGTCCGTGCTCCAGGAGATAGGGAACCAGTGTGAGATACAGGCGCACGCGATCGGCGGCGAGCAGGGGCTTCGAGCTCGCGCTCACTTCGTCTCCTCCGCTCCGGAGTGGGCGTTCACGACGGCACGCAGCCGCGAGATCACGGCTTCCCGCAAGGGTGCCGGGTCGACCACTCGTACTTCCGGTCCGTACGAGGCGAGCTCGTCGGCGAGGATGTGCAGGTCGACGAAGGGCACGTTGATGCCCTGCGTGGCCGGCGAGGCGCGTCGTCCCAGCCGCAACGCCGCCTCCGTGCCGGGGGTGACCTCCAGAAGGGCCGAGTTCTCGGCGGCGACGCGCTCCAGCCCGGCGAGTGCGCGATCTCCTGCGCCGTCGCGCAGCACCGGATCGAAGCTCTGGGGAGTCATGCGTACGTCCCCGACGATCCGGCTGAGCAGGAAGGTGCGGTCCTCCTCCACATCGACGTCGATGCCGTAGACATGCCACCGTGCCTCGTAGTCGACCAGAGCCAGCGGCCGGATACGGCGGCGGCGCGGCGCATCCTCTCCGGGCTTCAAGTACTCGAACGTGACCACCCTGCACCGCTCGATCGCATCCTGCAGAGGCGAGAACGCCGCATCGCGCGCGGTGATGCGCGGCGCGAACCCGATGATCGGCTCGTCGCCGTCGATGCCGAGGGCGCGAATCTTGCGGACGCCGGACTGCGCGTCCCCGGAGACCGATTCGGAGCTCCAGACGCTTCCTGCGAGCTGTAGCACCGCGAGCTCGGCCGGCGAGAACTCGATGTCGCTGGGGAGGTCGTACTCCGCCTGCGGGATGCGATAGCGCGCCTCGCGGAGATCGTTCGGATCCGCGGCGTCCCCGATGGTCTCGATGGGCACGCCGAGTGAGCGCAACTCGTCCTTGTCGCGCTCGAACATCTTCTCGAGCGCATCCGACCGGGTACCGGCCTCGGCGCGCTGCCGGTAGCCGGAGACGTTGTCGAGGATCTGCTGCTTGGTCAACCCGATCTCCGTGGCCATCAGCGCCACGACGAGATTCGTCAGACGCTCCTCCGCGGGGATCCGGGCTGCCATCACGGCGTGGGCGCCGTCACTGCGCCCAGGATGTCGACGACGACCGCAGTGGCCGGAGCGTTCTCGGCGGCGGGGAAGACGACGAGGAGCTGGGATCCGACCGTGGCTCCGACGAGCTGTTCGGCAGCCACGCTGACGCTGGCATCGGCACCCCACGAGCTCGTGGTGACCTTCTTGTCGTCCCAACCGACGCCCATGATGTTGGTGACGACGATGTCGTCCTTCTTCACCTTCGGACCGTCGCCCTTGATCAGCGTCTGCGTGGTGATCTCCTTGGGGGCGGGAACGTCGGGGATGATGACGCCCGGCGTGCCGTCGGGAGCGCGCACCACGGTGGGGAGTCCTCGCGCGTCATTGAACTGCAACGCGCCGGATGCCTTCGCCGGCATCACATCGAGCACGTCGATGACCGCCACGATATTCTCCCCCTTTTCGAGTCCGAACGCCTGGACGTTCTGCTCGCCGAAGTCCTCCGGGGTGAGCACGGCGAGGACGCGACTGCCCTCGGTCGCGCACTCCAGCACATCGGACAGACCGGCAGAGCGCTGCGCCCAGTAGTCGATGCTGTGCACGCGGCTCTGGTCGCCGTTGAACTCGGACTGGTAGAGCTTCTCGCCGCTGTCGCCGCCGTAGAAGGCGATATCGAGCACCACGGGCTGGAACTTCGAGCCCAGCGGGAGGCCATCGCCGACCGTCACATCGGCGAAGGCCGTCTTGTCGGACTTGACGGGCCCGAAGACCTCGACGTCGGGCAGCGAACCGAGGTCACCGCTCACGTCGGCGACGTTCAGGATCTTGTCGTCACCACCGCGATCACAGGCGGCGACACCGTCGGATGCGGTCGCGGTGCAGCCCGTCAGGGCGAGGACGGCGAGGCTGAGGGAGGCCAGAACGGCGGACGTTTTACGCACGCGCTCCAGTCTATTCCGTCGCGTGCCCGGAATCGCGCGATGCGGCGGCAAGGCGCGCCCCTTCCGCAGCCTTCTCCGCCTCCCGTGCGCGCTTGCGGAGATTCTTGTCGCTGATCTCGCGGTCGCCCACGGCACCGGGGGTCCACGCCTCCACGTCCTCGTCGCCATAGCTGCTCTTGGATGCCCGTCGCTTCACGGAGGGGGCGACCGCACCCGGCGCGAGCCTGCGCGCGGTGAGCAGGAAGCCGGTGTGCGCGACCATGCGGTGATCAGGCCGCACGGCGAGGCCCTCCACATGCCAGCCGCGAACCATCGTCTCGGAGGCATCGGGTTCGGTGAAGAGACCCGTGGCGCGGATGTACTCTGCCACACGGGAGAGCTGAGTGGCTGTCGCCACGTAGCAGAGCACGACGCCACCGGGGGTCAGCGCATCGGCGACGGCGTCCATGCACTCCCACGGAGCGAGCATGTCGAGCACCACCCGATCGACGGAGGCCGGCGTCACCTCGCGGGGAAGGGACTCCACGAGATCGCCGACCACGACGCGCCAGGTGTCAGGGCGCTCCCCGAAGAACGTCTCCACGTTGCCGCGGGCGACATCGGCGAAGTCCTCGCGGCGTTCGAAGGAGATCAGCGTTCCCGCCGGTCCCACGGCTCGCAGGAGGGAAAGGGAGAGAGCGCCGGAGCCGACACCCGCCTCGACCACGACCGAGCCGGGGAAGATGTCGGCCTGCATCACGATCTGCGCCGCGTCCTTCGGGTACACGATCGCCGCTCCGCGCGGCATCGACATCGCGAAATCGCGCAGCAACGGACGCAGCGCCAGGTAGTCGTGCCCCGAGCTGTTCGCCACGACGGAGCCGTCGGGAAGTCCGATGAGGTCGCGGTGGCGGAGCACGCCCTGATGCGTGTGCAGTTCGCCGTCCTCGCGGAGCGTCACGGTGTGCAGGCGCCCCTTGGGGCCGGTGAGCTGCACGCGGTCGCCGGCGCGGAAGGGGCCACTCGGCCGGTTCGGGCTGGCTTCGGTCATCGGGCGGCTCCTGTCGCGGTTGCGCGGCTGTCGTAGAGATCGGTCAGGTCCACCGCGCCTCGGCCGTCCAGCGTGTCCCACAGCTCGTGAGCGCCGAGGTGGTCGAGAGGCACGATGTGCGGGACTGCGAGGGTGAGCGCGCCCGAGGCGAGGCCCGCTCGCACCCCGGTCGGCGAGTCCTCGATGACGATCACCTCGGCGATGTCGACGTCCAGAAGAGCCGCTGCCTGCAGGTAAGGCTCGGGATGCGGCTTGGGGTTGTCCACGTCGTCGCCCGCGACCACGATGTCGAACGCGTCGAACTCGATCAGGTCGACCACGTTGAGGGCCATGCGGCGCAACGACATCGTCACCAGCCCTGTCGGGATCCCCGCGTCGCGGAGGTCGCGGAGCAGCTCGCGCGCACCGGGGCGGAACGGGACGCCCTGGGTGCGCAGCGACTCCTGCACGACGTCGGTGAGATGCGAGACGATCGCCTCGGCTTCCATGGCGACTCCGGCGTTCTGCAGGATGACCGCGCTGTCGATCAGGCCGCTTCCCACGAGCTGAAGTGCATCCTCATGGGTCCAGGAGCCTCCGAACGACTGGACGAGCGCCGTCTCGGCCGCCATCCAATACGGTTCGGTGTCGACGAGTGTTCCATCCATGTCCCACAGGACCGCGCTGGGCTTTCTGCTCACTGAACCCATGCTAGCCGTGGTGCCGCCCGCATCCCGCCTCCGCGGACTAGCCTGGAAGGATCACGACCGCCATCTCGAAGGGAGCCTCGATGGATGTTCTCGGTCCGCGCATCGTCATCGCCGCCTTCGACGGCTGGAACGATGCGGGTGAAGCAGCGAGCGGCGCCATCGAGGCACTGCGGAGATCTTCGGAGTACGACCTCGTGCATTCCGTCGACCCCGAGCTGTACTTCGACTACCAGTACACGCGCCCATCGACACGCATGGACGCCGAGGGACGACGCCAGCTGACCTGGCCGGAAGCAGGACTGTGGCGGCCGCGCGATCCCGGGCCCGGTCCCGAGATCTGGCTGCTCACCGGCGCCGAGCCCGCGCGCACGTGGCAGGCGTTCGCCTCCGAGTTCATCGACGTCGCGTTGCGTGACGACATCACCGGGCTGGTGACCCTCGGTGCGATGCTCTCCGACGTGCCGCACACCCGACCGATATCGATCTTCGCCTCCAGCCAGAACGAGCAGGTGCGCGAGGCGCACGCCCTGGAACGATCGATGTACGAGGGCCCGGTGGGAATCCTCACGGTGTTCGAGCACTTCGCCGAGAATGCGGGAATCCCCACAGCGAGCCTGTGGGCGAGTGTGCCGCACTACGTCGCTTCGGCGACTCCCTCGCCGAAGGTGACCCTCGCGCTGCTGGACCGGCTCGAGGAACTCACCGGCGTGGATGTCGACCGTCAGGCGCTGCGGACGGAGGCTGCCGCGTGGGAGGCGTCCATCGACGCCGCCGCTTCCGAGGATGAGGACATGGCGGAGTACATCCGCCAGCTCGAGCGCACGCGCGACACGTGGGACTCCCCCGAAGCGTCGGGAGACGCGATCGCGCAGGCCTTCGAGCGCTACCTCCGTCGACGGGACGACGGTCCGGGAGACCGCAAGCGCTGATTCGCGCTCAGGCTGCGATCACGCCGGTGCCGAGCAGTACGAGCAGCACGGTTCCGAGCAGGATGCGGTAGATCACGAACGGCAGGAAGCTGCGCTTCGAGATCCAGTTCATGAAGAACGCGATCACGCCGAGAGCGACGACGAACGCGATGCCGGTCGCGGCGAGGGTGTCGCCGAAGGAGAAGAACGAGGGCTCGTCCCAGCTCTTGAAGACCTGGTAGAAGCCGCTGCCGAACACCGCAGGGATCGCCAGCAGGAACGCATAACGCGCAGCCGCGGCGCGCTCGTAGCCCAGGAACAGGCCCATGGTGATGGTTCCGCCCGAACGGGAGACGCCGGGAATCAGGGCCAGCGCCTGCGCGAAACCGAATGCGATGCCGTGCGGGTAGGTCAGGTCGTCGAGCTTGCGGCGCTTCGCCCCCACGTAATCGGCCACACCGAGCAGGATTCCGAAGACGATCAGCATGACCGCGACGATCCACATCGAGCGCAAGACGGTCTCGATCTGATCCTGGAAGAGCAGCCCGAGCACCACGATCGGGATGCTGCCGATGATGATCAACCAGCCCATCCTCGCGTCCGGATCGTTGCGAGGCGCTTTCCCCACGAGGGAGCGGAACCACTGGGTCACGATGCGTACGATGTCTCGCCAGAAGAACACGACGACTGCGGCCTCGGTGCCGATCTGGGTGATCGCGGTGAACGCCGCGCCCGGGTCCTCACCGGAGGGGAGGAACGTCCCGAGGATGCGCAGGTGTGCGCTGGAGGAGATCGGGAGGAACTCGGTGAGTCCCTGGACGACGCCGAGGATCAGTGCTTCGAGCAGGTGCATGGAGGGCTTTCAGGTCGGAGGAGGCACGGAGCGCGCGGCGCTCAGTACGTGCGCAGCAGATCGGTCAGCACCCGCTGGCCGAAGACAAGCGATTCTACGGGTACTCGCTCGTCGACTCCGTGGAACATGCCTGTGAAGTCGAGGTCGGCCGGGAGCCTGAGAGGTGCGAAGCCGTAGCCCGTGATCCCGAGGTACGCCAACGCCTTGTTGTCGGTACCGGCACCGAGCAGATACGGGATCACCGGAACCCCGGGGTCATGACGACCGATGCTGGCGACCATCGCCTCGACGAGATCCCCTTCGAAGGGCGTCTCCATACCGATGTCACGGACGACCGTCTCGATGACGATCTCGTCTCCGACGATCTGCTGGAGCTCGGCCAGGACCTCGTCCTCGGTGCCGGGGATCACTCGCACGTCGATGAGCGCCTCCGCCCGCTCCGGGATGACGTTGTGCTTGTACCCCGCGGTCAGCGCCGTCGGGTTCGTGGTGGTGCGGAACGAGGAGCGGAGGAAGGCCTCGGCCGGCCCTGCGGCTGCGGCGAGAGCGTCAGGGTCGTCCGCGCTGCGACCTGACAGCGTGCTCAGCCCCTCGAGCAGCGCTCTGGTGGTCGGAGTCAGGCGGATCGGCCACCGGGTGCGTCCGATCGCCGCGACGGCCTCAGCGAGCTTCGTGACCGCGTTGTCGTCGTGCAGGCGGCTGCCGTGTCCCGCTCGCCCCTTCGCCACCAAACGGATCCAGATCAGGGCCTTCTCCCCCACCTGCAGCAGATAGGCGCGGCGGTCGTCGACCGTGATCGAGTAGCCGCCGACCTCGCTGATCGCGGCCGCGGCACCCTCGAACCATTCCGGGCGGTTCTGCACGACGAGCGCCGACCCCTCGACCCCGCCGTTCTCCTCGTCGGCGAAGAACGCGAGAACGAGGTCGCGCTCCGGCTGCTCACCCGCACGCAGGATCTCGGCGACCGAGGTGAGGATCATCGCGTTCATGTTCTTCATGTCCACGGCCCCACGGCCCCAGAGCATCCCGTCCTGCACCAATCCGGCGAACGGGTCGACGCTCCAATCCTCGGCCATGGCCGGGACCACATCGAGGTGCCCGTGCACGACGAGTGCGGGCTTTTCCCTGTCGCGTCCCGCCACTCGTGCCATGACGTTCGTGCGGCGCGGGATCGGCTCGTAGTACTCGACCTCGAGTCCGAGCCCCTCCAGGTAGGCCCCGACATATTCCGCGGCTTCCCGCTCGCCCTTCGCGTTGCCGCCGCCGAAGTTGGAGGTGTCGAAGCGGATCAGGTCGCTCGCGATGCGCACGACCTCCGGGAGGGACGGATCAGTCATGGGTCCAGGCTATCGAAACGTCGCGCCACGCCCGGGCGTGCGCCTCGGTTCGAGAGGCCGCGGAGGACATGGTAATGTCATTCTTCGGTCGGCAACGATCATCCAAAACCTGCGCGGGTGGCGGAATGGTAGACGCGCTACGTTGAGGTCGTAGTGCCCGTAAGGGCGTGGGGGTTCAAGTCCCCCTCCGCGCACAGGAAGAAGAAGGCCCCGGATCCCAGGATCCGGGGCCTTCTTCGCGTTCCGCGATGCGGTTCGTCTTCCGCGATCCGGCGGGGACGCAGCGCCCGCCGGATCGCGGATCGTTCAGGCCGCGCCGACGCCGAACAGCACACCGAGCGCGTAGGTGATCGCGGCAGCCCCGAACCCGATGGCGAGCTGGCGGAGTGCTCGACGAAGGGGCGGGCCCCCGGACAGCACTCCCACCATCGCGCCTGTGCTCAGGAGGGCGATGCCGACGAGCACGAGAGCGACGATGATCGCCGTGGTGCCCTGAAGCCCGAAGATCCACGGGAGCACGGGGATGATCGCCCCGGAGGCGAACAGGAGGAAGCTGGAGATGGCCGCCGTCCAGTCGCTGCCGACGATCTCGTGATCATCGCCGCGCTGGATGTCCACGGGACCGGTCGCCGCCTGACGCACGCCGGCCTGCGCCGCCTTCACGATGCGGCGTGCCCGCGCGAGGGATTCCTCCTGCTCCATGCCGCGGGCACGGTAGACGAGAGCCAGCTCGTTCTCGTCGATGTCGAGATCTCCCGCTGATGCGTGTGCGTCCTCGTTGGCCTCCGTCGCCGCGAGCAGTTCGCGCTGGGAACGTACCGAGACGAACTCGCCTGCTCCCATCGACAGTGCGCCGGCCAGGAGACCGGCGATCCCGCTGAAAAGCACGAAGCCGGAGCTCACGCCCGTCGCGCCGATCCCGAGCACCAGCGCGAGGTTGCTCACCAGGCCGTCGTTGGCGCCGAACACGGCCGCGCGGAACGAACCGGACAACCGCCTGCGACCACGCGCAGCGAGTCCGCGCACGACCTCGTAGTGCACCTTCTCGTCTGCCCTCATGGCCGGAGTGGCGTACTGCTCCGAATCGTAGGGCGACCGTGCCTCAGCGCTCTGTGCGAGGGCGAGCACGAAGATCGATCCGAAACGACCGGCCATCCATCCGAGTAGGCGCGAGCGGACCCCGGCGCGGGGCAGACGCCGCGGTTCCTCACCGAGGAGATCGAGCCAATGCTGCTCATGGCGACGTTCCGCATCGGCGAGGCTCAGCAGGATGTCGCGCTCTTCGCCTTCTCGGCGTGCAGCGAGCTTCTGATAGACGGCGCCCTCGGCGCGCTCCTCGACCAGGTAGCGCGCCCAGCGCCGACGATCGGCGGGGGTCGGGGTGGCGGCAGCGGGGGCTGTCATGGATCCTCCAGAGATGGCGGCGCCCTATGCGTGGGCAACCGTTCAACGCTATCCGCGGATGCTCAGCACGACCTCACCCAGGCGCGGATTGACAGCATTTCGGGGATCCGAAGCGCCGTCCCTGCACGGGCGGGGCGCAGATCATGTCAGGACCGCACGCGCTTCCGAAGAACCTCGATGCGGGATTGCAGCTGCGTCACGGTGGCCTGCGCGACTGCCGGTCCTCCGCAGATGCGGCGGAGCTCCGCATGCACCGCGCCGTGCGGCTCACCCCTCTGGCGCGCGTAGAGGCCGACGAGGCTGTTCAGCAGCTGCCTCTGCTCCTTGAGGGTGCGGTGCAGGGGCGGGGGAAGCGTCGTCGACTCGTCGGGCGGTGTGGAGGCCTCACGTGCCTCCCGCAGGCGTGACTGGCGGGACTGACGTTGCATGAGGAGCTCATGCACGTGCTCCGGCTCGAGGAGACCGGGGAAGCCGATGAACTCCTCCTCCTCCGGGGTCCCCGGTTCGGCCAGCTGACCGAACTCCTGTCCTTCGAAGACCACGCGGTCGAAATGGGCGACGGACGAGAGCGCCTGGTAGCTGAACTCCTGCGTCAGCGCGTCCGAGGTCTCCTCCTCACGGTTCGCACTCTCGAGCAGCGAATCCTCCAGGCCGTCGTCTTCCTTCGACTGCCGGTCGAGCGCATGGTCACGCTGCTTGTCCATCTCGTTCGCAAGCCCCATGAGCACGGGGACCTGCGGAAGGAACACGCTCGCGGCCTCGCCACGACGCCGGGCTCGCACGAACCGGCCGATGGCCTGAGCGAAGAACAGCGGAGTCGAGGACGACGTCGCATAGACCCCCACGGCGAGACGCGGCACGTCGACGCCCTCCGACACCATGCGCACGGCCACCATCCAGCGGGAGTCGTTGGCGCTGAACTTCTCGATCCGCTCCGACGCCGTCGCATCATCCGAGAGCACGACCGTGGCCTGCTGGCCCGTGATGCTGTGCAGGATCTTCGCATACGCGCGCGCGACCGTCTGGTCCGTCGCCAGTACGAGACCGCCGGCATCGGGGACGTGGTGGCGGATCTCCGTGAGCCGTCTGTCCGCGGCCGACAGGACGGCCGGCATCCACTCGCCCTCGGGATCGAGCGCCGTGCGCCACGCCTGCGACGTCACGTCCTTGGTGTTGTCCTGGCCCAAGTGCGTCTCGAGCTCGTCGCCGGTGGTGGTGCGCCAGCGCATCTTGCCGGCGTACATGTGGAAGAGCACGGGCCGGACGACGCCGTCGGCCAGTGCCCGGCCGTAGCCGTAGTTGTAGTCGGTGCGCGAGATGCGGGCGCCGGACTCATCGGGGTGGTACTCCACGAACGGGATGGGCGCCGTGTCGCTACGGAACGGCGTGCCGGACAGCAGCAGGCGCCTCTTCGCCGGCCCGTACGCGTCTCGGATGGCGTCGCCCCAGCTCAGCGCATCGCCGCCGTGGTGAACCTCGTCGAGGATCACCAGGGTCTTGGCGTCCTCCGTGAGATGCCGGTGCACCGAGGACTTCGCGGCGACCTGCGCGTACGTCACGACAGCGCCGTGATAGTGCCGAGCCGGTGCCCAGTCGCTGTTGCGGAAGCGCGGGTCGAGGCGGATGTGCACGCGTGCCGCGGCGTCCGCCCACTGGGTCTTGAGATGCTCGGTCGGTGCGACCACGATGATGCGGTTGACCTCGCCCATGCGCATGAGCTCGACGGCGAGGGTGAGTGCGAACGTGGTCTTGCCTGCGCCGGGTGTGGCGGCGACGAGGAAGTCGCGCTGATCCGCCGCGAAGTACTGTTCGAGGGCCTCCTGCTGCCAGGCACGCAGCTTGTTCGCGGTTCCCCATGGGGCACGCTGAGGAAAGGACGGAGAGAGCATCGAGTCCACGATAATCGCTGCCGGGGACACCGGATCACTCCCCGCGATTCCCGCGCGTGCCCTGCCCCGCACCGAGCCCTGCGGGTAGGCTCGGTCACTGCGTCGCGATCACCGCCGCGTCGCTGATCGTTCGCGAAGGAGAGCTGGATGACCGACCAGGATTCGACTCGGACCCCTTACATCCCGAACGAGACCGCGCACCCGTGGCGCCGATTCGTCGCGGTCGGCGACTCGTTCACCGAGGGCATCGGCGACCCCGATCCGGCGCATCCGGGGAGCCACCGCGGGTGGGCAGACCGCGTCGCCGAGGTGCTCGCCGCGCAGGTCGACGACTTCGCCTACGCGAACCTCGCCGTCCGCGGCAAGCTGATCGCCCAGATCGTCGCCGACCAGATCGAGCCGGCCGTCGCGCTGCGCCCCGATCTGGTCTCCATCTGTGCGGGCGGCAACGATGTGATCCGGCCCGGCACCGACCCGGATGCGATCGCGAGCCAGCTCGACGACGCCGTCGCCCGGCTGTCCTCCACCGGCGCCGCCGTGCTGTTGTTCACGGGCATCGACACCGCCTTCACGCCGGTCTTCCGCGCCTTCCGCGGAAAGGTCGCGATCTACAACGAGAACGTCCGCACCATCGCCGAGCGATACGACTGCATCGTGGCCGACCAGTGGGCGCTCAAGGTCGTGCAGGACATGCGCTTCTTCGACGATGACCGACTGCACTACAACGCGCTCGGCCACCACGAGGTGGCCCGCATGGCGTTGCGTGCCCTGAACGTGCCGAACGATCTCGAGGCCATGCAGCCCGAGCCGTTCCCGCTGCGCACCTGGCGAGAGGCACGCTCGGAAGACCTGGGCTGGGCCAGGGAGCACCTGGTTCCGTGGGTGCTCAGAAGGCTCCGTCACCAGTCATCTGGCGACAACCTCGCTGCGAAGCGTCCGGAGCCCTCCCCCGTCGTCCTTCCCGGGAGGGACTGAGCGTCAGGCCTTCATCGCCCAGAGTGCGACCGCTGCCGCTGATGCCACGTTGAGGGAGTCGACCCCACCGGACATCGGGATCGTGACGACGGTGTCGGCTCCGTCCATGGCCTCGCGCGAGAGTCCGTCGCCTTCCGACCCCATGACCAGCGCGACCCGCGCCGGACGTGCGGCCGCATACGCGTCGAGCGTCACCGCGTCGTCGCGCAGCGCCAGCGCGGCGATGTCGAAGCCGTCGGCGTGGAGATCCGCGATCGCGGACTCCCAGTCCGTGATGCGCGTCCACGGCACCTGGAAGACGGTGCCCATGCTGACTCGGACGCTGCGCCGGTACAGCGGATCGGCCCCGCCCGGAGACACCAGCACCGCGTCGGCGCCGAGACCTGCTGCAGCACGGAAGGCTGCTCCGACGTTGGTGTGATCCCCGATGTTCTCCAGGATCAGCACGAGGGAGGCGCCGTCGATCACCTCGCGGACGGAGGGCAGCTCTGGTCGGTGCATGGAGGCGATGGTGCCGCGGTGCACCGCGAAACCCGTCACCGCCTCCGCCACCTCGTCCGGAACGACGTACACCGGCACGTCGAGGTCACCGACGATGGCACGGATGTCGTCCACCCTGCGCTCCTGCACCAGGACGGAGCGGGGACGGTGACCGGAGGCGACCGCGCGCGCGATCACCTTCGTCGATTCCGCGATGTAGAGACCACCGGACGGCTCCGACAGTGCTCGTAGGGCGGTATCGGTGAGGCCGCGGTAGTCGTCGAGACGTCGGTCGGCGGCGTCGGTCACAGGCAGGAGATCCACGATGTCCACTCTGCCACCGTCAGGACACGGCGCAGCACCGGTCGCTGGGACGTCGGCGGCTCTCGTGGAGGCCCTGGTCGGCCTCGGCACCGTAGACTCGCTCGAGGAGGTCTTGTGAGCGTGTCCATTCCCGCCGAGCTGTCGGCCACCATCGCCCACGCCGCCGAGCTGCTGCGCGAGAAGCGCATCGCACTCCTCACCGGCGCCGGCATCTCCACCGATTCCGGCATCCCCGCCTACCGTGGCGAAGGCGCGAGGACGCGCAGCGATCCGATGACGATCCAGACCTATCTGGGTGACGAGGCGGCGCGTCGGCGCTATTGGGTCGGCGGGCACCTGGGCTGGCGCGCTTTCGCGAGAGCCGAGCCGAACGCGGGACACATCGCCCTGGCGCAACTCGAAGCATCGGGGAACGTGTCCGGCGTGATCACCCAGAACGTCGACGGACTGCATCTGCGGGCGGGGAGCTCGCACGTCATCGAGGTCCACGGGACCATGCGTCGCGTGCTGTGTCTGCAGTGCGGTCAGGTCTTCGATCGCCGCGACGTCGCCGTGCAGATCGAGGAGCTCAACCCCTGGATCACCGTGCCGGAGAACGTCGCTCTCGCCCCCGACGGCGACGTGCTCCCGGAGAGCACGGAAGGCTTCGTCATCCCCGTGTGCACCGTCTGCGCGGGCATGCTCAAGCCTGACGTGGTGTTCTTCGGCGAGTACGTGCCACAGGATCGCTTCCGCGCAGCGGAGTCGCTGCTGCGTTCGAGCTCCGCCCTGATCGTCGCGGGCTCCTCCCTCGTGGTCAACTCCGGTGTCCGCCTCGTCGAGCGTGCGCGGCGACGTAACATCCCCCTGATCATCGTCAACCGTGAGTCGACGCGCGCGGATGCCTGGGCGCATGTGACCATCGCCGCGGGCACCAGCGACGTGCTCCCCGCCCTCCAGGAACTCCTCTCGTGACCCACCTCACCCTCGTCCGCCACGGTCAGACCGACTGGAACCTCGCGCGGCGCATCCAGGGCTCCACCGACATCCCCCTGAACGAGAAGGGACGCGAAGACGCGCGATGGGCCGCGGAGAAGCTCGCGGCAGGAACCCATCACGCCGTGTACACGAGCCCGTTGCTGCGCGCCAAGGAGACCGCGGAGATCATCGCGGAGCGCCTGGGGCTGGAAGTCGCCGGCGTCGTCCCCGACATCCGCGAGCGCGAGTTCGGCGATGGTGAGGGCATGCTCGTGCCCGACTACATCGCGACGTATGGCGACTGGCACGCGGAGGTTCCTGGTGCGGAGTCGCTGCACGAGGTGGGAGAACGCGCGATCGAAGCACTGCACACGATCGCTCGCGAGGCGCGGCGTCGGTCCTCCCCGCGTGCGGAGTCGGTCATCGTCGTCGCTCATGGTGGCGTGATCCGCGCCGTGATCGACCACGTCTCCGGCGGCACTCTCCCGCGCGACGGCGAGGTGCTGCAGAACGGCTCGGCGCACCGGTTCGTCGCCGCACCGGGCTATCTCCGTCTGCTGGAGGAGACGCCCGTCCTCTGATCAGACGGCGCGGGACACGACCGAACGCGCGTGATGGAGGACCGGCTCGTCGATCATCCGTCCATCGAACCGGAACACGCCGCGCTGCGACTCGGCCGCAGTGAGCACGGCGCGCGCCCAGGTGAGCAGCGCGTCGTCCGGACGGTACGCCGCACGGATCGTCGCCACCTGGTTTGGATGGATGCAGGCCGTCGCACGGAATCCCGAAGCGGCGGCGTCGATCGCCTCCTCCTCGAGTCCAGTGAGGTCATCGATGTCGATGTGCACGGCGTCGATGGCTGCTTTGCCGTGCGCACCGGCTTCGAGGAGGACACGCGCTCTGGCGTACCTGGCGATGTCGCGATACGCGCCGTCCGCGTTGCGCGAAGACGTGCCTCCCAGGGAGGCGACGAGATCCTCGGCCCCCCACATCAACGCGGACACCTGCGGGTGTGCGGCGATGCGGTCGGCTGCCTGGACGCCGCGGGCGGTCTCGCACAGGGCGATCAGCGAGTACCTCTCATCGAACGCCGACAAGCTGTCCGCACGCTCGGTCTTCGCCACCATCACGGTGCGGAAGTCGGTCTGAGCCAGCGCCGCGAGGTCTGCGGCGAAGGCCTCGGTGTCGGGGGCGTTGACGCGCACGACCACTCGAGAGGGGTCGACATCGGCGGCGATCACGTTCCTGCGCGCTTCGTCCTTCGCCTCCGGGAGCACCGCGTCCTCGAGGTCGAGGATGATCGCATCAGCCCGCTCCGCGGCTTTCCGGAAGCGCTCCGGCCGGTCGGCAGGGCAGAACAACAGCGCCGGACCGAGGTCGAACGTCATGCGGGGGATCCTTCCGGACGGCAGTGGACGAGCACCGAGCGGACGGCCGTGGCGACGACGGTACCGTCCTGGTTCCGGCCGGTGTGGGCGATCTTCACGATCCCCTGCCCCGGCCGGGAGGAGGAGAGCCGCTTCTCGACGACCGTGCTCTCGGTGTAGAGGGTGTCTCCCGCGAACAGCGGATGCGGGAACGCGACATCGCCGAAGCCGAGCTGTGCGACGAGGGTCCCCTGCGTCAGCTGCGCGACGGACGAACCCACCATGGTGGACAGAGTCCACATCGAGTTCATCAGTCGCGCGCGGAACGGCTCCTGACCGTCGGCGAAAGCCGCATCGAGGTGCAGGGCCTGCGTGTTCATGGTGAGGGTGGTGAACAGCACGTTGTCGGCTTCGGTCGCAGTTCGTCCTGGGCGGTGCAGGTAGCGGGCGTCGGTCTCGAACTCCTCGTAGTACAGACCCCTCTGGACGACGTCGTGCGTGCTCATACCGCCACGCTACCCGGCGAGTCCGAGACCGCGGGCGATGACCAGCAGCTGCACCTCGGTCGTGCCCTCGCCGATCTCGAGGATCTTGGAGTCGCGGTAGTGCCGTGCCACGGAGAACTCGTTCATGAAGCCGTTGCCGCCGAAGATCTGCGTCGCGTCTCTCGCGTTGTCCATCGCCGCCTCGCCCGCGACCAGCTTGGCGATGGCCGCGGCTTCGGCGAACGGCTTGCCCGCGTCTCGGAGTCGTGCCGCGTGATGCCAGGCGAGGCGTGCCGTGTGCACCCGTGCGCGCATGCGGGCCAGAGTGAACTGCGCGTTCTGCCGCGTGCTCAGGGCGGCCCCGAAGATCGTGCGGCTCTTGGCGTACTCGACAGCGGCCTCCAGGCATCCTTCGGCGGCGCCGGTCGAGAGGGCCGCGATCGCGATGCGTCCTTCGTCGAGGATGCTGAGGAAGCTGCGGAAGCCGCTCCCCCGCGAACCCAACAGGTTGGAGGCGGGAACCCGCGCGCCGTCGAAGGTGAGGGGATGTGTGTCCGACGCGTTCCACCCGACCTTGTCGTACGGCGCTTCGACCGTGAACCCCGGTGTCCCGTTCGGCACGATGATGGTGGAGATCTCCTTGCGCCCATCCTCGTTCCCGGTCACCGCCGTGACCGTGACGAACCGCGTGATGGGGGTCCCGGAGTTCGTGATGAACTGCTTCGAGCCGTCGATCACCCACTCGTCGCCGTCGAGGCGCGCCGTGGTCCTGGTCGCACCGGCATCGCTGCCGGCCTCCGGCTCCGTGAGGCCGAAGCCCGCCAGGGCTCGCCCGGCGAGCAGGTCCGGCAGCAGCTCCTGGCGCTGCTCCTCCGAGCCGAAGCGGTAGATCGGCATCGCGCCGAGGCTGACCCCTGCTTCGAGCGTGATCGCGATGGACTGGTCGACGCGCGCGAGCGCCTCGATCGCGATGCCGAGTGCCATGTAGTCGCCGCCCTGTCCGCCGTACTCCTCGGGGAACGGTAGACCGAACAATCCGAGATCGCCCATCTGGCGAACGACGTCCATCGACAGCGTGTGCGTGCGATCGGCCTCGTAGGCCTGCGGTGCGACGACCGTGTCGGCGAATTCGCGCACCATGGCGGCGAGCTCGCGCTCCTCGTCGGTCAGCTCTTCCATGTTCAGCTCTCCTCCGTCGTCACGCGGGCGACCGGCTGGTCACGCCGCACCTGGTCGCCGACCGCGACCAGCAGATGCACCACACCGTCATGCGGTGCCAGTACCGGGTGCTCCATCTTCATCGCCTCGATCGAGACGAGGGCTTCTCCCGCGGACACCGTGTCGCCGTCGGTCACGTGCACCGCCACGACGCTGCCCGGCATGGGGGCACGGCCCTCCGGCTCGGTCGCCGCAGCTCCCGCGTCGCGTGCGGACAACCGGCGCTGCATCCGCTGTCGCCTGTCGAGAGGGCGCAGGCGTATCGTGCGACCTTCCTCCGCGACCCAGACCGCTCCCTCGGCATCGACTGCGGCCAGCACGCCCGCTCTGGAGGGGGAAGGAGACGCTTCATCGAGCTCGACCTCGTCGCCGTCGTCCGTGAGCGCGACGAACGGGGCATACGGCGCGTCCTGGGTCCCCAGGCGCCACCCGGGCAGCTCACGCCACAGCGGGCTGGTGCGCACCGATGCGGGGGGATCCGAAACGGCGTCCCGCGCCGCAGCCAACTGAGACGCCGAAGGCTTCACCGTCTCGAGGGGAAGCAGGGACTCGATGAGACCGGTGTCGAGATCGCCTTCGATGACCCGCGCGTCCTGGCACAGCATCCGCAGGAACGCGATGTTGGTCTCGACGCCCAGCACGACGGTGCTCGCGAGTGCTCGGTCCAGTCGTGCCAGTGCCGTGGCGCGGTCATCGGCGAAGGCGATCACCTTCGCGATCATCGGGTCGTAGAATCCGGTGACCTCGCTGCCGCTCTCGATGGCCGCATCCACGCGGACACCCGGCGGTGGGTCGAAGAGGAGCACCGTCCCCGTGGACGGAAGGAAGCCGCGCTCAGGGGCCTCCGCGTACACCCGAGCCTCGACCGCGTGGCCGCGCAGGTGAGGTGTGACGTCCAGGGGAAGACCCGCTGCCGCGCGGAGCTGAAGCGCGACGAGGTCGAGTCCGGTGACCTCCTCGGTGACGGGGTGCTCCACCTGGAGCCGCGTGTTCATCTCGATGAAGAAGACCTCGTCCGGCGCGTCGGCATCCACGAGGAACTCGACCGTGCCGGCCCCCACGTAGGAGACGCTCTCGGCGGCGAGCACCGCGGCGGAGAGCAGGCGCTCGCGCGTGTCGGCCGGGATCCCCGCCGACGGGGCCTCCTCGATGACCTTCTGATGCCGGCGCTGCAACGTGCACTCGCGTTCGCCGAGGGCGATGACGGTTCCGTGCACGTCGCCGAAGACCTGTACCTCGATGTGCCGTGGTCGTCTGATCAGCCGCTCGAGGATGAGCGCGTCGTCTCCGAAAGCGGCGGACGCGACCCGGCGGGCGGAGGCGAGAGCGCCGCGGAGCCCCGCCGCGTCGGCGACGACCTCCATGCCCTTTCCCCCTCCCCCTGCGCTGGGCTTGACCAGCAGCGGATATCCGACGGTCTCGGCCTCTTCGGCGATCTCGGTGTCGGACAGTCCCTTGGCATCGAAGCCGGGGACGACGGGGACCCCGTACCGCAGCACATGATCGCGGGCGCGGGCCTTGTCTCCCATGATCTGCAGGGCGTCGACGGAGGGACCGATGAAGACGACCCCGCTCTCCTCGCAGGCCTCGGCGAGTCCGACGCTCTCGGAGAGGAACCCGTAGCCGGGGTGGATGGCCTGCGCACCGGTGGCGCGCGCCGCGGCGATGACGGCGTCGATGTCGAGGTAGGAGTCGGCAGCGGGCGCTGGCCCGATCCGCACGGCCAGATCGGCCTCGCGGACATGAGGGCTCGTCGCATCGGCGTCGCTGTAGACGGCGACGCTGCGGATGCCGAGCGCCCGCAGCGTGCGGATCACCCTGCGGGCGATCTCCCCGCGGTTGGCGACGAGGACGGTGTCGAAAAGGACGTCGGACGACGTCGGTGTCGGATTCATGGACAAGGCACTCACATCCGGAAGACGCCGAAGCGCGGTTCGGGCAGCGGGCTGCGGGAGACGACGTCGAGGGCGAGGCCGAGGAGGTCGCGGGTCTGGGCGGGGTCGACGATGCCGTCGTCCCAGAGCCGCGCGGTCGCGTAGTACGGCTCGCCCTGGTGCTCGTACTGTTCCCGGACCGGGGCCTCGAAGGCTGCTCGCTCCTCCGCCGTCCAGGAGCCTCCCCGTGCGGAGAGCTGGTCCTCCTTGACAGTGGCGAGCACCGACGCGGCCTGCGCGCCCCCCATCACGGAGATGCGGCTGGCGGGCCAGGTCCACAAGAACCGCGGCGAGTACGCGCGCCCGCACATCGAATAGTTCCCGGCTCCGAAGGATCCCCCGATGATGACGGTGAGCTTCGGTACACGGGTGCTGGCGACGGCCGTGACCATCTTGGCGCCGTCCTTGGCGATGCCGCCGGCCTCCGCGTCGGAGCCGACCATGAAACCGGTGATGTTCTGCAGGAAGAGCAGAGGGATCCCCCGCTGGTCGCAGAGCTCGATGAAGTGGGCGCCCTTGAGCGCCGACTCGCTGAAGAGCACGCCGTTGTTCGCGACGATGCCGACGGGGTGACCGTGGAGACGGGCGAAGCCGGTGACCAGGGTCGTGCCGTACTCGGGCTTGAACTCGAGGAACGAGTCGCCGTCGACCAACCGCGAGATGACCTCGTGCACGTCGTACGCGGCATTGACGTCGACAGGGACGGCGTCGTAGAGGCTGGACAGCTCGGAGGGAGCGCGGCTGCCGAGCACCTCCCAGGCCGGGGCGGCGGGAGGAGGGAGCGTGGCCACGATGTCGCGGAGGATCTCGAGGGCGTGCTCGTCGTCTTCGGCGAGATGGTCGACCACGCCGCTGCGTCGTGCGTGCAGCTCGCCGCCGCCGAGTTCCTCCGCCGTGACGATCTCCCCGATGGCGGCCTTCACGAGCGGGGGGCCACCGAGGAAGATGGTCCCCTGGCCGCGCACGATGACGGTCTCGTCGCTCATCGCCGGTACGTAGGCGCCGCCGGCGGTGCACGAGCCGAGAACGGCGGCGAGTTGCGGGATGCCCTCCGCGGACATGCGCGCCTGATTGAAGAAGATCCGCCCGAAGTGCTCGCGGTCCGGGAAGACCTCGTCCTGCTTGGGGAGGAACGCGCCCCCCGAATCGACGAGGTAGAGACAGGGAAGGCGATTCTCCAGCGCGATCTCCTGCGCGCGAAGATGCTTCTTGACGGTGAGGGGGAAGTACGTGCCGCCCTTGACCGTCGCGTCGTTGCAGACCACCATGACGTGCCGCCCGTGCACGAGACCGATACCGGCGATCACGCCCGCGCCCGGCGCCTCTCCCCCGTACAGGCCGTCAGCCGCGAGGGGCGCGACCTCGAGGAAGGGGCTGCCCTCATCGAGCACACGGGTGACGCGATCGCGAGGGAGCAGCTTCCCTCGCGCCAGGTGACGCTCGCGAGAAGCGTCCGGTCCTCCGCGCGCGGCGGCGGCGAGGCGGTCTCGCAGTTCGTGCGCGAGCGACTCCTGGGATGTCGGCATCGTGATGTCCTCCTCGACCCACGTCCGCCCTGGGCCGAACCCTGGCGCGGTGCATGCACTTTCGGTTAGTGTTCACTAACCCGTTGATTCAGGTTAGCGAGGATTAACTGAGATGACAAGCCCGGTCACCGCCCGAGACCGCGCCAAGGCCGAACGGTCCGATGCGATCCTGCACGCCGCAGCGCGACTGTTCGCCGCGCGCGGGTACAGCGGCGTGAGCCTGGAGGACATCGGCGCTGCCGTCGGTGTGTCCGGCCCGGCCGTCTATCGTCATTTCGCCGGTAAGCAGGCTCTGCTGGGAGCGGTCCTCGTCAAAGTCAGTCAGGACCTCATCCACGGCGGACGCCGCGTCGCTGACGAGGCCCCGACGCCCGACGCGCGCATGCGTGCGCTGATCGAGTTCCACGTGGACTTCGCCCTGGGTAACGCCGAGGTGATCCAGGTGCAGGACCGCGATGTCGCGTTCCTGTCCGATGCCGACCGCGCCGAGGTACGCCGCCTGCAACGCGCCTACATCGAATTGTGGATGGCGGCCCTGGCTCCGTTGCATCGAGGCGGCACGGACGGCGCCGATCCGGACGAGCTGCGTCTGCGCGTGCAGGCCTGCTTCGGACTCATCAACTCCACGCCGCACAGCACGCGTGCGGCGGCCAGACGGCACTCCGCCACCGCGACCGTGTTGATCGCGATGGCGGATGCTGCCGTGCGCGCGACTAGCTGAGGAGCATCGCCCGCCCCGGCTCCTCGAGGAGGTCGGCCACATCCTTCAGGAACCGGGCGCCCTCCGCGCCGTCGACCATCCGGTGGTCGAAAGAGAGACTGAGGGTCATCAGCTGCCGCAGCGCGATCTCGCCCCGGTGTTCCCAGGGCTGACGACGTACCGCGCCCACGGCCAGGATCCCGGACTGACCGGGGGGAAGGATCGGCGTACCGGCATCGACACCGAACACGCCGATGTTGGAGATCGAGAAGGTGCCGCCCGCGAGCTCCGCCGGCGAGGTCTTCCCCGAACGCGCGACCTCGGCGAGGGATTTCACGGCGTCCGCGAGTTCGGTGAGTGTCAGCCGCTCGGCATCTCTGATCATGGGGACGATCAGTCCGCGCTCCGTCGCTGCCGCGATCCCGAGATCGACGTAGTTGTGCTGGACGATCTCGCCGGCGGCCTCATCCCAACGCGAATTGAGGCCAGGAGTCCGCCCGAGAGCGAGGCAGACCGCCTTCGCCACCACGGCGAGCGGCCCGATCCGATGTGCGCTCAGCGATCGATCTTCGCGGAGACTCGACAGCAGATCCATGGTCGCGGTCACGTCGACGGTATGGAAGACGGTGACGTGCGGGGCCGTGAAGGCGCTCTGGACCATCGCCGCCGCCGTGTGCTTGCGCACTCCGCGGATAGGGATCCGGGTCTCGCGCTCCTCGCCGGCGAGTGCGGCAGGGCTGGCCGGAAGTGCAGCGGACGACGTGGAATGCACGCCGCCGCCGGCGCGATCGTGCGCGCCGACGCGTTCCGCATAGGCGTCTACATCGTTGCGGGTGATGAGGCGGTCGCCCACTTCTGCCGCAACCAGCACGAGATCGATGCCGAGCCTCTTCGCGTGGGCGCGCACCGGGGGCGTCGAGCGTGGGCGCTCGATCACGGCGTCGACGGCTGACGGAGCAGCGTCGTGCGGTGCCGCCTCGAGAACGGCCGTGTCGATGGTGGCCGGAGCGGACGCGCCGATCCTCCGTGCCCGTCGCGCTGGTCGCCCTGAGCTCGTGGGCGCGGCGCCGTACCCCACCAGGTTCGGCTCGGCCTTCTCCCCAGGCTCCGAGGAGGGCGACGGGGCCGCCGGCTCCTCCCCCACGACATCGAAGGCGATCAGAGGAGCACCGACGGCGATGGTCTGTCCTGCTTCCGCGTGCAACGTCGAGACGATGCCCTCGTAGGGCGAGGGCAGCTCGACGACCGCTTTCGCGGTCTCGACTTCTGCGAGCGTCTGGTTGAGAGTGACGCTGTCGCCGGGAGCGACGAGCCAGGTCACGACCTCGGCTTCTGTCAGTCCTTCCCCGAGGTCGGGAAGGCGGAACTCCGCGATCATGCCTCTGCTCCCGTCAGGCTGTTCGGCCGGTCCAATACCCGGTCGACGGCGTCGAGCAGTCGATCCAGGTCCGGGAGGTGGTACTTCTCGAGCTTCGCGGGCGGGTAGGGGATGTCGTGGCCGGTGACCCGCAGTGGAGCCGACTCGAGGTACTCGAAACAGCGCTCCGTGATGCTCGCGATCACTTCCGCGGCCACTCCCGCTTCCCGCGACGCCTCGTGAGCGACCACGACGCGGCCCGTCTTCCGCACCGAAGCCGCGACGGAGTCATAGTCGACGGGCGAGAGGGAACGGAGATCGATGACCTCGAGCGACGTTCCCTCATCCGCCGCGGCGTCCGCTGCCTGCAGCGCGGTGGACACCATGGCGCCGTACGTGATGAGGGTCGCATCCGTCCCGGTCCGCACCACGCGCGCGAGACCCATCGGCGGCGCGTCGGCCAGCGGGGCTTCGAGGTCGACCTCGCCCTTGTGGTGGTACAGCCGCTTCGGCTCGAAGAAGATCACGGGGTCGTCGGAGGCGATGGCCTGTCGCAGGCTTCGATACGCGTCCTCCGGGTTCGAGACCGCGATCACGCGCAGTCCTGCCGTGTGCACGAAGTAGGCCTCCGGAGACTCCGAGTGATGCTCGGCAGCGCCGATGCCGCCCGCCCACGGGATCCGGATGGTGATGGGCATCTTCACCCGGCCCTGAGTGCGGTAGTGCAGCTTCGCGACCTGAGCGACGATCTGATCGAAGGCGGGATACACGAAGCCGTCGAACTGGATCTCGACGACGGGTCGGTAGCCGCGGAATGCGAGGCCCACCGCCGTGCCGACGATTCCGGACTCGGCGAGCGGCGTGTCGATCACGCGCGCAGCGCCGAACTCGTCGAGCAGTCCGTCGGTGATGCGGAAGACGCCTCCCAGCTTGCCGATGTCCTCCC
Source organism: Microbacterium sp. R1 (assembly GCF_015159725.1). Classification (NCBI taxonomy): domain Bacteria; kingdom Bacillati; phylum Actinomycetota; class Actinomycetes; order Micrococcales; family Microbacteriaceae; genus Microbacterium; species Microbacterium sp. R1. The sequence continues at coordinate 1,846,704 of NZ_JADDUD010000001.1, read as the reverse complement.
CGAGCAGCACGACCTTGTCGTCATCGCGCATCGCCTGGCGGAGACCGGCTCCGAGGGCCTTCCCGAGAGTCAGCTCGGTCATGGTCACACCTCGCTCTCGAAGGTGGCGAGGTACGAGGCGTACTCATCGCGCTGCCGCTCGAGTCCGGTGTGCGGCTCCGCGTAGACGCCGTCGAACACGGCGAGTGCCGGCCGTGTGACCATGCCGAGGCACGCGGCACGCATCTCCTTGGCGACGAGATCGGCTGCGGACTGGGTCTCGGCGGCGTGCTCTTCGGCGAGCTCCCCGCTGGCGCGCAGGTGTGCCTCCAACCGCGCGATCGGATCGCGACGGCGCCAGGAATCCAGTTCCTCCTGGTCGCGGTAGCGGGTCGGATCGTCGGCCGTGGTGTGCGGACCCATGCGATAAGTGACGGCTTCGATGTAGGCGGGGCCCTTGCCGGACCGCGCGTGGTCGAGAGCCCAGCGCATGGCCGCCATGCAGGCGAGCACGTCGTTGCCGTCCACCCGCAGGCTGGGGATGCCGAATCCTGGCGCCCTTCCCGCGATCGGATACTGCGACTGCACGGCGACCGGCTCGGAGATCGCCCAGTGGTTGTTCTGACATACGAAGACGACCGGCGCCTGGTACGACGCGGCGAAGATCATCGCCTCGTTCACGTCACCCTGGCTGGTGGCTCCGTCACCGAAGTAGGTCACCGCCACCTCGTCAGCGCCGTCGTGCTGGATGCCGAGCGCGTAGCCGACCGCGTGCAGTGTCTGCGCTCCGATGATGATCTGCAAGGGAGCGACACCGAGGTCGGCGGGATCGTGAGCCGCACCTTCCTCACCGCGCCACATGCGCACGTAGTCTCCGGGTTCCGCGCCCCGCGCGTAGATGACTCCGGTCTCCCGGTAGCTGGGGAACACGAAGTCCTCGGGAGCGAGGGCACGGGCCGTGCCGATCTGCGTCGCTTCCTGTCCCTGGCAAGGCGCCCAGAGTCCGAGCTGTCCCTGGCGCTGAAGCGCGACACCCTCGGCATCGATGCGGCGGAGGATGACCATGTCCCGGAGCAGAGAACGCAGCTGCTCGGCATCGACGTCGGCGACGAACGGGTCCAGCCGGGGGTTCGGGATGCGGCTTCCGTCGGGGTTCAGGAGGCGCTCCGAGAGCTCCAGATCCTGTGCCGTGTCTGCGATGGGCGTGGCCTGCGGTGACATCGTCGTCCTCCTCGTCCTCGGCGGCCCTCGTGAGGCTCCGCGCACTGATGCCAGCGTCATCACCGGCATGGTCTGAGAGTACGTCCGGTCAACACCTCGCTCAAGCATTCCAAGAGCGCTTGAGCATGTTGCTCAATTTCGCTCGAGAGAGTGCTGCTAAGGTTTGGCACTATGCCAGGACTGGACCGCATAGATCTCGAGCTTCTCGCCGCGCTCGCCGACGACCCGCGCACGACGATCGTCGCGCTCGCGGAGAACCTGGGGCTCTCGCGCAACACGATCCAGGCGCGGATGGCGCGGTTGGAGCAGAGCGGGATCTTCCTGTCCTACGAGCGGTCCTTCTCGCCCGATGTGCTCGGTTTCCCCTTGCAGGCCTTCGTGAGCATCGGGGTCCGTCAGACGGAACTGCCCCGCATCATCAACGAGCTTTCCCGGATCCCTGAGGTCGTGCAAGCGCACGGCCTCAGCGGATCGATCGATCTGCTCGCGCGCGTGGCCTGCCGCGATGCGCGACACCTCTTCGACACGGACGCGCGCATCCTGTCCATCGAGGGCGTCGAACGCACGGAGACGTCGTTGGCGATGGGTGAGGTCATCCCGTTCCGTGTGGCGGGCCTCATCGGCCTCGCGCGACGGGAATCCTGAGGAAGCGGCGAACGGCTCCCGCAGCTTCGGCCGGGGTCTCGTAGTGGATCAGGTGTCCGACGTGCGCGATCTCGACAAGGCGGGCGTCCGGGAACATCGTCGCCAGCCTCCGCTCCGCTTCGATGGGTGTGATGTCGTCCCGCTCTGCTGCGACGAGCAGTGTCGGAACGTCGATCTCGGGGGCGAACTCGCGTACGTCGTGCGAAACGCTCGTGACGAAGGCGTCCCGGAGTACATCCCGATCCGAGAATCGGGAGAAATAGGTGTCGTGCTGGTCGTGGATGAACCGGCGGAGTTCCGGATCCCTCGTCTTGGCCATCGTGATGCTCATCACGCGGACGATGATCCGGTTGCGCAGCAGGGCCGTCCCGACCTTCTCGGGGAGCCTGGCGCCGAGAGCGTAGTAGAGGACCGCAAGTCGTGTCATCAGTCCCTTCGGCCCTTCGAGCGCCGGCGCACCGATGGGGTTCAGCAGGATCAGGCGCGGGGTCTGCAGTCCGCGTGCCACGGCGGCTGAGGCCACGATCGAACCGAAGGAATGGCCGAGGATCACGGCACCTGGGGCGACTTCGGCGACGAAGTCGGTGAGCCACTCCGCATACTCGTCGAGATCATGCGTGCGTCGTGGCACAGGGGCAGACTCGCCGAAACCGGGAAGATCCGGCGCGATCACCCGCACCTCGGGCAGGAACGCGAGCACCGGTTCGAGGCCGTGGTGCTCCCCTCGGAAACCGTGCACCGCGACGACCGTGGTGTCTGCGTCGTCGGGGCCGTACGCCCAGTATGCCGTGGTCCCCCCATGCACCTCGACCTCGCGACGCTGCACGGGAAGGCGACGAAGACGGTCCGCATATGGGGAAGGCACGCTCATACTCCCGAGTCTACGAGCGGCCTCGCGGGTTCTGGTGCATCCCGGAGACCTGCACGGCGGAGGCTCAGGCATCGTGGGATACGCTCCTGATCGTGCGCTTTCGAGTGGGATCGACGCGCGTAGCACGAGGAGTAGCCCATGCAGTTCACGTCCACCGATCTGGCCCAGGTGGAGTCCACATGGCAGCAGTACGTTCCGTCGTCGTCGCTGCAGGATGCGGATCCGCGCAGCTTCCGCTTCGACTGGCGATCCGAGGAACTCGGCACCGCGTCCCTGATCGACTACCGACTCACCGCCAAGGTGCACTCTCGGGCAGAACCTCAGGAGCAGCTGCTGGTGTGTCGGGTCGACGCTCCCGATGCGCGTGTCTGGTCGGGACGCGAGTCCCTGGATGCAGGCTCGGCCTGGATGTCCGACGGCACCGAGGTCGAAGCCCGATGGGACCGGACAGCGCGCGTACGGGCGTTCGTGTTCGATCACCGCGCCGCCCAGGCGCGCGCGAGGCAGATCACGGGTGATGACCGACGGGAGTTGCGCACGACGGGGTTCGTGCCGCACTCCCCTGCCGACGCTCGGCGCTGGGAGCGGATGTTCGAGTACGTGGATCAGTCCGTGAACGCGGGGCCGACCGATCATCTGCTCCTCGCCGAACTCGAACGGCACGCCCTGACGATGACGCTTTCGGCGTTCCCGACCACATTCACCGACTCCCTCAGGCGGCCGGCACAGCGAGCCGGAGCGCCGGCCTCGGTCCGTCGTGCGCTCGCCTACATCGACGCGAATGCGCACCTGGCGATCACCATCGATGACGTCGCCGCCGCGTCGTACATCTCCACACGGGGACTGCAGTACGCCTTTCGACGAGCGTTGGACATGACGCCCGCCGACGCTCTGCGGCGGGCGCGCCTCGACGGGGCGCACCGTGATCTCCGCAACGGCGAGGGCCGATCGGTCGCCGAGATCGCGCGCCGCTGGGGCTTCAGCAACTCGTCTCGCTTCACTGCGGCGTATCGTGACGCCTACGGTGCAGCGCCCGTCCTCGCCTCGTGATCGTGACGCTCGCCTTGTGAACGTGACACTCGCCTTGTGAACGTGACACTGAGCGAACAGATTGTTCGCTCAGCGCAATGTGGGGCGTCAGGCGCAGGGTGCGCGTCGATTTGTTGGCTAGAGTTCGAATTCCCGGACCACTTCCCGGTCCGTCGAGCATGCCATCGAGGAGAACCATGGCCCGCCCCCTGACCGTCGTGTCCCGCCGCCACTGCTGATGGGCAGCCTGTACTACGGCGACACATCGACGCCGATCTACATCGAGGATCGCGCTTTGGCGCACCTCAAGGTGGTCATCGCCACCAAGCTCCGCCGGAACGAGAGCTTCACCCTCTCCTGGCGTCACCCCGAGGGTGAGGCCCCTGGGCGATCGACCCTCTGGCTCCACCCGTCGATTCCTCTGAGGTTCGTCTTCCAGGAACCGGAGTCTCCCGATCTGAGCCGGAGGTGGATCGAGGAGCTCGCGCACTCGGCGAGTTCGAGCGGCGGCATCGTCCTGGTCGAGGAGCACCTCGAGACCATCGCGCCGGACTGATCACCGCCTCGCACTGACGGCGTCGGACACTGTGGTGACCGACGCCGTCAGTGCGTGCACTCAGAAGCCGGTGTCGCTCACAGGGCGGCGCAACTCACAGGGCGGCGCAACTCACAGGGCCTCGTCGCCGCTGGAGCTCACGGAGCGACGAGTGGTCGGCTCCCCCGTGGCGGGGTCGACGTATGTGCGTGAGACCGTCTCCGTTCGCCGGCGACGCGCGAGCAGCACGATGCCGATGAGGAAGATGATGACTCCTGCTCCCATCAGGATGTAGCCGACCATGTCGAGGTCGACCCAGGGAACGTCGACGTTGATCGCGAAGACGAGGATCGCCCCGATCACGAAGAGCGCGATTCCGCTGCCGATGCTCATTGTTCCTCCTGTCTCTGCGGCGCGGTGCCGCACTTCGGAAGAATGGCGTGGGGTCGCGGCGCCGAGGAGGGGCTTGACATCGGCGCGAACCCTTCTCCTCCGCGGCGCTCCGCGCGTCAGGCGGCGTCGACGGTCGGCTGCTGCAGCCAGAGGTCGGGGCCGAAGACCTCGTAGGCGATCCGCTCCGCAGGTATCCCCCGGCCGATCAGAGTCGCCCGGACAGAGCGCATGAACTCGAGAGGGCCGCACATGAAGACGACCGCGTCGTCCGGGAGCTCGACATTCGAGAGGTCCATCCGCCCGGGGAGCGCGGGGTGGAGGGTCGGGGCCGCGTCCGCCCCGTCCGCGTACCAGTTCTGCGCCTTGGCATCCTTCATCGCGAGCACCTGTCGCCGCAAGGAGGGATACAGCACATGGGCGTCGTGGTTCCGGTCGGCATGGAAGAGTCGGATGGTGCGGTCCGGGGCGCGACGGGACAGATCCTCGACGATTGCGGTGATCGGTGTGATGCCGATGCCTGCGGAGACGAGGACGAGGGGATGCCCGGTGTCATCGAGCACGACGTCACCTGCTGGTTGGGACACATCGAGCACGGTGCCGGGGTGGGCGTGCTCGTGGAGCCAGGTCGAGACCTGACCGTCGGGGACGCCTGCACTGCCGCGGACGCGCTTGACGGTCACGCGCAGCGCATCGCCTCGCGGACCGGAGGAGATCGTGTACTGGCGGGGCTGTCTGGACCCGTCCGGCAGGTCCACCGCGATGGCGACGTACTGCCCCGTCCGATGTGACGCGACGACGCCGTCGACAGGCGCGAGGAGGAGCGAGATGACGTCGTCCGACTCGACGACGCGCTCCACCACCCGATGTTTGCGCCACGGATGGGCGGGATCGGTGCCGCCCTGCGCGTACAGCTTCGCCTCTTCGGCGATGAGGGAGCACCCGAAGAGCCAGTAGACCTCGTCCCAGGCGGCTCTGACCTCTGTGGTCACCGCATCGCCGAGCACCGTCTGCACCGCATCGAGGAGGTAGTGGCCGACGATCGTGTACTGGCGTGCCTGGACACCCAGCGAGACGTGTTTATGGGCGATCCGACTCATGATCGGCGTGAAGTCGGGGGCGTCCGGGTCGATGAGGTGCACGGCGAAGGCGACGACCGACGCGGCCAGAGCTCGCGGCTGCTCGCCGATAGCCTGGTTCGCACGGTTGAACACCCGCAGCAGTTCGGGGTGCGCGGTGAACATCTCCCGGTAGAACAGCGTGGTGATCTCATCCGCGTGCGCGGCTACGACTCCTGCGGTCGCACGTACGACCGCCTCGGACTCCGTTGAGAGCTTCATGACTTCCCTTCTCTTCAGCGTCATGGTCGTTCCACCATCGCCGGACCAGACGGAGTGCGCGCGCCCTTTCACCGGGTTATTTCCGGCCGAAACGCGCCCTCCTCTCTGCCGGCGTGCTTATCCTCGCCCCATGCCCCGTCGAGCCCATGACTTCCGAGGTCTGACCCAACCGCGGCGCCTGCGCCTGCTCCGCTCCATCCAGGAGAGGCCCGGCCGGGACGCCGGCGCGCTCGCCGAGGAGAGCGGGATCCCGTTGAACACCGCACGTGACCACCTGCGGGTGCTCGAAGACGAAGGCCTGATTCGCAGTGAGCCCGTCAACACCGGCCATCGCGGTCGTCCACCCCTCGTCTTCCACCCTGTGCGTGAGACATCGTCGAGCCAGAGAGCACGGTCACGGGTCGAAGGCGCCGATGTGAGGGGCCGCATGCTCCGCGCCGTGACGTCGGAGAGTCCGCGCCTCGGCGAGCAGGCCCTCCGGCAGGTTGACGTCCTGTACGAGCACCTCGACGATGCCGGTCTGAACCCCGTCGTCGACGAGGAAACGCTCCGATTCGATCTTGCTCCCTGCCGGTACCGCGGCCTGCTCGCCGAGGATCAGGCGCTCGTATGCGCCGTGCATGCGCAACTCGTGCGCGATGTGCTCCGACTGGGCGATGGTCCTCTGGAGATGCGGCGACTCGATCCGTTCGTGACGCCGCATCGCTGCACGCTGCTGCTGTCATCGAGCGAGCAGGGATCCGCTGAGGATCGCGAGTAGGGCGGGTCGGACTTGAACCGACGATCGTTGGGTTATGAGCCCACTGCCTTAACCAGCTTGGCCACCGCCCCGTACGGGTCCCAGCCTAGCGGCCGGGGCGCTCACACCCGCGTCGCCGCCGAGTGCGTCTGCGAGTGTCCGAGATAGATGTCGGCGTTGGCCAGGAGTTCCGCTCGCTCCTCTTCGCTGAGCGCTCGACGCACCTTCGCCGGCACGCCGGCGACGAGAGAGCCTGCGGGGATCTCCGTCCCGCCGAGGACGACCGCTCCTCCGGCGATGAGACATCCTTCGCCGATGACGGCACCGCTGAGTATCACCGCCCCCATTCCCACCAGGCTTCCGTCGCCGATCGTGCAGCCGTGCACGACCGCGTTGTGTCCGACCGAGACCTTGGAGCCGATCACCACAGGATGCGCTGCATCGACGTGGACGGAAACGTTGTCCTGGAGATTGGAGCCGGGGCCGATGACGATCTGCGCCGAATCCCCGCGAAGGACGGCGTTGTACCAGACGCTGGAGCCCGCCGCGAGGCTGACGTCGCCGACGATGCGAGCGCCGTCGGCGACGAATGCCGTCGCGTCGATCGACGGCGTACTGTTCGGCAGGGCGAGGATGGAGGCTCCGGACGCGATGCTCATGAGGCGAGACTACCCTCACTTCCGCGGAATCACGCGGAAGTGAGCCGAGCCTCAGCTTGCTTGCGGAATGTCTGACGCTGAGTAGCGTTGTCTTCATCAGATACGAGAAACCGTTCCGGAGGAGCACAAGATGAGCAAGGCACAGACCGTTTCCACCACCGCCATCGACCCGACCGTGGCTGCAGGGGCGGCCCAGTTCCTCTCCCCTGTCGTCCTCGGTCTCCAGGCACTGACCATCAACGGCAAGCAGGCCCACTGGCATGTCCGCGGCGCGAACTTCGTCGGCGTGCACGAGCTGCTCGACACGATCGTCGCCCACGCCGGCGACTTCGCCGACACCGCCGCTGAGCGTATCGTCGCTCTCGGTCTGCCGATCGATGCACGCGTGAGCGCCGTCGCGGAGAAGGCGGGCTCGACGTCGGTCGCGGCCGGCTTCGCACAGTCCGACGAGCTGATCCGCGCGGTGATCTCCGACATCGACGCCATCCTCGTCGACGTCAAGGCCGCTGTGGAAGGCCTCGACGAGGTCGACCTCACCAGCCAGGACGTCGCGATCGAGATCCAGCGCGGCCTCGAGAAGGACCGTTGGTTCCTCGTCTCGCACATCGCGGCCTGATCGCAGACATCGTCTGAACGTGGCAAGGGCGGTCCTCGGTTCTCCGAGGGCCGCCCTTGCTGCACGAGTAACCCATCAGTGCGCGTGTGTGACGTATCCCCGCAAGACGGTGGAGAGCACGCTCATCGAGCGCAGAGCCGGCCCCGTCGACGTCAGCGGGTCCGCCGCACACAGGACGATGTCGGCGGGCTCACCCGGCCGCAGCGAAGTACGCACGCTCGCTTCCAGTGCCTGGGCGACCGTGATCCGCTCTTCCGGATGCCATGCTGCTCGCGCGTCGGCCGTCCGGGACACCGCTGCGGAGATGGCCTGCCACGGATCAAGCGGGGCCACCGGGGCGTCGGAACCGAAGCGCAACTGTGCCCCTGATGCGCGCAGTGATGCGAGGGGATAGCCGATCGAGGTCTGCTCCGACCAGTGCCGGTCCACCAGATCGCGATCATCGACGGCGTGCTGCGGCTGAACGCTGGCGATCACACCGAGGCGAGCGAACCGCGCGAGGTCGGTGTGTCGCACGAGCTGGACATGCTCTATCGATCCGGCTGCGCCCGTGGTGGTGAAGGCATCCAGCGCCGAGGTGATGGCCCTGTCGCCGATCGCGTGCACCGCCACCCCCAGTCCTGCGCCGGTCGCGCGGGTGAGGAGGTCGACCAACTCGTCGGAGGGCACCGTGAGCATGCCGAAGTTGCCGGGATCTCCCGGGTAGGCGTGCGAGCACGCGGCTGTCCGAGTGCCCAGGGAACCGTCTGTGATGATCTTCAGCGGCCCGACGCGCACGAGCCCCGCCCCGCGGGCCGGAGTCTCGGTCAGTTCATGGAGTTCACCCGTGCGGAGCCCGGCGTCGATGGCGCGTTCGAGGTCGAACGGGTACACCGCGAACTCGACGCGATGGGAGGCGAAGCCCGCCTGCACCCGTCGCGGCCACGCTTCCGCACTCCACGCCATGTCGAAGTCGACGAGGCCGGTGACACCTCGTGCCGCGGCCTGCTCCCCTGCCCGCACCATCGCACGGTCACCATGAGCGGCGTCGACGGCATTGAGGCGCCGCGAGATCTCGAAAGCATCGGTCTCGCGCAGCACGCCGTCCTCGCTGCGGAAGCCCTCACGAGCGAGTGCAGCGCTGTTCAACCAGACGCTGTGGACGTCGGCGTTGATGAGGTAGGTGGGAACGCCGCCGGTGGCTGTGTCCAGGAGTTCGAGTGACGGACGATCCGGCCACAGCGCATCTCGGAAACCGGTCCCGACGCGTCGACCGTCCGCCAGCGGGGGAACACCACTCATCGCACCCGCGGCGGCCGCTGCGGATTCCGCGTGTCCGAGCGGCGCGCGCTCCGATGTCAGCGCCCATTGGACGGTGTGGACGTGGTTGTCCCAGAGACCGGGAACCGCCCAGGCGCCGTCGGCGGCGAGGGCGCGGCCGCGGGCGGACAGAGCACCGGTCGGGGCGATGTCGACTATGCGTCCATCGGCGATGAAGATGTCGACCGGTTCGTCGTCCATCAGGAACTCGCGTCCTGGTCCGGCGATCCGCACGGCTGTGATGGTGTCGATGGCGGCGCCGCGTTCGGTCACTGCTGTACCCCTCCTCGGCGTGCGTCCTGCGCGCGCCGCATCTCCGCGGCGAGGGCCGGGTTCGCATAGGGTCCGTCGCCGGAGAGCTCCTCGATCACCGTCTCGATCGTCTCCGGCGCCTTGTTCTGGCTGAGCTTCCTCTTGGCGACGACTCGTGTCGGTGTCAACCGGAAACCCACCGTTCCCGCGGCCAGCCGCTCCACGTAGGCCGCGTCGTTGGGGCGCTCCCACATGCGTCGCGGTTCCGGCATCAGGGATTCGAAGTGCGCGACGAGGCGGTCGAGCACGACGAGGTTCTCCTCGGCGCTCAGGATCTCGGGAACGCCGGATAGATGGACAGCGGTGTAGTTCCAGGTCGGCACCGCGGGCACATCGCCGTACCATCCGGGCGAGATGTAGCCGTGCGGGCCCTGGAAGGCCACCAGCATCTCTCGGTCCTCCCCCAGCCCGTGGATGAGGTCGTCAGGACGACCCACGTGACCCACGACGGTGAGGTCGTCGTGGGCGTCATCGAGCAGGACGGCGTAGTGCGAGGCCACGAGCCCCTCTCCGCCAGAGCTCATGATCGTCGCCCAGGGGTTCGCCTCGATCACGCGGCGGATCTCGGGCACATCGGCCAGCGTGAAGCTGGGATTCTGTCGCATTCGATCAGCCTAGATCCGGTGGTGGCGGCGCGGGCGGATCACGCTTGGCAACGCGGGCACCAGTAGAGCTTCCGAGCGCCGATCTCCTCCAGCGCGATCTCGGTCCCGCAGATACGGCAGGGCAGACCAGCGCGGTGATAGACCCAGTGACGATCGTCCCGGTTGGCCATGGCGGCGCGGTAGTCCGCGCCGGTCAGACCGTCCATCGTCATCATCTGCCCCGTCTCCACACCGATGGCGAGCAGACGCACCCAGTCGTGCCAGAGCGCGCGCACGACGTCTTCGGGAACGTCGCGACCCGGCGTGTGCGGGTTCAGCCTCTGCCGGAACAGCATCTCGGCGCGGTAGACGTTCCCGATGCCGCTCACGACCGACTGGTCCATGAGCAGGAGTGCGATCACCGTCGGCTTCTTCCTGACAGCGCGGACGAAACGCTCCTCGTTCTCGACCGGATCGCCGACCAGGGGGTCAGGGCCCAGTTTTGCGACGGTCGCGAGCATCTCCTCAGGCGTCTGCAGGACGCACGCGGTCGGCCCTCGGAGGTCGGCCGCGGTGATGTCGGTCATCAGACGCAGTCGAACCTGGCCGACCACGGGCGGCGGCCACTCCATGCCCTCATCAGCGAGCCCCTTCGTCTGCTCGGACATGCGCACGTGCACCCGCGTGCGTCGGGGCGCACCGATCGAGGACAGCGAGTTCTCCCCCGCATCATCGAGGATCGGGTCCTCGAGGATCGTGCCCCGCTGATTGGTCTGGCCCATGCGTCCGTTGGCGGAGGCGATGGTCGGGTCGACGACGATCTCACCGGCGAAGTCCCACGCTCCATACAGGCCGAGATGCACCCGGAGCCACAGGTCGCCTTCCGTCTCCAGGAACATCTGCTTGCCGACCGCCTGCACGCTCACCGCGGCACGGCCGTCGAGCAGGGATGCTCCTTCGGCGAACCGACCCTGCGGGCTGGAAGCGCTCAGCGTCTTGCCGACGAAGTTGCGGTCGAACTGCCGAGCGATCCGGTGGACGGAATGACCCTCGGGCATGTCAGGCCCGCGGGTCCGGGAGCAGTGAGCCGTCGCGTTCGAAGTCGGCGATCTGTCCGATGCGCCGCACGTGGCGCTCGTCGCCCGAGAACGGGGTCGTGATGAAGCGGTCGATGAACGAGGTGACCTCGTCGTACGTGTGCTGACGCGCGCCGATGGAGATCACGTTCGCATCGTTGTGCTCGCGGGCCAGCTCCGCGGTCGAGAGGTTCCAGACGAGCGCCGCACGTACGCCCTCGACCTTGTTCGCGGCGATCTGCTCGCCGTTTCCGGAGCCGCCGAAGACGACCCCGAGCGCCTCGACGCCCGCACGCTGATCGGCGATGACGGCCTGCGCCGCGCGGATGCAGAACGCCGGGTAGTCGTCGACCGCGTCGTACTCGACGGGGCCGTGATCGACGACCTCGTGCCCGGCGGCGCGCAGATGGTCCTGCAGCTGCGTGGAGAAGTCGAGGCCCGCGTGGTCGGTGGCGATATGGATGCGCATGTGTCCCATCCTAGAAGCGCGCGCCGGTCACCGAGAGGTCACGGAGCGACGCCTGCGGCAGCCGGCTTGAAGCCCGCCCGGATGTTCTCGCAACAACCGGGGCGGCACACGTCGAACCCGCCGGGAAGGGAAGTGACGTGAGCGCGTTCCTCGTTGGGACGCCCCTGGAGGCGCTCCTCGATCAGATCGACGATGCCCGCGACGAATGCCGGCGATACGCCGGGGGTCGGAGTACGGGTGAAGGAGAGTCCCGCTTCCTCCGCGGCCTCCGCCGCCTCGGTGTCGAGGTCCCACAGGACCTCCATGTGGTCGCTCATGAATCCCACCGGCACGACGGCGACGGCCTTGCGTCCGCGCTCGGGCAGCTCGCCGATCACGTCGCAGACATCGGGCTCGAGCCACGGCTGCGAGGCGGGACCGGAGCGGGACTGGTAGACGAGCTCCCACGACACATCGGCGGCCGCCGGGACGGTCTGGCGGACGCGATCCATGACCCACGCGGCGACGGCGAGGTGCTGCGCGGCATAGGCGCCGCCCTCACCCCACTCGATGTCGCGGGCACCCGAGCGCTCGGCGTCGGCGGTGGGGATGCTGTGCGTCGAGAAGAGGATCTGGATGTCCGCGGCTGCGATGCCTTCGGCGAGGAAGTTCTCGATGGCCTCACGGACACCGGTCTCGAACGCCTCGACGAAGCCGGGGTGATCGTAGAACGGGCGGATCTTGTCGATCGTGACGGTCTCGCCCAGGCCGGTCTCCTCCAGGATGCGGGCGAAGTCCTCCCGGTACTGGCGGCAGCTGGAGAACGAGCTGTACGCACTCGTGGCGAAGGCGAGCAGGGTGTTGTGCCCGTTGCCCGATGCCTCGGTCACGACCTCTTCCAGGTACGGCGCCCAGTTGCGGTTGCCCCAGTAGACCGGGAGCGTGATGCCCCGCTCGGCGAGAGCGTTCTGCAGCGCCTCCTTGAGCACGCGGTTCTGACCGTTGATCGGACTCACCCCGCCGAAGTGGCGGTAGTGGTGCGCGACTTCCTCGAGCCGCTCGTCGGGGATGCCGCGGCCGCGCGTCACGTTCCTGAGGAACGGGATCACATCCTCCTGGCCCTCGGGCCCGCCGAATCCGGCGAGCAGGATCGCGTCATAGGCGACCGGTGCGGTCACGAAAGGTGCACCACCGGAGGCAGCAGGCGAGGCAAAGGGGACGACATTCGGCTCGATCGCAGTCACCCGTCCATCCTCCCACTTCTACGGAGTGCCGGAGTGCGCGCGAGCACCGTTTCTATCCGATTCCGCTGCACCGCGATGGAGATCGGGCATTCCCCGCACTGGCGTAGGCTGTCAGGGTTGCCGTCGGCGCCAACTGCGCCCAGCCCCGGTGACATCCCCTCACCCCTGGGAGTACAGCTGTGCCTGGAGAGAACCTCACCCGTATCGAAGCGCAGGAGCGCCGCGACGTCGTCGACACGCAGTCCTACGAAGTCGCCCTCGATCTGACCAAGGGCGCCGAGGTCTTCGGCTCTCGGAGCGTCGTCCGCTTCACCGCCACGCCAGAGAGCTTCACCTTCATCGATCTGATCGCGCGGGAGGTCCGTGAGATCTCCCTCAACGGGGAGCAGCTCGACCCCAACGAGGTCTTCGCCGACTCGCGCATCACGCTCGAGGGACTGCAGGCGGAGAACGTCCTCGTCGTCGACGCCGACTGCGAGTACACGAACACCGGCGAGGGCCTGCACCGTTTCGTCGATCCCGTCGATGGCGAGGTCTACCTCTACTCGCAGTTCGAGGTGCCCGACTCGCGTCGGGTGTTCGCGGTCTTCGAGCAGCCCGACCTCAAAGCGACGTTCCAGTTCACCGTGACCGCACCGGCCGCATGGAAGGTCGTCTCCAACTCGCCCACCCCCGAGCCCATCGTGCACGACGATGACGTCACCGCCACGTGGGGCTTCGAGCCCACGCCGCGCATCTCCTCGTACATCACGGCGTTGGTCGCCGGTCCCTACGAGTCGACCTTCTCGGAGCTGACGAGCGCCTCCGGCCGCGTCATCCCCCTCGGCGTGTACGGCCGCAAGAGCCTGTGGCAGCACCTCGACGCCGACTACATCTTCGACAAGACCCGCGAGGGCTTCGCCTACTTCGAGTCGAAGTTCGGCGTGCCGTACCCGTTCGCCAAGTACGACCAGCTCTTCGTGCCGGAGTTCAACGCCGGCGCCATGGAGAACGCGGGAGCCGTCACCTTCACAGAGACCTACGTCTTCCGCAGCAAGGTGACGGACGCCGTCAAGGAACGTCGCGTCGTCACGATCCTGCACGAGCTCGCTCACATGTGGTTCGGCGACCTCGTCACCATGAAGTGGTGGAACGACCTCTGGCTGAACGAGTCGTTCGCCGAGTGGGCCTCGACCATCGCCACGGCGGAGGCCACCGAGTGGACCGAGGCATGGACCACGTTCAACGCCATGGAGAAGACCTGGGCCTACCGCCAAGACCAACTCCCCTCGACCCACCCGATCGTCGCCGAGATCAACGACCTCGAAGACGTGCAGGTGAACTTCGATGGGATCACCTACGCCAAGGGCGGCTCCGTCCTGAAGCAGCTGGCCGCCTGGGTCGGTATCGAGGCGTTCTTCTCGGGCGTCTCGCAATACTTCCAGAAGCACTCCTGGGGCAACACGGAGCTCAGCGACCTGCTCACCGAGCTCGAAGCCACCAGCGGCCGCGACCTCGGCACGTGGTCCAAGAAGTGGCTGGAGACCGCCGGCGTGAACACGCTGGCGCCGGTCATCGCCGAGGGCCACGACGGCACGATCTCGCGCTTCGCGATCACGCAGACCGCTCCGGCCGACTACCCGACCATCCGTCCGCACCGTCTCGGCATCGGCTTCTACACCCTCACGGACGGCTCGCTCACCCGCACGCACTACCTCGAAGTGGACGTCGACGGCGACCGCACCGAGATCCCCGAGCTGCAGGGTCTCACCCGCCCCGACCTCGTGCTCCTCAACGACAACGACCTCGCCTACGCGAAGATCCGCCTCGACGAGAAGTCTCTGGCCACCGCGATCGCACACCTCGCCGACATCCACGACCCGCTCGCCCGTTCGCTCGTCTGGGGCGCGGCATGGGATCAGACCCGCGACGCCGAGACCGGCGCTTCCGAGTACATCGACCTCGTGCTCGGCAACATCGGGCGTGAGACCGAGTCGACGACGGTGCGCACCACGCTCGCGCAACTGCGCACCGCGGCGAACCTCTACGTCGCACCGGCCGACCGCGAGGCCGCGCGCCTCAAGGTGGCGGATGGTCTGTGGAGCCTGGCAGAGTCGGCCGACCCTGGCAGCGACAGCCAGCTGCAGTTCGTCACGGCCTTCGCCAACGCTCTGGTCACTCCTGAGCACGCCGGCATCGTCGGACGTCTGCGCTCCGGTGAGGACACGCTCCCCGGGCTGGAGATCGACGCTGACCTGAACTGGCAGCTGCTCGCCGGGCTCGCCACGATCGGCGCGACGGACGCCGCCACGATCGATGCCGCTCTCGCCGCGGACAACACCGCGAAGGGTGGGGAGTTCGCGGCTCAGGCACGCGCGTCCCTGCCGGACTCCGCCTCCAAGAAGGCCGCGTGGGCGTCGTTGATCGAGCGCGATGATGCTCCGAACACGATCGTGCGCTCCGCAGCACTCGGGTTCACCCACCCGGCGGGGGCTGCGGTGCTCGAGGAGTTCGTCCCGGCGTACTTCGACATGCTGCTGCCGATCTGGGAGTCGCGGACCTACCAGATCGCGCAGTACCTGATCGTGGGGCTGTTCCCGACCGCACTGGCGGACATCGCCCTGCGCGACGCGACCCGCGGCTGGCTCTCGGAGCACCAGGATGTCGCCCCTGCTCTGCGACGCCTCGTGCTCGAGAACCTCGCCGATGTCGAGCGCGCCCTGGCCGCGCAGGCCCGCGACGCCGAGGACTGATACCCGAACACCAGCGAAAACGGAGACCATCCGCTCTGATCCCCGTGTGTCCACCAATGACACGCTGCGGTCGGGCCGGATGGTCTCCGTTTTGACGCGGGGTTCCACCCAGCCCGCGCAGAGGCCCGCTCGCTAGGATCGGAGGTGATGATTCTTCCCTCCACTGTCACCGAACCACCTGCGGAGATCCCCCTCCCCGACTGGGTGAAGGCGCTGCTCGCCTGGCTCGGCCAGGTCGGCATGAATGCCCTGACGGTCACCATCATCATCGTCAGCTGCATCGTGATCGGGCTCGTCCTGCGGCTCGTCATCCGACGTGTGGTGCACCGCATCGTCGACAGCGCGAAGAACAAGGCGTCGGTCGACGACACTCAGGCACTCGAGCGCTCTCCGCTCGCGGATATGCGCCTGGTGCAGCGCACACGCACGCTCGGCACCATCCTGCAGAACATCGTGAACGTGATGCTGGTCGTGATCGCGATCGTGCTCATCGTGAACGCGCTCGATTCGAGTCTGCTCGGCTCGCTGACCCTCCTGACCGCTGCGGTCGGCGCTGGTCTCGGTTTCGGCGCCCAGAACATCGTCAAGGACGTGCTCAACGGCATGTTCCTCGTGGCCGAGGACCAGATCGGCATCGGCGATGTGGTGGATCTCGGTCTCGCGAGCGGTGTGGTCGAATACGTGAGTGTGCGTATCACCCAGGTGCGCGACGTCAACGGCACGCTGTGGTACGTGCGCAACGGTGAGGTGACCCGGATCGGCAACATGTCGCAGGGGTGGGCGCGCTCCATCATCGACATCGGCGTGCCGGCCGACTCCGACCTCGAACAGGTCGAGCACATCATGCTCGAGACCGCGCAGGGACTGTCGAAGGACCCGAAGTGGCGTACGCGCATCATCGAGAAGCCCGAGCTGTGGGGCTTGGAGTCCATCGACGGAGACGCGCTCGTGGTGCGTATCGTCATCAAGGCCAGGGCCAATGCCAAGGACGACGTGGCCCAGGAGCTGCGTCGCCGCCTGCGCGCTGCCCTCCTCGAGAAGGAGATCGGCGTGCCCCGAATGGTCGACGTGGTGCCGACGGGGCTCGACGGTGCACGGCGGGTCCGCGGTGCGAACCCGCCGAGAACGCGCCCGAACGCGGTGACCGGCGTGCCGGTGGTCCCCGACCGAGGTATCTGGCGGCGGAAGAAGCCGAACGACGACGGGAGCACCCAGAAGTGACCTTCTACGACGAGATCGGCGGGCACGAGACCTTCCGGAAGATCGTCTCCGTGTTCTACCGCGAGGTCGCGCTGGACCCCGTCATGAAGCCGATGTACCCGGAGGAAGACCTCGGTCCTGCCGAAGACCGTCTTCGGATGTTCCTCGAGCAGTACTGGGGCGGCCCCACGACGTACGGCGAAACCCGCGGGCATCCGCGTCTGCGCATGAGGCACATGCCGTTCCACATCGATGCGGATGCGCGAGACCGTTGGCTTCGTCACATGCGCACCGCGCTCGACGAGGCGCAGTTGTCTCCCCTGCACGAAACCACGCTGTGGGACTACCTGGAGCGCGCGGCCTATGCCATGGTGAACACACGCGAACCTTCCGGGATCGGCGCCGGACCCGGCGGCCGGCCCACGCTCGAGACCCGCTCACGTCAGGAATCAACGGAGACCCCATGACGACAACGCCCCTGTCCGCAGACGTCCTGGTGATCGGATGGGGGTTGGCGGGCCTGGTCGCCGCCGCCGAGGCGCTCGATGCCGGGCGGCGTGTCATCCTGGTGGATCAGGAACCGCGCACGAACCTCGGTGGGCAGGCCTGGTGGTCGTTCGGAGGGCTGTTCTTCATCGACTCCCCCGAGCAGCGGCGCCTCGGCATCAAGGACTCGTTGGAACTGGCGACCCAGGACTGGGTGGGCAACGCCGGATTCGATCGACCGGAAGACGAGTGGCCCCGGCGATGGGCCGAGGCGTACCTGCAGTTCGCCGCCGGCGAGAAGCGCGCGTGGCTCCGTGAACGTGGGGTCGGCTTCTTCCCCGTCGTCGGCTGGGCGGAGCGCGGCGGCTACGGCGCTATCGGACCTGGCAACTCCGTGCCCCGCTTCCACATCACGTGGGGCACCGGCCCGGGAATCGTCGCGCCGTTCGCCGCAGCTGTCGAGCAAGGGGAGCGAGAGGGGCGCCTGACCGTGCTCCCCCGCCACCGCGTCTCCGAGCTGCTGGTGACCGACGGAACCGTCACCGGGGCACGCGGGCAGATCCTCGCGACGAGCGGGTCGAAGCGCGGTGAGCCTTCATCGCGCGACGTCGTCGACGATTTCGAGATCACGGCGACAGCGACCATCGTCTCGTCGGGCGGCATCGGTGGAAACCACGACCTTGTGCGCGCCGCTTGGCCCGCGCGCCTCGGCACTGCACCGGAGCACATGCTCACCGGGGTGCCCGCGTATGTCGACGGCTCGATGCACGGTGTGAGCGAAGCCGCCGGTGCCCGGCTGATCAACGGCGATCGCATGTGGCACTACGTCGAAGGCATCGCCAACTGGGATCCGGTGTGGCCGTCGCACGGGATCCGCATCCTCCCCGGGCCGTCCTCGCTGTGGTTCGACGCGACCGGCGTTCGCCTGCCCGTGCCGCTGTTCCCCGGATTCGACACTCTCGGGACTCTCGCTCATCTGCGCACGACCGGGCACGACCACTCCTGGTTCGTCACGTCGCGCCAGATCGTCGAGAAGGAGTTCGCCCTCTCCGGAAGCGAGCAGAACCCCGACCTCACCGGGAAGGACGTGGGCCTCCTGTTGAAGTCCCGCCTGGCGAAGGGGCCCACAGGGCCGGTGCAGGCGTTCCTCGACGAGGGTGAGGACTTCATCGTGGAGAACGACCTCGATTCGCTGCTGGAGCAGATGCAGAGGCACGCCGGCGGCGAGGTGCTGGACATCGACAACGTGCGGCGCGAGGTGCTCGCCCGCGATCGGGAGATGGAGAACGACTTCACGAAGGACGCGCAGATCGGCATGCTCCGTTCCATGCGCAGCTATCGAGGCGACAAGGTCATCCGAACGGCGGCTCCGCATCGCCTTCAGGATCCGGCCGCGGGGCCGCTCGTCGCGGTGAAGCTGCACGTGCTCACCCGCAAGTCGCTCGGCGGCATCAACACCGACCTCCAAGGGCGCGCGCTGAACGCGGTCGGCGAGCCGATCCCCGGCTTGTACGCCGCTGGCGAGGCGAGCGGTTTCGGCGGTGGCGGAGTGCACGGCTACCGTGCGCTCGAGGGGACGTTCCTCGGCGGGTGTCTGTTCTCCGGCCGCATCGCCGGACGGGCTGCGGCTCTGGCCGGATGATCTCGGTCCCGGGCTTTCCGGGTGAACCTCTTCGGGGGATCCATCCTGCTTGTTCGGGGTAACCCGAAGCGGCGGCGGCGGGTCTCGAGTCGTCGCGTCCTGCTCCCTACCGTGGACTCGTGCGCATCCTCTGCATCCTCGGTCTCGTCTCGGCATCGATCCTCGGCGGTACGCTCTCCGCTGCCGCCGCCGAGGCGTCGACGGCGCATGAAAGCGCGGTCAGGAGCTACGCCGAGGCGTTCGCGACTCCCGGGGTCGCGGCAGCGGTCATCTCGAATGGTGACGTCGACCTGATCGTGCACGGCCGTGATGGAGCGGGCGACCCGATCACTCCGCAGACGCCGTTCCGGATCGCGTCGATGAGCAAGTCGATCACGGCGACCGCGATCATGCTCCTCGTGCAGGATGGAGCGCTGGCGCTCGACGACCTCGTCGTCGAGCGGCTCCCTGAATTCACGATGGCCGACCCCAGGCATCGGGACATCACGATCAGACAGCTCTTGTCTCATACGTCGGGGCTCTCGCTGCAGACGAACGACGAGTTCTCGCTGCCGGCGCCGCGCAACACGCGGGCGGTGGTGACTGAACTCACAGGACGACGACTCGTCGCGGATCCGGGTGCTCGTTTCGAATACCACAACACGAACTACTCGCTCGCGGCCCGCATCGTCGAGGTCGTCTCCGGGCAGAGCCTCGACGAGTTCCTCCGTCAGCGGCTTTTCGCCCCGCTCGGGATGCTCGACTCTCGAAGCGTCGACGCCTGTGATCAGAGCGTCGACGGGCTCACACCCGGCTACTCCGTGGTGCTCGGGGTCGCCTATGTCATGCCGGAGATGCCGGGCCGGTGCGGCGGCAACGGTGGTGTGGTCTCGACGCTTTCCGACATGGTGCAATGGCTGGGTTTCAACCAGGGTGACGTCGGTGCGGACATCCTGGATCCGGTGCTGCGGGAGGAACTGCATTCTGTGCAACCGGGCGCCGTGTCGTATGCCCTGGGATGGCAGAACCTCGGTCCGGACGGAGCACCAGCGCCCGGCGTCCTGTCGCACGCGGGTACTCTCGCGACGTTCGGCGGGTCGATGGCCTTCGACACCACCACCGGTACCGCAGCCGTGGTGCTGACGAACGGGGTGGGCTCCCCCGGCGAGCTGGTGCGTCACCTGATCGAAGGCGACGCGTCCGCGGCGACGTACGAGAATCCGCTGGATATCGCGAACAGGATCCTCCTGGGTGTCACAGCGTTCGCGTCGATCATTCTGCTCGTCACGACGCTGAGGGCTCCGCGGTGGGCGAGGCGGATGCGCGGAGAGGGGAGGTCGCGTGCCGGTGTCCGGCTCGTTCCGTTCGCGCTCGTCATCGTGGCGGGGTTCTTCGTCCCCCTGGTGCCAGGGCTGCTCGGGGGATCCGTGAACTGGCAGTACTGGGTGATCGACCTCTGGCTGTTCCCGCTCCTGGACGCTCTGGGACTCGTGCTCGTACTGGGTGGCACAAGCGCGCTGGTGAGCAGGATCGTGGCGCTGCGGTTGGACTCGCGGGCGCCCGGAGGATCTCAGCCCGCGGAGCCGGTGTCCCGGACGCTCGTGAGACCCGATGCGACGGGACCGCGCGAGAGCACGTGACCACGTCGGAAGGCGAGACGTGTCCACCGCCCCGACTTCGACACGCGGACCTGCTCCTCACCGGAGATGAACCCCATCGCGTCGGCAGCGAAGGCGATTCCCCGAGGGAGGCCGTCGAGGTCCTCGTCGGGTTCGCCCCAGATCGCCGCACGCAGGGCGCGTACGGCCTCTTCGCCGGATCCCGGGGCTGCGCCGCGGGCGACGGCGGAGATTCCCCACTGCGCGCGCTGCGCGATCACAGATGCGTCGAGCTCCCCTACGGGCTCCCAAGAGCCACGGGGCGGAGCCACCCCGGCCCAGGCGGGCGACATCCCGGTCTCCGGGAGACCGAGCCGCTGCGGCTCATCGGTCTGCGAAAGCTGGTCGACCACGATGTCGCACTCGAGCTCGGGGTCGGCGTGCACGATCCGCATCGCGAGGATCGTCGGTGTCTGGTCGAAGAGTCCATGGGGAGCGAGCGCCGCGGTCGTGAGGGCGAGCACACCGTTCCCCGCCTGCAACCGTACTCCCTCGTCCGTGATCCGTGACGCGCGTCCCACGAACGTGAGGACGTCCTTCGCTGTGTCCGGGTCGGCGAGGAGGAGGTGATGCGGCACGCGTTCTAAACTACCAACGGAGCGGCGCCTCGGGGCGCGGAGAGGAACAGATGAGCACGGACGAGCACGCCACCCGGACCGTCGAGCGACTGCTCGAGGTGCTCGATCTCGATTCGACGCAGGCACGGACCACGGAGGACATCTTCACGGGTTCTTCGCACCCGATGCCGAGCGGACGGATCTACGGTGGCCAGGTCCTCGCTCAGGCGCTCCTGGCTGCCGAACGCACGCTCCCCGAGGATCGGGCTGCGCACTCGATGCACGGCTACTTCCTGCGCCCCGGCGACGCGAGCCAGGGCATCACGATCTCTGTGGACCGCATCCACGACGGACGTTCCTTCTCGACGCGCCGTGCCCAGGCGTACCAGAACGGTGTGCCGATCTTCTCGATGATCGCTTCCTTCCAGGACGCGGACCCCGGTGTCGAACATGCGGCATCGATGCCGGAGGGCATTCCCGCACCGGAAGACCTGGCTCCGGACGAGGCCCGCGTGCAGGGGCTCCCCGGCGGGACGGCCCGGATGCTGAGCGAGCGAGC
Source organism: Microbacterium sp. R1 (assembly GCF_015159725.1). NCBI lineage: Bacteria > Bacillati > Actinomycetota > Actinomycetes > Micrococcales > Microbacteriaceae > Microbacterium > Microbacterium sp. R1. Next base: position 1,824,904 of record NZ_JADDUD010000001.1, on the reverse strand, counting down.
AGCGGACATCCGTCACGTCGACTCGCCGTTGTATCTGCCCAGTGACGACGAGCGCATACCGCAGCAGGCCGTGTGGATGCGCCTGCGGGCTCCGCTCCCCGACGACCCGCGTCTGCATCGCGCAGCCCTCGCCTACCTCAGCGACATGACGATCCAGGAGTCCATCCTTCGGGCGCACGGCGTGTACTGGGCGCTTCCCGGTCTCAAAGTCGCGAGCCTCGATCACGCGATGTGGTGGCACCGGCCCGCGCGGGTGGACGAGTGGCTCCTGTACGTGCAGGAGTCGCCGAACGCGCGCGGCGGACGGGGACTCGCCACCGGCCGGATCTTCACCCGAGACGGCGAGTTCGTGGCGAGCGTCGCGCAGGAGATCATGATCCGCGTCCCTGACGATCAGGACTGACGAGCAGCACTGACCAGCAGCGCTGAAGCGTCTGCCGGGTTTGACTGGCCCGACCGGCTTGAAGAGCTGGCAGCTTCGGTCGAGGCGCGCTGCGACCGGGACCGCGGCCGGTGTCAGCGGTGGGTGTACTCGATCGATTCGCCGACGTACGGCTCCCAGACGTCGCGCATCTCCTGGGTCAGGCGGGTCGGGCGACCGGTCTGCGCGTCGACCAGGACGATGATCGCCGTCGAGCGCGCGTAGATCTGACGAGGTTCCGCCGTCGGATCGTTGTGTACCTCGTAGCAGACCTCGACGCTGGATCCGCCGAGCTTGCCGAACCACATCTGCACCTCGAGCGGTCGCCGCTGATACGGCACCGGCGCGAGGTATTCGATCTCCTGGCGCGCGATCAGCGTGAGGATCCCCTCTTCGATGCCCGAATCGAGCACCGCCGTCGATGGAGCCTCCTCGCCGGGGCCCGCACGCCAGAACGCTCGCACGCGAGCCTCCTCGAGCAGTTTCAGCATCGAGGTGTTGTTGACGTGGTTGAACGCATCCAGATCGCCCCAGCGGAGCTGGATCGGGATGTGCAGGCGGGGCCCCGGCGTCGCGGTCATGACGGAGTCAGTCGCGCGTCAGCTTGCGGTGGGTCGAGCGGTGCGGCTTGGCGGCATCGGCTCCGAGACGCTCGATCTTGTTCTCCTCGTACGCCTCGAAGTTGCCCTCGAACCAATACCACTGGTCCGGCTTCTCGTCGGTTCCCTCGTAGGCGAGGATGTGCGTGGCGATGCGGTCGAGGAACCACCGGTCGTGGGTGATCACCACGGCGCAGCCGGGGAACTCGAGCAGCGCGTTCTCCAGCGAGCTCAGGGTCTCGACGTCGAGGTCGTTCGTGGGCTCGTCGAGAAGAAGCAGGTTGCCACCCTCCTTGAGGGTCAGCGCCAGGTTGAGGCGGTTGCGCTCACCACCGGAGAGCACGCCGGCCTTCTTCTGCTGATCGGGGCCCTTGAAGCCGAACTTCGACACGTAGGCGCGCGACGGGATCTCGGTCTTGCCGACCGTGATGTAGTCGAGGCCGTCGGAGACGACCTCCCACAGCGTCTTGTTCGGGTCGATGTTGGAGCGGGACTGGTCGACGTAGCTGATCTTGACCGTCTCACCGATCTTCAGGTCTCCGCCGTCGAGCGGCTCGAGCCCGACGATGGTCTTGAACAGGGTGGTCTTTCCCACACCGTTCGGCCCGATGACGCCGACGATGCCGTTCGGCGGGAGGCTGAAGCTGAGTCCATCGATGAGCGAGCGCCCGTCGAAGCCCTTCTTCAGGTTCTTGGCCTCGATGACCACGCTTCCGAGACGCGGGCCCGCCGGAATCTGGATCTCCTCGAAGTCGAGCTTCCTGGTCCGCTCCGCCTCGGAAGCCATCTCCTCGTATCGGGCGAGACGCGCCTTCGACTTGGTCTGGCGACCCTTCGCGCTGGAACGCACCCACTCCAGCTCCTCCTTGAGGCGCTTGGCGAGCTTGGCGTCCTTCTTGCCCTGGATCTCGAGGCGTTCGCCCTTCTTCTCCAGGTACGTCGAGTAGTTGCCCTCGTAACCGATCAGGCGGCCGCGGTCGACCTCGGCGATCCACTCGGCCACGTGGTCGAGGAAGTAGCGGTCGTGGGTGATCGCGATGACGGCGCCCTTGTATGCCTGGAGGTGCTGCTCGAGCCAGAGCACGCTCTCGGCGTCGAGGTGGTTGGTCGGCTCGTCCAGCAGCAGCAGATCGGGCTTCTGGAGGAGCAGCTTCGCCAGCGCCACGCGACGCTTCTCTCCACCCGACAGCGGTGCGATGGCCGCGTCTCCCGGAGGGGTGCGGAGGGCGTCCATGGCCTGCTCGAGCTGCGAGTCGAGGTCCCAACCGTCTGCCGCGTCGATCTCCTCCTGAAGCGAGCCCATCTCGGCGAGGAGAGCGTCGAAGTCGGCATCGGGATCCGCCATCAGAGCGGAGATCTCGTTGAACCGGTCGAGCTTGGCCTTGATCGCGATCCCGTCCTGGATGTTCTCCAGAACGGTCTTGGTCTCGTCGAGTTCAGGTTCCTGCATCAGGATGCCGACCGTGAAGCCCGGGGAGAGCTTCGCCTCGCCGTTCGACGGGGTGTCGAGTCCTGCCATGATCTTGAGGATGGTCGACTTACCCGCGCCGTTCGGACCGACCATGCCGATCTTGGCCCCGGGGAGGAACGCCATGGTCACGTCGTCGAGGATGAGCTTCTCGCCCACCGCCTTGCGCGCACGAACCATCGAGTAGATGTACTCAGCCACCGAAAACCGCTCCTTCTGTTGGCGTCGAAGATCGACACTCCAGCCTACCGGCCCCCTGGCATCTCACCAGTCGATCGGACGTGTGGTGCCGACGAGACAGCGCCCCTCCGCGAGCTGCGGGAGAACCGCCGTGACGACCTGACCGGTGGAAGGACCGACCTGGCCGACGAGGCACTCGTCATTGCCCCAGCGGACCGAGAACTGCAGACTCTCCGCCGGGTTGCCCACCGTGGTCAGGTCCTGGGTCACCTGCATCGAATCGCGATCGAATCCTGCGCCGATCAGCGCGTCGATGTACGCCCGACCTTCGCCGCGCTGCTCGGTCGCCCAAACGCCCTCCGCGGTAGCGGTGAACAGCGGCAGATTGTCGTCGGCGCTGCCATCCGGCACGAGAACGGGCCCGACGGGTGCCGTCGATTCCGCGTCCGGTGAAGCGGAGGCCGTGGCGGAGGGAGACGGTGCGGCGGTCGGCGTGCAGCCGGACAGGAGCATGGCGACGACAGCGGCGGCGGCTAGTGCACCGGCTGTGCGCGGCGGAGGAAGGACCGATCGACGAAGCACGTGCCGAGTCTACGTCGCCTTCTCATCACACCTGCGCTGTCCCCGTGCCCCCGTTCACGCGCGCAGCCGTGCGCCGTCGCCGAGGCAGCGCCCGTTACGCGCTCCCGACCACCTCTACGTCCGGTGCCGACCAGGAGAGTGCGAACGCGGATGAATCGCTCCCCGAGCCCAGCGCATCGACGTCATCCTCGGAGACACGCGTATCCGGTGATTCGGTCGACGTGTCGGGAGTACTCGTCTGCGGACGCGGCTGCGGGCGATACGCCGTGGTTCCCCACCGCAGATCATGGCCGATCGCGTCTGCCTCGATGTCGACACTGGTGCCGTGCTTCCCATTGCTCTCCCAGTTGCGGATCTTGAGACGCCCCGTCACGATGACGCTGTCTCCCGTGCGCAGAGACGCCTTGGCGTTCTCTCCGAGGTGGCGGAACGCCGCCACCGAGTACCAGTTGGTGCCCGAATCCGTCCACGTCTGCGTCGCGGCATCGAAGCGACGGTGCGTGGTGGCAAGGCGGAAGTTGGTGACACGGACCCCTCCGCCTGTCTGTGTCTGCGTCGGGTCGGTGGCGACTCGTCCCACGATGGTCAGGGTGTCGATCATGTTCGTATCCTCTCGATCGCCGGGTCTCTTCCGGCTTTCTCCAGCTTGCGCGGGAGCATCGGGCCGCGGATGCGGTGAAGACGCTACCGGTGGACAGATTGCAGATCGCGCGGACGGTGGAGAGAAAGCCCCGATGACAGCGACGGAACCTGCGACGGCGAATGTCTGTGGTCGGTCATATCTTCGAATCATGAAAGGAGTACCGATGTCCGACCACCTGACCACCTCCCTACCCGACGTCCCGTTCGCGACGCCTCGACTCTCCTCTGCGCGCGAGCATCTGGTCCGCGCTGCCGATCACCTCTGGAGGGTGCAGGATCGCCGGGAGCATATCCTGGGTCATCTCCGGATCGTCGCCGATCCGCTGGGGCTTCGGTACCGCGCCGAACGGCTGCACCTCGCGACGGGCGTGTTCCGCGTCGTCGGCGAGTTCTGGCGTGTGGACGACGCGGTCGCGGCTCTGCGTGCTTCCTGACGACGGCCAGGAGCCCGGTCCCGTTCCGCGTCTCTCACCGGGATTCGATCCTGTGTGGTGCCCCCGGCAGGATTCGAACCTGCGACCAAGAGATTAGAAGGCTCCTGCTCTATCCCCTGAGCTACGGAGGCGCACGCGTCTAGAGTATCGCGCTCCTGCCGAACGATCATGACGCCGGTTCCGGTCGGGGATGTCGGGACCGTCGATAGGATGGCGACATGGTATCTGCGTCCGAGAACGACCGTCTCGTATGGATCGACTGCGAGATGACGGGCCTCGATCTCGCAGTCGACGAACTCGTGGAGATCGCGGTCGTGATCACCGACTTCGAACTCAACCCCGTCGATGCGGGGTTCCAGGTGGTGATCAGAGCCAGCGAAGCGGCCCTCGATCACATGAATGACTTCGTCACGAACATGCACGAGACCTCGGGGCTCATCGACGAGATCGCAGGCGGTCTCTCGCTCGAAGAGGCGGAGGCGCAGACTCTCGCCTATATCAAACGCTTCGTTCCGCTCGAGCGGAAGGCTCCTCTGGCAGGCAACACGATCGGCACGGACAGGATGTTCCTGGCAAAGTACATGCCCCAGGTCGATCAGTGGCTGCATTACCGCAACGTCGACGTGTCGAGCATCAAAGAGCTGTCGCGCCGCTGGTATCCGCGGGTGTTCTTCCAGGCTCCCTCGAAGGACGGCGGTCACCGCGCCCTTGCTGACATCCTGGAGTCGATCAGGGAGCTCCGCTACTACCGGGAGGCCGTGTTCGTCGATGAGCCGGGTCCGTCGAGCGACGAGGCTCGCGAGATCGCTTCCCGTACGGTGTCAGAGTTCACTCCGAACATGTAATAGACTCGTATGGTTGCCCGCTCCGGTGGGCACATGGTGGGTATAGCTCAGCTGGTAGAGCGCTGGCTTGTGGTGCCGGATGTCGCGGGTTCGAGTCCCGTTACTCACCCTCCAGAAGAAGGCCCGAATCGCAAGGTTCGGGCCTTCTTCGCATCTGTGCCTCGAATGATGCGCCCCCGCGAAGCCCTAGACTGACGACGTGTCGCTCGCGGTCTGGTTCTCGTTGCTGACCGCTTCCGTCGTCATCAGCTTCACGCCGGGGGCCGGCGCGATCAACACGATGTCGAATGCGATGAATCAGGGATGGCGTCGTTCCATCTGGGGCATCGTCGGCCAGCAGATCGCCCTGATCGTCCATGTGGCGGTCGTCGCCGCGGGAGTCGGGCTCCTCGTGTCCCGTTCGGAGCTTCTCTTCAACGGGATCCGCTACGCCGGAGCGGCCTACCTCGTGTTTCTCGGCGTCCGGCTGATCTTGACGAAGCCGACCGTGGCGGTCGAGGACGCACCCGTTCCGGTCGACTCCCGTGAGAGCCCGTGGTCGATGATCCGCCGCGGCTTCTGGGTGAACCTGCTCAATCCCAAGGCGATCGTGTTCTTCCTGGCGTTCATCCCCCAATTCGTCAGACTGGATCAGCCCCCGCTCCCCCAGTACCTCACGCTCATCGCGACCGTGATCGTGGTGGACGTGATCGTGATGTGGGGGTTCTTCGCAGCAGCCGCGCGTCCGTTCCGTCGCCTCACGCGAACCGCGCGCGGACAGCGAGTGCTCAACACGGTCTTCGGCACGCTCTTCATAGCGGTCGCCGCGATTCTCGTTCTCCTCCACTGAGGGCTGTCGCCCCTAGGCTGGAGGGGATGGACATGGATGCGGCCGCCTTCGAAGAGCTCGTGATCGACGAGCTCGATCTGCTCCCCGACGACATGGTCGAAGGGCTCGACAACGTGGTGTTCGTGGTGGAGGACCGCCCGGAGGACGGCAGCCTCGATCTGCTCGGTCTCTATGACGGACTGGCGCTGACGGAGCGGACGCAGTACGGGATGGGCGAACTCCCCGATCGCATCGTCGTCTACCGCGAACCGCATCTTGCGCAGTGCGAGACGGAACAAGAACTCCGCGACGAGATCCACACGACGTTGGTGCATGAGATCGCGCACTTCTACGGGATCGATGATGCGCAGCTGCACGAGTTGGGCTGGGCATGACGATGCCCACGGCAGTCCCCGATCTCGAGGAGACGATCGAACTCAGTGCCGCACCTCTGGAGCCGTGGCAGGTCGTCGTCTGGAATGATCCGGTGAACCTCATGAGCTACGTCGTCCGCGTCTTCCGGAAATACTTCGGCTACTCGCTCGACCACGCGACAGCGCTCATGCTCGCGGTGCACAACGACGGGCACGCGATCGTGGCCACGGGCCCCCGGGAGACCATGGAGGTCCACGCGCAGGCGATGCACGACTACGGCCTCTGGGCGACGGTCAGAAGGGCGTCCCCATGACTTCAGACCGCATCACCGTCACGATCAGCGCCATCGAGGAGCATCACCTGGCGATGCTGCTCGACGACTTCATCGAGCTCATCGGTGAATCGCGGAACGGCGAGGACCCGGCCGTCGACCGCCTGGCGCCCAACCCGTATCCCGATGACCCCGACGCCGCTGCCGATTTCGCCGGGAGCACGCGGAAGGATCTGCTCGATCGGCGCCTCGCGGACGCGCGTCGCATGCGTGCTGCGCTTGAAGAGGTCTCTGCCCCCACTGCGGGCCTCACGGATGCAGAAGCGGTTCGCACTCGTGACCTCTCCATCACCCTGGGCGATCTGGAATCGTGGCTCCGCACCGTGACGGCCCTGCGCCTCGTGATCGCTGATCGTCTGGGGATCACGACGGACCAGCACGCGATGTCGGACAGACGTCACGACGTGTACGACTGGCTGGGCTATCGCCTGGAGCTTCTCATCCAGGCAGCAGACGAAGCCGAGTCGGGCGCGTAGTCAGGGAACCTCGACGATACGCGTCGCCAGGGAGCGAGGATCATCCCGCTCGATGTGACGGCGTTCCTGCGCGGCCCAGCGGTCCCAGTGCGGGCGATAGGTGTCCCCGTCGCGAGCGAGGGCGCGCGCCTTCCGCGAGGCTTCCCCCGACTCCACCCAGACTCTGACATCGGCGAGACCCGCCGTGGAGGGGCGAAGGATGCCGCTCCCCTCGATGATCATTCCGAGGGAGGGGTCGACGGCATGACTCTCCGCCTCGGACTGCTCTTCCCAATCCCAGCGGCGCCAGATGCCGATGTAGCCGCGTCCGTGCGGACCGAGGATCCACTCGCGGGCGCGCTCCGCGCCGCCGTCGAGTCCGTCCCACCCCGGATAGAGGGAATCCAGGGCGATGAGCTGCACGTGCCCGACCACGGGCCAACGTCTCACCAGCAATGCCGCGAGAGAGGACTTGCCGGCCCCGCTGCCGCCGTCGATGAGGACGACCGGGTTCGCCGCGGCCACGGCACGGACGTCCTGCTCGATCAGTGCCGCGGCGTGCTCCAGTGCAGCCGCGACCGGATCGTCACTTCTTGAGGGCACGGATGATGCGAGTGAGCGCCCGTCCGGCGACCCAGACGAAGGGGACAGCGACCACGAGCAGCGTGATGATGTTGGGCTCGAAGCGCAGACCCTCCTCGCGACGCACGTACACGCCGACCGGAACGGAGACGCCACCGCCGCCGCCACCCTCGCCGCCGTCGCCGCTGCCGCCACCGAAACCGGAGTACGTGAACGCCACCGGGGTGATACTCACTCCACCGACGTCCTGTGGTTCTCCGTATGCGCTCTTCACGCCGAAGGACGCAGCCTGCTTTCCGAGTTCCAGTGCAATGTTCGGCATACCCCCACGCTAGTCCAGGAACCGCGCCGGTGCGGGATCAATTCACGCCATGGGCCTTCGGATGCTGAGCGGCTCCCCGACCGTCTCCGCGACCTATGTGCCGCGCGCGACTGATCGTCGCCGTGCCGAACCGAGCGACGGCCTCGTCGACGGCCCCCTCGACTTTGCGCCAGTCCTCGTCTTCGTCCCAGAGAGCCAGGCCCCCGCCGCCGGCAGGACGCAGGTTCTCGGCGCGAACACCGACGAGCCGGACGGGGTCTCGCCGATCGATCAGCTCGAACAGCGACTGCGCGGCCTCGCCGATGCGTTGCCCCACCGCGGTGGGTTCGCTCAAGGTCTGGGAGCGGTTCACCGTGCGGAAGTCGTCGAAGCGGATCTTGACGGCGACGGTCGAGGTCTCCCACTCCGCGCGCCGGAGCCGAGCCGCGACCCGGTCGGCCAGCCGCAGCAGTTCGGCTCGCAGGAACGGACGGTCGAGGATGTCGTGGTCGAACGTCTCCTCGTGGCCGATGCTCTTCTCCACCCGCTCCGTGTGCACCGCTCGCGGGTCTTCCCCCCTCGCGAGTTCTCCGAGACGCATGCTGAGGGCCGTGCCCACGGCGCGTTCGACCATACCGGGGCGCGCATCGCGGACGTCCTGCACCGTGCGGATACCACGCGCCTCCAGAGCCTCCGCGGCTTTCGGACCGACGCCCCACATGGCCCGGACCGATCTCGGCGCCAGGAAGTCGAGGGTGTCCCTCGCTGCGACCACGAGCATCCCGTCGGGCTTGGCGATCGTCGAGGCCATCTTCGCGACGTGCTTGGTCGCCGCCACTCCCACGCTGCAGGTGATTCCCACCTCGTCGAGGACTCGTTGTCGGATGAGCTCGGCGATGCGTGCAGGACTCCCCCAGAGTCGACGCACACCCTGCACATCGAGGAACGCCTCATCGACGGACAGCGGCTCGACCAGCGGGGTGAACGACTCGAAGATCGCCATGACCTGCCGGGAGACCTCCTGGTAGCGGTGGAAGTGCGGCGGGACGATGCGCGCGGTCGGGCACAGTCGAAGGGCCTGCGACACCGGCATCGCCGCCCGGACGCCGTAGCGTCTCGCCTCGTACGATGCGCTCGACACCACCGAACGCCCATCGGGAGCTCCGATGATCAGAGGCAGTCCGCGGAGGGAAGGATCGTCGAGCACCTCCACGGCGGCGTAGAACGCGTCCATGTCGACATGGAGAATCCGCGTGCCGGAGTCGTCGGCGTCGGGGGCGGATACGATCCGCCCCCGCCCGTCACCGTGTCCCATACAACCATTCTCCCCCGGGCCTCCGACACGAGGCCCGGGACGGCGCGCTACTGCGCAGCGCGCTCGAGAATGAGCTCACGGACACGGGCGGCGTCCGCCTGGCCCTTCATCGCCTTCATGACGGCCCCGATCACGGCGCCGGCGGCCTGCACCTTACCGTCCTTGATCTTGGCCATCACATCGGGCTGCGCTGCGAGGGCCTCATCGATGGCGGCGATCAGCGCTCCGTCGTCGGAGACGACCGCGAGCCCACGCGAGTCGACCACTTCCTGCGGCGAGCCCTCCCCGGCGATGACGCCTTCGAGCACCTGACGCGCGAGCTTGTCGGTCAGGGTTCCCGCATCGACGAGCTGCTGCAGAGCAGCCACGCTCTCCGGGCTGATCAGCTCGGTCGCGTCCTTCTCCTGGGAGTTCGCGATACGGGTGATCTCACCGGTCCACCACTTGCGCGCGGTCGCGGGGGTCGCCCCGGCGGCGATGGTCGCCTCGACGACCTCGAGCAGACCGCCGTTGCGGACGTCCTGGAACTCCAGGTCGGTGAATCCCCATTCGGTCATGAGGCGGCGGCGGCGAGCCACCGGCTGCTCCGGAAGCGCCTCGCGCAGTTCCTCGACCAGCTCGGCTGCCGGCTCCACGGGCAGCAGATCCGGTTCGGGGAAGTAGCGGTAATCGTCGGCATCCGACTTGGGCCGTCCCGGCGAGGTCGTCCCGGTGTCCTCGTGCCAGTGCCGGGTCTCCTGCGTGATGGTGCCGCCGTCCGCGAGGATCTGCGCCTGACGCTGGATCTCGTATCGCACGGCACGCTCGACGGAACGCATCGAGTTGACGTTCTTCGTCTCGGTGCGGGTGCCGAGCTTCTCCTGTCCGCGCGGACGGAGCGAGACGTTGGCGTCGCAGCGCAGGTTGCCGCGCTCCAGACGCGCTTCGGAGATGCCGAGTCCCCGCACGATGTCGCGGATGGCCTGCACATAGGCTTTCGCGACCTCCGGCGCACGGTGGTCGGTGCCGAAGATCGTCTTCGTCACGATCTCGACCAGGGGCACGCCGGCGCGGTTGTAGTCGACGAGCGAGTACTCGGCGCCCTGGATGCGCCCGGTCGCACCGCCCATGTGGGTCAGCTTCCCGGCGTCCTCTTCCATGTGCGCGCGCTCGATGGGGATCGTGATGAGCGTCCCGTCCTCGAGCTCGACCTCCACCGAACCCTCGTACGCGATCGGCTCGTCGTACTGCGAGATCTGGTAGTTCTTGCCCAGGTCAGGGTAGAAGTAGTTCTTCCGCGCGAACCGGCTCGATTCGGCGATCGAGCAGCCGAGAGCCAGACCGAGACTGATCGAGGAGCGGATTGCCGTCTCGTTCACGACCGGAAGCGAGCCCGGGAGCCCGAGGTCGACCGGCGCGATGAGCGTGTTCGGCTCGGCAGCATGGAAGGCCTCGTTCGCCGGGTTCGGCGCATCAGAGAACATCTTGGTGTTGGTGTTCAGCTCGACGTGCACCTCGAATCCGAGGACCGGCTCGAACAGCTCGAGCGCCTTGTCGAAGTCCATGAGCTTGGCGGCGGCCATCAGCGCTTCCCTCCTGCGAGCTGCGGTGCACGGGTGAGCAACGGCGCACCCCACGAATCGACGAGGAGCGTCTCGAGCGCTGCGCCGACCTTGTAGAGACGAGCATCCTCGCGCGCCGGAGCGATGAACTGGATGCCCACGGGGAGACCGTCTTCGTCCGACAGACCACTGGGGATGGAGATCCCCGGGACACCGGCCAGGTTCACCGGGATGGTGGTGATGTCGTTGAGGTACATCTGCAGCGGGTCGTCGATCTTCTCGCCGAGCTTGAACGCCGTGGTCGGCGCGGAGGGCGTCGCGATCACGTCGACCTCGGCGAACGCGTTCGCGAAGTCCTGCTGGATGAGCGTGCGAACCTTCTGGGCACTGCCGTAGTAGGCATCGTAGTAACCCGCCGAGAGCGCGTACGTGCCGAGGATGATCCGGCGCTTGACCTCGTCGCCGAATCCGGCATCGCGCGTCGCGGACATGACGTCCTCGACCGTCGGGTTGCCGTCGGGGGTCACCCGCAGGCCGAAACGGACCGAGTCGAACTTCGCGAGGTTGCTCGACGCCTCCGCCGGGAGGATCAGGTAGTAGGCGGCGACGCCGTACTCGAAGTGCGGCGCGCCGATCTCGACGATCTCCGCGCCCTGGGCCTCCATCAGCGCGAGAGCGCTGCGGAAGGACGCGGCGACGCCGGGCTGGAAGCCGCTGTCCGGAAGCTCGCGGATCACGCCGACCTTGAGCCCCTTGAGCACGTCACCGCGCGCGCCCTCACGGGCAGCCTCGGCGAACGAGGGCCACGCATCGCGCAGGGAGGTCGAGTCCTTGGGATCGTGGCCGCCGATCGCGTCGTGCAGCAGTCCGGAGTCGAGCACGGTGCGGGAGACCGGGCCGACCTGGTCGAGGCTCGAGGCGAGGGCGATCGCGCCGTAGCGGCTCACACCGCCGTAGGTGGGCTTGACGCCGACTGTGCCGGTCACGTGCGCGGGCTGACGGATCGAGCCGCCCGTGTCGGAACCGAGCGCGAGCGGCGCTTCGAACGCGGCGACGGCCGCAGCCGAGCCACCACCGGAACCGCCCGGGATGCGATCGAGGTCCCAGGGGTTGTGCGTGGGGCCGTATGCCGAGTGCTCGGTGGACGACCCCATCGCGAACTCGTCCATGTTGGTCTTGCCGAGCGGGATCAGGCCCGCGGCGCGCGAGCGTGCGACCACCGTCGCGTCATACGGCGAACGGTAGCCCTCCAGGATGCGCGAGCCACTCGTGGTGGGCTGGTCCGTCGTGACGAGGACGTCCTTGATCGCGAGAGGGACTCCCGCGAGCGGGCCCAGCTCTTCACCCGCCGCACGACGGGCATCGATGGCGGCAGCCGCCTCGATCGCCCCTTCGTTGACGTGCAGGAACGCGTGGACGTCGCCGTCCACCGCGGCGATGCGGTCGAGATGAGCGCGGGTGGCCTCGACACTGGAGACCTCGCCGGAAGCGAGCTTCGCGGCGAGATCCGCCGCGTCCAGACGGATGATGTCGGTCACTGCTCTTCTCCCAGGATCGCGGTCACACGGAATCGGCCGTCGGCGGCATCCGGGGCGTTCTGAAGCACCTGCTCGTGCGTGAGCGTCTGCCCGACCACGTCGGGGCGGAAGACGTTGCTCAACGGGATGGGGTGACTCGTCGCTGCCACGTCGGCGGTCGCGACCTCCGACACCTTGGCGATGTTGTCGACGATCGCGTCGAGCTGGCCCGTGAGCCGCGACACCTCGTCGTCGTTCAGCTGGATGCGTGCGAGCACACCGAGGTGGCGCACGAGTTCAGGGGTGATTTCAGACACTCCTCCAGTCTAGTTGGAGCACCCGTCACTCCTCTTCCCTGCACGGCCGTCGACATATGCTGGGCGGGTGAGCACGTTCCAGCCCCCGCGCCCGTGGACCGCCAGCTACGCCGCAGGCGTCCCGGAAGACCTGCCTCCCGTCGACGGATCGCTCGTCGACATCGTCGCCGCCTCGGCACGCGACTATCCGGATGCCCCCGCCCTGCAGTTCTTCGGCCGCGAGACGACGTACGCCGAGCTGCAGGCCGCCATCGACCGGGCGGCGACGGGCCTGCGAGACCTGGGCGTCCGCGCCGGCGACCCTGTGGCCATCGTGCTCCCCAACTGTCCGCAGCACATCGTGGCGTTCTACGCCGTGCTCCGACTCGGCGCGGTCGTGGTCGAGCACAACCCGCTGTACACGCCGCGCGAGCTCCGCAAGCAGTTCGAGGACCACGGCGCGAAGCACGCGATCGTGTGGAACAAGGTCGTCTCCACGGTGCAGGAGTTCCCCGCCGACCTGGCGGTGACGAACCTCGTCTCCGTCGACGTGACCCGCGCGATGCCCTTCCTCACCCGCTTCGCCCTGCGTCTGCCCGTCTCCAAGGCCAGGGAGTCCCGCGCAGCGCTCACCGAGAAGGTCCGCGGCACGGTGCTCTGGGACTCGCTGATCGCCACAGACCCGATTCCGTCGTCGCACCCGACGCCCGCAGCAGACGACCTGGCGATCATCCAGTACACCTCAGGCACCACCGGGACGCCGAAGGGTGCCGCGCTCACACACCGCAACCTCCTCGCCAATGCTGCGCAGTCGCAGGCCTGGGTGCCGTCGATCCAGCGCGGCAAGGGATGCGTCGTGTACGCGGTGCTGCCGATGTTCCACGCATACGGCCTCACGCTCTGTCTGACGTTCGCGATGTCGATGGGCGCGCGACTCGTGCTCTTCCCGAAGTTCGATCCCGATCTGGTTCTCGACGTCGTGAAGAAGCATCCCGCGACATTCCTCCCGCTCGTGCCACCGATCGCCGACCGCCTTCTGAGCACTGCCAAGGCCAAGGGTGTGTCGCTCGACGGCATCGAGGTCGCGATCTCCGGGGCCATGGCACTGCCCCACGAGCTGGTGGTGCCCTTCGAGGAGGCGACCAACGGCTACCTCGTCGAGGGCTACGGCCTGAGCGAGTGCTCGCCCGTACTCATGGCGAACCCCGTCGCCGACAACCGCGTGCCCGGCACCGTCGGACTTCCGCTGCCCGGAACCGAATGCCGGGTGGTCGACCCGGAGAACCCCACGGACGACGTGCCTGCAGGAGCGGCGGGAGAACTCGTGGTTCGCGGACCGCAGGTCTTCTCCGGGTACTACGGCAAGCCGGAGGAGACGGAGGCCGTGTTCGTCGACGGGTGGTACCGCACGGGCGACATCGTCACGATCGACGAAGCCGGCTTCGTGCGCATCGTCGACCGCATCAAGGAGCTCATCATCACCGGCGGCTTCAACGTCGCCCCCACCGAGGTCGAGAATGCGCTGCGCCAGCACCCGCAGGTGGTCGACGCTGCGGTCATCGGACTTCCGAGCGAGCACTCGGGCGAGGAGGTCGTGGCCGCGATCGTCGTCGATCCGGAGACCGAGGTCGACGTGGAGGCCATCCGCGAGTTCGCGCGCAGCATCCTGACGCCCTACAAGGTCCCCAGGAGGATCTTCGTGGTCGACGAACTCCCGAAGTCGCTCATCGGCAAGGTGCTCCGTCGGCAGGTCAAGGAGAAACTGGTCGCCCTGAACACCGGCTCCTGAGGACGCCCTCACAGGCGGCGAGACGTTCGGCGCGCTACCCTTGGGAAGTGACCCCTGAAGATGCAGTGCTGACCGACGCCCCCGAGGACTCCCCCGCGACCCCCGGATTCGAGGAACTCGGAATCACCGGGCCCGTCCTCAAAGCCATCAAGGACCTCGGCTACGAGACCCCGTCGCCCATCCAGGCGGCCACTATCCCTACCCTCCTCGCCGGGCGCGACGTCGTCGGCATGGCGCAGACCGGAACCGGCAAGACCGCGGCATTCGCGCTGCCCGTGCTCGAGCGTCTCGATGTCGCGCAGAAGACGCCGCAGGCGCTCGTGCTGGCTCCGACCCGTGAGCTCGCCCTCCAGGTGTGCGAGGCGTTCGAGTCGTACGCGTCCAAGATGAAGGGTGTTCACGTCCTCCCCGTCTACGGCGGACAGGGCTACGGCGTGCAGCTCTCGGCTCTGCGCCGCGGGGTGCATGTCATCGTCGGGACACCGGGCCGCATCATGGATCACCTCGCCAAGGGCACACTCGACCTGTCGCAGCTGCAGTACCTCGTGCTCGACGAGGCCGACGAGATGCTGAAGATGGGCTTCGCCGAGGATGTGGAGCAGATCCTCGCGCAGACACCCGAGGAGAAGCAGGTCGCGCTGTTCTCCGCCACGATGCCGCCGCAGATCCGCCGCCTCGCGCAGAAGTACCTGCGTGAGCCGGAAGAGATCAGCATCAAGTCGAAGACCGCGACGGGCACGAACATCACTCAGCGGTACCTCGTGGTCTCGTACGCGCAGAAGGTCGACGCGCTGACCCGCATCCTCGAAGTCGAGAACTTCGACGGCATGATCGTCTTCGTCCGCACCAAGAACGAGACCGAGACGCTCGCCGAGAAGCTCCGCGCCCGCGGCTACTCAGCCGCAGCCATCAACGGCGACGTGCCTCAGGTGCAGCGCGAGCGCAGCGTCAACCAGCTCAAGGACGGAAAGCTCGACATCCTCGTCGCGACCGACGTGGCCGCGCGCGGGCTCGACGTCGAGCGCATCAGCCACGTCGTGAACTTCGACATCCCCACGGACACCGAGTCCTACGTGCACCGCATCGGTCGCACCGGGCGCGCGGGACGAACGGGCGACGCGATCAGCTTCATCACCCCGCGCGAGCGCTACCTGCTCAAGCACATCGAGAAGGCGACCCGACAGCAGCCCACTCAGATGCAGCTGCCGAGCACGGAGGACGTGAACACCACCCGGTTGACCCGGTTCGACGATGCCATCACCACCGCTCTCTCGGAGACCGGGCGCATCGACGCGTTCCGCGACATCATCGCGCACTACGTCCGTCATCATGATGTGCCGGAGAGCGACGTCGCCGCGGCGCTGGCCGTGGTCGCGCAGGGAGACAAGCCTCTGCTCCTCGATCCCGCCAACGATGCGCTCACCAGGGCCGTCGAGGCGGACAACCGGCCGCAGCGGGAGCGCCCCGCTCGTGACGCGCGCGAGCCTCGGGGCGAACGCCGCAGCCGTGGCGACTACACCGCCTATCGCATCGAGGTCGGCAGGCGTCACCGTGTCGAGCCGCGCCAGATCGTCGGCGCCCTCGCCAACGAGGGCGGCCTGGGCCGTGACGACTTCGGGGCGATCAACATCCGCCCCGACTTCTCCACCGTCGAGCTCCCGTCGAACATGGATCCCGCCGTGCTCGACAAGCTCCGCGACACCCGCATCTCGGGTCGCCTCATCGAGATCAAGCCCGACCGCGGTCCTGGCGCTCGACGTAGCGGCCCTCGCGAGGATCGTCCCTCCGGCGGTCGCGGTGACCGTTTCGATCGTCGTGACCGTGACGAGCGCCCTGCGCGCGAAAGCCGGGACGAGAAGCCCTTCCGCAAGCCGCGCCACAAGAACTGACGGCGGGTCGCGCGCGGCGGTGTCTAGTCGCCTCCGCGCGCGAGCCGTGCGGCGACGGCGATCAGCGGCTCTGGATGTGCCAGAAGGGCCCGTTGCTCCGGGTGCGAGATCAGGTGAGCGATCAGTCGGTGCGCTCCCGTGACGGTCGGGGTCCAGTAACCTCCGACGTGATGACGGCTCAGCGGGACGGTGTGCGTCTCTCCTTCGACGACGAGCTTCGCGGAACCGTCATCGGGATCGATCCCGGGATCGCTCAGCATCAGGGCGGTCAACGCTCCGAGCAGCACAGTGCCCGTGAGACCGGGGAGGCGGAAGTTCGTCGTCGGAACGTCGAGTTCGATGTGCTCGAGTCCCGTCCACGGCACTATTCCGCGATTCTCGACTCCGTCGCGGATGATCACGGCCTCGGGCATCAGCCGCAGGTGGTTCCGACCGGGATCACCGACAGCCAACGCCTCGGGGACGACGATCAGCGGACCGTAGCGTCTCACGCCCCTTCGCCCGCGGGAGGGAGCGCGTCCGGTCCCTCCGTCACCAGGATGTGGAACTGCGCCGCATCGAGGATCCGGAGACCGAGCTCCTCCGCCTTGGCGAGCTTGGACCCCGCGCCGGGGCCGGCGGCCACGAAGTCCGTCTTCTTCGACACGCTCGACGCCGCCTTTCCTCCCGCGTTGATGATGGCTTCCTGCGCACCCTCACGCGTGTAGCCGTCGAGCGAGCCGGTGGCGACCACCGTCAGCCCTTCGAGCACTCCCCCTGCGGCGACGGCAGCGCCGGGACCGGGGTGACCTGGTGTCTTCCACTGCACCCCCGCATCCGCCCACTGCTCCACGATCTCTTTGTGCCAGTCGACCTCGAACCAGGCCAGGAGCGAGTCGGCGATGATGCCGCCCACGCCCTCCACGGCAGCCAACTCGTCGCGCGTAGCCGTGCGGATCGCGTCGAGTGAGCCGAACCACTGCGCGAGCGCCCTCGCAGCGACAGGTCCGACGTGGCGGATGTTCAAGGACACGAGCAGACGCCACAGCTCCTTCTTCTTCGCCTTCTCGAGCTCGGCGAGGAGAGTGAGCGCCTGGGACGAGGGCTGCGGACCCTCGAGGCCGGACTTCTTCTCGGCCGCAGTCGGGTTCCGTCGGAACGGGGCGCGCGTCTTGACGATCCCGTCCTCGTCCTCCTTGGGAAGCCCCGTCTCCGCGTCGCGGACCACCAGCTCGATGGGGACGAGCTGGTCGAGCGTGAGGGCGAAGAGGCCGGCCTCGGTCTCGAGCGGCGGCACCGCGGGAGACGTCGGCTGTGTCAGGGCGGCGGCGGTGACCTCGCCGAGGGCCTCGACATCGAGGGCACCGCGGGAGCCGATGTGCTCGACACGTCCGCGCACCTGCGCCGGACACGAACGCGCGTTCGGACACCGCAGATCGATGTCGCCCTCCTTCATCGCCCGAAGCGGAGTGCCGCACTCCGGGCACTCCAGGGGCATCACGAACTCGCGTTCCGTGCCGTCGCGCTTCTCGACGACCGGACCGAGGACTTCGGGGATGACGTCGCCGGCTTTGCGCAGCACGACCGTGTCTCCGATCAGCACGCCCTTCGCCTTCACGACGTCCTTGTTGTGCAGAGTCGCCTGCCGGACGACAGACCCCGCGACCTGCGCAGGAGCCATCACCGCGAAGGGCGTCGCGCGGCCGGTGCGGCCGACCGACACCACGATGTCGAGGAGCTTCGTCTGCACCTCTTCCGGCGGGTACTTGTACGCGATCGCCCAGCGCGGTGCCCGGCTGGTCGCGCCGAGCTCGTCATGAAGCTCGAGCTCGTCGACCTTCACCACGATGCCGTCGAGCTCGTGCTCGATGTCGTGGCGGTGTTCACCGAAGTACTCCACGAACGTGACAACCTCATCGATCGTGTGGCACACCCTGGTGTGCGGGCTCGTCGGCAGCCCCCACTCGGCCAGCAGATCGTAGACCTCGCTCTGCGCCGCGACGGGAGGGTTCGACCATGCGCCGACGCCGTGCACGTAGAGCGCGAGCGACTCGATGCGCAGCAGGCCGGCTTCGAGTTCGAGGCCGTTCTTCTTGTCGATCTGCTGACGCAGGCCGCCGCTCGCCGCGTTGCGGGGATTGGCGAACGCGGGGAATCGGCGCGCGGCGGCGGTGCGAGCCTTCTCCTCGTCGAAGGGCTTCTTCGCTCCGCCCCGCGCCTCCCAGCGCTCGAGCGCATCGGCGTAGGCGCGGTCGCGGAACGCCGCCTGGGCCGCGTTGAGCCGTTCGAACGCGGCGACGGGGATGAAGACCTCCCCGCGCACCTCCACGATGGCCGGGTGGCCCTCACCGCTCAGTCGATACGGGATCTCGGGCAGCCGAAGCGCGTTCTCCGTGACGATCTCCCCCACGCGTCCGTCGCCCCTGGTCGCAGCAGAAGTGAGCACGCCGTTCTCATAGCGGAGATTGATGGCGAGGCCGTCGATCTTCAGCTCGGTGAGCCAGGCGACATCGCGTCCGGCGGCGGCCTTCGTCTTCGCGGCCCATTCCCGCAGCTCGTCGATGGAGAAGACATTGTCGAGGCTGAGCATGCGCTCCGCGTGCTCGATGGTCGCGAGGCCCGTCGCCTCAGCCGCCCCCACCATCTGTGTGGGCGAGTCCTGCCCCTGCAACTCGGGATGCAGACGCTCGAGCTCTTCGAGTCGGCGCATCCAGCCGTCGTAGGTGGAATCGTCGACGATCGAGGTGTCGCGGCCGTAGTAGGCCTCCTTCGCATCGAGGATGCGCGTGGTCAGCTCCTCGGCTTCGGTTCGGGCGTCTTCCAACGAGATGTTCTCCGGCACCCCGTCAGTCTACGAGCGGGTGCGGACACCGGAGGAGGCTACGCGCCGACAGGGACCGCGGACACCGTGGTGTCGATCGTGAACTGTCCGAGCACCCGCGTCCCGATGTAGAGCACGGCGGTCTGTCCCGGCGCGACGCCGTCCAACGCGACCTCGGGCGTCACGCGCACGCCGCCTTCGGAGATCTCGGCCCTCGCAGGGACCGGCTCAGCGTGCGCTCGGATCTGCACGTGGCACTCGAACGAGGACTCCGTGGGTGCGGCACCGGCCCAGCTGAACCGCTCTCCGGCGATCTCGGCGATCGCGAGGGCCTCCTTGGGGCCGACGACCACCGTGTTCGAGACCGGTCGCACCTCGAGGACGAAGCGCGGCTTGCCGTCTGCCGCGGGAACGCCGAGCTTGAGCCCGCGTCGCTGTCCGACGGTGAAGGCATGCGCGCCCTCGTGCGATCCGACGACCTCGCCCGCACGATCGACGATCTCGCCGGTGGCCGTGCCGACCTTCTCGGCGAGCCAGCCGCGCGTGTCCCCATCGGGAATGAAGCAGATGTCGTGGCTGTCCGGCTTCTGCGCGACGCTCAGGCCGCGTGCTTCGGCCTCTGCGCGGACGATGGCCTTCGTGGGCGTCGTGCCGAGCGGGAAGTAGGTGTGCGCCAGCTGCTCGGCCGTGAGGACGCCGAGCACATAGGACTGGTCCTTGGCGTTGTCCGACGCCCGGTGCAGCTCGAGGCCGTCCTCGCCGTCGACCAGAGTGGCGTAATGCCCCGTGCACACCGCGTCGAAGCCCAACTCGATCGCACGCTCCAGAAGGGCGGCGAACTTGATCTTCTCGTTGCAGCGCATGCAGGGATTCGGGGTGCGGCCTGCCTGGTACTCCGAGATGAAGTCCTCGATCACATCGTCTCGGAACCGCTCGGAGAAATCCCAGACGTAGAACGGGATGCCGAGCACGTCGGCTGCACGACGCGCGTCGAGGGCATCCTCGATCGTGCAGCATCCTCGACTGCCGGTGCGCAGCGTTCCGCCCGCCCGGGAGAGCGCGAGATGCACGCCGACCACGTCGTGCCCCGCCTCCACGGCCCTGGCTGCCGCGACGGCGGAGTCGACTCCACCGCTCATCGCCGCAAGGATCCGCATACGACCAGTCTACGAGCGTGCGGCTGTGCCGGCGCCGGATGCGCGCGTGTACGCCTCGGCGATCGCACCGAGCACGGCATCGACGTCGCTCTCGGTCGATGTCCGCCCGAGCGAGAAGCGCAGCACGCTGCGGGCGTCGCGCTCCGGGCGTCCCATCGCCATCACGACATGCGAAGGTTCGGCCACGCCCGCCTGGCAGGCTGATCCGGTCGACGCCGCCACCCCTGCGACGTCGAGCAGGAACAGCAGGCTCTCCCCCACCGCACCCGGGAACAGCATGTGCGCGTTGCCGGGAAGACGGTCGGTCGGGTCGCCCAGGAGCTCGGCCGTCGGCACCGCGGCAACGATCCCGGCCACGAGGCGGTCGCGCAGCGCACTGAGACGCGCAGCCTCGTCCTGTCGTTCGTGCTCCGCGAGTTCGAGAGCCACGGCGAGGGCGGCGGCTCCGGCGACATCCTGTGTGCCGGCGCGCAGGCCTCGTTGCTGGGCTCCCCCGCGTAGCAACGCCGTGAGCCGGGCGGAGCGGGCGGTGACGAGCACCCCGACCCCCACCGGTGCGCCGATCTTGTGACCGGCGAGGCTCATCGCGACGAGCCCGACCCCGCTGTCCGCCTCTCCTCGAAGGCCTCGGAACGACAAGGGCACGTGGCCGAGCGCAGCGACCGCGTCGAGGTGGAGGGGAACTCCGGCACCGGCGGACCCTGCCGCAAGCGACCGTGCGTCGTTGATCGTCCCGGCCTCGTTGTTCGCCACCAGGGCCGTGGCGAGGGCAGCTCCGGGAAGAGCCTCGGCGAAGCGCTCCGGGACGATGCGCGCCGAGGGCGAGACCGGCACCTGTCGCACCTCCGCCCCCTCATCGAGGAGCGCTGCGACGGTGTCCGTGGTCGCGTGGTGCTCGGCGTCGGGCATCACGATCGCCGACGTCCCCGTGGGCCGGGCGCGCCACAAACCCTGCAACGCCAGGTTGATCGATTCGGTGCCGCCTGAGGTGAACACGATCTCGATCGGGTCGGCCTCCAGCACCGCCGCCACGCGCTCACGGGACTCCTCGAGAAGCCGTCGTGCGTCCTGGCCGGCGCCATGAGTCGAGGAGGCGTTGCCCACCGTCTCCGACGCTGCCAGCCACGCCTCACGCGCTTCGGGGCGCAGGGGCGTGGTCGCCGCGTGGTCGAGATAGTGCCGCATCCTTCGATTCTCTCGCGAAACCGTCGGGAGAGGGCCTTCGCGCCTGGGACCGGGTCCTCCTTGTCATGAGACGGCAACACATCACGCCTAATGTGTACTCATGCCCGCGTCCCGAGACCTCACCGCGCCCGGCGGCCCCGTCCTCGACAACCTCGGCGTCCGTCTGCACGACGGTGTCGGCACACTGCGTGTCTGGTCGCAGAACGCCTCATCCGTCGAACTGGTCGTCTTCGACGCGACCGATCTCGACTGGGCGACCGATCAAGTGGCGCTCGAGCGGCTGCCAGGGGGGATCTGGGAAGTCACGACGGAGATGCTCCAGCCGGGGGTTCGCTACGCGATCCGCGTCAGCGGCCCACACGGCCCGGGCAACACCTTCAACCCGGAGACCCTGCTGCTGGACCCCTACGCTCGCGGCCTCGCGCAAGGAGACGGGTACGAGGAATGGCGCTCGGTCGTCATCGTCGACGGTTTCGACTGGGGCGACTCGCAGAAGCCGCGCGTGCCCCTGGACCGCACCGTGATCTACGAAGGTCACGTCAAGGGGCTCACGAAGCGTCACCCGGACGTCCCACCCGCGCTGCACGGCACCTACGCCGGTCTCGCGCACCCCGCGATGATCGAGTACTTCCACGAGCTGGGCATCACTTCGATCGAGCTGCTGCCTGTGCACGCCTTCGTGCCGGAACCACGACTCCTCGAACGCGGACTCACGAACTACTGGGGCTACAACACCCTGAACTTCTTCACTCCGCACACCGCCTACGCGACGGAGGAGGCTCGGAAGGCGGGCCCCGAAGCCGTACTGGCCGAGTTCAAGGGCATGGTGCGGCTGCTGCACGAGGCGGGGCTCGAAGTGATCCTCGACGTCGTGTACAACCACACCTCGGAGGAGGAGGGTATCGGCGGCCCCAGATCGAGCCTGCGGGGCATCGACAACGCGAGCTACTACCGTCAGGACGAGTCCGGGATCTACATCGACACCACGGGCTGCGGCAACACCCTCAACACATCGACCGCTGCGGGCGCGAGACTCGTGCTGGACTCGCTGCGCTACTGGGCGCAGGAGATGCAGATCGACGGGTTCCGCTTCGACCTCGCCACCGCCATCGCGCGAGACGAGACGCACGCCTACTCGCCGGAGCACCCGCTCCTCGCCGCCATCGCGGATGATCCCGTCCTCGCAGACGCCAAGCTCATCGCCGAACCGTGGGATGTGGGCCTCGGTGGCTGGCAGACGGGGAACTTCCCCGCCGGCTGGCATGAATGGAACGACCGCTATCGCGACAGGGTGCGCAACTTCTGGTTGAGTGACATCGACTACGCGCGCCGCGCGTCCGCCCCGGTCGGCATCGGCGGGTTCGCGACCCGCCTCGCCGGATCCTCCAACACGTTCAGCGAAGACCGCGGCCCGCTCGCCAGCGTGAACTTCGTGACCGCCCACGATGGATTCACCCTGCATGATCTCGTCTCCTACGACGTGAAGCACAACGAGGCGAACGGCGAGCACAACCGCGACGGCGCCGATATGAACCGCGCCTTCAACCACGGCGTCGAGGGGCCCACCGACGACCCGGCGATCCTCGCCGACCGCCGCAAGGCGATGCGGAACCTCTTGGGGACCCTTCTGCTCTCTGCAGGTATCCCGATGCTCACTGCCGGCGATGAAGTGGGCCGCACCCAGCGAGGCAACAACAACGCCTACGCTCAGGACTCCGTGCTCACCTGGCTCGGCTGGGAGTTCGAGCCGTGGCAAGAGGACCTGCGCGCCCACGTCTCGCGCCTGATCCGCCTTCGTCAGGAGAACCCCGCACTGCGCCCCAGCCGCTATGCGCGACTCGGCGAGCATATTCCCAATGCCTCGGTGATGGACTGGTACGACCAGAACGGCGAGACGATGGAACAGGAGCAATGGGCCGACCCCGGCAACAGAACGCTGCAGTACGTCGCCGCCTCCACGCCTGATACCGAGGCGCACAACCGCATCCTGCTCATCGTGCACGGAACCGAGTCCCCCGTCGATGTCCGTCTCCCCGAGGAGATCGATGGAGCGACGCGCTTCGTCTCGCTGTGGTCGAGCGCGCAGGAACGTCCCTCTGACGACGCCGAGGTCTTCGCACCCGGCGATGTCCTTCCGGTGTCCGGCACGTCGATGAGGCTTTTCCGCGTGGAATGAGTCCGGCGGCCGACGCACCATCCTGCGCGCTACCCGCCACCACGTCCGCGCGGTACATTCGGGAGGTGGCTGCTCGTGCTGGTACTCGGTCCTCGGCTCTTCGGAGCCCCGCTCAGATCCCGGCGCGCGCCGCGGACGGAGCAGATGCTCCCGGCTCGATGCGGACGACGCGTATCCCGCTCCTCGAGCCTGCGCCCACCGTCCCTGGCGGGTTCACTCCGAAGGCCTTCGTCGGCGAGGTCGTCCCGTTCCGGGTGGTCGCGTTCCGAGAGGGGCACGACATCATCGGCGTGCATGTCCGCCTCACATCGCCCTCCGGCGAAGAGAGCCTGCATCGCCTCACGCCGCGCGATGACGGCACCGACGCGTGGGTGGCGGAGATCGCGCTCGACGAGCAGGGCTCCTGGAGCTACCGGTTCGAAGCCTTCTCCGACGACTTCGCGACCTGGGCCCACGCCGCCGCGCTGAAGGTGGCGGCCGGCGTCGACGTCCCGGTCATGGCGGCGCTCGGCGCCGATCTCCTCACCACCGCCGCCGCTGAGAAGGACCGTCCTGCAGCGCAGCGGAGACGACTGGCCGCTGATGCCCTCTCGCTCCGCAACGGAGATGCCGCGACGACCATCGCCCTTTCGACGGATGCAGAGCTCGCACAGATCTTCCGAGAGCGTCCTGTCACGTCGCTGCGCTCCGTCACACTCCCCCAGATGCTGGACGTCGACCGGCGCGCCGCGGGTGTCGGCGCCTGGTACGAGTTCTTCCCGCGCTCCGAGGGCGCCAGACGCCTCAAGGACGGTACGGTCAGGAGCGGTACGTTCCGTACGGCGACACGACGGCTGCCCGAGGTCGCAGCCATGGGGTTCGACGTCGTCTACCTGGTCCCCATCCATCCGATCGGCACGACCAACCGCAAGGGCCGCAACAACACCCTCGCGGCCGAACCGGGAGACCCGGGCTCCCCGTACGCGATCGGCGCAGCGGAGGGCGGACACGACGCCATCCATCCGGACCTCGGCTCGGCCCAGGATTTCCGCGCCTTCGTGCGTGCAGCCCGGAAGGAGGGCCTGGAAGTCGCTCTCGATCTCGCGCTGCAAGCCTCTCCCGACCACCCGTGGGTGCAGGAGCATCCTGAGTGGTTCACGACCCTCCCCGACGGGACGATCGCCTACGCCGAGAACCCGCCGAAGAAGTACCAGGACATCTACCCGCTCAACTTCGACAATGATCCCGCGGGCATCTACGCCGAGATGCTGCGCGTCGTGCAGCACTGGGTTGCGCAGGGCGTGAAGATCTTCCGCGTCGACAACCCGCACACCAAGCCGCTCCAGTTCTGGGAGTGGCTCATCGCCGAGGTGAATGCGGCCGACCCCGACGTCATCTTCCTGGCTGAGGCGTTCACACGCCCGGCGGTCATGCGCGCGCTCGCGGCCGTGGGCTTCCAGCAGAGCTACAGCTACTTCACGTGGCGCAACACGAAGGCGGAGCTCGAGGAGTTCCTGACGTCGGTGTCGCAGGAGACCTCCGACTACATGCGTCCGAACCTGTTCGTGAACACGCATGACATCCTCACCGAGTACCTGCAGTTCGGCGGCAGGGCGGCCTACCGTATCCGGGCCTGCATCGCGGCGACGGCCGGCCCCGTCTACGGCGTGTACGCCGGATACGAGCTGTTCGAGAACGTCGCCAGGCCCGGCTCGGAAGAGAACATCGACAACGAGAAGTACGAGTTCAAGTTCCGCGACTGGGCGGGAGCCGAAGCCAGAGGCGAATCGCTCGCTCCCCTCCTGCGCAGACTCAACGCTATCCGGGAGGCACACCCGGCGCTGCAGCAGCTTCGCAACTTCCGGGTGCACTGGAGCGACGACGACGCCGTCCTCGTCTACAGCAAGCACCTTGCTGCCGAGTTCACCGGTACCGGACGCCCGGACACCATCATCGTGGTCGCCAACGTCGATCCGCACTCGGTTCGCGAGACGACCGTGCACCTCGACACGACGCAATGGGGAATCCCGCTGGGGGAAGCCTTCGAGGTGGAGGATCTCCTCACCGGAGCGATCTGGACCTGGAGCGACCACAACTACGTACGACTCGACGCGTTCGCCGAGCCGGTGCACATCCTGAAGGTGAGGGAGCGATCATGAGCTACACCGAAGACGTCGCGGCATCCACCGAGTGGGAGGCGATCTCAGCGGCCACGCATCACGATCCGCACGCGGTTCTCGGAGCGCACGCGCACAAGGATGCCGCTGATCGTACCGTCACCGTCATCCGGGCGAGACGCCCCCTCGCGGGTGCGGTCGCTGCCGTGTTCGCCGACGGGAGCAGGCTCGAACTCTCCCATGTGGCGCACGGCATCTGGGAAGCTCAGCACGACGGCCCTCCACTCCCGTATCGGATCGCGACGCGGTACGGCGATCACGAGGAGACGGTCGTCGGCGACCCCTACCGCCATCCCCCGACTCTGGGCGACCTCGACCTCCACCTCATCGCTGAGGGGCGTCACGAACGTCTCTGGGAGGTGCTGGGAGCACACGTGCGCACCTTCGACGGAGAGATCGGCGTCTCATTCGCCGTCTGGGCCCCGAATGCCTCAGCCGTGCGCGTGGTCGGTGACCACAACGGCTGGAACGGCGAGTCGCACGCCATGCGCTCGATGGGAGTCAGCGGCGTCTGGGAGCTCTTCGTCCCCGGGATCCCGATCGGCACCAGGTACAAGTATCAGATCCGCACCCGCGACGGCGCGTGGATCCTCAAGGCCGATCCGATGGCGCTCGCGGCGGAGGTGCCGCCGGACACAGCGTCCGTCGTGACCACCTCCTCCCACTCCTGGTCCGATGGCGCCTGGATGACCAGGAGGGCGGCCACCCATGCCGTCGCGCAACCGCTGTCGGTCTACGAGGTCCACGTCGGATCGTGGCGAGGTGGACTTGGCTATCGCGAGATCGCGGATCCGCTCATCCAGCACGTGACGGACGCGGGATTCACCCATGTCGAGTTCATGCCGCTCGCGGAGCACCCCTTCGGCGGATCCTGGGGATACCAGGTGAGCGGGTACTACGCCCCGACCAGTCGTTTCGGCAGCCCCGACGACCTCCGCTACCTCATCGACCGGCTGCACCAGGCAGGCATCGGCGTCATCATGGACTGGGTGCCGGGTCACTTCCCCAAGGACGCCTTCGCCCTCGCCCGCTTCGACGGACAGCCGCTCTACGAGCACCCCGATCCGCGACGGGGAGAGCACCAGGACTGGGGGACGCTGATCTTCGACTACGGCAGGCCGGAGGTACGGGGATTCCTCGTCGCCAACGCGCTCTACTGGCTCGAGGAGTTCCACGTCGACGGCCTTCGCGTTGACGCGGTCGCCTCCATGCTCTATCTCGACTACTCGCGCGAACCCGGCCAATGGGAGCCGAACATCCACGGCGGACGCGAGAACCTCGAGGCGATCCGCTTCCTGCAGGAGGTCAACGCCACCTCGTACCGGCTGCACCCGGGAATCCTGATGATCGCGGAGGAGTCGACCAGCTTCCCCGGGGTCACTGCTCCGACCGATCACGCGGGTCTGGGGTTCGGCTTCAAATGGAACATGGGGTGGATGAACGACTCGCTCCAGTACATCGCCCGCGACCCGATGTACCGCGGTCACCATGAAGGCGAGATGACCTTCTCCTTCGTGTACGCCTTCGGAGAGAACTACCTGCTTCCCATCAGTCACGACGAAGTCGTGCACGGCAAGGGCAGTCTGCTCGCCAAGATGCCGGGCGATCACTGGCACAAGCTCGCGAACGTCCGCGCGTATCTCGCCTACATGTGGGGTCATCCCGGCAAGAAGCTGCTCTTCATGGGGCAGGAATTCGGTCAGCTCGCCGAGTGGTCGGAGGGTCGGGAGCTGGACTGGTGGCTTCTCGACCAGCCCTCACACGCGCAGCTGCAGGACTTCGTCGGGGCGATGAACCGCTCCTACCGGGCGCAGGCGCCGCTGTGGGAGCGCGACAACGACGGCTCGTCGTTCAGCCGTCTCGGAGCGCCGAGCTGGGATCCCACGGTGATCGCCTTCGAACGACGTGACGCCCACGGGGGGCGCCTGGTCGTCGTCAGCAACTTCGCCGGCGTGGAACGCACGGGCTACCAGCTCAACCTGCCCCGCGAGGGCGTGTGGCAGGAGGTGCTCAACACGGATGCCGCCGACTACGGGGGCCGCGGATCGGGGAACCTCGGCCTGGTGTACGCGAAGCCGCTAGAAGGCGGCGCTCCTGTCGCGAGCCTGACGCTGCCTGCGCTGTCCACTCTGTGGCTGCGGTACCAGTCCGACCCACACGTGCCGACCGTCAACCACGGCTGAGACGCCCTGGCGCGTACGCGCCAGGGCCGAGAACGGTACCGGAGAACGTCGCCCTAGAAGAGCAGCGACGACAGTCGGTTGCGCGCCGACACCACTCGCGGATCCTCCGCGCCGATGAGTCCGAAGAGCTCGACAAGACGCTCCCTCACCGGAGTGCGCTGATCCGCCGGGAGCTGCGCGAACAGGTCGAGCAGCCTGCCGAAGGCGTCTTCCACGTGTCCCCCGGCGAGATCGAGGTCGGCCACGTCGAACTGCGCCTGGACATCGAGCGGGCCATCCGCTGCCGCAGCGCGCGCCGCCTGCAGATCGAGGCCCTGCACGCGGTCGAGGAGGCGCACCTGGCCGAGCCCCGCGATCGCGTCCGCGTCACGGGGGTTCTCCGCGAGCGCCTTCTCATAGGCCGTGATGGCCGCCGCGTAGTCCCCGAGCTCGATCGCTGCGAACGCCTCAGCGTGCAGCGGTGGAAGCTCCGGCTCTGCGGGGGGCGCCGGCTCTGCACCCTCCTCGGACACCGAGAGCGACCCGGTGACACCGTTCTGGGCCGCCACCTGGAGCAGCTGGGCGAACACATCGCGCACCTGCTGCTCGGGCACGGCACCCGTGAACATGGGCACGGGCTGCCCGGCGATCAGCGCGACCACCATCGGGATCGACTGCGCGCGGAAGCTCTGGGCGAGCTGGGGATTCGCATCGACGTCGACCTTGGCGAGCAGCACTCGTCCCCCGAGTTCGCGCGTCACCTTCTCGATGATCGGGCTCAGCTGCTTGCACGGACCACACCACTCCGCCCAGAGGTCGACGACCACGGGGACGGTCCGCGAGAGCTCGAGGATCTGTCCGAACGTCTCGTCGGTCGCATCGACGACGACATCGGCGACAGGCGGTGCGGAGGCCGCCTCGGTCGGAGTTGCCGGCCGGTTGCGGAGGCTCGACAGGTCCACGGCACCACGCAGGGCGGCGGGAGAGATCTCACTCATTTGATCACCTTCACGGACAGGAGGTCCTGGTGGGCTGCCAGGAGCCGGATCTGCTCCGTCGATCCCTTGGCAGGGACCGAGAAGAACAGCTGGAACTCGTAGGTCGTCTCGACGCCCTTCGCCGACTCGGTCGCGTCGGTGAGCGCCTTCGCCTGCGCGTTGTCACCGAAGCGGATGGAGACGTCCTCGCCGGTCGGCGTCACTGTTTCCGTATCGGTGAGGGTGACGGCGACGATGGCTCCGCTGTCGAGAGTCGTCATCGAGATGGGGGCATCCTGCGTCGCGGCCATATCGAAGGCCGCCTTCGAGGTTTCGGCGGCGCCCTTGTCCGCGAGCGCCTGGACCACGGCCTGACGGCTGTCGGTGATCGACTTCGCGTAGGTGAGGGCGAGATCGTCGAACTTCCCGTACGACGCGCTCTGTTCCCCCTGATCGACGACGTCGGCGAACGTCGTGGCCAGATCGGCAGGAGGGATAGTGAGGAAGGCCGAGTCGGACGGCACGAGAGACGTGCCGAGCCAGGATGCAGCGACTTCCGGGAAGGCGGCGTCCGCAGACATCTCCGCCATGTGCGAGACCTTGTAGTTCGACCACGGGTCGGCCTGCGTCATCGTGAGCACGACGGGCGGCACGGTGTCGTCTCCCGTCTTCGACAGCATCAGGACGGTGCGAGGCCACTGGTCGGTCGCCTCGGGAAGCACGACCTCCACGTCGTCGGTCGGGATGGCGGCGGGCGGCACCGTCTCCGGGATCTTCGTCCGCAACGCGTACTCCGTCGTCCTGGTCGCGAGTGCGGGTCCTTCGAAGCGCGTCGCGAGCAGATCGAGATCGAGGGCTGCGTCGGCCTCACTCACGGTGCCGGCGAGAGATTTGAGGATGCGCTTGGCCTGAGCTTCGGTGACCGCCGGCGGCTTCTGGTTCTCCGGTGCGACCACCGTGGGGCTCGGCGAGGGGGTCGGCGAGGCGTCGCCCAGCTGCGGCCAGGAGTCGGACGAGCAACCGGCTGCGAGTATGGCTGTGAGCCCGAGCGCGGGGATCACGAGAAGACGGCGCCGACGACGAACTGTCGCGGCTCGCATCGATGTCTTGGAGCCGGGGTCTTTACCCTCCACGATCTCGGCCTCCTCCGCATCGTCGTCCTGCCGTGGACTCGACTCCGCGGGGGCCGTCGCCGTGGCGGACTCGCTGTCTTCGATCGCCGCGCGCTCCGCGGGCGGAAGCGTGGCGAGGTCGATGGGCTCGGTTATCGGTAGCGGACCGGGTCCCTTGCGACGCGGACCACGGCCCCGACGCTGATGCCGGATGGCCAGAACGTAGAGGATGAGGCCGAGCAGCAGCATGACCCCACCCGCGACCATGAGCGGTCCGGCCCACGGGGTCGAGTTGTCGAGCGGCCAGGACACCACGATGTCATCGGGAGCGTCGGCGGTCCCGTCATAGGCGACGAGCAGACTCGTGCCTTCGGGAAGCTGCATGTTCTCCGCGGTGAGGCGATCCTCCTTGACGAAGGAGTCGAGCCAGAGGTCGGAGCCGCGCGGGTCACGGCCCGTCGGAGCGCCTTCTGACGGATCGGCCTGTCCGTCGCTCGGAGCATCGGTGGACGTGTCGGTCTCGGAGTCGGAGGCGGCGATGTGCTTGACGGCCAGATCGCCGTCCTTCTTCATCGTGACCTGGTTGTAGTCGGAGTCCGCGAGCCAGGCCTCCATGTCGGCCGTGCGACCGTAGCTGCCGAAGATCTCGCCCTGCCCACGGACGATCAGTGTCTGGGCACCGGGATTCGCTCGAAGAACATCGCCGTCGATTAGAACGAACGGTGCCGGTTCACTGATCTCGACCTGGGTCTTCTGAGTGGAGGGGCCCATGAAGATGGTGCGCTGAGCAATCCCTGCACCGATCAGTACGGCAGCCAGCACGAAGGCCACCACGGCCCATACGAAACGCACGAATAGTCTCCTCACGCATCACGGACCTCTGTCCGCGACGCAACACTCGACATTTCAGACTAGCGAAATCAGCTGTGTGTTGCCCACGAGCAGACGCAGTGACGGCTGGACCGGCACGTCGTCCGCGCCGACGAAGCGCGTCTGGATAATCTTGCGGGAGCCGTCCCGAGGAGTCTCCGATGAAGATCCACAATCCCTTCCGCACCGCCCTGGTGGCGACGCTCGGCGTGGGGTTGGGGATCCTGCTGATCAACAGCGTGCAGAATCTCTCCACCGTGCTGCTCTATCTCGGCACCGCCCTGTTCCTGAGTCTCGGACTCGACCCGCTCGTCTCGTTCCTCGAACGCCGACGGCTCCCCCGCTGGGCGGCCGTGTTGGTGACCATCCTCGCGGTGCTCGGCGTCTTCGTGAGCATCGTGCTCATCGTCCTCCCGGTCCTGGTGGACCAGATCTCCCAGCTGGTCGCCCAGATCTCGGCGATCGTCCAGCGCGGGAATCTGATCCCCGACCTCAAAGAGTGGATACAGGACGCCTTCCCGAACCTTCTCGTCGACGATGTGTTCACGTACGTCACCAACTGGTTGACGAGCAACCTCGCCGAGATCGGCGGATCCATCGGTCAGGGCGTGCTCGTTGCCAGCGGCGCTGTGCTGGGCGGTCTGTTCGGAGCGTTCATCGTCCTGATCCTGACGATCTACCTGACGGCATCGACGCCGTCGCTCAAGCGCGCTGTCTACCAGCTCGCGCCCGCGTCGAAGCGCGATCGATTCATCGACCTGTCGGAGCAGATCACCGACTCGGTCGGCTATTACGTCATGGGCCAGGTATCGCAGGGTGTGCTCAACGGTGTGCTCAGCGCGATCTACCTCTCGATCATCGATGCGCCCTTCCCCGCCGTCCTGGCCGTGATCGCCTTCTTCTTCTCGCTGATCCCGCTCGTCGGCACGCTCACCGGCTCGACGATCATCGTGCTGGTGTGTCTCATCCCCGGACTCGGCTCCCCGGCGACCGCCATCGCCGCCGCGATCTACTACCTGATCTACATGCAGATCGAGGCGTACATCATCTCGCCTCGCATCATGAGCCGCGCCGTATCGGTGCCCGGTGCCGTGGTCGTGGTGGCGGCCCTCGCCGGTGGAAGCCTGCTCGGCCTCCTCGGCGCTCTGATCGCGATCCCCGTGGCCGCGAGCATCCTGATCATCTACCGCCAGGTGCTCATTCCTCGGATGAACGAGCTCTGACGTCGAGGCCGTCGGCCTCTCAGTCGTCGGCGGGCCAGTGGGTGGCGAGAGGCAATGCGGAGGGGTTGACCGCCGCGACGATCTCGGTGAGCACGCGCCGCGTCTGCGTCTCGCCCACCCAGAGATGCTTGCCGCCCTCCACCGCGATGAGCGTGGCGTGCGGAATCGAGGCGAAGCGGTCCTTTGCCTCGGCCGGACGCAGATAGTCGTCGAGTTCCGGCACCAGGACCACGACGGTGCGGTCGGTCGACGCCCAGGCGGCGACCTCTTCCGGCGTGGCGCGGTGCAGCGGCGGCGAGAGAAGGATGATGCCTTCGATGTCGTGCTCCCGGCCGTACTTCAGAGCGAGCTCCGTGCCGAAGGACCATCCGAGCAGCCAGGGGCGCGGTAGAGCGCGCTCGCGGACGAAGTCCATCGCGGCGGCCACGTCGAACTGTTCAGCGGCTCCCCCGTCGAAACTCCCGTCGCTGGTCCCTCGTGGGGATGTGGTGCCTCGCGTGTTGAACCTCAGGACGGCCAGGTCTGCGAGGGCGGGCAGCCGTGCGGCCGCCTTCCGGATGATGTGCGAGTCCATGAAGCCGCCGGCGGTCGGCAGGGGATGCAACGTCACGAGCGTCGCGACCGGTGGTGCATCCTCGGGCTGAGAGAGCTCCCCGACGAGGGTGAGGCCGTCCGCCGTGATCAGTTCGATGTCCTCGCGTCGTGCGGGCAACTCCAGCGGTCCACGGATCTCGATGGTCATGCAAGCCTCCAACAGTGCGTGTGCCAGTGCCGACGGGCCGCCAGGTCAGCGGCCCCCGTCCGCACGCCAGGCGACGAGATGAGCTGTCCCGGCGACGATGCCCCGGCCGCAGCCGGGGCACACGTACTCCTTCTGTGCCTGCGCGGCCGACACCGGTTGAACGGTCCACTCGCTGCCACGTCGAGTCTCGGTGCGCTTCCAGCCGGCGAGGAGACGATCGAATGAGTCCTCGGATTCAGGGCGCGCCGAAGGGCGTCTGCGGGAGCGGGGCATCGTGCCTGCTCACCACCAGTGGTTGTTGACCCAGAAGTTGTAGGCGCCGGCCCAGCTGCCGTAGCGGCCGGTCGCGTAGCCCGTCGCCCAGCGGAGGTTGTCGACCGGGTTGTAGCCGTTGCCGGGAACCTTGCTGCAGGGCAGAGCCTGCACCAGTCCACATGCCCCTGACGACTTGTTCGTGGCGTTGGGGTTCCAGCCGCTCTCACGCGATACGACGTAGTCGACGTACTGCCAGTCGCTCTGCGCGATACCGGCGGCGGCCATCCACTCCGCAGGAGCCCCACCACCCGTGTACGGAGGAAGCGCGCCGCGGGATGAACCGCCGGACGACCCGGTCTTGGGCGCTGCAGCAACCGTGGGGACGGGGGCCGGTTTCGGCTTCACGTACACTTCGAAGCCTCCGCGCACGACCGGCGCGATCTCGGCACCTTCGACGGTGACGGTGAGGTTCTGCGTGTCAGCGAGCGCGAGCGAATACGCCGAGTCCGGCGACTCCTCCGGTGCCGGCGCGGCCAGTGCCACCCCGGTCGGAGCGACGAGCGCGCCGGCGAAGCCGACGACCGCGAGAGCGCTGAAGACGCCGACGACGCCGCGGCTCCGAGACCAGCGACGGGTGCCCGTGCGCGCCGAACCGGCCTTCGCTGCGGGCACAGGCGAACGGTCGTTTCTGTCTAGAGTCATGTCGTTTCGGGAGTTCACGATGAGGGACAGTCTACGCAAGGTCGCCTGAATCGACCATCAGGAACCTCAACGAACCGCGAGGATGACGTCGATCGTGGCGTCGAGAAGGGCATCCACCTGCTCCTCGCGGTACCCGCCGCGCTGCATCCGGAAGGCTGCGGACCGCAGCTGCTCGGCGGTCAGGGCGTCCCCGTCACGCAGGTAACGAACGATGCGGGTCGACACGTGGTCGACCTCGTCGAGACGATAGCCGAAAGTGAGCACCCCGGTGCGGGCGAAACGATGCCGACGGGGGCGAGCCAGGTGATCCAAGATGACCTGCGCGTCCTCCCGTGCCCGCTCGACCCAGGCTCCGGCCCCCTGTGCGCGCACCACTCGCTCGCGTTCCCGCGCGGCGAAGGCATCTTCGACGCGTCCGAGTGCAGCATCGACATCGGCGACCACGTAGCCGTTCTTGACCAGAGGGAACGAGGCCGTCCGCACATCCTCCGCGCTGAGGTCAGCGCCGCCCTCTTCGAAGGCGCGGCGGGCCGAGGCGAGGAACGTGTCGACGGCTGCACGGTGGTATCCGCGCACGCGTCCGGAGGTGAGGGCGAACGCCGCGGGCGCCTGCGTGGGCTGTTCGTCCAACTGATCTTCGGTCATCACAGAGCCACCCAAGGAGAGAAGAGGAAGTAGAGACACAGAGCGGGGATGGTGGAGGGAAGGATGCTGTCGAGTCGATCGAGCAGCCCGCCGTGACCCGGCAACCAGGAACTCATGTCCTTGATGCCGAGGTCGCGCTTCAGCATGGATTCGCCCAGGTCGCCGAGCGTCGCTGAGAGCAGGATCGAGACACCGAACACGAGGCCGCACCACCACGGCAGCTCCAGGAGGAAGATCGCCAGCAGCACGCCAGCGGCGATGGACGCGGCGACCGCACCTCCGAACCCTTCCCAGGTCTTCTTCGGACTGATCTTCGGCGCCATGGGGTGTCGGCCGAAGGCCAGACCGGCGGCGTAGGCACCCGTGTCGGCGGCGACGGCGATCGCGATGAAGCTGAGCACCCACCACTCACCGCCCTCCTGCTTGAGCAGGATGAGCGCGATACCCGCGAGGAAGGGGACGTACACCTGGACGAAGCCGCTGATCACGGCGTCTGCGAGCACGTCGCCGTAAGTCCGTCCGTCCTTCTCCACCATCTGCGCGATGAGTCGCCAGACGATCACGAAGGCAACGGACACGAAGAGCATCACCCAGCAGAGCCACGGCTCCGCGAAGTATGCCGAAAGCACCAGGAAAGTGGCTGCGATCAGTTGGGGCACCACGTCGACTCGCCGCCCGGAACCCCGCAGGGCTCTCGAGAGCTCGTACACGCCCAGCAACGCGGCCGCGAGGGCGAACGGGACGAAGAGCACCTTGAGGAAGAGCAGGGAGCCGAGCAGCGCAGCTCCGAACGCGAGGCCGATCACCGTGGCGAGGATGAGATCCCGGCCGGTGCGCTCCTTGATGCGCTCGTTCGCCTGGTCGAGCTGGTCACGTGCGTGGGAGACGTGGCTGCCGAGCTCATCCCTCGCCGCCCGCCACTGCTCGCGGATGGCGTTGTGATCTGCCGTGTCCAGGGAGCTGATGTCCCCGACTGCGACGCGGTCCGCGGGGGCTGGAAGTGGCGGCCGAGGGGGTACCTCGGCACTGTCGAACGTGGGGAACGCCGCTTCGACGAGCGGGACGCCTTCGGACGGGGTACCGTGATGCGCGTCTCGACGCGCGAACGGCTTGTCGTCGTCGGCATCTCGCGTTTCGTCAGACATCCCGACTACACCTCGAGAAGTTCTGCCTCTTTGCGCTTCAGCGCGTCATCGATGAGATCGACATGCTGGCGCGTCAGAACATCGAGCTCCTTCTCACCGCGAGCGATCTCATCCTCGCCGAGCTCGCTCTTGAGCGCGTCCAGCTCATCCTTGGCCTTGCGGCGGATGCCACGGACGTGGACCTTCGCGTCCTCTGCCTTGGTCTTGACGAGCTTGACGTACTCCTTGCGCCGCTCGGCGGTGAGCTCCGGCATTGTCACACGCACCAGGTTGCCGTCGTTCGTGGGATTCGCACCGAGGTTCGGCATGTCGCGGATGGCCTGCTCGATCGCCTTCAGAGCGGACTTGTCGTACGGCGTGATGATGAGCGTCCGCGCCTCCTGGTTCGCCAGGGACGCGAGCTGCGCGATCGGCGTGGGAGTGCCGTAGTAGTCCACGAGGACCTTCTGGAACATCTGCGGGTTCGCACGACCGGTGCGCACCGTGGAGAAGTCCTCCTTGGCAGCTTCGACCGCCCGGTTCATGCGAGTGGTGGTTTCAGCGAGGACGTCCGCGATCACGGTGACTCCTATCGTCGGGGTGTTCTGCAAATTCTATCGGGCGAAGTCGTCTCCGCCCGTCGCACACTCAGGTGGTGACCAGCGTGCCGATCGGGTCTCCGAGCAGAGCGCGGGTGACGTTGCCCGCCGGCTCCATGCCGAAGACCCGCATGTTCATGTTGTTGTCCATGCAGAGACTGAACGCTGTCGAATCGACCACCTTCAGGCCCCGCTGCAGTGCGTCGCTGTAGGTGACCCGCTCGATGCGCTCGGCGTCGGCGTGCTTGTTCGGATCCGCGGTGTAGATGGCATCGACGCCATTCTTGGCGACGAGGACCTCCTCCGCACCGATCTCCAGCGCACGCTGAGCCGCGACCGTGTCGGTCGAGAAGTACGGAAGACCCGCGCCGGCTCCGAAGATCACGACGCGCCCCTTCTCGAGGTGACGCTCAGCCCGACGCGGGATGTAGGGCTCCGCGACCTGAGTCATCGAGATCGCCGACTGCACCCGCGTGGCGGCACCGGCCTGCTCGAGGAAGTCCTGCAACGCAAGTGCGTTCATGACCGTGCCGAGCATTCCCATGTAATCGGCGCGTCCACGGTCCATGCCGCGCTGGCTCAGCTCGGCTCCGCGGAAGAAGTTCCCTCCCCCGACGACGATCGCCACCTCGACGCGGTCGACGGCAGCGGCGATGTCGCGCGCGATCTGGCTGACGACATCCGGGTTGACGCCCAGCTGTCCAGCGCCGAAGGCCTCTCCGGAGAGCTTGAGAAGGACGCGGCGGCGTCCGGTGCGTTCAGTCATGGGTGGGTGTCCTCTCGTCCCGATTCAAGATAGTGCCTCGTGGGCACGAAGAAGGGGTTCGGATCATGACGATCCGAACCCCTTCGACGTTGCTACGCGCCGACCTTGAAGCGCGCGAAGTCCGTGACGGTGATACCGGCGTCCTTCGC
The DNA here is from genome assembly GCF_015159725.1 of Microbacterium sp. R1. NCBI lineage: Bacteria > Bacillati > Actinomycetota > Actinomycetes > Micrococcales > Microbacteriaceae > Microbacterium > Microbacterium sp. R1. Next base: position 1,787,734 of record NZ_JADDUD010000001.1, on the reverse strand, counting down.
CACCTGGGCGACAGAGAGCTTGTTGTCCTTGGCGTAGTCCTGCTCGAGCAGGGCGACCTGCTTGATGAACGCGGAGACGCGGCCTTCGACGATCTTCGGGAGAGCCGCTTCCGGCTTGCCCTCGTTGCGGGAGATCTCGGTGACGATCTCGCGCTCCTTCTCGACAGCGTCCGCCGGGACGTCCTCGCGGGACAGGTACGACGGGTTGGCGAAGGAGATGTGCTGAGCGATGCTGCGCGCGGTCTCGGCGTCGTCACCCGTGTAGGCGACGACGACGCCGATCTGCGGCGGCAGGTCCTTGCTCGTGCGGTGCAGGTAGACCTCGACCTTATCGCCGGAGATCGTGCGCACTCGACGCAGCTCGACCTTCTCGCCGATGATCGCAGCCTCTTCGGAGATGACCTGCTCGACGCTCTTGTCGCCTGCGGATGCAGCCAGGGCGGCGTCGACCGAGTCGGCCTTCACCGCGGCAGCGGCGTCGGCGACCTTGTCGGCCAGCGCGATGAAGCGCTCGTTCTTCGCGACGAAGTCCGTCTCGCACGCGAGCTCGATGAGCGTCACGGCGCCATCCTGCTCGCGAGCGACGATGAGTCCCTCGCTGGTCGAACGGTCAGCGCGCTTCGCGTTGCCCTTCGCACCCTTGAGACGCAGGATCTCGGTGGCCTTCGCGACGTCTCCGTCGGCCTCCTCGAGCGCCTTCTTGGTGTCGACCATTCCGGTGCCGAGCTGCTCGCGCAGCGCCTTCAGGTCAGCGATGGTGAAGTTGGCCATGTGTGGTGGCTCCTTGCTTCGTTAGGTGTGTGTACGAGGGATTACTTGGCGTCAGCGGCTTCGGCGGCGGCGACCTCAGCGGTCTCCTCACCGGAAGCGGCGGCGATCGCCTCGTCGTGTGCCTCTGCACCGGCCTCGTCGGCGGCGGTCTCGTCGGCAGCGGGGGTCTCGACGACCGCGGCAGCGTCATCCGCGGTGGTGACCTCGGCGGCGTCAGCGGACTCCTGGACCTCCTGTGCGGGGGCCTCGAGGAGCTCCTTCTCCCAGTCGGCGAGAGGCTCGGCGTCACCGGTCTCCGGGTTGTGCTTCTGCTGCAGACCCTCGGCCGCAGCGTCCGCGATGATGCGGGTGAGCAGCGACACCGAACGGATGGCGTCGTCGTTGCCGGGGATCGGGTACTGGAAGTCGTCCGGGTCGGCGTTCGTGTCGAGGATGCCGATCACGGGGATGCCGAGCTTCTTGGCCTCGTCGATGGCGAGGTGCTCACGCTTGGCGTCGACGACCCAGATGGCAGACGGCGTCTTCGTGAGGTTGCGGATACCACCGAGCGACTTGTGCAGCTTGTCGAGCTCGCGCTTCTTGAGAAGCAGCTCCTTCTTCGTGAAGCCGCTGTTCGCCGGGGTCTCGTAGTCGAGCTCCTCGAGCTCCTTCATACGAGCCAGACGCTTCGAGATCGTCTGGAAGTTGGTGAGGAGACCGCCGAGCCAGCGCTGGTTCACGAACGGCTGGCCGACACGCGTCGCCTGCTCCGCCAGGATCTCCTGCGCCTGCTTCTTGGTGCCGACGAAGAGGATGGTGCCGCCGTGGGCGACCGTCTCCTTGACGAAGTCGTACGCCTTGTCGATGTAGCCGAGCGACTGCTGGAGGTCGATGATGTGGATGCCGCTGCGCTCGGTGAGGATGAAGCGCTTGACCTTCGGGTTCCACCGACGGGTCTGGTGTCCGAAGTGCACGCCGCTGTCGAGCAGCTGGCGGATGGTGACCACAGCCATGGTCGTCTCCTGGTTCTGGCGCGATTCTGCGCCGTTGAGGTTGCAAGCCGACCGGATGATCGGACTCCCTGGTGCCCGGCTCACACCCGCCTGTCGGAGGACAGGACCTGTGGGAGTGGATGCCGCGAAACGAGTCGCTCTGGGCACGCGTAGTCACCTCGATCTCGAGGTGCTCCTCCAGCATACAGGATCAGACGGCCGGCTCCCCTGCACCGTGGCTTCCCCTGCACAGTGGCGTGGTGTCACGTCTTACTCCCCGGATGTGTACGCCGCACTGCGCATGGTGCACCGCGGCAGCGTCGAGCCATCAGGATGCCTTCATGCGCTTGAGATCCAGAACACGAGCCCTGCTCACCGCGACTCTTCTCGTCGTATCGATGGTCGCCTTCGCAGTGATGCTCTCCCCCGGCGCGGCAGCGTGGTCCGACGAGCCTGACGTACCCGCCTGGAGCTGGCCGGTCACCGGACCACGCTCGGTCGTCGCGCCCTACCGCGCTCCGGCTCATCGATACGGCGCCGGGCATCGTGGCGTCGATCTCAGCGCCGCGATGGGGACGACGGTCTCGGCTCCTGCTGACGGAGTCGTCGCTTTCCGCGGGACGGTCGTGGATCGGCAGCTCATCACCATCGAGCACGCCGGCGGGCTGGTGTCGACATTCGAACCGTTGCGATCCGATCTCCTGGTCGGCGATCTCGTCGCAGAGGGTCAGAAGATCGGAGTGGTCGATGCTGGCGGGCACACACCGCCCGGCGCGATCCATCTCGGCGTACGTCTCGACGGGGACTACATCAACCCGATGCTGCTCTTCGGCGATGTTCCGCGCGCAGTGCTCCTCCCCTGCTGCGAAGCCCCGTGATCGAGCTTCCGAGTCGTCGGAGTCAGGCGCGGGGATGGGCGAGCCGGTAGGTGGCCGTCAGGCGCTCGGTCGAGACGTGCGTGTAGATCTGCGTGGTGCCGAGGCTGGCATGCCCGAGTATCTCCTGCACCGCCCGCAGGTCCGCTCCGCCGTCGAGGAGGTGGGTGGCGGCGGTATGACGGAGCGCGTGCGGACCGATCGTCTCCGCGCCGACGATCGGTGCCAGGACACGCGCGACGAGTTCGTACACCGTTCGCGGGCCCACTCGCCCTCCTCTGCTTCCGAGCATCACGGCGGGGGTGAAGGTCCGTGACCTGGCGATGAGGACCGGCCTTCCTCGTCGCAGGTACGCGGAGAGCGCATCTCGTGCCGGCGCCCCGTAGGGGACGACGCGTTCCTTGTCTCCCTTGCCGACCACTCGGGCTGTGCCGCGCTCGAGGTCGAGATCGTCGACGTCCAGACCGCAGAGCTCGGAGACGCGGATACCGGACCCGTAGAGCAGCTCGAGGATGGCATGGTCTCGCAGCGCGAGCGGGTCACCCTCCGACGCTGTGGCGCGATGCGCGTCGAGGAGCTCGGACATCGCATCGCGCGAGGCGACCGTCGGCAACGTCCTCCCCTTCTTCGGCGCGACCAATCTCAGGCTCGGGTCATGCGCGGCGATCCCCTGTTCAGTTACCCAGCCGAAGAAGGACCGTGCGGTCGCGGCGCGGCGCGCGAGAGTGGACCGCGCGTCTCCACGCTGCGTGGCGTTCCAGAGCCAGTCCCGGAGGACTTCCAGGTCGACGTCCTCGACGGCGACTTCCCCTGCAGAAGCGGCGAGGTCGCGAAGGTCGGAGCGATAGGCCTTCACCGTCGCCGACGACAGCCGACGCACCCGCAGCAGGTGGTCGGCGAATGCGTCTGCGGCCGCCGCGATCTCCATGACCCCAGCTTGCCGCGATCGAGCTTCCTGACCGGCAGCCTCGCCGTCGGATCGGCTATCGTCTGGGCGGCGCAGCCCGGTGCCACCCCGCGCTGTCGAGTGCGACATCTCCTTCCAGGTGCAGCAGTCCGAGCACTGATCGGACGCGATCAGGGGAGAGCCCCGACCGGCGGGCGACCTCGTCGATGGAGAGGCGTGCCCGAACGGTCATGACCTCCAGGATGCGAGCGTGGTGAGGATCCCGCTCCCCCGGGCTCGTGTCGGGTCGATGACCTATCGCGCCGAACAGCTCGCGCACCTCCTGCGCCGATGTGACACACTGCGCGTCGTACTCGCGCAGCAACCGATGGCATCCCGCTGAGGACGCGGAGGTCACCGCTCCGGGGACGGCACCGAGTGGACGCCCGAGCGTCGCAGCGTGACCGGCGGTGTTCAGCGATCCACTCCTCCAGCCCGCTTCCACGACGACCGTCGCGTGTCCCAGTGCGGCGATCAGACGATTCCTCGCCAGGAACCTCCACTTCGTGGGCGCCGTGCCGCAGGGTGGCTCGCTCACCAGTGCCCCCTCTTCGGCGATCCGCCTCAGGAGCGCCTGGTGCCCCGCCGGATAAGCACGGTCGACCCCGCCGGCGAGGAAGGCCACCGTCGCGCCCTCCACTCCGAGAGCAGCTCTATGGGCAGCTCCGTCGATCCCGTACGCACCGCCCGAAACGATCACCACGCCTGTGGCTGCCAGATCTCCCGCGATCTCTGAGGCCACGTGCTCGCCGTACCCCGAGGAGGCGCGCGCACCGACGATGGACACGCGAGGCTGATGGTCGAGCAGCTCCACACGACCCCGCACCCACAGTGCGGCGGGGACATGCGGTCCGAGATCGTCGAGGGCGGCGGGCCACGCCGCGTCGCCGGGAATCAGCAGCCGGACACCAGCGGCAGCGGCTCCGTGGAGCGCTGCCAGCACGGCTCGTGGTGCTGCCCGCGGGGTCCAACGTGCACGCCCGTCGGCGAGCATGCGGGATGCCGCCGCGTTCGCGCTCCCGGGAGACAGCAGCGATGACGAGTGCCCCACGGCCACGGCGAGTGCTTCCGCAGCACCGAGCTCCGCGATCAGAGCGCCGGCGACGGCATCGCCCGGCTCCGCGATCACGGTCCATGCGGCGCGTACCACGCACTCGTCCGTACTCCCACCCGGGTGGATCTGTTCTGTGAGGGCCACAGCTTCGGCGTCGGCCAGGAGCTCGTCGATCATCGCGGCAACCCCCGTCGAAGGTGCAGCGCGCGGCCGATCTCATCGGTTCCCGGCCTGTCCAGCGCAGCCAGGTCCGCCATCGTCCATGCGACCCGGAGAACGCGGTCGTAGCCGCGAAGTGTCAGCGCTCCACGCTCCAGGGCCCGATCGAGCGGCGATCGCGTCGAAGCGGGCAGCCGGAGCGCTCCCTGCCGCAGCCAGGTGCCCGGCACATCCGCATTACGACGCCATCGGGTGCTCCTCCAACGCGACGCTGCTCTCGCCCGCGCGTCCGCGACACGGTCCCGCGCCCGCTCAGTTGTCAGCTCCGCACTCGCGTCACCCATCGCCCGCGATGCGGCGACCCTCGTCACCTGGAGATCGATGTCGATGCGATCGCGGAGCGGTCCGGACAGACGGGTGGCGTAGCGTCTGATCGCCATCGGCGGGCACACGCATTCCGCACCGCGCACCCCATGATTTCCGCAGGGACAGGGATTCATCGCGAGCACGAGCTGGAATTTCGCGGGGAAGGTCGCGGTGAATCCGGCACGATGCACAGCGATCACCCCCGACTCCAACGGCTGACGCAGGGCATCCAGCGCGACGCGTGAGAACTCGGCCGCTTCATCGAGGAACAACACGCCGCGGTGCGCACGCGCTATCGCTCCCGGTCTCGCGGCACGGGACCCGCCACCGACCAGTGCCGCGACCGACGCGCTGTGGTGCGGGGCCTCCAGCGGAGGGAGAGAATCCAGCGCGGACACCGCTTCTCCGCTGAGCGAGCGAACGGATGCGACCTCGAGTGCCTCCTCTTCATCGAGTGCGGGCATGATGCCGGGGAGACGCCGGGCGAGCATCGTCTTTCCGGCGCCGGGAGGACCGCTCAAGAGCAAGTGGTGCCCACCGGCAGCGGCGACGACGAGAGCTTCGACGGCCTCCTCCTGCCCGATCACGTCGGCGAGATCGAGGGCCTCGCGCGAGCTCCGCGTGTCGGATGCGACCTCCACGAATTCGACATCGGGCACCTCCACGTCGGCGCCGTGCCAGACGGCGACCTCCGCCAGAGACCCGGCTGCGCGTACGTCGATACCGGGCACCAGCCTCGCCTCTGCCTCGTTCCCGTATGGCACGATCGCCGTCTCGAATCCCGCTCGTGCCGCCGCGAAGACCGCGGGGAGGACACCGGGCACCGGTCGGATCCTGCCGTCGAGACCGAGTTCACCGATATGGACCGTCCGGGCGATGGAACGCGACTCGACGGCTCCGCCCGCCGCCAGACACGCCACGGCCACGCCCAGGTCGAACCCGGCGCCATGCTTCGGAAGGCTTGCGGGCGAGAGATTGACGGTGAGCCGTCGACGTGGCAGATCCAAACCGGCGTTCTTGCAGGCGTTGTGCACGCGCTGGACGGCTTCGCCCAATGACTTGTCAGGAAGACCGATGATCCGGAACTCGGGCGTCTGGCTCGACATGTCGGCCTCGACCTCGACAAGGTGTCCGTCCACGCCGGTCAGTGCGACGGCCCAGGTGCGCGCGGTGCTCACGCGATGTCCACGAGATGCTCGAGCACACCGGTGGTCGGATCGGCTCCGATGATGCCGATCGCCTCGAGGCGCACGTCTCGCCCTCGCGCGACTCCCGGATGCTCTGCGATCCACGCCTGCGCCAGCTGCCAGAGCCGCCGGCGCTTGCGCGCGTCGATCGCCTCGAACGGGTGCCCGAATGCGTCCGTCCGCCGTGTCTTGACCTCCACCACGGCGAGATGATCGCCGCATACGGCGACGATGTCGATCTCACCCTGTGCGCACCGCCAGTTCCTCGCGAGCACGGTGTACCCGCTGCTCCTCAGATGTTGCGCGGCGCGGTCTTCTCCCGCTCTTCCGAGTTCATCCTTCGCTGCCATCTGCCCAGCATCACGTGGACACGCTTCCCGGGGTCGGGGCACGGCTGCAGATTCACGGCGTCTGGGGAGAAGTCAGCTCTTCAGCGCAGTGTGGAGTGAGTCCGGGCGCATCGGCGCAAGAGTCTTCGTCACTCGCCGTCGAGCGAGAGCTCCTGCGGGAGCTCGAACTCCCTGCGCTGCAGCTCCTCGACGTTGACGTCCTTGAACGTGAGCACGCGCACAGCCTTCACGAAGCGATCGGCACGGTAGATGTCCCACACCCAGACGTCCGTCATCGAGATCTCGAAATAGAAGTCGTGCTCGGTGTCCCGGCGGACGACGTTCACGTCATTGGCCAGGTAGAACCGGCGCTCGGTCTCCACGACGTACTGGAACTGCGACACCACATCCCGATACTCCCGGAACAGTGCCAGCTCGAGTTCGCGGTCGTAGTCGTCGAAGGCTTCCTCATCCATGATGTGTCCATCCTAGAGTCGCGGGCACCGGGGAGCGTCATCGGCTGCCGGGGCGCGTCCTCGGTGCCTCTGTCAGAACAGCGTGGGAGCGTCAGCTATGGCCCACGACGCCCTGTGGTGCGGCGACAGCCCGATCGTCCGGATCGCATCGCGGTGCTCAATGCTGGCATAGCCCTTGTTGCGGTTCCACTGATACGCGGGATGCGTCTCATGAAGCTCCGCCATGTAGCCGTCCCGCGCGACCTTCGCGATGACGGAGGCCGCCGATACCGAAGCACAATCACGGTCCGCCTTGACCACGGGACGCACATTCAGCGGAGTCGGGTGCACCTTCGACACGTAGTCGTGGTTCCCGTCGAGCAGGATAAGGGCTCCGTCGAGCACGGCACCCTGCGCAGCGACGGCCGAGACCGCGCGGGACGCGGCGAGTCCGAGCGCCCTCATGATGCCGACCTCGTCGACCTCCGCCGCACTCGCCCAACCGACCGCTGAGGCCTGCACCCACGCGGCGGCACGGGCGGCCACCTCCGGCCTGCGCTTCTCCGTCACGAGCTTCGAATCACGCAGTCCTTCGGGCACACGACGGCGGGCACCGGTCGCATCCATCACAGCAGCACCCACCGCGACCGGCCCCGCGAGCGCACCACGACCGACCTCGTCCAGGGAGATGATCAGTTCGCATTCACCGAGGAGCCGACGTTCCAGGGTGAGCTTCGGCGCGATGACGGTCATTCCGGATCCGGAACGCCGTTGAAGATCTCGTGGTGGCCGTCGATCGGTCCCAGCCGGTTCAACGGCCAGGTCGTGAGGAACGCCTTGCCCACGATGTTCTCCATCGGGACGAAGCCTCCGCTGGGCAGGTCCTGGTGCGCGCGGGCGTCGCGCGAGCGGTCTCTGTTGTCACCCAGCAGCCACACGGAATCCTCCGGGACCACGACATCGAACGGCTCGTTCGACGCGGCAGTGTCGCCCTGAGGGAGATTCAGGTAGCTGAGCTCGTCGATGGGCGCACCGTTGATCGTGATCTGTCCGAGCGCATTGCAGCAGACCACGTGGTCGCCAGGAAGCCCGATCACCCGTTTGACGAGATGATCCTGAGAGTCGGTGGCGGAGATGCCCACGAAGTTCAGTACCCAGTCGACGGCCTCGACCAGAGGCGGCTGCGCGGGCGTCTGCGGCTGTCCGTCCAGCCAGCCTCCCGGGTCCTTGAAGACGACGACGTCTCCGCGCTCGTAGTCGGTCCAGCGCGGAGTGAGCTCGTCGACGAGGATGCGGTCGTTGACCAGAAGGGTGCGCTCCATCGACGCGGAGGGGATGTAGAACGAACGGACCACGAAGGTCTTCACGACGAAGGAGACCAACGCGGCGATCACCACGATCACCAGCACGTCTCGAAGGAAGACCAGGAACCCGCGGCGTCGTCTGGACGTGGGCGCGGATGGGGATTCAGTCATCTGGTTCCTTCACGATCATGCGCCGGCGCGCGGCGACGATATCTAGGGTCGCACACCGGAGGGAGAACGAAGCACCCCGGGACATCGTGTCCCGGGGTGCTTCGGAGATGCGTCGACTCAGCGGTCGCGCTTCTCCTTGATCTTCGCCTTCTTGCCACGCAGCTGGCGGAGGTAGTAGAGCTTCGCGCGACGCACGTCACCGCGGGTGACGACCTCGATGTGGTCGATCACCGGGGAGTGCACCGGGAAGGTACGCTCGACGCCGACCTGGAAGCTGATCTTGCGCACGGTGAACGTCTCGCGCACGCTGTCACCCTGGCGACCGATGACGACGCCCTGGAAGACCTGGATACGAGAGCGGTTGCCCTCGGTGATGTTGACGTGCACCTTGACGGTGTCACCGGGGAAGAAGTCCGGGATGTCCGAACGGAGGGAAGCCGCGTCGACGGCGTCGAGGATCTGCATGATCGTCTCTCTCTGCACCCGCCACAGGTCGCATGCATGTATTCAAAGGAACAAGAAAAGGGTTGAACTGTACGGAGCTGACGCGTCCGCGGGCTCCCCTGTGGCAGAGCCGGTCACAGCACAAACATTCATTCTGCCACGAATGCGGTGACGGACCAAAACGCGATGTCAGTCCCGGGTGTCCGTCTCCCGCACCACGATGACCTCGTGCGCACGCGTCGGCACGGTCGGCTCATCGACGGTGGGGATCGTGGACCAGGAGATGGTCTCGCGCAACCGCGCCCCACTTCCCCTCGCTTCGTTCCACAGCTGCCACAACTGCAGCCAGATCAGCGCGATCCCCGCGACGATAGCCCCCGTGAGCAACCACGGGAATGCGCCGTCGATGAAGAACCCGACCGCGATCGTGAGGCCGTTCCAGATCGTGAACCCGGCGACGTCCCACCACGAGACCGCTCGCTCGATGCGGACGGACGGACGGGACCGCGTCAGAAGGGTGAGGAGAAGCTGCCCGAGGAACACGGAGGGCATGGCGACGAGCAGCACCCACAGGATCGACCAGCCGCCCTGGAAGACACCCCACCCGATCAGCAGCCACAGGGGCAGCAGGAAGGCCGCCGGGAGAAGCCATCGGAAGTAGGCCTGTCGCAACCACATGCTGAGATCGTACGACGACGATCCGACGCGCGCTCCTGTGTTCGCTGAGAGCGCTCGGCCTTCCTCGGCCTCACGATCAGGGAGAATGGGAGGGACGAGAGGACAACCGATGATCGAACTGCGCACCCCCGCCGAGATCGAAGAGATGCGCGCCGCAGGGCGGTTCGTCGCCGAAACCCTGGCGACGTTGCGTGACGAGACCAAGGTCGGAACCAACCTGCTCTCGATCGATCGTCGCGCACACGACATGATCCGTCGCGCCGGCGCCGAGTCGTGCTACATCGACTATCACCCCTCGTTCGGAGCGAGTCCGTTCGGGAAGGTCATCTGCACCTCCGTCAACGACGCCGTGCTGCACGGCCTCCCCCATGACTACGTGCTCCGCGATGGCGACCTCGTCACCCTCGACTTCGCTGTCGCAGTCGACGGCTGGGTCGCCGATTCCGCCGTCTCGTTCGTCGTCGGAACAGCCAGCGACGAAGATCTCCGACTCATCGACACGACCGAGCGCGCCCTGACCGCGGCGATCGACGCCGCATCCGTCGGGAACCGCATCGGCGACATCTCCGCAGCGGTCGCCACGATCGCACACGGTGAGGGTTACTCGATCAACACCGACTTCGGCGGCCACGGCGTCGGCCGGACGATGCACGGCGATCCCCACGTCCCCAACGACGGCCGCCCCGGTCGTGGCTTCCCCCTGCGCGCCGGCCTCGTCCTCGCCTTGGAGCCCTGGCTTCTCGCCACGACCGACGAACTCGTCACAGACCCCGACGGGTGGACGCTGCGCAGCGCAGACGGGTCCCGCGGCGCGCACTCCGAGCACACGATCGCGATCACCGAGCAGGGCCCGATCATCCTGACCGACCGGTCGTTCCTCGGCGTCGACTGACCTGCCACGGTACTGATCGTCGTATCGGGTCGTGCAGACGTAGCACGCAGGCGCGGTCGGCGCTCCGGTGTGCCATCCTGAGTCCATGATTCCGCAGGATCGTCATGTGCCGGAGCGAGTGCTCCTCGCGCGTCACGGGCAGACCCAGTGGAACAGAGAGCATCGCCTGCAGGGGCGGCTTGATTCGCCCCTCACTCCCGAGGGAGTCGAACAAGCGCATGCGATCGCGGATCGGTTGACGGACGTCGACGTGCGCACGGTGTGCTCCAGTCCGCTCGGCAGGGCGGTACACACGTCGACGATCGTCGCAGAGCGCCTCGGTGCCGACGTGGTCGAGGTGCCCGAGCTCGCTGAGCTCGACCATGGCGAGCTCAGCGGCCTGACGTGGGAGGAGATCGACGCGGAGTATCCGACCGCAAGGGAAGAGCGGGCGGCCAACCGCTACGGGTGGGCCTTTCCCGGCGGGGAGAGCTACGCGCAGGCCAGAGCGCGCGCACGCAAGGCGCTCAGCAGCTGCGGATGGGTGTCACAAGGCATCCCCCTTCTCATCAGTCACGAGATGATCGGGCGCATGCTGCGGGCGGAACTGCGAGGGTTGGATGCCTCCACCGCACTCGGGCTGAGGCACCCACACGGGGTCGTGTTCGAGATCGACGGTGCCTCCGAGCGCATGCTCTGAGAGACACGTTCCCGGTTCGAGGCCTCAGTCAGGAAGACGGCGACGTGTCGTCGAGGAGATCGGGACGGCGCGACCGTGTTCGCTCGATCTGCTGCTCGTGGCGCCACGCGGCGATCGCCGCATGGTTTCCGCTCAGCAACACGTCGGGCACCGATCGTCCCCGCCACGATGCGGGCTTGGTGTACGACGGATACTCGAGCAGACCGTCCTCGTGGGATTCCTCGACGAGGCTCTCGGGATTGCCGACGACACCAGGGATCAGCCGGCCGATGGCCTCGATCATCGCCATCGTGGCGACCTCTCCCCCGTTGAGGACGTAGTCGCCGAGACTGATCAGCCGGACATCGCCCCGCTCGGCGGCGTACTCGAACACGCGCTCGTCGATGCCCTCGTAGCGGCCGCAGCCGAAGATGAGATGTTCGCGAGTCGCCAGATCACGCGCGGTCTTCTGGGTGAACACCTCTCCGGCGGGCGACGGGAAGATGATGGTGGGACGTTCAGCGACCGTTGCGGCAGCTGCTTCGCTGATGTCATCGAGGGCGAGTCCCCAGGGCTCCGGCTTCATCACCATGCCCGCTCCGCCGCCGTAGGGGGTGTCGTCAACGGTGCGATGACGGTCCGAGGTCCAGTCGCGAAGGTCTCGGATGCGGAGATCGATGATCCCGGTCGCCTGAGCCTTTCCGAGCAGCGAGAGCGTCAGACCGTCGAAGTAGGACGGAAAGATCGAGAGGACGTCGATGCGCACGGGGACCCGTATCAGCGATCACTCGGACGCGTCGGCGTCCGCGCCTGCCTGCGGCTCGGCGTCAGTGGACTCCGGGACCTCCTCGAAGAGGCCGGGCGGCGGGGTGACGATCACGCGACCGGCCTGCACATCGACGGTGGGGACGATGGCGGAGACGAAGGGCACCATCACCTCGTCCTCGCCTGCCTTGACGATGAGGAGGTCCTGTGCGGGGAAATGCTCCACCCGAACGACCCGACCGATCACGGTGTCATCGCGGACCACCTCGAGGCCGACGAGCTGGTGATCGAACCACGCATCGTCTTCGGCCTCGTCGACATCCTGATCGATCCAGAGGATGGCACGGACGAGGCTGTCAGCCGCGTCGCGGTCCTCGACATCCTGGAAGAACACGACGGGGTTGCCGTTCATCACCCGGTACTCGCGCACCGTGATCTCCTTGCCGTGCCACGGAGATGCCTCGGGCACCTGCAACGTGAAACCGGCTCCGGGGACGAAGCGCCCCTCGGGGTTGTCTGTGTACAGCTCGAGCTTGAGTCCGCCCTTGAGCCCATGCGCCTTGACGAGACGCCCGACTCGCAGCTGGTTCTTGCCCTGGTTGCGGTCCTTCGCCACCACGTCAGTCATCCGCGACATCGACGCGGACCCGCCGCCCGTCAGCGAGTGCGCTGACGAGGGTGCGAAGGGCCTTCGCGGTGCGGCCGCCGCGCCCGATCACGCGTCCACGGTCGTCGGGGTGCACACGCACCTCGAGGAGGTCGCCTCGCGGCGATGTGGATTCGTTGATGCGGACATCTTCCGGGTGATCGACGATCCCCTTGACGATGTGTTCGAGCGCGGCGGCGAGCACGGCGGATTACTCTGCGTCTGCTGCGGGAGCCTCAGCGGCCTCCGCGTCGGCCGCGGCGGGAGCCTCCTCAGCAGGAGCCTCCGCCTTCTTCTCGGCCTTGGGCTTGACGACGGACTTCTTGGACGCGTCGATCTCGAAGGGGGCCTTCGGCTCGGCGACCTTGAGCGTGGACTTCGCGTCCTTGTCGCCCTTGAACTTGCCCCAGTCACCCGTGATCTTGAGGATGGCAGCGACCTGCTCGGTCGGCTGTGCGCCGACGGAGAGCCAGTACTGCGCACGCTCGGAGTCGACCTCGATGAACGAGGGCTCCTCGGTGGGGTGGTACTTGCCGATCTCCTCGATCACGCGACCATCGCGCTTGGTCTTCGAGTCGGCGACGACGATGCGGTAGTACGGCGCGCGGATCTTGCCCAGGCGCTTGAGACGAATCTTGACAGCCACGATTCTCCTGAATTGTGTGGAAGGAAACGAACCGGTCGCCTGGAGAGTGGGGTGCACACCCGGCGGAAGCTCTAATGAGTGTGGACTCCTGCTGGATAGAGGGTCGAGCAGGTCGTCCGACCCTCTATTCTGCCAGATCCGAGGGCCGGGCGCGAAACGTGGCGAAACCCCCGTTGCCGTGTCGCGCCTGCTGCGTGCCAGACTGTGCGGGTGAAACTCGAGTTCGCCTCTTCGGCCCGGTCCACCGTCGGTCTCGAATGGGAGATCATGCTCGCCGATCCGGTGAGCGGTGACCTCGTCGGGCGCGCCCCCGAACTGCTCGCCGCGCTCGAAGCCGAGAGTGCGGACGAGCGACACACCGTCACGGGCGAGCTGCTCACCAACACGATCGAGGTGACGAGCGGCATCGGCGACTCCGTTGCGCACGCGGTCGACGACATCGGGAACGCCATCGCGGCGGTCCGCGCGGCGACGGATCCCGCTGGCATCGAGCTGCTGTCGGCGGGAAGTCACCCGTTCGCACAGTGGTACGACCAGCAGGTGACCGACAAGTCGCGCTACCACACGCTGATCGAGCGCACGCAGTGGTGGGGGCGCAACATGATGATCTGGGGCATCCACGTGCACATCGGCGTCGAGGATCAGCGCAAGGTCTTCCCCATCATCAACGCCCTCGCGGGGTACCTCCCTCATCTACAGTCGCTCGCCGCGTCGAGTCCCTACTGGGCGGGAGAGCGGACCGGCTACGCATCGAACCGCGCGCTCGTGTTCCAGCAGCTTCCCACCGCCGGGCTCCCCTGGCCCCTGCACGACTGGGCGCAATACGAATCGTATCTCGACGACATGGTGCGCACCGGGGTGATGGCCGATGCCACGGAGGTGCGTTGGGACATCCGTCCCGCTCCGCGCTGGGGGACCATCGAGGTGCGCGTCTGCGACGGGCTGTCGACGTTGCCCGAGCTCGCCTCGGTCGCCGCGCTCGTGCAGGTCCTGGTCGAGGACTTCTCACGTCAGCTCGACGAAGGGCGGACCCTCCCCGAGCTTCCCGCCTGGTTCCACCGCGAGAACAAGTGGAGGGCGGCACGCTACGGGCTCGACGCCCGTGTGATCGTGGATGCGACAGGCACACAGCGCCCCGTTCGCGAGCATCTGTCCGAAGCTCTCGAATCACTGGCACCGACCGCTGTCGAACTCGGATGCGGCCGGGAGTTCGGCGGCATCGCCACGATCCTGGACGGCGGTGCCAGCTACGCGCGTCAGCTCGCCGTCGCCGACGCCGCGGACGGCGACCTCGCAGCGGTCGTGCATCATCTGATCAGGGAGTTCCGTTCCGGACCCGAGTCGTCGACCGAAGAGCCGTAGCTCCCGGCACGCCTGACGGCGGACGCCGCTGTTCAGTCCTCGACGAGGCGCCTCGCGAGTCCCTCGTCCAGGACCACATCGGTGATGAGTCCGGCCGCCAGGGCGGCGCGGAGGCTCACCAGCTTCGGGATGCCGGATACGACGCACACGCGGCGTGGAACCCGACGGAGTCGATCCAGGCCGGGGCCCGTGGCGCGCGCGTTCACCCGGATGTCCCGCCACGACCCGTCGGAGCGGAAGAAGACCGTGGCGACATCGCCGATCGCATGGTCCTCGCGGAGGCTGCGATAGTCGTCACGTCCGAGGTACCCGCCCACATAGACACGGCTCGGCACCTCGGCAGCGGGCGAACCGAGGCTGAACACGGCGACATCCATCTTCGCCTGCAGATCGAGCACACGTCGCGTGCTGCGTTCACGCCACATCGCCTCGCGCGTCGCAGGATCGTCGAAGAACGCGGGCACCGGGAACTGCTGGACCTGCGCGCCGAACGCGCTGCCGAATCGCTGCAGGATGTCGCTGGAGTACTCGACGCCCGTGGTCTGGGTGTTGCCTGCGCCGTTGAGCTGCACGAAGGTCGTGTTGTGGGTCTCCTTCTGGGTGAGTCCACGACTCACAGCGCTGATCGTCGACCCCCACGCGACGCCGATGACCATGTTCGAGTCGACGAATTGCGACAGCAGACGCCCTGCCGTCAGAGCCACGCGCTCGAGGCGCTCGACCTCGCTGAGGATCTCCGGCATCGGCACGACGTGCGCGGCCACTCGATGCCGATCCCGGATCCGGTGTTCGAGCATCCCGAGACGCTCGAGCGGCGAGTTGATCCTGATGTCGACCAGTCCGCTCTCCCGCGCGAAGCTCAGCAGACGTGAGACCGATGATCTCGACGTGCCGAGTTCCTTCGCGATGACCTCCATGGTCTTGTCCTGCATGTAGTAGAGCTGCGCCGCTGTGAGCGCCGCGATCAGCTTGCTGTCGCGAGATTCCGCGCTTGCACCGGCCATGACGTCCTCCTCAGCTTCGATCCTTGCACATATGTGCAGTGGGCTTGCGCGGGATGTCACACAGGTCGATGCTGGTGGCAAGCAAGGAAGAGAGGGTCGACGATGATCGATTCGGCACACTCGTCGGCGGAGCGCGCGGAGATTCGCGCTGTCCGCGAATCCGGGCGCACGAGCGTCCTCGTCATCGGCGGCGGGATCAACGGAATCTCCACGTTCCGCGACCTGGCGCTGCAGGGAGTCGACGTCGTGCTCGTCGAACGAGGGGACTTCGCCTCCGGCGCCTCCTCCGCGTCGAGCCACATGATCCACGGCGGCATCCGCTACCTCGAGAACGGCGAGTTCCGACTCGTCCGCGAATCCGTGGAGGAGCGCAACGGTCTTCTGAAGATCGCCCCTCACTACGTGAAGCCGCTCGAGACGACCATCCCGATCTACTCGACCTTCTCGGGCATCCTCTCCGCGCCGTTGCGCTTCCTCACGCACAAGAGCGGCAAGCCGCAGGAGCGCGGAGCCTTCCTCATCAAGATCGGGCTGACGATCTACGACACCTTCTCGCGCGATGGTGGCACCGTTCCTCGGCACCGTTTCCTCGGCCGCAAGAAGTCGCTCGCCGAGCTGCCTTCTCTCGACCCCAAGATCAAGTACACCGCGACCTACTACGACGCCTCGATGCACGACCCCGAGCGCCTGGCTCTGGACGTGATCCAGGACGGACGATCCGCCCACCCGAGCGCGCACGCGCTGAACTACGTCGAAGCCGTCTCTCGTGACGGCGACAAGGTCGTGCTCCGCGACCGTGAGAGCGGCACGGAGTTCTCTGTGCAGGCCGATGTCGTCGTGAACGCATCGGGTCCCTGGACCGACCTCACGAACGATGCCCTCGGCACCGAGACGAGGTTCATGGGAGGAACCAAGGGCTCGCACATCGTGCTCGACCACCCCGAACTGCTCGAGGCGACCCGCGGACGCGAGATCTTCTTCGAGCACTCCGACGGTCGCATCGTCCTCATCTACCCCCTCAAGGGACGCGTTCTCGTCGGCACCACCGACATCGATGCCGATCCACGCGAAGTGGCCGTGTGCACCGAGGAGGAGGTCGACTACTTCTTCGATCTCATCCACCACGTGTTCCCCACCATTCCGGTGTCGCGCGAGCAGATCGTCTACAAGTTCTCGGGAATCCGTCCCCTGCCTCGTCACGAGGACACGGCCCCCGGGTTCGTCTCCCGCGACTACCGCGTCGAGGTCGACCAGAAGGGCGCCGTGCCGCTTGTGAGCCTCGTCGGCGGCAAGTGGACCACGTTCCGCGCACTCGGCGAGTCCCTCTCCGACACGGTGCTCGGCCTGATCGATCGCACCAGGACGGTCTCGACGGCAGGGCGCGCGATCGGCGGTGGGCGCGAGTTCCCCCGCACCGAGAAGGCCAAGCGCATCTGGTTCCAGGAGAACCTTCCCGGCGCCGGCGCACGTGCCGATCAGCTGCTGGCCCGATACGGTACCCGCGCGGCACAGGTCTGGGAGTTCGTCGAGCAGGGTGCGGACGCGCCACTCGCCGGCGGTGACCTCTCCACGCGTGAACTCGAGTGGATGGTGCAGAACGAGCTGGTGACCCGCCTGGAGGATGTCATCCTGCGTCGCACCAGCATCGCGTTCACCGGCGGGGCGACCGCCGAGGTTCTTGACGAGATCGCCGATGCCCTCGCGCCGATGCTCGGCTGGGACCGAGCGCGCCACGATGCCGAGGTCGAGCAGACCCGCGAACTGTTGAACGAACGTCACGGACTCGATATCCCGTCCCGCGCCCGCGGCTGACGGGGTCTCGGACTGCCGCCCTCCTCACGGTGCAACTCCCATAAAGTGTCGGGGCAGAGGGGCCCCGACACACAAGAAAGGTCAAAGAAGACATGGCTGATGTGAATCTCGGTCTCTACTTCCTCTCCGAACTGGTAGGAACAGCGATGCTGGTCCTGCTCGGATGTGGTGTCGTCGCCAACGTCGCGCTCGCGAAGAACAAAGGCTTCGGCGGCGGCTTCCTGATGGTCAACTGGGGATGGGGTCTGGCGGTCTTCGCCGGTGTGCTCGTCTCCGCGTACTCCGGTGCCATCCTCAACCCGGCCGTCGGCATCGGACTGCTGATCTCCGGCACGATCGACTTCCCGATGTTCCTCGTCGCCACCGCGGCGGAGCTCGTCGGTGCGATCATCGGTGCGATCGTCGTGTGGCTCGCCTACAAGCAGCACTTCGACGAGGAGCCGGAGGCCGCCAACAAGCTGGGCGTCTTCTCGACCGGCCCCGCGATCCGCTCCTACGGATGGAACCTGGTCACCGAGATCATCGGCACCTTCGTGCTGGTCTTCGTGATCCTCGCGTTCGCGGACTACGGCGACATCGAGGTGGGAACCCCCGGAGGCCTCGGACCGCTCACGGCCCTCCCCGTCGCTCTGCTCGTCGTCGCTATCGGTGCCTCGCTCGGTGGCCCGACCGGTTACGCGATCAACCCTGCCCGCGACCTCGGTCCGCGTATCGCGCACGCGATCCTCCCGATCAAGGGCAAGGGTTCCAGCGACTGGTCCTACTCCTGGGTCCCGGTGGTCGGTCCGCTGATCGGTGGCGCGATCGCCGCTGCCGCAGCGCCCGTCCTGCTGCACCTCGCCTGAACGACCTGAATTCAAAGGAGAACAACATGGCTGACTACATCCTCGCCATCGACCAGGGAACGACTTCGAGCCGCGCGATCATCTTCGACAAGAAGGGCAGCATCATCGCGACGGGCCAGAAGGAGCACGAGCAGATCCTGCCGAAGGCCGGCTGGGTCGAGCACGACGCCTCGGAGATCTGGCGCAACGTCCAGGAGGTCATCGGACTCGCCCTGAGCCGCGCCGACCTGACGCGCCACGATATCGCGGCCGTCGGCATCACCAACCAGCGCGAGACCGCGGTGGTCTGGGACAAGACCACCGGCAAGCCCGCCTACAACGCGATCGTGTGGCAGGACACCCGCACGCAGGCGATCGTCGATCGTCTCGCGGCAGACGGCGGCGTGGAGCGGTTCAAGCCGGTCGTCGGGCTCCCCCTGGCGACCTACTTCTCGGGAACCAAGATCGCCTGGATCCTCGAGAACGTCGAAGGCGCTCGCGAGAAGGCGGAGGCCGGCGACCTGATCTTCGGAACGACCGACAGCTGGGTCCTCTGGAACCTGACCGGCGGCGTCGACGGCGGTGTGCACGTCACGGACGTGACGAACGCGTCGCGCACGATGTTCATGGATCTCGAGACGCTCGAGTGGCGCGACGACATCCTCGAGGCGTTCGGCGTGCCGCGCTCGATGATGCCCGAGATCCGCTCCTCTTCCGAGGTCTACGGTGCGGCGGAGGACTCTTCGCTGCTTCGCGAGACCCCGATCGCCGGCATCCTGGGCGACCAGCAGGCCGCGACGTTCGGGCAGGCCGCCTTCCAGAAGGGCGAGAGCAAGAACACCTACGGCACGGGCTGCTTCCTCATCTTCAACACGGGCGAGGAGATCGTCCACTCCAAGAACGGGCTGCTCACGACCGTCGGCTACAAGCTCGGCGACCAGCCGACGCACTATGCGCTGGAGGGCTCCATCGCCGTCACCGGATCCCTGATCCAGTGGCTGCGCGACCAGCTCGGCATCATCTCCTCTGCCCCTGAGGTGGAAGAGCTGGCCGACAAGGTCGAGGACAACGGCGGCGTGTACATCGTGCCCGCCTTCTCCGGTCTGTTCGCACCGTACTGGCGTCCTGACGCCCGAGGCGCGATCGTCGGGCTCACCCGTTACGCGAACAAGAACCACATCGCTCGCGCAGCGCTCGAGGCCGTCGCCTTCCAGACGCGCGACGTGCTCGACGCCGTGAATGCGGACGCCGGTGTGGACCTCACCGAGCTCAAGGTCGACGGCGGCATGGTCGCGAATGACGCGCTCATGCAGTTCCAGGCGGATGTCCTCGGCGTGCCGGTGGTGCGTCCGGTCGTCGCGGAGACCACGGCCCTCGGTGCCGCTTATGCGGCAGGCCTCGCAGTCGGGTTCTGGAACGGGCTCGACGACCTCTCCGCCAACTGGCAGGAGGACAAGCGCTGGGAGCCGTCGATGGACGAAGCAGAGCGCGACCGTCAGCTGCGGCTGTGGCGCAAGGCCGTCACGAAGTCGATGGACTGGGTCGACGACGACGTGAAGTGATCTGACACGAAGGCGAAGCGGGTTCGGAGCTCATGCTCCGGACCCGCTTCTCCATGCGCTGACCGAGCTCTCCCAGCTCGACGTGACGGCTTCCACGACACCGACGAACGCGCGAGCGACGTTCCTCGGTGCCGCCGTATCCCAGGCGAGATACTCGACCCGCACCGGGCCACCGCGCACTGTCGAGATGGACACGTCGAACGCGGAGCGCTGGACGGTTCCCGGCGCCAACAAGGTCACCGCCAAGCCCGCCTCCACCAAGCCGAGGATGAGGGTCGCGGAGTCGGCTTCGAAAGCCACATCGCGCGGGAGATCGGCCGCGTGGAATGCCGCGTCACTCTGGGCTCGTCCCGAAGTCGCGACGGGGAAGTCCGCGAACGTCATCCCCGCGAGGTCCTCCAGTGCGATGTCGCTCCTGTGCGCGAGCTCGTGCCCTCGAGGGAAGACGGCGACGAGCCGCTCACGAGAGAGCACACGGGACGCCACTCCCAGAGGTTCAACGCCTTCGCGCAGGCCCAGCAGGGCGACATCGAGCTCATCGTGCCGGAGCCTGCGCATCAGGACATCACTGTTCCCGACCTGCAGTTCCACCCGCACGTCCGGGTACGCCGCACGGTAGGCGACGAGCACGGCCGGCACGTCGACGGCGGTCACCGTAGGGATGACACCGACCCGAAGCGTCCCCTCGACGACACCGTCTACCGCGGCCGCATCCTCTCTGGCTCTTTCAGCAGCTCGGAGGGCAGCGCGCGCATGACCGAGGAATGCCTCGCCCGCCTCGCTCAGGCGCACCTGGCGACTGGAGCGAACGAACAAGCGCCGGCCGAGTTCGCGTTCGAGTGAGGCGACCTGATGGCTCAGCGCGGACTGCGTCACGAAGCATCGCTCGGCGGCGCGGGTGAAGCTCAGGGTGTCGGCGACTTCCACGACGTACCGCAATTGTTGGAGTTCCACGATTCATGATCTCTCTTCATGCGTCATGGTGCAATTATGCGTTGGACTCATCGGTTCCATGGTCGCAGGCTGAAGGCATGAACCGCATGACGCTCGTGCTGACCACTGCTCTTGCTCCCATCGCCTGGGGCACCACCTACCTCGTGACCACCGAACTGCTTCCGGCCGGGCACCCGCTGTTCGCGGGTCTGCTCCGCTCACTCCCTGCGGGTCTTCTCGCGGTCGCCATCAGTCGGCGGTTTCCGTCAGGGTCGTGGTGGTGGAAGTCCTTCGCCCTCGGCGCGCTCAACATCGGCGCTTTCTTCCCTCTGCTGTTCCTGGCCGCGGAGCGGCTTCCCGGCGGCGTCGCCGCCGCCGTCGCCGGAGCGCAGCCACTCATCGTCCTGGCTCTCGGAGCGCTCGTCCTACACGAGCGCATCCGGCCGATCACGGCCGCAGCGGCTCTCGTGGGCGCGGGAGGCGTCGCTCTGGTCGTGCTCGGCCCGGCCGCCGAA
The DNA here is from genome assembly GCF_015159725.1 of Microbacterium sp. R1. Classification (NCBI taxonomy): domain Bacteria; kingdom Bacillati; phylum Actinomycetota; class Actinomycetes; order Micrococcales; family Microbacteriaceae; genus Microbacterium; species Microbacterium sp. R1. Next base: position 1,766,405 of record NZ_JADDUD010000001.1, on the reverse strand, counting down.
CTCGATCTCTGGGGCGTTCTCGCTGCGCTCGGCGGTGTCACAGCGACGGGTGTGGGCATGATCCTCACCAAACGCTGGGGTCGCCCCGTCGGGGTGGGGCCCGTGTCCTACGCGGGCTGGCAGCTCAGCGCGGGCGGCATGCTGCTGCTACCGGTCACTCTGATGGTCGAGGGCGTGCCTCGGGAGATCGACGGCAATGCCGCTCTCGGCTACCTGTGGCTCGCCACCGCCGGGGGAATCATCGCGTACACGCTCTGGTTCCGAGGCGTCCAGCAGCTACCGGTCGTCGCGCCGGGGCTCCTTGCACTCCTGTCCCCCATCGTCGCGACACTTCTGGGGTTGGTGGTCGCCGGTGAGCGTTTCACCGCGCCTCAGGCGATCGGATTCGTGCTCACGCTCGGCGCGCTCGTCCTGGGGCAGTTCGTCACGCGTCCGAAGCCGAGCTCAGACCGACGTGCCGAGGAGACACTCGGCGAAGCGCTCTCGGCGCCGCGCTGAGTGCACTCAGTTCTTGCCGAAGAGCTTCTGGATCTCGGCGAGGTCGGCCTCGCTCGGAGCCTGGGCAGCACCGCCGCCGATCCCGAACCCCGATCCGGTGGGCGTGGTCGTGGAGGATGCGATGCCCGCGTTCTCCGCTGCACGCTTCGCAGGGTTTCCCGAGCGGGACTTGCCGGAGGAGGACTTGCTCTTCTTCCCTCGCTTGGACGACGCGCCGGGTCGTCCCATACCAGGCACGGGTCCCATGCCGGGGATGTTGGGGGTACCCCCACGAGCGACGGTCTTCATCATCTTCGCGGCCTGCTCGAAGCGCTGCACGAGCTGGTTCACATCCGTGACGGTCATGCCGGAGCCGCGGGCGATACGCAGCCGACGCGAGCCGTTGAGAACCTTCGGGTTGCGTCGCTCGCCCGGAGTCATCGAGCGGATGATCGCCTCGGTGCGGTCGATCTCGCGCTCGTCGAAGTCGGCGAGCTGCTGCTTCATCTGCCCCATGCCCGGGAGCATCCCGAGCATCTTCTTCATGGAGCCCATCTTCTTCATCTGCTGAAGCTGCTCGAGGAAGTCCTCGAGGGTGAAGGCCTCGGTTGCGAGCTTCTCGGCCATCTTCATGGCCTCTTCCTCATCGAAGGCCTGCTGGGCCTGCTCGATGAGGGTCAGGATGTCGCCGAGGTCGAGGATGCGGCTCGCCATGCGGTCGGGGTGGAACGGTTCGAGGTCCTCGAGACGCTCACCGGTCGAGGCGAAGATGATCGGGCGTCCGGTCACGGAGGCCACCGAGAGCGCAGCGCCACCACGGGCGTCACCATCGAGCTTCGACAGGACGACGCCGGTGAAATCGACGCCCTCCTGGAAGGCCTTGGCGGTGTTCACCGCATCCTGACCGATCATCGCGTCGATGACGAACAGCACTTCGTCGGGGCTCACGGCCTTGCGGATGTCCGCAGCCTGCTTCATCAGCTCGGCATCGACGCCGAGGCGTCCGGCGGTGTCGATGATGACGACGTCGTGCTGCTGACGACGGGCATACTCGACACCGTCGCGCGACACCTTCACCGGGTCGCCGACGCCGTTGCCGGGCTCCGGAGCGAACACGGTCGCGCCCGCCTGCTCCGCGACCACCTGCAGCTGGTTGACGGCATTCGGACGCTGGAGGTCTGCGGCCACGAGCAGAGGCGTGTGCCCCTCGCCCTCGAGCTGCTTGGCCAGCTTGCCGGCGAAGGTCGTCTTACCCGAGCCCTGGAGTCCCGCGAGCATGATCACGGTCGGTGCCGTCTTCGCGAACTGCAGGCGGCGCTGTTCGCCGCCGAGGATCTGCACGAGCTCCTCGTTGACGATCTGCACCACCTGCTGCGCCGGGTTCAGCACCTTGTTGACCTCGTCGCCGAGGGCACGCTCGCGCACCTTCGCCGTGAAGTCCTTGACCACCACGAGCGCGACGTCGGCGTCGAGCAGAGCGCGACGGATCTCGCGCACGGTGCCGTCGACATCGGCGGCGGTGAGCTTTCCCTTCGTGCGCAGATTGCGGAAGGTTTCGGTGAGCCGATCGGAGAGCGTGCCAAAGGTAGCCATGGTGCGTACGATTCTACGCGAGTGAAGCGGCGCCGCTCAGCGCCGTGCGGGCTCAGGACCAGGGCAGGTCGTGAATCATCGCCAGCGCTTCCCGCAACACGGTCTCCGGCGTTCCGCGCCCCGCGCCCTGCTCTGCCCACACGCGCAGCGACGAGAGCACCGCAGCCGCGTGCGCCGCCCCGAGGATGTCGGCCCGGATCACGTCCACGCCCGCCGAGGACGCCGCGAGCGACACGGCAGCGGACAAGCGTGCCATTCGCAGGCCGGTGTCGCGCACGAGCTCGTCCTCCAGCCCCATCGCCCCCGCGTTGCGAAGGGCGAGAGCAAGCGGATCCGGTGCGAAGTCGTGGACGACCCGCAGCAGGATCTCCCGCACCGACTCCCCCGTCGCGACCCGGCCCAGGCCCCGGAGAGACTCGACAGCCTCACCGACCCGTTCGTCGATTCCTGACCACAGCACGTCGCTCTTCGAAGCGAAGTAGTTGAAGAAACTCGAACGGCTCACCCCGGCGCGCTGCGTGATGTCCGCCACCGAAGTGGCAGCGTAACCGCGTTCCAAGAAGAGCTCGCACGCAGCCTCGGCGAGCGTCTCCCGTGACGATGCCTTCGGGCGCCCGGCTTTCCCCGTCGAACTCATGCACTCACGCTACCGCGCGGCGCGGATCGAGAACGCCGTCCTCGACCCGAAGGAGTATTGTTGCTCTCAGTCCATTTACACCGAAGGCGGTTTTGTGATGCTCGAGATCCTCACGCCCGGGTTCGTTCCTACGCCGGTGCCGTACCTCGACGGGTGGGAGCTTCAGCGCCGGGTCCATGCCGACGTGGTCGCAGGCACTCGGCAGGACACCCTCATCCTGCTCGAGCACGAAGCCGTGTACACGGCGGGCAAGCGCACGGAACCGCATGAGCGTCCGCACGACGGCACGCCGGTGATCGACGTCGATCGCGGCGGCAAGATCACCTGGCACGGCCCAGGACAGCTGGTCGGCTATCCGATCGTCCGCCTCGGCGAGCCCATCGACGTGGTCGCCCACGTGCGCCGACTGGAGCGTCTGCTCATCGAGGTGCTGCGCCCGCTCGGAGTCGACGGCTATCAGGTGGAGGGCCGCAGCGGCGTCTGGGTGCGCCGCCCGCTCTCCGAGGACAAGGTAGCCGCGATCGGGGTACGGGTGCAGCAAGGAGTCACGATGCACGGCTTCGCCATCAACTGCGACAACTCCCTGGCCGGTTTCCGCGGCATCATCCCGTGCGGCATCACCGACGCGGGTGTCACGACCGTGAGCGAGGTCACGGGATCCTCCGTTTCGCCCCGTGACCTCGTCGATGCCGTGACCCGTGCGTTTCTCGCCGAATACTCGACCCCCGAACTGTCAGGAGCCCACGCATGACCGCCGCACCCGAGGGCCGGAAGCTCCTCCGTCTGGAGATCCGCAACGCCGAGACACCGATCGAGCGCAAGCCCGAGTGGATCAAGACCAAGGCGAAGATGGGTCCGGAGTACACGGCGTTGCACTCGCTCGTGAAGAGCGAAGACCTGCACACCGTGTGCCAGGAGGCCGGCTGTCCGAACATCTACGAGTGCTGGGAGGATCGCGAAGCGACGTTCCTCATCGGCGGGTCGCAATGCACGCGTCGCTGCGACTTCTGCCAGATCGACACCGGCAAGCCGGCTGACTACGACACCGACGAGCCCCGCCGCGTCGCCGAGAGTGTGCAGCGGATGAACCTCCGGTACGCGACCGTGACCAGCGTGGCCCGTGACGACCTGCCCGACACGGGTGCCTGGCTCAACGCGGAGACCGTCAGGAAGATCCACGAGCTCAACCCGAACACCGGGGTGGAGCTGCTCGCGAACGAGCACAACGCCGATCCGGCTTTCCTCAACCAGATCTTCGACGCCCGACCAGAGGTGTTCGCGCACAACGTGGAGACCGTTCCCCGCATCTTCAAGCGCATCCGACCCGCTTTCCGCTACGAGCGCTCGCTGAACGTGCTCACTCAAGCCCGCGACGCCGGGCTCATCACGAAGTCCAACCTCATCCTGGGCATGGGCGAGGAGCCGGAGGAGGTCGTGCAGGCGCTCAACGATCTGCACGATGCCGGCTGCGACATCATCACGATCACGCAGTATCTCCGCCCGACACCGCGGCACCACCCGGTCTCTCGTTGGGTGAAGCCAGCGGAGTTCGTGGAGTTCAAGGAGGAAGCCGAGCGCATCGGTTTCCTCGGCGTCCTCGCCGGTCCGCTCGTGCGCTCCTCCTACCGGGCGGGGCGCCTGTGGGCGCAGTCGATGACGTCCAAGGGCCGCGAGATCCCCGCGCACCTCTCCCACATCGCAGAGAGCGCCGATCTCGGATTCGCCCAGGCCGTCTGACCTCGTCGCTGCCCGGGGTAGCCGCTCGTGCGGCTAGTCCGCGCTCATCACCGACTGCACGCTGCCGTCGGAGCCGAGATTGACGAGCAGGACGTCATCTGACGAGCTGTCGTCGAGCGCGTACTCGAGCACCGCGAATGGTTCCGAGCCCCCATGCTCGTCGGCGAGGATCGTCATGCTCATGAGCCGGAGCGAGCGGATGATGTCGACGGCGGCGTCTCCCGACACGTCGACGAGCACGTCGGGCAAGTCATCGCCGTACGCCTCCTGCTGCTGAAGGATGTACTCGGTGACCTCGCTGGTGCGGTCGTCCACCTCTGCGAGCATGCCTCGACGCGCCGTGTCGTCGACGCTCTCCAGGCCCGCGATGAGCGAGGCGGCGATGTCGAGCGCATCGGACGAGACGTCGTCCTGGTCCGGAGCGGTCAGGTCCACGGTCACACTCTGATCACCGAGCTCCACGGTCTCCGACCAGAAGATCGATCCGTCCGGGCCCGAGGACAGGAGTCCGAAGTAGTCGTGTTCGATCGCCATAACGCTATGAAACCAGCCTCGTGCTCACTGCGGTAGTCCCGTCGTCAACCGACCAGCGACTGGACGAAGACATGAGGAGTGAAACCGGTGAGGTCATCGATCCCCTCGCCCTGTCCGAGCAGCTTGACCGGGATGCCCGTGCGCTCCTGCACGGCCAGCACGAAGCCGCCCTTGGCCGACCCGTCCAGCTTGGTGAGGACGAGTCCAGTGACGCCGGCGTGTTCGAGGAATGCCTCCGCCTGCATCACGCCGTTCTGGCCGGTGGTGGCGTCGAGCACGAGCAGCACCTCGCTGATGGGCGCCTGCTTCTCGATCACGCGCCGGACCTTCGAGAGCTCGTCCATGAGGCCGCCCTTCGTGTGCAGGCGGCCCGCCGTGTCGATGATCGCGATCTCGATGCCTTCGCGCTTCGCATACTCGACCGTCTGGAATGCCACTGAGGCGGGGTCCTGACCCTCCTGCTGCGGACGGACGATCGCCGCCCCACCGCGCTGCGCCCAGGTCGCGAGCTGATCGACCGCTGCTGCGCGGAACGTGTCGGCGGCACCGACCACCACACTGCGCTGGTACCCCCGGAGGAACTTGGTGAACTTCCCGATGGTCGTGGTCTTGCCGACGCCGTTGACGCCGACGACGAGGACCACTGCGGGGCGCTCGGTGAGCTTCAGCGTCGTGTCGAACTTCGCGAAGTGCTCCTCGAGCGTCTCCCGCAACATGCGCTGGAGGTCTTTGGGGTCGGTCGTCCGGTAACGGTCGACCTTCTGGCGCAGCTCGTCGACGACGCGCTCGCTGATGTCAGGGCCGAAATCAGCCGTGATGAGCGCGGTCTCCAGATCCTCCCAGGTCGTCTCATCGATGGTGGGCTTGACGAACATGCCGCGCAGTGCACGACCAAGAGACCAGGACTTCTCCGCCATCTCACCAGCCTACGGGGTGCTCAGCGGATGGAAGGCGTGCGCGCCGATGGACTCGGTCAGACCGCGGCCGCAGCTCGGTCGCCGACCCGCTGTCCTACGACCGCCGAGACGCCGTCCTGCCGCATCGAGACGCCGTACAGCGCATCAGCGATCTCCATCGTGCGCTTCTGATGCGTGATGACGAGGAGTTGCGAACTCTCCCGCAGCTGCTCGAACACGGTCAGCAGACGACCGAGGTTCGCGTCGTCCAGAGCTGCCTCCACCTCGTCAAGGATGTAGAACGGGCTCGGCCGAGCCTTGAAGATCGCGACCAGCAGAGCCACCGCCGCGAGCGACCTCTCGCCGCCCGACAGCAGCGACAGGCGCTCGATCTTCTTTCCCACAGGACGGACCGACACCTCGATGCCGGTGGTCAGCATGTTGTCGGGATCTGTGAGCGAGATGCTGCCCGTTCCCCCCGGGAACAGCAGCGGGAACACCTGGCCGAAGGCCTCCTTCGTGTCCTCGAAGGCGCTCGCGAAGATGGTCTGCATCCGCTCGTCGAGGTCGGCGATGATCGTCAGCAGGTCCTGTCGCGTCTGAGTGAGGTCGGCCAGCTGCTCGGTGAGGAAGGCGTGGCGTTGCTCCAGCGCGGCGAACTCCTCGAGGGCCAGCGGGTTGACGCGTCCGAGCTGCGCCAGCTTGCGCTCCGCCTCTGCGAGACGGCGCTGCTGGATGCGGCGATCGAAAGGAATCGCCGCGGCGCCGTCTCCGGCGTCTCGGTCCGCCGCTGTCGTCGTGGTCGGATCGCGCGGGACGAGTTGGTCAGGACCATATTCCGCGATGAGAATATCTTCGTCCAGGGCCAGTTCGGAGGAGACCCGCTCCAGCAGGCTGTTCAGGTGCAGCTTCTTCTCGTGTATCTGCAGCTCGAGCCCGTGCACGCTCTCGGTGAGCCCTGTCAGACGTTCGCGCAGCGATGCCTCCTGAGCCCTGAGGCCGACGAGTTCCTGGTTCTGGGCCGACCGAGCGGCCTCGGCCTCTTTGAGCGCGAGACGTGCCTCGGCTACGGAACGATCGAGCGAATCGAGGATGCGCGGCAACTCGTCCGCAACGCCTGAGGCCGACTCCCGCTGCGCGCGGCGGATGACCGCGCGTCGGGCCGCCTCAGCCGCAGCGTCACGTTCCTGCTCGCGCTGCCGTTCCAGGCTCGCGACCCGGGACTGCGCGGCGCGGACGCGCTCGCGCAGGGTCTCGATCTCGAGTCGAGCCCGCACCTCGCCCTCACGTGCCAGCTCGAGAGCTTCGAGGAGTCCGTCCCGTGCGGATGCATCCAGAACCGGCCGCGGCGCTGCGATCGCTTCGTCCAATGCCGCTTTCGCCGCCTCCGCCTTCTCCTCCGCCTCGGAGACGGCGGACTGCGCCTGCGCGAGCCCGGTCTCCAGCCTCTCGCACTCCGCGACGGCGGATTCGTGTCGCACGGTGATCCGGTTGACCTGCTCCGCGTGCGTGGCGAGGGCAGCGTCGTGTTCGCGGAGCGCTCGAAGAGCCTCCTTGGCCTGCCGTCTCGTGGTCTCGACCGCCTCGTCGGCATCCCGACGAGCTTCACGGAGCGAGTCCGCCACGATCCGGATCTCCGCCAAGCGTTCGGCTGCGGCATCGCGTTCAGCCGCGAGCTCGAGACGCGAGCGCTCACCGCCCGAGCCGGTGCGAAGCGTCTGAGCCGTGATCACGTCTCCGCCGAGGGTGACGATGGTGGTCCCGGTGTCCCCCTTCGCATCGAGTGCAGACCGCGCCGCTCTGGCCGAGTCGAGGTCATCCGCTATCAGCACATGCGACAGGATGCCCAGCACTCCCTCGGGGGCGGTAACGACGTCGACGGCGGGCACGACGCCTGCCAGGGACGGCAACGCCGCGTGCGGTCGCGGCGAGTCGGCGATGACGAAGTCCACCACTCCCCTGCGCTGTTGCGCCGATTCGACGGCCATCGCGAAGGCATCAGACGCCGTGTCGATGAGCACGCCCTCCGCAAGCGGCCCGAGGACCGCGGACACCGCCGCCTCATAGCCGGCACGTACCTGCACGGCATCGCCGACCAGGCCGCGGACGCCACGTCCTCCGGCGCTGACGATCTCCGCCGCACCGCCGGAGAGCGCCAGAGCGCTGCTCAGCGCGGATGTCTTGGCGGTCAAGGAGTCGACTTCACGCTCAGCCGAGTGCAGACGCTCCCGGAGCGACTCGCGCTCGGTCTCCGCCGCCGTGGCGGCCCGCTGCGCGCTCTCGTATGCCGCCGCATGCTCGACGGCCGTACCCTCCGGTGCCTCGGCGTCGTCGATGGACTCCAGTGCCTCAGCCGCTTCCCGCCGACGAGCGTTCGCGGCCTCGAGGGCGTTCTCCTGGCGGAGAACCGCCCCTCGGACCGCGGCGAGAGCTGACGCCGCAGCCTCGGCGGATCCCCGCAAGGCAGACAGTCGCATGTCGTACTGGGAGACGAGCGCGCTCTGCTCGGCGATGTCGACATCGAGGGTGTCGAGTTCCGCGCGCGCGTGCACGACCTCTCGGCTCGCGGCGGCTGCCGCGTCCTGGGCGTCACCCAGTCCCGCAGAGATCGTGTCGATCTCGTCTCTCGCCTCGTCGATCGTGGCCTGTGTCACCGTGATCGCGGTGACCGCGGCATCGTCGTCGTCCGTGCCGAGCAGCGCGAGGCGCTGATTCGCGAGCGTGTAGAGCCCGCGCATCCGCTCCTGTACCTGCTCGAGACCGAACGCCACGCTGCGCGCCTCGTCCACGGCGACCGAGTTCTGATCCTGTTCGAGCCGCGCGATGCTCGCGCGAACCGTCTCCGCCTGGTCGGACAGAACGAGACGCTCGGTGTGGCGCTCGTGCTCGGTCCGAGTGTGGTCAGCGAGAGCGGCACGCAGAGAAACCACGTCGTCCGCGAAGAGGCGCGCCTTGGCATCACGCACCACGGCGGCGATGGTCTGCGCCTCGCGCGCGATCTCGGCCTGTCTTCCCAGAGGCTTGAGCTGCCGCCGGATCTCGCCCGCGAGATCGCTCAATCGGGTGAGATTCGTCTCCATCGCATCGAGCTTGCGGAGCGTCTTCTCCTTGCGACGTCGATGCTTGAGGATTCCCGCTGCTTCCTCGATGAATCCTCGGCGGTCCTCGGGCGACGCCTGCAGCACGGTGTCGAGACGTCCCTGGCCGACGATGACGTGCATCTCGCGTCCGAGTCCCGAGTCGCTCAGAAGCTCTTGAACGTCGAGGAGACGACAGCCCTCGCCATTGATGGCGTACTCGCTCGAACCGTTGCGGAACAGGGTGCGACTGATCGTCACCTCTGCGAACTCGATCGGCAGCGCCCCATCGGAGTTGTCGATCGTCAGCTGCACCTCGGCCCGACCGAGAGGACCGCGTGTCGACGTGCCGGCGAAGATGACGTCTTCCATCTTCCCGCCGCGGAGAGTCTTCGCACCCTGTTCGCCCATCACCCAGGCGAGCGCGTCGACGACGTTCGACTTTCCGGAACCGTTCGGCCCGACGATGCAGGTGACCCCGGGCTCGAAGACGAAGCTCGTCGGTTGCGCGAACGACTTGAACCCTTTGAGCGTCAGGCTCTTCAGATGCATACGGGCACCGCTCGTCCGGGGAGAATCACGCGGCTACGCTACCGGAATTCCGGGCCTGGAGCCTCATCCCGCGCGGGTCGACGGCGAACTCGAGAGGCCGGCGACACGCCGAGCGGAACAGTATGTGCTTGACGTGGCTCTCGCGGGTTCGCTACGGTGGCCTCCGGATCGCCACACGAAAGGAGGTTACCGATGATTACGACTCAGCTCAACGCACAGGCCACTGGCCTCGCCGCGCCCGCGCACTTTGCGCCGCGCCCTGCGTTCTCGGTAACCGCCGGCGTCCGCATGAGCGCTCTCTCGTAGAACCGCAACCCGACTCTCCAGACCTCCCGTAGGTCCAGTCCGGCCGTTTCTCTCGCGCCCCCTCCGCAGATCTGCCCCGCAGATCTCGGCACATCCCGCATCCGCTGGCCACCTCTTCGGCCTCCGTCGACGCCTGCTCTCCCGCACCGTTCGCAGCTGCATCCGCAGCCGACGTGCGGTGCTTCCGCACCCATCATCACCATCACTTCCGAAGGAACCACCGTGAACACCACGTTGCACCGCAGCGATATCCACCCGCCCGATATCGAGGACCACGAGGTCCTCCAGATTCCCCGCCCCGATGAACTGCGTCGCCTTTCGATGGCAGATCGTCTCTCCCTCAGGATCGGCCTCTGGCTCTTCCAGAGGGCACAGCGTCCGCGGCACGCCCGTCGCGGCCTGCGCATCGATCCGGCCGACCTGTTCCTCCTCGGCGAGCAGCGTCATCGCTCCGCCGCCGAGTCGTACGCCCTGCTCACGTACGACATGCAGCGCGGCATGCGCTGAGGCCGTCGAGTCCATGACGAGCATCTCCGCGACGGCGCCCGCTCGCCTCACCCGCGAGCGGGCGCCGTCCCATCACAATCCCCTCCACACACCCCGCACGAAAGAACCGACATGAAGACCATGGAGATGACGATCACGCCGCTGGTCGTCCCGGCCAGCCTCCAGAGCGAGGATGCCGCCGAGTTCCTCGCCTTCGGCGAGCTCAACAGGCGCGTCTGCGATGAGCAGGTGGGTCTCCCCGACCTCGCGCCTGACGCCGCTCAGATGCTGCCGAACTGGCAGGATGACACGGACGCACTCGACGTGGGCTTCGTCGCCCGGATCGATGGCGGCATCGTCGGCATGGTGACGATCTCCTTCGCGCAGGAAGCCGATGCTCACGCCGCGGAGATCGACCTGCTGGTTCCGTCGGCCCACTGGGGCCGTGGCGTCGAAGAGGCGCTCCTCGACACAGCGGAGGCGGAAGCGCGCGCGCACGGTCGGAGTGTCCTGCAGATCTGGAGTCTGCACCGTCCCGAGGAGAGCGAACGGATGCTGATTCCCCGCACGGGCTGGGGGCGCGTACCGGCGACGCCGCTCTCCGACCTCGTGGAGGCACGCGGTTTCGTCCTCGAACAGGTGGAGCGCAACAGTGAGTACGACCTCCGAGACGACCCGGAACTGCTTCGCGCGGCCCTGAGCGACGCGATCGCTCTGGCTGGCGAAGACTACGCGCTGCTCGAATGGGACATGCCCACGCCGCCGGAGCTGAGGGCAGGGTTCGCCGCTGTGCTCGCGCGGCTGTCCACGGACGCACCCAGCGGCGACATGGACTTCGTCGAAGAGGTCTGGGACGCCGAGCGGGTGGTGCGGCGTGAGGCGCGACTGCTCGGCGCCGGGCAGGCTGTCTCCGTGGCGGCAGTGCGTCATGTCCCGTCCGGGACCATCGTCGCGTACAACGAACTCCTCATCGCCGCCGATCGCACGGGTGTGACGCACCAGTTCGGAACGCTGGTGAGCAAGGACCACCGTGGCCATCGTCTGGGAACCATCGTCAAATGCGCCAATCTGCTCCGCTGGCGGGAGCTGATGCCGGAGTCGACCGTCGTCTCCACTTTCAACGCCGAGGAGAACCGGCCGATGCTGAACATCAACGAGGCCATCGGCTTCGTGCCGGTCTCCTACGCCGGGGCATGGCAGAAGAAGCTCTGACGAGGGTGCGGGCCCGATCTCATTCTCCGGGATGACGTCGAGCCCGCACCGTCATCCGCCCGGGCGACGACCGAGCCGGGCGGGACGGCGAGGCTGGAATCATGAACATCCCCGTGATCGAAGCCCACGCCCTCAGCAAGAACTTCGGGTCGACACGCGCCCTCGCCGGCGTCGACCTCGCCATCCATCGCGGTGAGTCCGTCGCCATCATGGGAGCCTCCGGTTCCGGGAAGACCACTCTCCTCCACGTCTTGGCGGGGATCACCGCACCTGACGCGGGCGGAGTCGTCTTCCGCCCCGCCGAGGGATCCGCTATCGAGGTCACCGCGCTCGGAGAGTCAGCGCGTTCACGACTGCGACGCGAGAAGTTCGGGTTCGTCTTTCAGCAGGGCCTTCTCATCCCCGAGCTGACCGCGGTGGAGAACGTGGCCCTCGCCTCGATGATCAACGGCATCCGACGTCAGGACGCCGTGCAGCACGCGGCATCCTGGCTGGCGGCTCTCGGACTCGCCGGGATGGAGGACCGCCGGATCGGCGAGCTGTCGGGTGGGCAGGCACAGCGCGTCGCCATCGCACGCGCCCAAGCCACCGGCGCGGAGGTCGTCTTCGCGGACGAGCCCACCGGAGCGCTGGACTCCACCACGTCCTCGGAGGTCATGGACGCGCTCCTGTGGTCCACGACCGGACAGGGCCGCACCCTCGTCGTCGTCACCCATGACGCCGAGGTCGCCGCTCGGTGCACGCGAACGATCGCAGTGCGCGACGGACGGATCATCTCGTCGGCGGTGACCGCATGAACCGCAATGTGCTCGCCCTCCTGCTTCGCCCCGCTCCCGGTCAGGGCAGCGTTATCGCTCTGCCGGTCGTCGCCTTCGCCGTGGTCACGACGCTGGTTCTCACCGTCATCGGCGGGGCGCAGTCGTTCTGGGGATGGACCGACGAGTTCGCTCCTCTGTATCAAGCCCTTGCGGCCATCGCCCTCGTGCTGCTGGTCGTCCCGCTGATGTCCGTCGGCGGAGCGGCAGCACGACTCTCCGCGCGTCGACGCGACGAACGACTCTCCACGCTCCGTCTGCTCGGTGTGTCGCCGGCGGGCGTGACCGTCGCCACCGTGGCGGAATCCGTGCTCGTCGCCGCGGCCGGTGCCCTGGTCGGTGTCGTCGCGCACGTCGCCCTCAGCCCCCTCATCGGACTCATCCCGTTCCGCGGCGAAGCCCTCGGATTCGGTGCCGTCGTCCTCCCGCCGGCGCAGACGGCCCTCGTGGTGGCGGCCGTGCTCGCCCTCGCGTCGACGAGTGCGATCATCGGTCTGCGTCGTGTCGTCATCTCACCGCTCGGCGTGCGCACACGCACCGATGTTCCCAAGGTGCACTGGATCCGGGCGGTGTTCGCCGTCTGTGCGATCGCCGTCGCGTTCGTGCTGATCAAGGTCTTCCCTTCCGTGGGCGGACTCGTCCTCACGATCGTCGTACTCGCCGGCCTCTTCGGCGCCGTGCTGGCAGTGCTGAACCTCGTCGGGCCGTGGGTGCTCAAGGTGGTCGCCTCAGGGCAGCTCCGTCGAGCCGAGCGACCGGAGCGACTGCTCGCAGCCCGCATCGTGCTGGACTCGCCGAAAGCGGCCTGGCGGCAGGTCGGTGGTATCGCCATGGCGAGCTTCATGGCCGTCTTCGCCGGTACAGGAGTCGCGCTCTTGAGCATGATGAGCACCTCCGATGCCGCTGCCGCCGACATCGCGCTCGCCGATGACATCCGGACCGGTCTCATCATCACGCTCATCGGCTCCTTCCTGATGGTCGCGGCATCGGTCGGGGTCAACCAGGCCTCAGACGTCCTCGACCAGCGCGAGCTGCACCGCAGTCTGCATCACCTCGGTATGCCTCTCGAGACCGTGGACAGGGCGCGACGGCGGGCGATCATGTCACCGCTGCTGGTGACCGCGATCGGCTCCGCGCTCGTGGCCGCGATCCTCGTGTTCCCGTTGGTCGGAATCGCGCTGATCACGGCGCCCGAGTCGCTGCTGACCATCGCGCTCGTGGTGTCGGTCGGGATCGGTGTCGTCTGGGCGACGACGTGGGCGACCCGTCCACTCCTGCAGCGCTCCTTCGTGGCTACGTGAACACCGTGCCGCCTCTATGGGGTTTCGGTGAGCATGCCGGGGTGTGGCGAGAACTGTCGCCGCGGGCTGTGATATCCGTGGGGGATGACGTTCAGAGGTCGACGCCGAGCACAAGCGAGATTCGAACAGAAAGTAGCGACTCTTGCGTCGGCCATGAAGCACGAAGCAGGCAAGAACCACGCGCTGCAGCAACAAGTAGCTGGCCTGGTCGCGGAAGTCTCGAGCATCAAGAGGTCGCGTACATGGGTGTGGGTCGGCGGCGTGACCGCGATCGGCAGCGCCCTCGCTGCTCTAGGAACGCTGTTCTTCTCAATGGCTCAGCTCGCCCCCCTCTACGCTCAGGCAGAGTCAGCCCAAGCACAGACTCAAGCGCTTCAGCGCACATCCGATTGGGCGACGGTCGGTGCTGTGACGGTGTCGGTCGAGGAAGGCATGTTCGTCCTGGAGAACCGGTCCCGCAGCGCGATCATGTCCACGACGACCTGGCTCGTGGGAAGCACCGAGGGTTGGGATCGGTTCGATGCGATTCGCTTCGACCTGGAGGGGATTCCGGCCTGCAGCAGCGTCTCCGTACCGGTCGCCGAAGTCACGCGATGGCCCGAGCCGATCCGGGAGCTCACCTGGGTCGAACCACGGAAGAGCTGGGACTGGCCCGAGTTCGTCGACGCCTACACGTACATCATCGCCCCTTCAGGCGGGCTGTACTCGACATCGTCACGGGGCGGCGTCGTGGATCACGGAGTGGTGGGCATGGTGGATCAGGCCTCGGCGAACTACGGAGAACGCGAGTCACCCATACCGGTGAACGTGGACGATCCGACGACTCTCGTGTGGGTCCCGGACACCTTCTGGGAGTTCCGCGACGTCCAGGTCGCCCATGCGGGCGAGCCGCTTTGGGCAGGCGCCCCGCTCATGGGCGCTGATAACGATTCTGTGATCACGCCACTCAGCTGCTATTCCTGATGAGCCTCTCGATCCGCGCTATCTCGGCAGCCGCTGGCAGCGCGGGCAGAAGTGAGAGCCGCGGTTCATGAAGCTCTCGCGCACGATGGGCGTTCCGCACCGCGGGCAGGGCTTGCCCTGCTGCCCGTAGGCGTTGAGCGAGTGCGCGAAATAGCCGGCTTGGCCGTTGACGTTGACGTACTGCGCATCGAAGCTGGTTCCGCCCTCGGCGAGGGCTTTCGCGAGCACGAGCCGGACCTCGGCGAGCAGCCTGCGGACGGCCTGCGTCGACAGACGATCGGCCGGCGTTTCGGGGTGTATCCGCGCTGCCCACAGCGACTCGTCTGCGTAGATGTTGCCGATCCCGCTCACGACACCCTGATCGAGGAGAACACGCTTGATCGCACTCCCCCGTCGCCCCAGAGCTGCTCGAAAGCCACGGTCGTCGAATGCCGGATCCAGGGGGTCACGAGCGATGTGCGCCACCTGAGTCGGGATCCGCGATCCGCCGTCGTCGATCAGCGCGTCGACGGCGAGGGATCCGAAGGTCCGCTGATCGGCGAAGACGATCGCGAGCTCGCCGTGCCGGGGATGCTCGATTCCGATCCGCACCCGCTCATGTCGTTCGGCCCCCGCGTCGGGCGCGCGCAACAGCATCTGACCGCTCATTCCGAGATGCCCGATCAGCGCAGAATCCTCGTCATCGAGCGGCAGCCACAGGAACTTCCCGCGGCGCGATGCGTCGGTGAACATGCGTCCCTCGAGGCGAGCGACGAAGTCAGCGGCACCGGCCACGTGACGAGTGAGGGCGCGCTCATCGAACACGCTCACCGCGGTGATGGTCGATCCGATCACGGCCGGTGCGAGGCCTGCGCGGACGACCTCGACTTCGGGAAGTTCAGGCACGCTCGCTGAGGGTACGCCACACGCTGAGGGCTGCTGCCATCTCGGCGGTCTTCTTGCTGCTGCCGACACCCGTCATGCTCACGTCGCCCACGCTGACCGTGGCCAGGAAACGACGGTCGTGGTCTGGTCCGCTCGCCTCGACCGAGTAGCGAGGCGGGGTGGCGCCGAGCCGGGCGGCGAGCTCCTGCAGGCTGGTCTTCGGATCCATGGCCGCACCGTAGCGCTCCGGGTCAGCCAGCAGGGGCTCCGTCAGTCGGAGCACCAGTTCCGTGGCAGCGTCAGGACCTGCCGAGAGGTAGGTCGCGCCGATGACGGCTTCCATGGTGTCGGCCAGGATGGAGTCCTTGTCCCGACCGCCGGTCTGCTCCTCGCCACGGCCGAGCAGCAGATGGCTGCCGAGGTCGATGCCCCGAGCCACCTCGGCGAGGGCGACGGTCGACACGACGCTGGCTCGTCGCTTCGCCAGCTCGCCCTCGTCGAGATCAGGATGCGTGGTGAAGAGCATGACGGTCACCGCCTGCCCGAGCACCGAGTCACCGAGGAACTCGAGCCGCTCGTTGTGCGGGATGCCGCCGTGCTCGTACGCGTAGGAGCGGTGGGTGAGGGCCAACTCCAGAAGCTCCGCGTCGATATCGACGCGGAGCTTTTCTGGGAGAGGTCTCGTCCCCCCGGGGACCTCCGTCACGGTACGCGACTCAGACGTCGGCGACCTTGCGGCCCTTGTACTCCAGGAAGAGCTCGGTGCCCTGCGAGTCGGTGACGACCTTGGCCTGGTGAGGACGGCTGTAGACGACCTGGCCGTTCTCGATGGTCTTGACGAGCGCGACGGGCGCCGCCTTCCACTGCGCGCGACGCGAGCGGGTGTTCGAACGGGATACCTTGCGCTTCGGGGGGTTACCAGCCATGACTAGCTCTCTTCTTTCTCGGCGGCACGAGATTCTTCCGTGCCGTCTTGGTCTGTGATGTTCTGGAGCGCACTCCACCGAGGATCGATGGGAGCGGCCTGCTCCGTTCCGGTGCTCACGGTCAGTCGTTCACCCGTTTTCGGGTCGAGACCCGGGCAATCCGGCTGACACACCGGCTGAAAAGGAAGTGCCAGTACGGCCGCATCCCTGACGAGAGTTTCAAGATCCACGTGGTCGTCTTGAACCTCGAAGTCAGTTTCTTCCTCACCAGGATACGCGAAAAGCTCCTGGAACTCGACTTCGACGGGCCGAGTGATGTCCATCAGGCATCTTCCGCACACGCCGGCGTACTCGGCCTCGGCGATTCCCGACACGAGGATGCCCTCGTGCACCGACTCGAGGCGGACATCGAGATCGAGCTCGGAGCCGGCCTCGTACGACACGATCCCCTCACCCCATGACTCGGCGAGGGCGACGGTGAACTCGTGTTCCCGCATCTCCCCCGGACGCCGGACGATGTCACGGACGGGGAGCACGAAAGGGCCGTTCATTCGAGAGCGCACACTCCCATGCTACCGGCCGCTGCACGCTGTCGTCCTGAATCCGCGTCCAGGCGAGAGGTTCAGATCCCTCGGGATCCCGTGTCCAGGAATGCAGCGACCGCGGGCGGAACGAAGGGACTCACATCGCCACCGAGAGACGCGACCTGGCGGACGAGGGAACTCGAGACCATGGCGTGCGAGGGGTCGGGAAGGAGGAAAACCGTCTCGATGCCGGCGAGGTGTCTGTTGACGATCGCCATCGGTGACTCATACGCGACATCGATCTGCGAGCGGATGCCCTTCACGAGCACTCCCGCGTTGACGTCACGGGCGTAGTCGACCAAGAGCCCCATGCTCCACGAACCGATCACGATCTCGCCCTGCATGCCGTCGTCGGCGATCGACCTCTCCAGCAACGAGAGCCGCTGCGCGATGGGGAGCATCGCCTCTTTGCCCGGATTGTGCACGACCAGCACGTGCAGCTCGTCGTAGAGGGCCGCGGCGCGCCGGATCACATCGAGGTGACCCAGCGTAGGCGGATCGAAGGAACCCGGGACGACGGCGATCCGGCTGCTCATGGTTCCAGCCTAGGGCACGCCGGTTCCCCGTCAGTTCTTCGCCAGCGCCGCCCGATCCTCGTCGCTCACCCGACGCCCGATGGCCTCGCGGAGACCCGGGTGATCAGCCAGCTGCGGGTCGGCGGCGAGGATACCTTCCGCGACCTCGCGTGCACGGGTGATCAGCCCTGCGTCCTTCACCACCCTGAGCAGCTTCAGAGAGGAGCGAACGCCCGCCTGGGCGGCGCCCAGCACGTCGCCTTCGCCGCGCAGCTCGAGATCGACCTCCGCCAGGGCGAACCCGTCGAGAGTCGCCGCCACCGCATCGACGCGCTCACGGGCCAGCGTGCCCGCCTCGGCCTCGGTCACGAGCAGGCAGAGCCCTGGCACGCCGCCTCGACCGACCCGGCCGCGGAGCTGATGCAGTTGAGAGACCCCGAACCGGTCCGCGTCGAGGACGATCATCGTCGACGCGTTCGGCACGTCGACGCCCACCTCGATCACGGTCGTGGCCAGGAGCAGATCGATGTCACCGCGTGCGAACGACTGCATCACGGCATCCTTCTCATCCGCTGGCATACGACCGTGGAGCACGGCACGCCGCAGTCCGCCCAGCGTCGGATGGGTCGCCAACGCCTCATCGAGCTGCACCACGCCCCAGCGCGGCCCTGACGCTCCCTCCGGAGCGAGTGCCTGCTGCTCCCCCGCCTCTGTCGTCTTCTTGGCCGTGTCGATCGCGGCGCACACCGCGAAGACCTGCCGTCCCTGGGCGATCTCCTCGGCGGCGCGCTCCCACACACGGTTGAACCACCCCGGGTGCTCTGCGAGCGGGGCGACGAAGGACTCGATGCCGGCACGCCCGGCCGGCATGGTGCGGATCACGGAGGTGTCGAGATCGCCGAAGACGGTCATCGCGACCGTCCTCGGGATCGGAGTCGCGGTCAGCACCAGCGCGTGCGGACTCGATCCCTTCGCGCGCAGCGCCTCGCGCTGCTCGACGCCGAACCGATGCTGTTCGTCGACGACGACCAGACCGAGATCGGCGAAGGTGGTCTTCTCACCCAGCAGCGCATGAGTACCCACGACGATCAGTGCCTGACCCGAGGCGACCCGCAGGGCTGCCTTGCGGCGATCGGCCGCCGGCATCTGACCGGTCAGGAGTGTCGGCATCAACAGCGGCGCGAGATCGGGACCGAGCATCTTGGTGATCGAGCGAAGGTGCTGCCCCGCGAGCACCTCCGTCGGCGCGATCAAGGCGGCCTGGCCGCCGCTCTCCGCCACCTGCAGCATCGCCCGCAGAGCGACCAGGGTCTTGCCGGAGCCGACTTCTCCCTGGACCAGACGGTTCATGGGCCAGGCGCCCACGAGGTCCGCGGCGATCTGTCGTCCCACCGTCTCCTGGTCGGCGGTGAGCGTGTACGGGAGGCTTGCATCGAAACGTTCGAGCAACCCGCCGGGCATCGAGGGGCGAGACGTGGCGGCCAGCGCCCGGATCGCGTCGCGCTGCTGCAGGAGCGCCGTCTGCAGGGTGAGGGCCTCATGCATCCGCAGCGTCCGCACGGCGGGATCGATGTCGTTCCGTGTCCGCGGTCGATGCACGAGCTCCAGGGCCTCGCGCGCGGTGAGCAGTTCTTCGCGCTCCCTGATCTCCGCGGTCAGGGGATCGGGCGCGTCTGCCAGGTCGTCGAGAACCCGACCGACGAGTCGGGCGATCTGCCATGTCTGGATCGCGGACGTGGCGGGGTAGATGGGGATCGGCACGGTGGCGCGCGCGTCGGCGCTGCGACGGGCGGCGTCCTCGTCATCGAACAGCTCGTACTCGGGGTGGGCGAACTGCGTCACGCCGTTGAACTCCCCCACCTTGCCGGAGAACACGCCGCGACGACCGACTGCGAGGTCCTTCGAGCGCCACTCCGCCGCGCCGACGTTCTTCGCGAAGAACGTGAGGGACATGCGTCCGATGCCGTCGCCGATCACGACGTCGACCATCGCACCGGGACGGTTCCGCATCCGTCGGAAGCTCGAGGAGAGCACCTCGGCCACGATGGTGACTGTCTCGCCGAGCGGGAGGTCACGGATGGGCGTCAGCTCCCCCGGATCGGCGTAGCGGCGAGGGTAGTGGGACAGGAGGTCGCCGACGCTCTTCATGCCGAAGGCCCGACCGAGCGTCTTGGACGACGCCGCACCGATGGCGTCCTCCAACGAGGAATCGAGCGTGAGCGACATGCTCCGAGTCTAGGGAACACGACGGACACGGCGGGCACGCGAGCTGTCGTATCGTGAACGGGTGACGAGGATCATCGCAGGCAGCGCGAGAGGGGCCCGACTCGAGGTTCCGGGCTCGGGAACCCGACCCACGAGCGACCGTGTACGCGAATCACTGTTCGGCGCACTGGAGTCCCTGAGCGCCATCGCCGGTGCACGGGTCCTCGACCTGTACGCCGGCTCGGGTGCCCTCGGACTCGAGTCGCTCAGCCGTGGAGCAGCGAGCGTCGAATTCGTGGAACGCGGTCGCCAGGCCGCAGCCATCGTCCGACGCAACGCGGAAGTCGTCGCGAAGGCGGGGAGCCTCCCGCTCGGACGCGTTCACGAGAGCACGGCGCATGCCTTCCTGCATCGCGCCGTCGGACCCTACGACCTCGTGTTCAGCGATCCGCCCTACGACCTCGACGACGCGGCCATGACGGCCGACCTCGTCGCGCTCGCACCGCTGCTGTCCTCGGACGCGGTGGTGGTGGTGGAACGAGCTCGTCGGTCCACGCCTCCGGACTTCGGCGCCGCGAACCTGGAGCAGTTCCGCGAGAAGTCGTACGGCGACACCACCCTGTGGTGGGCCGAGCCAGCGACGGAGGACGAGGACCCTGGCCCCGTGGGTCAGCCCGCGGCCGAGTCCCAGTCCCGATAGGGATCCCAACCGCTGAGGTCGACCGGCTGCTCATCGCACAGCAGGTCCTCATCGCCGGCGGCGCGCACCCTGCCGATGGCTCGGAACGCCGGCGGCAGGAGCGCCTCGGGAAAGGTGGCGAGCAGCGCGTGATCCTCTCCCCCGGCGAGAGCTCGCGCCGGATCGGCGCCGAGGAGCGCACTGTCGAGGGCGATCGTCACGCCGGACGCGGCAGCCATCCGTCGCGCATCGAGTGCCAGCCCGTCGGAGATGTCCATCATGGCGGTCGCGCCGGCCGTCGCCGCCACCGCGCCGAGACCGATCGGCGGCGACGGGCGCAACTGTGCGTTCACGGCTTCGCGCTCGCCCGCAGCGAGAGCGGCAGGATCGACGGGAACCGGCACCTCCCCGTCCCGGAACCTCCCGAACAGAACGGCGAGACCGCGTGCCGCATGACCGAGCTCCCCGGCGACGGCGACCACGTCACCGGGACGTGCGCCGCTCCGCGACACCGCTGCGCGTCCTTCCAGGTCACCCAGGGCCGTGACGGCGACGGTCAACGTGTCAGAGACCGTGAGATCGCCGCCGACGACCGCGCAGCCCGGCGCGAGCGCGGCACAGGCATCCCGGAAGCCGTCGGCGAGTCGCTCGACGAAGGAGAGCCGCATTTCACGCGGCACCGCGAGTGCGACCAGGAGCGCCGTCGGGCGCGCACCCATGGCTGCGACGTCCGCGAGATTCACCGCCGCGGACTTCCAGCCGAGGTCGTATCCGCTGGACCAGGCGAGGCGGAAGTCGGGGCCGTGCACCAGCGTGTCGGTCGTCGCCACCACGGAGCCCGACGGGGTCGCTATCACCGCGGCGTCATCGCCCGGCCCGATGAGCGCGTGCGAGGCTGCCGGTGTGCGTGACAGTATCGCGCGGAGAATGCGCCCTTCGGGCACATCTCCCAGGCGTGGATCGTCGGCGTCGGGTCGGGAGGGCATGCTGTCAAAGGTAGCCTGGAAGCATGCCCCGTTCCCGTCGCCTCGCTGCCCTCGCCGGAGCAGCGGTACTCAGCGCTGTGCTCGCCGGCTGTGCGACCACCGTGCATCTCGAGCCCGCAGCGGATGCGAACAACCCCGCATGCGCGAACGTGTCTGTACTGCTCCCGGAGAGCGTCGGCGGTCTTGATCGCGTCTTCACCGACGCGCAGGCGACGGGTGCGTGGGGAGACCCCACGGTCGTTCTGCGCTGCGGCGTAGAACCCCCTGCTCCGTCCGCGCTGGTGTGCACGACCATCGGCGGAGTCGACTGGCTGGTCCTCGAGCAGGAGGAGGAGCGTCAGCGCCTCGTCACGTTCGGGCGCGACCCTGCGGTGGAGGTCACGATCAAGCGCGGCGAGCAGATCGACTTCCAGACCATCGTCGACAAGATCTCGGCCAGCATCCAGTCGGGGCTTCAGCCTGCCACCGGGCAGTGCACTGATCGCGTCGAGTTCCCCGCGGGCTGATCCCCCGGGGAACCGGACGCTCAGCGGCGAAGGCCGGCTTCGACGAGCTCGGTGATGAGATCGCCGTAGCTCAGACCCGACGCGACCCAGCACTTGGGGAACATCGAGATGGGCGTGAACCCCGGCATCGTGTTGAGCTCGTTCACCACGAGTTCGCCGGAGGGTGTCAAGAACATGTCGACACGCGCGAGCCCGCGCCCGTCCACCGCCTCGAAGGCCTGGACGCCGATCTCCTGGATGGCGGTCCGCTCCTCCTCAGTGAGGTCCGCAGGACACACGACGTCCACACCGTCCCCACCGAGGTACTTGCCCTCGAAGTCGTAGAAACCCCGCGACGTCAGCACGATCTCCCCGGGGAGCGATGCACGGACGCCGTCGACGCCCTCGAGCACGGCGACCTCGATCTCGCGTCCGCTCACGCCGGTCTCGATCAGCACCTTGTCGTCCTCGGCGAACGCCACGGCCAGCGCCGCATCGAGCTCGTCGGCATTCTCGACCTTGGAGACGCCGACACTCGAGCCCGCCCGCGCGGGCTTCACGAACACAGGAAGACCGAGGCCCGCGGCCCGCGTGCGCACGTCGGAGGCGTCACGGTCCCAGTCCTTTCGCCGCACCGTCACCCAGGGCGCGACCGGGATCCCGGCCGCCTCCAGGGCGATCTTCATGAAGTGCTTGTCCATGCACAGTGCGGAATCGAGCACGCCACCACCGGCGTAGGGAACCTCGAGCGTGTCGAAGTATCCCTGGATCGTCCCGTCCTCGCCGTGCGGTCCGTGCAGGATCGGGAGCACGACATCGATCTCACCGAGGCCCGCGACGGAGCCGTCGGTCTGCACCACACGGAGTGTGCGATCGCCTCCCGGCTCTGGCCACAGGACACGCGTGCCGTTGTCGACGACCTCCGGGAGGTGCTCCGCGTCCAGCGGGAACTTCGCCGGGTCGTCGTCCTCGAGCACGAAAGCGCCCTCGCGAGTGATCCCGACGGGGATCACGTCGTATCGGTCGCGATCAATCGCCCCCAGAACGCCCCCCGCCGTTGCGGAACTGATCGAATGCTCGCTGGAGCGCCCGCCGAAGAGCACCACCACCGTCTGCTTGTCCATGGTTGGTCCTCTCACCCTGCGGGGTGTCGTCGTCCGTCGTCAGGTGGGGTGCGATGTCCCGCGGATCCATCTTGCCGTCGAGCACCATCTTCACCTGCTCGACGATGGGCATGTCGATCTCCGCCTCGCGCGCCAGCTGGAGGATCGGCGCGACGGACGCGAGCCCCTCTGCGGTCTGCTGCATCTGCTTCACCACGTCCTGGAAGCTGTACCCCTGTCCGAGCAGACGCCCGGCGGTGTTGTTGCGACTCAACGGGGACTGGCATGTGGCGATGAGATCGCCGAGACCCGCGAGACCCTGGAGAGTCTCCGGATGCGCGCCGTTCGCCACGGCGAAGTCGGTCATCTCCACCAGTCCGCGGGTGATGATCGACGCCTTGGTGTTCTCGCCATAGCCCACGCCGTCGACGATCCCGATCGCGACCGCGATCAGGTTCTTCAGGACGCCGCCGAACTCGGTCCCGATCACGTCGGTGTTCACGAAGGTGCGGAAGTAGCTGTTCCGTGCTGCGCGTGCGACGATCTCCGCCGTCTCCTGGCTCCGCGAGGAGATGACGGCTGCGGTCGGCTGCTCACGGGCGATCTCGAGCGCGAGGTTCGGCCCGGACGCCACGGCCACGCGATCGGGGTCGCAGCGCAGCTCCTGCTGGATGACCTGACTCATCCGCAGCCCGGTGCCGCGCTCGACACCCTTCATGAGGCTGATGATCTTCGTGTCGCTGTCGGCGATCAGCGGCCGCAGCGCCTTCAGGTTCTCCCGCAACGACTGGCTCGGCACGGAAAGGTAGACCTGGTCGACGCCGTCGAGCGCGGTCGCGAGCTCATGCGTCGCAGCCATGGTGCGCGGAAGGTTGATCCCTGGCAGGTAGCGGGAGTTCCGCTTGCCCTCGTTGATCTCCTGCGCGAGCTCGGCTCGGCGCGCCCACATCGTCACCTGCGCGCCGCCGTCGGCGAGGATCTTCCCGAAGGTCGTGCCCCAGCTGCCCGCGCCGATCACGGCGACTCGTGGACCGACCGGCGCGGTTCTCTTAGGAGTCAAGGCGTCCCGTCTCCTTCTGGCCGTGGGTTGCGGGATTCCAACGTTCGGCCGGTGCCTTCTCGTCGCGGATCTCCTCGAGGAGCGCCGTGATCGCGTTCATGAGCCGAGTGGTCGCTTCGTTGAGGGCTGCCGGCTCCCCGGCGCGCCCTCGCAGATCGGACACGTCGACCGGGTCGCCGATGAGCACCGTCACGGGCTTGCGCAGCGGCCAGAGGCTCAGACCCTTCTGGTAGCGCCCCATGATCTCCTGCGTGCCCCACTGTGCCATCGGGATCAGCGGGATGCCGTCGGCGAGTGCCAGTCGCACCGCGCCCGACTTGCCGCGCATCGGCCACAGGTCGGGATCCCGCGTCAGCGTGCCTTCCGGATAGACGATCACGCCGCGGCCGTGCTCCACGAGCTCTTCCGACTGTTTCATCGTCTGACGCGCGGACGCCGCAGAAGACGTCCGGGCGACGGGGATCATGCCCGTGCGGTGCAGGAACCAGCCGAGCACGGGAACCTTGAACAAGCTCTCCTTGGCCATGAACCGCGGCGCACGACCGGCACGCCACACGGCGACCGCGACGATCAGCGGATCGAACTCCGAGTAGTGGTTGGGCGCCAGGATGTAGGAACCCTGCTGCGGCAGCTTCTCGGCCCCGCGGATCCGGATCTTCGCGATCAGCGACACCGGGGGGATGACGAGCGCCGCGAGCGGCCAGAAGATGCTCGGACGCTTCGTCTCCGATGAACGGGACGTCACGGCGGTCACCGGATGACGTCGAAGTCGGCGCCGAGCGCGTCGAGCTTGGCGAGGAACTTCTCATACCCCCGGCTCAGGATGTCGACACCCGACACCTTCGATTCGCCCGTGGCCGTCAGGGCTGCGATCACGTGGCTGTATCCCCCGCGAAGGTCGGGGACCACGATGTCAGCACCGTGCAGCGGTGTGGGGCCGGTGATGACGGCGGCCTGTTCGAGGTCGCGACGCGGCACGCGGCGCGGTCCGTCCTGCAGACCCCGGGGATGCACGACGATGTCGGCACCCATCTTCACGAGCGCGTCGGTGAAGCCCATGCGGTTCTCGTAGACCGTCTCGTGCACGACGGAGCGGCCGTGCGCCTGGGTCAGTGCGACGACGAGCGGCTGCTGCCAGTCGGTCATGAAGCCGGGGTGCACATCCGTCTCGATCACGACCGGCTTGATGTCGCCGTCGCGACGGAAGAGGATGCCATCTTCCTGGATGTCGAACCAGCCGCCAGCCTTGCGGAAGACGTTGAGGAAGGTCAGCATCTCCTGCTGCTTGGCGCCGCCGACGAAGATCTCGCCGTCGGTGGCCAGCGCTGCGGAGGCCCACGATGCGGCTTCGTTGCGGTCGAAGATCGAGCGGTGGTCGTAGCCGCGGAGCTTCTCCACACCTTCGATCACGATGACCCGGTTCGGCTCGTAGGAGATGATCGCGCCCATCTTCTGCAGCACCGCGATCAGGTCCATGATCTCGGGCTCGATGGCCGCGTTGCGCAGCTCGGTGACGCCTTCGGCGCGGACTGCGGTCAGCAGCACCTGCTCGGTCGCGCCGACGCTCGGGTACGGGAGGTGGATGTTCGCGCCGTGCAGGCGGGTTCCCCCGGTCGAGAGGCGGATGCCGCTGGGGAGCTTCTCGACGATGGCGCCGAACTTGCGCAGTGCGTCCAGGTGGAAGTCGATCGGACGGTCGCCGATGCGGCAGCCGCCGAGGTCGGGGATGAACGCCTGGCCGAGCCGGTGCAGCAGCGGGCCGCAGAACAGGATCGGGATGCGCGATGCCCCCGCGTGCGCGTCGATCTCCTCGAAGTGCGCGGACTCGACATCGCTCGGGTCGAACACGAGCGAACCGGGCTCATCGCCCTCTGAGACGCGGACGCCGTGCACTTCGAGCAACGACCGGACGACGGCCACATCGCTGATCGCCGGCACATCGCGCAGGGTGCTCACGGTCTCGCCGAGGAGCGAGGCGACCATGGCCTTGGTGGCCAGGTTCTTCGCGCCCTTGACGTCGACGCGTCCCCGGAGCGGGCGTCCGCCGCGAATGGCGAGGACGTCTCCGGTGAGTGCAGGGACTCCGTCCGGAAGAGCGTCGCGCACAGGTGTCGTCATTCGGAGCCTCACTTCATCTACGGATTTCGGGGGCGGGTTGCCCCTGGCTCCCCCGCCCCCACCGTCTACTGAACGGGAAGGGTTCGGGGCCGCCACGACTCGCGACGGGCCTCGAACTGCGCGATCTTGTCTTCGTTGCGCAGCGTGAGCCCGATGTCATCGAGCCCTTCGAGGAGCCGCCATCTAGTGTAATCGTCGATCCCGACCTCGGCCTGGACGTCACCGATCGACGCGGTGCGCGCCTCGAGGTCGACGGTCATCTGCGCACCGGGATTCCGGTCCATCTCGGCCCAGAACCGCTCGAGATCCTCTTCCGAGATCGTCGCGGCGAGCAGGCCCTGCTTGCCCGCATTGCCGCGGAAGATGTCGGCGAAACGCGGGCTGAGCACGACCTTGAAGCCGAAGTCGCGCAACGCCCACACGGCGTGCTCACGGCTGGAACCGGTGCCGAAATCGGGACCGGCGACGAGCACGGAGGCACCCTGGAAAGAGGGCTGGTTGAGCACGAACTCGGGGTCCTGCCGCCAGCCGTGGAACAGTGCGTCTTCGAAGCCGGTCTTCGTGACGCGCTTCAGGAACACCGCAGGGATGATCTGGTCGGTGTCGACGTTCGAACGCTTCAGCGGAGCGGCGATGCCGGTGTGGGTGGTGAACTTCTCCATGGGTCAGAACCCTTCCGTCAGGTCGCTCGGGCTGGACAGGGTGCCGCGGATCGCCGTCGCAGCGGCGACGAGGGGCGACACGAGGTGAGTGCGCCCTCCCTTGCCCTGACGACCCTCGAAGTTGCGGTTCGATGTCGATGCGCAGCGCTCCCCCGGGGCCAGCTGATCGGGGTTCATGCCCAGGCACATCGAACAGCCGGCGAAGCGCCACTCCGCACCGAAGTCCTTGATCACCTTGTCCAGGCCCTCGGCCTCGGCCTCCAGGCGCACTCTGGCGGATCCGGGCACCACCATGACGCGCACGCCATCGGCCTTCTTCTTGCCCTGGATGATCGATGCGAACGCGCGCAGATCCTCGATGCGACTGTTGGTGCACGAGCCCATGAAGACCGCGTCGACCGGCACCTCCTTGAGAGGCGTACCCGGAGTCAGATCCATGTACTCCAGGGCACGCTCGGCGGCCGCGCGCTCGTTCGGGTCGGCGATCTCGGCAGGATTCGGAACCGCGGCGGAGAGCGAGCTGCCCTGTCCGGGGTTGGTACCCCACGTCACGAAGGGCTCCAGCTCGTCGGCGTCGATGAAGACCTCCGCGTCGAACGTCGCCCCGTCGTCGGTCGGGAGCGTGCGCCAGTAAGCGACGGCATCGTCCCAGTCCTGGCCCTTCGGGGCGTGCGGGCGGCCCTCGAGGTAGGCGAAGGTCGTCTCGTCCGGCGCCACCATCCCGGCGCGGGCACCGGCCTCGATCGACATGTTGCAGATCGTCATGCGACCCTCCATGGAGAGCGCTCGGATCGCACTGCCGCGGTACTCCAGGACGTAGCCCTGACCGCCTCCGGTCCCGATCTTCGCGATCACGGCCAGGATGATGTCCTTCGCCGTGACGCCGGCACGCAGAGTGCCCTCGACGTTGATGGCCATCGTCTTGAAGGGCTTGAGCGGAAGCGTCTGGGTCGCCATGACGTGCTCGACCTCGCTGGTGCCGATGCCGAACGCCATCGCACCGAACGCGCCGTGGGTGGACGTGTGCGAGTCACCGCAGACCACGGTGATCCCGGGCATCGTCAATCCGAGCTGAGGACCGACGACGTGCACGATCCCCTGCTCCGCATCGCCGAGCGAGTGCAGACGCACACCGAACTCGGCAGCGTTGCGTCGGAGCGTCTCGATCTGCGTCCGGCTGGTCAGGTCGGCGATCGGCTTGTCGATCTCCCACGTCGGGGTGTTGTGGTCCTCGGTCGCGATCGTCAGGTCGAGGCGCCGCAGTGGACGCCCCTCGCTGCGCAGGCCGTCGAACGCCTGCGGGCTGGTGACCTCGTGCACGAGGTGGAGGTCGATGTAGATGAGGTCGGGCTCCCCGTCCTCGCCCTTCACGACGAGGTGGTCGTCCCAGACCTTCTCGGCGAGTGTCCTGGGGCGTGCGGAATCCGCACCGGCGGTGGTGGTCATGGCGTGTCTCCTGTGGCTGGCGGTTCGGCCCACGATGGACTCCGCGACGAGGAGGGGCTCAGAACGAGGTCTCGTCGCGGCGCCTAAGAAGAAGGAGCACGGTCCGCATGACGTCAGATTACCACCGCTCCGACATGCCCCGACCCGTCATGACACTCTGAGGACACCCGCACCAGCTGCGCATCGACCGACCGAGAGGCACCGCATGACCGTCGACACCGCCCGCTTCGCCACCCGCGCGGTCCATGCGGCGAGAAGCAGAGAGACGGCCGCCTCTCGGGCCACGCCGATCTACCTCACTGCGGGCTTCGAGTTCGACGACTTCGACCACGCGGCGGATCATTTCAGCACCGGTACCGGATTCGGGTACACCCGAACGGGGAACCCCACGGTGCGCGCGGTGGAGCGCCAGCTCGCCGCTCTCGAGTCGGGGGCGGACGCGGTTCTGGTCGCGAGCGGGCAGGCCGCCGTGGCGACGGCTCTGCTCACCGTCGCGGGTGCCGGCGATCACATCGTCTCCTCCACGCACATCTACGAAGGCACGAGGGGTCTCTTCCTCGACAACCTGGCCCGACTCGACATCGAGACCACGTTCATCGACGACATCTCCGACCCGGAGGCCTGGCGTGCCGCGATCCGCCCGAACACGCGGGCACTGTTCGCGGAGTCGCTCGCGAACGCCCGCAACGACGTTCTCGATGTGCGCGGCGTCAGCGACATCGGCGACGAGCACGCGATCCCGCTGATCGTCGACAACACGCTGGCGACGCCGGCGCTGCTGCGTCCGATCGAGCATGGTGCGGCCATCGTGGTGCACTCCGCTTCGAAGTTCCTCGCCGGGCACGGATCCGTCCTCGGCGGTGTGATCGTCGACGACGGCCGTTTCGACGCAGACCTCGCCGGCCACAATGCACCCCACCTGGTCCTTCCCGGTCGTGGTGACACGCCCAGCGTCTTCGCCCGCCACGGCGGACGCGCACGGATCGGGTACGCGCGAGAGTCCGTGGCCCCGCGATTCGGCGCTTCCCCCTCGCCTCTCAACGCCTTCCTGATCGGGCAGGGCGTGGAGACCCTGGGGCTGCGTGTGGAGAGGCAGTCACGGAATGCACTGCAGATCGCGCAGTGGCTGGAGCAGCACGCCGAAGTCGAGAGCGTGGACTACGTCGGGCTCCCCTCCCACCCGGATCACGAACTCGGGCGACGGTATCTCGATGGTGGCTCCGGCTCGATCTTCACGTTCACGTTGCGAGGAGGGCTTCCGGCGGCTCGAAGATTCGTCGAGCACGTGCAGGTCTTCACGCACATGACCCACATCGGCGACGTGCGCTCTCTGGTGCTGCACCCAGGAACGACGAGTCATGCCCAGCGGACCGAAGAGGAGCGCGAGGTCCTCGGCGTCCGTCCGGGAACTCTGCGACTCTCGATCGGCATCGAGGACGTGGACGATCTCATCTCCGACCTGTCCCACGTGCTGCAGCACGTGCGGGAGACGGTGGCATGAGCCGCCCACAGCACTTCGGCTGGTTCCTCGCGCGCGGCTTCGGGCCGCAGGGGTGGGGCTACCCCGCGCTCGATTGGGACTACGACTGGACGCGCCCCGACGTCTATCAGCACGCCGCACGCACGCTCGAACAGGCGGGGTTCGATCTCGTCATCATCGAGGATGCGCCGTCGCTGGGATCGCCCTCGACGATCGACCTGCGCGTGCGGCATGCGTTCGGCGGCCCCAAACACGACCCTCTTCTCCTCGCGCCCTACCTCTTCCAGGCCACCAGGCACCTCGGCGTGGTGCCCACCGTCAACCCGGCGGCCTACCTCCCGTACACCGCGGCGCGGCAGTTCGCGACGCTGCAGCACCTGAGCGGACACCGGCTGGGTCTCAACGTCGTCACCGACACGGGCAGCGCACGGCACTTCTCCGACGCGGCGCAGCTCGGTCACGACGAGGCATACGACCGGGCAGAGGAATGGCTCTCCGGTATCCGCGCCCTGTGGCGCAGCTGGGATGACGGCGCCTTGATCGCCGACCGTGAGACCGGTGTCTTCGCGGACGGCAGCCGGCTGCGGGCCACCGAGCATCGCGGCGAGTACTTCGCCTTCGACGGGCCGCTGAACGCCGTGCCCTTCACCGACGGGGATCCCGCGATCGTCTCACCCGGCGGTTCCGGCCGCGGGCTCGGCTTCGCAGGCGCCAACTCCGATGTGCAGCTCGCGCTCGCTCCGTTGCACGAGAAATCCGTGCGAGAGTATCGCGCCAAGGTGCACGATGCCGCGCTCGCGAAGGGAAGGCGACCTGAGGACATCAAGATCCTCTTCGCCATCCAGCCCGTGATCACGTCGTCGAGCGAGGAGGCCGATCGGATCGTCGCGGCGTCGGCGCAGCCCGACGATTCCGCCCTCGTCCAGATCGCGCGCAAGCAGTCGAGCGACCTCGAGACCGATCTGACCTCCCTCGACCTCGACGAGCCACTCGACATCTCCATCTTCGGAGCGCACGTCTCCCGTGGGAGCATCCAGCGTCTGGTCGGCGATCGCGACCAGGATGCCCCGTTGCGCGCTCACCTCACAGCCCTCGCCCGCACCGGCAGGATCACGGACCGTACGGGGTTCGTCGGGACCGCGCACGAGTTCGCCGATCTGATCGAGGAGCTCGGCGAATGGGGCAACGACGGCGTGCTGCTCTGGGGCGACTTCCATCCGGTGACCCTCCACCGCACGCTCGACGAGCTCGTCCCCGTCCTGCGTCGACGCGGCATCCTCCGGCGCGAGTACGCGGAGGGCGGCCTGCAGGCGAACCTCCACCAGTTCTGACCGATTCCGACCGAGCCTCACCAACCCCGCGAGCCGGGAACGCCCTTGAAGGGGCCGACGACCCACGAGGTGACCCAGCCGCCGTAGAACCCGCCCGGCTGCGGAGAAGCGACCTCGTCGCCGACGGTGCACTCATCCATCTGCCCCGCGTACACGGCGACCCGATCGGACAGGATCTCGAACCCGCGAGCCGGCTGCGGGTAGGTCCAGGCGGCTCCTGGGCGCACTGTGTCGCCGGCGCGCACATCGAAGTATCGTGCGGAGCCCTTGAACTCGCAGAACGACGAGCCGGCGGCGTCGACGAGAGCACCGGGGACGAAGTCCGCGATCGGAAGATAGTAGACCGGAGGATGACTCGTCTCCAGCACGCGGACGGCGTCCACCGTGTCGGCGATCAGCTGGCCGCCGAGCCGGATGGTGATGCGCTCCACGACTGCGTCGACACGCGGTGGCCTCGGGTAGTCCCAGACGGATTCCTGCCCAGCGGCGGGGACGATGGGGCGCGGCGTGTGCATCTGCTCACCCTACGTCTGCTCGCTATATGTCGCGCGATACCGTGCCGCGTCATTCGACGGGGGTCGTGGTCCGCGCCGCCCGCTTCTCACGCGCGGAGGCGATGAGGCTCGCGACCGTGGCGATGGTCATCGACGCCAGGATCACGCCGAGCGAGACCATGTTGCTGATGTCGGGGACCCATTCCACGTGCTCCCCGCCGTTGATGAACGGCAGCTCGTTGACATGCAGGGCGTGCAGGATCAGCTTCACGCCGATGAAGCCGAGGATGACGGCGATGCCGTAGTGGAGGTAGCGCAGGCGATCGAGCAGATCGCCGAGCAGGAAGTACAGCTGACGCAGACCCATGAGCGCGAAGATGTTCGCCGAGAAGACGAGGAAGCCGTTCGTCGTGATCTCGAAGATCGCGGGGATCGAGTCGATCGCGAAGATCAGGTCGGTCACACCGATCGTGATGAAGACGATCACCATGGGCGTCCACATCCGCTTGCCGTCGACCGTCGTGCGGATCTTCGAGCCGTCATAGGTCTCGCTGATGTCGACTCGACGACGCAGCAGACGGACGATGAAGTTCTCGCGCTGCACCTCTCCCTCGTGGTCACCCTCCGGCATCGCCTGACGGATCGCGGTCCAGATGAGGAACGCGCCGAAGATGTAGAAGATCGGCGAGAAGTTCTCGACGATCGCGACACCGGCCAGGATGAAGAGCCCGCGCAGCACCAGCGCGATGATGATGCCGATCATGAGCACCTGCTGCTGCAGGCGCCGCGGTACGGCGAACTGCGCCATGATCAGCACGAACACGAACAGATTGTCGATCGAGAGGCTGTACTCCAGTGCCCACCCGGTGATGAAATCGCCCGCGTTCTGCCAGCCGCCGACGTTGCCGAGGAGCACCGCGAACAGCAGCGCGAGGCCGACGTAGAACACGACCCAGAGGGTGGACTCCTTCGTCGACGGGATGTGCGGCCGCAGCCGGATGAGCAGCAGGTCACCGATCAGGATGATCGTGAGGACGACCATCGAGGTGATCTCGAACCAGACGGGGATTTCCAAGGGCGCACTGGACCTTTCGCGGAGGGGTCGGGAAGAAGTCGAAAGTCTCTCCCCCACACGGATGTGCGTCGCGCGCCCGGAGCAACGATGACGGTGCTCGTGATGACGGACGCGCGTTTGCGGGATACTCCCTCTCGCCCGGGCAATGCTACCCGAGGCACGGGGCGAGCGGGAACGGATTGCATTCGAATCTCATCCGCCCGCTCGGCATGGACCACCGATCTGAGACGATGGGGCGGCGATCGACACTCTCCTCGTGAGAGACACCGAACGGAACCAGGATGCCCCTGCACACAGATGATCAGAGATGGGCGGCGCAGGCCGCGGGCGGCGACGAGAGCGCCTTCCGCGAGCTGTACCGCGCTCACGTGCGACCCGTGTACTGGATCGCTCAGGGAATCCTCGCCTCGTCGGCGGATGCCGAGGACGTGACACAGGAGACGTTCGTCGTCGCCTGGCGGAAGCTGCCCGACCTCGAACTCCGGGGCGAGTCGATCCTTCCGTGGCTCGCCACGATCTGCCGGTTCCAGGCGGCGAATCGGCTCCGGCAGCGTCGGCGAGACCAGGCGCACACCGCCGAGGCCGTCGACGAGACACTGCTGGCGGACACGGTGAGCGTCGAGGAACAGGTCATCACCGCGGAGCTCGCGGCGCGGATCACCCGCGAGGTGGGCACGCTCAGCGAGTTGGATCGTGAGGTCTTCCGTCTGTGCGCCACGGAGGGATACGCCTACCAGGTCGCTGCGGATGAGCTCGGGGTGACGCACGCCGTCGTCCGGAACCGTCTCTCACGAGTGCGCACGCAGCTGCGAGGCGCCGTGACCGAAGCGAGGGACGCATGAACGACCAGACCACCAGCGGCGACCTGCCAGAGCTCTCGGACGAGACCATCGCCCGCATCGAAGATGCCGTGTTCACAGAGATCGCCGCAGAGCGGGCGCGGGCACCGCGCACCGCGAAAGAGACGCGGTCGCGGCGACGCGGCTGGCTCACGGCAGGCGGTATCGCTGCAGCCTTCGCTGTCGGAGTTCTCGTGACCCCGCCCATCCTCAGCGCGGTCGGCGGGGCGAGCTCCGTCACCGCCGACGGCGTCAGCATGTCCGAAGACTCCGCCACGGATGCCGCACCGTCGGGTCCCGAGCGGATCACGGGTCTGACCGCCGAGTCGGCACCGGACGGCGCTCTGAGCCCGGACGCGAGCGCGGGTGCGCTTCCCGGCGTTGCGGCGAACGACAGCGGCCGCGAGATCATCGCCACGGCGCAGGCGACCGTTCAGGTGAAGGACATCTCCGAAGCAGCAGCTGAGATCGCCGCTCTCGCCGAGGAGCACGGCGGCTACGTCGAGAGCACCGAGATCGGGAAGTCGGTCGCCGTCGACGGCTCGTCCGAGCCCGTTCCAGATCCCGCAGACTCGGCATACGGCTGGATCAGCATCCGAGTGCCATCCGCCGACCTCCCGAAGACGATCGCCGCACTCGACGACACCGGCGAAGTACTCTCCTCTTCCACCTCGAAGCAGGATGTGACCTCCGTCGCGATCGACCTGCAGGCCAGGGTCGACTCCACCAAGGCATCCGTCGAGCGGCTCACGCAGCTGATGGCGCAGTCGGGCAGCGTCTCCGAGCTGATCGAGGCCGAGGTGGCGCTCACCGACCGTCAGGCGCAGCTCGAATCGTACGAACAGCAACTCGCCGCGCTCGACGACCAGGTCGCCATGTCGTCGCTGCAGGTGCAGCTGACGAAGGCGACCGCACCGACGACTGCCGACCCTGCGGGCTTCGGGGACGGTCTGATGGCGGGATGGAACGGACTCGTCGTGTCGCTGAATGCTCTGGTGATCGCGGTCGGCTTCCTCCTCCCCTGGCTCGCGATCGCGGGCGCCGTCGTGCTGCTCGTCTGGCTCATCCGCCGCGCCCGGCGGCGCCGGCGTCGTCGCGACCAGCAGGTCCCGTCCCATCCCGAGGCCGCCGAAGGCAACTGATCGCCCGACGTGGAATGGGCCGGTCTTCTGACGTGAGGAACCGGCCTGTTCCTTGATTTTCCGCGGTATACAAGAACCCTTGTGCGTTTGACGCCGTGAGCCTAGCGTCGTCTTCCGTGGAAGACATCTCCGTTATCACCGCTGTGCACCATCCGCTGCGCCGCCGCATCTACGACTATCTGCTCCTGTACGGAACGGCACAGGTCACGGCGATCGCCAGCGCGCTCGACAGTCAGGTCGGCAGCATCAGCCATCACCTTCGCATGCTGGAGCGCGCCGGCGTCGTCGAACGCGCCCCTGATCCCGACGGAGACAAGCGCACGAGCTGGTGGAGAGTGGCACGTCGGGGTCTCACCTGGTCGACAGACGATTACGCGGACTCGCCCGCCGATGCCCTCCTCGCCCGTGAGGCGCAGCGTCAGGGTATCCGTATGCAGATCGACCGGCTCCAGCGCTGGCATCGCCATCGCCATGACCCCGCATATGCCGAGTACGACGGATCCAACACGGAGACCACGGCGTGGGCCTCACCCGACGAGCTACGGGATCTCTCCGCGCGGCTCCTCGAGACGATCAGGGAGTGGCAGGACGGCATCGATCTCGACGACGGCCGACGCCGTGCTCCGGTCTTCGTGTTCGCGCACGCGTTCCCGACGGAGCCCTGATGTCCGCCGTCAGCGACCCGGAGGAGATCGTCGCCCCTCCCCCTTTCCGTCGCGATCGTCTCGTGCACGCCTGGATCGGAGTGAAGGCGCTGTCGGATGCCGGCGATGCGCTGTGGACCATCGCGCTCGCCTGGACGGCCGTCCAGGTGGCCTCCCCCGCTGTCGCCGGTCTGATCGTCGCTGCCGGTACCGTGCCGCGTGCCGTGATCCTGCTGTTCGGAGGAGTGATCGCCGACCGCGCGGACCCGCGCCGCATCATGCTCGCGTTCAACGTGCTGCGCGTGGGCGTGCTCGTCGCCGTGGCGCTGTGGGTGCTCGCCACCCCGCCCACCGTCTCGGTTCTGCTGTTCGCGGCGATCGCGTTCGGCGTGTGCGACGCGTTCTACGAGCCGTCCGCCGGGACGATCGCCCGTCAGCTCGTGCGAGCCGCCGACCTTCCCTCCTACGGCGCAGCAGCTCAGACGGCCTCGCGGCTGGGGACCATGGGAGGGGCGGCGATAGGCGGATTCATCGTGGCCCATGCCGGCCTTGCGGGAAGCGCGTCCGTGAACGCCCTGACCTTCACACTGGTCGTCGCCTTCATCGCGATCTGGCTCCGCCCGCGCTTCCGCCTCGCCAGGGCGGAGAAGGAGTCGGCACTGCGCGGGATCGCACGCGGGTTCGCGCACCTCGCCGAGAATCCCACGACCCGCACGCTCGTGATCGCCCTCTCCGGGCTCAATCTGGCGGTCGGCCCGGCGATCGGAATCGGACTCGCCCTCCGCGCCCATGCGGAGGGGTGGGGCGCGCAGGCCGTCGGACTCTTCGAAGCGCTGCTCGGGCTCGGTGCAGCGCTCGGCGCGATCTCCGTCGCGAAGTGGCGTCCGAGCCACGAGGCCCGCGGCGGGTTCCGGGCGCTGGTGCTTCAGGGCGCCGGGATCATCGCGCTCGGAATCGGGCCGGCGTGGAGCGTCGCCGTGGCGGCCTTCGTCATCGGCGCGACGGCTGGTTACGCATCGGTGCTGTTGAGCGCGACGTTCTCGGCCACCGTCGACACCGCCTACCTCGGCCGGATGAGTTCGCTCACGCGCCTCGGCGACGACTGTCTGATGCCGCTGGCGATGGCCGGATTCGG
Source organism: Microbacterium sp. R1 (assembly GCF_015159725.1). Taxonomy (NCBI): domain Bacteria; kingdom Bacillati; phylum Actinomycetota; class Actinomycetes; order Micrococcales; family Microbacteriaceae; genus Microbacterium; species Microbacterium sp. R1. The sequence continues at coordinate 1,730,046 of NZ_JADDUD010000001.1, read as the reverse complement.
TGCTCTCGCGTCGTCGACGGCGCTCTGGGTGCCGTTCGCACTCTTCGGAGGAGCCATGATGGCGCTGATGATCCTGCCCCTGAGCAACCGTGCATTCCGGTCGCTGTCGTTGAGGCCCGCTGTATGAGCGACGACCACCCTGGGAAACGAGAAAGCCTCCGGCGAACCGGAGGCTTTCTCTGTTGTGTGACCCCAGCGGGATTCGAACCCGCGTTACCGCCGTGAGAGGGCAGCGTACTAGGCCGCTATACGATGGGGCCGTCTGGCGGAATGTTTCCGTTCCGCGACAACCGTTCAAGTATGCCACGGCGATTCTCACTGCGCCAAATCGACGCCTCCCCGTCACGAATCCCGGGCGTGGCGCACCGGATCCGTTTGCCGTGCGCGTTCCGAAGGAGTTGACTCTTCCCATGCGCGTCACCAAGTTCGAACATGCCGCCCTCCGTATCGATGCGAACGATGAGACCCTCCTGGTCGATCCCGGGTCGTTCACCGCTCCGCTGAACGACCTCACCGATCTGGTGGCCATCGTGATCACCCACGAGCACCCGGACCACTGGACATCCGAGCACTTCGACCGCCTCCTGCGCGACGCACCGGGGACGCCGATCTTCGCGCCGGCCGGTGTCGCCCGCGCCGCCGAGGGCTACGACATCACGGTCGTCAACCCCGGGGACTCGGTGGAGGTCGGCAGCTTCACACTGCGATTCTTCGGCGGCACCCACGAGGTCATCCACTCCTCGCTTCCGACGGTCGAGAACGTCGGCGTGCTGATCAACGACGAGCTCTACTACCCCGGCGACTCGTACGCGGTCCCTGAGGGCGTCTCCGTCGGCACCCTCGCCGCTCCCCTCGGCGCACCCTGGCTGAAGATCGGCGAGGCCATGGACTATGTGCTGGCTGTCGCGCCGCGCCGGGCGTTCGGAACCCACGACATGACGCTTTCCGTGATCGGCAAGAACATGCATCGTCAGCGGCTGCAGTGGGCGACCGAACAGGGCGGCGGCGAGTTCTTCGTGCTGGAACCCGGCGACTCCCTCAACCTCTGAAACATGGTCGACTCCCCCGCCGCGAAGCTCACCCTGGACGAGCACGGCGTGAGACGGCTCGTTCGGACGGTGGCTCCCGAGCTCGGCGACCTCCCGCTGACGCGCTTCGCGGAGGGCTGGGACAACGTCACCTGGCGTCTCGGATCGGACCTCGCCGTGCGCATGCCCCGCCGGCTCAGGGCAGCGCCGCTCATCCGTCACGAGCAGCACGCACTCCCCCTCTTCGCGATGCATCTCGCAGCGGTGAACATCCACACGCCTCTACCGGTGTTCGCAGGCGCCCCGACGCCGGAGTTCCCCTGGCCCTGGTCGATCGTGCCGTGGCTGCCGGGGAGGCAGGCGCTCGGGCTCCCCCGCCGCGACAACACCTCGTGGGCCTCCCAACTCGCGACAGCCCTCCTCCTGCTCCACCGCGAAGCGCCCGCCGACGCACCCGTGAACCCTGTGCGCGGCGTCCCGCTGGTGGCACGCGACCAGAGCATCAGAGATCGACTCGCCGAACTGACCGCAGCGATCGCCACGCCTCTCGGGGAACTCTGGTCAGCGGGACTCGAGGCCGAGCCCGCCACGGAGACCGTCTGGATCCACGGCGACCTGCATCCCGGAAACATCCTGATCGACGGCGACAGGCTGTCCGCCGTGATCGACTTCGGCGACGTGACCTCCGGCGACCCCGCCTACGACCTCGCAGCAGGGTGGCTCGCCTTCGACGCCGAAGGTCGACATGTCTTCCGCCGAGCCATCGGCGGAAGGTACGACGACGCGACCTGGGTCAGGGCACGAGCCTGGGCTGCGGCCATGGCCGCGATCCTCTGCCACTCGAGCGATGATCGCGCGGATCTGCGCGCGCTCGGTCAGCAGACGGCCGCCGAACTGATCAGCTGACCGAAGCTGCACGCACACGGAGATCGCGCGCGAGATGGTCCCGCTGCTCCATCACAAGCCGCCGAAGGGCGGCAGGCGCTGCCGGATTCGCGGCCAGCCACGCATCCACCGGCTCCACCGACTCCGACGCGGGGAAGAGCCCGATGACCAGGCGCCGCGCGATCTCGATGCTGCGCTCTGACCAGGCTCGGCCGATCCGCACGAAATACTCGTCGTCGAACTCGGAGATGAGATCACGGCGTCCCCCTGCACGGAAGCCGCCGATCACCGCATCGAGATGATCATTGCTGAGCGAGAGGTCGTTCCACGCGGAGTCCCATGCGTCGCGCCGCACATCCGCGTCGGGCCGAGAGGCACGGGCGCGCCGTGCAGCCGTGCGTCCGTCGCCGGTGTCGTCCCGCTCCTGCTCCGCCGTCACGTCTTCGTCATCAGCCTGCCCCACGGTCACGAGCGCGGTGAGGAGCTGCCAGCGCAGGTCGGGGTCGATCACGAGCCCCTCCGGGACATTCCCCTCCAGCAGCGCGCGCACCTCTTCGTGACGACGATCGTCGAAAGCGGACGCGGTCGCGAACGCTCGGGCCCAGGAGAGCTGCGCGTCGCTGCCGGCATCGGCGGCCTCCAGTGCGCTCCACACCGTGTCGGTCCAGCGGCGCTGCTCCTCGTCGCGACTCGCGTCCGGCACGAAGTGACGGATCGTGTAGATCGCGTTCGGCAGCACGCCCGTCAACAGCCCGATGTTGGACTCGTCCGCCGCATGGCTGCGCACGATTCGGAGGTAGCGCAGCGCGTCGAGCTCGCCGTCGCGGGTCGCGTTCCACAGCGAGGACCACACGAGGGCACGTGCCAGCGGATCCTCGATCGCGGACAGGGACTCCTCGACCGTGCGGAGGGAGCGTGCGTCCAGACGCGCCTTCACATAAGTGAGGTCGTCGTCGTTGAGCAGCACCAGATCGGCGTCGGGCAGCTCGATCGCGGTGCGCTCACCGATCACGTCGAGCTCCTGCTGCTCGCGACGGAGCACACGACCGTCGAGACGTTCGTACATGCCGATGCGGAGCCGGTGGGGCCTCGGGTCGGTCTGCACCAGGACGGAGCGTCCCTCCTCGTCCGTCTCCGTCGACAGCGTCGACACTCCGGAGGTCTGCAGCCATGCCGCCGACCAGTCGCTCATGTCGCGGCCCGAGACCGCGCTCAGCTGCACCAGGAAGTCGTTCAGCGTCGTGTTGCCGAACGCGTTGGCGGCGAAGTACCGGCGGGCGCCCTCGAAGAACGCGTCATCGCCGACGAATGCCACGAGCTGCTTCAGAACAGCCGCACCCTTGGCGTAGGTGATCCCGTCGAAGTTCAGCTTCGCCGCCTCGAGATCGGGGATGTCCGCGACGATCGGGTGGGTCGTGGGCAGCTGATCCTGCTGATAGGCCCACGCCTTCCGTCGCGCGGCGAACGTCACCCAGGCGTCCTGGTAGCGCGTCGCGACCGCCGACGCGTGCGCGCCCATGTAGTCGGCGAACGACTCCTTCAGCCAGAGGTCGTCCCACCAGGTCATGGTGACCAGGTCTCCGAACCACATGTGCGCCATCTCGTGCAGGATCGTGTTCGCCCGCGCAGCGCGCTGTGCATCCGTGGCCGCCCCGCGGGAGAGATACGCCTCCGTGAAGGTCACGAGACCCGGATTCTCCATCGCGCCCAGGTTGTACTCCGGCACGAAGATCTGGTCGTACTTACCCCACGGGTACGGGTAGGCGAACGCCTCCGTGAAGAAGTCCAGCCCTTGCCGGGTGACCTCGAGGACCTCGTCCGCGTCGAGGTGCGAGGCGAGCGAACGCCGGACGAGCACGCCGAGGGCGATGTGCTGCTCATCGCGCCGCCACTCGCCGTCGACGCGCGAGTACGGACCGGCAGCGACCGCTGTGATGTAGCTCGAGATCGGCAGAGTCGGGGCGAACTCCACACGCTGCACGCCGACACCCAGGTCGGTGTGCGCAGGCGACTGATTCGAGAGCACCTGCCACCCGGTGGGGGCGTCCACGACGAACGTGTACTCGGCCTTCATGTCCGGCTGCTCGAAGCATGCCATCACCCTGCGCGCGTCCGCCGGCTCGTACTGCGTGTAGAGATAGGTCTCGTCGTCCACAGGGTCATGGAAACGGTGCAGTCCCTCACCGGATCGGCTGTACGCCGCGACCGCCTCGACCCGCACGACGTTGGCGGCCGCGAGACCGGAGAGCGAGATGCGCGCGCCGTCGTAGACGACCTCCTGATCGACGCCGTTCACCGAGACACTCCGGACCTCTTCGCCGATGAAGTCGAGCCAAGTGCTCTCCCCCGTCGCATCGAACTCGAGGGTCGTCACCGTCGGGAACCCGGTACGGGCGCGCTCCGGCGCACCGGTCAGGTCGAGCTCGACGCGGATGCGATGCACGGTGACGGCGGCGGATCGCGCGGCCGTCTCCTCGCGGGTGAGGTTGGCTGTGTCCATGCATCCATCCTGTCACCCGGATGCCCGACGGATCGTCCTCACGCTCACGTCGGTCGGAGCCGGTGTCCGATCGCCGAGTACACCTGTGCGGACGCGTGCGACCGGGCCGCTGCTGCGTCGTCGTCGTGACGTGCGAACGCGATGCGCGACAGGATCGCGTCGCTGCGTGCGACTTCGGCGCGGTCTCCGGTCGCCTCCGCGACGCTCCGCGCCTCTTCTGCGTGCCGCTCGGCCTCGGCGAGGAGATGCGGGGACGCGGAGTCGCTCGCCGCAGCGAGGACCAGGATCTCGGCGAGCGAATTCGCAGCCTCGGTGGCGATCAAGGGCGACCCCGCGCGCTCCGCCTCCCGGAGGATCCGCTGCGCCGTCGTCCGCGCGCGATCGGACTGGCCGTTCCGCCCGTCGATCCGGGCGCCGAGGAGTTCGAGATCGGCCGATGTCGCGAACTCTCCTGCGGACTGCAGGGCGCCCATCGCGTCGGCGCACAGTGCACGGGCCCGCAGGTCGTCACCCCGTGCTTCCGCGATGAGCGCACGCGTCCGGCGGACGAACGGCAGCGGTTCACCGTTCGATTCGTCTATCAGCTCCTGCAGTTCCTCGTCCGCAGCATCGAGGTGTCCGATCGCGAGGAACAGCAGCGGGCGATTGCCGCGCACGACAGCCACGTTCAGCTCGTCCCTCTCCGCCTTCGCCATGCTCAGCGCAGCGGTGTAGCCCTGCAGCGCCTCCGGGTAGCGGGCGAGGATGCGAAGGGTGTCCGCATGGTTGCCGGTTGCCCGCCCTTCGACGACCCTGTCCCCCGCGTCGCGCGCGTGTGCGATCGCCCGTTCATAGGAGACCAGCGCCTGCTCGAGGTGACTCATCCAGCGCTGCACGTTGCCGATCTGGTTCCAGGTGCGGGCGAGAGCCGCGCCCGAAGCGATACGACGCACGCGGTGCAGGATGATGAGCGCTTCGTCCAGCCGCCCGAGCTTCTCCGCGCAGTGCGCCACGCCGAGAGCGATGTCGGGCACCAGGTCGAGGCCGTCTCCGCGGGCTGCCAGATCGTGCAGCTGCAGCGATTCGCTCCAGAGCGACCAGCGGGACAGCACCGGGTGCGATGTGATCGCCAGCCGTTCCACTTCGGAATCGAGACCGTGCTCGCGAGCCGCCGACGCCACCGCGAGCACCGTCCCCACCTCACGCGCGGCGAAGTCGGGATCCTCTTCCATCCGGACCAGCACGGCGGACGCGGAGTCGTGGACGAAGTCCCTGCGGACGGATGACGGGCGGAGGGAGCGCGACCGCTCTGCGGCGAAGGAGAACACCGTGTCGTGCATCCGCACCCGTCCCTGGCGCAGCTCCACGAGGTGCCGGGCATGCAGACGGTGCAGATCGCGTGCGGCGGCGGGGCCTCCGGCTGCGATGAGCACACCTTCCTCCACCTCTCGGTCGAGCAGCGCGGCGTTCACGAGGAGATCGGCTTCGCCCGTCGGCAGGGATCGTGTCGCCGCCTCCAGAACAGGTCGGATGCGCACGTCGCGTGGCTCATGCTCGAACCGCGATGCCAGGTCCGCGAACGACCACCCCTCGTGTTCACGGATGATCCCGGCGAGCATCACCAGATCGAGCGGCAGGCCACCCGCCACGGTGACGATGCGCCGCAACGCCGCCGCACGCTCATTGCTCCCTCTGATCACGGTCGAGGAAGCCCCGTCGAGGGAGAGGAGGTGATCGAGCAGGCGCTCGGCTTCTGCGTGCGACATCGGCGGGACGACGACCCTCTCCACGCGCAGAGCCGTCGGGGACAGACGCTCCTCGAGGCCCCCGAGGTCGACGCGCGCCGTCACGATGAACCGCACACCGGGAACCAGCAGCGCAGCCAACCGCACCGGGTCACCCGCGTCCTCGATGACGACCGTCAACTCGCGCGCGCTGATCCGCAGCTGCTCACGAAGACGCGGCAGCTCGTAGGGAAGGGAGCGGACTCCGAGAGCCCCCAGCATCCGCCGCAGGACGTCGATCGGATCCGCCGGAGGGCGTTCGGTGTCGGATTCGCGCAAGTGCACGGTGAGCACCGGCGAACGGCCGGCCAGCGCCGAGGCGAGAGTGGTCTTCCCCGCCCCCGGCAGACCGGTGAGAACCAGCACGTCGGCATCGGGAAGAGCGGTCAGCAGCTCTTCGCGTCCGATCTCCGCGCCCGCGGGATCCCGGATTCCGAGTGCCACCTCGACGTGCACCCCCGATCGCGCACCGTTGAGAAGCCGCGCGGTCTCCCGCCACTGCGCAGCCTCCTCGTCGTCGCCCCCGAGCACGCGGACGATATCGCCCACCAGACGATGGTCCACGCGTCGCCGTCCCGGACGGAAGCAGTCGTAGACGGTCACCTTCGGCGGTTCGGCACCGTGACGCACCCCGCCGATCCGACGGGCGATCTCGGCATACGACGGCGAGCCCGCGTCCACACGCATCCGCCCGAGGCCCAGGCAGAGCTCGTCGAGGGTGCGGGGCACGGGCATGAGTCGAGCCTAGGACACGCGGTCGGCGGGTTCGGCGCCGTGCGTTCGGGCTCGTTCGGACTCCGACGGGCCCGCCCAGCGCACACCTAGGCTCTCTCGACGGAGAGGCCACCCGACCTCCCGGAAGAGGAGAGAATCCCCATGACGACACGTGCAGAGATCGCGGCCAAGCTCGACGACTTCTCGTACCAGAAGCTGAATTTCGGCGGGTTCCTGATGAACAAGCGCGCCAAGAACTCGCATGCCCTGTGGACCCGCACCGCCGACAAGGGCGTCACCGAGCTGGCGCTGCTCGCCACAAGGGACTTCGGCGAGGGGAACGTCTACGACGTCGCCGCCTTCACGCTCGAAGGGGCCATCCCGACCGAGGTCCTCGACGAGCTGAAGCAGCAGGCCGAGGCGCTCGTCGACCGCGTCAATCTGCGTGCACACGGATACGTGTACACCTGCCTGGAGCCGTGGGACGGCGGCGGCACCATCTGGATCTCCAAGAAGCCCGAGTTCCGCGAGCTCAGCCGCCTCGATCAGGGCATCCACGTCGTGCCGATCCAGCGGCTCACCGGTCCGGGCGAGCCCCGGTGGCTCGCCTGGGCGCGCGAGGGCGGACAGCTGAACATCGCCATCGTGTACAAGCCCTGACGTGGCACCCTTCTCGGCCGGTCGGGCCGCCCCACTCGCGACGGCTCGCGGATGGGGCAGCCTGACACTGGTCGCGTCGTCGGTCGCCACGCTCGTCATCGCCGGAGCCCTGGCCTTCTATCTCCTGCCGGTCGGATTCGCGCTGTCCGGGACGACGCTCGTGTACGCCCAGGTCGCGACGATGCTGCTCGGCGCCGCACTCGTCGCGTGGTCGACGATGTCCATCAGTCGGCATCGTCGACGGCGCACCGCCCTCGCCGAGATCGCCGCGGCTTTGGGCTGGCGGTATCGCGCTGACATCGGCGACCACCCGTGGGGCGGCTCCATCGACGAGCAGGTCGATCGCGGCGACCGCACCGCGCAGGACCACCTGGACGCCCGACACAGCGCCGTCCCCTTCGACAGCGTCGAACGCACCTTCGTGGTCGGCGATGGAGAGGGCGCGACGATGCACACCGTGCGCGCTGTCCGCATCCCGCTGCCGTCCGAGGCTCCGAGGATCATGCTCCGGTCGCGGCGCGGTGGCGGGGCGCTCAGCGTGCTCCCTCGGCGTCCGACCGGCCGAACCCGCATCCGGCTCGAGGGGGACTTCAGCGACGTGTTCGACGTATCAGTGCCGCCGGGATACGAGACGGACGCGCTCTATGTGCTCACCCCCGACCTCATGGCGATCCTCGTCGACGAGAGCGCCGACCTCGACCTGGAGATCGTGGACAGCACGTTGCATGTCTACTTCCCCGCCGTCGATCTGACCGATGGGGAGGAACTGCGGCGCTTCCTCACCGTGATCGCGGCGCTTCACGATCGCGTCGGGCGACGAACCCTGCTGTACCGCGACGAGGCCGCGACGCCTCTCGATCCGGGGACCTACCGGCGTGACGGCGACACGCTCGCCGGTCGCGCACGCCACGTCGACACGCGTACCCGGCGGTGGCCCGTGATCGCAGCCGTGGCCACGCCCCTCGTGCCGATGCTCATCGCCGTCGTCTGGCTCCGGATCGCCGGGTGACCTTCCTCGAGATCTCCGGACCACCGAGGAGTCTCCTGATGGCGGTCTCAGGCGTCACGGAGAGGTCGAGCGTCCGTCCGCGTCCGTATTGGCTGAAGACCCGAGGATCGATGTAGCTCGCTCGTGCCACCGCGGTCGTGTTGCCGAGCGCCGTCGCCGCCGCCTGCACGGCAAGGCGCTCTGCCTGACTCCGGTGGTTCCGGCTGTCGAGCTCGCCGATCCGGGCGAGGGCGTCCGCGGCGATGATCGTGCCGTGCAGCGTGCGGAAGTCCTTCGCCGTGAAGGACTCCCCCGTGACCTCCCGGAGATAGGCGTTGACCTCTGCGGGCGTGAGACGCACGCGACGCCGGCCTCGGCGGTACGCGAGCAGGAAAGCGCCCGACTTGCCCGCGGCGAAGTCGGTCAGGGCATCGGCCAGGGATTCATCCGTGATCTCGATCGACGCCGTGCGGCCGCTCTTGGCGGGGAACGACAATGCGACATCACTCCCCGCCACACGCACATCTCGTCGTCGCAGTGTCGTGAGACCGCGGCTGCCGTGTCGCACCAGGTAACGCTCCGACCCGATACGGAGGGCTGCGTCGTCGAGAAGGCGGAAGGCGATGGCGAGGGCGCGCTCCTTCGTCTGCCCCTCCTGGGCCAACGCCCGGGTCACCTGCGCTCTCGCGCGCGGCAGCGCGGCGGCCAGATCGAGGGCGCGCACGAACTTCTTGCGATCTCGGCTCACCCGCCACAGGGGGTGGTACAGGTACTGCTTGCGGTCGGCGCCGTCCACGCCCACCGCCTGAATGTGAGCGAGCGGGTCCGCGGCGATCCACACATCCCGCCATGCGGGTGGGATGACGAGGTCGTTGATCCGCTCGCGATCGGCCTCGGGCGCCGTGTTCCCTGCCGGATCGACGTATCGGAACCCCGATCCCGATCGCACGCGCCGGAACCCCGGATCCTGCCCCGGGACAACCCGGATGAGTTTCGCCATCGTGAGCCCTTCCTCGACTGCCTGCGCTCGAGGATGCCCCGTGGCACGGATCCGTGGAAGGGAGTGGCGCCGTACCCTGCCCCCGTGCTATTCGCTCCCGGCTTCCGCGCGCGGCGCCGCGAAGGCGCTGCGCATGTGGTCGCTGGTGAGGAAGTCGGCGATGCCGATCATGATCAGGCTGAAGACGATCTGCTCCGACACCATCCAGAGCGGGTAGAGCCCGGGGATCGCCGCCATGACGAGCGTGATGACGGGGAAGATCTGCGCGAACAGACGAAGGCGCTGATACGCCCACCGCCAGCCACGCTGTGCACGCCAGGCGAAGTAGAACAGCGTCGCCGTCATCGCGAGCACCACGAGCGTGCGCATCCAGACGGCGAACGAGACCGACTCGCCGTCGACCGCGAGCACCAGCGCGACGACGACGGCCCCGACGCCGATGACGAGCTCGACGATGAGGAGCCAGATGATCCAGGTGAACGCACGCACCGTCTTGGGATGCGTGCGGTCGGTCTCGCTGATGGCGATGCCGGCCTGCCGCCCACCGGCGATCCGATCCAGTCGGAGGAAGAGGGACTCCAGAGCCATGCTCGGAGCCTATTGGGTCGGGAGCCGGTCCGCCTCGTCCGTTCGATGGATGCCGGTGACGCCGTTGGCGGTCGGGGAGACGACACGCTCGAGGACGATCGCCAGCACTCCGACGGCGAGACTGCCCGCGATCATGACGCCGATGAATCCGGCATCGAGTCCTCCTCCGAGCATCACACCCGCGACGAGCGGCCCGAGGATCGCCCCTCCCTGGAACGCGGCCGAGTTGATGGCGTTGTACCGACCGCGCGTGCGATCGGTAGCCAGATCGTTGTAGATCGCGGGAACCGCCGGCTGGAGCATCGTCTCGCCGAAGGCGAAGACACCCATGTAGGCGATCACGCCGATCGCCGAGGCGAGGGTGCCAGGCAGGAATCCGGTCGCCCCGAGGAGCACCCATGACAGCGCCCAGATGAGTGCCATCACCTGCATCACCCGCGTACGACGCTTGCCGGAGATGAGTCTGAGGACGGCGAACTGCAGCAGCACGATCACCGCGGTGTTGACGGCGAACGAGATGCCGACCACCTGCGTCGAGACCTCCGACACCTGTCGGGCGAAGGCAGGGAAGCCCGCCTCCATCTGCCCGTAGCCGATGAACACCGAGAGGAACGTGAGCAGCGTCAGCCAGAGCACGGCGGGGCGACGCAGGATCTCGCGATATCCACCGGCAGGCGGTGCGTCTTCTTCGGCCTCATGCTGAGTGCGCACACGTCGGAGCGGGCCCAGGAGCAGGGCGAGGGGAACGAGGCTGCTTGCGGCGTCGACGAGGAAGATCGTGGTGAACGTCGCGGGGTCGCTGACGTCGACGAAGAAGCCTCCGATCACTCCGCCGGCCCCGATGCCGAGGTTGACGAGAGCGAAGTTGACGCCGAAGTACTGCTGGCGCACCTCGCCCTCCACCACCGACGCGATCAGCGCGTTGAAGCCCGGCCACGACACACCGAAGTTCACGCCGATCAGCATGACGGCGATCGCGGCGACGACAGGGTGCGTGGCGAATGCCAGAAGCGCGCACCCCACGATCATCGACAGCAGCCCGACGATCAGCACCCGGCGTGCACCGAACCGATCGATCAGTGTTCCTCCCGGGCCCGTCACCACGAGTCCGGTGATCGCGATGAGGCTCATGAGAGCGCCGGAGACCCCGAGGTCGAACCCACGGACCTCGTGGAAGTAGATGATCGTGAACGGGAGCGTCATGCCGCGTCCGAGTGTCTGGATCGCGACCGTCGACAGCAGCCAGCGCCCCTCCGTTGGCAGGGCATTCCAGAAGCTCCTCATACCGATCACCTCGACATTCTTCCGGATGCCGGGGACATCGCGATCCACGAGCGGATTGTCCGCCGAGCGTGGTTTCTGCCATCATCGCCAGCATGGCGCTGTCTCTCGACGAATTCCGCACCTCGCTGCAGGACCCCGGTGCCCGGCCGGGCCTTGGCCTCCCCCTCACGGATGCGGAGGCGCAGCAGGTGGCGGCCGACGCGCAGGCGACCCTGAGCTGGTACGAGTACTGGCTGGCCGTGACAGCGCAGGCCGCGCCGCTCGGCACCCACGACTTGGTGCACGCCGCCGCCTTCGCTGCCGCTCCCCCGGCCTATGGCGGCACTCCGCCTGCCGCGGGACCGCATGTCACGCCAGGCGTCGGGCCGGAGAAGAAGAGCCGGGTCGGGCTCTGGGTGACGCTGTCGGTGATCGGCGCACTCCTGCTCATCGCCCTCATCGTCGTGGTCGTCGCCCTCACCACCGCCCGGCACTGGACGAAGGTGGATTCGCCGGAGAAGCCCGAGACCTTCCACAGCGAGGAGTACGAGACCGGCCTCTACCTCGTGGCCGACGACGGTGTGAGCCCGTGCGCCGTCGATCAGGACTGGACCGACTGCATCAACGCGATGGAGGCCCAGTACGCCGGAGCCTGCGCCGGGGTCGAGCTGGTCCCCGCCGCGGCTACCCTCTGCGGAAAGCATCGTGCCGAGATCGACCGTATGCGCGCCGAGGACTCGGAGGGATCGGTCGTGGCCTCGCTCGGCGACTTCGGGCACCTCACGCGCACCCCGGAGATCGCGACGCGGCAGGTGTCCAACAACGACTACGAGGCGGCTGTCACCCACGAAGCCGTGTGCTACCTCGGCTTCCTCGGCGAGTGCGAGTAGGCAGGCGGACCCTCCTGCCCCGCACCGCCGCGCTCAGATCGCCGCGTCCGGCAGACCCACCTTCGCCTTCGCCCAGGAGCGCCCGCGGGTGTCCTTGAGGATGTCGTACTCGACGTCGACGTGCGGCTCGATCGCACTGTACTTGTCGTTCGGCGCGCCGATCACGAGCTGGAAGCCGAGTCCACGCCATGCGCCGATCGCGCGCTTCGTGAAGTGGGCATCCGCCTTGATGAGCGCTTCGTCCATGAAGACGGGGGCGTAGCGCGGCCGGGCAGCGCCCGCATCTCCGAGCTGGTAACGCAGCGCTGCTCCCACGATGAACGCGACGAGCTCCTGCGACTCCCCTCCGGACTTCTCGCCGATGTGGTCGTAGAGCGCGACATGCTCCCGCGTCGTCGCTGTGACCCGCTCGGCACTCACGCGCACGTGGTTGCGCACGTCGATGAGCTCGGCGAAGTCGGGGGCCGTACGGCGCATCCGTCCGATCAGACGGCTCATCTTGCGGTACACGGCCTCGCGCTCGGCGTCGGTCTCGGCAGCGTCGATCAGTCCCCGCACCTCGCGGAGCTCGCGGCGGAACCGCTTGCGTGCCTCGCTCTGATTCTCGCGCGGGGTGATCTGCAGACGATGGTCGTCGTCGTAGAACGGCAGCTCCTCCATGATGCGGTTGATCGGGTCGATGCGATCCTTGATCTCGCGGAGCGACCGGCTGAGAGTCGAGTCGAGGCTCGTCAGGTCGTTCCCCGAGAGCTTGAGCAGACTGTCACGCCACTCGGTCTCCAGCTCGTGGAGCCCGTTGGTCTGCAACGCCTCCAGAATGCTCTCGAACTCGCCGACGGACTCGTCGGGGTCCGGCAGGATCGTGAGGTTGTCCCAGCGCTCGAGGAACCCCGTCATCAGTCGCCGCATGCTCTCGCGCTGCTGCTCGTGGGCCTCCGCGGCCTCACGACGGTCCTCGTGCAGGCGCTGAGCGGCGGTCCTGAGCGCGGTGTCCAGGTGTGTGAGCCGCTCCGACGCGGTTACGCTCGCCCCGCTCTCGGCGTGCAGGAACCGGCCGTCCAGGAACGACGCATGTGTCTCGCCGAGCGAGAGGTCCGTGGCTGCCGCGGAATCGATCACTCTCTGACAGGCGTCGACGTCGTCGGTGACCTGTCCCCAGTGCTCCTGGGTCTGGGCGAGTTCGTTGCTGAGGCGCGCCTCCTCGTCCCGGAGCGTGCGCGCGCGGGACCGCAGATCCTCCGCCTGACGCTTGAGCTGCGCGATCTCGGGGCTGGCTGTCGTGACCTCCGCTTCGACGGCGAGCCAACGTTCCCGTTCGGCCTCGACCGCATCGACATCGATCTGCTCCCACGTGAGGTCCTCGATCTTCGCGAATGCGGTCGATCGTGCCTCGATGCGGTCGAGGGCGGCTTCGGCGTCCTGCGCCGTCGATGCGTAGCCGTCGTGACGCACGGTCAGCAGCCGCAGCTGGTCATCGATCTCGCGAAGCCGACGGTCGTTGGTGAAGCCGAGCACGTTGGCGCGTCCCTGACCGCCGTGGGCTCCCCTGCTGCCCTGCGACACCTGGCCGTTGATGGTGAGCGCCTTCTGATGGGCGTCCAACTGGGACGATGAGTCGACGCACACGTATCCGAACCGGTCCTGCAGCCGCTGCTGGAGCCACCCGGTGAAGGGGGTCGGCAGGTAGTCGAGCCTCCCGGGGAGGGTCTGCGGATCGGCGTTGCGCACCTCGAGGAGTCCGGTGGGGACGCCCTCGTAGTTCAGGCGCTCCGGGGTGCGCGTGGAGTTGATCGCCGCCCGGAAGGACGACAGCTTCTCCGCGTCGACGAGGAGCGTCCTGGCGAAGCCGCCGAGGGCGAGGTTGAAGGCCTCGCGCCACGGCTCGAACTCCGTCCGCACCTCGATGAGCTCTCCCACGAAGGGAAGCTCCGAAGGGTCGAGACCAGCCGCCTCCGCGAGCATGGCGCGGGACTCGTCGAGGTGGGAGGGAATGCTGCCGCGCACCAGACCGGTGCGCTCGCGCTCCTGACGCAGTCGTGAGATCTCGAGCTCGGTCGTCCTGCGGGCGGTCTCGGCGTCGGCGAAGGCCGCGCGCGCGTCCCGGATCCCCGATCTCGGCGATGACCCCCGACTGTCGGCCACGAGGGCCTCGAACTGGGCGGCGTTCTCCACTTCCGCACCGAGATCCCGCACGATGGCGTCGAACTTCGCGCGTTCCCGCCGCACGTCGTCCAGGCGACGTTCGGCGACGCGGAGCTCCCGTTGCGCTGTCTCGAGGCGGTCACCGCCGGACTGCCGCAGGACATCGAGCAGACCCTCCCGCTCGGCATCGGCGGCGTCGACGAGGGCGCGCTTCTCCCGCACGGCGAGGCTGAGGGCGCGGGAGCGGTCCCCCAGCTCGACCTCGACCTCGCGCAGCAGATCCAGGCGGCGCTGAGCGTTCCAGAGCGCGGCGAGGGACGACGGATCGGTGAAGACTCCGACTTCGTCGATGATCCGCACCCGTTCGGCTGAAGCCGCGATGCGCTCCTTGATTCCGCGGATGGGTTCGAGTGCGCTGACCTGCTGCTTCGCCGTCAGCATCCGGGTGCGCGTGCTCTCCAACTCATCGAAGTGCGCCACGACGGCATCCGCTGTGGCCATCGTCTCCGGCTCTTCCAGCACGAGCTTCTTGTACAGATCGTCGACCGTGGTGATCTGCTGCCCCGCTTGGATCCTGGCCAGCAGGCTGATCGCCTTCGCCCCGGACCCGGCCGCCCCGATCCCGAGCACCGCCTGCAGCCGGGCAGAGAACTCCCGGTCCGTCGCCAGCGTCTCCAGTCCCGCTGCCCGCACCGACGCATCGGAGAGCCGCTGCGTCGCGGCCTTCTCCAGCTGTGCCAGGTCGAACGCCCCGTTCACGGTCGCCCGAACCCGGGTCGTGTCCTCCAGCACGCGGGCATCCGCCGGGATGTACCAGGCCCGCACAGCGGTGAACCGCGACCCGTCGTGGTCGAGCCAGGTCGTCGCGATGGCACTCCACGTGTCTTCGCCGTCGCCGCGGAGGACTCGCAGCTTGGTGCCGTCCTCCGTGCGGGATTCGTCGATCTTCCCTCGCCCGTACGAGAGGATGTTCCGCTGCTCCTCGCCGCGCGGTCGGCCGGTCACTCCGCCGTTCGACGCACCGTTGAACGGCGTCGTGTGAGGCATCATCAGCGCGATGTACGCGTCCATCAGCGTCGACTTGCCGGAGCCGGAGCCGCCGCACAGCAGCGTGGCGTTCGGCGAGAAGCGCACCCGGTGCGGGCCCCCGTCGTATCCACCCCAGTTGATCAGCTGCAGCTCGTCCGCGATCCACTGCTGTCCCCGCGAGCCGGCGGGGATGAGCCCGAAGAGCGTGTCGACCATCGTCATCGTTGCACCGCTTCCTGCGACCGCAGCCAGTCGCGGAGTTCCTTCAGGGTCTCGGCGCTGAGGACGACCTCGACGAGCGCCGTGATCCGATAGCGCCCGCTGGTCTCCTCCTGCACGATCCCCTCGCGATCCAGTCTGTCCATCGCGTTCCTGATCGCCTTCTGCTGCCGTGCCGTTCCGCCATCGACATCGGTGAAGTAGCTCAGCACGGTCTGCTCGAGATCCTCGATGTCGATGCGCACCGACGACTCTCCGGCCGCGGACTCCCGCTGGTAGACGGTGCGCAGATGCACGAGCACGAGCGTCTCCGCACGTGTGTACGGGGAGTCCTTCAGCAACACAGGCATGTCGATCTCATCGGAGCGCAGCTGCTGCTTGTAGGCGAAACCGCGACCGTGGTCGACGACAAGTCGGAGGTACAGGTCGTTCAGACGCGACTCGATCACGTGCTGATGATCGAGCAGCAGCGTCCACTCCTTGCGGTTGCGCTCCGCGGCGATGAAGCGCCGCTGAAGGATGTGGGCGAGCAGACGGCGGATCTCCGGATCGAGGGTGCCGCGGTCGCCGGCGAAATGCTCCTCGATGTCTTCTTCCATGGGGACGGGAGCGATGAACGGGTCATCGACCGCTGCTTCCGGCGCGGGGCTCTCTTCAGGCATGTGCGTCTTCCTTCGTGTTGCGCGCCGTGACGGCACCGAACGCGAAGCGTCGCGTCGAGCCGTCGGGGCGCAGAGCTTCGACCACCGACACCGTCTCGCTCTCGGTCATGCCGTTGCGGTGGGCGATCTCGAGCAGTCCGACGAGGTCGACAGGGCGCCGGGTGTCGTCGTCGCTCTCGGCGAATGCGGCGGCGAGATCGAACTCGGGTCCGAGCCCCGCGACGTACTGCTCGAGCTCCGCATACCTCGGACCACCCCACGCGCGGGAGTCGACGTCGGCGAACTCGACGTCCCCGGCGTCGGCCAGAGGGGCGGGGACCGCGGGTGGACGGATGCTGCTCACGGTCTGCCTGAGGTGCCCCAGGTCGGCGAGCGGAAGACTGCGCACCGGTGCGTCACTCGCCCCCGTCCCGTCCCACACGTGCAGCGCGGCGATGACGTCACGCAGCAGGTCGTCGATCTGACGGTCCCGCAGCGGATCGTGTGTCTTCACCTGGCCGGTGATGACGTGCGAGGCTCGACGTTGCGCAGCCAGCACCTCCTCGACCCCGAGCTCCACGCGGCGTCCGATCGCGTCGAGCTCGGCCCGCTGCGTGCTGTCGAGCATCCGGGCGAACGGCTGTCGGAGCAGACCGTGCAGTTGGTCGGTGAGGGCATCGATGCGCTCCGGATCGCCGATCAGCTTGAGAGCGCCGGCGAAGGCGCGTCCTTCCGGCGTCGAGTTCATGACATCCTGCGCACGCTGCAGGTACTCGCGCAGCACCTCACCCGTCGGCCGCTCATCACGGCGCAGATGGGCGACGACGTCGCGCTGCATGAGTTTGAGGGATTCGGCGACCCGGGTGAAGTCGGCGGGAAGCTCGCGCGCCAGATGCAGCACGTTCTCCGCTTCCTCGAAGAGCTCTTCATCATCGAGTGGATCGGCTCTGCCCGACTCCTCGATCCGATCGATCTCGGCATCGAGTGCGGCGCGCTCCTCCCGGAGGCGGGCGAGTCGACGAACGGGGTCTGCCTCGGCGCTGTCGGCCAGATGCTCCACGGCCTCGAGGAGCGTGCGCACTCGGGAGTTGGATACGCGCGTGCGCCCGCCGCCCGTGCGCCCCGCGATCTCCAGAGCCTCGACAGCGTGCGCGGAGAGTCGATACACCTCGACGTCCTCGTCGATCTGCTGCACCAACCAGCCCAGGCGGACCCAGTTCCTCGCGACATCGCGGCCGGTCCCCGAAGGGACCCGGCGATCGTCGTCATCGTCGCCCGCATCCCTGAGTTCATCGAGGATCTCCGCGAGCTCGGCCTGGGCGTCGGCGATCGGGATGGAGACCCGGTCCGCCGTGAACAGAAGAGACAGCGACGCCACGACGAAGGGGGCGAAACGGCCGTGCAGCAGGTCGAGAGTCGGAGCACTGAAGGCGGTGACGGCGCGGGAGAATGCCGCTTCCACTCGAGTGCCTGTCACACCTTCCAGAATAGTCGGCGCCCTCGTCGTACCTCGACGCGACGCGATGGTCTCGGAAACGAAGAAACCCCCGCCTGAGCGGGGGTTTTCATCTTGCTGGGGTACCTGGACTCGAACCAAGAATAACGGAACCAGAAACCGTCGTGTTGCCAATTACACCATACCCCAAGGGCGAAACCAGGGCCTCGCACCGAGAGTCAAGCCTACCCGAGCGGCGGCGGAACACCAAAACCGGTGGACCGAGGACCGCCGCCCGGGCGCGTCGCGACTCAGCCGGCCAGGAACACCGAGAGCGAGCGGAGCCGACGCAGCGACTCCTCCTTGCCCAGCAGCTCCATCGATTCGAACAGCGGCGGCGAGACCCGGCGGCCGGTGATGGCGACACGGGGCGGACCGTAGGCGATGCGCGGCTTGAGCTCGAGCCTCTCGACGAGCTCCGCGGCGAGGGCCTCCTGGATCTTCTCCGGGGTGAAGTCGTCGAGGGGCTCGAGAGCCACGACGCACGCGTCGAGCACCTCGGCAGCATTTGCCGGAAGGCCCTTGAGGGCGTCCTCCGCGTACGAGACCTCATCGGTGAACAGGAAGCCCACCATGCCGGGCACCTCGCCGAGCAGCTGCACCCGCTCCTGCACGAGAGGCGCGACGCGGAATGCCGTCACCAGCTGTTCGTGCGTCGGCTCGTCGAAGAGTCCGGCTGCGGCGAGGTACGGGATCGTCCGCTCGGCGAAGTCCTTCTCGCCGAGCATCCGGATGTGGTCGCCGTTGATCGACTCGGCCTTCTTCTGGTCGAAGCGCGCCGGGTTCGGGTTCACGTCGACGATGTCGAACGCGGCGGTGAACTCGTCGAGCGAGAACACGTCGCGGTCATGTCCGATCGACCAGCCGAGCAGGGCGAGGTAGTTCAGCAGTCCCTCGGGGATGAAGCCGCGGTCGCGGTGCAGGAACAGATCCGCCTGCGGGTCGCGCTTGGAGAGCTTCTTGTTGCCGGTCTCCCCCAGCACCAACGGCATATGCGCGAACCGCGGGACGAACGTCGTCACACCCGCATCGATGAGAGCCGCATACAGCGAGAGCTGCCGGGCGGTGGACGGCATCAGGTCTTCACCACGCAGCACGTGCGTGATGCCCATGAGCGCGTCGTCGACCGGATTCACGAACGTGTACAGCGGCACACCGTTCGGGCGCACGACCACGAAGTCGGGGAACGATCCTGCGGGGAAGGTCACCTCGCCGCGGATGAGGTCCACATACGTGACGTCTTCGTCCGGCACCCGAAGGCGCAGCGCCGGCTGACGACCCTCCGCACGGAACGCCGCCTTCTGCTCGTCGGTGAGGTCGCGGTCGAAGTTGTCGTAACCGAGCTGCTTGGCGCGCCCGGCGGCCTCGTTGCGCGCGTCGATCTCGTCGGCAGTGGAGTAGCTCTCGTAGAGGGCTCCCGTGGCGATGAGCTTGTCGATCACCTCGCGGTAGATGTCGTGGCGCTCCGACTGCCGGTACGGAGCGTGGGGTCCACCGACCTCGACACCCTCATCCCAATCGATCTTGAGCCAGGTGAGCGCGTCCACCAGCTGGCGGAAGCTCTCCTCGCTGTCACGGGCGGCATCGGTGTCCTCGATGCGGAACACCATCTTCCCGCCGTTGTGACGGGCGTACGCCCAGTTGTAGAGAGCCGTGCGGACCATGCCGACATGCGGCAGACCGGTCGGCGAGGGGCAGAAGCGGACGCGGACGTCGGCACCACTGACGGTCGTGGTGAGGGGGTGAGGGGTAGCCATAGCCCTTCGATTCTACGGGGACCGCGCGTTCGCCCGTCGGCGGGCGCGAGGGCTCAGCCTCCTGGGCAGTCGCATTCGCCACCGCTGTGACACTGGCAGATCGGAGGCGGGTGATCCGCCGCCGTCACCGTCTCCCGCACCTGAAGGTCTGAGAACGGGACGACCTCGTCGTAGCTGGCCGCATCAACGGCGTCACCGCAGGCAGCGCCCTCCGTCCGGATCTCGGCGGCAGCCTCAGGGAAGACGAAGTCGACGCACGTGACGGCGGTCGACTGCTGGTACCAGAGCCCTCCGCCGGTCTCCGCCCCGGCTTCCACCGCGAGCGTCAGGGCCACGCCGTCCCCGGCCTCCTCGACGGCCAGCAGGGTGTAGAGGTGGCTGCCGGTGTCCGCCCCGCCTCGCGCATCAACGATGAAGTCGAATCCGGCGACGGTCGCTTCCGGATCCTCGATCATCTGGTCGCGGTACTCCCACAGCATGTCCTGCGCATCTTCCACGGAGTCGGCGAGGCTGTCCCTCATCAGGGTCCCGATGCTCGGCGCGCACCCGGCGAGAACACCGACGGTGGCGGCGAGCACGGCACCTGCGGCGATCCGTCCGGCGAGAGAGGACATGGCTCTGACCGTAGCGCAGTGCGCAACGCATCCGCCGGAACCCAGGGCGACATGCTCAGGGCGACATGCTCACGGCGACCGCCGCACGATGCTCCAGGGGCAGGTGGCCTTCGACGCTGCGCTCGTCCACGACGAGCTCGAACGCTGCACGGAATCGCCGACGATCATCGTGTCCGAGCCGGGCGTAGAGAGCACCGGCACCGGCCACGCCCCCTTCGACCGAACGCCAGAGTGCATTCGGGTCCGCGTGCCAGGTCCAGCCGTGCTCGGCGGCGGTCACGCGCTCCAGGCCCGCGTCCCGCAGCATCTGCGCGAAGCCGGCGGCGCTCCGCTCGAATTCCTCGTCGGCAGGGAGCTTCGCACCGGCGAACGGCGCCACTCCCGCGCGTTCAGCGACCTCCGCCCAGAACCATGAGGGCGACAGCGTCCAGATCGTCCCGACCACGGGGCCACGACTCACGCGCCGCAGCTCGGCCGCCGACCTGCGTGGGGAGCCGACATGGTTCAAGACGAAGTTCGCGACGACCACATCGACCGCGCCGTCGGCGAACGGCAGATCCGGCAGCCCCGCATCGATCGTGACGATCTGCGGACGGTCGCGGCGCGACACCGCGCGCATGGACGCCTCCGGCTCGCACGCCTGCACGCGCCATCCCGCGTCGGCCCAGGCTGCAGCGAGCCTGCCGTCACCCGCGCCGACGTCGAGCAGACTGCGCCCTCGCGGTGCGCCGAGGGCGAGCTGCATCGCCGGGAAGGTCCCTGCGCAGAGCGCGGCGTACGATGCGGAATACGCCGCGCCGACGCCGGCCCAGTCCTTCATCGGGAGCCGGAGCGGGCGAGCGGGGACAGCGCCACGATCGCGATGACCAGGACGAAGGCCGCCACGCCGAGTCCCGCGTACTGGAAGTTCGCCAGCACCACGCCCGCCAGCACCGATCCCGCCGCCGCGGACAAGCTCATCAGGGAATCGCTGCGCCCTTGCCTCCGTGTGCGGAGCTCGGGTGCGGACGACTCCGTGAGAAGGGCGGCACCGGCCACCGTCGCCGCGCTCCATCCCAGTCCGAGCAGGATGAGCGCGACCATCACACCCCAGGCCTCCGTCCCCGTGAACACCGCGAACGCCAGAGCACCGGCGAGCAGCACCTGTCCGAGCAGCACCACCTGGAGCCTGCCCCAGCGGTCGGCCAGCACGCCGAAGACGGGCGAGAGGGCGTACATGCCGCCCACGTGCAACGCGATCGTGATCCCCACGAGCGCTGACACATCGGCGGGGGTCGCTGCCATGCCCCCGGCGCCGTGCGCCATGTGCGAGAGATGCACCGGAGTCATGGCCATGACCGAGGCCATGACCACGTGGGATCCGGCGATCGCGAAGATCGCGTACCGGGCGACGCGCGGCCGATCCACGGCCACCGCCCCGTCCGTCGAAGCCGAGGCCTTCGCGAGACGCTGCGCCGCGAGCAGCGGATCCGGACGCAGAGCGACGACGTACAGCACGAGCGCAGCGCACTGCGCGACGAAGGAGAAGAGGTACGAACCCGTCTGCGGCGGCATCCCCACCGCCTGGCCGACGATCTCCCCCGGCCCGAGAAGCAGCGGACCGGCGACCCCGCCGATCGTGGTCGACCAGACGACGATGGACAGGTCTCGTCCGCGGTGCTGCGGCGCGGCGAGATCGGTCGCCGCGAACCGCGACTGCAGGTTTCCCGCGTTGCCGGCCCCGATCATCAGGATGCCGACGAGCAGCATCGGGAAGATCCGCAGAGACGCGGCGAGGATGACCACCGCGATGCCCACCAGGGCGAACAGGTTGCCGAGAGTGAGCGCACGACGACGCCCGACACGGGCGGCGAGACGTGCGAGCGGGATGGCGCACGCGGCCGCTCCCAGTGTGACGGAAGCTGTCGCGAGACCGGAGAGGGCATCGTTGCCCGAGATGTCCGCCGCGAGGAGGGCGCCGAGGGAGACGGTGGCACCGAAGGCGATCCCGCCGAGCACCTGCCCCAGCGACAGGACCAGGACGGTACGTCGCTGAACCGCCTGCTGCTGCGTCGCCGTCAGGGCGACATCGGTCATGACGCGGGAACGGCGTCGCGCACGGTGTTGCGAAGGATGCCGAGTCCGGAGATCTCGACCTCGACGACGTCTCCCGCCACGAACGTGCCCACGCCCGCCGGAGTCCCCGTCATGATGACGTCGCCCGGAAGCAGCGTGAACACCGCCGACGCGTACTCGATGATCGCCGGCACCGAGTGGATCATGTCGGTGAGTGGCGCCTGCTGCCGCACCTCGCCGTTCACCCGTGTCTCGATCGTGGCCTGCGCCGGATCGAAGTCCGTCTCGATCACGGGACCGAGCGGGCAGAAGGTGTCGAAGCCTTTGGCCCGCGACCACTGACCGTCCTTGCGCTGGAGGTCACGCGCGGTGACGTCGTTGCCGATCGTGTATCCGAGCACGTAGTCGAGTGCGTTCTCTGCCTTCACGTTCTTCGCGATCTTGCCGATCACCACCACGAGCTCACCCTCGTACTCGGTGCGCTCGGAGATCGCCGGACGCACGATCGTGTCTCCGGGCCCGATCACCGAGGTGTTCGGCTTGAGGAACAGCAGCGGCTCCTCTGGGGCCTCTCCCCCCATCTCCGCCGCGTGATCGTGGTAGTTCTTGCCGACGCAGACGACCTTGGACCGCGGGATCACCGGAGCGAGCAGAGCGGCATCCGCGAGCGGCACGCGGGCACCGGTGGTCTCGTACCCCGTGAACATCGGGTCTCCGGCGAGCACCACGAGCTCACGCTCGTCGATGATCCCGTACATGATGGCTTCGTCGTGGCTGAACCGGGCGATCTTCATGGGATCAGCCTATCGAGCGCCTCGCCAGGCCTGGAGCCCCAGCAACCTCCGAGACCCCCTGCTCGCGACGAGACCCACGGCCCCGGGCGGACGACAGCATGGGTGTCGGCGGGGGACGTGGGTCTCGGCAGCAGGAACCTCAGGCGTCGAGGCGGAGGAGCCAGCCGTGCTTGTCCTCGCGGCGCCCGTACTGGATGTCGGTGAGTTCTTCGCGGAGGGACAGCGCCAGCTCGCCCAGCGGCTGGGGCTCGTCGAAGTCTTCGCCCACGAGCGCGCCGATCGGGGTCACGACCGCGGCCGTGCCACAGGCGAACACCTCGACGATGTCGCCGGAGGCCACGCCCTCGCGCCACTCGTCGATCGAGATCGGACGCTTCTCGACC
This sequence comes from Microbacterium sp. R1, assembly GCF_015159725.1. Taxonomy (NCBI): domain Bacteria; kingdom Bacillati; phylum Actinomycetota; class Actinomycetes; order Micrococcales; family Microbacteriaceae; genus Microbacterium; species Microbacterium sp. R1. The sequence continues at coordinate 1,706,638 of NZ_JADDUD010000001.1, read as the reverse complement.
GTGTAGCCGCGGTCCTCGGCCAGCTGCAGCAGCGAGTCGCGGGTGATGCCCTCGAGGATGCTGTCCGACTCCGGCGTGACGACCCGGCCGTCCTTGAAGACGAACACGACGTTCATGCCGCCGAGCTCCTCCACGTCGCGGTTCTCGTTGAGGAACACGACCTGGTCGCAGCCCTTCGCACTGGCCTCGGCCTGGGGAAGGAGGCTGGAGGCGTAGTTGCCGCCTGTCTTCGCTTTGCCGGTGCCACCGCGACCCGCGCGGGCGTAGTCCTCGGAGAGCCAGATGCGCACAGGCTTCACGCCCCCGGTGAAGTAGGCACCGGCGGGGCTCGCGATCACGTAGTAGGCGACCTTCTGCGCCGCCCGCACTCCGAGGAAGGCCTCCTTGGCGAACATGAACGGTCGCAGGTACAGGCTCTGGTCGGCACCGGAGGGCACCCACCGACCGTCGACGGCGATGAGCTCCCGCAGCGACTGGATGAAGTACTCGGTCGGCAGCTCCGGCAGCGCGAGGCGGCGGGCGCTGGCCTGCAGACGCGCGGCGTTCCGGTCGGGACGGAAGGTGTGGATCGTGCCGTCGGCGTGCCGGTAGGCCTTGATGCCCTCGAAGATCTCCTGTGCGTAGTGCAGCACGGAGGCGGCGGGGTCGAGCGGGATCGGACCGTAGGGCTGCACGCGCGGACGGTGCCATCCACCCTTGGCGGACCAGCAGATGTCGACCATGTGGTCGGTGAAGACGACCCCGAACCCGGGGTTCTCCAGCACTTCGGCGACGCGTGCCGGCGAGGCCGCGTTCAGGTTCTTCGTCACGGCGAACTCCAGAGGAGCCACGCTCGTCTCGGCGTCGATCGTCGTCATGTCATCATCCAATCCTCGTGGGGCGGGCGCATCCTCGCGCCCTGTCAGCCTACGCCCGCTGTTCAGAGACGGGCAGCGATCGCGGAGCCGATCTCCGCGGTGGTGCGGGCACCGCTCCGGGCGGCGATGTCCGCCTCGACCGCGGCGCTCACCCGCGCCGACTCGACCGTGAGGCCGAGGTGGTCGAGCAGCAGCGCGATGGAGAGGATCGCGGCGGTCGGGTCGGCCTTCTGCTGACCCGCGATGTCCGGAGCCGAGCCGTGCACGGGCTCGAACATCGACGGGAAGGCGCCATCGGGGTTGATGTTCCCCGATGCGGCGAGGCCGATGCCGCCCGTGACGGCGCCGGCGAGGTCGGTGAGGATGTCACCGAAGAGATTGTCGGTCACGATCACGTCGAAGCGCGAGGGATCGGTGACCAGGAAGATGGTGGCGGCGTCGACGTGCAGATAGTCGACGGCGACGTCGGGGTGTTCGGAGGCGACCTCGTTCACGATGCGCTGCCAGATGGCGCCCGCATGCACGAGCACGTTGGTCTTGTGCACGAGGGTCAGCTTCTTGCGACGACGCTCCGCGAGGGCGAACGCGTAGCGCACGACCCGCTCGACACCGAAGGCCGTGTTCACGGAGGTCTCGTTCGCCACCTCCTGCGGCGTCCCCTTCCGGATCGCCCCGCCGTTGCCGACGTAGGGACCCTCCGTGCCCTCGCGGACGACGACGAAGTCGATCTCCCCCGGGTTCGACAGCGGACCGGATGCGCCGGCGAAGAGCTTCGAGGGGCGCAGGTTCACGTAGTGGTCGAGAGTGAACCGCAGCTTGAGCAGCAGTCCGCGCTCGATGTTCGCGTCCTTCAGCCGCGGGTCGCCCGGCGTGCCGCCGACGGCACCCAGAAGGATCGCGTCGTGTGCGGAGATCGCGGCGAGGTCGTCATCCGTGAGCGTGTCGCCGGTCTCGAGGTACCGGCCGGCACCGAGCGAGAAGCGGGTCTTGTCGAACGTCACGTCGCTGTCGGCGGTGACGGCGTCGAGCACCTTCTCCGCCTCGGCGATGACCTCGGGACCGATGCCGTCACCCGGGATGACGGCCAGCTTCACGACACGCGACATGAGACTCCTTGCGCACTGCACGGGGGTGGACCGACTCGTTCCCGCCCGAGAGCAGGAGAGCCGATCCCCCCAGCGTACTGGTCAGTGCGTGGGTGCCTTGCGCAGTGTGACGGCCGCGATCACTCCGGCCGCGACCACGAGGCCGGCACCGATGAGCGAGGTGACGGTGACGCCGGAGCCGAACGCGTCCGACGCGGCCTGCCACAGCGCATCGCCGAGCTGCGTCGGCAGAGCCTGCGCAGCGGTGTAGGCGCCAGCCAGAGTCTCCTCCGCTGCATGCGCCACGTCGGCGGGAAGACCCGCAGGAAGAACGAGCGCTCCGCGGTAGAAGGCCGTGATGATGCCGCCGAGCACAGCCGTTCCGAGCACCGCTCCGAGCTCGTACGCCGTCTCGGACACCGCGCTGGCCGCTCCTGCCTTGGCCGCAGGAGCGCTCGACAGGATGAGCTCGTTGGAGATCGTCTCGGCCGCGCCGATCCCGATGCCCAGCACCACGAACGCGATCACCAGCGGCAGGACGCCGTGCTCGTGCGTCGTGAGAGCGACGATCAGGTAGCCGGCGACGGAGAACGCGAGCCCGGCGGGGATCACGATGTGCGGCGGGATCCGGCGCGAGATCGGCACGACCGACAGCCCGGCCACGATCATCGCCACCATTCCCGGCACCAGCGCGAGACCTGCCGTCATCGGCGACAGCCCGAGGACGAGCTGCAGATGCTGCGACACGAAGTAGAGGAAGCCGACCAGAGCCACGACACTGAGCAGGTTGACCAGGATCGCCCCGGAGAACGACCCCCGCTTGAACAGCGCCATGTCGAGCATCGGCGTCTTGGCACGCAGCTGGCGCCGCACGAACAGGAAACCCATCGCGAGGCCGAGAAGTGCCCACGCACCGGCCTTCAGACTCGGACCATCCACGGCCAGCGACTTGATCGCGTAGACCACCGGGATCATCGTGGCCATCGACAGGACGATGCTGATCAAGTCGATGCGACCGGGGTGGGGGTCGCGGCTCTCCGGCACCAGCAACGGCGCAGCGACGAGCAGAGGGATCAGCACCGGCACCGCGATGAGGAAGACGGACCCCCAGGAGAAGTGCTCGAGGAGGAAACCGCCGACGATCGGTCCCAGCGCCGATCCTGCGGAGAAGGCCGAGGCCCACACCGCGATCGCCATGCGGCGCTGGTCGCGGTTCTGGAAGATCGAGCGCAGCAGGGACAGGGTCGACGGCATGAGCATCGCCCCGAAGAAGCCGAGCAGAGCACGAGCGGCGATCAGCAGGCCGGCCGTGGGCGCGAAGGCTGCGAGGGCGGAGACCGCCGCGAAACCGGTGGCTCCGATCAGCAGCATCTTCCGACGCCCGAATCGGTCGCCCAAGGTACCCATGGTGACGAGCAGGCCCGCGAGCACCAGGGGGTACACGTCGATGATCCACAGCTGCTCGGCCCCTGTGGGCGCGAGCGCGATGGAGATCTCGGGGAGCGCGAAGCTCAGCACCGTGTTGTCCACCGACACCAGCAGCACCGGCAGCATGAGGACGACGAGCGCCGCCCAGCCGCGGGCTCCGACGCGGGGAGCATCCGTCTCTGTCGTCGGGATCGACGCAGTACGGGTCATGGAACACCTCTCAGGATCTTGATCGCACGGTTAGTGAACCGTCCAGATGGTATAGTAACAGAAGTCCCGCCCCCGAAACCGCAGAGGATCCACGATGCCCCGACCTCCGCTCGCCCGCGAGAAGGTGCTCGACGCCTTCGAAGCGATCCTCATCGAAGACGGCGAACGAGCCGCGACGCTCGACGCCACGGCGAAAGCGGCCGGTGTGTCGAAGGGCGGCCTGCTCTATCACTTCGGCTCCAAGGACGAGCTCGAGGCCGGCCTCGTGGAACGGCTCGATCGCCTCACGACCATGGACCTCGAACGGATGGCCGCCGCGGAGGAAGGTCCCGTCGCCTACTACGTGCGCACCTCCGTGATGGAGGACGACGCACTCGATCGCGTGCTGATCGCGACGACGCGCCTCGCCCAGGGCGGGTCGATCCCCGCAGCGGACATGCTCCGCGACACGAGGCGCCGCTGGGCGGAGACGATCCGCCCGCACGTGCGCGACAACGCGAGCCTCGATCTGGTGATGCTGGTGAGCGACGGTCTCTACTTCAACAACTCGCTCGACGTGCACGGCCCCGAGCGACTCGTGCCCCGCAGCGATGAACTCGCGGAGCTGATCACCCTGGTTCTGAAGGCGACCGCCTGAGGATCACCGCAGACACGAGAGAGGGCGGAAGCTTCACGCTCCCGCCCTCTCTGCTGCGTCTGCCGATCAGATCTCGGTGATCTCGATCTGACGGAACAGGTCGGCGTCGATGGCACCGCGCACGTCATCGAGCAGCTCGTCCGAGACGGGCGAGTCGAGCGTCAGCACACTGAGCGCCTGGGCGCCTGCCGCCTGACGGGCGATCTGCATTCCGGCGATGTTGATGCCGGCCTCGCCGAACTTCTGGCCGTACACGGCGACGATGCCGGGGCGGTCGGTGTAGAGCATCACGACGTGGTGCTTCTCGATCGGCAGCTCGAGCCGGTGGTCGTTGATGCCGACGAGCTTCTCCGTCTGCTTCGGACCGGTGAGCGTGCCGGACACCGAGAGCTGAGTGCCGTCGGACAACGCACCGCTGAGAGTGATGACGTTGCGGTACTCGTCGCTCACATCGTCCTTGAGCAGCCGCACCGCGATCCCGCGCTGGTCGGCGAGGAGCGGAGCGTTGACGTAGGACACCGTCTCACTGACGATGTTGGTGAACACGCCCTTGAGCGCGGCGAGCTTGAGCACGCTCACGTCGTAGTCGTTCAGCTCGCCGTGCACCTCGACGTCGAGGCTGGTGAGAGGCGACGTCGCGAGCGCGGCGAAGATCTGGCCGAGCTTCTCGACGAGCGAGATGCCGGGACGCACGTAGGGGTCGATGACGCCGCCGGCCACGTTCACGGCGTCCGGGACGAGGTCACCGCCGAGGGCGAGGCGCACAGAACGAGCGACCGAGACGCCTGCCTTCTCCTGCGCCTCCTCGGTGCTCGCGCCGAGGTGGGGCGTGACGACCACGTTCGGGAGGTCGAGCAGCGGACGAGCCGTGCCGCCCTCAGCGGGCGGCTCCGAGGTGAAGACGTCGAGACCGGCTCCCGCGATCTCCCCGGCGACGAGCGCCGCGTGCAGGGCCTCCTCGTCGATGAGGCCGCCACGGGCCACGTTCACCACGAACGCGGTCGGCTTCATCGCCGCGAACTGCTCGGCGCCGATCATGCCCGTCGTCTCCGGGGTCTTGGGCATGTGGATGGTCAGGAAGTCCGACTCGGCGACGAGTTCGTCGAGGGAGAGCAGCTGCACGCCGAGCTGCTGGGCGCGTGCAGAGGTGACGTAGGGGTCATAGGCGACGACATGCATGTCGAAGGCCGCGAGGCGCGCGGCGACGAGAGCACCGATGCGACCGAGGCCGACGATGCCGACGGTCTTCTCGAAGAGCTCGGCTCCGGTGAAGGAGCTGCGCTTCCACGCTCCGGCGGAGAGAGAGGCATGCGCGGCAGGGATGCGGCGGGCGAGGCTCAGGATGTGGCCGACCGTGAGCTCGGCGGCCGAGACGATGTTCGAGGTCGGGGCGTTGACGACCATGACCCCGGCAGCCGTGGCCGCCTTGATGTCGACGTTGTCGAGGCCCACGCCGGCGCGGGCGACAACCTTGAGCTTCGGCGCGTGGCTCAGCGCCTCCTCGTCGATGCGCGTGGCCGAGCGGACCAGCACGGCGTCGGCGTCGGCGAGTGCGGCGAACAGCGCCTCGCGGTCGGTGCCGTCGACGTCGCGGACGTCGAAGTCGGGACCGAGAGCGTCGATCGTGGCGGGAGAGAGTACTTCGGCGATGAGCACGACAGGCTTCGGCACAGTGGATCCTTCGGGGCAGCGCGGCAGGGGCCGATGCGCCGCACACCATGGGGGCGCGATCGCCACAACTCTACCGGAGCGCCGACAGCGCTCCGTGCCGTGTGACGCGTCTCGACGGGCGGCTCAGGCGCTCGGCATCGTGAGGCTCAGCGCGATCAGACTCATCCAGAACACGGCGACGACACCGAGTCCGGCGAGGAAGACGAGGGCCAGCTCGCCCACCGTGCGACGCCGTCCGATGGCATACGCGAAGGCGAACACGATCGCGGGGAAGACGACTCCGAACAGCAGGGTCGCCCAACCTCCCCCGGTCAGCCCCGTCTGAGCCATCGCGATCAGGTGCGCCACGGCGTTCCACACAGCGTAGGCGTAGAAGAGTCCGGCCAGTCCGGTGACGAGCCCGATGAGCCAGCGGGGAGAACCCGCCGACGTCGATGTTCCGACCGCGGAAGCCATCATGATCCGATCACCCCCACGGTGACGAACGGCCAGGGAACGAGCAGGACGACGCCGGCGAGCAGCACGGCGACGCGGATCCAGCCTGCCTTCCCCCGCGTGAGCACCCAGCTCGCGAGGAACCAGAGGGCCGGGGCGGCGATCGCGAGGAAGAACCACGGGAGGAACATCACATCGGAGACCAGGAACGACGCGAGGGGCTGCAGCCGCAGTCCGCCGACGATCCAGCCGATCGTGTAGAGGAGATAGATGCCCCCGACGATGCCGACGAGCAGCAGCATCGGCGTGCTCAGGCCCGCCTGCTCCTCGACAGCCGCCTGCTCCTCGACAGCCGCCTGTTCCTCTGCCGGCACCTGCTCGACCGCTGGCGCCTGTTCGGCGGTGCCGCCTTCCTCGATCGTCCCCACCTCGTCGCTCCCCCGTCCGACGGCCTTCCAGCCGCGCGGTAGGGCGCGCTCCTTGGGGTTCGAGGCCTCGTCGCCGTCCCAGCTGAGGGCGTCGTCGGAATCGGAAGTCATGTCCCCAGCGTAGGACACGCGGTCCACTAGGATCGGGGTTGCCTCGAGCCGGAACGGCGGGCATCGGACGTTATGGGGGAGCATCGTGGCCGACAACGACAAGACGGAAGCCAGCAGCGGATCGACACCCGCAGGCTCTGCACCCGCCACCTCTCGATCCACCACCTCGACTCCCGAGCCGCCCGCCGGCTGGGTCCCGACTCCGGAAGCCAAGGCGAAGGCCACGCGGTTCCGTTGGATCGCCGGCATCCTCTGGGCGGTCGCGATCATCGGCGAAGGCGTCGGCATCTTCTGGCTCCTGCGTCAGCGGGTCTTCGTCGGCGAGGACGGCACCCTGGTGCGCGACCCCGACACCGGACTGCTGGAGGAGCAAGGCGTCACGGCGACCTTCCCGCAGTGGGCGTTCATCACACTCCTCGTGCTGCTCGTGGTCATCGCTGCTCTGTCCATCACCGGTTCCGTGCTCTGGAAGAAGGCCAACCGCCTCGACCCGGCCCGCAGAGCGGACAAGACACGGTTTTTCGTGCAGAACCAGCTCGGGGCCATCATCGCCGTGGTCGCCTTCCTCCCGCTCGTCATCCTGATCTTCCTCAACAAGGACATGGACAAGGGCCAGAAGGCCACAGCCGGGATCGTCGGCGTCGTGCTCGCCGCCCTCGCGGTGTTCATCGGCGCCGACTTCAACCCGCCGTCCGTCGAGCAGTACACGGCCGACCAGTCGGCCGTGATCCAGCTCCTCGGAAAGGACGAGGTCGTCTGGGTCGACGGTGGCAAGGTCTACCACGTCTGCGACGAGGTGCCCGCGATCCAGACGGGGAGCGAGATCCGCACCGGTACGACCGCACAGGCCGTCGAGGCCGGGAAGATCCGCCTCACCCTGCAGTTCGGCTCCGAGCTGCGAGCCTGCGGTCTCCCGGTGCCGGAGAACGATGAGGAGATCACCGAGGCTCTGCGCGCGATCCAGGCGGGCCAGGTCGACATGGTCCTCCCCGCACCGGTGTGGGCCGACCCCGCAGAGGCACCCATCGTGGTCGAGGAGGCATCGGCGCCGTGACGCCCGATCGACGCTAGTCCGCGTCGAGCGCTTCCACGAGCCGATCCTCCGCTGACGACAGATGGGCTTCGAGGAGGGCGGCCGCCCGCTCCCCGTCCCCTGACGCCACGGCATCGAGGATGTCGGCGTGCTGCGCGGCGATGTCCGCGGCATCGAGAAGACGGCGGCCCTGCACCTGCGCCATGCACAGCCGCACCTCGTCGAGGACGCTGCGGTACATGCGGCCCGTACGCTCGCTGTCGAGCGCGTCGATGAGGGCCGTGTGGAAGCGCAGGTCGGGAGCGACGGTCGCAGGGTCGGGGCCCCCGGGCATCGCCATGATCTCCGCGTTCGCCGCGAGGGCCGCGGCAGGAACGTTCTTCGACGCGGCGAGTTCGCGAAGCGCCGCACTCTCCAGGCGGGTTCTGGTGCGATACACGTCGCGCACGGTCACGGAGTCGATGTCGACGACGCGCGCGCTCCGGTGCGCGGTGCGCACGAGCAGGCCGCTGGCGACGAGCTGCTCGATCGCCGCCTTCGCGCTCGGACGTGCGACTCCGAAGCTCTGCGACACCGCGGCCTCGGTGATCGGGGAGCCGGAGCGGATCGCACCGCTCAGGATGCGACCGCGCAGCTGCGCTGTCACGGCATCGACGACGCCGACGACTCCGAGCGGCGCTTCCGAGGTGGTGCTCATCCGGTCAGCCTATCGAAGAGCCGCGCAGTCGGTACACTTGTCTGACAATCTCATGACGGAGCAGAGGAGCACCGTGAAGACCACCCTCGCCGAGCCGCTGGATCCTGCCCTGCTGGGGCCGACGACGCAGGTGCACGCACGCTCGATCGACCGTTTCGCCCGCGCGCACGACGCGTCCCACTACCTGCTGATCCCCGATGCCGTCCTCTCCCCCGCTGACGCGGAGGGTGTCGCTCGTGCCTTCGGAGCGGTCAGAGCTGCCGGTCGCACGATGACGTTCCGCTCCGGAGGCACCAGCCTGTCCGGTCAGGGCGTCAGCGGAGACATCCTGGTGGACACGCGCAGCGGCTTCCGCGACATCCGTGTCGAGGACGACGGCGCTGCGGTCCGGGTGGGTCCGGGTGCGACGGTGCGCCAAGTGAACACCAGGCTCGCGAGGTACCGCCGCAAGCTCGGCCCCGATCCGGCGAGTGAGATCGCGTGCACGATCGGCGGCGTCGTCGCCAACAACTCCAGCGGCATGGCGTGCGGTATCACCGAGAACTCGTACCGGGCGATCGAGTCGATGACGATCGTGCTTCCCAGCGGCACGATCCTCGACACCGGCCACCCGGATGCGAACGAGATGCTCCGCGCGGCGGAACCCGCCATCGCCGAGGGCCTGCTCTCCCTGCGGGAGCGTCTGCTGGCATCCCCCGAGCACGTCGCCTTCCTCCGTCAGCAGTTCTCGATGAAGAACACGATGGGCTACGGGCTCAATGCACTGCTCGACTTCGATGATCCGGTGCGCATCCTGGAGCATCTCGTCATCGGATCCGAGGGCACGCTCGCCTTCGTGGCGGAAGCCCGCTTCCGCACGATCGAGGTGCTCCCCTCGATCGCGACCGGCCTCCTGGTCTTCGACACGCTGTCCGCCGCGATGACGGCTCTGCCTGATCTCACGCGACTCGGTCTCGCCACGATCGAGCTGATGGACGCCGCCTCGCTGCGAGTCGCGCAGGGGTTGAGCGACGTGCCGGACGCCATCGCCGAGATCGAGGTGCAGGGACACGCCGCTCTGCTGGTCGAAGTCCATGCTCCGGACGCAGACACCCTCGCCGCGTCGAGCTCCGCCGCCCAGACGCACTTCGAAGCCCTCCCGCTCGCCGTCGCCCCGCGCCTCACCACGGATGCGGCCGAACGCGCCGCGCTGTGGCACGTGCGCAAGGGGCTCTACACGGCGGTCGCGGGCGCCCGACCGTCCGGAACGACCGCCCTGCTGGAGGACATCGTGGTCCCGGTGCCGCGTCTCCTCCACACCTGCGAGCGCCTCATCGAGCTCTTCTCCGAGCACGGCTACGAGGGCTCGGTCATCTTCGGACACGCCAAGGACGGCAACATCCACTTCCTCCTCAACGAGCGGTTCGACGATGCGGAAAGCGTCGCGCGCTATCGGCGCTTCACCGACGACCTCGTCGAGCTCGTGCTCTCGCAGCAGGGGTCGCTGAAGGCGGAGCACGGCACCGGTCGGATCATGGCGCCGTTCGTCCGCCGACAGTACGGCGACCAGCTCACCGACATGATGTGGGAGATCAAGAACCTCCTCGATCCGCACGGCATCCTGAACCCGGGCGTTGTGCTCTCCGACGACCCCGACTCCTACCTGCACGACCTCAAACGGGTGCCGACGGTGGAGAAGGAAGTCGACCGCTGCGTCGAGTGCGGGTACTGCGAGCCGACCTGTCCCAGCAAGAGCATCACGCTCACGCCTCGACAGCGCATCGTGATCCGTCGCGATATGGTGTGGGCCGAGGAACAAGGCGACACCGAGCTGCTGCGCGATCTGCAGAAGGACTACGACTACGACGGCGTGCAGACCTGCGCGGTCGACGGCATGTGCGGTGTGGCCTGCCCGGTCGACATCAACACGGGCGACCTGGTGCGTCGACTTCGCGCGGAGCAGTCGAACGCGATCGAGGGGGCCGTGTGGGGCACGGCGGCCAAGCACTGGGGTACGGTCACCCGCGCCGGCGGCGTCGCGCTCACCGTCGCGGACGCCCTCCCCGCCCCTCTGGTGCGCGGGGTCACGCACCTCGGCCGCGCGGTGCTGGGGGCCGACACCGTACCGCTGTACGACGGAGGACTCCCCCACGGCGGCTCGAAGCCACCGCGTCCGGAGGCGCCGACCGATGCGCAGGCCGTCTTCTTCGGCGCGTGCATCGGCACCATGTTCGGCGCGGAGGGCGACGGCGAGGGGTCACGGAATGCGCTGCGAGCGCTCCTGGACCGCGCGGGTATCCCCGTCGTGATCCCGGAGGAGAACGGCGGCCTCTGCTGCGGGACACCCTGGAAGTCGAAGGGTCATCTCGACGGCTATGCCCTGATGTCGGACCGGGTGCTCGATTCGCTGTGGGAGGCCAGTCGCGCGGGCGAGCTTCCCGTGGTGTGCGACGCGGCCTCCTGCACCGAGGGCCTGGACGTCATGCTCGCACAGGCCGTCGCGAAGAGCCCTCGATACGCCGGGCTGCGGATCGAGGATGCGACCACCTTCGTGGCACGCGAAGTACTGCCGAAGCTGACCGTGCCCGCGAAGCTGCCCACCGTCGCCGTGCATCCGACATGCTCCACGACGGCGCTCGGAGCGACGGGAGCGTTGACCGCGATCGCCGCCGCCGTCGCGGATGACGTGTTCGTTCCCGAGGGGTGGGGCTGCTGCGCATTCGCGGGCGACCGCGGCATGCTGCATCCGGAGCTCACCGCCAGCGCGACGGCACAGGAGTCTGCGGAGATCGCAGCGGCCGAGCGCGCCCAGGGCGGCTTCGACGCCTTCGTCTCGGCGAACCGCACCTGCGAGATCGGAATGTCCCGCGCCACCGGCCGGCCGTACCGTCACGTGATCGAGGTGCTCGAGGAGCTCACGCGGGGCTGACTCCGCGCGAAGACACCGAGGGCCCTTCCGACACCATCGGAGGGGCCCTCGTCTCGTCGCGAACCGTCCGTCTCAGCCTGCGGACAGCACCGCGACGGCCTCTCCACGCAGACGCGCGGGGATCACCACGACCGCACGATCACCGTCGGCCTTCTCGACCGCACTGCCGTCGGTCCACCGCAGGTTGGACTGCACAAGCTCGTCCGGAAGGTCGAGCGTCCCGATGCTCGGGTCGAGAGCATGCACATGCACGGTCGACCCGGTGGTGGTGTAGCGACGCGGGGCACCGCTGCGCTCCCCCATCCGGATCCACGGGCGCGTGCCGTAGACCGCGTCGCCGTTCGTCTGCAGCCATGCACCCAGCTCGCGCATCGCGCGACGCTGGAGCTCGGGGATGGAGCCGTCCGCTGCGGGGCCGACGTTGATCAGCAGGTTGCCGTTCTTCGCCACGACGTCGACGAGCAGACGGATCAGCGCCGCGCCGGACAGCGAGTGGCGTTCGTCCTCTGCCTGATTGAAGCCGAAGGAGTAGCCGAGTCCACGCGTCGACTCCCACGGATCCGGGATGATCTCGGGGATGTCCGTGTATTCGCGTGTGAGGAAGCCGTGGTACGGGACGCCCCAACGGTCGTTGACGACACCGTCGGGCACCGCGTCGAAGTACCGCTGCAGGAGGGCGGCGACCGCATACTCGTCGTGCCCCTTGCCACCGTCGGGCCACTCGATGTCGTTCCACAGCACGTCCGGCGAGAAGCGGGACACGAGCTCTTCGAGCTGGGCAGCCGAGTAGCGGGCGAAGTGCGCATCGTTGCGACGGAAGCGGAACAGATCGGTGTCGGACTCGATCGGCGGGAAGTCGCTCACGTGCCAGTCGAGCGCACCGGAGTAGTACACCCCGAACTTCGCCCCCGCGCGACGGGTGGCGTCGTGGAACTCGGAGATCAGGTCGCGGCGCGGACCACGAGCGACCGCGTTGAAACCGGTGGTCGCCGTGTCCCAGAGGCAGAAACCCTCGTGGTGCTTGGTCGTGGGGACGATGTACTTGGCCCCGGCACCGACCAACTCGCCCACGAAGGCATCCGCGTCGAACGCCGAGGCGTCCCACCGATCGGCCAGGTCCTCGTACGAGGTGCCGGGGCCGAACAACTGCTGGTGGCGCTCCCAGGTGGGGCTGCCCGCGATCCGCACCGTGTTGCCGTACCACTCGGCGTACTGATGCCAGGCGTACGCATCCTCGGTCGGGATGTTCACGCCGTCGCCGTGCTGCACCGCCCACGCCGGCACCGAGTACAGCCCCCAGTGGACGAAGAACCCGAGCTTCGCGTCCCGATACCAGTCGGGCACACCCTGAGTCGGGTACACCGGGGCGTCAACGCCGAAGTCGGGGCCTGTCCGCTTCTCGAAGTTCATCATGCGTTCTGCTCCTCTGCGGTTCCGCGGCGGTCGACGGTGGCGGTCAGGTCCGGATCGCCGTCGGCGTCGAACGGGTAGACACCCGGCTGCAGACGGTGGTGGCCCAGCCGCAGCAGGTCCTGGTCGACGCCACCAGGGGTCAGCGCGAGAGTCCACCCCGCGGCGAGTTCGTAGAGCTCGGGTTCGAGATAGCCGATCTTCACGACGACGATGTCCGCGGTGGTGGGCTCGAGGCCCAGCATCCGGAAGTCAGAGAGGTGGTGGAAAGGCTTGCGGCGCTCGGTGATGATCGCGTGCAGACCACCCACGGCGATGACGACCTGCGTACCCGCATCCGGGTCGCCATCGCTGATGGAGAACACGGTCCCGGTGATCGTGACAGGTCCGTGTGGACCGGAATCCACCCGGGCTCCGGCATCGAGCGACACCGTGGCTCCGACGCCGGCCGCGACAGCCCGTGCGACGGCTTCGCGGTCGAAGATCGAGGCCACGAGTGTGGTGCGGCTGGAATCGGTGAGCTCGGCGCGTTCCAGCAGGTGCGCGAGCGTCCAGGTCACGTCGCCGGCGCCACCGGCCGTCGGGTTGTCCCCCGAGTCCGAGATCAGGTAGGGCCGCGGTGCTCCCGGAGCGAGGGCCTTGTCGAGGGCGTCGTCGAGCGAGCCGGTCTCGGCCACGAAGACGAAGTCCTCGCGCGCGTCCCAGAACATCCGCGCGACACGCTCGGCTTCCCGTGCGATCACCTGCTCGTCGTCCCCGGTGACGACCACGTAGGCCTGGCACCGCGGCTCGTCCGCCCAGGCGTAGCCGATCCAGACGGAGGCGTCGACCACCCCGGGGAGGGCTTCGATCTCGGGCAGCTGGGCGTAGATGCTGCGCGCCGGCTCCAGCCGCGTGCTGGTCTTCTCCCCCGGCAGCAGCACGGGCACGGGTACCCAGGCGGAGAAGGGGCGCCGCCGCAGTGGGTCGGAGCCGTGCGGTCCCCTCAGCCGGGCGAGCAGGTTCCACACCGCACGCTCCTTGGTGTTCATCCAATCCTCGTGCGGAGCCATGCGGTAACACGTCAGCAGGTCTACCGCGTCACGCAGCACCTCCGAGACGTTGCCGTGCAGATCCATCGAGGTCGAGACCAGCGTGTGGGGACCGAGGGCGGCGCGCACCGCGAGCGCGAGATCGCCCTCGGCGTCGTCCATGCCGACCACGCTCATGGCGCCGTGGATGTCGAAGAAGAACCCGTCGAAGGGACCGTGCTCCCGGATGCCGGCGACGATCGCATCCTTCATCCGGCGATAGGTCTCCGGCGCGACGGCTCCGCCAGGAAGAGAGCGTCCGTGGGTCAGCGGCACCCAGTCCGCGGCGGAGGCGAGTTCGCGTCCATCGTCCAGGAACGGGTAGTACCCCCGCAACGTCGGGCCGGTACGAACCGTGAACGCCTCGTCACCGGAGATGTGAGGCGAGAAGGTGCTCGACTCGATGGAGATCCCGGCGATGCCGATGCGTGGCAGGGCGAGACCGCCGTCGGCGACGGTGGGAAGCGGGCCCATCCAGATCTCGTGGGCTTCAGGACGTGCGGTCACGTGAGGTGCTCCTTGTGGTGCGAGGGTCGTGCGTGGGGTCGGTCGTCTCTCAGCGTGCGCCTGCCGGCACGAGCGCACGGCGGGCCGTCTCGATCGCGCCGAGAGCGACCGCGTCGGAACCGAGGACGGCCGGAATGATGCGCAGCGGGATACCCGACACCGGCGAGTCGGTGGCGAGCGTACGCGCGATGGCCGGCTCGAGGAGGTCCCATGCGGCCGTGACCCCGCCCCCGACGATCGCGCAGGGCAGGTCGAGGATCGTGGCCGCGGTCGCGCAAGCGAGGGCGAGCGCCCGACCCGCAGCGTCGAACGCCGCAATCGCCTCCGTGTCGCCGCGGCGCGCACGGTCGGCGACCTCGCGAGCGTCGCGCACCGGGGCGCCCGTGCTCTCCTGGTAGCGCAGCGCGATGGAAGTGCCGGAGGCCAGCGTCTCGAGATGCCCGATCTGGCCGCAGGTGCAGACGAGGTCGCTGTACCCGGGTGTGTGTCCGATCTCACCGGCGGCACCGTGCGGTCCGTGGTGAAGTTCGCCGTCGATGAGGACGGCGCCGCCCACCCCCGTGCCGAGCATGACGCCGAGCACGTCCCGATCCGTGCGCCCTTCCGCCGCGGCCTCACCGAGCAGGAAGGCGTTCACGTCGTTCTCTACCCGCACGGGGACGCCGAGGCGTGACGCCAGTTCATGCCCGAGGGCGAACCCCGTCCAGCCGACGAAGGTCGCCGACGCCGCACGGATCGTCCCCGTCTCGTGGTCGATGACTCCGGCCGCCCCCACTCCGGCTGCGGCCAGCGATACTCCCGCCTCCGCTGCCAGCGACATGGCGAGGGTCGCTGCCGCATCCGCCATCGCTGCACCGCCGAGCGCGGCCGGTGCGCCGACGCTGCCCCGGCCGAGCACGGCACCGTCACCGTCCACCAGAAGGGCGGCGATCTTGGTGCCGCCGATGTCGATCCCGACGAGAGCCGCACCGGGTCCGGCTGCGCCACCGATGAGCGTGCTGGTCCCCTGTTCCTGACCGATCATGCTCAGCGACCACCCAGCCCGGCCATCGCGATCCCCTTGACGAGGTGCTTCTGCAGCACGATCACGAGGATCGTGGTCGGCACCATCGAGATGATCGCGGCTGCCATCTGCAGGTCCCACCGCGTGCCGGTGAGACCGGCGAAGCTCGCGAGGCCGACCGGAAGCGTGCCGTGCGCGTTGTAGTCGACCGTCACGATCAGCGGCCACAGGTAGCTGTTCCAGAACGAGAGGAACGTGAACACCGCGAGCACCGCCACCGCCGACTTCGACAGCGGAAGGATGATCTGCAGGAACGATCGCACGGGGCCTGCGCCGTCGACACGGGCCGCCTCCTCCAGCTCGTAGGGGATGCCGCGGAAGAACTGCCGCATCAGGAACGTGCCGAAGGCGCCGAACGCGAAGGGAAGGATGAGCGCCTGGTATGTGTCGACCCAGTTGAACCACTGCATGACCTGGAACATGGGGATGACGAGCACCTCGGCGGGAACCATCAGGGTGGCCAGGAACAGCACGAACACCGCGTCCCGGCCCTTCCACCGCAGGCGCCCGAAGGCGTATCCGGCTGTGGTCGAGACGATCAGCACGACGAGCGTTCCGCCGATCGCGACGATGAAGGAGTTCATGATGTACGTCAGGAACGGCCCGTAGGCGAACACGTCGACGAAGTTGCTCCACCGCAGTTCGGAGCCCACCAGGGTCGGCGGCATCGAGAACATCTCCGCGTTCGGCTTGAGAGCCGAGAAGAACGCGTAGATCAACGGCGAGATGAAGATCAGCGCAGCCACGTAGATCGCGACGTGCGCGAGGATCAGACGGGCGCGGGCGCCGGGGGTCGTCGCCGCACCGCGTGCGCGCTCGCGTTCGCGGTCGGCGCGGCCGGCGCGGCCGGTGCGTCCGGCGGGCCGGACGAGGGTCTCAGTGCTCATAGTGCACCCACTTCTTCTGTGCGGCGAACTGGAGCCCGGTGATCGCGATGATGATCGCGAACAGGATCCACGCGGCTGCAGCGGCGAGGCCGAGATCGCCGAAGGTGAATCCCTGCTCCCAGATGTACATGACGAGCGGCTTCGTGGCATTGCCCGGACCGCCGCCGGTGAGCATCTGCGGCTGCACGAACACCTGCAGCGACGTGATCATCGTCATGATGGTGGCGAAGAAGATCGATGGCGAGATCATCGGGACGATGATGCTCCACACCCGCCGGATCCCCTGTGCGCCGTCGATGCTCGCCGCCTCCAGCACGCTCTCGGGGAGCTGCTCGAGGGCGGCCGAGAAGATCAGCATGTTGTAGCCGAGTCCCTGCCAGACGCTCATGACGACGACCATGATCATGGCCCACGACGGATCGGCGAGGAAGTTGGGCAGCTCGATGCCGAACCAGGTCTGCGAGAGGCCGTTGAAGAGTCCCTGCGGCTGGAGCATCATCTTCCAGACCAGCACGTTGGCGACCATCGGCGTGACGACGGGGATGAAGAACAGCACCCTCAGTGCGCCGCGACCGCGGATCCGGGAGTTCAGACCGAGAGCGAGCACGAGCGAGAGAGCGACGCTCAACGGCACGTACAGCAGGGTGTACACCGCCGAGTTGCGCAGCGCCGGCCAGAAGTCGGGGCTGCTGGTGAACAGCTTGACGTAGTTGTCCACGCCGTTGAAGGTCCGCTCGCCGAAGGTCGGCCAGTCGAAGACGCTCATCACGATCGACAGCCCGACGGGCACGATCGTGAACAGGGCGAGCCCGATCAGGGCTGGGCTTGCGAATCCCAGCGCCTGACCGGCCTCCACCTTGGCGAGCGATCGTCGACGTCTCGTCGTGATCGTCATCTCAGTTTCTTCCTCTGTTACTGCATTGCTGCTGTGGTGGCCGAGGCCCGATCACTCGCCGAACTGCGCCTGCGCGTTCGACAGCAGCTCTTCCATCGTCATCTGGCCGTTGTAGACGCTGACGAGGTTGGGCTGGATGTAGCTGTCGAGCTTCTGCCAGTTCTTCGTCATGTAGAGGGGGACGGTGTCACCGAACGCAGCCTCGAAGACGGACTTCACCTGGTCGCGGTACTTCTCGTCGATCGACTCGAAGTACAGCGGCTGCGACGACGTGCGTGCCGGGTAGGAGCGGCCGGACGACGCGATGTAGTCCTGCGCGTCCTCGCCGAGCAGCGAGCCCATGACCTTGAGCGCGGCCTCGGGATTCTTGCAGTTGGCCGAGATGCCGTAGCCCGAGCCGAGGATCGGACCGGGGTTGCCGTCGACTCCGGCGGGCAGCGGGACCATGCCGGCGGCGAAGCCCGACTCGTTGTCGAGGTAGCTCACCGCGTTCCAGGTGCCGTCGACGGCCATGGCCGCGTTGGCGCCGGTGTACTGGTTCTCTCCCCACCCCGTGTCGGAAGCGGAGGCCACGGGTGCGGCGACCTTCTTCTCGGTCACGAGCTCGGCGTACCAGGTCGACGCGTCGACGAAGGCGTTCTCATCGATGTGCAACGTGCCGTCCTCGGAGGCCGGCTGCGTGGCGGAGTAGGCGATCGGCATCGACATCCACTGGTAGCCGCCCATACCCATGCCGAAGCCGTACTTACCGTCCTTGGTGGCGTCGGCGGCGATCTTGTCGAAGTCGTCGAACGTCCACCCGATCTCAGGGGTTGCGGCGCCGGCGGCGGTCAGCATGTCCTGGTTGTAGTAGACGAGCATGGTGGCGACGTCGAACGGCACGCCGTAGGTCTTGCCCTCGAAGCTGAGGATCCCGTCGGCGCTCGGATTGAAGTCGGCCCAGTCGATTCCCGCCGTCTTCAGGTCGGCATCGCTCAGCTCGCGGAAGCCGCCGGTGTAGCCTCCCAGCTGCGCGCCGCTCATGCCCGTGACGCACGCCATGTTGCCGCTGGCCATGTTGGTGGTCAGCTTCGTGAAGAAGTCGCTCCACGGCGACGTCTGCAGCTTGATCTTGATGTCGGGGTTCTGCTCCTGCGCGAACGCGACCTGCGCCTCGAGGGCGTCCACGTCCGACTCGCTCCCGGCCCACATGTCCACCACGATGGTGTCGCCGTCTGCCGAACCACCCGTGCCGCTGCCGCTCGCGCAGCCGGTCATCGCGACCGCGACGCCGGCGACGGCGACCACAGCCCCTACACGCAACTTCTTCATTGAATGCCTCCTGGAAAGGGAACCGGTTAATTCGCGGGTCGAAGTAACCTAGTAGGATTTCGTATGAAGTTACCGTTTCATACTTCGCAAGTGGCCGCAAGCCGAACATCCGATGTTTATCGGAGCTTGATAATTCGTAACTCCCGGGAAACACGACGAACCCCCGCTACGCTGACGATGCTCCGACAGGAAAGTGCTCTCATGACGAACTCCGCTGACACCGCCGTCGACGATCCGCACACGCGACGCATCCTCGACCTCGTCGCCCGCGGTGAGGCGCGATCGCGTTCCGAGCTCGCCGCCTCGCTCGGCGTGGCCGCATCGACGGTCGGTCTCCGCGTGCAGTCCCTGCTGGATGCCGGCGTGCTCAGAGAAGCCGGAGACGGCACGTCACGCGGAGGGCGGCGCCCACGTGTCCTTCAGATCGCGGCGGACGGCTTCGTCCTGTCCGCTGACCTCGGCGGCGGACACGCCCGCATAGGCAGGCACTCCCTCAGCGGTGCCCTCCTGGACAGTGAATCCATCGCCGTCGATGTCACCGAGGGACCGCAGGCCACCCTGGATCGCCTGGCGGTCGTGTTCGACCGTCTCCTGTCCTCGGGGAGGATCCATGCGATCGGGATCAGCCTCCCCGGTCCGGTCGACATCTCCACGGGATCCGTCGACCAACCCTCGCGGATGCCCGGATGGCCGGGGTTCCGCGTCGGCGAGCACCTCTCCGCGCGCTACGGGGTCCCTGTCGCCGTCGACAACGACGCGAACCTCGCCGCGCTCGGCGAGCACCGTGAGCGTTTCGGCCACACCGGTCACAGCATCACGGTGAAGGCGGGAACCGCCATCGGCAGCGGCATCATCGTGGACGGGCACGTGCACCGCGGCGCCACGTCGGCCGCGGGCGACATCACCCACACGCGCATCGACGGCAGCGGCGACATCCCCTGCTCCTGCGGAAACACCGGATGCCTGGAAACCGTGGCGAGCGGGGCGAGTCTGGTCCGACAGATGCGCGAGCGCGGGAACGACGCCGTGCGCACGACGACCGACGTGCTGAGCCTGGCGCGCGACGCCGATCCCCTCGCCACGACTCTGGTCCGAACCGCCGGCACCCACCTGGGTCAGGCACTCTCCGGGGTCGTGAACTTCTTCAATCCGCACGCCGTGTTCCTCACCGGCAGCATGAGCGCATCCGAACCGTTCATCGCGGCCGTCCGCAGCCGCGTCTACGAGGCCTGCCACCCGCTCGCCACCCAGCGACTGCGCATCGAGTCCGCGGCGACGGGCGCCGACGCCATCCTGCACGGCGCGGCCCGACTCGCGCTCGAGGGCATGGACATCCCCGTGGCGGCCGCCTGAGCCACCGCCACGGTGCAGATCAGTCCTCGATCAGGGTCAGCTCGATCACGGGGACCAGCACATCGGGTCGACGCACCGGGAGGTGGACGGTCAGAGTCCCCTCGGCCTCGCCTGCGGGTGTCATGAGATCCGCCTCGCGATCGGGGTCGGACACGCTCGTCTGGAGCCAGGATCCGTCGTTGAGCAGCCGGACGTACGACACCTTGCCCGCGAGCTCCGGGAGGTGGACGAAACCCATGGGCCAGCTGAAGAGGCTCAGGTAGAGCCGGTTCCCCCTGCGCGTGTAGACGCCCTCACGCGGTGGGGTGAAGGCCGCGTACCCCGCGCCGACCACCGCGTTCCGGTGCAGGCGCATCCACTCCCCGATCTCCGCCAACGTGCTCGCATCCCGCGGAGCGATCGCCCCACGCCCGTCCGGGCCGATGTTCAGCAGCATGTTGCCGTCCATCGAGACAGAGTCGACGAGCATCTGCACGAGCAACGTCGACGACTTCTGGTCCATGTTGTCGCGGTGGTAACCCCACGATCCGTTCAGCGTCTGGCACGCCTCCCATGTGAGGGGAACGCCGTCTCGCACGATCGGCGCGGTGGGCTGATACTGCTCTGGCGTGACGAAGTCCGCGGGGATACCCAGACGATCGTTGACCAGCATGTTCGGCTGCAGCTCCCGGCACAGAGCGAGCAGTGCCTCCGCATCCCAGTCCCCGGGGCCCTTGCCTGCCCACCCGTCCTTCTCCTCCGGGTAGGTGAAATCGAAGAAGAGGTAGTCGATGTCGCCATACTCCGTGAGGAGCTCGCGCACCTGACCGTGGAGGTAGGCGCGGTATGCGGCCATGTCGCGGCCGGCGTTCAGCTCATGAGCGTTCTCATCGTCGCGACGCGGGTGGTTCCAGTCGATCGTGAAGTCGGGGTGATGCCAGTCGATGACCGAGTGGTACAGGCCGACTTTCAGGCCTTCCGCCCGCAGCGCGTCGACGTACTCGCGCACCAGGTCACGTCCGGTGTTCGCGACCGAGGTGAAGTCGGTCAGCTTCGAATCCCAGAGGCAGAAACCGTCGTGGTGCTTCGTGGTGAGCACGACATACCCCATGCCCGTCGCTTTCGCCGTGCGCGCGAGTGCTGCGGCATCGAAGAGATCCGGATGGAAGTGCTCGAAGTACTGACGGTAGTCCTCGTCCGTGAGCCGCTCGTAGTTCTGCACCCACTCGTGCCGTGCGGCGGTGCTGTAGAGGCCGAAGTGGACGAACATGCCGAACCGAGCCCGGTCAAACCATTCCTGTCGCATACCTCCCATCCTGGCACAGACATCCGATGTTTAGAGAGTGGATGGACCTGCTCGACGCAGAACGGGCGCCCCCGAAGGGACGCCCGTTCGTTCGAAGATCGAATCAGCGCGCGGCGCTGCCGTCGATGTAGTCCTCGTCCTGCTGCTTCCAGGCGAAGAGCGAGCGCAGCTCCTTGCCGGTGACCTCGATCGGGTGCTGCTCCTCCTTGGCACGCAGCGCCAGGAACTCCTCGGCCCCGTTGTCCTGGTCGTCGATGAAGCGCTTGGCGAAGGCGCCGGACTGGATGTCGGCCAGCACGCCCTTCATGCTCTCCTTGACGCGCTCGTCGATGACGCGCGGGCCCGAGACGTAGTCGCCGAACTCGGCGGTGTCGGAGATCGACCAACGCTGCTTGGCGATGCCGCCCTCCCACATCAGGTCGACGATGAGCTTGAGCTCGTGCAGCACCTCGAAGTACGCGATCTGCGGCTGGTAGCCCGCTTCGGTGAGGGTCTCGAAGCCCGCCTGCACGAGGTGGCTCACACCACCGCAGAGCACGGCCTGCTCGCCGAACAGGTCGGTCTCGGTCTCTTCGGTGAACGTCGTCTTGATGACGCCGGCCCTGGTGCCGCCGATGGCCTTCGCGTAGGAGAGCGCCAGGTCCCAGGCCTTGCCCGATGCGTCGCGCTCGACGGCGATGATGTCGGGGATGCCGCGGCCCGCGACGAACTCACGACGCACGGTGTGGCCCGGAGCCTTCGGGGCGACCAGGATCACGTCGACGCCCTCGGGAGCGTCGATGTAGCCGAAGCGGATGTTGAAGCCGTGGGCGAACGCGAGCGTCTTGCCGGCCGTGAGGTTCGGCGCGATGGACTCGCTGTAGATCGTGCGCTGGTGCTGGTCCGGCGCGAGGATCATGATGACGTCGGCCCACTCGGTGGCCTCGGCGACGGTCTTGACCGGGAAGCCTGCCTCCTCGGCCTTGGCTGCCGACTTCGAGCCCTCCTTGAGGGCGATCGCGACCTCGACACCCGAGTCGCGAAGGTTCTGCGCATGGGCGTGGCCCTGCGAGCCGTAACCGACGATGGCGACCTTCTTGCCCTGGATCAGGGACAGGTCTGCATCGGCGTCGTAGAAGATCTCGGTGCTCACTTTGTGTTTCTCCTTGATTGTGGTTCGTGTAGGTAGAGGGGGGCGCATCAACCGCGCAGCACGCGTTCCGTGATGCTCTTGCCACCGCGGCCGATGGCGAGAAGACCGGACTGCGCGATCTCCTTGATGCCGAAGGGCTCGAGCGCGCGGAGCATGGCATCGACCTTGCCCTTGTCGCCGGTGACCTCGATCACGAGCGCGTCGGAGGCGTAGTCGACCACGGAAGCGCGGAAGAGGTTGACGACCTCGATCACGTTCGAGCGGGTGGCGTTGTCGGTGCGAACCTTCACGAGCATGTGCTCGCGCTGCACCGACGTGGCGAAGTCGAGCTCGACGATCTTGATCACGTTGATCAGCTTGTTGAGCTGCTTGGTGACCTGCTCGAGCGGGAGCTCATCGACATCGACGACGACGGTGATCCGGGAGATGCCAGGCACCTCCGTCACGCCGACGGCGAGGGAATCGATGTTAAAGCCGCGGCGGGCGAAGAGGCCGGCCACACGGGTCAGAAGGCCGGGGGTGTTCTCCACCAGCAGGCTCAGCACATGGGTCGACATGGATCAGTCCTCCTCGTCGAATGCGGGCGCGTGCTCGCGGGCGTACTGGACGTAGCTGTTGCTGACTCCCTGCGGCACCATCGGCCACACCATGGAATCGGCACTCACCACGAAGTCGATCACCACAGGCCGATCGTTCGTCTCGAGTGCGAGCTTGATGGCGGCGTCGACCTCTTCCTCCTTCTCCACACGGATCGCGAGGCAGCCGTAGGCTTCGGCGAGCTTCACGAAGTCGGGGATGCGGATCGTTCCGTGACCGGTGTTGAGATCGGTGTTCGAGTGACGTCCGTCGTAGAACAGCGTCTGCCACTGGCGCACCATGCCCAGCGAGGAATTGTTGATGATCGCGACCTTGATCGGGATGTTGTTGATCGTGCAGGTCGCGAGCTCCTGATTGGTCATCTGGAAGCAGCCGTCGCCGTCGATCGCCCAGACCGGACGATCGGGCTCGGCGACCTTGGCACCCATGGCCGCCGGCACCGAGTAGCCCATCGTTCCGGCACCGCCGGAGTTCAGCCAGGCGTTCGGACGCTCGTACTTGATGAACTGCGCAGCCCACATCTGGTGCTGGCCGACTCCGGAGGCGAAGATGCCCTCCGGCCCGGTGAGCTCGCCGATGCGCTGGATCACGTGCTGAGGAGCGAGCAGACCGTCGGTCGTCGGCGCGAATCCCAGCGGGAACTCGGTACGCAGACCGTCGAGGTACGACCACCACTCCTCGATGTCGGGCTTCGTGTCGGCCGTCGCGCCACGGAACGCCGCGTCGAGGTCGGTGAGCACGTCGCGCACATCGCCGACGATCGGCACGTCGGCCGTGCGGATCTTGGAGATCTCCGCCGGGTCGATGTCGACGTGGACGACCTTCGCGTTGGGTGCGAACAGCGCCGCCTTACCCGTGACACGGTCGTCGAACCGCGCACCGAGCGAGACGAGGAGATCGGCCTCCTGCAGAGCGAGCACAGCGGGAACCGTGCCGTGCATGCCGGGCATGCCGAGGTGCTGCGGGTGCGAGTCCGGGAAAGCACCACGGGCCATCAGCGTCGTGACGACCGGGGCGCCGGTGGACTCGGCGAGTTCGAGGAGTTCTGCAGACGCCTTGCCGCGGATCACGCCGCCGCCCACGTACAGCACCGGCTTCTTGGCTTCGGCGAGAAGGGCCGCCGCGGCCTGGATCTGCTTCCCGTGCGCCTTGGTCACAGGACGGTAGCCGGGCAGGTCGATCTTGGGCGGCCACACGAAGGGCGCGGTCGCCTGCTGCGCGTCCTTGGTGATGTCGACCAGCACCGGACCGGGGCGCCCGGTGCCGGCGATCTCGTACGCCGCAGCGATCGCGCCCGGGATCTCCGCCGCGTCCTTCACGAGGAAGGAGTGCTTGGTGATCGGCATCGTGATGCCCACGATGTCGGCCTCCTGGAACGCATCCGTCCCCATGAGGGTCGAGAACACCTGACCGGTGATCGCGAGCATCGGCACCGAATCCATGTAGGCGTCGGCGATCGCGGTCACGAGGTTGGTCGCGCCGGGACCGGAGGTCGCGATGCACACGCCCACCTTGCCGGATGCGGACGCGTACCCCTCGGCCGCGTGCCCGGCTCCCTGCTCGTGACGAACCAGGATGTGACGGAGCTCGGAAGCGTCCATCAGCGGGTCGTAGACGGGGAGGATAGCCCCGCCAGGAAGCCCGAACACGTCGGTGACACCGAGCAGCTCGAGCGAGCGGACCACGGCCTCAGCGCCCGTGATCTCCGGTGCGGCAGGTTGACGGGCGGGCGGCCTCGGCACGGCCGGGGCGGAATCAGCAGTCATGACTTTCCTTCTGATGATCTGTGGAGGACGCCGGATGTCCGATCGGCTGGGTTCCTGAGCCTGTCGATGGATCAGCCGGTGGTCGCTCCCTCGGCGGCGGACCGCACGAGGCGCGAGTACTTGGCAAGAACGCCTCGGGTGTAGCGCGGGGGAAGCGGCTCCCAGCCAGAGCGGCGGGAGGCGAGCTCTGCCTCGTCGACGAGTAGATCGAGAGAGCGAGCTGCGATATCGACCCGTATCAGATCACCATCGCGCACGAAGGCGATAGGACCTGCGTCCACCGCTTCGGGTGCTATGTGGCCGATGCACAGGCCGGTTGTGCCGCCTGAGAATCGTCCGTCCGTCAAGAGTAGTACATCTTTTCCGAGTCCAGCGCCCTTGATGGCCGCGGTGATCGCGAGCATCTCCCGCATGCCCGGTCCACCCTTGGGTCCCTCGTAGCGGATCACGATCACCGTGCCGGGTTCGATCTCGCCCTCGGCCACGGCATCCATGGCCGCGCGCTCGCGCTCGAACACGCGGGCCGGTCCCTCGAACACCGCCGCGTCGAAACCCGCCGTCTTGACGACGGCACCCTCCGGGGCGAGCGAGCCGTGCAGGATCGTGAGCCCGCCCGTGGCGTGGATCGGGTTGTCGAACGTGTGGATGACCTCGCCGTCGATCGGCTGCGGGTCGAGGTCCGCGAGGTTCTCGGCGAGCGTCTTGCCGGTGACCGTGAGCGCGTCGCCGTGCAGGAGGCCCTCGTCGAGCATGGCCTTCATGATCACGGGGATGCCGCCGTGGCGGTCCACGTCGTTCATGACGTACTTGCCGAACGGCTTCATGTCGGCCACGTGCGGGACCTTGTCGCCGATGCGGTTGAAGTCGTGAAGACTCAGCTCGACCTCGGCCTCTCGCGCGATGGCGAGGAGGTGGAGGACGACGTTGGTCGAGCCGCCGAGGGCCATCGCGAGGGCGATCGCGTTCTCGAACGCCTCCTTGGTGAGGATGTCGCGCGTCGTGATGCCCTGACGGAGCAGGTTGACGACGGCCTCGCCCGACCGATGCGCGAAGTAGTCGCGACGGCGGTCGGCAGCGGGCGGCGCGGCGGAGCCCGGCAGGCTGAGCCCGAGTGCCTCGGCGACGGAGGCCATGGTGTTGGCGGTGTACATGCCGCCGCATGCCCCCTCACCGGGAGCGATGGCGCACTCGATGCGCTTGAGGTCTTCCTCGCTCATCAGGCCGGCACGGCAGGCGCCGACCGCCTCGAACGAGTCGATGATCGTGACGTCCTTCTCGGTGCCGTCGGAGAGCTTGACCCAGCCCGGCGCGATCGACCCGGCGTAGAGGAAGACACTCGACAGGTCGAGGCGGGCGCTGGCCATGAGCATGCCGGGGATCGACTTGTCGCAGCCGGCGAGCAGGACGGAGCCGTCCAGGCGCTCGGCCATCATCACGGTCTCGACCGAGTCGGCGATGACCTCGCGGGAGACGAGTGAGAAGTGCATCCCCTCGTGGCCCATCGAGATGCCGTCCGAGACGGAGATGGTTCCGAACTGCAGCGGGTACCCGCCGCCGGAGTGCACGCCCTCCTTCGCCCCCTGAGCAAGACGGTCGAGGCTCAGGTTGCAGGGAGTGATCTCGTTCCAGCTGGACGCGATGCCGATCTGCGGCTTGTCCCAGTCGGCGTCGCCCATGCCGACGGCACGGAGCATACCGCGGGAGGTCGTGGCCTCGATGCCGTCGGTGACGACGCGGCTGCGGGGCTTGATGTCGATGGGCGCGCTGCTGGAGGGATCATGCGAGGACATGACGGAAGTCTATTGCCGCCGAGAGGCACGTTCGTCCGCCAACGCCTCCAGAAGCTCGGCGATCTGTTGTGGAGAGTCCACACGAAGGGTCGCGGCGCTCTCCCCCGGCCCGACCCGGACGCCGAGGTCGCCGGGCTGCAGCACACGCATCGCATCCTCGTCCGTCACATCGTCGCCGGCGAAGAGGATCCCGGTGGCGTCGAACCTCTCGCGGAGAGCGGCCATCGCCGCGTCCTTGCCCTCCGTTCGCGACGAGAACTCGAGCACCCTGTGGCCCGAACGCCGTCTCCAGTGCGGGAACCGCTCCGCGACGAGGGCATCGATCTCGGCGAAGACGCGCTCCTCGGTCTCGCGGTCGGCACGACGGGTGTGCACGCCCATGCCGAAGGTCTTGGGCTCGAACTCGGCGCCTTCATATCGGTCGATGATCGGCTTCGCCGCCGCCCACAGCTCCTCACGAGCACCATCGTCCGTCGGCTCGCCGGGAGCATCAGCGTCGCCCTCCCCCGGGAACCAGTACTGGGCGCCGTGCGATCCGGCCAAGGCGATCGCGGAGTCGTCGGTGTGCTCCGTGATGACACGGAGGTCATGCATGCTGCGTCCGGAGACGTAGGCGACGACAGTGTCCGGAAGAGCGGCGAGGCGGTCGACCTGGACGGCGACTTCGGGAAGGGCTCTGGCGGCCATCGGATCCGGGACCAGCGGCGATGCCGTGCCGTCGAAGTCGAGCGCGACCACAAGCCGTGCAGTGCCGGCCAGAGCGCTCAGGTCGTCATCGGCTGTTCCAGGGGTCCAAGGGCGCGTCACGGATTCTCCAATCGAAGGGGGCTCTCCCAGTATCGCGGGCCGTGCGCGGGCTCAGCGACCGCGCACCTCCGCCAACGCGGCGAGGAACGACGACGACCACGCGGTCACGTCGTTGTCGAGCACCCGGCGCCGGAGCGAGCGCATGCGACGCGACTGCTCGCCCGCCGGCATGTCCACGGCGGTCATGATCGCGTCCTTGAGACCTTCGATGTCGTGCGGGTTGACGCGCACGGCCTGGCGCAGCTCGTCCGCCGCTCCCGTGAACTCGCTCAGCACGAGCACGCCGCGATTGTCGGCCCTGGTGGCGACGTACTCCTTGGCCACGAGGTTCATACCGTCGCGGAGCGCGGTCACGAGCATGACATCCGCCGCCAGGTAGAGCGCGACCATCTCCTCGCGCGGATACCCCTGGTGCAGGTACCGGATGGCGGAGTGCCCCATGGTGTCGTTGTCGCCGTTGATGCGGCTCACGGCGAGCTCGATCTCGTCCCGCAGGTGCACGTAGGCATCGACCCGCTCGCGGCTGGGACTCGCGACCTGCACCAGTGTCACGTCCTCGACGTTCAGTCGCCCGTCCTCGAGCAGTTCGCCATAGGCCTTGATGCGGTGCCGGATGCCCTTCGTGTAGTCGAGTCTGTCGACGCCGAGCAGGATGCGCTTGGGGTTGCCGAGGCTGGCTCTGATCTCGGCGGCTCTGGCCTGGATGTCCTCCCTGGCCGCGAGCTCGAGGTAGGGCTCGGTGTCGATGGAGATCGGGAAGGCTCTCGCCACCGCCGTCCTGGTCTGCTCGCCCTCCGGCACCGCGACGTGCGAGCCCTTGACCTCGTAGCGCAAGCGGCGGCGTACGGCGGTCAGGAAGTAGGTGGCGTCCTGCGCGCGCTGGAAGCCGATGACGTCGGCGCCGAGGAGTCCGCGCAGCACCTGGTCGCGCCAGGGCAGCTGCGCGTACAGACCGTGAGCGGGGAACGGGATGTGGTGGAAGTAGCCGATGGTGACGTCGGGCCGCAGTTCCCGCACCATCTGCGGCACGAGCTGGAGCTGGTAGTCGTGCACCCACACGGTGCCGTCCTTCGCGACCGCGGCGGCAGCAGCCTCGGCGAAGCGGCGGTTCACCGTCACGTATGCCTCCCACCATTCCCGGTGGTACTGCGGCGGCGCGATCACATCGTGATAGAGCGGCCAGATGGTGTCGTTCGCGAAGCCTTCGTAGTACTCGGCGACCTCCTGAGCGCTGAGCGTCACCGGTATCAGGTCGATGCCGTCGGCCGCGAACGGCTCCAGCTCGACGTCGGCCTGGCCGGGCCAGCCCACCCAGGCCCCGTGCACACTGCGCATCATCGGCTCGAGCGCGGCGACGAGACCACCGGGAGACGTGCGCCAGGTCTCCTCACCTCCGGGACCCACCACCCGATCGACGGGCAGGCGGTTGGCGACGACGACGAAATCTGCTGCGGCCACGAGGGCTCCTCCCGGGGTTTCCCCCAGGCTATCGAGGAACGTCGATCTCCGCGGATCGCGCGTCAGGGGTTGACGCGGGCCTCGCGTCCCCTCTACCGCTGAGGAACCAGTTCGCCACACCCGCGATGAAGGCGATCAGTGCCGCGATCATCGGCAGCAACAGCGCAGCGGGCGTGCCGACGTTCTCGGCGATCTCACCCGCGAAGGCGGCTCCGATGGACTGCCCGACGACGACGCCGGAGCCGAGCATCGTCATGACGGTGGCGGAGCGTCCCCGGGGACTGCGGGCCGCACCGAAACTGTACTGCGTGACGAGAGTGGGACCGATGCCGATGCCCATGATCGCGAGCGCCAGCATCATGGTGCCGGGGGTGTCGACGAATCCGAGCAGCAGCGTGCCCGCCAGCAGGATCCCGGAGAACACGAGCCACCGCGCGCGCATCGAGAATCGCGGGGGAAGCCATGCGACACCGAGTGCGAGGATGGCGGACCCCACGCCCATGACACCGTAGAGGAGGCCGGCCTGCTCCGGCGCCCCGCGGTCGGCCATGAACGACGTCAGCGAGGTGAGCATCGCGCCGAAGAAGATGCCGACGCCGAGGATGCCGACCACCACGATCAGCAGCTGGGGCCGGAACAGCTCGGAGACGGCCGAAGGCGCCTTCCCGTCGGCGTCGCGATCCTGCGAGACGTGTCGACCGCTGGGATGCAGCGCGAAGGCACCCACGAAGACCACGGTGAGGACGGCCGCACCGACCAGCGGAGCCCACGGCGCGATCGCCGACGCCAGGATCCCGACCAGGAACGGCCCGAACACGAACACCGTCTCGTCCGCCGCCGACTCGTAGGCCATCGTGCCCGACACCGTCTTCGCACGGCGGGACTCCGCCATTCGTTCGCTGATGATCGTGACGAGCCGCGACCGTGAGAGCGGAGCGACCTGCGGGGCGCTCGCCCCGATGCCGACGGCGGCGAGCAGCACGAATCCGTCCGGCGCCGTTCCGTAGACGACCACGGTGAACAGCAGAAGCATGGCCGCGTTCGCGACAGCGAGCACCATCAGCACGACCCGCTGCCCGAAGCGATCGGCTGCTGCCCCGAGCAGAGGCCCGAAGCATGCGGTGCCGAGACCCACGGCCGCAGAGGTGAGACCTCCGAGCGAGAGGGAGCCCCGCGCGGAGACGACGACCGTCAGCACGCCGACGACCATCATCGCGAACGGCAGCCGGGCGATGAAGGCGATGAGGAAGTAGGGAAGGCCGGCGAGACGGAGAAGGGTCGGCTCGGCGATTTGCTGCGATGCTGTTGCGCGTGTCATGGCTCTCGCGCGTCGAAGACGCGATGTCGGGTGCCGCCGCTGTCCGCCGGAATGCCGACGGCCGGTAGATACACGGTTGTGCGGCCGCGGGCGAGCCGCGACCAGGCCATGATAGCGGGTGCGCCCGAGTGCCGTCCGTCAGCTCGTTCCCTGCCGGATCCACCGGGGGCTTGTCAAGGCTCCATGCGACCAAGGGTGCGGGAAGGTAGCGTGGGGGAATGCGCTACCTCTTCAGCACCGGACTTGTCGCTGCGATCTCCGCCGGAGTCTCCCTGCTGCGCGGCACCCGCGAGCAGCCCGTCACCTGGCGTGCCGTGCTGTCCTGGGTGAGCTGGGGCATCACGATGGCCCTCGCCGTCGGCGCCGTGATCGACATGAACCGCGAACGTCGCGGTGTGCTGGTGGACGCCGACTCCCCGCAGTCGGTCAAGAAGGCGAAGAAGGCCCAGCGACTGCAGTTCCGCTCGCAGAAGGCCCTCGCCGACACGCAGGACCACGCTAAAGACTCACGTCCCTGATCGGCCGCTGGCCGGGACCGTCGTCATCGGGTGAGGATGAGCGCCTCTCCCTGACCGCCGCCGCCGCACAGTCCGACCGCCGCGGTCCCCGCGCCCCGACGTGCCAGCTCGTGCGCGAGGTGCACGACGAGCCTGTTGCCTGAGGCTCCGATGGGGTGACCGATCGCGATGCCGCCACCATGGATGTTCACGATGCTCTCGTCGATGCCCAGCTCGTCCTGAGAACGTGCGACGACGGCGCCGAAGGCCTCGTTGATCTCGACCAGATCGAGATCGGACGGCGAGATGCCCTGTTTGGCGCACGCACGCTCGATCGCCCGCGCCGGTTGCGCCTGCAGCGAGTTGTCCGGTCCTGCCGTCTGCCCGCTCGCACCGACGGTCGCCAGCACGGGCCAGCCCTTCACCGTCGCGACGCCGCGGGTCGTCAGCACGACCGCGGAGGCACCGTCGGAGATCGGCGATGAGTTACCGGCGGTGATCGAGCCGCCTTCCGCGAACGCCGCTCTGAGTCCCGAAAGCGTCTGCACGGTCGTGTCGGGTCGTACGCCCTCGTCCTTCGTCACGCGCACGGGCTCACCCCGTCGTTGAGGAACGTCCACGGCGACGATCTCCGCGTCGAACACTCCCGACTCCTGCGCTGCCGTCGCGCGCTGGTGGGAGAGAGCCGCGACCTGGTCCTGCGCCGCCCTGGTGAGTCCGAAACGCGCGTTGTGCCGTTCCGTCGATGCTCCCATGCTCTCCTGGTCGTACGCGTCGGTGAGCCCGTCGTATGCCATGTGGTCGAGCACCTCGACGCTTCCGTATGTCCAGCCGTCGCGGGAACCCATCAGCAGGTGCGGGGCGCGCGTCATGGATTCCATGCCCGCGGCGACGACCACTTCGGCATCACCCGTGCGGATCATGCGTGCGGCGTCGATGATCGCCGTCAGCCCCGACAGACAGACCTTGTTCACCGAGTGCGCCGGCACGTCCCATCCGATGCCCGCGCCGATCGCCGCCTGCCGCGCCGCGTTCTGTCCCGACCCGGCCGCGAGCACCTGACCGACGACGACGGCATCGACATCGTCGGGATCGATCGTGGCCTGTTCGAGCGCGCCGCGGATCGCCAGTGATCCGAGCTGAGGCGCTGTGAACGCGGAGAGCTGCCCCTTGAGACGTCCCTGTGGGGTGCGAGCAGCGGCGACGATGACGACGTCGTTCTCAGTCATGGTGCGTGGTCCTTCCGTTGTGCAGTGCGCGGGAGACGATGAGGGGTGGCTCCGTCGCGGCGACGACGTCATCGACCGTGACGTCCGGCGCGGTCTCGACGAGCACGAGTCCCTCCGATGTCACGTCGATCACGGCGAGGTCGGTGATGATCCGGTCGACGACGCCTCGACCCGTCAACGGCAGGGAGCACTCCTCGACGATCTTCGCGGAGCCGTCTTTCGCGACATGCTCCATGAGCACGATGACCCGGCCGGCGCCGTGGACCAGATCCATGGCACCGCCAGGGCCCTTGACCATCTTGCCAGGGATCATCCAGTTCGCGAGGTCTCCCGCTGACGAGACCTGCATCGCCCCGAGGATCGCGGCATCGATCTTGCCGCCTCGGATCATGCCGAAACTGGTCGCCGAGTCGAAGAAAGCCGCCCCGGGGAGAGCGGTCACCGTCTCCTTTCCCGCATTGATCAGGTCGGGATCGACCGCGTCCTCCCGCGGATAGGGGCCGACGCCGAGGATGCCGTTCTCCGACTGCAGGACCACGGTGACACCGGGCGGCACGTGATTGGGCACCAGAGTGGGGAGACCGATGCCGAGGTTCACGTAGGCGCCGTCCTGCAGCTCGGCCGCAGCGCGGGCGGCCATCTGCTCGCGGGTCAGTGCCATGTCAGGCTCCTTCCACGGCGACGGTGCGCCGTTCGATGCGCTTGGGGATGTCGGTGCCGACCTCGACGACGCGGTGCACGAAGACGCCGGGAAGGTGGATGCCATCGGGGTCGAGCTCCCCCGGTTCCACCAGCTGTTCGACCTGAGCGATGCAGACCCGTCCCGCCATGGCTGCGAGCGGGTTGAAGTTGCGCGCAGCCTTGTTGAACACGAGGTTGCCGTGTCGGTCGCCGCGGGCGGCGTGCACGAGCGCGAAGTCGGTGGTGATCGCCTCCTCGAGGACGAACTCACGCGGGGCCCCGTCGACCTCGAAGGTGCGCACGTCTTTGGGGGCCGAGGCGACGGCGATCGTGCCGTCGGGGTTGTATCTGCGCGGCAGTCCCCCCTCTGCCACCTGTGTGCCGACCCCGGTCTGGGTGTAGAAGGCGGCGATCCCCGACCCGCCTGCGCGGAGCTTCTCGGCGAGGGTTCCCTGCGGTGTGAGTTCGAGCTCCAGTTCCCCGCTCAAGAACTGACGCTCGAACTCCTTGTTCTCGCCCACATAAGACGAGGTCATCTTGCGGATCCGCCGCGCGCCCAACAGCACACCCAGACCCCAGTCGTCGACCCCGCAGTTGTTGCTCACGACGCTCAGGCCCGTGGTGCCCTGTGCGAGGAGCGCCTCGATGAGTGCGATCGGGTTACCGGAGAGACCGAAGCCGCCGACCGCCAGCGACGCCCCATCCCTGATGTCGGCGACAGCTGCCTCGGCAGACTCCCAGTGCTTGTCGATCACGTCGGCTCCTTCGATCCCGTGCTCTCCCCAGCATCCGTCCAGAGCACCCGCCCGGAGAAGCAGGATCTTGTGATGTGGCAGAACCTAGAGGTAGCGTCCACATCATGGAACCTCTTGCAGCCGTGCCCGGCGCTCAGGCCATCGCCAGAGCCGCCCGCCTGCTGCGTCTGGTGACGGCCGCCGGCGCCGAGGGCGCCTCGCTGCAGGAGCTGGCGCGCGGCGCAGACCTCTCGCGCTCCACAGCGCACCGCCTGCTGAGTGCTCTCCGCGCCGAGGGCCTGGTCGACCGTGATGGCGAGAGCACCCGGTGGATGCCCGGTCCTGAGCTCTTCCTGATGGGATCCGTCGCGGCCGCTCGGTACGACGTGACTGCTCTCGCCCGCGACGTGGTCCGCTCACTCGCCGTCAAGACCGAGGAGAGCGCGTTCCTCTCCGTACGTCGAGCGGACGAGACGGTCTGCCTCCTCCGCGAGGAAGGCTCGTTCCCCATCCGTTCCTTCGTGCTGAGCGAGGGCGTCCGCTTCCCTTTGGGCGTCGCGAGCGCGGGCCTCGCCATTCTCGCCTTCCTTCCGGACCACGATGTGGATGGCTACCTCGAGCGTCACCCGGACCTCGAGAGCGCGTGGGGACGTGCCCACGGCATGCGCCCCCTTCGCGCGCGCCTCGCGGAGACCAAGGAACGGGGATACGCGGTGAACCCCGGATTGATCGTCGAAGGCAGCTGGGGACTCGGCGCCGCCGTGTTCGATCGCTCGGGGCGCCCCGAATGGGCATTGAGCCTCACCGGTGTGGAGTTCCGCTTCGGCCCTGACCGGATGGCCGAGCTCGGCCGCACCCTCCTGGCACACGCACATCAACTCTCCGCGCGCATCGCCACCGCCCGACGCTGACCGTTATTCATACCAGTGGGTATATACTTGCTGGTATTAATCGCACGGACGTCATCCCCTCCCTGGTGCTCTCGGCGTACGCGCTCGGCCGTATCGCCGCGCAGGACGCCGGAAACGACGCGCCAGCGGCGCAGTGGCGTGTGCTGAGCCTGCTCGAGCAGGCAGGCTCCCGGCGCGTCGGCGAACTGGCTGCCGCCGCACGGACGACCCAACCCGGAATGACGCGTCTCCTCGGCGGCCTGGAGCGAGAAGGACTCATCCTCCGCTCCCCCGACCCGGACGATTCCCGCGCGACCGTCGTCGACATCACCGCGCAGGGGACCTCGGCGCTTGCCGCCTGGCGAGCCGAGTTCCGCGACACTCTCGCTCCACGCTTCGCCGCTCTGGACGACGAGGAGTGGGCCGCCCTCACACGTGCGGCGGAGATCCTCGCCGCGCATACCGCCACTGATCGAACAGGAGAACCTCGGTGAACACCGCCGCCACCCCCTCGGTGTGGAAACAACCGGCCCAGGTCTGGGCCGTCGCATTCGCGTGCGTCGTCGCCTTCATGGGCATCGGACTCGTCGACCCGATCCTGCCCGCGATCGCCGAATCGCTGCAGGCCTCTCCCGTCGAGACCGAGCTGCTCTTCACCAGCTATCTCCTCGTGACCGGTCTCGCGATGCTCGTGACCAGCTGGATCTCCAGCCGCATCGGGGCCAAGGCGACGCTGCTCATCGGACTCGCGCTGATCGTGGTGTTCGCACTGCTCTGCGCACTGAGCGGCAGCGTCGACGCCGTCATCGGCTTCCGTGCTGGGTGGGGCCTGGGTAACGCGCTCTTCATCTCGACGGCCCTCGCCACGATCGTCGGTGCCGCGTCAGGCGGCAGCAGCGCGGCCATCGTCCTCTATGAGGCCGCCCTCGGCCTGGGCATCGCCGTCGGTCCGCTCCTCGGTGGCCTCCTCGGCGAGCAGAGCTGGCGTGGACCGTTCTTCGGAGTGGTCGCGCTGATGGCGATCGCCTTCGTCGCCGTGCTGGTCCTGCTGCGCGGCCCGGGCGAGAAGCGCCAGCCCGTCAAATTCTCCGCACCGTTCAGCGCCTTGCGCCGCCCGGCACTCGCGGTGCTCGCGGTCACGGCCCTGTTCTACAACATCGGCTTCTTCGTCCTCCTGGCCTTCTCCCCGTTCCCGCTGGGCTTCGGCGCGATGGGCATCGGCTTCACCTTCTTCGGCTGGGGAGTCGCACTCGCGGTCACCAGCGTCTGGGTCGCACCTCTCCTCATGCGCCGCATGCCCAGGACGCGCATCATCCTGGTCGTCCTCCCCCTGTTGGCGGTCGATCTGATCGCTGCCGGGCTCGTGGTGGAGAATGCCGCGGCGCTGGTCGCCTGCATCGTGGTGGGCGGGCTTCTGCTCGGCGTGATGAACACCGTGCTCACCGAAGCGGTGATGGAGGCTACCGATCTGCCGCGCTCCGTCGCTTCGTCGGCGTACTCCGCCGTCCGGTTCCTCGGAGGCGCCATGGCTCCCCCGATCGCCGCCCTCCTGTGGCACGCGTTCAACGCAACGGTTCCCTATCTGTTCGCCGCGGCCTCCGTCCTGCTGGCCGCGCTCACCGTCTTCCTGGGTCGGCGGGTACTCGCCCACATCGACGACGAGCCCGACGACACGGTGACGGAGGATGCGGCGGCCATCCTGGTGGGAGACGCCGGCTGATCCGGACTCCTGGCGTCGGAGTGGTCACCGAAGACCGCTCCGACGCCAGGGCACGAGCGTTGGATATCGTGGATCGATGACCGAGACCCCCGCACTCCCCGAACGCAGCAGGCAGGTGCACCGGCAGCTCCTGGAGGCAGGCGTCGATGTCCGGATCCGGGTGCTCCCCGAGTCTGCACGAACCGCAGCCGAAGCAGCCGCCGCGATCGGCTGTGAGATCGCGGCGATCGCCAACAGCCTGGTCTTCGTCGCGGACGATGTGCCGGTGCTGGTCATGACCAGCGGCGGGCACCGGGTGGACCTCGACGCGCTGAAGGCGAGCATCGACGCGGAGGAGGTGACGATGGCTCCGCCCGCCCTGGTCCGCTCGGCGACCGGCCAGGTCATCGGCGGCGTCGCACCCATCGGTCACCCGACACCGCTTCGCACCTATATCGATGAGGCGTTGCGGGCCCACGACGAGCTGTGGGCGGCGGCAGGCCATCCCCACACGGTCATGCCCTTGACCTTCGACCAGCTCACCGCCCTGACCCGGGGAACAGTGATCTCCGTCGCATGATCTCTATCGCGTGATCTCCGTCGCGTGAGTTCCGCCCCCTCACCTCACGCAGGGGCCGGGCCCGCATCCGGGCACGCTGCGATTCACCCTGAGAGCCGGGTCGCGAAGCGCATGCTCCACGACCCGGCTCTCTCGACGATCAGCTGTGTGCTGCCCGCTTCCGAGCACGAACGGCTCCGAGCAGGGTGAGGGCGATTCCGAGCAGGAGCGCCGATCCTCCGGCCCACAGCAGCCCACCGGGGGCATCGGCGCCCGTGGTCGCCAGCGACGATCCGCCCGTGAGGGGCAGCTCCTTCGGCGGAGAGACCACGGGCGGCGGTGTCGTCGGCGGTGTCGTCGGCGGTGTCGTCGGCGGAATGACCGGCGGCGTCGCGGTCGCGGAGTTGGTGAGGGTCACCGAGAGAGTCGCACCGGCGCCGACCGTGATCTGCGCCCCACCGTCGGGACGCACCTGCACACCTGTGCCCGAGAACGCGGGTGTTCCCCAGTCGATGCCTTCGATCGCGGGCGGGGTGAGCTCGACGAGGGTGACCACGGTGCCGGCGGGCAGCGTGATCAGCGGCGAGGTGGCGCCGGCGGTGATGGCGACCGTCCGCTCGACGACCGGATCGCCGTAGCTGTACCGCACCGTGTACACGGAGTCGGCGGGCACAGTCGGCGCGCCGGATCCGGACATCGCCTTGGTCACGGTGAATGCCCCGGTGGCGTCGCCGTCGCCGGTTCCCCCGCCCGTGACGTTCCACACTTCCTTGTCCTCGAGCTTGATCCCGTTCACGTCGGCGGTGTTGGCGAAGGTCGCCCCGTCCACATGGGTGCTCGGCACGGTGAAGTACTTGACGAAGTAGATCCGGGTCGGGTCGATCGGACCGGGGATCTCGAGGTGGAATGCCGTGCCCTCAGCGTTCCACGACCCCGTCCAGTCCGTGATCGTCTGCGAGTCCTGATCCTGCATGGTGGCGCTGCGCACAGCGAGCTGGCCGTCCTCGTTGTGGTGCTCGGCGAGCCCGTCACCGGCGCCGACGAGGGTGTCATCGATCACGATCGACTCCGCTCCGGCGAAGCTCGCTCCCGGGAGGGCCAGTTCCCACGCGATCCTGCCGTCGTCCGTCTGCCAGGACCACTTCTGCGGTTCGGTGGGCAGCGGTGCGGAGGGTCCGATCCCCCCGCCGGGGAGCTCGACCGGTGTGATCGTGCCGTCGACGGTGAACTCGACGGTCGACTGCGTCGTCTGCTCATCCGCAGAGGCGACGAACCACAGCGAACCCGTGACGCCGGTTCGGCCGTTCACGTAGTCGGTGAGGGTGCACGTCACGACGGGAGCCGCATCCGTGCTCACCGTGCACTGGGCGATCGCCACGCTCGGGTCCTCAGCCGATGGCACGGAGAAGGAGGTGCCCGCGCGGGCGAACTCCTTCGGGAGTGTGAACCCGAACGTCTGGCCTCCTGTCGCTCCGTCCGGCACCGCCCAGTCGGCATCGACACGCACCTGATCCCACTGCGAGACGCCTCCACCGCCGTTGACGGTCGTCACGGTGATCGACGCAGGATCGATGGCCGCGGGATAGTCGTACTCCGCTGCCGAAGCGCTCCCGGCGCCGGCGAGAGTGATCACGGCGGTGAGCGCCGCGGCGGCCGCAGCGATCATCGCGGTTGTCTTTCGGCGCACGACGGCGCCGCCATTTCTTTCGTACAAGATCTTCCCCAGTTCTTGATGAAGCCCGCGGCTCGGTGCTGACGCTGTGGAACGGCAGTACGGAGGCGCAAGGCATGTGTCCCCATATGAGAGACGACGGGGTGCGCGATCTATTACGCGATTCTCGAACTCTTCTGAGCAGGAGGCGATCGGAGTCGTGCTCGACGAGGCGTGGGAAGGTGCTCAGGAAGCAGAAAAGCCTCGGTAGATGGCGAGATCTACTGAGGCTGTTCCGTGCACCCCCTGGGACTTGAACCCAGAACCCACTGATTAAGAGTCAGTTGCTCTGCCGATTGAGCTAGAGGTGCGTGGCCCGGGATAACCCCGACCGAGGAATTACATTACCAGCCGACCGGGTCCATGTGAAATCGGCGTCGGCACCCGGGCGCGCCGCGACGATGAGAGACCGCAGACATGGTCTTTCGGCCCTCGGGCGCCGCGGAGTCGACGACTATTCTTAGACCGTGAACACCTCTCCCCACGCCGATGCCCTGCGTCACGACCTCGAACTCGCGCTCCGCCTGGCTGACGCCGCGGACGCCCAGTCCCTCCCGCGTTTCGACGCATCGGATCTCGAGATCTCGACCAAGGCCGACAACTCGCATGTGACGGATGCCGACCTCGCCACGGAGCGCGCGATCCGCAGCATCCTCGAGCAGGAGCGGCCCGAGGACGGCATCTTCGGCGAGGAGTTCGGCGCCCAGGGCAGCACTCAGCGCCAGTGGATCATCGACCCGATCGACGGAACCGCCAACTTCCTCCGCGGGGTCCCGCTGTGGGGGACGATGATCGCCCTCGCGGTGGACGGCGTGCCCCAGGTCGGTGTGGTCAGCATGCCGGCGCTCGGTCGACGCTGGTGGGCGTCGACCGGTGGTGGCGCCTGGACGGACGGCGAGAACGGACCGCTCCGGATCCAGGCGTCCTCGGTCTCCTCCCTCGACGACGCGAGCGTGAGCTTCCAGAGCATCGCGCAGTGGTCGGATGCCGGGCGCCTCGACACGCTCCTCGCGGTCGCCGCACGGGTCTGGAGGGACAGAGCGTACGGTGACGTGTACTCGTACATGCTCCTTGCGGAGGGCCGCATCGACATGGTGGCCGAGTTCGGCGTCAAAGAGTACGACATCGCTGCTGCCGTCCCCATCGTCCGAGAGGCCGGCGGCCGGATGACGGCGATCGACGGCGCGGAGACGATCAGCGCGCGCTCGACACTCGCAACCAACGGGACTCTGCACGAGGAGTTCCTGAGCTTGACGCAGAGCTGATCGGCCTGCTGCAGCCCCGACCGGAACGACGAGGCCTCGCGATGAATCCCCGCATCATGTCCGCCGCCGCGGGCGTCCTGCTGCTCGTCGCAGCGCTCTCCGCGTGCGCGGCCCCCGAGCCAGGCCCCTCCTCGACGCCCGACGCCGGCGACACGCGCCCGTCACAGTCCCCAGCCCCGCCCTCCTCGCCGACAACGCCTGCCGCCGAGGAAGAACTCACGTGCGAGTCGATGATCTCCGATGGCACCGTCACCGCGCTCGCTGATGCCGGTTGGACCGCCGAGACGAAGGAGTTCGTCGCCGGCGGCGTCGAGCTGACCGAAGGACTGCTCTGCTTCTGGGCCGACTACTCCGTCGGTTCGGATCACGGACAGCTCTACGGCTGGTCCGCGATCGACGGTGCGGACGCCGCGACGGCGCAGGCCGCTCTGCTCGCCGAGGGGTGGAAGCGAGAAGACGGCCCTGACGGCGTCTACTTCACAGAGGATGCGCAATACGCGATGGGCACCGACGAAGACGGCTACGGGATGACGTACCTGTTCGGGGACGGCTGGGTTCGGCTCGCCGACACTCGGCAGGGACTCATCCTCATCGAATGGCCGCGCTGAAGACGCTTCAGCGACCCGGCGACCCCATCGAGCTCTCGAGAACACGGCCGAACGTCCGCGAGACGGGCGGCGTCCACAGGAGCAC
This sequence comes from Microbacterium sp. R1, assembly GCF_015159725.1. NCBI lineage: Bacteria > Bacillati > Actinomycetota > Actinomycetes > Micrococcales > Microbacteriaceae > Microbacterium > Microbacterium sp. R1. The sequence continues at coordinate 1,666,531 of NZ_JADDUD010000001.1, read as the reverse complement.
GATGATGCCGGTAGCGACCACTGCAGTGAGCGCGGCGCCCCAGTCCCAGCGGTCTCCCCACACGAGCACCACGGTGCTGAGTGCGACGGCGAGGCCGAGGAAGATCGTGAGCATGAGGCGGGAGAGTCCGCTTCCTCGGCGGACGCCGGCGGCGACGGCCAGGATGAGCAAGCCGAACAGCGCAATCGCGGCTCCGGTGAGCGAGAAGGCGGAGGTGCTCGCATCCGGGTCGTAGCGCCCCAGGAACACGAGGATGCCGAGGGCCGTCGCCAGTAACCCGGAGCCGTAGGCGAGGACGGCGACCACCGTCGTGATCACGGTCGCGACGCCGGAAGGAACGGGATCGGACGGCGTGGGTGCATGCGTCGCCGCACCGTGGGTGGGGTTCGACGCCGGGGACAGCACGAGACGACGATGCAGCAACCGGACCACCTCGATCGCCAACACCATCGCGATCGTGATCCCGGTGAGCGCGACCGCGAGCTCCGCGCCGGGATCGACGAGCACGAAGAACTGGCGGGCGAGCGGGATCGTGAAGACCGCGACGAGCAGGACGAACATCGCACCCACGACAGCCACCTTGAAGCGGTTGAGCGGACGGGAGAGAACGGCCAGCACCCAGATGCCGACGACGGCCAGGATCACAGTGGCTCCGGTGCGCAACTGCTCCTCGTGCGCCCCGAGCCCGCGGGCGACGAACGTGTACCAGGTCAGTCCCAGCGCGACGACGACGCCTGAGGGTATCGCGAAGCTCAGCGAACGACGGAGGAAGCCCGGCTGGTAGCGGGCAGCGTTCGGCATGAGCGCGAGGAAGAACGCGGGAATGCCGATCGTGAGGCCATCGGTGATGGAGAGCTGGCGCGGCAGGAATGGGAACTCGAGGACGAACACTCCGAAGATGATCGCGAGCAGCGTCGCGTAGACGGTCTTGTTCAGGAAAAGCATCGACACGCGCTCGATGTTCGCGATGACCTGACGTCCTTCGGCGACGACATCCGGCAGGTGCGAGAACTGCCCGTCGAGCAGCACCAGTCTCGCCACGGCCTTCGTGGCAGCTGACCCCGAGTTCATCGCGATTCCGATGTCGGCGGCTTTGATCGCGAGAGCGTCGTTGACGCCGTCGCCGGTCATCGCAACGGTGTGTCCATGGCTCTGCAGCGCGACGACCATCCGCTTCTTCTGTTCCGGTGTGACGCGGCCGAAGACCGTATGCCGGTCGAGCACATCGGCGAGCTCCGCGTCGTCGTCGGGCAGCTCCCTGGCGTCGAACCCGTCGGCCACGTCGAGACCGACTTCGCGGGCGATGGCGGCGACGGTGCGGGGATTGTCGCCCGAGATGATGCGGATGCCGACCTGTTGGCGTCCGAAGTACTCGAGGGTCTGCGCGGCGTCGGGGCGAACCTGTTCCCGGAAGGTGAGCACCATGGCGGGCCGGAGTCCGCCGGGGAGCTGCTCGGAGTCGATGTCGGCCGACGAGAGCCCAGAGTCCGCATGCCCGAGCACCAGCGTGCGCCGCCCTGTCTCCGCGAGGCCGGTCACCGTGCGCCCGAGCTCCGTGCGCGGTGACGTGGCCTCGTCGCCGAACACCATCTCCGGCGCACCCATCACCCATGTGCCGGAGACGCCGTCGAACGACACGGCGCTCCACTTCCGCGCGGACGAGAACGGGATGTATCCCGAGACCGAGAGCGGTGACGCGACCGGATAGGCCGCTCGCATCGACCGCGCTGTCGCGTTGGCGTCGGGAGAGGCCGCATACCAGGCCAAGGCAGCCGCCGCGTCGTCGGTCAGCTCTGTCGCGGCATCGTCGAGAGAATGCACCGCATCGAAGCCGATCTCCCCCACGGTGAGCGTGCCCGTCTTGTCGAGGCAGACGACATCGACGCGCGCGAGACCCTCCACCGCCGGCAGCTCGTTCACGAGCACCTGCCTGCGAGCCAGTCTCGACGCGCCGACAGCGAAGGCGATGCTCGTCATGAGCACGAGGCCGAGCGGGATCATCGCCGTCAGGGAGGCGATCGTGTTGACGACGGCCTGCACCCAGGCATCGGTCGAGAACACCCTTGAATACCCACCGAGGACGAGGATCTGGGCGTTCAGTACCAGCAGGCCGACAGGGCCGATGATCCAACTCACCCATTTCAAGACCCGGTTGACCGACGTGCGAAGCTCGCTGGAGACCAGGGAGAATCTCTTGGCCTCTCCGGCGAAGTGATTCGCATACGAGTCAGCGCCCACCCGCGTGGCGATGGCCGTCCCCTCCCCGGCGACGACCACGGCGCCGGACAGCGCATCATCGCCGGGCTGCTTCTCCACGGGGTCCGATTCGCCGGTGAGCATCGACTCGTCGATCTGCAGGCCGCGCGAGGTGAGGACCCGCGCGTCAGCCGGGACCTGCTCGCCCGCTCTGAGTACGAGCACGTCGTCGAGCACCACCTCTCCCGGTGCGATCTCCCGCTCGTCGCCGTCGCGCAGCACCAGTGCGCGCGGAGCGTTCATCAGGGCGAGCCGATCCAGAGCCGACTTCGCGCGGAACTCCTGGATGCATCCGATGATCGCGTTCGCGAAGGCCGCGAGACCGAAGAGAGCGTCCTGCCACCTTCCGACCAGGAACAGCACGAAGAAGCAGGCGAACACGATGCCGTTGAAGAGGGTGAAGACGTTCGCGCGCACGATGCTCCACGCGCTGCGACTGGTGTCCGCGACGAACGCGTTCGTCTTGCCCGCAGCCACCCGCTCCGCGACCTCGGTTTCGGAAAGGCCGGCCGGGCGCGCAGAAGCAGTGGTGTCCACAGACCTCAATATAGACGCGAAGAGGCCCGCCTCCCCTTGTTTCCAAGGGGAGGCGGGCCTCATTCCTGTGACAGCGACCTTGTGGAGCTGGGGGGAATCGAACCCCCGTCCAACGCTGAGTCTCCACGCCTTCTCCGGGCGCAGTCTGTGAAGACGTTCTGCTCGGCTCCGACCTTTGTCACAGACACCTAAGTCGACGAGCCCAGCCTGGGAAGAGTCCCACGTGACGTCCAGACGCCATCACGCAGCAAGATTCCTAGATGACGCCAGGATCCGTATCGGAATCACATACGGCCTGACGGACTATCGGGCTCGCTTATGCAGCGAGGGCGAAGTCGTTGCGCTTGGTTTCGGCAACTATTTTTTTGCAGAGAGCGTTTACGAGATAACTCTGCATCCTCGGCCCGCTTCTCGTGGATTCACAGGCGCTGTCGAAACCGATCAGCCCCGTGGTCCTTCTCTCGAAGGAGCCGCTGTCACACTGTGGAATTACCATCTCGGGCGGCGACCGCCCGAGCATCTCAGACTACAACGTTCTCCGCCGCTGCACCATTCCCCTGTCGCACTGAGGGCTGGCGTAGAGTCGCCCCATGAGCAGCGAAGTCACCGTCACCGTCCGCGGCGAGCACGAGGCGCGAGTGGCGCCCGAGCGCGCCACCGTCAACGTGAGCGTTCGCACCGACGGCTCCGAACGAACCGACGTCGTCGAGAGCGCACTACGGCTCGCAGACCCGGTGCGCCGCAGCATCAGCGATCGATCGGATGCCGGCACCGTGGTCGACTGGTCGAGCAAGCGCATCTCCGTTCGGGCCGAACGCCCCTGGAGCAGCGAGGGCACAAGACTCGATCCCGTGTACTACGCGAGCATCGACTTCACGGCGACGTTCGCCGAGGCCTCGGAGCTCTCCCTCTGGGTCTCCGACGTGTCAGCCTGGGACGGCGTCGAGATCGGCTGGGTGGACTGGCACCTGACCCCGGAGACGCGCACGCAGGTGGAACGTGACGTCGCCGCATCGGCAGTCGGCGTGGCTGTCACCCGCGCCGAGGCCTACGCCGGGGCGCTCGGTCTGGATGAGGTCACCCCGCTGGAGATCGCTGACGTCGGTCTCATCTCCAGGGGGCAGCCCGCGCCCGGCGCCCCGATGCTCAAGGCCCGAGGAGCCGCGGCATTCGCCGCCGACTCTGCACCCGCCATGGAGTATGAGCCGGAGGAGATCGTGATCTCCGCCACCGTCGAGGCCAGATTCCTCGCCCGCTGACCGATCAGATCTGTGCGACGAAGGGCGCGAGCTCCGCAGCCAAGCGCTCCGAGACGCGCGCATGCACAGCCGTGCCGTCCTCGCGGTGCTCCACGGAGAGCAGCATGCCCGACTCGTGGATCGATGCGACGAGGTCGCCACGATCGTACGGAATCACCGCTTCCACCTCGACCGCGGGCTTCGGCAACGCCGCTTCGACCGCTGCCCGCAACGCTGCGATCCCCTCGCCCGACCTCGACGACACGAAGTGAGCGTGAGGTTGCAGGCCACGGAGGACGAGACGCTCATCCTCCGTGATCAGGTCGGCCTTGTTGAAGACGACGATCTCCGGCAGGTCTCTGACGCCCACGTCGCCGAGGACGTCACGCACCGTCTGCAGCTGCCCCGCAGGATCGGGGTGCGACCCGTCGACCACGTGGAGCACGACGTCGGCCTCACCCACCTCTTCCAGAGTCGAGCGGAACGCTTCGACGAGCTGATGGGGGAGATTGCGGACGAACCCGACCGTATCGGTCAGCGTGTAGACGCGGCCGTCTTCCGTCTCCGTCCGGCGGACGGTGGCGTCCAGCGTCGCGAACAGCGCGTTCTCGACCAGGACACCCGCGCTCGTGAGGGCGTTGAGCAGACTGGACTTGCCGGCGTTCGTGTATCCGGCGATGGCGACGGACGGAATGGTATTGCGCTTGCGCTCGGCGCGCTTGGCATCCCTGGCGGGACCGAAGTCGCGGATCTGTCGTCTGAGCAGCGCCATCTTGGTGCGGATGCGTCGACGATCCAGCTCGATCTTCGTCTCACCAGGACCGCGCGAGCCCATACCTGCACCACCCGCGCCCACCTGGCCACCGGCCTGACGGCTCATCGAGTCGCCCCACCCACGCAGGCGTGGGAGCAGGTACTCGAGCTGAGCGAGCTCGACCTGAGCCTTGCCCTCACGGCTCTTCGCGTGCTGACTGAAGATGTCGAGGATCACCGTCGTGCGGTCGATCACCTTGACCTTCACGACGTCTTCGAGCGCACGCCGCTGGCTGGGCGCGAGTTCGGTATCGGCGATGACCGTGTCGGCTCCGACCGCGGCGACGATGTCCTTGAGCTCCTGCGCCTTGCCCCGACCGAGATAGGTTGCGGCATCAGGGTGCGGGCGACGCTGCAGCACACCGTCGAGCACCACGGCGCCGGCCGTCTCGGCGAGGGCGGCGAGCTCTCGGAGCGAGTTCTCCGCGTCTTCCTGGGCTCCCTGGGGGTAGACGCCCACGAGGACGACGTTCTCCAGCCGCAGCTGCCGGTACTCGACCTCGGTGACGTCCTCGAGCTCCGTCGACAGACCTCCGACGCGTCGAAGCGCATGACGGTCCTCCAGATCCCACTGCGCGCCGTCTGCGCTCCCGTGTGATGCGGTCGATTCGTCCTGCAGCGCCTGAGCGGCGCCGAACACTCGGACGTCCGAGCGCTTCTCCGCGTTCGCGAGCACACGATCGACCGTCTGATCGTCGGTGGAGGGGGTTGTGGTCTCCGTCATCCGTTCCTTGTCTCTGGGTTTTGTTGCGAGCCTTAACCTTAGCCCGCGGTGTCCGGTACGCTCACCGTATGGGGTCAGATCACTACTTCACTGCGGCCCCGGCAAGCCCCGAGAATCTGCGCAAGATCCGTGTGACTCTCGCGGGTCGAGAGCTGGAAGTCACCACCGCCGGTGGCGTCTTCAGCCCAGACCGTCTCGACGCCGGCACTGCAGTGCTCCTCGCCAACATGCCCCCGGTTCCGCCGGGCGGCGATCTTCTCGACCTCGGCAGCGGCTGGGGGCCGGTGACGCTGTCGATGGCTCTGGCTGCTCCCCACGCGACGGTCTGGGCCGTCGACGTCAATGAGCGTGCCCTCGATCTCGTGCGTCGCAACGCGGCAGCTCTTGGGCTCACCAATGTCAACGCTTCACTGCCCGACGATGTTCCCGAACACGTGTCATTCCGCACGATCCGCTCCAATCCGCCGATCCGCGTCGGCAAGAACGAGCTCCACGGGCTTCTCGAACGGTGGATCCCGCGCCTCGATGAGCGCAGCGACGCCTGGCTGGTCGTGCAGCGCAACCTCGGAGCCGATTCTCTCCAGCGCTGGATCGGATCGACGTTCCACCCCGGCTACAGCGTGTTCCGAACCGCCACGGGCAAGGGATACCGCATCCTCAAGGTGCGAAAGCACGGAAACCCGCCGACGGAGCCGATTCTCCTCAGCTGAGCAGACCGAGGCCGAGTCGATCCGCGCGATGGCCGGACGGAGCCGTCAGACGAGGTCGACCTCGCCCTGGAAGACGAGTTGCGCCGGCCCCGACAGGGCGACGTGCTCGCCGTCTTCTGCGGGGAACATGCGAACGCCGAGCGTACCTCCAGGCACCTCGACCTGCCAGTTGCTCGGAGCGTTCGCTCCCGCCCAGTGCCTGACCGCGAGTGCCGTCGCGGCGACACCCGTGCCACAGCTGAGGGTCTCCCCCACACCACGCTCGAACACCCGCATGCTCACGTGACCGATTCCATCGCGCACGAGCGGCTCACCCGGAACCACGAACTCGATGTTCGCGCCCTCGGGGAGCGGAGGTTCGAGATCGGGCGCCCTGTGCAACTCGAGTGACGCGAGCTCGGCCTCCGAGGCGAGGGCGACCACGACGTGCGGGTTGCCGACGTCGATACCGAGTCCCGGTCGTGTCACGGACAGGCCATCGACACGAACCAGCGGGTCATCGCCGGAGAGCTTCCAGCGCCCGAGATCGACCTGGTATCCGGTAGCGCTTCGCGTGACATCGCGCACGCCCGCCCTCGTCCCGATCGGCAGTGTGGAGCCGGGTTCGATCGTCGCCAGACCTGAGCGCACGAGGTAGTGGGCGAACACGCGGACACCGTTCCCGCACATCTCGGCGATCGATCCGTCCGCATTGCGGTAGTCCATGAACCACTCCGCCTGTGGCTCCTCCTCCAGAGTCGCCACCCCCTCGGGGATGGCCGAGGACCTCACGACACGGAGAATCCCGTCGGCACCGATGCCGAAATGACGATTGCACAGCACCGCGACCTGCTCGACGGTGAGGTCGAGCTCGGCGTCGGGGTCGGCGATGATGATGAAATCGTTGCCCGTGCCGTGACCCTTGGTGAATGCGACCATGGCTCCAGTCTAGGGATCGTGAAGAGCAGCTCCCGTCACGAACGCCCGTCGCGAGCAACCCGATAGCGCCCGCAGAGGAAGTTGCGATTGCGTGCCACCTCCAGCAGTTCGAGGTCGAGCCTGCGCGGAAGCAGCGGGGCGCCAGAACCGAGCGTCACGGGGGCGTACTGCACCCAGACCTCGTCGAGCAGTCCGGCATCGGCGAACTGGCCTGCCAGGTCTCCCCCACCGACGACCCAGAGGTCTTTTCCTCCGGCGGCCTCCTCCATCTGAGAATGCACCGTCCGGACGTCGGCCTGGGTCAGCCGCACGTCTGCGCCCGTGGGCAGATCGAGCTCGCGGTGAGTGAACACCCACGTGGGTTGCGAGTATCCCCAACGCCCCTCTTCGTGGCGCATCACCCATTCATACGTCGAGGCCCCCATCGCCAGGGCGCCGATGTTCCGCTCGAACCCCGTGTAGGCCATCGGTCCGTCCTGGTCGATGTCCTGCGTGAGCAACCAGTCCAGCGAATGCTCGTCGGTGGCGATGAATCCGTCGAGGCTGGATGCGGTGTAGAAGTGAGTCGTCATCCATCGAGACTGTCAGGGACTACCGACATCGCAGGCCACCGACAGCGCAGATCAGGACGAGAGGAGCGCAGCAACCTCCGCGGGGGCGTCCCACCACTCGAGGTCGGGATACCGCTTGAACCACGACACCTGTCGACGGGCGTATCGCCGCGTGAGGGCCTGGGTCTGCGCGATGGCCTCGTCCTGCGTGAGACGACCGTCGAGCTGGTCCAACGCCTGCGCGTAGCCGATGGCGCGCGGCGCTGTTCCTCCGCGCTCGAGCCCGCGGGAGCGCAGCCCGGCGACCTCGTCCGGCAGACCTTCGGCCCACATGCGCTCGACCCTGGCGTCGAGGCGCTCCACCAGTGCGGGGCGATCGACGCGGAGTCCGATCAGTCTTGTGTGCGGGTGCCACAGCACTGGCGTGTCGGGCAGCGCCGCACCATGGGTCGCGCTCCCCTGTTCCAGCACCTCGAGAGCGCGGATGACGCGGCGGGGGTTGCGCGGATCGACACGGTCGGCCGCTTCGGGATCCAGCCCGCGCAGCCGCTCGATCATGATCGCGGCTCCGAGCAACTCGAACTCCTGCTCGAGGCGCTCGCGCAGCGCCGTGTCCCGCGGCGGGAAACGGAAGTCGTAGACGACGCTCGACACGTACAGGCCCGAGCCACCGACGAGGATCGCATCACCCCCGCGGCGGTGGATGTCCTCCACGGCGGCGCGCGCTCGGGGCTGATACCACGCGACAGCCGCGTCCTCATCGACATCGAGCTCGTCGAAGAGATGATGCGGGATCCCCCGCCTCTCCGCCGACGACACCTTCGCTGTGCCGATGTCCATGCCGCGGTAGAGCTGCATGGCATCGGCGTTCACGATCTCAGCCGGGTTCCCTCGGGCTCGCAGCGCCTCGGCCAGCTCTATCGCGAGGTCGCTCTTCCCGGTACCGGTCGCCCCGACGATCGCCCAGAGGCGAGGTTCGGTCACACCCCGACGCGCAGTGTCGGAAGCCCGAGTGACACAGCCTTCTTCTCGCCGCTGCCGCTCGGAGCGGGTACGGCGCACGACTCCGACTGCGAACGGTCCCAGGCGTCTCCGCCTCGAGTGCGACGGATCTTGAGAGGCGCTCCCGTCGGGTCGTCTGCGAGCAGGTGGAACGGAGCTCCATGGGTCACCGTCACGGTGACGACGTCTCCTGGACGAGGAAGGTCCGACCCCGGTGTCACCTCGAAGTGCACGAGTCTGTTGTCCTCCGCGCGACCGGTGAGCCGGTGGGTCTCGGTGTCCTTCTTGCCCTCACCCGTGGAGACGAGAACCTCGATCTGCCGACCCACCTGCTTCTGGTTCTCTTCCAGCGAGATGCGCTCCTGAAGGGCGATCAGGCGGTTGTAGCGCGCCTGGACTATGTCCTTCGGAACCTGGTCCTCCATGGTCGCCGCAGGCGTGCCTTCGCGGATCGAGTACTGGAAGGTGAAGGCGCTGGAGAAACGAGCCTGCTCGACGACACGCATGGTGTCTTCGAAGTCCTCCTCGGTCTCCCACGGGAACCCGACGATGATGTCGGTCGTGATGGCGGCGTTCGGGATGCGCGCGCGGACGCGGTCGAGGATCCCGAGGAAGCGCTCACTGCGGTAGGAACGTCGCATCGCTTTGAGGATGCGATCGCTCCCCGACTGCAACGGCATGTGAAGCTGCGGCATGACGTTCGGAGTCTCCGCCATGGCATCGATCACGTCATCCGTGAAGGCTGCGGGGTGCGGGCTGGTGAATCGGACGCGCTCGAGGCCTTCGATCTCACCGGCCGCGCGCAGGAGCTTGCCGAACGCCTGTCGATCGCCGAATTCGACGCCGTAGGAATTCACGTTCTGCCCGAGAAGCGTGACCTCGATCGCACCGTCTTCGACCAGAAGCCGGATCTCGTTCAGGATGTCGCCGGGACGACGGTCCTTCTCCTTGCCGCGCAGGCTGGGCACGATGCAGAACGTGCAGGTGTTGTTGCACCCGACCGAGATCGACACCCAGCCGCTGTGCGCCGAGTCTCGCTTCGTAGGCAAGGTTGAGGGGAACACTTCGAGCGACTCGAGGATCTCGAGTTCGGCATCCCCGTTGTGGCGGGCGCGCTCGAGCAGCCCCGGAAGGGAACCCATGTTGTGGGTGCCGAAGACGACATCGACCCACGGCGCCTTGTCGAGCACAGCCTGCTTGTCCATCTGTGCGAGGCAGCCGCCGACGGCGATCTGCATCCCGTCTTTGCGGCGCTTGACCGACGCGAGATGGCCGAGTGTGCCGTAGAGCTTGCCTGCGGCGTTGTCGCGGACCGCGCAGGTGTTGATGATCACCACATCGGCTTCCGCACCGTCGACTGCCCTGACGTAACCTGCGCTCTCCAACGAGCCCGAGAGGCGCTCCGAGTCGTGCACGTTCATCTGGCACCCGAAGGTGCGTACTTCATACGATCGCTGTCGGCCGTCGACGTCGACGGCTGCCGACGACGCGCCGATGATCGTCGGTTCGCTGCGCGGGATAGTCATGATCACCCCATTGTACGAGCCGTTTCCGTGCGGAAGCGGCGCTCACTGCTCAGTCGGAATCGACGAACCGCACCCCTGAGGTCGCTCCGCCGAACGAAGCCTCGCGCAGCGCGACCTTCGCCGCCTTCATGGCGACCGCTCCGTTGTAGCCACGACGAGAAAGCTGTCCCACCAGACGACGGAGCGCCGCGTCGGGGTCGAGTCGAGTCATCGACCGCGCCTTGGTGCGGGCGAACTCCAGCGCGCGTTCGTCGTCGTCGTCCGGAAGCTCTTCGAGCGCGCTATCGATGACCTCACGCGGAATCCCCCGCTGAGCGAGCGCGCGAGACAGAGCGACTCTCCCCTGCCCCTTTCGATCCACTCCCGACCTCACGAGGACGCCGGCCAGGGCCGCATCATCGAGGTAACCACGACGGCAGAAGTCCTCGATCACATCGCTGATCGCACTGCCATCGAGGCCCGCACCACGCAGCACCTGCCGGGCTTCAGAGATCGACAACGACCGGGCTCGCAGCTTTCGCAGGAGCGACTCCTCGGCCGCGACCCGGATCTCATCGTGTGACGCCTCTTGCTGAGTCGCGCCGTCTCCTTCCGTCGCGTCGAGCGCGCGGAGCCTGGGAGCCGACCGCGAGGGATGAGAGCTCCTGGCGCCGGAGGGATCCCTGCGCCCGCGCGCCGGATGGCGCTCACTCGGGGTTCCCGTGTGAGCTGCATCGTCGGCTGTGTCGATGGAAGCAGGGTCGCCTGGAGGAGAGTCCCAGGTCGTACGCCAGACCGCATCCCCGTCGCCTCGCGATGATGGCAGTGTCGCTGATTCGCCGTACTGCGTGACCGGCGTGGAAGGCGTCGCTCCTGGTTTCTTCGCTGTTCCGCCGAAGAGGGGGATGATGGGGGCGATCCGGTCTGGATCGCCCCCACGCGAGTCGTTCATCAGGCCGGACGACGCTCTGCGAGCTCATCGGCAGCGGCCGGGGCAGCGGACGGCCCGCCGATACCGAGCTTCTGCTTGATCTGCGTCTCGATAGCCAGAGCGATGTCGGGGTTATTGAGCAGGAACGTGCGTGCGTTCTCCTTGCCCTGACCCAGCTGATCACCGTCATAGGTGTACCAGGAACCCGACTTCTTCACGATGGCGTGTTCGACGCCGAAGTCGATCAGGCTGCCTTCGCGGGAGATGCCGACGCCGTAGAGGATGTCGAACTCCGCCTGCTTGAACGGCGGCGCCATCTTGTTCTTCACGACCTTGACCCTGGTGCGGTTTCCGACGGCATCGGTTCCGTCCTTCAGCGTCTCGATACGACGGATGTCCATGCGGACCGAGGCGTAGAACTTCAGCGCCTTACCGCCGGCGGTGGTCTCGGGGGAACCGAAGAAGACGCCGATCTTCTCACGCAGCTGGTTGATGAAGATCATGGTGGTGTTGGTCTGGTTCAGACCACCGGTGAGCTTACGAAGGGCCTGCGACATGAGTCGCGCCTGCAGACCCACGTGCGAGTCGCCCATCTCGCCCTCGATCTCGGCACGAGGCACGAGCGCCGCGACGGAGTCGATGACGATGAGGTCGATAGCTCCGGAGCGCACCAGCATGTCGGCGATCTCGAGCGCCTGCTCACCGGTGTCGGGCTGCGACACCAGGAGAGCATCGATGTCGACGCCCAGCTTCGCGGCATAGTCGGGGTCGAGCGCGTGCTCGGCATCGATGAACGCCGCGATTCCCCCGGCGCGCTGAGCGTTGGCGATCGCGTGCAGCGTGAGAGTCGTCTTACCCGAGGACTCCGGTCCGTAGATCTCTACGATTCGGCCACGCGGCAGTCCTCCCACGCCGAGGGCGACGTCGAGGGCGATGGAGCCGGTCGGGATGACGGCCACAGGGGCACGCTCATCGCTGCCCAGCCGCATGACCGAGCCCTTTCCGAACTGGCGGTCGATCTGAGCGAGGGCGGTCTCGAGGGACTTCTCGCGGTCGGCGGGTGATGGCATGATGTGCTCCTTCTGCGCGCGTGATGCCGCCTGTAGGCTGTCGCGGCTCTTCCGGTTGGGAGAAACTCTCCGACAAGGCGTAATGGCTCTTCGGCTTGTTTCCACCGTAGGAGGGACCACCGACATCGGTGCGACGATCTCACATACAGTGCAGAACAAACGCTCTGGACCACTTGTGCAGAAGACTACGCCCGCTTCGAACGGATCTTCGACGACACGCCGCAAATGGAGTGTCGTGTTCCGTAGCGGGCGGACGGCGTCGGTCAGCGCCGCCGCGGCTCCTGCCGTCCGACTCCGTGGCGCCTGTCCTCGGGAACGTCCATCTCCGCGCACAGCGCCAGCCAGATGTCTCGCGGCGGCGTGCCGTCGGCGAGAGCTTCGAGAGCGGTACGCCCACCTACGGCACTCAGGCCGAGGTCGTTGACCAGAGAGGAAGCCCTCAGCCCGAACTCGGTCTCGACGGCGCGAAGGAACTCGCTACGACGCATCACCACCCCATTCGGGGGTCAGTGCAGCGAGAGCTGAGGCTCGACCGACGCCACGAGGTCGTCGGGAACGACGTCAGGGAAGACCTGAATGCCCTCGAGCACCGAAATGCGGTCACCGACTTCGCGCATGATCGTCGAGATGGGGACGTCGAGAGCGTCTGCGACCGAGGCGAGGATCTCGCTCGAAGCCTCTTTCTGACCGCGCTCCACCTCGCTGAGGTAGCCGAGTGCGACCGATGCCTTGCTGGCGACCTGCCGGAGCGTACGCCCCTTCTGCAGGCGGAAGTCCCTCAGCACATCGCCGATTTCCTGTCGTACAAGAATCATCGGAACCTCCTCCCCATGTGTTCGCTCGAGGTCTCCCCCGATGAGACAGCCAGTCTAGTACCCCTGGCGTGCACAGAATCTACTCCTGCACTCTGTGGTTTACGTGTGAGCACATCAGAGACAACCAGCCGCAGGGCTCTGCTATTCCGAGAGCAGGGCGAGCATCTCCTGGAGTGCCGCGTCCACCGTCTGCGCCCGGATCGATTCCCGGTCGCCGACGAAGAGAAACGCCCTGGTCCGCGATGCCGCGGGGGTGACGACGCCGATGTGCACCGTGCCGACGGGCTGCCCGTCCGGAGACACCGGTCCGGCGATCCCGGTCGTGGACACCCCCACATCGGCAGCCTCGCCGTCGACGCCGACGACGCGTCTGACGCCGTCTGCCATCTCCAGTGCGACCTGCGGATGCACCGGCCCGTATCTCGACAGCAGGCCCTCATCCACGCCCAGCACGGACGACTTGACCGGCGTGGCATATGCCACGACGCCTCCGAGCAGCACGGCTGACGCTCCGGGAACCGCGACGAGATCGGCGCACAGGGCGCCCCCGGTCAGGGATTCGGCCACGCCGAGCTTCCATCCTCGTCGGCCCAGCGCAGCGAGGACCTCGGCTGCCGCCTGACTCATGACTTCCGGCGCGACCCGCGTACCTGCGCCACGACGTAGTCGATGCCGCTCGCCACCGTGAGGACCAGGACGATGAGCATGAGGATGAAGGTGATCAATGTCCAGGCGTCGAGACCGATGACGTAGTGCAGCGGGAGGAGTGCCCACCCGAGCGCCACCCCTTGGAACGCGGTCTTGATCTTGCCCATCCAGGCCGCGGCCACGACGTGTTCGCTGGCCACCATGAGCCGATGGATCGTGATGCCCCATTCGCGCACGAGGATGATCGCGACGATCCACCAGTTGACCTCGCCCAGAATCGCGAGCCCGATGAAGCCGGCACCGGTGAGCATCTTGTCGGCGATCGGATCCCAGAGCTTGCCGAAATCACTGACGATGTCGTACTTGCGGGCGAGGTACCCGTCGACCCAGTCCGTCGAGATCCCGACGATGAAGATGACTCCGGCCGCCCAGCGGAGACCCGGGTCCGAGAACCCATAGGTGCCACCCAGCAGGAGCAGGACGAAGAAGACGACGGCCAGCGGGATGCGCGCGACCGTGATGGCGTTGGGGAGCTGCCGTGGGATCGCCATCAGTCGCGTCCCGTCAAGCCCCAGGCATCTTCGTCGCCCTCAGCTTCCACCTCGGGAAGACCCTCGTACTGAGCCGCGATCGGGTCATGCGTCTGCGGGAGCGGCGGGACGGGCGGAACCGCAGGCGCAGCCGATGCCGATGTCGGTGCCGGAACGTCGTCTCCGCGCAACTTGGCCATCACCTGCGGGAGCTGCTCGGCGGTCGCCAGCACGTCTCGCGCCTTCGACCCCTCGGAGGGGCCGACGATCTCGCGCGACTCGAGCAGATCCATGAGACGACCTGCCTTCGCGAACCCGACGCGGAGCTTGCGCTGGAGCATCGACGTCGATCCGAACTGCGAGGAGACGATGAGCTCGGCGGCTGCGAGCAGCAGCTCCAGGTCATCCCCGATGTCCTCGTCGACTTCCTTCTTCTTCGTCGGCTCCATCGCCTCCTGCACATCCGGACGGTAGTCCGGACGTGCCTGACGGGTGACGTGCTTGACGACCGCGTCGATCTCCTTCTCATCGACCCACGCGCCCTGGAGGCGGAACGGCTTCGATGAGCCCATCGGCGAGAACAGGGCGTCACCTTGACCGATGAGCTTGTCGGCACCGGGGCTGTCGAGGATGACCCGGCTGTCCGTGACGCTCGTCACGGCGAAGGCGAGTCGTGACGGGACGTTGGCCTTGATCAGGCCCGTCACGACGTCGACGCTCGGGCGCTGAGTCGCTAGCACGAGATGGATGCCGGAGGCACGTGCGAGCTGCGTGATGCGGACGATCGAGTCCTCGACGTCGCGAGGGGCGACCATCATGAGGTCGGCGAGCTCATCGACGACCACCAGAAGGTACGGGTACGGCTTCAGGACACGCTCGCTGCCCACCGGGAGCTCGACCTCGCCCGCGCGGACAGCCCGGTTGAAGTCGTCGATGTGCCGGAAACCGAACGACGCGAGATCGTCGTACCGCATGTCCATCTCCTTCACGACCCACTGCAGCGCCTCCGCCGCCTTCTTCGGGTTCGTGATGATGGGCGTGATCAGATGCGGGACACCGGCGTAGCTGGTCAGCTCGACACGCTTCGGGTCGATCAGCACCATGCGCACGTCGGACGGGCGGGCACGCATCAGCAGACTCGTGATCATGGAGTTCACGAAGCTCGACTTACCCGAACCGGTGGAGCCGGCCACGAGGAGGTGCGGCATCTTCGCGAGGTTCGCGATGACGATGTTGCCGCCGACGTCTTTGCCAACGCCGATGGTCATCGGGTGCGTGCTCTTCTGCGCAGCGGGCGAGCGCAGCACATCGCCGAGAGCCACCATCTCCTTGTCGGCGTTCGGGATCTCGATGCCGATCGCGCTCTTGCCCGGGATCGGCGAGAGGATGCGCACGTCGTTCGAGGCCACGGCGTAGGCGAAGTTGTTACTCAGCTGCAGGATCTTCTCGACCTTGACGCCGTGGCCCACCTCGACCTCGTACTGCGTGACCGTCGGTCCACGGGAGAAGCCGGTTACCTTGGCATCGACCTTGAACTGCGACAGCACGCTGGTGATCTGCTCGATCACCTTGTCGGTCGCCTCTGAGCGCATGACGGGCGGCGGGCCTTCGACCAGGAGTCCGGGAGACGGGAGGATGTATGGCGTGACGGGGGCCTGCGGGCCGCGGTCGCCCGGACCATCGGTGCCGAACCCGTCGAGACCGGGTAGTTCCGGCACCTCTCCTGTCTCGGAGGAGTCATCAAGCAGGGCCGTGGTCTGCTGCTCGGCGAGCGAGTCGGCGACCGACCTGACCTCGGACAGCACCTCGGTGGCCGCGTCGTAAGGATTCTCGACGACCACTGCCTGGTCGTACGCAGGCGTGGGATCGGAGGTGGTCAGGAGCGCGGTGATGTCGTCGGAATCGAGTGTGCCCTCATCCGGGTCCTCTTCGCGGCCGGTCTTGTTCCGGCGCCACCACGGCAGTACGTCGGGGTCATCGGTCTTGTCCGCATCGTCGATCGCTGCGGCGTCCTTCGCCGGCTTCTCCGGTCGCTCCGCGTCGAACATCCAGGCGTAGAGGTCCCCGAGGCGCGAACCGATGCGATTCGGCGGTGTCTTGGTGAGGATCAGGATGCTGAGTGCCACGAGCAGCGACAGCACGATGTACGCCGGGATGTCGGTGAGGTACGTCAGCGGCTGCCCCACCAGCCAGCCCAGCAGACCGCCCGACTCGCTGAGCGCAGGCATCCCCTGGTTCGGATGCGGGCGAGGCCCTGCGACATGGAAGATCCCCGCGAGGGCGAGGACGAACATGCCGAAGCCGATGCCGATACGACCGTTGTCGTGGACGGAGGACGGGTGCCGGAACAGCCATCCGGCGAGCAGGAGGAGCAGCACGGGCATGATGAAGGCCACGCGTCCGACGAAGAGACCCACCGAGTAGGCACTGATGTTCGCTGCGACCTCGTTGCCGATGAAGAACCACTCGTTGACCGCACCGAGCACGGCGAGGAGCACGAGGAAGAACGGGAAGCCGTCGCGACGGTCGTCCTTCTCGAGGGTCTCAGGGCCGAACGCGCGGAAGAGTCCTCCGACCCCGTGCGCCAGCCCGACCCAGGCACGGACGGCGACGGGAGGCTTGTCGGCCTCGTCGATGTACTTCTTGGGAGCGGGTTGGGCCTTGCGAGCGGGCGTGGCCTTGGGAGCCGTCTGCCGCTTGGGGCGCGACGGTGCGCTCGTCGACGCGCGCTCTGTCTTCGTGGTACTCCTGGCCATGCTCTCACGTTACGTCCAACAGGCGACATCGCCGCGTAATGACGCGGCTTTCCACGGATCGCAGAGAGCGTACGCTACCCCGTACCGCGAGCCATCGTGTCGCGCGTCGACCCCTGACCCACCACGGCGAACCCTTCCGCACGATACAGATTGCGCGCGAAGTTGTCCCGCTCCACGCTCAAGCTGATCCTGGCATGGCCTTGGGACCCGGCGAGCTGCACGATGCCGCGCAGCAGGGACCGACCAACACCCCGAGCGCGCCAGAGCGGGTGCACGCCGATGATCAGCTCGGGGACCGCGATGCCGATGAAACCGAATCCCGGCTCGTTCTGCGGAAGCACCCGATACCAGGCGGCACCGACCGCGACGTCATCGTCACCCAGCGCGACGAGGCCGTCGTCTGACATGCGTTTCCACCCCGCGAGGTAGCGCCGATGCTCCGTCGAGGTCAGCACCTCGTGCCGTGGCCGCACTCCCCCGGCTCGCCAGTTCGCCGCCTCGACGAGCATGTCGCCGAGGAACATCGCATCCGTCTGCGACGCCCTGCGAAGCGAGAAGCCCCTGTGCATGACGCGAGCATAGGCCGACGGTGTTACGTCGGCATGACGACTACCCGTGAGTGCGAGAGGACCGCGCCGGCGTCACGCCTCGATGACGAGCGGCACGATCATGGGGCGACGACGAAGCCGCTGATTCACCCAGCGACCGATCGTGCGTCGCACGACCTGCGACAGCGCATGGGTGTCACGGACACCATTGCCGGACGCCTCCTTGAGCGCGGCGACGATCTTGGGCGTGACGTCGTCGAACACGGAGTCGTCCTCGGCGACGCCGCGCGCATGGATCTCCGGGCCCGAGATGATGCGCCCGGTCGTGGCGTCCACCACGACGATGACCGAGATGAAGCCCTCCTCGCCGAGGATCCGGCGGTCCTTGAGGTCGGCGTCCGTGATCTCGCCGACGGTTGAGCCGTCGACGTACACGAACCCGAGATCGAGCTGACCTGCGACCTTCGCGACCCCGCCCTTGAGGTCGATCACGGTGCCGTTCGAGGCGATGATCGTGTTGTCCTCCGGCACGCCGGTGTCCTGCGCCAGCTTGGCGTTCGCGATGAGATGGCGGTACTCGCCATGGACCGGGAGGACATTCTTCGGCTTCAGGATGTTGTAGCAGTAGATGAGCTCACCCGCGGCGGCGTGCCCGGAGACGTGCACCTTCGCGTTCGCCTTGTGCACGACGTTGGCGCCCAGCTTGGTCAAGCCGTCGATCACGCGGTACACCGCGTTCTCGTTGCCCGGGATGAGGCTGGAGGCGAGGATGACGGTGTCGCCCTCGCTGATCTCGATCGCGTGATCCATGTTCGCCATCCGGCTGAGCACGGCCATCGGCTCTCCCTGCGAGCCCGTCGACATGTAGACGATCTGCTCGTCGGGCAGATCACGTGCCTTCTTGAAGTCGATCAGGACGCCGTCCGGCACCTTCAGGTAGCCGAGCTGCTCGGCGATCGTCATGTTCCGGACCATGCTGCGGCCGAGGAACGCGACGCGGCGCCCGTTGGCGTGTGCGGCATCGATGACCTGCTGCACACGGTGGACGTGGCTGGAGAAGCTGGCGACGATGACGCGACGCGGCGCCTTCGCGATCACCTGATCGAGCACGGGGCCGATGGAGCGTTCCGTCGGGGTGAAGCCCGGCACGTCGGCGTTGGTCGAATCGACGAGGAACAGATCCACGCCCTCTTCCCCGAGGCGGGCGAACGCGCGCAGGTCGGTGATCCGGCCGTCGAGGGGAAGCTGGTCCATCTTGAAGTCGCCGGTCGCGAGGACCATGCCGGCGGGGGTGCGGATGGCCACGGCCAGCGCGTCGGGGATGGAGTGGTTGACCGCGACGAACTCCAGGTCGAACGGACCGACCCGCTCCTCCTGCCCCTCCTTCACGGTGAGGGTGAAGGCCTTGATGCGGTGCTCCTTGAGCTTCGCCTCGACCAGCGCGAGGGTGAGCCCGGAGCCGATCAGAGGGATGTCGCTCTTCAGGCGCAGGAGGTAGGGCACGGCGCCGATGTGATCTTCGTGGCCGTGCGTGAGCACGACACCGACGATGTCGTCGAGGCGATCACGGATGGGCTCGAAGTCCGGGAGGATCAGGTCGACTCCCGGCTGGTGCTCCTCCGGGAAGAGCACACCGCAGTCGACGATCAGGATCTTCCCGTCGTACTCGAACATGGTCATGTTGCGACCGATCTCTCCGAGCCCGCCGATCGGGATGACCCGCAGCGTCCCTTCATCGAGAGCGGTCGGTTCTACCAGGGGAATGGACATGCTGTCTCCTCAGTCGGACACTCCGCGCGTCCGTTCGTTCATGGCGACGCGACTCAGCGCGTCGTGCCGTGCACCTTCGGCAGGGCACCGCCCGCGGCCGCATTGCGGTCGGGACGGAAGTTCGAGAAGTCGGCACCGGGGACGTCCTGGACGAGGTCGAGCTCATCCTCGATGAGCGCCGCCTCCCATTCCTCGGGACCGACCAGGGGAAGTCGGACGCGCGGACTCGAGATGCGACCGAGTCCGTGCAGGATGTACTTGGCCGCGACGGTCCCAGGCACATGCGTCATCACGGCGCGGACGAGCGGCTCGAGCCGCTTGTGCTCCGCCGTGGCCGTGGCGAGGTCTCCCGCGTTCACCGCGTCGATGATCGTGCGGTACGGCGCCGCGGCGACGTTGGCCGTCACGCCGATCAAACCGGTCGCCCCGATCGCGAGGTGCGGCAGCACGTTCGCGTCGTCGCCCGAGAAGTACATGAGGTCGGTCTGGTTCAGCACCCGACTCACCTCGGAGAAGTCGCCCTTGGCGTCCTTCACAGCGAGGATGTTCGGGTGCTTCGCCAGACGCAGGATCGTCTCGTACTTGATCGGCACACCGGTCCGGCCCGGGATGTCGTAGAGGATCACCGGGAGGTCGGTGGCGTCGGCCACCAGACGGAAGTGTGTGAGGATGCCCGCCTGCGTGGGCTTGTTGTAGTAAGGCGTGACGATCATGATGCCGTCGGCGCCTGCCTTCTCGCTGGCCTTGTAGAGCTCGATCGCGTGCGCGGTCTCGTTCGACCCGCCACCCGTGATGATCTTCGCCCGACCTGCGGAGACGGACTTGCCGACCTCGACGAGCTTGAGCTTCTCGGGGTCCGTCAGAGTCGAGGTCTCGCCGGTCGTTCCCGTCACGACGATGCCGTCCGCTCCCGCGGTGATCACGTCATCGATGTGCTTCTCGACGGCGGGCCAGTCGACTTCGCCGTCGGCCGTCATCGGAGTGACGAGCGCGACGAGAACCTGTCCGAAGGGGTTGCCCGAGTGCGTCATAGACCCAGCGTATCGGTTCGACCACCGGTCATGCGGACGCGAAGACGCGGATGACGTCCCCGCGGGCGACGTCGTTCTTCCCTGCCAGGAGCACCCCGACCATGTCACCGGCCCTCGCCTCGTTCGCGCGCCTACGGAACATCTCGATTCCGGTGATCTCGGTCGTCGACAGCGCGGCACCGTCACGGATGACCGAGACGGCGTCTCCGACACGGACGACACCGCGGCTCACTTTGCCCGTGGCCACGAGACCGCGGCCGGTGATCCTGAACACGTCCTCGACGGCGACCTCTCCGGCTCCGGCCTCACTGCCGACAGTCATGGGCGCGGCCGTATCGGCGGAGATCCCCGCGGTGAGGTCCGCGAGGCGAGCGGCCTCCGCAGCGTTGTACGCCCGAAGCATCTCATCGGCACCCTGAGGATCGCGCTTTCTCCTGAACAAACCCATGCACCGATCGTACGGACCGGGGGCGCTCCGCCGTACGCTCGTGGGATGGGCTGGCTCACACGAAGCACCGACACGAAGTACGAGAACGCATGGATCCGCGTGCGAGAGGACCGGATCACGGGGCCCTCAGGCGACGAGGGTATCTACGGTGTCGTCTCCATGCAGCATCCGGCCGTGTTCGTCGTCGCGATGGACGAGGACGAGCGCGTGTGCCTCGTCACGATCGACAGATACACCGTCGGCACGAGCGTCGAGATCCCGGCCGGTGGCAGCGACGGGGAGGACACACTCGTCGCGGCTCAGCGCGAACTCCGCGAGGAGACGGGGTACGAGGCGGCCGACTGGACCCCTCTCGGCGGCATGCTGGCTCTGAACGGCATCGCCGAGGCCCCGGAGCACGTCTTCCTCGCCCGCGACCTCCATCCGATCACGGGCGAAGACGCATCACGCGGCGTCTCTGCCGAGACGCAGGCGGAAGAAGGCATCCGTGCCGTCTCCTGGGTACCGTTCGAGGACGTCCTTACGATGATCGCCGAGGACACGATCACGGACGGCGAGACGATCGCCGCCATCGCGAAAGCCGGGATCCGGCTCGGAAGGTTCCGCTGAACCTCGCGGATCGACCCCGGAAAGGTCTGTGATCAGACCCGGCCGCGACGCGCCACACCGGAGGTGAGTGAACTCGGCAACACGCGCGCCAGAGCGACGATCGCCTTGTATCGCAGCGACGGCACCGACACCGACTTGCCGAGCGCCGCATCGCGAAGGCCGATCCTGACGACGTCGCGCGCATTCAGCCACATGATGGCGGGAACACCCTCCTGACCTACCGGCAGCCCCATCCGCTCGTGGAACGACGTGTGGGTGAATCCCGGGCACAGCGCCGTCACGGAGACTCCGTCCCTCGCGTACTCGGCGTTGGCCCAGCGGCTGAAGCCGATGAGCCATGCCTTGCATGCGGAGTAGGTCGAGCGCGAGATGAATCCCGCGACCGAGGCGACGTTGATGATGCGCCCGCCGCGACCGCGCATGGACTGGAGCGCCGCATGCATGAGGCGCATCGACGCCTCCACATGCAGCCGTAGGTGACGGACCTCGTCGTCGATGTCGTTGTCGGCGAACTGCAGAGGCAATCCGAACCCCGCGTTGTTCACGAGAAGGTCGACAGGGTCCGTGGTGTCGCGCAGCCTTTCCGCGACCTTCTCGACTCCTGCCTCTTCCGCCAGATCGGCGGACACGATCTCGACCGCGACCCCGTACTCGCTCCGCAGTTCCGCCGCCAGCTTCTCGAGGGCGCCCACCGAGCGCGCCACCAGGATGAGGTCGGCCCGCCGCCGAGCCAGTTGACGGGCGAACTCGGCGCCCAGCCCTGCGCTTGCTCCGGTGATCAGCGCGGTGGGCATCAGCGCTCGTATCCCAGGAAGCGGTACCGGACGCCGGTGCGGGAGGTCTGCCACTCCCCCTCGTCGACCAGGCGCCAGCCCTTCTTGTCCGGGGCGTACGCGTCGCCGGCGACGTCCAGGTCGAGCTCGGTGACCTCCAGACGGTCCGCGTCGCCGATCACCTGTCGGAAGATCTCCGCACCGCCGATGATCCATGCCCGGTCGAGTCCGCGGACCGCCTCGGCGACCGTCGCCGCGCGACGCGCGCCCTCTTCGGACCAGTCCTGCTGCCGGGTCACCACGATGTTCTCGCGGCCGGCGAGCGGACGGAAGCGCTCAGGGAGAGAGTCCCAGGTCTTGCGCCCCATCACGACCGGAGCGCCGAGGGTGACTTCCTTGAAGTGAGCCAGGTCCTCTGGCACATGCCACGGCATGCCGCCCTCCGCGCCGATCACGCCACCGTGCGCTTCGGCCCAGATCAAGCCCACCCACGTCATACCGCGACCGCCGCCCTGATCGGCGCGTGGTGCTGGTAGTCCTCCACGATGAAATCCTCGTAGCGGTAGTCGAAAATCGACTCGGGCTTCCGCGCGAAACGCAGCGTCGGGTATGCGTAGGGCTCACGGCTCAGCTGCTCGCGCACCTGCTCCACGTGGTTGTCGTACACGTGGCAGTCGCCGCCGGTCCAGACGAAGTCGCCGGGCTCGAGCCCCACCTGCTGAGCGATCATCAGCGTGAGGAGCGCGTAGGAAGCGATGTTGAACGGCACTCCGAGGAACATGTCCGCGCTGCGCTGGTACAGCTGGCAGGAGAGCTTGCCGTCGGCGACGTAGAACTGGAACAGCGCGTGGCACGGCGCGAGCGCCATGTCGGGGATGTCGGCGGGGTTCCATGCCGAGACGATCAGCCGCCGCGAATCGGGCGACCGTCGGATCTGCTCGATCACCTCGGACAGCTGGTCGATGCTGCCGCCGTCGGGGGTCGGCCAGGAACGCCATTGCACCCCGTAGACAGGACCGAGGTCGCCGGATTCGTCCGCCCACTCATCCCAGATCGTGACGCCGTTCTCCCGAAGCCACCCCACGTTCGAATCGCCCTGCAGGAACCAGAGGAGTTCGTAGGCGATGGACTTGAAGTGCACGCGCTTGGTCGTGATGAGCGGGAACCCCTTCGACAGATCGAAGCGGATCTGTCGACCGAAGACGCTCGTCGTGCCGGTGCCGGTGCGATCGGACTTGTGCGTGCCGCTCTCCAGGACGTCTCGGAGCAGATCTTCATAAGGAGTCGGGACGGCTGCGCTCATGACAGCCACGATACCGCCACCCTCACCCTGTCGGGCGGATGAGCGCGCCCCCGGGACGTCGCCGTCATCGTCGGAAACATCGGCCCCGAGCGCCCTGGAGCCGCATATCCTCGACCCATGTCTCCCGCCCTGGCCCTCGGCTTCGCTGCTGCACTGCTCGTGCTCGCGACGCTCATCGGTGTCGCGCTGCGACGCCGTGACGGTCGGCGACGCGACGGCGGCACGCTTCACTTCGTCCCCACGGATGCGGACTCCGCCGAACTCGGGTCCCGGGCGACCCTGGTGCAGTTCAGCACCGAGATGTGCGCGCGGTGCCCGCAGGTGCGCAGGCTGCTCGGCGCATACGCCGCCGAACACGAGGGTCTCCGCCATGTGGAGGTGGATCTGACTCACCGTCCCGACCTCTCGACCCGCTACAAGGTGCTCCAAACACCGACCACCTTCGTCGTGGACGCGTCGGGTGCCGTGCGCGCGCGATTCCACGGTGTCCCTCACCGGCATGCCCTCACCGACGCCCTCGCAACCCTCTGAGCCGAAGAAACGGAGCATCCATGAGCAATCCCGCCGGCATCGACCCCAGAGGCCCCCGATTCGCCGCAGCGATCACCGCGGTGCTGCTGCTGGTGGCGACGTTCCTCGCACTGACGGGGATATCCACAGCGCAGGCGGGTGCCGCGACGTTCGGCTGGTTCGCGTACCAGCCGCTCGCCGATGCCTCCTTCACGCCGACGGGGTGGGCGATCTCCTCCGCTTCCCTCGCACAGCGCGCTCTCGATCCCGGTTTCCTCCTCACCGCCGTCGCCGCTGCGCTGTTCCTGTGGGGTGTGGTGTCACCGCGGACCGCTCCCTGGGGCGCGCTGTTCCGCACAGCGGTGCGACCGCGTCTCGCTCCGCCCGCCGAGCTCGAAGACCCCCGCCCTCCGAGGTTCTCGCAGGGTGTCGGACTCTTCGTGGTGGGCATCGGTCTCGTGCTGCACCTCCTCGGCGTTCCGTGGGCTCTGCCGATCGCGACCGCTGCCGCCTTCGTAGCGGCCTTCCTCAACGCGGCATTCGCCTTCTGCCTGGGCTGCCAGCTCTACCTCGTGCTGCAGCGAGCGGGGCTCATCGGCAGGCCTGCCGCCGCCTGAGGCTGTTCCCCGCCCCTCCGCCGCTCGGTAGGCTGGCGACCAGCCGACGCTGCGCCCGCAGTGCGAGAACCGGAGGAATCATGCCTGTCACCAGCGAAGCCGCCAGCACCTGGACCGGATCGCTCATGGAGGGGTCGGGTACGGTCGCGTTCTCGTCGTCCCATCTCGGCACCTTCCCGATCAACTG
This sequence comes from Microbacterium sp. R1, assembly GCF_015159725.1. Lineage (NCBI taxonomy): Bacteria > Bacillati > Actinomycetota > Actinomycetes > Micrococcales > Microbacteriaceae > Microbacterium > Microbacterium sp. R1. Next base: position 1,641,731 of record NZ_JADDUD010000001.1, on the reverse strand, counting down.
GAAGGCGCGCAGCGAGGGCAGCGACACGACCACGACGCCCGAGGAGCTCATCGCGGCCGCGCATGCATCGTGCTTCAGCATGGCGCTCTCCCACGCGCTCGCCGAGAACGGCACTCCGCCGGAGCGCGTCAACACCACGGCGTCGGTCACGTTCAAGCCGGGCGTCGGCATCACCGGCAGCCACCTCAACGTCAATGCGACGGTCCCGAATCTCACGCCCGAGGCGTTCCAGGAGATCGCGAACGGAGCCAAGGCGGGCTGCCCGGTGTCTCAAGCGCTCTCGGGGATCGATATCACCCTGGAGGCGACACTCGCCTGATCGCGGCGCGGAATCCGTTCAGGACACCAGGGTCAGCGGCGCGAGAGCCGGATCGCCTCGCGAATGCTGGCCCTGGCGTCTTTCCGGCGGCCCGCCGCGTCCTGGACCACACCCAGCCGATAGCGCGCCCGCCAATCGTCACCCGCCGTATCCGCTTCTGCGGCGTACCGGGCGATCAGCGGATCGGCATCCGCGCGGGCGATCCTCCCGCTGGGCGTCAGTTCCGTCTCGACCGGAGGCATCCCGCCCTCCGCATCGAGGAGGCGTCCCAGACGATCGGCGCCGAAGCCGAACATCATCTCCCGAACCAGCGCCCATGCTCCGATCGGTGCCAGCACGAGCAGGGTGACCCCCATGCCGATGGACACGCCGGTGCCGACCGAGATGAACATCACCGCGAGCCAGATCGCGACGGCGAGATAGAGGAGCAGCGCCGCGGCCATCAACGCGACGCCGATACGCGACATCACGATCGGATGCCGATGTCGATCATGTGCTCAAGACCCACGAACACGCCGTCGGCCTTCAGCGCGAAGGGCACGGCGAGCCGAATCCCCGGGGCATAGGCGAGAGCCGAGTCCACTGTGTCGTGTGTGAAGGTGAGCGACTCGCCCGGGCCGGAGAGGATGACTTCCTGCTTGGCGACGACCCCGGGGCGCCGCAGAGAGTGGACGGGCACACTGCCGACCTGCTGCCCCCTGGCACGCTGGTCCGCATGCGGTGCGCTGACGGGCCCCTGCTCCGCGCGCGCGGTCGCGATCAGTTCCGCGGTCCGCACGGCCGTTCCACTCGGCGAGTCGATCTTGGTCTCGCGGTGCGCTTCGATGATCTCCGCCGAGCCGAAGAAGGGCGCAGCGGCCGCCGCCAGCGCTGACCCGAGGACCGAGCCGAGAGAGAAGTTCGGGATGAAGACGGCACCGGTGCCGGCCGCCTCGACGAGAGGACGTACGAGCGCGATCCGCTCCGCCGACCAGCCCGAGGTCGCGACCAGCACGTTGATGCCATGTTCGACGGCTGCGCGCACCACCTCGATGCTCACCTGCGGCGTCGATGCATCGACGACCAGGTCGGCACCGTCGATCTCCGCGAGATCGCTGGAAGAGGTCAGCACACGGCTCACCTCGAACCCGTCGAGCTCATCGATCACCGCACCGATGATCGTGCCGAGCTTCCCGGTTCCGCCGACGAGTGCTACCTGCGTGGTCATGCATCCAGTCTATTTCGCGGCCGACAGCGCACGGTCAGGGGCGCGCGGGCAGACACCTCGGATTCCGCGACACCGCGGAGGCGCGTCGGAGCAGGGCGCTCAGACCAGCAGCGCATCGGGGATCCCGGTGCGCAGTTCCACCGGAAGGTGGCCGGTGTCGTTGTGCGTGAGCAGCGTCCACGGCCGCCCCTGCTTCTGAGCGATCACCGTCAGCCCGCAATGGGACTGGTTCAGGGTCATCCACCGCCACTCCGGTGCGGCGAGCACCTCCCGCACGAACCAGGAGATCACGAAGTTGTGGGTGATGAGCACCTCGTGCACGTCTCCGGTCTTGCGCACCAGGAACTCATTGACGGCATCGGACATCTGCGCCCGCCCCGCCTCGATCTCGGCCTCGGTGACGGAACCGAAGAACGGCTCGAACACGGAAGGAGTCTCCTCCGTCATCCCGGTCGGGACGCAGTCGAACAGCAGCGCGGTGGGCTCGGGATCCACCGACGGCAGACGAGCCGCGATCGCCCGCGCCGTCTCGTTCGCGCGCAACAGCGGGGAATGCCAGACGGCGTCGAGCGGGAGCCCGGACAGCCGATCCGCGATCAGCTCCGCCTGACGTTGCCCCCTCGGCGAGAGGGGTCCGTCTGCGAGCCCGTACTCGGCATCCTGATGTTCACCGTGTCTGACCAGATAAATGTAGTGCGTCACAAATCGCTCGCTTCATCGCCAGCATCCGCCGGACCTCTCTTCCACCCTATGTCACGGGCGGCTGGAAGCTCAGTTACCCGCCCGGGTGAGATCGGACACCTGGCTGCGCGAGAGCGAGACACCCGCTCCCTGCATCAGCTCATCGACGTGATCGCTCGCGAACGCGTTGACGATGGGCGCGGCGATCGTGCGCTGAGCGAGCAACCAGGCGATGGAGACCGCCGCGACAGGAGCACTCACTTCCTCGGCGACCTGATCGAGAGCGCGCAGGATCTTGATCCCCCGGCGGTTCAGATGACCACGCAGTTGCTCGCCCCGCACACCGCGCGACGTGAGCGCTTTGCTGCGATGCCGACCCGACAGGAATCCGTGCTCGAGCGCGTGCGACGGCGTGACGGCGAGGTTCTGCGCACCGGCCACGAGGCGAAGATCACCCTCGAACGGCTGACGGCGGACCAGGTTGTAGGGAGTGTCGATCACCTGGATGCGCGGGTAACCGGCCGCGGCCAGGATGCGTGCTTCCACGAGCCGCTCCGGGGCGAAGCCGAATGCACCGACCGAACCGATCTTGCCGGCATCCGTCATCCATTCGACGGTCGCCAAGGTGTCTTCGAGGTTGGTCGTCGCGTCGAGGGTCGCATCGAGATAGAGCACATCGATGCGGTCGACACCGAGCCGGGTCAGCGATCCCTCGACGGCACGCACGAGGTTGACCGAACCGAGGCCGGGGTTGTCGGCGTGGGCGCCGATGCGGACGCTCAGGACACTGCGCTCGCGCTGACCGCGCGACCGCAACCACTGCCCGATGATGTGCTCGCTGCGTCCGCCGGAGAAGCCGTCAGCGGTATGGATGGCGTTTCCGCCGAACTCCACATAGCGGTCGAGAATGCCGTGACTGGTCTCGAGGTCGACGTTCCAGCCGAACTCCGCCGCGCCGAGCATCAGAGGGAACGTCTCGAAACCCGTTTCGCCCAGGGCGACGCGGATGGACTCCCCTATCCCCGGTCCGACGATCGGGATGGGCGCGGACGGATGCTCGGCAACGCCCTGCTTGGCGCCTTCCTCAGACGCTCCTGCGCCTACGCTGAACAACCGCATTCTCTCTCACCCCCGCGTCGATCGGTGCGTGCCGACCTGCGTACCTGCTGGATCTGCACCCCCCGGTGCGTACTTCGAGAGTAAGCGAATTCCCCGGACGCCCCGACCAATCCGGGGAACGGCGCGGAAACACCGGATAACGATTTGGTCACACCACTGGACGACGAAACCCGGGCCCCCTCTTCGCGAAGAGGCCCGGGTTCCGTTCGAACGTCGCGCTTACTCGGCGGCTGCGTCCTCTGCAGGGGCAGCCTCAGCGGCAGGAGCGTCGTCGAGGACGGGCTCGAGCGAGAGCTTGCCACGGTCGTCGATCTTCGTGATCTTCACGAGGATCTTCTGGCCGACCGAGAGCACGTCGTCGACGTTCTCGACCCGCTTGCCACCGGCGAGCTTGCGCACCTCGGTGACGTGCAGGAGGCCGTCCTTGCCCGGGAGCAGCGAGACGAACGCACCGAAGGTGGCGATCTTCACGACGGTGCCGAGGAACTGCTCCCCGACCTCCGGGTTGGTGGGGTTGGCGATCGCGTTGACCTGGGCACGAGCGGCCTCAGCCGACGGGCCGTCGGTGGCGCCGATGTAGACGGTGCCGTCCTCCTCGATGGAGATCTGCGCGCCGGTCTCATCCTGGATCGCGTTGATCGTCTTGCCCTTCGGGCCGATCAGCTCGCCGATCTTGTCGACCGGGATCTGCACGCTGATGACGCGAGGCGCGGTGGGCGCCATCTCGTCGGGAGCGTCGATCGCAGCGTTCAGGACGTTGAGGATCGTCAGACGAGCCTCACGAGCCTGGGTGAGCGCACCGGCGAGAACCTGCGTCGGGATGCCGTCGAGCTTGGTGTCCAGCTGGATGGCCGTGACGAACTCGCTGGTTCCGGCGACCTTGAAGTCCATGTCGCCGAGTGCGTCCTCCGCACCCAGGATGTCGGTCAGAGCCGCGTAGCGGGTCTCACCGTTGACCTCGTCCGACACGAGACCCATCGCGATACCGGCGACGGGAGCGCGCAGCGGCACACCCGCGTTCAGCAGCGACAGGGTCGACGCGCAGACGGAGCCCATCGAGGTGGAACCGTTGGAGCTGAGCGCCTCGGACACCTGACGGATCGCGTACGGGAACTCCTCGCGGCTCGGCAGCACCGGCACGAGGGCGCGCTCGGCCAGGAAGCCGTGCCCGATCTCGCGACGCTTCGGCGAACCGACACGGCCGGTCTCACCGGTCGAGTACGGCGGGAAGTTGTAGTGGTGCATGTAACGCTTGCTCGTCACAGGCGACAGCGAGTCGATCTGCTGCTCCATCTTGAGCATGTTCAGCGTGGTGACACCCAGGATCTGGGTCTCGCCGCGCTGGAAGATCGCAGAGCCGTGCACGCGCGGGATGACCTGCACCTCGGCGTCGAGCGGACGGATGTCCGCCAGCCCACGACCGTCGATACGAGCGCCCTCGGTGAGGATGCGACCGCGGACGATCCGCTTGGTGACCGACTTGTACGCGGCCGAGAACTCGAGCGGGGCTGCGGCCGGGAGCGAACCCGCCTCGGTGGCCTCGATGAGCTCCGCCTTCACGCGGTCCTTGATCGCGTCGTCGGCGGTCTGACGCTCGACCTTGTCGGCGATCTGGTAGACGTCGCTGAGCTCGGCGAACGCACGCTCGGACACGAAGCTGTAGACCTCGTCGCTGTACGCCGGGAAGACCGGGTACACGCCCGGCTCCTTCGACGCCGTGGCGGCGAGCTCGGCCTGAGCCTTCACGAGCTGAGCGATGAACGGCTTCGCGGCCTCGAGACCCTGAGCGACGATCTCTTCGTTCGGCTTGGTGGCGCCGGCCTTGATCAGGTTCCAGCTGTGCTCGGTGGCCTCAGCCTCGACCATCATGATCGCGACGTCTTCGGTGCCATCGGCCTTGGTGACGACACGACCGGCGACGATCAGGTCGAACACGGCCTCCGCGACCTGCTCGGCGGTCGGGAACGCGACCCACTGGTCGGCGTGCTCGCCCTGGCCGGGGATGAACGCGAGGCGCACACCGGCGACGGGGCCCGAGAACGGGAGACCCGAGATCTGGGTCGACGCGGATGCGGCGTTGATGGCGAGAGCGTCGTAGAACTCGCCGGGAGCGATCGACATCACGGTGATGACGACCTGGACCTCGTTACGCAGGCCGTCGACGAACGACGGACGCAGCGGACGGTCGATCAGACGGCAGACGAGGATCGCCTCGGTGGAGGGACGACCCTCACGACGGAAGAACGAGCCGGGGATCTTGCCGGCGGCGTAGGAGCGCTCTTCGACATCGACCGTCAGCGGGAAGAAGTCGAAGCCCTCGCGCGGGTGCTTGCCTGCGCTCGTGGCCGAGAGGAGCATGGTCTCGCCGTCGAGGTACGCGGCGACTGCGCCCTGAGCCTGCTGCGCGAGGCGGCCGGTCTCGAAGCGGATGGTGCGGGTGCCGAAGCGGCCGTTGTCGAGAACGGCCTCGGTGGCGGTGATTTCAGGACCTTCCAAGAGGTCTCTCCTTCTTTGTTTAGACTCGCGAATCCATGTGACGCGCGAGCATGTTCAAAGGAGCGGAACGGAAGGGTTCGGGCGCGCGGGCATCCCCGCGAATCTCGCCTGCGCTGGCCACCAGTAGAAAGCCACCCGACATCTGCCGAGGAACCCACCACAGGGGACCAGCTTCTCCGCCGATCGCTCCATGAGTCGATATGAAATTGTGCGGTTGACAGACATCAACCTCATCCACTCTATCAGCGCGGACCTCGAATCCTGCGAGTCGGCGCGCGACGCGGATCCGACATCGACCGGCCACGACACGTTCACCCCGTGGATGCCGAAGCGAGGGGGGCATCCGCTGTGGTGGGTTCATGCGCCTCTCCGTCATCGGCTGCGGATATCTCGGAGCCGTTCATGCCGCCGCCATGGCCTCCCTGGGACACGACGTCGTGGGCATCGACGTCGACCGGGACAAGGTCGCCGCGCTCGCGTCGGGCGCTGCGCCGTTCTTCGAACCACGACTCGCCGAGCTCATCGCGGAAGGCCTGTCGGCCGGAAGGCTCCGCTTCAGCGCGCGGATGGCCGATGCCGGGGGCGCAGACGTGCACTTCCTCGCTGTCGGCACCCCACAGGCCCCGGGTGCGCACTCCGCAGATCTCCGCTATGTCGACGCGGCTGTCGACGATCTGCTCCCCCACCTGCGCCCAGGAGACGTGGTGGCCGGCAAATCCACCGTTCCCGTCGGCACCGCAGGCGAGCTCGCCGCTCGCATCTCCCCCACGGGTGCGACGCTCGTCTGGAATCCGGAGTTCCTCCGCGAGGGCTGGGCCGTGCACGACACCTTGACACCGGACCGTCTCGTCGTGGGTGCCGAGTCGGATGCCGCCGGCGAGCGCGCGGTCTGGATCCTCCGTGACGTGTACGGTGCCGCCGTCGAAAGCGGGGTGCCGTTCCTGGTGACGGATCTCGCGACCGCGGAACTGGTCAAGGGAGCGGCGAACGCCTTCCTCGCCACGAAGATCTCCTTCATCAACGCGATGGCGGAGATCGCGGAGGCGTCCGGCGCAGATGTCGCTCTGCTCGCCGATGCGCTCGGCCATGACACACGGATCGGGCGGCGCTATCTCGGCGCGGGCATCGGATTCGGCGGCGGTTGTCTGCCCAAGGACATCAGGGCGTTCGCCGCGCGGGCGGAAGAGCTGGGCCGCGGCGAGGCGGTCGGCTTCCTGCGTGAAGTCGACACGATCAATCTCCGGCGTCGCGATCGAGCCGTGCAGCTCGTCGTGGATGCACTGGGCGGTCTGGTGTTCGGTCGCAGGATCGCCGTGCTGGGAGCGGCGTTCAAGCCCTTCAGCGACGACATCCGGGACTCACCGGCCCTCGACGTCGCCGTGCGTCTTCGCGGTCTGGGCGCTGATGTCGTGGTCACCGACCCCGCTGCCGTCGACAACGCGGCCAAGGCGCATCCGCAGCTGGGCTACGCCCGTGACCGCGACGAGGCGCTGCGGGAGGCCGATGCCGTCGTGGTCGTCACCGAGTGGGATGAGTATCGACGGGACCTCTCGCCGGAGCACGCCGGGGCACTCGTACGGGGCCGAGTCATCGTGGACGGCCGCAACTGCCTCGACTCGACCGCGTGGCGCGCCGCCGGCTGGCAGTACCACGGCATGGGTCGGCGCTGAGCGAGCGGGGTCTCAGGGCACGACCGCAGCGAACGCCGCAGACGGCCGACCGAGGTACACGTAGCCATCGTGCTTCGCGATCCTCCCGTCACCCGCCGCGCGACCGTTGAGGCGGCGCCAGACCCACGGAAGCGCATGCCGTCGCCACCACAGACCGGCGCCGATGGTCTCATGGTCGTGCATCGCTGCGTCGAGCACCCCGAGCGCATCGGCATCGGGGACACCGAGCACTTCGGCGCCACGGTAGGCGAGGAAACGGTGGCCCCGGCTGCTCAGGTGGACCAGATCCTCGCCCCAGTTCGCGCGCTCGGCCAGCGAGGGGTGCAGATCCGTATCGATCAGGATCGCGCCGGTGCGGGCGGCGATCCCGCTCAACGCGGTGGCGAAGGCGGAGAACCTCCGCGTATAGATCGACGCAGCGCGACGGCCAGGGAGAAAGGGCGTGACGAGGAGCACGTCCGCCCCGATTCCCCGCAGCCGGCGCACGGCGTCCTCGAGCTCCGCGGCGAGCGCGGTGACATCGACGCGGGGCTTCACGAGGTCGTTCGCACCGATCAGGATCGACACGAGGTCGGGCCGAAGCTCGAGTGCCCTGGCCAGTTGCAGTCCGGCGACGTCTCGGACGCGCTTGGACCTGATGGCCAGGTTCGCGTAGTGCAGACCTCCTCCGGCGGCGAGCAGGAGCGCGAGACGGTCGGCCCATCCTCTCAGCGCACCATCGGGGGCCGGATCGCAGAGCCCTTCCGTGAGAGAGTCACCGAGCGCGACGTACCGCCGCCACCGACGGGAGACGATCGTCGCGGGCGGCTCGGGGCGCACGAGGCGACGAGCGCGAGCGCGGGAGTCCACCGCATGCAGCGTCCTCGCCTCGTCGAAGTGATCGAGGAGCTGGTCGCATACCTTCTCCCAGCTGCGCTCCTGTACGGCTTCGCGCCCGGCCTCGCCGAAAGCCCCCCTCTTGCGCGCATCGCCGGCGAGGTCGGACACCCGACCCCGCAGATCGTCGAGGTCCCCCGGCCGGTAGAGCCATCCGTCGATGCCCATGCGCACGAGACCCAGCGGACCGCCGCGACCCGTCGCGATCACGGGGACACCGCTCGCATGGGCTTCCTGCAGGGTCTGACCGAACGTCTCGCTCTCGCCGGGGTGGACGAACAGGTCGAAAGATGCCATCGCCGCGGCGAGCGCGTCCCCGTCGAGGTGGCCGAGGAAGAGGGCATCGGGTAGCAGTCCCTGCACCTTCGCTCTGCTGGGCCCGTCCCCCACGATCACCAGGCGTGTGCCGGGGATACCGCGGAGTGCGACGAGGTCTTCGACCTGCTTCTCCGGCGCGAGACGTCCGACGTAGCCGATGACGACGTCGGCGCCCCAGCCGACTCGGAGCGCGCCGTCGCGTCGCGACGGCTGGAACCGCTCGGCGTCGACGCCTCTCCCCCAGCGACGCACGCGGTCGATACCCAGCGCGGTGAGCTGCCTGGCCGAGTCGGCGGAGGGCGCGAGGGTGATGGTGGCGCGTCGATGCAGGCGGGCGATGTGAGCCTGGGCGATGCCCGTGGTCGCCGCGACCCGATAGCGCTCGGTGTATGCGGCGACGTCGGTCTGATAGGCGGCGACGGCCGGCAGCTCCAGGCGCTCGGCGGCCAGCACCCCACGCCACCCCAATGCGAAAGGGGAAGCGAGGTGCACGACATCGGGCTGGAAGCGAGCGAGCGAGGTGGCGATGCGGTGAGCGCTCGACGTTCCCACCCTCACGTGCCGGTACCCCGGAAGAGCGAGACTCGGTATCGGTTCGACGGGGGCACCGCTGATCTCGGACGGTGCGCCGACGGCCGCGGGCGCGACGACATGAGCTTCATGCCCTCGCCGTTCGAGGTGTCGCAGGATCTGCAGCACCGAGCCGGTGACACCGTTCATGTGCGGAAGGAAGGACTCCGTGACGATCGCTACTCTCACAGGCCCAGGATGACGGTCCGTACGAGCGGGGACGCCCGCAGACGCCCTTCTGCACCGGATGTTCACCGGATGCTGGAGAACGGGTCACCGGCTATCCGTTCTTTGGTTCCCGTTCACCCTCTGGGGGCAGAGTGGGCGACGTGCCGACGGATCTGCTGACCGCCTCACTCGCTGGCCCTTGGAGCCTGGTCCTGATGAGCGTGCTCGTGGTGGGGGACGCCTTCTTCGTCGTGGTGCCCGGTGAGGTCGCGGTGACCGCCCTCGGTGCGATCGCGGTCACGACGGGCTCCCCGCCCCTGTGGGCTGTGGTCGTGTGTGCCGCCGTCGCCGCTGCTCTGGGTGACGCCTGCTGCTACCTCATCGGGTGGTCGGTGGGCACCGAGCGCTGGCGGTGGATGCGGGCACCACGAGTGCTCCAGGCTCTGGATTGGGCTCGCCGCCGCTTGGACGGCGGGATGGCCACGGTGCTGTTCACCGCGAGGTTCGTGCCGTTCGCGCGGCTTGCGATCAATCTGGTCGCCGGGGCATCGCGTGTCCACCCGCCGCGCTACCTCGCGCTCGTCAGTCTCGCTGCGACCGGGTGGGCGCTGTACCAGGCCGCGGTGGGCGCAACTGTCGCGACGCTCGTCCCCGGAGGTCCGCTCGTGGCCGTGCCCGTCTCCATCGTGCTCGCGATCGGGATCGGGGCGCTGATCGACCTGTGCGTGCGCCGCTCCAGAGGGTGACCCACCCGGGCACGTGCCCTAGGCTCGGGTCATGAGCACCGAAGAAGGCGCCTCCTCTTCTGAGGAGATGAAGCGCAAGTTCAAGGAAGCGCTCGAGAAGAAGAACGCGCACCACCGGCAGGGCGAGGCACACCTCGACGGCGATTCCGCCGTGCACAGTGCGAACGCCCCGCAGACGCGGCGCGAGTTCCGACGCAAGAGCGGTTGACCGCGCGGATGCGGGAGCCGGCTCGGCCGGGCTCCCGCATCCCCCACTTCCGTCTCAGCGGCGGTCGGCGCGGAGCCGGGCCCGCTCCTCCTTCGCCGCCATCTCGGAGACCGCCGCTTCGCGGAGCTCCTGCATGTCAGCGGCCTGGGCGCTGCCCACCGGCTCGTGCGCATCGACGCCGTCGAGCAGGGACTCGTCGAAGGGCAGCTCCCCGCTGAGCACGCGTCGCACGCGGTCGCGGTCGATCTGCTTCGTCCACGTGCCGATCAACAGGGTCGCGACCGCATTGCCGGTGAAGTTCGTGAGTGCTCGCCCCTCCGACATGAACCGATCGATGCCCACGATCACCCCGACACCGTCCACCAGGTCGGGGCGGTATGCCTGGAGGCCGCCGGCGAGGGTGGCGAGGCCCGCGCCGGTGACTCCGGCGGCGCCCTTGCTCGCGATGATCATGAACACGAGCAGACCGATCTGCTCGCCGATCGTCATCGGCTGGCCCATGCCCGTGGCGATGAACAGCGAAGCCATCGTCAGGTAGATGGCCGTGCCGTCGAGGTTGAACGAGTACCCGGTCGGAACGGTGATGCCCACGACCGGCTTGGAGACGCCGACGAACTCCATCTTCGCGATCAGCCGGGGCAGCGCGGATTCCGAGGAAGACGTTCCGACGATGAGCAGGTACTCCCTGGCGAGGTACTTCATGAGCGCGAAGATGTTCACCCGTGTGACGGTCCACAGCAGCACCCCGAGGATGACGACGATGAACAGGATGCAGGTGATGTAGAAGGCGACCATCAGCGTGCCCAGGCTCCAGATCGCGGCGACACCGGTCTTGCCGACCACGGCGGCGATCGCACCGAAGGCCCCGAGCGGAGCCAGCCACAGGATCATGCCGAGGATGCGGAAGACGAGCTTCTGGAGCTGCTTGACCGCGTCCATGATCGGGGCACCACGGTCGCCGAGCCCCTGCAGGGCGAAGCCGACGAGGAGCGCGATGAACAGCACCTGCAGCACGCTCTCACCCGTGAACGCCGAGAAGAACGTGGTCGGGATGATGCCGAGGATGAACTCCTGTGTCGTCTTGGCCTCCGCCTCGACCGCATCGTACGTCGACGAGGCCATGTCGAGTCCGGAGCCCGGGTGGATGATGTTCCCCACGACGAGACCGATCGCGAGGGCGAAGGTCGACATGACCATGAAGTACAGCAGCGCGAGTCCACCGATCTTGCCGACGGTGGCCGCCTTGGCTATCGACCCCACTCCGACCACGATCGTGCAGAAGATGATCGGGGCGATCATCATCTTGATCAGAGCCACGAATCCCTTGCCCAGCGGCTCGAAAGCCTGTCCCACCTCGGGCCAGACGAGACCGACGACCGCACCGAGCACGACCGCCAGGAGCACCGACACATACAGCCAGGTGTGCCGGTCCCACGATTGCTTCCCTCGCCGCCAGTTGAACTTCGGCAGTGAGAATCCTGTTGTGAGCGCCATCGCGTCCTCCTCGATCATCGACGTCATCGTCCGGTGGGCGGCTGCTTCGCCGCCGATCAGAGTTCACGGTCCTCGACTTCCCGCATCGGGGCGAGTTGTGGTCGTATTGGTCACGGCACCTGAGCAACGACGATCGGAGGAAGCGATGGCGCGCCCCTCCCGCACCCGCAGCACCGCCTCCCGTGTGTTCGCCGTGCTGCTGGTCGCCGCCGTCGTGATCGGCATCCTCGTCGCGGGCTTCCTGGTGCTGGAGGCGCAACGATCGATCCGCGCCGAGGCGGAACGGGTCACGGCCGCCACTGCCGTCTCGCTCGCTGCCTCCCCGGACGTGATCGACGGTCTGAGCTCGGACGACCGGGAAGCGGCCACACGGGTGCTCGAGCCCTACTCGCTGACCGTGGTCGCCGGTGCGGGACTCGACTTCATCACGGTGATGACTCCCGACGGCACGCGGATCACCCACCCCGACGCCGACCAGATCGGCGGAACCTACCTGGGCACGATCCCCGCGTCGCCGCGCACGCTCACCGAGGAGTTCACCGGCACCCTGGGACCATCGGTACGGACCATCGTCCCGGTCACCGCGCCGGATGACGACCTGATCGGCTGGGTCGCCGCAGGGGTGACGACCGAGTCCATCAGCGATACGCTGATCCGCCGCCTGCCTCTCACGCTCGGCATCACGATCGCCCTCGTCGCCCTCGGCGCCGGTGGCGCGATCATCGCTCGCCGCGTGACCCGCCGAATCGCCGGCGATCTCCCGCCCGGCCAGCTGCGCGACGCCGTGTCGTCGTACGAATCGATCCGCACCCTGGGGGAAGCGCTGCGGGCGCAGACGCACGAACACGGGAACAGGATGCACGCCGCGGTGGCCCTGCTCGAACTCGGACGCCGTGACGAGGCGATCGAGATCCTCACGGAGACGTCCCGTCAGAGCCAATCCCTCGTCGACCAGGTGACCGCGCGACGCCACGGCGATCCGGCCGTCGGAGCGCTCCTCCTCGGAAAGGCCTCGCAGGCCAAGGAACGCGGCATCAACTGGCGGGTACACATCGAGCCGGACACTCCCCGCACTCCCCTGTCGACCGTGGACGCCGTGTCCGTGCTCGGCAACCTGGTGGACAACGCCATGGATGCCGCGGCCGAGTCGGACGACCGGTGGGTGCGGGTCTCGCTGCGCACGCACGACGGCCACGGAATCGTGCTGGAGGTCTCCGACAGCGGTCCCGGAATAGCGCCGGCCGTGCGCGAGCGGATGTTCGACCAGGGATTCTCCACGAAACCTGCCGATGCGCAAGGGCGCGGCATCGGCCTGGCCCTCGTGCGCTCGGTGGTGAGCGGGGCGGGTGGCTCGGTGACGGTGACGGATGCCCCGACGACCTTCCGAGTCGTCCTCCCCGCCGCGGGCGAACGGCAAGGGCGGCGGCGGCGATGATCCGCACGCTCATCGTCGACGACGACGCACTCACGCTCGAACTGCACCGCGACTACCTTGCCCGTCTCGACGGCTTCGAGGTGACCGGCGAGTGCACGGGCGCCCGCGCCGCGATGACGGCAGTGCTCGATCGACCCGGCGCATTCGATCTGGTACTGCTCGACATCACGATGCCGGACGGCTCGGGTATCGACGTGCTCCGTGCGCTCCGAGCACGCTCCGCAGCGCTGGACGTGATCGCGATCACCAGTGTGCGCGACGCCGAGTCGGTGCGGCAGATGGCTGCGCTCGGGGTGTTCCAGTATCTCGTCAAGCCGTTCCCGTTCACCGTGTTCCGCGAGCGGATGGAACAGTACCGCGCATACAGGGAACAGGCGCGCTCCACCGAGGGCGAGGCCACCCAAGCGGAGATCGATGCACTGCTCGGCCGCTCCACGGGAACGATCGCGCTGCCCAAGGGACTCTCGACGACCTCCTTGGACAGGGTCGCCGCGGAACTGCGCGCCGGCGGACCGCTCTCGGCGCGGGAGGCAGCCGAGCGACTCGGCATGTCTCGGGTCGCGGTGCGCCGTTACCTGGAGCATCTGGTCGCCGAGGGTGTGCTGACACGGGGCGCACGCTACGGCACACGGGGACGACCGGAGACCGAGTACGACTGGAGACGCCCCGGACCGCCTCCCGCTTAGGTCAGCGCGGCAGTCGTCCTTCGTGGAGCAGTCCCTCGGGGTCGACGCGCGACCGCACGCTGCGCAGTCGGGCGACATCGTCGGCGGTGCCGCATCGGTCGAGCGACTGATCAGGGCCGAGGAAGGTCGCCACGGTCTGCGGGGCCTCGTTCGGCGCCAGGAGCTCGCGGAACGCCACGAGACTCGCGTCGCCAGGCTCGGTCGGCACACCGGGGATGACCGGGACGAGAGCGTGCAACAGCCAGCCGACGGACTGCAGCGATGCGAAGCCCGAGCGGCGCGGGGCGTTCAAGGCACCGCCGAGCATGCGGAGGTCGATGCCCATGATCGGCCAGTGCTCCGGGAGCTCCCTGAACTCGAGGAGGGCATCGATCGTCTCGTCGTCGAGGATGCTCAGAGCCATCGAAGCACCCCGGCCAGGGGTCGGCTCCGTGGGCTCGTTCGAGGCGGCGGCCAGTGCAGCGGGCGAAGTCGGACCGGTGATCTCCCTGCGCACCTCCCCTGCTCTACGCACCGTGTCGACCAGTTCGTCCTGCGGCCCATCGGTCGACAGCACCTGGACGGTGAGGAAGCTGCGTCCCCTGATCTGCTCCGGCAGCTCCGGCGCATCCGGCATGCGCATCGAGTTGACGAACACGTTGAGCGTCGCGGCTGCTGATGCGGCGAGGTCGCGGACCGCACGGACGACCGCGGGAGCGTCGACGACATCGAAGGTGAGGTTGGCGCCCCAGATGTCCGGTGCCGGCACGAGCTCGATCTCGAGCGCGGTCACGATCCCCACCAGGCCTCCGGCTCCGCGCAATGCCCACATGAGGTCACTGTCGGTGTCATCGTCGACGCGCTCATGCGTGCCGTCAGTGCGGAGCACCCATGCCGCGCGCAGGTTGTCGGAGCCGAGACCGCCCGTGCGGCTGAACCAGGAGTGCCCGCCGCCCAGTGTGTACCCGGCCACGCTGACGACCGGGCTGGTGCCGGCCGGCGCGACCCAGCCGGTTCCCTCCAGCGCCTCGACGACCGCGCCCCAGCGCACGCCGGCGCCGACGGTCGCGACCCCGCTCTCGAGGTCGAGGGACAGCTCGTCGAATGCGCTCATGCGCACGAGGACGGCACCACTCAGGTCGCCGGATGCGCCGTGGCCGCTCGGCTGGATCGCGAGGCTCGTCCCCGCTTCCCGTGCTGCGCGCAGGAGCACACGGAGGTCGTCGACGTCGGCGGGCGTCGCGACCGCATCTGGATGCTGCTCGATCGCGAGGTTCCACGGTCGACGCGCCGCGGCGTACGCCGTGTCTGCGGGAAGGACGAGGGTTCCGGTCAGTCGGTCCTGGAGCGCGACGATGGCGGGGTGCGTTGGCATGACGCCACCGTACGACATCCCTCGGACATCGTCGATGGCGTCATGCGCGACTCACTCGCCCGCCAGACCGCCGAGCATGTGGCCGAACGAGCGCCCTTCACCCAGGTACGTAGCAGGGTCGTAGGGATCGACCGTCTCGGAGGCTCCGCGACGTGCGATCGCCTCCGCGAGCTCCTTCGCCCCCTTCTCCACACGCTTGGCGAGCGGAGCGACGTCGTCGCCCGCGCCGCCCCAATCGCTTGATGCCGCGAACACTCCGGTCGAGACGGCCTCGGCGTGGAGGTACGCGAACAGCGGGCGGATCGCGTAGTCGATCGCCAGCGAGTGCCTGGCGGTGCCCGCGTTCGCCCCGATGAGCACGGGCTTCCCGGTGAGGGCGTCCGGGTCGAGCACGTCGATGAACGACTTGAACAGGCCCGAGTAGCTCGTCGAGAAGATCGGCGTCACAGCGATCAGCGCATCGGCGGAGACCACGGTGTTGATTGCCGTCTCGAGCGCCGGCGGCGCGAAGCCGGTGAGCATGTTGTTCGTGATGTCGTGCGCATAGTCGCGCAGCTCGATCACGTCGACGCTCGCCTCGATGTCGTGTGCGGCGAGGGCTTTCACGGTCTCGGCCGCGAGGCGATCGGCGAGCATCCTGGTGGACGACGGGTTCGACAATCCCGCCGAGACGACGGCGATACGACGCGTGGTCATGTCAGGCCTCCTTCCGGCCGAGTCCGAAGGCAGCACCCGCGGGCGCCGGGGTGTCCTGGTAGGGCGAGTCCCCGGTGAGGTTGTCTCCGCGGTTCGCACCGGGGCGCGCCTGACGGGTCGGCCCGTCACCGAACTCGGCCTTGACGCGCGCGGCATGGGTCGGCGCGTCCGGCACGGATGCGGGGCGGTCCTTCGCCAGCTCCTTGCGCAGCACGGGGACGACCTCGGAACCGAGGATGTCGAGCTGCTCGAGGACCGTCTTCAACGGCAGACCAGCGTGGTCGATGAGGAACAGCTGGCGCTGGTAGTCGCCATAGTGCTCGCGCATGCCGGCGTAGCGGTCGATCACCTGCTGCGGAGAGCCCACCGTCAGCGGGGTCATCTCCGTGAAGTCCTCCATGCTCGGACCGTGACCGTACACCGGCGCGTTGTCGAAGTACGGGCGGAACTGGTTCACCGCGTCCTGCGACTTCGCGGCCATGAACACCTGGCCGCCGAGTCCCACGATCGCCTGCTCGCGCGTGCCGTGGCCGTAGTGCTCGAAGCGCTGACGGTACAGCTCGATGAGCCGCTGGTAGTGCTCCTTCGGCCAGAAGATGTTGTTCGCGAAGAACCCGTCTCCGTAGTAGGCGGCCTGCTCCGCGATCTCCGGGGTGCGGATGGAGCCGTGCCACACGAACGGGGCGATGCCGTCGAGCGGACGGGGCGTCGAGGTGAAGCCCTGCAACGGGGTGCGGAACTTGCCCTCCCAGTCGACGACGTCCTCACGCCACAGCTTGTGCAGCAGGGCGTAGTTCTCGATCGCGAGCGGCAGACCTTGACGGATGTCCTGCCCGAACCACGGGTACACCGGGCCGGTGTTGCCGCGGCCGAGCATGAGGTCCATGCGGCCGTCGGACACGTGCTGCAGCATCGCGTACTCCTCGGCGATGCGCACAGGGTCGTTCGTGGTGATGAGCGTCGTCGACGTGGAGACGATGAGGCGCTCGGTCTGCGCGGCCAGTGCCGCCAGGAAGGTCGTGGGGCTGGAGGACCAGAACGGCGGGTTGTGGTGCTCGCCGATCGCGAAGACGTCGAGTCCGACCTCTTCGGCGTGCACGGCGATCGCCGTCGTCGCCTTGATGCGCTCCTGCTCGCTGGGGGTGATTCCCGTGGTGGGATCGCGGGTGATGTCGCTGACCGACATGATGCCGAACTGCATCGCCTGCGCGCCTGACTGCTCGCTCATGATTGCTCCGTGTCTCCGAACCGGACGACTCGCATCCCGTTCTATTCATTTGAATGTATCTGTGTCAACGCGCTCACATCAACTTTATTCCCGGCCTGTAGCCTCGAACGATGAGCAGTGCCGGCGCCGACGTCTCAGGGCCCACCACAGGATCGGTCCCCCGCAGGCGGAGGCGTGTGCCGTTCTGGGACAACGCACGATACGTCTGCATCGTGCTCGTCGTGCTCGGTCACGCGATCCAGCGCCTGACGTACGACTCCGACATCGCCTTCGCGTTCTACCTGGCGCTGTACGCGTTCCACATGCCGGCGTTCGCCATCATCTCCGGCTACTTCTCGAAGTCCGGCTCCCCCTCCAAGACGCAGATGGCCAGGGTGATCACGGACATCCTGCTCCCCTACGTCATCTTCGAGACGCTGTGGACACTCACCAAGTGGCTCGTCGAGGGACAGGTCGATCCGAACATCACGAAGCCGAGCTGGACGCTGTGGTTCCTCCTCGCACTCGGGATCTTCCGGCTCGTGCTCCCGTACCTCGCGCTGCTTCGGTGGCCACTGCTGTGGACAGTGGTGATCTCGGTCGGCGTGGGATACCTGCCGAACGTCGACAGCACGTTCTCGCTGTCCCGCACCCTGGGGCTCCTTCCCTTCTTCACTCTGGGCTGGTGGCTGCGCGAGCACGACATCGTGGACAGGTTCCGTCTCCTCGACTTCCGTCCCTGGTGGATCCGCGGCGGCGCCGTCGCGATCTTCGCACTGACCGGTTGGGCCGCCTGGAACTGGCTTCCGCTGTGGCAGGCGGCCGATCTGCGGCACTGGCTCTTCTACGAGGACTCCTATGCCGATCTGGGCGGGGAGCAGTGGTGGGCCGGCGGGGTGCGGATACTCCTGATGATGCTCGCCGTCGTGCTCAGCGCCGCCTTCTTCGCCCTCATCCCGCGGGGCGCCCACTGGTGGACGACATTCGGACAGTACACGATGTACGTGTTCCTGCTGCATTCGTTCGTGCTGTACCCCTTCCGCGAGAGCGGGGTCCTGCAGAGCCTCGAGCCGACCTGGATCTGGCTCCCCCTCGTCACCGTGGCGTCGGTGCTGATCGCCCTCGCGCTGGCGACGAAGCCGGTCAGGTGGGTCTTCCGCCCCCTGGTGGAACCCCGGCCAGGGTGGCTGTTCGCCGACCCGGCGCTCGCCTCCAAGGAGGGGCGCCGGAACGACCCGACGGGCTCACGACGCCCCCGCCAGCCAGGGCGATAGCCTCGAAGGCGTGAGCCGCGCACAGACCGTCCGAGACCGCATCGTCGAACGCATCGAGGAGACGGACTTCGGCGCTCACGGGCTGCACGTCCGCGTCGCCACCGAGACCGCTGAACATCGCTGGACCGACGACGTGCGGGAGGACGTCCACTCCATCGCGAAAGGTGTCTGCGTTCTGGCTGCGGGAATGGCAGCCGACGAGGGCGCGGTGTCGCTCGACGTGCCCGTCGGCATCTACCTCCCCGACTTCGAGCTGGGAGATGGCGTCGAGGACGTCACGCTGCGGGATCTGCTCTCGATGACCAGCGGGATCGATCTGCCGTGGTCCGAGACGCTGCTGACGGACTGGCCGGACCTGGCCCGCGAGTTCCTGCGACGCCCGTCGGGCGGACGCTCTTTCCAGTACTCGAACGCGAGCACGTACACCGCCATGGCCGCGCTTGCCGCGCGCGTCGGAGATGTGGGCGAATACCTCGACGCCCGACTGTTCCGCCCGCTCGGCATCGATGACGTGGAATGGGAGCGCAGCCCTCAGGGTCGCATCGCCGCGGGAGGGGGCCTGCCCCTGCGCACCGATGAGCTGGCGCGCCTCGGCCTGTTCATCAGGGAACGCGGCGCGTGGGAGGGCCGACAGCTGATCGCCCCAGAATGGACCGACGCGATGCACACGCAATGGCGGGTCGCCGGCGAGAGCGCGGACTACGATCGCTACGCCCTTGCAGGATGGGGCGGCCCCGGGCCGGCGTGGAGACTTCACGGCGCCTACGGCCAACTGCTCATCTTCCTCGACGACGCCGTGGTGACCATCACGGCCGACGATCACTTCGGCGCCGATGCCATCGCTGCGTTCGCGGTGGAGACGCTCACGAGCACACGCGAGCCGTGACAGCTCAGGCGAACAGCGCGGCTCCCACGTAGGACCCCGGCTTCGCGCCCGCCGGCACCGCCCAGACGCCCGAACCGACATGGCGGATGTACTCGTTCATGAGGTCGGTCGACAACCGCCGCTGCAACGCGATGAACTGCGCGGGGTCGCGCTGATACGAGAGGAAGAACAGCCCGGCGTCGAGCCGACCGAGCTCGTTGTTGCCGTCGACGTAGTTGTAGCCGCGGCGGAGGATGCGGATGCCGTCGTTGTGTTCCGGGTGCGCGAGGCTCACGTGACTGTCGGCGTCGATCGCCTTGCCGTGGAAGTCCGGAGCGGTGAACTCATCGCCGCCGGAGAGCGGTGCACCCTCGCCCTTGTCGCGGCCGATGATCGTGTCCTGCTCGGAGAGCCGCACCCGGTCCCAGGTCTCGATGAGCATCGCGATCTTCCGGGCCACAAGATAGGAACCACCGGCCAGCCACGCCGGCTCGTCCTTCGCGGCGACCCAGACGTGATCCCTCAGCGCCTCGGTGTCGTCGGCGAGGATGTTCGCGGTGCCGTCCTTGAATCCGAAGAGGTTGCGCGGGGTCGCCTGCGTCGCCGTGGTGCGCGACGTCTTACCGAAGCCGAGCTGCGACCAGCGCAGGCGCGCGCGGCCGAACGCGATGCGACTGAGATTGCGGATGGCGTGCACCGCCACCTGGGGGTCGTCGGCACAGGCCTGGACACAGAGGTCACCGTGAGAGGTCTGAGGATCGAGGTCGTCGCCGAGGAAGGCGGGCAGACGCTCCAGCCCCGCCGGCCGTTGCGCGGCAATGCCGTACCGGTCACCGTCCTCGTTCTCGAAGAGACCGGGTCCGAAGCCGAACGTGATCGTGAGTCCTGCAGCGGGCAGCCCCAGCGCCTCTCCCGTGTCGTCCGGAGGCGCCTCGGCCGGTCCGCCGACCGCGCCGGTCACGCTGACCTCGAGTCCTTGCGCCATGCGCGACGCCGCATACGACCAGTCCTGCAGCAGGGAGATCAGGTCATCGCGGTCGGTGCGCGGCATCATGTCGAAGCTGGCGAAGTGCAGATGGTCCTGCACCGGAGTGGTGATGCCCGCCTGATGCTCTCCGAAGAAGTCGTAGGCCGAATGCGCGTCATCGGCAGCCCTGGCACGCCCCAGTGCGACTCCACCGGTGAGGCCTGCGCCGGTCCCGACAGCGAGCCCCGCGACACTGCCACCGATGGCCAGCCCGAGAAGGCCGCGCCTGCTCAGTCCGGTCGGGGTGGATGCCCCGCCCGACGCCGATTCGCCGTGCGCGGCACCCGCTTCTGACTCGTTCACGTCCGTGATCGTATCCGGTGGGCCGACTCGACGCTGATCAGTCGAGGACCGTGCTGGTGAGCTGCGACAGCGGCTCGGCCAGGGCGTTGATCAGATCGGTGAACTCGCGCTTGTCGGCCTCGGTCAACTCCGAGTAGCCCACGAATCCGGCTGCGAGCGAACCGTGGGTCGCGAGCGAGTCCTCGAGGGCGGTGTAACCGGACTCGATCTCGGCGACCAGTTCCTTGCCCTGATCGCCCTGTGCGGCGGCGAACTCCTGCACGAGCGAGAACGCCATCTTGGAGCCCTCAACGTTTGCCGCGAAGTCGTACAGATCCGTGCCGGACCACCAGTCCTCCTCGCCGGAGATCTTGCCGGTCGCGACCTCATCGAGCAACGCGATCGCTCCGTTGGAGATGCCGCCGATGCCCTGGTCGTCGAGCGCGGTGGTGAAGTCGTCGGAGTGCACGTAGTCGTACAGCTCCTGCACGTCGGCGAGCAGCAGGTCGCCGTAATCGGCACGCTCTTGCGGTGTCGACGGCGCCCAGTCCTGCCACGCAGGGGTCTCACCGTCCGCGTTCAGCGCGTCCTGCGCAGGCACCCACAGATCCTTCTCGATGCGGTGGAAGCCCGTCCAATCGAGCTTCTCGGCGACGGCGTCGACCTCGCGGTAGTCGATGCGCGGGTCGAGGTCGCCCAGCGCCTCCGCGACGGGCTCGATGCGCTCGTAGAAGGCGCGAGTCTGCGGGAACAGGGTGCGGGCGGTCTCGTCGTCGCCGGACTCGTAGGCGGCGACGAAGTCCTCGACGGCGGGGACGAGCTGACCGACCTGATCCTTGACGAAGGCACCGTAGAGATCGACCGCCTTCTGCTTCTGCTCGGCATCGGGCCCGTCGACCGCGACACGGTCCCCGGTGACGGTAAACGCCGTCTTCCCGACGCCGTCGCCGACCATGCCCGGCTTGCAGAGGGTGAAGTAGTCGCCCGGCTGGGCGACCACGGTCAACGTGCGCGATGCTGCCGGTGCGATGTTCTCGACCTCACCCACGATGCGGAGCCCGTCCTCGGCGAGAAGGTAGAACTCCGTCACCTGACCGGTGTCGTTCTTGACGTCGAAGGTGAGAGTCCCGCTCTCGGCTGTCGACGCCGACACGGCGCAGTCGCTGTCGGTCGACGAGACGTCGAACGCCGCCGTGGCCTGTGCATCGCTCTTCGCGACGCAGCCGCTGAGGACGAGCGCCGCGGCGCCGGTGGCGGCCAGCACCCCCAGGATCCGGTGCGAGGTGGTCATGCTGCTCCTTGAGGTGAGAGGGAGGGAGATGTCGATGAGGGCTCCGTCGGGCTCTGCGGCTTCGCCGCGCGGCTCGAGCGGAGGCCGCGGATGTACAGCCATCCGACGACGGAGATGTAGAGGACCCAGGCGACGACCTGCAACCAGGTCATCGCCGGCATGAATCCGATGGTCGCCTGCAGGATCGAGGCGAGAGGGCCGCCCGGGGCGATCGTCACCGACACGTCGAATGCCCAGCCGAAGGGGAAGGCCGCCCATCCGACGGCCACGCCCCCGGTCACCGCATCGATCGGGGCCAGAGCGGTGAACGGGCCAGGGAGCGCTCCGGCCTCTTGGAGATCCATGAGCGCGTAGGCGAGGACACCGGCGGCGACGATCACCAGGAAGCCCCCCGTCCAGGCGAAGAAGCGGCGGAGATCGAGTCGCAGCGCGCCGCGGGAGATCAGCCAGCCGATGATCACGGCAGCGATCAGTCCGAGCAGCGCGCCCAGCAGCGCCGAGGGGGCGTCTCCGAAGGACTGGACCATCGACCACAGCAACAGCGTGGTCTCGATACCCTCGCGCGCGACCGACACGAAGCCGATGGCGATCAGGGCCCAGAGCCCGCCGGCGGTGAGCGCACGATCTATACCGCCCTCCAGCGTGGCCTTCATGCTGCGACCAGCGCGCTGCATCCAGAAGATCATCCAGGTCACCATGGCCACGGCGAGCAGCGAGAGACCTCCGCCGATCAGCTCCTGCGCCTGGAACGTCAGTTCGTACGCACCGAACGTGAGCACAGCTCCGATGCCGAGCGCCAGGACGATAGCGAGACCGACTCCTGCCCACATCTTCGGGAGGGCATCCTTCCGGCCGAGACGACGGAGGTAGGCGACGAGGATACCGACGACGAGCGCGGCTTCGAGACCCTCGCGGAGCCCGATGAGAAAAGTGGCGAGCACGGAAAACACTCTCTGCGGTGACTGAGGTAAGGCGGCCCTTACCGAAGGATGACTCTAGCACCGCGATCGACGTGCTCCGAACCCCGACGGCGGGAAGTAATGGATTGCAACACAGGGCACCCTCCCCGTCCAGGCGACGTAGCCTCGGTCCATGGCTGAACTCTCGCTCCCCGTCCTCGACCTCTCCCAGCTCGACGAAGGCCCCGACTCCGCCGCACGATTCCGTGAAGAACTGCGGGCCGCGACGCACGACGTCGGTTTCTTCTACCTCACCGGCACCGGGATCTCCTCCGAGCTCGAGGCCCGGCTCCATCAGGCGGCGCTCGACTTCTTCGCCCTGCCCGAAGAGGACAAGCTCGCGATCGAGAACGTGAACAGTCCGCATTTCCGCGGGTACACCCGAGTGGGCGGCGAGCGGACGCAGGGGAAGGTCGACTGGCGCGAGCAGATCGACATCGGCCCCGAGCGCGAACCCGTCGACGGCGGCCCCGCCTTCAACCGGCTCACCGGCCCCAACCTCTGGCCCGCCGCCCAGCCGGAGCTGAAGGAGATCGTCACGGAGTGGCACGACACCCTGACCGAGATCGCGCACAAGCTTCTTCGCGCCTGGGCTGTCACTCTCGGCGCAGACGAGACCTACTTCGACGAGCCGTTCCGCGATCCGTCGACTCTGATCAAGATCGTGCGATACCCGGGCACGGACGAGCCGGAACCGCAGCAGGGCGTCGGAGCGCACAAGGATTCCGGTGTGCTGACGCTGCTGTGGGTCGAGCCCGGCAAGGGCGGACTCCAGGTCGAGCGTGACGGTGAGTGGGTCTCTGCTCCCCCGGTGCCCGGCGCCTTCGTCGTCAACATCGGCGAGCTGCTGGAGTACGCCACCGGCGGATACCTCAAGGCCACGAACCACCGTGTGATCTCACCGCGGGCACCGGAGGAGCGCATCTCGATCCCGTTCTTCTTCAACCCCGCGCTCGATCAGCAGCTGCCACTGCTCGAGCTCCCCGCTGACCTCGCTGCGCAAGCGACCGGAGTCACCGAGGATCCCGGCAATCCGATCCATGCGACCTACGGCGAGAACGCGCTCAAGTCTCGGCTTCGTGCGCACCCCGATGTCGCGGCGATCCATCACCCCGACCTCGTCGGCGCGACCGCCTGAGGGACGTCACAGTTCCGCCCCACCGCTGAGGGCGACGATCTCGCGCAGTGCCTGAAGGTGCGCGGCGAAGGCATCACGCCCCGCCTTCGTCGGACGCACCCAGGTGCGCGAGCGCCCCCCGACCGTGCCTTTGCGCGCGACCACATACCCGGCGGCCTGCAGGTGCGCGATCGCCTTGCTCAGGGGCGAGTCGCCGCACTGCAGCATCTCCCGCAGGGCTGAGAAGTCGAGCTCCATCCCGTCGCCCAGTCCGGCCATGAGGGAGAACCGGATCGGCGAGGCGAAGTTGTCGTCCAGCCGCGTGCGCGGGTGCGGGACGGAGGCGGACTCACGCACGTTCGCCGTGCCCCGCGACGAAGGAGACAGCCACGAACGACGCGATCACGCCGGCACCGGCACACACGCCGGCGATTCCTGGGTTGCCGAGGGATCCGGATCCCACGACGATGCCCACGGGTATGCAGGCGGCGACGAAGAAGACGGTGAGGTGCGGCCAGCGCCAGGACGCGCCGACTGCGGGGAGACCGAGCTCGGAGGCGGAGGCGGCGATCCACGCCACGAGGCACAGCATCACGAGCAGGGTGATGACGCTCCTCAGCACGTCGTCCGGCGATCCCGCGAGCATCGTCAGCACGGCGAACGCGACGCCGACGAGCACGGTGCCCCAACGAAGCCGACGCGGCAGCGGCAGGGGAGCCGGACGCGGACGACGCGGGTCACCCGCAGCCCGTATGAGCTGCACGACGCCATGCCCTCCGACTCCGACGAGCACGATGGCTGCCGGGATGAGCACCACCCCGACGGGAAGTCGCGTATCCAGAGCAGCGAACCCGAACACCACGAAGGCACCGATGACGATCACTGCGCCGCCGAGCAGCAGCGGCCACCGCGAGCGCGTCATCCGCCACTGCATACCCGTGCGCTGCGCCATCCCGGCGGACAGCTGCCCCCAGACCAGGAGAGTGAACAGCACGATCTGCGACGCCAGCACGTCGTCCTGCCGGAGGACGAGCGCGAAGGCGACGAAATACGCCGCCATGACCACGGCGTTGCCGATCTGCAGTCGGGCGAGAGCGCGTCGGTCGACGGCACGGTCACGCCGGTCCACCACCGCCTCCACCGTCTCGAGATAGCGCCGAGCGGTCTCCGGGTCCGGGGGCACCAGAGCGTCCTGACCTTCGATCGGCTTCTGCTCCATGACGACCTCCCCCGCTTTCCACGTGGAAAGCTCTATGACTTTCCTATCGGAAAGTCAGGCGGGCGGCAACCGGCACCGCTACGCACGCGGGCACGACGAAGGCCGCCCCACACCGTGGGACGGCCTTCTCAAGAATGTTCTGCGCGATTGAACGCAGGGTCGCGGTGCCTTAGCGGCGAAGTCCGAGACGCTCGATCAGCGAGCGGTAGCGCGCGATGTCGATGTCCTGGAGGTAGCCGAGCAGACGACGGCGCTGACCCACGAGCAGGAACAGACCACGACGCGAGTGGTGGTCGTGCTTGTGCTCCTTCAGGTGCTCAGTGAGGTCCTTGATGCGCTGCGTCAGCATCGCGACCTGCACCTCGGGGGATCCGGTGTCACCGGGGTGCGTCGCGTACTCTTCGATGATCGCCTTCTTGACGTCTGCTTCCAGTGCCATAGATTCGATCCCCTTTCAGCTTGTTGCGCGGCGCCCGACGCCTGATGCGTGGGCTCTCTTTATCCGCGGCCGATCAAACGGCAACCTGACGAGTCTACCAGTCGTCGGCGCGCTCGGGTGACACGGGCACCGAAGGGATCTCGGCGGTGGTCAACTAGTCTCGAACCGTGCAGAAGCAGTCCGAAGCGTGACCCCCAGACGCGGTCATCTGATCGACCTCTCCCCTCTCGCATCCAGCCCCGCATTCGCCCGGATGTGGATCGGCTCGACCCTGGCGGGCATCGGCGGCCAGCTCACCATCGTCACGGTCATGCTGCACGTGTTCGAGCTCACGCAGAACACCTTCGCCGTCTCCATGATCGCCGTCGCTGGACTGGTACCCATGATCCTCGCCGGCCTGTACGGCGGGATGCTCGCCGACGCGTTCGACAGGCGCCGGGTAGCCCTCATCGCCGCCACCGTCACCTTCGCCTCCACAGCGCTCCTGGCCGCGCTCACCTGGACGGGCACGGAGACGATCTGGTGGCTGTACGCCCTGAGCATGATCAACTCGGCCGCCAACTCCGTGGGCATGGCGACGCGCACCGCGATCGTCCCGCGTCTCATCCCGCGGGAAAAACTCGCCGCGGCATCGGCACTCAACGGCGTCGCCTTCGGGCTCACCGTCATGGCAGGTCCCGCGCTGGCGGGCCTCCTCGTGGCCCTCACCGGCTACGGATGGACCTACACGATCGACGTGGTGCTGATGCTGTCGATGTTCCTCGGGCTGTGGACGCTGCCGGCGTTGCGCCCGGAGGGCGAGGCCGTCCGCCCCGGACTGGAGTCTCTGGTCGACGGCTGGCGGTTCCTCCGCAAGGCCGGCAACATCCGCATGCAGTACATCATCGACATCATCGCGATGACGTTCGGACAGCCGCTCGTGCTGTTCCCGGCGCTCGGCACGGTTCTCCTCGGCGGCGGTGCACTGACCACCGGCATCCTGACGGCCGCGGTCGCCGTCGGGACCTTCACCTCGAGTCTGTTCTCCGGCCGCGTCGTGCAGTACCGCTGGCACGGTCGAGGGATCGCGAGAGCCGTCGAGGCTTACGGCGCATCGATCCTGCTCTTCGGCGCCGTGCTGCTCATCGGCGCGCTCTCCGCACCGGCGAGCGAGGTCGAGCCACACGTGGGCCTCATCATCGCCGCGTGCATCGCACTGGCGCTCTCCGGCGCCTCCGACAACGTCAGCTCGATCTACCGCAACACGATGATGCAGGCCGCCGTGCCCGACGCGATGCGCGGACGCCTCCAGGGACTCTTCGTCGTCGTCGTCGCCGGCGGTCCCCGCGTCGGGGCGCTGTACGCGGGGACGCTCGCGACACTGACGAGCCTCTGGTTCCCGCCCATGCTCGGCGGCTTCCTGGTGATCGCTCTGGTGGCGACGCTCGCCCGCCGCAGCCGTCGTTTCCACGACTACGACGCAGAGAACCCCGAGCCCTGACGGGCCCGGGGTTCCGGTCTCGATCCGACGCGTCAGTCCTGCTGCAGCGCGCCCTGGAGGTCGAGGCTGATGGTCACGTCCTTGCCGACGAGAACGCCGCCGGTCTCGAGCGCAGCGTTCCAGGTCAGGCCGAAGTCCTCGCGGTTGATGACCGTCTTGGCGGATGCGCCGGCCTTGTAGTTGCCCCACGGGTCGCTGCCGAATCCGCCGAAGTCGAGCTCGAAGGTCACCGGCTTCGTGATGCCGCGGATGGTGAGGTCGCCGTCCACGAACAGGTCGCCGCCCTCGGCGCGTGCGCCGGTCGAGACGAACTCCATGGTCGGGAAGTTCTCGGTGTCGAAGAAGTCGGCGGAACGGAGGTGCTGGTCGCGGCCCTCGTCCTTGGTGTCGACCGACGTGACGTCGACGGATGCCTCGACCTTGGCCTCGAGAGGGTTCTCCGGAGCGATCAGGGTGGCGCTCTTGACGCCGAAGGTGCCACGCACCTTCGAGATCATCATGTGACGGACACTGAAGGTGACCTCGCTGTGCGAGGGGTCCAGGACCCAGGTGCCGGGACGGTAGCCGGGGATGTCGATGCTGGTCATTGCTTCTCCTCTGGAGACGTCAGCCGCAGCTGCGGCAAGGGACAGGGGCCGCGTTCACCGCGACCACTGTGACAACTTACATTCAGAAGCATGTATTCCCCTGAATGAAGAAACTTTTCCCGAACAGCACGAGGCGCCCCTCTCCCGAAGGAGCGGGGCGCCTCGTTGAGCGAGCCCGGATCAGCCGACGGCGACGAGATCGATGATGAAGATCAGGGTCTTGCCGGAGAGGAAGTGACCTCCGCCTACGGGGCCGTAGGCCAGGTGCGGCGGGATGATCAGCTCGCGGCGGCCACCCACCTTCATGCCGGGGATGCCGTCCTGCCAGCCCTGGATGAGACCCCGCAGCGGGAACTGGATGGTCTCACCACGACCCCAGGAGGAGTCGAACTCTTCGCCGGAGTCGAACTCGACCCCCGCATAGTGCACGGTGACGGTGTCGCCGGGCTTCGCCTCGGCACCGTCACCCTCGATGATGTCGCGGATGACGAGGTCCGCGGGCGCAGGGCCGGTGGGGGCGTCGAACTCAGGCTTTGTGCGATCAGTCATACGTCCATCAAACCCGAGCGCGATGGACCGGGTCAACGCACCGGCACCTGCTCACAGCGAACACCTCGCAACTTCATCGAGGCGCCGGGGGAAGAAGCTCTTGACACTCGCGCGGGGCCGGGTG
Organism: Microbacterium sp. R1; assembly: GCF_015159725.1. Lineage (NCBI taxonomy): Bacteria > Bacillati > Actinomycetota > Actinomycetes > Micrococcales > Microbacteriaceae > Microbacterium > Microbacterium sp. R1. The sequence continues at coordinate 1,613,268 of NZ_JADDUD010000001.1, read as the reverse complement.
CACCCTGTTTACAGATCAACTCAGCGCCCGGGAGACTCGCAGGCATCGCCGCAGCACCGGGCGCTGAGTCTTGCCACAGGCCCGCGCTCCGCGGTCACCCGGCGTCTGCGCACAGCAGGTCTGCGATCTCCACGGGGTGGCTCAGCATCGCGCAGTGACCACCTGGGAGTTCATCCGCGGTCAGCCCGAGGCGGGTCGCAGCCAGGTCGCGCAGGAACCCGGAGGGGAAGAAGCGGTCGTCCGAGAACACCACCACTCGCGTCGACACGTCGGGCCACTCCCGAAGCGGCCACGGCCGCTCCATCGCCTCCTGCGACGGGTGCGCGCGCTCGCGCCGCAATGCCTCCTCTGCAAGCGCGCGCGGGACGCCGTTGTAGAAGCTGACGAGCGGATCCGCATTGCCGGTCAGCCCTCCGTCCTGCGCGGATCGGGACGCGGAAGCGACCGTGTACCCGGAGTTCTCCCACCACTGACTCGGGGACTCGTCCGGCGTGGGGATCATGCCAGCGAACAGGACGAGCTCATCGGCGGCGAGCTGTGCAGCGACCAGGGGCGCGGTGAACGCCCCGAAGGAGTGCCCGACGACCGTCACCTCCCGGCGTGCACCGACGATGTCCACGACCGCTTCGGCATAGTCCTCGAGCGTGAGGGTGTCGTCGTCGGCGGGCAGGTCAGGGGCGAACACCGCGTGACCACGCCTGCGCAGCTCGGCTGCCACGAGATGCCACGACCAGCCGACGTCACCACCGCCGTGGATCACGACGAACGTCCTCATCCGCCACCGCCCTTCCTTGCCAGAAGAGTACGCCGGCCGCGGCCGCACGTCAGTAGGCCAGGAGAGCCGCCCTCGTGGCCCTGGTGCGGATCAGCAGCGCACGCTCGTCGTTGACGGCCATCGGGTCGCGTCCCGTGATAGCCCGCTGCCGGACAGAGGCGAGCTCGGTCGCGTCCTTGATGAACGCCCGCATCAGCGGACGCCGGTCGCCGCGCAGCTGGGATGCCCACGCGAGACCCACCTTGCGTCCGCCGGGTGTGGCCAGCATCGTGACTTCCTCCGGGGTGAACCACCCCGCAGCGGCGTAGTCCTCCAGGCGGGCTCTCGTGAGTCGCGCCTCCTCCCGTCGCAGCGCGACGATGCCCAGGATGAAACCGATGAACAGCGGCACCTGGAGAGTGAAGTAGAGCCCGAAGAAGTCCGCGAAGGTCGCTGACCCGTTCCAGAGCGCGTGCAGCAGGATCGCTCCGACCAGACCCAGTGCTCCGGCTCCGGCCGCAGCCCGCGCCGAGCCGTGGCGACGAGCGACCATGCCGATCGCGAAACCGGTGATCGCGGTGAACATGGCGTGAGCGAAGGGCGAGAGGAGTCCGCGCACGACGAAGGTCACGGTCAGCTGCTCTCCCCCGCCCTCGATCAAGCTCACCCCGAAGTACTGGATGTTCTCGGTGAAGGCGAAGCCCGCACCGACCAGGGCTCCGTAGACGATGCCGTCGACAGGACCGTCGAACGCCCGACGGGCGAGCAGGAAGATGAGGAAGACGCCGAGGCCCTTCCAGAGCTCCTCCACGACAGGTGCCTGCACGACAGCACCGAACTCCTCAGACCGGATGCCGAGCAGGAGCGTGAGCGCCGTGTCGACCAGCAGCGTGAGCCCGACCGCGGCCACCGCACCCCAGGCGATCGCGAACGCGACGAGCCGCTTGGGCTCGGGCTCCCAGCGATCGATCAGCCGGACGCCGAGGAACACGATCGTGAGCGGGATGAGCGCGAGGACCAGACCGACCACGGAGGCGAAGGATCCGAGCGCCCACACGAAGTAGCCCACGAGCGCGATCAGCAGGAAACCGAGCACGCCGAAGAGCCAGAGCGATATCGTGCGGCCCTTCCTCGTCGGCACGGGCAGAGCGGGAAGCGACTCCGCGGGCGATGGGGCGACCGGAGCCGGCGGCGTGTACGGAGTCGGCTGCGCGAGGGGAGAGGCGTAGCCCGCGACAGACCTCCTCGCAGCGGTCGGCGGCGTCGAGGCCACGGGATAAGCGGGTGAGTAGGGAGGCGGCGGTGTCGGTCCGGACGTCGGCTGCGACGCGGGCGGAGGAGCATACGGCGAGGGCTGCTGCGGCTGGGTCGGTCCTCCGGAACTCATAGGCAAAGCTTATGGGCACAACGTCGATGGTCCGGATATGGCGACGCCCTCCACCCGGCGACCTGCACCCACCCGGTAGCGTAGGAGCATGCGGTTCGCTCACCTGCGCCGTCCTGACTCCCCCCACGCGGCTCTCGCCGTGATCGAGGGATCGGACGCCATTCTCGTCTCTGACCTCCTGACAGACCCTCCTGCCACCCTGCAGCAGCTGATCGAGGGAGGAGAATCGGCTCTCGACGCTCTGCGCGGGGCCCTGGAGAACGGCTCAGCCCCGCGGCACCCGCTCGACGGGTGGGCCTTCGACTCCGCGGTGCTCACTCCCCCCGCAGTGCTGGCCGTCGGCCTCAACTACGCCGCCCACTCGAGCGAGCTGGGGTTGAAGACGGACGCCGCGCCGACGGTCTTCACCCTGTGGCCGAACTCGCTCACCGGTCACGACCAGACCACGTCGTGGCCGCGCGCTCTGAGCGAAGCCGTCGACTACGAAGCCGAGCTCGGCGTGCTCATCGGCACCCCCGCCAAGGACGTCGCCGAGGCCGATGCCCTGACTCACGTCTGGGGCTACACGGTGGTGAACGACATCACGGCCAGGAACATCCAGTTCTCCGAGGCGCAGTGGTCCCGCTGCAAGTCGTTCGACGGATTCACTCCGACCGGGCCCTTCGCCGTGACCGCCGACGAGGTGGCAGACCCGCAGGACCTCCACATCTGGACCGTCGTGGACGGCCACACCGTGCAGGACGCGAGCACCGACCAGATGGTCCGGTCGGTCGCGAAGCTCATCGCCCACCTCTCGCAGTCGCTCACGCTGCTCCCCGGCACCCTGATCTCGACCGGCAGCCCCGGCGGTGCCGGATACTCACGCGACCCGCAGATCTTCCTCCGCGACCACTCCACCGTGACCGTCGGCATCGACGGCATCGGCGAGTTGACCACGCACTGCCGGATCACCGACTGAGCACGGACGATACGACGAGGGGGACGGATGCGCCGCATCCGTCCCCCTCGTCGTATCGATACGGTCAGATCTCGATCAGGTCTTCCGACGCCACCACCGGGATCGCCGCCGTGATCGTCTCGAGGCCGGAGAGACGTGCCGGCGACAGCTGCTTGACGACCTCTTCGCGAGACATCAGACCGGCTTCGACCACGAGGTCGGCAACGCTGCGGTTGGTCAGCAGCGCCGTCTTCGCCAGAGCGGCCGCCGCCGCGTAGCCGATGAAGGGCGTGAGGGCTGTGATGACGCCAACGGATGCCCCCACCATGGCGCCGAGGCGGTCACGGTTGGCGGTGATGCCGTCGACGCAGTTCACGCGCAGGGTCCACATCGCCTGACGCATCCAGGTGATCGACTGGAAGATCGAGTGCGCGATCACCGGCTCGAAGGCGTTCAGCTGCAACTGTCCTGCCTCTGCCGCCATCGTCACGGTCATGTCGGCGCCGGCGACCGCGAACGCCACCTGGTTCACGACCTCCGGGATGACCGGGTTGACCTTGCCTGGCATGATGCTCGAGCCCGCCTGCATGGCCGGGAGGTTGATCTCTCCGAGACCCGCCTGCGGTCCGGACGAGAGCAGACGGAGGTCGTTGCAGATCTTCGAGAGCTTCATCGCGTTGCGCTTCAGCGTCGAGGAGAACGACATGAACGACCCGGTGTCGCTGGTGGCCTCGACGAGGTCGCCGGCCGTGCGCAGGTCGAGACCGGTGATCTCACGCAGGTGCTTGAGGACGGCGGGTGCGTACCCCGGGTGGGTCGTGATCCCCGTACCGATCGCCGTCGCGCCCATGTTGATCTCGAACATGAGGGACGCGTTCTCGGTGAGTCGCGTGTGGTCGTACCCGAGGGTCGTGGCGAAACCGTTGAACTCCTGCCCCAGCGTCATGGGCACGGCGTCCTGGAGCTGGGTGCGACCGACCTTCAGCACATCGTGGAATTCGCGCGACTTGCCCAGGAAGGACAGCCGCAGCAGGTCGAGCTCCTCGAGCAGTGAGCGCAGGGTCAGCGAGAGGCCGATCTTCACCGCGGTCGGGTACACGTCGTTCGTGGACTGGCTGCGGTTCGTGTGGTCGATCGGCGAGAGGAAGGCATAGTCGCCCTTCTCGTGACCGGCCATCTCGAGCGCGATGTTGGTGATGACCTCGTTCGCGTTCATGTTCGTCGAGGTTCCGGCACCACCCTGGATGACGCCGACCGTGAACTGCTCATGGAACTCGCCGTCGATCACGCGCTGCGCTGCGCGATCGATCAGATCAGCCCGCTCCGGATCGAGCACGCCGATCTCCCGGTTCGCACGCGCGCTCGCCTGCTTGACCATCGCGAGACCGACCACGAGGTCGGGGTACACGGAGATCGGCCGCTTCGTGATCGGGAAGTTCGCGTCGGCGCGGGCGGTATGGATCCCCCAGTACGCGTCGACGGGAATCTCCATGCTCCCGAGCGAATCGGTCTCGGTACGGGTCAGGGTAGGCGCGGCAGAAGCCATGTCACATCCTCGTGGGTCGTGGCGGGTGAGAAGGGTGGGGGATGCCCCTCAGTCTACGCCGCTCAGCGTCCTGGTTTGCGGGAGAAGGCCTCGAGTCGCCCTTCCGGGCTGAGCTCCGCCATGCGTTCGAGCCAGTCCGCGGAGAAGTAGTCGCCGGTCTCGGCGCCGGTCACGGGGACGACGGTGTGCGTGATGGTGTCGGCGTACACGTGGACGAGCTGGAATGCCTGCGCGGCATCCATGCCGTTCACCTCGGCGGCGGGGCGCGCGACGTTCATCGTGTAGCAGGTGGCGGATGCGACGCTGACCGGAACACCGGCGAAGGTGCCGTGGGACGAGTAGTGCAGGTGGCCGGCGAGGATTCCGCGGACGTCGCTTCCCCGGATGACGTCGGCGAGCTCGTCCTGGTGCCGCAGCTCGAGGATGTCGAACAGCGGCAGGTGGCTCGGCAGCGGCGGGTGGTGCATGGCCAGGATCGTCCCGAGCGGCGCGGGTTCGGCGAGCACGTCGGCCAGCCACGAGAGCTGGCCCTCATCGAGGTCGCCGTGATGCCAGCCCGGCACACTCGTGTCCAGCGCGATGACCCTCAGGCCGTCGAGGTCCCAGATTCCCGTGACAGGGTCTTCCGTCGGCTCCAGACCGAGCAGCTCGGCGCGCAGTGCAGGGCGTTCGTCATGATTGCCGGCGACCCAGACGACCGGCGTGTCCAGTTGATCGGCCACCGGCTCGACGGCTGCCCGCAGTCGCCGGTACGCCTCGGGCTCCCCCAGGTCGGCGAGGTCGCCCGTCACGACGATCGCAGCCGGGTGCGGATGCACTGCCCGGATCGCCTCCAGCGTGCGGGCGAAGTTCGACTCGACGTCGTAGCGTCCGCCCAGCCGGATCCCCCCGGCGAGGAAATGCGGGTCGCTGACGTGGACGAGCACATGAGATGCGGGCTCGTGCCTGCCGAACACGTAGGGACTGCCTGTTCCTGCGGACATGAGCCCCAGCCTATGGCCGAGCGTTCACCGAGGAGCGGGATCCGTGCGGTTCGCCGTCGATCAGTGTCCGAGGACCAGGAGCAGGATCCCGCTGACGACGGCGACACCGCACAGCGCGAAACAGGCATAGGCGCCGACCAGTGCGAGGGACTTCTGCCCCTCGGTCAGCGGGCTCTTGCGGGCGGCCTTGGCAGCCTGCTTCTCGGCGCGCCTCAGCTCCTTCTCCGTGATCACCGTGATCGCGTCGGTGAACTCGGCGGGGCTCACGACAGGTGCACGACCGCTGCGGACGAGGAGGCGGAGCCCCAGTGCGTAGAACGTCACGATGGCGGCGGCGCCGATGAGGGCGGCCGCGAACACCTGGAGGAACGCGAACCAGTCGATCGAGACGCTCATTCGGACTCTCCGTTCCGGCCGGCGTCGGGCTTCTGCGTCGTCGACGCGGTCTTCGATGCCTTGGTGGTCGCTTTGGCGTCGGCCTTCTTCTTCGCCTTCGCCGCCGCGTCCTTCTTCGCCTGGGCCTTGGCCTCGGCCTTCGCCTTGTCACGCGCCTCGGCCCGGGCCCGAGCCTCGGCCTTGGCCTGCTCGATGCGCTGCTGACGCCTCGTCGGCGGAGGTGTGTCCGGCAGCTCGATCGCACGGCCCGACTCGGCGACGTCGCTCATGGCGTTCGCCGGCGTCACGGCGTTGCGGCGTGACCGCATGAAGAGTCCGAGGATGATGGCGAGCGCGATGACGGCATCGATCACGACACCCCAGTTGCCGAGCCAGACGACGAGCAGCGCTGCAAGAGCCCCGACGCCTCCTGCCGCGGGGAGCGTCAGCAGCCAGCCGACACCGATACGGCCGGCGGTCCGCCAGCGAACGGTGGAGCCACGACGTCCGAGACCGGAGCCGATGACCGAGCCGGAGGCCACCTGCGTCGTGGAGAGGGCGAAGCCGAGGGCGCTGGAGGCGAGGATGGTGGCTGCGGTCGAGCTCTCCGCAGCGAAACCCTGCGCCGGCTTGACGTCGGTGAGCCCTTTGCCGAGGGTGCGGATGATGCGCCAGCCGCCGAGGTAGGTGCCGAGAGCGATCGTGAACGCACAGGCGATGATGACCCACAGCTCGGGCTCGTGGTGCGCTCCCGACTGCCATCCGATGGTGATCATCGCCAGCGTGATCACACCCATCGTCTTCTGCGCGTCGTTCGTCCCGTGCGCGAGCGCGACGAGGGACGAAGTGAAGATCTGCCCCCACCGGAAGCCATCGCGCCCATCGGGCTTCCCGTCGTAGCGACGGGTGATCGAGTAGGCGATCTTGGTGGCCGCGAATGCGATGAGGCCGGCGGTGACAGGGGCGATCAGAGCCGGGAGCACGATCTTCGAGAGCACCATGCCGAAGTCGATCCCGCTGATGCCCGCGCCGACCATGGTCGCGCCGATCAGTCCGCCGAAGAGGGCGTGGGACGAGCTCGACGGCAGACCGAGCAGCCAGGTCAGCATGTTCCAGGTGATGGCGCCGATCAGTCCGGCGAAGATCAGCGACAGGAACAGGTCGGTCCCCGCGTCTATGATCGCGTCTTCGCGGATGATGCCGCCGGAGATCGTCTTGGAGACCTCCGTCGACAGGAAGGCGCCGACGAGGTTGAGGACCGCGGCGAGGAGGACGGCGGTCTTGGGCTTCAGCGCACCTGTGGCGATCGGCGTCGCCATGGCGTTCGCCGTGTCGTGAAAGCCGTTGGTGAAGTCGAAGAAGAGTGCCAGCGCGATGACAAGCACGACGATGAGGGCTGCGGTTTCCACCGTTCGCTTTCGGTCGTTGAGGAAGAAGGAGATGTCGACGTGATCGACGTGACGAACGAAGAGTTCACCGTGGGTTTGACTTCCGTTAACCGGCCCCGGTAAATCCTCCCACCCTCCCCCGTGCCGGTCAACTCGACCTGGGATAGCGTGAGACGGTGACTGATGCCCCCGCCACCGACCGCCGTTCGACGCTCCGCACCCACCACGGCGATACCTTCGATGATCCATACGAATGGCTCCGCGCCAAGGATTCCGCGGAGGTCATCGCCCATCTGGAAGCGGAGAACGCCCACACCGATTCCGAGACCGCACATCTCTCCGCGCTCCGCGAGACGCTGTTCCAGGAGATCAAGGGACGGGTGCAGGAGACGGACCTCTCCGTCCCCACCCGCCGTGGTGACTGGTGGTACTACAGCCGCACCGAAGAGGGCGCGCAGTACGGCATCCACTGCCGCGCGGCCGCCGAGCCCGGCGACTGGACTCCCCCGCGCCTCGAACCGGGAGTCCCCGTCCCCGGCGAGGTCGTGCTCCTCGACGGCAACCACGAGGCCGAGGGCCACGAGTTCTTCTCGCTCGGCGCCTTCGACACCTCCGACGATGCGACGAAGCTGCTCTGGTCCACGGACTTCGAGGGCGACGAGCTCTACACGGTGCACGTGCGCGACCTCGCCACCGGCACCACCCTCGACGACGAGATCCCGAACACGGGCGGCGCCTTCTTCACCCCGGACGGCACCGGTGTGCTCTACACGACCCGTGACGAGGCCTGGCGCCCCGATACCCTGTGGCTGCACCGACTCGGCACCCCGGTGTCCGAGGATACGAAGCTCTTCCACGAACCCGACGAGAAGTTCTGGCTCGGCGCCGGGATCACCCGCAGCCGCCGGTACCTGGTGATCGCCGTGGGATCGAGCATCACGAGCGAGGAGTATCTGGTCGATCTGAACGGCGACCTCACCGCTGAACCGCGTCTCGTCTGGCCCCGTCGAGAAGGGGTCGAGTACTCGATCGAGCACGCGGTCGTGGACGGCGATGACCGGCTGCTCGTGCTCCACAACGACGGGGCGCTCGACTTCGAGCTCGTCTCGGTCTCCGCCTCCGACCCGCAGGGCCGACGACGGGTGGTGCTCCCCCACGAGCAGGGACGGCGACTGCTCGGGGTCGAGGCCTTCCGCGACTTCGCCACCGTGGAGTACCGCAGCGAAGGTCTGGAGCGTGTGGGCCTGCTCGACTACGTCACGGATGCGGTCGAGGAACTCGCCTTCGACGAGCCGCTCTACTCGGCGGGCGTGAGCGGAAACCCGGAATGGCACTCGCCGTTCCTCCGCCTCGGGTACACGTCGTTCGTGACGCCGGGAACCGTGTACGACCTCGAACTCGCCACCCGTGAGCTGGTGCTGCGCAAGCAGGTACCCGTGCTGGGTGGCTACGACCCGACGGACTACGGCCAGCGACGCGAATGGGCCACCGCGGCCGACGGCGTGCGCGTGCCGATCTCACTCGTCTGGAAGCGCTCGTTCGGGGAGCCGGGAGCGGAACCGCGCCCTGTGCACCTCTACGGCTACGGATCGTACGAGCACTCGATCGATCCCGGATTCTCGGTCGCGCGTCTTTCCGAGCTGGACCGCGGTGTGATCTTCGCGGTCGCCCATGTGCGCGGAGGCGGCGAGATGGGCAGGCAGTGGTACGAGGACGGGAAGCTCCTCCACAAGCGCAACACCTTCACCGACTTCGTCTCCTGCGGCGAGCATCTGGTCGAGACGGGTGTGACCACTCCGAGCCGGATGGTGGCAGAGGGTGGCAGCGCCGGCGGTCTGCTCATGGGCGCCGTGACGAATCTCGCGCCCGAGCTGTTCGCCGGGATCCTCGCCGGCGTGCCTTTCGTGGACGCCCTGACGACGATCCTCGATCCGTCGCTGCCACTGACCGTGATCGAGTGGGACGAGTGGGGCGACCCGCTTCACGACAAGGATGTCTATGCCTACATGAAGTCGTACAGCCCGTACGAGAACGTCCGCGACGGCGTCCGGTATCCGCGGATCCTCGCGGTCACCTCGCTGAACGACACCCGGGTGCTCTACGTGGAGCCGGCGAAGTGGGTTGCCCGTCTGCGCGAGGCCGGGGCCACCGACGTGCTGCTCAAGTGCGAGATGGTCGCGGGGCACGGCGGCGTGAGCGGACGCTACAACTCCTGGAAGGAGCGGGCGTTCGAGCTCGCCTGGCTCCTCGACACTCTCGGCCTCGCCGAGGTGTGACACCGGACTGTCCTCGCGTTCGCGCCTGAACGAACGCGAGGACACGCCTGCGTGAGTGCGAGCGCGAGGACAGGCGATCACGCCGGAACAGGCAGGTTGCGACTCAAGCGGCCTGTTCCGGCGCGGTGGCCCGTCGCCGCGTCGTCCCGAGAATGCGGGTCGAGGATGATTCCGCGAGGTGACCCGAACCGGCGCGAGCTGCAGACGGGCCCCGGGCTCAACCGAAGAGTGCAGCCGCCTCGTCGTAGCGGTAGCGGGGAACCGTGTTCAGCTCACCGAGCGCGTCGGCGAACGGCACACGCACGATGTCGGTGCCCTGCATCGCGACCATCTGACCCCATGCACCGTCGACGATCGCGTCAGCCGCGTGCAGTCCGAGCCGCGTCGCGAGAACGCGGTCGAAAGCAGAGGGCGATCCACCACGCTGGATGTGTCCGAGGATCGTCGCCCGCGTCTCGATCCCCGTGATGCGCTCGATCTCAGGGGCGAGCTGGTCTCCGATACCGCCGAGGCGCGGGCGATTGAACGCGTCGAGCCCCTTGTCGCTGTATGCCTCGTCCATGCCGAGCAGCTTGAAGCCCTCCGAGACGACGACCAGTGGTGCACGTCCGCGATCATGTGCACTGGTCACGAGCTCCGTGATGTCATCGATGGACATCGGCACCTCGGGGATGCAGATCACGTGAGCGCCTGCGGCCATGCCGGCATGCAGCGCGATCCAGCCGACGTGCCGGCCCATGACCTCTGCGACCATGCAGCGCTGGTGCGAGTCGCCGGTCGTGCGCAAGCGGTCCATGGCGTCCGTGGCGATGTTGACCGCGGTGTCGAAGCCGAACGAGTAGTCCGTCGCCTGCAGGTCGTTGTCGATCGTCTTGGGGACGCCGATGACCTTGATCCCGTCCTTCGCGAGACGGTCGGCCGCGGCGAGTGTGCCCTCGCCGCCGATCGCGATGATGCCGTCGATCTTGTGCCCGTAGAGAGTCTTGGCGATGTTCTCGGCTCCCCCGCGCTCGCCCTCGTAGGGGTTGGTGCGGCTGGTGCCCAGGATGGTGCCGCCGACCTTCGACAAGCCCTTCACCTCGTGTCGGGTCAACGGCATGAAGTCACCGTCGACCAGGCCACGCCATCCATCTCTGATGCCGACGAACTCCAGGTCGTACGTGGTGGTGCCCTTGAGCACGATGCCGCGGATGACCGCGTTGAGGCCGGGGCAGTCGCCGCCGCTCGTCAGGATGCCGATCTTCATGCTGGTGCCTTCAGACGTTCGGGAGATGGGGGGAAAAGGCGACGCTGCCTTCGATCGACCCTAGCGCCCCGGCACGTCCGGGCGCCATTCGGGAGCGACGAAAAACGTCGATCTTGACGGCTGGATTCTCCGAAATCGATGAACTTCCCGATCGCCGGCGATCTGACCCTCCGCAGCGCGTTAAGAACAGTGGTTCTTGACGCTCAGATCTCGCCGAGCGCCTGACGCAGCAGATGCATGAGTGCCGCCAGCTGCACCGGTTCAGCCGCCGACTCGTCGACCGCTTCCCCGTCGAGCGCGCGAGCCGCGAGCCCCTGCTTCTGGTCGATCAACTCCGCGATCTTGGTGTCGATCGTGTGCGCGGCGATGATCCGCCATGCAGTGACCGGCTCATCTTGGCCGATCCGATGCACGCGGTCGATCGCCTGCGTCTGCTCGGCAGCCGTCCAGGACAGCTCGGCGAGGACCACGTTCGACGCGGCCTGCAGGTTGAGACCGACGCCCGCCGCGGTGAGCGAGCAGACGGCGATGCCGACCTCGGGGTCGCCGTTGAAGTCGTCGATCGCCTGCTGCCGGACCGCGGTGGTCTGGTCTCCACGGATCGACACCGAGCGGATGCCCGCGGCGGCGAAGTGCGCCTCCGCCTGGTCCATGACGTCGATGTGCTTCGCGAAGAAGACGACCTTGCCCACCGAGCGCTGGAGCTGTGCGGCGTAGTCCGCTGCGAGCGGAGCCTTCGCCTGACCGATACGGCGCACCATGGTGAAGACGTTGTCTCCGCCTGTGCCAGCGGCCTTCGACTCCTCGAGCTCGTTCTGAGCGACCAGCCGCACGATGTCGTCGTCGATCTCGCCGGGGGCGAGGCCGCGATCTCCTCGCGCCTCGATGATGCGACGGTAGCGAGCGGCGAGCCGCTCCCCCAGCTCGCGTTCGGCCTGGCGGATGCTGCGTCCGAACTCGTCGTCGAGCTGGACCGGCAGATCGGCGATGAGCTTGTCCGGAAGGTCCGCCGCCACGTCCTTCTTCTTGCGACGGACGATGCCCATCGAGATGACGGCGTCGCGCGCTTCCGGGTAGAAGGCCTTGTCTGCCGGTGTGAAGCCCGTCGCGTCGAGCTTCTCCATGAGCTCAGGGCCCGGCTTCTCACCGGTCGTCCACCCAAGGAAACGCCAGATCGCATCGAAGTCCTCGACATCGTTGATCAACGGCGTGCCGGTGAGGGCGAGCATCAGAGGGTTGTGACCCGGAGTGCGCTCGCGCACCTGAGCGGCCAGCGACAGCACGTTCTGCGACCGCTGCGACGAGAGGTTCTTGATGAAGTGGGCCTCGTCGACGACCATGCCTCGCAGGCCGATCGACGCGAGCCACGACATGTGCCGGTCCAGGATCTCGTAGTTGACGATGAAGACGTCGGCGAAGGCGTCGATGTCGTCGCCGTCTCCCTGGATGACCGTCGCACGACGCTGCGGCGTCCACCGCTCGACCTCGCGTGCCCAGTTCATCTTCACGACGTTGGGCACCACGACCAGGAGCGGGTATGCACCGGCGACGGAGGCTGCGAGCACGGACTGCGCGGTCTTGCCGAGACCCGGCTCGTCCGCCAGCAGGAAGCTGCGGTGCCCGGCCTTCACGGCTTCGAGGAACCGCGACTGGTGCACCATGACCTCGAGGCCCTTGGGCGAGATGTGGTCGAACTCGGGTGCAGGCGGCAGCTCCATCGACGCCGCAGCGCCGCCGGCCCCTGTCTCGAACGCCTTGTAGAGCGGACCCATGAGCTCCCAGCCGTCCAGACGACGGCGCGGGGTGGCGGCCGGACGCGGCGTGAGGTCGGGAGCCAGGAACGGGTTGGCCAGTTGCCGCGCCTCGACCGAGGGCGGGGTCACCTGTCGCTCGGCGATCGCGGCGGGAACCATCGAGATCTGCACCGGGGCAGCGTCGGCGATGATGAGCTCTTCCGGCGCCAGTTCAGCTCCGGATTCGAGCAGCCAGTCCCGACGCATGCGCTTCGCCACCGGCGACGTCGCCTGGTCGGCCTCGAGCAGCTGGATGAGCGACGTGTCGCGGGCTGCCGTCTTGGCGAGGATCGTCGCGACTCCGTCGAGCCGCTTGAGCAGCTCGACGCGTGCGGGATCGGTGATCTCGCTGTCGGCCTTCACTCTCGCGCGCTCCTCGCGCACCAGGAAGGCGATCACCTGGAACTTCACCCGGTTCGTGGGTCCGAGCTTGCCGCGCTGCGACTTCGCCTCGATCTCGCGCACCTTGCGCGCGAGGATCGGGATGAGGGGTGCCTCGTCGTCGCGACGGGACGTCTTCTTGCGCCGCGTGGCGGCGGTTGCCGTGGTCGGCATGCTCCTCCTGAGCGTGAAAGCTCCGGCTTCCCCCAGGAAGCCATGGGCCGTTCTCGTTGTCCGCGTGTGGCACGAGCCAGGACCGTACGAACAGTGGGTCTTCTTCCCGTCGTGGTACGCGAGATTCGCGAAGTCCGGCGGGAGCCGATATCCATTCTATGTCATGACGCTCGCCCGAACGCGATTGCCCGCGCCGCGCCGCGCCGGAACTCGGACAGCGGGCCCGCTAGCCCGGGAGCCCCAGGGCACGCGCGGCATCCGTCACGTCGGCACCCATCTGTGCCATGAGCTTGTCGATACCTTCGAAGGCCACCATCCCCCGCAGCCTGTCGACGAACTCGACCGTGACGTCGTGCCCGTACAGGTCGAGGCCCGTCTCGCCCAGCACGTGAGCCTCCACCTGCCGGACGAGCACGTCGTCGAATGTGGGGTTCGTGCCGACGGAGATGGCGGAGGGGTGCCGGATACCGGTGTCGTGGTCGACGAGCCACCCCGCGTACACCCCGTCTGCCGGCACGAACGCGTCGACGATGGTCGACAGGTTCGCGGTCGGGAAACCCAGCTCGCGTCCGCGCTTGAGCCCGTGCACAACCTCTCCGCGCACGTCGGGGTACCGACCGAGCACCGTTGCCGCCGAGGCGACATCGCCCTCCATCAGCAGTTCGCGGATCCAGCTCGACGAGACGCGTCGCTCGGAGCCGGGGAGGTACACATCGTCGACGACCTCGACGGAGAAACCGTACAGCGGGCCCATCTCCCGTAGAAGCTCCGGAGTGCCCGCTCCCCGGTTGCCGAAGCGGAAGTCCTGCCCGACCAGAACCGTCGAGACCTGAAGGGCTCCGACGAGGATGTCGACGACGAAGTCCTCGGCACTGCGGGCAGCGAGCTGCTCGTCGAACGTGAGGACCAGGGTGGCGTCGAGTCCGAGCTCCCCCAGGAGCTCGAGCTTGCGCTCCACCGTGACCACGTTCTCCGGGCACCGGTCGGGCCTGATGACGGCGAGAGGGTTGCGGTCGAAGGTGACCGCGACCGCCCGACTTCCCGTGGCGGCCGCGGCTTTCTCGAGGCGTTCGATAACCACACGGTGGCCGGCGTGCACACCGTCGAACTTGCCGATCGCGACCGCGCTCGGACCGAAGTCGCTCGGCACGTCCTCCGGGCTGCGGAAGACGATCACGCGCCCACCTCGACCGGACGCACGACATCGGCGGGCCGATGCGTGCGCAGCCACCAGATGCCGAAGACGGGAAGGATCAGCGGGATGAACAGGTAGCCCCGTCCGAAGAGTGACCACACGGTCTCGTGCTGGAAGAGATCGGGGAGAAGGATGCTCAACAGCCCGACGACGAGCACGCCGGTCAGCTCGAAGACGATCGCGACCCAGGCGACCGTGTACCAGCCACGGCGACGGGCCAGGACGAGGGCGAGCGTGGCGAGGATGTAGACGACGGCGGCGAGTGCGGAGAGAGAGTACGCCAGCGGCGCCTCGTCGAACCGGCGAACGATCTGCACGAAGCTGCGACCTGTAGCCGCCAGCGCCATGACGGCGTAGACGATGACGAGGACGCGACCGATTCCGGTCATCCGAGAGGAGGGGGCGGTGGAGCTCATAGCGCATTCCATCCTAGAGCCGCGGGAGGCCGCCGGGCTCCCGCGGCGACCACTCGCGTCACGCGATCTGGACCGCCCAGATGACCTGCATGCGCCACAGCATGATGGCGATCGCGAGTGCCGCGACCCCGAGGATCACCGTGCTCCAGCGGCTGCGTTCCATGAGCGCCCACAGCACGGCTCCGACCGGGAGCAGGGCAGCCGAGACCAGGTACACCCAGTACTCCAGGAGGTCTCCGGTCGGCGGGTTGCCCGCCAGCGGTGCGATGATCGCGACGATCACCTGGACGACGAGGAGCGCCTCGACGAGGGCGAGGGCACCGACGCTGAAGTCGCTCGGCCTTCTGCCGAGCAGCCCCGCGGCGACGCAGAACACACCGGCGGCGACCGCGATGACGATCTGCGCGATCGTGAACCACAGGATCATGGTGCGACCTCCGGCATGTTCATGGCGCTCTTGAGATCCGCGCCGCGCTTCTCGACGATGCCGATCAGGGCACCGTCCTGGTCGATCGCCGCGCCTATCGCCTCATGCAGACGTGCAGCCTGTCCGCTCAATCGCTTGCCGTGGCGGAGGTCGCGCGCGTCGTCGGAGGACATCTCGAGCACGGGCAGGATCCGCGCCGCCGCTCCGCCCGGAGTCAAGGTCGGCGCGCCCTCGAGTGCATCGAGCCCGACGGCCTCGGTCACATCGAACGGCCCGACCCTCGTGCGCCGCAGTGCCGTCAGATGACCGCCGACGCCGAGGCCCGCCCCGAGGTCTCGGGCGAGGGAGCGGATGTAGGTCCCGGACGAGCACTCGACGATGACATCGAGATCGACGTGCCCCTCTCCGCGGCGAGTGGCCAGCAGGTCGAACCGCGAGATCACGACGTCCCGTGCCGCGAGTACGACCTCTTCTCCCGCGCGCACCCGATCGTAGGCACGGCGACCGTCCACCTTGATCGCCGAGACGGCACTGGGGACCTGGGAGATCTCCCCCGTGAGCTCGGCGATGCCGGCCGACACTGCGTCGTCGGTGACCGAGGCCCAGGCATCGGCGGAGGCCGTCGTGAGGATCTCCCCCTCCGCATCGTCGGTGCCGGTGGTCTGGCCGAGACGGATCGTCGCCGTGTAGGTCTTGTCGGCACCCACGATGTACGTCAGGAGCCTGGTCGCCCCCTCGATGCCGATCACCAGCAGACCCGTCGCCATCGGGTCGAGGGTTCCGGCATGCCCCACCCTGCGGGTGCCGAACGCCCGCCGCGTGCGGGCGACCACGTCGTGACTGGTCAGCCCAGCGGGTTTGTCGACGAGGAGGATGCCGGGCGAGACCATCCTCCCAGCCTACCGACGGTGACGGGGCGGAGCGGTCACGGCGCTCAGCCGCAGACCTCGTACGAGGGCTCCGCACCGGTCGTCACCGTGACGTCCCAGGCGGTATCCGCACCCTCCCGGAACGCGAAGAACACGTGGGCGTCGGTCTCACTCGGGAGCATGATCCAGCTGTCGCTCCCGATCGTCGACGTCCCCTGCTGCGCGGCGGGGTATGCCGCGAGCAGATCGTCCCTGGTGGCGCCGACGCCCAACCCGGTCATCGTCTGGGGACCTGGAACCCCCTCGAGCGACTCACTCGTTGAGGAGACGGAGATCTCGCGGATGGGAGCGTTCGGGCTCTCGGTGCCCCGCACGAAGGACATGCCGTAGGCGGAATCCGACGCCGTCCACCACGCCGACCATGAGCAGTCGACCGCGTCGTTGGTCCATCCCGGTGCGAGACCGTCGAGCGTCGAGGCGAAGTCGCCACCGATCTCGATCGGCCCGACACCGGCGTCGTCGATGACCCAGGTGCTCGGGTCTGTCGCAACCTCGACTCTGGCTTCCGTCGTCGGGCTCGGAGAATCGGACGGTGTCTGGCTGGGACTGACTTCCCGGCTGTCGGATGGCGCGGGCGCCGCACCCCCGGTGCAACCGGTGAGACCGCTCGTGGCGAGAGCGGTGAGGAGGATGAGCGCGGCGGCGCGTGCACGGATCATGAAGCCCCTGACTCCGGTCTCGGGCCCCTCGGCCCGCTCACGTAGGCTGGAGGGATGCCCGACGCGCAGGTCCCTTCCGACGTGGTGTCGGCCCTGCCTGAATGGTACCGCTCCACCGCCAGAGACCTGCCATGGCGACGCCCCGAGTTTCACGACGAGTTCGGGGCCTGGGGTGTGCTCGTGAGCGAGTTCATGCTGCAGCAGACGCCGGTCGTGAGGGTCATCCCGCACCTCGATGCCTGGTTGAAGAGATGGCCGACGCCCGCGAGGATGGCCAGCGCATCGACGGCGGATGTCGTGCAGCAGTGGGCGAACCTGGGCTATCCCCGGCGTGCGCTCTGGCTGCATCGCGCGGCCGTCGAGATCACCGACCGGCATGGCGGGGTCGTACCGCGCGGGGTGGACGACCTGCTGGCGCTGTCGGGTATCGGCGACTACACCGCCCGTGCTGTGGCCGTGTTCGCCTACGGCGACCGCCACCCGGTCGTCGACACGAACACCCGAAGGGTGCTCGCTCGTGCCGTCGAGGGCCGCGCACAGCCGGGCGCGCCGTCACGCCGAGACCTCGATCTGATGGCCTCGCTGCTGCCCGATGACATCGATGCCGCTGCGATGTTCAACGCCGCGGCGATGGAACTCGGCGCCACCGTGTGCACGTCACGATCACCACGATGCGAGCTGTGCCCGTTGGCAGGCAGTTGCGCCTGGCTGGCGGCCGGCAGACCCGACACCGGGGATGAGCGGCGACGCCAGGCGGCTTACGAGGGGTCGGATAGACAGGCCCGCGGCGCGGTGCTGCGGCTGCTGCGGACCCTGGATCCGGAGCCTGTTCCGCTGGCGGCCGTGCTGCCGGACTGGCCTGACGCGGGTCAGCGGGATCGCGCCATCGACTCCCTCATCGCGGACGGCCTCGCGGAAGCCGACGGGTCAGCGCTGTTCCTGCCGCGCTGAACGTCTTCCGCAGGCGATCACGGCAGCCGACGCCTCGACGGGTCCGCACGCTCAGACGTGGTGATCCGTGCGATGCGCGAGCACCGTCAGCTCGACCCTGCTCCGCACGTCCAGCTTGACGAAGACCCGACCGAGGTGCACCTCCACGGTGCGTACCGAGACACGCAGCGCCTCCGCGATCTCGCGGTTCGCGGCTCCTCGGACGGCGCGCATCGCGACCTCCAGTTCGCGCGCCGTGAGCCGGAGCGCCCAGGCCGAACGGCACGCGGAGAGAGCCTCCGCCACGGGGAGGATGCTTCCTTCCCTGGCATCGAGGCGATCCAGCCTGTTCCGGATGGCTCTGGCCCAGGCGGTTGCGCCGGAGATCTCGAACAGCCGCTCCGCGTACTGGAGGTGGATCCTCGCTGACGCGTGATCGTCACGGATCGCCTGCTGCGTCCCGAGCATCATCTCCACCCGCGCCCTCGCGAACGGCGAAGTGAGAGTACGCGCGATCTCGCTCACCTCTTCGCTCTCCGAGGGCCACCGCCCGTCCCCCGCTGTCGCGATGCGTATCCGCAGCTCCTGCGCGAGGGCGATCTCGGGAGGCTCGACCGCCGCGGTCCTGACGCTCTCCTGACCCACGAACGCCATCTCCTCCAGCCCCGGCACCACCAACGTCGGCTGCGGTGCGCCGCGATCGGACCAGAGCCGGAACGTCGCGGCAGCCTCATCGAACGAACCGGCGAGGAACGAGCGGATGCCGCGGTCCACGAGCAGATCGACCTTCACCCCCACGGGGAGGGCCGCCGTGAGCGAACGGGCGAAAGGCCCGAGCTCACCGAGCACGGCCACGTCGAGGCGCCGGGCGAGGACCACGCCGAGGCCGGCGAACGGCATCGAGATCGGAAGCCGGAGAGCCGATTGCATCAGTCGGTCGCGCGCAAGCCCGATGTCGCCCCGCCAGACCAGCAGCAGCACCT
Source organism: Microbacterium sp. R1 (assembly GCF_015159725.1). Taxonomy (NCBI): domain Bacteria; kingdom Bacillati; phylum Actinomycetota; class Actinomycetes; order Micrococcales; family Microbacteriaceae; genus Microbacterium; species Microbacterium sp. R1. The sequence goes on along the minus strand of NZ_JADDUD010000001.1, from coordinate 1,594,489 downwards.
CGATGACCGCGCGATAGGCCTGGATGACCGGGCTGTTCTCGTACCCAGGGACGAGAGGATCGGGGCCGACGGACAGGACCGATCCATCGGTCGACAGCAGGCGGAGCGCACGATCGATGTCTCCGTCCGTCGCGGCGCGCAGTGCGCGGAGCATGCCCCCGCTCGCCGGACCGGCTCCACTCACGGCGTCGCCGCCGCGATCGCCCACGATGAGCCAGCACAACGCGACGGCGGGATCGCGGAGCTCATCGCCTGCATCCGCGCGGGCGGCCCCGTCTCGCAGGACATCGAGCCAGGTGCGCATCCCGATCCGGTCGCCGCGCTCGGCGCACAGGACGGCCGCGAGAGCAGCAGCCCTGGTCCAGCGGCACCAGTCCTCCTGATCGAGCGTTCTCGACCGCAGCGTGGTCGGATCGACGGCGGGTACTGCGCCCTGCACGAACGTCCGAGCGACGATCAGCGCGCCGAGGCCGGCGATCCGATGATGCGTGCTTCCGCGCGGATAGAGACCTCCCAGCCATGCTGCGGCCTCCGCAGCGAGTCCGGCGCTCAGGGCCGAGGCGCCGGCGACGAGACATGCCTCGTCCTTGGCATCGCCCACGGCGTGTCTATGCGCCTCGGTCGCGAGCAGCAGCGCACGGTCGGGTTGTCCGGCCTCGGAGAGCCGCCGGGCGAGCCGCGTGAGTCCAGGTGCGGTGGACGGGGCTCCCTCGAGTGAAGCCCGCGCCTGGTGCCAGTCCGCACTCGCGCGTTCGCCCCGAGCACGGAAGAGTGCGCTCAACCGCTGGTGAACCGCCGCAGTCCTGGCCGCGCAGGTCGTCGCCTGCACCCAGACGGACAGTCTCGCATCGACGAGCCGTGCGCGACCGGCGTGCACGAGCACGTGATCTGCGACAGATGCATCGGCCAGTTCGGTCGCCGTTCGTCCGTCGAAGGCGAGGAGGGGACCGAGAGCGTCGTCCAGGCGCACCGCGAGCGCGAGCAGCAGCTCACGATCACGTTCGTCGAGTTCCAGGTCGGCGAACCGGAGCGCGATGGCCGGCACCAGCGGGAGCGGCGTCGGCAACGACTGCAGCCCGTGACGTTGAGCCGGTGTCAGACGCTGGACCACCTCGCGAATCGTCGGCACGTCGCCATCGACGGCGTCGGACAGACGCGCGAGAACGTGCGGAGCGCATCCGAGATCCTGCTCGAGGAGATCCGCCAGGAGAAGTCCGGCCGCGGCGGGCGCGACGAACGGCCCCCCAGTCGTGTCCGTACCCTCGATGCGCCGATCCCCCTCAGCTTCGCGGGATCGGGTCCCGCGGAGCCGAGCGTATCAAACGGTTCTCACTCCGAGTCGTCTTCCGTGCGGTAGGGGTCGGCGTCGCCGGCGTGCGAAGCCGAAGAAGCCAGCTTCGCGACGTCCGCATCGCGCTGCTGCGCCTCGCGGAGCAACGCACCGATGTGGTCGGCGTTCTCCGGCAGCGCGTCCGGGATGAACTCGAGCGTCGGCACGAGTCGTGTGCTCAGCTGTCGTCCGACCTCGCTGCGCAGCATGCCGGTCGCGGAGGTCAACGCGGCTCCGCTGGAGATGCGCTCCTCCTCCGTGCCGAGCACCGTGTAGAACACGGACGCGTGCTGGAGGTCTCCGCTCACACGGACGTCGGTGATGGTGACGAAGCCGAGGCGTGGATCGCGCAGCCCCTTCTCCAGCCTCTCCGCGAGGATCACGCGGATTCGATCCGCAAGTCGGGCCTGTCGTTCGCCTGCCATTGTTCTCTCCCTGTCCAGGAACCCTCAGGGCGTCCCCCGTCTCCCACGATCCGGAAGGAACGGGGAGACGGGGAACGCCCGAGAGTGTTTCGAATAGATCAGCCGCGAGGCTTCTCGATGAGCTCGGTCGTCTCGATCTCGTCACCGATCTGGATGTCGTTGTACTTCCCGAGTCCGATACCGGCCTCGTAGTCCGTACGGACCTCGGTGACATCGTCCTTGAAGCGACGCAGCGACTCGATGGCGAGACCATCGGCGATGACGACGCCGTCGCGGATGACGCGAGCCTTGGCGTTGCGGGTGATCGTTCCCGATCGCACGATGACACCGGCGATGTTGCCGAACTTCGAGGAGCGGAACACCTCGCGGATCTCGGCGACACCCGACTGGACCTCTTCGTACTCCGGCTTGAGCATGCCCTTGAGCGAGCTCTCGATCTCGTCGATCGCGTTGTAGATGACGGAGTAGAAGCGGATGTCCACGCCTTCACGAGCGGCGCGCTCGCGCGCCTTCGTGTCCGGGCGGACGTTGAAGCCCACGATGATCGCGTTGTCGATCGTCGCCAGGTTCACGTCGGACTCGGTGATCGCGCCGACACCGCGGTGGATGATGCGCAGCTGCACCGAGTCGTCGACCTCGATCTTGAGCAGCGACTCCTCGAGTGCCTCGACGGCACCGGAGACGTCACCCTTGATGATGAGGTTGAGAGATTCGACCTTGCCCTCTTCGAGAGCACGGGTGAAGTCCTCGAGCGAGATGCGCTTGCGGGCCTTGGCCAGCTGGGCGTTGCGCTCGACCGCTTCACGCTTCTCAGCGATCTGACGGGCCATGCGGTCTTCCTCGGTGACGATGAAGACGTCGCCGGCGCGCGGTACGGAGTTCAGACCCTGCACCTGGACCGGACGCGACGGGTAGGCCTCGAGGACCTGCTCGCCGTTCTCGTCGGCCATCGCACGCACACGGCCGTAGGCCGTACCCGCGACGATCGCGTCGCCGACCCGGAGCGTTCCGGACTGGATGAGCACCGTGGCGACCGAACCGCGACCCTTGTCGAGCTTCGCCTCGATGGCGACACCGCGAGCGGCCTTGTTCGGGTTCGCGGTCAGGTCGAGGCCGGCATCCGCCGTGAGCAGCACGGCATCCAGGAGATCCTGGATACCCGTGTTCGCCCGAGCGGAGACGTCGACGAACATGACGTCGCCACCGAACTCCTCGGCGACGAGACCATACTCGGTCAGCTGCTGACGCACCTTCGAGGGGTTGGCGTCGGGCTTGTCGACCTTGTTCACCGCGACCACGATCGGCACGTTCGCCGCCTGTGCGTGGTTCAGCGCCTCGACCGTCTGCGGCATGATGCCGTCGTCGGCTGCGACCACGAGGATCGCGAGGTCGGTGACCTGCGCACCACGGGCACGCATGGCGGTGAACGCCTCGTGACCCGGGGTGTCGATGAACGTGATGGCTCGCTCGATGCCCTCGTGCTCGGTCCAGACCTGGTAGGCACCGATGTGCTGGGTGATGCCGCCGGCTTCTCCCTCGATGACGTTGGTCTGACGGATCGCGTCGAGCAGTCGCGTCTTACCGTGGTCGACGTGACCCATGACGGTGACGACGGGAGGACGGATCTCGAGGTCTTCCTCGCTCTCCGCCTCCAGCTCGGCCTCGAGGTCGAGACCGAAGCCCTCGAGGAGCTCCTTGTCCTCGTCCTCGGGCGAGACCATCTGGATCTTGTAACCGAGCTCCTCGCCCAGCACCTCGAACGTCGCCTCGTCCAGCGACTCGGTGGCCGTGGCCATCTCGCCGAGGTTGAAGAGGATCGTCACGAGGGTTCCGGGCTGCACCGTGTAGCCGGTCAGCGTCTCGATCTTGTCGGCGAAGTCCGCGATCGATGCGCCGCGACGCATGCGGATGATCTCTCCGTTGCCGCGGGTGACGTTGACGCCACCGACGACCGGAGCACTCCGCATCTCGAACTCTTGCCGCTTCGCCCGCCGCGACTTGCGCTGCTTGCTCTTGCCGCCGCCCTTACCGAAGGCACCTGCCGTGCCACCGCCGGGTCCACGGCCGCGACCGCCGCCACCACCGGGACGACCGGCGAAACCGCCGCCGGGACGTGCACCGGGGCCGCCTGCTCCACCGGGTCCACCGGCGCCGCCGGGACGACCGGGGCCTCCGGGACGCTGCTGGAACGGAGCACCGGGACGACCACCCTGGCCACCGCGGGGTGCACCAGGACGAGGCGAGCCGGGCCGGGGCGCACCCGGACGGGGTGCACCGGGACGAGGCGCCTGAGGACGCGGGATGTTGCCCGGAGTCGGACGCTGGCCCATGCCCTGCGCCGAGGCGAAGGGGTTGTTGCCGGGACGGGGACCGGCGGGACGCTGGCCCATGCCCTGCGCGGACGAGAAGGGGTTGTTACCCGGACGCGGAGCGCCCGGAGTCGGTGCACTGCTCTCGGCGGGTGCGGCCGCCTCCGGAGCTGCAGGCGCGGGGGCCGCTGCTGCAGGTGCAGGAGTCGGGTCCGCGGGTGCCGGAGCAGCGGGGGCCGGAGCCTCCGGGGCGGGCTTGGGACCGGGCTTGGGGCCGGGCTTCGGGCCCGGCTTGGCGCCGGAACCCGCACCGGGCTTCGCCGCAGACGCTGCCGGCTTCGCGGCCGGAGCAGCAGGGGCTGCGCTCTTGAGCGAGCTGTCGGCCTCGATCGCCGCGCGCAGCTTGCGCGCCACCGGCGGTTCGATGGTCGAAGAGGGGCTCTTCACGAACTCGCCGAGTTCCTTGAGCTTTGCAAGTGCGATCTTGCTGTCGACGCCGAGTTCGGCGGCGATCTCATGTACGCGTGGTTTACCAGCCACAATTCTCCTGTCTGAGTCGGTCCACCCAGACAGGGCAGACCACTAGTCGCGGACGGGTCTCATTTCGAGCCGTTCACTTTGTTTCCATAGCTGTTCAGCCTTTGTTTCTTGGTGGGTGCTGTTCGAAGGTCCGTGTGTCCAGCTGAGTGTTCACACGCAGTGCTCGTCCGAAGGCTCGTCGCCGCAGAGCGGCCTCCATGCATTCGGGTGTCGGATGCACCCACGCGCCGCGCCCCGGCAGGACAGCACGCTCATCAGGGATGAGGGTGTCGTTCTGGGCAACCACCCGGAGAAGGGCGGAGCGGGGAGCACGCGTGCGACAACCGACGCACGTTCGTACGGGTTCCATCTTACACCTGCGTTTCACCCCGCCTCGCCCGTTCCCGGGCGCGGCGGAAGGCCGAAGCCGGTCAGTCGAGGACGCTGTCCGGCTGGATGTCGATCTTCGCCCCCGTGAGCTTGGCGGCCAGGCGGGCATTCTGGCCCTCCTTGCCGATCGCGAGCGACAGCTGGTAGTCGGGCACCAGCGCGCGGACCGCCTTGGTGCCGGCATCGAGCACGAAAGAGCTCGTGACCTTGGCGGGTGAAAGCGCGTGCGCCACGAAGGTCGGGAGATCCGCGTCGTAGTCGACGATGTCGATCTTCTCGCCGGCGAGCTCCTCGGTCACCGCGCGCACACGACGACCCAGCTCACCGATGCAGGCGCCCTTGGCATTGATCGAGGGGTCGTTCGCCTTCACCGCGATCTTCGTGCGGTGTCCGGCCTCCCGGGCCAGCGCCACGATCTCGACCAGACCGGCCGCGATCTCCGGCACCTCCAGGGCGAAGAGCTTGCGGACGAGCCCAGGGTGCGTACGCGAGACGGTGATCTGCGGCCCCTTGAGCCCCTTGGCCACACTCGTGACGTAGACGCGCAGGCGCGAGCCGTGCGTGTACTCCTCGCCGGGCACCTGCTCCTCAGGGGGAAGGATCGCCTCGACGGAACCGAGGTCGACGTGGATCATGCGGGGATTCGGGCCCTGCTGGATCACGCCGGCGACGATGTCGCCTTCCTTGTCCTTGAAGTCGCCGAGCACGACGTCGTCCGCGATGTCACGGAGACGCTGGCTGATGACCTGCTTGGCGGCGAAGGCGGCGATGCGGCCGAAGTCATCCGGCGTCGCGTCCTCTTCGCCGATGATCGCGCCCTCTTCGTCCTTGACGACCTGCAGGACGGCGACATGGCCGGTCTTGCGGTCGAGGTCGACGCGGACACCCTCGGGCGTGACGCCGTCGGCTGCGACGTGCTTGGAGTACGCGGTCAGGATCGCCTGCTCGATGATGGCGACGAGCTCATCGAAGGGAATCGCCTTCTCCTTCTCGATCCCTCGCAGCAGACTCAGTTCGATGTCCATGACGGCCTCTCTATTCAGCTCTCGTCGCGCCTGTTCGCACGCGCGACATCCGTACCACGATACCCTGTGCCCACCGGCTCCCGCACGGCGGCGGCGGTGGCGGAATCCCGGAGCCGCTCGAGGAGGAGCACGTGAGCACATTCGACACGGTCGTGATCGGCGCAGGCATGTCGGGGCTCACGAGCGCCCGGATGCTCGCCGACGCCGGTCAGCGCGTCGTGGTCCTCGAGGGGCGCGACCGCATCGGAGGCCGCATGCACACCGACCGCAGCGCCGGATTCCCGGTCGATCTGGGCGCCTCATGGATCCACGGCATCGAGAACTCCCCGCTGTGGGACCTCGTGCATGCGCTGCGCATCCCGGCGATCGAGTACACGGTGGGCAGCTTCCAGGTGGGAGGTCGCCCGATCGAGAACTACGACGGCGAGGGCCGCCGTCTGGACGAAGCCGCGACCGCGCAGTGGGTCAGCGACGTCGACCTGGCCGACCGCCTGCTCGTGGAAGAGATCGCCGCATCCTCCTCCGGCGACACGTACCTGGACGTCACGGAGCGCGCTCTGGACAGGTCGGGGCTCTCCCCTGATCGCATCGACGACATCCGCGAGTTCTTCCGCCATCGCGTCGAGGAGCAGTGCGGCGCCTGGATCGGCGATCTCGATGCCCATGGCCTCGATGAGGATGCGATCGAGGGCGACGAGGTCATCTTCCCCCGCGGTTACGACGAGCTCCCCCGCCGCATCGCAGACGGCCTCGATGTGCGCCTGGAGACGGTCGTGACCCGCGTGAGCCGTTCCGCAGCGGGCGTCGTCGTGCGCGCCGGTGATACCGAGTACCGCGCGGATCGCGTCATCGTCACCGTGCCGCTCGGGGTCCTCAAGGCGGGAACGATCTCGTTCGATCCCGAGCTCCCCGAAGCGGTCTCCGGCCCTATCTCCCGCCTCGGGATGGGCGTGTTCAACAAGGTGTTCGTCCAGTTCCCCGAGCGCTTCTGGGACGAGGAGACGTACGTGATCCGCGCACTCGGCGACGCCGGCGAGCACTGGCACTCCTGGTACGACGTATCTGCAGTGAGCGGGATCCCCACGCTCCTCACCTTCGCCGCCGGCCCTTTCGGTCGTCGGATGCAGGACCTCGCGGATGCCGAGATCGTCGCCGACGCGGTCAGCGCTCTCCACGTCCTCTACGGAGACGCCGTCGGTGAACCGCTCGCGCACTGGGTCACGCGTTGGGGCGAGGACGAGTTCTCGAACGGCTCGTACTCCCACCTCGCCCTGGGATCGACGCACCACGATCACGATGCTCTGGCGGGCCCCGTCGACGGGGTGCTGCACTTCGCCGGCGAAGCCACCTGGGGCGATGAGCCGGCCACGGTCGGGGCGGCGTTCTACTCCGGCCGCCGCGCTGCGGAGCGCATCCTCGATCGCCCGGTCGATCTCGCCGACTTCGCCGCCCGCATCACCGCGCGGGAGCAGACGGTAGGGCGTTGATCGCGCCGATCAGTCGGAACAGATTGCCCACCTGCCGCTGATCCAGGTGCAGGATCAGGCGCGGGAGGTCGAGGTTGTCGGCGTCGGCGACCTCCGGCTGACGCGGGCCCGTCCGCTCGATCCTCCCCGATGACAGCATCGAGCCGAACTCCTCGTTGAGCCGATCGATCTCCTCGTCCGTCGGCTCCGCCTTGAGCCGCAGCACCAGCGCATCGCCCACCCAGCGCAATGAGTCGTAGTTGTGCCAGAAGCCCGTGATCTCCGCCCTGGCCGCATCGACCGAATCCGTGATCACGACGCGATCGAAGTCGCCCTCCGAGATGACCCCGGTCGGGGCGAGATGGTCGTCGATGAAGCTGCGAAGCCCCTGCCAGAACGTGCCACCCGGCTCGTCGAGGAGAACGATCGGCGTCGGTTCCGCCTTGCCGGTCTGCTGCAGGGTGAGCAGCTCGAACATCTCGTCGAGGGTGCCGAACCCACCCGGCAGGCAGATGAACCCGAGCGATTCCTTGATGAGCATGAGCTTGCGGGTGAAGAAGTACTTCATCGCGACCACGTGGTCCTGGCCGGCCACGAAGCCGTTGGGCTTCTCCTCGAACGGGAGCCTGATCGAGACGCCCAGCGAGAGGGCAGGACCCGCTCCCTCGGAAGCCGCCTGCATGATGCCGGGCCCCGCCCCCGTGACGACCATCCACCCATCCCCCGCGAGGGCCGAGGCGACGTCGCGCGCCGTCAGGTACAGCGGATCGTCCTGCCTGGTTCGCGCCGAGCCGAAGACCGTGACCTTGGGGACGCCGCGGAACGGAGCGAAGAGACGGAACGCATCACGCATCTCGGCGAGCGCTGCCGAGGCGATCTTCAGATCGAGGCGGTCGGCGCCGTCCTCCCCCAGAAGGATCGCGGTGCGCAGCATCCGCATCACGAGCCTGCGGTCGGTGTGCACTCCCGCATCGTCGAGGACGGCGTTGATCTCGGCGCTGAGCGCTTCAGGGAGGGGTTCGTCGATCATGCCTCCAGGGTGTCATGCTCCGGGGCGACCGTGGCCTCCTGCCACGCCGTCGCTCAGACTCCGCGGGACTCGTCGACGGCCGCCCGGATCTCGTCGTGCGGGAGCGCGAGGCTCCTGTGCCCGTCGCGTCCTGTCATGTCCTGCGCTGCGACGAGTGCGTTCCACACGGCCTCGTCGACGGCCTGCACCGCTGCCGTCAGGAAGGGATCGATCCGCCCCCACGGGATCAGGCGCATGGTCTCGTAGACCTCGTCGCTCCCCTCCGGGAACTGCGACGTGAGCGCACCCTCGTTCGCGGTGGAGAACGCGAGGACGATGTCGCCCGAGAAGTGACTGCCCGCGGTGCCGCTGCGGCCGAGACCCAGGGCTCCCCGACGAGCCAGTGCCGCGCACTGACCGGGAAGGAAGGGGGCGTCAGTGGCGATGACCACGATCGCGGATCCGGCTCCTCCCGGGGCATGTTGGCGCCGCTCCCGAGCGAACCAGTCGTCGTCGCCCATCGGGTTCGGCGCCGACGATCGTGCGCCCAGGTCGATGCTGCCGAGCCGAAGCTCGTCGCGCGCACCGAAGTTCGCCTGGATGAGGACTCCGACGGTGTACTCGGCACCGCCGTACGCCACCGTTCTGGATGCCGTGCCGGTGCCTCCCTTGAAGCCGTAGCAGTTCATCCCCGTCCCTCCGCCGACGTTCCCCTCCGCCGGTGCGGCGGTGCTGGCCGCCTCCAGGGCCGACCACGCGTCCGCCGGCGTGACGTGACCGCCGTTGATGTCGTTGAGGTATCCGTCCCAGGTCTCCCCGACGACGGGCAGCATCCACTGGGCGGCGACGTGCGGGGCGATCTGCGCCACCCAGGAGTCGATACCGCTGTGCACGGCTCCGACCGCATGCGAGCTGGTGATCCCGATCGGCATGGACAGCGATCCGGACTCGTCGATCCATGCGCGGCCGGTGAGCTCGCCGTTCCCGTTGAAGGCGTGGACGGCCGCAGCACAGGGCACGCCCACTCCCTCGCGGCCCCGGGGCAGGACGGCGGTGACCCCGGTGCGGACGGCGTGCGCTCCCTCCCCCGCGACCATGGTGCGATATCCGACGGCCACACCGGGGACGTCGGTGATCGCGCCGTGGGTGCCGCTGCGTCCCGCGAACGGGACCCCCAGATCCCTTGCCCTGATACGCCTGCGTGACGACTCCGACGCCGATGAGGAAACCACCATGTACTCCACTCTGACCTGAACGTGTGTTCAGAGAGTATGTCATCCAACGCATGTTTTGCTTGACTTAACCCGGCTTTGCCTTTTGAATCACTGTTCAAGAGCTCGTACCGTCCGATACGCACCCTCCCGACAGCAGATTCCGGAGCCGCAGATGTCTCAGCCGAATCCCTCCGTCCCCACGACCACGACGCTCGCCCAGCGGCGCCTCGGAGTCTGGGCGATCGTCTTCTTCGTGGTCTCCGCCGCAGCTCCCCTCACGGTCGTCGCCAGCGCTGCAGCCACGGACTTCCGTCTCGCGGGCATCGGCGGCCCGGGCGCGATGCTCGCCAGCGGTGTCGTGCTGATGCTGTTCGCCTTCGGTTTCACCGCCATGTCGAGGTATGTGCGCAACACCGGCGCCTTCTACGTCTACGGCGCTCGAGGACTCGGCAAACCCGTCGGCATCGGCATCGTGTTCGTGACGATCTTCTCCTATACCGCCCTGTGCATCTGCTTCTACGGCTTCGTCGGGTTCTTCGGGGAGATGACGTTCTCCGCACTCTTCGGCATCGATCTGCCCTGGACCGTCTACGCGCTGCTGGCGCTCGTCATCGTCGGGGTGCTCGGCTACCGCAAGATCGATGTCGGTGCCAAGGTTCTGGGCGTCCTGCTCACGGCCGAGGTCGCCATCCTGCTCGTCCTCGCGATCGCCGTGCTCGCCTCGGGCGGCCCCGAGCCGATCTCGTTCGCCTCCTTCGCCCCCGAGAACGTCTTCTTCGCCGCCGGGAGCGGCGCGCTCTTCGTCTTCGGGTTCGGTGCCTACCTCGGCTTCGAGAGCACGGCGATCTACGCCGAGGAGGCGCGGGATCCGGCACGCACCGTGCCGATCGCGACATACATCTCGATCGCGTTCCTCGGCGTCTTCTACGCCTTCACGTTCTGGATCCTCACGGTCGCCTTCGGCATCGAGGGCGTGCTGCGCCTCGCCCTGCAGGACGACTTCCAGGACATGGTCTTCCACGCCGGCGACGCGTACCTGGGCGCCTGGGCGTCCGTGACGATGCGGGTGCTGATCGTCACGAGCTTCTTCGCCTGCCTCCTCGCGTTCCACAACGCCAGCTCCCGGTACCTCTTCTCGCTCGGACGGGAGCGTCTGCTGCCGTCGTGGCTCGCGCAGACCCAGCCGACGACGCAGGCACCTCACCACGCAAGCCTCGTGATCTCGATCGTGTCGCTCGTGGCCATCGCGGTGACGATCATCAGCGGAGCGGATCCCTTCCTCGGCTTCGCGCTCCCTGTGTACTCGATCGGCGTGGCCGGGTTGGTCTTCGCCCAGGCCGTGGCCGCCATCGCCGTGGTCGGCTTCTTCCTGAGAGGGCGGCGAGGCCACAGCATCTGGCGGGTACTGGTCGCACCGGCGCTCGGGGCGCTCGGTCTGATCGTCGGATTCGTCCTCATCGCGACCAACTTCGATCTCGTCACCGGCCTCCAGGGGCCCGTCAACCTCGCGCTCCTCGCCCCCACCCCCGCCCTGTTCGTGGCCGGCATCGTCGTCGGGATCGTCCTGAAGCGACGTCGTCCCCGCCACTATGCTGAACTCACCACGCTCGTTCCCGACGACGAGTAGCGCCAGGCGCGAGGAGGATACGTGGCCGAGCAGCGCAAGCACGCCACCCGACGGGCGGAGCTCATCTCCGCGACCAGGCGCGTCGCCGGGCGCAGCGGTCTCCTCGGCACGAACGTGCGCGCGGTCGCCGCGGAGGCCTCGGTCAGCGCAGGGAGCGTGCTGTACTACTTCTCCACCTTCGACGAGCTCATGTACGCGACCGTCGAGGGTGTCCTGGAGGAGATGTACGAGAGGCGACGCGCACTCGCCGAGAACGAGCCCGACCCGGCGAAGCGTCTGGTCGCTCTCGTCATGGCCGGGATCCCGGACGAGATCAGCGACCATCTGCGCATGGCGTACGAGAGCATCCCCCTGCTGCGGGAACAGCCTCAGTATCGTCCCCTGCACCGCTCCATCGTCGAACGGCAGGTCGCGCTCTACAGATCGACGATCGAGATCGGCACGGCGCTCGGCACCTTCCGCCCCACCGCCGACCTCACCGTGATCGCACGGAACATCGTCGCTCTCGAGGACGCTTACGACCTCTACCCGCTGATCGGCGTCGAGCTGGGAGCGCAGACGTACCGGTCGAACATCCTCTCCTACGCCCGCACTGCCCTCGACTGCGACTTCGGCGGCTGAGCCCCGCCGTCCACTCGTCTGCCTTCGGCGATGTCGAGCACGGCGGCTGCTCCCTGTCAATGCCCGTGTGCCCGCACGCTCCGCACGGCACGCTGACGTGATGACGGAGATCACAGGACCCGAAGCCCTCGCCCGCATCGCCGAACTCGTGGAGGACATCGACATCACGATGCTCACCACGACCGACGACGACGGCAACCTCGTGAGCCGGCCGATGTCGACCAGGCAGATGGACGACGCGGGCGACATCTGGTTCTTCACCGCTGAGGACACCGAGAAGGTCCACGAGGCCCGAGAGCACCACGACGTGGGCCTCGCCTACTGCGATGCCAAGGGCATGCGATACGTGTCGGTCGCCGGCACCGCAGAAGTGGTGCACGACCGCGCCAAGATGGAGGAGCTCTACTCCGCGTCGCTGGAGATCTGGTTCGCGGACGGCCTCGACACCCCGGGCATCGCCCTCCTCAAGGTCACGCCGAAGGTCACCGACTTCTGGGAGCCGTCGAAAGGCAGGCTCGCGCTCGCGGCGGGTGCGCTGAAGTCGCTCGTGACCCGGGACACCCCGGACGACGACACCATGAACCACGGCCGCATCGTCTGCTGACGATGCGGCCGTGAAGGCTCACTGTGGGGTCAGAGCGCGGCGGAGAGTCGCGGCACGACCTCGTCGACGGAGACGGCCTCGCGCTCCCCGGTGGCGCGGTCCCACAGCTCGACCTGGCCCTCCGCGGCCCCGCGGCCGACGATGACGATCTTCGGCACACCGACGAGCTCGGCGTCTCCGAACTTCACTCCGGGCGAGACCTTCGGCCGGTCGTCGTAGAGCACGTCGAGCCCCGCGGCTTCGAGCTGAGCGGAGATCCCCTCCGCGACCTCGAACGCGACCTGGTCGCGGCCCGCGGCGACGACCTGCACGTCGAACGGCGCGACGGACGCCGGCCAGATGAGGCCCTTGTCGTCGTTGTTGAGCTCGGCGATGATCGCGAGGATACGGGTCACGCCGATGCCGTACGAGCCCATCGTGACGGTGACGAGCTTGCCGTTCTCGTTCAGCACCTTGAGGCCCAATGCCTCGGCGTACTTGCGTCCGAGCTGGAAGACGTGCCCGATCTCCATGCCGCGAGCGAGCTCGACCGGACCGGAGCCGTCGGGGGCGGGATCGCCTGCACGCACGTTCGCGATCTCCACGATGCCGTCGGCGGCGAAGTCGCGGCCGGCCACCACGGAGTGCGCGTGCTTCTCGTCGATGTTCGCGCCGGTGATCCAGCTCGTGCCCTCGCTCACGCGCGGATCGACGAGGTAACGGATGCCGGTGGCCGACTCCTCGCCGAGCACTGCTCCCGTCGGCGACCACGGACCGATGTAGCCCTTCACCAGCAGCGGGTTGTTCTCGAAGTCGTCCGCGGTGGCCGTCTCGACCTCGGCGGGCGCGAAGGCCACCTCGGCGCGCTTCTCATCGACCTCGCGGTCACCGGGGATGCCGACGATGACCAGTTCGCGGGTGCCATCGAGGTGCGTGAGGGCGAGGACGACGTTCTTGAGCGTGTCCGCAGCGGCGTACTCGCCGTCGAGTTCGCGGTTGGCGTGAGCCACCAGCGTGTCGATGGTCGGCGTGTCCGGGGAGTCGAAGATGACCGGGGACGCCTCGGCGTCGTAAGCGATGGCCTCTGGCACCGCCGTGGTGAAGGCCTCGACGTTCGCCGCGTACCCGCCCGCGCTCCGCACGAACGTGTCCTCCCCGACAGGCGTGGGGTGCAGGAACTCCTCGCTCCGGGAGCCGCCCATCGCGCCGGCGTCGGCCTGGACGATGACGTACTCGAGTCCGAGGCGCTGGAAGATGCGCTCGTACGCGTCGCGCTGCGCCTGGTAGCTGACGTCCAGGCCCTCGTCTGACGAGTCGAACGAGTACGCGTCCTTCATCGTGAACTCGCGTCCGCGGAGCAGACCCGCCCGCGGGCGTGCCTCATCGCGGTACTTGTCCTGGATCTGGAAGATCGTGAGGGGCAGGTCCTTGTACGAGGAGTAGAGGTCCTTCACGAGCAGCGTGAACGCCTCCTCGTGCGTGGGCGCGAGCAGGTAGTCGCCGCCCTTGCGGTCCTGCAGACGGAAGAGCAGGTCGCCGTACTCGTCCCAGCGCCCGGTGGCCTCGTAGGCCTCACGCGGCATGAGAGCGGGGAAATGCACCTCCTGCGCGCCGGCGGCTGCCATCTCCTCCCGGACGACGGTCTCGATCTTCGACTTGACGCGCAGCCCCAGTGGCAGCCACGCGAAGATGCCGGCGGCCTGCGGGCGGATGTATCCCGCCCGGATCAGCAGCCGATGGCTGGCGACCTCTGCGCCTGCAGGGTCTTCACGGAGCGTGCGGAGGAAGAAGTTCGAAAGACGAGTGACCACGGAGCAAGTCTAGTGAGCCGTGGTCACCCGTCTTCGACCGCGTCAGTTGAGAGCGGGGAGGTTCGCCGGGACGACGCCACCCGCGTAGAGGTCGGCCGCCAGCTCCTGCAGGGCCGTCAGAGCCACACGCTGCGGAAGCGGGCCGTACGAGATGCGTGCGACGCCGAGCTTCTCGTACTCGGACGCGGCGAGGGCGCCGGGGATCCCGATGACGCTCACCTTGCGCTCGCCGATGCCCTCGACGAGCTGGCGGGTCACGTTCATGTCGAGGATGCCGGGGACGAAGACCGCCGTCGCGCCGGCATCGAGGTAGGCGCGACCACGCTGGATCGCATCGGCGATGCTCTCCTGCACGGGGCGACCGCCGGCCCGGACGAACGCATCGGTGCGGGCGTTGAGAGCGAAGGAGACGCCCTCCGACTGTGCGGCCTTCACGATCGCCTCCACCGCTGCGACGGACTCGTCGAGCGGCTTGAGGCGATCCTCGACGTTCGCACCGACGACGCCGACTCCGATCGCGAGGCGGGTGGTCTCTCCCGCATCCCCGTACCCGTCGTCGAGGTCTGCCGTGACGGGCGCCTGGACGGCGGACGCGATGCGACCCACCATGTCGATCATGATGTCGCGAGGCGTCGAGCCGTCCTCGTAGCCGAACGATGCGGCGATCCCGTGTCCGGCCGTCGCGATCGCCTTCGTCTCGGGAAGAGCGGCGACCGCTCGTGCGGAGACGACGTCCCACACGTTGACGACACGGAGGATCTCCGGTGCGTCGTAGAGTCCGACGAGGGTCTGGGCTTTGGCTGCAGTGATCATGACTCCACGCTAACGCGGGATGGCTTCGGCAGGGCCGGTTCGCCCGCACCCGCGCCTAGTCTGGAACCATGCCTCAGCGCCGATCGCACGTCGCCCCGTCCGCCGCGCAGACCGAATTGGCATCGGCGCTCGCTGCTCTGCGCGAGTCGATGGATGCGCCCCTCGACTTCCCCGACGACGTCATCGCCGAGGCGGAGGCCGCGACCGCCGTGGTACCGGAGCTCGATCTTCGCGAGATCCCCTTCGCCACGCTCGATCCGGAGGGCTCCCGAGACCTCGACCAGGCCTTCCACCTCGAGCGCGCCGGAACGGGGTACACCGTCCGGTATGCGATCGCCGACGTCCCGGGGTTCGTCGTCCCCGGTGGAGCCGTGGACGTCGAGGCGCGCCGGCGAGGACAGACCCTGTACGCCGCCGACGGCACGATCCCGCTCCACCCGCGCGTGTTGAGCGAGGATCGCGCCTCGCTGCTCCCCGACGTCGACCGTCCGGCGCTCGTCTGGACCTTCGAGCTCGACTCCGCGGGCATCGTCTCGGACTTCCGTCTGCAACGCGCCCTGATCCGCTCGCGCGCGCAGCTCGACTACGGGACCACCCAGGATGCGCTCGACCGCGGAGAGGACGGGCCCGCCGCGCTGCTGCCCGAGATCGGTGCTCTGCGGCTCGAGCAGGAGCGACTGCGCGGCGGGGCGAGCCTGAACCTGCCGGACGAGGAGGTGGTGCGCGGAGACGACGGCACGTACGCGATCGAACGTCGAAGCCCGCTTCCCGTCGAGGAATGGAACGCGCAGCTCTCGCTCATGACGGGGATGGCCGCTGCCACGCTGATGCTCGACGCCGGAGTGGGCATCCTGCGGACGATGCCGGAACCGGATGGAGCGGCCTTCGACACGTTCCGACACCAGACCGAAGCTCTCGGCCGCCCGTGGACCTCCGGCGCATACGGGGACTATCTCCGGGCCCTGGACCGCACCGACCCGTTGACCCTCCCGGTGCTGGAAGCCGCGTCGTCGCTCTTCCGTGGCGCCGGGTATCTGGTGTTCGACGGCCAGGCGCCGGACGATGCCGTGCAGGCGGCGATCGGCGCCCCTTACGCGCACGCGACCGCTCCCCTGCGCCGCCTGGTCGATCGCTGGGTCCTCGCGATCTGCCTCGCGGTGTCGAACGGCGAGCCGATACCCGGGTGGGTCCGTTCCTCGCTCGCACAGCTTCCCGCACTGATGCAGGAGTCGGGACAACGGGCGTCGCGGCTGAACGCGGCCACCGTCAACAGCGTGGAAGCCGCGCTCCTCACGCCTCTGATCGGCTCGACGGTCGATGCCACCGTGATCGAGCTGCGCGGAGAGCGCGCTGCCGTCCAACTCACCGAGCCGGTGGTCACGGCGACCGCGCCGATTCCCTCAGAGGCACGACCGGGCGACGTCGTCCGGCTTCGCATCATCAGTGCCGATATCGGCACGGGAGAGGTCGAGTTCGCTCTCTGAGCACCCCGGCGACGAGGCCGCGGAGTCTCGCTTTCGTCGTTACATGATCACCGACCTGCTCGACGACCTGCGCGACGCGACAGACGCACTCGAGCGACAGATCGTGGCGGGTCTGCTCTTCGAGCGGATCGCAGAGCTGATGCTCCTGGATGCCGGTCGGTGGACTGCCACCGGCAAATGGCTGCCCCGACGGCTGCGTGATCTGAGCGACAGTCGCGCCGAGAGGTTGAGCGCTCCGCTGCTCGCCGGTGATCTCACTGCCTTCGCCGATCGTGTCGAAGACGAACTGAGGCGAGCGGGCGGCCGCGTGCAGGCGGGGTTCGTCCGCTGACGTCAGCGCGCGGAAGCCGCCACGGTCGTCATGACCAGCAGCTGAGGATCGCTCAGGTCCAGGCTCACGACGATGGAGGCGAACTCCGAGAGCGACTCCGCGTGCGTGCCCCCGCAGAGGATCACGGCCTCTCCTTCCGGGAGATCGCAGTGCCAGCGCCGCCGATCGACGATCATGGGCCCTTCCGTCACGATGCTGCTCACAGCACCTGAGGCGACCCATGCCGCGAGCTGCTCATTGATCCGTCGCTCGCGCTCGGACAGGGTCGTGGCGAAGGTCTCGGTATCGAAGCCGGCCCGGCGCAGGCTCTTCCCGAGCCGGTACTCGTCGACAGCGCCATCTTCGTGGATGCGGCTGGACTGGTTGGCGCGACCCTCGAAGTCGGGGTTGCCGAGAGCGTCCTCCCCCGGTTCCTTGCGCCAGAGATCGGCGAGGGCCAGATCGAGCGCCAGCGAGGCGACATGGCATGCGGTGTGCCCGCGGCTGAGTCCGGCACGACGAGCGGCGTCGACGGTAAGGTCGGCTCGAGCGCCCTCCGTGAAGGATGCCGGGGCGGCCCCCTCGATCAGGTGACCGACGAGCCAGGTCCAGCCCTCAGCACCGCGCTTGACGGGGATCGCGCTTCCCACCGCGAACTCCCCCTCATCCGAGATCGCGGCCATGACGGCTTCGACCACTCGGACGGTGTCGTCGCCGACGGCGATACTCCCTGTGTCACCCGGCTGGTCGGGCCAGGTGTGGTCGACCGGGTGGAAGGGCGTCTCGTCGACCACGACGATCGTGCCCTCGGGCGTCTGCTCCACGCGGGCGATGACCCCGTCTCCGGTCACGGTCCCTGTCGGGAAGGTCACGATGGTGGGCATCGACATGGTTCTCCTCGGATACGACGTCGGGGTCTCGAGATGGCGGCGCGTTCGACGCCCGCGGACCTCGGCCAGATCGGTCAGTGGGACGGCGGAATGGTGAAGCTGGCGAGCTTGTCGCCGTCGACCACGAAGATGCCGTCGGATTCGCCGTTGAAGACCCGACTCGCCCAGCCGAAGCGGATGCGCGTGGTGTCTCCCTCGGTCGTGGCCGAGAGCACGGTCATACGCGCGCCGGCACCGATCGCATCGCTGCCCGCCCATGCGCGGACCCCGTCGGAACCGGCCTTGACCGTGCCCCAGTCGCTGACGAACCCGTCGGCCGTGAAAACGGCGACGAACGCATCCGTGTCCGCGGCGTTGATCGCGTCGATCATCGCCCTGACGGGAACAGGGAGGGTGGAATCCGACATCTCGTGCTCCTCGCCGC
Source organism: Microbacterium sp. R1 (assembly GCF_015159725.1). NCBI lineage: Bacteria > Bacillati > Actinomycetota > Actinomycetes > Micrococcales > Microbacteriaceae > Microbacterium > Microbacterium sp. R1. The sequence goes on along the minus strand of NZ_JADDUD010000001.1, from coordinate 1,576,239 downwards.
TCAGACCGTGACGACCTGGGCGGTGCCGAGCGGCGCCTCTGGGCCCATCTCGGCGGCGATCCGGTTGGCCTCTTCGATGAGAGTGGCGACGATGTCCGCCTCCGGCACGGTCTTGATGACCTCGCCCTTCACGAAGATCTGGCCCTTGCCGTTGCCCGAAGCCACGCCGAGATCGGCCTCGCGAGCCTCACCTGGACCGTTGACGACGCAGCCCATCACCGCGACCCGCAGGGGAACGGTCATGTCCTTGAGGCCTTCGGTGACGTTCTCGGCGAGCGTGTACACGTCGACCTGTGCGCGACCGCACGAGGGGCATGAGACGATCTCGAGCTTGCGCTCGCGGAGGTTGAGCGACTGCAGGATCTGGTGGCCGACCTTGACCTCTTCCGCCGGCGGTGCGGAGAGAGATACCCGGATCGTGTCGCCGATCCCCTCGCCGAGGAGGATGCCGAAGGCGGTGGCGCTCTTGATCGTTCCCTGGAAAGCGGGTCCGGCCTCGGTCACTCCGAGGTGCAGCGGCCAGTCGCCCCGCTCCGCCAGCTGACGGTACGCCTTCACCATCACGATGGGGTCGTTGTGCTTGACCGAGATCTTGAAGTCGTGGAAGTCGTGCTCCTCGAACAGCGATGCCTCCCAGACGGCACTCTCCACGAGTGCCTCAGCGGTGGCCTTGCCGTACTTCGCCAGGATCCTGCGGTCCAGCGAGCCGGCGTTAACACCGATTCGCAGGGAGACACCGGCGGCCTTGGCGGCCTCCGCGATCTTCCCGACATTGCCGTCGAACTCGCGGATGTTGCCGGGGTTCACTCGCACCGCACCGCACCCGGCATCGATGGCCGTGTAGATGTAGCGCGGCTGGAAGTGGATGTCAGCGATCACCGGGATCTGGCTCTTCATCGCGATGATCTTCAGCGCATCGGCGTCATCCTGGTGCGGTACCGCGACACGCACGATCTCGCAACCCGACGCGGTGAGCTCGGCGATCTGCTGGAGCGTCCCGTTGATGTCCGTCGTCTTCGTGGTGGTCATCGACTGCACGCTGACGGGAGCGTCGCCGCCCACGAGAACCTTGCCCACCTTGATCTGCCGTGACTTACGGCGCGGGGCGAGGACTTCGGGGATCTTCGGCATTCCGAGGTTCACTGCTGGCACCCCTCAAGACTACGCCGCCAGAATGCATGTGGGCTGGACGGACGCACCTACCCTGGAGCCATGGCAGTCATCCTCCTCACCGGCTTCGAACCGTTCGACGGCGCCGAGCGCAATCCGTCGGCGGATGCGGTGAACGCGGTGGCGGTCGACTACGAGGGACCGCACGAGCTCGTCATCGCGACTCTTCCTGTCGCATTCGAGTCATCCGCCCAGCGGCTTCGCGCCCTCATCGCCCGACACGCACCGGACGTCGTCATCTGCACCGGGCTCGCCGGCGGAAGCGCCCACGTCGCGGTGGAACGCATCGGCGTGAATCTGATGGACGCGCGCATCCCCGACAACGACGGCGCCCAGCCGATCGACGTTCCCAGCGAGGCGGGCGGTCCCGAAGCGCGGTTCTCGACACTTCCCGTCAAGCATCTGGTGCAGGTCATCGACGCGGCGGGCATCCCTGCCCGGTCCTCGCTGTCCGCCGGCAGCTACGTCTGCAATCACGTGTTGTACACCGTGCTGGGGGCGGTGCACCCCGACGCCGTCGCCGGGTTCGTGCATCTTCCCTGGTCGACGGCGACCGCGCCGTCCGGCTCTCCTCATCTGAGCGAGGAGCAGCTGGCTCGCGCCGTGCGCCTGGTCGTCGATCACGCCCTCGATGCCGAGACGAAGGAGCCGGGCGGCAGCATCTGGTGACGTCATGCCGCGCGGGTCATCGCGGCCGATGTGGTAGTTTCGGCCCCATGCTCGCGAACTTCACCTGGTGGCCCGCCTTCTAGGCGGTGTGTTCGCGTTCCCACGAATTCAGACCGCCCCCGGGGCGGTCTTTTCGTTGCGCCGAGCCGGAGCACAGCACAGGAGATACTCATGACCCTCTCGCGACTCGCCGAGCTCCGCGCCGATCCGACCGCGTCCTTCGTCCTCATCGCCCGCGATGGAGCCGACACCGTCGAGCTGCTCAGCGGCGACGTGCGGGATGTCGACCTGCTCGCCGACATCCCCCTCGCCGTCGACGGCACGCCTCGTGAGGTGTTCGCGATGGTCCCCTACCGCCAGGTTCGCGAGCGCGGCTTCGTCGCCCAGGACGACGCCGCACCGCTGCGGTGCGTGGTCGTCGACGAGCACCTGCACCTTCCGACCGCCGAGCTCCTCTCCGCGCTGCCGAGTGAGCCGGTCGCCTTGCACGACGAGGGCTTCGACATCGCCGACGCAGAGTATGCGGCGATCGTCGAGAACGTCATCGCGGACGAGATCGGCCGCGGAGAGGGCGCGAACTTCGTCATCCGCAGGGACTTCACCGCGAATGTCGACGTCGATGACCGGACGGCGGCCCTGACCTGGTTCCGTGCGCTGCTCACACACGAGCGCGGTGCGTACTGGACCTTCGCGGTCTTCACCCCCGGTCACATCGCCGTCGGCGCCAGTCCCGAAGCGCATGTGGTCGCCCAGGGCGGCATCGTCACCATGAACCCGATCTCCGGAACCTTCCGTCACCCGGCGGGTGGGGCGACGAAGGAGACGCTGGTCGACTTCCTCGCCTCCACGAAGGAGACCGAGGAGCTGTTCATGGTCGTGGACGAGGAGCTCAAGATGATGAGCGCCGTCTGCTCCGACGGAGGACGGATCACCGGTCCGCACCTCAAGGAGATGTCGCGGCTCACGCACACGGAGTACATGCTCCGCGGACGCAGCACGCTCGACCCCCGCGACATCCTGCGCGAGACCATGTTCGCTCCCACGGTCACCGGCTCGCCCATGCAGAACGCCTGCGCTGTGATCCGTCGTCACGAGCAGAAGCCGCGAGGCTACTACTCGGGTGTCGCGGCGCTGTTCTCCCCGAACGCGGACGGCGGCCATGACCTGGACGCCCCCATCCTCATCCGCACCGTGTATCTCCAGGACGGCGCGCTCAGCGTGCCTGTCGGAGCCACGCTGGTCCGACACTCGGACCCCATGGGCGAGGTGTCCGAGACGCACGGCAAGGCCGCGGGTGTGCTCGGTGCCATCGGGGCGATCGACCGCGATCATGTGGCCGAGGCTCGCAGCGATGCGGACGCTCCCGGTGACGCGCACGCCCTCGCCGACGACCCGACCGTTGCCGAGCTGTTGGAATCACGAAACGCGCGCCTGGCCGAGTTCTGGCTCAACCCGCAGGGCGAGGAATTCACCGGTCCGTTCGCCGGACGCTCCGCCGTCGTCGTCGACGCGGAGGACCGCTTCACCACCATGCTCGCGCACCAGCTCCGTCATCTCGGACTCGCCGTGAAGATCGTGCCCTGGAATGACGCACAGGATGCCGACCTGGATGCCGCCGACCTGGTCGTCGCGGGCCCCGGCCCCGGTGACCCGCGGGATGCGCAGAGCGCCCGCATCGCCAGGATGCGCGACGTCGTCACCCGTCGCCTCGACTCCGGCATGCCGCTGCTCGCCGTGTGCTTGAGCCACCAGATCCTCGCCGACCGCCTCGGCATCGCCCTGACTCCTCTCGACGCACCGCACCAGGGGCTGCAGAAGTCGGTCCCGGTGTTCGGCGAAGACGCATCGATCGGCTTCTACAACACCTTCACCGCGCGTGTCGCCCCGGGCACGAGCGCGGTCGGCGACGCCGAAGTGTCCGCAGACGCGGATTCGGGCGATGTCTACGCGCTCCGAGGAGACCGTTTCGCCTCCGTGCAGGGGCATCTCGAGTCGATCCTCTCGCGAGACGGCATCCGGACGCTCGAACGCCTCGTGACCCACGCCCTCGCCTGAGGCTGACGGTCGCGGGCTGTCCGCTGCCAGCGTGTCGGCACTGTCGGCATGTCCGCCGCGGCAAGGCCGAGGTCCAACGCGCCGGGAAGAGACACCCCCGAAGGAATCAGCCGAGCAGGTTCACCGGGTTGAAGAGGTCGGCGACCAGGAGCAGGGCACCCATCGCGATCAGGGCCACGGCGACGACCACGGTGAGCGGTACGAGCTTGGTCGCGTCGACGGGTGCCGGCGGGGGTCGACGGAAGAGCTTGGCCCATGCGCGCTTGATCCCGTCCCACAGCGCGACCACGATGTGGCCGCCGTCGAGCGGGAGCAGCGGTATCAGGTTGAACACGAACAGCGCGATGTTCAGCGAGCCCAGCAGCCCGAGCAGGAACGCGAAGCGGTTGAGGATCGGCGCATCGGTCGCGGCGACCTCGCCGGCGAGGCGACCGACGCCGACCACGCTCAGCGGGCCGTTCGGATCGCGTTCACCGCCGGTCACGAGGGACACGCCGACATCCCAGAGACGCACAGGGAGCGTGACGATCATCGATGCGACGCGCGCCGTGCTGTCCGCAGCCATCTCCGGCCCCGCGGTCAACGGCTGCTGCACGTATCCCATCTGCGCGCCCATGCCGACGTAGCCGACCTCCTTGACCACGGGCTTGCCTGCGTCGTCCAGGATCGGCTGGCCACTCGCATCCGTGATCGTGCGTTCCGCGGCGATCGGCGTGAGATTCAGCGACTTCTCGGCTCCGTCGCGCCGCACGACCATGTCGATCGTCTCACCCGGGGACGCCTGCACGATCGCGGTGGCCTCGGCGAAGGTCGACACCGGCTTCCCGTCGACCGACACGATCACGTCGCCCGGTCTGATGCCGGCTTCCGCTGCCGGAGACGCGGGATCATCCGGCGTGCACTCGGTCGCTGTGGAACCCGCCGGGACCACGCACTCGGTCACCGAAGCGATCGTGGTCGTCCCCTGCTGCACACCGATGCCGGACAGCAGCACGGTGAAGATCACCGTCGCGAGCACGAGATTCATGGCGGGCCCGCCGAGCATGACGACGACACGCTTCCACACCGGCAGCCGGTAGAAGACGCGGTCTTCGGCGCCTTCTGCGATGGTCTCGTCGTTGGCACTGCGAGCATCTTGGATCAAAGAGCGGAAGACGCCCGACGCCGGACCGGAGTTCTTCGATGCCGGATACATGCCCGACATCGAGATGAAGCCCCCCAGAGGCAGCAGCTTGAAACCGTACTCGGTCTCGCCGATGCGCTTGGACCACAGCCGCGGCCCGAAGCCGATCATGTACTGGCCGACGCGCACGCCGAAGAGCTTCGCGGGGACGAGGTGCCCGACCTCATGCAGGCCGATCGACAGCCCGAGGCCGATCAGCATGAAGAGGATGCCGGCCAGATAGAGCAGGAATTCCACGTGCCAACGTTAGTGCCCCCAGCTAGGAATCCGCCCGGCGCTGCGGCACGACTAGGCTGTCAGCGTGAATGCCCGGCAGCTGCGACTCGTGCGTGCTGCCGCCGTCTCCTCCGTGGCGACACTGCTCGCGGCGCTGTCCCACACGCTCGGGGGCGGTGCGGCTCCGCATGTGCTGCTGATCGTCGCGGTCACGAGCCTGATCACCCCGCTCGCGGCTCTCCTGGTCGGAGTCCGACAGTCACGCGCCAGGGTGGCCCTCGCCGTGTTCCTCGGGCAGGCCGCCTTCCACGTCGTGTTCCAGGTGCTGGGCTCGCCCACCGTGGCGGCGCCGATCGCCGGCGGTGGACACGCCCATCACCTCGACCTCTCCCTCCTCGCATCGCCGTCCCCTGCTGCGGCCCCCGGCGCGCTCATGCTCTCGGCGCACCTCGTCGCGGCTGTGCTGACCACGCTGCTGGTGTGGCACGGCGAGGCGATCGTCCGGGTGGTCGTGCGCTGGGTCGATGCCCTCCTCCGACGTGCGTCCGCAGTGGTGCCCGCGCTGCACCGCCGTCCGGCGCGTCTGCGCTCGATGGTCTTCTCGCCGTTCGACGCCGCGGTCTCGTCCGCTCTGCCGCGACGCGGACCCCCTGCTCTCCTGCGCGACTGATCCGTCGCACTCGAACACGCCACCCGGACACGCGTGGCATCCCTTTCGCGGAGACGCGCCATCGGCGTGCCCGCACATCGATCAGGAGATCTCATGACCCGCAACACCCGTACCCACCGTCTGCGCCTCGCCACCACCGGTCTCGTCGGCGGCCTTGCCCTTGCCGTCACCGCACCCCTCATGGCCGGAGCGCACGTCGGGGTCAGCCCCGACGAGCTCGCCGCCGGGGACCACGGCGTCCTCACGTTCTCGTTCTCGCACGGCTGTGAGAACTCGCCGACGACCGCGCTGCGCATCACGATGCCAGAGGGTCTCGCGTCCGTCTCACCGACCATGGACTCCGACTGGGACATCCAGGTCGAACGGGGCGACGACGGTCTCGTCAGCGCTGTCACCTACACCGCGGTCGCGCCCGTTCCCACGGATCTCCGCGGCGCAGTGAGCATGGGCGTCGGACTGGATGAGGACACACCGGACACTCTGGCGTTCCCCGTCGTGCAGACGTGCGTCGAGGGTGCCACCGAGTGGACGCAGCTCGCCGAGAACGGCGAAGATCCGCACAGCCTCGATGCGCCGGCGCCGGTCGTCTCGGTGACCGCTGCCGCAGCGGACGGACACGGTGAGCACGCCGGATCCGATGCCGCGGCGGAGGCCTCGAGCCCGGCCACGGCGTCCGACCCCCTGGGCGTGGCGCTCGGAGCCGGAGGGCTGCTTGCCGGCTTCGCCGGACTGGTCGTCGCGATCGTCGCCTACCGCCGTCGCGCCTGACGTGGGAGCGGCCTCTCGTGCTCTGGGATCCGGCGCGCGAGAGGCCGCTCGCGAGGGGTTCTCACCCCGGTCATGAGATCATTGATGCGCCATGTCGATTGAACAACAACCGAGCCTGCCTCCCGTGCTCCGCCCCGCGAACCCGCCCCGGCGTGAGCTGTCCGAACTCGCCTCCCGCTTCGCCCGCACCGTCCGCGGCGATGTCGACGGCGTGGCCCTCACCGGCATCACCCTCGCCACCGCGGACCTGCGCCCCGGCGAGGCGTTCGTCGCGATCCAGGGCGTCAACCGGCACGGCGCGGACTTCGCCGCGACCGCCGCCGAGAAGGGCGCCGTCGCCGTCATCACCGACGAGGCCGGAGCGGTCATCGCGGAGTCCGCCGGCCTCCCGATCCTCGTGGTCGACGATCCTCGCGCGGTCCTCGGCGACCTCAGCGCCTGGGTCTACGGCACCGGCGCGGACGATCCGCTTCCTCTGCTGTTCGCGACGACCGGGACCAACGGGAAGACCAGCGTGTCCCACCTGCTCGAGGGCATCCTCGACCAGATCGGCGTCGTCACCGGACTCTCCTCCACTGCGGAGCGCCACATCGCCGGCGAGGTCATCGTGTCGCGCCTGACCACCCCCGAGGCCTCCGAGATGCATGCACTGCTCGCTCTCATGCGGGAGCGAGCGGTCGAGGCCGTCGCCGTCGAGGTCAGCGCGCAGGCTCTCTCCCGTCACCGCGTCGACGGCATCCTGTTCGATGTCGCCGGATTCACCAACCTCAGCCACGACCATCTCGACGACTACGCGGACATGGAGGAGTACTTCGAGGCGAAGCTGCCGCTCTTCCGTCCCGACCGCGCCAAGCGGGGCGTCATCTGCCTCGACTCGCCGTCGGGAGCGATCGTCGTCGAACGTTCCGAGATCGCCGTCGTCACGGTGGGCACTCCGTCGATCGCCGCCGACCCCGAGGCCGCCCGCGCCGCGGACTGGGTCGTCGTCATCGACGACGAGCGTGCGGCCGGAACCACGTTCACGATGACCGGTCCGGCCGGCTCCCTCACGACGACGGTCCCGGTGATCGGTCCGCACATGGCCGCCAATGCGGCTCTGGCGATCGTGATGCTCCTCGAGGGCGGCTATGCCTGGGATCGCATCACCGAGGCCCTGACCCGCGACGGCGGCATCCGCGCCTATCTGCCAGGACGCACGCAACTGGTCTCCGGCGACACGGGCCCCGCGGTCTTCGTCGACTTCGGCCACTCCCCCGACGCGTTCGAGAAGACACTCGCCGCCGTCCGCCGCGTGACTCCCGGCAAGGTGCTGATGCTGTTCGGCGCCGATGGCGACCGGGACGCGAGCAAGCGGTTCGACATGGCGCGCACAGCCGTGGAGGGCAGCGACATCCTCGTCGTCACCGACCACCACCCCCGCTTCGAGGACCCCGCATCCATCCGGGCCACTCTCATCGACGGTGCACGCCGCGCGCGACCGGACGCTGAGATCCATGAGGCCTCACCGCCGGAGAACGCCATCGTCACCGCCGTCGGCCTGGTCGGCGACGGCGACGCCATACTCTGGGCGGGACCGGGACATCAGGACTACCGCGACATCCGCGGTGTCCGCACTCCCTACTCCGCACGCGAGCTCGCCCGTCGTGCGCTCCGCGCGGCCGGGTGGCCCGTTCCCGACTCCCGCTGGCCCGTCCCCTACCCCGACGAAGACTGATCGGGATCACCGGGGCGCACCCGCGCTCCGGTGCCGACGTGCAGGACGATGCGACGAGGATGCCCCCCGCGGTCAGGCCGCAGCGATCATCCGGTCCGCCGTCGCGCGCGCCCAGGCCTCCGCCTCGGCGAGCGTCTCGACGGTGAGCACATCGGGCGCGTCATGCGCGTCGACGACGCGGGCGATGGTGTCGACGATCCCGAGGAACGAGAGCCGGCCCTCGTGGAAGGCGTCGACAGCCTGTTCGTTCGCCGCGTTGTAGACCGCGGGGAACGTGCCGCCGGCGCGTCCGACCGACTTCGCGAGAGCGACGGACGGGAAGGCCTCGCCGTCGAGCGGTTCGAACGTCCATGAGGTCGCAGCGGACCAGTCGAGCGGTCGCCCTACGCCTCCGACGCGGTGCGGCCAGTCCAGACCGAGCGAGATGGGCAGGCGCATGTCGGGCGGTGAGGCCTGTGCGATGGTGGACCCGTCGATGAACTCCACCATCGAGTGCACGATCGACTGCGGGTGGACCACGACCTCGATGTCGTCGTAGGCGATGTCGAAGAGCAGATGCGCCTCGATCACCTCGAGTCCCTTGTTCACCAGGGTCGCGGAGTTCGTCGTGACCATGCGTCCCATGTCCCATGTCGGATGCGCGAGCGCCTCCGACGGAGTCACCTGGGTCAGCTCGCCACGGCTGCGTCCTCGGAACGGGCCGCCGGACGCGGTGACGACGAGACGGCGCACTTCGGCATGAGTGCCCGCGAGCAGAGCCTGCGCGAGGGCCGAGTGCTCGGAGTCCACCGGGACGATCTGTCCGGGGGCAGCGGCGGCGAGCACCAGGTCGCCACCGACGATGAGGGATTCCTTGTTCGCGAGGGCGAGAGTGCGGCCCGCCTTCAAGGCGGCGAGCGTCGGCCCGAGTCCGATCGAGCCCGTGATGGCGTTGAGCACCACATCGGCTTCGACGTCACGGACGAGCTGCTCCGCCTCGACAGCACCGAGAGCGGTGGATTCGACCTGGAACTGCGCGGCCTGCTCCTCCAGCAACTCGGCGTTGGAACCAGCGGCGAGACCGACCAGCTCGAAGCGACGAGGATTGGCACGGATCACATCCAGTGCCTGGGTGCCGATGGAGCCGGTGGAGCCGAGGACGATGACGCGACGCATACCGCCAGCCTAGGTCACGCCCGCGGCTCCGCAGCGGCTACTGCTGAGCCTGAACCGGTGTCGTCGCGAGGATGTCGACGACGAACACGAGGCTCTCGTTCTGCAGTTCGTGTCCCTCGCTCGCGCCGTACCCGTCGGAGGGCGGCATGACGACGACGACCTGCGAGCCGACCTTCTGACCCTCGAGCGCCTTCTGGAAGCCCGCGACGACGCCCGTGGTCTGGAACTGCGTCGGAGCGGCATCGCGGCTCCAGCTGGAGTCGAACTCCTTGCCGTCGGACCACTTCACGCCCAGGTACTGCACGACCACGAGGTCGCCCGTGCCCACGGTCGCACCATCGCCCTGCTTGAGGACGGCGACCTTCGTCTCGGTCGGCGCGTCGCCGTCCGGGATCGTGACGGTCGGAGCGCCCTTGTCGTCGAGCTTCACCGTCGGCATGCCGGGCGTCGGGTCGACCGGGGTGCCCGTGGCCACCTCCGGCAGCTTCTCGACCGCCTCCGCATAGACGACCTTGTTCGTGCCGCCGTCACCGAAGACCTTGCCGGGCAGCGCGAGCACCACCTGTGTGCCGAGCGGCTGGCACTCGAGCGCGGCGATGAAGAGCGACGCACTGTTCTGGTCGAGGAGGACGGAGGCCTCGCCGCCTTCGTTCCGGGCGGAGGAGTCGACGACCTCGCCTGTCGCGGCATCCACGATCTGGAACTTCACGCCGACGAGATCGTTCGCGAGAACCTCATCGCCGTCGCCCTTGGCCACGATGGTCCGTTCCACGTCAGCGAAGGCGGCATCGGCGGGGACGGTGATCTTCGCGTCGAGACCTTCGCCATCGACCGTCACCGCATCCGACGTCTCTCCGGGCTGCGCGTTCAGCAGACACCCGCTCGACGCGGACGGCGAAGGGGTGCCCGAGCTCTCGGGCGCACCGCCACCGGCACAGCCGGCCAGCAGGAGGGTCGCCGCAGCGACAGTGGACAGGACGAGGAGCGGACGCTTGCGCACAGTGAGACCTCAGGATCGCGGGCGGGAACCTCCATCCTGCCTCATACCCCTTTGCCCGCGCTGGGAGGCGCGGCGCAAGTCTTCATTCCCACGCCGGCATGGATCCGGGAGTAATCTGCTCTGATGACCTCTGAGCAGTCCGTCGAGCCCGAAGCCTCGTCAGAAGAGGAATCCTCACCCGAGACGACTGCGAAGCCCCGCCACGCCGGGTTCGCCTACACCCTGGGGCGGAGCCTCATCACCCCGCTCGCTCGTCTGGTCTATCGGCCGCGGATCGAGGGGCGAGAGAACGTGCCGCTCGAAGGCCCCGTGATTTTCGCGAGCAACCACCTCTCGTTCATCGACTCGATAGCGATCCCGGTGGCCGCGCCCCGCCCCGTGCACTTCCTGGCGAAGTCGGCGTACTTCGAGGGCACCGGCTTCAAGGGCTGGATGAGCAAGACCTTCTTCGAGTCGATCGGCGCGATCCCCGTGCGCCGGGGAGCGGGACAGGCCGCGCTCGATGCCCTCGACCTCCAGCGCCAGCTCCTCGATGAGGGCCTGGCCGTCGCCCTGTACCCCGAGGGCACCCGCTCCACCGACGGTCGTCTGTACAAGGGCCGCACCGGAGTCGCGTTCCTCGCGCTGCAGACGGGCGCTCCGGTGGTCCCGGTCGGACTCATCGGCACCGACAAGGTGATGCCGGTCGGAGCGAAGATGCCGACGCTCAAGGAGCGCATCACGGTGCGCTTCGGCGAGCCGCTCGACCTCTCGCCGCACGGCCCGGCCACCAGCGGGCGCGCTCGGCGCCTCGCGACCGACCAGATCATGGCCGCGATCCACGGCCTCTCCGGCCAGGAGCTCGCGGGTGCGTACAACGAGGCTCCCGCGCAGGGAACCATCGAGAAGATCAAGCAGGCTCTCCCGCACGAGCGTCGCTGACCGTCCCGTCGTCGCGATCGCGGCGCGGCTCAGGAGAGAGCGCTGACCCTCGCCTCGTGACGCACGGGGAAGTTCATCGAGTTCGCGATGAAACACCATTCGTTCGCCTGGGTGTGGGCGCGTTCCGCAGCCTCGATCATCGACTCCTCGGCGACGACGACCTCAGGATGCAGCATCACCTCGACGAACGATCCTCCGCCCGCTCCGTCCTCGCGCATCATTCCTGTCGCCCGGTCGCGATAGGACACCACCACGACGCCGGCCGTGACACACGCGTGGAGGTAAGACAGCAGGTGACACTCGGAGAGCGACGCGAGCAGCAGGTCCTCCGGATTCCAGCGTGACGCGTCGCCGCGGAAGGGCTTGTCCGCGGAGGCGAGGAGATCGGGCTTGCCCTCGATCTCGATCGTCACATCGCGTCGGTAGTCGCGGTATCCCGTTGTCCCGGTACCGGTGTTGCCGGTCCAGGTCGATGTGAGCGCATAGCGGTGTTCGCCGAGAGTGCGAGGACTGGTCTCTGCCATGCGACCAGTCTGTCAGGCTCGTCCGACGCGACGCGAGCAGCCTCGCACGCCGAGCTAGAGTTGACGGGTGCTGGAGACTCTCACCGTTCAGGATTCCGTGGAACTCGCCGTCGTCGAGCGGAGCGGATTCGTCGAATCCCGCCACGCCGGCGCGGCCGTCGTCCTCTCCCCCGACGGAGACATCGTCGCCCGACACGGCAACGCCGACGCCCTGATCCTGCCGCGTTCGAGCCTCAAGCCGCTGCAGGCGATCGCCTGCGTCACGGCGGGCGCCGTCCTCGAGGGCGAACAGCTCGCGCTCTCGACGGCGAGCCATGTCGGCACCGATCGGCATGCGTCCGTGGTGCGCGACATCCTCACAGAGGGCGGGCTGACAGAGGACGACCTGGGTTGCCCCGCGTCGTGGCCGAGCGACTCCTCGACGCGCGATGAGCTCGTGCGCGAGCACGGTGAGCCCACGCGCGTGCGCATGAACTGCTCGGGCAAGCACGCCGCGATGCTCCGCGCCTGTGTCGCGACCGGCTGGCCCACCGACGGCTACCTCGACCCCGCCCACCCGTTGCAGCAGCACATCAGGGACGTCGTCGAGCGCCTCACGGGTGAGAAGATCGCGCACACCGCGATCGACGGGTGCGGCGCGCCCGTACATGCGACGACCCTGACCGGTCTCGCACGCGCGATCCATCGGATCGGAACGGCGTCCGACCGCTCGCCGTTCGCCCTGCATCGCGTCGCCGGTTCCCTGGTTCGCGCTGTACGGGAGAACCCGTGGACGATCGAGGGCCCGGGTCGCCCTGACACGATCGCGACGGAGAAGCTGGGCGTGTTCACGAAGCACGGCGCCGAGGGCGTCATGGTCATGGTCTCCCCGAACGGGACGACGGTGGCTCTGAAGATGCTCGACGGCGCGACTCGTGCCTCGACGATCGTGGCCGCCACCCTCCTGGCGCGCGCGGGCGGTCTGACCGATGCGGATGTGGCCGCCCTCGGCGAGGCTCTCCCCCTCACTGTGCTCGGCGGCGGCGCCGACGTCGGTGCCATCCGCCCTGGCGCGGGCATCTGACCGGGAGCCCCACCTCCGACCTCCCAGAGCTCCTCACGGCGACAGCTCGGCCACGTGCACTCTTCGTGGCAGCTCAGCCCCGATCACGGACCACGCTCGACCCGCATGCGGACGGGCGTACGGGGGCAACTCGCGGGCGCCGATCAACTGGCGGAGATCAGCCGGACGCTCGCAGCGGATGAGGACCTCGCCCAGGGATCGCACCCGTTGCCAGAGTGTCCAGTTCCGCTGCCAAGCCTCCGCATCGCCCACCACGACGCACGGCCGATCCGTCTCCGCCGGCTCCGCCCCCGGTTCCCTCACCTCGCAGTCCGGATGCGCGCGACGCAGACGGGCGATGACCTCCTGAGCCCCGGCGGTGACGATCGCTGTGAGCGCGGACGTCGGCCGCCACACCGCTGCCGTCTGGTCCGCGGGCCGATGGGACTCCGTTTCGTCGGCCCACGCCAGCTGAACCTCCTGATCGCCGATCCTCGCGCGCCCCGGAGCACGATCACGAAGGAATCCGGACGGCTCGCCTCCTGCCGCCAGATGCTCCAGCTTCGTCGACATACGCAGCAGCGCGCGACGCGGCAGGAGATCGAGCATACGTCCCCAGGCGCCGCTCGCCCTGGCCGCGGTCACCACGAAGGTCGTGCCGTGGGCCGTGCGAAGCACCTGCTCCCAGCGCTGGACGAGCTGATGGCCGTACTCCGGCGGCAGGCTCCCCACCAGCACATCGACATCGTCGCAGAGAACCACGGTCGGAGGTCGCCGGCTGCCGTCCGCCCATGCGGAGAGCAGATCCCACGCCTCCTCGGCATCGCCGGACATCCATGAGGTGTCATCGCACTGGGCTGCCACAGTCCTCAGCAGTGTGGTTCGGCCGGAACCGGGCCCGCCCAGAACCGCGATCCCCCGGTCGCGCCCGCATTGCAGGAGAACCGGTGGTTGCGCCTGCCGGTCGGGGTCGTCAGCGCGTCCGATGACCACGGTGTCGGATCCCACGCCGGCCTCGCCGAGGAGCTCGCCGAGTGGGAGCAGCGAGGGCAACGACGGCAGCCAGGGACTGGACGGCTGACCTCCTGCCGCCCATCGCGTCGCCACCTCTCGGAGGTCGGATGCCTCCGTCAGGGCGACCCGCAGAGCGACGGCCTCCTGGTCCGTCGGTCTCCGCACCAGGGCGAGCCCCCGTGATCCCGGGTCCCCGGGGAGCGCTGCTGCAGCCTCGCTGCCGAGCATCAGCCGGCTGTCGGCAGCGTCGCTCACGCGGAGGCTGATGCGAAGGGGGCAGTTCGCCGCCAGGGCATCTCTGACCACACCGGAAGCTCGCTGCGTGCCGAGGATCAGATGCATGCCGAGCGCGCGGCCACGGGCGGCGATATCGGTGAAGACCGCGCCCAGGTCGGCGTGCTCCGCGAGCAGCGCTGCGAACTCGTCGACGACGATCACCAGCCTCGGTATCGAGACCTCCCGCACATCGCGAGCCCCCGCCGCCGCGAGCAGTGCCTCCCGTCGGCGGAGCTCCGCCGTGAGGCTGGAGACGCCACGTCGGGCCCCCTCGTCATCGAGATCCGTGATGACGGCGACGACATGCCGAAGTGCACGCAGCGGCTCGAACGCGGTGCCGCCCTTGAAGTCCGCCAGGACGAAGGTCACCCGGTCCGGCCCGTGTACCGATGCCATCGCGGTGACCCAGCTCACGAGCAGTTCACTCTTCCCCGTCCCCGTCATGCCGGTCACGAGCGCGTGAGGACCGTCGTCGACGATGTCGACCACGATGCTCCCCCGCTCGCCCCGGCCGATCGCTGCCGCCAGCCCTTCGACCTCGTGCGGTTGTTCGAGTTCGTGAAGCGCCACCGAATCGGGAGGCGCGCTTGCCTCGTCACCCCGGTGCGCGATCTCGCTGGACAGCACTTCGGCCTGCCTCGACGAGAGGAACTCGACGGCGACGGCTGTCGTCCCGCTCGCCGTACGCAGCGTTGCGAGACCCGGCTCCACGATGTCGATCACCGTCGTGACACCCTCCGGCACCTCCTCACCGGGAGCGGCTGTGCAGATCAGCGCGTCCGCGTCCGGTCTCTCCCCGGCGCAGGGCCCGACCCCCAGCCGGAACGCCCTGCGACGAGTCCGTCTCGCATGGGGCAGGCCGCCGAGTCCCCAGCCGACGAGATCGACCTCGAGGAGGTCGACGCCACCTGTCGGAACGAGCGAGAACTGCGCGGACCCGAAGCGTAGACACAGCTGCAGGATCAGAGCTCGCGCGGCGGCGGCCGTCAGCGGACCCGCTCCTCTGAGACAGATCCCTCCCCCCAAAGGCACGACGACGGGCGAGGCGTCGATGACACGGCATCGTTCGCGGAAGGCTCGTCCGCGCTCATCTTCGCCCCCGGTGCAACGGACCTCGCTCGCTGTCGGGCCCGAGCCGACGACGACCCAGGTCTCCTCATCGACGGGTTGCGTTCCTCGAAGCGGGGATCGCACGATGCAGGTCGCGGTGTCAGGGCGGCGCTGCCACAGCGCCCTGCGCTCCTCGCTGTGGCGGCGGACCAGCTCGGCCTCCGCCGTGGCCCACCCCTCCTCGATCTTCTGCTCTCCGCGTCGCCGCTCCCGACGCCGGAGGCGAGCCGCGTCCACCAGCGATGCCCCGATCATCAGGGGCCCCAGTGCCGCGAAGCACAGAGCCAGGAGCGAGCCCGAGATCGACCACAGCACCACGCCGGCGGCGATCGGCACGATAGCGGCCAGGAACGGCACAGGAGCGCGGTGATGTGGTGCCTGCGCGGACGGCAAGGCGATCGGGAGGGAATCCATGCCCTCGAGTCGATCGCATCGCAGGCCGTGGTCGAGCAGTCTCCACAGCCTCAGGACACTATTGAGCGGTGTCCTCGATCGGGGAGGAGGAGTCGTCCTCAGACGTTACCTGGACGATGATGAGCGTCACGTTGTCGCGACCGCCGTTCTCCAGGGCCGCCGCGAGCATCGCATCGACGGCCGCCCCCGGGTCGTCGTGCTCGCGGAGGAAGTGCTGGATCCCGTAGTCGGTGAGCTCCTTGGTGAGCCCGTCGGAGCAGACGACGAACCGGTCACCGGGTCGCACGTCGATGGAGACGTAGTCCGGCGCCGTGAGTTCGCTCGCTCCCACCGCGCGGGTGATGACGTTGCTGTAGGGGTGCCCTTCGGCTTCCTCCGGGCTGAGCTTGCCTGCCGTGATCAGTTCCTGCACGACCGAGTGATCCGTCGTGATCTGCACCAGCTTGTCGTCCCGAAGGAGGTAGACGCGGGAATCGCCGATGTTCAAGGCGATCCACTGGGCCTCGTCGCCCTCGGTATCGAGGTAGACGCCCGTGAGCGTGGTGCCCGTGCCCTCGTCGGTGGTCTCGGGGTGGTCGGCGATGTCGCCGACAGCCAGCTCGAGTGCGCTCTCGATCGACGGGCGATCGACCTTCCCCGACGAGACGATGGCCTGGAGGCGCGACACCGTGCTCTGACTCGCGATCTCGCCACCGGCATGGCCGCCCATGCCGTCTGCGACGATGAACAGCGGATAGTCGGCCAAGAAGGCGTCCTGGTTCGTCTCGCGACGGCGCCCCTGATCGGTGATACCGGACCAGGAGAGCAGCAGCGTGCGCTGCGCAACCGTGATCCGTTGCGTCTTCGTCTCAGCCACGTGCTGCCTCCGATGGGCCTGCGGCGGGTCGGACGGTCGCAGGATACTCACAACACATCGTAGTAGAAGTCACGTACACCGCGATCACGCTCGTGCGTCCGGAGCCGCCGACGAAGGCAGCGAGCCCGCGAGAACTGAGCCGAGAAGCAAGATGTGACCGGGGGTGCCTGCGCGGTACGGGGACGAAAGCATATCGTCCACGTTAGCGGGCGCTGCGGGTGGAGAACCAGCCGGAACAGCACAGAGCCCCCGACAGGAGTCGAGGGCTCTGTGCCAGACGATGCCATCTCGTCAGATGATCACGCCGGCGGCTGTGTGGGATCCGTGGGCGGAGTGGTGGGCGAAGCCGGCGGTGCGGCGGGCGGAGCCGTCGGGGGCGCAGGCGGCGTGGTCGGTGCCGCGGGCGGAGCCGACGGTGCCGCGGGCGGAGGGGTCGGTGCCGCGGGCGGGGTGGCCGGAGGGACCGGTGCGCCGGTTGCCGGTGCAGCAGGCGGCGCGTAACCGGGCTGTGCAGGCGGCGCGTAACCGGGCTGCGCCGGCGGGGCGTAGCCCTGCGGGCCGGGCTGAGCGTAGCCCTGGGGCGAACCGTAACCAGCGTTGGGAGCTGCAGCCGATGCCTGAGCGGGGATGCCGTCCCAGACCGTCCGGTCTCCGAGCAGGCCGTTCGCTGCCCAGGACGCGGGCTGGATGGCCGGGTTCCACCGCGACTTGTCGAAGGCGTTGATACCGAGCCACACCGGCGGCAGGAAGAAGTAGAGCACGACCCAGACGGCGTCCTTCTGCAACTTCAGACCGACGCGCCATGCGGCGATCAGGTCGATGACGCGACCGGCGATGCCGACGAGCGGGAGGATCAGGAACCAGCCGAGGAACGGGATGATCGCCCCGACGATGCCGGCGCCCATGAGGTACAGGACGAGCCAGGGGCTCAGATCACCGAGCTTGTAGAAGATCATGGTGCTGTAGACCGGCACCCAGGCGCGCCACTTGCCCTGCACGCCTGCCTTCTCGAAGATCTTCATGTAGAACCACGAGTAGAGCGCGTAGATGGCGAGTGGCAGGATCGTGTAGACCAGGATCAACGCGACGACCGCGCCGCCTGACAGGCCGTCATAGCCGTAGTAGTCGTTCATGGTTCCCTCCAGAAGTTCATGATGGGTCATCATGCGCTGAACACACTAGCGCTTCCCGGGGTTTCCGCGCATGTCCCTTACGCCGTCGGGCGCGTTCGGGGGAATCTCTCCCGCGGAACGCGATCGCCCACGGTGAGCCGGTCACTCCTCGACGACCAGCTCCCAGACACCGTCGCCCTCACCGTCCCGGAAGACCAGCCCCCGACTGTCCGCCCACGCACGGAAGCCCCGAGCGGACGTGACGCGCGGTCGCTCCTCGGCGATCGCACGCACGAGCAAGCCCTTGGACTTCTTGTTGAAGTGATTGAGGGCTCTCCCCTGTTCCGTCACGACACGGACGTACGCAGAAGCGACCGAATCGGGCACGGGGCCCAACGCGGCATAGGCCTCGCTCCGCAGGTCGAGGATGAACGTGGGTGCGGATTCCGCCACAGCAGCGGATGTCGCGGTGGCCCAGTGGCGTCGAAGGGCAGGAAGCCCGGGAACCGACGTCCCCGCCGCGAGCCGGTACATGGGCACCTGATCCAGAGCACCGACAGGACCGAAGGGCGCACTGTGGATCAAGACATGCTCGCCGAGCCATCTGCGGGAGGCTGATGACAAGGATCGGGGATCGAGAGCATCGAACAGCACCCCCGTATAGCGATCGATCGCCGGCATCGTGGGCGCTGAGCGCAGCATCCGATTGTGCGCGATGTCGCCGCTCTGACGCTCACTCAACTTGAGCACCCGACGCGCAGTCTCCTCATCGGAGGCGAGCTCGATCAGCGCATCGATGACGGCAGTGCGATGCGCCGACAGAGACGGCAGCACGAGCGACTCGAGATCGAGTGGCGAACCGTCGCCACCCTCACGCTTGGTCTCGGACGGCGGGAGCAGGATCTTCATGAAACCTCGGTGGATACAGACGCGTCCGCCTCGGGACCCTTGAGGGTGCCGAGGCGGACGCGTGGAACAGATGCTGCTAGGCGATGAGAGCCGCGTTGCCGGCGACGATCGTCAGGGTGTCGCCCTCCATGGAGAGGAACCCGTCCTGAGCGTTGGCCAGCACCTTGGTGCCATCCGACTGGGTGATGCGAACCTGGCCCTCGGCGAGGATGGCCAGCACCGGCTCGTGGCCGGACATGAAGCCGATCTCACCCTCGACGGTCTTGGCGACCACGAGGCTCGCCTCTCCCGTCCAGACCTCCGCATCAGCGGAGACGAGGCTGACATGCAGCGCCATGGTCAGCCGTTCTCCTTCTGGATCTTCGCCCACTGCTCTTCCACGTCGGAGATGCCACCGACGTTGAAGAAGGCCTGCTCGGCCACGTGGTCGAAGTCACCGCGGGTGATCGCGTCGAACGACTCGATGGTCTCCTTCAGCGGGACGGTCGAACCCTCGACGCCCGTGAACTTCTTGGCCATGTAGGTGTTCTGCGAGAGGAACTGCTGGATGCGGCGCGCACGCGACACGACGATCTTGTCTTCCTCGGAGAGCTCGTCGACACCGAGGATGGCGATGATCTCCTGCAGCTCCTTGTTCTTCTGGAGGATCTGCTTGACGGTCGTCGCGACGCGGTAGTGGTCCTCGCCCAAGTAGCGGGGGTCCATGATGCGCGACGTCGAGGTCAGCGGGTCGATGGCCGGGTACAGACCCTTCGAGGCGATCTCACGAGAGAGCTCGGTCGTCGCGTCGAGGTGGGCGAACGTGGTCGCCGGAGCCGGGTCGGTGTAGTCATCGGCGGGCACGTAGATCGCCTGCAGCGAGGTGATCGAGTGGCCGCGCGTCGAGGTGATGCGCTCCTGGAGCACACCCATCTCGTCGGCGAGGTTCGGCTGGTAACCCACGGCGGAGGGCATGCGGCCCAGCAGCGTGGAGACCTCGGAACCGGCCTGCGTGAAGCGGAAGATGTTGTCGATGAAGAGCAGCACGTCCTGCTTCTGCACGTCACGGAAGTACTCCGCCATCGTCAGAGCCGACAGGGCGACGCGCAGACGCGTCCCCGGCGGCTCGTCCATCTGGCCGAAGACGAGGGCGGTCTTGTCGAAGACACCCGCTTCTTCCATCTCGTGGATCAGGTCGTTGCCCTCACGGGTACGCTCACCGACACCGGCGAACACCGACACACCACCGTGGTCCTGCGCGACGCGCTGGATCATCTCCTGGATCAGGACGGTCTTGCCGACACCGGCACCACCGAACAGACCGATCTTTCCACCCAGCACGTACGGGGTCAGGAGGTCGATCGACTTGATGCCGGTCTCGAACATCTGAGTCTTGGACTCGAGCTGGTCGAAGTTCGGCGCCTTGCGGTGGATGGGCCAGCGCTCGGTGACCTCGATCGTCTCACCGGGCTCGAGGTTCAGCACCTCGCCGATGACGTTGAACACCTTGCCCTTGGTGACGTCGCCGACGGGGACCGAGATGGCCTCGCCGGTGTCGCTGACTTCCTGGCCGCGGACGATGCCGTCGGTGGGGTTCAGCGCGATGGCGCGGACGAGGTCGTCGCCCAGGTGCTGAGCGACCTCGAGAGTGATCTCGGTGGACTCTTCGCCCATCGCGATGGTGGTCTTCAGCGCGTTGTAGATGTCGGGGATCGAGTCGTGCGGGAACTCGATGTCGACAACCGGACCGTTGACGCGTGCGACGCGCCCGACGACCGCGGTCGCCGGCTGGTCAGCCGGAGCGGTGAGGGTCATTTTCGTCTCTTTCCTGATGGTCTATTTGCTCGCGAGAGCGTCGGCCCCGCCGACGATCTCGGCGATCTGCTGCGTGATCTCCGCCTGACGCGCATTGTTGCGCAGACGGGTGTAGTCGGTGATGAGCTTGTCGGCGTTGTCGCTGGCCGACTTCATCGCCTTCTGCGTCGCTGCCTGCTTGGCGGCGGACGACTGCAGGAGAGCGTTGAAGACGCGGCTCTGGATGTACACCGGCAGGATCGCGTCGAGAACAGTCTCGGCGTCCGGCTCGAACTCGTACAGCGGGTAAACGGTGTTACCGGCTTCCGACTCATCGGCTTCCGTGATCTCCAGCGGGAGCAGACGCACGGACTCCGGCGACTGCGTCATCATGCTGACGAAACGGTTGTACACGAGGTGGATCTCATCGACGCCGCCGTCCTGTCCTCCACGGGAGAACGCTTCGAGCAGTGTCGCCGAGATCTCCTCGGCGGTGTGGAACGACGGGGTGTCCGTGTCGCCGGTCCACTCCGCGGCCGCAGCGATCCGTCGGAACTGGAAGTATCCGACGGCCTTGCGGCCGATGAGGTAGAACACCGGCTCCTTGCCCTGCTCGCGCATGAGCTCTGCCACCTCGAGACCCTCACGGAGGATCTGCGAGTTGAAGGCTCCGGCGAGACCGCGGTCCGAGGAGAAGATCACGACCGCGGAGCGGGTGATGTTCTCGGACTCGCGGGTCAGCGGGTGATCCACGTTCGAGTGCGTCGCGACGGCCGACACGGCCCTCGTCACGGCTCGCGCGAAGGGGGTGGACGCCTTGACGCGTGCCATCGCCTTCTGGATGCGCGAAGCCGCGATGAGTTCCATCGCCTTCGTGATCTTCTTGGTCGTCTGAGCAGAAGAGATCTTCTGCTTGTAGACCCGGAGTTGAGCGCCCATATCTCAGTACCTCACGCGATTACGCGCGACGACCCTTGACGATCTTCTCCTGGTTGACGTCCTCAGCCTCGGCTGCGGCGTGCTCCTCGTGACCGGGGGCGCCGATCGCGTGGCCCTTGCCACCCTGGAACTCCAGGACGAAGGCGTCCGTCTGCTTCTCGAGCTCTGCGACCGTGGCGTCATCGAGGACGTTGGTCTCACGCAGCGTGTCGAGAACCTTGGTGTTGCGACGCAGGTAGTCGAGCAGTTCGCGCTCGAACCGGAGCACGTCCTCGACCTCGACCGTGTCGAGCTTGCCGTTCGTTCCGGCCCAGATCGAGACGACCTGCTCCTCGACGGGGTACGGCGAGTACTGCGGCTGCTTGAGCAGCTCGGTCAGACGCGCACCGCGGGACAGCTGACGACGCGAAGCCGCGTCGAGGTCGGATGCGAACATCGCGAACGCCTCGAGGGAGCGGTACTGCGCGAGCTCCAGCTTCAACGTTCCTGAGACCTTCTTGATCGACTTCACCTGCGCGTCGCCACCGACTCGCGACACCGAGATACCCACGTCGACCGCCGGACGCTGGTTGGCGTTGAAGAGGTCGGACTGCAGGAAGATCTGGCCGTCGGTGATCGAGATCACGTTGGTCGGGATGTACGCGGAGACGTCGTTCGCCTTGGTCTCGATGATCGGGAGTCCCGTCATGGAACCGGCGCCCAGCTCATCGGACAGCTTCGCGCAACGCTCCAGCAGACGGGAGTGCAGGTAGAAGACGTCACCGGGGTATGCCTCGCGGCCCGGCGGACGACGCAGGAGGAGCGACACGGCACGGTAGGCCTCAGCCTGCTTCGACAGGTCGTCGAAGATGATGAGGACGTGCTTGCCGCCGTACATCCAGTGCTGGCCGATGGCTGAACCGGTGTACGGAGCCAGGTACTTGAAGCCGGCAGGGTCGGACGCGGGAGCGGCCACGATCGTGGTGTACTCCAGAGCGCCGGCCTCTTCGAGCGCGCCCTTCACCGAGGCGATGGTCGAGCCCTTCTGGCCGATCGCGACGTAGATGCAACGGACCTGCTTGTTGACGTCGCCGGACTCCCAGTTGGCCTTCTGGTTGATGATCGTGTCGATCGCGATGGCGGTCTTGCCGGTCTGGCGGTCACCGATGATCAGCTGACGCTGACCACGGCCGACCGGGATCATCGCGTCGATCGCCTTGATTCCGGTCTGCATCGGCTCGTGCACCGACTTGCGCTGCATGACGCCGGGCGCCTGGAGCTCGAGAGCGCGGACGCTCTCGGTCTCGATCGCGCCGAGTCCGTCGATCGGGTTGCCGAGCGGGTCGACCACGCGGCCGAGGTAACCGTCACCGACGGGGACCGAGAGGACCTCACCCGTGCGGGTTACCTCCTGGCCGGCCTCGATGCCGGTGAACTCGCCGAGGACGACGACACCGATCTCGTGCTCGTTCAGGCTCTGCGCGAGACCCTTGGTGCCGTCGGCGAAGACGACGAGCTCGTTCGCCATGACGCCGGGCAGTCCCTCGACGTGAGCGATGCCGTCCGCAGCGTCGACGACGGTGCCGACCTCGGTCGCACCGGCCGCGGTGGGCTCGTATGCGGCGGCGAAGTCCTTCAGCGCGTCACGGATGACGTCGGGGCTGATCGATAGTTCTGCCATTGTCTTCCCTTTGTATCTGGGTGCGCGGTTCCCCGCGCGAAGTCGTGTTAGCCCGCGAGCTTCTGGCGAAGGTCGGCGAGTCGTGCGGAGATGCTGCCGTCGATGACGTCATCGGCGATCTGCACACGCAGACCTCCGACCACGGCAGGGTCGATGACGACGTTGAGCGATACCTGACCGTCGTAACGACGCGAGAGCGACTCGCTCAGACGGTCACGCTGCGCGTCACTGAGGGCGGTGGCGGTGTGTACGGTGGCGACGACGCGGCCGTGCTGGTTCGAGACGATGTTCATCGCCCTGTCCAGCAGACGACGAACGCGGCGCTCACGCGGCTGGCGTACCAGCGACGTGATGACCAGAGTCGCTGCGGTGCTGGTGGAGCCTTCGGCCAGGAGACGCTCGACGAGCGTGCTCTTGGCGTCTTCTCCCCCGACGCGGCTTCCCAGAGCGAGTTCCAGCTCGGGGTTGGCTGCGATCACCCGGGAGAACCCGAAGAGCTCGCCCTCGATGTCCGTGTCCGGCTCGGCGACCGCTGCGGCGCGGATCGCGAGCTCCTCGATACCGTCGACGAGCTCATCCGCGTTGGACCAGCGTTCTGCGACCACGGTCGACAGAACGTCCTTGGCGCCTGCGGAGAACCCGCCGAACACCGCGGCGACGACATTCTGTCGTGCCACGGCGGGAGCGGAAGGATCAGCAAGCGCGCCGCTCAGCTGGGACGAGTCGCTCACGGCCCGGGCGGCGGCGAACAGCTCCCGCGCCGTGTCGAGAGTGATGTCCTTCGCTGCGGCAAGCGTCTTGATGGATGCCGCGAGTGCCTGAGTGGTCGCGCTGCCCATTACTGAGCCGCCTTCTCGGATGCCTCGAGCTCGGCGAGGAAGCGATCGACGACAGCGGTCGCGCGTGCGTCGTCGGAGAGCGTCTCGCCGACCACGCCACCGGCGAGGTCGAGGGCGAGCGATCCGACCTCGCTGCGGAGCGAGACGAGAGCGGTCTGACGCTCCGCCTCGATCTGCGTGTGCGCGGTGGCGGTGATGCGTGCGGCCTCGGTGGTCGCGGCGTCCTTCGCCTCGGCGACGATCTTCTTGCCGTCCTCACGGGCGGCCTCGCGGATCTCGCCGGCCTCGGTGCGCGCCTCAGCGAGCTGACGCGTGTACTCCTCGAGTGCCGCCTCCGCCTGCTTCTGCGCCTCGTCGGCCTTGGCGATGTTGCCCTCGATCGCGGCGGACCGCTCATCGAGCATCTTCGTCAGCTTGGGAAGGGCGACCTTCCACACGACGATCAAGATGATGAGGAACCACAGACCCGACCAGATGATGTCGTACCACGCGGGGATCAGCGGGTTGTTCGCCGCCTCACCCTCAGCCGCGAGGTTCGTGACAAGAGCGTTCAGCATCCTGTCTCCTTCAGAAGTCGGTTCGGATTACGGGAAGGGGATGAATCCGACGGCGATGCCGACGAATGCAAGCGCCTCGGTGAAGGCGATACCGATCCACATGAGGACCTGGAGACGGCCGGCCAGCTCGGGCTGACGAGCGACGCCCTCGATGGTCTTGCCGACGACGATACCCACGCCGATGGCCGGGCCGATGGCAGCGAGGCCGTAGCCGATCACCGCGAGGTTGCCGTTGATTTCAGCGAGAACCGTAGTTGCGTCCACGGGGTTTTTCCTTTCGTTGGGTGGGAAGGCTGATGCCTGCCCGCTCAGTGTCTAGTGGGCTTAGTGCTCTTCTGCGACCGCGAGCTGGATGTAGACCGCGGTGAGGACGGTGAAGACGTACGCCTGGAGGACGGCGACCAGAATCTCGAAGAGAGTGAAGGCGCCGCCGAAGGCGAGGGTTCCGACACCGAGCGCGGCCCAGCCGCCGCCTGCGGTGAAGAAGAAGAACTGGGTCGCTGCGAAGCAGAGGACCAGGATCATGTGGCCGACCACGAGGTTCATCAGCAGTCGCAGGGTGAGCGTCACCGGGCGGATGATGAAGGTCGAGATGAGCTCGATCGGGGTGACGATGAAGTACACCGGCCACGGGACACCGGCGGGGAAGAGCGAGTTCTTGAAGAAGTTCTTCGGGCTCTTCTTGATGCCGGCGTAGATGAACGTGACATAGCTGACCACGGCGAGCGTGAGCGGCACCGCGATGATGGCCGTTCCCGGCATGTTCAGGAACGGGATGATGCCGGTGATGTTCATGAACAGCGTCATGAAGAAGATCGTCATCAGGATCGGGAGGAACCGATCGCCGTCCTTGCGGCCGAGCAGGTCGTGGGCGATGCCGCCGCGCACGAAGCCCATGCCCATCTCCACCAGGCTCTGGAACCGGCCGGGGACGACCTTCATGCGGCGGGTGCCGAGCCAGAGGATGAGGACCACGGCGATCACGGAGAGCAACTGGATCAGGTGGATCCGGTTCACCGGGATGGGGCCTACGTTGAAGAGGATCTCCGGAAAGAACTCATCGATCGAAGGGCCGTGGAACTCGCCGTCGGTGGCAAGTCGGGGGGTCAGGGTCGCAGCGATATTAAACAGCGCGGGCTCCAGCTTCGGGGCACCGGTCAGAACCGGGGCGACGATGGTCGGTGTGCTTCACAGCGCAAGCGCTCGCGGGCGAGCGGCGGGCACGTCTCAACACTATCAGAATCTGAGGGTCCCCTAAGACCGCCGGCCGTCCTCGACGGGGCCGCCGTCGATGTGATTGGCGTTGCCGGGGGCGCGATCTTCGGGAACCTCGGTCGGCAGCGTGGTGTCGCTGACGTGCGGCAGACGCATCTGCGTGAGCACCACGACGTCGATGACGAGCGACATCAGCACACCGGCCACGATCGAGAGGAAGAACACCATCGGCTGCAGCCAGGGCTGACCGGCGAGCAGGATCATCACCACGACGAAGACGCCCAGCTTGAGCAGCCAGCCGCCGAGCACGATCGCGAAGAACAGCTGCACGTAGAGCGGGTCTCCGAACCAGCGATTCGCGATGAGGATGCTGAGGCCGGTGATGCCGAGGAACACGGCCGCCAGCACGACGCCGAGCAGACCGCTGATGAGACCCTCGCCCTGGGCGACGAGGAAACCGACGCCGCCTGCGACGATCGCGAGCACGACGGTGGCGATCGCCGACCAGATCAGGGTCCGACGCAGGATCGGGGTGCTGGAAACGGGGCTCGGGCTCATCAGGACTCCACGGGTGTCGGATCGGGTTCGGCATCCGCAGCACTGCGGCGGGTGGGGCTCAAGGTGACGACGAGGCAGGCGGCGATGCCCAGGACGCCGAAGCCGACGCCGGGCAGGTACTGGCCTGGCCAGTCCTCCCGTGCGCCCACGTACATCATCAGGACCGCCAGGGAGACGACAGCCGTCCAGGCGTAGAAGATCAGCACGGCGTCGCGGTCCCGGTGGCCGAGATCGAGCATGCGGTGATGCAGGTGCTTGCGGTCGGGCGAGAAGGGCGAGCGTCCCGCGCTCATCCGCCGGAGCACCGCGAGGCCGAAGTCCAGCAGCGGCAGCAGCACCACGAGCAACGGGAGCAGGATCGGCAGGAACGCACCGACCAGCTGCGACCGGCCGAGACGCTCGGGGTCGAGGGCCGACGGGTCCATCTGGCCGGTGATCGCGATCGCGGACGTGGCCATGAGGAGGCCGATCACCAGTGCTCCCGAGTCGCCCATGAAGATCTTGGCCGGGCTCCAGTTCAAGGGCAGGAACCCGAGGCACGCACCGATGAGGACCGCCGCAAGGAACGTGGAGAGGTTGAAGTAGCTGGAGGCCCCGGAGTCGCGCGTGAAGATGTACGAGTAGGCGAAGAAGACGCCGTTGGAGATCAGGCACACACCGGCCACGAGGCCGTCGAGGCCGTCGATGAAGTTCACCGCGTTCATCACGATGACGATCGCGAACATCGTGATGGTGATGCTCAGCCAGCTGGACACGACGATGAGGTCGCCGAACGGCAGCGAGAGGATCTGCAGTCCGCCGCCGACCGTGATGACGCCGGCGGCGAGGAACTGCGCGCCCAGCTTGATCATCCAGTCGATGTCCCAGAGGTCGTCGACCACGCCGATGATCGCGATCAGAAGCGAGGCGCCGAGGATCGACCACATCGTCTGCGGGGGGATCCAGATGCTCTGGAAGAAGGGGTTCATCGCAGAGAAGCCGAAGGCCGCGGCGATGGCGAGGAAGATCGCGACGCCGCCCAGCCGGGGCTTGGGCGTGGTGTGCACGTCACGGTCGCGGATGGCGGGGTAGAGCTTGAACCGGAGGCTCACCTTCAACACCGCCCAGGTCAGCGCGAACGTGATCAGGGCGGTGAGGATGATCGTGAAGAGATACTGCTTCACGAATCCCCGTCCTGCTCCTGCGGGTGGTCGTGCCCGGTGTGCGCGTGCTCGGCGTGCTCCTGCCCGTCGTCCTCGGGCTCGAGCAGATCGCCGAGCACCTCATGCAGCTGCTCGCGCGTGACCGCGCCGTCACGGAGGATCCGCACCACGCCCTGGTCGGAGTCGGCGCCTCGACGCACCAGCGACGTCGCATCGACGATGGTGGACGCGATGCCGTCCTTGCTCAGTCCGTCCGCGAGGTACACCGCGACGCTGTCGCCGAGCATCTTCTCAGCGTCGTACGCGGAGATGGCAGCCGACTCCCCTGTGAGGTTCGCGCTGGAGACCGCCAGTGGTCCCGTCTCCGCGAGCAGTTCGAGGGCGACGCGGCCCTCCGGCATGCGCACCGCGACCGTGCCGAGGGTCTCCCCCAGGTCCCACACCAGCGACGGCTGGGCCGGCAGCACGATCGTGAGTCCCCCGGGCCAGAACGCCTCGACCAGACGCTCCACGGGCTCGGGAACCGACTCCGCGAGGGCGGCGAGGGTCTCCTTGGTGCCGATGAGAACGGGCGGCGGCTGGTCGCGGCCGCGCCCCTTCGCGTCGAGGAGCCTCTGCACCGCGGCCGGGGAGAAGGCATCGGCGGCGACACCGTACACCGTGTCTGTGGGGATGACGATGAGGTCGCCTCGGCCGATCGCCTGGCGCGCATTGCGCATGCCGGCGAGAAGCTGCGACTCGTCGCTGCAGTCGAAGATGGTTGACATGACGGTTCGATTCTATGCGGCGCGGCCGATGAGCACGCTCGGAGGTTGCTGATCAGGGGCGGAGCGCGGTCGTGGCGCGATCCCGCAGCGTCAGGTCGCGATGCGTCGCCGCCGCACGCCAGCCGTCGACGGTGAGGATCTCCCTGATCGATTCGCCCTGCAGCTCGCCGTGCTCGATGACGAGAAGCCCGCCGGGGCGCAGCAGACCGAGCGCGCGTCCGCTGAGCACGCGAACGATGTCGAGACCGTCCTCTCCGCCGTACAGCGCCATGTCCGGGTCGAAGAGTCGCACCTCCGGGTCGCGAGGTACGGCCGCGTCAGGGACGTACGGCGGGTTCGAGATGACCACGGACGCCGTGCCGTCGAGCTCGGGGAACGCGTCTCGCAGATCGGAGAGGACCAGCGTCAGGTTCTCCACTCCCTCCACGTTGCGAGTCGCCCACGCGTGGGCGTCTTCGGACAGCTCGGCGGCGAAGATCCGGGCGTGCGGGACCTCCGTGGCCATCGCGAGGGCGATGGCCCCGCTTCCGGTGCCGAGGTCGATGCCGATCGGGGCGGGTTCCGCGGAGTTCACCAGCGCGTCGATCGCGTATTGCGCGACGGTCTCGGTCTCCGGACGCGGCACGAAGACGCCGGGGCCGACGGCGAGTTCGAGGTGACGGAAGGGAGCGGTCCCGGTGATGTGCTGGAGGGGCTCGCGTGCGGCTCGACGGGCGACGACCGAGTCCAGCGCCACCGCATCGGCATCGTCGACACGGTCGCCGCGGACGATGGCGGCCTGCACCTCGCCGCGCCGCCTGCCGAGGACGTGCCCGGCGAGGAGCTCGGCATCGACCAGAGGATCGGGGACGCCGACGTCGGTCAGACGCTGGGCCGCCGCGCGGACGACCGCAGCAAGAGAGTTGTCGGACATGACTTCCAGCGTAGGGTGCGGGCGACCGTCACAAAGCCTCACCCATAGACCCCCTCCCCTAGGCTGGTCCCGCAGCGACCCCCGCACAGGAAGGCTCACCATGCCCGGCATCCACTCCGACATCACGACCGCTTTCGGCAACACCCCGCTCGTCCGGCTGAACCGGGTGACCGAGGGTCTCGGTGCGACCGTCCTCGCCAAGCTCGAGTACTACAACCCCGCCTCGAGCGTGAAGGATCGCATCGGCATCGCCATGATCAATGCCGCCGAGGCGTCGGGTGAGCTGCAGCCTGGCGGCACGATCGTGGAATCGACGAGCGGCAACACCGGTATCGCCCTCGCCATGGTCGGCGCGGCGCGCGGGTACCGTGTCATCCTCACGATGCCGGCCTCCATGTCGAAGGAGCGCCGCGTGCTGCTGAAGGCGTTCGGGGCACAGATCGTGCTCACCGACCCCACCAAGGGCATGAGCGGCGCGATCGAGGAGACCAAGCGCATCGTCGCGGAGACCCCTGGCGCGATCTGGATCCGCCAGTTCGAGAACGCCGCCAACCCGCAGATCCACCGCGAGACCACGGCGCAGGAGATCCTCCGCGACACGGACGGCGCCGTCGACATCCTGGTGGCAGGCGTCGGCACCGGAGGGACCGTCACCGGAACCGGACAGGCTCTCAAAGCCGCGAAGCCGGGCGTCCAGGTGATCGCCGTCGAGCCCAAGGACTCCCCCGTGCTGACCGAGGGACACCCCGGGCCGCACAAGATCCAGGGCATCGGCCCGAACTTCGTCCCGGACGTGCTCGACCGCGAGGTGCTGGACGAGATCCTCACCGCGGAGTTCGACGAGTCGATCCGCGTCGCCCGCGAGCTCGCCGCGAAGGAAGGTCTGCTCGTCGGCATGTCTTCCGGCGCAGCCGTCGCCGCCGCGCTGAAGGTGGCCGCCCGCCCCGAGAACGCCGGCAAGACGATCGTGGTCGTGATCCCGGACACCGGTGAGCGTTACCTGTCCACCGCACTGTTCGAGGATCTGCGCGAAGACTGAGGCCGTCGATGGGAATCATCGGGCGGATGCGCGAGGACATCGCCGCAGCTCGCCTCCGGGACCCGGCCGCGCGCAGCGCCGTCGAGGTCGCACTGCTGTACCCCGGGCTGCACGCGATCTGGGCGCACCGCGTATCCCACGCGCTCTGGCGGCGCCGGCTGCGTCTGCTCGCGCGAGCCGGGTCACAGGTCTCACGCTGGCTCACCGGGATCGAGATCCATCCCGGTGCACGCATCGGTCGCCGGTTCTTCATCGACCACGGGATGGGTGTCGTGATCGGCGAGACCGCCGTCGTGGGCGATGACGTGATGCTCTATCACGGTGTCACGCTCGGAGGACGCACACGCACCTCGGGCAAGCGGCATCCCACCCTCGAGAACGGCGTCGCCGTCGGAGCGGGGGCCAAGATCCTCGGACCCGTCACGATCGGCGCGGGGTCAGTGGTCGGCGCGAACGCGGTCGTGACCCGAGACGCCCCGGCGGACAGCATCCTCGTCGGCATTCCGGCGAAACCGCGTCACCGCACGGCCGGTGAGGACACCAGAGCGCTCCTCACCGCCCCGGACCACTACGCGATCTGACTCGCGTGCGCTAGCGGCGTTCTCCCTTGACCGACTCGACCTTCTTGCGGAGGAAGATCAGCGGGAGCAGCACACTTCCGAGGGCCGTGATCAACCACACGATGACCGAACCCAGCAACCATCCGGTGAGGTCGGTGATGCGCAGACCACCGATCGGGAGCAGCACGACGATGATCAGCGAGATGAGCGTCGACACGATGCCGATGCCGCCCATGAGCACGGGTGCGTAGCGATTGGCGATCTTCATGACCCACGGCGAGAGCACGCTCTGCAGGATCGCGAAGATCAGGATGCAGATGACGAATCCCCACCACTTGTCCCACTCGATCTCGAAGCCGTCGAGCAGCAGGTCGGCGGCGATCAGGCCGAGGCCGGCGGACACCAGGTAGAGCAGGCCGCGGAAGAGGAATGTGATCACGGGCTGAGCATAGCGCCCCGGCTCCAGGAGAGCGGGGAGTGCGCTGTCCGCACTCCCCGCCGTCCGGTCACTGGGCCACGAAGAACGGGACCGCTCCGCTCAGGATGCCGACGCCGAGCATCACGAGCGAGACGATGGTCGCGCGCCACAGGACCTTGCGGTGGTGATCGCCCAGGTTCACGCTCGCGAGGGACACGAGCAGCAGGATCGCAGGCACGAGCGGACTCTGCAGGTGCACGGGCTGACCGGTGATCGACGCCCTCGCCATCTCCACGGGATCGATGCCGAAGTTGGCAGCGCTCTGGGCGAGCACCGGGAGGATGCCGAAGTAGAACGCGTCGTTCGACATGAAGAACGTGAACGGGATCGACAGGAGTCCGGTGATCGGTGCGAGGAACGGGCCGAGAGCAGGAGGAAGCACGTTCGTGATCCACGCGGCCATCGCGTCGACCATTCCGGTGCCGGTGAGCACGCCCACCAGGACACCGGCCGCGATCACCATGGAGACGACGCCCACGATGCTCGGTGCGTGCGCGACGATCTCGGAGGCCTGCTCCTTGATGCCCCGGAAGTTGATGACGAGGGCGAGCCCGGCCCCCACCATGAACACGTACGGCAGCGGCAGGATATCGAGCACCAGCAGCACCATCACCGCGAGTGTGAGGGCGAGGTTGAACCAGATGAGCTTCGGTCGGAGCGTGGGGCGGGCGGGGTCCAGCATCGTGTCCGCCATGGCGGTGTCCGCGGGATCGACGCTCGCAGCGGAGACCGGAGCATGGCCGCCGGCGACGACCACGAGGTTGCCGGTACGCAGCGACGCGCGCGCTCCGGGCTTCGGCTCCGCACCGCGGAAGATCTTCGGCACGGTCGACAGCGATCCGCCGTCGGCACCGACGAGCAGGCCCTCCGAGTCCAGGCGCCCGAGGCGGCGACGCTCCTGCAGTCCGAGGATCCACGCGAACCCGAGAGTCACGACGATACCGGCGCCGAGCGCGGGCAGCATCGGCACGAAGATGTCTGTCGGCTGCACTCCGAGCGCTGTCGCGGCGCGCACGGTCGGCCCGCCCCAGGGAACGATGTTCAGCGTGCCGTTCATGAGGCCGGCGACGCACGTCAGCACCACGGGGCTCATCCCGAGCCGGAGGTAGATGGGGAGCATCGCCGACGTCGTGATGATGAAGGTCGTTGAACCGTCGCCGTCCAGGGAGACCGCGCCGGCGAGGATCGCGGTTCCGAGCACCACCTTCGCCGGGTCGTCTCCGAGCAGCCGCGTGATGAGGCGGATGAGTGGATCGAACAGCCCCACGTCGATCATGATGCCGAAGAACATGATCGCGAACATCAGCAGCGCCGCGGTCGGCGCCATCTTGCCGATCGAATCGAGGATCATGTCGCCGAGGCCGAGACCTGCGCCGGCGAAGAGCCCGAACGCGGTCGGAACCAGGATCAGCGCCACCATGGGAGTGAGACGCTTGGTCATGATGAGCGTCATGAACGCGAGGACCATCGTGAACCCCAGCAGCACGAGCACCCACTCCGGCGGCACGAACGCCACATCGTAGGTCGGCGCCTCTTCGGCGGCCGCGAACAGACCGGTGAGTGCGTCTGGCATGCGTTGACTCCTTCGTCGTGTCTCCGTCTGCGTCGACGGATCCCGACGAGAATAGGCAATCCGCGCGCCGAGGGAGCGGTATGTCGCATTCCCTGTCGTTGTGCGCGTAGCGTGGGTTCTGCGCATATTGCGCGAGCGCAGCATGGAGAGAATCACGGTGCCGAGGATGACGTCGACCAGACCGCGGTTCGCCACGCGCGCCCTGCTCCTGCAGCTTGCGACGGTGACCCTCGTCGTCGCCCTGTGCACCGGGGTGTATCTCCTCCTCGCCGTGCAGCAGCTGCGTGCCGAGGCGGAGTCGACGGCGCTGGGAATCGCCCGCACCCTCGCAGAGGATCCGCAGGTGCGCGCAGAGGTCGCTCGCATCTCCCTCCAGGAGGGCACACCCGACGCGGCAGAATTGCGCGAAGGCGACCTGCAGCGCATCGCATCCGATGTCACCGCGCGCACTGGCGCACTGTTCGTGGTGCTCACCGATGACAACGGGATCCGTCTCGCGCATCCCACCCCCGCACGGATCGGCGAAGAGGTCAGCACGCCATACGAAGAGGTGCTCGCCGGCGCCGAGATCGTCGACTGGCAGACCGGGACACTCGGCGAGTCCGCACGCGCGAAGGTTCCCGTCCGGGACGAGACCGGCACCCCGGTGGGCGAGGTCAGTGTGGGGTTCGAGCGTGCGGGTGTCTTCGACGACCTGCCGCCCCTGCTCGCCGTGATCGGGGGTACGGCTGCGGGCGCCCTCTCTCTGGCTGTGCTCGCATCCCTCCTGCTCCGCAGACGATGGGAGCGTCTCACCCTCGGCGTGCAGCCGGAAGAGCTGGTCGCGCTCGTGCAGAACCAGACGGCCGTGCTGGACGGGGTCGACGACGGCGTCATCGCCATAGACACACGCGGCATCGTCCGGGTCAGCAACGCCGCCGCCGATCGGCTGCTCGACCTCGACGACCCGGTCGGACGTCCCGTCGACGACCTCGGTCTCCTCCCGGCCGTCCTGGACACCCTCACGGGTACCGGCGCCCGCACGAGCGCCCTCGTCGGAGACCGGATGCTGTACCTCGACTCGCGGAGCGTGGTGCGCGAGGGGCAGCAGCTCGGCACCGTGCTCATCGTGCGCGACCGCACGGACCTGGTCGCCTTGGCCGAGCGCCTGGAGACGGTCAGGACGATGACCGCCGCGTTGCGCGTGCAGAGACACGAGTTCGCCAACCGCATGCACGTGGCCGCCGGACTCATCGATGCCGGCCGGGTCACAGATGCCAGGGCGTTCCTCGGCGAGCTCGTGGAGCGGGGTCCTGTGGCGTTCCCGGTCGTGGGGCTGGACCTCCTGCGGGACCCCTTTCTGCACTCGTTCCTGGGCGCCAAAGCCGTCGAAGCCGGAGAACGCGGCGTCGCCCTGCGCATCGCGGACGACACCCACCTGATCGGCACGGTGATCGCTCCCGAAGACGTCGCCGCAGTCCTCGGCAACCTCGTGGACAACGCCGTGACCGCCGCGGTCTCGGGAGAGCGGACTCCGCGCTGGGTCGAGGTGGCGGTCCTGGACGACGACGATGCACTGGTGTTCACCGTCTCCGACTCCGGCCCCGGACTCGGAGACTTCGATCCTCTCGCCCCGCGGACGCGGGACCAGAAGACCACCGACACCGTGCACGGGCATGGGATCGGACTTCCGCTGTCGACGGAGATCGCCCGTCGGAACGGGGGCGACCTCTGGGTCATCGACCCCGGCGGTGTCGACAGCCGCGGTGTCGAAGGCGGCGCTGTCTTCGCCGCG
The DNA here is from genome assembly GCF_015159725.1 of Microbacterium sp. R1. Classification (NCBI taxonomy): domain Bacteria; kingdom Bacillati; phylum Actinomycetota; class Actinomycetes; order Micrococcales; family Microbacteriaceae; genus Microbacterium; species Microbacterium sp. R1. The sequence continues at coordinate 1,541,674 of NZ_JADDUD010000001.1, read as the reverse complement.
CGCATCAACGGAGCAGTCGACCGCAGCTCCCCCGATCCCGAGGAGAACACATGACCGTCCCCCTGCGCGTACTCATCCTGGACGACGACTTCCGCGTCGCCCAGCTTCATCAGGGCATCGTCGAGGAGCACGCAGGAGTCGGCGTCGCCGAGACCGTGCGATCGCTCGCCGAAGCCCGCGACAGCATGCGTGCTTCCCGACCGGACCTGCTCATCGCCGACGTGTTCCTTCCCGACGGGGACGGCATCGCGCTCGTCCGCGAGTCCGGCATCGACGCGATCCTGATCTCCGCCGCCGACGACGCTCCGACGGTACGCAGAGCACTGCGGTCGGGAGCTGTCGGCTATCTCGTGAAGCCCTTCGAGCGACGGGCTCTGTCAGGACTCCTGGATCGCTACGTGCGATACCGCAACCTCCTCGACGGTGATCGCACCCTCCGCCAGGAAGACGTCGACCGCGCCCTCGCCATCCTGCACGGTGCGGGCGAACCGGTGTCCGTCTCGCGGTCGGCGACGGAGCAGCTCGTGCTCGCCGCACTCGGCGACGGAGAGCGTTCGGCAGCGGAGATCGGGGAACGCGTCGGAATCTCGCGCGCGACCGCGCAACGGCATCTCGCAGCTCTCGCGGCGAGAGCCGTCGTCGACGTGCGCCTGAACTACGGATCGACGGGCCGCCCCGAACACCGCTACGCCGCACGCGTCTGACGTCAGCGGATGGACGGCTCAGGAATCGGAGCCGACGGCTGCGAGGCGTGCTTCCTCGTCGGCGGCGATCGCGCTCTCGATGATCGGGTCGAGCGCGCCGTCCATGACCTGATCGAGGTTGTACGCCTTGAATCCGGTCCGGTGATCCGCGATCCGGTTCTCCGGGAAGTTGTAGGTGCGGATGCGCTCCGAACGGTCCATGCCCCGGATCTGCGACTTGCGCGCGTCGGAGGCGGCTGCGTCGAGCTCCTCCTGCTGCTTGGCCAGCATTCGGGCGCGCAGCACGCGCATCGCGGCCTCGCGGTTCTGCAGCTGCGACTTCTCGTTCTGCATCGACACGACGATGCCGGTGGGCACGTGTGTGATCCGCACCGCGGAGTCCGTGGTGTTGACGGACTGACCGCCGGGCCCCGAGGAGCGGAACACATCGATCTTGAGGTCGTTCTGGTCGATGTGGATCTCCTCCGGCTCATCGACCTCGGGGAAGACCAGCACACCGGTCGTCGAGGTGTGGATGCGGCCCTGCGACTCCGTCGCCGGCACCCGCTGCACACGGTGCACCCCTCCCTCGTACTTCAGGTGCGCCCAGACGCCCTGCGCCGGATCGGAGGAGGAACCCTTGATCGCGACCTGCACGTCCTTGTACCCACCGAGGTCTGACTCGTTGCGCTCGAGCAGCTCGGTCTTCCAGCCCTTGGATGCGGCGTACTGGATGTACATGCGCAGGAGGTCGGCGGCGAACAGCGCGGACTCCGCGCCGCCCTCCCCTGCCTTGATCTCCATGATCACGTCGCGGGCATCGTCGGGGTCACGCGGGATCAGCAGACGCCGCAGACGCTCCTGAGCGCCCTGCAGCTCTTCTTCCATCGCAGGGATCTCCGCCGCGATGGACTCGTCCTCCTTGGCGAACTCCCGCGCCGTCGCCAGGTCGTCGGTCGCCGCGACCCAGGCCTCGTAGGCAGAGACGATGCGCGAGAGTTCCGCGTATCGACGGTTGACGCGCTTCGCGCGTGCCGCGTCGGCGTGCACCGCCGGGTCGGAGAGCTCCTCCTGCACCCGGCGATGCTCGTCGATCAGAGTCTGGACGGACTCGAACACGGGTCGGCCGCTCAGCGGATGTTGTTGTCGTGTCCGTGAGCGCCCGAGGGCAGCGTCGGGATCGACTTCTGCATCTGCACGAGGAACTCGACGTTCGAGTTGGTCTCCTTGAGCTTGCCGAGCACGACCTCGAGCGCCTGCTGCGGGTCGAGTCCGGCGAGGGCGCGACGGAGCTTCCACGTGATCTTGACCTCGTCGGCCGAGAGCAGCATCTCCTCGCGGCGGGTGCTGGACGCGTTCACGTCCACGGCGGGGAAGATCCGCTTGTCGGCGAGCTGACGCGACAGACGCAGTTCGCTGTTGCCGGTGCCCTTGAACTCCTCGAAGATGACCTCGTCCATCTTGGAGCCGGTCTCGACGAGCGCGGTGGCGAGGATCGTCAGGGATCCGCCGTTCTCGATGTTGCGGGCTGCACCGAAGAAGCGCTTCGGCGGGTAGAGCGCGGACGCGTCGACGCCGCCGGTGAGGACGCGGCCGGACGCCGGGGCGGCCAGGTTGTACGCGCGTCCGAGGCGGGTGATCGAGTCGAGGAGCACGACCACGTCGCGGCCCAGCTCGACGAGACGCTTGGCCCGCTCGATCGCGAGCTCGGCGACGGTGGTGTGGTCTTCGGCGGGGCGGTCGAAGGTCGAGGCGATGACCTCGCCCTTCACGGTGCGCTCCATGTCGGTGACCTCTTCGGGGCGCTCGTCGACGAGCACGACCATGAGGTGGACCTCGGGATTGTTCTGCGCGATCGCGTTGGCGATCTGCTGGAGGACGATCGTCTTGCCGGCCTTCGGCGGCGCGACGATCAGGCCGCGCTGACCCTTGCCGATCGGCGCCACGAGGTCGATGATGCGCTGCGTCAGCTTCTCCGGAGCGGTCTCCAGACGCAGACGCTCCTGCGGGTAGAGCGGGGTGAGCTTGCCGAACTCCACGCGGGTGGCCGCGTCGTCGACCGACAGGCCGTTGATCGAATCGACCTTGACCAGGGCGTTGTACTTCTGGCGCCCCTGCTGCTCGCCCTCGCGCGGCTGCTTGATGGAGCCGACGACCGCGTCGCCCTTGCGGAGGTTGTACTTCTTCACCTGGCCGAGCGAGACGTAGACATCGCTGGGACCGGCGAGGTAGCCGGTGGTGCGCACGAAAGCGTAGTTGTCGAGCACGTCGAGGATGCCGGCGATCGGGATCAGGACGTCGTCCTCGGTGATCTCGGTCTCGAACTCGTCGGCCGGTGCACCGTTGCGGCGCTTGTTGCGCTGACGGTTGCGGTTGTTGCCACCGGACTGCTCGTCGTCGGCGGCGGGCTGCGTCTGCTGCTGCTCCTGGGCCGCGCCGTTCTGACCGCGTCCGCGGTTGCGGCTGCGGCTGCGGTTGCGTCCACGACCGCCCTGCTCCTCGCCGCTGTCCCCGGAGTCGGAGTCGGCGTTCTGCGGAGCCTCAGCGGGTGCCGATTCGGCGGCGGACTCCGCTGCCGGCTCCGCAGCGGGCGCCTCGGCGTCGGCTGCGGACTTCTGCGCACCGCGGCGTCCGCGTCCCGTGCTCTTGGGCGCGGCCTCGGCGGGAGCCTCGGCGCCAGCGGAGTCGGAGGCCTCGGCGGGCGCCGTCTCCGCGGCAGGAGCCTCGGCATCGGCCTTCTTCGCACGGCTGCGACTCGGACGCTTCGCCTTCGGTGCAGCCTCGGTGGTCTCTGCAGTGGCGGACGCTGCTGCGGTGGCGGACGCTTCCGCGGGCACGGACGCTTCCGGAGCGGCGTCCGACTTCGCGGCCTTCTCCGCCTTCGCGGCATCGGCCTTCTCCGCCTTCTCGGCCTTCGCAGCCGCGGTCGCGGTGCTGGCACGGCGAGGCGCACGCTTGCGCGCCGGTGCTGCTTCGCCCGTCGGCTCCGCGGATGTCGCCGGTGCTTCCGAAGCGGGCGCAGACTGTTCGTTCTGGGTCTCGGAGAGGTTCTCCACGAGTACTCCCTTATATGTCATGGGGAATGAGCGTTGAACGCGCACAACGGGTGCTGCGCGCGATCGCACGGGCTGACGCTCGGCGCCAGCCAGCCTCGGCAGGCGGCTCAGGAATGAACTCTGCCACAGGGGTTTGCGTGCGGGTCTTGCAAGAGTTGCAATGGGGCCAGATTCACGCAGTTACGTGGAGCCCTCCGCTCGAGACCCCACTGTACCACCACGCACGTCGACTGCGAGCAGGAGAGCCTCCCACGGGGTGTCGGTGACGCGTTCGGCGAGCTCGACCGCGTCCTGACGACTTCCGGGGCCGTCCGCGAGGACCAGCACACTGGGGCCTGCGCCGGAGACCACCGCGGCGAAACCGGCAGCGCGCAGCGCCTGCACCAGACGCTGCGTCTCCGGCATCGCTCCGGCACGGTAGTCCTGGTGGAGGCGGTCGGCAGTCGCATCCAGGAGCAGCTCCGGGCTCTGCATCAACGCGGCGATCAGCAGCGCGGAGCGGGAGACGTTGAACACGGCGTCGGCAGTGGAGACCTGCGGCGGCTGGAGCGACCGCGCCTGCGAGGTCGACATCGTGTACGTGGGGACCAGCACCAGAGGCGAGACTCCCCTGTGCACGAGGAGCTTCTTGTGCTGCGGTCCCCGCTCCGACATCCATGCGATCGTCAGGCCACCGAAGAGCGCCGGCGCCACGTTGTCCGGGTGGCCTTCGAGCTCGGTCGCCAGCCGGAGGAGATCCGGGTCATCGATCTCCACATCACCCTCGAGCAATCCCTTCGCGGCGAGCACGCCCGCAGCCACGGCGGCACCGGATGAGCCGAGGCCCCTGCCGTGCGGCACGGCGTTCTCCGCGATGATCCGCAGACCGGGAACAGGGCGTCCCGCGTCGGCGAACACATAGGCGATGGTGCGGACGATCAGGTTCGACTCATCACGAGGGATCTCGGCCGCTCCGGATCCCGAGACCTCGATCTCGAGCTCGCCGGCCGGCAGGGCCGTGACCAGAAGCGTGTCGTAGATGCTGAGCGCGAGGCCCAGTGTGTCGAAGCCGGGGCCGAGGTTCGCGCTCGTCGCCGGCACCCGCACCTCGACGGTGCGTCCTTCGACGGCTCCGCCCTCCGCGGGGACGACGGGCGCTGTCATCGTCACTCGCCTTCCACCCGGAGCACCGAGACCACGCGTGCGACGACCTCGCTGTCCGCGAGAGCGTCGACGGTGGCACTCAGGGCCTGCTCCGTCGCGCGGTGCGTTCCGATGATCAGACGGGCAGTGGGCTCGTCCTCGCCTTCCACGGTCTGCACGACGGTGGCGACCGACACATCGCCGTCGCTGAGGATGCTCGCGACCGTCGCGAGCACACCTGGCGCGTCCGCGACCTCGAGCGTGATCTGGTACCGGGTGGTGACGTGACCGATCGGCACGACGGGCAGGTTGGCGCGAGTGGACTCTCCCACCCCGACCCCGCCTGCGATGTGACGACGGGCCGCGGAGACCACGTCGCCGAGCACGGCCGACGCGGTCTGCACGCCACCGGCACCGGCACCGTAGAACATCAGGGAGCCCGCAGCCTCCGCCTCGACGAAGACCGCGTTGTTCGCACCGTGCACGGAGGCGAGGGGGTGCGATGCCGGGACGAGGGCCGGGTACACGCGCACCGAGATCGACTCGGCACCGTTGGCCTCGATCCGCTCGCACACGGCCAGCAGTTTGATCACGAAGCCTGCAGCTCTGGCCTCCTCGATCATCGATGCCGTGATCGAGGTGATGCCCTCGCGGTAGACGGCTTCGAGCGGCACGGCCGTGTGGAACGCCAGGCTCGCGAGGATCGCCGCCTTCTGCGCCGCATCGTAACCCTCGACGTCCGCCGTCGGGTCGGCCTCGGCATAGCCCAGCCGCTGCGCATCGGCGAGCACGTCGGCGAAGTCGGCGCCCTCGGTCTCCATCCGGTCGAGGATGTAGTTCGTCGTGCCGTTCACGATGCCCATGATGCGCACCACGCGGTCGCCGGCGAGCGAATCGCGCAGGGGACGGATGATCGGGATCGCCCCCGCCGCGGCGGCCTCGTAGTAGACGGAGGCGCCGACCCGGTCAGCGGCCTCGAAGAGCTCGGGCCCATGAGTGGCCAGGAGAGCCTTGTTCGCGGTGACCACGTCGGCCCCGGAGCCGATGGCCTGCAGGATGTTCGTGCGGGCCGGCTCGATGCCGCCGATGAGCTCGATCACGATGTCGGCGCCCAGGATGAGCGACTCGGCGTCGGTCGTGAAGAGCTCCTTGGGCAGGTCGACGTCGCGTGGCGCGTCGAGGTTGCGCACCGCGATCCCGGCGAGTTCCAGTTCGGCGCCCGCGCGGTCGGCGAGTTCGTCGCCGTGGCGCAGCAGGAGGGCCGCGACCTGAGAGCCGACCGCTCCGGCACCCAGCAGCGCCACACGAAGTCGTCGGTATTCAGTCATGGTTGCTCCTTCGGAGGTGGGTCATTGGTCTCCCTCGGGGGCGTGCGCCCCGTCGATGCCCGCGTCGCGGGCCAGCACGTCATCGATGGTCTCGCCGCGGACGATGACCGCGGAACGTCCACCGCGTACGGCGACGACCGGCGGACGCGGGACGTGGTTGTAGTTGCTGGCGAGCGAGACGCAGTAGGCGCCGGTCGCCGGCACGGCGAGCAGGTCCCCGGGCACGAGGTCGTCCGGAAGGTACTCGTGATCGACGACGATGTCGCCCGACTCGCAGTGCTTGCCGACCACGCGGCTGAGGCGCGGCTCGCCCGCTCCGACACGTGAGGCGATCCGCGCCGAGTACTGGGCGCCGTACAGCGCCGGACGTGCGTTGTCGCTCATCCCGCCGTCGACGCTGATGTAGCGGCGGACGGCTCCGGTGTCGATCGTCACGTCCTTGGTGGTGCCGACCTCGTAGATCGTGACACCGGCCGTGCCGACGATGGCGCGGCCGGGTTCGAAGGACAGGGCGGGAATGGGGATGCCCCGGGCGGCGCAGTCGTCGGCGACCGCGGTGATGATGGCACCGGCAAGGTCTTCGATGGGTGTCGGGTCGTCCACACGCGTGTACGCGATGCCGAAGCCGCCGCCGAGGTTGAGCTGGGGCACGGGGCCGTCCTCGAGCAGGTCTGCATGCAGGTCGAGCACGCGCGACGCGGATTCGCGGAAGCCGGCGACGCCGAAGATCTGCGAGCCGATGTGGCAGTGCAGTCCGGCGAACACCAGGCCGGGGACCTCCCGGATCCGGGCCACGGCCCGCTCCGCGTCCGGCAGGGGGAACCCGAACTTCTGGTCCTCGTGGGCGGTGGCGAGGAAGTCGTGGGTCTCGGCGTGGACGCCGCTGATCACACGCACGAGCACGCGCTGCGTCGCGCCGGTACGCGCCGTGATCGCTGCGAGGCGTTCGATCTCGATGGCACTGTCCACGATGATCGTGCCGACCCCGACCTCGACCGCGCGTTCCAGCTCGGCGACCGACTTGTTGTTGCCGTGGAAGCCGATAGAAGCGGGAGCGACCCCAGCGGCGAGGGCCACGGCCAGCTCTCCCCCGGTGCACACGTCGACGCGCAGTCCCTCGTCGACGACCCAGCGCGCCACGGTCGTGCACAAGAACGCCTTGCCCGCGTAGTACACCTGCGCCGTGGTGCCGTTCTCGGCCGCCGCCCTGTCGAACGCCAGGCGGAATCTGCGCGCACGCCCGCGAACCTCGTCTTCATCGAGCACGAGGAGCGGAGTGCCGTAGGTGCGGGCCAGGTCCGTGGCGCTGACGCCGGCGATGTCGAGCACGCCGTCGTCGTCTCGTACTGCTGAGGCCGGCCAGACGCCGTCGGCGAGATCGTTCGCGTCCTCGGGGACGGCGAGCCATTCCGGGGCGAGCGAATCGGCAGGGAGAAGCACTGATCACCAATCGTGGGAAGGATCTCGGGCAGGGCACGCACATCGAGGTTGACCCGATTCTAGGGCACCCACCCCGTCGCCTTGATCACGGTGACTCGCCGCGTCAAGCCCCTGCAGCACTCCGCAGGTGCCTCCTAAGGTGGGGGCGTGACGAACAGCGAGACAGCACACCACGACACGGAGTCCTCCGCGAAGCCGAAACCCGGACTTATCGCGCGCATCACGACGCCGGCCATCGCGTGGGCACTCTCCCGGCGACCGGTCAGGGCCGCACTGCTCTACTCCGAGCGACGGGGTCCGATGCTGGCCGACAGCGTCACGTACCGCGCCCTGTTCAGTGTGTTCGCGGGCGTGCTGCTGGGCTTCTCGATCGCCGCGCTCTGGCTCGCCGGCAACCCCGACGCGTGGCGCGCCATCATCCAGGCAGTGCAGTCCGCCGTCCCCGGCCTGATCGGGAAAGACGGCGCGATCAATCCCGAGGATCTGAAGGCCCCCGCATCGCTCTCCGTCGCGGGCATCGTCTCGCTCGTCGCCCTCGTCGGAGCCGCTCTGGGAGCGATCGGCTCTCTCCGCACCGCCGTGCGGGTGATCGCCGGGACCGTCCAGGACGACATCCTCTGGGTGTGGGTGATCCTGCGCAACCTCGCCCTGGCGCTCGGGATCGGACTCGCCTTCGTCGCCTCCGCCGCGATCACCTTCGTCGGTCAGCTCGGAGTCGAGTGGATCGCCGACCTCCTCGGCCTACCCGCCGACTCCGCCGCGGTCGCCTGGACCGTTCGGCTGCTCTCGCTGCTCGTGGTGTTCGCTCTCGACGCCGTGCTCATCATCGGTGTGTTCCGCGTGCTCTCGGGCGTGCGTCCCGCCGCCGGTTCCCTGTGGCCCGGCGCCCTGATCGGCGCCCTCGGTCTGCTGGTACTCCAGGAGCTGTCCGGTCTGTTCGTGGGCGGCGCGACCAGCAACCCGCTGCTCGCCTCGTTCGCGTCCCTCCTGGCGCTGCTGATCTGGCTGAACTTCTCGACCCAGGTGATGCTGTTCGCCTGCGCCTACATCGTGACCGCCGAGGAGGAGAGGTCCGATCGCGTTCATGCGAGGTTCGCCGCGACCACGTTCCCCCAGCGGCGGCTCCAGCGAGCCGAGGCCGAAGTGCAGATCGCGACGGCCGAGCTGCGGGCGGCCCAGAAGGCTGCGGCCTCCGACGCGGGGTCCTGATCGGCGTCGGTTGACCCCACCCTCGTTGTGACCCGATCGGGTAACCTGGTCACAACGAAAGGGGCTTCATGGAGCCACGTCGCACGAGCATCACCCTCCCCGGCACCACGGTCTCGGTCCTGGAATGGCGCCCCTCATCCGAAGCCGGCCTTCCCGTCCTGCTTCTGCATGGCGGTGGCGCCGACAACGCGCAGCTCTCGTGGGGAGAGGTCGGCCCTGCGCTCGCCAGCGCCGGACATCGCGTGATCGCCCCCGACCATCCCGGTTTCGGCCGCAGTCCCCGTCCCGGCTGGCCCCTCACCCAGGAACACCTCGTGCGATACGTGGGCGACCTCGTCGACGAACTCGGCCTCGTCGACTACGCCATCGCCGGCCTGTCGCTCGGCGGTGGCATGACGCTCGGCCACCTCCTCGATCGGCCGAGCCAGGCGAAGTCCGCCATCCTGCTGGGGTGCTACGGATTGATGCCGCGCCTGGCCGACGGACTCTCCGGGCGGATGACGCACTTCGGCACGTTCCTGCTGCTGCGCACAGGACTGCTGGCGGCCGCCACCCGGTCCTACGCGCGCAACGCGCCCGCGATGGAACGAGGCCTGGCCACGCTCGTGCGGAATCCTCAGGCGCGCACTCCCGATCTCGTGAAGGCGGTGCTCGACGAAGCGTCCACCGGCACGGGCCTGACGAGCTTCGCGGAGTGGCAGCGCGATCAGGTGCTCTGGAATCGACTGCGCACCGTGTACACGCCTCGACTCCCGTCCATCACGACCCCCACGCTTCTCGTGCACGGCGATCGCGACACCGGGGTGCCGCTCCCCCATGCCGAAGCCGCCGCGGAAGTGTTGCCCGTCGGATCCCTGACGGTCGCCGCCGGAGCAGGGCACTGGGTGCAACGCGACCGCCCCGACCTCGTCGTCCCGGCGATGCTCGACCATCTGGAGGGACACCGCGATGCCCAGGCCCCGCGTCCCTGATCGCCGCGAGCGGATCCTCGATGCTGCCGAGGAGCTCGTGCTCGCCAACGGTTTCGACGCCATGAGCGTCGCCTCGATCGCCGAACGCGCCGGCATCGGCAAGGGCGCGGTCTACCTGGAGTTCGCCGGCAAGAAGGAGATCCTCGATGCGCTGCTGCAGCGCGGCACGACCCGGATGAACGACCGCGTGCGTCGTGAGCTGGGCGACCGGCCGCGCCTCAGCTCCGCGTACCGCGCGTCCGCGCGCGCTCTGAGCGAGGACGCGCTGATGACGGCGGCCTTCCTCGACGACCGGGGCATCCTCGGTGCGCACGTGGCGGATATCACAGACGGCCGATACCGTGACCGGCAGAGGCGCGTCAACGAATGGCTGCGGGGGCTGCAGAGCCGAGGCGAGATCGTGGACGACGTGGATGTCGAGGCCCTCGCCCTCGCACTCTCCAGTGCATCGATCGGACTGCTCTCCGCATCCCGGTTGCTCGGCCCGTTCGAACCGACATTGCTCGAACGCGCCATCGACACGATCGGCCGCATGGCCGAGTCCTTCGAGAGGAACTGATCATGCATGTCGCAACCTTCGGCGATCCGGCCGGCCGTCCGCTGCTCCTCCTGCACGGCGGTGGCGTCGCAGGGTGGATGTGGGAGCCCGTCCGCACCCACATCGACAGCGGCGTGCGGGCGATCGTCCCCGACCTCCCCGGCCACGGACACAGCAGGGATGCGACCTACGACTCCCACGCGATCACGGTCGCCGCGCTCGCCGGCGTGCTGCAGAAGGTCGGCCGACCGGCGACCGTCGTCGGATTCTCCCTCGGCGCACAGCTCACCGTGCAACTCGCCGCAGACTTTCCCGAACTGGTGCGGAACGTCGTCGTCATCAGCGCCCAGGCCATGCCGATGCGGATGACCCGCCCCACTCTCGCGCTTCTCGGAGCGACCGCCGGTCTCGCGTCGAAGGAGTGGTTCGCCCGGCTGCAGGCACGGCAGCTGTTCATCCCAGACGAGCTCCTGGCCGACTATGTGCGCACATCCGCCGCGATCTCGCGCGAGACGCTCCTGCGCTCCGTCGAGGAGAATCTCCGTTTCACGCCTCCTGCCAGCTGGCGGACCTACACCGGAGCCGCGTCGATCCTGGTCGGCGCCGGGGAGAAGTCGCTCATGAAGCGCTCGGCAGCGCTCCTGCACGATTCACTGCCGCACAGCACCCTCGAGGCCGTCGATGGCTGCGGGCACGGCATTCCCCTGCAACGACCCGCCTGGCTCGCCCGCCGCATCGAAGCGATGCTCAGCGCCAGCGACTCCCCGTGAACCGAGACCGCTGCCCGTCAGCTCGGGCAGCTGCCCTTGCTCTGAAGAGCCTTGTCGGTGACGATCGCGCCGTTCACGTCGACGTCGATCACGGCCGCCTCGTCGACGATCTCGATCCCTGTGAGCGTGAGTCCTGAGGGCAGCTGATCGGCGATGCACACCCGTTGGGGCTGCGTGAGTCCCTCCCCGAGGGCGCCGAGGGTGGAACCGACCCGGTCGAGGTCGACGTCGAGTCCGCCGATGCTGACGCCGACCGGCGTGAGCTCGAGGTCACCGTCGATGGTGCCGGGTGTGAGGGTGAGGGAGAGCGGCACCGCGGCTCCGAGCACGCTGATCGAACCGCTCACCGTGGCATTCGGCGCCGTGAACTCCACCGAGTCGACCGGCAGATCGGTGCCGGCCAGGAGCGTCGTGAACTGCTCCTGGTCGACGCGGACCGTGCCGGAAGCGCCGCCGAGGTCGCCCCCGCGCAGCGGAACACCGGTCGCCGTGACATCCGCGGCGCCCGTGATCCCGTCCAGCGTCACGGAATCGGTCGAGAGATGCAGGGTGTCGAGGGTGCCACCGATCAGCTGGGGCAGCAGGAGTCCCTGCGTCTCGACGTCGAGCTGCTGGTCGGCAGGGAGGTCGAGCTTCTCGACGACGATCGACCGTACGACGCCAGGCAGCACGGCGCGTGCGATGAGCTCCGCCGCGACGACCAGGAGCGCGAGCACGACGACCGCGACGAGAAGCACCCACGGCCACCGCCGCCGCTTCTGCTGCGGGGCGTCTGCACCCTCATCGGATGCCGAACCCGGGATCACGAGGGTCGGGTGCTCCGTCGCCGCGTCCGGGTAGGGCCGGGTGTGGTTGTCGTCGCTCATGCCTGCCATCCTGCCCCACGGCGACGCACGCCTGCCTGCACTACATGCGCTCCGGCGCCGAGACCCCGAGCAGGTCGAGTCCGTTGCGCAGAACCTGACCGGTGGCGTCGTTGAGCCACAGACGGGTGCGATGCACGCTCTCGATGGGGTCGTCGCTCAGCGGGATGACGCGGCAGTTGTCGTACCAGCGGTGGTACAGACCGGCGAGTTCCTCGAGGTAGCGGGCGACCCGATGCGGCTCGCGCACCTCGGCGGCGAATGCCACGATCCGCGGGAACTCCTGCAGCGCTCCGAGCAGCGCGCTCTCGGTCTCGTGGGTGAGAGTCTCGGGCGCGAACTCGGAGCGGTCGACGCCGGACGCGACCGCGTTGCGTGCCACGTTATGCGTGCGGGCATGCGCGTACTGCACGTAGAACACGGGGTTGTCGTTCGTGCGCTTCTGGAGAAGCTCGGGATCGAGGGCGAGCGGCGAGTCCGCAGGAGAGCGCTCCAGCGAGTAGCGCAGCGCGTCGGTGCCGAGCCACTCGCGCAGATCGTCCATCTCGATGATGTTGCCCGCGCGCTTGCTGAGACGGGCACCGCCGATCGAGACGAGCTGCCCGATGAGCACCTCGACGTTCTTCTCGGGGTCCTCCCCCGCCGCGCCGGCGATCGCCTTGAGGCGGTGCACGTAGCCGTGGTGGTCGGCGCCGAGCAGGTAGATCTTGTCCTGGAAGCCGCGGTCGCCCTTGTTCAGGTAGTAGGCCGCATCGGCGGCGAAGTACGTGTACTCGCCGTTCGAGCGACGGATCACGCGGTCCTTGTCGTCACCGAAGTCAGTGGTGCGCACCCAGACGGCGCCCTCCTGGTCGAAGACATGCCCCTGCTCGCGCAGGCGATCGACGGCCTGGTCGACCAGACTCACACCCTGATCGTTCTTGGCGTGCAGGGTGCGCTCGGAGAACCAGACGTCGAAGTCGACGTTGAACTTCGACAGCGACTGCTTCTGCTCTTCGAGCTGGTACGCGTAGGCGAGCTCGCGGGCGACGTCGACCTGTTCGTCGGCCGGCAGTTCGAGCAGGTCGGGACGCGCAGCGAGCACGCGCGCCGCGAGGTCGCCGATGTAGCTTCCCGCGTAGCCGCCCTCCGGGGTCGGCTCTCCCTTCGCCGCGGCGAGGACGGAACTCGCGAAGCGGTCCATCTGCGCACCCGCGTCGTTGATGTAGTACTCCCTGGCGACGGTGGCACCCGACGCGGCGAGCACCCGGGCGATCGCATCGCCGAGAGCGGCCCAGCGCGTGTGTCCGATGTGGAGGGGTCCGGTCGGGTTCGCGCTCACGAACTCGATGTTGATGCTCTGGCCCACCTGCGAGTCGTTCGACCCGTACGCGTCCCCTGCGTCGACGATGACCTTCGCCAGCGCACCGGCGGCTGCAGCGTCGAGGCGGATGTTGATGAATCCGGGGCCCGCGACCTCGGCGCTCGCGATGCCGTCGACGCCGGCGAGACCGTCGGCGATCTGCTGAGCCAGCTCACGCGGGTTCGTGCCGAGCGGCTTGGCCAGGCGCATGGCGATGTTCGACGACCAGTCGCCGTGGTCGCGGTTGCGGGGGCGCTCGAGCACGATGTCTGATGCGGAGAGCTCCAGGGGCTCGCCGGGGCGTCGTTCCTCCGCGATGGGTGCGAGGACGGCGAGGAGGGCTGCGGCGAGGGTTTCGGGGTTCATAGCCCCCTCAGTTTACGGGGCAGGACGACGCCGGCCGACGGCACGGACCGGGAGGAATTCGCGTTCGCTCTCCCGTGATCTACTCTCATCACATGAAGCCAGCCGCCGCCCGCCGCCGCCGGGGTGTCGCCGCGATCACCGCCGGCCTGATCGTGGCGGTCGCAGCCGTGGCTATCGGCGTCTGGCGCCCGTGGGTTCCCGCCCCTCTCGCCGCCCCGATCAGCGCGGCCGCAGCGGGCGAATCGGACGCATCGGCGGTCATCGCGCCGGCACCGCTCGTCCTCCCGGAGAACCCCACTGTCCTGGTGTTCGGCGACTCCTGGACGTACGGCTCGGCGGCCACCCTCCCCACGCAGGGCTACGCCTATCTCCTCGCCGATCTCCTCGGCGGCCGGACCATCGTGGACGGCGTCCGCGGGAGTGGGTACCTCAAGCCCGGTATCGACGGACCGACGTTCGGAGAGCGCATCGCCGCACTCGACCCGTCGCTGTCGCCCGACCTCGTGATCATGCAGGGCTCGATCAACGACCGTGCCCAGGGTGCCGCCGGATACCGCGAGGCCGTGAAAGCCGCGTGGGACGCGATGGCCGCCCTCTACCCGAAGGCCACGATCGTGGTGCTCGGCCCGGCCCCGCACGAGCTTCCCGTCGGTGCGACCACGGCCCGCATCGACACCGACCTCGCGGAGCTCGCCGCAGCGCGCGGCTGGTGGTACATCTCCCCGATCGCCCAGGCCTGGATCACCGCGCAGAACTATCTCGACGTGATCGACGTGGAGGTCGGCCGCAAGCATCCGTCCACGGATGGACACCGATACCTGGCCGAGAAGCTGGCCGCCGCCCTCGACGAGCTGCGCGCCGCGCCCATGACGGAGGCCGGTGGGTCGGAGACCACCCCCGACGAGTGATATTGTCGATCGGTACGCCTCCGTAGCTCAGTGGATAGAGCGCCGGTTTCCGGTACCGTAGGTCGCAGGTTCGACTCCTGTCGGGGGCACACATCAGCAGAAGGCCGCTCTTCGGAGCGGCCTTCTCGCGTTTCGCCTCGACTGGCGGTTCGCGCTCAGCTGCGAAACCGCCCGAGATCAGCGGCTGCCGAACGTCCGCGGCGGCCGAAGGTGCGCAGGCCCCGCAGGTTCCCAGGCCTTCCGGATAGGCTGTTGCCGTGCCCCTCCTCTCGATCGCCGGTTCGACGCGTGCCCCGCACCGTCTGCGTTCGGCGACGCCCATGAGGGCGTGGATGCGGATCATCATGCACCCGGGCACGAACGGGTGGACCAGCGTCTGGGGCACTCTCTCGCACGGCGAGATCGCCGGCTGCCCGCCGCCACGGAACTAGACCACGCCTCGAACGGGGCGGCGGTCTTCTGCGCCATTCACCCCTTCTCTCGCGTGAGGTCTTTCCGTGTCCCCGAATCCTTCCCCTGCCCGCTTCTCCCTCGCCCCGCACGCCCTGTGGCAAGGCATCCGTTCCAACGCACGCAGCGACGTGCTCGGGGGTTCGCTTCTGCTCGCGGCCACGTTCGCCGCGTTGATCCTCGCCAACAGTCCCGCCGCGCCCTGGTACGAGTCCGTGCGCGACTTCACCTTCGGCGTCCCCGAGCTGCATCTCGAGCTCAGCATCGGCGCGTGGGCGTCGGACGGACTCCTGGCGATCTTCTTCTTCGTCGTCGGGTTGGAGCTGAAGGAGGAGTTCGTCGCGGGACGCCTGCGCGATCCTCGCCGCGCCGCCCTCCCCATCGCCGCGGCCGTGGGTGGAGTGGTGGTGCCCGCGCTGATCTTCGTGCTCATCAACGCCGCGAGCGGTGCGGATGCGCTGCGTGGCTGGGCGATCCCCACCGCGACCGACATCGCGTTCGCGGTGGCCGTGATCGCTGTCGTCGGCAAGTTCCTGCCGCCCGCGCTGCGTGTGTTCCTGCTGACCCTCGCCATCATCGACGACCTCATCGCGATCACCATCATCGCGACCTTCTACACCGAGAGCATCAGCTTCCCGTGGCTGATCCTCGCGCTGCTGCCCCTGGCAGGATTCGCCGCCCTGGTGGCGAAGGGCGTGCGCGCATGGTGGCTCCTCCTGCCCCTCGCCATCGCGGTGTGGGTGTGCATCCACGCGTCCGGCGTCCACGCGACGGTCGCCGGCGTGCTGCTCGGCTTCGTCGTGCCCGTCACCGCGACGGAGCGCGCCCGGGTGCGCACGGGCACCGACGCGGACGGCCGTCCGGTGTACGACGGCATGGCCGCACACCTCGCCGACCGGTGGGGCATCGTGGCCACGCTGTTCGCGGTGCCTGTGTTCGCGTTCTTCGCCGCCGGCGTCACGGTCGGCGGATGGGACGGACTCGCATCGGCGTTCACCGACCCGATCACGATCGGCATCGTCGTGGGACTGGTCGCGGGCAAGCCGGTCGGCATCCTCGTCACGACCTTCCTGCTGAGCCGGGTCCCCGCTCTGCGTCTCGACGAGACGCTCCGCTGGCCCGACCTGACCGGCATGGCGTTCCTCGCGGGAATCGGCTTCACCGTGTCGCTGCTGGTCGGCGAGCTCGCGTACGGGTCGAGCTCGGTCGCGGACGAGCACGTGAAGATCGGCGTGCTGGTCGGGTCGTTCGTCGCAGCCCTCCTCGGCGGGATCATCCTGGCGCGGCGCAATGCGCTGGCCCGAGCGGCGCATCGGGTCGAGTGACCCTCACCGACCTTCCGGTGAGACCGTGGCCTCCGGATGGGCGTCGCTCAACAGGCTTCCATCCGGCGGTCGACGGTCCCAGGACGGGCGACGGATCGCGTAGAACACGAGGGGTGGTGCGCCCAGCACCACGATGACAGCGCCGACGACCCACGGATAAGCCGCGGGAGGGAAGGCGGTGAATCCCTCGGGCGGGATGAAGGCGAGCAGGAATGCCGCGAGACACGCGACGAAGCCGATGCCGGCGACCAGCGGCAGCGCAGCGACGCGGTACGCGCGGTGCACCGTCGGCTCCTTGCGACGCAGCACGATCGCCGACGCGAACATGAGCATGTACATGATCAGGTACAGCGCGGCCGCCATGTCGATCAGTGCGACGAACGCGGCACTCACGTTCGGGACCACGATGAAGATCGCAGCGAGGATCGTCACGATCGTGCCCTGGAGCATCAGGATCCCGGACTGGACCCCCGCCTTGTTGCGCTTCTGCAGCATCGGTGGAAGCAGGCCCGTCTCGGCGGCGGCGAGCACGCCCTTCGAAGGCCCAGCGACCCAGGTGATCACGGAGGCGAGCGCGCCGGCGGCGATCAGCGCCGAGACGGCTGCCGTCGCCCATCCCATCCCCCAGTGATCGAAGTACACACCGAAGGCGAGCATGATGCCGTTCGTGAGCCCCAGTTCCTTCGACGGGACGGCGACCGAGATCGCCAACGTCGGAAGGATGAACACGAGCAGGATCAGACCGGCGGCGAGGAACACCGAGCGGGGATACCCCTTGCCCGGGTCCTTCATCTGGTTCACGTGGACCGCGTTGACCTCCATCCCGGCGTACGCAAGCACATTCGACACGATCAGGACGATGGACGCCAGGCCGGTGAAGGGAGGGATGATCGCCGATGCTTCGAGCGGGACCTGGCTCTTCTCGCCGCTGAACACCCAGATCGCACCGAACACGATGAGCAGCGCGGCCGGCAGGAGCGTGCCGAGGATGCCGCCCCAGGAGCCGAGCTTGGCGAAGAGGTTGCCACCGCGGAGGGTGACGAAAGTCGAACCCCAGTAGAACACGATGATCACGACCGCCGTGAAGAAGCCCGAACTCGACAACGACGGATCCATGAACACGAACGCGAGGGCACCCGCGATGAAAGCGAGCTGCGTGGGGAACCACACCACGTTCTGGATCCACTGCAGCCACACCGCGGTGAATCCCCACCTGTTCCCGAGCGCCTCCCGCACCCAGACGTAGATGCCGCCCTTCCATCCGGTGGCGAGCTCTGCGGCGACCAGGGCCGTCGGCACCAGGAACACGATCGCGGGGATCAGATACAGCATGATGCTGCCGAGGCCGTACGTCGCCATCGCCGGAAGCGAGCGCAGACTGGCGACGACGACCAGGGTGAGCAGGGCGAGCTGGCCGACCCCGAGGATGGCGACGGCCGGCCGCGACACCTGCGTGGCTGCCGACGTGCGCGCGGCTGTGGGGCGCGTCGGCCCCGCTGCCGGAGTCGATTCTGGGGTGGCACCCGTGTTCGAAGCGGACATCGCGGGCTCAGTGGTGGAAGGCAGATTGGGGCTTCTCGGTCGGCATCGGCGACTCGAGTGCGTCGAGGTAGGCGACTTCGGTCGCGATCGCCTGCAGAAGCTCCTCCGCGAGGTCCATGCTCAGCCCGTTGCGCACCACGATGCGCTGCACCGTGATCCGCTCCAGGTCGGCAGGCATCGGATACGCGGGCACGAGCCAGCCCTTCATCCGCAGCCGATCCTGCAGATGGTAGAGCGTCCAGTTCTTCGTGTGTCCGTCCTTCAGACGCCACGCGAACACCGGGATGTCGCTGCCGTCGTTCCAGAGCTCGAACGCGTCGAGCTCGGCGATCCCCGCGGAGAGGTACTTCGCGACGTCCTGAGAGGCCTGCTGCACAGCGCGGTACCCCTCGAAACCGAGACGGAGGAACAGGTAGTACTGCAGCACCACCTGAGCCCCCGGCCGCGAGAAGTTCAGCGCGAACGTCGGCATCTCCCCGCCCAGGTAGCTCACCTTGAACACCAGGTCCTCCGGGAGCCACTGCGCCTCCCGCCACACCACCCAGCCGAGCCCCGGATACACGAGCCCGTACTTGTGCCCTGACGTGCTGATCGAATGCACCCGCTCGAGGCGGAAGTCCCACACCAGGTCCGGCTGCAGGAACGGCGCGATCATCGCCCCCGATGCCCCGTCCACGTGGATGGGGATGTCGAGGCCCGTGTTCTTCTGGATCTCGTCGAGAGCGGCGGCGATCTCGGCCACCGGCTCGTACATGCCCGTGTACGTGACCCCCATGATCGCGACGACGCCGATCGTGTTCTCGTCCACATACTTCGCCAGGTCGTGACCGTCGAGAGTCTTGTGCTCCTCGCTGATCGGCACGTAGCGCGGCTCGACGTCGAAGTAGTTGCAGAACTTCTCCCAGCACACCTGCACGGCCGAGGACATCACGATGTTCGGACTTGAGGCATCCTTGCCCGCCGCGCGCCGAGCCTGCTGCCAGCGCCGCTTGAAGGCGAGACCGCCCAGCATGCACGCCTCCGACGACCCGATGGTCGAGGTACCGATGCTCTTCTCCGCATCGGGCGCGTTCCAGAGGTTGGCCAGCATGTGCCAGCAGTTGTCCTCGATCGCCGCCGTCTGCGGATACTCGTCCTTGTCGATCATGTTCTTGTCGAAAGACGCGGCATAGACCTGCTTCGCGTCGTCGTCCATCCACGTGCTCACGAACGTGGCGAGGTTCAAGCGCGCGTTCCCGTCGAGGATCGTCTCGTCCTCCACGATCTGCTTCGCCGTATCGGGAAGCGACTCCCCTGGCGGGATGACGTGGCGCGAGGTGAGCGTCGCCTCCCCCGGCCTCGTGAAGATCGGCTGGTCGGCGCTGGAGGGAGTGCTCATGTCCGTGACCTTTCGCATCGCTGTCGACGTACCGCCAGCGACACGCTCGATCCTCATCGCTGGCCGTGTGCCGACCACTATCCCAAGAGCGACGATGCCGCGCCACCCCACTTTCGACCACATCGAAGCTCCCCCGGGTGAATTAGGGGCGGAGCCGGACGATCGCGGAAGTGACGTGCCTAGCATGTGCGGAGCGGGGCTCCGCCGCGGAGTGGACTCCCGAGATCATCGGCTGAGGGCGGTCGACTCAGCCCGAAGAAGGGAAGCATCCATGGCTGAACTCATCGTCATCTCGTTCGACAGCGAGCCACAGGCGGAAGGTGCCTACGACGAGATCCTGTCGCTGCAGAACGATCTGGTCGTCGAGCTCGCGGGCCTGGCGCTCGTGAAGGTCGACGAGAAGGGCAAGACCAAGGTCGAGTACCCGGGTGCAGCGGGGAACATCGGCGTCGGTGCCGCTGGAGGCGCGCTGTTCGGCATGCTGATCGGTCTGCTCTTCTTCGTCCCGTTCGCCGGGCTGCTGTTCGGCGGCCTCTTCGGCGCGCTGTTCGCCGGGCTGGACAAGACCGGTATCGACGCCGAATTCCGGGACCGGGTGAAGAACGCGGTCTCCGATGGCAAGTCCGCCGTCGTCGTCTACGCGACGAAGATCACGGAGGACAAGTTCGCCGCCGCTCTCGCGCCGTTCAACGGCACCGTCGTGCAGACCTCCCTCTCGGCGGAGGACGAGAAGGAGCTCATCCACGACCTCGGCGGCGCGAGCTGACCAGCACTGTCGAGGAAGCCAGCACTGTCGAGGAAGAAGGGCCCCGCTCCTGGAGCGGGGCCCTTCTTCGCGTCCGCCCGGCCTCAGCGATCGAGGATCGCGCGGGTCGTCACCTCGGGCCGCAGATCGAGCCTCCGCAGCAGCTGGGCGTTGAGCGCGACCACGATCGTCGACAGCGACATCAGGATCGCCCCGACCGACATCGGCAGCACGAAGCCGATAGGCGCGAGCACACCCGCAGCCAACGGGACGGACAGCAGGTTGTAGCCCGCGGCCCACCACAGGTTCTGCTTCATCTTGCGGTAGGCCGCGCGCGAGAGCTCGATGACCGAGAGCACGGAACGCGGATCGTCGCTGGCGAGGATGACCCCCGCCGACGCGATCGCGACATCCGTTCCGGCACCGATGGCCAGACCCACGTCGGCCTGCGCGAGTGCGGGTGCGTCGTTGACGCCGTCGCCGACCATCGCGACCTTGCGACCTTCGTGCTGCAGCTCCTGCACCTTCGCGGCCTTGTCCTCGGGGCGTACGCCCGCGAAGAACCGGTCGATGCCCAGATCTGCCGCGACCGTGTGCGCGACGGCTTCCGCATCGCCGGTGATCATGACCACCTGCACCCCGAGGGCATGCAGCGCATCGACGGCTTCGCGCGACTCCGGACGGATCTCGTCGGCAAGCTTCAGCGCCCCGATCACCTGCCCGTCCTGCACCACGTGCAGGATGATCGCACCGTCCTCGCGCCACTGCTCGGCGACGGGAAGCTCGTCGGACCGCTCCTCCGTCAGCAGGTGCGGGCCGCCGACGCGCACCGTCGTCCCGTCGACGGTCGCCGTCACGCCGACCGCCGGCGACGACGTGAAGTCGCGACTCGCCGGCACGGACAGTCTCTTCTCGGCCGCGGCGCGCACGATCGCCTTCGCCAGAGGGTGCTCGCTGTCGGCCTCGGCGGCGGCGGCGAGCGCCAGCACCCGGTGGGCGTCATGCCCGCCGGAGACCGAGACCTCCGACACGGTCGGTTCGCCCTTGGTGAGTGTCCCGGTCTTGTCGAACAGGACCGTATCGACGGTGCGCATGCTCTCCAGCGCGAGCCTGTCCTTGACCAGGACGCCACCGCGAGCCGCCCGCTCGGTCGCGATCGACACCACGAGCGGGATCGCCAGGCCCAGGGCGTGCGGGCAGGCGATGACCAGCACCGTGATCGTGCGGATCACGGCGGCGTCGGGGAAGCCGACGAGTGTCCAGACGATCGCGGTGATCGCCGCGGATCCGAGCGCGAACCAGAACAGCCATCCCGCTGCCGTGTCCGCGAGGCGCTGAGCGCGCGAGGACGAGCTCTGCGCCTCGGTCACGAGTCTTTGGATGCCGGCCAGCGTGGTGTCGTCGCCGGTCGCCGTGATCTCCACCCGCAGCCCGGAATCGGTGGCGACCGTGCCGGCGGTGACCTGGTCGCCACTGCCGCGAGTGACCGTGCGGGATTCGCCTGTCACCATCGATTCGTCCATGGACGCACGTCCGTCGACGATCCGCCCATCGGCCGGCACGCTTCCGCCGGGCCGCACGATCACGATGTCGCCGACCCGGAGGTCGACTGGTGAGACCACGACGACCTGCCCGTCCTCCACACGCTCCGCCTCGTCCGGCAGGAGTGCCGCGAGCGAGTCGAGAGCAGAGGTCGTCTGCGCGAGCGATCGCATCTCGATCCAGTGTCCGAGCAGCATGATCACGATGAGGAGCGCGAGCTCCCACCAGAAGTCGAGCTCGTGGTGCAGGACGCCGAGGCTCGCTCCCCACGACGCGAGGAATGCGACAGTGATCGCGAGCCCGATGAGCAGCATCATGCCGGGCTTGCGCGAACGGATCTCGCTGACGGCACCCGTGAGGAAGGGCTTGCCTCCCCACACGTACATCACGGTTCCCAGCACGGGTGAGACCCAGGCCAGGCCCGGCACGTCGGGCAGGGTGTAACCGAGGATCATCGCGAACATGCCGGAGAGCACGACGGTGGGGACGGCGAGGGCCAGCATGATCCAGAACAGTCGCCGGAACTGGGCCACGTGATCGCCGTGCCCGCCGTGACCCGCGTGATCGCCGTGACCCGCATGGGAGTCGTGACCCGCATGGGAGTCGTGGCCCGCATGCGCAGCTGCGCCCTGCGGACGGTCGGGGCTTCCCGGCTCGCTCTGGGCGGTACCGTGCGCCTCATGCGCGGTGTGGTCGTGGTGCGGAGTGCTCATCACCCTCTCCTCCTCGGAAGATCGATGCCGTGCGGGGCCACGGGTGTGCGCCCCCGCACGGGTGAAACGTTCAGGCAGCGGCGGCGTACTTCGCCGGGTCGGCGTCGAACGCCGGCCCGCACCCCGCGCAGCAGAAGTAGTAGCGCGTGCCTTCGTAGTCGCGGAACAGGCCGGCGGCCTCGGCATCCGCGATGACGACGGGACTGCCGACCATCACCGGACACTCCGCCATGTCCCCGGCTGCGGGCGCCAGCAGGTCCTTGCGTCCATCGGCGGACACGGCGGTGGTGCTGTTCACGCTGCAGCAGGAGGCTGCGGGGGAATCGGACATGACATTCTCCTCTGGGGTATCAACGGGTTCCGGGCGTGGAGACCGATGCCGCGCGATCCTGCGCCGCACCGCTCCGTGCCGGAGAGGGATCCGCCGCCTGGCTCCGGAAGGAGCGCAGCCGGAGGCTGTTGCCGACGACGAAGACGCTGGAGAACGCCATCGCCGCACCGGCGAGCATGGGGTTGAGCAGACCGAGGGCCGCGAGCGGGATCGCCGCGACGTTGTAGGCGAAGGCCCAGAAGAGGTTGCCCTTGATCGTGCCGAGTGTCCGTCTCGAGAGGCGGATCGCGTCCGCGGCGCTGCGCAGATCGCCGCGGACGAGCGTGATGTCGCTCGCCTCGATCGCGACGTCGGTGCCTGTGCCCATGGCCAGCCCCAGGTCGGCCTGGGCGAGCGCGGCCGCATCGTTGACGCCGTCGCCGACCATCGCGACGACCTTGCCCTCGCGCTGGAGCCGGGTGACCACGTCGACCTTGTCCTTCGGCAGCACTTCCGCGATCACCTCGGCGATCCCGACCTCCGCCGCGATCTGCTCGGCCACCGCTCTGTTGTCGCCGGTGAGAAGGATGGGCGTCAGCCCCAGACTCTTCAGCTGCGAGATGGCCTGCGCGCTGGTCGGCTTCACGGTGTCGGCCACCACGAGCACACCACGGGCTTCCCCGTCCCATCCCACGGCGATGGCCGTCTTGCCCCGACTCTCCGCCTCCGCCTTCGCCGAAGCGAGGTCGGCGGGCAGATGCTGCGACCACTCCGCCAGCAGCGATTCACGGCCCACCAGCACGGCATGTCCGTCGACGACGCCCTGGACGCCCTTGCCTTCGAGGTTGACGAAGTCCTCCGCCGCGGGGAGCGCTCCGATCTCCTGGGTCGCGGCCTTCGCCACCGCCTGCGCGATCGGGTGCTCCGAGGCATCCTCCACCGCACCCGCAAGGCGGAGCAGCTCGCGCCTGTCGACCCCCGCCGCGGTGTGCACCGCGGTGAGTGTCATCCTGCCGCTGGTGACGGTCCCGGTCTTGTCGAGCACCACCGTGTCGACCTTGCGGGTCGACTCGAGCACCTCAGGACCCTTGATCAGGATGCCCATCTGCGCGCCACGTCCCGTTCCCACCAGCAGCGCGGTCGGCGTCGCGAGACCGAGTGCACACGGGCACGCGATGATGAGGACGGCGACAGCGGCGGTGAAGGCGGCCGACGCCGGGAATCCGGCTCCGAGCCAGGCTCCGAGCGTGGCGATGGCGATCGCGATGACGATGGGCACGAAGATCCCCGACACACGGTCGGCGAGCCGCTGCACCTCGGCCTTCCCGGTCTGCGCGTCCTCGACCAGCTTCGCCATCTGCGCCAGCTGCGTGTCGGATCCGACGCGCGTGGCACGGATGATCAGACGACCGCCCGCGTTGACGGTCGCGCCGGTCACGGCATCCCCCTCGCCCACCTCCACCGGCACCGATTCACCGGTGAGCATCGAGGCGTCCACCGCTGAGGTCCCCGACACGATGATGCCGTCGGTGGCGATCTTCTCTCCTGGGCGCGCGACGAACTCATCTCCCGGCTTCAGTTCGGCGGTGGGGATCCGCGTCTCGATGCCGTCGCGGATCACGGCGACGTCTTTTGCGCCGAGTTCGAGCAGCGCCCGCAGTGCCGCCCCGGCCTGGCGCTTGGACCTCTTCTCGAAGTAGCGCCCGGCGAGGATGAACATCGTCACCCCGGCGCCCACCTCGAGATAGATGTTCGCCGCACCGTCGCTGGGTGCCACGGTCAGTTCGAACGGGTGCGTCATGCCGGGTGCCCCCGCGGTCCCGAAGAACAACGCGTACAGCGACCACAGCAGTGCGGCGATCGTTCCCATCGAGATCAGCGTGTCCATGGTGGCAGCGCCGTGCCGGAGGTTCGTCCACGCCGCCTTGTGGAACGGCCATGCCGCCCACACGATGACGGGTCCGGCCAGAGCCAGCGAGAGCCACTGCCAGGAGGTGAACTGCAGCGCCGGGATCATCGCCATCGCGATGACGGGCACGGTCAGGATGATCGAGGCGACGAGCCGGTGCCTGAGGCTGGTCAACTCCGCGTCCGACGCGTCGGTCACCTCGCCGGCGGGCGTCTTCGCTTCCGGCATGGGGAGAACGGCGGTGTAGCCGGTCTTCTCCACCTCCGCGATGAGCAGCGCCGGGTCGAATCCCTCCGGTGCGGTCACCTTGGCCTTCTCCGTCGCGTAGTTCACGGTCGCGGTGATGCCGTCGATCCGGTTGAGCTTCTTCTCGATCCGCATCGCGCACGATGCGCAGGTCATGCCGCCGATCTCCAGCTCGACGCTGGTCGGTGCGGCTGCGGACTGCGTGTCCGTCATGGTGATCTCCTCGATCCTCGCGCTGCCCGTACGACGGCGGGAAGCGCACTTCTTGTGGACGGTTTCAGTGCTCGTCGTGCTCGTCTTCGCCCGTGCCCGTCGACGACCCGTCGGCCGGAGCTTCCGCGTCCAGCACGAACGCTGCGGTGTGCACCGTCCCGTCCACCTGGAAGTCGAGGTAAAGCAGGTATCGTCCCGCGGTGGGCGTCTGGGCGGTGAAGACCACCTCGGGGCCGGCGACGTCGCCGGGAGCCGGCTCATCGCCGTGCGCGTGGACGTGCAGGTAGGCGAGGTCTCCCTCCCGCAGCGCGACGAGGTGGCCGAAGGCGCCCAGGTAGGGCTCGAGCGTCGTGACGGGCACGCCGTGTCGGCTGACCTCGACGGTCAGCTCGCTCGCAGCACCGGCGACGAGGGCGCCGGTGATCGACACGTCGAAGCCGTCGACGGCCGCGCGCCTCTCGGTTCCGGTCGGGGGACGCGGTTGGAAAACGCCCGCGATGTCCACCGTCCGTGAAAGTGTCACCGGTGTCCCGCCCGTCGCGGTGAAGTCCGCGTAGACGCGGTAGGTTCCCGCCGCATCCCAGGTCCACGGCAGCGACCACGTGCCCGTGTGTTCGTCCCGTTCGGGATGGACATGGCGGTACCCGCTGCCGTCACTGCGCACCACGATCAGGTGCAGCTGCTTGCCGTGCGCGGTCTCATACGAGGTGACGGGGGTGCCGGCGGCGTCCCGGATCACGAAGGACAGCTCCCCCGCGACTCCGCTTTCGTCCGGCGCTTCGACTACGCCCATGGCGTATCCCGATGCGGCGATGGTCACTCCACTCACGTCGATCTCCTCGTCCATCGCGTTCTGAGTGTTCTGCTCTGCGCCTTGCGGGGACGGCCCGTCATGACCGGCGCCCGCGCGTCCCATCCAGGACGCGACCGCACTGTCCGGGACGATGGCGCCCGCCGCGGCGAATGCGATGCCGAACACCATCACGAGTCCCGCGCAGTAGAGGCCGAGACGGCCAGCGGTGTTCATCAGGCCGGCACCGCCTGGTATCCGGCCTCGTCGACGGCTGCGAGGATCACCGCATCGTCGAGCGGGTGTGCGCTCGTCACGACGAGCCTGCCGGTCTGTGCGCTGACGTCGATCGAGTCGACTCCGGGAACCCGGCCGACCTCGCTGCGGATAGCGACCTCGCAGTGGCCGCAGCTCATCCCGCTCACCTGGTACTCGCTCGTGCTCATGACGGTTCCTCTTTCGTTCTCGCATACCCGGGTGGGGTACTCCTTCACGCCAACCCTATACCCTCCAGGGGTATTCCCGTCAACCGGGCGCGCTCGTCTCGCCGATCGCGCGCATCGCCCGCCGGGGGTGATCGAAGCGTCTCGGTCACGCGGCGGGATGACAGCCTGGACCCGCTGCCGACACTCGGCGAGAAGCGAGGATCTGACATGACCGGACACCCCTCCCTACCTTCGTGGCGCGACACTCCGACCCGCACGGACATCGAGGATTTCGTCGCCGCCGTGACCGTGGGGCCGGACGCAGTCCCCGTCGAGGAGCGGATCGCCGTGTTCGACAACGACGGGACGCTGTGGCCCGAGAAGCCCATGATCACCCAACTGCACTATGTCGTCGAGCAGTGGCGAGCCGCCGCCGAGCGCACACCCGAGCTCGCCGAGCGCCAGCCCTACCTCGCGGCCGTGAGCGGCGATTACGGCTGGCTGGGCACGGCGATCGACAAGCACTACGGTGGCGACGACTCGGATCTGACGATCATCATCCAGGCGCTCGTCGGGCTCACGCACGGGATGAGCGTCGAGGACTACGCGCGTTCGGTGGCCGAGTTCTATCGCACCGCTCAGCACCCGACATTGAAGCGCCCCTATTCCCAGACGGTCTATCAGCCCATGGTCGAGCTGCTCCGATACCTGGAGCACCACGGCTTCACCTGCTACATCGTCTCCGGCGGCGAGCGCGACTTCATGCGTCCCATGACGCAGGCGAACTACGGTATCCCTCCGGAGCGCGTGGTCGGATCGGCCTTCGGCCTGACATGGGACGATGCGGACGCGACGGTGCGGTATTCCTCCTCCCTCGCCTTCTTCGACGACGGTCCGGAGAAACCCGTCCGCATCTGGACGCGCATCGGCAGGCGCCCGCTGTTCGTCGGCGGCAACTCGAACGGCGACACCGCGATGATGGACTTCGCCCGGCGTGGGCCCCGCCCCGGATTCGCGATCCTGATCCACCACGACGACCCGTCACGCGGTGACACCCCCTATGACGCCGGCGCGGAGAAGGCCCTCGCGAGCGCCGACGACAAGGGCTACACGGTGGTCAGTGTGAAAGACGACTGGGCGACGGTGTTCCCCGCGGCTCCCTGATCACTCACGAGACAGCATGGCCGCTGCCTCGAGCTCGAGATCGCGGTACTGCTCGGTGCTGACGTCGACGCCGACACCCATCAACCTGCCGCCCGTGAACGGGAACGGATTGCGGTACTGCCGACTCACCGGATCCGCACTGTCCCATCCCACGCAGAGCCCGTCCCCGCACAGGGTGAACTTGCCGACCTGCGCGCGCATCGGCCCGGAGGCGACCGCCTCATCGTCCACGTAGAGCGTGGCTGTCCCCACCGACTCACCGTGCTCGCCGGCGCTCTCGCGGGTGAAGTCCACGCCCAGCGTGTGCGGTCCGGGCGTGAGCTCCGCGGAGGTGAACGTCTGCTCTGGGGGGATGCCGAGGAAGTTGTAGACATACGAGAGACGGTTGTCCTTGATGAAGAGGGTGTGACCGCCGAATCTCGACCCGTGCGCGAAGATCACTCCTTCCGCTCCCTCTTCCAGCACGACGTCGGCGACGATCTTGTACGACCGCCCGCGCAGGTTGACCGCGACGCTCTCCGGCACCGCATCGGTCCCCGGGTAGTACACGTAGCGTTCTCGAGCCGGTTCCGCCTGCGGGCGCTCGACGTTGAGCAGTTCGCGAGCGGAGCGGTCGTCCAAGGGAAGCGCGAAGTTCGCCTTCGCCTCGTCGAACCACACGGCGATGAGCTCCTGAAGCTTCTCGGGGTGCTCGGCGGCGAGGTCCTTCGACTCGGAACGGTCCGAATCGACGTGATACAGCTCCCACACGTCGTCGTCGAAGTGCCCCTTGCCGCTGAGCGGCGCGTGGACGGCGGCCGCCTTCCAGCCGTCCTTCCAGATGCCGCGTGTTCCGAGCATGGAGTAGTACTGAGTCCGCTTCTGCGTGGGCGCGTCCGGATCGGCGTCGAAGCTGTACTTCATCGACACTCCGTCGAGCGGATGCTGCTGCACACCTCGGAATGTCTCCGGCATCTCGATCCCGATCACGTCGAGCACGGTGGCGACGACATCGACCGAGTGGTGGTATTGATGACGCAGCTCCCCCTTCGCGCTGATCCCCTTCGGCCAGTGGATGACCATCGGGTCGCACGTTCCCCCTGCATACTGCGAGTAACGCTTGAACATCTGGAACGGCGTCGAGAACGCGGCAGCCCACCCGGTCGGATAGTGGTTGTAGGTGTCTGCGGATCCGAGGCGGTCGATCATCGCGAGGTTCTCCGCGAGGTCGTCGGGATACCCGTTGAAGAACTTGTTCTCATTCACCGAGCCGTCCGGAGATCCCTCCCCCGAAGCTCCGTTGTCGGCGCAGTAGAAGACCAGCGTGTTGTCGAGCTGATCCGTCTCCTCCAGGTAGTCGATGATGCGACCCACCTGCGTATCCGTGTACTCGGAGAATCCGGCGAACACCTCTGCGAAGCGGGCGAACAGCCTCTTCTCGTCGTCGTTGAGCTCGTCCCAGGGGCGCACGCGATCCGCGGGGTTCGCCACGTCGTCGGGAAGCGGGTTGAGCGGTGTCATCGCCGTGCCCTCCGGCAGCACTCCCTTCTCGATCATGCGATCGAGCACCCACTCCCGGTAGGCGTCGTAGCCGTCGTCGAACCGGCCCTTGTACTTGGCGATGTACTCCTCTGGTGCATGGTGCGGCGCGTGGTTCGCGCCAGGACAGAACCAGAGATACCAGGGCTTGGAAG
The DNA here is from genome assembly GCF_015159725.1 of Microbacterium sp. R1. NCBI lineage: Bacteria > Bacillati > Actinomycetota > Actinomycetes > Micrococcales > Microbacteriaceae > Microbacterium > Microbacterium sp. R1. The sequence goes on along the minus strand of NZ_JADDUD010000001.1, from coordinate 1,512,653 downwards.
GATTCGAAGCCTGCTGATTGCGGATCATCTTCAGGGCCTGGTCGGCGAGGTCCTTCGACAGGTGGTAGCCCTGTTCCGGCGTGGCCGGCGCCTCGATGAAGTGGTTGTCCTCGACCAGGTCCGGGTACCAGTTGTTGGTCTCTCCCCCCAGGAATCCGTAGAACCGGTCGAAGCCGAGCTGCAGGGGCCACATCGATCGGTCCCCGCCGGGGGCGTTGTCCTCTTCCGGGACGTTGTGGTCCTTGCCCACCCAGAAGGTCGAGTAGCCGTTCTGCTGCAGGATCTGGCCGATCGTCGCGCACTCCCCCGGCAGGCGTCCCGCGAATCCGGGGAACCCGTTGGTGCCCTCCATGATGACCCCGGCGCGGTTCACGTGGTGGTTTCGACCGGTGAGCATGGTCGATCGGGTCGGGGAGCACAGCGCCGTCGTGTGCCACTGCGTGTACGTGAGCCCGTCTCGGGCAAGGCGGTCCATCGTGGGCATGCTGATGCGGCCACCGTACGGCGACCAGGAGGCGAGTCCCGTGTCGTCGTAGAGCACGACGAGGACGTTCGGTGCACCATCGGGAGCCTTCCGCAGCTCGTACGGTGACCAGTCCGGGACCGAGTCCCGCACGTCCAGTTCGATCTGACCGGCGAAGTCCGCGTTGAATTCCGACATCCTCTGCTCCTTCGATCATGAATGCGAGGCCGGCGACGTCACAGCGGCGCCACCCTCCACGTCTGTGTCTGTGTCTGTGTCTGTGTCGACGTCGCTCCGGCCCGCACTCGTCCCGTCGGCATCGGACGCCCCCGCGACCGCTGGGGAGGGAAGCTCCGGACGTCGGAGCAGCTCGATCACGATCACGAAGACGACGAGCCCGGCGGTCACGCCGAGCACGGTCCCGAACGTCACAGGTCTGGTCACGACGAGGACGAGCACCGCGATCGCCATGCCCACGAGCAGGAGGGGTCCATGGAACCGCTCGATCATGAGGCCGAGCCGACCTGTCGACAATCCGCGACGCTCCCACGTGCCGCGTGTTGCGGAGAACCCGCTGTCGAGTGCGCTCCGCAGGGCCACGGCCGCACGGCTCGTGCCTGCACCCCATGCCCAGACAGCGATCAGCACGCCGACCATCGCCAGCGCGGCGATCGTCGGGCTCAACAGCGACGTCACCTGATCGAACAGCGACTGCGCGGCCGCCGCGGTCATGATCGACGGGCTGACGGCACCGATGAAGAACGTGCGCCCGATGCCCACCCCTCCTGCGAGGAGGAGGAATGCGGCAGCGAACGCCGCACTGGTCCAGAACAGTGCCCGCAGTCGGTTGCGCACCACCGCGATGCCGACGACCACGAGACCGAGAACGACCCATGGCAACCAGAAGCCGGCGGCGACGGCCACCTGGTACAGGGTGCGCACCAGCACCAGCGCGTCGGCCTGAGCGATCGGAATCGATCTGTCGATCGCGGGGATGAGGTCGGCGAATCCGACGCCGCGTTCTTTCAAGGCGTCCTTGACCCGGTCGACGACGAGACCGAGATCTACCGAGAGCACACCGTCATCTGCGAGTTGCAACGCGGTGCCTGGGCTGTTCTGCATGATCGCGACAGCGCGCTCATGGGTGAAACGGAGCGACTGAGCCCAGATGTCGGCGAATTGGTCGGAGGCGACGACGTCATGGATGACACCGTCGACGAGGGAGGTCAGTCCGCTGGCCGCCGGCGCTTCCAACAGGGAGAGCGCCGACGAGGCTCGCGGTGGCAGATCGAGCTCACGGAGCCCGTCGAACACGTCGCCGACGACGGCGTCGAAGTCCACCTGCTCCTGGATGGCGGAGCTGACCTGATCGGCGACGAAGTCCTGAACGTCGGGGTCGGCTGCGAGAGGTGCGAACGTCGCGACGAAGCGATCGGCGTCCACGAGCTGCAGACGCGCCCACGTCCCCATGGCGGCGATCGGCGCCAACAGCACCGCCACCGCCAGGACGATTCCCGCGACGACGCTCCTGGCCACCGGACGGCGTCGTGGCTTCGCGAGCTCGGCGTTCTCCTGCTCCAGCAGGGCGACTCGTGCCCGTAGCTCGTCCAGTTCGCTCATTCGCGCTCTCGTCTCTGCTGTCGTTCCAGCGGCGGGCGATCTCGTCGTCAGCTCAGGAGCTTCTGCTTCGCTGCGGCGAACTCGGCTTCCGAGAGCACACCGGAGTCCTTCAGGGATGCGAGCTGCTGCAGCTTCGCGATCAGATCGTTCCCCGCTGCGGGGGCTGCCGGCGGCGGTGAGGAGTACTGCGTGGCGGCGTTCTGCGCGGCAGCGTCGATCTGTGCCTGCTGCTGCGCGGCCTCGTACTGCTGCTGTTCGTACTCCCCCTGTGCACGCTGCTCCTGGTGCCGTGACATCGCACCGCCGATGGCTGTCGCTGTTCCCGCAACCACCGCGGTCCTGGCCGCGAGGCCGATGAGCCCCGGCCGGCCGAATCTTCTCAAGGGCATGTCATTCACCTTCCTGGTCGAGGATGTCCATCACCGCGTTCACCACGGGCGCCGGGACGCGCTCCGTGCGCAGCACCTCGCCCCCCGCCGCCGCGAGGTTCTGTGCAAGGGCGCGCGCGAAGGTGAGCTCGAGTACCACGAGTGCCGCAGACCGGCCCGGCGCGAGCGACGCGGCCAGCGCCTCGACGTCCTCCTCACCTGCCAAGCCCGCGGCGATCGGCTCGAAGTCATCCAGACCGAGCGAGCCGTCCTCATCCTCGAGCTCGACGACCTCGACCGTCCCCGTCTCCGATTTCGCGATCACGACGAAGTCGAGCAGCCGCACCACTCCGCTGTCGACGAGATCGGTCAAGGCACGGAAAGTCGCCGGATCCGGACGCGACCCCTCGAACCCGACGAGGTAGAACTCGGCCGGACCGAATCGGAAGTCATTCATGAAGATTCCCTTCTCACGGCGCGCACGCCGACCGTGAACGACTCGATGCTCGCACCGCCTCCCCGGAAAAGCGCCGCGCTCTCACCCGCGGAGGATGAGAGCTCCGGCGCCGGCCCGACGCCGGGTCGCCCGTGCAGGGTGACCGGTGCGTTCGCTCCGCGGTCACCGCTGGCACCATCGCCGTAAGCAACAACTCAACGAAAGAGGTGCGACGTGTCCATTTGGGAAAGCTTCTGGGACATCATCTGGTGGTTCTTCTGGGTCTTCGTGTTCGTCTCCTACCTGATGGTGCTCTTCAACATCGTCGCCGACCTGTTCCGGGATCACACTCTCAACGGCTGGTGGAAAGCCGTCTGGATCATCTTCCTGATCTTCGTCCCGTTCCTCACGGCGCTCATCTACCTGATCGCGCGCGGCAGGGGCATGGGCGAACGGAGCGCGTCGGCGTACCGCGAACAGCAGCACGCAGCGGACTCCTACATCCGCAGCGTCGCCGGGTCGAGCCCCAGCGATGAGATCGACAAGGCGTCCAAGCTGCTCGCCGCCGGCACGATCACCCCGGACGAGTTCTCGGCCATCAAGGCCCGTGCGTTGAGCTGACGTCGTGGCTGAGGCGGTCGATCTGACGAGACTCCGGGCGCTCGGCGACGTGGAGTTCGTCGTCGTCCGCCTCGAGGACGACCGCCTCGGCTCCCACGTCCTCGAGGCGCTCCTACGCCAGGTGGAGAACGGCGCCATCCGCCTGCTCGACGTCGTGATCATCAGGCGTCTCGGTCCTGACGAACATCGCCTCGTCGAGGTGGATCGCGATGATTTCACGCTCGCGGGTCTGGTCCTGGGAACGCCGGGGCTCATCGGAGCGGACGATGCAGGACACTTCGCCGCGAGGATCCCGATCGGTGCTCTCGCCGCCCTGTTCCTCGTCGAACTCGCCTGGGTGGAGCGGTTCGCCCGCGACGTGGACTGCAGGATCGATCGGATCCTCACGACGCAGCAGATCCCTGCCAGGGTCGCGAACACCGTCCTCTCGTCGGCCCTTCGCGGGCCGTGACTCCGTTCAGGGATGGCGCGGGTCAGACGGTCGTGCGCACGGCCTCGCGACGCGACGACACTCCGAGCTTCCGGTAGATCGCGCGCTGGTGCGTCTTCACCGTGTTGATCGACACCGCGAGCTCACGAGCGATCTCCTGCAGGGTACGCGCTGTCTGCAACTGCTGGAAGACGTCGCGCTCCCGTTCGGAGAGAGCGTCCACCGGCGAACCCGCGTTGTCCTTCGCCAGTGATCTGCCGATGAAGTCCTCGAACTGCGTCCCGAAGTGCACGTGCTCGGCCAGCAGTTTGCGCGCGGCCGCGTCGCGCGGACCGAACGGAAGACGGATGTCCTCCCCCGCGGCGACGGCGACAGCGGCCTCGCACAGCTCATGTGCCTCGTCGTGGTGGCCCGCACGACGTCGCAGCAATGCCGCCGTGAGCAGGGTCGAGGCCTTCACGTAGGAGACGTCGCCGAAAGCGCGCAGTGACCTCAGCATCTCCAGTGCGGCGGCGTACTCGCCGGCGCGCCGGAGCACACCCGACAGCGCGACGTTGACGACCGGCAGGTCAGGGCAGTGGATGTATTTCCGGGCGATCCGCATCGCGCGGTCCTGTCGACCGACGGCTTCTTCGAGCAGAGCGACCGACGACTCTCGGAAGGCCGGCCACGAGATGCCGTGCACCACCTCCAGCGGAATGTCTTGGATACCGATCGCCGCGCGGCGGCAGACGGCGACGTCTCCGGTCTCCGCAGCCGCGTAGGCGATCATCATGCGAGCCACACTCGTGAAGGAATGGTCGGAGCCGGCGTTGTGGACGACGACGCCGAACTCGCGGATCGCGTCGTCGAGCTCCCCCGCCCAGTACGAGACGTATCCCGCTGCCACGGCCGCGCTGCCTCCCGCATACGTGCTCCACGGAAGTCCGACATCATCGGCGCGCTCGACGGTACGGAGCGTTCGCCGTGCCTCGACGAATCGGCCGGCCCAGGTCTGTCCGAAGGCGAGGTGCCCGAGTGATCGCTTCGCGAGTTCGCGATCCCCTGAATTCTGCGCCTCCCGGGCCGCGGCGGAGAAGTACTCGAGAGGGACTGCCGGGTTACCGCGATGACGGATCTCCGTCCATCCGAGGAGATAGTTGAGCGCGGCTCGGTCCCCGAGATCCGTGGAATCCGCTTCGAGCAGCATCTGCCGCACCTTCGCGCTCGCATCCGCCACCGCCGCACGCTCGTCCGCGATGAAGAGCCGCGCGATCTGCAGGACGGCGGGCTCGTCGACACCGCCCGGTGTCGCCACCGTCGCCTCCGCCCGACGGAACAGCTCCCTCGCCACGCGATGATCGCCGAGCACGTCGCTGGCGCACGCACGCACCAGAAGCACCTGCGCGTCGTCGGGCACCCGATGCAGCATCTCCATCGCCGTGCGTTCGACCTCGTCGGCGCGGGCACCGACCACGAGCCCCACCCAGTGCCGGAGCAGCGTCTCTCTGGCACCGAAGAAGTCCGAGGCGTGGAGCGAATGCGCGATGGACGCTGTCGGATCGGTCGCCTCGAGTGCGGACGCCGCGCGACGATGACATGCGGCAGCGCGCTCCGCATCACCGGCCAGAATCTCCGCGCACCGCCGTGCGAAGGACGCGTGCCATCGGTACACGACACCGTGCGGACCCTCGAACCTGTCGAGGAAGAGACCGAGTCGCACGCACGTCTCCAGCATCGCCGGAGCATCGGCACGACCGGTGACCGCTGCAGCGAGCTCGGGAGTCAGCTCACCGCAGATGCTGGCCTCGAGGACGAAGCTCGAGACCTCGACCGGGAGTGCACCCAGCACGTGCTCTCTCACGTAACCGCCGAGGAAGCTCGAAGCGCTCTGTGCGCGGCTGTCCGGCTTGGCTCCGCCGATCATCATCAGTCTGACGGCGATAGGCCAGCCTCTGGTCTCCTCCATGATCGTCGCGCACGAGAGGCCGTCCGGTTCCTGGTCGAGGAGTTGCTGCACCTCGTCCCCGGTGAAGCTGAGTGTCTCCGCACCGACGAACGAACCGGGATGTGTCACCCGGTGCCGGGAAAGCGTCACCTCGAGAAGCGTCGTCCCCACCAGCACCACGCTGAGAGTGTCCGGAGCCTGCTCTGCCAGCATCCCCAGCAGACCTTCGCGCCACGCCTCTCCTGCGCGATGCGCATCGTCGACGACGAGATGCACGCGTTCCCCCGACTCCTCGAGGACTCGGCAGATCTCCTGATAGGCGCGATAGGGATCCTCCAGGTCCCGGTCGAGGTCGAGGTCGAGACCCGAGCGCTCAGCGGCTTCGACGAGCGCGTTAACGACCCCCTGAGCCAGCCTGGCGGGATCGGAGTCGAACGTGCTGAGCCCGAGCCATGCGACATGGTCGAGGCGGCATGCCCAATCGGCGACCGCGGTCGTCTTGCCGAAACCGCTCGGGGCGCTGACCACGGTCAGCGGGTGATGGGCTGCGGCTTCCTCCACCGCTGCGCTCACCCGTGCACGGTGGATGGCGCCCGGCTGGGGTGCGGGCGGCCGGAATCGCACCGTTGGTCCCGGTCTCGACGAACGTACGGGGTGCGACATGGCACCAAGCTAGTGGCGTCTCGAACACCCCTTCAAGGCCATCCTCCGGGTGATCTTTACCCGGCGGCTTCGGTGGCCGCGTCGCGTCTGAGCGCGTCCGCCGTGCGGATGAACAGGATGATCCAGGTGAACACGAGGGTGCCGGCCACCAGCTCGACCGCAGTGAGCGTGTAGTAGCCGATGGCGAAGAAGACCGACAGCACCACGATGACGAGCAGGAAGACGTACCCCAGCATGAGGAAGGTCCGCGAGACTCCCGGCACCCACCGCCGGAGTCCGACGACGGCCACGGCGAACGCCACGACCATTCCCGACGCCACCCCGGTGTGGAGGGCGAAGTGTTCGTCCACGGGGAACACACCGACCAACGCGAGGAAGACCCCGACGACGACGAGGCAGGTCCGAACCGCGATCACCCCGCGCGGATGCGTCGTCGGAACCTCCTTCGTCGCGTACCTCGCCAGCGTGGTGACCAGCACGCCTGCGACGATCAGAGTCAGGTTGAACGCTCGGGCCGACAGATCATCCGTCATGCCGAGCGCGCTGAGGTTCTCCTGCCACCATTGCGGATCACTCGCGGTCAGCATGCTCGCCAGGATCCCGAGGATCAGGAACACCGCGAGCACCGTCGCGAGCATCTGGAGATCGAGATGCGTCGACGAGTAGTACGTCACGTATGCCGAGAGTCCTGCCGCCGCCCCGGTGAGCATGAGCACCGGGACCGGGAAGACCACCGCTCCGCTGAACGCCGCTTCGATGACGACGGCTGCGAGTGTCCATCCGAGCAAGGCGATCACTGCGTGGGCGAAGGCGAAGGCAGCGATGTCGACGACGTCGAGCGCACCGAGGCGCTTCCGTCGTGCAGGATCGGAGGCGATCACGCGTCCTAAGACGAAGACCACGGTCGCCGTGACAGCGGACGCGAGCGCCGCGAACTGCCCGACGGAATCCGGCCCGGAGATGGGCGCCCCCTGCAGTCGGAACACCACGAGGGCGACGAGAGCGGCGATGATGAAGGCGCAGATCGAGATCTGAAGGCCGATGGCCTCTCGAGACCGTTCCCGCATGGCTCCCTTCGATCGGGCTGCCGTGAGGAGGTCCGGTGATGGGGGCGACGACGACATGTGCTCAGTCTGGGGCTCTGCTCCTGCCTGAGCGAGCGCCCTTCACCCCCCTGGGGCGATGGCGCCGCCACCCCAGGGCATCACCCCCGAGGGATGAGTGGCCGACCCGCGGCGAGCGCGCGCGTCGCATGCTGGTCGGATGTTGCGGATGAACCTGCGAGCGAGCGGTCGCCGCCCGTGAGTCTGGACGCGCTCTTCCCGGACGGCCTGTCGCCGTGGCAGATCGTGCTCGCGGTGCTCTCGGTCCTCGTCGGTTGGCTGCTCTCCCGTTTCGCACGCAAGGGCGTGCTCAAGATCACGAAGCGCGCACCGGGTATCTCGGACTCCGTCGCCCAGCTGGCGGCACGGTTCGCCCAGTACTCGCTGCTGCTGATCGGGATCGGGGTCGGGCTGGCCTTCCTCGGCGCGAATGTCCAACCGCTCCTGGCGATGACCGCGATCGCGGTCGTCGTTCTGGTCCTCGTGCTCCGCGGCGTCGCGGACAACGTCGCGGCCGGGGTGCTGATCCAATCCCGCCAGTCCGTGAAGATCGGCGAGGAGATAGAGGTCGAAGGGCCCGACGGCAAGCTGCGAGGAGTCGTGCAGGAGCTCAACGGCCGGTCGGTCATCCTCTCGACCGTCGACGGTCGGACCGTGCACGTACCGAACGCCGCCCTCCTCACCGGGGTCCTGGTCAACGACTCTCGCCACGGTGCGCGGTGCAGCACCCTCGACATCCGGGTCGAACGGGCGGACGGGATCGATGCTCATGACGTCGTGTCGATCATCTCCCGCGCCGCGAGCGAGGTCGAAGGAGTGCACACCCGCGAACATCCGGGCGTGATCTTCACATCGGTCTCCCCGGCCCGGTGGATGCTCGCGCTCCGCATCTGGCATCACCCGCTCCATGGCACGTCCGTGGTGTCAGCGACGATCCACGACGTGGCAGCGGCATTGGAAGCGGCGGGTCTGCGAGCCGTCGTCTCGGGACATCAGGACGTGCCGCCGCTGGTCGCTCCCGAGCCCTTCTGACCCGTCGACTACGCTTTCGGCGTGACCACCTCGCCTGCGCCGGAGCGCTCCCCCGACCGGATCTCCCCCAGTCTGCGGGTGCTGCTCCTTCTCGCGGCGAGCGCAGTGACCCTCGCCGGCGTCTACTTCGCGCGCGATCTCCTCGGACCCGTCGCGCTCGCGATCGTGATCGTGGTGATCTGCGATCCTCTGCGTCGACCGCTCGAACGGCGCGGGTGGCCGCAGTGGGGCAGCACGACCGCGGTGATCGTCGTCGCCTACCTGATCCTCCTGGTCATGGGCGCTCTGCTCTGGCTGGCCGGCACGCAGTTCGCGCGGCTCATCGCCGACCTGGTCTCGGAAGGCGGACTGGCGAAGACCGTCGATGATCTCGTCGGGTGGCTGCAGTCCCTCGGCCTGGACGAGGAGGCGTCGGCCGCCGCGGCTTCGGTCCTCGATCCGACGACGCTTCTGGGACTCGCACGCAGCATCGGCGGGACTGTGATCGGCGTCGCGACCGCACTGTTCTTCGTCTGCGCCTACATCATCTTCATGGCGGTCGACGCGGCCCGCTATCGGGACGCTCCGTCGGTGTTCGGGGCATCCAAGGCCGCGGTCATCGCCCGGATCACTCGGCTCAACACCGGTGTGCGCCGCTACTACATCGTCAACGCGACTTTCGGCGCGATCGTCGCTGTCATCGACGGTCTCGCGCTGTGGTGGATGGGCGTCCCCGCACCCGTGGTCTGGGCGATCCTCGCGTTCGTCACGAACTTCATCCCGAACATCGGCTTCGTGCTCGGGCTCGTCCCGCCCGCGATCCTGGCCTTCGTCGTCGGAGGGTGGCCTCTGCTCATCGGTGTGGTCGCGGTCTACTGCGTCGTGAACGTGGTGCTCCAGGTTCTCGTGCAGCCGAAGTTCGTCAGCGACGCCGTCGATCTCAGCTTGACCCTGAGCTTCTTCTCCGTGATCTTCTGGACCTTCATCATCGGCCCGCTCGGTGCGATCCTCTCGATCCCGCTCACGCTCCTCGCACGCACGCTCGTCTTCGAGGGCGATCCCGACACGCTCTGGGTGCGGTGGCTCTCGGGCGACCGCACCGCGGTCCCGCCGACACCGGAGCCGGAGCCCGCCCCGGCGGCGACACGGCGAGGCCGACGGCGGCGCATACCTCGTCGCCGCTGAGCGGGCGGCGCAGGACGCTCCGGCTGTAAATCACCAGGGGTGAGTTGCGGTCGATCCGTGGTCCGGCGACCCCTCCGGTGGAATCGTGGACGCAGGAGCGCTCGACCAGGGGCGCCGGCGGATGGAGGCGATGTGCAACGTCCACTCGCAGGACTGACCAGACGCAACTTCGTCACCGAGCTGACCGCTGGCGTCACTCTGCTCGCGATCGCCATCCCCCTCAACATCGGGTACGCGCAGATCGCGGGCCTGCCGCCCACCGCCGGGCTGTACGCACTCATCGTCCCCACGGTCGTCTACGCCCTCGTGGTGTCCTCCCGGCAGCTGGTCGCCTCACCCGATGCCGCAGCCGCAGCACTCGTCGCCTCCTCGATCGGCGGGCTCGCGGCCGCCGGAAGCGCGAACTACGCGACGCTCGCGCTCGCCCAGGCCATCATCTGCGGCATCATGTTCGCGTTGCTCGCGGTCTTCAAGCTCGGGTTCCTCGCCAACTTCCTCTCCAAGCCGATCCTCGTCGGCTTCGTCGGCGGTCTCGCCCTCGACATCATGGTGAGCCAGCTCGCGAAGATGCTCGGCGTCAGCATCGACTCCGGGAAGGACTTCACCGGAAAGGTCGCTGATCTGATCGGCGGGCTCCCGACGCTCAACGGGTGGGCGGTGCTGATCTCGGTCTGCTCCGTCGCCGTGCTGCTGCTCGGCCGCAGGTTCCTCCGTGCCGTCCCGTGGGCTCTGATCGTCCTGGTGGCGACGACCGTCGTCGTGGTTCTGACCGGGCTCGACCAGCGAGGAGTCGACGTCCTGGGTGAGGTCCCCGCCGGTGCGCCCGTGCTCACGTGGCCCGTGATCGACTGGTCGCTGTGGCTCATGCTGGTCCCATCGGCGATCGCGCTGACACTGGTCACCACGGCCGAGGGGCTTCTGGTGTCGAGGTCGTATTCCGAGAAGCACGGCTACCCGTTCCACGCGAACCGCGATCTCCTGGCGTTCGGCGCGGCGAACATCGCCGCAGGCGCTCAGGGCAGCTTCTCCGTCGGCTCATCGACGTCCCGCACCGCCGCCATGGATCAGGCGGGTTCTCGTACGCAGTTCCCCGCGCTGATCCTCGCTGCCGGCACGCTCCTGCTGCTGCTGTTCGGCACCGCGCTGCTGGCCGATATCCCCTCCCCGGCGATCGGAGCGATCGTCGGCGTCGCGATCATCCCCCTGCTCGGCATCCGCGAGTTCATCGATCTGTGGCGCAAAGACCGGTTCGAGTTCCTGATCGGCGCGACCTGCTTCCTGGTCACCCTGTTCATCGGTTCGATCCCCGGGATCCTCGTCGCATTCGTCCTCGCGCTGATAAACCTGGCCAAGCGCGCGGCCAATCCGGCCATCGACGTCCTCGAGTCCACCGGCGACCCGGGTGAGTCCCTCCTGGAGGATGCGCCGGCTGGGACCATGACCGCTCCGGGGATCGTGGTCGTCCGACTCGCCGCGCCCCTGTTCTTCGCGAACGGGGCGGTGTTCTCCTCTGCGGTGAAGACCGCCGTCCGCGCCGCCGGAGAGAACGAGGTCCGTCACCTGGTGGTCGATATGGAGGCGGTGACCGACGTCGATGTCACCGGCGCCGAATCGTTCGCCTCCCTCAAGGAATGGCTCGCCGACCGCTCCGTCTCCCTGTCCTTCAGCCGAGTGCGCCCCAACACCGTGCACCGGCTGAAGGCCCTCGATCTCCTGGCTTCGGAACACGTCTACGCGACCAACCGCGAGGCGATCGCGATGCTCGCCGCTCCGGAAGCAGGACGAGCTCCCCTCGAGAAAGGCCCCTGATGGGTAGCGTCATCGGAGACATCCTCCCGCTCGCGCTCGGCGTGGCGATCAGTCCGATTCCGATCATCGCCGCAATCCTCATGCTGCTCTCGCCCAAGGCGAGGGTGACCAGCGTCGGCTTCCTCTTCGGCTGGGTGCTGGGGATCGTCGTCGCGGTGACGGTCTTCACGCTGGTGTCCTCGCTCCTGCCGGAAGATGACAGCGACGCGTCGCATCCGATCCGCGGCGCGGTGCAGCTCGTTCTGGGGGCTCTGCTCTTCCTGCTGGCTTTCGGGCAGTGGCGCAAACGCCCCCGGCCGGGCGAGGAAGCCGCACTGCCGAAGTGGATGAAGGCGATCGACACGATCACCTTCCCATTCGCGTTCGGGCTCGGCTTCCTGCTGTCGGCGGTGAATCCCAAGAACCTCATCATGGCCGCCGGCGCCGGCACGGACATCGGTGGCGCGGCGCTTCCCGTGGGGTCGATCGTCGTGGTGATCGCCGTGTACACGGTCATCGCCGCCTCGACGGTGCTCGTCCCGGTCATCGGCTACCTTGTCGCCGCCGATCGGCTCCGAGCGCCCCTGGATGCTCTCCGCGGTTGGCTGGCGGCGGAGAATGCCGTCATCATGGCGGTTCTGCTGCTGGTCATCGGCATCTCGATGATCGGCAAGGGCATCGGCAGCTTCTGAGGCACGGCAGCGGGGTTGTGGGAGGAGGGATGACGTGGGCGAGTTGATCCTGGACCTCGTGCCCGTCGCCCTCGGCGTCGTGCTCAGCCCCCTCGCCATCATGGCCCTCGTCGCCGTGCTGCTGTCCCGCAACGCGAGGACGAACGGGATCGCCTATCTGCTCGGCTGGTTCCTAGGCCTCGCAGGCATCATGACACTCGGTCTCTGGCTCTTCCCGATGCTCGCGGTGCACGAGCACAACGAGCCGCCCCTGTGGGTGCCCGTGGTCCGCCTGCTGATCGGTGGCTTCCTCGTGTCGGCGGCTGTCTGGGTCTACCGGAAGGGGCGTGCCCGTATCGAGCAGATGGCGACAGCCGCTACTCCTCGCGACGTGGTGGACGCTTCTCCCCAGCTGCCCGGCTGGCTGCATTCCGTCGAGTCGTTCCGGCCGGGGCGCACCTTCCTGCTCGGCCTCGGTCTGTTCGTGCTCAACCCCGTGGATGCGTCATGCGCCATCCTCGCCGCGCTGGACATCACGCAGTCCGGCGTCGCGCCCGGTGCCGCAACCGCTGTAGCCGCCGCGTTCGTCGTGCTCGGCACCCTGCCGATCGCTCTGCCGGTGTTCTTCGTCCTCGTCCGTGGTGCGCGCGCCCAGCCCGTGCTCGACCGCATGCGCTCCTGGATCGCCGGCAACACACACGTGCTCAACGCGGCGCTGCTTCTCGTGATCGGCGCCCTCCAACTCGAGAAGGCGATCGCCGCACTGATCTGAAGTCCACACGGGGACGCGCAGAGTTCACCCGGATGAAGCGCACCCGACTCTGATGACCCCACGACTCGCACCGCAGTACGTTGAACGCGGCGGGGAGCCGCATCGTTCCACCGAGATGAAGGAAACCCACGATGGCTCGCGAATTCCAAGGCAAGATCGAACTCGACGTGCGCGATTCCGTTCCTGACTGGGACGCCTTCCGACCGCCGACCCCGCCGAGCGGCGCTCCGAACGTGCTGGTCGTCCTGTACGACGACACGGGCATGGCGGCGTGGTCGCCGTACGGCGGACGGATCAACATGCCGACGATGGACCGTCTCGCTCAGAACGGCCTCACCTACTCCCAGTGGCACACGACGGCGCTGTGCTCCCCCACCCGGTCGACGTTCCTGACCGGACGCAACCACCACCTCAACGGCTTCGCGACGATCTCCGAGTCCTCGACGGGCTTCCCCGGCTACAACTCCCACATCCCCGATTCGAACGCGACCATGGCGCACGTGCTCCGTGACGCCGGCTGGTCGACCTTCTGGGTGGGGAAGAACCACAATGTGCCGATCGACGAGTGGACTGCCGGTGCGTCGAAGAAGCACTGGCCGCTCGCTCAGGGGTATGACCGCTTCTACGGGTTCATCGGCGGAGAGACCAACAACTGGTACCCCTCGCTGGCTGAGGACAACCACTACATCGACCAGCCGTACCTGCCGGAAGACGGGTACCACCTCTCGAAGGACCTCGCCGACCAGGCCCTCACGATGATCCGCGACGTCAAGCAGACCGAGCCGGAGAAGCCCTGGTACCTGTGGTTCTGCCCCGGCGCGAACCATGCTCCGCACCACGCCCCTCAGGAGTACATCGACAAGTACAAGGGGCAGTTCGACGACGGCTACGAGGCCTATCGCGAATGGGTGCTCGCCCGGATGATCGAGAAGGGAATCCTCCCCTCCGACACAGATCTGACCACGCTGAACCCGATGACCGACGGCACGTTCAATCCGACCGACGAGGTGCGCCCGTGGGACACGCTGAACGCCGAGGAGAGGGCCATGTTCTCGCGGATGGCCGAGGTCTACGCGGGTTTCAGTGAATACACCGACTCCCAGGTCGGCCGCATCGTCGACTACCTGGAGGAATCGGGGCAGCTGGAGAACACCCTCATCATCTACTGCGCCGACAACGGGGCGTCCGGCGAGGGCAGCCCCAACGGCTCGGTCAACGAGGGCAAGATCTTCGGCGGATACCCGGACGACGAGGCGGAGAACCTCCGCATGGTCGACAAGCTCGGCTCGCCGGAGACCTACAACCACTACCCCACCGGGTGGGCGGCGGCGTTCTCGACTCCATACAAGATGTTCAAGCGGTACACCTATCAGGGCGGCGTGTGCGACCCGCTGGTGATCCACTGGCCCGCCGGGATCAAGTCACGGGGAGAGGTGCGCCATCAGTACCACCACTCGACCGACATCGTGCCCACGATCCTCGAGGCGTGCGGCGTGACGTTCCCCGAGACCTACAACGGCGTCGAGCAGACGCCGCTGTCCGGAGTCTCGATGGCGTACTCGTTCGATGCCGCCCCCGACGGGGCGACCGAGAAGAAGACACAGTACTACGAGATGCTCGGCCAGCGCGGCATCTGGCACGAAGGCTGGAAGGCCGTCGCGGTCCACGGTCCGATGAGTGGCATCAGCAACTTCAACGAAGACGAGTGGGAGCTTTACCACACAGACACCGACCGGGCCGAGGCCAAGAATCTCGCGGCCGAGCACCCCGACAAGCTCGCCGAGCTCAAGTCGCTGTGGATGGAAGAGGCGAAGACGAACAACGTCCTGCCTCTGAACGATCTGCAGATCATCGGGAACCCGAAGGACTTCGAGACGTTCATCGCCATGGAGTTCCACCAGCCGGCTCCGCCCTCGGGCCGATTCGTCTACTACCCGGGCACGAGTGAGGTTCCGGAGCGCTCTGCGGCGAACACCCACGGCGTCTCTTACAAGATCGCCGCCGAGGTCGAGTTCACGCCTGAGACCGAGGGCGTCATCTTCGCGCACGGCTCGCGCTTCGGCGGCCACGCCCTCGTCGTCAAGGACGGGCAGGTGCACTACGTGTACAACTTCCTCGGCATCCCGCCGGAGGACCGGGTGTCCGCGCCCGTTCCCACCTCCGGGAAGCACATCATCGGCGTGGAGTTCACGAAGGAAGGCATGGGCGAACACCGCGAGGGGGTCGGACCGGTGAAGCTCTACATCGACGACGAGGTCGTCGGTGAGAAGCAGATCCGCACGGTGCTCGGTCACTTCTCCTTGTGCGGCGAGGGCCTGACGATCGGTCGAGACAGCGCCGATCCCGTGTCGTCGCTGTACGGGTACGGTTTCGACTTCACCGGGGGCGAGATCGCTAAGGTCGTGTTCGACATCGCCGACGACGCCTACCTCGACCTCGAAGCACATCTGGCAGCAGCCATGGCACGCGACTGAGTCGCTCTCCCCGCGGCGGCTGCGTGCGCTACTCGATCCCGAGAGCGTGCGCAGCCGCCGTCACGCTGTCCCGGTCGGAGACGCCCAGCTTGCGGTAGATGTTGCGCACGTGCGTCTTGACCGTGTTCGGGGAGATGAACTCCTGCTCCGCGATCTCCCGGAGCGTCGCGTTGCGACTCAACGCCGTGAGCACGATGCGTTCGCGACGGGTGAGCTCCTCCTCGATGAGGACTCCTGCTGCGGTGAGACGTTCGCGGACGCGATCCGCGAAGCGACCGCGTGATCCCGGAGTCGCGCGCGCGGCGAGAAGGCGCGCGACGACCGGCCCGGCGTCGGCGAATCGTCGGATGTGCTCCTCCGGTTCGGCCAGGGCGAGCGCGAACGACAGCGACACCTGCGCCTGATCGGGACAGCCGGCCTGCACGTCGATACAGGCAGCGACCAGCCAGGCGTCGATCATCGACGCAGGGAGAAGGCACGGCGCCACCCCTTCCAGCACCGGAGCGAGAGCGGCCCGCGCCGGCTCGAACGCCTGATCGTGCAGCGCGGCGATCGCGCGGAGCACGGCCACCTCGCCGACCTCGCCGAGAGCGTCTCCGACGTCGTGGATGAAGCGGTCTCTGAGGGCGTACTCTCCGAGCGCGTTGAAGGCGCGGATCGCGAAAGTGCTCGTCATCGCATACCAGTGCACAGGCAGCGGCATGTCGTCGCGCGGCGCGAGGTTCTCGAGGAGAGCGAGAGCCGCCGCGTGCGCGTCGATGGCGCCATCGACGTTCAGCAGGGCGATCAGGCCTCGCAGACCCCGTGCGATCGCCGGCTCCGTTCCGGACTCGATGATCCCGGTCGCCGCGCGCAGCGTCTGATCCACATCGGCGACAAGCATCTGTTCGAAAGGCACCCAGTACTGCCACACCCGCGTGACCTCGTAGAAGGAGTCCGCAGGCATGCCGAGCGCGCGCCAGCGCTCATCCAGCAGCGCGCTGGAACGCAGCACTTCTCGCATCTGACCTCGGAAGAGATCGGCTGTGTTCAGGATCGCGGCCGCCTGCAGCTCCGCCGCGGCAGTGCCCGCGGCGTGAGCGTGGTCCCCCGCGAGCCGGGCGAACCGGTCGGCATCGTTCAACGCCCCCGTATACAGCTCTGCCATGGCAGCCTGCAGGAATACATAGGTGTCGAGCTGCGACTCCCCCGACACCTCGTAGAGACCCGGCTCCAGCCGGTCGAGCGTTTCCGAGAGGCCCCCGCGACGCACGGCTGTGTGCAGCTCCAGGCCCTTTCGCCATTGACGGACCGCAACGGAATCCTCAAGGTCCGAGTCCGACTCGAGCAGCGCCGCAGCGCCGGCCGCGTCTCCCTGTGTGAGCTCGGCGGACGCCGTCAGCATCCGCATGGCAGGCTCCGCGAGCACAGGTCGAGGAAGACGCGCGATCGCTGCGACCACCTCAGCCGCATAACCCATGAGGATCAGCTGCAGCCCACTGCGACGGAGGATCCGTGAGGTCGCGCAGTCGTCGCCGCTCCGCGCGGCGTGGAACATGGCGCGCTCGTGCTCCTGCTCGGCCGCGAACCACTCCGCTGTCACGCTCTCGAGCTCCTCGACGGCCGCCTCTCCTCTGTCCTTCAGGCGGGCATAGAGGAACTCCCGCAACAGCGGATGGTAGTGATACCAGACCGGTTCTTGACCGCTACGACTGATCAGCACGTTGAGTCGCATGAGCTGTTCGATCAGCGGTTCGGCCGGCATTCCTCCTGTCAACTGCGAAGCTAGAGCCGGCGTGAACGACTCGGGCACCGAGGTGAGCACGAGGAACTCACTGAGACTTTCGTCGAGATCGGCGAAGACCTCCTCGGCGAAGTAGTCGGTCACCGTCGGAGAGTCACCGCGCAGCGGGAGGACCGTGGCGAACGAATCATGCAGCGCCGCCAGCTCCAGCAGCCGGAGTCCCGTGGCCCACCCCTCGGTACGCAACAGCACGGTGGTGATCTCGCCCTGCGAAAGGCGCATCCCCCTCGCGTGGAAGAACGCTCGCACCTCCGCCGGTGTGAATGCCAGGTCACGGCTTCCGAGTTCCAGTGCCATGCCGACGATACGTCGACGCGCAAGAGGCAGACGCCGGGTTCCGCGTCCGGAGACCACGACGTGGGCGGTACCCGGCACTGCGCTCAGGAACGCCGACAGCATCTCGGCGAGTGACCCGGTCTCGATGAGGTGGACATCGTCGATGATCACGACTACCCGACGGCCCGCGGCGCGGAGGGCTCGGGCCAGATCTCGCGCCCTCTCCGTCGACCACGGCCCGGTGAGGCGGTCGAGTGCCTCGCGCAGCGAGGGGTCTTCGATGCTCCGAAGGGCAGACTGCAGGGGGTCGAGGTCCCGATGCCAGCGCTGGAGCGAGAGCCACACCACACGCGATCGATCGTCGTCCAAGGAGGTAATCGAATGCGCCCACTGGGTGAGCAGCCGTGTCTTGCCCGACCCCGCGGGGGCCGACAGGACGGTGAGTGTCCAGGGCTCGTCCAACGCGGCGGAGAGTCGTGACAGCAGTCGGGCTCTGGGGATGTCACCGGGGCCTGCAGGGAGCGGAGGGATCCGCGCTGAATCGACGTCTGGCTGTTCTTCGACCATCAAGAGCCCCCGGTGAAATGTTAGATACTACGTCCTCCCCTTCTCGAAGTATCCCACCATGGGAGCGCGCACATCAAGCAACTTTCGTCCAGAACCCTCATCGGGCGACCGAGCTTCTCACCCGGACGAAGCCGACCACCGAGGGCAGCACGGCCCCGAACAGCAGAGCGAGCCCCACCCCGAGAAGCGTCTCCACCGCGCGTTCCGCGAATCGAGCCCCCGGAGGCTCCGGCGAGGTGGACATGATGAGGGTCAGGGCGAGGAACGTGGTGAAGCCGGGGACGACGTACCACCGGCTCTCCTGGATGGCACATGTCGATCCGATGACAGCCCCGACCACGAGCCCGGTGACGAGACCTCCCGGAGCCAGGACAGCCAGGCCCGCGGCCGCGAACGCTCCGATGAGCACCGATGCCGCGCGCCCGATGCTGCGCGAGATCAGCTGCCCCCTGACCGGACGCATGACGAGGAGCACCGCGCCCGTCGCCCACCCCACGTGCTCGAGATCGAGAACGAAGCCGATGGTGGCGGCGAGCGCCGCAGCCATGCCGAGGAGGATCCCGTAGACCAGGAGGGCTCGCCCCCGAGGTACAGGACTGGCGGCACGCGCCCGCTCTTCACGCTCGGGCCAGAGCAGGGAGACCATCCACGCGTACACGGAGCCGGCGACGATGCAGGCGGCGAATCCCCCTGTGACCGAGGACCAGGAGAAGCTCAGCCCGATCCCGGTCATCGGCAGCACCAGAACGAGGATCAACTGCCCGAGCCGACCTCGTGGGGCGTTGAGACTCGCGACGATCGCGAGCCCGAGCACGGCGAGCACGGCGACCACGGGCCACTCCGCCAGCAGCGCCCCGAGAAGCAGGCCGAGGGCGCTGAGCGTGCCGACGACGGGGATGATGGCGCGGGCTCTCCTGCGTGGGGGGAGACCGAAGGCGGCGGCGGGTATCACGCCGATCCCGAGCGCGACACCGAGCGTCGGATGGAAGGGGGCGACGAGCATCGCCGGCGCGGCGAACAGCAGGCCGAGGCCGAACCGCGACCATCGCCAGCTCAGTCCGGCGTCATCACTCATCCATCGCTCCCTCAGCTCCGTCTACCGGCTTCCCGATCCGCGGCCGCGACGCCGTCACTCACCGATGCGTGCACGCGACCGTGCGATTCCAGTCCGAGGAACCAGGGTGTGCGGCGAGCGACAGCGGCTGCCCGCTCGGGAAGCGCTGCGATGTGCAGCACGATGCCGAGCTGAGCGAGCTCTCCGTCGAGGTTCTCCAGAGCGTCGAGGACGGTGATCGTCATCACCTCCTGCTGCTTCAGACCCAGCACGAGCACGCGGACCGGCTGCTCCTCCGCCTCGACCAGGGCGAGGATCTGCTTCTCGTTGGCCATCGCGTTCGCCGTGTAGAGCCCCCGTTCGAGACGGAGCCCCAGAGCGTCGCCGATGCGAGCGTCGACCGTCACCTTCGGCACATTGAGCTCGCGGAGCACCAGGATCAAGGTCACGACCACACCGACCGCCACTGCCGGGAGAAGGCCGGCGGTGAGCCCGAGGATCGCGACCGCGAGCGCGATCCAGAAATCCACCGGACTGATCCGCGCCCACCGCACGAGCTCGGGGATGTTGATGAGCCCGGCGACGGCCACGAACACCATCGCGGCCAGCGTCGCCTCGGGGAGCAGGCTGAGAACGGGTCCCAGGAAGAGCGCGACCAGCACGGCGAGCACCACGGTGACCAGGGTCGCCGCCTGGGAGCGCGCCCCCGCACTCTGATTGACCGCGCTCTGCGAGAAGCCTCCCGCGGCTGGCATCGTGCCGAAGAATGCGCCGACCGTGTTCGCCGCGCCGGTCGCGAACAGCTCCTGGTCGCTGTCGATCTGAGGTTCGCTCGCCGCCCGCAGGCTGCGGGCGACGGCCGCGGACTCCAAGAACGCCATCACGGCGATAGCGAGCGCGCCGGGCACGAGGACGACCGTCTGCGAGAAGTCGGGCACACCCGGAACGGGGAGCCCGCTCGGCACCGGGGCGATGAGGTCGACGCCGTAGCGATCCAGACCAGCGAGGGCGACCAGGAGGATCCCGGCGACCACCACGACGAGTGCGCCCGGCACACGCGGGGCGAACCGCTTGAGCACGACGATCACGAGGATCGAGCCGGCAGACAGCGCGACCGTCGGCCAGTTCACGCTGTCGAAGGCCTGTGCCACTGCGCCGAGCGACTTGAGGAATCCATGACCGGAGAAGTTGTAGCTCTCGCCCAGCAGCTTCGGCAGCTGTCCGACGGCGACCGTCGCGCCGACACCGATCTTCAAGCCGAGAACAGTGGCTCCGCTGATGTTCTCCACGAGCGAGCCGAGGCGACAGAGTCTGGCGATCAGCAGGATCACTCCCACGAGCAGCGTGAGCATCATCAGAGAGCCGATCGCATCGTCCGATCCCGCGGCGACTCCCGCGGACACCAGGGTCGTCGCGGTGAGGGTCGCGATCGTCGAGGTCGTCGACACGCTCATGGCGCGGCTTCCACCGAGGAACGCGTAGACCAGCATCGGCAGGATGCACGTGTAGAGCCCGACCTGCACCGGAAGATTGGCGATCGTCGCGTAGGCCATCCCCTGCGGGATCACGACGGCACCAGCGGACAGACCCGCGACGACGTCACGGACCACCCACTCCCGGCGGTACCCCTCGACCGTGCTGAACAGCCATGGCGGTCTTCTCGTCGCGGTCATCCGCTTCTCCGTCCTCCGGTCGTCTGAAGCGTACTGCGGGGGCATGCGGGGATCGAGTGATCGCACGATCGGCTCACCCTGGTGAACTCCACCGGGAATCGGTGCGCGTGCTGGCGCGTGCCGAGTATCGTCCGACGGGGCCGCCACCGGGCGGGCCGGTTTAAGAAGGAGTACACATGGGTTTTTGGGGATCGTTCTGGGACATCATCTGGTGGTTCCTGCTGGCGTTCGTCTTCATCTCGTACCTGTTCGCGCTGTTCGCGATCGTCGGAGATCTCTTCCGCGACCGGCAGCTCAACGGCTGGTGGAAGGCAGTGTGGATCGTCTTCCTGATCTTCGTCCCGTTCCTCACGGTGCTGGTGTATCTGATCGCTCGGGGCTCCGGCATGGCCGAGCGGAGCGATGCGGAGGCCGCGAACGTTCGCAGCGCCGCTGACGCCTACATCCAGCAGGTCGCCGGCACGAGCCCGAGCGACGAGATCGCCAAGGCGAGGGCACTCCTCGATTCCGGCACCATCACGGCCGGGGAGTACGAAGCCATCAAGGCCAAGGCGCTCAGCTGAACCCAGGAGGGCGCGACCAGTCGGATCGGTCGCGCCCTCCTCGCGCCCATTCGAGTTGTGCACAATTGAATGACGTGCAATGCTATCTTGGTGCCGATGACCGATGAGATGCTCTGCTTCTCCCTGTACTCCGCCGCGCGTGCCACCACGCAGGCATACCGGACGCTGCTCGCCCCCTGGGGTCTGACGTATCCGCAGTATCTGGTGCTCGCCGCACTCTGGCTCGACGGCGAGCAGACGATCGGGTCGCTGGGGGCGGTGATGCGCCTGGACTCCGGCACGCTATCCCCCCTCGTCCGGCGACTCGAGCAGGCCGGACTCGTGACCAGGACACGCGGCCGCGACGACGAGCGTGTGGTGACGGTGACCCTCACCGACAAGGGCCAGGACCTGCGGGCCGAGGTGGCCCCCATCCACACCACCATCGCGTCGATCTCCGGGCTCCAGGACGAGGAGCATCGCCGTCAGCTCATCGCCGAACTGCACGACATCACCGACCGCCTTCAGAAGACCACGAAAGATCTCGCCGACGCCCACCAGAGCGACCGGCCCTGATCGACATCCCGAGAGAGAACGGAATCGCCATGCGCGCACTCATCCACCCCACCTTCGGCACTCCGGAGGAAGTCCTCCGAGTCGAAGATCGACCTCTTCCGGAGCCCGGCGAAGGCCAGGTCCGTCTGCGGATCGTGCTCTCCCCCATCCACAACCACGACCTGTGGACCGTTCGCGGCACATACGGCTTCAAGCCGGAGCTCCCCGCCGCGTCGGGGACCGAGGCCCTCGGCGTCGTCGACGCGCTCGGTGCCGGAGTCGAGCACCTCGAGGTGGGCCAGCGCGTCGCCACCGGCGGAACCTTCGGCGCCTGGGCCGAGTACATCGTGACGAATGCCGCCGGGCTGATCCCGATCCCGGACGGCCTTCCTGACGAGACGGCGGCTCAGCTGGTCTCGATGCCCTTCAGCGCGATCACGCTGCTGGACTTCCTCGATGTGCAGGCCGGCGGCTGGATCGTGCAGAACGCCGCGAACGGAGCTGTCGGACGCATGCTCGCTCAGCTCGGCTCAGCGCGCGGAGTGAACGTGCTCGGGCTGGTGCGTCGGACAGCGGGGGTCGACGAGCTCCGCGCACAGGGCATCGACAGGATCGTCGCGACCGATCAGCCCGATTGGAAGGAGCAGGTCGAGGCGATCACCGGAGGTGCGCCGATCACCGCCGGCGTCGATTCCGTCGGTGGTGCATCCGCCGGCCAGGTTCTCTCGCTGCTCGCGGAAGGCGGCACGTTGGTCGCGTTCGGAGCGATGGACTCCCCCACCATGGAGATCGCCTCCTCCGACGTGATCTTCAAGCAGGCCACAGTGAAGGGCTTCTGGGGCAGCAAGGTGATCCCGAGCCTCGATCAGGCCACCCGTAGCGCACTGTTCGGTGAGCTGTTCCAGCGCCTCGCCGACGGCAGCCTGACGTTGCCCGTGGCCGGCATCTTCGACGCCGCCGACATCAGCGCGGCCGTGCGTGCGAGCGACACCCCGGGTCGCGTCGGCAAGGTGCTGCTGCGCTTCTGAGCTGCACGCCGACGAGGGACTTCCGGATGTCGGCGCCCCGGTGCAGAGTGTGGCCATGGAGATCACACTCGGACAGCCCGATGGGCTCGTCGTCAGTCCTGCATTCAGCCATGTGGCCGTCGTCCCGCCAGGGGCGACGACGGTGTACGTCGGCGGCCAGAACGGTGTCGACGTCACCGGAGCCGTCGTCTCGAGCGATGCCGGCGAGCAGTCCGCTCGCGCCGTCGAGAACGCCAGGATCGCCCTCGAGTCCGTGGGTGCAGGACTCGAAGACGTGATCAGCTGGACGGTGCTGATCCATCAGGACGCGGACCTGCGCGCGGCGTACGGTGCGGTCGCCTCACGGCTGGCGCGGGACGGAGCCCCACCCCTCGTCACCGCGGCGCTCGTGGCGGGCCTCGGAGTCCCGGGTGCCCTCATCGAGGTGAGCGCGGTCGCGGCCGTGCTCCGCCCCTGAGCGGACGACGCTTCCCGCGATGTCCCGGCGCGGGGTCAGATCCTTCCCCGCACCGGTGTGCGCTCGACGCCGTCGTCCTCCGGCGCGGTCATCTCCGCACGGACTCCGAGCAGTCGCACCTCTCGCTCCGGATCGAGCGTGCCGGCCAGCGCCGCGGCAACCGCGACGAATTCCGCACGGTCCGTGGTCGGCGCGGAGAGCTTGCGGCCGAAGGTCTTGGTCTCGAACGGGGCATATCGCACCTTGAGGTGCACGCGGACGACCGGCCGCCCCTCCACCGCGCAGTCGTCGAACGCGTGGGCGGCGAGATCGCGGATCGCCGCATCGACCTGCTCCGGCGTCGTGAGGTTCTCCTGGTACGTCGTCTCCCGGCTGTGGCTTCGCGCAACCCACGGCGTGTCGTCGACGCTGCTCGGGCCGATCCCTGAACCCAGCCCGTGATACCAGACGCCCATCCGCGGTCCGAACTCGGTCACGAGGGTCTGCTCGTCCGCCTCGGCGAGATCTCGCACCGTCGCGATGCCGTGGACCGCGAGACGCTTCTGCACCTTCGGCCCGACACCCCAGAGGTCGCGCGTCGGCTTGTCGCCCATCACCTCGAACCAGTTGTCCGCGGTGAGGCGGAACACACCGCGGGGCTTGCCGAACTCGGTGGCGATCTTCGCCCTGACCCTGTTGTCCCCGATCCCCACCGAGCAGTGCAGCTGTGTCGCCTCGAACACGGCTTCCTGCGCGGACGAGGCCACACCTTCGGGAGAGTCCGTCTGCACCCCAAGGAAGCACTCGTCCCATCCCACCACTTCGAGCACCACGCCCGGCAGCGCACGGAGAGCAGCCATGACCTCGTCGGATGCCCGAGCGTAGGCGTCCCGATCGACCGGGAGGAACACGGCATCGTCCGGCGCCTTCCGCGCCGCGATCTTCAACGGCATGCCCGAGCCGATCCCGAACGCACGGGCTTCGTAGGAAGCGGTCGACACCACCGCCCGCTCGGTCGGATCGCCGCGTCCGCCCACGATCACCGGGCGACCGCCCAGCTCCGGTCTGCGCAGCACCTCCACCGCGGCGATGAACTGATCCATGTCCACGTGCAGCACCCAATCGGCCATGCAACGAGTGTGACCGGTGCCGACGTGGATGTCACCCCTCGATCGTCACCGGATCGCGAGGCCGATCGCGGTGACCACGACAGCGAGCAACGGCAGGGTTCCCTGCATCGCCGCAGCACGCACCTTGGTCCGATCGGAGAGCACGAGCACGAGCGCGGCGGCGAGCATCATCCCGGTTCCGGCGAAGACGAGGGTAAGCCCCGCCGTCTCGGCTCCGACGATCACGAGGCCGATACCGAGCAGGGCCGTCAGTGCGAGGAAGAGGTTGTAGAAGCCCTGGTTGAAGGCCAGCTGCTTCATCGTGACCGCGTCCGCCTCGCTGGGGACGCCGAAGATCTTCCTCGTCTCCGGCTCGGTCCACCGCAGCGACTCGAGCGCGAAGATGAAGACGTGGAAGGCCGCAGCTGCGGCGGCGAGGACGAGACCGACGATGAGCATGGGCTGATTCTTCCGTTCCCGGGGGCCGGGAGCAAGCCGACAGCACCGGCGCGCACGAACCTCCTCGTCACAGGAGGAAGATCGGAAGAAGTCCCGGGTTGTGTGCGTGTACCAGCACGGCGAACACCACAGCATCGAAGAGCAGGTGCACCGTCACGACATAGGCCAGCGAGTGCGTCCGCACGAAGATGTACCCCTGCAGCAGGGCGAACGGGATCGTCAACAGGGGTCCCCACTCTCGGTAGCCCAGCTCCCACAGGAAGGAGACGAAAACGATGGCCTGCAGGACGTTGGCGAGCAGGTCGGGAAAGTGTCGGCGCAGCAGGGCGAACACGGTGCAGATGAAGAACAGCTCGTCCCAGATGCCCACGGCGCCGACCCCGACGAAGAGACGGGCGATGAGGTCAGGAGTGTCCACGACCGGCCAGTTCTGGTACACCCCGCTGGTGATGAAGTAGAAGGGCAGGATCAGCCACCCCAGCAGGAGCACCGCCACGAGCCACCCCCATTGCAGCCGTCCCCAGCGCTTGTGCGTGCGCCAGGGGAAGCCGATGGCACGGTCTCGATAGACGAACCTCGAGATCAGGTAGGGCACCGCCACCGCGCCGCCCAGGGCGAGCGTGAACCGCAGCATCGCGAGGTTGTCGAGTTCCGCTGCCAGCGGGATGATGCTCACGATCAGCATGCCGATCGCGATCAGCGAGAGATCGCGGGTGAGCGAAGGACGGCGTGGGCTCCCGGCTGGATCCGCACCCCGCTCACCGCCGCGACGTTCGACGACACGGCGTTCGAGGAGACCGGCGACTGCGATGCCGGCGGCGAGGAGCGTCCAGCCCAGCCACGGGATCTCCAGCACGAAGAATGCCGGAGCAGCGGCGCACACGAGCAGGGCGGGAAGGAGCCCCGTCCGCGACGCCGTGTCGCGCCGCGTGTCGGTCACGCGCGGGTCCTGCGCCGGTACACGAGATCGCGGATATCCCGTCCCTTCGCGATGCCCTTGCGCTCGAACGCGGTCATGACGCGACCGTCGAAGCGTTCGGCCCACTCCCCCTTGAATGCGCGCTCGAACAGCGGATCCGCGTCGAGCACATCGCGCATCTGCAGGGCGTAGTCCTCCCAGTCGGTCGCGAGCCTCAGCAGGCCGCCGTCACGGAGCGCTCGCGCTGCGGCGTCGCCGAATCCCGGTCTCACCAGGCGTCGCTTGGTGTGCTTCTTCTTGTGCCACGGGTCAGGGAAGAAGATCCACACCTCGCGTGCTGCCGCCTCAGGGAGGAACGATGAGAGGACCTCCGGCGCATTCGCCTCGACGACGCGCAGGTTGCGTGCGCCCTCCCTGTCGGCGTCGAGCATGGTCCTGGCGAGGCCGGCGCGGAACACCTCGACGGCGAGGAAGTCGTCCTCGGGGCGCGACGAGGCCGCGGCCACGATCGCGTGGCCTTGGCCCGATCCGACCTCCACGTAGAGGTCAGCGGTGCGCCCGTACTCGGTCGCAGGATCGAGGCGCGCCTCGGGGTGCACGGAGGTCCAGGCGACGTCACGGGGAACGTCGAGCAGATAGTGCGGGCCGAGCTCGGCGAAGGCGCGCTCCTGCGCGTCGGACATCCGGCCGCTGCGGCGCACGAACGACACCGGCTCGTCTCGGAAGGTACGGGGTTCGGGCATGTTTCCAGGGTAGCCGTCGACGTCCGTCGCTCCGGCGTCCCCGATTCCCGGGCTCAGGCCGTCGGCGCGGTGACGAAGTCGATGAGCTCCTCCACACGGCCGAGCAGCGCCGGTTCCAGGTCCCGGTAGGTCGTGACCTTGGAGAGGATGTGCTGCCACGCACGCGCGATGTCGGCCTGCGTCTCGTGCGGCCAGCCGAAGGCACGGCAGATGCCGACCTTCCACTCGATGCCGCGCGGGATCTCCGGCCACTTCGCGATGCCGAGGGCCCGAGGCGTCACACACTGCCAGACGTCGACGAACGGGTGGCCGACGATGCGCAGATGGCGTCCGTGCGGGCCCCGGGCGACCGCGTCGGCGATGCGCGATTCCTTCGAGCCAGGGACGAGGTGGTCGACGAGCACGCCGTACCGCCGAGTCGCGCTGGGTGGCTCTGCGGCCAGCAGGTCGTCGAGCAGGTCGACGCCCTGGAGGAACTCGACGACGACGCCCTCGACCCGCAGGTCGGCACCCCACACCTTCTCGACGAGTTCGGCATCGTGCTTGCCCTCGACGAGGATTCGGCTGGGCAGAGCGACGCGGGCGCGCTGATCGGCCACCACGAACGATCCGGATGCCGTGCGCCGCCGCCCTTGATCGGCAGCACCGGGCACGATCAGCCTCACGGGTGCGCCGTCGATGAGGAACCCTCCGCCGAGGGGGAACAACCGCCGACGGCCCACGCGGTCCTCCAACTCGACGCTGCCGCCCTGGACACGTGTGACCGCACCGCAGAAGCCGTCGTCGGCGACCTCGACCACGAGATCCGGCTCGGCCGCGACCTGGGGCACCTTCTTCGCGCCGCGCTCGCGCCAGCCCGCCGCGAGCACGTCGGAACCGTAGATGTCGTCCATGCCTTCCAGCGTATGTGCCTCCGCTGAGGGCGAACGGCGAACCCGTGTCGAGTGCTGTCGCGTGTCGGGCCCAGTGCATAGACTCGTGGCATGGGGCTCGGCTGCCGGTCGGAGGGAACACGATGACGAAACGGTGGCTCACGCTGGCCGCACTCGCTCTCGCCGTTGTCGCCGGTGCGTTCAGCACCTCCGCAGCATCCGCGACCGATCCCGTCACGCTCGATGCCGGATACGTCACCGACCAGGCCGGAGTGCTCAGTGCCGACGAAGAGGCGACGGTGGAGGCCCGGCTCCAGGAGCTGACGGACAATTCGAGCGCCGATCTGTTCGTCGTGCTCGTCGACGACTTCACGAACCCATCCGACAACGTGCAGTGGGCCGACACGGTCGCGCAGAACAACAACCTCGGCACCGAACAGTACCTCCTGGCGATCGCGGTCGACGGGCGCAGCTACTACATCTCCGCTGCCCCCGACGGCCCGGTGAGCTTCGGCCAGCTCGACAGCATCGAGGACAAGATGGTCCCCTTCGCCGCGGACGGCGATTGGGTCGGCGCCATCACTCTCGCCGCCGACGAGATCCAGGGCGACGGGGGCGCCGGCGCGCTCCGCATCGGGCTGATCGTCGTCGCCGTCGTCGTCGTCGCGCTGCTCGTGTGGCTCGTCGTGGCACTGGTGCGCGGAGCCCGCCGGCGGGCGGAGATCCGCGAGCGAGGCGCCATGCCGGAGACACCGGACCCCGCCGACCCCTTCTCCACTCTCACCGACCAGCAGGTCGAGACGCAGGCAGGACTCGCGCTCGTGCAGGCGGACGATGCCATCACCTCGAGCAAGGAGGAGCTCGGCTTCGCCGTCGCGCAGTTCGGCGATGCAGCCACCGAGGAGTTCACTCGGGTCGTCGATGCGGCGAAGGCGAAGATCTCCGAGGCCTTCGATCTGAAGCAGAAACTCGACGACGAGATCGAGGATTCGATCCACGACCGCCGCGCGTGGCACATACGCATCATCCGGATCGCCGACGAGATCGACGACATCCTGGACGACAACACTGCGGCGTTCGACGAGCTCCGAAAGCTCGAGCAGAACGCCCCGCAGGAGCTCGAGCGCGTCCGCGGTGAGCGCGCGGCGCTCGACGCCGCCCTCGCCTCTGCGGAGCCTGCCCTCGACGCGCTGTCCGCGACCTATGCCCCTGCGGCTCTCGCCACAGTCGCGGACAACCCCGTGCAGGCACGCGAACGGGCCGACCTCGCGGATCGGTCGATCGAGGCGGCGGCGCAGGCCATCGCGGCCGGACGTTCAGGCGAGGCCGCGTTCGCGATCCGCACCGCCGAGCAGTCCGTCGCGCAGGCCGCCCAGCTCGTCCAGGCGGTGACGACGCTGGGAGCGGAGCTGTCGACGCTCGAAGCTCAATCTCGTGCCCTCATCGCCGAACTGCAGAGCGACCTCGCAGCCGGGCAGCAGCTGCCCGACCCCTCGGGTGCCATCGCCGCTGCGGCTTCCGCCACGGCCCAGCAGCTCGGGGCGGCGCAGACCGATCTGAGCGGTACCGCCCGCGATCCACAGCGAGTGCTCGAGGCTCTCACCGCCGCGAACACGCAGATCGACGCCGCGATCGCACAGGGCAGGGAGAGCGTCGAACGTGCCCGCCGGGTTCAGCAGCTGCTCGAGCAGACTCTCACGCAGGCGAACTCCGAGATCCGCGCGGCTCGGGACTTCATCGAGACCCGTCGAGGGACGGTGGGCTCCACCGCGCGCACCCGCCTCGCGAACGCGGAGGCGAGCCTGTCGCAGGCGCTGAATCTGTGGGCAACCGACCCGGATGCCGCGCTCGCGGAGGCGAACCGTGCGCTCGCTCTGGCGACGCAGGCCACGTCGGCCGCGCGGTCGGACGTGCAGGCGTACACCCCTTCCGGCTACGACCAGGGCGGCTTCGGCGGCCCGTTCGGCGGGTCCGGATCCTCGTCGGGCGGCTCAGGACTCGGCGGCGACATCCTCGGAGGCATCATCGGTGGGCTGCTCGCCGGCGGTGGCGGCGGCTCTTCCCGTCGAGGAAGCAGCAGCGGATGGCGCTCCTCCGGCGGCGGCTTCCGGAGCTCCGGTTTCGGAGGCGGCTCCCGCAGCAGCGGCCGCAGCGGCCGATCAGGAGGTAGACGCTTCTGATCCCCCACACAGACATCTACGACAAGCTCTCGAAGACGCCCTCTGAAAGGAACCACGCATGACCAAGCAGTCCATCTTCGGACGTATCTCGACCCTCGTCCGCGCGAACATCAACTCCTTGCTGGACTCTGCGGAAGACCCGCAGAAGATGATCGACCAGCTCGTTCGCGACTACACGAACAGCATCGCCGACGCCGAGTCCGCGATCGCCGAGACCATCGGCAACCTGCGCCTGCTCGAGCGCGACCACGAGGAAGACGTCCAGGCATCGACCGAGTGGGGCAACAAGGCTCTCGCCGCCAGCCGCAAGGCCGACGAGATGCGCGCGAGCGGCAACACGGCCGACGCGGACAAGTTCGACAACCTCGCCAAGATCGCTCTGCAGCGTCAGATCAGCGCCGAGCGCGAGGCCACCGGCGCCGAGCCGCAGATCGCGGCGCAGACCGAGATCGTGGACAAGCTCAAGAGCGGCTTGAACGGCATGAAGGACAAGCTGGTCGAGCTCAAGAACAAGCGCAGCGAACTCCTCGCCCGTGCCAAGGTCGCCGAGGCGCAGACCCGCGTCCAGGACGCCGTGGGCTCGATCAACGTGCTCGACCCCACCAGCGAGCTGGGACGGTTCGAAGACAAGGTCCGCCGCCAGGAGGCCATCGCTCAGGGCAAGATCGAGCTCGCAGCGTCGAGCCTCGACGCCCAGTTCGAGAGCCTCGAGGATCTCGGCGAGCTGACCGAGGTCGAGGCACGTCTGGCCGAGCTCAAGGCCGGCGGCGGCGCTCCCCGCCAGGCCATCGAAGGCAACTGACATCACCGGGCGGATGCCTCGGCCGCGGGCCGAGGCATCCGTCCCCCCTTCTTCGGAGGCACTCATGGTGCGATTCCTCGTCATCCCGCAGTGGCAGGGCTCGCCCGCAGCGCGCGCGATGCTCCTCACGGACGGTGCTGCAGCGATCGCCGGAGATCTCCCCCGCGCGGCGACGACCGTTCTCGACGTTCCTGTCGAAGCCGGTGAATCCCTCGGCACAGGTGTACGCCGTCTGAGCGCTCTGCTGCGCACTCGTGAACTCGTGCACGGGCACATCGACTCCGACACCGTCGTGATCGGGGGCGATTGCAGCATCACCGTCGCCGCGCTCGACGCATTGCCGGGCGGAACCGACGACCTCGCCGTGGTGTGGTGCGACGCGCATGCCGACATGCACACGCCGGACACGTCCCCTTCCGGTGCCTTCTCGGGCATGGCACTGCGGGCTGTGCTCGGCGAGGGCGAGGAGCAGCTCGTGCTCTCGCCCGCGATCCCCGCCGATCGCGTGATCACCGTGGGCATGCGGAACCTCGATGACGCGGAGGTCGAGCAGCTCGCGCCTCTGACGAATCTCTCCGTCGACGACCTCGCAGATCCCGAGGCGCTGCTCGGCGCGGTCCGCGCGACCGGGGCGTCACGGGTCTGGGTGCACATCGACGTCGACGTGCTCGATCCGTCCGACTTCGCCGGTGTCTCGTCGTCGGTGCCGTTCGGGCTGTCCCCCGCCGCGCTGAGCACCGCCATCCGCGCACTGCGCTCGGAAGTGCCGCTCGCGGGCGCGACCATCGCAGGTTTCGCACCGAGGTCACCGGCCGATGCCGTCGATGATCTCGGCGCACTGCTGCGACTGGTCGGAGCGGTGGCATGACGACGGCTCCTGACTGGCGACCCGCGGCGAGTGCCGCCCTGGCCCGGGGCCGACGTCTCGACCGCCGCATCCCCTCCTTCCTGTTGCGCTCCCCGATCAGCCGCCTGGGCTACCTGTGGGGCACCGCCGTCGGCTGGCTGTGGGGCTCGCTGTGGAGCACAGGACCCGTCGAACGGCGGGCGGGCCTATGGATCTTCCAGGGCATGCCGGCATGGACGTTCAATCGCGGCGGAGTGTGCGTCGGCGGCTGCTTCCTGACCGGAGACGTGCGACCGAGCGAGGCCGTGCTCCGTCATGAGGCTGTGCACAAGGCGCAGTGGCTCCGCTACGGGTTCCTGATGCCGATCCTGTACTTCCTCGCGGGGCGTGACCCCCTGCGCAACCGCTTCGAGATCGAGGCAGGGCTCGAAGACGGCAACTACGTTCGACGGACGCGCTGACCCTA
Source organism: Microbacterium sp. R1 (assembly GCF_015159725.1). NCBI lineage: Bacteria > Bacillati > Actinomycetota > Actinomycetes > Micrococcales > Microbacteriaceae > Microbacterium > Microbacterium sp. R1. The sequence continues at coordinate 1,480,810 of NZ_JADDUD010000001.1, read as the reverse complement.
CGACGGTCTCTGCACGGACGTCTCAGGCCGCGAGTGGCCGATTCGGATCAGGCGCGCGGACGCGGAGTCACCGGTCGGCGGGCAGCAGGCCGAAACGCTCGGGGGTACGGATCAGCGTCGGCGAGACCTCGAGATGACTCGTCAGGTGCTCGACGATGTCGGCCGTGCCGAGGTAACCGCCGAGCAGCGTGACGTGGGTCTCGATCTCGTCGTCGCACATCATCTCGTCCGCCCAGGCGCAGGTCGCACGGGTGAGCGCCTGACCGGCTGCGCACGCACGGCTGCTTCCGGGAGCCCCGGAACGCTGCTCACGAGCGAGCCACGTGACCGTCATGCGACCGGGAGCCTCGATGACGCCGATGTCGGCGACCGTCGGCACCTCGATGAAGATGCGCCCGGAGGCGCACAGTGGCAGCGTCGTCAGGAACACCTCGAGCTCCGTGAGGGAGTTCTCATCAGCCGTCACCAGGTGATGGGCGCGCCGACGCGCTGCGCGACGTTCGGCGCGCGTGCCGCGGGTCTCGAGCGAGGTGTTCATGGTGTCTTCATCGTACACCAAGTGAAGGCTTGCCTAACCTGGTAGCCGCTGCGCGATGATCATGCACGCTCCGGCCGCTGCTCGCGCTCGACGAGTGCGACGGCCAGGGCGTCGAGCTCATCGTCGGTCATCCCCTGCGCGCGCAGATACCCGGCAGCCGAGCCCCATCGTTCGTCGACCTGCGCGAGCAGACGGCGCATCACGGGCGCCGGCGACTGCGTGGCCAGCGCCACCGCGTGCACAGCCTCCGGGTGCTGCGTGCGCAGGTAGTCGGCGATCCACCGGGTGCGCTGAGCCGGCAGCTGAGACTCGGTGAGCGCGTAGTCGGCTATGACGGCCTCCCGATCCGCACCGACCGCGGAGAGCGCGAGGGCGACGGTCACGCCCGTCCGGTCCTTACCCACAGTGCAGTGCACCAGCGTGCGCCCACTCGCCGCGATGATGCGGATAGCCGCGACGAGCCGCTCCCCGCTCTCTTCGAGGAGGTGGAGGTAGAGGTCGTCGAGACTGGTGTCCGCCTCGAAGAAGGAACGGACGGATCCGAGGAACAGCGGGAGGTGGGTGGTGTCCGGCCCGTCGATCTCCGTCGGCTCGGCTGCGACCTCTTCGCCGTCTCGCAGGTCGACGATGTGCGAGACGCTCTCCCGCAACGCGGCGGCGCCCGCGGTGGTCGCTCCGGAGAGCTGTCCGGAGCGCAGGAGGACGCCGGAGCGGATCCGACCGCCCTCCGCCGGCATGCCTCCCACGTCGCGGACGTTGGAGACCCCTTCGACGACGAGGATCATCATCCCGCCGCCTGCGGTCCTCGCGGGGGCACCGGGTAGCGGCCGGCGATCACGATCCTGTTGAAGGCGTTGATCGAGACGCATGCCCAGCTGAGCGCCGCGTACTCCTTCTCGGTGAAGACGCTTCCGACCTGGTCGTACACCTCGTCGGAGATCCCGTCCTCCGAGATGAACGTGAAGGCCTCGGCGAGTTCGAGAGCGGCGCGCTCCCGCTCGCTGAAGACACCGCTCTCACGCCACGTGGGGATCTGGGTCAGCGTGTCGGCGTCGACGCCCGCAGCGACCGCCCTGTCGACGTGGATCCGCGCACAGTAGGCGCAGCCGTTGAGCTGCGAGCAATGGATCATGACGAGTTCTTTGAGACGGTCGTCGATGCCGTTGGCCGCGCAGATCTGGCCCACCGTCTTCGAGAACGCGTCAAGCGCCTGGTACGCGGCCGGCTCGGTCTTGGACAGGTGCACACGCGTCTCGCTCATGACTCCATGATATTCGGCGGATGAGCGGGAAGCTCTGCCGCAGACGAACCGGAGCTTGGATCAATATGTCCATCAAACCCAGTCCTCATGCGACATAATGCGACACGTTACGAAATAATCTCTTGTCATACTGGTCCGGCATTTCCGACGCCGCTTCCCGAGGGCGCAGAATGTGGAGGTGGCGATCGACAACAGCGAGTTCAGCTATCTTCCCGCACAGGCCGAAGCGCTCGGCGTACCGGTTCCGCCGGTCACGCGCCTCACCCTCCCACTCGCCGACGGCCGCATCCTGAGCGCCCTGCGTTTCGGTAGCGAAGCACCGCGTGTGACGCTGCTCCACGGCGCCGGCCTGAACGCACACACCTGGGACAACACCGCCCTCGCCCTGCAGCAGCCGCTGCTCGCGATCGATCTCGCCGGACACGGCGACTCCTCCTGGCGGGACGACGTCGACTACACGCCGCGCACACTCGCTCGTGACGTGGCCGCAGCGCTCGACGCCTGGGTGGAAGGGCCGCAGGTCGTGGTCGGGCAGTCCCTCGGCGGACTCACCGGCGCTGCTCTGGCAGCAGCGCGACCGGATCTGGTGTCCGAGCTCATCGTGGTCGACATCACTCCCGGCATCGATGTGAGTGCCGGCCCGGCGGCGCTGCGCGAGTTCTACGCGGGCCCGACCGACTTCGCGACACGCGACGAGCTCGTCGACAAGGCGATCTCACTGGGGTTCGGGGGCTCCCGACCCGAGACAGAGCGCGGTGTCTTCCTGAACACGCGAGTGCGCGAGGACGGGCGGGTGGAGTGGAAGCACCACTTCGCACACCTCGCCGCCCAGGCACTCGCCGCCCACGACCCCGGGTCCCCGACCGCACCGTCGGTGCTGCACGAGACCGGCTGGGATGATCTGACCGCGGTCACCGTACCGGTCACCCTGGTGCGTGCCGCACGCGGATTCGTGAGTGAAGCCGACGCCGTCGAGCTCCAGCGACGCGTCCCCGCGGCTGAGGTGGTCGTGCTCGACGCCACCCACAACGTGCAGGAGACCGCGCCGGTCGCCCTCGCCGGTCTGATCGACGCCGCCGTGCCCGCCCTCGGAATATGACGTTCCGTTCCACACCCGACCCCTTCTCACATCTCTAGGCTCGATTCCACGGCACACAGCAGTTGCCGCACCGAGAGGAAACACCCATGTTCCGACGTACCCGACGTCTCGCGCTGATATCCGCCCTCGCGGCCACCGCCGTCATCCTCAGCGCCTGCTCCGGCACCACCGAGCCGGAGACCAGCAGCTCACCCGGCGCCCCCGACCCGAGCGCCACTCTCCACGTCGGCCTCGTCCTCGAGCCCACCAACCTCGACATCCGCCACACCAGCGGCGCGGCACTCGAGCAGATCCTGATCGACAACATCTACGAGGGCCTCGTCACGCGCACGCAGGACAACGAGATCGAGGGGCGTCTCGCCTCCGACTACGAGGTCTCCTCGGACGGGCTCACATATACCTTCACCCTCAACGACGGCGTGGTCTTCCACGACGGCACGCCGCTGACGTCGGCGGACGTCGTCTCCTCGTACGAGACCGTGCGCACGGACGCCACCGTGCAGGGCAACGCGGACTTCGCGTCGGTCACAGCGATCACGGCGCCGGACCCGACCACGGTTCAGATCACCCTGTCGGCTCCGAACCAGAACTTCCTCTTCGCGCTCACCGGCCCGGCCGGTCTCGTGTTCAAGACCGGCGACACCACCGATCTGAAGACCGCGGAGAACGGCACAGGTCCCTTCACGCTGACGCGTTGGAACAAGGGAAGCACCATCACCTTCGCGCGCAACGACGCCTACTGGGGGGATCCTGCCGGCGTCGCCCAGGTCGAGTTCCAGTACATCCCCGACTTCACCGCCGGCGTCAACGCCGCACTGGCCGGCGACGTCGACGTGCTCACGGCCGTCGACCCGAACCTCGCGCCTCAGCTCGAAGACTCCGGGGACTTCACCCTCACCACGGGACGCACCACCGACAAGGCCACTCTCGCGTTCAACAACAAGAAGGCGCCGCTCGACGACGTGCGGGTGCGCGAAGCCCTGCGCCGCGCCATCGACCATGAGGCTCTCATCGACGCGGTCGGCGCCGGCACGGCACTGTACGGGCCCATCCCCGAACTCGACCCGGGCTACGAGGACCTGTCCGACGTGATCTCCTACGACCCGGAGAAGGCGAAGAAGCTCCTCGCTGAGGCCGGTCAGGAGGACCTCGAGCTGACCCTCACGATCCCTTCGTTCTACGGCACGACCGTGCCCAAGGTGCTGATCTCGGACTTCAAGAAGGTCGGCGTGACGCTCGAGGTGAACTCGGTCGAGTTCCCCACCTGGCTGGAGGACGTGTACACGAACCACGACTACGACCTCAGCTTCGTGCTGCACGTCGAGCCGCGCGACTTCGGCAACTTCGCCAACCCCGACTACTACTTCGGCTACGACAACGCCGAGGTGCAGGATCTGTACACGAAGGCTCTGGCCGAGGTCGACCCCGACAAGTCCGCCGACCTGCTGGCACAGGCAGCGCGCATCGTCTCGGAAGACCACGCCGCCGATTGGCTCTACAACGGAGAGACCATCACCGCCGTGAGCCCCATCGTGTCCGGCTTCCCCGAAGACTCGATCAACTCCCGCATCAACCTCACGGGCGTCACCGTCTCCGCTGAGAAGTAGCAAGCGATCACCGCGTCGTGATCCGCTATGCGCTCGTCCGGGGAGCCCTGCTCATCGCAGGGCTCCTCGTGTCGAGCGCGCTCATCTTCCTGACGCTGCGCGTCTTCCCCGGCGACGTCGCACAGCTCATCGCCGGCACGCAGGCCTCACCCGCCGAGGTCGAAGCACTCCGCGAATCCCTCGGCCTGAATCGCCCGCTCCTCGCCCAGTACACCGACTGGATCGGGGGCATCTTCCGCGGCGATCTCGGCACATCGCTGCTGTCCGGCGCCTCCGTCGGCGAAGAGATCCTCCTCAAGGCCCAGGTCACCGTTCCGCTCGGAGCGATGTCGCTCCTGATCGCCGTCGTCATCGCTGTGCCGTTCGGGATCCTCGCCGCCCTTCTTCGCAATCGGCGCGGCGGGACGGCGCTCAGCGTCGGAGCCCAGACGCTCGCCGCCGTCCCCGTCGTCTGGGCCGGCATGATGCTGATCGTCGTGTTCTCGGTATGGCTGGGATGGCTTCCTCCCCAGGGCTTCCCCCGCACCGGCTGGTCCACACCGGGGAAGGCGATCGAGTCGCTGCTGCTCCCCGCGCTCACGATCGGGATCGTCGAGGGGGCGATGCTCATGCGGTTCGTACGCAGCGCGACCCTGCAGGCAGCGGGACAGGACTTCGTCCGCACCGCCGCCGCGAAGGGTCTCACCCGTACCCGAGCCCTCATCCAGCACGGCATCCCCGCCGTCGGCCTCTCCATCATCACCGTGCTCGGGCTCCAGGTGGCCGGCATCATCGTCGGGTCCGTCGTGATCGAACAGCTGTTCACCCTGCCGGGGATCGGCCGTATGCTCGTGGCCGATGTCGGCACGCGCGATCTGATCAAGGTGCAGAGCGAACTCCTCGTACTCACCGGATTCGTCTTGGTCGTCGGTTTCCTGGTCGACCTCCTGCACCGCGCGATCGATCCTCGTCAGCGGGAGTCCGCATGAATCCGCGCTGGCTCGCCCGCCTCTGGGACACCTCCACAGGACGCTTCGGCATCGTCGTCGTCCTGGTGATCGTCATGACCGCGCTGATCTCGCTCCTCTGGACACCGTTCGATCCGCAGGCCTCGGACATCGGCGATCGGTGGCTGCCGCCGAGCTGGCCCCACGTCCTCGGCACCGACGACACCGGACGCGACATCCTGAGTCTGCTGATGGCTGGTGCCCGCACGACGGTGTTCGTGAGCGTGGGGGCCGGCATCGTCGCCACGGCTGTGGGGATCGCCCTGGCCGCACTCGGAGCGCTCACCGCACGGTGGATGCGGGAGACCGTCGCCGTGCTCGTCGACATCCTGATCGCCTTCCCTGTGCTGTTGATCGCGATGATGATCTCCTCTGTCTGGGGCGGTTCGCTCTGGGTCGTGATCTGGGCGGTCGGCATCGGCTTCGGCGTCAACATCGCGAGGGTCACGCGTCCGGAGCTGCGCCGCGTGCAGCAGAGCGACTTCGTCCTCGCCGCCAGAGCCGCAGGACTCACCCCCGCGCAGAGCCTGGTGCGCCACCTGCTGCCGAACGTGGCACCCGTCTTCATCGTGCAGCTGTCCTGGTCGATGGCCGTCGCCGTCCTCGCGGAGGCCGGCCTGTCGTACCTGGGTTTCGGCGCCTCCGTGGTCGATCCGAGCTGGGGCCTGCTGCTCGCCGACCTCCAGCGCTACATCGGGGTGCATCCGCTGTCGGTCATCTGGCCGGGACTCGCCATCACGATCACGGTGCTCGCGCTGAACCTGCTGGGTGACGGTCTGCGCGAGGCGACGGATCCGACGCTGCGGCACCGCTCCGCCGAGATCCACACTCCGGGGGTGGTCGCATGAGCCTGTCGGTGCAGGACCTCGTGATCGAGATCGACGGTCGGCCGGTGGTCGACGGCGTCTCCTTCGAGGTCGCAGACGGAGCGAGGCTCGGGCTGATCGGGGAATCCGGCTCGGGGAAGTCGCTCACCGCCCTCGCGGTGCTGGGACTGCTCCCCGACGGTGCGACCGCCAGGGGAAGCATCCGCTGGAAAGGGATCGAACTGATCGGGATGCCGGACCGCGAGCTCGCGCGCCTCCGAGGAGACGACATCGGCATCGTGTTCCAGGAGCCCCGCACCGCGCTCAACCCGATCAGGACCGTCGGACGCCAGATCGCGGAATCGATCCGCATCCACGAAGGACTCGGACGCCGCGCGGCGCGAGAACGGGCGATCGCGGAAGCGGCTCGGGTGCGGCTGCCCGACCCGGAGTCGATCGTCGACCGCTACCCGCACCAGCTCTCCGGCGGTCAGAGGCAGCGCGTCGCGATCGCGATGGCTCTCGCCTGTCGTCCGCGTCTGCTCATCGCAGACGAGCCGACCACGGCATTGGATGTCACGATCCAGGCGGAGATCCTCTCCCTGCTGCTGACGCTCGTCGCGGACGAGGGCATGTCGCTGGTCTTCATCACCCACGATCTCGCCGTGCTCGCCCAGGTCGCGACCGAGGGTGTCGTGCTCGAACACGGCAAGGTCGTCGAAGCCGCACCGGTCTCCACCCTTCTGTCGAGTCCCGCTTCGCCGATCACGCAGGGACTGCTGCGTGATGCGACGGCCACGCTCTGGCGTCCGGACGGGGGCACCGCATGAGCCTGATCGAAGCACGAGGCCTCGGCCGGGACTTCTTCGCACCGAAGCGCTCCGCGTTCGAGCGTGCCCGAACCGTGACCGCCCTGGCCCCGACCGACCTCGACATCGTCGAGGGGTCAGCGGTCGGCATCATCGGCGAGTCGGGATCGGGCAAGTCCACCCTGGTGCGACTGCTGCTGGGACTCGACCGCCCGACATCCGGCTCCGTGACGGTCGACGGACGTGCCGTGGACGCATCCGCTCCCGCGAAGTCCCTGCACTGGCTGCGGCGGGAGACGGGATTGGTCTTCCAGGATCCCTACGCGTCCCTGGACCCGCGCATGACGGCAGGCCAGATCGTCCGCGAACCGCTGTGGGCGCTCGGCGTCGAAGGCGACCACCGCGCGCGCGTCCGCGAGGTACTGGCCCAGGTGGGCCTCGAGCCCGACATGGCAGACCGGTATCCCCACGAGTTCTCCGGCGGGCAGCGTCAACGGATCGCGCTCGCGAGGGCGATCGTCCACGGTCCGCGGGTCCTGGTCGGCGACGAACCCCTGTCCGCCCTGGACGTCACCGTGCGCGCGCAGATCCTCGAGCTGCTGATCGAGCTGCGACGCACGGGCAACCTCACACTCGTGCTCGTGTCTCACGACATCGGCGTGGTGCAGAACCTCTGCGACACGGTCGTCGTGATGAAGGACGGGCGCGTCGTCGAACGGGGCGCGACGAGCGATGTGCTCCTGCACCCCACGCAGGACTACACCAGGAGGCTGCTCGCGGCGATCCCCGTCATCCCCACCCCGCCGGGCGGTTGAGCGGACGAGGTGAACGGGGTGCGCCCCTCCGGGCATCAGCGTCGCGCGCCGAACAGCTTTCCTCGTCGCCGCCCCGTCGGCGTGAGCACACGACGCATGTACACGGTGCCGAGGTCCCTGCCGAACTTGTAGCCGACCCGCCCCATCCGTCCGGCCTCGACGAAGCCGAGCTTCTCGTGCAGTCGGATCGACGCCTCGGCGCCATGATCGCTGATGACCGCGACCATCTCGCGCAGACCGATCTGCTCGCAGGCGTCGATGAGTGCTTGCAGCAGTGCCGCGCCGAGCCCCTTGCCCCCGGCTCCCGGACCGAGGTAGATCGAGTCCTCGACCGTGTACTTGTAGGCGTTCTTCCCCGCCCAGGGCTGCGCCAGCGCGTAGCCCATCACTTCGCCGCCCGGGGACACCGCCACGAGGAACGGCAGCTGCAGCCTGGTCAGCAGCGCGTACTTCTCACGCCAGTAGGGGATGCTGCTGCGGCGCTCGTCGAGGGTCACGGCCGAGTTGCTCACGAAGTGGTTGTATATCTCACGCACGTGCGGCAGATCCGCCGGGCGGACCGGGCGGATCGCATAGGAGAAGACCTCGGGGGCCGGGGCAGGTCGGAGATGGCGCGGGAGAACGCGGCGACGGTCCCCCGGCTCGAACTGCATGCGCTCAGCTTAGGGAGAGAGGGCCTTCGCCATCCACTCGCCAGTCCACCGCCGCCGCACCCTGCTCCTCGAGAAGGGTGTTGGCACGGGAGAACGGTCGCGACCCGAAGAAGCCACGGCTGGCGGAGAGGGGCGAGGGGTGTGCGGAAGAGATCACCGGCGTCTCGCCCAGGAGAGGCTGCAGGTTCGCCGCGTCCCTGCCCCACAGGATCGCGACGAGCGGCTGATCGCGGGCGACGAGGGTGCGGATGGCCAGCTCGGTGACCTTCTCCCACCCCCAGCCTCGATGCGACGCCGCCGCGCCGGGGCGCACGGTGAGCACCCGGTTGAGCAGGAGGACGCCCTGATCGCTCCACGCGGTGAGGTCTCCGTGCGGTGCCGGTGGAATCCCGAGATCGCTCTGCCGCTCCTTGTAGATGTTCGCAAGGCTGCGGGGCAGGGGGCGCACGTCGCGATCCACGGCGAACGACAACCCGATGGGGTGCCCAGGAGTGGGGTACGGATCCTGTCCTGTGATGAGCACCCGCACGTCCGACAGGGGCCGCTGGAACGCTCGGAGCACATTCCCACCCGCCGGGAGGTAGCCGTGCCCTGCCTGCTGCTCGGCACGGAGGCGCTCACCCAGCGCGGTGATCGTGTCCTGCACCGGGGCCAGCGCCTCGGCCCATCCCTCATCGATCCGCCCCTCGGCGGCGAGCTCCGCGAGAGTCTGCGCCATCGTCAATCGGCCGATCGCACGCGCAGCGGCCCGCGGGCGAGCAGGTGCTGTGCGGACTGCGCGACCGGACGCATCGTGATCAGGTCGAGATTCACGTGGCCGGGAGACTCCAGGGCGTAGGCGATCACGTCGGCGACGTCATCGGCCACGAGCGGGGCTTCGACACCGGCGTACACCGCCTCCGCAGCCACGGGGTCACCGCCGAGCCGATTGAGCGTGAACTCCTCGGTGTGCACCATTCCCGGAGCCACCTCGACCACACGGATGGGCTCGCCGTTGAGCTCCTGCCGGAGCACCTTCACCAGCATCCCCTCCGCAGCCTTCGCCGCGTTGTAGCCCGCACCTCCGGCATACGCGGTCTGCGCGGCAGTGGACGTCACGAAGAGCGCATCCGCGTGGCCGTCCGCGGCAGCCGCTCGGCGCAGCAGCGGAAGCAGGCCCGCGACGAGACGCTGACTCGCCAGGACGTTGGCGTCGAACATCCACTGCCAGTCCTCGACGGACGCGTCCTCGATGCGATCGGTGCCACGGGCGCCACCGGCGACCTGGACGAGAGCGTGGACCGGGCCGGATCGCTCGATCTCGCCCACGAGCGCCTCGACGGCGGACGAATCGGTCAGGTCGCAGGCGATGGCCGAAGCCCCGGTCTCCGCGGCGAGCGCGGCCAGTCGATCCGCGCGGCGTGCCACACCGACGACGTCCCATCCCCTGGCACGGAGCGCACGCACCGTCGCTGCGCCGATGCCCGAACTCGCACCTGTCACCACTGCTCGTCTGTTCACCATGCCTCCACCGTACGGCGTTCTCCCCCGATTGCGAGCTCCCCCCACGGCGCTGTCGTGGAACCCTCCCGCCGCGTGATTCCGGGGCTCCCCTCTGTTACGTCACATTTCCCACCTGTTGTTGACAAGCGCCGATATTCCGTACTGTCGCTGCAACGGCATCCGCCATCCGACCTTCCGACCACTTCTGGGGGAATCACATGTCCGCACCCGAGTCCTGGCGCTTCGAGACCAAGCAGATCCACTCCGGCGCTGCCCCCGACCCGGTCACCAAGGCGCGTGCCACGCCGATCTACCAGACCACCTCGTACGTGTTCGACAGCGCCGACCACGCGGCCAACCTCTTCGCGCTGGCGGAGTTCGGCAACATCTACACCCGTATCCAGAACCCGACGCAGGACGTGCTCGAGCAGCGTCTCGCCGCGCTCGAAGGCGGCACCGGGGCGCTCGTCCTCGCGAGCGGCCAGGCGGCATCGACCTTCGCGATCCTCAACATCGCCCAGGCCGGCGACCACTTCGTGGCGTCGAGCTCGATCTACGGCGGAACCTACAACCTCTTCAAGTACACGCTGGCGAAGCTCGGCATCGAGGTCACCTTCGTCGAGAACCAGGACGACGCCGAGGAGTGGCGCCGCGCCGTCCGTCCGAACACGAAGCTGTTCTTCGCGGAGACGATCGGCAACCCGCAGATCAACATCCTCGACATCCGCACCGTCGCCGACATCGCCCACGAGAACGGCGTCCCTCTGATCGTCGACAACACGATCGCCACCCCGTACCTGATCCGCCCGTTCGAGCACGGCGCCGACATCGTCGTCCACTCGGTCACCAAGTTCCTCGGCGGCCACGGCACGACCATCGGCGGCGTCATCATCGACGGCGGCAAGTTCGAGTGGTCGAAGCACGTCGACACCTTCCCCGGCCTCACAGTGCCCGACCCGTCGTACCACGGCGCCAGCTACACGGCTGCTGTGGGCGACCCGCTCGCGTACATCATCAAGGCGCGAGTGCAGCTGCTGCGCGACCTGGGATCGGCGATCGCGCCGCAGAGCGCCTGGAACCTCATCCAGGGCGTCGAGACCCTTTCGCTGCGCATCGAGCGGCACGTGCAGAACGCGCAGGAGATCGCCGAGTGGCTCGACAGCCGCGACGACGTCGCGACCGTCAACTACTCGGGCCTGCCTTCGTCGCCGTGGTACGCCAAGGCGAACGAGTACGCCCCCAAGGGCGTCGGAGCCGTGCTGTCGTTCGAGCTGAAGGGCGGCGTCGAGGCCGGTCGCGAGTTCGTCAACAGCCTGTCGCTGTTCAGCCACCTCGCCAACATCGGCGACGTGCGCTCGCTCGTCATCCACCCGGCGTCCACCACGCACGCGCAGCTGACGCCCGAGCAGCAGCTGACCGCCGGCGTGACTCCCGGTCTGGTCCGGCTCTCCGTCGGCATCGAGAACGTCGATGACCTCAAGGCCGACCTCGAGCAGGCCCTCGCCGCAGCACGTGCCGTCTCGGAGGCCGCCCGCGCCTGATCCCCGCACCACGTCGATGCCCCGGAGCCCTGCGTTCCGGGGCATCGACGTGTGACGGCGACGGCCTCACCCGGCCGACCCACAGGCGGTTCCGTCGAGAATGGGACTCCGCCCCGAGGAGACCATGATCGACGCTCAGCACCCCCCGCACCGCACGCGGCGGTCACGGACCGTCGCCCGGTGGCTCGCCGTGACCGGTGTCCTCCTGGCACTCGTCGTCGCCTGCGGCTGGATCCCGGGGCTCGTCGGCACCGCGGTCTCGGCTGTCCTCCCGTGGCTGGGGATCATCCTCGTCGCACTGGTGCTGGTCGCCCTCCTGCGTGCGCCGCGAGTTCTCGTCCTGATCCTGGTTCCCGCACTCCTGTGGGCCCTCGCGATGATGCCGGCGTTCCCCGGCCTCCCCGGCGGGGCGGACGTGGAGTCGGCTGCCGCATCCGAGCTGACCGTCGTGAGTCAGAACGTGCGAGCGCGCTCCGGTGGAGCCGCATCCTCCGCCTCCGAGCTGGCGCAGAGCGGTGCCGACGTGATCGCCCTCGTCGAGCTCGACGGAGACAGCCTCTCCGCCGCGCAGGACACCCTCGCAGCGGAGTACCCGCACTCCTACACCGTCGGGACGGTGGGCGTCTGGAGCAGGTATCCCCTCGCTGATGCCGAGCCCCTCACACTCGGACTCAGCTGGAAGCGCGCGCTTCGCGTCGAGGTGCAGGCCCCGTCCGCTCCCGTCGCCGTCTATGTGCTGCACGCGGCATCGGTACGGCCAGGGCACCAACAGGACCGTGACACCATGCTGGGCGGCATCGCGGAAGAGGTGGCGTCCGACCCGGCGGAGTCGCTGATCGTCGTCGGCGACTTCAACGCACCGTCGACCGATCCGAGTCTGACCGCCCTGCGCGCGGAGACCGACTGGGTGCGCCCGACCGACGGAAGCCTGGGCTTCACATGGCCCACGGCCTTCCCACTCGTCCGCATCGACCAGGTGTTCGTACGCGGACTCGACGTCGTCACCTCTGGCACCATGCGCGCAGGCAACAGCGACCATCTGGCGACCGTCACCCGAGCCCGATCCGCGATCACTCCGTAACCTGCCACCGAGGGGTGCCCTGCCAGGCGAGAATGGAAGCATGGACTGGCAGACGACCTCCGAGGACACGGTGCCCTCTGCACCCGTGACGGAGGCCGATGTCAGGCTGCTCCGCGCCCGTCCGCCGGCGACCGGCGCCTGGCGGGACGGCGACCCCGTGGGGGGTCGTCGCTTCGCCGCCTTCGGACCGTTCGCGACCGAGAGCGGTGCAGAGCTCCCCGGCATCCGCATCGCCTACGAGTCCTGGGGCGAGCTGAACGCGGCACGGGACAATGCCGTCCTGGTGCTGCACGCGCTCACCGGCGACAGTCACGTGCGCGGAGCCGCGGGCGCCGGCCACCCCACCGCGGGCTGGTGGGAGGACATCACTGGTCCTGGCGCTCCGCTCGACACGGACCGCTGGTTCGTGATCGCCCCGAACATGCTGGGAGGATGCCAGGGATCGACGGGACCTGCGAGCATCGCCGCGGACGGCTACGAATGGGCGTCGCGCTTCCCCTACCTGACCATCCGCGACCAGGTCGCCGCCCAGGTGCGCCTCGCCGATGCTCTCGGCATCGACAGCTGGGCCGCGGTCATCGGCGGCTCCATGGGAGGGATGCACGCGCTGGAATGGGCGGCCACGCACCCCGAGCGTGTGCAGCGCCTCGCCGTGCTCTCCTCTCCCCCGGTGACCACCGCCGACCAGATCGCGCTCAACACCGTGCAGTTGGAGACCATCCGCATGGACCCGCGCTTCCAGGGCGGCGAGTACTACGACCTCGCGGACGGCGACGGTCCGCACCGGGGGCTCGCCCTCGCCCGACGCATGGCTCTGCTGAATTACCGCAGCCCGATCGAGCTGAATCAGCGGTTCCAGCGCTCCTGGCAGTCCGACGTGTCACCGCTCGGTCACGGCGGACGCTTCGCGGTGGAGTCGTACCTCGACTTCCATGGCAACAAGTTCACACGCCGATTCGACGCGAACAGCTACATCACCCTGGTCGAGGCCATGAACTCGCACGACGTCGGCCGCGGTCGAGGGGGCGTCGAAGAGGCGCTGCATGCCGTCACCGCGACCACGTTGGTGCTCGGGATCGACAGCGATCGGCTCTTCCCTGTCGACGGACAGCAGCGCATCGCCCGCAGCATCCCGAACGTCATCGACGACGAGGCCGTGGTCATCGCCAGCGACTTCGGACACGACGGCTTCCTCATCGAGACCGAGGCGGTCGGCTCGAATCTGCGGCGCCTGCTCGAGAGCTGACCCCTCCGCTCAGCTCGGTTCGAACCGCCAGGGCAGCGAACCCGCCTCGAGACGCCCCTGCTCCCAGGCGAAACCCCGACCGGCATCGGAGTCGAGCACCCGCGTCTGGAACAGCTGGGTCGAGCCGCCCGAGGAGAGTGCCGAGGACACATCGCCGAACGCCGAGAGTTGATGCAGTGTGATCCAGGTGGGCGGGTACAGGCTCCACGTCCCGGCCGCATGGCGCGCGAGCGCCTCAGCCGGGCGCACCCACGCGATCTCCTCGACCTCGTCGGCGGAGGGCGCGGCCTCCCCGGTCGGTGCGTGAGCGAGGAAGAACCAGGTCCGGATGCGCGTCGGTGCCTCCGGCGGCGGCTGCCACTCCGACAGCACGATGAGGTCCTCGACCGTGAGGCCGACCTCCTCGGCGGTCTCCCTGATGGCGGCGTGCCGCGCATCGTCGATGTCGCCACCCCCGCGGATGTCACCGGGCTCGACCTTGCCCCCGGGGAAGACCCACGCTCCCGCGAACGAGCCGCGATCGGGCCGCCGCATCAGGAGCACCTCGAACCCCGGATCCGACGCCCGCAGCAGGACAACGGTCCCGGCCACGGGCAGAGTCGTCTCGGGAGCACTCACCCCGTCACTCTACGGTGCGGTCGTCTACGGCGCGGTCGTCTACGGTGCGGTCGAGGTCGGTGCTGTCGATGTCGAGACGACCGATGCCGATCCGGCCGATACCGCTGTGACGAGCTCCACCGGCGCGGGACGACGCCCTTCGACGCGATAGGACAGCAGGGCGATCAGCAGACCCGCCACGGCGAGCGCGGCCCCTGTCCACGCCGGTGCCGTGAAGCCCCAGCCTGCGGCGATCACGACGCCGCCGAGGAAGGCACCCAGACTGTTGCCGATGTTGAGCGCGGAGTGGTTCATGGCTGCCGCGATCGACTGGTTGTCACCGGCCACATCCATGAGGCGGGTCTGGATCGTCGGGCTCAGCACCGACGAGACGAAACCGACCACGAGCACCACGACCGCCAGGCTGACGATCCAGAACGACAGGAAGGCGAGCAGCGCGAAGACGAGAGCCATGGCGGCGAGACCGAAGAGCAGCGTGCGACGCAGATCGATGTCGGCGAGATGACCACCGACCAGGTTTCCCGCCGTCATCCCGAGCCCCATCAGCACGAGCACGATCGGCACGACCCACTCCGGCGAACCGGACACCTCTGTCACCAGGGGCGCGATGTAGCTGTAGACGGCGAAGAACCCGCCGAACCCGATCGCGCCGACACCCAACGTGAACCACACCTGCGGGATCCGGAACACCCGCAGCTCCTGCCGCATCGTGCGCCCTGGATCCCCCGGATGCTCCGGCACGAACAGCGCGATGCAGACAGTGGCGAGCGCGAACACGATGGCGACGACGGCGAAGGCCGAGCGCCACCCCCACTGCTGTCCGAGGAAGGTGCCCAGCGGCACGCCGACGACGTTCGCGACCGTGAGGCCGGTGAGGATGAAGGCCACGCCCTTGGCACGGTTGCCCGGCCCCATCACCTCGGCCGCCACGAGTGCACCGATGCCGAAGTACGCACCGTGCGGGAGACCGGCGAGGAAGCGGGACGCGGCGACGAGCTCGAACGTGGGCAGCACCACGGTGAGGGCGTTGAACACCGTCAGCGCGAGAGCCAGCACGATCATCACCCGATGCCGTGGATATCGCGCGACGAAACCGGCGATGGTCGGGGCGCCGACCACCACACCCAGCGCGTACAGCGAGATCAGCCACCCCGCTTGGCTCAGCGCATCTTCCGGGCTGGTCGCCCAGAGCGAAGGGAGCAGGTCGGCGGCGATGTTGGGAAGCAGGCCCATGACCACGAACTCGGTCATGCCGATTCCGAAGCTGCCTATGGCGAGAGAGAGGAGCGCCCACTTCGCCGCACCCCTCGATTCAGTCGAGGGATTCACCGGAACAGCCTACCGGCCCTCGGACGCCCACCTCGTCTCCCCCTCACGATCGAGCGTCATGAACACATCCACGTCGTCCTCGGAATCGACGACGAACCCGTGGCGCTCGTAGAGGCCTCGGGCCGGGCTGCCCCTGAGCACGTTGAGGCGATACCGGCCGGCACCGTCGAGCACCGTCGTGAGCACGCGGCCCCCGACCCCGCGACCCTGGTGCGAGGGAGAGATGTAGAAGTGCTCCAGCCAGAGCGAATCGCCGTCTCGGCGGAGGGCGACAGAGCCGACGTCGACGGCATCCACGACGATGATCCGCGTCTGCGCAGGCTCGAACGCGTCGCGGAAGCGCTGCCGGACACGGACCTCGTCATAACGTCCGAGTCGCTCCAGGTCGACTCTGAGCACGTCGGCCCGGAGCTCCGCGATCCACTCGGCGTCCTCGGCGAGCGCCGGTCGAAGAGCGATCGACGTCGCCGGGACGACGTCAGCCATCCGCGCGCGCAGAGCCCGCCTCTTCCGAGCCCGCCTCTGTGAGAGCAGCCTCGAGGCGTTCGATCTTCGCGTCGAGCTCTCCGGAGTACCCGGGCCGGATATCGGCCTTCAACACGAGCGATACCCGCGATCCGAACGGCATGACGGCCTCGGTCGCACGCTTCACGACGCCCATGACGGTGTCCCAGTCCGGGCCCTCGATCTCGGTGAACATGCTGGTGGTGCGGTGCGCCAGGCCCGATTCCCGCACCACGCGCACGGCAGCGGCCACGGCGTCGTGCACCGATGCATCGGTGCGCTCGGCACCCTCGGCCGGGGTACCGCTCGGGGCGACGGAGAAGGCGATCAACATGGGTTCACTCCAGGGTTTTCGGTTGGCGGACGGGTACGCGAAGCAGAGCACGGATGCCCAGCACGAGCAGGACGATGAGAAGGACGTTCCGCACCGTGAGGACGGCGACGGAGAGGGTATCGGCTCGCAGCAGCGCGTCGTAGCCGATCGGGTAGACGAGGCAGGTGAGCAGACAGAGGGCGAGGACGACGACGGCGGGGACGCGCGCCCTGACGCGGTCGAGCACGAGCCACAGGATCATCGGCGCGATCAGCCAGGTCTGGAACTGCGGGGAGCCCACCTTGTTCGTGACGATCAGCAACGTCACGAGCGCGAGGGCGAGCGGAGGGAACAGCCGGGTGAAGCGCGCACCGCGGATCGCCTTGAGCGCGCCGACGGCTGCGACCGCGAGCACGCACACCGCCATCAGGGGCGTGAGCACGGCCGCGACGGCATCGACGCCCGGTGCCGTGATCTGGAAGGTCAGGATCTCGAAGCTGTACTCGATGCGGGCGGCCCCGGTGACGGCGAGCCACAGGAACGGCGTGGCGGCGACCGCTTCGATCTGCAGTCCCCGTCCCGTCTGCTCCGTCAGGAAGCCGAGGATCTCGGAATCCGCTCCGAGCACGAGCAGCGCTGCGACGACTCCGGCCGTGACGGCCAGCGCGGCGAACAGCACCCGCATGCGCGCCCTGAGCGCGATCACGGCGGCGAGCACGAGCGCGCCCGGCCAGATCTTGATCCAGGCGCCCACCGTGAGGAGGGCAGCACCGACGACCGGCCGACTCACGAGCCAGAGCCCGCCGATCACGGCGATCGGCACCGTGATCGCATCGATCCGATAGAGCGCGATCGGTCCGAGGAGGAGCAGCGCCGCGCACCAGAACCAGGCGGCGACGCGGCGCGGGCGCGACGGCGAGCGGCCGATCAGCACTCCGAACGCCACCGCATCGAGGATCACGACGAGGGCGGCCCACCCGATCAGGTACGCACCGGAGACCCCGAGCAGCGGCACGAGCGGCGCCGCGAGCATCTTGGCCACGAGCATCGGCACGAGCGCGAGCTGCGGGTACACCCAGGTCTCGGTGACACCGACGATCGGGCCCCCGTCGAGGGCCGACGAAGCCCAGGGTTCGTAGACGAGGACCACATCGCCCATGGGCTGACTGGGATAGACCCAGCCCGCCCATGCCGTGAGCAGGTGGGCGAGGAGGAAGGCGACCCACAGCACGGCCACCCCGGTCGGCGGGCGATTCACGCGAGGACGTCCGCGATCGCCTGCGGCAGCGCCGCAGCGACGTCCATGGCGACGATCGGATGCCCCGTCCCGCCGTCGCTCATCCCCGCGGCCACTCGGCCCGCATGTCCGTGTATCCACGCCCCGGCGGCGGCGACCTCGGCGATCGGGCTGCCCTGGTTCGCTGCGAGCACGGCACCCAGCACCCCGGCGAGCACATCCCCTGTCCCTGCGGTCGCCAGCCACCCTGTACCCGCGTCGACGGCGATGACGCCGCCGTCAGGAGACGCGATCAGCGTGCGAGCGCCCTTGAGCAGCACGGTGCCTCCGACCCGGTCCGCCGTCCTCCTGGCCGCCGACGCGCGATCCTCTTCGGACGTGGAGATGCCGAGCTGCTCCTGCAGCCGGGCGAACTCCCGCGCGTGAGGGGTCACCAGGAAAGGAGCGCGCGCCTTCCCGGCGAGATCGAGTGCGCCCGCGTCGATCACCACCGCTGCATCGCCGGCGACGATCGCCTCGAGGGCGGCCTGCTCCGCGTCGTCCCGGTCGGTGGGGTCCGTGCCGGAACCGATCACCCAGGCGTCGATCCGCGACCGGCCGACATCCGCCCCCGCCACCGTCTCCGGACGTCGGGCGAGAACAGCATCTGCCACCCGCTCCGCGCCCACGTACCGGACGAATCCGGCGCCCGTGCGCCACGCGGCCTCCACCCCGAGCACGGCGGCACCCGGATATGCGGGCGACCCGGTGCGAAGCGCCACCACACCACGGGCGTACTTGTCGTCGTCGGCTGTGGGAACACGGAACAACCGCGCCGTGTCATCTCGCGTCCACTCGCGCACCTCGACCATGACTCCACGTTAGTGCGACGGCCCTCGGGTCGCCTGCGCGGCGGTAGCGTCGAACGGTGAGTCTTCTCTTCTCCCCGCTGACCATCCGTTCCGTCACCCTGCGCAATCGCCTCTGGGTGTCGCCGATGTGCATGTACAGCGCCGTCGACGGCGTGGCGCAGGAGTGGCATCACACTCACCTCGCGCAGTTCGCCTCGGGCGGCGCCGGGCTCATCATCGCCGAGGCGACCTCGGTCGTCCCCGACGGGCGGATCTCGCCGCGCGACCTGGGGCTCTGGAACGACGAGCAGCGCGACGCGCTCGCCCCGATCGTCCAGGCGATCCACGATCGGGGCTCGCACGCGGGCATCCAACTCGCCCACGCCGGCCGCAAGGCCTCGACGTGGTGGCCGTGGGCTCCCGAACGAGGCACTGTGCCGACCGGTGAGGGTGGATGGACCACGTCCGCGCCGTCCGCCATCGCCTACGAGGGCTTCGACACCCCGATCGCCCTCGATACGGCGGGCATCGACCGCGTGGTGGAGGCCTTCGCCGATGCAGCTCATCGCGCGGTCGCCGCGGGCTTCGACGTGCTGGAGATCCACGGAGCGCATGGCTACCTCCTCCACCAGTTCCTCTCCCCACTGTCCAACCACCGTGAGGACGAATACGGTGGTTCGCTCGAGAACCGCGCTCGTCTACTGCTGCGCGTGGTCGGCGCCGTCCGCGACGCCGCCGGCGCCGACGTGCCGCTGTTCGTCCGCATCTCCGCCACCGACCACGCGGAGGGCGGGTTCACGCCGGAGGAGGCGGAGATCGTCAGTGGCTGGGCGACCCAGCACGGTGCAGACCTGATCGACGTATCGAGCGGTGGCCTCGTGGCGCATCAGCAGATCACCGTGTTCCCCGGATACCAGGTGCGTCTCGCCGAGGGCGTGCGTCAAGGCGGTCGGATCCCGGTCTCCGCGGTGGGCCTCATCACGGCGGCCTCCCACGCGGAGCAGGTGCTCGCCGATGGCGCCGCCGACGCGATCTTCGCGGGACGCGAGTGGCTGCGCGACCCGCATTTCGCCCTCCGCGCCGCGCACGAGCTCGACGCCGAGGTCGCCTGGCCGCCGCAGTACGAGCGCGCCCGTCCCCGCTGAGCCCCCGACGACGAAGGCCGCCGATCCGTGCAGGATTCGGCGGCCTTCGTCGTGCGGTGGAGGATCAGCGTCCGCGGAAGCGACGTGTCGCGTCCTGAACCTCGCCGACCAGTTCCTCCAGGATGTCCTCGAGGAACAGGACAGCGGTGGTGTTCCCCTCCGCGTCCCGCACCTTGGCCAGGTGCCGGCCCGCGCGGCGCATGACCGCGAGGGCGTCCTCGAGGTCGGTGTTCTCCTGAACGGGCACCATGTGGTGGATACGCTTGGCCGGGACCGGCTGGATCATCTTGGTCTCGGCGTCCGCTCCCTCGGACGCCCGCAGGATGTCCTTGAGATGCACGTAGCCGATCGGAACCGACTCGTCGTCGACGATCACGTAACGCGAGAACCCGTAGCGGGCGACCGCCTTCTCGATGTCGTCCGGCGTCGTCGACTGCGGAAGAGTGACCAGATCGCTCAAGGGCACAGCGACATCCCTGGCCTTCTTGTCTGTGAACTCGACGGCGGCGGCGACGGTTCCCGCCGTGTCCATGAGCACGCCCTCGCGACGCGACTGGCTGACGATGGTCGCGACCTCTTCGAGCGTGAACGTGGATGCCGCTTCATTCTTCGGCTCGACGCGGAACAGGCGCAGCACGCCGTTCGCCGCCGCGTTGAGCACCCAGATCACCGGCATGAAGACCTTCGACACCCAGACCAGCGGCGGGGCGAGGATCAGCACAGCGCGGTCCGGCACTGAGAAGGCGAGGTTCTTCGGCACCATCTCACCGAACACCACGTGCAGGAACGAGACGACCAGCAGCGCGACCGTGAACGACACGGCATCGACGGCGCCGTCCGGCCACCCCAGCGCATGCAGCGGCACCGACAGCAGGTGGTGGATGGCCGGCTCCGACACGTTGAGGATCAGCAGCGAGCAGATCGTGATGCCGAGCTGCGAGGTCGCGAGCATGAGAGTGGCATGCTCCATCGCGTACAGGGCCGTCTTCGCTGCACGCGAACCCTGATCCGCGCGCGGCTCGATCTGCGATCTTCTGGCCGAGATCACGGCGAACTCACCGCCGACGAAGAACGCGTTCGCGACCAGGAGCACGACGAGCCAGGCGAGTCCGCCCCAATCGCTCATCGGGTCACCTCCTCATCGACAGCGAGCGGTCTCGGCACGTAGCGCACCCGATCGACTCGCCGACCGTCCATGCGCACGACCTGGAGCGTGCCGGTGTCGAGCTCGACCTCGTCGCCGACCGACGGAACCCGTTCGAGCACGCTCATGACGTAGCCGCCGACGGTGTCGTAAACGTCGCCCTCCGGCACCTCAACGCCGGCGCGACGACGCAGCTCGTCCGGTCGGAGCTCCCCGGGGAACGTGATGCCCTCGCGGTTGCGGATCACTCCGGCCCTGGTGCGATCGTGCTCGTCGGCGACCTCGCCCACGAGCTCTTCGACCAGGTCTTCGAGAGTCACCAGACCGGCGGTGCCGCCGTACTCGTCGACGACGACGGCCAGTTGGTAGCCGCGTGCCCGCAGCTCGGCGATCAGGGCGTCGACGTGCACGGTCTCCGGCACCCGGAGCGGTTCCGTCGCCAGCGCGCCGGCAGGAACCTCGGTCCGACGCTCTCGAGGCACGGAGATGGCCGCCTTGAGGTGGACGACACCGGTGATGTCGTCCAGGTCGTCGTCGTACACCGGGAAACGGCTGTGCCCGGTGCGTCGGGCGAGCTGGATGACGTCGTCGGCGGAGTCGCCGGCCGCGATCGCATGCATGCTCGGACGCGCCGTCATCACATCGGCGGCGGTCAGCCGGGCGAAGGTGAGCGTGCGGTCGAGGAGCGTCGCTGTATCGGCTTCCAGCAGACCGGCGCTGGCGGAACGGCGCACGAGAGAGGAGAGCTCCTCAGCGCTCCGGGCCCCCGAGAGCTCCTCCTTCGGCTCGATGCCCATACTGCGCAGCACGCCGTTCGCGCTGCCGTTGAGCACCACGACGGCCGGCTTGAACACGGTCGTGAAGGCGATCTGGAACGGGACCACGAGCTTCGCAGTGGCCAGAGGCAGCGCGAGGGCGAAGTTCTTCGGGACGAGCTCACCGAGGATCATCGAGAGCACCGTCGCCACCAGCATCGCCACGATGGTCGCGATCGGGGTGACGGCCGCCTCGGGGATGCTCCAGGCGATGAACGTCGGACGCAGCAGATTCGACAGCGCCGGCTCCATCGTGTACCCGGTGAGCAGGGTCGTCAGCGTGATCCCGAGCTGCGCAGCGGAGAGATGGGTCGACGTGTGCTTGAGGGCGCTGATGGTGAGGGAGAGCCGCGACTCGCCTCTCGCCTGCCTGGCCTCGAGTTCCGCGCGATCGAGGTTCACCAGGGCGAACTCGCTGGCGACGAAGAGGCCGGTGCCGACCGTGAGCAGGAGCCCCACGCCCAACATGATGTAGTCCATCAGAGGTTCCTCTCCTGTGAGAGAGGCGGACAGTGGGGCGATGTTCTACAACTGGGAGGGTCGTCCATTATGCCGACGATTGTACCCAACGCGACCGTGTATGCGCGCAACGATCACCAGCTGACCGGAAGCGCCTTGCCCTCTTCGTAGCCGGCCGCCGACTGCAGACCCACGACGGCGCGGTCATGGAACTCCGGGACGGATGCAGCCCCGGCGTAGGTGAACGAGGATCGCACCCCCGAGGTGATCATGTCGAGGAGATCCTCGACGCCGGGCCGGAGCGGGTCGAGGTAGATCTTCGATGACGAGATCCCCTCAGCGAACAGCTCCTTACGCGCACGCTCGTAGGCGTCGAGCCTGCCGAAGCGGGCCTGGACCGCCTTGGTCGACGCCATGCCCCACGACTCCTTGAACAGGCGCCCTTCCGCATCGCGCTGCAACTCGCCCGGCGCTTCGATCGTCCCCGCGAACCACGAACCGACCATGACGGAGGCGGCACCTGCGGCGAGGGCCAGGGCGACATCGCGGGGGTAGCGCACTCCCCCGTCGGCCCAGACGTGCGCGCCGAGCTCCCGCGCCGCCTGTGCCGTCTCGAGCACAGCGGAGAACTGCGGGCGGCCGACCGCGGTCATCATGCGGGTGGTGCACATCGCGCCGGGACCCACGCCGACCTTGAGGATCGACGCACCGGCGTCGACCAGGTCGGCCACGCCCTCCGCGGTGACGATGTTGCCCGCGACGACGGGAAGACCGAGGTCGAGCTCGGCGACGGCCCGCAGCGCTCGCAGCATGCCCTCCTGGTGTCCGTGGGCGGTGTCCACCACCAGCACGTCGACGCCGGCGGCGGCGAGTGCCTTGGCCTTGGCCGCGACGTCGCCGTTGATGCCGACCGCGGCGGCGACGGCGAGGCGCCCGTCGGCGTCGACGGCCGGACGGTACAGCGTCGAACGAAGCGCGCTGCGGGCGCTCAGTGTGCCGACGAGGTGCCCGTGGTGCACGACGGTGACCATCTCGACGCCCGCGTCGGTGATGACGTCGAACGCGTGCCGCTCAGAGCCGATGTCGTCCGCGTCGATCGATGGCGTGCCGCGATGCACCAGGTCACCCAGCTGCGCATCGGGGAGCGCGGTCGCCAGCCTGGTCGCGGGCAGGATGCCGAGGATCCGGCCGACGTCGATGGGGGCAGCGCCACGGGCGACGACGATGCCGTGACCGCTGGTCGCCGGCAGCAGGCGGAGCGCGTCAGCAGCCGCGGCTTCCGGGGGCAGCACGATCGGCGTGTCCCAGAGCACGGGCTGCGACTTCACCTCACGGATCGCGGCATCGAGTTCCTGCAGAGGCAGGTCCTGCGGCAGCACCCCGAGGGCGCCACGCCGAGCGAGTACAGCGGCGATGCGCGGACCCGTCACGGAGTTCATGTTGGCCGCGACCAAAGGCAGCGTCGCCGGCGTGCCGTCCTGCGGCGCGAGATCGACCTGGAGACGGCTGGTGACCGCGGATCTGCGGGGTACCAGGAAGACGTCGGAGTAGGTCAGATCGACGGTCGGCTGCGCTCCAGAGAACTTCATGGTTCCACGGTACCCAGATCGCGACGCGGTGGGCGCTCGGCTTCGACGATTCCCCAAGGGAAACACGTTAGGCTTGTTGGTCGAGAGTGTGCGGGCCCGAACGCATCCTGCGTCGACGTCCGCACCAGAGAGCTTCAGCGATGAAAGAGGGCGATCGAGAGTGTCGAACCAGGTGACCGGCGTCAACGGCGACGGGGGGTTCGGAGCCAATTCCTGGCTCGTTGAAGAGCTCTACGAGCAGTTCAAGGTGAACCGCGACTCCGTCGACAAGGAGTGGTGGCCCATCCTGGAGAAGTACCACTCCGAGACGGCGTCCGCTGCTCCCGCCGCAGCGTCCGACGCACCGGCCCAGGCTGCACACCCCGTGACGGCACCGATCCCCGTGATCGGCTCCCAGCCCGTCGCGCGCACCACCGCCAAGCCCGCCGCGGCCGCCCCCATCCCCGCCCAGGCCCCGAAGCCCGCCGCGAAGTCGGAGTCCAAGGAGGCTCCCGCTCCCGCCGAAGAGGACAAGGTCACACCGCTGCGCGGTCTGCCGAAGACCCTCGCGGCGAACATGGACGAGTCGCTCACCGTGCCGACCGCCACGAGCGTGCGCACCGTGCCCGCGAAGCTGATGATCGACAACCGCATCGTCATCAACAACCACATGGCTCGCACCCGCGGCGGCAAGGTCAGCTTCACGCACCTCATCGGCTGGGCGCTCATCCGCACCCTCGACGAGTTCCGCAGCCAGAACGTGTTCTACGCAGAGGTCGACGGCAAGCCCTCGGTGGTCGCACCGGCGCACGTCAACCTGGGCATCGCGATCGACCTGCCCAAGCCCGACGGCACGCGCGCCCTCATGGTGCCCAGCATCAAGCGCGCCGACACCCTGACCTTCACCGAGTACCTCTCCGCGTACGAAGACCTGGTCACGCGTGCACGAGGCAACAAGCTGACCGCCGCCGACTTCCAGGGCACCACGGTGTCGCTCACCAACCCCGGCGGAATCGGAACCGTGCACTCGGTGCCGCGTCTCATGAAGGGCCAGGGCTGCATCATCGGCGCCGGCGCCCTCGAGTACCCGGCCGAGTTCCAGGGCGCGAGCGAGAAGACGCTCAACGAGCTGGCGATCGGCAAGACGATCACGCTCACGAGCACCTACGACCACCGTGTCATCCAGGGAGCCGGCTCCGGCGAGTTCCTGAAGAAGGTGCACGAGCTGCTCATCGGCCAGCGCGGCTTCTACGACGACATCTTCGCGGCGCTCCGCATCCCCTACGCACCGATCCGGTGGAACCCCGACATCGCGGTCGATCTCGCCGAGCGCGTCGACAAGCAGTCCCGCGTGCAGGAGCTCATCAACTCGTTCCGTGTGCGCGGTCACCTGATGGCCGACATCGACCCGCTCGAGT
The DNA here is from genome assembly GCF_015159725.1 of Microbacterium sp. R1. Classification (NCBI taxonomy): domain Bacteria; kingdom Bacillati; phylum Actinomycetota; class Actinomycetes; order Micrococcales; family Microbacteriaceae; genus Microbacterium; species Microbacterium sp. R1. Next base: position 1,455,506 of record NZ_JADDUD010000001.1, on the reverse strand, counting down.
ACGTGCAGCGTTCGCACCCGGACCTGGAGATCGAGAGCCACGGCCTCACCTTCTGGGACCTCGACCGCGAGTTCGTCACCGGCGGTTTCGGCGGACGACGCATCGCGAAGCTCCGCGACATCCTCGGCGTGCTGCGCGACTCGTACTGCCGCACGCTCGGCATCGAGTACATGCACATCCAGGACCCGGAGCAGCGCCGCTGGTTCCAGGAGAAGGTCGAGGTCAAGTACCAGAAGCCCGGCCACGACGAGCAGCTGCGGGTCCTCCGCAAGCTCAACGAGGCCGAGGCGTTCGAGACCTTCCTGCAGACCAAGTTCGTCGGCCAGAAGCGCTTCTCCCTCGAGGGCGGCGAGTCGCTGATCCCGCTGCTCGACGAGATCCTGCAGGGCGCGGCCACGGCAGGCCTCGAAGGGGCTGCGATCGGCATGGCCCACCGCGGCCGCCTGAACGTGCTCACCAACATCGCCGGAAAGACCTATGGTCAGGTCTTCCGTGAGTTCGAGGGCACGCAGACGCCGGGCAACCAGCGCGGATCCGGTGACGTGAAGTACCACCTCGGGACCGAGGGCACCTTCGTCGCCGATGACAAGTCGGAGCTCCCCGTCTACCTCGCCGCCAACCCCTCGCACCTCGAGACGGTCGACGGCGTGCTGGAGGGCATCGTCCGCGCCAAGCAGGACCGCAAGCCCATCGGCACGTTCGCGTGGCTGCCCATCCTCGTGCACGGCGACGCCGCGTTCGCCGGGCAGGGTGTCGTGGTCGAGACCCTGCAGATGTCGCAGCTGCGCGGCTACCGCACGGGTGGCACGATCCACGTGGTGGTGAACAACCAGGTCGGTTTCACCACCACCCCGAACGACGGCCGCACCTCGATCTACTCGACCGACGTGGCCAAGACCATCCAGGCCCCCGTCTTCCACGTGAACGGCGACGACCCGGAGGCGGTCATCCACGTCGCGCAGCTCGCCTTCGAGTACCGCGAGCGCTTCCACCGCGATGTCGTGATCGACCTGGTCTGCTACCGCCGGCGCGGCCACAACGAGGGAGACGACCCCTCGATGACGCAGCCGCTGATGACCGACCTCATCCAGGCGAAGCGCTCCGTCCGGCGGCTCTACACCGAGTCGCTCGTCGGCCGAGGTGACATCACCGAGCAGGAGTACGACGAGGCCAAGGCCGACTTCCAGAACCGACTGGAGATCGCCTTCGCCGAGACGCACGCGGCCGAGACCGGTGCCCTCCCCGTCGCGCCGGAGACGCCGCCCGTCGAGGACCAGGTCGGCGCACCGGAGGTCACCGGCGTGCCGAGCGAGGTCATCCAGATGATCGGCGATGCCTTCGTGAACAAGCCAGAGGGCTTCACGGTGCACCCGAAGATCCAGCAGCTGCTCGAGAAGCGCCTCGACATGAGCCGCAACGGCGCCATCGACTGGGGCTTCGGCGAGCTGCTCGCCTTCGGCTCGCTCCTCGTGGAGGGCACCCCGGTTCGTCTGGCCGGGCAGGATGCGCGGCGCGGCACGTTCGTGCAGCGGCACGCGACCCTGCACGACCGCGCGAACGGTCAGGAATGGCTGCCCCTGTCGAACCTCTCCGACGCCCAGGGACGCTTCTTCGTCTACGACTCGCTGCTGAGCGAGTACGCGGCTCTCGGCTTCGAGTACGGCTACTCGGTCGAGGCCCCCGAGGCGCTCGTGCTCTGGGAGGCGCAGTTCGGTGACTTCGTCAACGGCGCTCAGTCCGTCATCGACGAGTACATCTCGGCGGCCGAGCAGAAGTGGGGGCAGCAGTCCAGTGTGACCCTGCTCCTCCCCCACGGCTACGAGGGTCAGGGACCGGATCACTCCTCTGCGCGCATCGAGCGGTTCCTGCAGATGTGCGCGCAGGACAACATGATCGTTTCGCGCCCGTCGACTCCGGCCTCGTACTTCCACCTGCTGCGCCGCCAGGCCTATGCCCGTCCGCGCAAGCCGTTGATCGTGTTCACCCCGAAGGCCATGCTGCGTCTGCGTGGAGCGACCAGCCCGGTCGAGGCCTTCACCCAGGGCCGGTTCGAACCTGTGCTCGACGACGACCGCGGTCTCGACCGCGCCGCCGTCAAGCGCGTGCTGGTGCACTCGGGCAAGGTGCACTGGGACCTGCGGGCCGAGCTCGAGAAGAACCCGAACCCCGCGGTGGCTCTGGTCCGGCTCGAGCAGCTGTACCCGACTCCGATCGACGGCCTCAAGGCCATCACCGATTCCTACCCGAACGCCGAGCTGGTGTGGGTGCAGGAGGAGCCGGAGAACCAGGGCGCATGGCCCTTCCTCGCGCTCGCCTTCGCCGACGTGCCGGGAGACCGTTCGTTCCGTCCGGTCTCGCGCCCGGCTTCGGCCTCGCCGGCGACGGGATCCTCGAAGGTCCACGCGGCAGAGCAGGCTGCGCTGATCCAGGCAGCCGTCACACTCGGCTGATCGTCTGCACGAAAGGGGCGCCGCGACTCAGGTCGCGGCGCCCCTTCTCGTGCGGACTCAATACCAGATGTCGAGAGACGGCGCGGGGAAGGTGATGAAGGCTCGGTCGAGGGCCTCGACCGCAGCGGCATCGGCGGCGATGCGGCCGGCACCGTGCAGCGTCGCAGCGCGGACCCCTCCCGCATACAGGGCGGAGAGCGCGGAGACATCGAGCGTGACATCGACGTCTGTCGCGGAGTCGGTCACCGGATCGACGGTCGCGACGCCGGAGTCGTCCACGTGCAGGCGCCAGTCGCCGTTCGCGAAGCCGAGGGAGTCTTCCACGCGGATGACGGTGTCGATCGGCGCCGAGTATCGACGGGCGGTCAGCGCGGCAGGGATGTCGAGCACGCGCAGCCAGCCGTGGTCGTGCACCTCCTGCTTCACGCCGCGGGTGTCGTGCACGAGCCATGGCAGCGGGTCGTCGACCGGGCGGAGGTCGGCGACCACCTCGTCGACGAGATCGTGCTGCAGGGCGAAGCGCCAGAGCGCCGTGCGCGCGTCCATCGTCTCGGCGACCAGCAGGCGCACGTCCATCCGGAACCGGAAGGTGCCGGCGGCCTCACCGACGGTGTAGGCCATGACGCCGCGCAGCACGCCGTCCTCGTCGCGATAGCGCACCCCACGTGCCTGGTCGCGGTCCGGGGTGGGAGACACGCCCGCGTACCCCTCCCATCGACCTTGCCAGCCCGGGATCTGCCCCGCAGCCCTCCCCCGTGCGCGTTCGTGGACCGTGCCGAGGTCTGCAGCGAGGGTCTCCCGGTCGACGTACTCGAGGGTGCCGAGCGGGGTCGGGCCGCTCCAGCCGGCGCGGCGGGTGTCGACCGTGTGACGCGCGACGGGGATCGCGGAGCCGAAGCCGTAGCGACCGTAGATCGTCGCCTCCGACACCGTGAGGCCCGCGATGGGCACACCGGAGGCTGCCGCAGCGCGAAGCTCTCCTTCGAGAAGCGCCCTGGCTATCCCGCGGCGGCGATGCGTCGCCGACACCGTCACCACGCTGATGGCCCACATGTCGATCTCACGCCCACCGGGAACGGTGAGCGGCGTCACCCAGCCGTTGATGGTCGCGACGGGAAGGTCGGCATCGACGGCGCCCTGCTCGTACACCCCGACGTTCCGCCGTTCGGCGAAGGTCTTGCGCACCTGGGCGATCATCTCGGTGCTCGGCTCAGGCCCGAGGAACCCGCGGTCGACCGCGCGCTCGAATGCCGATGCCTTCGGGTCGTCGCTCAGATCGACGACGCGATAGTCGAGACCGGCTCCGGCCAGTCGTTCCCTCGAGGTGGTGTCAGCGGGTACGTCTCTCGCATCGATGGAGGTCATCCACCCACACTACCGACGCCCTCCGACCCGGAGTCAGTGCTGGGCTGCCTGCACTGCCCGCAGCCGGGCGAACACCTGGTCGCGCAGCTCCTCGGGTGCGGTCTCCTTGCAGGCCCGCGCGATCACATCGGTGAGGGTGGTGGCGACGAGAGCCTCATCCCGACAGGACGGGCAGTTCTCCAGATGCTCGCGGATCTCGGTGTGCTCGGTCTTGCACACCTCGTTGCGGAGGTACTCCTCCAGATCCTGACGGGCTTTGTCGCAGCCGCAGTCACTCATTTCTTGCTCCTCGTCTCGGCCGCGGCGATGCCCCGCTCAGCGGCGTAATCTGCCAGCAGCTCCCGCAGCATCCGCCTGCCACGGTGCAGACGGCTCATGACGGTGCCGATGGGGGTCTTCATGATGTCGGCGATCTCCTGATACGCGAAACCCTCGACATCCGCGAGATAGACCGCGAGACGGAAGTCCTCCGGCACGGCCTGCAGCGCGTCCTTGACGACGGAGGCGGGCATCCGGTCGATGGCCTCCGCCTCGGCCGACCGGCTGTGCGACGCCGTCGTCGACTCCGCTCCGCCCAGCTGCCAGTCTTCGAGCTCGTCGATCGTGCCCTGGAACGGCTCCCGCTGACGCTTGCGGTAGATGTTGATGTAGGTGTTCGTGAGGATCCGGTAGAGCCACGCCTTGAGGTTCGTACCCTGCGAGAACGTCGCCCAGGACCCATAGGCCTTGACGAAGGTCTCCTGCACGAGGTCTGCGGCGTCGGCGGGATTGCGCGTCATACGCATCGCGGCGGCGTAGAGCTGGTCCATGAACGGGAGCGCCTGCTCTTCGAACTCGCGCCGAGGGTCGCCGACGGTGTCTGCGGTTGCGGTGTCATCCATCACCGGCCAGTCTAGGCCGCTGAGGTCGATCACCTCGCGCTCCAACGTCGCCGTCATACTCGCTCCTTCGGTGGGGTGGGAGCCTGTCGTTCGCGACGAAGCTCCCTGCGTTTACTAAGGTGAGAACCGATGAGCGCCAACAGGTATTCCCCCTCCCGCGTGCAGGGCGCCTACACCGCGCCCTCGACCGACGTGCCCGTGCACGCCGAGCTCACGATCCCCGGTTCGAAGTCGCTGACGAACCGCGAGTTGATCATCGCCGCGATCGCCGACGGTCCAGGCCGCCTGATCGCCCCTCTGCACTCCGACGACTCCGCGCGCATGGTCGACGCGCTGCGTGCCCTCGGGGTGGGCATCGAGGAGGTGGATGCCGGTCATGAGTTCGGGCCCGACCTCATCGTCACCCCTGCGAGACTCGACGGCGGCACCACGATCGACTGCGGGCAGGCCGGCACCGTCATGCGCTTCATCGCTCCGCTGGCCGGACTCGCCGAGAACGACGTGCATCTCACCGCGCACGAGACCGCCCTCCATCGGCCGATGGGGGGCCTCATCAGCGCGCTGCGCGACCTCGGAGTCGACATCGACGACGAGGGCACCTGGGCTCTTCCGTTCACGATCCGCGGCCACGGGCGCATCCGCGGGGGTCGCGTCGAGATCGATGCCTCCGCATCGAGCCAGTTCGTCTCCGGGCTCCTCCTCGCCGCTCCGCGTTTCGATGTGGGACTGCACCTCGTCCACACCGGCGAGCACCTGCCGAGCCTTCCGCACATCGACATGACCATCGAGGCACTCAGCCGCCGAGGCATCCGCATCGAGCGCCCAGCCGTCGGCGAATGGCTTGTCGAGGCGGGCGTCCCCCGCGCCAAGGAGATCGCGATCGAACCCGATCTCTCGAACGCCGCACCGTTCCTCGCCGCCGCGCTCGTCACCGGTGGATCCGTGTCGATCACGGGCTGGCCTCCGCACTCCACCCAACCGGGCGCCCTCCTGCCGGAGATCCTCCAGGCGACCGGAGCTCACGTCGGGCGGCACGGCGGAACGCTCACGGTGCGCGCGGGCTCCGGCATCCGCGGTCTCGACCTCGATCTCTCGGCGGCGAGCGAGCTCACCCCGACACTGGTCGGCCTCGCCGCCTTCGCGGACTCCCCGACGACGATCCGCGGCATCGGGCACATCCGTCTGCACGAGACCGATCGAATCGCCGCGCTGATCGGGAACCTGCGTGCCCTCGGCGGCGAGGCCGAGGAACTGCCGGACGGACTCCGCATCATCCCGCGCCCGCTGCACGGCGGACGCTGGGCTGCGCACCACGACCACCGCATGGCAACGACCGGCGCGCTCATCGGTCTCCGTGTCCCCGATGTGGAGATCGACGACATCGGCACCACTGCGAAGACCCTCCCGGAGTTCACGATGCTCTGGGAGCGGATGCTGCGGGGCTGACGGTGAGCTGGCTCGACGACGCCGACGACCTCGAAGACGACTTCGAGGACTTCGACGAGAGCAGCATCCGCACCCGCCCGAACCCCAAAGCCAACCGGCCGCGCACGAAGCGCCGTCCCGCGCACGAGGACGCGCAGGTGGGGCGAGTGCTCGGTGTGGATCGGGGTCGCTACTCCGTCCTGCTCGGGGAGGACACGGCGGAGGAGCGCACGATCACCACCACACGTGCGCGCGAGCTGCGCCGAACACCCATCGTCACGGGCGACCAGGCCCGAGTGGTCGGCGACACCTCAGGAGACGATGGCACCCTCGCCCGTATCGTCGGCATCGTGGAGCGGACCTCGCTTCTCCGACGCAGCGCGGACGACACGGACCAGGTCGAGCGGGTGATCGTCGCCAACGCGGACCAGATGCTCATCGTCGTCGCGGCCGCCGACCCCGAACCCCGTGCGCGCCTGGTCGATCGCTATCTCGTGGCAGCACTCGACGCCGGCATCCGCCCCCTTCTCGTCGTCACGAAGACCGACATCGCCGACCCGACCGAGTTCCTCACGCATTTCGAGGGGCTGGACCTTCGGGTCTTCACGAGTTCCCAGGACGAGATGCCCGTCGAGGAGATCGGCGAGGCTCTCATCGGTCACTCCACGGTGTTCGTCGGACACTCCGGAGTCGGCAAGTCGACACTCGTCAATGCACTCGTCCCCACAGCGCTGCGCGCCACGGGACACGTGAATCAGGTGACAGGACGCGGACGCCACACGTCGTCGTCGACCGTGTCCCTGCGTTACCAGGGAGCGGGTGGCACCGGCTGGGTGATCGACACCCCTGGGGTGCGCTCGTTCGGACTCGGCCATGTCGATCCGGCCAACATCCTCGCGGCCTTCACCGAGCTCGCGACGATCGCCGAGGACTGCCCCCGCGGCTGCACCCATCTGGCCGATGCCCCCGACTGCGCGCTCATCGAGGCGGCGGAACGAGGCGAGCTGGGAGAGACCGGTCGTGCGCGACTCGACTCTCTGCAGCGGCTGCTGCAGACGTTCGCAGACAAGGCGGAGCAGACGCCCGGGCGTTAGGCTGGAGGCGTGACCCAGCGCCTCGAACCAGGAACCGCCGCCCCCGACTTCTCACTCCTCGACCAGGACGGGAACACCGTCCGCCTCGAGGATCTGCGCGGCCAGAAGACCGTGCTGTACTTCTACCCGGCGGCGATGACCCCCGGATGCACCACCGAGGCCTGCGACTTCCGCGACAGCATCTCGTCCCTCCAGGGTGCCGGCTACCGCGTGGTCGGCATCTCGCGTGACGACCCCGCGACGCTGACGAAGTTCCGCGAGCGCGACGCCCTCACCTTCCCGCTCCTCAGCGACCCCGATCACGCGGTCCACTCCGCGTACGGTGCGTGGGGAGAGAAGATGAACTACGGCAAGCTCGTCGAAGGCGTCATCCGCTCGACCTTCGTCCTCGACGAGGACGGCACGATCGTGCTCGCGCAGTACAACGTCAAGGCCACCGGCCACGTCGCGCGTCTGCGCAAACAGCTCGGCATCGACGCCTGACCTGCCCCGTAGGCACCTCCCGAGCCTCGGAGATCCGAGCTCCGGAGGTCACTCCGCCGCGCGCTGCGGCCCTTCGCGACGGGCGCTCGTGATCAGCAGCGCGAAGCCGACCAGGCCGGGGAGCCCGACTCCGAGTGTGAACGGCCAGGAGATCGGCTGCAGCGTGAGAGAAGCCAACGCGAGCGCCACGGCGAGCACCTGGAAGACCACTCCCCCTGAGCGCGCCCAGGACTTCCCGGAGCGCGTGCCCACCGCGAAGGCGACGAGGGCTGCGGCACCGATCAGCGTGAGCACGATGAGCGCGAGGGCGGTCGGGAGAGAGGCCGCGTCACCCGCACCGAGGCCGGCGAGTTCGATCACCGCGAAGACCAGGAGCGCCACTGCCTCGAGAGCGAGGACGGCTGCTGCCGCGAGGGCGATTCCGGGTGCGCGCACGGTGTCTCCCATGGATCGAATGAGGAGAAAACCCTTGATTTCACGGTTTTCATGTAACAGAATAGAGAAAGTCATGTGCTCCCACAGCGGCGTGGGGCGAGCGTTCACGCTCGCATCACAATTCGCGGGCATTCCGTCCGCATCTCAACAGGGTAGCGGAACCCGAACTACTACCCGAATCCGAGAGGTCGCATCGCGACATCTCATGAAATCCACACCGAGGAGCCCCCATGGACTGGCGCGATAAGGCCGCCTGCCTGACTGTCGACCCCGAGCTTTTCTTCCCCGTGGGGAACACCGGCCCGGCCGTCGATCAGATCGAGAAGGCGAAGACCGTCTGCGCCACCTGCACGGTCACCGAGATCTGCTTGCAGTACGCCCTGGAGACCAGCCAGGACTCCGGCGTCTGGGGCGGCCTCTCCGAGGACGAGCGCCGCGCTCTCAAGCGTCGCGCCGCCCGCGCACGCCGCGCCTCCTGAACTTCCGGAAGCGGCCTGAGATCGACTCTCAGGCCGCTTCCGTCTGTCCGGACCCTGCTGCGCTCAGCGTTCCAGCCAGCGCAGCGGGATGTCGATGACCACCTCGGTGCCGTCGCCGTCGCTCCCGTGCCACTCGATGGTGCCGCCGAGCTCGCCCTGGATCAGGGTGCGGATGATCTGCGTGCCGAGCCCCTGACCGATCCGCCCTTCCGGCAGACCGAGGCCGGTGTCGCGCACCGTGACACGGAGGTTGTCCTCTGTGCGCTTCGCGTCGATCGTCACGACACCCTCCTGGCCGGCGAGCCCATGCTCGACCGCGTTCGTGACGACCTCCGTCAGTGCGAGCGCGAGCGGGGTCGCGTACTCGCTCGGCAGGACTCCGAACCGCCCGGTCGACTGGGTCCGTGCCCGGGTGTTCGGCGCGGAGGCGACCTCGGCGACGAGCTTGAGCACACGGTGGAAGACCTCGTCGAAATCGACCTTCTGGGTGAGGCCCTGAGCGAGGGTGTCGTGCACCACGGCGATCGCGTCCACGCGGCGCATGGCCTGCGTCAAGGCGTCGCGTGCCTCGTCGGAGTGCGTGCGGCGAGCCTGGATGCGCAGGAGCGAGGCCACCGTCTGCAGATTGTTCTTGACCCGGTGATGGATCTCGCGGATCGTGGCGTCCTTCGTGATGAGCTCCTGCTCCTGATGACGGAGCTCCGACACATCACGGCACAGCACGATGGCGCCGATGCGCGTGCCATGGTCCTTGAGGGGGATGGCGCGCAGGGATACCGTCACGCCGCGGGCCTCGATGTCCGTGCGCCACGGAGCGCGCCCCGTGACGACCACGGGCAGCGACTCGTCGACCTGGCGGGAGGGCGGGACGAGTCGGGTGGTGACCTCGGCCAGCGATTCCCCCTCGAGCTCATCGTCGAAGCCCATCCGGTTGAATGCGGAGAGCGCGTTCGGGCTGGCGAAGGTCGTGATCCCGTCGACATCGATGCGGATGAGGCCGTCGGAGGCGCGAGGGGCTCCTCGGCGGGGCGAGGTGGGGGCCGTCAGGTCAGGGAAGCTGCCGTCGGCGATCATGCGGAACAGATCGTTCGCGCACTCGTCGAACGTGATCTGCTGTCGCGAGGGCGTGCGCACCTCGCCGAGGTTCGTGTGGCGGGTGACGACCCCGATCACAGTGGACTGGGCGTCAGCTCCGCGCTTCACGGTGACGATCGGCACCGCTCGCACCCTCGTCGGTGTCTCCTCGAACCAATCGGGCGAGGAGGAATCGACGATCTCGGCGGACTCGAATGCCCCCTGCACCTGGGTGCGCCACTGGGGCCGCACCCGCTCTCCCACGATGTCGCGATAGAAGAGCGTGGCCGCACCGCTGGGCCGGGCATGCGCGACGGCGATGAACGACCCGTCCTCGGTCTGGATCCAGATCACGATGTCGGCAGAGGCGAGGTCTGCGAGAAGCTGACCGTCGCCGGCGAGTCGGTGGAGCCATTCGACATCGCTGTCGTTCAGGCGCCCCTGGGCATGGGCGAGATCACTGAGGGTTGACACCTGACCAGCCTACGGTCAGATGCCTCAGAGAATCGCCAGCGAAGTAGCGCGCCACCGACGATCGATTCCCTCCAGCCGGACGGCGACCGCCCGGGTGCGGCCGGGCCCCGCCACCACGACGACGGCCTCGATCACCCCGTCGAGAGGTTCTGTGACCCTCAGCGCCCTGATCTCGAACGTCGGCCGCGCGGGCACCACCCCGCGCGCGCTGCGTGCCCTGGCGGACAGGTTCGCGCGGGTCACCAGGCTCCGGAACGCGTCTTCGCTGAGCCATCGGGCGAGCTGGTCGACCTCCCTGACCCCGGCGAGGACCTCGAGGACGCCGTGTGTGAGGCTGCGCAGAAGGGGTACAGGATCGGGAAGCTCGCTGGTCGACGTCGGCTGGGGTGCGAAGTACTCGTGCGGCATCATGACGGACTCTCGATCGGGACGGTCTGCGAATGAGCCAGTACAGCAGCGCGTGCATCTCGACAGGGCCGGGATCGACGAAGAATGTGGATAACTCGTATGCCCCGTATCCCGGTCGCCTACGCTCTGTCGAATGCACTGGGACCGACTGTTCGAAGACCTCGAGGGCCAGCTCGCCTCGGAATGGGAGGCGGAGCGTGCGGTGCTCGATGCCGAGTCGGAGCGGCTGCGGATCGCGCGGCTGGATCTGCGCCATCGCCTGCGTGCACTGTGCGGCGGCGGCGCCGAGGCCACCATCGACCTCATGAGCGGGCGACGGATCCCCGTCTCGCTGCAGACCCTCGGAGCGGACTGGATAGCCGTGAGGACGAGAGGAACCGGCGGCGGCAGCCCCGCTTCCGGCACATCGATCCTCCCCCTCCTCGCGGTCGCGGGGATCACGCTGGATCACGGGATGATCCTCGCGAGTCTCGATGAGCCCACGGCCGCCGACGTGCCACTGCGGGAACGGATGACGCTCGGCTTCGTGCTGCGCGATCTCGCCCGGCGTCGTGTGCCGGTGCGTATCACCACGCTCGTCGGTGACGACCTCCACGGAACCATCGATCGTGCGGCCGCCGACCATCTGGATCTGGCCGTGCACGATCCCGGCGAAGCGCGATCGGCCGCGGCGGTGCAGGCGTTCCGCGTCGTCCCGTTCTCTTCACTCGTCGCGCTGCGGGCTTCGAGCGGTCAGATGCCCTGAGCGGCGGACGTTCCCCAGACCTCGGGGAAACTCGCGGTCTGAGACTGTCGCCACAGCGCCATCCGGCGGGCGATCTCCGATTCCTCGGACAGATAGCCGTCGAGGCTGGACTCCTCCACTCGCCACCGAGGCGGCGAACCGAGCCGAGCGCCCCTCAGTCTCCCCTCCTGCACGAGGGTGACCACCTCGTCGACGCCGATGCTCAGCAGCTCCGCCACCTGCGCCGGCGCGAGATAACGCGGTGCGCGAACGGGGGTGGCAGCCATGTGCCCATTCTCTCCCAGGCGCTCCCGCAGGTGCCGCCGGATCCTTCGCTGTGGATAACTCGCGAAGCGCCGAAGCCGATTCTGTGACGATATCGCCATGGCTTCCCTCTCTCCTCCCCGTCGCGCCTTCTGGGGCGACGTGCGATTCCTGATCGGCATCGCCCTGGTCGCCCTGTCGATCGGCGGGGTCTGGCTCATCGTCTCCGCCGCCGACGATGCGGTACCCGTTCTCCAGACCACCCGGACGATCACGCAGGGCCAGCCCGTGACCGCCGCGGATTTCCAGGTCGTCGACGTGCGACTCGGCGCTGCCGGTGAGGGATACCTCGGGCCCGACGACCTCCTTGCGGACAGCGTGGCGACCCGCACCCTCGACGGCGGCGAACTCGTCCCCGTCTCGGCGCTGACCGATGCGGAGGACAGCCGATCGACGACGGTGGTCATCCAGAGCACGACGGGAATCCCGGAAGGCGTCGCCGCGGGAACAGTCGTCGAGATCTGGCAGGCACCGCCGGTGGATGAAGGGCGCTCGTACGATGTCCCGCGCATCCTGGTCGCAGACGTGATCGTCCGCGACGTGCTCGAACCCGAGGGGGTGCTCGCCGAGGCCGGAACCCGGCTCGAGGTCGTGATCGACCGCGCCGATGTCGCCGACGTGCTCGCGGCGATCACGGGAGGCTCCGCGCTCTCGGTGGTGCCGGTCGGGGCGGGATCGTGACGGGCGTCGTCGTGGCCATCCCGCAGCCACGGGCGGATGAGCTGGCAGCGGAACTCGCCCTCGAAGGCGTCGATGTCATCGCGACCGTCCCCGCCGCCCCACTCGCAGAGATCCCGGACGGGGTGGAAGCGATCATCGTCCCCGCCACTCGATCGATCCTGAATGCGGACCTGATCGCACTGTGCGACCGTGCCGGAGTCCGTATCCTGGCTCTCGGCGCCGAGGACAGCCGACTGCTGGGCCGTCTCGGCCTCTCCACAGCGCTGCGACCTGACGCGGCGGGGTGGGAGATCGCAGCCGCGCTGCTGGCCGAGACGGACACGCCACCGCCACCAGAGGCCCAGCTCCCCCCTCGTATCGTCGCCGTCTGGGGACCACATGGGGCGCCGGGGCGGTCGACCCTGTCGATCCAGCTGGCCGTGGAGCTCTCCCGCACCGGACGCCGCACCGCCCTGGTCGACGCGGATACCGTCGCTCCTTCGCTCGCGATGCTCCTCGGTCTCGGCGACGACGCTCCCGGCATCGCCGCCGCCTGCCGGAGGGCCGAGCGCGGCGCGCTCGATCCGGCGGAGCTGACGCGACTGGCGACGACGGTGACGACGAGCGCGGGTGAGATCGAAGTGCTGCCGGGGATCAACCGCCCCAGCCGTTGGCCAGAGCTGTCATCCGCGCGCCTCGTCGCCGCGCTCGGCACCTGTCGCGGGTGGATCGACGAGACAGTGGTGGACGTCGCCGGTGCGTTCGACGCCGACGACGAAGTCACGTACGACCTTGCCGGACCACGACGTCACGCGGCGACCACGGCGGCGCTGCAGGAGGCGGATCTGATCGTGGCGATCGCATCGGCCGACCCGCTCGGTATCAGCAGGTTCATCCGCGATCATGCCGAGCTTCGCCGCCTCACCTCCCCCACGCCCGTCATCGTCGTGGTGAATCAGGTGCGCCCCGGCCCCCTCGGGATCGATGCGCGCGGGCAGGTGCGACGCACCCTGGAGAGGTTCGCCGGCATCACCGACATCTTCTTCCTCCCCTTCGACCTGCGAGCGGCGGATGCGGCTCTGCTGCACGCCCGGCCGATGACCGATGTCGCGCCCCGCTCGCCGTTCGCCGCCGCCGTGCGGAGACTGGCGGCATCCCTCTCCCCGCCGGCGACGGCTACTGCCGGTAGCTCGAGAGGAAGTTCCCCAATCGTTCGACGGCTTCGCTCAGCACTCGGGGTTCGGGGAGCGTGACCAGTCGGAGGTGGTCGGGGGTCGCCCAGTTGAATCCGGTGCCCTGGACCAGCAGGATGTGCTCCGAGACCAGCAGGTCGTACACCAGACGGGCGTCGTCCCTGATCTCGTGCACGTTCGGGTCGAGTCGAGGGAACGCGTACAGCGCACCCTGGGGCTTGACGCACGACACTCCGGGGATCGACTCGAGCCCCTCCCACGCGATGTCCCGCTGTTCATGAAGACGCCCCGTCGGCGCGATGAGCGCCTCGATCGACTGCACTCCGGAGAGCGCCGCCTGCACGGCGTGCTGCGCCGGCACATTGGGGCAGAGTCGCGTGGACGCGAGCAGCGTGATGCCCTCCAGGAAGCCCTTCGCGTGATCCTGCGGCCCTGTGATGACCATCCAGCCCGACCGGTATCCCGCGACCCGATAGGTCTTGGAGAGGCCGTTGAAGGTCAGGCACAGCAGGTCGGGAGCGAGCGTGGCCGTGGGGATGTGCACCGCTCCGTCGAACAGGATCCGGTCGTAGATCTCGTCGGAGAGCAGCAGCAGCTCGTGCTCCCTGGCGATCTGCACCAGCCCCTCCAGGATCTGGCGCGAATACACGACGCCGGTGGGGTTGTTCGGGTTGATGATGACGAGAGCCTTGGTCCGCGGTGTGATCTTCGAGCGGATGTCTTCGAGGTCGGGCTGCCACTCATCTTCCTCGTCGCAGAGGTAATGCACCGGTGTGCCGCCAGCGAGACTGGTCATCGCCGTCCAGAGGGGGTAGTCCGGCGCCGGGATGAGGACCTCGTCGCCTTCGTCCAGCAACGCCTGCATCGTCATGGTGATGAGCTCGGACACACCGTTTCCGAGGTACACGTCATCGGGGTCGAACCGGGGGAAGCCCTCGATCTCCTCGTATCGGCTCACCACGGCACGTCGGGCCGAGATGATGCCCTTGCTGTCGCTGTATCCGTGTGCGGTCGGCAGCGCCGCCAGCATGTCGCGCACGATCTGGTGCGGGGCGTCGAAGCCGAAGATCGCCGGGTTGCCGGTGTTGAGCTTGAGGATCTTGTGGCCCTCCGCCTCCAGCCGCGCCGCCTCGACGAGGGCGTTTCCGCGAATCTCGTACAGGACGTTCTTGAGCTTCGACGACTGGTCGAAGTTGCGCGTTGGGGTCATCGGCCAAGCCTACAGCGACGAAAGGAGGGCCAATCCACGCGGACTGGCCCTCCTCTGCGCACGCCCTACTTCTTCTTCTTGCCCTGGGCCCGACGCTGCTCGCGGTTGCCTGCGGCCGGAGCCGCTGCATCGGTGCGCTGGCCGAAGGCTCCTCTCGGCGCCTCCTCCGGCTCGCTCTGCGGAGCCTGAGCGCGGGCAGCGGCCTGGCGTACGCGATCCGTCGCCGCCTGCTGGACCTGGCCGCGGTCGTTGCGGACCTCGACCTCGCCCGCATCGTTGGCCGCCGAGTACTCGAGACGCTGCTCTCCCCCATCGGTGGCGAGCCCCTTGGCTTCGACCTCCGCCGTCTGGGAGTCGCCGGCACGACGCACCTCGACTTCGAGGTTGTAGAGGTAGCCGACCGACTCCTCCTTGATCTGTCCCATCATCGACTGGAACATGGCGTAGCCCTCGCGCTGGTACTCGATGAGCGGATCGCGCTGGGCCATGGCCCGCAGACCGATGCCGTCCTTGAGGTAGTCCATCTCGTAGAGGTGGTCGCGCCAGCGGCGATCGAGCACCTGCAACACGACGCGACGCTCCAGCTCACGCGTCGCCGCTTCACCGAGGGCCTCTTCACGCGCTTCGTACGCGATCTTGGCATCGGAGAGCAGCTCGCGGGTCAGGCCGTCGGCGTCGATACCGCCCTTGCGGTCGGCAGCCTCGGCGACGACCTCATCGATCGTCACCCCCACGGGGTAGAGGGTCTTGAGCTCGGTCCAGAGCGCGTCGAAGTCCCAGCTCTCGTTGTGGCCCTCGCCGGTGTGGTCGCGGACGACACCGCTGATGGCGTCCTCGATGAAGTGCTGCACCCGGTCGGCGATGTCGTCGCCCTGGAGGATCTGACGGCGGTCGGCGTAGATGGCCTCGCGCTGACGGTTCAGGACGTCGTCGTACTTGAGGACGTTCTTGCGCATCTCCGCGTTGCGGGACTCGACCTGCGACTGAGCGCTGCGGATCGCGCGCGACACGAGACCGGACTCGATCGGCACGTCGTCGGGGAAGTTGGTCCTGGCGAGGATCGCCTCGGCAGCGCCCGACTGGAACAGACGCATCAGGTCGTCGGTGAGGCTCAGGTAGAAGCGGCTCTCGCCCGGGTCGCCCTGACGTCCGGAGCGACCGCGGAGCTGGTTGTCGATACGGCGGGACTCGTGGCGCTCCGTGCCGAGCACGTAGAGGCCACCGGCCTCGATGACCTTCTCGGCCTCCTCGGCGACGACGGCCTTCATCGCTTCGTACGTCTCGTCCCAGGCGACCTCGTACTCCTCGGGCGTCTCCACGGGGTCGAGCCCCTTGCCCTTGAGCTCCTGGACCGCGAGGAACTCGGCGTTTCCACCGAGCATGATGTCGGTTCCTCGTCCTGCCATGTTCGTGGCGACCGTGACGGCACCGAGGCGACCGGCGCGCGCGACGATCTCGGCCTCGCGCGCGTGGTTCTTCGCGTTGAGGACCTCGTGCTTGATGCCCTTCTTGGCGAGCAGACGCGAAAGGTACTCGCTCTTCTCGACGCTCACCGTTCCGACCAGCACCGGCTGGCCTTCGGCGTGCCGTTCGGCGATGTCCTCCACCACCTGCGCGAACTTCGCTGTCTCGTTCTTGTAGACGAGGTCGGACTGATCCTTGCGGATCATCGGTTTGTTCGTCGGGATCGGGATGACGCCGAGCTTGTAAGTCGACATGAACTCGGCGGCCTCTGTCTCGGCCGTACCGGTCATGCCGGCGAGCTTGTCGTAGAGACGGAAGTAGTTCTGCAGTGTGACGGTCGCGAGTGTCTGGTTCTCGGCCTTGACCGGCACCCCCTCCTTCGCCTCGATCGCCTGGTGGATGCCCTCGTTGTAGCGGCGACCGACCAGGATGCGGCCGGTGTGCTCGTCGACGATCATGACCTCGTCGTTCATGACGACGTAGTCGGTGTCCTTCTTGAAGAGCGCCAGCGCCTTGATCGAGTTGTTCAGGAACGAGATCAACGGCGTGTTCGCGGACTCGTAGAGGTTGTCGATGCCGAGGTAGTCCTCGACCTTCTCGATGCCGGGCTCGAGGACGCCGACCGTGCGCTTCTTCTCGTCGACCTCGTAGTCCTCGCCGACCTCGAGGGTGCGGGCGATCTTCGCGAACTCGGCGAACCACCGGTTCGCCTCGCCCGATGACGGGCCGGAGATGATGAGCGGGGTGCGCGCCTCGTCGATGAGGATCGAGTCGACCTCGTCGACGATCGCGAAGAAGTGCTCGCGCTGGACGAGATCCTCCTTGCGCCAGGCCATGTTGTCGCGCAGGTAGTCGAAGCCGAACTCGTTGTTCGTGCCGTAGGTGATGTCGGCGGCATACTGCTCGCGGCGCACTGCCGGAGTCTGACCGGACACGATGATGCCGGTGGTCATGCCGAGCGCGCGGAACACGCGCCCCATGAGCTCGGCCTGGTAGCTGGCGAGGAAGTCGTTGACCGTGATGACGTGAACGCCCTTGCCGGCGATCGCATTCAGGTACGCGGGCAGCGTCGCGACGAGGGTCTTGCCCTCACCGGTCTTCATCTCGGCGATGTTCCCGAGATGAAGGGCGGCCCCACCCATGATCTGCACGTCGTATGCGCGCATGCCGAGGGTGCGCTTGGCGGCCTCGCGCACGGCGGCGAAGGCCTCCGGCATCAACTGGTCGAGCGTCTCGCCCTTCTCGAAGCGCGCGCGCAGCTCGGTGGTCTCGTTGCGCAGCTCGTCGTCGGTGAGCTTGGAGATGTCCTCTTCCAGTGCACCCACTGCCTTGACGACCTGATTCAGGCGGCGGATGACCCGCCCTTCGCCCGCACGCAGGAGCTTCTCAAGAGGATTGGCCACGGATGTCATCTCCCTGTCGGTGGGTGAACCGCCGGTCGTCGGTGAACCCGACGCCAGGCATACTTCGCCATGTTACCGGGCTGTGACCTGCACGTCGCCTGCATAGCCGTCCCGCGCGTCGAATCGGACGTTCGCGAGCCGACCATATACTCGGTATCGCATTCCCGGACGGCCACAGGAGACGAACGATGTCAGTACGCCAGAGTCTGCTCGCGATCCTCGCGCAGGGGCCGTGCTACGGCTATCAGCTCCGCCATGAGTTCGACCGCCGGACCGGTTCCATCTGGCCGCTGAACGTCGGGCAGATCTACAACACGCTCGAACGTCTCGAACGCGACGGCCTGGTCTCGCGCGGAGAGGCAGACGACCGGGGCCATGTGTACTGGCAGATCACCGACGCCGGACGGACGGAGGTCGACCGCTGGCTCTCCTCCCCCGTCATGCGCCCCCAGGGCACCAGAGACGAACTCGCCATCAAGGTCGCGGTCGCCGCCACGTTGCCCGGCGTCGACCCCGCAGCCGCGATCCAGTCCCAGCGATCCGCATCGCTCCGACAGCTGGAGGCGCTGCAGAGGCAGCGACGCGCACATCGGGACGTCGACGCCCCTGAGGGACTCGCGTGGTCGCTCGTCGCCGACTCGATGATCTTCGCCGCCGAGGCCGAGATCCGATGGCTGGACCATGCCGCACAGCGTCTGGGTGCCCACCCTCGCCACGCGATGACACTCGAGCTCACCGCCGATCGCCCGAAGCGGGGACGCCCGACGAAGGCCGAGACGGCGACGGCCGACGCGATCGCGGCGTCCTGACCCGGCCCGATGTCGCCCGGCTCGCTCACGCGGACCGGTTCCGCGTTCGCCCCGAGCGGATGCTCAGCCACCGCTGGCCCCCGGGAAACTAGGATCGGGTCATGGCTGGATTTTGGGGCAGACGCAAACGCGAACAGGAAGAACTCGCCGCTCAGGACGCCGATCTCGCGCGCCGTGCTGAGCAGGCCCTGGTCAGCGCAGACGAGCGGATCCGCACGACCTCCGATGAGCTCGCCTTCGCGGAGGCCGAACTCGGCGAGTCGCTCACAGCCGATCTGCGCAGGGCGCTCGCGGCTGTACGCACCCATCTGCGGGAAGCGTT
This sequence comes from Microbacterium sp. R1, assembly GCF_015159725.1. Taxonomy (NCBI): domain Bacteria; kingdom Bacillati; phylum Actinomycetota; class Actinomycetes; order Micrococcales; family Microbacteriaceae; genus Microbacterium; species Microbacterium sp. R1. Next base: position 1,436,829 of record NZ_JADDUD010000001.1, on the reverse strand, counting down.
CCAGCTCCACCAGCTGAACCACGACGAGATCCCCGACACCGACGAAGAGCTGCGCACACGCAACGCGCGCATCCTCCAGCTCTGCGACTGGGCGCAGGACCTTCTCGACGAGAAGACCTCCGTGCTCGCCGAGTCGGTCGCCAAGGTACGCCGCGCACCCGAGATCATCGCCCAGGTGCGGGCAGACGCGGCGGCGCTGAGTGCTCGCATCCCGCAGACCAGCGAAGCCATCTCCCGCCTCTCGTCGCGGTATGCGGACTCCGCCATGCATCAGATCACCGCGAGTGCCGCCGAAGCGGAGCAGCTCATCAGCTTCGCGACCCACAGCGCCGACGTGTCGGAGCGCCGTCGGGCCGCGAAGCAGAACGAGGAAGCCAACGTGGCGCTCGAGACGGCGACCGAGGCCACCCGCCGTGCCTCCGCCCTGCTCGACGCCGTGGAGGACTTCGAGATCGAGGCACTTCGCGCGGAATCCACCCTCGCCGAGGTCGTCGCCGACTCGCGCGGCGATCTCATCGCGGCGCGAACAGCACCGAACGTCCCGGCCGTCGCCGACGCCGTCACCGCCCTCCAGAGAGCGTTGGCCGCGCTCACACCCTCTGGGCAGCCGAACGACCCCTTCGCCGAGCTGTCCCAGCTGCGTGACGCCAACTCCGCGCTCGACGAGGCGATCGCCAAGGCCCGTCACAGGGCGGAGAACCCGCTGCCGAGCCTCGCTCAGGTGCAGCATGCCATCGACGACGCCGACCGCCAGCTGGGCGTCGCGCGAGGCCTCATCTCCGGCCATCGGGGGTGGATCGGCGCGGATGCCCGAACCCGACTCGCGGAGGCGGAGCGGCTGCGGGTCGACCTCTCGGACCTGCTGCCCGCAGAGGACACCCGCGAAGCCGCGCTCGTCCAGGCGCGCCGCGTGGCTCATCTGGCTTCCGAAGCACTGCAGCTCGCGCAGCGCGACATCGACTCCTCCCGTCCGCAGGATCAGGACTGGGGCGGCGGTGGCGGCTGGGGCGGCGGCGGACGACGAGGAGGCGGAGGCGGAGACCTCGCCTCCGGCATCCTCGGCGGGCTCGTGATCGGCAGCCTGCTCGACGGCATCTTCGACTGACGCGCCCTTCTCGGCTTTCGCACACCAGAACGGCCCGGTCCCCTGCGGGACCGGGCCGTTCTGCGATTCTGCGATTCCGGATCAGGAAGCGAGCGCCTCGGACGGCGGAGCCTGGGTGCTCAACGCGATCACTCCGTAGTCCCAGCCCTTGCGTCGATAGACGACACTCGGGTGGTCGGTGCGGACATCGACGAACAGGAAGAAGTCGTGTCCGACCAGTTCCATCCTGTCGACGGCTTCCTCGACGGTCATCCACTCGGCATCGAAGCTCTTCGTGCGGATGACGACGGGCGAGTACTCGTCCTCCTCCGCCTGCTGCACCGGCACGCTGCCGGTCGCGACCGCACGGAGGACGTCAGCGGATGCCGGCTGGACGTCGATGCCCTCCAGCACCCCGCTCCCCTTCTCAAAGTGGGCGCCGCGCGGGTGCTGTCGTCCGTCGACCCGCTTCTCCTTCGCGCGACGCAGCTGCTCGGACATCTTGTCCACGGCGAGGTCGAGCGCCACGAACTTGTCGCCGTCCGTCGCCTCTGCGCGGACGACGGGGCCCTTTCCGATCAGCGTGAGCTCGACGGTCTCGTCGGGGATGCGACCGTTGCGATACACACGGTGGGTGACCTTCACATCCAGTCGCTGCGCACGGGACGCGAGCATCTGGATCTTGGCGATCTTCTCTTCGACAACGGTTCGGAAGCGATCGGTGATACCCACTCCGACGCCAACGATGCTTGTTTCCATTGCTGCCTCCTTGTCCCGGTCCTCCCGGCCAAGGGCGGACCGTGGTCGCCTTGTGTCCCCCCACCGTAGTCCGCCCGTCGGCGGATGTCACGGGGTCTTCCCCCTGTGTCGCCGATGCGTTCCCGATGAGGTTCATCCGAATCCGTCACGGCGCGGCGTGGCGGCCAGCGCGACCGCTGCCGAGACGTGGAAGCCCGCCGCGGTCAGCGCCCGTGTCGCCTCGTCGAAGGTCGCCCCTGTCGTGACGACGTCGTCCACGATCACGACCTCGGTGCCTTCGCCTGCCCGACGCACGCGCATCGCGCCGCTCACGTTCGTCGCACGCGCCCGCGCGCCCAGCCCGCGCTGGTCCGAGGTGCCGCCCACGACGCTGAGGAGCCTCTGCGGTTCGGCGTTCGCCCTCCGGATCAGGAGGTCGGGGACACGGTATCCCCGGCGCCGGAAGGCGCTTCGCGACGTCGGCACCGGCACGATCCACCTGCTCGCACTCTCCGTCGAGTTGAGCACGGACGCCAGCGCCGCGCCGAGTGGGCGCGCCAGGAGCGTCTCGCCCTTCCCCTTCAGACGACGGATGCACAGCGCCGCCACCCCTTCGAAGGAGAGCGCGGCCGTCACGGGAAGCCCCTGCGGCGTCGCGAGCCGCTGCGGGTCCGGTTGCAGCGCCTGCCGGCATCGGCCGCACAACAGGGTGCCGGGCTCGTCGCACCCCGCGCAGGTCGCGGCGAGGAGGAAGGCTGCGATCTCGGTGCCCAGATCCAGGAGGTGAGTCTTCGTCCACATCCGACGATTCTGCGGTCTGGCAGTCTGCCCCTCCCAGGATCTCAGGATGTGCGGGCGAAGAGCAGCACATCGCTCTCGCGTGCAGGGAGAGTCACTCCCCGACGCGCGTGGCGAGCACCGCGACGCCGGAGGCGACTTCCCGCCATGCCGACCCCGCGTGGGCGAACAGCTCACCGTTCGCCCCGAGGATGCGCACACCGGACGCCGTGCGCGCCCCGGCGATCGAGACGGCATTGTTCGGTGCGGCCTCCGTCGCCCCCGGCCCCCCGACCATCTGGGTGATCAGTCGCGGGCTGCTCGGATCGGCGAGCACCCCCACCCGGTCGAGTCCGAGCCACACCAGGCCTGTCGCCGGGTCGGCGAGCTGCGTCAGCTGCTTGACCTCTCCGAGTTCGATCGGAACACCGGCCGAGTCCCGGACGACCGCCGCGACGACGACCCACATCTGCTTGCCGACAGTCACGACGGCTGCCACCCTCGCGCCATCCGCCGAGACCCTCAGATGCGAGATCCCCGACGCGCTCGGCCACGCCTTCGCGATCGGATGGGCTACGGCGTCGCTTCCCGACGCCTGCAGGGACGCGGGGGAACCCGTGGGCACCGACCAGGTGTAGCCGTAGGGATCGAGCGAGGGATTGATGAGCCCGGGGCGGGCGTCGAGCTCGTCGAGGCTCCCCGCGCCGACGAGGTAGACGTGCTGGTCGGCGAGTCTCGTGGCGGCGTGGGTGTCGTCGGCGGCCACATCGATCGAGACGATCGGCTGCGGGATCGATGTGATCTCCGCGCTGATCCCGTCGAGCGGCGAGATCTCGTCCCCGACGATGCGCCCGAACGCGCCGTTCTGCAGCACGAGTGTGCCGATCTCGGTGGAGGGCTCCTTGACCTCGGCCTGCCCCGCGTCCAGGTCTCTCCCGTCCACCGTGAATCGCACCTGCGTGACGGCGACGCCGGAGGCCCTGAGGGTAGCCTGGAGCTGCGTGCGCATGCGCGACAGCGTCGTGGCATCCAGTCCGCTGGCCGGGCGCGTGAGCGCGACGTCAGCCACCTGTCCGACGATCGGCACCGCATCCTGCGCCAGCTGCACGTCGGCGGGGAAGGCGTTCTGCACTGCCGGGTCGAGCCATTCGCTGGGGGCACCGCCGATGAGCGCCCGTGTCACCGTCGTCGCGGGGCTCTGCCGCCGCGGGAACCAGCGCATGTCGGGCACCAGGCGCGACCAGCCGAGGTCGAAGTACTGCAGCGGATACCCCTCGAAGACCTTCGTGAATCGCGTCTCGTCGATCACGACGCCGTCGGGCGCCTGCGTGATGCGCCATTCGCCGTTCTCCATGCGCTGCACGGTGAACGCCACCGCGGACGAGCCGACGGCCTCGGCGTATCCGCCGGAGTCGTCGACACTCGCGACGAGGTCCAGGGTCACCTGGACCTCCGCCGTGTCCGCGTCCTCGACCTCGTCATCCGGGACCGAGGACGTGACGGTCCTGGTGTCGGGGCCGATGTCGATCGACACGCCGGCGGAGGGGCTCCAGCTCCGCTGCAGCGATGGCGCGAGGAAGTCGCGCGCGGTGTCCCAGTTGTCGGTGGTCGTGATGCCGGCTTCGAGGAAGCCGTCGACGATCTCCTCCGGCCCTGCGCCCGTGATCGGCCCGGAGGCCACGGGAAGGATGTCGATGTCCTGTGGGGATTCGCCGAGCTTGAGGCCGACGGCGACGTCGCCGCTGGTCGGCAACCCGGCGCAGGCGGGAAGCAGCAGGGCGACGAGCACCAGCGCGAGTCCCCGCAGCCTTCGCTTACCTCGGTGCTCGGTCACGGCCGATCCTCCTCATCGAACATGCCGGCCGGCGCATCGGTCAGCGAGATCGGCTGGGTCGCGTCCCCGATCTCCGCGAACGGCTCCTGCGGCTCCACGGGGATGGGGCTCGGACCGTCCAGGACCCCCTCGTGTCGAGGAATCGTCAGGACGAAGTTGGTGCCGACGCCCAGCTCCGACCACACATCGAGCGTGCCGCCGTGCAGCGTCGCATCTCCCAGGGCGATGGAGAGCCCCAGCCCCGTGCCTCCGATCGTCCGCTGGCGTGAGGGGTCGGCACGCCAGAACCGGTCGAACACCCGCTCCGCATCCGCCGGATCCATCCCGAGCCCGAAATCCCGCACTCCGGCGGCCACCGCGTGCTGATTGCTGTCGATGGTGACGACCACCGGACGACCTTCTCCGTGCTCGATCGCGTTTCCGATCAGGTTGCGCAGGACACGCCGCACGCGCCGCGGGTCCATGTCCACCGGGGAATATCCCCCAGGCGCCACGAGCCTCAGCTCGGTGCCGTGCCCCTCGGCGAGAGGACGCATCTGCTCGATGATGTCCTCGGCGAGGTGGGTGAGGCTCGTCGCCTCCAGTTCCAGCTGCACCGATCCCGCGTCGTACCGACTGATCTCGAGAAGGTCGGACAGCAGCGTCTCGAAGCGCTGCACCTGGGCGTGCAGCAGTTCGGCCGTGCGGGCGGTGGTGGGGTCGAACTCCTCGCGCTGATCATTGAGCATGTCGGCGGCGAGACGGATCGTGGTCAGCGGCGTGCGCAGCTCATGAGAGACATCGGACACGAATCGCTGCTGCACCATCGAGAGTTCGCCGAGCTCCTTGATCTGGGATTCGATGCTGTCGGCCATCGCGTTGAACGAGCGCCCGAGCGTGGCGAGCTCGTCCTCCCCGTGTACCTCGAGACGCACACCGAGATCACCTGCCGCCAACCGCGCACTCGTCTCGGCCGCCTGCACGATCGGGGTCGACACGGCACGGAGGACGATCCAGGAGATGGCGGCGACGATCGCCACCAAGCCGATTCCCGCGATCCACAGCGTCCGCTGCACGAAGACGAGGGTCTGGTCGGCATCGCCGAGGTCGTAGGCGAAGTAGATCGCGAAAGCCCCTGCCTCCGGGACCTGCAGCTGCTGCCCGACGATGATGCCCGGCACTTCGCCACCGTCGGCGGCCGGCAGAGCCACCGACTGCCAGGCCTGACGGTCGTCGAACTCGATGACACGCGCCTGGAGCTCGGGGCTCAGCAGACTCCGGCTCAGTCCGGCCTCGAACCCGTTCAGCCGCACGCCCTTGGCATCGTCGACCTTGAAACCGGCGAGCTGATCCGTGCTCGACGTGCGGGTGAGATTCGACTGCACACTGTTCCACAGTTCGGTGAGAGCCGCGGAGTCGTCGCCCACCTCCGCCACATCCAGGATCCCCTGGGCCTGGTCGACCGCGCGGCGGGAATCCTCGAGCGCGACGTCCTTGCGCGAGATGAAGAGATCGTTCTGGATCACCAGCGCCATCGTGACGCACGTGATGAAGATCGCGAGCGAGGTCGCCAGCAGTGTGATCGAGAGCGTACGGAAACGCAGCGAGCGGCGCCACAGGACCCCGAGCATCGTCGGCCAACCGCGCCAGTCGCGCAGGACAGCGACCGTCGTGGTGGTCGCTGTCGTCGCGGCCATCGTGCGCCTAGCCGACGCTCCCGGCGCGATAGCCCACTCCACGCACCGTCATGACGATCTTCGGGTTGTCGGGGTCGAGCTCGACCTTGGCGCGCAGGCGCTGGACATGGACGTTCACCAGCCGGGTGTCGGCCTTGTAGTGGTACCCCCACACCTGCTCCAGGAGCATCTCCCGGGAGAACACCTGCTGCGGCTTGGAAGCGAGCGCGACGAGAAGCTGGAACTCCAGCGGTGTGAGCGCGATCGGCTCGGAGCCGCGACGGACCTCGTGCGCATCGACGTCGACGGTGAGATCACCGACGCGAAGCTGCTCGCTGGTGGTCTGCGGCGTCGGACGGAGACGGGTGCGGATGCGCGCGACGAGTTCCTTCGGGTTGAACGGCTTGACCATGTAGTCGTCCGCACCGACCTCCAGTCCTCGGACGACGTCGGCCGTGTCGCTGCGAGCGGTGAGCATGATGATCGGCACGCCGGACTCCGCACGGATGCGCGTGCAGATCTCGATCCCGTCCATGCCGGGAAGCATCAGATCGAGCAGCACGAGATCGGGCCGCTGGGCTCGCCACTCATCGACGGCGCGCGCGCCGTCGGCGCAGAAAACCGGCTCGAAGCCTTCGGTCCGAAGCACGATCCCGATCATCTCGGCGAGCGCTGTGTCGTCGTCGACCACGAGAATACGTGAGGTCATAAGAGTTACCTTATGGCACCGAGTCCCAGCGATCCCAGGTCTGCGCTCCGTGCAGGGGATATGACACGATGGAGGCGCACGATGGAGAGGGAGTGCCTGTGACCGGACAGACGTGGACGCCTGCCCCGAAGAAGGGCATCATCCCTCTTCACCCGCTGTCGTTCGGGATGCTGCTGGGGAAGGCCTTCGCGGCACTGCGACACAACCCCAAGGTGCTCTTCGGGTTCGCCGTCGTCGTCCAGCTCATCGTGGTCGTCGTCACCGCTGTGGTGATGGGCGTGGTCCTCTTCACCACGTTCAGCCGCCTGGAGACCGTCTCCCCCTCTTCTCCGGACTTCGAGGCGGTGATGGCGGGCACCATCGCGGTGAACGTCATCGCCGGACTGGCCGTCGGTGTCGCCTCGATCGCCTTCACGGCCATGATGCAGGGGGTCGTCGCCGCGGAGATCGGGTACGCCGCGATCGGTGTGAAGGCCACGCTGCGGATGCTGTGGCGGCGGATGGCGCCCGCCTTCTGGAGACTCGCCGGTTTCGCCTCTCTCTCGGTCGCCGCCGTGTTCGGTCTCTTCATCATCGCCGCCGTCATCATCGCGGGCTTCGTCGCCGGAGGCCTCGGGGGGAGCATGGAGATGGTCGGCGTCGTCGTGCTCGTGGTGATCCTGATCGTGCTCGCCTGCATCCCCCTCGCGGTGTGGCTCACCACGAAGCTGCTGCTCGTGCCGTCGATCCTGGTCCTGGAGCGTGCCCGTTTCCGTGACGCCTTCGTCCGCTCCTGGCGGCTCACCCGCGGGCGGTTCTGGGTCGCGTTCGGCGTGACATTCCTGATCAGCGCGATCATGGGCATCGCGGCACAGGTGGTGAGCGTGCCGGCGACGTTGCTGGGATCGCTCCTCGGCTCCGTCGTCGCCCCCACCGGCGCAGCGGATCCGAGCGCTGTCGTGGCATTCGTCGTGACCCTGATCGCTCCCCAGATCCTGCTCCTGGTCATCCAGGCGATCACGCTCGTGGTGCAGAGCACCGGAGCCGCGCTCGTCTACCTGGACTGCCGGATGCGCTACGAGGGCCTGGATCAGACGTTGATCGCCTATGTGGAGCGCCGCGACCTCGGATGGACCGATGAGCAGCAGGAGGATCCGTTCCGCGTCGATCCCTCACGCGCGGTGACATCGGCTCCTCCGCCCCGCCAGGTTCCGGAACACGTGATGATGTCCCAGGGATACGCATACCCTCCGTCTCCGGCGACGCCCTCTCCGACGCCTCCGTACCCGGCGCAGGGATACCCGACGCAGCCGGCACACCCGACGCAGCCGATGCAGCCGATGCAGCCGATGCAGCCGGCGGCAGGAGCATTCCCGCCGCCGCCGCCACCCGCGGTGCCCGCCCCCGGAGACGCTCCGGCCGACAGCGGCTGGACAGCACCCGGCTCCGACGGCGCCGCATGATCCGACGCTTCGACGATCTCTTCGTGCCCGATGGCGACGAGGCTCGACGCTGGGCGGAGGAAGAGCTCTCCAACCCGCGCTACGCGGACGCGAAGCCCACCTGGTTCGATCTGGTGGCCCGCGACATCGGCCGCTTCCTCGCCGATCTGTTCAGCTCGGACAACGGCGCGAACGTCGGTCCGTCCGCTCTCATCATCGTCAGCGTCATCATCGCGGCTGCTCTGATCGCCGCCCTCATCATCTGGGGACGGCCGCGCAGTTCGAGGTCGATCAGGCGGGCGCACGGAGACCTCCTCGGTGCGGCGGACGACCGCACCGCAGCACAGCTGAGATCGGATGCCGAGCGCGCCGCACGCGAAGGCGACTGGGACTCCGCGACCGTCCTGCGCTATCGCGCCATCGCCCGCAGCCTGCGGGAACGCGATCTGATCGATCCGGCACCCGGCGCGACCGCGCAGGGGATCGCCCGCGAGGCCAGCACGGTGTTCTCGGATGAGGCCGAGGCGATGCGACGCGCCGCCCTCACCTTCGACGATGTCCGCTATCTCGGACATCACGCGACGGCGGAGGCGTATCGGGATCTCGTCGACACCGACGATCGGATCCGCGGACGCCGCCTGGAAGTGGTGCCGGCGTGAGCATCACAGACAGCGAGCGCACGCCCCTGCTCCCCGCCGCCTCCGACGCCGAACCGCTCTCCACCGCCGAACGCCGCCCGAGTCGCGCGAAGTCCATCATCGGCTGGGCCATCGTCGCGGCGCTCGTGCTGATCGTCACGGTGGTGGGTCTTCGCGTAGCCGCGACGGCACCCGGTGCGCGCGGCGCCCTCGACCCCGAGGCCCGCGACGATGCCGGCGCGCTCGCGCTCGCGAACATCCTGCGCGATCAGGGCGTCGAGGTCGACGTCCATCGGTCACGGGTCGAGGCCCGCGCGGCGATCGACGCCGACACCACACTGGTCATGGCCAACCCCTACACGCTCACCGACGAAGCACTCGCGACGCTCACCGAACCCGCGGAGCGCGTGGTGTTCCTGTCCACGAGCACCCATCTGCTGAACGAGCTCCGCATCGGCGACAACGCGCCGGGCACATCGTCGGCCGTGAGCGCGGAGTGCGATGTCGCGGAGTTCGCGAAGGTCGGCACGATCCGCGCCGACCGTCTCTTCGCCGCCGCAGACGGCGTGCAGGCCTGCTTCGGGGATTCCGAGGGCGCAGCCGTCCTCGTCGATCGTCGCACCAGTCCTCAGCGCACCGTGGTGGAGGGATCGAGGCTCTTCGGCAACGCCTACCTCGCCGAGAACGGGAATGCGGCCCTCGGACTCGCCCTGCTCGGTCAGACCGACCGCGTCGTCTGGTATGTCCCCAGCTTCGCGGACTCCGACATCGAAGCCGAGCCGGTCGACACGCTGGGCAGCCTCACGCCCCCGTGGGTGACGCCCACCATCCTGCTGCTGATCGCGGTGGGGGTCGCGACGGCGATCTGGCGCGGCCAGCGGTTCGGTCCCCTCGTCGCCGAGACGCTGCCGGTCACCGTGCGAGCCTCGGAGACGATGCAGGGACGCGCACGTCTCACGGCCAGAGCCGCGGACTCCGCACACGCCGCGCAGGCGCTCCGCGACGGCACTCGGCGACGTCTCGCCCGTCGGCTCGGACTCGCCGTCCACGCCGACGCGGATGAGGTCGCCGACGCGGCATCGGATCGGCTGCGGGTCCCGCGCGGCACGCTCCAGGCACTGCTGGCCGGGCCCCCGCCCGAGGACGACGCCGCCCTGATCGAACTCGCCAGACGCCTCGACCAGCTCGAGACGGCGGTAGACGAGACCGCCCGCACCGACACGACCGCCCATCCCCGAGAAGCAGAGGGAAACACGTGACCGCTGAGAACCATCCCACCGATGACGCCACGCTACGTCAGGCCATGCACCGGGTGCGCACGGAAGTCGACAAGGCCGTGGTCGGCCAGGCCGGCACCGTCACCGGTTTGCTCGTCTCCTTGCTCGCTCGAGGACATGTGCTGCTCGAGGGTGTGCCCGGTGTCGCGAAGACGCTGGTCGTGCGCTCCTTCGCGCGGGCACTCGGCCTCGACACCAAGCGCGTGCAGTTCACTCCGGACCTGATGCCCGGCGACGTGACCGGCTCCCTCGTCTACGACGCACGTACCGGCGAGTTCGACTTCCGAGCCGGTCCCGTGTTCACCAACATCCTGCTGGCGGACGAGATCAACCGCACGCCGCCGAAGACCCAGGCTGCACTCCTCGAAGCCATGGAGGAGCGCCAGGTGTCGGCGGACGGGGTCAGTCGCCCCCTCCCCGACCCGTTCCTCGTCGCAGCGACCCAGAACCCGATCGAGCACGAGGGCACCTACTCGCTGCCGGAAGCACAGCTGGATCGCTTCCTGATGAAGCTCGTCGTCGGGATGCCGGAGCGCGACGCGGAGGTCTCGGTGCTGCGTCGGCACGCCTCGGGCTTCTCCCCCAGAGAGCTCACCGGAGTGGAGGCGGTGGTCACCGCCGAGGAGATCCGAGCGGCGCAGCACGCTGCTGCCGCGGTCGAGGTGACCGACGACGTCCTCGGCTACGTCGTCGATCTCGCCCGAGCGACCCGCCAGTCGCCCTCGGTCGAGCTCGGTGCCAGCCCCCGCGCCTCCACCGGACTGCTCGCCGCAGCGAAGGCCTGGGCCTGGCTCAACGCGTCTTCGGCGGTCACGCCCGATCATGTGCAGACGATGCTGGTCCCGGTGTGGCGCCATCGTCTCCAGCTGCGCCCCGATGCGCAGATGGAAGGCGTATCCGCCGATGCGGTGCTGACCTCGGTGGTGCAGCAGACCAGGGTGCCGATCTAGGTGTTCATCACCGGTCGCCTCGCCGTCGCCATCGCCGTCGGTATCGTCCCGCTCGTCATCGCCGGGCTCGCGGGCTATCCGGCGTACGCGGTGCTCGGTGCCTGGATCGCTCTGTGCCTGCTGCTCGTCGCCGTCGACGTCGCCCTCGCCGCGAGTCCTCGCTCCGTCACCGTGAGCCGCCGGCTGCCCGCACGCGCGCGGCTCGGCGAGCCGGTCCCGGTGAGCGTCGCGGTGCACAACCACGGCAGCAGGGCACTGAACGCGACGCTCCGCGACGCATGGCAGCCGACAGCGGGCGCTCCGCTCGACCGGCAGCGTCTGCACATCGCTCCTGGCGAACGCGGCCGGGTCGCCATTCCGCTCCTCCCCCGCCGCCGCGGAGAACTCGTGAGCGAGTTCGTGATGCTGCGTTCGCGCGGGCCCCTCGGCATCGCCGGTCGACAGGCCCGGCACGTCGTCCGCGGGGCGATCAGAGTGCTCCCGGCGTTCTCCTCCCGCAAGCATCTTCCGTCGCGACTCGCCCGGCTGCGCGAGCTGGACGGCAACACGAGCATCCAGGTGCGCGGTCAGGGCACCGAGTTCGACTCCTTGCGGGAGTACGTGCGCGGAGACGACGTGCGTTCGATCGATTGGAGGGCGACGGCTCGCGCCGGGACCACCATGCTGCGGACCTGGCGGCCGGAGCGGGATCGCCACGTCGTCATCATCATCGACACGGGACGCACGGCTGCCGCACGTGTCGGGGACGGCACCCGCGTGGATGCCTCACTGGAGGCCGCGCTGCTGCTGGCGGCACTCGCCTCCCGCGCGGGCGATCATGTGCACCTCCTGATGTACGACAGGGTGGTCCGCGCGCGGGTGACGGGCGTCGACGGCGCCGCGCTGCTGCCGGCACTCACCGACGCCATGGCTCCGGTGCACGCTCGGCTGGTCGACACGGACTGGCACGGCGCGTTCACCGCCGTCCGCACGCTCACCACACGCCCCTCGCTCATCGTGGCTCTGACCGCGCAGGATGCCGCCGAGTCGGCGCGCGGATTCCTCGGCGCCTTCCCGAACGCGTCACGCGCGACCACCGTGCTGGTCGGCTCCGTGACCGATGACGGCATCTCCGCGCTCGCGCGCCGACGCGACTCCCGGGAGGACGTGTACCTCGCAGCAGCGGCCGAGAGGACCCTCCGCGATGCGGAGAACGTCGCCGATGCGATCCGCAGGGCGGGCGGAGAGGCGATCGCCGCCGATCCGGAGGAGCTTCCTCCCCGGATCGCCGACCGCTATCTGGAGCTGAAAGCGGCTGGTCGGCTCTGAACCCCCGCCCACGATGAGATGTGGCAGCTCACCGTCTGTCAGCCCGCCACCAGACGCGGCGTACCCGCTTCGTACTCGACGAGGTCTCCCGTCTCACCCTGGCGGTGCGCGCGCCCGCCGATGACGAGCATGTAGATCAGGAACACGGCGAGTGCCGCGCCTCCGATACCGATCTTGACCGGCCACGGCAGTGCCCAACCGGTGACGAAACCTTCGACGAGCCCCGCGAGGAACAGGGCGAAGACCAGACCGATCGCCACGGTCGCGAGCGCTCGGCCCTGCTCGGCGAGCGCTTCACCTCGCGTACGTCGCCCCGGCGCCACCCAGGCCCAGAACACGTGCAGACCCGCGGCGGCCGCCACGAAGATACAGGTCATCTCGAGCATCCCGTGCGGAAGAATGTACAGCACCATCAGGTCGGCCTTGTCGTGGACGGCCATCACCGCGCCGGTGGTCCCGAGACCCATCGCGTTCTGCACGAGCATGTAGACCGGCCAGATCCCCGTGACGCCGAAGAGCACGCACTGCATCGCGATCCAGGCGTTGTTCGTCCAGACCATGCCCATGAACACGGCAGCGGGGTTCTCGGTGTAGTAGCCCGTGAAGCTCTCGTCCGCATACTGCTCGAGTGCGGACGGCGAGCCCAGAGTCGCCACGAGCGCGGGATCGCTCGCGATCCAGGCCGCGGTGCCGACAGCGACCGCGATGAAGGAGATCGCGATGACCAGGGTCGTCCAACGCAGGCGATACAGCGCAGCGGGAAGCTGCAGACGGAAGAAGCGTCCGGTCTGCGTGAGGATGCTGTCCGATGCACCGGTCAGACGCAGGCGTGCACGGACCAGGATGGTCGACAGGTAGGCACCCTGCGGCGAATCGCCGACCGAGGTCTTGAGCTCAGCCAGGTCGGCGGAGGCGGCGCGGTATCGGACGATGAGCTCGTCGACCCCGTCCCCGTCGAGACGGGCGCGACTGAGTTGGTCCAGCCGCTCCCATTCGGCGCGGCGTGCATCTGTCAGCGCATCGGCATCCACCTGATTTACTGTACTCATGTCCACCCCGATCGATGCTGCAGACGAGGTGCTCTCCGGCGAGGCCGTGGCGATCGACGTGCAGCCCATCGGCTTCCTGCTCCGAGCGCTCGGCGCCGCGATCGACATGCTCCTCGGATACGCCGTGTTCCTCCTGTGGATCTTCCTGCGCATCTGGCTGCTCGACGCCGGCGTGCTCGACGAGACGACGGATCGGATCGCCGTGGTCTCGGCCTTCGTGGTGAGCTTCGTGGTGCTGCCGATCACGATGGAGGTCGCCCTGAAGGGACGCAGCCTCGGCAAGCTCGCGGTCGGCGGGCGCATCGTGCGCGTGGACGGAGGCGCCGCGGGGTTCCGACACGCCTTCATCCGCGCCCTCCTCGGCGTGCTGGAGATCTACATGACCTTCGGCGGTGTGGCGGTGCTCACCGGCGCGTTCAACGCGCGGTCGCAGCGCCTGGGCGACCTGGTCGCCGGCACCTACAGTCAGCGCGTGCGCACCCCCGCTCTCGTGTCGCACGTACCCGTGCTTCCTCCGTCGTTGGGCGGCTGGGCCCAGATCGCCGACGTCGCTCGGCTCCCCGACCGGCTCGCGCGGCGCATCTCCCAGTTCCTGCAGAGCGCCCCCCGCATGATTCCTGCGGCACGGGCACGTGTCGCGCTCGATCTGCTGACCGAGGCGACTCCCTTCGTCTCGCCGCTGCCTCCGGCTCCGCCGGAGCAGGCGCTGATCGGTATCACCGTCCTGCGCCGGGAACGCGAACGCCGGGCACTGGAGAACTCCGACCGTCGCGCCGAACGGCTCACCGGGCGGCGCGTCGGCGTCTGAACGGCGCCGGTCACCGCGGCGTCCTCCGCACCTTCACTCGTGCGTCAGAAGCGGATCGCGTCGATCACCTTGACACGGAGAGCGACCAGCGCGGGGATGAACCCGGACACCGCACCGACGATGACCGACGCGAGGAGGCCGATGAGCGCCGCGCGCATCGGGAACGGCGGGATGTCCTGGATCCCGTAGAACATCGACGTGATGATCCACTCCGAGCGCAGCACCGCGACGACGATCGCGATCCCGATCACTCCCGCGACCGTGGTAGCCACGAGGCTCTCCAGGAACACCGCGAAGAAGACCCGCCCCGAGCTGGCACCGAAAGCGCGCCTGACCCCGATCTCCCGAACGCGTTGACGCATCGCCACGAGCTGGATGTTGATCAGGCTGAGCGCCCCGAGGGCGAGGATCAGGGCCGCGATACCACCGGTGACCATCTCGAACGTCGCCTGCGCATCCAGAGCCCCCGGCTGCGCAGCCCAGTCGGACCTGCTCACCGACACCGTCTGGCCCTCGGGCAGCCCCGCCCTCAGGTCCATCGCGAGCACCGGGGCGATCCGATCCACCTGGCCGGTCCCCATCCAGATCTCGTACTGCGTCCACGCATCGGTCGGGAGCGCATCCACGCGGGCACGGTAGGAGTCGTACAGCACATCGACGCGCATCTCCTCGTCGCCCATGCCCTGGCGCGGAGTGATGCCGATCACCTGGTACGTCCCGCCGGCCGGGCCGCCGAGCGTCACGGTCGGGTGCTGCGACAACGGCACACGCCCCAGCCGGTCCCACAGGGGCTCCGTGATGACGACGGGCGGGGCCATCGCCTCGCTGTCGGAATCGAGGAACCACCGCCCTTCCAGGAGGCGCTCGCGATGGATCTGCGAGAACGCGGGATCCATGACGCGGGCCGGAACCTGCACGATCCCGTCGGGGAGCTGGACGTCGAGCATCACGCCCTGGGAGATGCGCGCCGTGTGGCTGAACCCGAAGCGCTCGGACACGCGGTCGAAGCGGGCATCGAACTCGTCGGCGTCGACGGGCGTGCCGTCGTCGCTGTTGACCGCGACGACGACGGTGGCCGCTCGTCCGCCCCACCGGTCGGACTGCTCGGCTTGGAACTGTCGCTGGTACTCGGAGATCGCGACGACCGCGGTGAGCGCGCCCACGGACACGGCGATCCCGATGAGGCTGAGCAGCACGCGCAGTTTGTGCACACGGATCTCGGCCCAGGCGTCGGAGAGGGCGCCGAGGAAACCGGTCATGCGACCACCTCCGGTGCGGCGGAGGGCACGGGGGCGGCGAGGGTCGACGCCTCGAAGGCGCGGCTGAGGTCGGCGATCTCCAGGCGTCCGGCGTCGAGTCGGTAGTGGCGACGCGCCCGCGCAGCGACATGGAGATCGTGCGTGATGGTGACCAGTGCCGCGTCGGTCTCCGTCGCCACTTCGTCGAGCAGCGACATGACCGATGCCCCGGTGTCGATATCGAGGGCTCCGGTCGGCTCGTCCGCGAGGATCAGGACCGGTCTGCGGACGAGAGCCCGCGCGATGGCGACACGCTGCTGCTCACCGCCGGAGAGCTTGTCGGCGATCTGGTCGACGCGATGCCCCAGCCCGACGCGCTCGAGCATGTCGGCCGCGATCTGGCGACGGTTCCAGAACATCCGCCCCTTCGCGTGGCCGAGCGGCATCATCACGTTGTCGATCGCCGTACGCCCCGGCAGAAGGTTGAACTGCTGGAACACGAAGCCGACGTTGTCGCCGCGAAGGCGGTCGAGGCGACCGGAGCGCATCCGGCGCACCTCCCGACCTTCGAACGCGACGGAGCCGGAGGTGGGCGCATCCAACATCCCCAGGATGTTGAGCAGCGTCGATTTCCCCGACCCCGAGCGGCCCACGATGGAGACGTGGTCCCCCGCTCCGACCTCGAGGGTGACGCCCCGAAGGATCTCCAGGCGCGAGTCGTCGGCGAGCAGGACGCTCTTGGAGACGTCGTCGAGCGCGACCAGGCTCACCAGCTGGTCCCGGTGTCGCACTGCTCCACTCCCGGGGAGACCTCGTAGCAGAACTCCTCGACCGGCGCGACGAAGCCGGGCACGAACTGACGGATGCTGTCGCCCTCCGCCAGACCCTCCGTCACCTCGACCATGACGCCGTCGTTGACGCCGAGAGTCACCGCCCGCTCCTCGGGGTCGGAGCCGTCACCGGCGTCGACCCAGACCTTCCCCGACCCCGCACCGCCCTGGACGGCGGTGACCGGGATCACCAGCGCGTCATCCACCTGGCCGAGAGCGAGGTCGATCTTCGCGGGGAGACCTGCGAAGACCGTCTGGTCGACCGGGATCGCGCAGCGCACATTCGCGGTGCCCTCCGCCGTCACCTGGACTCCCACACCGGTGCACGCGAACGGGGCAGGGCCGCCCGTGATGGTGACCGTGGCCTCGGTGGGAGCATTGACGAGCCGGTACAGCTGCACGGGGTCGACGGTGGCGAGCAGGTGGTAGCGCGCTGGCGTGAGCTTGTACGTCTCGGTGCCGACCGTGGTGGCCTGGCCCTTGACGACGGCGAACTCCGACACGTCGCCGGCTTCGGGCGCGAGAACGTCGATGTCCTTGCGCGGCTCCTCCTGACGCACGGTGTACAGCTTCTGCCCCGCGGTCACGGTCGCCCCCTCCCCCACGTGCACGGCGAGGACGGTGCCGTTGAGCTCACCCCGGACGGCGAAGTCGTCGTCGCGCGCCACGTTCCCGCTCAGGCTCAGCGCGTTCACGACCGAACCGCGCTCGACAGCCACGACGGGATCCGTGATCCCGGCCTCCGGACTGACGACGCTCTCCGCGCGGTCGGGGAAGAACGCGATCTTGACGAGAGCCGCGGCGCACGCGCCGAAGACCACGACGAGAAGCAGGGGGAAGATCCAGCGACGCCAGACGATCACGAGTGCCTTTCCGGCCGCGCCGCCCTGGCACGCCTGCGGTCAGCGTATCCAGACTTCGGAATTCAGCGCTCGGCTGTGACCGCGTGTCGATCCACCGGTGTCAGGCGCGCAGTGCTTCGTGACGGACGACGAGCCACCCGGCGGGCACCGAGAGCCGGTCGGCGTGGGGCGAGCACAGATCATGCGCCTGAGGATCGTTCGCAGCGCCGAGCGGGCCGAGGGCCGCCATCTGATCGCCGTAGTCGTAGGTGAGGGTGGCCACGGCCTCTCGCGCGCAGCCGACCTTCGAGCACAGTCGTCCGTCCATCTCCGCCAGCGTACGGCGCACTCCGACGCGGCGACGGATGCCGCGCCGGGCGAGCCGCCACCGCCTAGACTTTCGTCATGCCTCGTCGACGCGCCACCCCCGCCACCGCCGCTCCTCGGCGCGGTGCGCGGCATGGGCGACATGGTCGCCTGGGCCGCAGCGAGGTCGTGCGTCCGCCGTTGGCTCCTCTCGACGGACGCATCGACCGGTTCGACCTCACGGTCGGCACGGCCGTCGAGTTCCTCCGCGGTACCTGGCCCGAACTGCAGGACGTCCGGTTCGAGATCGGCGCGATCCCGGGGTTCGACGCGACCGACGAAGTGCCCCGGTGGTATCTCGACCGCGAGAACCGGCGCATCGTGCTGTTCCGACTCCCCATCGAACGGCTCCTGCCCCCTGGGCACGACGATGCCGCGCACCGGCGCATGGCCATCGAGAGCGCGGTCTTCCGGGCAGCGGCCGAGTACGTCGGCCGCGAGCCGTGGGACCTCGGCCACGACCACTGACACCACGACTGACGCCACGACAGTCGTTGCCGGCATGTCGGCCCGAACGCGGTGCGCCGCTCAGGGATAGACCGTGATCGGCTTTTCTCCGCCGGCGCTCGTCTGGATGGGCATCACCGCGATGGCGCCGGGAGCCGTGAGCGCCACCGCAGCGTGCACGGGCGCCGTCGTCTGCATCCGATAGGTCGTACGCCCCGCGACGGCGACCCCGGCGGTCTCGCCTGCCGGGACGACGATCTCCTGCGCTTGCCCCCCGTCCACGGGTTCGAGTGTGACGGTGGCGTCAGCGTCGGATGTGTTGGCGAGCTGCAGTCTGGCCGCCGGACCGGACGGCACGGCGAACACCACATCGACATCGACCTCAGGAGCCGGCATCACCCAGGCGAAGTCCGAGTCGAGCCCGAATCCGTCCTGCTGTCGGACGGCGGCGATGAGCGGCACGTCCGCTTCCACCTCGACCGTGTACCGACCCGGCTCGAGACCGGACAGGGACACCTGGGACGGGAGATCGGCTTCGAGCGGGACGGTGAACTCATCGGCCAGACCCGCCTCCCCCTCGGCGTGGACCTTGACCTGGACGCGAGCGCCGACGCCCGGCGACAGAACGCGAAGAACAGTCATCTCGGAGTCGTCGCCGCTGGCCGGGAACGCCTCCACCCCGGTGAACACGAGCCTCTGCTGCGCCCCGGAGACCGAGTCCTGCAGGTCGATGCCCGCGGGATCGAGAACCCGCACCAGCGATGACTGGAGGGCTGCGCGCACCGGGGCTCCCACCGCGCTCACCTTCACCACGGGCACGTCGTTGCCGGTGGTGAATGAGGTGAGGGGAAGGGCCGTCTGCGAGCGCGCGGGGACGATCACCGTCCGCGTGCTCCGCGCGGGTCCGTACACCGACAGCGTGACCGTGGACGGGACATCGGCCGCATTCGTCAGCGTCACGATGTCCTCCGTCCCGGTGTCGATGCTTCCTCCGACGAGCCACGACTCCAATCGCGGCTGACCACACGGCAGGGCGGCGTATCCCGCGAGGTCGTCGGCCGCGATCGTGATCGACTCCGCTCCGGCGATCAGCGGTGCCGTGCGCCCGTCGACCCGCCCTGTGAGCCGTTCCGGTCCCTCGGCCTCCGGCAGATCCGTCACCGCGAGCCGATCCGCTTCCGGAGCTCCCGCGGTACCTCCTGTCGTCAGGGACGGGGAGGCTGCGGGGAGCATGTCCAGCGGGGCCGCGGCGTCGCGCCCGAGTGCACGGAGGTCACCGTTGCAGACGAGGATGCTGTCACCGGGGACCGGTGTGACCTCGACCTGTGCCGGATCGTGCGCGACGACAGGCCACGGGGCGTGCACCGCCGTCGCGACACCGATCACGCACGCGGCGATGACCGCCACGCCCGTGATGACCCTGGCACCGGTCGCGGCGACTCGGAATGCGCGGTTGCCACTGCTCATCGGTCCTCCTCGGTAGAGGTCGGGCGTCGTTCACCGCGGTCCGTCGACGCTTCTGTGCCAGACGAAGACGGCTCGTCGCTGGTCGGCTGGGCGATCGGCGCGAGGGCATCCTCGTTCAGTGCGGGCTCGTCCTGCGGGTCCTCGATCGTCCCCACCGGAGCTTCGTCGATGAGGTCAGCGTCCTCCCTGTGCCTCGGCAGGACGATCGGCTCGTCCGGCACACGACCGACGATCCGGGAGCGGGAGCGTGCGGCGCGGCGCGATGCCCTCGTCGGGATCGACAGCAGGAGGGCGGCGAACACCGCCAGCAGCTGCAGGGTGATCACGAGTCGTGCCGTGCCCTGCTGGGCGGAGGTGAGGGAGGGCTGCTCGGCAGGTTCGGCCTCCAGCCGCCAGAGCACTCCACGGTCGGTGGTCCCCGCGTGCACCAGGCCGGCACGCTGGTCGATCGCTGCGACGGCCTCGGTGCGCAGAGCCCTCGCTTTGTCGCCCTCTCCCTGGACCTGGGCGACGAGCACGTAGCTGATCCCCGTCTCCGCGAGGGCACCCGGCGCGTCGAAGTCGCGCGCGGAGAGGAGGTCCACGGCCAGCGTCGAGATGTCGGCGCCCTGTGGCTCGACGGCGGTGGAGGTCAAGGTCGACTGCGAACCGAGGGTCTCGCTCGCGCCCCACGTCACCTCAGCGGCGAGGCCGCCGTCGTTCTGGGGGGTCAGCACGAGAGTGGCGATCGAGCGATCACCGGCCGCCTGTGCTGCCACGTATGCCGGCAGCGTCGAATCCGGCCCGTTGGTCAGGACCGAACGGTCGGTGTGCTGCGCACTGAGCGCGGGCACCGCGCATGCTGCCAGTGCCGCCGCTGCGACCACCGCGGCGGAGACCCGCAGCCGCGGCATGGTGAGAGCGGTGTCCAAGGTGACGACCGCGGCACCGACCACGCCGATCCAGGCCAGGCTGAGCCCTGCCCCTGGCCAGATCGCGACCGGAGTTCCCTGCGCGAAGCTCACGGTGACGCCGACAGCGAGGAAGGCCGTCGCGAGCCCGGATGCAGCGACGACGAGCAGGGTGATCCCCGCACGCCAGCGCGGCGCGACCGCTGCTCCGAGCGCGAGCACGGCGATGGGGGCGCAGAGCAACGGAGCCCATACGGCGATCGACGGCGGGACGATCTCCATCCATCCGGCCAGCGCCGGCGTCGGGAAGCCGCCGGCGAGCGCGAGACGCCCTGCGGCGTCGGCGGCGACCTGCGGGCCCGCCCAGATGAATCCGGGATCGGCCAGCAGTGCCAACGGCGTGCCGTGTGCGAGCTGCCAGAACACGAGCGGCGCGAAGAGGACGATCGTGGGCACCGGCAGCCACAGCAACCGGCCCGCGCCGCGGAACTGCGCGGTTCCCAGCACGATGCCGAGTGCGACGACCCACAGCAGTGCGAGGGCGGGGGCGAGCGAGGGAGCGCAGGCGACGACCGCGGCGAGGAGCAGCGAGGCGCTTCCCGCGGCGCCCCAGGAGCGATGCGCGACCACCGCGCTGTGGAAGAACCACGGGAGCAGGAGGTGTACCAGGACCGCAGTCGGGCGCCCGTCGACGAGCGCGGTGAGGAAGGTCGGGGCGAGAGCCCACGCGACTCCCGCGAAGATGCGCAGGCCCTCACGGTCGGTCACCCGCGTCGCGGCGAACCAGCCGGCGAGCACGGCGAGCGGGAGCGCGAGGATCCACAGCAGAACCACCGAGAACGAGGGGCCGGCCGGCCAGAGCGAGCCCAGCACCGCCACGACCGACGCGAAGGGGTCGGCAGGGCCGACCAGGTCGAGGGCGACGTCCCGCATCCCCCACGCGGCGTCGCTCCACAGCGCACCCACGGTCTGTCGCAGGGGCAGCAGTGCCCCTCCCCCCAGCGTCGGCCATGCCAGCAGGCTCGTGAAGGAGGCGATGCTGACCACCAGCGCTGCGAGCACGGCCCAGGCGCCGCCCCCCGAGAAGAAGCGCAGTTCGCTGACCGCACCGCCCTCGCTCCCGTGGCCGTCGTCCAGCCGTCGCCGCAACTCCGAAGACGTCACTCGCAGCGGCGCGATGCTGGCCCAGCTGGAGGTGCGGAACGCACGAATCGCTGCGCGCGAGCGCACGACGGCGCCGAACCGAGACATCGCCGTGAGCGCGGCACCCCATTCGGGAAGCACGGCTTCCGGGCGCTTCGCGACGAGATCGGTGATCGAGCGCCACAGCGCGAGGGGCAGCAGGCTGAGCCAGTGCAGAGGTACGGCTGCGGCAGGCGCATAAGCCAGGCGCCGATGGAGCTGGGCCAGCCGGGTGACGAAGGCGCGCCGGAATCGGCCGGACGGCAGCGCGGCAGGACCATCGGGGGACACGGAGACGCGCGCGCCTGGAGCGAGCACGACGCGCCCTCCGCCCAAGCGCGCGCGGACTCCGAGGTCGAGGCCCTCGTCTGCGCCGGCGAGCGCGGGATCCGGCCGCAGGGCATCGCGGACCTCGCCACGGATGAGGAGACCTCGCACGTCCGCACCGAGTGCGTCGTCCGAGCGGTCGTGCTGTCCCTGGTCGAGTTCACCGGCCGCGAGTTCGACCGAGCGTCCGAGAGCGGTCATGCTGACGCCGAGCGATACGATCTCGCGGTCGTTGTCCGAGGCCACGAGCTTGGGAGCGATGATCGCGGCGGAGGGCGAGCGCTCCAGCATCCCGCTCAGGCGCTCGAGTGCCCGCGGGTGTGGCGTGGTGTCCTGAGCGAGCAGCCAGATCGCCGAGCCTTCCGCGACTCGGGGCCTCGCGAGCTCGACGGCCTCGGCGAAGGAGGTGGTGGCGCGCGCCTCGATGATCCCCTCGACGGTGCTCGCGACGGCCTCGCTCTCGCGCACTGACGATGCGTCGCCGCACACGACGAGCGTTACAGCGGCGGCGGGAGTGGTCTGAGCGCGGAGGGCGTCGAGAGTGCGGAGCAGTTGCGCTCGGGAGGACGATCCAGTGCGCGCGACGATGATGGCGTGAACTCGGGCTGGCATGACGTCGTCAGCCTATGCGCGCGACCCCCAACGTCTGCGTACTGGACGCGGCGCGCCCGCGAAGCCATGCATCCCTGCGGTTCTCGCTCCGGGAGCGATGGACCACTCAGCTGGCGCGGCGCTTGAGCTTGCGACGCTCGCGCTCGGAGAGCCCGCCCCAGATGCCGAATCGCTCGTCGTTGTTGAGAGCGTATTCGAGGCATTCGCCACGGACGTCGCACGAGGTGCAGATCCGCTTGGCGTCCCTGGTCGAGCCGCCCTTCTCAGGGAAGAACGCCTCGGGGTCCGTCTGCGAGCAGAGCGCGTCGCTCTGCCAGGCGAGGGCATTGTCGTCCTCTGCAGTGTCCGCGCGTCGAACCCCGGGAACACCGAGGTTGATCGGATCGACGAACCAGTTCTCCGGTACGTCTGAACGGTATCCCGTCATCTCGATCTCCAACCCTGTCTCCGCCCCCCGGCGGGCCGTGCGCATGACTAATTACACCCGTGTCATTCGCTCCGGTCAAGTCGCGGATCGTAAACCCTCAAGGAGCTCTTTAAGGTTCTTGACCTGTCACCGGCGTGTCGGATCGCGTCCGATGAGCCCGTGTCAGCGTCCGGGTCCGGCAACGAACGCCTCACCAGCACCCGAGAGGGTGATCCCCTCCTCGGCGGAGTCCGCGAAGGCGACGGTCCCGACCGCGAGTGTGAGCGCCTCGCCCTGTGAAGAGGTCACCGTCACCTCACCGGCCGTCGCGAGGACCATCGTGGGCCCGGAGAGCCCGATCGTGAGCGGGTCGCCGTCGACGACGACCCGTTCGAGGGCGAAGTCGGGCACCGGAACGGGATACGGCGTGACGGGACCCTCAGCCCGCGCCCGCAGCACCGGCACTTCTCCGGGGGAGGTGTCGAGGATCGCGAGAAGCTCGGGGACGTCGATGCGCTTGGGAGTGAGTCCGCCGCGGAGCACGTTGTCGCTCGCCGCCATGATCTCCACGCCGAGACCGGAGAGGTAGGCATGGAGGAGGCCGGCACGGAGGAAGATCCCCTCGCC
This sequence comes from Microbacterium sp. R1, assembly GCF_015159725.1. Lineage (NCBI taxonomy): Bacteria > Bacillati > Actinomycetota > Actinomycetes > Micrococcales > Microbacteriaceae > Microbacterium > Microbacterium sp. R1. Next base: position 1,413,347 of record NZ_JADDUD010000001.1, on the reverse strand, counting down.
CCGCTCGAGGACGACGTGGTTCATGAGCAGCGCCACCACGACGCCGGGGTCGCCAGGGTACGTCTGCGCCACGCTCGCTATCGCCTGCAGAGTCGTGCTCCACTCCCCTGCGTCTTCGCGGGTGGAGGCAGCGACGACCGCGGCGATGATGTCGTCGACCTCAGCGCGTGCACCGCCACCGAGCAGCCAGGCGATCACGTCGCGCAGGACGTCGCCTTCCGCGCTCAGGCGCGTCCGGAGCTCCTGGACGCCGTGGCTGTCCTCGAGAGCGCCGAGCAACGCGAGCGTCCGGGGAACGGGACGCAGTCCGCTCAGGGACTCGAAGCGCTCGCTGAGTGCGACGAGGAGTTCCGGCTTGTGGTTGGCGTCGCGATAGTTGCGCCGAGGGTCGTCCGCGGCGAGACCGCTCTCGCGCTCCCATCCTGCCTTGGCCTGATCGATCGTCGGGTGCACCTGGATCGAGAGCGGGCTCCCCGCGGCGAGCAGCTTGAGCAGGTACGGGAGCGTGCCCCCGGTGATCTGGTCGAGTGTGCCGCCGCCCGCGACGTCGGCGGGGTCGCCGGGATGGTCCCCGAACCACACCTCGGCCTCCGGCGCACCAGTGGGCGTACGCCCCTCGAGTCCGGCGAGAAGCGAGTCCGATCCCCAGGCGTAGTCACGGGGCGTGTTCGAGAGGCGCAGCAGCATGCACCCCAGCGTAGAGCGGTGCTGCGGCGTTCAGCGACGCCCGGAGCACGGCGCGGTAGCCTGAACGCGATGGCCCAGCACACGAAGCATCCGGTGTCTGCCCCGCCCACCGCGCCGGAGCGCGAGTCGACGGGGCATCTGCTGCTGCGCGGGTATGCGATCCTCGTGCTCTTCGTGACCTTCGCCCACTCCGCGGTCTACAACCTGCTCGGGCGGGACGGGGCCGCCGTGACGCTCGCCGTCTTCACGCTCACGACTCTCGGCATCGGCATTCCGATGCTCGCCCGCAATCGCCCCCAGCCGTTCCGCTGGCGGCGCCTGCCCTGGACAGCCCTCGGCTACACCGCCTTCGCGCTCGTCTCCGTCGCCTGGTCGCAGTGGCGCGGTCCCACAGTCGTCACCTGGATCCTTCTCGCCGCCGTCACGGTGAACGCGCTCTTCCTGGCCCACGTGCTCACCTGGCACGAGATCGTCCGTGCCCTCTCGTCGGCATTCAAATGGATCCTCGGCCTCTCGCTGGCGATCGAGCTCTGGGTCTCGCTGGTGCTGCACGGGCCGCTGCTGCCCAACTTCCTCACCCTCCCTGACGGCAAGATCGATCCGCAGTGGTACTGGGTCCGCGACAACCTGTTCGACGGCGGCAGGATCCAGGGCATCGTCGGGAACGCGAATCTGCTCGCGATCATCTCGCTCTTCGCGATCATCACCTTCGGAGTGCTGTTCGCAGCCAAGGCGCGCTGGCGCACCACGTTGGCCCTGTGGATGCTTCTCGCCACGTACTTCCTGTTCCGGACCGCATCGGCGACAGCCCTCGTGTGCGCGGCGGCGGTCGCCGTCGTGCTCGCTGTCGCGCTGCTGATGCGGCGGGCCCGCACTCCGGGAGCGCGCACCCGCATCTACGTGGTCTCGATCGGCGGCGCGGCGGTCGCCGCGCTGGGGATCTGGCTGCTGCGCGAGCCACTGCTGGGGCTTCTCGGTCGCAGCAGCGACCTCACCGGACGATCCGAGAAGATCTGGACCAAGGTGCTGGAGCGGGCGGCCGAGCACCCGATCGTCGGCAACGGGTTCTCGAGCCCGTGGATCCCCGATGATCCCGCCTTCGACCGGTGGATCACCGATCACGGGATCACCGTGTTCCACGCGCACAACATGTGGCTCGACGTCCTGCTCCAGCTCGGTGTGGTGGGAGTGGTGCTGATGGCGGTCGCCTACGGCACGCTGCTGTGGCGCTCCTGGTTCTTCGCGGTCGATCGTCCCCGCTGGGACCTCGATGATGCACGTCCGTTCTCGCCGTTGACCCTGCTGCCCAGTCTGTTCACGGTGGTCCTGCTCGTGCAGGGCTTGACCGAGTCGACGCCCATCATGCTGTGGGGCTGGATGCTGCTCGTGCTGCTGTCGTTCAAGCTCAAGTCGGTGCCCCTGGTCGGCGTCGGCGAGCGCGACCTACTGTTCGAACGCGGCACTCGGCAGCGGCGGGTGCCGTGACGCCGGCACGCCCGATCGTGCGGCTGCTCGGCTCCGTGGAGCTGGCACGCGCCTTCACGCTCGCAGCGCTGGCTGCCGTGTTCGGTTCCTATGCCATCCAGCAGATGACGTCGGCGACAACGCTGGCGACGATCATCGCCGCGCTCTGCCTGCTGGGCGCGGCCATCCTCTGGATACGTCGCGACGAGCTGTCGCTGCTGCGCATCGCGCCGTCGTCATTGCTCGCCTTCCTCGCCTGGGCGCTGGTGAGCGTCTTCTGGACCACAGACAAGTCCGACACGATCTTCGGGTGGATGTCGCTCTTCGGCTTCGCGTTCCTCGCCATCACGATCGGCCACGTCCGCGACACGCTCCAGACGGTGCGCGCGATCGGCGACACGCTCCGGGTGCTCCTGGCCGCGTCCCTCGCAGTGGAGATCCTGTCCGGCGTGCTGCTCGATCTGCCTTTCACCTTCCTCGGGATCCAGGGGAATCTCGCCGTCGGCGGCCCGATCCAGGGCCTCTTCGGCAGCCGCAACATGCTCGGATTCATCGCGGTGATCGCGCTGATCACCTTCGTGATCGAGTGGCGCACGCAGTCCGTGAAAGCCCCGCTCGCCGTGGCGTCGATCGCTCTCGCGAGCTTCCTGGCGGTGCTGTCCTCCTCCCCGACGGTCCTCGTGCTCGCCGGTGCCGTCGGCGTCGTCACGATCGCCCTCACGATCGTCCGCCACACCCCGGCCGACCGGCGCACGATCGTGCAGTGGACGCTCGGCGTCGTCGTCACCCTCGCCCTTGCGGCGGCGTTCGCGCTGCGCCATCAGATCATCGCCGTGCTCGATGCGGGCTCCGACTTCTCGATCCGCGGCTCGCTCTGGAACACGATCCTCGATTTCGTGGCCGTGAAACCGGTCCAGGGATGGGGATGGTTCGGCGACTGGGCACGGGGCGAGTACCCGTTCACCTATATCAACTTCCAACTCGACGACCGCCATCAGAGCGCGCTGAACGCCTTCTTCGACGTGCTGCTCCAGCTCGGCGCCGCGGGGCTGGTGCTCTTCCTCCTGCTGGGTGGCGTCGCTCTCATCCGCTCCTGGCTCGTAGCGAGCACGCGCCGCTCCGTCGTGTACGCCTGGACGCCGATCATGCTGGTGACGCTGGCGGTCGACTCCATGTTCGAGAGCTTCACGCTCGTCGGCGCCGGATGGTTCATGCTCGTGCTGTGCGCCCTGCGTGCAGGCCAGTCGCGTTCCTGGCGCGAGAACATCGATGCAGCACACACGGGAGCCATACCGACGCTCCGCCCTCAGGAGTAGCCGAGGGGCGCCGTCAGCGGATGGAGGGCAGCTTCTCCGCCCAGGTGATAGCGTCGCGGACCCCGTCGTCCACCGAGCGCTCGGCACGCCAGTCCAGCACCTCAGCCGCACGATCGACGATCGCGAACGCGCCGGCCTGATCGCCGGGACGCCGCGCGGTCTCGACGACGGCGAGAGCCTCACCCGTGACCCGCTCGAAGGCCGCCACCAGCTCGCGGACGGTCACGCCCTCCCCGGTGCCGATGTTGATCACCCGATAGGGGTCGTCCGCCGTCGCGACCTCGTCGAATCGCTCGACGGCCGCCACGTGCGCGAGCGCGAGGTCCCAGACGTGGATGTAGTCTCGCAGCCCGGATCCGTCCCTGGTCGGCCAGTCGGTTCCGGTGATCGAGAAGGCCTCGGCGGCGGCATGGGACTGCATGATCTTCCCGAGAGCATGCGAAGGCAGAGGGTTCTGCAGCCCGGTGCGCATCTGCGGATCGGCGCCGATGGGGTTGAAGTAGCGGAGAGCGATCGCACGGAAGTCGCCGTTGGAGGCCGCATCCTCGAGGATCTGCTCGACCATCGCCTTCGTCGTGGCATAGGGACTCGAGGGAGCCAGCGGAGCGTCCTCATCGACCCCCGCACCGCTCTCCCCCTCGTAGACGGCAGCGGAAGAGCTGAACACGATGCGGGGGATCCCCGCGTCACGCAGATGCTGGAGCAGCACGATCGTCTTTCCCACGTTGGTCTCGTAGTAGCCGAGGGGATCCGTGACCGACTCGGGCACGACGATACGTGCAGCGCAGTGGATGACCGCATCGATGTCGGGGTGATCGGCGAGCAGACGTTCCAGGACCACCTGGTCGGCGATGTCGCCCTCGTAGAACGCGCGACCCTCGCAGAAGGCTCGGAGCCCCTTGGAGAGGTCGTCGAGGATGACCACGTCGATGCCCGCCTCGATGCACGCGGTGGCGACCGTGGATCCGATGTATCCGGCGCCGCCGGTGATCAGTACCTTCATCGCAGCCAGTCTAACCGTCGCCCCTTCGCCACCGAGGTGAGCCTCTCCGCTGATCCGAAGGGAGCGGACGGTAGGCTACTCTCTGCTCGTCGAGTCCGGCCGCTGTCCCCACGACAACCGCCTGTGACACCAACATCGGAGAAACCAACCCGTGGCATACGTCCTGCAGAACGTCGTCTTCCCCGGTGGCGACGACCCCGATGTGTTCCCGCTCTACGTGGACGCCGAGCATCGACCTGACACCGAGGACGAACGCGCGGCGCGTGCGGCGATCACACCGGTCGAGGGCATCCTCGACCGCTCCAGTGCGCGGGTCCCGGCGAAGAGCACGTGGTCTTTCAGCACCTATTTCAACGCCTTCCCCGCCGCATACTGGCGCCACTGGACGGGCGTGCGGGACGTGCGTCTCACCGTGCGCTCCACCGGATCGGGCACCGTGCTGCTGCATCGTTCGGATGCGCAGGGCGAGTCCCGCCGGATCGAGGCGCGCTCCGTCGTGGGAGACGCCACGACGACCTTCGATCTCGATCTCGGCCGCCACGACGACGGCGGCTGGATCTGGTTCGATGTCGTCGCGGATGAGGAGCCCGTCGTCCTGAACGGTGCGCGCTGGGAGACGGAGCACGAGCCGGTCCGAACCGGGAAGGCCTCACTCGGCATCACGACGTTCGACAAGCCGGATTACTGCATCGAAACGCTGCGGACGCTGGCATCGTCCCCCGATGTGCTGTCGCTGGTCGACCGTATCTTCCTCGTCGACCAAGGCACCCGCTTGGTCGCCGAGCAGGATGGATACGAAGCCATCTCCGCCCTCCTCGGCGACACGCTTCGCGTGATCCGGCAGGACAACCTCGGCGGATCCGGTGGATTCGCTCGGGCCATGCAGGAATCGCTCCTGCGTCCGGAGAGCGAGTTCGTGCAGCTGCTCGACGATGATGTGCGACTCGAGCCTGAGGCCCTCCGTCGCTCGATCGTGTTCGCCCGCTACACGAGCGAGCCCACCATCGTCGGTGGCCACATGTTCGACCTGATGGCACGCTGCACACTGCACGGCTGGGCTGAGGTCGTCGACGAGCCGGCCTTCGCCTGGGGCGACACCAATCCGGAGCGGATGCCCCACGACTTCGCGACGGCGAGCCTGCGGGATTCCCCCTTCCTGCACGCACGCATGGAGGCCGATTACAACGGGTGGTGGATGTGCCTCATCCCGCTCGAGGTGATCCGCGAAGTCGGACTCGCCCTACCGGCGTTCATCAAGTGGGACGATGCCGAGTTCTGTCTGCGCGCGGGCGAGGCCGGTTTCCGCACCGTATCCCTTCCCGGCGTCGCCCTGTGGCACGTGTCATGGGTGCACAAGGACGACATGATCGACTGGCAGGCGTACTTCCATGCCCGAAATCGGATCGTCGCCGCGCTCCTGCACTCGAACGCCCCCCGCAGCGGACGGCTCCTGGTGCACAGCCGTCGCGTCGACCTCAAACACCTCATGATGATGCAGTACTACCCCGTGGCCCTTCGCGCGAAGGCACTGCGGGACGTCCTGGCCGGGCCGCGTCATCTGCGAGAGAGCCTCGCGACAGCGATGCCCGCAGCCCGGGCGATCGCGTCCGACTTCCCGGAGACGGTCGTGCACCACGACACGTCGAACCTCGGGCGCCCGCGGATGGGACGACGCCGGTACCTGCAGGAACCGATGAGTCCGGAGGGGATGAAGCTGCGGTGGCTGACCCTCTCCACGCTGGTCTCGAACTGGTTCCACCGTCCTGCTCCGGAGAACGTCGCGGCGCCCGAGACGGAGTTCCGGAAGAAGGACGCCGTCTGGTGGCGGCTGGGAAGCGTCGACAGCGCGCTCGTCGAGACCGCGGATTCCGCCGGAAAGCTCCACTATGTCCGTGACAGGCGCACGCACCGCCGGATGCTGCGCGACTCCCTCCGGCTGCACGCCGAGCTGCGCCGCCGTTGGCCCGAACTGCAGAAGCACTATCGTGACGCGCTCCCCGAGCTCGTCTCCTCCACGTCCTGGCAGCAGATCCTCAAGGAGAAGGCATGACCGCGGCACCCGCTGCATTCGACCCGACCACGGCGACGATCGTCATCGTCACCTACAACCGCTCGCACCTTCTCACCGGACTGCTCACGAGCATCACCGCGATGGACCCGAAGCCTGGTCGTATCGTGATCATCGACAACGCGTCGGTGGACGACACCACGGACGTGGTCGAGTCGTTCCGTGACAGCATCGGTACCGAGATCGTGTACCGCCGTCTCGACACCAACACGGGCGGATCAGGCGGCTTCAGCGAGGGGATGCGCACCGCATACGACCTCGGCGCCGAATGGATCTGGATGATGGACGACGACGTCGAGGTCCTTCCGGACGGCCTGGCCAGGATGGGCTTCTGGGCTCCGCGGTTCAAGAGCATCCAGGGGCGCCGCTACGACTACGACGGCAGCGAGTTCTACTGGCAGTACCGCATCGCCGAGCGCATGGGCATCCCGATCCCGTTCGCGCCGTCCGGTTTCGACACGTCCGGCTACAAGGAGATGAACAGCGGCTGCTTCGAGGGCATGTTCATCCACCGTTCCGTCGTCGCGCAGATCGGCCTGCCAGACCCTCGTTTCTTCATCTACTGGGACGACCAGATGTACGGGTGGCTCGCGTCCCGCAAGACGACCGCGGTGATCGTGGACGAGTTCGTGCTGCGCCGCACCCGCGAGATCAAGCAGTGGGACATGGGCATCCGGCACATGAACGCGTCGAGCAACGCCTACCGCTTCTACATCATGCGCAATCGCGCCTACATCAAGAATTACTACCGCGTGCACGGCGTCTACAACCCGGTGCTGTTCGGGCTGGGGACGGCGATGACCTTCGCGAAGGAGCTCATCCGACTGGTGTTCGTGGAGAGGACGGTCCGCGGCACCAGCAACCTGTTCCGAGGCCTGAGAGAAGGCGGCAGACTCGCCCGTGATCGGTCCTGGCAGCCGATGGCTCCGCTGGAAGGATGAGGGCATGACCGACGAACCGCAGCCCGAGCTCCGTTGGGCCCCCATCGAACCCAAGCCCCGCAATCGCGGACGAGTCTGGTTGATCGTCGGACTCTCCGTCCTCGCCCTGCTCGTCGTCGCCGCGCTGCTGTTCTTCCTCCTCCCCAGGGGCGGGTCACCGGCGCCGGGTGCGTCGGCGTCTCCTACGGCGACGACGACCCCGACGCCGACGCAGACGCCGTCCGCGGTTCCATCCGCATCCCCCGACCCTACGGCTCCGGTCGACACTCCCCCACCCGTGGAGGACCCGTCTCTTCCCGCGTTCCGCGACCGCGTCGGCGTCTGGCTGGAATCGGCGCTGGTCGGGCTGGACATCGTGTCCGAAGGCGATGGAGACGTCAATTCCGTCCTGGACACGATGCAGGGAGACGCACAGCGCCTGTCGGAGGCGCTGCCGCCTTCGTCGATCGCCGAGGACTGGAACACGACGACGAGCGAGTACTCGAGCCGACTGAGCGCGCTGCGCTCCGCCGTGTCCTCCGGATCGAACGTCGGTCAGGCCGTCGACGCCGCACGCGTCAGCGTCGACCAGCTGCGCAGCCTCGCCGGCCTCTAGCGCCCGAGTCGCCCGCGGCTATCGAGCGGGCGACTCGAGACGACGGAGACGCTCCTCATAGTGCGAAGCGAGCTCGAGCCGGATACGGGCACGCTCGTGTTCGGCTCTCGCCCGTACGAGGTCGCTCTCCGGATCCTCGTTCGTGAGGTCGAGCTGATGACGCAGCCACTCGAAGCGCTGCTCCAACGCAGCGACCTGCGGGGCGATGCGATCGAACTCGGAGCGGATGTAGGAGAAGTCCGCTTGGTTGCCGGCCAAGCGAGCCTCGTAGTCGGCGCGGGCGCCCTCGAGGTTCGCGAAGGCCTCTTCGAGGCGTGCGTCCACTCTGGCATCAACGCGGCGCACGACGGCAGCGTCGATCCGTCGACGGATTCGGTTCAGCATTCAGTCCTCAATCATTCGGGTGATTGGTGATGGTCGGGTCTGGAGATCAGCGGTGATAGGAGATACGCCCGGAGTCGATCCACTCGCGCAAGAGCATGGATTCGAGGTCGATGCGGTGTTCGGCGCCGACAGCTGACGGGTCTCCGTAAGCGTGGTTCCAGGCGGTCTGATCCGGCGCATCCACGAAGGAGAAACCGGTGACGTCCATCTCGACATCAGGGAACAGCCTGGTCGCGATCCAGAGCATCACCGTTCCCGTGGTCGCCCATTGGCCGCCCTCGTGCGGATCCACTCCCATCGCCTCGCCGAGCGGGAGGATCACCTCACGGTTCGGCATCGTCACGATGCCCAGGTCCGGCGGCCAGAAGTCGGGGGTCTTCGGGTTCTCCCACAGCAGCCGCCCCGGTTCGATCATGAGGTAGAGACGGTCGGTGTAATCCGAGAAGAACCACGGGGTCGGTCGCACCCCACGGTTGAAGACCACGACGTCGACGCGCCTCCCGACGGTGGCAGGCCCGTCGATGTCATCCATGCGGAAGCCGTTGACGCGGATGACGAGGTCTGCGGAGTCGATCCGCTCCGCACGTTCCGGAGACTCGTCCAGAGGCTGATTTCCCACCACCGCGACCCGGCGGATCCCCTCGGGGCGGCCGAACGACTCCACCAGCGGTCGAAGCCGGTCGTAGAAGGCTTCCTCGCCAGTCGTCGCACGCTCGTCCCCGACGAGCTCCGTCACACGCCCCATAGACCCACAGCTTAGGGCAATATTCCGGCTCATCCGGAATTACGGTCCTGGGGTCCGCGGGGCCGGAGCGCACCTCCCCGAGCAAGGCAGGTCGCGTCTTCGAGGAACTCCCCCGTCTAGAGTTGTCGGCGTGACTTCTGCGCAGACCATCGATCTCTCCTCGGCGAAGATCGGCACCGGTTCCCCCGTGTTCACGATCGCCGAGATGTCGGGCAACCACAACGGAGATCTCGAACGAGCGCTCGCGATCGTGGATGCCGTGGCATCGACCGGGGCGAATGCCCTCAAGATCCAGACCTACACCGCCGACACGCTCACGATCGACTCCGACCGCCCCGAGTTCCGCGTGAAGGGCGACCACGATCTCTGGGGTGGACGCAATCTGTACTCGTTGTACCAGGAGGCGCACACGCCCTGGGAGTGGCACGCGCCCATCTTCGAGCGCGCCGCCGCACACGGCCTGATCCCCTTCTCCACGCCGTTCGATCCGACTTCCGTCGAGTTCCTCGAGGGTCTCGGCGTCGAGCTCTACAAGACGGCGTCCGCGGAGATCGTCGACCTTCCCCTCCTCCGCGAGGTCGCTCGCACGGGGAAGCCCATGATCGTTTCGACGGGGATGGCCACGCTCTCCGAGATCGACGCCGCGGTCACGGCCATCCGCGACTCCGGCAACACGCAGCTGGTGCTGCTCGCCTGCACCGCGGCTTACCCGGCCATCCCCGAAGAGGCGCGGCTGGGCAACATCCGGACGCTGCGCGAGGCCTTCGACGTGCCCATCGGACTCTCCGACCACACCCTCGGCATCGGGGTCGCCGTGGCGGCGGCCGCTCTCGGGGCCGTGGTGATCGAGAAGCATGTCACCCTCGACCGGGGCGACGGAGGCGTGGACGCCGACTTCTCCCTGAGCCCAGCCGAGTTCGCCTCGCTGGTCAGCGCGTCGGAGCAGGCACGGATCGCCGCAGGAAGCGGAACCGCCTTCGGTCCCACCCCGCAGGAGCAGACCGTCCTCGCACTCCGTCGGTCCCTGTATGTGACAGCGGATGTGCGCGCCGGCGACGTCGTCAGCGCGGCGAACGTCCGCTCGATCCGCCCCGCCGGCGGTCTGGCGCCGGAGGCCTACGGGCTGGTCGAAGGGCGCCGTTTCACTCGTGATGCGGACCGAGGCACCCCGCTGTCCTGGGACCTGCTCTAGTCAGCCAGCCGGCGAGAGACGCCACTTCGCGAAGGTGGCGAAGCCGGCGACGTCGGCGGGGTGGTGCGGCAGGTACCCCGCCCGCCGGAACAGCTTCGAAGAGGCCGTGTTCGCGGTGTGAACGGTCGCGAGGAGGCGACTCGGCGCATCCACGATCAGTGCCTCTTCCGAGGCGGCGAGCACAGCGCCGGCGAGACCACGTCCGCGCTGTTCCGGGGCCATCGTGATCGACGCCTCCCAGTCTGTCGGGGAACGCCGATCCCACCGCGTCGAGGCCACCGGTCGTCCTTCCGACTCTACGACCAGGAGCCGCCGGTCCGGATCGGCGAGGGTGCGGTCGAGCCACGAGAGGTGCGAACTCCACTTGAGAGGTTCGCCCGACCGGGAGTGCGCTCGAGTGGACTCGTCGTTGCGCCAGTCGTAGAGCACCCTGGCGTCGTCTCGCGTCGCCGGGCGCACGCCGATCGGAGGCGAGGGACGGGGCTCGTCGGGCCCTGCATCGACGAGTTGCTCCCAGGATGCGACGATCCGCCATGTCCCGAGCCCGTCGACCGTGTCCCGAAGCGCGGCTGACTGCGCCGCCAGCGCGTCGCCGTCACGCAGAAGAGCACCCAGCTCGACGACCCGTGCCTCCAGATCGGCATGGGGCGGAACACCGAGTCCCACCGCGAGCCCCCGCCTCACGACGTGCGTGTAGCCCGGACGCTGATTGTCGACCGCGCACAGGACGGCCATCGGAACGCCCATGCACGCGAAGTCCCACACGGATGTCCCGGCCGCCGTCACCGCGAGATCATGCTCACGCGCCAGGGCAGGCAGATCATCGACGAAACCGCGCACCTGCATGTCATGGACAGATGCGGTGACAGCCTCCCGCACCTCCTCCCGGCCGCGCGGATCGACCACCGTGACGCGAAGCGGCGCGGGCACACGGTCGAGCGCCCGCACGACGCGGGCCGTGAGTCCCCGGGGGTCGGAGCCGCCCATGACGACGAGCACGCGGGGCACTGCGCCTGGCCGGTGCGATGCGGCGCGCTGACGGAGCACCTGCTCGCGTACCACCGCGACATCGAGACCGGCCAAAGGGTGGCGGGTGAGGTCAGGACGGGCGAACGTCGCCTCTGCTCCGAGGTTCGCGTCGATCGAGAGATCGGCCGCCCTCACGCCGTAGGGGCCGTCCTGCATGTTGCTCACCAGAGCCCCGAAGCCGCGAACGTCGGGCACGTCCGTGTACGCGTCGAGGTGCAGGACGTCCGCCTCTCCTGCCGCTGTGACCAGCGCTTCGGGAGACTCTGCCGCGCGGATGGACCGGACGGGCAGGTCGGGCTCGATGCGGTGCGCGGCGGCCGACCCGGCCTCGTCGATGTCGCCGATGAGCGACACCGACCATCCGCGTTCCCTGGCGACGGCGGCGATCGCGAGCGTGCGCATGAGGTGCCCCATGCCGTGCTCGACCCCGGCATTGCAATGGAGGAGGGCTCGTCGTCGACTCATCGTTCGCCCTTCATCACCGTCCGCAGGCACGCCCGTACCCACCCGATAGGATAGGCCGGGCGTGATTCAACCCGGGAATCCGCACCATTCCACGACGCTGAGGGAGACAGAGTGTCGGTTCTCGAGGGCTCGAGCATCCTCATCACAGGCGGCACAGGATCGTTCGGCAAGGCGTTCATCCGCCATGCGCTGACGCACCTCGATCCGCGACGTCTCGTCGTCTTCTCCCGTGACGAGCTGAAGCAGTACGAGGTGCGGCAGCAGTTCGGCGACGACCCCCGGCTGCGCTGGTTCATCGGCGACATCCGCGACGAGCGGCGCCTCGTCCGCGCCCTGCACGGAGTCGACTACGTGGTGCACGCAGCCGCGCTCAAGCAGGTCGACACCGCAGAGTACAACCCGTTCGAGTTCGTCAAGACCAACGTGCTCGGCAGCCAGAACGTGATCGAGGCGTCGATCGATGCGAGCGTGAAGCGGGTCGTCGCTCTGTCGACGGACAAGGCCTCCAGCCCCATCAACCTGTACGGCGCCACCAAGCTCACAGCCGACAAGCTCTTCATCACCGGGAACCACTACGCGGCCGCCTACGACACGCGCTTCGCCGTGGTGCGGTACGGGAACGTCATGGGCTCGCGCGGCTCGGTCATCCCGTTCTTCGAGAGGCTCGGAGCCGAAGGCAAGCCGCTGCCGATCACCGACCTGCGCTGCACGCGATTCTTCATCACGCTGCCGCAGGCCGTCGAGATGGTCGTCGACACCTTCGAGCTCATGCAGGGCGGTGAGCTGCTGGTCCCCCGCATCCCGTCGATGAAGGTGACCGACCTCGCGCACGCCGTCGTGCCCGGTGCAGACCTCGTCGACGTGGGCCTGCGCCCCGGCGAGAAGCTGCACGAGGAGATGATCAGCCCCGAGGAAGGCCGTCGTGCCGTGGTGGTCGCCGACGGCAAGTACTTCATCATCCAACCCGACCTCGCATCGTGGGGCTATCGCGTCCCGAAGGATGCCGTTCCGGTGCCCGAAGGCTTCGCCTACCGATCCGACAGCAACGACCGGTGGTACTCGCAGGCCGAGATCGCGGCCATCATCGAAGCGGGTATCTGAGGATGCTGCCGTACGGGAGACAGTCCATCTCCGAAGATGACATCCAGGCCGTCGTCGACGTCCTCCGCGGCGACTGGCTCACCACCGGACCCCTCGTCTCCGCCTTCGAGTCGAAGATCAGCGAGCTCACCGGCGGACATCGCGCGGTGACGGCCACCTCGGGCACGGCGGCGCTGCACATGGCGTATGCGGCAGCAGGGATCTCCGAGGGCGACGTCGTCATCTCCACGCCCATGACCTTCATCGCGACGACGTCGACCGCGTCCATGCGCGGTGCACGGATCGTCTTCGCCGACGTGGAGGAGGACACCGCCCTCATCGACCCGGACGCGGTGGATGCCCTCATCGACGACCGCACCCGGATCATCGCCGCCGTCGACTACGCCGGTCACCCCGCCGACTACGACCGGCTCACGGCGACGGCGGCGCGCTACGGAGCCCTCGTCCTCGACGATGCCGCGCACTCCATCGGCAGCACCTACAACGGCCGGCCGGTGGGCGATCTCGCCGACATCACGACGCTGTCGTTCTTCCCGACGAAGAACCTCACCACCGGCGAGGGCGGAGCGCTCGTCGCCAAGGATCCCGAGCTGGCACAGCGTGCGCACGAGTTCCACAACATCGGTCTCGTGCGGGATGCCTCGCGCTTCCAGGTGCCCGGCGAGGGTGCCTGGCATCAGGAGGTGCACGAGTTCGGCGTGAACTACCGACTCACCGACATCGCCTGCGCGCTCGGCCTGTCCCAGCTCTCCAGACTCGACGCGTTCAAACGTCGGCGCGCGGAGATCACGCGGCGCTACGACGACGCACTGGCCGATCTCGACGGCGTGCGCCGCCCGGTCCAGCGCGAGAACGTCGACGCGATGCGTCACCTCTACCCCGTGCGCATCCTCGACGGGCGACGTCGTGAGGTCTTCGATCGGATGCGGGAACTCGGCGTCGGTGTCCAGGTCAACTACATGCCCGTCTACTGGCATCCGGTGTACGCCGACGCGGGCTACCGGCGAGGGATGTGCCCGAACGCGGAGGCCTTCTACCGCGAGGAGCTGTCGCTTCCGATCCACCCTGAGCTGACCGATTCGCAGGTCGACCAGGTCGTCGACGCCCTCGCGGAGGCGCTGCGGTGACACGAGTCGGGATCATCACGCAGGCGCGGATGACCAGCACCCGGCTCCCCGGCAAGGTCCTGCTCGCCGCGGGCGGACGCACCCTGCTCGACCATCACATCGACAGGCTGCAGAAGCTCGACCTGCCACTGGTCGTCGCCACGACGACGAATGCGAGCGACGATCCGATCGCGGCGCTCGCGGTGTCCCGAGGAGCGCGCGTCTTCCGTGGCAGCGAGACCGACGTGCTGGGACGGTTCGCAGGCGCCGCGCGCGATGCCGGGCTCGACGTGGTCGTGCGCGTCACGTCGGACTGCCCCCTCATCGACCCCGCGCTCGTCAGGCGGGGCGTCGAGCGGTTCGCCGAACTCGCGGACCCCACCGCACACGTGTCCAACGTGCTCGAGCGGACCTATCCCCGTGGCTTCGATTTCGAGGTGTTCTCCGCCGCTGCGCTTCTCGAAGCGGACGCACGGGCATCCCTTCCCGCCGATCGCGAGCACGTCACCCCGTTCCTCTACAGCGGCCGGGGAGCCGATACGCGCCTGCACGCCATCACCGGCACGCGCGACGCGTCGCGCTTCCGCGTCACCGTCGACACCCCGGAGGACCTCGCGGTCATCCGCGCCCTCGTCGAGACCTACGGCGCGGCTGACCTCAGCGCCGACGAGATCATCGAGGTCCTCGAAGCCCACCCCGAGCTGGTGGCCCTGAACGCGGACGTGGAGCAGAAGAAGCTCGGGGAGTGACTTCCCGAGCCGACGTGCGTCAGCGCGCGTTGTAGTCCTCGTTGTAACGGTCGAGGACCTCGGCGATCGGCGCGTCGAGGACCAGAGCGCCCTTGTCGAGGTAGAGGCCACGCGTGCAGAAACGGCGCAGGTCGCGTTCGTTGTGGCTGACGAAGAAGAGCGTGCGCCCATCGGCGAGCAGCTCGTCGATGCGTCGATAACACTTCTCGCGGAACGCCTTGTCCCCCACCGCGAGCACCTCGTCGACGAGGAGGATCGGCTCGTCGAGCTGCGACACGACCGCGAAGGCCAGCCGCACCTTCATGCCGTTCGACAGGTGCTTGTAGGGGGTGTCCTCGAAGCCGGCGAGCTCTGCGAACTCGATGATGCCGTCGTAGCGCCGCGACACCTCCTCGCGGGACATCCCATGCAGACCAGCGGTGAGTCGGACGTTCTCCCGCACCGTGAGGTCGCCGACGAATCCACCGGTGATCTCGATGAGCGGTGCGACTCCGCCGTTGACGGTCACCGTGCCTTCGTCCGGAAGGAGCACCTTCGCCACGAGCCGGAGGAGCGTCGATTTCCCCTGACCGTTCCGGCCCACCACACCGATCGATTCTCCGGATCGGACCGAGAAGGACACGTCCCGAAGCGCCCAGAACTCTCCGGGTCGGGAGCGGCGGGAGGCGCCGCCGAACAGATCCTTGAAACTGCGGGACCCGCGTCGGTTGCGACGGAAACGCACTCCGAGGCTGCTGACTTCGATCGCGGTCGCCATCACAGCTCCTTCAGCACGGGTCGCTCGAGCTTGCGGAAGGCCCAGATCCCCAGCGCGAGGATCAGCAGGCTCATCGCGATGCTGATCGTCAGCGTGAACGTGTTCCACTGGTCGGGGAAGAACGGCATCCGGTAGAGCATGAAGATGCCGGCCAGCGGGTTGAAGGCTCCGAGGGTCTGGAAGATCCCCGGCAGATCGGTCACGTTGTAGATGATCGGCGTCGCGTAGAACATCGCCCGCAGGATCAACGCCGTCGTGCGCTCCAGGTCGACGAAGAGCACGCACAGGGGCGCCACCAGCAGGCCGAGCCCGATGAGGAGGATGGTCTGCAGCACGACGGCCAGGGGAAGCCAGAGGACGCCCCACCCGATCTGCACCGTCCGGTTCGGATCGGCTTCGACCAGAAGGTTCACGACGATGAACAGCACGAGGACCGGCAGCGAGAAGAGGAACTCGATGCCCTTGCTCAGCACGATCCGGTTCACCCAGATCGATCGAGGGATGGCCGTCGAACGCACCAACCGCGAGTCCTTCTTGAAGGCCTTCGTGAAGTCGGAGACCGAACTGTTGAACCACACCCAGGGCAGCAGCGCGCTGATGAGGAAGATGATGTACGGCTCTTCCCCGACGTCCCGCTTGAACACCTGCGTGAAGACGAACCAGTAGATCACACTCATGACGAGCGGATCGAGCACGGACCACAGGTAGCCGAGGATGCTCGTCGAATAGCGGACCTTCAGGTCTCGGGCCGAGAGCAGCCACAGCGAGTGAAGGTATCGCCGCGGCGTCCCCGGCGCCCCGACAGCAGCGTGACTCACAGTGCCGAGTCTAGGCGAGCTCGTTGTTCCACATCGACAGCGCAGAGCCGATGGCCATGTGCATGTCGAGGTACTGGTACGTGCCGAGACGGCCGCCGAAGTGCACGTCGGTCTCGCCCTTGGTCAACTCGCGGTAGGCCAGCAGGCCGTCACGGTCGCTCGGGGTGTTCACCGGGTAGTACGGCTCATCGTCGCGCTCGGCGAATCGCGAGAACTCCCGCATGATGACCGTCTTGTCCTGCGCGTAGACGTCCTTGCGCTCGGGGTGGAAGTGCTTGAACTCGTGGATGCGCGTGTAGGGCACATCCATGTCCGGGTAGTTCATGACGCTGGTGCCCTGGAAGTCCCCGACGCTGAGCACTTCCTGCTCGAAGTCGAGCGTGCGCCAGCTGAGCGCACCCTCCGCGTAGTCGAAGTAGCGGTCGACCGGCCCGGTGTACACGACCGGCAGCTGACCGACCGTGGCCTTCTTGTGCAGCGGCTGCGAGTCGTCGAAGTAGTCGACGCCCAGCTTGACCTCGATGTTCGGGTGGTCGGCCATCCGCTCGATCCAGGCGGTGTAGCCGTCGGTGGGGAGACCTTCCCAGGTGTCGTTGAAGTAGCGGTTGTCGTAGGTGTAGCGCACGGGCAGACGGCTGATGATGTCGCCGGAGAGCTTGTGCGGATCCGTCTGCCACTGCTTGGCGGTGTAGTCGCGGAAGAACGCCTCGAACAGCGGACGCCCGACAAGAGCGATGCCCTTCTCCTCGAAGTTCGTCGCCGACTTCACGTCGAACTCCCCCGCCTGCTCCCTGACGAGAGCCCGAGCCTGGTCCGGCGTGTACGCCGCCTGGAAGAACTGGTTGATCGTGCCCAGGTTCACCGGCATCGGGAAGACCACGCCCTTGTGCGTGGTGTAGACGCGGTGGACGTAGTTGGTGAAGCTCGTGAATCGGTTGACGTACTCCCACACCGTGGCGTTCGACGTGTGGAAGAGGTGGGCGCCGTAGCGGTGCACCTCGATACCGGTCTGCGGCTCGGCCTCGCTGTAGGCGTTGCCGCCGATGTGGTGACGACGGTCGATGACCGTGACCTTGCGGCCGGCGTTTGCGGCGCGCTCTGCGATGGTGAGGCCGAAGAAGCCCGATCCGACGACGAGGAGATCCATGTTGCTGCTTTCTGCCCGATGAGGCTCCGATGCGCACGAGAACGCGCGCCACACAGGTTCTCCACTCTACCGGGGCTCACCAGGGGAACCCTGTCAGCCACCCGTCGGCGGAAGCACCTCGCCCTCATCCAGCATCGCCTGCAGCATCGGGGCGAGTGTGCGCCCGTACGTGTCGGAGACGTGGTTGTCGTCGATGTACACGGCGACGTTCCCGATCACGCCGAGGCAGATGGAGTCCGGGCACATCCACGGTCGGAAATCGACGGCGGTGATCCCCTCGCGCTCAGCGAGCGCATCCAGGGAGACCCCCTCCTCGAACCCGATCTCCGGAACATCGCACATCTCGTCGGCCTCGTAGACGCAGCCGTACATGTCGAAGTCGAACCGCGGATTGTCACGTACGGCGATCACCTGGATACCGCGGTCGAGCAACAGCGACACGATGTCCTCGATCCCGTCCACCAAGACCTCCGGTGATGCCGGGCTGGCACGTGTGACGACGAGGTAGACCGCCTCGGGCTGCACGCGAAGGGCGTAGTCGATCGCCGCTGATCTCCATTCCTCGCAGGACGCGGCATCAGAGGCGGTCTCCGAGGAAGGAGCCGTGTCGGTGGAGGTGGAGGGTGCGCCGATCGCGATCGAGCATCCGCCCCTGAGCAGAGCGATCAGCTCCCAGTCCTGACCCTCCGCGGAGACCCGCAGCGGCGACATCAGCTGCTGGGCATGCGAGTCTCCCATCACGAGGACCCGCCGAGTCCCTGGGTCGGCGGCTCGCACGGTCTGCGTGCACGAGTCTTCCAGGGCCGGTTCGAGGGCGACGAGGTCGCCGGTGCACTCCTGCCCGAGATAGACCCACTCCGCATCAAGGGCCGTGGGGTCGGGGATCAACGGCAGGTCGATGCCCGCGAGATCGATGGGCGAATCGATCTGGGCCGCGCCCGGGTACCCCTGGGAGGCACTCGCCTGGATCGCGTCGGTGCGCTGCACGATGGTGCCCTGCCACGCGCCGAGCGGTACCGCGACGACCAGCACGGCCGCGACGAGCACCCCGATCCCGAGCTTCTTCGACCCTTTGAGCGCCTTCGCCTCCCGGACAGGCTGCTCGACGAAACGGGAGAGCAGCCTCGCGAGGACGAAGGACAGCCCGATGATGCCGAGGCCCGCCAGCATCCCCGGTTCGGATCGACCGGAGAAGACCATCCAGATCACCAGAACGGGCCAGTGGACCAGGTAGAGCGCGTAGGCGTCGCGCGACACGTACCGGAGAGGACGCGATGCGAGGAACGCCGTCGGTCCGCCGCGAGCCCCGTCCCGACCGGCGATGATCACGAGCGCTGCGCAGAGGATCGGCCACAGCGCGAGATAGCCGGGGAACCCTCCCTGCACATCGATGACGATGCCGCAGACGGCGATCCCGAGCACACCGATCCAGCCGAGCGTTGCGGCGCCGCGGATCGGACCGCGTAGAGCGGGCAGCGCCAAGGCGACCAGAGAGCCGGCGGCGAACTCCCACAGCCGGGTGCGGGTGTCGAAGTAGGCGAAGTCCTGAGCACTGTTCGTCTCCATGATGGAGAACACCAGGGACACGACGAAGATGGTGCCGAACACGGCGAACAGCGCGGGAACGATCAGGTGGCGACGCGTTCTGAGAACCAGCCACACCCCGGCGAGGAGCAACGGCCACAGCAGGAAGACCTGCCCCTGCACCGACAGGGACCAGAAGTGCTGGAACACGCTCGGGGTCTGCGAAGAACGCGCGTAGTAGTCCACCTCGGAGAAGGCGAGGGTCCAGTTCTCGACGTAGAACAGGCTCGACCATGCCTCGCTCCACACCCGTGGCCACTCGGTCCGCGGGAACGCGAGGAAGGCCACGGCGAGCACCCCCGCGATCGTGACAGCGGCGGCGGGGACCAAGCGCAGGAACCGTCGGATCCAGAACGACCCGAGCTGCAGCGGTCGCCCCTCCTGCATCCTCCGGGCGAACGACCCGGTGAGGAAGAACGCGGAGACCATGAGGAACACGTCGACGCCGCCGGAGACCCGTCCGAGCCACACGTGATAGACGACGACGAGCAGGATCGCCAGGGCGCGGAGGCCGTCGATGTCGGCGCGGTGCGAGGGCACTCCCCCCGAGGCGTGAGGAGCACCCGGGGACGGCGCGAGGAACGTCTGTTTCATAGCGGAGCGGCCATGCCGGCGAACGGGCGCCGCGGTCTGTTCGGGGAGACCGTAGCCGCACCCAGCCTAACGTCGCGACGACGGAGAGTGGTCGCGACGTCCTCAATGATCGGTCGGCGGTGTCTCCGAGGCGAGGTGGCGGGCGCTGCTCGCTCGCAGCAGCACGGTCGTGCGATAGGTCGCGACGAGCACGGCGGATGCCGCGATCACACCGACGATCCCGATGAGACCCCACAGCAGCACGGCAGGAATCATGAGCGGGAGGCTGATGACGGCGGCGACGACCGATGACTTCGCGAGCTCTCTCTCCTTGTGGAGGGCGACGAGCCCGGCGAGACCCACGATCTGCGCGACGCACTCCCCCGCGAAGCCGATCCCCGCGATGAGCGCGATCTCGAACGGGATGACGGCCTTCCCCACCGTCAAGGGGATGGAGATCGGGGTTGCCAGGAACGCGAAGCATGCGCCGCCGAACAGCCCCACGGCCAGGCCCACCCACAGCGAGCCCCTTGCGCGCAGACGGGTCTGCTCCGGTCCTGCTTCCGGCACCCACCCCTGCACGGCCTGGAGGATGGGGGCGAGCACGAGCACGCCGTACCGGTACAGCTTGTCGACGGCGGCGAAGATGGGCAGGACGGGCTTCATGTAGACGTCGACGAGGAGCACCGGGAGCATGGTCGAGAGGTTGCCGAAGAGCACCGTCGCGAGCCCGGGGATCTGTGCGCGCATCGTCGATCCGAGCTCCTTCACCCTCGTGCGGTGGAGGCGCACTCCGTCGCGCTTGCGCAGTGCGAAGAGAAGACCGCCGACGACGCCTGCGACGGTCGCGAACGCGACGCAGTAGAGGTAGGAGGTCAACGTCGGCGCGATCACCACGGCGACCAGCGCGGCGACCTGTCCCAGGACGGCAGGCAGCGCGTCGAACACGAGCATCGCCACGGGCCTGTTGGTCCCGATGAAGTACCACGCGGCCCCGATTCCGGGGATGGCATAGGCGATCGTGGCGAGCACGGCCGCGAGCGGATCCGCGCCGAGCACGATGCCCAGGATCACGGCGAGCGGACCGACGATGAGGAACAGGAGCACTCGGGCGACGACCGAATCGGCGAGGAACTGCCGTCGGCTGCTCGCGGGGAGCGCGGAAACGGTGCTGGGGCCCGTCGCACCCCACCCAAACGCGACGAAGATCGATGCGAACTGGCCGATGATCTGGAGCACGAACAGACGCGCCCACTCGTCGGTGCCGATCGTGCTGATCAGCAGCGGGATCGAGACGATGCCCACCACCGTGGACGCGACGATCGAGACCGAGAACAGCGCGCTCCGGCGCAGCAGGTCGTGTCGAAGCAGCGCTCCCAGCCGGCTCACGCTCGCCGACCGAGCCGACCGAGCACGTCGGGCCGGATGCGACCGAGCGTGCCGCGCCTGCCATCACGCCAGCCGGCACGGACGGCGCGCAGCTGCGCGACCCGGTCCGGGGCGAGGACGCTCCCCCACAGCACCATCTCCGCCATCTTGCGATTGCGACGCCTCATCCACCCCCGGTGGTCCGCGCCGTACTGCCGCGACAGCCACACGCTGTTGCGCACCATGTAGTAGGTCCGCCACGGAGCGTGGTACAGCACGTGCCGCTGCTTTCCGAGGATGACCAGCGGCCGTCCGAACACCGAGAGCGGCACAGCCTCCCCCAGAGCGTGCTCCATCGCGAGTCCCTCATCGACGAGGAACCGGTAACCGGCCTCGCGTGCGCGCACGGTGAACTCGGAGTCGACCGCGTCGATAAACAGGTCCGTGCGGAACTCGCCGATCGCCTCGAACGCACCGACCGGGAGCAGTTGCCCGGATTGGATCGGATCGAACGGGCCACCGGTCGGGTCGTTCAGCACCGGCGCTCCTCCGACGACGCCAGGCACGGCGGCCGCGACGTTCACGCCCTGCGCCTCTGCTGCGTCGATGCGGGTCAACAGACGCTCGACATGCCCGTCGGCCAGAGCGGAGTCCTGGTCGAGCGTGAGGATGTGCGTCGCCCCGATCTCGCGCGCCCGGCTGATCGCCGTGTTCAAAGCGGTCGCGATACCGCGGTTCTCCTCGGCGGAGATGACCTCGGTCCGCTCCGGGAACGTGATGGTGTCGACGGATCGGGAGCCGTCATCGACGACCACGACGGAATCGACCTGCCGCAGGATCGACTCGATCGTGCTCGGCAGACTCTCGGGTGCACGGAACACCGGGATCACGGCGACTATGCGATGCGGCATCAAGTGCTCCTGTAGGGGTGGCGGGTGAACCGGACCAGCGGAGACATCCGCCGGCAACGGGCCAGACGATCCTACCGAGGTCGGCTGGACGGCTCGCCCAGCGGGGGCCTCATCCCTCTGTCGAGTCCGGGTCCTCATCCATCGGACAGGATCTTCCCGATCGTCGCCGAGATCTCGGGAACGAGCATCCGCACGTATTCCAGGTTCAGGTGATCGGCGTCGTAGTAGACGGGGACACCGCCGATCACGGCATAGCATCGCTCCGCATCGCAGAAGCGATCCGTCAGATCCAGCACCGTGATCGAGTCCGAGCGCTCAGCGGCGCCGGCCATCAGGACGGGGTCTGCCGGCTGCGCGTCCGCCCGGGGACGCGCGCAGGCCACAGGGTCCGTGGAGTTCAGCAGCACGCAGTCCACGCCGCGCACCTCCCCGTTGTACGGCGGATCCGCGATCGCCAGGACGTCGATCCCCTCGTCGGCCCACGCCGTCCAATAGTCGATCAGGCCCGCACTCATCTGCTCGAAAGCGGACGCTCCGCTGCCGTCGTCCACCAGATCCTGTCGTGCCGCCATCGCGGTGACCACCAGATCAGGCTTCGCCGTGCGGATCGTCGCGGCGAGGTCGTCCGACCAGGTGTTGCATCGATCGGCTTCCGCCTGCCCCCACGGACCGCGGAACCCGAGGAAGTCGACATCGGCCACCGGACACCCGCCGAGATAGCTCGTCGTGACGATCCAGTTGTTCTCCCTGGCGATGTCGAAGATGGCCCCCTGCCACTGCTGTGCGTGCGAGTCGCCGACCAGCCAGACCTGCTTCGGGTCGGAAGCGCCTCCCGAGAAGTCGCACTCCAACGTCGTCTGCTTCTCTCCGTATGTGAGGATCGGCAGGAACGTCCCACATTCCGGCGGCGTGAAGAAGTACTCGTTCTTCGAGGTCATCACCGAGTACTCCGCCGGACCGAACGCGTCAGCGCAGTCCGCCCCAGGGGCCATCGCCAGCGGACCCTCGCACGACGATGCGACGACCTCGACCGGAGGTCGGTCGGCATCCACGCGCGTCTGGTACCAGGCGAGCACGCCGGCGACGAGGGCGCCGATCACGACCATGCCGACCAGCATGAGACCGACTGCTCTGCGGGTCGACGTGCGCCAGTAGCGCCACTTCTGCCCCCTGTCCTCGACGAAGGTCTTCGTGAGGGCCGCGAGGACGATCGAGATCGCGAGGACGCCCACTTTGGAGAGCGTGCTGGCTTCCGCGCCGATCACGAACGGAGCGGCGACGATCAGCGGCCAGTGCCAGAGGTAGAGCGAGTACGAGATCCCTCCGACCCACTGGACGGGTGGCAACGCCGTCACTCTCGCGTGCCAGAGCCGCGAGTACGACGTGCCCGCGACGATGACGGCAGCGGTGCCCAGCACGGGAACCAGGGCCGCGTACCCGGGGAAGGACGTCGTGTGGTCGTACGCGAACGCCGAGAAGGCGATCAGCACGAAGCCGAGGATGCTCACGATCTGGGCGACGATACGCGGGAGCCGCAGTCGTGCACCGAGCAGCGCGACGGCGCCGCCGACCGCGAACTCCCAGCCCCGGGTGAAGGTCGCGAAGTATGCCTGGGACGGGGCGAGGATCGTGTAAACGATGCTCGCGCCCAGCGAAAGCACGCCGACAGTCGCGACGACGAGCAGCAGCGCTCTCGAGGCGCTCCGCTCGCCACCCCCTGGCCGAGAAGACCTTCGGCCGAGGCGCGCCGAGGCGGCCAGGGCCGCGAGCAGCAGCAGGGGCCACACGATGTAGAACTGCTCCTCGACCGAGAGCGACCAATAATGCTGCACCATGCTCGCCGCGTCGTTGAGTGCCGAGTAGTTCACCGACATCGCCGCGAGATACCAGTTCTCGACGTAACCGGCGCTCGCGGCGATCTCCCAGGCGTTGCGCGCCCACCGAGGATAGGGGAGGAACGCGATCAGCAGCACGAGGGAGACGGCGAGCACGACGAACGCCGCCGGGAGCAGGCGGCGGATGCGGCGAGCATAGAAGGCGCCGAGCCGCACCCCGCCGGTCCGTGTCATCTCCCCCACGAGGTGCCCGGTGATGAGGAACCCCGAGATCACGAAGAAGACATCGACGCCGACATAGCCGCCGGTGATGCGCGTCGGCCAGAGGTGGTTCAGGACGACGAGCCCGATGGCGACTGCACGCAGAGCCTGGATGTCGGTGCGGAACACACGCTCACGAGGGGCGGCCGACGGCGGTGCCGCCGTGGGCAGCGGAGCGCTCACGAACCGAGATACTCCTGCAGCAGATCGTCGCCCGTGCGAGGGTCGAAGCCGGCCGCACGCACACGCGTCAGATCGAGTTCGCTGTTGCGCGGCCGAGGAGCGATCGGACCGGATGCCGAAGCGAAGTACTGCTCCGTGGAGACACCCGTGACGCGGGACGGGTCGTGGCCCGTCAGCTGGTACACACGCCGCGCGACGTCCGCCCAGGTCACCGCGTCGCCTGCCGACGTCAGGTTGTACACGCCGGGCGCGGGGCGCACGGCGAGCAGGTGGCGGATCAGCTCGGCGATCTGCGAGGCGAAGGTCAGCCGACCGTGCTGGTCGTCGACGACGGTCGGATCGATGCCCTTCTCGGCGAGCGAGGCCATCGTCCTCACGAAGTTGTTGCCTGCACCGATCACCCAGGATGTCCGGATGATGTAGTGCAGCGGAGCCGTGGCCACGGCGATGTCACCCGCTGCCTTCGACTGTCCGTAGACGCCGAGCGGGCAGACGGCATCGTCTTCACGGTACGGGCGCTCCCCCCACCCGTCGAAGACGTAGTCGCTCGAGACATGCACGAGCGTGATGCCGTACTCCGCGGCGATGCGAGCCAACGCCGCGGGTCCCGCGGCGTTGACCGCCCACGCGTCCCGGCGTCCTTCCGTGGTCTCGGCACGGTCGACCGCGGTGTACGCGGCGGCGTTGATGATGGTGTCGTAGTCGCGCCACCGGCGCGCTGATCCCAGGTCGGCCGCGCCGAGGTCGATCTCGGCGCGCGTCGTCCACTCGACGTTCTCCACACCGTCGAACTCCTCGCGCAGCGCCGAGCCGAGCTGACCGGATGCGCCGATCACGAGCGTGCGACGCGGAGCGATGGGCGACACGTCCGCCAGGCGGGGGTGTGCGAGGTCCTTCTCCGAGACCTCGGCCTCCGAGAGCGGGATCGGCCACGCGATCGCGGCGGTCTCGTCGGCGAGATTGAGGAAGGAGTATGACGCGTCGGGCGACCAGTGATCGTTCACCAGGTAGGTGTACGCCGTGTCGGGCTCGAGTGTCTGGTACGAGTTCCCGACGCCGCGCGGAACGAAGATCGCCCTGGACGGGTCGAGCTCGGCCGTGAAGACCGCACCGAAAGTCGGCCCCTCGCGCAGGTCGACCCACGCGCCGAAGATCCGCCCCGTGGCGACCGAGACCCACTTGTCCCACGGCTCGGCGTGGATGCCCCGCGTGGTGCCCACGGCATCGTTGAAGGACACGTTGTTCTGCACCGGCCCGAAATCGGGCAGGCCGAGCGCTGTCATCTTCTCGCGCTGCCAGTTCTCCTTGAACCACCCGCGCGAATCACCGTGCACTGGCAGGTCGAAGATCACCAGCCCGGGGATCCCGGTCTCCGCCCGACCGAGCTTCTTGCCGAACTCGATGTCGCTCACGACGTCTACTGTCCCTTCGTCGCGTAGAAGGCCTCGGTGGAGTCCTTCGACGGCGCCCACCATGCCTCGTTGTCGCGGTACCACTGGATGGTCGCCGCGAGACCGGATTCGAAGTCGGCATACTCCGGAGACCAGCCCAGCTCGGTGCGCAGCTTCGTCGAGTCGATCGCGTACCGCAGGTCGTGGCCGGCACGGTCGGTGACGTGGTCGTAGGCGTCGCGCGGCTGACCCATCTCCTCGAGGATGAGCTCGACGACCTCCTTGTTGTTGCGCTCGCCGTCGGCCCCGATGAGGTACGTCTCGCCGATCCGCCCCTTCTCGAGGATGGTGAGCACCGCAGACGAATGGTCGTTCGCGTGGATCCAGTCGCGCACGTTCTCGCCGGCGCCGTAGAGCTTCGGACGGATGCCGCGGATCACGTTCGTGATCTGTCGCGGGATGAACTTCTCGACGTGCTGGTACGGGCCGTAGTTGTTCGAGCAGTTCGAGATCGTCGCCTGGACGCCGAAGGAGCGGACCCACGCCCGGACCAGCAGGTCGCTCCCGGCCTTCGTCGACGAATACGGCGAAGACGGGTTGTACGGCGTCTGCTCTGTGAATCGCTCCGGATCGTCGAGCTCGAGGTCGCCGTACACCTCGTCGGTCGAGATGTGGTGGAAGCGCGTCTCGTGCCGGCGCGCGGCTTCCAGGAGCGTGTACGTGCCGATGATGTTGGTGTCCAGGAACGGACGCGGGCTGTGCAGCGAGTTGTCGTTGTGGGACTCCGCGGCGTAATGCACCACGGCATCGGCGTCGGCGGTGAGCGTGTCCACCAGCTCGGCGTCGGTGATGTCGCCGTGCACGAAACGCACACGGTCCTCGGGCAGACCCTCGAGCGAGGCGCGGTTGCCCGCGTAGGTGAGCGCGTCGAGCACCGTGACCGTGTGGTCGGTGTTCTCGACGGCGTAGTGCACGAAGTTGGAGCCGATGAAACCGGCACCGCCGGTGACGAGGATGTTCGACATCAACGACCTCTTTCCAGGGTCTCGAGGAGGTAAGTGCCGTAACCGGACTTGACGAGCTTCTCGGCGCGCTCGCGGAGTTCGTCGTCGTCGAGGAAGCCCTGACGCCACGCGACCTCCTCCGGCACACCGATGCGGAGCCCGGTGCGACGCTCCATGGTGCGCACGTAGTCGCCGGCGTCGGACATCTGGTCGAACGTGCCGGTGTCCAACCATGCGGTGCCGCGGGGCAGGACCTCGACCTGGAGCGCGCCGCGCTCGAGGTAGGCACGGTTGACGTCGGTGATCTCGTACTCCCCGCGTGGGCTGGGTTCGAGCGAGCGGGCGATCTCGACGACGTCGTTGTCGTAGAAATAGAGGCCGGGTACGGCGTAGTTGCTCTTCGGCTGCGCCGGCTTCTCCTCCAGGGAGACCGCACGACCGTCGGCGTCGAACTCCACGACGCCGTAGGCGTTCGGCTCCGCCACCCAGTACGCGAACACCGCGCCGCCCTCGACATCGGTGTACCGCTTGAGCTGCGTGCCGAGACCAGGACCGTAGAGGAGATTGTCTCCGAGGACCAGCGCGACCTTGTCATCGCCGATGAAGTCGGCACCGATCACGAAAGCCTGGGCCAGCCCGTCCGGAGAGGGCTGCTGCGCGAATGTCAGGTTGACGCCGAACTGCGAGCCGTCCCCGAGGAGACGCTCGAACTGCTCCGCATCGTGCGGTGTCGTGATGATCAGGATGTCCTTGATACCCGCGAGCATCAGAGTGGACAGCGGGTAGTAGACCATCGGCTTGTCGTACACCGGGATCAGCTGCTTCGAGATTCCGATCGTGATCGGGTGCAGTCGAGTTCCGGAGCCGCCAGCGAGAATAATGCCTTTCACCCCCATATCGTGCCACATCCCGGCGGGGAGCGCGGTGGGAGGATTCGCTTGCGCCACTTCAATCACAGTGGCATCATCTGTATCTTTCCGTCACACTAGGCAAGTGACCAGCTCAGTTTCCCCACGCCTGCGCGCCCTCATCGCGAGTACAGCCGCAGTCGTCTTTGCTGCCTCCCTGCTTCTCGCGAGCCCTGCGACCGCTGCCGGAGGGGGTGATCCCGCCGCCGGCGCCGCGGCATCCGCACCCGAAGCGACCGACATCGTCAAGACCGCGGACCTGTCCCTGTTCCGCCCGGGGAACATCATCGCCGACGCGGTGTTCTTCAACGCCGTGACGATGAATGCCGGGCAGATCGACTCATTCCTGCGGAGCAAGGTCTCCAGCTGCCGCGCGGGCTACGTCTGCCTCAAGGACTACCGGCAGAACACCCCGACCCGTCCCGCCGACGCCTACTGCAACGGCTACGCCGGTGCCGGCAACGAATCGGCGGCGACCATCATCGACAAGGTCTCCAAGTCGTGCGGCATCAACCCGCAGGTGCTCATCGTGATGCTGCAGAAGGAGCAGGGGCTGGTCACCGACAGCTACCCACCGGCGGGCCGCTTCAACATCGCGATGGGTCAGGGCTGCCCCGACACCGCAGGATGTGACCCCGCGTACTCCGGGTTCTTCTACCAGGTCTACGGCGCGGCCAGGCAGATGAAGATCTATGCCGAGGGCCGCTGGTTCACCTACTACGCTCCCGGCCGCACGTGGAACATCCTGTACCACCCGGAGCCCAAGCGGAACTGCGGTTCCGCACCGGTGTACATCGAGAACACCGCGACGGCAGCGCTGTACTACTACACGCCGTACCAGCCGAACCGCGCCGCGCTCAACGCCGGCTACGGAGAGGGAGACGGATGCTCTGCCTACGGCAACCGGAACTTCTACCAGTACTTCACCGACTGGTTCGGCAGCACGCAGCGCGTCACCTCCGTGATCGTGCGCGGCGACGGCCCCGAGGTGTATCTGCTGTCCGGCGGATACCGCTTCCACATCAAGACGGCTGAGGACCTGCGAGCGTTCTCCGCGAAGCTCGGTGCCGTGAGCCAGGTACCGGCCTCCTACCTCAAGACCATCCCCCTGGGTTCGCAGATCTCCCGCTACGTGCACGACGCCCGTGAGGGGATCCTCTATCTGATCGATCCCGACGGCACCCGCCACCGGTTCGGCAGCGAGAAGCAGATCCTCGATTTCGGCTACGCCTTCAATTCCTACGTGAATCTCGCGCCCGCGATCATCGACGCGTTCCCCCGCGGCGAGGATGTCGGGAGCCTCTTCCACGTCGGCGTCGACACCCAGATCTACTCGCTCGACAACGGACAGAAGAGATATGTCCCCAGCGTCGAGACCTGGCGATACCTCTCCGGGGGCAAGCTCGGCTACGTGGCCTCGATGGATCCGAGCGCGGCGGCGAAGTTCCCGCAGGGGCGCGTTGTCCTCATGCCGCGGTCGATGGTGCGCGAGGTCGACAAGCCGGCCGTGTACCTCGCGACAGCGGGCACGACGCTCATCCACACCCCCAGCCTCGAACTCGGCGCGGCGTTCGGCACGTCGACCGCGGTCACCGTGCTCCCGTCCGGGGCGCTCACCGGTTACGCCCCCGCGGCCACGACGCTGTCTCCGTTCGTCACGTGCGACGCGGCGCCGTATGTCATCTCGAGCGCCGGCCTGCAGCGGATCTCCGGCAACATCCCGGCGACACGATTCACCACCACGGCCCTCACGGCCGCGGACTGCGCCGCGTTCACCCCGAACAACACGCCGACCGCCCAGCCGTTCTTCATCCGCACCGACGAACGGGGCGAGGTGTACCGTCTGCTCGACGGCCAGCTGCAGTACGTCTCGTCGTACTCGGACCTGGTCACCCTCTCGGGAGGCACCATCCGCCTGGTCGGGTGGAAGGACGCCACCGTGGGCGTGCTCGGCGTCACCAAGCCGATGATCCCCTCGGGAACCGTCGTGCAGTTCGCCGGCGACGGCAGGGTCTTCCGGTGGAACGGCTCGCAGCTCTCGCACATCACGACCTACGAGGCCCTGCTGAGGATCGGCGGCGGAAAGGCGCCGACGATCGCGACCATCCCGGCCAGACTCGCGCCGGTGATGCCTGTCGGCGCTCCGACCGCCTAGGGTCGCCGTCAGGGTCGGCTTGGTAGGCTCAGACATCATGCCAGAAACCACGCTGATCATCGTCCCCGCCTGGAACGAAGCGCAGAACATCCCGACGACGGTCCGCGAGATCACCGCTGCATGCCCCACGTACGACGTGCTGGTCATCGATGACGGGTCCACCGACGCGACGGGCGCGGTCGCCGATGCCGCGGGTGCACGCGTGGTGCGGCTGCCGTTCAACCTGGGCGTCGGCGGCGCGATGCGTGCGGGGTTCCTGTACGCCGCGCGTCACGGCTACAGCCGCGTCATCCAGGTCGATGCCGACGGCCAGCACAACCCGCAGGACATCGATCGCGTGCTCGCAGGGCTCGAGCACGCCGACATCTCCATCGGCGCGCGATTCGCCGAGGTCGGCGACTACGTCGCCCGGGGTCCTCGCCGGTGGGCGATGCGCGTGCTCGCACGGACGGTGTCCCGCGTCTCCGGCGCCACGCTGACCGACGTGACGAGCGGCTTCCGCGCAGCCAACCGCCGGGCGATCGCCCAGTACATCACCTACTACCCCGCGGAGTACCTCGGCGACACGCTCGACTCCCTCGTCGCAGCAGTGCACGCAGGGCTGACGGTCACCCAGGTTCCGGTCGCGATGCGTCCGCGCCTGCACGGAAAGCCCAGCCAGGGGCCGCTCTCGGCATCCGTCTACCTGCTGCGATCGGTCTTCGCCCTGACCTTGGCCATCGTCCGACGTCCGATCCGACGCTCCTCCGCCCCGTCCCCCGTCGTGTCAGCGTAGGAAGGCACCCCATGGTTGTTCTCGGCGCACTCGTGCTGTCCATCGCTCTGCTGTCGTTCATCCTCTGGATGCTGTTGACACGGCGCCTCCGCGAGAAGTACGCGGTGCTGTGGCTCCTGATCGGCGTCGCCGCCCTCGTCGCATCGGTGTTCCCGCAGTTGCTCTTCTGGCTCACGGGGGTGCTCGGAGTCGAGCTGCCTGCGAACCTCTTCTTCCTGCTCGCCATCCTGCTCCTGCTCGGTGTCGCCCTCCATCTCTCGTGGGAGCTGTCGACATCGGAGGAGGAGATCAGAGTCCTCGCCGAGGAGGCGGGTCTCGCCGAGACGCACATCATCGAGGTCCAGCATCGGTTGAGCGCGCTCGAAGCTCGACTGGAGGAGCTCGACGGCGGTCCGCGAAGCTGACCGTCAGCGCCTCACTGCGCCGCTGGGCCTGACCGCGGCCAGGAACAGGCGTCGAGCCCGAGCGAGGTCTCCACCTGCGAGCGCAGCGACCATCTCGCTCGCGGCGTTGAGTCGGGAGATGCACCGTCGCCGACCGATCCTGGCCGCCCGCGCCCAGCCGTTGGCCTTCATCCGCGCGGCGTACTCGTCGAAGAACGCGGCTTCCTGCTCGAAGCGGCTGCCCGACGCGGCCGTGACCGACGACACGGAGCTCATGTGCCTGCGATAGTCGAAGACCACGTCGTCGGTCACCAGCATCGACCCGCCGTCCAGTGCGATGTCCAGGAGAAGCCCGAGATCGAGCGCGACCGCCCAGTGATCATCGAAACCGTGGGCGCGCGCCACCTCGCTCTTCCAGACGATCGACGGGAAGTACGCCCAGTCCGCTCGGATCAGGCTCTCCGCCATGTGCCGAGCGTCGAGGATCCGGCCGCCCTCCCCCACCCGCGGCCGTACCCAGCGCTTCACGCGATCCGCAAGGGGCAGAACGTGTCGGCCCGACTCATCGATGACGCTCACTCCCGGCTGGAACACGTCCACCCCGGGATTGTCGGCGATGAGCCGTGACATCACGCCGATGTAGTCCGGATGCATCCGGTCGTCATCCCCCATCATCACGAAGTAGGGCGCTTCGACCAGATCGAGACAGCGGTTGAAGTTCTTCGCCAACCCGAGGTTCTGCTCGTTCCTGACGTACACCACTCGCGGGTCGCCGAGCGCTTCGAGACGCTCTCGGATCGGATCACCGGGGTACGCGTCGTCGACACAGACGAGCCGCCAGGAGTCGCTCGTCTGCTCGAGGACCGACCGGATCGCCTCCCACGCCGAATCCGGGTGACTGTAGTAGGGCAGCATGACGTCGATCGTCACACGGCCGGGCTCAGTCATCGATCTTCCCGGTGCGGCCGGCCCTGGCATCTCGCCAACCGGCCAAGGCATCCCCCACCGGCACCCGTCCTGTCCTGCGCCATCCGACGATGAGCTCCTCCGCCGCCCGACGACCGAGCGCGAGCGAGCTGCGCACCCTGCCGAGCCCGGCCTTGCGCGCGAACAGCGCCATGTTCCGGACCCCGAGTCGCAGCGGATGGGCTCCGGGCTCCTGCGCGGCGCGCACATCGAGCACCACGGTCCGCCAGCCGTGCCTTCTGAGCGCCCACCCCGTATCGACATCCTCGAAGTACAGGAAGTACATCTCCTCCATGCCGCCGATCTCGCGGAGCGCACGGGTGCGGTACATCACGACCGCACCGTCGACCCAGTCGACATCGCGGGATCCGGAGGCGGGGGCGGTCACATGGTGATAGGCACGCCCGCCCTTGGTGAGGACTCCACCCGCGGAGAACACGACATCGGGCCTGGACACCCAGTACAGGGTCGGCGCGACCGCGCCCACGTCCGGAAGACGATCGAGGGCATCGAGCATACGCGCGCTGAGGTCCTCCTCGAACCAGGCATCATGCGTCAGCACGAGCAGATTCTCGATCCCTCGCTGCTCACACACGTCGAGAGCCAGGTTGACGGCTGCCCCGTACCCGGGGTTGTCACCCCGTCGGATCATCACAGGTGGTCTCCCGTTCACATCCGTCAGCACGTCATCAGGCAGATCGCCGCCGTTGTCCACGATGATGACCTGAGCGCACGGCGCCTCCTGAGAGTCCAAGCGCGCGAGCACGTCCCTGACCAGGTCTGGGCGTCGATATCCGATGACCAGCGCGGCATAGTCGCTCATTGGCGTGATTCCTCCTTCAGTCGCCTGAAGGCAACGACGCCTAGGCTAGCTAACATGTCCAGACCGTCCGATCCGCCCGCTCGCCCATCCCTGGTCAGCGTCTCGAAGTACCTGCCCTTCGAGGGTATCCGTCATGCGGGAGGCCAATACGCACTGCAGCACTATCGAGCGCTCCGCGACATGTTCACGATCCACGTCGTCGCCCCATCGACACGCCTGAACCGCGATGCGTCCGCGACCGAGCCCGACCTGGACTACCGGCTGTTGCAGAGCAGGAGCCTCCTGTCGACGGACGCCGGCAAGCCCCTCGCCGATCTTCAGTCCGTCGTCACGGGAAGCAGCGCGCACCCGTGGTTCCGCCGTGCGCTGGCGAACGACGCGCCTTCGCGTGTGGTCCTGTCCGCAGCAGACATCGTCGAGTACCAGTGGTCGGAGATGTCGAGCCTCACCCGCACCGTGCGCCGTCTGGCTCCCGGAGCGAAGACCGTCATCATCGCTCACGATGTCATCACGCAGCGCTGGGACCGCGCAGCCGAGCAGGCGACGAACCCGCTGAAGAAGATGGCGTTCTCGGCCGCCGCTCGGGCGAGCAGGCGCCGTGAGCGTCGCTCGTTCGACGACGTGGATGCCGTGATCACGTTCAGCGAGAAGGACGCCGCCCTGGTCCGCGAGCTCTCGCCCTCGTCCGCGCCGGTGGTGGTCCATCCCGGTTTCCCCGTGCCTCCCGCTCGTCAGCGGGGTCGCCGGAACACGACGGTCGTCTTCACCGGCGCGATGAACAGGCCGGACAACGACGAAGCTGCGCGCTGGTTCCTGTCCGCCGTCTGGCCGCGTGTATCCGAGACGCTACCCGATGCCCGCTTCCGGATCGTCGGGGCGAATCCGAGCGCGGCACTTCGCGCGGCAGCGTCCCGCTCCGATGGAGTCGAGGTGACCGGAGCCGTCGATTCCTTCGACGACGTGTATTCCGATGCCGATGTCTGCGTCGTGCCGCTGCTCAACGGCGCCGGAGTGAAGTTCAAGACGATCGACGCGATGATGTGGGGCATCCCGGCTGTGACGACTTCCGTCGGTGCGGAGGGAATCGAGGGGGCAGACCTCCTCCACGCGGTCGTCGACGATCCCGACGCCTTCGCAGACGCCGTGATCAGTGCGCTGCGGGGAGCCGGCGAGGACACGGCGATCGCGGCCAGGGCCTGGGCCGTGTCCGTGTACGGTCTCGACGCGTTCCGCGACAGGCTCAGAGGTGTCTACGCCGCGCTTCTGGACGCTCAGCCGCAGGGGGACGTCAGTCGCAGCCGGTGATCTGGTAGAGGACGGCGTCACCTTCGGCGTCGATCTCGGTGACCAGATCGGATCGCCCGAGTCGCTCGAGACCACGATAACGATGCTCGTCGCCGTGGATCTCCTGCGAGCCGAAGTCGAGCACATAGTCGACCCCTGACCGCTCGACCGCGTCGCAGACCTGCGCTTCCGATCCGCGCCGGGAGAGCTCGTCCATGATCTCCTGCTCGTCGGGGCTCATCCCCATCAGGATGTGCGGCATGACGACCTCGCGGTCGGCATAGGCGTAAGCCATCCCGGTCCCTGTCCACGGGGAGCCGATGATGAGCGCGTCGTCGGGCACCTCATCGGGAAGCCGCTCCAGCAGAGCGCGCTCATCCGTCGAGATGAGAGGCGATGTCTCGGTGTATCGGTATGCCACGGCAGCGGCGGTCATCGCCTGCGCCATCGCCAGCGCCTGGCCGGCGAGGAGCACCACGGCCCCCACGGACATCCCGACGACGACGGACCGCCGCACAGACGGGGCTCCCACTTTCAGACGCACCCAGGCCAGCACCCATGCAGCCCCGACCGCCGCGAGCGGTACCGCCATGATGGGCAGAAGCGCCGCCAGGCGCGGAGCGTTGTTGTACCAGGCCGCCGTCATGAGGTCGCGCAACGGCTGGAACGGCATCGCGCTGGCGACCACGAAGAGCACGGTGACGGCGAGCATGAGGGCGAGGGCGACGACGTCCGCGCGTTGCCGACGCTTCGCGACGACGACCACGCCGACGACGAACAGCACCGCCATCAGCAGAGGGATCAGCTGGTAGCGCGGGGAGAGGGTGAGTGCCTGACCGAGCGCCTGGCTGATGGTCTGCTCTGTCGGCCAGCCGCGCGCTTCGAGCGGCGGACGCAGCACACGCCACGCGATGAAGCTCACGAGAGCGAGCACGCCGAACCCGATCGAGGTGATGATCACCCGGCGACGCTCCGGACGGGTGCGGAGGAATCCGATGAAGGCGAGGGAGACCGCGATCATGGAGAGGATGATCAGCGCGACGAGCGCCCCAGGGTGCGCGACGGCGATACCGGGGATCAGTCCGAGCACGAGCAGGACGAGTACGGCGTCCGGAATCCGATCATCATCGCCGTGGAGCCGCACGAGCTGGATGACGGCAGCGAGCGCCGCCGGCACGAGACTCACGCCGAGCAGGTAGGGATAGAGCACACCGTAATCGAGCATCAGCAGCGGGAACGCCGGGAGGAGCCCGCTCAGCAGGACTGCGCCGACGACGATCGTCAGTCGCCTCCCGAAGAGCACCACCGTGAGGAGCGCGACCGTGGCGGGCCACACCACGGCGGCGGTCGCGATCGTCACCGCGTTCGTGGCGACCATGATGGTCGTGCCGGTGAGCTGGACGACGAGCGCGACGATCGAGTGCCAGGCTGCCGGATAGAACGCCGACGCTCCTGGTGCACTCGTCATGCCGCCCACGCTCATCGGAGAGGCGTTCTCAGTGTCGAGGATGTACCGGACGGCATTCAGGTGGAAGACGTTGTCGAACGTCTGGGAGATGTTCTCCGGTGCGCCCACCACGAGCGCGATCTGAAGTCCGAACAGGATCGCCGCGACCACGAACGACGCCGCGATCATGGCCGTGCGGCGCGAGACCTTGCCCACCGACCCACGGGCGCGGGTGAATCGGGCGACGAGGTACGCGACGATCGCCAGGCCGAGTGCGGTGACGAGCACCGGGAGCACCGACCACGGGATACCGAGCAGGCCTGACCCCAGCGACGCGAGCACGATGACGCTCACCGACGCCGGAGCGGCGACGCCCCACGCCCAGAGCCCTCGCAGCGAGAGAGCCCTGGCGACGAGGTATCCGGGGAGGAAGAGAAGGGCTACCGAGATGAGGATGACAGGCGCCGCCCCCAGCCAGCTCACGCGTCTTCCGCCTCGGGATACCGCACCTTGGGGTTGAAGGTGATCCCCTGCAGCCACTTGCCGAGGAGGCGAGCGCGAAGGTCGAGGGAGACCTTTCCGCGGTGCAGGCTGACGAACAGCCGGGCGCCGAACTCGAGGAAATGCAGGAGTCCGCGGTGGTGCAGCTGCCACGACGCTTCGTTGCGCACGCCGTAGGCGAACTTCCACAGGCTCTTCCGGTCGACCATCGCGAAGTTCACGCCGCGGTTGTCGCCCATGTCATGGATCACCGAGCTGTCGAGCACCTGCACTCCGGGGCAGCGGGCGGTCAGACGCAACGTGTACTCACGGTCGTCGAACCAGATGAAGTACTCCGCGTAAGGGAAGCCGTATTCGGCGATCGCCCACCGCGGGATCAGCACGGAGACGAACGAGCACGCGGTGACCATCACGTTCTGCTGGCCCTTGACCAGGAGCCGTCCCCAGTCCCACGTCGGAACGGGATTGTTCATCTCGCAGATGCTGCCGTCCGTGAACTCCACGACCGAGCAGGCGAACGGCACGTCGGGGCCGAGCTCCGACACGGCACCATCGAATCCTGCGATCAATGCGGCGAGCGCATCCGGCTTCGGGTAGCAGTCGTCGTCCATGATCCAGACGTGATCGGCACCGGAAGCGTACCCCCGGCGCATACCCTCGGTGAATCCACCGGCTCCTCCCGAGTTGGTCGCCATGGTGACGACCTCGACGGGCACCGGGAGCTCGAGGCCCGCCAGGTACTCAGCGGTACCGTCGGTCGAGGCGTTGTCGATCACGAACAGCGTCTCCACCGGGTGCGTCTGCGCGGCGATGGAGGCGAGGACCGTCTTGAGCTTCTCCAGCCGATTGAATGTGACGACCACCGCTGCGACGCTCACCACGAGCTCACCTCTTCCTTGAACCATGAACTCGCGGACGGCTGCGACAGCAGCTTCTTCTCCGCCTTGCGCTCCTTGCGCCAGAGCGACTCCCTGGCCTTCTCGTCGCCGATGAGCGGCGCGACGGCATCTGCGAGTCGCCGTGCCGCACGGTGTGCGAAACGTGGCACGAGAGCGGGAGCGGGGATGATGTCGCGCTGAGCGCCGACATCTGTCGAGACGACGGGCACACCGTGCGCGATCGCCTCCAGCGTCGTCAGCGTGAGCCCCTCGTTGTGGGACGAGACCACGAGGACGTGCGCTTCGTCGAGCGTCTCGGAGACCGGCGTCAGAGAGGTGCGACGGACGATGTCATCGGTCATGTCCGCTGCGGCGATGATGTCGTCCACCCACCCGGCGAGCTCGCCGTCGCCGTGAAGGATGTACCGCACCGAATAGCCCTGGCGCTTGAGGCGAGCGGCCATCGCGACGAAGACCTCCGGTGCCTTCTGTCTTGCCAGCCGGCCGACGAAAGCGATGGTGAAGGTCTCCCCCTCAGCCCTGGACCGGAAGACGGCATCCTTCGGCTTGACCGTGAGTCCGCCCAGCGGAGCCATCACGACCTTCTCGGAGGGGATGCCCTGCACCTCGGTCATCCAGCGCGCGAGGCTGGGAGATATGACATGGTGCTTCGTCAGGGACTCGGCCGCGATCGCGCTGCTGAGCGGATATCCGCCCCCTCGGTACTCGACGATGTGAGTGCTGTCGATGATCGGGATGCCCGGCCGGGAGGCGACGATCCACGCGATGCGGTCATACAGCCACTGGTTGTGGTGGATCACGACGCCGCGCACGTCGAACGTGCGCAGCAGAGCTCGCAGCAGCGGCTCGATACCGGGAGTCTGCGATTCGACCGTGGGCTCGGAGAACGGGATGAGCAGCGCGCCGTCGAGTTCCGGCCTCGTGATCCACGGCTGATGGGAGTCACGGTTCGTCAGGACGATGGGCAGGAAGCCGGCCTCGCGCACGAGTCGGACGGTTTCGAAGGCCCAGAGCTCTGCCCCTCCGAGCTGGAACCAGTGCAGACCGATGATCACGGCCTTCTGCGCGCCGGCGGGCGTCTGCGCGGCAGGGACGATGACGTCGTCCTCATGGAGTTCGCCCGGACGGAACTCCGATGCGTACTGACGGCGCTGCACCGGCGTGTGCAGCTGGCGACGGAACCGGAGAAGCGACAGATCGCGGAGGTCGTCGTAGAAGAGGGGCGCCCGGGCCTTCACCTGCCGTGCGACACGGCCGATAAGGTCCTGGCGCGGCATCTGATAGGGATCGGACTCCAACACCACGTCGGCCGAGACGTGCAGGTGCCGTGTGTGCGAAGCCGTGAGTGCGGCGGACACGGCCTCGGAAGGGAGAATCGTGCGGTTCTCCGGTGCGACCGTGCTGACGACATCGAAAGTCGTCAGACGATGCCTGTTGAACCGCGACATGCCGTCGAAGGTGCTGTCATCCGTGAGCCGCGGCGGCGTCTCACGCGTGCCGTCGTAGAGATGCACGCGGAGTTCCCGCTCCGGCGCCATCAGGGCGTGGAAGTTCAGCGCCCCCACCAGCAGACGACGCTCCCGCAAGGAGAATTCCGTTCCCGTCCGCTCGTCCGAGAAGCGAAAGAGGGCGGGTTGATCGAGAGCTTGGAGAAGTGTCACGAGTACCTGTTGCTTTCGGATCGACGGACGCACAGACCTCGGCGAGCCTATCAGCGACACCAGGCGTCACCCTGGGTCTCGGCTGTGCCACCACGGCGGGCATCCGGTCCCTCCTGGTTGCCAGGTAGCGCCCAGAGTCACTCGTATGATTGTCTCCGGTGCGCGCGAGACGGTCGGCGCATACGGAAGGTGGATCCGCGGTGCAACAGGCTCGCACGCTCGAGGCGCAGAGGTTGACGACCCCCGGCGCGAATCGAGGACTTCTCGAAGTCTTCCGACAGCGCTATCTCCTCTCGCTCATCGTGCGGAAGGAAGTGCAGATCAGGTACCGGGGCTCCATCTTCGGCTGGCTCTGGTCGTACGTGAAGCCGCTCGTCCAGTTCGTCGTCTTCTTCGTCGCCATCGGCGTCTTCCTCGGTCTGAACGATCGAGTCGAGTTCTTCCCGATCTATCTGCTGTCGGGGATCACGGTCGTCACCTTCTTCAACGAGGCCTTCTCGAACGGCACGCGCTCCCTCGTCGACAATGCGGCGCTCATCAAGAAGATCTATCTGCCCCGTGAGATGTTCCCCATCGCGAGCATGATGATCGCCGCCGTCAACACGGTTCCGCAGATCATCGTCGTCGTGGGGATCTCCCTCTTCTTCGGGTGGGCGCCTTCCCTGGCGTCGGTGGCCGCGATCGTGCTCTCGCTGGTGATCATCGCCGTGCTGGCGAGTGGTCTCGGGCTGTTCTTCGGCGCGATCAACGTCACGTTCCGCGACGCGCAGAGCTTCGTCGAGATCATCGTCATGGTCGCGATCTGGGCGTCGCCCGTCATGTACGAGTGGACGCAGGTGGCCCGTGTCGCACCGGAGTGGCTCTTCGTTCTCTACCGACTGAACCCGATCACGGCGGCCGTCGAGCTGTTCCACTACGGCATCTGGTTCCCCCTCGGCCCCGACAACGCCTCCCCTCTCCCCGACCTCTGGATGTACGGGCTGATCGCCCTCGTGACGTCTCTCGCCGCGCTGGTCATCGGCCAGCTCGTCTTCCGCCGACTGGAGGGCCGTTTTGCCCAAGATCTCTGAGCCCCTGACGCAGACGCTGCCCCGCGTCGTGATCGACGACGTGCACAAGACCTTCAAGCTTCGTCACACGCATTCGATCAAGGAGACAGCCCTCGCTGCCATCCGCCGTAAGCCGCTCACGACGAACTTCCACGCCCTCGACGGAGTGTCGTTCGAGATCGGCGAGGGCGAGTCGGTCGCGCTCCTCGGATTCAACGGCTCCGGCAAGTCGACCATGCTCAAGCTGATCTCCGGAGTGCTCGAGCCCGACACGGGCACCGCCCTCACGCGTGGTCGAGTGGCCGGACTCATCGAGGTCGGCGCCGGCTTCCACCCCGATCTATCCGGCAGGGAGAACGTCTTCCTGAATGCCGCGATTCTCGGCATGAGCAAGAAGGAGACCGAGGCTCGCTACGACGAGATCGTCGCCTTCAGCGAGATCGAGAAGTTCATCGACACCGAGGTCAAGCACTACTCCTCCGGGATGTTCCTGCGCCTGGCCTTCTCCGTGGCGATCCACACCGAGATGGATGTGCTCCTCATCGACGAGATCCTCTCGGTGGGCGACGAGCCTTTCCAGAAGAAGTGCCTCGCCCGCGTCCGAGAGCTGCACGCGCAGGGGAAGACCCTCGTCGTCGTGAGCCACGACCTCAACATGGTGTCGAATCTCTGCGAGCGCGGCATCCTGCTCAAGGGCGGGAAGGTGCACTTCGACGGTCCGAGCAAGGACGCCGTCGAACTGATGCGAGCCTGATTCAGAGGTCCGCGTGCAGTCCCCAGAGGCGTTCGGCTGAACTCGCCCAGGAGAAGGCTCGCGACCGATCGGACGCGAGCACCTTGAGGCGTTCGGCGGATCCGCCTGCCGCATCCTCGACCGCCTCCGCGATCGCATCGACGGGGACGATCCGCCCGCCGTCAGAGATGACATCACGATGCGAACCGCTGTCGACGGCGACGACCGGCAGTCCCAGCGTCATCGCCTCCACGGCACGCCAGGGCCACCCTGCCGTGGCGTCGGCGGCCACATACGCAGAGGCACCCTCGAGGACACCAGCACGGTCTTCGGCCGAGAGGGCGCCTCGCACATGCACGCGGCGCTCCGGGAGTCCCGACGCGGAGGCCGCCTCCACGTAGCGGGGCTCGGATCCCTCCGGTGCATCGATGACGATGGCATCGAGACCGGCCGCCACCGCTCCGCGGAAGCCTTCCGCCGCTTCGGCGACAGACCCTGTGAGCACCAGATACCCGCCGGTAGGCGACAGTAAACCGCGGGGAGCGGCTCCCTCGCCGGCACCGCCGAAACCCTGCGGCGGTGCACCTGCGATCACGCGGATGCGGTCGCCGAGCTTCGCGAGCTCGGCGAGTCTCTCGGCGACGGCATGAGAGGGCACCACCACGGCGTCGGCGTGTCTCACGGCACGCCTGAGCATGCCGCGCTGCCACGCGACGGCCCCCTTGGACAACTGCTCCGGAGCGTCCCAGGCACGCAGATCCCACACCGTGACGGTCGTCTGATCGTTGTCGTGAAGCCGGTCGTGTCGGACGAGCGGTGCCATCAGGGTCGGCGAGTGGATGAGCCCTCCGCCGACACCGGGGGCGATGCCGAGCTGCCAGGCCGCGGCGAGCTCACGCCGCCCCATGGCGAGCGTGCGCACGTCGGCGACCCCCGCCACCGGCACGGAAGCACCTGCGGGGACGATCGCATCGACCGCGCATCCCGACGGCGCCGTGGCGACCAGACCGCCGACCAGCCCGACCGCTGCCTCGGCGTGGTCGGGATCGACGACGCTCGCGAGCTGATCCAGAACAACGCGTAGCCGAGCACCCATGGCCCCAGGCTATCCTCGCCATACCTCTCCCCCGCGGAGCACACAGCCGGAGACGCGCGAATGTCAGCGTTCGCACAGTTTCCGCCCACCACGGCAGCAGAGGTTCGTGCTTGAATGCTCGAGTGAGCGATGGTCGACTTCCCGTCCGACGCCGATGGATCGGGTGGACCGTCGGCGTTCTGCTGTCCCTTCTGGTCGTCGCGATCGGCTGGGTCGCCATCCGAGGGTTCGGCGCGGTGAGCGATCTTCAGCAGGTGGCCAAAGGCAGCGCGCAGCTGAAGGCGGCGATCGCGGCCGGTGACCTCGACGCAGCCAAGCCCCTCGCCAGGAGCATCGCGCACAATGCGGACTCCGCGCACGACCTCACCTCCGACCCGGTCTGGCACGCGTTCGGAGCACTGCCATGGGTCGGCCCCAACTTCAGTGCCGTCAGCGACATCGCCGAGATCGCCGACGACGTGTCATCCGACGCGCTGACGCCGCTCCTCGACGTGGCGGCGGACTTCGATCTGGCGAGCCTCGGCTTCACCGGCGGCTCCATCGACCTCGCACCGTTCGCAGAGATCGCAGGCCCCCTGGGAACCGCCGAGACCGCGCTCACGGCCGCGCAGCAGCAGGCACGTCGCATCGACGCCGATGCGACGCTCCCCCCGCTCGCCGATGCCATCCGCACGATGCGTTCCTCCGTCACCGAAGCCGCGACGGTGGTCGGCTCGCTGCACGGTGCTGCCGTGCTGCTGCCGACCATGCTCGGCGGCGAAGGCCCTCGTACCTACGTGCTCGCGATGCAGAACAATGCGGAACTGCGCTCCTCGGGGGGAATCATCGGGGCGATCGCGCTGCTGCACGCCGAGAACGGAAGGATCACCCTCCAGACTCAGGCGTCGACTCGCGACTTCCCCCCGCTCGACACGGCCCTGCCGCTCAGCGACTCGACGACCGCCCTGTTCGAGGACCGTCCAGGTCGCTATCTGCAGAACATCACGAGCATCCCGGACTTCCGCGAAGCAGGTGCCGCGATCGCCACCCGGTGGCAGGGCCGATTCGGCGGAACCGTCGACGGTGTCGTCGCCGTCGACGCGGTCGTGGCGAAGCACCTGCTCGCTGCCACCGGCGACCTCACGTTCGGACCTTTCACCGCGAGCTCCGACAACGTCACCGACATCCTTCTCTCGCAGATCTACGCCGCGGTCCCCGACCCCGCGGTGCAGGATGAGATCTTCGCGCAGGCCGCAGGGGCGTTGTTCGGCGCTGCGCTCTCCGGCGCAGAGCCACGAGCTCTGCTGGGAGCACTCGCGGACTCCGCGGCGGAAGGACGCATCCGCATCTGGAGTGCTCACGAAGATGAGGAGGCCGTGCTCGCCGACTCCGACCTCGGCGGCACGATCCCCGCGGACACCGGCGATGCGACCTACGTCGGCGTGCTGATGAACGACACGACCGGCGGGAAGATGGACTACTACACCAGGGCGTCCCTCTCGACGTCGGTCGGCACCTGCCAGGGCCAGCCGACGACCCAGGTGCGCGTGACGTGGACCAACACCGCGCCCGCCGACGCCGCCACCTCGCTGCCCACCTACGTCACGGCCGACGGCTTCTACGGGGTGCCCGCCGGCACCGTGCGGACCCTGATCGCCGTGTACGGCCCGGAAGGAGCGACGCCTTCGCACATCGATCGTGACGGAGCGGAAGAGGGCGTTCAGACCGCGATGATCGGCGACCGCTCGGCGGTTCAGCACGAGGTGTCACTCGCGCCTGGCGAGTCGACGACGATCACCGTCGAGTTCCAGGGCACGGGTGCAGGGCAGAGACTCACCGAGGTGCTGCACACCCCCCTCATCGACACCCCAGAGACGACACGGGAACCGCTGCAATGCGCTTCGTGACTTTCGCCGCCCGATAGGGTATCGTCGACTCACTGGGGAATATCTGGCGTCTGTCATCCTGCCGTGGGGGCAGGAAGACGCCACGCAGTTGGATGCAGGGGTGTGTCCAAAGGCGATTCCGCGTGAAATTCTGGGGAGAAATCATGCTGAAGAAACTGGCTGCCATCAGCCTTGCCGCCGGCGCGCTCGTCTTCGTCGCGCCAACCGTGGCCACCGCTGCGCCGACTGCACCTGTCGCGTCGTCCGATTCCTATCCGACGCCTCCCGGCGCCAAGGTCGGCGACCCCATCATCGACATCTGCGAAGCGTCGACGATCGTGTTCGGTCCCGGCTACTTCGTTCCGTCCGAGAACGTCAACGTGGCGGTGTCCGGCTACAACGCCGCGAAGGCGGCGATCTCGGGCAACACCGCTGCCGCTGACGGGAGCATGACGCTCACGTTCCGCCCGCCGTCCGACGGCGAAGGCTCCTACGCGGTCGCCTTCAACGGCTCGCGCTCGTACACCACGACCATCACCGTGTCGCACGGACACGATGCCGCGGCCAGCTGCGACCACGATCCCGGCGTCGCGGCTGCGGGCTCCGAGCTTCCCCTCACCGGGGGCGGCATCGAGCTGGCCCTGACCGGTGGAGACGTGTCGCCGTGGATCCTCGGCGGCGGAGCAGCAGCTCTGGTGGCCGGCGGAGCCCTCGTCGCAGTGGGAGCCTCGCGCCGCAAGCGCGCCTAGGTCCGGCTGCCGCCTCGTGCGGTGGTCGACTGGACGACGGTGATCCCTCCCCCTCCGATCAC
This sequence comes from Microbacterium sp. R1, assembly GCF_015159725.1. Classification (NCBI taxonomy): domain Bacteria; kingdom Bacillati; phylum Actinomycetota; class Actinomycetes; order Micrococcales; family Microbacteriaceae; genus Microbacterium; species Microbacterium sp. R1. The sequence continues at coordinate 1,369,314 of NZ_JADDUD010000001.1, read as the reverse complement.
CGTCGTCTGGTGCATCCGGCGGAAAATCGCCGGAAGCCCACGGCTGTCCTCCTCCGGGAGGTGGCCGTGGGCTTTGTCGCGCGTGCGCTCAGGAGCGCCGGTGCCGACGGTGCCCGGGTACACGGCTTCGCCCTGGCCGTCGTGGGAAGTCCAGCACGCCTCGCCCGGGACTCTCGATCAGGGCTCGGGCGTCGGCGTCGCCGTCGGGGGGTGCAGCTTCTGCTGGATCATGTCGCGGATGAACGCGTAATCCGGCTGGTGCTCGTCGACGCCCGAATCGGGCGTGAGCTCGATCGTGGTGACCGGCTGCTCCTTCGCCTTCAGCATCAGGTCGAAGAACTCGGGCAGCTTGTCGGAGGGAAGGTCGGTGCTGATCAACGCCGTACCCGCCGCCGCCACTTCGTTGAAACGTGTGAGCACCGTCTGCGGGGTGAACTGCGCGAGAATGGCCGCCTGCAGTTCCCGCTGACGCTTCATCCGATCCCAGTCGCTGGTGGTGTACCGCGAGCGGGCGTACCACTGCGCCGTGTCGCCATCCATGCGCTGCTTGCCGGGCTCGATCCACCCGATGGCCCACTCGTTCACATCGCTGCCCGTCCACCCCTCGGGCGGACCGCCCTTGGGCAGGCGCTCCGTGACGTTGATCTCGACCCCACCCAGCGCGTCGACGAGCTCAGCGAACCCGTGCATGTCGACGAACACGTAGTACGGGATCTCGATCCCGAGGACTCCCTCTGCGGCGTCCTTGGTGGCCTCGATGCCCGGTTCCGAGCCTTTGGCGACGGCGTCGGGGTAGAGCCCCTTGCCGCCGTCCTCCCGGCAGACCTCTGCGGCGTTGCGTACGTGGTTCATCCACCCGTTCCAACCGCAGGTCGAGGAGCCATGCCCCTCGAAACCGTCGGGATACAGCTCCTGCATCGGGCTGCCGTCGCTGAACGGCGCGTTCGGGAGTTCTCGCGGGATGCCGGTGATCGTCACGGCACCGGTGTCGGCATTCACCGAGACCACAGAGATGCTGTCGAAGCGCATCGAGTCACGGCCGTCGCCGCTGTCCGCTCCGAGGAGGAGGATGTTGTAATAGCCGTCGCTGGGCGCGACGCTGGGGCCGCTCTGACCGAAGATCGATCCGATGGTGTTGCGGACGGACCCCACGGCCGTGGCCGCATAAGCTGCCCCGCCGCCCACGAGTCCCAGGAGGACCAGCGCGACGACCGGGATGGCGAGCCGGGACAGGGTGGGCAGCTTGACGAGCCTCACCATGCGCAACGTGTCGAACGTCAGCACCGCCCAGAGCACGACGTAGCCGACGAGCAGCGCCTGCACGAGTGTCAGGACCACGGTGGAGAAGAATCCCCCACCGATCGTGAGCCACAGCAGGACGGGACGGGCGAACAGGGCGAGCGCCACCGTGACGATCGCGAGGAACCAGGCGAGCAGGGTGGCGCCGAGCCCGAATCGACCGAGTCGCCGATTGCCCGCGACGACCTGCGCCGAGCCCGGCACCAGGAGGTTCATCACGAGCAGCCACCAGCCGCGCTTGGTCATCACGCCGGGGTCGGCGGAGTCCGGGTGCCGTAGCGGCCGGGTCTCGATGAGCGGGCGCTGTGATGCGCGCGGAGGCGCAAGGGTCACAGCGAGCCCTTCAACCGTTCGTTCTTCTCCTCGACCTGCGCCTCGAGGTCGCGGGCATACTGCTCGACGCGATCCGCGAGCGCGACATCCGAGGTCCCGAGGATGCGTGCGGCGAGCAGACCGGCGTTGCGGGCTCCGCCGATGGACACCGTCGCCACCGGGATGCCTGCGGGCATCTGCACGATGGACAGGAGCGAGTCCATGCCGTCGAGGAAGGCGAGCGGCACCGGCACTCCCACCACGGGTAGCGGCGTCATCGAAGCGAGCATCCCGGGAAGGTGAGCAGCTCCCCCGGCACCGGCGATGATGACGCGGATGCCGCGGGAGCGTGCGTCGCGCGCGTACGACATGAGCTTGTCGGGGGTCCGGTGCGCCGACACCACCTCGACCTCGTGCGGTACTCCGAAGTCCGTGAGGGCCTGAGATGCGTCGCTCATCACGCGCCAGTCGGAGTCGGATCCCATCACGACGCCGACGAGAGGTGCGGCGGAGGAGTGCAGTGGCTCAGTCACCAGATCAGGGTACGGTCTGGTGCTGTGAGATTCCCCGAACGGCACACCTCTGATCCCGCATGTTTCCGGGAGTCGGCCCTGCCGGTCGCTGATCAGTCGAAGTGGGCGGCGACGGCTCGCGCGACGTAGACCGCATCGTCGAGGTCCGCATCAGCGACGTTCACGTGACCGACCTTGCGGCCGGGCCTCGGAGCCTTCCCGTACGTGTGGATCTTCGCCTGCGGGTGCTCAGCCATCGCCGCACCGAACCGCTCCTCGATGGTGCCCTCAGCCGGTCCCCCGAGGATGTTCACCATGACGGACCAGGGCGCCCGCGGTGCAGTGCTGCCGAGCGGAAGGTCGGCGACTGCGCGCAGGTGCTGTTCGAACTGGCCGGTGACGGCACCGTCCTGGCTCCAGTGCCCGCTGTTGTGCGGACGCATCGCGAGCTCGTTCACGAGGATTCGCTCGTCCTCGGTCTCGAACAGTTCGACCGCGAGCATCCCGGTCACCCCCAGCCCCTCGGCGATGGCGCGGCCGATCCCCTCGGCGACCTCCGCGAGTCGTTCCGTCGCAGCGGGAGCGGGAGCGATGACCTCGGCGCACACGCCATCACGCTGCACCGTCTCGACCACCGGATACGCGACCATCTCGCCACCGGCGCGACGCGCGACCTGCTGCGCGAGCTCACGCACGAACGGGACGAGTTCCTCGACGAGGAGCGCGTCACCTTCGGCGAGCGCCACCAGCCAGTCCTGCGCCTCCGCTGCCGCACGCACGACGCGCACACCCTTGCCGTCGTACCCGCCGCGTGGCGTCTTCACCACACCGGCGCCTCCGTGCTCGTCCAGGAAGGCTTGGAGTTCGGGCTCCGTGCGCACCACAGCCCATTCGGGCTGAGGCACTCCGAGTTCCGCGAGGCGCCTGCGCATCACGATCTTGTCCTGGGCGTACTGCAGCGCGTCCGGTCCGGGGTGGACGACCACACCGCCGTCGACCAGCTGACGAAGGACATCCTGCGGAACGTGCTCGTGGTCGAAGGTGACGACGTCGACATCGGCCGCGAATGCGCGCACGGTCTCCAGATCGCGATAGTCGCCGACGGCCGTGGCCGCGAGCCCGGCGGACATCCCCTCATCCTCGGCGAGCACTCGCAGATCGAGTCCGAGCTCGACCGCCGGAGCGATCATCATCCGTGCCAGCTGTCCTCCGCCGATCACGCCCACACGCAGCGCCATGTGCCGCCTCCATTCGTCCTTCCCATTCTCGCTCACCGATCATGGCGCGCACGACAGGTTGCGGATATGGCGGCGCGATGGTGCAGCTCTACCGTGCACCTGTACGGTGCACCCGCCGCGGTCGACTCGCAGTTCAGTCGCCGACGGCCTGTGCGTCGCGATGGGCGAGGATCTGCCCGACCTCGATCTGGTCTGCGAGCGTCTCGTGCACGAGGGTCACGTTGGGGACGTTGGGCAGTCGGAGGGGAGCATCGACACCGTTCGAGAGGATGATGGTTCCCGAGCCCCACAGGCGCTGCAGCGGACCGCGACGCACGGCGATGGTGTAGCCGCGCGCATGGGACATCTCATGACGACTCCGGGCTCCGAGCCCCTGACGAGCGATGACCCGTCTGGTGGTGACCGTGGTGGTCCGGGAGTACCAGATGATGAACGGCAGCACGACGGCGAAGAGCACCAACGCCCCGGCGGCGGCGAGGAGCATCCAGTCCTCGAACCCCTCCGGCAGGTTGCCGAAGAAGTAGCCCGTAGCCCCGAACGCCGCGATGAGCACGACGGCAGACCAGAACAGACGCCGCGCGTGGCTCCGGAAGCGCGCGATCAGCAACTCCTCCGAAGGCGTTCCGGGCGGCGGCATCAGAGGCCGTCCACCGAGCGTCACAGGCTGGGTCACCCCACCATTGTGCCTGTGATCTGCGACAAAGCCGTCTGTGCGACGGCGTGTCAGCTTCCGGCAGGCCGCACGTGCACGACGTCACCGGCCGAGACAGCATGTTCCCGGCCGTCCGACACGACGAGAAGACGGCCTTCCGCGTCGATCGACGACGCCACGCCCTCCAGTACCGCTCCGGCAGGCATCGACACCCGCACCGCCTGTCCGATGGTCGCGCACAGCGCCGAGACGACACCGTGCAGACCGCTCGCGACCGCGTCCTCCGAAGCGGTGAGCGCGACCAGATGGCGGTCGAGCGTCTCCAGGTACACCGACAGCAGCAGGTCCTCGTCCACGGCAGCGCCCAGCGCGGCGAACGACGTCGCGGTGGGCAGAGGAAGCTGCTCGCGTGTCATCTCCGTGTTGACCCCGGCACCCACCACCACCGCGTCCGCGGTCGCCTCCGCGAGGATGCCGCAGATCTTGTGCGCGTCGACGAGCACATCGTTCGGCCACTTCATGGAGACGTCGTGACCGGGAAGCTGCGCGTCGATCGCCTTCACCATCGCGGCGCCGGCGGCGAGTGGAATCCACCCGCGTGCCGTGGGCTCCGCCGGCAGTGTCCGCAACAGCACCGAGACGGCGAGCGCCGAGCCGGCTGGAGCGACCCAGGTGCGGTCGAGACGGCCACGTCCGGCACGCTGATCGCGGGTCACCAGAGTCGCCAGGTGCGGCCACCCCTCGACCTCAGCAGCGTGCGCCCGCAGGTCGGCGTTCGTGGAACCGGTGTGATCCACCTGCACGAAGCGGGGCACGATCGCGCTCGACAGCGGGAACCGCATGCTCAGGCGTCCTCGTCTTCGGCTTCTTCGTCGTCATCGTCCTCGTCGTCACGGACGCTCCCGACCTCGCGGGAATGCCAGTGCTCCCACTCCTGCATCAGGCGTTCGACAGCGGCATGGAACTTCGCCGTCGCCACCCCCTGCGTGGTGTCGCCGAAGTAGTGCTGCACCCACATCCGGAGTCGGGCGATCGCCGCCTCGTCGGCCCGGACCCTCTCGACCTCCGCCACGATATCGTCGGCGCCCTCGACGGTGAGCCACTCGCAGTCCGACAGGTAGCCCTGCGTGTCGATCGACGCCTGCTCGTCGGCCGGCCGGGTGATCATGAGGGGCTTCCCCGCCGCGAGCCTGTCGTAGACCATGGCGGAGATGTCGACGATCGCGACATCGGCGGCCGTGAGCTGCCAGCCGAGTTCGGGGGCCGCGTCGTAGACGTGATGAGCGGTAGCGTCGGCGGCGTTCGCAGCCTCGATGGCCGCCACGATGCGCCGATGCGCCGCACCGTACTCCTCGTCGACCACCCCGCTGCGCGGGTGGGGACGGTAGATCACGCGGTGCGCGCCGGTCGCCAGCAATCGGTTCACGAGGCTCTCGCCGTGCGAGGCGATGGAGCCGTAGTGGGCACTGGGACGATCGCCCTCCCACGTGGGGGCGTATAGCACGACGGTGCGCTCGTCCGGCGTGTAGGGAAGGGTCCCGGAGTAGTGATCCGCCTGCGGACGGCCGATCTCGATCGTGCGGCGGTCGACGTCGTAATCCCACAGTGTGCGTGAGAGCCGATCCCGCGCAGCCTGACCGGCGACGAAGGCATAGTCGTACGCCTTGTACTGGTTCGTCGTCATGTACATCTTGTCGGACTCGCCGTGATTGATGAAGACGTGCCAGCGCCGTCCGTAGCGGAACATCTGGAAGTTGCGGGTGTTCTGGTTCACGTAGAGCACGACACGGATGTCCTGCGTCGCGATGAAGCGCTCCAGATCACGCACTGTCGGCACGAACGCCACCGGTGGCGAGTCCTCCTCGAGCAGCTTCTCGGCCCCGGTCGCCTGCCGGGAGAGCACCACGACGGGCCAGCGCTTCGAGAGCTCGATGAGCGGGCGGTACCACTGGCGCATCTGGTACATGTTCACGGCGCCGTCGGCGAAGTAGACCGCGACCTTGAAGTGACCGGCGGGAAGCGGTTCCTGCTCCGCGAGGTGCCGCCGCACGCGCTGCACCGCCGAGCGTGACGCGAGCGCCCGCTTCAGCAGACGGTATGCCTTCTTCGCGTCAGACAGTGCACCCATCCCTCCAGGATAGTTCGTCCTGATCGTGCCCACCGGCGTAGGTCGCCGCGTCCAGCTGACCGAGGAGCGCCGTTCCCGCGCCCCTCAGGGAACGTCCGTCGGCGCCGTGCCATGATCGTCATGTGTCCGCATCCGAATTCCCCGCTCCCCCTTCCGGGGTGTCCTTCGTGATGCCGGTGCTCAACGAGCGCGCCTACCTCGAGCATGCGATCGCCTCGGTGCTCGCGCAGGACGTCGATGCGCCGACGGAGCTGGTGCTCGCGCTGGGACCGTCGACGGACGGCACCACAGAGCTCGCACGCCGACTCGCCGAAGCAGATGACCGGATCCGGTTGGTCGAAAACCCCGCCGCGCACATCCCGGTGGGCCTGAACGCCGCCATCCTCGCGAGTCGCTATGACACGATCGTGCGCGTCGACGCGCACTCCGAGCTCTCCCCCGGCTACGCCGCCCGCGCGATGGAGACCCTGGAGCGGACCGGGTCGGCGAATGTCGGCGGGGTGATGCACGCCGAAGGGCGCACCCCGTTCCAGAAGGCGGTCGCGCGGCTCTACAACTCCCCGGTCGGACTCGGCGGCGGCGCCTACCACGGGAGCGCGCACGAAGGTGAGGCGCAGTCGGCCTACCTCGGTGTGATGCGACGCGAGGTGCTCGACGAGGTCGGCCTGTTCGACGAGTCGATCCGACGAGGCGAGGACTGGGAACTCAACCTGAGGATCCGTCAGGCCGGACACCGCGTGTGGTTCGACCCCGCCCTCTCTGTGACCTACTGGCCGCGGGAGAGCTGGCTGCGCCTGGCTCGACAGTTCCGGGCGACAGGCGCCTGGAGGGGTGAGCTCGTACGCCGATTCGGCAGGAGCAACGGAATCCGCTACTTCGCTCCCCCGGCGCTGGTCGTGGTCATCGCTCTCGCGGTCGTCCTCGCTGTGCTGCAGGTGACGGGGGTGCTCGCCGGAGCAGCCTCCCTCGTCGCGTCGATCCTCGTCTACGGACCGCTCGCGCTGTACCTTCTTCTCGTCCTCGGGGTCGCTCTCGCACCAGGCGGCGGCGGCTTCCGCCAACGACTCTGGACGATCCTGGTGCTCCCGACCATGCACGTCTCGTGGGGACTGGGCTTCCTCGGCGGGGTCCTGCGCGGCGCCCGCGACACCGTGGATGCCTCGCGTCTCGGCACCCGCAACACGCCTCTTCCCTGAGCCGGCGGCAGACACCAGCCCACACCACCGGCGCTATCAGCGCGTGACGAACCCCAGATCGAGGATCCGGTCGACCACGCGCTCGGCGGCGTGACCGTCGTCGCGCGAGTTGAACTGCCTCCGCCAGGCGGCGTACCGCGCCGCGTAGACGGCCTCGTGCCCTGAATCGGCGAGAGCGGCGGTGAGCTCCTCCTGCGTGCGCACGAGCGGCCCTGGTGCCCTCTCGGCGAGATCGAAGTAGAAGCCCCGCAGCTGTCCGCGGTAGTGATCGATATCGGGAACCAGGAAGTACATGGGCTTGCCGGTCACGCTGAAGTCGAACATGACAGAGGAGTAGTCGGTGATCAGTGCGTCGGCGGCGAGGAGCAGCCGCGCGGTCTCCGGGTACCCGGTCACGTCGATGACACGCGCACCTGCGCGGTCCCGCCCCTGCTCCAGGGTGCGCGAGTGCCCGCGGACGAGGACAACGGCGTCGGCCTCGCGCGCCAGCAGCTCAGCGTCGATGAAGTCCACCATCTCCGCGCGGTCGTCCCGCCACGTCGGCGCGTAGAGGAGCACGCGCTCATCCGCCCCGATACCCAACGATGCGCGGACCGCGACGGGATCCCCCGTGGTGAGCGCGTCGTTCCGCGGGTAGCCCTCCACCCAGATCGGGCGTCCGAAGAAGGCGTAGGCCTTGCGGAGGATGCGTTCGGAATAGGTGTTCTGCGCCAGCAGGACGTCCCAACGTCGTGACTCCTTCACGACGGCGGCCATGCGCCGCGGGTCGAAGCCGGGGCGGTGCAGGGCCAGTCGCTTGAGCGGCGTGCCGTGCCATGTCTGGAGCACCTTCTGTCCCGGCTTGCGTGCGAAACGTCGGCGCAGCCAGTCGTTCACCACGAGCAGCCGGGCCGCCCCGCGAGCGTGCCACCACTGCGGACTGCCCTCGACGACGGCGATCGCTCCTTCCGGGACCTCGACGGAGAGGTCGACGACGCTCCAGTACCGGCGCACCTCTGGAGCACGCGCCGCGAGTTCGCGATCGATGGCCCGCGGGTTGCAGCCGACGCTGCGGCCGTAGAAGCTCTCGAAGAACACCGCGTTCTCGGTTCCGCCCGCCTGCGCGACGTAACGCTCCTCCAGGGTCGAGCGGCCTTCCGCGGTCTCGTAGACCGGGTCGATCGGAGCGGCGATGCGGACGGTGCCCGCGTTCACGGCGACGCGGACCCCGGTGAGCACCGTGGACGGCAGCTGCAGCTCATCCAGATCGACGCCGGGGATGCGCAGCTCGTATGCTCCGGTCGGCAGCGGGAGGGACGGGCCACCCCACCGCGACGCCTGCAGAGGGAAGGTCGCCTTCCAGGTCCTCCCTCCGCCGGTGAGGCGGGCATCGACCTGCGCTCGCGGACCCACCAGCTCTGCCGCTTCCGGTCGCTGACCGGTCCCTTCGATGATCAGGGCCTCCGCCGCGTCATCGATGCGGGCCGTTGTCATACTGCTCCCTTCGGCGCGGGTATCCCCCGCGCGCGGATGACCTGGTACACACGCTCGGTGTTCCGTCCGTCCCGATATGCATGCATCTCCGCGCTGAGCGTAGCGGAACGCTCGGACGCCGCGTCACGCACGGCATCATCGCCGAGGAGCGCGTCGAGCTGCATCAGCAACTGCGTCCAGTCGGAGGCCGCATCGGGCCCCGCGACGTCCTCGAACCGGCCGTAGAACCCGCGGGTGCGGCCGTACTCCTCCGCATCAGGAGCCAGGAAGAGCACGGGCATCCGCAGCAGACCGACGTCGTACGCGAGCGAGGAGTAGTCGGTGATGAGCACGTCGACCGCGGGAAGCACGGGGGTCACGTCCGCCAGCAGAGAGGAGCCGAGCGCGCGCACCCGCCTGCTCGGAAGCGGCGGCGCATACCCGCCCTCGCCCAGCGGATGGGAGCGCACGAACAACACGGCGTCGTGTTGCTCGAGCACACGCAGGATGCGGATCCACTCCTCGCCGGTGGGGACCGCGGGGTCGGCGGCGCCGTCGCGCCAGGTCGGCGCGTACAGGATGGTGCGCGAGGTCTCGGAGACGTCGCCCGCGACTCGACAGAGCAGGGCGGACGCGCGCGACCTCACCTCATCCGCCGGTCCGGAGGAGAGCACGTCGACGCGAGGCTCCCCCGTGACGACGACGCGCTCGTCGCCGAGGCCGAACGCCGACTCCAGGCGCCCTCTCGCGCGATGCGAGGCCGCAGGGAGCACGCGGATGCGCTGGGCGGCCGCACGGTACAGGACACCGACCGCGCGACTCAGCAGCGCCGCTCCGGGGACGGCGGGGACCTCCGTCGTCGCCCGGGAGTCCAGCCCGATCCGCTTCAACGGGATCCCGTGCCAGAGCTGGACGACGAACCCGCCCCCGTTCGCGTAGCGGTTCACGTCGCCCAGTCCGTGGGTCACGACGAGCACGCCCGCCCGCGCTGTCGCCCACCAGCCTCGCAACCCGCTCTTGCGGACGAAGCGGATGCCGAGTGCGGCAGCGTCGTGGTCCTCGCGCTCCGACGACGTGAGCCATACCGTGTCGTGGCCGAGCCGCGCTGCGTGGCGCTGCAGCGCGAGAGCGCCGTCACCGACCCCGGCTCCACAGCCGAAGACCCAGCGCCGTCCACGCGGCAGCACGAGCGTGCCGATGCGTCCGACGGCATACAGCGGGATCCGGAGCAGCTTGGCCGCATTGCCGGTGCCGAAAGAGAAGGACGCCACTCCGCGAGCCTATCGCGGGGTGGCGTCCTTCTCTGTGTGTGAGGCGTACTCAGCCGGCGAGTTCGCCGAGCGTCACGTCGACGTCGTAGTCCTTGCCTCCGCGCACGTACGTGACCTTGGCATCGCTGCCGGCCGCAGCCGCACGGACCTGGGCGGTGAGATCGCTCGCACTGGTGATGGGGACACCGTTGAACTCGGTGACCACGTCACCCTCCTTGATGCCGGCGGCCGCCGCTGCGCCGCCCTCGTTCGCCTTGGCGATGTAGGCCCCGGAGACGGTCGCTCCCTGCACGCTCGAGGCGTCCTGCACGGAGGCGCCCAGCAGACCGTGCGTCGCGACCCCGTCGGCGATGATCTCGTCCGAGACGCGCTTGGCGATGTTCGACGGGATGGCGAAGCCGATGCCGATCGAGCCCGACTCCTCGGAGCTTCCCGAACTCGCGATCGCCACGTTGATGCCGATCAGCTCGCCCTTGCTGTTCACCAGAGCACCACCGGAGTTGCCGTGGTTGATCGCCGCGTCCGTCTGGATCACCGCGATCGAGATGGAGTCGGAGGTCTGCGGCGTGCCGCTGCCCGGGATGTCGAACTGGAACGGTCCCTGTCCCTGCCCCTGATCGGGCGTCTGCTGCTGATCCGGCGCATCCTGCGACGAGGAGTCGGGCAGCGCGGAGGAGGCGATCTGGATGCTCCGGTTCAGGGCGCTCACGATGCCGGTCGTGACGGAGTTCGCCAGTCCCAGCGGCGCGCCCAGCGCGACGGCCGTGTCTCCGACGTTGAGCTTCGAGGAGTCGGCGAACTCCATCGGGGTGAGCCCCTTGGCATCCTTCAACTTGATCACGGCGAGGTCGTAGATCGGGTCGGTCCCGACCACGGTCGCCTCGAAGATGCGCCCGTCCGACGTCGTCACGCGGATCGTCGGATCGGCGACCGCGCCGCCCAGCGTCACGACGTGCGTGTTGGTGAGCACGTATCCGTCGTCGCTGATGATGACGCCGGACCCGCTGCCCGCCTGGTCGGAGCCGGCGACCTCGATGGTCACGACGGAGGGAAGGGCTGCCGTGGCGACGGCGGTCGTCTCGTTGACGGATCCGGGGTTGTTCACCGTCACGGTCTGCGGCCCTGTGGCCGTGCCCGACGACGGGCGGTCCTGGATGCCGTTGAGCAGCGCCCCTCCGCCGAACCCGGCGACTCCGCCGACCAGGGCTGCGGCCACGATGAAGGCGGCGAACTTTGCGCCGCCACGAGGCTTCTGCTCCTTGGTCTTCGTCCCGTCGCCGTGGGCGCCGTACGGAGCGCCGTCGCCGAGAGGCTGGGTGGGCTGCGTGTGCGCGGTCGCGGTGGGGATGCCGAACGCGGCTCCCTGCGCAGTGGCCGTTCCCGGTGCGCCGGCGGCCGGTGCCGCGTAGCCGTGCGGAACCGGGGCGATCACGGGCGCGGCCGGGGCCTGCGAAGTGAAGGACGACGGCATCTCGTGGCCCTGTGTCGGCGCGGCAGCGGCCGGAGCGACAGGCGCCGACGGCACGGATGGCGTCGCGACGGAGGGCGCGGTCGAGTCAGCGGCGGCGTTCGTCACCGGCTGTGCGGCGACCTCTGCGGCCTCGGTGGACGGCACGGCGTCGTTCGACGCGGGTACCGACTGGTCCTGGGGGTTGTCTTCGTTCATGGTGTGTGCTCCTTCGACGACCATTTCAGAATGACGCCTGTATCTGTGCGTTCCTTATGTCGAGGATGAGTTTCAGCTATGGCCTTAGCCTGTTCTTCATGAGTGTCATTCCCGGCGCATGGCGGCGCACGGCAGCGGGTGCAGGTCTGCTCGCTGCGGACGGAACCGTCGCGCCCACCATCTTCGCAGAGATGTCGGCGGCAGCGGCCAGAACCGGTGCCATCAATCTCGGGCAGGGCTTCCCCGACGAGGACGGTCCCGCCGAGGTTCTGGAGGCCGCACGAGCGGCCATCGCGAGCGGAGCGAATCAGTATCCGCCCGGTCGCGGCATCCCTGATCTCCTCGAAGCCGTCAGCGCGCATCAGCAGCGCTTCTACGGGCTCTCGGTCGATCCGGCCACCGAGGTGATCGTGACCGCAGGGGCGACCGAGGCTCTCACCGCGACCCTCCTGGCGCTCATCGACGGCCCCGAGGACGAGGTGGTCGTGTTCGAGCCCTACTACGACTCATACGCGGCCGCTGTGGCCCTCGCAGGGGCAGCCCTTCGCACGGTGCCGTTGCGGGCTCCGGACTTCCAGCCCGACCTCGAGCGCCTCGCCGCGACCGTGAACGACCGCACCAGGATCATCCTCGTCAACGACCCGCACAACCCGACGGGCGCGGTCTTCGGGCGCGATGTGCTCGAGGAGGTGGTGCGCCTCGCTGAGAAGCACGATGCGATCATCGTCACAGACGAGGTGTACGAGCATCTGGCGTTCCATGCCCCGCACACGCCGATCGCCACCCTTCCCGGAGCCGCCGACCGCACGCTCACGATCTCGTCCGCCGGGAAGACCTTCTCCGCGACGGGATGGAAGATCGGGTGGGTGCACGGGCCTTCCGCCCTGATCACCGCAGTACTGACCGTGAAGCAGTATCTGACGTATGTGAACGGCTCGCCCTTCCAGCCCGCCGTCGCGGTGGGGTTGCGGATGGACGACGCGTACTTCGCCGACTCCGCAGCGTTGCTTGCACGCAAACACGGGATCCTCGGCGATGGTCTGCGCGCGGCGGGCTTCACCGTGCACGCCCCGCAGGGCGGCTACTTCACCGTCGCCGACGCGACCGGCCTGGGCGGAGGAGACGCCGCTGCATTCTGCCGGGCCCTGCCGGAGCGCGCCGGTGTCGTGGCGATCCCGCTCACGGCGTTCGTCTCCGCTGCACACAGGAGCGAGTACTCGGGTCTGGTGCGATTCGCCGCCTGCAAGCGCGTCGAGGTGCTCGAGGAGGCGGCGACCCGCCTCGCCGCTCTGTCCGGCCGCTAGGCCCGCACGGGCTCGACGACATACCGTCGTGCCCGCAGCGAGGGGTTGGTCACGCGGACGCGCTCGATCATGTCCCGCTCCACGGCGGCGACCGCGATCCCCGGTCCGGTGCCCACTCCGGCGAGCACGACGCCCTGGGGGTCGACGATCTGCGAGTGCCCGACACCGATAGGCGTCGGATGGTCGGCCGCGAGCACGTACACGGTGTTCTCGATCGCGCGCGCGGCGAGCAGTGTCGTCCAGTGGTGCTCCTTGAGCGGACCTCTCACCCACTCCGCCGGCACGACCAGGACGTCGGCCTCCGCGTCGACGAGAGAGCGGGCGACCTCCGGGAATCGGAGGTCGTAGCAGGTCATGAGCCCGAACCGCAGACCGCCCAGGTCGAAGGTGGCCGCGACTCCCACCTCGCCGGGCTCGACCCAATCGGACTCCGTCTGCCCGAACGCGTCGTAGAGGTGCTGCTTGCGGTACACCGCGAGCACGCCGTCGCCTCGCACCGCCACGACCGTGTTCCGGACCCGCCGCTCGTCGGATGCCCGTTCGGCGAGGCCGGCGACGATCACGACCGCGTACTCCCCCGCCAGCGCCGTCAGCGTCGAGACGAACTCCCCGTCGAGTTCTTCCGCGTTCGCCACCAGGCTCTCGTTCATCGGGTCCACGAAGTAGCTGGAGTACTCCGGGAACACGATCAGCTTCGCGCCGCGCGCAGCCGCAGCTGATGTCAGCTCGGCTATCCGTTCACGATTGTCGGCTCGGGATGCGGTCGGCGCGAACTGGCACACGGCGACGGGGACGGCTGCGGTCTCGGACATGTCTCCATCCTCGCGCATCGACACGCCCGGGGCCCCGTCCGGAGGGCCCCTCGATTAGACCGACCCCGGAATCCGTGATAAGTTTCTTCTTGTGCCGCGGGGTGGAGCAGTTCGGTAGCTCGCCGGGCTCATAACCCGGAGGTCGCAGGTTCAAATCCTGTCCCCGCAACAAGATAGGCCCCGAGATCACTACGATCTCGGGGCCTTCACCTTTTTAATCGCGCACGACTCGACAGATTCGGTCGAGAATATGCAGCCATCGGCTCACGGTCCGGGTGGACAGCAGCGAAGTGCAGCACAGCGAGATCAGCAGGCTCCTCCACTCCGTGATGTTCCCGATCCAACGCATCGTGCAGGGCGAGAGTCATCTTCAAACGATTCTGGCTGAGATAGTCACATGCTTCCGTGAACGCGCGACACGGCGACTCGACGGAACGTTGTATAGCTGCTGGCCGACCTCAGGCGGTGCGCCCGTCGCGGGTCTGGGGTCCCCTGAGCGGCGGACGCACCTTGCGAGAACAGGGTTTGCAAACAGCGGAAGGGCCCTCACGAGGAGAGCTCCATCGCACTGCTAGTAAGAGCCCCGCCGACCAGAACGACGCCTCCAAACTCCCCAGAAGTTCGGGCCGCGCTCTAGTCCGAACCGTACACCCGCGATACCCCCGCTACACCCCCCGTGATCAACGCCTTCCAACTACTGCAGGGGACTTGGGTCGCACCGTAGCGTGTGCCTGCGGTGCGAGACCCTTCGAGGTGGCACCTCGGGGTGGCCGGAGAAACGTACCTGTGAGCGCGTACAGCTTGAGAGCGTACCGTCGGCAAATGAGTACACAACTGAAGAACGATTCCCCACTCGGGCTGGGGACGGTGCTCGTCGGATCTCTGCCGGCGAAGCTGATGACCGACGAAGCGCCCGACCGTTACACCGTGGAAGCGGTGTTCACCCGCCAGGCAGATCGCGACGAAGTCACCGCGATCCATGACGGCACCACCCGCGATTACTTGTCGACGAAGGGGTATCCCACCGTCGAGTTGCACGTCTCGGATCGACGCCTCGAGATTTACAACACGAACCTGGAAGAGCTCCGTGACGGCCTCGCACAGGTCATCGCCGAACACCTGTCGGAGATGACTGCAGCGATTCGCGCCGAGCGCGAGGTCGCGTCCGCGAGGCTCAACGATGCATCCGAGCGGGAGCAGGCACGCGCTGCCGCCGTTGCGGCGTTGGCGGAGTCGGTCACTTTCTCCTCCAGCACCCCGAACGCGGATGGCGATACCTCAGCGCGTGCAGATGATTGGATCAGCGAGGGCGGCGCCGCCCGCAGCTAGCGGACACATCCGCCTGGAGGTCATCATGACTACCGTCCGCAGCACG
Organism: Microbacterium sp. R1; assembly: GCF_015159725.1. Lineage (NCBI taxonomy): Bacteria > Bacillati > Actinomycetota > Actinomycetes > Micrococcales > Microbacteriaceae > Microbacterium > Microbacterium sp. R1. The sequence continues at coordinate 1,354,097 of NZ_JADDUD010000001.1, read as the reverse complement.
TATCCCCGCGACCGTTCGGACGCGGGGCAACGGGTCGCGAGCCCGTTTACAGATCTCGCACAGCAAGTCCGGGACCGAGGTCTCCTACGACGCCGCTATGGGTACTACTGGACGAAGCTGATCGCAGCTCCGGTGGTCGTCGCGGCGTGCCTCGCAGCGTTTGTGTGGATCGGTGAGTCGTGGTGGCAGCTGGTCACCGCGGCGGCACTGGCGGTCGTGTTCACTCAGATCGCGTTCTTGGGGCATGATGCCGCGCACCGGCAGATCTTCTCTTCAGGGAAGTGGAACGATTGGGTGAGCATCGTCCTCGGGGACCTGCTCGTGGGCATGAGCTACGGGTGGTGGCAGCACAAACACACTCGCCACCACGCCAACCCGAACAAGCTCGATGCTGATCCGGATATCGAACTGCCCGTGATCGCCGTCACGCCGGAGACTACGGCGAGGCACCGCAGTCCCGTGTTGCGATGGTTGCGCGGGCATCAAGGCCTGCTCTTCTTTCCGATCCTGCTGCTTGAGGGGCTGTCGTTGCATGCGTCGGGCGTTCGGCGCGTTCTCTCGGCTGGCAAGCTTCCGCGGCGGTGGGCGGAGATCCTCTTCCTGACAGTCCGGATCGGAGGGTACTTGCTGCTGGTGTTCGTGGTGCTCTCCCCAGGGATAGCGTTCGTGTTCCTTGCTGTCCAGCTGGGGTTGTTCGGGTTCTACATGGGCATCTCGTTCGCGCCGAACCACAAGGGCATGCCCATCGTGCCGCGCGACATGAAACTGGACTTCCTCCGCCGCCAAGTGATGATGAGCCGCAACGTTCACGGAAGCCGTGCCCTAGACGTGCTCATGGGGGGCCTGAACTATCAGATCGAACACCACCTCTTTCCCTCGATGCCGCGCCCGCATCTGCGTCGCGCGGCCCCCATCGTCGCCGCGTACTGTCACGACAACGGGGTGCCGTACGCTCAGGTCGGACTGCTCACGTCCTACAGAATCGTGGTCCGCTACATCAACCGTGTCGGACTAGGAGAACGCGACGTCTTCACCTGCCCGCTCATCCAGACGCGGACTGCCATCGGCGCGTAGACCACATCATCGACGCCATCGACAACAGCGGCCTCGCGCTCCCGGGGAGGTTTTGAATGGCGAAGTATCGATTTCAGGCCGTGCGTGCGCTCCAGCCATCCCCGGAACACCGGACAACTGAAGATATGTTCAGCTCCAGTCGAATCGTGCGCCAGTATGAGTTAGGTCCTAGCCAAGCGCGTTCCGCGCGTCTGAGAAGATCGACGGATGCGGAACCTGTCGACATCACCAACGCTGAGCGCCATGTCTGGGGCGAGGTGTCTGATGGGTGGCGGCTGCTCGATAGCCCGCAGTTCTCCGTGATCGAGGCGCGAGTGCCGGCAGAGGGCCCAGGGGACGCCGCTGACGCGCGAGGGCGAAAGCTCGACACATTCGCTCGACAGAAATCGGACGCAATGCCTGATTCGCGGTGATTTGCGCTGATTGGATGACCCCACGGAGAGACCCGGTCAGCCAAAGATTGCGCAAACCAGCACAAGCTTTGTAGTAGGGGCGCCTAGCTCCCGGAGGTCGCAGGTCCAAATCCTGGCCCCGCAACAAACGACAGCCCCTCCGACTCGGAGAAATCCAGTTCAGAGAGCCTTTCGCTTTCTCTGTTCATCCTGAACCGCATCAGCCGCAGCGGGCAGCGGGCAGCGGGCAGCGAGTCAGAGGAGTTCGGCCACCAGGCGGTCGATCCGGGTGCGGATGCCGTCGCGGATGGGACGGACCGCTTCGATGCCCTGGCCTGCGGGGTCATCGCGCTTCCAGTCCTCGTAGCGCTTCCCTGGGAAGAGGGGGCAGGCATCTCCGCATCCCATCGTGATCACGACGTCCGACGCCTGGATGGCTTCGGTGGTGAGCACCTTCGGCGCCTCCGCCGTGATGTCGATACCGAGCTCGGCCATGGCGTCCACCGCGATCGGATTGATCTGATCGGCCGGCATGGACCCGGCGGGGGTCGAGACACGAATGGGCGCCCCGAGGGACGCCCATTCGAATCGTTGCCGCAGGTCAGTTGCCCGCGGAGTCCAGCTCGATCAGCTTCTGGACCGCGGCAGTGAGGCGCTCGTCGGCCTCGGCGAACTTCGCGAGGTCACCCGCTTTGAGCGCGGTCTCGCGGTCGACCAGGGCCGCCTGAGCGGCCGCCAGTGCGTCCGCCTGGGCGTCCGTGGGCTGCGAGGGCTCCGTGGGGACCTCTCCGGTGTCCGGGACCTCGGCGTTCGGATCCGGCTCCACCGTGTCGTCACCGCCGGTCGCACCGGAATCACCGCCGAACAGCGTGTCGAGCGCTTCCGTGAGCGTGTTCTCGAACGCGACGCGATCACCGAACGCCACGAGCACCTTCTGCAGTCGCGGCAGCTGGGTTCCCTCGGACGACTGTACATAGACGGGCTGCACGTAGAGCAGACCGCCACCGACGGGCAGCGTCAACAGGTTTCCGTAGATGACCTCCGACTCCCCCTGCTGGAGCAGGTTGAGCTGGGGGACCACCGACGTGTCGGAGTTGTACGTGTTCTGCACCTGGCCGGGACCGGGGACCGTGGTGTCGGTGTCGATCTCGAGCATGCGCAGCTGGCCGTAGCCGTCCGCCTTCACGCCCTTCTCCGACCCCGCATCGGAATCCACCGCGAGGTAGCCCATGAGCACGTCACGGCTTCCTCCCGCGCCCTGCGAGTTCGGGATGAACGTGGAGAACATCGAGAATCTCGGGGCGTCCTGACCCGGCATCTGCATGGTCAGGTAGTACGGCGGCTGCAACATCGACTCGCTGCGCGGATCGTTCGGCGTCTGCCAGCGGTTGTCCTGCTGAGCGAACGATCCGGCCTTGTCGACGTGGTAGACGCCGAGGATGTCGCGCTGCACCTTGAACAGGTCGGTCGGGTAGCGCACGTGACTCATGAGCTCACCGGACATCTCGCTGATCGGCTTCAGCGTCGACGGGTAGACCTTCTGCCAGGTCTTCAGCACCGGGTCCTCGTCGTCCCACGCGTACAGCGTCACCGAACCGTCATACGCGTCCACGGTCGCCTTGACCGAGTTGCGGATGTAGTTGATGTCGTCGATGGCGAGCGTCGGCGACGGGATGTTGGAGTCGGCGATCGCGTCCGACAGGCTCACGCTCGTCGAGTACGGGTAGGTCTGGCTGGTCGTGTAGCCGTCGACGATCCAGACGATACGGCCGTCCACCACGCTCGGGTACGGGTCGCTGTCGAGCTCGAGGTACGGCGCGACCTTCTGGACGCGCGTCTTGGGGTCGCGGTCGTAGAGGATCTGCGAGTCCTCGTTGACGAGGTTCGAGAACAGGATCTGCTCGGACTGGAACTTCAGCGCGTAGAGCAGCTTCGTGAAGGTGTCGCCGATCTTCGGACCGCCGTCGCCCTCGAACGTGGTCTTCGTCTCGCTCGAGCCGTCCTTGCCGCGCGGGTAGTCGATCTCCGCGGGCTCGGAGCCCTTGGGGGCGCCGACGATCGAGTACTCGGGCGAGTTCTCGCCGAAGTACACACGCGGTTCGAAGTTCTCGCGGTCGGACAGGAAGCCCGAGGTCGGGATGCCGCGCTCGAGGAACACGGGCTCGCCGTCGGTGGTGCGCTGGTTGCCCGCGGCGGCCACGAGACCGTAGCCGTGCGTGTACACCGCGACACGGTTGTTCCAGTTGTCGCCGTCGCCGAGGCCCGACATGTCGAGGTCGCGCACAGACACCACGGTGTCCTGCATCTTGCCGTCGATCTCGTAGCGGTCCACGTCCATCGTGGTCTGGAACTGGTAATAGCCGCGGTACTGCTCGAGCTGACGCACCGTCGGCGGGATCACCTTCGGGTCCATGATGCGCGTCGAAGCGGTGGTCTCGGCGTCTGCGCGCAGCTGGCCGGCCTCGGCGTCCGTCTTGGCGGCGAACGGCGTGGTCTCGAGGTCTGCCACCCCGTACGCCTCCTTGGTGCCGTCGATGTTCCGCTGGTAGTACTCGGCCTGGTAGGCGTTCTGGTTCGGCTTCACCTGGAACGTGGTGACGACCCAGGGGTAACCGATGCCCACGACGAGCGATGCCACGATCAGCAGGGCGGTCGCCGCCAGCGGGAAGCGCCAGCGCCCGATGACGGCGGTGACGAAGAAGAGTATCGCCACGACGGCGGCGATGATGGCGAGGATCGCGAGACCGGGGATCGTCGCGTTGACGCCCGTGTAGGCCGCACCGGTGATGCGGTCGTCGGGCTCGACGAGGGTCTTGTACTGGTCGAGCCAGAGGCTGGCGGCCTGCACGAGCAGGTAGAGGCCGGCGATCACCGCGAGCTGGATGCGGGCGGGCTTCGAGATGCGCAGCTCGCCCTGGCCGATGCGCACAGAGCCGTACAGGTACGACACCAGCGCGGTCACCAGCAGCGAGAGCAGGAGCACCGCGGAGACGAACGCGAGCAGGATCGAGTAGAACGGCATCGCGAACATGTAGAAGCCGGTGTCGATGCCGAACTGGGGGTCGACGTCGGACGTCGCCACACCGTTGGCCCAGAGCCAGACCGTCTTCCACTGCCCGGCGGCAGCGAAACCGGCGAAGAGACCGAAGAAGATCGGCATGCCCCACATCGCCAGGCGACGGAGCGGTTCGATGACCTCCTGGTAGCGATCCAGCTGCGAACTGAGCCGGACGTACACGGGACGGAGCCGGTAGGCGAGCTGGATGACGACGAACAGCGGCACGGCCATCCCGAGGAAGCCGACCACGAACATCACCGCCGTGGCGATCCACTGCGTCGTGAGGACGCCGGTGAAGCCCACCTGGTCGAACCAGAGGAATTCCGTGTAGAGGGAGGCGAACACGAAGAAGACCGCGATCAGTGCGGCGATGATCACCAGTGAGATGCCGAGGATACGTCGGGACGTTCGAGGCGTGGCCGGATTCGGAGCTGAGGGCGAGGAGGTCACCCCTCCATCCTAGGCATCGCTCACTGTGCGCAGGCTGTCATCCCGGTCACGGGGCGGTCACGGCGTGGTCGCAGCAGCTTCCGCGCTCACCGGTCGGCGACGTCGCACGTCGGGAGCGCAGCGACGTCTCCGTCGTCGGCGATCACCTGCAGGGCGGCCAGCGACTCGTCGAGGGTCGCGGTGCGGATCACCTGAAGCCCGTCGGGCACATGACCCACGACCTCGTCGCAGTTGTCGGCCGGCGCGAGGAAGTACTCCGCTCCGGCATCTCTGGCGCCGTAGAGCTTCTGCCGGATGCCGCCGATCGGGCCGACGGTGCCGGCCGCGTCGATCGTTCCGGTACCGGCGATGTCCTTGCCGCCGTTGAGTTCGCCCTCGGTGAGCGTGTCGATGATGCCGAGTGCGAACATCATCCCGGCGCTCGGCCCGCCGACGTTGTCGAGCTGGATCGTCACGTCGATCTCGAAGTCGTAGTCGGTGCGGAGGGTGATGCCGATGAGCCAGGCGGTCTTGTCCCCCTCGGTGTGCTCCTCCGGGGTGACCTCGACGGTCTGCTCGGCGCCGTCGCGCACCACGGTGAGCTGCACCGGGGCTCCTCCCGCCGCCTGGATCGCCTCTCTCAGCTGGGTGGCCGAGGTGAGGGCCGTGCCGTCGATCGCGGTGATCACGTCGTCGGCTTCCAGGACGCCGTCGGCCGGCGAGTCCGCGACGGCATCGACCACCACGACCTGCGCGCCGGTGTCATAGCCGAGCTCGTTCAGCGCTGCCGCCGTCGCCTCGTGCTGGGAGTCGACCATCAGTGTGGCGTTGCGCTCATCGCGCTGTTCGGTGGTCACGCCCTGGGGGAACACGGAATCGAGCGGGACGACCGCCTTCGACGAGTCCATCCAGGCCAGAGCGAGCTCGAACCAGCTCGGAGTCCGCTCACGGTTGCCGACGACCTGCACCGTGGTCAGATCGAGGGTGCCGGCGGTCTCGAACGTCTCCGCGCCTTCGACGCTGATGAGCGGCACCTGCTCGCCGTCCGCGCCCTTCGCGGTGCCGAGCGTGTCGTACACCGGCCCCGGCCGCTGGATCACATAGGGCGACGGAAGGAAGGTGAGCAGGACCAGCGCGAGGAGCGCGACGATCAGCGCCCAGACTCCGAGTCCGAGCTTCCCAGACCGCGTTCGATCCACTGCATTCCTCCGTCGTTCGCGAGCGGCGTACACCGATCTGCCCGCATCGGGTTCGCGCGCAGAAACCTGTGACTAGCGTAGATGCCACGGCAACAGAACTGCTGAGAGGGCGAGTGACATGGCAGACAACGACCCGACACCCGAGGACTTCCAGGAGTTCCTGCGGAAGATGCTCTCGAACCAGGGCGGCGGGGACATCGACCCCGAAGCGCTCAGGGGCGCGTTCGAGGGGATGGACGGATTCACCCTCGACCCGGCGATGATGCAGACCATCATGTCGCAGCTCCAGGGCGCCTTCGGCGGTGATCCGTGGGAGAACGCCCTGCGCCAGGCCCTGTTCATCGCCAATCGCGACGGGCAGGGAGTGACCGACGGTTCCCGCACCTCGCTCGCCGATTCCTTCGCGCTCGCGAACCTGTGGCTCGGCGAGGCGACGACGATCTCCGAGCTCTCCGAGGCTCCGACGGCGATGACCAGGGGCGAGTGGGTCGAGAAGACGCTCCCGGTGTGGAAGGAGATCGCCGACCCGGTGTCGACGAGCATCGCCGACGCCCTGACCTCGGCGTTGGACACGCAGGTGCCCGAGGACATGCGCGGCGTCGTGCAGGGAGCGGGGAAGCTCATGCGGGGCCTGGGCGGCTCGGTGTTCGCCGCGCAGTTCGGGCAGGTTCTGGGAAACCTCTCGCTCGAGGTCGTCTCCGGTGGCGACGTGGGAATCCCCGTGCTCCCTGCGGGGACCGCGGCCATCATCCCGCAGAACCTCACGGCGTTCGGGGAGGGGCTCGAGATCCCGGAAGACCAGATCGCGCTGTACCTCGCCACCCGCGAACTCGCCTACGCGCGGCTCTACCGGCACGCGAAGTGGCTGCACCTGCACGTGATGGCGCAGATCACCGACTTCGCACGGGGAGTCACCGTGGACGTCGACGCTCTGGAAGACGTGGCCAGTCGCCTCGACCCCTCCGATCCCGAAGAGCTTCGCGCGGCCATCGAGGGCGGCGCGCTCCTCCCCGTGCAGAGCGAGGCGCAGCGCGAAGCCCTGACCCGTCTCGAGAACCTCATCGCGACGATCGACGGCTGGGTGGACGTGGTGACCGCCGAGGCGACCTCCCGTCTGCCGGACGGCGCCCGTATCGCGGAGGCCGCTCGACGCCGTCGTGCCGTGGGCGGACCGGCCGAGGACGCGCTCGGCGCGCTGGTCGGGCTCAAGCTCCGCCCCCGTCGGATGCGCGAGGCATCCGCGATGTGGCAGGCGGTGACGGATGCTGTCGGCATCAGCGGCCGCGACTCGCTGTGGGACTACCCGGACCTCATGCCGACCGCCGAAGACATCGACGACCCGGGCGGGCTCGTGGCTCGCCTCCAGGCCGCAGAGCGCGGCGAGCAGCCCGTCGCCGACGAGTTCGATGAAGCACTGGCCCGCCTGCTCGACGGCGACGACTTCTCGCAGGACAGGCCCGCGGACCAGAACTCCGCGGATTCGGACGGAGACGACGACGCAGCGCCGGAGGGCGACCGACCGGTCTGAGCACGACGGGTGCGGCCGAGGGAGCTCCCTCGACCGCACCCGTCCTCCCCCGTCTGGCGGATACGGAGGAGTTCTCCACCGATGCCCGCAGACGGCCCCGCACCGCCCGGTTCCTCTCCACAATCGGAGAGATGCCGTTGACTCCTCCGCTCCTCACCCGCCTGGACCCGGGCTCTCCGCTGCTCTGGCGAGATGAGCGCACGCTCCAGCTCGGCGACGATGACGGTCCCCGCTTCGACGCCGCGGAGCCCTGGGTGGAGCGGTTGCTCAGCCGGCTGCGCTCCGGGTTCCGCCGCGGCTCCTTCGACGTGATCGCCCATGCGGCCGGCGCACCGCGGGAGGCGGCACGGATGCTTCTCGCTCGACTCGACGCGCTCCTGGTCGACGACCCCGCGCCCGCCCGATCGGCCTGGGTGGAGAGCATCGGCCTCTCGGACGGCCGCGGCGAGTATCGCATGCGGGAAGCGCTGACGGACGAAGGAATCACCCTGGTCGAGATCGGTCGGCGACCCGGTGTCGGTGTCGTGCTCGTGAACGGAGCGACCGCCGCGCTGCAGTTCGCCCGCTTTCTGCGCGAGGACACCGCGCACCTGCCCGTGTCGTTCGAGCCGGGCAGGGTCACCGTCGGGCCGCTCGTGGTTCCCGGCGCATCGGCGTGCCTCGCATGTCGCGACGCCCATGCCCGAGACCTCGAGCCGGCCTGGCCGCTGCTGCACGCACAGATGATCGGCCGAGACTCCGGTCCGATCAGGGCTGCGCAGGTCGCCGAGGCCGGGCGACTCGCGGCTGTGCTTCTCGCCGACGACGCCACGGCCATCGGACGCACGGTGCGGGTCAGCGCTGGCGGCTCGCTCGCGTGGCGTTCGGTGACGTTTCACGAAGAATGCCGGTGCCGCGGCCCGTGGTTCCCATCTCGGCGAGGAACCGAGACGGTGCGCGCTCTCCCCGACCCGCCGATCTCGACCATGACAGCGCCAGCGTCCGCGCGGCGCGCGTGACACCGACGTACGCCAGGCGGCGCTCCTCGTCGACGGCCTCGAACGTCGTCGCGTAGGAGATGGGCAGCGACCCCTCCGCCCACCCGGCCAGGTAGACGTGCGGCCACTCCAGGCCCTTGGCCGCGTGCAGAGTCGACAGGGTGACCGTGCGCATCGTCGGCTCGTGCTGATCCTTCGCCCGCGCCATCAGGGCGTCGCTGAAACTGCGCAGGTCCGAGTCGGGACCGGCTTCTTCCGCGAGCCGCAGAATCGCTCGCCGGGCCTCCCACCCGTCCCGTTGCGCTCCTCCGGCAGCGGGCGGCTGTTCCGTGAGTCCGAGCTCGCGGAGCACGCGCTCCACTCCGGCGAGGAAACCCTGCTCGGTCGGGGCGACGGCCGCAGCGCGAAGGGCGAGGATCGCCTGGCGGACCTCCGGCATCGAGAAGAACCTCGTCCCCCCGAGGACCGTGGTCGCGATGCCCTCGGCGGCGAGCGCCTGCTGCAGCACGGCGGACTGGGCATGAGCGCGATAGAGCACTGCGATCTCGTCGGGAGAGGTGCCGGCTTCGATACGGGCGGAGATGCCGGCGGCGATCCCCGCAGCCTCCTCGCCCTCGGTGTCGTACGCGGTGATCGTGGGTGCGTCCGCAGTGAACTGCTCGCGCGCCGGTACGAGTTCGAGCGCGCCGGGACGACCCCGCATCAGCGCATTCGCCGCGGTGAGGATCGGCGGCTGCGAGCGGTAGTTGGTCTCCAGTCGCACCACCGTGGCGTCGGGGTGACGGCGCTCGAACTCGAGGAGGAACCGCTGCTCGGCCCCGGCGAACGAGTAGATCGTCTGGCTGGCGTCACCCACGACGCAGATGTCGTGCCGGTCCCCGAGCCACAGCTCGAGCAGACGGTTCTGCAACGGAGACACGTCCTGGAACTCGTCGACCGTGAAGTGACGGTACTGCTCATGGACGGACGCGGCCACGCGCGGCTCGGCCTCGAGCATGCCGGCACAGGCCAGGAGCACGTCTTCGAAGTCGAGCTGACGGCGGTCGTCCTTGAGCGCCTCGTACCCGCGCATCAGCTCGACCAGCTGCGTCGCGTCGACCCCGGAGACCGGCCGACCCAGCGCGGCGTACTGGTCGATCGAGAGCATCGAGACCTTGCGCCACTCGATCTCCGAGGCGATGTCCCGCAGCGTCGCGGTGCTGGGCCGGAGGCGGATCGCATCGGCAGCCTGCCCGAGCATCCGCACCTTGTTGTCGATGATCGACGGCGCGGGCGAGCCGGCCAGAGTGGGCCAGAAGAAGTTCAGCTGCGCGAGTGCCGTCGCGTGGAAGGTGCGAGCGGCGACGCCCTCGACGCCGAGCGCGCGCAGCCGTCCGCGGAGCTCCCCCGCAGCCTTCGCCGTGAAGGTCACGGCCATCACACGCGACGGCGAGTAGGCCCCCGTGTCGACACCGTGGGCGATGCGGTGGGTGATCACCCTGGTCTTGCCTGTTCCGGCTCCCGCGAGCACGACGACGGGACCTCGCAGCACGGATGCCGCCGCCCGCTGCCGCTCATCGAGGGCATCGAGTGCGCTCACGCCTTGTCCTCGTACCAGTCGACGATCAGCGCCCGAGCGATCGATGCCGGTCCTGGAAGCCCGACCGGTCCGTCTCCGGCGAGCGCGGATCCGATCTCGGCACGTGTGAACCAGCGGACCTCGATGATCTCCTCGCCGTCGGCGCGCGCGGTCGTCTCGTCGTCGACGACGGCGCGGAAGCCGACCATGAGCGACCGCGGGAACGGCCAGGGCTGCGAGGAGACGTATCGGAGGGCGGACAGACGCACACCCGACTCCTCCTCGATCTCACGGTAGGCGGTGGATTCGAGGGACTCCCCCGCTTCCGTGAACCCCGCGAAACAGGAGAACATCCGCCCGCCCCAGTTCGCGTTGGCGCCCAGCAGCAGGCGCTGGCCGTCCCTGCTCTCGACGGCGACGATCACGGCGGGGTCGGTGCGGGGGAAGTGCTGCCGTCCGCAGACGAGACAGCGCCGGGACCAGCCCGCCTGTCGGAGCTCGGTCTCCCCTCCGCACGTGGGGCAGAACGCCGCGTCCTGAAGCCAGCCGGCAAGCGCGATCGCGCTGATGAGCAGCTCGGATTCCTGGCCGTCGATGCGACCACCCAGATCGCGCAGTCCCAGCCAGATCTCGTCCGGCGCCGTGTCGAGAGCATCGTTCTCCGGCGGGGCGGCCGCGAGGAGCAGCAGGGTGCCGTCGAGATCGCGCCCCAGAAGCGCCCAGCTCGCCTCCACGACGGCATCGGGTGCGACGCGCACGAGTGCGGAGTCGACGACTCTGACACGACCTTCACGGACCACGATGACGCGCGTCGCCGGGTCGTCGCGGAGACGGGCGAGCACATCCGGTTCTTCGCGGAGTTCGGCCGCACGGTCGAGGGACGGGCGCTGAATGGTCATCGACTCCCTCTTTCACGGGCGTGGCGGAGGCGGGACCGCCCCTGAGCCGACCTAACCTGGGGGCATGGGACGCTCTCCTTTCACTCTAGCCGCGGCAGTGACCGCCGCACTGCCCGGGGCGGAGGTCACGGGTGCCCGTGGTCTGAGCGCGGACGGCGAGGGCCGGTTCGACTCGGCCATCGCCACCCTGGCCGATGGCCGTGAGCTCGCGATCCGCGTCGCAGACGACGACGAGACGGCGCGCGAACTCGCCGCCGAGGCGATCGCGCTTCGTGCTCTCACCGACGGCGCTCGAGCGATGCTGCCGTTCCGGGTGCCGGCCTACATCGGGGAGACCCGACTCGGCGAGGGACGCGCGCTCGTCACCGAGCTGCTGCCCGGGTTCCAGATCGACGCGGCCCACGTGCCGGCGGGGCGCGGCGCTGCCCCGTCGATGGGGTCAGCGATCGCCGCGGTGCACAGCATGCCCACCTCGGTGGTCCGCGGGGCGGGACTGGCCACACGCACGGCCGAGGAAAGCCGCGCCGAGCTGGATCGCCTGATCGATACGGCCGCATCGACGGGGAGGGTTCCCGCGCGTCTCACCGTGCGATGGCGCGACGCCGTCGCCGACGACGACCTGTGGCGCTTCGAGTCCACCGTCGTGCTCGGCGGCTTGCAGTCGACGTCCTTCCTGTTCGAGGACGACCCCGAACGCGGCCCCGAAGTCATCGGGCTCCTGGGTTGGCATGGACTGTCGATCGGTGATCCTGCGGTCGATCTGTCGTGGCTCTCCGCGGCACCCGAGGCGTCCGACGATGTCCACGCCGCGTACTCCGGCGCACTCGACCGCGCACCGGACGCCGGCCTCGAAGTGCGTGCTCGTCTGCTCGCCGAGCTCGAGTTCGCACGGTGGCTCGTGCACGGCGACGCCATGCATCGACCGGATATCGTCGACGACGCGGCCGCGCTGCTCGAGGCTCTCGCCGAGGGTCTGCGTACCGATGACCTGAGCGTGATCGATGCCCGCAGCGCCGGAGTCGACTCTGCCATGGACGCACTCGACCGCGTGCCCCGAGACGCCGTGACCGAGGTCGACACGTCGATGCAGACCGACGCCTACAACCCCGAGGAGCTGTGGATCGACGTTCCGGCCGAATCGGAGGAGGGCGCGACCGACGCGACGTCCACCGATGTCGTCGAACCGCTTCGCAGCGGTGCCGACGGCCAAGGACAGGAGCGGGACGACAGCTCCCACCGCGCCGGGATGCTCGATCTCGAGACCGAGGACCTCTCCGAGGCTCGGAGCATCTTCGCCGGCAGCCACAGCACCGATGCCGCGGACAGGCACGGCGCTTCCGTGTCGCACGCGGAGACCGCGTACGACGAGGACGACTCCGAGGAGGCTCAGCGCGCCGCGCGAGCGGCACTCCAGCGCTGGAAGAGCTCCTCCTCCGAGTAGATCCGATCGCCCCGGATGATCAGGTCGTCGGCCACGTAGTACAGCGCGACATCGATCTCCTCCAGCGGTACGTCGAATCTGCGGTGGTACGCGAGACGGTAGAGCGCGAGCTGCAGCATGCGCTCCTCCCGCTCGGCGGCGGTGCGCGGGGCCTTGCCGGTCTTCCAGTCGACGATCTCGACGCGGCCGCCGCGGTCGGCGCGCCGGTACACGGCATCGAGCTTGCAGATGACGATGTGACCGCCCGCAGTCTCGTCCGAGGAGAGGCCTGCACCGAGTACGAAGTCGATCTCGATCTCGATCGCGATGGGCTGCAACCCTCCCCACTCGCTGCGCTCGAACGTCGCCTGCAGCACGGCGAGGTCGGCGGCGTCGGCGGTGGTTCCGCGCCCCTCCCCCGACGCACTCGTCAGGTGCTCGGCCTCGATCGGCGCCTCCTCCTCATCGAGCTCCCAGAGAGCCTCATCCACGCGGCTGCCGACACCCACCAGCTCGGACCGCTGCTCCACCCAGGCGTGGAACAGCGTGCCGAGGCGGGTCTGCCGGTAGGGCCGCTCCGGCATGGGTCTGACGATCGACGACAGGGTTCCGGAGAAGTCGGTGACGTAGTCCTTGAACCTCGAGGCCGGCACGCGCGTCGGCGCTTCCGCATCGGCACCGCGCTGTCTGGCCGCACGCTCGGCGAGCAGACGAGCGAGCTCGATCGAGGGTTCTGCCGTTCCCCGGAGCGTGGCCTCTTCGACAGCCGCTGCCGCCGCGGACACGACACCCCGCCGAGCGCCCAGCGGGTCGAGGGGCCAGCGGAGCGTGGAACCGGGGCCCTCGTACGGATTGTCGTCCAGATCGACCTGGTCGATTACCTCGAACCCCTGCGCCTCGATGGCTTCGAGCAGATAGGGACTCGGCGTGCGCGGGGACTTCTGCCCCGCCCAGTGGGAGCCGCTCAAGAGCAGATCGGTCCGCGCACGGGTGACCGCGACATACGCCAGACGTCGCTCTTCCTGCTGCTGATACGCCCGGTACGCGTCTTTGAAGCGCTTGATCGCGCCTCCCTGCGGATTCGCCTTGGTCGCGCCGCCGGAGAGCGATGCCTGCGCGAGCTTCTGACGCTTGACGGGGTCGGTCTCGTCGCCCATCGCCCCGACGGGGTCCCACTCGAAGCGGGGTAGCGCATCTCGGTCGCCGCGCAGAGCGAAGGGGACGACGCCGAACCCGAACCACCCTGAGGTGTCGGAGACACGGCTCGGAAGCTCGTCGACCACGAGTCGGACGACGGCGACGGCATCCCACTCCAGGCCCTTCGAGCCGTGGATCGTCAGCAGCTGCACGACGCCGGGTTCCGGCGGCTCCGGCCGAGGCATGAGCTCGTCCGTGCCCTCCGCCTTGTCGAGCCAGGCCAGCAGACTGCCGATGCTCCCCCGGTCGTCGGCGGCGAGGAAGGCCCTGACCTCGTCGGCGAACGCGCGCAGCTGCGTCGCGGCGATCCGGGCAGGCCCTCTGGTCTCGTTCGCCGCCAACTCGATGTCCAGCCGCAGTTCGAGCTCGATCAGGCGGATCAGCTCCGGGATCGGCTGCGAGGACGCTCGTCGCAGACGCTCCAGCATCTCGCCCGCGGCGCGCACGCGTGCCCGCCCGTCCGGGGTGATCGCTTCGAGCAGTCTGTAGTCGTCGTGCACGGCCCTGACCACGTCGACGGCGTCGATGATCGACACCGCCTCGTCGGCGCCCCGCGACCCGCGCAGCCGCGAACGGATCTCCTCAGGCAGCGGAGCCATCGCGGGGTCACGCTCCGAGAGCGTGCGCCCGAGGTCGTAGAGCGCCGCCATGTCGGCCACCCCCACGCCGAATCGCGGCCCGGTGAGCAGTCGGATGAGCGCCGATCCCGCCGTGGGGTCGTGCACCACGCGGAGCGTCGAGACGACGTCGACGACCTCCGGCGTCGCCAGCAGTCCGCCGAGACCGAGGATCCGATGCGGGATCCCCCGGGCTGCAAGCGCAGCCGCGAACGTCTGCATGTGCCGCTTCGAGCGGAACAGGATCGCGCCGGTGTGCGGCTTCGTCGCGTGTGCCGCTGCCGTGTCGCGGGCATCGTGTGCCGCTCGACGCTCGGAGAACCACTCCGCCACGGCTGCTGCCTCCTCGTCGACCGTGAAGGGGTACTCCACGGTCACGGTGCCCTCTCCCGCCCCAGGACGGGGTTCGAGCGGGGGCACGTCGAGCCCGGGCCGCTGGAGCGGCTCGAGCACCCGGTTCGCGATCCCGAGGATACGGCGGTCGTTGCGCCAGCTGGTCATGAGGCTGTAGGTATGCGCTGCGCCCGTGCTCGAGAACGTGCCGGAGAACGCGTAGAGATTGTCGGCGCTCGCCCCTCGCCAGCCGTAGATCGACTGGTGCGGGTCGCCCACGGCCATCACCGCCGAGTCACGGAAGAGCTCCGCGAGGAAGCGGGTCTGGATGACCGACGTGTCCTGATACTCGTCGAGCAGCACCACGCGATGCTGCTCGCGGAGCTCGGCGCGCACATCGGGCGCCGACTCGACGATGTCGTACGCGCCGCCGACCTGATCGGCGAAGTCGAGCACGCCGCGACGATGCTTCTCCGCGATGTAGTCGCGCACCAGGCTCGACAGCGTCGGAAGACTGAGCAGGTTCACGGCCGCCTTCTCGACATCGCCGTTGCTCCGATAGGGCTCGAAGGCGAGGGCCTGCTCCCGGGCGATGCGCTCGGCGAGATCCAGGTCCACACGGTGGTCGAGGGCGTCTCCGGCGAGCCGCTGCACCGCATCGATGACCGTGCCGAGCGCGAAGTCGATGTTCTCCAGCTCAGGGAGATCGCTACGCAGCACGACCTCGCGCGCGAGCATCCAGGAGGCCGCCTGGCTGAGCATCGCCACGTCGGGGTCTCGCCCGATGCGTGCAGCGTGCTCGCGGACGATGCCGTCCGCGAAGGCGTTGTAGGTCGAGACCCGAGGCCGGATCATCAGGTCCTCCGCCGCCCGAGGGATCACCGGGTCCCACCCGGTCCCGCGCTGGGCGGCGAGCTCGTCGAGCACGTGTGCACGGACCACCTCGCGCTGGCGGCCGGGCGCCGCCTCCTCCACCCTGCGCAGTGATCCGTCCGCCACGATCGCCGGGAGATGGGGCAGGAGTCCACGACGACCGTACTCGTCGATGACCGCGAGCCGATGGCCGATCCGCTCCGCGAGCTCACCCGCAGCCTTGCGCGTGAAGGTGAGGCCGAGGATCTCGTCGCGGCGCACGTGCCCGTTGGCGACGAGCCACACGACGCGCCCCGACATCGTCTCGGTCTTCCCGCTGCCGGCACCCGCGACCACGAGCGCAGGTTCCGGGGGCGCCTCGATCACACGCTGTTGGGCGGGGGTCGGCGAAGGTTGGCCCAGCGCGGCGGCGATGTCGGTCGCGGAGATCGAGGCGCCGACGCTCCACCATGCGCCGTTCTCCCCCGTCACGAGCTCACCGCCGGCACCGTGTGAATACGGCAGGGATGCACCCGACGCTGGGTGTCGGCACAGTGCGATTCGACCTGCGCTGTGAAGCTCGAAGCCGACATGCCACGCGCCGCATCCGATACGCGCATCAGGAAGGCCGAGCGCGACTCGTCGTCGAGCGTGTGCTGATGGGCGATGCGGTAGTCGCTCTTCGCGAGGGTCTTCGAGACGATCACGAGCCGCGCTCCGGCGAGTGAAGCCGGCGGCGCCCCCTCGACGAGTCCCTGCTGCACCGCGATCTGATAGGCGGCCAGCTGCGCATGCTCGAGCACGCCGGAGTCGGATTCCGGATCGTTCTTGCCCGTCTTCAGATCGACGACGACCGTCGGGCCCTCCGGACCGCCCGACATGGGCTGCCATCCGCGGCCTCGCGCCGCCGCATGCTCACCCGCGCCGGCGGGGTAGGCCTCCACCCGGTCGATGTAGCCGTGGATGATCGCCTGATTCGCCCTGCTCTCCCCCACCGCATGCACGGTCGGCACGACATCCTCATCCTCGTCGCTCGCCCCCGCCACGTCGACGGCGAAGCGGAACTCGACCTCGCTGCCGATCACCCTTCCGCCTTCCCGACGGACGTCGCCCAGGTAGGCGTGCAGCCTGTCGACGAGCAGATCGGCACGGCGTCGCTCCTTGCGTCCGATCCATTCGGTCTCGAAGTCGAGCTCCGGCCACTGCTCGGCCACGATCGCCCGCATCTGCTCCAGGTCTCCGTCGGGAACCCGCTCCATCGCCTCGTGCACGATCGTGCCTATGCCCGCCGTCGGCGGCATCACGGTGTCGCCGCCGAGTGCCGAGACGACCCAGTTGAGACCGCACTCCTCGTAGGACTCCATCTTCGAGGGCGAGACCCGCGCACCCGTGACCGCGAGGTCGCGCAGCGGCGCATCGGTGGAGACGGGCGTCACTCCGTACCATTCGGCGGGGTCCGCACCCGGGACCCCCTCGCGGGCGAGGACGGCGAGCTGCGCAGCGGCGACTCGCCGCACGGGTTCGGCGGATGTCGTGGTGAGGGCGCGTCGGTGCCGTGCGACCAGGCCTCGCAGGGTGAGCGGATGCTCCGCCGAGGCATGCCGCTCAGGCGGCTCGGGAGCGGGCAGGAAGCCGAAGAACGGACTGGGAGTCAGATCGTCGTCGTCCACCGCAGTGATCAGGAGCCGATCGCGCGCACGTGACACGGCACGGACGAACAGACGCAACTCGTCGTGGAGCGCAGCCCGTCGCCGGTCGAGGACGCCCGGCGGCTCGATCGCCATCCCCGTGCGGACGGCCTGGATCGCGTCGGGCAGACGCCACGTCTGCAGCAGTCCACCGCGAAGGCGCACATTCGGCCAGATGCCGTCCTGCACGCCGGCGACGACGACCGCATCGAACTCGGTGCCGAGCGCCGTCGCAGGGGTCAGCAGCGTGACCTTTCCCGGCCGATCGGGAGTCGACAGCGAGTCCTCGGGAACTTCGCTGTCGAGGATGTCCCGTACGAACACCTCCGGCCTCTCGTTGGGGGTGCGTTCGACGAAGCGCTTGGCCGCGTCGAACAGCGACACGAGCGCGTCGAGCGAACGCGCGGTCTCCGCCCCCGTCGGCAGCAGCGAGATCTCGCGCCAGGCGACCTGAAGTCGACGCCCGTCGACGGCTCGGGCCTGGTCCCACACCCGCCAGAGCAGGTCGTGGATCGTCTCGCCGGCATCCGCACCGCTGGCGAGAGCCTGGATGGTCTCGGCGAACCTCTCCGCAGTGCGCGACTCCGGAGCGTCGATGAGAGTGAGGTGGGCAGGATTCGCCATCGCCTGCCGCAGCAGCTCCCGCGCGGGGGTGGAGCCGCCCTGCTCGAGCTCGACGTGTCGGAGCCGGGCGCGCAGGCGCCGCAGCCCGATGGCGTCCATCCCCCCGAACGGGGTGCGCAGCGCCTCCTCGAGCGCGGTCGAGGTGCGCTCTTCGACGGGCGTGAGAGCCAGACGAACGATGCCGACGATGTCGCGCACGATCCCCTCGCTGCCGAGCGGGCGCTGCACACCGGCTGCGCGCGTCGGGATCTCCCTGGCGGCGAGCTCGGTCTCGAGCGTGGTCACCTGCCGGGTGTCGTGGGCGATGACCGCCATCCGATCCCACCGGATCCCTTCGGAGAGGTGCCATTCGCGCATGACACCGGCGATGCGATCGAGCTCTTCGTAGGGAGACGGTGCGATGAACGTGGAGACTCCGGCGTCGACGTCATCGGCCGTCGCCGGCACAGGCGCCCGCCGATGCTCGACCCGCCCCGACACTCCGATCGCCTGCGTCACCGTGCGGGTGAGCGCCGTGAGCGCCGGACGTTGACGATGGGGGCCATCGAGCACGTGCACATCCCCCAGCACCCCGGCGAGCTGCGCGAACAGCTCGGGGCTGGCTCCGCGGAAGGAGCCGGAAGAGATATCCGGATCGCCGAACGCCAGCACGGCGATCCCCCGACTCCGCAGGGCCTTCACGACCGATATACCGCCGCGGGTGAGCTCTTGAGCGTCGTCGATGAGCACCACGCGCAGCGGTGCCAACGGGCCGAGAGTCGCCGGATCGGCCGCGTGCAGGATGGCGCTCGCCTCGCTGAGCAGGTCGGCGGCATCGCGATGTGCGGATCTGAGGGCGTCGAGCACGGCTCGGTACTCCTCGAGGAACTCCGCCGTCGCCGCCCACACGGCGTTGCCCGATGCACGAAGCTCCGCAGCGTCCACCCCGAGCTCGGTGCACTCGGCGAGGAAAGCGCGCAGCTCGGAGCGGAATCCCTTCGACGCCCGAACCGACGCGCTCAGGCTCTCCGGCCACGGGATGCGCATGTCCTCCGCGTCACCGGCGAGGAGCTCGGCGATGATGCGGTCCTGATCCGCGCCCGTCAACAGCGCCGGCGGCTCGGACCCCTCCTTCACCATCGCCCCCCGCACGAGCTGGAAGGCGAACGAGCCGAGCGATCTCGCGAGCGGACCCGGCGTGGCCTGCCCGATCCTGACTCCGATCCGGTCGCGCAGCGCCGTCGCCGCCTGACGGTTCGGGGTGAGGGCGAGCACCTCTTCGGGGCGCAGGGCGTCTGCATCGAGAAGGTGGACGACGCGGTCGATGAGGGTGCGGGTCTTCCCCGTTCCCGGTGCGCCGATGATGACACCGGACGCGTGCGACTCCGCGGCGATCACAGCACGCTGAGCGGAATCCGGTGTCATGACATCAACGCTATCCGGACGCGCGGACATCACCGTCCCCACCCGCCTGAGGCCGCCCGCAGCCATGGTGCCTTCCCCCTGTGCGCTCACGGCGAAACAGGCCGCGACGGCCGATCCCGGCCTGTACTCCCGGGGTAGAGTTGGCGCAGTCCCCGAACTTCAAGGAGCACGCGTGGAAATCCGCATCGGCATCATCAACACCGGCCGTGAACTGAGCTTCGACACCGGCGCAAGCGCCGAAGAGGTGCGCACCCAGGTCGCCACCGCCCTCGAGCAGAGCGCGTCGCACGTGAGCTTCGCCGACGTGAAGGGCAACTCCTACATCGTCCCGACCGCGAACCTCGCGTACATCGAGCTGGGAACCGAGGAATCCCGCCGCGTCGGCTTCGTCGCCTGACCCGACGATGTACATCCTCCTCGCACTCATCGGCGCGTGCGCTCTCGGGATCGCCGCACATTTCCTGATCGGCGGTCGTGAGCTGCGCGGTGTCGCTCTGACCCCCGCCATCGCGACCGCGGTGGCTGCGGTCCTGTACACCGCGCTGCAGTGGGCGGGCGTGGGCGAGGACAGCATCTGGCTGTGGCTCGCGAGCGTCCTCGGAGCCCCCATCGTCGCCGCACTGGCGACCGTGGCGATCACCGGGATGCGCAAGCGCGCCGACGCCCAGAAGCGAGTCGCACTGGGAATCTGACCGCCTCGAACCGACCGCGCGGGGCCCGATGTCGGGTCAGGACGCGAGTCCCATGGCGTCCATGCGCCGTGCGTGAGCGCCCATGAGCTCGGTGTACACCGGCTCGATCCGCTCCTCGTCGACGTCGAGACGCTCCGGCCGCAGCGCCGAGCGGCAGACGAGGATGGTGTCGCCGACGAGACGGCGGGCCCACATCGACAGCAGCGACCGCCACTCCTCATCGCTCTCGATGGTCTCCTGCACGATGGCGACGATCTCGTGCCTGGCATCGTCCTCGCGCAGGATCTGCGCCACGCGGTGCCCGGTCTCCCCGTAGCTGGAGGCGAGCGCGAGGTAGAAGTCGTCCAACATCCCTGCGGTGATGTAGACGGCGAGCAGCGTCTCGCGAGGGCGGGCGCCGATGGTCTTCCGACGGAACGCATCGAGGTTCTCCCGGAACGGCAGCATCAGCTGCGTCGGGTCGTCCCCCCGCTCCGCGATGAGCTCCACGATCCCGCGGTGCTTGGTGAGCGCGGCTCCGGCTGCGCGCGAGAGCGACTCCTTCTCGGAGAGCTCGGGTGTGGCACGGATGAGACGCGTCAGCGTCTCGAAGTAGCCCAGCTGCAGATAGGCGGCCTGTCCGAGGAAGCGGTTCAGCTCGGGGGCGAGCTCGGCGAAGTCGATGCGCGTCGCATCTCCCTGCTCTCCCCTGCCGCGCAAGGCGAGGGTGCGTCGCGGCGCCGCATCGCGCTGCCAGAACCACTTAACCACGAGGTCGTCCTCCCGAGTCCACCACGACGTTCACAATACTCGTGCGGAAGCCCTCTTCCCGGCCTGCGGCACCCCTCGGGTAGGCTGGGCGTGTCCCCGCCGTCGGAGCGGGGCCCCGCGCCTGTGGCACAAGAGACGGCGTGGATCCGTGAACGTGGCGATCCCGCAGGGTCGCCGGACAGGCAATCTGAACAAAGTGACAACTTTCGCCGATCTCGGCATCGATCAGGACATCGTCGACGCACTCGCCGCCAAGGGCATCGTGGACGCGTTCCCCATCCAGGAGCAGACCATCCCCCTCGGCCTTCCCGGCCAGGACATCATCGGTCAGGCCAAGACGGGAACCGGCAAGACCTTCGGTTTCGGCATCCCGGTCGTCCAGCGTCTCGGCAAGGACCCGGAGCACGGCGTCAAGGCGCTCATCGTGGTGCCGACCCGTGAGCTCGCGGTGCAGGTGTACGAGGACATCGACCTGCTCACCAGCAACCGCTCCACCAGCGTCGTCGCCATCTACGGCGGAAAGGCCTATGAGGGCCAGATCGACCAGCTGAAGGCGGGAGCGCAGATCGTGGTCGGCACCCCCGGCCGACTGATCGACCTCGCCGGCCAGCGCCTGCTCGACCTCTCGAACGCGACCGAGGTCGTGCTCGATGAGGCCGACAAGATGCTCGACCTCGGCTTCCTCGCCGACATCGAGAAGATCTTCCAGAAGGTGCCGGCCGTCCGCCACACGCAGCTGTTCTCCGCGACCATGCCCGGTCCGATCGTCGCCCTCGCGCGTCGCTTCATGTCGAACCCGATCCACATCCGCGCCAACGACCCCGATGAGGGCCTCACGCAGGCCAACATCAAGCACCTCGTGTACCGCGCTCACTCCATGGACAAGGACGAGGTCATCGCCCGCATCCTGCAGGCGGAGGGGCGCGGCAAGACCGTGATCTTCACCCGCACCAAGCGTGCGGCGCAGCGGCTCGTCGACGAGCTGAGCGACCGCGGTTTCAACGTCGGCGGCGTGCACGGAGACATGGGCCAGGACCAGCGTGAGCGTTCGATGGCCGCCTTCAAGGCGGGGAAGAAGGACGTGCTCGTCGCGACCGATGTCGCTGCTCGAGGCATCGACGTCGACGACGTCACCCATGTGATCAACCACACCATTCCGGACGAGGACAAGACGTACCTGCACCGCGCCGGCCGTACCGGCCGCGCGGGCAAGACCGGGATCGCGGTCACCTTCGTCGACTGGGAAGACCTGCACAAGTGGGCGCTCATCAACCGGGCCCTCGAGTTCGGTCAGCCCGAGCCCATCGAGACCTACTCGTCGAGCCCGCACCTGTACGAGGACCTCGACATCCCCCAGGGCACGAAGGGCCGCCTGGTGTCGGCACCCAAGACGGAGTCCGTCAAGACCGAGCGCAGCCGTCGCCCCGAGCGGGCGACCGATGCCGCGGCGGAGGGCACCGACGAGAGCGGTACCCGTCGTCGCCGGCGTCGCCGCAACAGCTCGACGCCCGTGGGCTCGACGTTCGCCGAGGGCGCCGCGTCGTCGTCCAGCGGCGAGGGAGAGACCGCGCCATCGTCCGATCGCGGAGCCGAGGGCGCAGGGACCCACGATGGCGCTGGTAAGGAGCACCACGACGGCAAGCCGGCCCCCGCACGCCGTCGCCGCCGTCGCCGCGGGGGCTCCGGAGCAGGGGCCGCTCCCGTCGCGGGAGCCTGAGTCGTCACACCGAGAGGGCGCATGGGTCGGGAAGTCCCCCGAACCATGCGCCCTCTCGCATGCACGGGCGACGACGTCAGGCGCGACCCTCGCCGCCCCCTTGCACTCTCCTGGCGGTTCCGCTCCCCGTCGTACGCAACAGCGCTCCGGGAACCTGCGGCGGATACACCCAGGCCACCAGGACGACCGAGATGATCATCAGCAGGAACCACGAGCTCAGCTTGCTCAGCGAGACCGGTTGCCACCCTCCGGCCTGATCCGGATAGGCCCACGCGCCCGCCCAGGTGCCGATGTTCTCGGCGAGATAGATGAACACCGCCACACCCGCGAAGACGGCCAGCAGGGGAAGGCGGATCGTACGCCGCCAGACGCGCGCGTGCATCACGGTCGGCAGCCACAGCAGCACCACTCCGACGAGCAGCACCCACCGCGCATCCCACCACCAGTGGTGCGTGAAGAAGTTGACGTAGATCGCCCCGGCGAGGATCGCCGTCATCCAGCGTCGCGGATACCGCGTGAACCCGAGATCGAACAGCCGGTAGACGCGGACCATGTACGACCCGACCGCCGCGTACATGAAGCCGCTGAACAGCGGGACCCCGCCTATTCGGAGGATCCCGTCCGCGGCATACGCCCACGAACCCACATCGGTCTTGAACAGCTCCATCACGGTGCCGATGATGTGGAACAGGACGATGACCCACAGCTCACGGCCGCTCTCCAAGCGGAAGACGAGCATCGCGATCTGGATCAGCACCGCAGCGATCGTCAGCGCGTCGTTGCGGGCCAGCGCCGCGTCGTCGGGATACCACAGGCGCGCGGCGACGATGAGGACCAGGAGCGCTCCACCGAAGATGCACGCCCACGCCTGCTTGACCACGAACACCGAGAACTCGATGAGGCCGGCGCGGACACCGTTCGACGGGGCGTCACGGAGGAGCCGGTGAGCCCACGCGTCGACGCGCCGCTCCAGGGAAGTCGCTCGCTGCATGCCTCGGACGGTATCGGTCCGGTTCGACAGCCCGCAGGGAAGTCGCCGACAGAACGCCGAGGGTCAGGGAAAACGCGGGGCGATGCCGGTGCCTCGTGCTATGAGCCTGGACACCATCTCCTCGGAGGTCGTGTTCTCGCCAGGGCGGTTCGGTTTGCCGGTGCCGTGATAGTCGCTCGATCCGGTGACGATGAGGTCGTGCTTCGCGGCGATCTCACGCAGCACCCGCTTGCCCGACTCCGTGTTCTCCCGATGCTCGACCTCGAATCCGCCGAGCCCCGCGGCGATGAGTCGCTCGATGAACGGCACGGGCATCATGCGGTCGCGACCCGCCGTCACGGGGTGGGCGATGATCGCCACTCCCCCCGCGTCCGTGATCAGACGCACCGCCGTCAGCGGATCGGGCGCGTAGTGCGGCTCGTAGTAGCCCTCGCGAGGGTGCAGGATGCCGTCGAAGGCCTCCGTCCGGTCCCGCACGATGCCGCGCGCGATGAGGGCGTCGGCGATGTGCGGGCGGCCCACGGTGGCATCCCGCGTTGTCTGCGCGACCACGTCGTCCCACTGCAGGTCGTAGTCCCGCCCGATGTTGCGCACGATGCGCTCGGCCCGGCCGATCCGATCGCCGCGGATGCGATCGGTCTCCGCACGCAGCGCCTCGTCCTCCGGGTCGAAGAGGTACCCGAGCACGTGGACGCTCCGCCACTCGTGCTTCGCGGAGAGCTCCATCCCCGGGATGAACGTCATACCGAGCTCGACAGCCGCATCTCCGGCCTCGCTCCACCCCGTGGTGCGGTCGTGATCGGTCAGCGCCAGAGTACGCACCCCGTGCGCATGCGCCTGGGCCACCACCTGGGCCGGCGACTCCGTGCCATCGGAATGGTTGGAGTGCAGGTGCAGGTCGGCGGGACCGGCGAACCCGGGGGACGAAGTGGCCATCCTCCGAGCGTACCGAGCATCCGCGGCCCCAGGCCCGCTCAGGCGCGCCCCATCCCGCTCAGGCTCGGCACGGATGTCGAGGCAGGGACTTCCCAGGCGGCGCTCCTAGGCTGGAGGGGATGTTTCGTCTCCTGGGGATCCTCTTCACCGTGCTTCTCGCGATCGCGACGGCGATCGTGGTGTGGCCGCAGTTCTTCCGTCTCGAACAGACGTACCCGTTCGCGCAGCTGGTATCGGCGCGCGGTCTCGTACTCGGCGGATTCCTCGTCGTCGCGGCCCTGGCGCTCCTCCTCCTGTTCGCCCGCCCACTGAGGGGGTTCGCCGCATCGATCCTCATCGTGGCGCTGCTCGGCGCGGGTGCGACCGCGGCCATCGGAGCCGTGCGCGGCTTCGGATCATCCGCGCTCCCGGAGAAGACCGACGGCAGTGTGCGCGTGCTCACCTGGAACACCGCGGGCGAGGCCGTCTCCGCGGAGGTGATCGCGCAGCGGATCCTCGATCAGGGAGCCGACATCGTCGCGCTCCCTGAGACGACCGAGGCCGTCGGCGAGCGCATCGCCATCATGCTGCGCGAGCAGGGACATCCGATGTGGGTGCATCACGTGCAGTTCCGGCCGGATGTGCAGGACGGCCCGCAGTCCTGGCACACCACCGTGCTCGTCGCTCCGGACCTCGGCGAGTATTCCGTGATCGAATCGGCCAAGGACGGCACGAGCAACACCGGCTCCGTTCCCAGCGTCGTGCTCATGCCGACCGATGGGACCGGCCCCACGATCGTCGCGGTGCACGCGGTGGCCCCGCGTATGGAGGAGATGCAGCAGTGGCGGAGCGATCTGCAGTGGATCGCCGATCAGTGCCCGCAGGGTGACTTCATCCTCGCCGGCGACTTCAACGCCACCGTCGATCACATGGCTCCGCTCGGAGTTGAGGGCGGAGACATCGGATACTGCCGCGATGTGGCCGCCCGCACCGGGAACGGACTCACGGGCACGTGGCCGAGCTCGCTGCCCGCCCTCGCCGGTGCACCCATCGATCATGTGATGGCGTCGCAGAACTGGTCGCCGAGCGGTTCCGTCGTGCTCGACGATGCCGGCGGAAGCGACCACCGCGCCCTCGTCGTGCAGCTCGAGCCCGCCGGCTGAGTCCCACGCCGGCCCACCAGGTGACAGACTGGAGGGATGAGCACAGGAGAGCGCGACACGATCGCAGAGCCCACCGTCGAAGCGTCTGCCGAGAACGGCACGACGAACCGCAAGCAGCCGTTCCCGCAGGGCTTCCTCGACACCATCTCCACCGGCTGGGCCGAGCGTCCGGAGACGCTCCCTGCCCCGCGTGCGCAGGCCTCATACGCAGCCATCCGCCGCGCCGCCGTCTCCGCCGCGTTCCCCGGCAAGCGTCTGGTGATCCCGGCAGGCTCGCTCAAGCAGCGCAGCAACGACACCGACTACGTCTTCCGGGCGCATTCCGCCTTCGCGCACCTGACGGGGTGGGCTTCCGACGCCGAGCCCGACTCCGTCCTCGTCTTCGCGCCGACCGAGAACGGTCACGACATCACGCTCTTCTTCCGCGAGCGTGCCGACCGCACCACCACGGAGTTCTACGCCGACGCGACGGTCGGCGAGTTCTGGATCGGACCGCGACCCTCCCTCGCCGGCGTCGCCGCCGACCTCCAGATCACGACGGCGCACCTCGACGAGCTCGAGGCGGTCGAGGGCGAGCTCGTGCTCGACGAGGACGAGGCGCTCACCCGTTTCGTCTCCGAGCTGCGTCTCATCAAGGACGAGTTCGAGATCGCAGAGATGCGCCGCGCGGTCGAGATCACGGCGAACGGCTTCGACGACATCATCCGTGAGCTCCCCGCTGCGACGGCGCACGCCCGCGGCGAACGCGTCGTGGAGGGTGTCTTCCACCGCCGCGCACGCGAGGACGGGAACGGCGAGGGGTACGACACGATCGCCGCATCGGGGCCGCACGCCTGCTACCTCCACTGGACCCGCAACGACGGGACCGTGGTTCCCGGTGATCTGATCCTGGTGGACGCCGGCGTCGAGGCGGACAGCCTGTATACCGCCGACATCACCCGCACCCTGCCGGTCTCCGGCACGTTCACCGAGGTGCAGCGCCGCGTCTACGAGACGGTCCGCGAAGCAGCGGATGCCGCGTTCGCCGCTGCCAAGGTCGGGGTGCGCTTCCGCGATGTGCACGGTGCCGCGATGAAGGTCATCGCCGAGCGCACGGCCGAGTGGGGTCTGCTCCCCGTCACAGCGGAAGAGGCTCTGGACGACGACAAGGGCGGTCAGCACCGGCGCTACATGGTGCACGGCACCTCGCACCACCTCGGAATCGACGTGCACGATTGCGCGCAGGCCCGCCGCGAGATGTACTACGACGGCATCCTCGCACCGGGCATGGTGTTCACGATCGAGCCGGGGCTGTACTTCCAGATCGACGATCTCACCGTGCCCGCCGAGCTCCGCGGCATCGGCGTGCGCATCGAGGACGACATCGTGATGACCGAGGACGGTCCGGTGAACCTCTCGGCCGGCATCCCGCGCACGGCCGACGAGGTCGAGGCGTGGATCGCACGCCTGCAGAGCTGACCTCGGCGGATGCATGAAGGGGAACTCGCGCTCGACGCGGCGGCGGCGGCACGCCTGATCGCCCGGCGGTTCCCCGAACTGCGCGGAGAGCCGGTGCGACCCGTGCCTCTCACGGGGACCGTGAACAGGATCATCCGCGTGGGCGGGGAACACGTCGCCCGGTTCCCGCTACTCGGGGCCACGGAGACCGAGCTCGCGGGCGAGGCCGCCGCTCTCGACGAGTTCGCCGCCGCCAGTCCCTACCCCGCGCCGCGACCGTACGGGATCGCCGCGCCGTCGCCGGAGTTCCCCTCGGCCTGGGCGATGCAGACCTGGGTCGAGGGCGAGACGGCGGACCCTGCGCGCTCCGCCGCCGCCCCGGCGTTGGCGCGCGACCTGGCCTCGCTGATCCTGGCACTGCGCGCCGTCGACCTCCGCGGACGCACCTTCGACGGCAACGGTCGCGGCGGTCGCCTCGGCGATCACGACGAGTGGGTCGCGCACTGCCTCGCCAGGAGCGCGCACCTGTTCGATGCGCCACGCGCCGAGAGGCTCTGGGCCGTGCTGCGGGAGCTCCCGTCTCCCATCGCGGAGGTGATGAGCCACAGAGACCTCACCCCGTTCAATCTCCTGGTCGCCGAGCGTGCGGATGAGACGCGACTGGCCGGCGTGCTCGACGGCGGAAGCTTCGGACCCGCCGATCCTGCCCTCGACCTCGTCGCGGCCTGGCATCTCTTCGACGCGCCGACACGGCGCATCCTCCGTGACGACGTCGGCGCGGACGACGTCGAATGGCACCGGGGCGCGGCATGGGCGCTCCAGCAGGCGCTCGGGCTCGGCTGGTACTACGAGGCCTCGAACCCGATCATGAGCGCACTGGGCATCTCGACGGTGCGACGTCTGCTGGCCGATGCAGGTCTCTCCGCGCTCATCGACTGACCGCTCTCAGCCGGACCGGCGAGCGCGGACGAACTCCGCGACGATCGGCGCGAGTGACGCTCCGATCTGCTCCGCCGGGCGCTTCCGCCCCTTGACCTCGAAGGTGTGCCCGCCGCCATCGACCCAGACGACGCGCGCATCCCGACAGCTCGCGACCGCTTCCTCGAACTGCGAGAGGGGCTGGATGAACGGATCGTTGGTCCCCTCGACGAAGAGCTGCGGCACCGTGATGTCCGGCAGATGCTCGATGCGTGGCTTCTCGGGCCGCCCCGGCGGATGAAGCGGGTAGCCGAGGTAGGCGAGCCCGTCGACACGCAGCCCTTCTGCGACTGCCATCGACGCCATCCGCCCGCCGTACGACTTCCCCGTCGCCCAGACGGTCGCCGCGGGGTCGGCCGAGCGGGCGAAGGCCACGACGGCGTTCCAGGTGGCGATCGCATGCGGGGCGGGACCGGGCATGCGTCGTCCCTGCTCGACGTAGGGGAAGTTGAACCGCAGAGTCGAGAAGCCGCTCTCGCTCAGCGCATCGACGTAGCCCGTCAAGAACGGATGGTCCTTGCCCGTCCCGGCGCCGTGCGCGACGATCACCGTCGCGCCGTTGTCGCCGGGGGCCCAGTCGGCGGACACCGCCGCGGGTCCGGTCGGCAGCTCGACCTGGATCTCGACCATCAGGCGGCGGAAACCGGCACCGACGTCATGCCCGCTCGCCCTGGACTCCGTCGGAGTCCGGGCGGGGATCGGGAGCGGGATCGGGAGTGTGCTCCGGCTCCACCGGCTCCGCCACCGGATCTGCCGGGCGCGGCGGGATGACGGGTTCCTCGGGCGCAGGGGCGGGCTCGGGCGCCGGCGTGGCTTCCGGCACCGTCGCCCCAGGAGTGATCCGCTCGCCGTAGCGGGGCGGTTCATCGAGGTTGACGGGGGGACGCACCGGTGCGACCTTGTTGGCCCCGAGCACCTGACGGGCCTTGCCCAGCGAGGAGGAGAGCACCGTGACCTCGTAGTGATCGGCGGCGAACTGCGTGACACTGGCGAAGTCTCGGCGACGACGCACGATCGCATAGGTGATGAGGCTCAGGAGCATTCCGACCGCGACGCCGATGAGCACGAAGCCCAGGAAGAGCTGGATCGGCACCTCGGGGTTGCCCAGCACGAGGATCGCGGCGAGGAAGAGACCGATCAGCACGCCGTTGATCGCGCCGGAGCGCGCTGCGGCGGCATAGCCGAGCTTGCCGGTCACGCGCTCGACCGTGCGCACGCTCTGTCCGACGATGGCGATGTCGCGCGCGGGCACCTCCCCTGCGATCAGCTTCGAGACCGTCTTCTGCGCGCTCTCGTAGTCGCGCATCGACGCGACGATCTCGCCGGTGTCTGTGCCGCTCGCGGGCCGGTTCAGCATGCTCATCCGGCTATTCTTCCACGCGCACCGATGGACGGCCCGAGGCGCGGCCATCCCGCCGGAGACCTGAGCCGCCGACTACTCTGGAGAGGTGAGCACACAACGGGTATTCGCCGCGCGCCTCGCCGGGTGCGCCGTCTTCGATCCCGTCGGCGACCGGCTCGGCAAGGTCCGGGATGTCGTCGTCGTGTATCGAAGTACCGCGGCACCCCGCGTCATCGGCCTGGTCGTGGAGATCCCGGGGCGACGACACGTGTTCCTCTCGATCGGACGCGTCACCTCGATCCGCTCCGGCCAGGTGATCACCACGGGCCTGATCAACGTGCGCCGCTTCTCCCCCCGCGCCGGTGAGGTCCGCGTGCTGGCGGAGATGCTCGGGCGACGGGTGAGCTTCGTCGACGGCAGCGGCACCGCCGTGATCGAGGACATCGCGATCGAGCCCAACCGGCTCGGCGAGTGGGCGATCAGCCAGCTGTTCCTCCGCCGACCCAAGACCAGCGCTTCTCCCTTCGCGAAGGGCCCGACGACCTTCGCCGCCTGGAGCGAGGTGACGGAGCAGCGCGCTCCCGGCGAGTCGCAGTCGGCGGAGCAGCTCGTCGCCTCGTACTCCGAGCTGCATGCGGCCGACCTCGCCAACACCCTCCTCGATCTCCCGCAGCAGCGCATGATCGAGGTCGCGGAGGAGCTCTCCGACGACCGCCTCGCGGATGCCCTCGAGGAGATGCCCGAAGACGAGCAGGTGCACATCCTCGATCGCCTGGGAGACGAGCGCGCGGCCGACATCCTCGACCAGATGGAGCCGGACGACGCGGCCGACCTCCTCGCGCAGCTGGCACCGGACCGTCTGGAGCAGCTCCTCGAGCTCATGGAGCCGGAGGAGGCCGAAGACGTCAGGATGCTGCTGCGCTACGGCCCGGACACGGCCGGCGGTCTGATGACCCCGGAACCGATCATCCTGTCCGCCGATGCCACCGTGGCCGAAGCGCTCGCGCTGATCCGCCGCCACGAGCTGCATCCGGCCCTGGCCGCCGCGGTGTTCGTGACGCTCCCCCCGTTCGAGACGCCGACGGGGCGCCTGCTGGGGCTCGTGCACTTCCAGCGGATGCTGCGCTACCCGCCGCATGAACGGCTCGGCGCGATCCTCGACGACAGTCTCGAACCCGTGCCCGTCACCGCCTCCGCCGCCGAGGTGGCACGCCTCCTGGCCAGCTACGACCTGGTGTCGCTCCCGGTGATCGACGCGGCGCACCGCCTGGTCGGAGCGATCAGCATCGACGACGTGCTCGACTACCTGCTGCCCGACGACTGGCGCTCGCACGACAATGACGACGCCGCCGCTCCGGCGAAGGAGGTGCGCTGATGCCCCGCTCCCCCCGCCTCGACGCGCCAGGGCGCACGACCACACGCCCCAGGGCGACCTCACGCGACCGCTTCGGCCGTTTCACGGAGTGGGTCGCGCGGGCGATGGGGACGCCGGCGTTCCTCCTGATCCTCACCCTGTTCTGCGTGCTGTGGATCGTGTGGAACACCCTGATGCCGGACGAGTTGCGCTTCGACGACGCCGCGCTCGGGTTCACGGCTCTGACGCTCATGCTCTCGCTGCAGGCCTCCTATGCGGCACCCCTCATCCTGCTCGCGCAGAACCGTCAGGACGACCGCGACAGGGTGCAGATCGAACAGGACCGCCAGCGTGCAGAGCGCAACCTCGCCGACACCGAGTACCTCGCCCGCGAGATCGTGGCGTTACGGATGTCGCTCGAGGAGCGCAATTCGCAGGTCGTGACGCGCGACGTGCTCCGTCAGGAGCTCAAGGCTCTTCTCGCCGAGCTCGAAGAGTCTCCTGAGAAGACCCGATCCGGCTCCGCATCGTGACGGCGGTGGAGCGCGTCCGATCCGCCGTCGCCGCTGTGACGGATCCCGAGCTGCGTCGTCCCATCGGCGATCTCGACATGGTCCGCGACATCTCGGTGGAGGGTGATCGCGCACACGTCGGCATCGTCCTGACGATCGTGGGCTGCCCCGCCGCTGCCAGGATCGAGACGGATGTGCGCGAGGCTGCAGCGTCCGTTCCCGGTGTCGCCGAGGTCGAGGTCGAGGTCGGCGTGATGACTCCGACCGAGCGGAAGGCGCTCACGGAGAAGCTCCGCGCGGGCAGGCCGGCACGGCACATGCCGTTCGGCCCCGACTCCCTCACCCGCGTGATCCTCGTCTCCAGCGGCAAGGGCGGCGTGGGCAAGTCGACGGTCACGGCCAACCTCGCGGTCGCCCTCGCCGCGCAGGGTCTCTCCGTCGGGCTCGTCGACGCCGATGTGCACGGCTTCTCGATCCCTGGCCTGCTCGGCATCCCGGCAGGCACGCAGCCGACGCGCATCGACGACCTCATGCTCCCCCCTGTCGCACACGGCGTGAAGACGATCTCCATCGGGATGTTCCTCCGCGACGGCGAATCCGTCGTCGCGTGGCGCGGTCCGATGCTGCACCGCACGGTGTCGCAGTTCCTCACCGACGTGTTCTTCGGCGACCTCGATGTGCTGCTGATCGACATGCCACCGGGAACGGGCGACATCGCCATCTCGATCGGCCAGCTCCTCCCCCATGCGGAGGTGCTCGTGGTCACGACGCCGCAGACCGCCGCCGCCGACGTCGCCATCCGCAGCGGACTCGTCGCCCGGCAGACGGGCCAGCGCGTCATCGGCGTCATCGAGAACATGGCGGCGTACACCCTCCCCGACGGCACTGTCGTCGACCTGTTCGGCTCCGGAGGCGGCGCGGCCGTCGCCGAAGCACTCTCCGAACCGGAAGCCGCGGTCCCGCTGCTGGCATCCATCCCGCTGAGCCCCGCCCTGCGCGAAGGCGGAGACACCGGACGGCCGATCGTCTCCGACGACACGGACGATGCCGCAGCCGTGACCATCCGCGGCCTCGCGAGCGCGCTCGCGCACCGGGGCAGGGGTCTCTCCGGCCGATCCCTGCCCATGTCGATCCGCTAGGGATTGGGAGGATGCTCGGATGCCTGCACGTTCCCTGACCGTCGACGAGAGCCTGCTGCGACGGATGGCACGCGACGCCGCGATCTACTCGCTGACCCGTCCTGCGGCCATCGTCATGTGGGTCGCACTCGCGGCGGCGCTCGTCTTCAGCGTCGTCAACCTCACCGCGCCGGTGGCTCCGGGGGAAGAGGGACCTTACGGGGCAGGCTGGATGCCCGTGCTCATCGTCGCGCTCGCAGGTTTCGCCGTGTTCATGTCGGTGTCGGGGGCGCGCACCGCCGTGCGGATCGCGATGCCCGTCGGGACACGCGTGTGGGTGTCACTGGAAGACGAGGGTCTGCAGATGGGAAGCGGGCGACGTCGCTCCGACATCGCGTACCGCACGTTCCAGAGGATGCACGTGGGAAGGGACGCGGTGCTGTTGAAGCTGCGCGACACCTCGGCCGCGACCGCGATACCCCGCGAGCTGCTGACGGACGACGACATCGCCGCTCTCCGCTCCCGGATCTCCTAGCCCTCTCCCGCGGACCCCTGACGTCGCGACCTGGTCAGGTCGCCTCGGGATCGAACGGCGGGCGGTTGGTCGCGCTGAACTCCTGCGGGACCGCGCGCGTGGGGGCGATGGAGCCTGCGACCGGCTCCACGATCGTCGCTGTGGCCTGCATCGGGGTCGCCGGCTGCGGCTCTTCCATGAGGGCATCGCGGATGATCCGACGCGGGTCGTACTGGCGGGGATCGAGCTTGCGCCAGTCGACGTCGTCGATCTCGGGGCCCATCTCCTCGCGCACCCTCGACTTGGTCGCACGAAGGTACTCGCCGGCCTTGCGGACCATGCGGGAGAAGCTCTCCGCTGCGCGCGGGAGACGCTCGGGGCCGATGATCAGAACCGCGATGAGGCCGATCAGCAACAGCTTCTCGAAGGTGAGCCCGAACGTCATCTCTACAGGCTACCGCCGCGCCTGCGGTCCCCGCACTCGCGGACCGAATACGCTGGAGAAGATCACAGGCAGGCAGGGAGATACAGGCCATGAGCGAGCATGACGCGAACGCGCGTTTTCTGCGCGAGTCCATCGTGGAACCCGACGCCATCGCTCGCGCCCGTGCGCACGCGCTCGAGCTCGGGGCCATGCCCGTCAGCGCGTCCGTCGGCTCTCAGATCGCTGTGCTCGCCGCCGCGACCGGCGCCAGGTCGATCGTCGAGATCGGCACGGGTGCCGGTGTCTCCGGACTCTGGCTGCTCCGCGGCGCGCCCCAGGCCGTGCTCACCTCGATCGACAACGAACCGGAGCACCTCGCCGCCGCGCGGCAGGCCTTCTCCGACGCGAAGATCCCCTCCACGAGAGCACGTTTTATCACGGGGCGTGCGATCGACGTGCTCCCGCGCATGAACGAGAACTCCTACGACATCGTGCTGGTCGACGCCGACCCCGAGCACGTCATCGAGTACGTCGAGCACGGTCTGCGTCTCGCACGCACCGGTGGCCTCGTGCTCGTGCCGCGTGTCCTGGCGGGCGGCCGCGTCGCCGACCCGGTGCAGCGCGACGAGGTCACGGCCGCCTACCGATCCCTCGTGCAGGAGACGCAGGAGTCTTCGGCCGTGCTCGCGACGCTCTCCCCCGCGGGCGAAGGCCTGCTGCAGCTGATCAGCCTCGCAGAGCGCGGCTGATCGCACGGATTCCCGATGGAGGCGGCGCCGACCACGCAGGTGCCGACCCAGGAAGAAGGGCGGTGGTTCCGAGGAACCACCGCCCTTTCGGATCCGCTGACGCGGATCCCTGGTCGATCAGGCCGGTGCCACGACGGCGCCAAGCACGTCGTGAAGCTCCTTGGCCTCGGCGTCGTTCACGGAGACGACCAGGCGGCCGCCGCCTTCGAGTGGAACGCGCACGATGATGAGTCGTCCTTCCTTCACGGCTTCCATAGGCCCGTCTCCGGTCCTCGGCTTCATCGCTGCCATCGTGGCTCCCTTTCCTCCGGTGGTATGGGATGAGTTTATCGGGTGTCACCGGGACCTGGAGGTCACGGAGCAACAATTGGGTCGAGCTCCACGGTCACGGGACCTGCCAGAACGTGTTCCCGAGCCCATACACGTGATATATCCAGACCCATTGACCGACCAGACATGCCGCCAGGACGCCGAGACGCCAGAGCCGAGACCGCGGCACGGCGACCGCGCCCCACAACGGACTGAGCGGGAGCAGCAGGCGGAAGGTGCTCGACTGGGGGAAGAAGACGGCGAGCAGGTAGAGCAGATAGCTCGCGCTCCAGAGGCGAAGATCGACGCCGAGCGCCCGTACCTGCGGTGAGAGCAGGAGCACTGCGGCGGCACCTGCCACGATGAGCACCAGGGCGATGGGCCCCCACCACTGCGGCAAGCCCCAGAGACCGAACCAGAACTGCGACGCCTGGATCCACCCCTCGAAAGGGATGAACCCTTCGACGCCGCCGGTGATCCAGTGCTGACGCCAGGCGAGCTCGGTCGCGAGATACGCCCCCGCGTCCCCTGTCGCGATGCCGGCGATCACCTGCCAGGCGAATCCGCAGACGGTCGCGAGCGTCCCGAGCGCGAGGATGTGTGCGATTTCCCTCCCCGCCAACGGATCGTCGCGGCGACGGACCCAGCGCACCACCCCGTGTAATCCGAGATAGAGCGCGAAGGCGAGGACGCCGGGGCGGGTGAAGGCCATCGCCGGGATGAGCAGATACAGCCAGGCGTACTTCCGCCGCGCCGTCATGTCGAGGGCGAGGAAGAGCAGCAGGAGGAACAGCGTCTCGGCGTATCCCACCTGGAACATCGCCGCGATCGGGCCGACCGCGAAGAACACCACTGCCCACAGCGCAGCGGAATCACCGATGCGCTCGCGCAGCAGCCGGTGCAGCACGAGGCACGCCAGGTATCCGGCCCCGAGAGAGAGGAGGAGGGCGCCTGCTCCCCAGGAACCGAGCACGAGACCGATCCCCTTGGCCGCATATGCGAACACCGGCATGAAGGCCCAGGCATTCTCGGCGACGTCGCCCGCATCCGTGAGCGGCAGCTCTGTCGGGTACCCGTTCTCGGCGACGAGCCAGTACCACTGCGCGTCCCAGCCGAGCACGAAATCGATCAGGCCCGCCCCGGCGCCGAAGCGCGAGGAGGAGGTCGACAGCGATGCGGCGATGATGAGGAGCACCGTCGTCACGACCCGCGCCCCGAGGTAGATCAGCGCGACGCGCAGCGCGATCGGCGCCTTCGCCCAACGGCGCGCTGCGCTCAGTGCGAGGTGAGCCATGCGCGCAGGCCCCGCTCCACGGCGTCGATCTGCGCGAGCGGCACGCGCTCCTCATCGTGGTGGGCCAGGTGTGGGTCGCCGGGACCGTAGTTGACGGCGGGGATCCCCAGAGCGGAGAAGCGGGCGACATCCGTCCAGCCGTACTTCGGCCGCGGCTCCGCGCCGACGGCGGCGACGAACTGCTTCGCGATCTCCGCGTCGAGGCCGGGACGCGCACCCTCGGCGGCGTCGGTGATCTCGACGTCGAACCCCGCGAGGACTCCGCGCAGATGTGTCTCGGCCTCCGCGGCGGACTTGCTCGGCGCGAAGCGGTAGTTGACCTCGACCTCGCAGGCATCGGGGATGACGTTCCCCGCGACGCCACCGGCGATGCGCACGGCGCTCAGACTCTCGCGGTACAGCAGCCCCTCGACCGGCACCTCCCTGGCCCGGTACTCGGCGAGCCGGGTGAGGATCGGCGCGGCACGATGGATCGCGTTCTCCCCGATCCATGCCCTCGCGCTGTGCGCCCGGACGCCCGACGTGCGCACGATCGCCCGCATCGTGCCGTTGCATCCGCCCTCGACCTCGCCGTTGGAGGGCTCACCGAGGATCGCGAAGTCGGCCTCGAACAGGTCGGGGCGGACGGCGGCGAGCAGCCCGAGGCCGTTCTTCGACGCCTCGACCTCCTCGTTGTCGTACCACATCCAGGTGATGTCGATCGCGGGTTCGACCAGCTCCGCAGCGAGCTTCAGCTGCACCGCGGTCCCTGCCTTCATGTCGACGGTCCCACGACCCCAGAGGTACGGCACACCGTCGATCTCGATGTCGCGGGTGGGGAGGTTGGCATTGATGGGCACCGTGTCGATGTGCCCGGCGATCGCGACGCGCTGCGCGCGACCGAGATCCGTGCGCGCGATGACGGTGTTGCCGTGGCGGAAGACCTGCAGGTGCCCCAGCGGCGTGACGGCCGCCTCGATGGCGTCGGCGAGCGTCTTCTCGTCTCCGGAGACGCTGGGGATATCGCAGATCGCACGGGTGAGGTCGACGGAGGACGCGGTCAGATCGAGCACCATGGGTCAAGACTACTTACCCGTCATGCGTGCAGTCACCGCGCTGCGGGCGCGATAGCGTGGAGGGATGAGCGACGCGCGCACGGTATGGGGTATCGGACTGACCACGATCGCCGGAGACGGCACCGTCCTGGATGCGTGGTACCCCGAGGTGCGGACCGGAACCGCGGAGGCGGATGAGGCCGCCGTCACCGCGCTCGCGGATCTCACCGGAGCCGACCAGCGACGCAACGTCACGGTGGAAGTCGTGCAGCTGCAGATCGACCTCGACGCCGCACCGGCTTCGACCGCGGACGCCTATCTTCGTCTGCACGCGCTCTCCCACCTGGTGGTGCGCCCCAACGATGTGAACCTCGACGGCGTCTTCGCTCATCTCCCGAACGTCGCCTGGACCAACGCGGGACCCGTCCTGCCCTCGGACGCCGCCCGCCTGCGTCCGCTCCTCCAGCGGTCGGGCATCCAGGTCCAGGGTCTGGACAAGTTCCCCCGTCTCACGGACTACGTGCAGCCGACCGGTGTCCGCATCGCGGATGCTTCCCGCGTGCGCCTCGGCGCATACCTCTCCCCCGGCACCACTGTCATGCACGAGGGTTTCGTCAACTTCAACGCCGGAACGCTCGGCGCGTCGATGGTGGAGGGCCGCATCTCCCAGGGGGTCGTCGTCGGCGACGGCAGCGACATCGGCGGGGGCGCCTCCATCATGGGCACGCTCTCGGGCGGAGGGACGCACCGCGTCGCGATCGGCGCGCGCACGCTGCTGGGCGCCAACGCCGGCATCGGCATCTCCCTCGGTGACGACTGCGTCGTCGAAGCAGGCCTCTATGTGACGGCCGGCACGAAGATCGTCCTGGTCGACGGCCCCGTGACCGCCGATGGCGGGCGGAGGACGGTGAAGGGCGGAGAGCTCTCCGGTCAGGACGGACTGCTGTTCCGCCGCAACTCGCTCAGCGGTGCCGTCGAGGCCGTCCGCCGCGCCGGCGTCGGGGTGACGCTGAACGAGGCCCTGCACGCCTGAGACCCCGGGCGGCGGGTGTCAGTGCGCGCAGGTGGCCTCGGCGACCCGCGCAGGAGCCGACATGCAGCCGAGCTCATGCATGCACTGGTAGACTGACTCCGTTGCGTGTACCGCCGGTACCCAACATCGTCGTCGTCACGGGGTCTCCGAGGACCGAAGCGAGCGGAACCGCTCCCACCACCAGCACGAGCTGGCCTTTCGAACGGCGAACCGATGCGCGATTCCGCGCCGTCGCCCACCTCACCCCCTATCTCGCGCCGTTCATTCGTGCGCTGACGGAGTTTCTGCATGTCTACTTTCCTTGAACTCGGCGTTCCCGCCGAGCTCGCCGCCGTTCTCGCCGACTCGGGTAAGACCGAGGCGTTCGCCATCCAGCGCGACACGCTGCCCGACTCTC
The DNA here is from genome assembly GCF_015159725.1 of Microbacterium sp. R1. Taxonomy (NCBI): domain Bacteria; kingdom Bacillati; phylum Actinomycetota; class Actinomycetes; order Micrococcales; family Microbacteriaceae; genus Microbacterium; species Microbacterium sp. R1. The sequence goes on along the minus strand of NZ_JADDUD010000001.1, from coordinate 1,316,125 downwards.
TCGCCGGACGCGACCTCCTGGGTCGCGGACGCACCGGCAGCGGCAAAACCATCGCCTTCGCGCTCCCCCTCGTCGCCCGCCTCGCCGCCTCCGGCGGTCAGCGCCGCGCCGGCCTGCCGCGTGGTCTCGTCCTCGCCCCCACCCGTGAGCTCGCGACTCAGATCGCCGCGACGATCACTCCTCTCGCCGAGGCCGCCGGCCTTCGCGTCACGACCGTCTTCGGCGGCGTCAGCCAGCGCCCGCAGGAGCAGGCACTGCGCGGCGGTGTCGACATCGTCGTGGCCTGCCCCGGCCGCCTGGAAGACCTCATGAAGCAGCAGGTCCTCCGTCTCAGCGCGATCGAGGTCACCGTGCTCGACGAAGCCGACCACATGGCCGACCTCGGCTTCCTCCCCGGCGTCACCCGCATCCTCACGGCCACGCCTGCCGGCGGACAGCGCCTGCTGTTCAGCGCGACGCTGGACCGCGGTATCGACACCCTGGCGCGCCGCTTCCTCTCGAACGCGGTCAGCCACGAGGTCGATGAGGAGAGCGTTCCCGTCGGCGAGATGACGCACCGCGTGCTGGTCGTCGACTCCACCGACAACAAGACCGTTCTCGTGCGCGAGCTCGCCTCCGGCACCGGTCGGCGCATCCTCTTCACGCGCACCAAGCACCAGGCGAAGAAGCTGGCGAAGCAGCTCACCGCCGCGGGGATCCCCGCCGTCGACCTGCACGGCAACCTCTCGCAGAACGCGCGCGAGCGCAACCTCGGTGCGTTCTCGACCGCCCCTGAGGACGGCGGCGTGCGGGTGCTCGTCGCGACCGACGTCGCCGCGCGCGGCGTCCACGTCGACAACGTCGACCTCGTCGTCCACGTCGACCCGCCGGTCGAGCACAAGGCATACCTGCACCGTTCCGGCCGCACAGCCCGCGCCGGTGCTGCCGGAACCGTCGTCACGGTCGTGCTCCCTGAGCAGCGCCGCGACGTCAAGGATCTTCTGCGCAAGGCCGCCATCACGGCGCCGCTCGAGGACGTCACCGCCGCTGCGGTCGCCGAGCTCGTCCCCGAGCGCGCGCCGCACGTGCGCCCGGCACCGGTGCAGGCACCGCAGCAGCAGCAGCGTCAGTCCTCGAAGCAGCGTCCGGCCGGCGGCGAGAGGAACAGCGCGGCCAACCCGCCGTCGCGTCGCCGTCGTCGCCCCCGTCCCGGCGCAGGCCAGGGTGGCGGGTACTCCACGCAGAGCGGTCAGTCCCGCCAGGGCGGTCGCGGCTCGCAGGGTCGCTGACCCCGCTGCACGGCGAAGAAGAAAGCGCCCCTTCCGCTACGGCGGGAGGGGCGCTTTCTCGTCACGCGCTCAGCGCGTGGGGAACTGACGTTCCGGCGATCCTGTGTACAGCTGCTGCGGACGACCGATCTTCGTCTGGGGGTCGAGCTGCAGCTCGCGCCACTGGGCCAACCAACCGGGCAGACGACCGATCGCGAACAGAACGGTGAACATGCGCGTGGGGAAGCCCATCGCCTTGTAGATGACGCCGGTGTAGAAGTCGACGTTCGGGTACAGGCGACGCTCCCGGAAGTAGTCGTCGGCCAGCGCCAGCTCTTCGAGCTCCTTGGCGAGGTCGAGGAGCGGATCGGTGACGCCCAGCGACGAGAGCACCTCGTCGGCCGCGTCCTTGACGAGCTTGGCACGGGGGTCGTAGTTCTTGTAGACCCGGTGCCCGAAGCCCATCAGCTTCACGCCCTCTTCCTTGTTCTTCACCCGCTCGACGAAGCGCGAGACGCTCTGCCCGGAGTCGCGGATCTGACCGAGCATGGTCAGCACGGCCTCGTTCGCCCCGCCGTGGAGCGGACCGGAGAGAGCCTGGATACCGGCGGACACGGATGCGAACTGGTTGGCTCCGGTCGAACCGACCAGGCGGACCGTGGACGTCGACGCGTTCTGCTCGTGGTCTTCGTGCAGGATGAGGAGCAGCTCGAGAGCCTTCGACATCACCGGGTTGACCTCGTACTCCTCGCTGTGAACGCCGAAGTTGAGCTTCAGGAAGTTGTCCACGAAGCTCAGGGAGTTGTCGGGGTACAGGAAGGCCTGGCCGACGCTCTTCTTGTGCGCGTAGGCCGCGATCACGGGGAGCTTCGCGAGCATGCGCACCATGTTCAGCTCGACGTGCTCCGGGTTGTGCGGGTCGGTCTGACCCTCGTAGTAGGTCGAGAGCGCCGCGACCGCCGAGGACAGCACCGACATCGGGTGCGCCGTGTGCGGAAGCGCCGAGAAGAAGCGCTTGAGGTCTTCGTGCAGGAGGGTGTGCCGGCGGATCTTCTCGTCGAACTCCGCCAGCTCGGAGGCGGAGGGCAGGTCGCCGTAGATGAGGAGCCATGCGACCTCGAGGTAGCTCGTCGAACCCGCGAGCTGCTCGATCGGATATCCGCGGTACCGCAGGATGCCCTTGTCGCCGTCGATGTACGTGATCTCCGACTTCGTCGACGCCGTGTTGACGAAACCGTAGTCCAGGCCGGTGTAGCCCGTCTGCCGCGTCAACGTCGAGAAATCGATGCTGTCGTGCCCCGCCGTGCCGCGCAGCACCGGGAATTCAGCGGTCGTGTCGCCGATCGTCAGCTTCGCCGTCTGGTCTGCCGCTGCACTCACGCGGACCTCCTCGTAGTGTCCGCCCCCGCTCGTCGCGGTGGGTTCGAACAAGATCTTGATCAAGCCTGAACTGGCGATCTCACGGCGCTCAGGCGCCAGGTCGGGTCACGACCGAATCGCCTTTACAGCCTAGTAGTCGCACAGGCCTACTGTGACATCCGCCAAAGGGACGCCCCCTCCGAGGAGGGAATCTACATATCGGCCACAGTGAGACGGCGCGCGGCCTCGGCCACATGAGCCGTCGATGCGGTGAGGGCCAGGCGGACATGCTGCCCGGATTCACCGCCGTAGAACGGACCCGGACCGGCGAGGATGCCCAGATCGGCCAGCCGTCCCATCGATTCCCAGGAGTCCCGCCCCTCGGTCGCCCAGAGGTACAGCCCGGCCTCCGAACCGTCGATGCGGAAGCCTGCGACCTCCAGCGCGGGACGCAGGGCATCGCGGCGGGTGCGGTAGAGAGCCTTCTGGACGGCGACGTGCTCGTCGTCCGCGAGCGCCACCGCCATCGCGTGCTGCACCGGTGCCGGGGGCATCAGCCCGAGATGCTTGCGGGCAGTGAGAAGCTCGCCGACGACACGAGCGCACCCGGCCACGAACGCCGCACGGTAGCCGGCGAGGTTCGACTGCTTGCTCAGCGAGTAGACACTGAGCAGGTTCGCACGACTTCCGCCCGTCACCCGCGGGTCGAGGACCGACGGGATCGACTCGGTCGCCCAGACGCCGTCCCAGCCCAGCTCGGCATAGCACTCGTCGCTCGCGAGCACGGCACCGAGCTCACGAGCACGACGCACGGCAGCGGCGAGCTCATCGACGGTCCAGGTGCGTCCGTCCGGGTTGCCCGGGGTGTTGATCCAGATGAGCTTGGTGCCCTCCGGCCAGTCGGCGGGATCGTCCGCGGGAAGGGGCGTCGCTCCAGCGACGCGGGCGCCGACCTCATAGGTCGGGTAGGCCACGCGCGGGTGGACGACGATGTCTCCGGCCCCCAGGCCGAGCAGTGTGGGCAGCAGCGCGACGAGTTCCTTGGATCCGATCGTCGGGAGCACGTTGTCGACCCGGAGGTCGGGCACTCCCCTGCGCCGGGCGTACCACTCGACGATCGCCTCCCGCAGGGTGGGCGTGCCCACCGTCTGCGGATAGGCATGCGCATCCGTGGCCTCGGCCAGGGCGCGGCGGATGATGTCGGGGGTGGGGTCGACCGGAGAACCGACCGAGAGGTCGATCAGTCTGTCCGGGTGCTGCTGCGCGCGCTCACGGAACGGGACGACGGCATCCCACGGATAGTCGGCGAGATCGCGGACGCTCACGGAGCCAGCGCCTACTCGCCCTGAGGCGGCAGAGCCGCGACGATCGGGTGATCGAACGAGTAGACACCCACCTTGGCGGCGCCACCGGGCGACCCGATCTCGTCGAAGAACTCGACGTTGGCCTTGTAGTAGTCCTGCCACTCATCGGGCAGGTCGTCTTCGTAGTAGATCGCCTCGACGGGACACACGGGCTCGCAGGCGCCGCAGTCCACGCATTCGTCCGGGTGGATGTAGAGCGAGCGTTCGCCCTCGTAGATGCAGTCAACGGGGCACTCGTCGATGCAGGCGCGATCCTTGACATCGACGCACGGGAGGGCGATCACATACGTCACCCCCTCAGTCTACGACTCGCGCGGCTCGGGTTCCTGCGCGGCAGGCGCCTCTGTGCGCACCGGGAGGCGTCGGACGGAGGGCCAGGCGACGACGAGCAGGACGATTCCGGCGACCAGATAGGTCCAGATCTGCCCGAGGAACGAGGCGGGCACGACGACGGATCCGCCCGGCCCCTCCCCGGAGATCAGCACCAGCATGCCGATCATCCCGAGTCCGGCCGCGACAGCGGCGCCCCTGTCATGCGTGAGGGTTCGGACGGCGATGAGGATGGCAGCGCACGCGATGGCCGCGATGATCATGCCGATGGGGATGGGGCCCCACATCACACTGTGACTGATAGTGCCGGCGACGCCGTAGACACCGCCGACGAGGGCGGCAGCGATCCACGACAACACTCTCGACACCCAGCTCACGCGCACCTGTCGATCTTACCGACGAGCCCCCGCCGGACGGGATCGGGGAGGTGGGTCATGCGGCGATCCCGAACAGACGCAACAGGGCTGCGACCGCCGCCGCCGCGACGACGACCACGAGGAAGGACTGCCGCAGCCACAGGAGGCCGCCGGCGACCAGCAGCGCGGGCACGCGAGCATCGACCGTGATCGCCTGACCGTCGCCGAGGGTCTGCACGGCCACGAGAGCCGCGAGCAGACCCACTGTCAGCAGATCGGAGATGCGGGCGGTGCGCGGCGCCTCCAGCACCCGAGGGGGCACCAGGTATCCGGCCGCCTTGAGGGCGAGGCAGATCAGGGCGGCGAGGAGGATCGCACTCCACACGGTCACGAGGCCGCCCCCGCACCCCGGTCCGCTCCACCGTCGGTCGAGGCCGCGGGACGACCCCACCAGTCGAACCAGCCGACGGCGATCGCGACGACCGCAGCCACCAGAACCGGAAGGCCCGGCATCAGGAACGGCGTGAAGGCCGCGGCGACGACAGCCGCTGCGACGCCGACCGCGACGGCCTGCCGCTGCCGGAGCCGAGGCCAGAGGAGAGCGAGGAACGCCGCGGCTGCGGCCGCATCCAGTCCCCATGTCCTGGGGTCGCCGAGCACGTCGCCCACGAGCGCCCCGACGAGGGTGGTGATGTTCCACCCGACGAAGATGCCGATCCCGGTCACCCAGAAGCCGACCCGCCGCAGCCGAGGATCACCCTGCGAGATCGCCACGGCCGTCGACTCGTCGATCGTGAAGTGCGCAGCTGCGGCCTTGCGAGCCGGTCCGCCCCCGATGATGGGTGACATCCGCATGGCGTAGGCGACGTTGCGGACACCGAGGAGCGCAGCCGAGGCGATCGCGGAAGGCAGTGCCGACAATCCCCCAGCGGTGAAGACGCCGACGAAGGCGAACTGGGACCCCCCGGTGAACATCAGCAGACTCAGCACACAGGTCTGCCAGACGTCGAGCCCCGACGCCACGGCGAGCGCGCCGAAAGAGACCCCGTACGCACTGGTCGCCAGCACCACGCCGAGTGCCTCACGCCAGACCTCACGCTCCGCGGTCATCGCGCCGCCCAAGAGCTGCCGTTCGCTTCAGTGAACACATGGTCATAATTCTGAACACGTTCTGCGGCATAGTCAAGCGAACGATCGTTTGACATGATGAACGTATGGAGGAACTTCGTACGCGCATCGCCCGCACCCTGCGCCGGGAACGTGAGGCGGCGAGCCTGTCGGTGTCCGAACTCGCTCGACGGGCCGGGGTCTCCAAGGCGACGGTGTCCCAGCTCGAGAGCGGCTCGGGCAACCCCAGCGTCGAGACGCTGTGGGCCCTCGGCGTCGCACTGGGGGTGCCGTTCGCCGTGCTCGTCGACCAGCAGTCCAACGCACCGAAGCTGATCCGCGCAGACGATTTGTCCGGGGTGCCGTCCTCCGCTGCCGCCTACAGCGCGACCCTGCTGTCTGCGAGCCCGCCCGGCGCACGCCGCGACGTCTACCTGATCCAGGCCGAGCCGGGCGACGCACGCCGGTCGGATCCCCATCACCCCGGGACGATCGAGCACGTGGTCCTGATGGCCGGCCAGGCGCGCATCGGCCCGGCGGAGAATCCCGTCCTCCTAGACCCCGGCGACTACCTGACCTACGCCGGCGATGCGCCCCATGTCTTCGAGGCGACCGTGGCGGGCACCAGAGCCGTGCTCATCTCGGAGCTGCGCTGAGCCTCACTCCCCTCCCGAGACCGGCGACGGATCGGGGATTTCGTGCGGCCGATACTGCGGTAGCCGGGAAGCCGGAAGGATCGCGAGCGCGCTGATCCCCGCCAGCAGAAGGAGTCCGAGCTTGAGAGTGCCCAGGCGCGACTCCTCGTTCACCACCACCGCGGCGTCGATCTGCTCGGGCGTCGCGTCCGTCGCCTCGAGCGCGGCGCGCAGATCGTCGTTGCTGATGAAGTTGATGTTGTCCATGTCGACCTGGGCGACGAGGGACGGCGGCAGCTCGGGATGCTCGACGACCGCACGACCGACGCTGAGGCCGAGGAGGGACACCAGCAGCGCTCCGGCCAGCGCGGTGCCCACCGCCGAAGCGAGGTTCTGCGTGGTGCCTCGCAGCGACCCCACATCCCCCGCGAGCTCGGCCGGAGCCGCCGTCACCAACACGTTGAACACCAGGGTCACCAGCGCCCCCTGCCCGATGCCGAAGACGATCAGGCCCAGGATCGTCGGGATCGTCTCCCAGTTGTTGTTGACCACGAACGACAGCCACACCAGGGCCGCCGTGGTGAGGATGAACCCGACGACGCCGATCGTGCGCGGTGGGAACCGCTTGTACAGCCGCACCACGAGGGTGGCGGTGACGAAGACCGTCAAGTTGAACGGCATCATGGCCATCGAGGTGTCGAACGGCGTCCTCCCCTGCACGATCTGGATGTAGAGCGGGATCGTGAAGTTCACGCACGCTTCCAGCGCCACCACGATGAACATCGCGTACACGGCGGCGCGCTCGCGAGAGGATCCGAGGACGCTCAGGTCGATCAGGGGCACCTTTCCCTCCGCCATCCGCTTCCTCGTCCACAGGAAGAACGCCTGGCCGAGCACGAGGCCGACCACGATGAACACGGGGGCCGGCGAGAGGCCGAGCACCGCGAAGGGGGCATCGGCCGTCGCCGCCACGGCACCCCACGAGTTCAGGTTGTTGAACCCGAGGGTCAGCAGCACGATCGCCGCGCCGATGAGCAACGAGGCGACGAGGTCGATGCGGATCGACGCGTCGCCGCGATCCCCCCGCAGGGTGAAGCTCAGGGCGAACACCACCACGGCGATGCCGAGCACGATGAAGAACATCGGTCGCCAGCCCACCAACGTGCCCAGCGTCCCTCCGATCAGGAAGGCGCTGACGCCCGAGATCGCGCGCGCCGAACCGATGGCGCCGATGGCGGTCGCCTGCTGAGGCCCCCGGTAGTTCTCGGCGATGAGAGCGACGATCGACGGCACGATGATCGCGGCAGCCGCCCCGGCCACGGCCTGCCCCGCGATGGCCCACCACACGGTGGGAGCGAGGATCATCATGATCGACGAACCGGCGAACAACGCGATCACGATCCGGAAGATCACGACCCAGCCGATCCGCTGCCCGAGCTTCGCGCCGGTCATCACGAGCGCCGCGACGGCGAGGCCGTACATGACGATGGTCGTGCTCGCGACCGTCGGCGGCACTCCGAACTCGCTCACCATGCCCCCGAGCGAGATCGGCAGCGCGGCGACGTTGAACGACATCAGCACCTGCGCGAGGAAGAGGCTGACCATCGGCAGCCACGAGGTCTTGATCGGAGTCTGCGGTGCGGGGATCTGGGTCATGACAGCTCCAGGGGTGCGGAGGGCGAGGCGGGAGAAGACGCAGGATGGGGGACGGCCGACGAGGCGAACAGGTTCAGCCCGAGCGCCCGCGACAGGTAGCCGATGGCCATCTGCGAGCGGACGGAGTTGCCCGCCTCGTCGAGTCGAGGAGAGAACCCCGCGACAGCGCCCTTTCCCGGCGCGATGGCGACGATGCCTCCCGCGACTCCGGACTTCGCGGGGAGTCCGATCTCGAACAGCCAGTCGCCGGAGCGTTCGTAGAGGCCCGTCGATGCGACGACCGCGAGCGTGTCGCGGCACACGTCCGCCGAGACGATCCGCTCGCCCGTGACGGGGTTCACTCCCCCGTCGGCGAGTGTGGCGCCCATGACCGCGAGGTCGTGAGCCGTGACCCCGAGCGCGCACTGGCGCGTGTACACATCGACCACCTCGTCCGGGTCACCCGCGAGTCGCCCGTAGCTGCGCAGCAGGCGTCCGAGAGCACGGTTGCGGTCGTTGGTCGCGGCCTCCGAGGCGTACACGACGCCGTCGAGGCTCAGCGGGCGGCCGGCGAACGCCGAGAGCCCCTCCCGCATCCGCTCCCACTGCTCCACGGGTGTCGCACCGGGCATGAGCGCTGTCGTGGCGATCGCCCCCGCGTTGACCATGGGGTTCATCGGGTGGCCGTCGTTGAGCTCCAGCGCCATCACGGAGTTGAAGGCCAGGCCGGTGTTGTTCACCCCGACGACTTCGCGCACGCGCTCATGGCCGTGCTCCTGGATGGCCAGGGCGTACACGAACATCTTCGAGATGGACTGGATCGAGAACGGATGCAACGCATCTCCGGCGTCGTGCAGTCCGCCGCCGACCTCGATCACCGCCAGACCGAACAGCTCCGGATCGACCTCCGCGAGCACCGGGATGTAGTCCGCGACGCTCCCGCGGCGCTCGTCGGCGTAGCGGGCGTGAGCATCGCGCACCACCTCCTCGACGCGGTCCCACCCCGGCAGCGCGCCGGTGGACGCCTCCTGCGGGACGCCGTGCCATGCTGCGGGGTCGAGCACATCTCCTCCTCGGATCCGTGACGTCCCCCAGCCGTCAGAGTCACCGTAGCGCTCGACGACCGCCTTCACCTAGAGCATGTGCAGCGTTGCGGAGCGGATCAGTACCAGTTCATCGCCTGGGAGTGCGACCATGCGCTGCAGGGAGTGCCGTACACCGACGAGATGTACCCGAGACCCCACGCGACCTGCGTGGCCGCGTTCGTCTGCCAGTCGGAGCCGGCGGAGGCCATCTTGCTTCCGGGGAGCGCCTGCGGGATGCCGGTGGCACCGCTGGGGTTGTACGCCTTGTAGTTCCAGCCGGACTCCTTGTTCCACAGGGAGTTCAGGCAGGAGAACTGGTCACCGCCCCATCCGTACGTGCTCGACATGATCTGCTGTGCGGCCGCCTTCGCCCCCTCGGGAGTGTTCGCTGCAGCCAGCGCGGCTGCGGCCTGCTGTTCCGCGGCGGCCTGGGCCGCCGCCTGCTCCGCTGCGACCCGCGCTGCCTCCTCCTCGGCCTGCTTCTGCTGGGCGGCGGTCAGCGCCCCGCGCAGCTCCGCGGTGTCGGCGACCACGCTCGCGGTCTCATCCTGCGCCTTGTCGGCGAGGACGCCTACGAGCAGCACCGGCGTCACCTCGGTGTCATCGAGCTTCTCGATGTCGCTTTCGAGATCGGAGGTGTCGACGGAAGTCACTGCTCCCACATCGAGGCCGGCGGCGGCGACCTCAGCGCTCAGGGTCTCGGCTGCGGTGACCGCGTCCTTCGCCTGTGCCAGAGTGGCGGAGGCGTCCTCCGCGATCTCTGCCAGCGGCTGAGCGCCCGCCAGTGCGGGTGCGGTGACGGCCGCAGCAGGGCTCATGGCTCCCACCGCGGGGGTGGAGGCCAGACCGACGCTCAGCGTGATGCCGACCAGCGTCGCCGATGCGACGCCGAGGATGGTCATGGGACGGTGGGCCGCGTTACGGGCTGATGCCGCCGCGGAGGCGCGCCGAAGCGCACGGGTCTTCTGAAGCATTGGGTTCGACTTTCGGGTTGTCGTACGCCCTTTAAGGAGACTCATCGGGAGCTCGTCCCAGGCGCAAGTGAACCACTCTGAACGATGAACCTGAACGAAAACAATCCCTCACCTGGGATTTACATGAGAAGAGGGCCCCGTGCACGCCTTTCGGCGGCACGGGGCCCTCTCACTCGGAGCGTGTCCGAGGCTGTTCTCAGACGCTCGCGTCCTGGCGCTTCAGGCGCGCGGTCTCGCGTGCACGCGTGTTCGCGTCGAGGTTCACCTTGCGGATGCGCACGACCTCGGGGGTCACCTCGACGCACTCGTCGTCGCGGGCGAACTCGAGGCTCTCCTCCAGCGTCAGCTGGCGCGGAGGCGTCATCGACTCGAAGGTGTCGGAGCTCGCTGCACGCATGTTGGTGAGCTTCTTCTCCTTGGTGATGTTCACGTCCATGTCGTCAGCGCGCGAGTTCTCGCCGATGACCATGCCCTCGTAGACCTCCTGCGTGGGCTGCACGAAGAACGACATGCGCTCCTGCAGAGCGATCATCGCGAACGGGGTGACGACACCCTGACGGTCAGCGACGATCGAGCCGTTCTGACGCGTCGTGATGGAGCCGGCCCACGGCTCGTAGCCGTGCGAGATCGCATTCGCGATACCGGTGCCGCGGGTCGTGGTCAGGAACTCGCTGCGGAAGCCGATGAGGCCGCGCGACGGGACGATGAACTCCATGCGCACCCAGCCGGTGCCGTGGTTGGTCATGTTCTCCATGCGACCCTTGCGGTTCGCGAGCAGCTGAGTGATCGCGCCGAGGTGCTCTTCCGGAGTGTCGATCGTGAGGTGCTCGAACGGCTCGTAGGTCTTGCCGTCGATCTTCTTCGTGACCACCTGCGGCTTGCCGACGGTGAGCTCGAAGCCCTCGCGACGCATGTTCTCGACGAGGATGGCGAGAGCGAGCTCGCCTCGGCCCTGCACCTCCCACGCGTCCGGACGGCCGATGTCGACGACCTTGAGCGAGACGTTGCCGATGAGCTCCTTGTCGAGACGGTCCTTGACCATGCGAGCCGTGAGCTTGTGCCCCTTGACCTTGCCCATGAGCGGCGAGGTGTTGGTGCCGATCGTCATGGAGATGGCGGGGTCGTCGACCGTGATGGCCGGAAGCGGACGGACGTCCTCGGGGTCGGCGATGGTCTCGCCGATCGTGATGTTCTCGAAGCCGGCGATAGCGACGATGTCACCGGGGCCTGCGGACTCGGCAGGGTAGCGCTCGAGTGCACGCGTCTTCAGGAGCTCGGTGACACGCGCGTTCTGGTGCGTGCCGTCAGCGCGCACCCAGGCGACGGTCTGCCCCTTCTTGAGGGTGCCGTTGAAGATGCGGAGCAGGGCGAGACGGCCGAGGAACGGGCTGGAGTCGAGGTTCGTGACCCAGGCCTGCAGCGGGTGCTCGTCGTCGTACTCCGGCGCCGGCACGTGCTCGAGGATGGCTTCGAAGAGCGGCTCGAGGTCGTCGTTGTCCGGAAGCGTGCCGTCGGCGGGACGGTTCTGCGAGGCGGCGCCGGCACGACCGGAGGCGTAGACCACCGGCACGTCGAGAAGAGCGTCGACGTCGAGGTCGGGCACGTCGTCGACCAGGTCGGAGGCGAGACCCAGCAGCAGGTCGTGCGCCTCTTCCTCGACCTCGGCGATGCGCGCGTCAGGACGGTCGGTCTTGTTGACCAGGAGGATGACGGGCAGCTTGGCCTCGAGAGCCTTGCGCAGCACGAAGCGGGTCTGCGGCAGCGGACCCTCGCTGGCGTCGACGAGCAGCACGACGCCGTCGACCATCGACAGGCCGCGCTCGACCTCGCCACCGAAGTCGGCGTGGCCGGGGGTGTCGATCACGTTGATCGTGATCTCCTTGCCGCCGGCGTGCTTGCCCTTGTAGGTGATCGCCGTGTTCTTGGCGAGGATCGTGATGCCCTTCTCACGTTCCAGGTCGTTCGAGTCCATGGCGCGCTCATCGACGTGAGCGTGTTCGCCGAAGGAACCCGTCTGACGCAGCATGGCGTCGACGAGAGTGGTCTTGCCGTGGTCGACGTGCGCCACGATTGCGACGTTGCGGAGGTCAGAACGGAGGGCGTGCGCCATGCAGGTGTCCTAAAAGATGTGGGGTTTCGCCGGGAAGCCGACGTTCCAGGATAACGCAAGCTCGCGGCCGGTTCCTGAAAAGCAGGTCGTAGCATCGAGATCGTGACCCGACCGCAGGCTCCGTGGGACCTCCCCGACCTCTCCCCCGCCCCCTCCCGTGCTCGACTGTGGTGGGAGATCGCGATCGTCCTGGCGCTGGGTCTCGGCCAGTCGGCGGTCTACGCGGTAGTCCAGCTCGCATACCGCCTCACGGACGACGTGCCGATCGCCGATCAAGTGGCGAAGCTCAACCCGTCTCGGAGCGACAGGGAGATCTTCGACCTCATCTACCAGGTGCTCGCGATCGGGTTCTCGCTCGTCCCCGTCGTGCTGGTGTGCTTCCTGCTGTGGCAGTCGCGACGCCCGCATCTGGCGCGACTGGGGCTGGATGGCACCGGTGTCGCGAAGGATGCAGGCCGCGGCATCCTGCTCGTGCTCGCGATCGGCATCCCCGGCCTCGGTCTCTATCTCGCCGGCCGGGCGCTCGGACTGACCGTGGCCATCGATCCTGCCGGGATAGACGCGTATTGGTGGACCGTCCCGGTTCTCCTGCTCGCGGCGGCCCGCGCTTCCCTGCAGGAGGAGTTCGTGGTGCTCGGATACCTCTTCACACGGCTGCGACAACTCGGGTGGAGTCCGTGGACGATCATCATCTCCACGTCGGTCCTGCGGGCGAGCTACCACCTGTACCAGGGATACCCGGCGTTCGTCGGCAACCTCGCGATGGGGCTGCTCTTCGGCTGGCTCTATCACCGCAGCGGGCGGCTGATGCCCTTCCTCGTCGCGCACTTCCTGATCGACGCGGCCGCCTTCGTGGGGTATCCCTGGGCCGCGGCGATGTGGCCTGAGCTGTTCGGTCTCCCCGGCTGAGTGACGACGGGTGGGATGGCTCTCCCCCTTCGCTGACGGAGTGCTCTAGCCTGAAGGCTTCCAACGACGGAAAACGGAGGGAAGTCTCATGAAGATGAACAGGATGACCAAGGCGGGGGCCGCGATCGCCATCGCAGCAGGGATCACGCTGCTCAGCGTCGCGCCCGCATCGGCAAGTGTTTTCGGGCCCTACTCGTCGGCGGCGCAGTGTAACGCCGATCGCACCGACTATGTCAGGGGCGGGGGGAAGGCCGCCCCCTGCATCCCCGGCACCGGAGGCTGGTACTTCCAGACGTACTGAGCATCATCGAGGATCGAGGCGGCGGGCATCAGCCCGTCGCCTCGATCCGTTGACACCCGTCGGACCTCGCCCCTAGGCTCGGGGCACCCACGACGACGTGGGTACGACAATCCGGGGGGATTCGAATGAAGAAGAAACTGTCCGCAACGGCCGCAGGCATCGTCCTCGTCACGGGAATGGTGTTCGGCGGGGCCGCTGCAGCGCAGGCCGCCAGCTGGTTCGGCCCGTTCACCGATCTGTCCTATTGCCAGGCCGAACGACGGATCTTCATGCAGGAGGGCTACAGCGTCGGCTCCTGCGTGCACCGCAGCGGCCAGCCGGGGTACTGGTTCTCCTACTCCTGAACCGGCCCCGAACCGTATTGCAACGTGCCCCCTGTCCTCGTGAGACGGCAGGGGGCACGTGTGCGGGGAAGTGGGAAGTATCTCAGCCTGCGGAGGCGATCATCACGGCGACGACCGCCCACACGATGATGATCCCGAGCGCTGACAGCGCCCTGGCGTCCCAGGAGCGACGGATCGGCGCACTCGCCGCGTGACCCGCAGCAGCCTGCCAGCGGTCGCGGATGTCCGTCAGGCCGCGCAACGACGCGGAGACCTGCACTTCCTCGTCGCGCATCTTGCTTCGTCTCGGACGCGCGTGCGCCGGTCCACCCCAACAGGTGAGCTCCGTGTCATCGTCGAGCGAGAACCGCAGCTGCCACTGCAGGTCGATTTCACGGACCCGGTGCCAACCGAACTCGGTGCGCCGCAGCATGTTCTGGACGAGTGCCCCGTCGTCGCTGATGCGGACCATCGACACGAAGCTGATCTCGTAGATGATCCACAGGCCGAGAAGCACCCACGGTGCGAGGAGCAGCGTCTGCCCCCAGCCTCCGCGCACGACGGCGTCGCCGAGCAGGAACACCGCCAGAGCGAGGCTCACGACCATGACGACCGTGCCCGAGGACGAGCGGAAGGTCCGCCCGTCCTCGGGAGAGTTCGGCATCGCCACGATCAGAGGCCACCCAGAGGGATGGACGCACCGGGGATCGCTTCGAGCAGACGGCTCGTGTACTCCTGCTTCGGGTTCGCGAAGGTCTCATCGACCGTGCCCTGCTCGACGATCCGGCCGCGCTCCATGACGCAGACCAGATCGCTCGAGACACGCACCACCGCGAGGTCGTGCGTGATGAACAGGTAGGTGAGGCCCAGCTCCGTCTGCAGGTCGGCCAGCAGCCTGAGGATCTGCGCCTGGACGAGCACGTCCAGAGCGGAGACCGCCTCGTCGAGCACCACGATGTCCGGCTTGAGCGCCAGAGCACGCGCGATCGCGACCCGCTGGCGCTGTCCACCCGACAGCTCGCTCGGGTAGCGGGTCGCCAGATCCTGCGGCAAAGACACCTGATCCAGAAGCTCACGCACGCGCTCGCGACGCGAAGTGCGGTCGCCCACACCGTGGATCTCGAGCGGTTCGGCGATGGTGTTCTCGAGATTGCGCAATGGATCCAGAGAACCGTACGGGTCCTGGAACACCGGCTGCATGCGCCGACGCAGACCGAAGGACTGTGCGCGGGAGAACCCGGACACGTCCATGCCGTCGATCTCGATCGTCCCCGACGTCGGGTCCTCCAGCTTGAGGACCATCTTGGCGACGGTCGACTTGCCCGAGCCCGACTCGCCGACGAGAGCCAGCGTCTTCCCGCGCGGGATCTCGAACGACACGTCGTCTACGGCGCGGAACATCTCGCTGCGGAAACCGCCCTGTCGGATGCGGTAGTCCTTGGTGAGGCCGGCCACGCGCACCGTGGGAGGGATGGCGGCGAGATCCTCGAGCGTCTCCACACCGCGGTCCTCGACCACAGCCTGGATGCGCTGGGATGCCACGCTGGGCGCGGCGGCGACAAGGCGCTTGGTGTACGGATGCTGCGGGTTCTGCAGGATCTCCCGGCTCGGTCCCGACTCCACGATCGTCCCGTTCTGCATCACGATCAGGCGCTCCGCGCGCTCGGCAGCGAGACCGAGGTCGTGCGTGATCAGCAGCATCGAGGTTCCGCGGTCGCGGGTCAGGCTCGCCATGTGGTCGAGGATGACGCGCTGCACCGTGACGTCGAGGGCCGAGGTGGGCTCGTCCGCGATCAGAAGCCGGGGGTCCGCGGCCAATCCGATCCCGATGAGCGCTCGCTGGCGCATACCGCCCGAGAACTGGTGAGGGAACTGACGCAGTCGCTTGGCCGCGTCAGCGAGCCCCGCCTGCTGGAGCACCTCGATCGCCCGAGCCCGGACCGCCGCGCGTCCCTGGGCGAGGCCGTTGGCACGGACCGCCTCCTCGACCTGGAAGCCGATGCTCCAGACGGGGTTGAGGTTCGACATCGGGTCCTGCGGCACGTAGCCGATCGCCTTGCCGCGGATGCGCTCCATCTCCCGCTCGGAGAGGTGCGTGAGCTCCTCGCCGTCCAGGGTGATGCTCCCGCCGGTGACCTTTCCGGTGCCGGCCAGCAGTTTGATGATGGACGTCGCCGCCGTCGACTTGCCCGAACCGGACTCGCCGACGATCGCGACCGTCTCCCCTGCCATGACATCGAAGCTGATGCCATGCAGGACCTGTCGTGTGCCGTTCTGCGTGTCGAACGCGACCGTGAGATCGCGGACGCTCAGCAGCGGAGTCGTTGCTTCACTCATCGGCGTGCCCTCGCCCTCGGGTCGAGGGCGTCTCGGATGAGCTCGCCCAGGAGGATGAACGCGAGCACCGTGATGGTGAGCGCGATCGACGGATAGATCAGTGCCATCGGCGCGACACGCAGCGAGCGCTGTGCCTGGCTGATGTCGTTGCCCCAGGACATGACGTCGCTTCCGAGACCGACACCGAGGAAGCTCAGGGTCGCCTCCGCGACGATACCGCCGGCCAGTGCCAGGGTCGCCAGCACGAGCAGCGGAGCGAACGCGTTCGGGATCACGTGGGACAGCAGGGTGCCGAAACGCCCCTTCCCCAGCGCGGCCGACGCCATCACGAAGTCCGCTTGTTTCACTCTGAGCACTTCCGCCCTGACGACACGCGCCGTCGCGGCCCAGGCGAACCCACCGATCGCGAGGGCGAGGGTGAAGACGTTGCGGTACTGCGCGAACACCGTCATCACGACGACCGCCGCGAGGATGTAGGGGATCGAGAAGAAGATGTCGCCGACGCGGGAGAGCACGGCATCGAGCCATCCTCCGTAGTAGCCGGCGAAGGCACCCATGATCAGACCGAGAGTCGAGCTGATGATCGTCGCCAGCAGGCCGACGCTGATCGATGTGCGCGAGCCCCAGACGATGCGCGACCAGATGTCGCAGCCCTGGAACGTGTAGCCCAGGGGGTGGCCGGCGGCCGGTCCCGCATTGGAGTTCCCGAGCTCACACTGGTTGTTCGGAGGCGTCTGCGTGAAGAGCGTCGGCCACAGGGCCATCAGCAGGATGAGCGCGACGATGCCGAGCGAGATCCAGAACGACGGGCGACGGCGTAGATCGGTCCACGCGTCCCGCCAGAGACTCGCAGGCTTGCCTTTGACGTTGATGGCATCCGTCGGCGGCTGTTCGGCCACCACCGGTGCGACGTAATGGGAGGGACGGTCACTTGACATAGCGGATCCTCGGGTCGAGCAGCCCGTAGAGCAGGTCCACGAGCAGGTTGACGAGAACGTAGATGATGACGAACACCGTCACGAAGGAGACGATCGTCGGTCCTTCGTGCCTCAACGTCGCCTGGAACAGGGTCTGCCCCACGCCGGGAATGTTGAAGATGTACTCCGTCACGGTCGCTCCGACGAGGAGCACACCGAAGTTCGTCGCCGAGTTGGTGATCACCGGGATCAGGGAGTTGCGCAGCACGTGCACGGGGATCACGCGATTACGCGACAGCCCCTTGCCGTACGCCGTGCGCACCCAGTCCTGGTTGAGGGTGTCGAGCACAGAGCCGCGCATCAGCCGCATGCTGGTCGCATACAGGCTCAGCCCCAGCACGATGGCGGGAAGCCACAGATCACCCCAGTCGTTCTGGCCACCGACGGTCGGACGGAACCAGCCCAGTTTGATCGCGAGAAAGTACTGCGCGAGGAAGGCGACGACGAAGATCGGCATCGACAGGAAGATGAGCGAGACGATCAGCGAGGCGTGGTCGAACAGCTTGCCCTTGCGGAGCGCGGAGAGCGTTCCGATGATGATCGCGAGCGTGAACTCGATCGCGATCGCCATGATGGCCAGACGCCCCGTGATGGGGAGCGTGCGTGCCAGCACGGTGCTCACGGACTCACCGGAGAACGTCGTTCCCATGTCGCCCTTGAAGACGCCGGTGATGTAGTAGAAGTACTGGACGAGGAACGGGTCGTCCAGGTGGTACTGCGCTCGGATCGTGGCGAGCAGCTGCGGGCTCGGCGGTTTGTCACCGAAGAGCGCCGCGATCGGGTCACCCGGCATCAGGAAGACGAGCGCGTAGATGAGAAGCGTCGCACCGAAGAAGACCGGGATCAGCTGAAGAAGTCGCCGCAGGGTGTAGGCGAGCATCCTTGCTCCTTTCGTGGAGTCGGAGTCAGCCGGAGTGCACGACGCGAGGCGGTGACGTCGCCGCCACCGCCTCGCTGCCGTTCACTCCAAGGGCCTACTCGGCCTTGGTGATCTCGTAGTAGAGCGGAACCGAGTTCCAGCCGACGGTGACGTTGTCGACCGAGTCGCCGAAGCCACCGATCGAGTTCTGGTACCAGAGCGGGATGACCGGGAGGTCGTTGAAGAGGATCTCCTGGACCTTCTCGTAAGCCGCGTTCGCGTCGTCCGCGCTCGTGGCCGCTGCACCCTCTGCGAGCAGAGAGTCCACCTCGGGGTTCGAGTAGTCACCGTCGTTCGACGATGCACCCGTGCCGTAGAGCGGCTGCAGGAAGTTGTAGACGGCGGGGTAGTCGCCCTGCCATCCGGAACGGTTCGCCGTCTGGATCGTGCGCTTGCCCGCGTCGTCACGCGCGTTGACCGCTGCGCGGAGCGTGGCGAGGTCGACGTACGGTGCGCCCGACGCCTCGATGCCGAGCGTGTTCTTCAGCGAGTTCGAGACCGCATCGACCCACACCTGGTGTCCACCATCGGAGTTGTACGCGATCTGGAAGGTGCCGGACCACGGGGAGATGGCGTCAGCCTTCGCCCACAGCTCCTTGGCCTTCTCCGGGTCGTACTTCAGGACGTCGGAACCGGGAACGCTGTCGCTCCAGCCGTCGATGACGGGCGTCGTGAAGTCGCTCGCCGGGGTGCGGGTGTCGGCGAAGATCTTGCTCGTGATCTCGTCGCGGTTGATCGCCAGCGAGATGGCCTGGCGGCGCAGGGTGCCCTCTTCGCCCGAGAAGTGCGGGAGCTGCCCACCGATGGTGAACGACTGGAAGATGGCCGCGGGCTGGTTGGTCGCCCGCTCGCCGAGCTCGTCCTCGAAGACCGCGAGGGAAGCCTCGGGGATCTGGTCGATGACGTCGATGTTGCCGCCGAGCAGGTCGGCGTACGCGCCCTCGGGAGCCGTGTAGAACTTCAGCGTCAGGCCGCCGTTCTGAGCGACGCGCTCACCCTTGTAGTCATCGTTCTTGACGAGGTCGATCTGGACGTCGTGCTGCCATGCTCCCTCCTTGGCGAGCATGTACGGGCCGTTGCCGATCGGGTTCTCGCCGAAGGCGTCCATGTCCTCGAAGGCGACATCGGGCAGCGGGTAGAACGCCGAGTAGCCGAGGCGGGTCACGAAGTCGGAGGCGACGTCACTGCTCAGGTCGATCGTGAAGGTCTGGTCATCGACCTCGGTGAGACCGGTGAGCTCGGAGTCTGCGTCGGGGTTGAAGCCGACGATGTCGGCGAACCAGGACTGGTTCAGTTGCGCGTTGGAGAGCTGCGCACCGTAGTTCCACGCGTCGATGAAGTTGTGGGCGACGACGTCTTCACCGTTGGTGAACTTGTTGCCCTCCTTCAGCTTGACCGTGACCTTGTTCGGCGCGTCGACCGTGATCGACTCGGCCATGTCGTTGACGAGAGCACCGTCGCCGTCGTAGAAGGCGAGACCTGCGAAGACGGAGTCGAGAATCTTGCCGCCGTTGACCTCGTTGGTGTTGGTCGGGATCAGCGCGTTCTCCGGCTCGCCTCCGTTCGCCGAGATGATCGCCGACGCCGAGCCCTTGGAGCCCTCATCGCCGGAGTCGTTCCCGCCTGCGCAACCGGCCAGCGCCAGGGCGCCGACCACGAGCAGAGCGCTGCCCGCGAGGGCAATCCTGTTTCGTTTCACTTTTCGTCCTCCTGTGGACAGTGCTGAGTCTGCGCGCTCACCATCGAGCACGCAGGGATACCTGAGCGTAACCCGCCGCTTGGCCCCCCGCCGCCTTCAGCTAACGAACTGTTACTGAGTGGTGACCATCCGTAACACCCGCGAAACACCTGGAAACACCGGGAAACACAGGACGGTGTCGCGCTTCCGCACGGAAGCGCGACACCGTCTGCTCAGATGCGCACCGGCTCAGGCGAAGGCCTCCACCGGCGGGCAGGCGCACACGAGGTTCCGGTCGCCGTACGCCTGGTCGATGCGACGCACGGGCGGCCAGTACTTGCCGGCGACGAGCGCATGGACGGGGTAGGCGGCTTCCTCCCGCGTGTAGGGGTGCTCCCACTCCCCCGCGATGAGGGATACCGCGGTGTGCGGTGCATGCACCAGCGGATTGTCGTCCGCGGGCCAGCGCCCCGCCGCCACGGCTTCCGCCTCGGCCTTGATCATGATCATGGCCTCGATGAAGCGCTCGATCTCATCGAGGTCCTCCGACTCCGTCGGCTCGACCATGAGCGTGCCCGCGACGGGGAACGACATGGTCGGAGCGTGGAAGCCGTAGTCGATGAGGCGCTTGGCCACGTCGTCGACGGTGATTCCGGTCGCCTCCTTGAGCGGACGCAGATCGAGGATGCACTCGTGCGCGACGCGACCGTTCTCCCCCGTGTAGAGCACCGGGAAGTGGCCGCCCAGACGCTCGGCCATGTAGTTGGCGGAGAGCACGGCTGCCGCCGTGGCACGACGAAGACCGTCGGCACCCATCATGCGGACGTACGCCCACGAGATCGGCAGGATCCCCGCGGAACCGTAAGGAGCGGCCGAGATCACACCGCCATCGAACGTGTAGCCGCCGAAGTGCTCGGCGCGCTGCGCGAGCGGGTGCGAGGGAAGGTACGGGGCGAGGTGCGACTTCGCCGCCACCGGACCGATGCCAGGACCTCCCCCACCATGCGGGATGGCGAAGGTCTTGTGCAGGTTGAGGTGCGAGACGTCGCCGCCGAGGTCACCGAAGCGCGCGTAACCGAGCAGCGCGTTGAGGTTGGCCCCGTCGACGTACACCTGTCCGCCTGCGTCGTGCACGGCGGCCGTGATCTCGACGACCTGCTCCTCGTACACACCGTGCGTCGAGGGATAGGTGATCATCAGGGCCGAGAGGTCGTCGGCGTGCTGGGCGATCTTCGCGCGCAGGTCGTCGAGGTCGACGTTGCCGAGCTCGTCCGTCGCGACCACGACGACCTTCATGCCCGCGAGCACGGCCGATGCCGCATTCGTGCCATGGGCCGACGAGGGGATGAGGCACACGGTGCGGTGGGTGTCGCCGTTCGCGTGGTGGTACCCGCGGATGGCCAGGAGACCCGCGAGCTCACCCTGCGAACCGGCGTTCGGCTGCAGCGAGACCGCGTCATAACCGGTGACCTCGGCGAGCCAGCCCTCGAGCTGGTCGATGAGCTCGAGGTAGCCCTGCACATCGGACGCCGGGGCGAACGGGTGGATGCCGGCGAACTCGGGCCAGGTGATGGCAGCCATCTCGGTGGCGGCGTTGAGCTTCATGGTGCACGAGCCCAGCGGGATCATGCCGCGATCGAGTGCGTAGTCTCGGTCGGAGAGACTCTTCAGGTACCGCATCATGGCGGTCTCCGAGCGGTGCGAGTGGAACACCGGGTGCGTGAGGTACTCGTCCTGACGGAGCAGGTCTTCCGGGAGCCCCCGCAGCTTGTCCCCGCCGAACATGCCGAACGCGCGGTCGTTCTTGCCGCCGAAGACAGCCGTGACGTGGTGCAGCTCGCCGAGGGTCGTGGTCTCGTCGACGGCGATGCCGACCGTGTCGGCGTCGGCGACGTGCAGCAGGATCCCGTGATCGTCATGGGCCCGAGCGGCGAACTCCGCCGCACGACCGGGCACGCGCACCTGCAGGGTGTCGAAGAAGTCCGCGTGCACGACCTCCACCCCTGCCTCGGTCAGCCAGTCACGCAGCAGCGCCGCCTTCGCCGTGGTCTGGGTCGCGATCTCCCGCAGCCCGTCCGGACCGTGGTACACGGCGTACATCGACGCCATGACGGCGAGCAGCACCTGGGCGGTGCAGATGTTCGACGTGGCCTTCTCGCGGCGGATGTGCTGCTCGCGCGTCTGCAGCGAGAGACGATACGCGGGCTTGCCGTCGGCATCGACCGACACTCCGACGAGGCGACCGGGGAGCTGACGCTCGAGGCCGGAGCGGACGGCCATGTAGCCGGCGTGCGGACCGCCGAAGCCCATCGGCACGCCGAAGCGCTGGGTCGTGCCGACTGCCACGTCGGCGCCTAGTGAGCCGGGAGAGGCGATGAGGGTGAGAGCGAGCAGATCGGCGGCCGCGACCGCGAGAGCGCCGGAGAGGTGCGCGGCGTCGAACACGGCCGACGGATCCCAGACGCGACCGGATGCGCCGGGGTACTGCACGAAGACACCGAACAGGTCGGCGGGCAGCTCCTCGCCCGCGGCGAAATCGACCGTGACGATGTCGATACCGAGAGCCTCCGCGCGCGTGGCGAGCATCGCCTTGGTCTGCGGGAGCGCATCCGCGTCGACCGCGAACACGGTCGACGCCGACTTCGATGCGCGCCGCGAGAGCAGCATCGCCTCGACCACCGCGGTCGACTCGTCGAGCATGGACGCATTGGCCGTCGTGAGCCCGGTGAGTTCGGCGACCATGGTCTGGAAGTTGATGAGCGCTTCCAGACGCCCCTGGGAGATCTCCGGCTGGTACGGCGTGTAGGCCGTGTACCACGACGGGTTCTCCAGCACGTTCCGCTGGATCACCTGCGGCGTGATGGTGCCGTAGTACCCCAGGCCGATCATCGGTCGGTTCACGGTGTTGCGCGAGGCGAGCACCCGCAGCTCGGCGAGAGCCTCGGTCTCGCTCGCGGCAGAGGGGATGCGCGAAGGCGCGTCCGAGGAGTCGGACGACGGCCCGGTGTAGATCGACGCGGGCACGGCCTGGCGCATGAGCGCATCGACCGGGCTCAGCGCGCCATCGGCCCCTGGGGTGTCGAGACCCAGGGCCGCGAGCATCGTGCGCTGCGCGGCATCCGTGGGTCCGATGTGACGATCGGCGAAAGTGACCACTGGTGAATCAGCCCTCCGTGAGTGCGACGTACGCGTCGCGGTCGAGCAGTCCGTCCAGCGCACCGGCTGCGACGGAGACCTTGAGCAACCAGCCGCCCTCGAAGGGCGCGGCGTTCACCAGCGACGGATCGTCGACGGCCGCGTCGTTGATCTCGACGACGGTTCCCGAGACCGGCGCGTAGAGTTCGCCGACCGACTTCGTCGACTCGATCTCGCCGACGACCGCACCTGCGGTCACCTCGGTGCCGACGGCGGGGAGCTCGACGAACACGACGTCTCCCAGCTTCTCGGCGGCGTAGTCGGTGATGCCGATGGTCACGGTGTCGCCGTCGGCGGCGATCCACTCGTGCTCTTCGGTGTAGTGGAGTGCGGCGAGGTCGGTCATTTGGTCCTCCGATAGAAAGGCAGGGCGGTCACGGTCGCGGGGATCTTGGTTCCCCGCACGTCAAGGAATACTGCGGTTCCCTCTTCCGCGGAAGATGGGGTCACGTAGGCCATCGCGATCGGGTGGCCGAGAGTCGGGCTGAGAGCGCCACTCGTGATCTCTCCGAGCACGGATCCGTCTTCGTCGACGACGGCGTATCCGGCGCGTCCTGCCCGCTTGCCCTCGGCGACGAGGCCGACCAGGACCGGCGCTTCCGATGCCTCTGTCGAGTCCTCGAAGGACGAGAGCGCCTCCTTGCCGACGAAGTGCTCCTTCGCCATCACGACGACACGGCCGAGTCCGGCCTGCGAGGGGCGGGTGTCGGTGCTGAGCTCGTGGCCGTAGAGAGGCATCCCGGCCTCCAGACGCAACGTGTCCCGGGCGGCGAGGCCCGCAGGAACGAGATTATGCGGTTCGCCGGCAGCCAGCAGAGCGTCCCACAGGGCTGCGGCGTCGCCGGCAGGAACCAGCAGCTCGAAGCCGTCCTCCCCGGTGTAGCCCGTGCGTGCGATGAGCAGAGGCTCCCCGCGGAAGCGCGCGTCCGCCCAGGCGTAGTACTTCTGCTCCGCCCAGGGCGTGCTCAGCCCGTCGATGCCCGGCGTCGCAGCGAGAATCGCCTCGGCGGCCGGTCCCTGCACGGCGAGCAGCGCGAACAGGTCGGACACATCCTCCACATCGACACCGCGGTCGCCCAGGAATCCGGCGAAGGTGCGGTCCTCCCCCGGAGCCAGCGGCGGAAGCGCCCGCTCGACGAGCGACGGAAAGTCCCGCACGCGCTTGGCGAATCCCGAGTCCACGAAGCCACGGTTGCCGGCGTTGGCGATGACGAGGTAGCGGTCCTCCGCGAGCCGATACGCGATGACATCGTCGACGATTCCGCCGTTCTCATTCAGCATCAGCGAGTACTTCGCCTTGCCGACCGTCATGGCGGAGATGCGACCTGCGAGCGCGAAGTCGAGGAACTCGGCCGCCTTCTCGCCCGTGACGAGGAACTCGGCCATGTGCGAGATGTCGAAGATCCCCGCGTTCTGGCGCACGGCGTGGTGCTCGGCGAGGTCGGAGGTGTAACGCACCGGCATCTGCCAGCCACCGAAGTCGGTGAAAGACGCGCCGAGTGCCTCATGGCGTTCGCGCAGCGGGGTGTAGCGGGGGTCGGACATGGAGTTCTCCCGGGCTGTGTCGGGCGGAACGGCGGCATCGCCGTTCCTCGGAACTCCCCCTCTGTCATGGGCCTGAGAGCTTCACCCGTGCACGGAGGCGGGGTTTTCACCGTCGGCGGATCCGCACATGAGACGGATCGCTTTTCAGAGTGGCCGGAACCGCGCGGTACGCGTACCTGAGAGATTGGCGGGGAGGCTTGCTCCTTCGGTGCCCGGCTGCGTTCGCCGGGGCTCTCCCGCGTGGGTCATTCGGCCTGTCTTCAGTTGTGGGTTCAGTCTAGCCGGTCGGCCCGTCGGTGCCGGATTCGCTCGACGCGCGTTCGAATCGCGCGAATGGTCCCATCCTGGACTCGGAAGGGACCATTCGCGCGATTCGAAAGCGCGATTCGAAAGCGCGATTCGAAAGCGCGATTCGGAAGCGGGGTGCTGTGCGGCTATCAGCTGATGCCGAGTTCGGTTCGGACCTCGTCGCGGAGGCGGCCGAGGTTGTCGGGCTCGGGCGCGGCTCCGAGGAGAGTCTTGGTGTACTCGTGCTGCGGGTTGAGGATGACTTCGTCCGCGGGGCCCCGCTCGACGACATCGCCCTTGTAGAGCACCATGATCTCATCGGAGAAATGCCGGGCGGTCGCGAGGTCGTGCGTGATGTACAGCACCCCGAGGTTCTCCTCCCGCTGCAGATCCGCGAGCAGGTTCAACACGCCCAGCCGGATCGACACGTCCAACATGCTCACCGGTTCGTCGGCGACGATGAACCGCGCCCCCGGGGCCAGTGTCCGTGCGATCGCGACGCGCTGCCGCTGCCCACCCGACAGCTCATGCGGGCGACGCTCCGCAAAGCTCTCCCCCGGGCTGAGCCGCACCCGCTCCAACAACTCCACCGCCCTGGCACGCACCTGCGCACTGGAGAGCTGCGGGTGATGCAGGCGGATCGGCCGCTCCAAGTGATGCACGATCGTGTGGAACGGGTTCAACGACGCGAACGGGTCCTGGAACACCATCTGCACATCCGCGCGATACGCCTCCAACGCCCGCCCCCGAGTCCCGGACGGTTTCCCGTCGAGGAGGATCTCCCCACTGGTGGGGGTCTCCAACTTCATCAGCATCCGCGCGATCGTCGACTTCCCCGACCCCGACTCCCCCACCAGAGCGAGCGTCTTCCCGGCCTCGATCGTGAACGACACATCCTTCACCGCATGCAGGATGCTCGTCCTGAACCCGGAACGCAGGTGGAAGTCCTTGACGAGGTTCCGCGCCTCCAACGTCGCCGTCCCCGGCACCGTCGTCCCGGTGCTATTCGTATGGGTGGTCATCGGACGCCCTTCTGGCTCACACCGGTACGCACGAAATCGCCCCGCTCACCCTTCAACGACGGGAAACTCGACAACAACCGTCGCGTGTACTCATGCTGCGGGGAACGGTAGATCTCCTCCGCCGTCCCCTCCTCCACGATCTGCCCCTGCAACATGATCGCGATCCGGTCGCTGATCTCGATCAACATCGGCAGATCATGCGTGATGAAGATCACCGCGAACCCGAGCTTCTCCCGCAACCGCATGATCTCCCGGATGATGCCGCGCTGCACGACCACATCCAACGCCGTCGTCGGCTCATCCATGATCATCACCTGCGGATCCAACGCCAGAGCCATCGCGATCATCATCCGCTGACGCATACCCCCGGACAACTCATGCGGGAAACTCGACAACCGGGACGGATCCACCCCCACCAACGTGAGCAGCTCCTCCGCCCGCGCCGTCTTCGCCTTCTTACTCATCCCAGGACGATGCGTGTCGAAGATGTCGAAGATCTGCGCCCTCACACTGATCACCGGATTCAACGAGTTCATCGCGCCCTGGAACACCATCGAGATCTTGTCCCACCGGAACGCCCGAAGACCCTCCCCATCCAAACCCACGATGTCGATGTCATGACCGTCCCGGTCATGGAACACGATCTCTCCGCCCGTCATCAACGCCGGCGCCTTCAACAACCGGTTCATGCCGTACGCGAGAGTCGTCTTCCCACACCCCGACTCCCCGGCCAGGCCCAGGATCTCCCCACGGTTCAACGTCAGCGAGACGTTTCGCACGGCCTTCACCGGCGGATCCACCTCATACTCGATCGACACATTCCGCGCCGTCAGCACAGGCTCGCTCATGCGGTGACCCCCTTGGTCTTGGCGGCCTTGCGCACGCGGCGCGCGGCTTCGGGTGCATTGCGCAGCTTCGGGTTGATGACCTCGTCGATGGCGAAGTTGATCAGCGACAGGCCGGCGCCGAGGAGCGCGATCATGAGTCCCGGCGGGACGAACCACCACCAGGCCCCACGTCCGAGCGCCTGCCCCGACTGGGCGTCGTTGAGGATCGATCCCCAGGTGATCGACGAGTTGGGTCCGAGGCCGAGGTACGACAGGCCGGCCTCGCCGAGGATCGCGAAGATGATCGCGAAGAGGAACTGGGCCGCCAGCAGCGGCAGCAGGTTCGGCATGATCTCGACGAGGATGACGCGGAACGACCGCTCGCCCGCGACCTTCGAGGCGTAGACGTAGTCGCGTGTGCGGAGCGAGCGCGTCTGCAGCCGGAGCACGTACGCCGCCCCGGCCCAGGAGGTGATGCCGAGCACGAAGGCGACGAGCTGCCAGCTGCGCTGCGGGACGAACGAGGCGATGACCATCACCAGCGGCAGTCCGGGGATCACGATCATGACGTTCGTGAGCAGGGCGAGGCCGTCTTCACGCCACCCACCCAGGTAGCCGGCGAGCACACCGAACAGGAGGGAGAGGACGATCGCGATGCTGCCGGCCGTCACGCCGATGAGCAGCGAGCCCTGGGCACCGGTCGCGAGCTGGGCGAACATGTCGTTGCCGAGCTTGGTCGTGCCGAGCCAGTGCTCGGCCGACGGCGGCTGAAGCGCTGGGTTGGCCGTGCTCCGCGGGTTCTGGGAGAAGATCGGCGCGATGATCGCGAACAGCACGATCGCCAGCACGATGCACACGCCCACGATGAACTTCGGCGAGGTGCTGGGCAGGATGCGGCGACGCTTTCGTTCCTGACGCTGTGTGGCGAGAGCGACGGTGCCCTCAGGGGCGACGGTGGGTGGCTCCTCCGTGAGGAGCGGGTTCTTCGTGTCAGACATTCTGGCGAGCCCTCGGGTCGATGAAGCCATAGACGAGGTCCATGATGAAGTTGGCGGCGAGCACCGTGAGCGTGATGACGAGGAACAGCCCCTGCATCAGCGCGTAGTCGTTGTTGGTCACGGCCTGGAACATCAGCTTGCCGATGCCGGGGTAGGTGAACACCTGCTCCATGACGATGGAGCCGGCCACGACGAAACCGAGCGTGATCGAGAAGCCGGCGATCGAGGGGATCGCGGCGTTGCGGGCAGCGTAGGTGGTGAGCACCCGGCGCGGGCGCAGGCCCTTGGCCTCGGCCGTGAGCACATAGTCCTCGGCGAGCGTCGAGACCATCATGTTGCGCATGCCGAACATCCAGCCGCCGACCGAGCTGATCACGATGGTGACGGCGGGAAGGATGGCGTGGGCGACGGCGTCGCTGAAGAAGGCCCACGTCGGCTCGGGGCCGTCGGGGAAGTCGAACACGTCGTAGCCGCCGAAGATGGGGAACCAGCCGAGGCCGACCGCGAACACCGCCACCAGGATCAGCGCCATCCAGAAGTACGGGATCGACTGCAGCACGGTCGTTGCCGGGATCAGGTGGTCGACCCAGGTGCCGCGCTTCCAGCCGGCCCAGGCCCCGAGCACGACGCCGAGGACGAAGGAGATGACCGTCGCGGTGCCGACGAGGATGAGCGTCCAGGGAAGAGCACCGGCGATGAGCTCCGTCACCGGGGTGGGGAACTTCGTCACCGAGACGCCGAGGTCGCCCTGGAACATCCGCCCCCAGTACGCGAGGTACTGATCCCACAGCGACGAGTCGTCGCCGCCGAGCAGGAGCCTGATATTGCGGATGGTCGTCTCTGAGACGTCGCCGCCCGCCCGCTGCATCTTGGCGATCATGATGTCGGCGGGGTTTCCCGGCATGAGCCGGGGAAGAAAGAAGTTGATGGATATCGCGGCCCAGAGCGTGAACGCGTAGAACCCGATTCTTCGTGCATAGAACTTCATGTCACTGTTTCCTGACTTCCTTCTTCCCCGACTCCTCTCGTGTTACTTGACCGGCTGCAGCTGCGTCAGGACGTAGCCTGCCGCAATCGCACCCCAGGACGGCGGGAAGGCGTAGAGGTCTTCCTCCGTCGGCCAGCCCGTGTAGTCCTTCGTGTTGTAGAAGGTCTGCGTCGCGTTGATGACGAGCGGGATGTAGGGCAGGTCACGCACGATCTCGGTCTGGATCGTGGCGTACAGCTCCTTCTTCGTCGCCTCGTCGTTCGTGCTGATCGCCGACTGGATCGCCGTGTCGACGACCGGGTTGCTGTAGCGGCTGAAGTTCCAGCGTCCTGCGGGGATCTCGGTGCCGACCGGGGTCGTCGACTCGACGGCCGTGCCGCCGAACCAGTCGCGGTAGATCTGGAACGGGTCGGCGACGGACGTGCCGATCACACCACCCATGATGAGCTGGAACTCGCCACCCTGACGGGAATCGGAGAACTCCTGCCACTGCACCGTCGATGCCGTGATCTTGATGCCTGCGGCCTCGGCCTGCTCGGCGATCAGCTTCGCGGCGTCGTTGTAGTCGGTCCAGCCGTCGACCGAGGTGAGCGTGAGCTCGAGCGGAACCCCGCCCTTCTCGTAGATGCCGCTCGAACCCTTGGTGTAACCGGCGGCCTCGAGGATCGAACCGGCCTCGGCGGCGTTGGCCTCCTGCGGGCTGACCTCGTTGGCCGGGTCGGCGAGCCACTTCTCGTCGCGCGGCAGCAGCGTGAAAGCCGGCGAGATGTCGCCCGTGAGGCCGACGAATGCCTTGTCCTTGATGATGCCGCGGTCGATCGCCACGTTGAGTGCCTGACGCACCGCGACGTCCGTCTGCGGGCCGGTGCAGCCGAGCTCGGCGTTCGAGCAGGTGTAGAGCACCGTCGGGTCCTGCGGGGTGTTGATCCAGTCGATCTTGCCGTTGCCGGTCACGTCATCCGGGTTGGGGATGAACATGCCGGTCCAGTCGAGCTTGCCGGCGGCGAGCAGGTCCTGTGCCGTCTGGTTGTTGTCGACCGCGATGTACTGGACCTTCTTGACGCCGAGCTTGTCGGCATCGCGGTAGTTCTTGTTCGCGACGAGGGTGTAGGACTCGCTCGTGGTCTTGTCGACCACGTAGGGGCCGGATCCGACGGGCTCTTCGTTCGTGAAGTTGGCGAAGTCTTTGACGTCCTTCCAGACGTGCTCGGGGAGGATGTAGCTCGACCCCATCCGCTGGAACTCGGTCGTGTACTGGGCAGACGAGTACGTCAGCACGGCGGTGGTGTCGTCCGTGGCCTCGGCGGAGATCAGACCGTTGCCCTCGGGGTTGTTGGCCTCGTAATTGAACGAGAACGCGACGTCCTTGGCGGTCAGGGGCTCACCGTCGCTCCACTTGAGGTCGGGCTTGATGGTGACCGTGATCACCGTGCCGTCCTCGTTGTACTCGAACGAGTCGCCGATCAGGCCGACCGGCTCGGAGTCCGCGGTCTTGTTGTAGAAGAACAGCGGCTCGTAGATCGGCCCGAGCGCGCCGTGGAGCACGGTCGGAGCGAACGGGTTGTAGTTCGCGGCGATGGGGGTCTGGCTGCCGGCCCAGACACGCAGGGCCTTGTCGCCATCGGCGTTGCCACTGTCGCTGCCGCCGCCACAGGCGGTGAGGCCCAGGGCGAGGACGGATGCACCGGCAATCGCGGTGAGCGCGATCTTGCGCCTTCCGTTACGGATCATTTCTCTTGTTTCCTCTCGGTGCTGCACTGCAGGAGGGATCGCTCCGGATGGAGCAGAACCCCGGAGGTGGGGTTCGCGGGCCCGGGGAGACGACCGGCGGCCGCTCCCGAAGGGGTTTGTTAGGACAGTAACCTAACAAACCCCGTCCTCGTGGACAAGCCTCCTCGCGCTCCCCAGATAACGTTTCGGACTCAGCCCGAATCCTCGTCACAGAGGACCACTAAGAGTCTCGATGACACTAAGATCGACATCGGAGGTTAAGGTGCGAATGACTCAAAGCGGTGCCATCCGAGTCGCCGTCTCGACGGTGATCCTGACGCTGCGGAGGACCGACGACGGACGGGCGGTGCTCTCCCTGCCCCTCGTGCTGCGCACGCGCGAGCCCTTCGCCGGCCAGTGGGCACTCCCCGGAGGTTGGCTCACCTCGACGGAGTCTCCCGTCGATGCCGCGGCCCGCACCCTCGCCGAGACAACGGGACTCGCCCCCAGCTACCTCGAGCAGCTGTATGCCTTCGGAGCGGTCGACCGCTCCCCCACGCGGGTCGTCTCCATCGTGTACTGGGCCCTGTTGCGGCAGGACGACGTGACCGCGCAGAGCGCCGCACATCGCGCAGCCGGGCACTATCCCGAGAACGTCCGCTGGTTCGACGTCGAGGAGCTGCCGGACCTCGCGTTCGACCATGACCGGATCGTCGAGTACGCGCTGTGGCGACTGCGCAACAAGGTGGGGTACAGCCGAGTCGCACAGGGGTTCCTCCCCGCCGAGTTCACGCTCGCCGAGTTGCGCGAAGCCTATGAATCGATCCTCGGACGCGCCCTCGACCCCGCCAACTTCCGTCGCCAGGTGGAGGCGGCGGGCAATCTGCTCCCGACCGACCGGTTCCGCACCGGAAGCCACCGGCCCGCACGTCTGTATCGCGACAACACCGACATCGAGCTCGCCGATCGCGGCCCGCTCCGACCCGAGGAAACGAGCATCCGATGAGCATCACCTTCGTCCCCGCTCCCGCCGTACCGCCGCTGGATCCCTCCGTCGACC
Organism: Microbacterium sp. R1; assembly: GCF_015159725.1. NCBI lineage: Bacteria > Bacillati > Actinomycetota > Actinomycetes > Micrococcales > Microbacteriaceae > Microbacterium > Microbacterium sp. R1. Next base: position 1,284,846 of record NZ_JADDUD010000001.1, on the reverse strand, counting down.
ATGCGATCCAGGCGATCGTCACCGGCGCGTCCACGGACGCCACGTGCGCCACCGACCTCGCCGCCGGCCCGTGGGACTTCGACGCACGACCGGGGTACGGCCCCGGCTCCTCGATGGGCGATGTCATTCCGACCGGAGCCCCGCGACAGGGCGAGCTGCCTTCCGAGTACCGCGAGGCTTCGGAAGAGGAACTCGACGGGAGGATCCGGGCGGCGAAGGCCACGCTCGGCGACCGGGTGCTGATCCTCGGGCACTTCTATCAGCGCGAAGAGGTCGTGCAGCACGCGGACTACGTCGGGGACTCGTTCCAGCTGGCGACGGCGGCGAAGGGCAGAGCCGATGCCGAGGCGATCGTGTTCTGCGGCGTGCACTTCATGGCCGAGACCGCCGATCTGCTCTCGCAACCCGATCAGGCGGTGATCCTCCCCAATCTCGCCGCGGGGTGCTCGATGGCCGACATGGCCGACATCGACCAGGTCGAGGAGTGCTGGGAGCAGCTCGAGGACGTCTTCGGAGACCTCGCGGCCGCAGACGCCGACGGCCGCGTGCCCGTGATCCCCGTGACGTACATGAACTCCTCGGCGGCGATCAAAGGCTTCGTCGGGCGACACGGCGGGATCGTGTGCACGTCGTCGAATGCGCGGACCGTGCTGGAGTGGGCATTCGAGCGGGGGCGGCGGGTCCTGTTCTTCCCCGACCAGCACCTGGGCCGCAACACCGCCAAGGCCATGGGAGTGCCGCTCGATCAGATGCCCATGTGGAACCCGCGGCGAGCGCTGGGCGGCTCGTCCGCCGAGCAGTTGCTCGACTCGCGTGTCATCCTGTGGCACGGGTTCTGCTCCGTGCACCGACGCTTCACGGTCGACCAGATCGACCAAGCGCGCACCGATCACCCCGGTGTCCGCGTGATCGTGCACCCCGAATGTCCGATGGAGGTCGTCGACGCCGCCGACGAAGCAGGGTCGACCGAGTACATCCGCCGGGCGATCGACACGGCGACCGAACCGACCACCTTCGCGATCGGCACCGAGATCAACCTCGTCCGTCGACTTGCTGCGCAGTATCCGCAGCACGAGATCTTCTGCCTCGACCCCGTGGTGTGCCCGTGCTCGACGATGTACCGCATCCACCCCGGCTACCTCGCGTGGGTGCTGGAGGAGCTGGTGGCCGGTCGCACGCCGAACCGCATCACCGTGTCCGACGACGTCGCCGCCCCCGCTCGGGTGGCGCTGGAACGGATGCTCGCGGCGAAGCCCCCGGCGGTCGCGGGCACACGATGAAGGTCATCATCGTCGGGTCGGGCATCGCGGGGCTCACCGCGGCGCTGCACGCGCACGAGTCGGGTCACGACGTGACGATCGTCACCAAGGGTGACCTCGGCGACGGCTGCACCGGGTTCGCTCAGGGGGGTGTCGCCGGAGCGTACGGCCCGGGCGACTCCCCGTCGTCGCATGCCGCCGACACGCAGATCGCCGGCGCCGGGCTGTCCGATCCGGACGCGGTGAGTGTGCTGGTCGCCGACGGCGCGGAGCGGATCGCCGAGCTGATCGCACGGGGTGTCGGCTTCGACCGCGACGACGACGGTTCACTGCGACTCGGACGCGAGGCGGCGCACAGCCACGCCCGCATCGCGCATGCGGGCGGCGATGCCACCGGGGCGGCGATCTCCGCGGCCCTCGTCGAATGCGCACGTCGCGCGCGCATCCCTGTTCTCACCGGCGCTTTCCTGGTCGACCTCGTGAAGCGCGACGGTGTCGTTCGGGGTATCCGAATCCGTCGCGACGGTGTGCTCTCGACCCTCCAGGCCGACGCCGTGATCCTCGCCACCGGCGGTGCCGGCCAGCTCTACGCCCACACCACCAACCCCGGAGGAACGACGGGTGACGGCATCGCCGCCGCGCTTCGCGCAGGTGCAGCGGTCGCCGATCTGGAATTCGTCCAGTTCCATCCCACCGTCCTCGCCTCCGGCCCGGCGTTCCTGATCTCCGAGGCGGTGCGCGGTGAGGGCGCGGTTCTGGTGGACGACCGTGGCCGCCGGTTCGTGTTCGACAGCCACCCCGACGGTGAGCTCGCGCCGCGGGACGTGGTGTCGCGAGCGATCGCACGGCGTGCCGCGGCTCAGGCTGCGCCCGTCAGGCTCGACGCCACGATGCTCGGAGCCCGCACGCTCGCGCTCCGCTTCCCGACCATCGACCGTGTCACGAGAGAGCGTGGCTTCGACTGGGCGAAGAGCCCCCTACCCGTGACCCCGGCGGCGCATTACCTGATGGGCGGCGTGGTCACCGACCTCGACGGACGCACCACGGTGCCAGGGCTCTTCGCCGTAGGAGAGGTCGCCCGCACTGGCGTGCACGGGGCCAACCGGCTGGCATCGAACTCCCTGCTCGAGGGCGCGGTCTTCGGGGCTCGCGCGGCGGCAGCGCTCACGGTGCCCTGGCCTCTTCCGGAACAGGAGCACACCCCTCCCGAGGTGAGCCTCGACGCGAACCTCGCTGACCCCGAACCGGGGTTCACCCGCTCCGCACTGCAGCGGCTGATGTGGGACGAAGTGGGCCTGCTGCGCACGGGCGAGGGCCTCACCCGGGCGCTCGGAGTGCTGCAGGGATGGGCCGGCGTCCCCACCACGCCCACGACCGTGACGGAGCACGAGGATGCGAACCTGCTGCTCCTCGCGCAGGCGACGACGGCGGCGGCTCTGAAGCGCACCGTTTCCGTCGGAGCACATCATCGTGTCGACACGGATGCGACAGGTGCCCCTCCTTCATCCCCCACATCCTCATCGATCCTGGAGACCGTCTGATGCTGACCCCCGCCACTCTGCACCGCGTCGTCGGCGCCGCACTGGAGGAAGACGCTCCGTGGGGCGACCTCACGAGCACGACGCTGCTGCCCGCCGAGGCCACGGCCACGGCCGATCTCGTCGCACGAGAAGCCGGGGTCTTCAGCGGAGGCGAGGTCTTCGCCGCCGCCTTCCGTCTCACTGATCCGTCCGTCCAGGTGGATCTGCACGTCGGCGACGGTGACGAGTTCGTTGCAGGAGACGTCCTCGCCTCGGTATCCGGTGCGGCGCGCAGCGTACTGACCGCGGAGCGCGTCGCCTTGAACTTCACGCAGCGGATGAGCGGCATCGCCACGCTCACCGCCGCCTACGTGGCGGCCGTCGACAGCACCGAGACGCGGATCGCCGACACCCGCAAGACCACTCCCGGTCTGCGCGCCTTCGAGCGTCACGCCGTCGAGTCGGGCGGCGGCCGCAATCACCGGCACTCCCTGTCCGACGCGGTGATGGCGAAGGACAACCACCTCGCGGTGCTGAAACGCTCGGGCCTCGACCTCGCGGCCGCCCTGCGCGCGGCCCTGTCCCGGCTCCCCCATACGACCCACGTCGTCGTCGAGGTCGACCGTCTCGACCAGATCGACGCCGTCCTGGACGGTGGAGCGGACACCGTGCTGCTCGACAACTTCTCGCTGGACGACCTGGAGCGGGGCGTGGCCCTCATCGGCGGTCGAGCCATCGTCGAAGCCTCGGGCGGTGTCACCCTCGACACGGTCGGCGAGATCGCACTCACCGGCGTCGACGTGATCTCGGTCGGAGCTCTGACGCATTCCGCCCGCGCCCTCGATCTCGGCCTGGATCTGCGGATCGACTGACGGTCATGCTCTACCTCGATCACGCGGCGACCTCACCGGTGCGTCCGGAAGTGCTCGAAGCGATGCGTCCCTTCCTCGCCGGGGTGTTCGGCAATCCGTCGAGTCACCATACGGCGGGCGAGGCCGCGCAGAGCGCCCTCGACGGCGCCAGGGCACGGGTGGCGCGCGTGCTGGGGATGCGGACGAACGACGTCGTGTTCACCGCAGGAGGAACAGAGGCGAACAACCTCGCGGTCAAGGGCATCGCGCTCGCCGCTCTGGAGGCGGGACGGCGCCACCTGGTCATCTCCCCCATCGAACACGAGTCGATCCTCGAGTCCGCCGGGTATCTCCGACGCTTCCACGGCGTCGAGGTGACGATGATCCCGGTGGACTCCCGAGGGCGTATCGCCCCGGATGCGCTGACCGCGGCCATCAGGGAAGACACGTCGCTGGTGTCGTTCGGTCACGCGAACAACGAGATCGGGACGGTGCAGGACGTCACAGCCCTGGCAGCCGTCACGAGCGCGGTGAAGGTCCCCCTGCACCTCGATGCCGTGCAGTCGGCCGGGTGGCTTCCCCTGCGGGATCTCGGTGCCGATGCGTTGTCGATCGCTGGTCACAAGCTGGGTGCCCCCAAGGGTATCGGTGCGCTCGCGGTCCGCGGACGCGTTCCCGTGGAGCCCCTGCTGCACGGCGGCGGTCAGGAACGCGGTCGACGATCCGGCACCGAGAACGTCGCGGGAGCGGTGGCGTTGGCGACGGCCCTGGAACTCGCCGAGCGGGAGCGAGAACTCGTGGCGGCGCGGGTCGCCGCCACGAGCCTACGCTTCGCCGCCCTGGTACTCGCCGCCGTGCCTGCAGCAGCACTCACCGGCGACCCGGTACATCGTCTGCCCGGCACCGCGAGCTTCACGTTCGCCGGCACCAGCGGGGAGGCCGTGCTGCTCGAGCTCGAGCGCCGCGGAGTGATCTCCTCGAGCGGATCGGCGTGCGCGGCGGGCAGCGACGACCCCTCGCACGTGCTGCTCGCCTGCGGAATCGCCCCCGAGGTCGCACAGACGTCGGTGCGCTTCACGTTCGGTCGCGAGGAGCTGGCCACGGACGCTCCCGAGCGCCTGGCGGCGCTCGTCGCGGAATCCGTGCGCGCGGCCCGGGGCTGATGCCCGGCCATAGACTCGGCACGTGACTGCCTCCGCCCCGATCGTGACGCTGATCGTCCCCGGACGCGACATCGCCGCCTTCGCCCCCGCTGCGCTCGACTCGCTCCGCGCACAGACCGAACCCCGCTGGCGGGCGATCCTGATCGACGACGGTTCGACCGACGAGACGGGCGCGATCTTCGATGACGCGGCCTCCGCTGACCGACGTTTCACGACGATCCGCCATGACGCCTCCCGTGGCCTCGGCGCCGCCCGCAATGCCGGTCTCGCCCTGGTGGACACCCCCTACCTCGGCTTCCTCGACGGCGACGACGAACTGCGGCCGGACGCCCTCGCCCGGATGACGCACACACTCGAACGGACCGGAAGCGATTTCGTCGCCGGAGCCTACGTGCGCGCACGCCCTCAGGGAGATGCGTACCTCGCCGGTCGCGTGCAGCCCTGGGTATCCGCGGCCACCTCCCCGGAGAGGCTGGGCACCACGCTCACCGCACATCCCCGGGCGGTGTCGAACATCGTCGCCTGGTCGAAGCTGAGTCGCACTCCTTTCTGGCAGGATCTCCGCTTCCCGGAGGGCGTCGCCTACGAGGACCAGATCGTCGCCCAGCAGATGTACACCCGCGCACGGGCGTTCGACGTCATCCCGGATGTGGTCGTGCACTGGCGTCTCCGCGCCGACGGCACCTCGATCACCCAGGGCAAAGGTCGGCTCCCCGTAGTGCGCGACTACCTGGCAGCTCTGCGCGGCGGCATCCGCGTGCTGCACGACGCCGGCGCACGTGCCTCGGTCGTAGCGCGGATCGAGCTGATCCTCGCCATGGACATCCCCTCCCTCCTCGACATCGCGGAGCAGCACACCGACCCGGCATACGCCGCCGAGGTCGACGCCTTCATCGCCGAGCTCCGGGCACTCCCCGAGTTCGCCGATGCCACTCCAGACCCCTCCCTCGCCGCGGCTCTCGCCTGGTGAGGGCGGACCACCGATCGGCGGACACATGAACGACTACCTCTCTTCGCTGTTCTCCCTCGAGGGACGCACCGCTGTCGTGACGGGCGGCAGCTCCGGCATCGGTCGAGGGATCGCCACCGCGCTCGCTCGTGCCGGCGCGGCCACGGTCGTGGTCGCCCGCGGTGAGGAACGCATCCGCGAGACCGTCGATGAGCTGCGTGCGCTCGGCTGCCGGGCGACCGGTGTCGTCGGCGATCTCAGCACGAGGCACGGAATCCACGCCGTCGCCGCAGCGGCTGTCGAGCCCTTCGGGGAACCGGACATCCTCGTCAACTCGGCAGGCATCAACATCCGGCCGCCCTTCCCCGACATCACCGAAGAAGACTGGGACGCCACGATGACGGTCAACGCGCTCGCACCGTTCCTGCTCGGCCAGCAGTTCGCGAAGGGCATGGCCGCACGCGGATACGGCCGCCTCATCCACATCAGCTCCCAGCAGGCGCACCGGGCCTTCGTGGGCAGCGGTGTGTACGGTGCGTCGAAGGGTGCCGTGGAGTCGCTCATGCGCTCGGAGGCCGAGGCCTGGGGCGGGACGGGCGTCACGAGCAACACGCTGGTGCCGGGGTTCGTGCTCACGCCGTTGAACGCCCGCCTGCAACAGGACCCAGAGAAGGTCGCCGAGCTCGCGGCCCGCACGATGATCGGACGCAACGGTCTGCCGAGCGACTTCGCGGGTGCGGCGGTGTTCCTGGCCGGGGCAGGATCGGGCTACGTCACCGGTCACTCGCTGTTCGTCGACGGCGGGCTGTCGGTGCACTGACCTGAGACTGCACTGACCTGAGACTGCTCAGGGCCCCGGCGGGTAGACCCGCTCGTCGGGTCTCGGCTCGGCCAGCAGCGGCACAGCGGCGGTGATGGTCGCGACGGCGTCTTCGCCAGCGGAATCGGCAGGTGCTCTGTCGGCGCGGCGCTCAGCGAGAGGAGCCGAAGCGCCGCCCGTCACCGCCTCCTCGACCGCTGCCTCGGTGTCGAGCACCCGCGACGCCGCCACCTGCTCAGCCGCGAGTTCGGCATAGAGTCCACCGAGCGCCAGCAGCTCGGAGTGAGTGCCGGACTCGATGATGCGCCCCGCTTCGAGCACGTGGATCACGTCCGCGCCCATCACGGTCGAGAGCCGGTGGGCGATGGAGAGCGTCGTGCGCCCCTTCGCGGCCTCGTCGAGCGCTTCCTGCACCACGCGCTCCGACACCGTGTCGAGCGCCGAGGTCGCCTCGTCGAGGAGTAGCACCGGCGGGTCCTTCAACAGCACGCGGGCGATCGCGATGCGCTGCTTCTCCCCGCCGGAGAGCCGATACCCGCGCTCGCCCACCACGGTGTCGTACCCCTGCTCGAAGCCGGCGATGATGTGGTGGATGTTGGCGGCCGTGCACGCCGCGATCAGCTCTTCCTCGGTGGCATCGGGCTTCGCATAGCGGAGGTTGTCACGGATGGTCGCGTGGAACAGGTAGGTCTCCTGGGACACGATGCCCACGTTGTCGGTGATCGACTCCTGCGTGAGGGTGCGCACGTCGGCGCCCGCGAACATCACGGCCCCTCCCTTCGCCTCGTACAACCGCGGCGCCAGGTACAGGATCGTGGTCTTGCCCGCGCCCGACGGGCCGACGAACGCGACGTGCTGACCCGGTTCCGCCGTGAACGACACACCGTCGAGAGTCGGCCTGGCGTCAGCCGAGGCATCGGGGTAGCGGAACACGACCTCGTCGAACTCGATGCGCCCGCGGGGTCCAGGAGCCTGATCGACGGTGATCGCGTCGGGGGCGTCCTGGATCTCCGGCACGAGGTCGAGGTACTCGAAGATGCGCGCGAACAGCGCGGACGAGGTCTGCAGATCGAGCGAGACCCTCATGAGGCCCATCAACGGCATGAGCAGCCGCGCCTGCACGGTGGTGAAGGCGACGACGGTTCCCGCGGTGATGGCTCCGGTCCCGCCGGCGATCAGATAGCCGGAGACGAGATAGATCACGGCGGGCACACTCGCCATGATCACCTGCACGACGGCGAAGAACCCCTGGCCGCTCATCGCACGCCGCACCTGGAGCACGACCTGGTTGCGGTTCTCCGCCTGGTACCGCTCCGACTCGGTGCGCTGCCGGTTGAACGCCTTCGACAGCAGCATGCCCGACACGCTCAGGGTCTCCTGGGTGATCGAGGTGAGCTCGGACAGCGACTCCTGCGTCTCCCCCGCGATCCTGGCGCGCACCTGCCCCACCTTGCGCTGCACGACGATCAGGAACGGCATCATGACGACGGCGATGAGCGTCAGCCGCCAGTCGATCAGGATCATCGCGACGAGCGAGGCGATCACGGTCACGACGTTGCCGAGGATGCTGGTGACGGTGTTGGTCAGCACGCCGGACACGCCACCCACGTCGTTCTGCAGCCTCGACTGGATGACGCCCGTCTTGGTGCGCGTGAAGAATCCGAGCTCCATCGCCTGCAGATGCTCGAAGAGCTTCACGCGCAGATCGCCGGTGACGCTGTTGCCGACGGTCGAGGTGAGCCAGGTCTGCGCCACCCCCAGCCCCGCGGAGACCAGGAACAGCGCGACCATAGCGGTGACGAGCCAGGCCAGCAGTTCGAGGTGCGGGCTTCCGCCGTCCACCGGGAACAGCGCGTCGTCGAAGATGCGCTGCACGATCAGCGGCGGGATGACCGCGATCGCGGCGCCCAGCACGACCAGGATGCCCGTGAAGAGGATGCGCCAGCGATAGGGGCGGAACAGGGAGACCACCCGCGCCCCGAGACCGTTGATCCGCGGCGCCTCGGCGTTCAACTTCCGCTGCGCGTCTTCATCGACTCCGCGGAAGCCACCTCCCCGCGGGCCACCGCCCATGCCGCCGCCCATGCTCATTGCGCCAGCGTACCCACGCGCGCGGACATCGGGCCGCGTGGATCCGCCTTCAGCGGATATCTGTGAATACGGAATGAAATGTCCGCGGCTGCCGTTACGCTGAATGACTCTTGCGAACTCTCGCGATATCCATTTCTTCTTCGCCCTGGAGGCCGCCCATGTCTGCCGTCGATACCGGCTCCATCTCGACGACTCCCGCCGCGGCAGGGGGCGAGATCCCCCGCAAGGACATGCGGGTGATCTGGCTGCTGCTCGTCGCCGCCTTCGTCGCCATCCTCAACGAGACCACGATGGGGATCGCGATCCCCCATCTGAACACCGATCTCGGCATCCCGCCCGAGCTCGGCCAGTGGCTCACGAGCGCCTTCATGCTCACCATGGCCGTGGTCATCCCCACGACCGGGTTCATCCTGCAGCGGTTCACGACGCGCCAGGTCTTCATCGCCGCGATGATCGCGTTCTCCCTCGGCACGCTCGTCGCTCTCGTCGCCCCCGGCTTCGCCGTGCTGCTCGTCGGCCGTGTCATCCAGGCCGCAGGTACCGGCATCATGATGCCGCTGCTGATGACCACGATCATGAACGTCGTGCCGCCGCAGTCCCGCGGTCGCATGATGGGTCGCGTCGGTCTCGTCATCTCGCTCGCTCCCGCGATCGGCCCGACCCTCGCCGGAGCCGTGCTCGAGCTCGCCAGCTGGCGCGCGCTCTTCGGCATCATCCTCCCCATCTCGCTCGTCGCCCTCTTCATGGGTGTGAAGTGGATGACGAACCTGGGTGAGACGCGGTCCGTGCCGCTCGACGTGCTCTCGATCCCGCTCGCGGCTCTCGGGTTCGGCGGGATCGTGTTCGGTCTCAGCCAGTTCGGCGGCGAGGGCGGATCCGGCGAGACCGCAGGGATCATCTCCCTGGTGGTCGGCGCCGTCTCACTGGGGCTCTTCGTGTGGCGTCAGCTCGTGCTGCAGCGCATCGACGACGCACTGCTCGACCTGCGCGTGTTCCGCTCGAGCAACTTCACGCTGTCCGTGATCATCATGTCCATCCTGGCGCTGTCGATGTTCGGCACGCTGACCCTGCTCCCGCAGTACCTGCAGAACGTGGCGGGGCTCAACCCGCTCCAGTCCGGCCTGATCCTGCTCCCCGGTTCGCTGCTGATGGGCCTGCTCGGACCGATCATGGGCCGTGTCTACGATGCGCGCGGCACCCGCCCGCTGCTCATCCCCGGCACGATCATGGTGTCGGCGTCGCTGTTCTTCTACTCGACCGTCGGTGAGCACACCGTGTGGTGGGTGCTCATCATCGTGCAGGCTGTCATGTCCGTCGGTCTCGCGATGTCGTTCACACCGCTGTTCTCGGCATCGCTGGGTTCGCTCCCGCGGTCGCTGTACTCGCACGGTTCGGCCGTGCTGAACACACTGCAGCAGGTCGGTGGCGCGGCAGGTGTCGCACTGCTCCTCGTGACCTACTCGTCGATCCTGCACGCGGGCGAGCAGGAGGGCCTGACGACTGCGGTCGCCGGCGCTCCCGGCGCACGCATGGCATTCCTGATCGCGGCGATCATCTCGCTGGCGACTGTGGCGCTCAGCCCGTTCGTCCGCAAGCCTGCAGACGATGCGGGCGAAGGGTTCCACGGCGGGCACTGACCGCGCCGGGACGGCCTGAGATGGCGTCTGCTGCTTACTCGCTCTTCGGGGCGGGGAAGTGGCAGACGCCATTGCTGCAATAGCCGGCCGCTTCCCCCTCGAGCAGGTTCAGGGAATCCAGGAGCGGCTGCAGCCCGACGGGCGCGTCCTGCTGCACGGAGTCCTGCTGCGTTTTCTTCATCCCTCGATCGTACGCCTGCCTGGAGGGAGTGGCACCGAAGGCGCCCGTAGCACGTCGACAGCAGATCGACAGCCGTTCTCCCCTACGGTTGAGCCATGCTCAAACGACTCCTCGCCCGCGTGTTCTGGGCGTTCAGCAGATGGAAGCTCGTGAGCGAGTCGGCGCCGACGCGTCCGACGGTGCTCGTGGGAGCACCCCACACCTCGAACTGGGACTTCGTGCTGATGCTCGCCATCGCGTGGAAGCTCGACATCAGCGTGCACTGGCTCGGGAAGAAGAGCCTCTTCCGTGGTTGGCGGGGTCCGATTATGCGGCGTCTCGGCGGTATCCCCGTCGACCGCACCGACCCGGCGCGCGTGGTGAAGGATGTCGTGGGCCAGGTGCACGACGGCACCGTCTTCGGACTGGTGGTCACCCCCGACGGAACACGCGGGGGCAACGAGTACTGGAAGTCGGGTTTCTACCGGATCGCACGAGAGACGGGCATGCCGGTCACTCTCGGTTTCGTGGATCGGACGACCATGACCACCGGCCTCGGACCGACGATCGATCTCACCGGAGACGTCGCAGCCGACATGGACCGGATCCGCGCGTTCTACGCCGACAAGGCGGGCGTGCGGCCCGACCGACGTACCGAGCCGCGGCTGCGCGAGGAACTCCCCACGACCACCGAACCCGAGTCTCCTCAGGACGCGCCGGCGCCGTGACCTCACTCCTCGGCCTCGCTGTGCTTTCGCGCGTAGGCGAGGTCTGATTCGCTGAGGGACTCCACCATCCCGACCACGGCGCCGGTGATCACCCGGATCTCCTCGCGCACGGCATCGTCCAGATGAGAGGTGTCGCTGTTCAGCACGGCGCGGCGCCCGTCCTGCGAGAGCTCAGGCCACCAGTCGCGGATCGGTGGGAGCGTCATCTTGCACTCCTTCGTTCGGGGGACGCAAGCGGCTGGACAGCGCCAGGTCGGGAAATCCACACTGAGACCATGACATCAGACCCATCGCGTGGAGAACACGAGCGCGACGACCGTGTCGACGGACGCGACGAGACCGCCAACGAGCGGGCGGATCGCAACTGGGACGAGTTGCTGCAGGAGTTGCGGGTCATGCAGACCGGCACCCAGATCCTCACCGGCTTCCTTTTGGCTGTCGCCTTCCAGCCGCGGTTCACCGACATGGACGAGCTCCAGCGTGACCTGTATGTCGTCCTCGTCGCTCTCGCAGCTGTGGCGACCATCTTGGCCCTCGCGCCGGTCGGAATGCACAGGGCGCTGTTCGGACGTCGTCGCAAGCCCGATCTCGTCCGCATCGCCGCCCGGATCGTGCGTATCGATCTGGTCGTGATCGGTGCGTTGACCGTCGGGGTGACCACGCTGATCGTCGACTTCACGGTGAATCGGACGGCGGGTGTCATCGCTCTCTTCGCGGCGCTCGTCCTGATCGGAGCCCTATGGCTCGCTCTGCCCCGAGTCATGCGCGGAAGGCCTCTCACCCGCGGAGCAGGACCCGAATGAAGAGGGCGTGGTCCGCGGGTGAGAGGACGTTCAGCGTCCCGCGGGGCTGCGGTTCTCCGCGCTGACCATCCAGGCGAACTGCTCGAGCCGCTCGATGATCGCGTGCAGCAGGTCCGCCGAGGTCGGATCCTCCTCGTCGACGGCATCGTGCACGTCGCGAGCGGTGGCCACGGCCGCCTCCAGGCGCTCGGTGACCAGGTCGATCGTCTCGGTGGTGGACACCTCTCCCGCCGGGAACTCGGGAAGCGAAGAGGTCTTCGCGATGGTGGCACTGCGCCCGTCCGGCACAGCGTGCAGGGCACGCATGCGCTCGGCGATCGTGTCGCTGAAGGTGCGAGCGTCGTCGATGATCTCGTCGAGCTGCCGGTGCGTATCGCGGAAGTTGCGTCCCACGACGTTCCAGTGGGCCTGCTTGCCCTGGATCGCGAGATCGAGCAGGTCGACCAGCACCGCCTGCAGGTTCTTCGCGAGCGTGGTCGAGGCGGTGAAGCCTTTCTCCGCGTTCTGCTGCCTGGTCGTCTTGACCGCGCCCTTCGTCGAGCCGCCGGTCTTCTTGGTGGTTGTGGTTTCAGCCATGGTGTGACCTCCTGATCGCGACGCTAGCCTTGGCGATCCTCCACGGCGAGGGGGTTGACACCGCGGGCGCCCACCCCGGAATGTGATTCGGGTGAGTGACGCAGACATCGTGAACGAAGAGCACCGCCCCGACCAGCACGCCGCACCGGGTGAGGTGGTCATATCTCCCATCAGCGACCGCGACGCCGGCGAGGTGCTGACCGTGCAGAGGGCGGCCTTCGTGTCGGAAGCGGCGATCTACGGGAGCGTCGACATGCCACCGCTGACGCAGACGCTCACCGAGCTGGAAGCGGAACTCCGCTCCGAATCCGGGCTGACAGCACGCATCGACGGGCGGCTCGTCGGCGCGATCCGGTACGTGGAGCAGGACGGGCTGTTGCTGATCGGCAGGATCGCGATCGCACCGGACATGCAGGGCGAGGGAATCGGCCGCCTCCTTCTCGAGAGCGCCGAGAAGGCGTCGAACGCGGATGTGGCCGAGCTGTTCACGGGCAGTCTGAGCGAAGCGAACATCCGCCTCTACGAGTCGTGCGGGTATGAGGAGCACGAGCGTGTACCTGACGGCGACGGCACCGCGCAGGTGTTTCTGCGCAAGAACCTGCGAGCAGGGTAAGAGCCTCCTCCGAATCCCCGCAAGGGGGTTGAGACACTCACCGAGGTTCGGCATCGTAGCCCGGACATGTCGCGACCGTGACATGCCCCAACCGGAAGGAGAGTCTCGTGCTCACCCTCACCGACAACGCCTCCGCCATCGTGACGACTCTGGTGAGCCGTCAGACCGACGCCCCGGATGCCGGGCTCCGCATCCACTCGACAGAGCCTCAGAACGCCGAGGGCGGTGCGCGCCTCGCCGTGCTCGTCGCCGCCGACCCGGAGCCGCAGGACCAGGTCGTGGAAGTGGCCGGCACCCGGCTCTTCCTCGATGAGTCGGCAGTCGCCGCTCTCGACGACAAGATCCTCGATGCCGGCGTGGACGACGAAGGCTCCGTGTCCTTCGCCGTCACCCCACAGGTCGCCTGACCGAAGGATTCCGGATGCCGCGGCCGAATCGGTCGCGGCATCCGTCTGTCCGGAATATCACGATTCGACCCCGTCGGCCTGCCCGCTGCTGCGTCGTGGCCCCGCATCGATACCGTGAGACCATGCGACGTTCTCTTCTGCCTGCACTGGCTCTCGCCGGCGCGGCTCTCCTTCTCGCCGGCTGCACATCAGCTCGCCCCGCAGCCGAGCCCACCACCGTGCCCAGTTCTGCACCCTCGTCGCCGACCCCTAGTCCGACCCCCACGGTGGAGCCACGGATCGTCGTGTCCCTCGACGGCATCGCCGTCACCGACGAGACGGGCACCCGCGACGCCGCGCTCGACGACACCGAGGCGGTGCTCGACCTGTTGGAAGAGACGACGAGAGAGCTCCCGGAGCCGGAGAAAGTGGAGACCTTCCCGGGTTACGACTTCTCGTTCGTGAACTACATATGGGACGGCTTGCGGGTGTTCACCGACACTGAGCACGAAGGTCCGGCCTCTGTGGCGATCACCGGAGCATCGGTCGGCGGTGTTCCGATCACCACCGAAGAGGGCCTCTCCGTCGGATCCACGCGTGCCGAGCTGCTCGATGCGGGCGCCTGGGCGCTCGACGATGCCGAGGACCCCGCCACCGCCGAGTTCCTCGGCCTGGGAGGACGCGAAGCGCCAGGGACCGAGTCGCTCAGCCACCCTGGCTCCACCGGCATCGTCTACACGCTCTTCTGGTTCGACGGCGACACGGTGAATCAGATCCAGGTTCCCGCGAACGACTACAGCGACCTCTGAAAGACACCACGTACGCTGGAAGCAGTCCGCAAGCCCGTGCGGATCATCGAAAGGCTCCCGTGAAGATCTCCCTGCTCCGCCGCTTCGTCGTCCTGGCGGATGAACTCCATTTTCCGCGCGCGGCGGACAAACTCGGGATTCCGCTGGCTTCGCTCTACACCTCGATCGACAAGCTCGAAGCCGAGGTGGGCCACCCCATCGTGCACCGCGAAGGTCCGACGCGGCTCACTTCCGTGGGTGAGCTGCTCCTCGTGGAGGCGCGTGCCGAGGTCGCGGCTGCGCCGGAGCCCGTTCGCAGCGCCCCTGCCCCTGCCGGAGGCAAGGCCAAGGCGTCGAAGGGCAAGGGGCGTGCTCCCGCGGTGAAGGGCCAGCCGAAGCCCTACAAGAAGCGGCAGGGCCGGTAGGCGAACGGGTCGCTCAGTCCCAGTCGAGGTACTCCTCGATCACGACGGCCGTCTCGATGGGGAAGGTCATCGGGAACATGTGGTCGCCGCCTTCGATGGTCTTCACGCTCGCGCGCTCGGGCGCCGTGGACTGCAGCTGCTCGCCGTTCGCCGGAGGCGTCTCGATGTCCTTGCTGCCCTGGATGATGAGGACGGGCATCACCGGCGCGAGCGGCGTCGCGTCGTCTTCGACGGCCAACAGGGCCAGTCCGTTCACGCGGTCGGCGTGGGCGACGGCGAAAGCACGCGCCACCGTCCCGCCGAAGCCGTGTCCGCCGATCCAGGTGTCGCCGAGGCCCACGTGGTCGATCACGGCGAGCGCGTCGTCAACCCGCGCAGCCAGCGTCACCTCGTCGTGCTTGCCCTCGGCACGGTGGCCGATCCGCAGCACGTGGAAGCCCGCCTCCTCAGCGAGGTAGTGCGCGACGACGCCGAGCACATCCGCCGCCACGTCGCGCTCCTGGATCAGGACCAGCTTGACGGGTCCGTCTCCCTCGTCGACGAAGGGGATGGCGCGGCCGTCGGGCTCGAAGATCTGGGTCTCGGTCATCGGCGTCAATCTCCTCGTGCCGTCAGGGTCAGGTACTCAGGCGGAACGCCACGGCGGACACCAGCGACCGGACCGCGACCGGAGCCGCCGTGCTCCAGCGTATCCCGACCTGGCGGTCAGCGAGACGACGACACCTTCGAGCGCACTCGGTCAGATGATCACCAGGCGCGCCCGCGGAGATCGATGGCACCTGCCGGCCACGAATCCAGCGGAGCCTCGACCGGGAGCAGCAGAATCGGCGGACCCGGCGGCTGCGTGACCGGGCACCCGGCGCGATCGATCGATTTCTCGGCTGCCGTGACCCGCTGCCACCCGCACGACGCGTAGAAGGGGACGACGTCCTCACGGCACCCCAGGTAGCCGAACTCGATACCACCGGCCTCGATCATCGACGCGGTCGCGGCCGCCATGAGTCTCGCACCCGCCCCTTCGCCCCGCGCACGCGGAGAGATGAGGACTCCGCCGACACCCGCGATCACGACCTCTGCGGTGCCGACGCCGATCGTCCGCCGCGCCCAGCCGACGTGGCCCACCACGTCGTGCCCGAGTCGAGCGATGACGTGCAGGTCATGGGGCGCGTAGCCGTAGGGCTGATCGGGGTCCCACTCGCCGAACTGCGCGAGATATTCCACGTCGAACAGTTCCCGCAGCCGCGCCACGTCATCCTCGGTCAGACGCTCATGGGGGACGGTCTCGATGACGAAGGTCGTCACGCCTCGACCACCTGCCCCGCCTCCACTCTCCAGTGGCGGTCGGTCTTCACGGTCGCGAGCATCCGCCGGTCGTGGGTCACGAGCAGCAGGGTTCCTTCATACGACTCGAGGGCCTGTTCGAGCTGCTCGATCGCGGGCAGGTCGAGGTGGTTCGTCGGCTCATCCAGGACGAGGAGGTTGATGCCACGGGCCTGGAGCAGCGCGAGTCCTGCGCGGGTGCGCTCTCCGGGCGAGAGTTCGTCGACCGCACGGGTGACGTGGTCGGCCTTGAGCCCGAACTTCGCAAGGAGGGTGCGGATCTCGCCCGAAGCCATCTCGGGGACCAGAGCCTCGAACGCCGTCGCGAGCGGTTGCGAGCCGGTCAGTTGCGCACGGGCTTGGTCGATCTCACCGATCTGCACGCTCGCGCCGAGGCTCGCCGTCCCCTCGTCGGGAAGCTGACGTCCGAGCAGCCCGCGAAGAAGCGTCGACTTGCCCGCACCGTTGGGGCCGGTGATGCCGATCCGCTCCTCCGCGTTGACCTGCAGCGACACCGGGCCGAGTTGGAACGTCCCCTGTCGGAACACTGCGGAACTCAGCGTCGCGACGACGGAGCTGGAGCGCGGCGCCGAGCCGATCGTGAACTCGAGCTGCCACTCCTTGCGCGGCTCGTCGACTTCTTCGAGCCTGGCGATCCGGCTCTCCATCTGGCGCACCTTCTGCGCCTGCTTCTCGCTCGACTCGGCCGAGGCTTTGCGCTTGATCTTGTCGTTGTCCGGCGCCTTCTTCATCGCATTGCGCACACCTTGGCTCGACCACTCGCGTTGAGTCCGCGCACGGGAGACGAGGTCGGCCTTCTTGTCGGCGAACTCGTCGTACTTCTCGCGCGCGTGTCGACGGAGCGTGGCCCGCTCCTCCAGGTACGAGTCATACCCGCCCCCGAAGACCCTGTTGCTGCCCTGCGCCAGGTCGAGTTCCAGCACACGGGTCACACACCGCGCCAGGAACTCGCGGTCATGGCTGACCACCACGGCACCGCCACGGAGCCCCTGCACGAACGCTTCGAGTCGCTCGATGCCGTCGAGGTCGAGGTCGTTCGTCGGCTCGTCCAACAGCGCGATGTCGAAGCGCGAGAGCAGCAGTGCGGCGAGTCCGACCCTCGCAGCCTGCCCACCCGACAGCGACGTCATCATCGTGTCGGCGCGATCATCGCCGAGGTCGAGTCCGAGCTCGGCGAGCACCGCCGGAAGCCGCTCGTCGAGGTCGGCGGCACCGCTCGCCAGCCAGCGATCCAGCGCGACCGAGTAGGTGTCAGCGGGGTCCGTGCCCGGAGGCGCGAGGTTCGGGTCGCCGAGAGCGGCGGCAGCGGCATCCATGTCCCTGGTCGCCGCTGCGCATCCCGTACGGCGACCGATGTACTCGGCGACACTCTCGCCGGGGACGCGCTCGTGCTCCTGCGGAAGCCAGCCGACGAAGGCATCTGAAGGTGAGAGACGGATCGTCCCGGCCTGCGGTTCATCGACGCCGGCCAGCAGCTTCAGGAGGGTCGATTTCCCTGCCCCGTTGACCCCGACGAGGCCGACCACGTCGCCTGCCGCGACGGTCAGATCGAGCGAGTCGAAGAGGGTGCGGTGGCCGTAGCCGCCGGCCACCCCTTGTGCCACGAGAGTTGCGGTCATCCGTCAATCCTGTCACTCGTGCGGGTGGTGCACGGACGCGTCAGCCGTCGAGACGCTCGGCGAGCCATTCCTCCAACTGATCGGCATACGCGCGCGCTCGGTAGCGGCGAATGTGCGCCATATCCTCGACGTCGGTCGTCTCGTTCAACGCCCGATCGTTGCCTGCTTCGACGATCTCGACGACCTTCGCAAGCATGCCGTCCTGCAGGACACGCTTGAGATAGGCGTGATCGCCGGTGATGCCACCGCCACGTTTCATGGACATCGCCCCCGCCGGCTGGAGGATCTGCAGGAACCTTCCCAGGTGCCGGTCATCAGTGACGAAGACGCATGGAACCTCGAACGCGCCGCGGAACTCGGGGAGAGAGGGCATCGTCGCGACTCGCGAATGCGTCAGGTCAAAGCTCGTGTTCCACAGTGCGTCGAGCGTTGAGGCGAGGTCCTTCTGCTCGCGCAGCTTCATGATGTTCAACGCCATCTCACGCCCCGTGTGATTGCCTGCCAGCAGCAGCGCGCCCAGCAACACCTCGCGTGAGCCACGGGCGAACAGCTCCTCGGCGAACCCGGCGAGGACACGGAACCCGGACTCGGGACTCCTCCCCTGCAAGTACAACTGATATGCCTTCAGCATCACGGCGTAGGACGGAATGAGGAGGTTCTCTCGAACGATCTCGAACTCCTCTGTGCCTATCTCGCTCGGATGTTCAGCGTCCCCGGGAACACGAGGGTCGGGTAGAGCCTCACCTTCGAGCCACGCTGTGATCCGCGAGCGGTCACCGGCGAGCAGCTCCTGCGCGTTCTCGCTCCGGCGCCGGTAGTTCGACACGTCTTGCAGTCCCGCCCGCCGCATGACCCCCTCGCCTGCACCGAGGCCGGGCAGGACCCGTGCGTCAGCATCGAGACGGCGGACAAGATCCGCCATGCGTCGATTCACCACTCCGTCGGCGTACTCCGTGCCCTTACGCGCGATGGTATCCAGGTGCGCCGTCACGTTCGCATCCAGGAGGAGGATCCTGATGGGGCCCTCGTATCGGGCGGGAAAGTACTGGTACGTGGGCATCTGTCGTCCTCTCGTCCTCGTCCACGACGCTATCGTGACGGTGCGGACGAGCACGGATTCGCGTGCGCAGTGACAGGTGTCCGGAGCTTCCCCGCCGAACTCAGTTGTTGAAGCGGAACTCCACGACGTCGCCGTCCTGCATGACGTAGTCCTTGCCCTCGAGGCGGGCCTTGCCCTTGGCGCGGGCCTCGACGACGGAGCCCGTCTCGACCAGATCGTCGAACGAGACGATCTCGGCCTTGATGAAGCCCTTCTCGAAGTCGGTGTGGATGACGCCCGCAGCCTGTGGCGCCTTCGATCCCTTGGGGATGGTCCAGGCGCGGGCTTCCTTCGGACCGGCGGTCAGGTACGTCTGCAGGCCGAGCGTGTCGAAGCCGATGCGGGCGAGCTGGTCGAGACCGGACTCGTCCTGGCCGGTCGAGGCGAGGAGCTCGGCTGCGTCTTCCGGGTCGAGGTCGATGAGCTCGGACTCGATCTTCGCGTCGAGGAAGATGGCCTTCGCCGGGGCGACGAGGGCGGCGAGCTCCGCCTTGCGCGCGTCGTCGGTCAGCACGGACTCGTCGACGTTGAAGACGAAGATGACGGGCTTCGCGGTGAGCAGACCCAGCTCCCGGATCGGCGTCAGGTCGATGCCGGCGACCGAGAGCAGCACACCCCGCTCGAGAGCATCCTTCGCCGCGTTCGCGGTCTCGAGCACGATGGGCTCGATCTTCTTGCCGCGCACTTCCTTCTCGTACCGCGCGATCGCCTTGTCGACGGTCTCGAGGTCGGCGAGCATGAGTTCCGCGTTGATGGTCTCCATGTCGGATGCAGGGTTAACCGTGCCGTCGACGTGGACGACATCGTCGTCGGCGAAACCGCGCACGACCTGAGCGATGGCGTCGGCCTCACGGATGTTCGCGAGGAACTTGTTGCCCAGACCCTCACCCTCGCTCGCCCCGCGCACGATGCCGGCGATGTCGACGAACGACACCGCTGCGGGCAGGATGCGCTCGCTGCCGAAGATCTCCGCGAGCTTGTCGAGGCGAGGATCGGGCAGGTTCACCACGCCGACGTTCGGCTCGATCGTCGCGAACGGGTAGTTCGCCGCGAGCACGTCGTTCTTGGTGAGTGCGTTGAAGAGGGTGGACTTGCCGACGTTGGGCAGGCCGACGATACCGATAGTGAGAGCCACGGGGCACGAGTCTACCTGGCTGAAGACGCACGATCCTGCGGGATGCTGTGCGAGCGAGGCGCGAGATCAGGCGAACGCGCGAGATCAGGCAGACGCCGGGCCGTTCGGCCTGATCCGGCGCGAACGCCTGACGCGGCGCAGCGGCCCGAGCCGCAGAGCCGCGCAACGGACCTCAGTCGCGAACGGCCCGATACGCCCGTGTGACGTACGGAAGGTCGATCGTGGCGTCCCCGTGCAGGTCGAGCTCGTCGAAGAGCGCGTCGAGCTCGCGCGCGATGCGTGCCTTCTCCTCGTCCGAAGCGGTGATGATGTAGCTGCGTGACGCCGCCATCCGGTGCAGCACGTCGCGCGTCACGGGGCGGGCCCATTCCCAGCGCTCCCGCTCGAGTCCGCTGAACGGCGCGGAGACAGTCGGGTCCCCCTCGGCGAGCATGTTCTCGGCGTGGCTGCCGTGCATGATCTCGGTGAGCCTGCGCACCCAGTCGACACGGTCGTCGCGGATGTTCCAGATGAGGCCGAGCACTCCCCCGCCGCGCACGGCGCGCCCGATCTCGGTTGAGCCGGCCACCGGATCGACCCAGTGCCATGCCTGCCCCAGCACGACGGCATCGACACTCGCGTCCGGAAGCGGCAGCTGCTCGGCCGATCCCTGGAACGTCGGCACGCCGGGCACCGCACCGCGGAGCGTCGCGAGCATCACGGGGTCGGGATCGACGGCGACGACCTCGGCGTCCGGCGCCTCCGCGAGAACCCTGGTGAGCTTTCCTGTGCCGGCACCGACATCGGCGATCCGACGTGAGCCGTGCGGCATGCGCTCCAGCATCCATGCCACGGCCTCGAAAGGATAATCAGGTCGACCGACCTCGTAGTTTCCCGCCTGCGCTCCGAACGACGTCGCCATGTCCTCAGCCATGTCGCCAGCATACGGCGAGTCTCCGAGACGTCTTCGAGGGACCGGGGGAAGGTGGGGATGTGCCACTGGACTTCACTGCGATCGACTTCGAGACCGCGAACTCCAGCCCGGCCTCTGCGTGCTCGGTCGGACTGGTCCGCGTCCGCGACGGCCAGGTCGTCGCCACCACCGGTTGGCTGATCCAGCCGCCGCCTGGCCATGACGAGTTCCAGGAGTGGAACGTGCGCATCCATGGCATCCAGCCGGAGGACGTGCTGTCGGCCGCGACCTGGGTCGACCAGTTCGACCGCCTGTGCACCTTCGCGGGTGCCGATGTGCTGGTCGCGCACAACGCCGGCTTCGACCTCAATGTGCTGCGCCGCGCGTCTGAGGCCACGGGCCAGCTGTGCCCGCCCTACCGGTCGCTGTGCAGCCTGCAGGTCGCCCGCAAGACCTACACGCTCGACTCGTACCGGCTGCCGGTCGCCGCTGCTGCCGCGGGGTTCGAGGAGTTCTCGCACCACGATGCCCTGGCCGATGCCCGTGCGTGTGCCCAGATCGTGATCGACGCCGCCTACAGAGCCGGTGCAGGCGACGTCTTCGCTCTCGCCGACGCGCTGAGTCTGCGGGTCACCGCTCCGGTTGCTCCTGTCGCACCCGCACTGGAGCGCGCGGTCGCCTGACCCGCACCTCGACCGCTCCGTGCGCGGCGACCTCCGAATGTCGGAGGCCGGCCCCATCATGAACACATGGATGCTCTGGCTGTCGTTCTCCTGCTCGTCGCACTCGCTGCGGGCATCGCCGTCGGCTGGTTCCTGCGCGCCGGCCGAGGCGCCGCCGATCTCGCGCGCGCTCAGGCCGAGCTGGCCGCTGCGCGCGACGACCGAGACCGTCAATACGACCTGTACCGCGATGCCGTCGAGCACGCGCGAAACGAGCAGCGCGCCGAGGCGCAGCGGGTGCAGCAGCAGAATGCGGTGCTCACCGCGCTCGCCCCCGTGCGTGAGAGTCTGCAGCAGATGCAGACCAAGGTCACCGCGATCGAGCGGGAGAGGCACGCTCAATTCGGCACGCTCGAGGAGCAGCTGCGCCGAGCACAGGAGTCCGATGAAGCGCTCCGGGCGACCACCGAGTCCCTCGCGGGAGCTCTGCGCTCCAGCGCCACGAGAGGCGTGTGGGGCGAGACGCAGCTCCGCCGTGTCGTCGAAGCCGCAGGCCTCACCCGACACATCGACTTCGACCTGCAGGCGACGATCTCCAGCGACCGGGGCCAGGGCCGTCCCGACATGGTGATCCGGCTCGCGGGTGGGAGCTCGATCGCGGTCGACGCCAAAGTGCCGCTCGACGCGTACCTCGAGGCATCTGCGCTTCCGGGCGGCGACGCCCAGGAGCCTCGGCGTCGAGCATTGATGCAGAAGCACGTGAAAGCAGTCCGAGCACACATCGACGCCCTGGCGAAGAAGGCCTATTGGGCGGGGCTCGATGCGAGCCCGGAGTTCGTGATCTGCTTCCTGCCGAGCGAATCGCTGCTGGCCGCCGCGATCGACGAAGACCCGACGCTGCTCGACTACGCATTCGGCCGACGAGTCGCGCTCGCCTCCCCCGTCAACCTCTGGGCCGTGCTCAAGACCGTGGCGTTCACCTGGACACAGCAGGAGGTCTCGACCGAGGCTCGCACATTGCTCGCGCTCGGCACTCAGCTGTACGACCGGCTGGGAACCCTGGCCGGACACGCCGACGATCTGCGCCGCGCCCTGGAGCGCACCGTCGACAGCTACAACCGGTTCGCCGGTTCGCTCGAGACACGCGTGCTCGTGACCGCTCGCCAATTCCCCGGGGTCGACGCGTCGGCGCTCTCGACAGCCCCCGCGGTGACGACAGGGGCGGCCAGACGATTCACGGCACCGGAGCTGATCGCCTCTGAGGAGAGCACCCACGAACCGGAGTCAGGCGACGCGGTGGCTGACGCGGCGCGCGACGAGTCGGGGCTCCGCGCAGACGTGGGCGACGTGCGGATCAGACTCGAAGAAGAACGCTGATCCAGCGCTCACCGAGCAAGAGGGCGCCGTGATCAGGCGATACCGGGAACGCCGCTGAGCAGCAGGATCACCAGACCGCTGGTTGCCAGGAACGCGCCGATCATCCACCATGCGCTGAGCTCGTGCCCCTCATCGCGCCGGACGCGGAAGAGAACATCCGCACGTCGGGCCGGGTCTACTGCCGGTGCGACGGGGGCCACGGTCGGGGGCTTCGGAGCGGATTCCGCGTCCGCGCTCACCCGGAGGATGCGCCCTGTGTTCGTCGTGACGATCCTGGTCGCGGCGGCTTTCGAGCCGCTCGTGTGCTGCGTTGTCATCTGTTCGCCCTCCTGTGCCTGCGGTGCCTGGCGGCTCCGTCGACGGCGACAAACCCAGTGACAATTGTGACACGGGGGCCCGGCGAACCGTGGATCGTCGGGGTGTGAGGCGATACCGGCTCGATAACGATGCCGACGGCCTCAGCGCCGACGATCACACGACGGCGAACACGAGAAGCGTCAGAGCCACTTCGAGACGAGGTGCTCGGACGCGATGCGACGGAGCGTCCCCGAGGCGCCTCTGAGCACGACGCTCTCGGTGTACACATAACCGCGCTCGCGCCGGACACCCGCGACGAGCTGGCCATCGGTGACACCGGTCGCGACGAAGATCGTGTTGTTGCCCTGCACCAGATCGTCGGCCTCGTACACCTTGTCCATGTCGAGCCCCGCGTCGATGCCGCGCTGGCGCTCGTCGTCGTCACGCGGCCAGAGCCGACCCTGGATGTGGCCGCCGAGCGCCTTGATCGCACAAGCCGTGACTATGCCCTCGGGGCTGCCTCCGATGCCGACGCACATGTCGGTGCGGGCGTCGTGGCGTGCCGCATTGATGCCGCCGGCGACGTCTCCGTCACTCATCAGACGGGTGCCGGCGCCGGCATCGCGGATCTCCTGGATGAGCTGCTCATGACGCGGACGGTTCAGCACCGAGACGACGATCTCGTCGACGGGCTTGTCGAGAGCGCCGGCGAGCTTGCGGATGTTCTCCCCGATGGGCAGACGGATGTCGACGACACCGACGCCGGCGGGGCCCGTCACGAGCTTGTCCATATAGAAGACGCTCGAGGCGTCGAGCATGGTGCCGCGGTCCGAGACGGCGATCACCGACAGGGCGTTCTGTCGACCGGCAGCGGTCAGTGAGGTCCCGTCGATGGGGTCGACAGCGATGTCGCACAGCGGCCCTCGGCCGGTTCCGACGATCTCGCCGTTGAAGAGCATCGGGGCGTTGTCCTTCTCGCCCTCACCGATGACGACCCGTCCCTGGAAGTCGACCGTGCCGAGGAAGGCCCGCATGGCGTCGACAGCCGCGCCGTCCGCAGCTTCCTTCGCACCGCGACCGATGAACGGCACAGCGCGGATGGCCGCAGCCTCCGTCGATCGCACCAACTCCATCGCCAGGTTGCGGTCGGGACGAAGCGGGCTCAGATCAGCAGTAAGACTCACCATGCGGTCAGCCTAGCCATCGTGCGCTCCGAATCCGCCGCTTTTCGGGCACGATCCGCCGAAGGAATCGCTGTTCTTAACAGCTACGCAGAAGCGGACGTGCTCGCCCCCGGCCGCGACTGCTCTATCGGCGCGTGCGCCCCGATAGAGTGGCAGCTGTCCCGGCTTCCCCTATCGCAGGAGTTCTCATGCCCGTCGCCACCCCGGATCAGTACGCCGAAATGCTCGACCGCGCGAAGGCCGGCGGCTTCGCGTACCCCGCATTCAACGTCTCCAGCTCGCAGACGATCAACTCCGTCCTTCAGGGCCTGACCGAGGCCGGCTCCGACGGCATCATCCAGGTCACCACCGGTGGCGCCGACTACTTCGCCGGCCACACGGTGAAGGCTCGCGCCACGGGCGCTCTCGCATTCGCGCGCTTCGCCACCGAGGTCGCCAAGAACTACCCGATCACCGTCGCCCTGCACACCGACCACTGCCCCAAGGACGCACTCGCGGGCTTCGTCGAGCCGCTGATCGCCGCTTCGGAGGAAGAGGTCAAGGCCGGTCGCAACCCGATCTTCCAGTCCCACATGTGGGACGGCTCCGCTGTTCCCCTCGCGGAGAACATCGAGATCGCGAAGGATCTGCTCCCCCGCATGAAGGCCATCAACGCCATCCTCGAGGTCGAGATCGGCGTCGTCGGCGGCGAGGAGGACGGCGTACAGCATGAGGGGTCGAACGAAGCTCTCTACACGACCTTCGCCGACGTCGACCAGGCCGTGCAGGCGCTGGGTCTCGGTGAGCAGGGGCGTTACATCGCGGCCCTCACCTTCGGCAACGTCCACGGTGTCTACAAGCCCGGTGGAGTGAAGCTGCGTCCCGAGCTGCTCGGCGAGATCCAGGCGGAGGTCGCCGCGAAGTACAACACCGGCCCCAAGCCGCTCGACCTCGTGTTCCACGGTGGCTCGGGCTCGACCGATGAGGAGATCGCCCTCGCGGTCGCCAACGGCGTCATCAAGATGAACATCGACACCGACACCCAGTACGCCTACACGCGTGCCATCGCCGACTACATGTTCAAGAACTACGACGGCGTGCTGAAGGTCGACGGCGAGGTCGGCAACAAGAAGCAGTACGACCCGCGTGCCTGGGGCAAGATCGCCGAGTCGGCCATGGCCGCCCGGGTGGTCGAGTCGACCCGCCAGCTCGGCTCGTACGGCCAGTCCAAGAGCTGATCGGTCGCGAGACACAGAAGGGGCCCGGCATCCTGCCGGGCCCCTTCTCGTTCTCCGTGGGAGCTGCGCCCGCGCAGACCTCACGGAACGTCCTCAGGGACGCGTCATCTGCTCGAGGTGCGCGATGAACGCCGGATCGCCCATCATCGGCACGGCGATGCAAACCGACACCACACCCATGGTCACGATGGCCCCGACGATCGGAACCCACCACGTCACACGTCCACGGCGGAGGCGACGGATCGAGAGCGCGGCGGTGACCGACCACCCGACGGCGAGCAGGATCGCGGCGATCGTGCCCCAGGTCCTCGCGGACGCGAAGTTCGTGAACTCGCCTTCGATGCCGATGATCTTCATCGTCTGGTTCATGACGCTCGGCAGGTCCAGGTACGACAGCCCGGTGACGACGACATTGATCAGTCCGTACGCCAGCATGGCGATCGTGGCGAAACGATCGAGCGGGTGCGCCCGCTTCGCGGGGGAACCGCCCGAGGGGCTCGACGCCGCGACCGCTCCCGGCACGGCCGGCGGTGGTGACGCTGCAGCGGCTGGAGCGATCACAGGCTCATCGATCGGAGGCAGACCCGCGGCCCGTCGCTGCTCCTCCGGGGTCGCGAGTTCTCCGTACTGGGGCCGCTGATCGCTCATCTCGCCATGCTAACGGCATAGCCTCATGCCGCCTCCCAGCAACTGCGTGCCGAAAACGATAGCGGCCCCGGAGAAGTGGGGACTTCTCGGGGCCGCGGACGTGAAGCGCTGGGGACGCTTCTCATCCAGGTCGACCGCCAGCGCTGGGGACGCTCGAGGCGGTCGGTAGCGCTCTTGTATGCCGCTACTCCCCCCATAGTAGGAAAACGCATGCCGCCGCGCCAGGGGTCTGACTTCAGATAGTGAAATCCTCGTCGGATGACCCGCTGTCCAGAGCATCCGCGCCGAGTTGCAGCGAGAGGCGCCTCGCGGCGACCTGCAGCTTCGACACCAGCTCCCTGTCGACCACATCGCGCTCGGCGTTCAGCGAGATCGCGAGCGACGCGGTGACGCCAGGGGCGATGACGGGCACAGCGAGGCAGGTCGCACCGATGGCGTACTCCTCGTGGTCGACAGCCCACCCCGGCGAGCGCTCCAGCTGTGTGAGCAATGTCCTGCGATCGGTGATCGTGCGCGGGGTGAGCTCGGGCAGCCGATGGCGGGACAGGTAGTCGAGGCGATCCTCCTCCGAGAGGTCGGCGAGGATCTGCTTGCCCAGCGCAGTCGCGTGGGCGCTGGACTGCAGCCCCACCCAGAGCTCGATCCGAGGGTTCCGGACCGCGTCGACGATGTCGACCAGATGCATCTCCCCGTCGTCGAAGCGCGACAGGTAGGCCGTGGCTCCCACCTCCTCGGTCACCTCGCGCAGCGCCGCGCGCACTCGAGCGAGGAACACGCCCCTGGAGCCGATCTGCTGCTGGAACGACGGAAACCGACTGCCGAGCACCACGCCGTCCGGCTCCGACGACAGATACCCCTCATGCACGAGCGTGCGCACCAGGTTGTAGGTCGTCCCCGGCGTCAGTCCGGTGATCGCCGCGAGCATCTTCGGCGGAAGCGGGCGCGGGGAGTTCGCGACGATGTCGACCAGTCGCAGAGCGCGTTGCACCGACCCGATGAGGGTGGGCTCCGCCTCCGCGGCGCTCAACGCTACGCGCCTCCTCCGGATGCACGACCGCCGAGAGCCCGGGCGTCCCGCTGACCGGCAGCGTCCTGACGCAGTTCCTTGGGCAGGGAGAACATCAGATCCTCCTCAGCGGTCTTCACCTCTTCGACATCGCGGTAGCCGGCGTCGCCGATCGCATCGAGCACCTCGCGGACCAGAACCTCGGGCACGGATGCGCCGCTGGTCACACCGACCGTCTCGACGCCGTCGAGCCACTCCTGCTGGATTTCCTCGGCATAGTCGACGCGGTAAGCGGCCTTCGCTCCGTACTCGAGGGCGACCTCGACCAGACGCACGCTGTTGGACGAGTTCGACGAGCCGACCACGATCACGAGGTCTGCCCCGGCGGCGACCTTCTTGATCGCGACCTGACGGTTCTGCGTTGCGTAGCAGATGTCGTCCGACGGCGGATTCTGCAGTTCGGGGAATCGCGTGCGCAACCGGTTGACCGTCTCCATCGTCTCGTCCACCGACAGCGTGGTCTGCGACAGCCAGACGACCTTGTTCGGATCCTTCACCACGACGGTGTCGGCTTCTTCGGGAGAGTTCACGACGGTCACGTGGTCCGGCGCCTCTCCAGCCGTGCCCTCCACCTCTTCGTGCCCGTCGTGACCGATGAGCAGGATCTCGAAGTCGTCGCGCGCGAAGCGCACGGCCTCGCGGTGCACCTTGGTGACCAGAGGACAGGTGGCATCGATCGCGTGGAGTCCCCGATCGGAGGCCGCGTTCACGACCGCGGGTGAGACGCCATGGGCGCTGAAGACGATGTGCGCACCCTCGGGGACCTCGTCGACCTCTTCGACGAAGATCGCACCCTTCTCCTCGAGCTCGGTGACGACGTGGATGTTGTGCACGATCTGCTTGCGCACGTAGACGGGGGCGCCGTAGCGTTCGAGAGCCTTCTCCACCGCGACGACCGCGCGGTCGACACCCGCACAGTAACCGCGCGGGGCGGCGAGCAGAACACGCTTGTGTCCGGCCACCGGGTTATCCTGAAGCCGCCCGGCCGCCGCACGCACTCGTGGGAGGCGGGGCACGGGGAGATGAACGGCAGTCGAAGTCACCCTTGAATTCTACCGTCGCGCAGCTGTGCACGGCCGGGGAGGTTCGAGGGCAGGGAACGGGAGCGGATGACAGTCTTCGAAGCGACGACGGGCCAGGGCGAGACGCCGCCGGCCGACTCGGTCGCACCCCGCGATTCCACCGCAGACGCCCCCACCTCCGTCACCCGCCTCAACGCGACGATCCGCGACTTCATCGCGCGGTGGAACACGGTCTGGGTCGAAGGCGAGATCACCTCGTGGAACGTGCGAGCCGGCAACGTGTTCGCGCGCCTGAAGGACACCAGGTCCGACGCGCAGATCTCCATCCGCGTGTGGTCGAGCGTGCGTGCGCGCATCCCGTCCGACATCGGCGTCGGCGACCATGTGGTCGCCGCGGTCAAGGCCGACTACTTCGTCAAGGCGGGCGACTTCAGCTTCGCCGTCTCCGCGATGAAGCACGTCGGGCTCGGCGATCAGCTGGAACGCCTCGAGAAGCTCCGCGTGCAGTTGCGGCAGGAGGGGCTCTTCGATCCTTCGCGCAAGAAGCGCCTCCCCTTCCTCCCGCACGTGATCGGCCTCATCACGGGCGAGCGCTCGGACGCCGAGAAGGATGTGCATCGCAACGCCGAGCTGCGCTGGCCGCAGGTGCGCTTCCGCACCGAGTACGCCGCCGTGCAGGGGGACCGCTGTGTCCCGGACACCCTCGCCGCGCTCGCTCGGCTCGACGCTGATCCCGAGGTCGACGTGATCATCATCGCCCGCGGCGGCGGCGACCCGCAGACGCTGTTGGGCTTCAGCGACGAGAGACTCGTGCGTGCGGTCGCCGCGGCATCGACGCCCGTGGTGAGCGCGATCGGGCACGAGAACGACCACCCGCTTCTCGATGACGTCGCCGATCTCCGCGCCTCGACGCCGACCGATGCCGCGAAGCGCGTCGTGCCCGACGTGGGAGAGCAGCGAGCCCTCATCGCGCAGCTGCGGTCGCGAGCGACCTCACGGCTCACCCAGCGCCTCACGCACGACATCGCCCAGCTGGAGCAGCTGCGCTCGCGACCGGTGCTGCGCTCGCCCGCACCGATCATCGATGCCCGCGCCCAGGAGACGTGGCTGCTGCTCGGGCGTGGACGGGACGCCGTGAACCGACAGCTCGACGACGCCGGGCGCCGCACGGGAGAACTCCGCGCATCCCTGCGAGCCCTCTCCCCCGCGGCGACCCTGGCTCGCGGCTACGCGATCGCCCGCCTCGACGGTGGTGTGATCCTCCGCGATGCCACCGACGCTCCCGCCGGGAGCGGCCTCACGATCACGCTGGATCGTGGATCGCTGGCAGCCCGCTCCGAGGGCGAGATCCCCGAAGGGGACTGAGCAGAGCGTCGGCATCGATCGACGTAAGATGGAGGAGTGAGCGCCCTGAACGACACCCCCGTGGACACGCTGTCGTTCGAGGCGGCCCGTGACGAACTCGTCAAGGTGGTCGCAGAGCTCGAGCAGGGCTCCCCCACACTCGAGCATTCGCTCGCGCTGTGGGAGCGCGGAGAGGCGCTGGCCGCACGCTGCGAGGAGTGGCTGCTGGGAGCGAAGCGGCGTCTTGACGCTGCTCGTGCCGCGGCTTCCGATGCCGACGACGCCGGAGAGTCATGAGCAAGCAGCCCCCCATCATCGCCGAGCTCGGCCGTCCGGAGACACCCGACGAGACCGCCGCCAGGAAGGCGGCGTCGAGCAAGGCGTACCGATCGAGCCAGACGGTGCGGAACCTGGTCGCAGCGCTTCTCGTGACACTCGCCGTGGTCGCCGTCATCATCTTCGCGGTTC
Organism: Microbacterium sp. R1; assembly: GCF_015159725.1. Taxonomy (NCBI): domain Bacteria; kingdom Bacillati; phylum Actinomycetota; class Actinomycetes; order Micrococcales; family Microbacteriaceae; genus Microbacterium; species Microbacterium sp. R1. The sequence continues at coordinate 1,254,706 of NZ_JADDUD010000001.1, read as the reverse complement.
CCCGCGGCGCACCCGTCGAGCAGAAGCCCCTCGACGTCGCCGCGGTGGCCGAGGGGGTGGAGTCCTCGATGGACCGCCCCGTCCTCATCCCGGAACTCGGCGACTTCTGGCGCGCGAACGGGGCCGAGATGCAGGGTGGCGCGACCGTCGTCTGGGAGGTCACGCTCGCCCCCAAGTCGGACAAGGAGCGCGGGTTCATCAAGGTGGACCAGGCCTTCGACGCGGATTCGTCCTGGGCTCCGCAGCGCTTGAACGGCATCGCGCCGACCGACACGGTGCGCATCGGCGGGCTCGACTGGGACGTCTACAAGCCGGGTAGCGCGGAGTCGAACGCCAACGTCACCTACGCCATCGGCACGCAGGCCGGCGCCGACTACATCCTGCTCTACGGCTCACGGTCGGCCGATTCCACGGCCGAACTCGCCGAGAGCCTCATCCCGCAGATCCGCACCATCTCGGAGACCCGATGACCCACCCCCTCACCCCCGCCGCCGCCTGGACGCAGATGCAGGACGGCAACCGCCGTTTCGTGCAGGACGAGCCTCGCCACCCGAATCAGGACGTCGCTCGCCGCAAGGACCTGACCGCGGCGCAGCACCCGGTCGCCACGCTCTTCGGATGCTCCGACTCCCGCCTGGCCGCCGAGATCATCTTCGACCTCGGACTCGGCGACCTGTTCGTGGTGCGCAACGCCGGGCAGGTCATCGGAGAATCGATCGTCGCGAGCCTGGAATACGCCGTCGCCGTTCTCGAGGTTCCTCTGATCGTGGTGCTGGCGCACGACTCGTGCGGTGCGGTGCGCGCCGCCATCGACGGCACGGCGATCGATGCCGCTCCGCTGCCGCCGCACATCTGGAAGCTGATCGCCCCGATCGTGCCGGCCGCGCGCAAGGTGCTGGCGGAGAGCGGGGGCACCACCGTCGCCGAGATCGACTCGGAACTGGTCGGCATCGAGCACCTGCGCAACACGGTGAACGATCTGCTGCAGTCGTCCGAGATCATCAGCGATGCCGTCGCGGCTGGTCGCCTCGGCATCGTCGGCGCCAACTACCGTCTGGCCGAGGGCACCGCCGTGCCCGTGATCACGGTCGGCATCGACACCGACGACGACATCCAGGGGATCGACCCCGCAACCAAGGAGGGTTCGGAATGACCGAGCAGGACTACCGCATCGAGCACGACACCATGGGCGAGGTGCGGGTGCCCGTGAATGCGCTCTACGGCGCTCAGACGCAGCGCGCCGTGGAGAACTTCCCGATCTCGGGCAAGGGGCTGGAGTCGACGCAGATCGCCGCCCTCGCTCGCATCAAGAAGGCCGCCGCACTCGCCAACAAGGAGCTCGGCACCCTCGACGGCGCCATCGCCGACGCCATCGCCCAGGCCGCCGACCAGGTCGCTTCCGGCGCGCACGACGGTGAGTTCCCGGTCGACACCTACCAGACCGGCTCCGGCACCTCGTCGAACATGAACATGAACGAGGTGCTGGCAACGCTCGCCACGCGCATCCTCGGTTCGACCGTGCACCCCAACGACCACGTCAACGCCTCGCAGTCGTCGAACGACGTGTTCCCGACCTCGGTGCACATCGCGGTCACCCAGGCACTCATCGACACGCTCATCCCCGCACTCGACCACCTCGCCGTCGCTCTCGAGGCGAAGGCGGAGCTGTGGAAGGACGCGGTCAAGTCCGGCCGCACGCACCTCATGGACGCGACGCCCGTCACCCTTGGACAGGAGTTCGGCGGCTACGCGCGTCAGATCCGTCTGGGCATCGAGCGCGTGCAGTCGGCTCTCCCCCGCGTGGCCGAGGTCCCCCTGGGCGGCACCGCCGTCGGCACGGGCATCAACACGCCGCTGGGCTTCCCGCAGAAGGTCATCGCGCTGCTCGCGGCCGAGACCGAGCTGCCCATCACCGAAGCCAAGGACCATTTCGAGGCACAGGCGAACCGCGACGGTCTGGTCGAGGCCTCCGGCGCTCTCCGCACCATCGCGGTGTCGCTGACCAAGATCAACAACGACCTGCGCTGGATGGGGTCGGGCCCCAACACGGGCCTCGGCGAGCTGCACATCCCCGACCTGCAGCCCGGATCCTCGATCATGCCGGGCAAGGTCAACCCCGTCGTGCCCGAGGCCGTGCTCATGGTGTGCGCGCGCGTGATCGGCAACGACGCCACCGTCGCGTGGGCCGGCGCATCCGGTTCCTTCGAGCTGAACGTCGCCATCCCGGTCATGGGCACCGCGGTGCTCGAGTCGATCCGTCTGCTGTCGAACGCCTCGCGCGTGCTCGCCGACAAGACGATCGACGGTCTGCAGGCGAACGTCGAGCGGGCGGCGGCCTTCGCGGGCATGAGCCCGTCGATCGTGACGCCGCTGAACAAGCTGATCGGCTACGAGGCGGCGGCGAAGATCGCCAAGCACTCGGTCGCCAAGGGCATCACGGTGCGCGACGCCGTGATCGACCTCGGCTACGTCGAGCGCGGCGAGCTCACCCTCGAGCAGCTGGACGAGAAGCTCGACCTGCTGTCGATGACGCACGCGGGCTGACCCGCCCACGTCGAAGCGGATGCCGCGAGGACTCGATCCTCGCGGCATCCTCTGTCTCCGGGCGCCGCGTCTCGGGTTCCCAGCACAGACGCATGACCAGCCGACGATTGCATGAGCGTTCGGCGGGACGGCACCTGCATCCGGCATCGCCTCATGCAGGTGCACCAGTTCACGCACGAGCCCGAGCGAGCGCAGCCAGAATCGCTGCTGCGACCACGTCCCACGAGTACACGATCATCGAGTAGTCGAAACGGAGCGTCTCGAAGCCGAGGTCGGATGCGACTGCGTCTCGCATGAGATCGCGATGCCGTTTCGCAGCATCCTCGTGGTTGTCGCGACCGTCGGCCTCGAGGATGACGCGGCCCTCGATCACGAAGTCGACCCGCCCGACCCCGCCGACGGTCACCTGGGTGCGCACAGCCACTCCGATCAGATGGAGCCGCAGCCGCACCAGGGATTCCAAGCCGCTCTCCGCGTCCGGACGTGCGAGGTCGACGAGCCAGCGCGCCGTCGCAGGAAGGGCGGAGCGGACGTGCGCACGCGCCGCAGCAGTCAGCATCCGCTTGTTCCAGGCCGACTCGTACGCGGCGAAGAAGAACTCCTCCCCGTAACAGGCGTATGCGTGTGTCAGCGCGACCTCTATCGGCGCGATGCCGACATCCATGCGTCCGCGGGTGAAGTGAGCGACGCAGCCGCACTGCTTCGGATGATGCCGTCGCCCGCCGAGCCCCATCCAGACATGCACCTCAGCGGGAACCTCCAGCGTCCACACCTCTCGAATCCTCAAGGCGCTCCCGCAAGTGAGGGCTCCCCCGTGGGCCGCTGCTGTGACCACTTCGGTCGCGGCTCCTCGAGATGCGAACACACCAGAACGCACTCGGACGATACGACCGGCCCTGCACTCCGCTCCCAGCCGTGAGCGTGAGCATCCGAAGCCCTGAAGCCGGGTGCCGCGTGCGACCCCTCCCAAGCGTCCGAGGAGCATATTGACGTCGATCATCGTTCGATTCTGGGGGCCCACGCCCGCTCGGCCGGCCCACCTTCACGCCATCGGTGAACACGAGCGCAGAACAGGCCGCTGTGCAGTCCGACTGACCTGCTCCCCCCCCCCCTCTCACGCGCATGACCATCCGACGATCGCATGACCAAGAACGGCGAATCATCATGCAAGCGGACGGGGTTCATGCACGCGGACGGGGTTTATGCGATCGGGGGCTGCACCGAGACCAAGAAGCGGATGCCGCGAGGACCGAGCCCTCGCGGCATCCGCTGTTTCCGTCGTCAGCTGAGCTCTCCACCCTCCAGGAGCTCGGTGACGAGGGCTGCGATGGCCGAACGCTCCGACCGCGTCAGGGTCACGTGTCCGAAGAGATCATGTCCCTTCAGGGTCTCGATCACGCTGGCGATGCCGTCATGACGACCCACGCGGAGGTTGTCACGCTGACCGACGTCATGGGTGAGGATGACGCGCGAGTTCTGTCCCATGCGGCTCAGCACCGTCAGGAGCACGTTCCTCTCGAGCGACTGGGCCTCGTCGACGATCACGAACGCGTCGTGCAGGGACCTTCCGCGAATGTGGGTGAGCGGGAGCACCTCGAGCAGTCCGCGCTCGACGACCTCCTCGATGACGTTGCCCGACACCACCGAACCCAGCGTGTCGAACACCGCCTGACCCCAGGGCCCCATCTTCTCGCCCTGGTCGCCCGGGAGGTAGCCGAGCTCCTGCCCACCGACTGCGAACAGGGGCCGGAACACGATGATCTTCTTCTGCTGCTGCCGCTCGAGCACCGCTTCGAGTCCTGCGCACAGCGCGAGCGCCGACTTGCCGGTGCCCGCACGCCCGCCGAGCGAGACGATGCCCACCTCCTGGTCGAGGAGCAGATCGATCGCTATGCGCTGCTCCGCGGAGCGGCCGTGCATGCCGAAGATGTCGCGGTCGCCGCGCACGAGCCGGTACTCGCCGTCTCCCGTGACGCGACCGAGCGCCGACCCGCGCTCGGAGTGGATGATCAGGCCGGTGTTCACCGGGAGCCCCCGAGCCTGCTCGCTGATGCCGACCTCGCTCTCGTACAGGTCGCTGATGTCGTCACCGGAGAGGTCGAGCGTCGAGATCCCGGTCCACCCCGAGTCCACCGCCTGCTCGGCGAGGTACTCCTCGGCGCGCAGACCGAGGGAGGCGGCCTTGACGCGCATCGGCAGGTCCTTCGACACGATCGTGACGTCCTGGCCGTCCTGTGCGAGATGCATGGCGACGGAGAGGATCCGGGTGTCGTTGTCGCTGAGGCGGATGCCCGCGGGAAGCACCGAGGAGTCGGTGTTCGCGAGTTCGACCCGGAGGGTCCCGCCCTCGCCGACCTCGACGGGGAAGTCGAGACGCCCGTGCTCGATGCGCAGATCGTCGAGGTGGCGAAGGGCCTGTCGCGCGAAGTAGCCGATCTCCGGGTCGTGGCGTTTGCCCTCCAGCTCCGTGATCACGACGACGGGGAGGACGACCGAGTGCTCGGCGAACCGGAAGAACGCCTGCGGATCGCTCAGCAGCACGGACGTGTCGAGGACATACGTGCGCAGATCCTGATCCGGATCGGCGGAGGATGCTCGTCTCGTCGTCTTACGGGTGGACTGCTGCGCGGTGCTGGTGGCCTGCTGCGCTGTACGTGTGGTCACGACCCACTCCCGACCCGGGGAATCCCGGTAGTTCGAACGAGTCGACCAGGGGGTCACGAGTCGTCAACCTGAGGCCGACCCGACCGGGCGCCTTGCCCGATGCCTAGAACGTACGACTGTGCGGACGATTAACCCGAACTCGACACGCCAGCGATTCGTTACGCGCTGATGAACGTCTCGTTGCCGAACGCACGCAGGGTGTCGTCGAGGAGCTCGAAGCTCGCGGCATCCGTACCTGCGTGGGGAGCGATGCGCACCGCCGCACCCCGCGCCGTCACGACGATCCCGGCGTTCGCGAGCGCGGCGGCCAGGCGCCCGGGTTCCGCCGGAGCGAGAGACACGATGCCGGCACGCTGATGGCGCTCACGCGGGGACCTCACCTCGATGCCGTGACGGTCAGCGATCTCGATCACGGTGTCGACGTTCTCGACCAACCGTGCCTCGATGGCGGCGACGCCGGCGTCGCGCACGTCCCGCACCCCGATGGCGAGTCGCCCTGCCGCGAGCGTGTCCGGCTGACTGACGGTGAAGGCGCGCGCGGACGGAGCGGGTGCCGGCAGCTCGTCGACGAACAGACCGGGAGACGTCGTACCGGTGATCCCGGACAGCACCGGGGCGATGCGCTCCCGTGCGCGCGGGGAGAACCACCCGAACGCACTGCCGCGGCCGGCGCGCAACCACTTGTAGCCGTGCCCTACCACCACATCCGCCGCAGAGTAGTCGACGTCGATCACCCCGAACGACTGGACGGCATCGACGATGAGCAGCCGATCGGGACCGATCGCCTCGCGGAGAGCGGCGAGATCGGTGCGGAAGCCGGTGCGGAAGTCGACGTGGCTCACAGCGAGTGCGACGACATCGTCGTCGAGGGCATCGGTCACCGCATCAGGGGTCACGCGGCCGTCACCGGGCGTGATCCAGCGCGGCGTGACGGCGCACTGCGATGCCGTCGACGCGCGCTCCACCGTCAGGCTCACGCTCGGGAACTCGGCGGTGCTCGCGATCACTCCCCCGGTGAGACCGAACAGCGCGTGCATGAGCCCGTGCGTCGAAGACGGCTGCAGCGTGACGTCGGCCGCATCGGCGTCCAGCAGCTCGGCGACGAGTTCCTGTGCCTGGCCGATGCGCTCTCCGACGAGAGCGAGTGAGGAGGGCCGTCCGCTTGCCAGCAGGTCGGCATCGGCGAAGACCTCTTCCCGGACGGACGGCGACAGCGGCCCGAAGGCGGCCCAGTTCAAGTAGCCGGACTCGTTGTCGAAGGAGTCGACATAGTCCTGGAAAGTGCTCACTGCGTCATTGTGGCACGGCTCCGCTCGGACCCGTCGCCGCGTCAGCGCCCGAAGCGCCTGTCCCGATCGGCATAGTCCCGGATCGCACGCAGGAAGTCGACCTGGCGGAGGTCCGGCCCCAGCGCCTCCACGAAGTAGAACTCGCTGTGCGCACTCTGCCAGAGGAGGAAATCGCTCAGCCGCTGCTCTCCACTGGTGCGGATCACGAGATCGGGGTCGGGCTGTCCCCCGGTGTACAGGTGCTCGCCGATCATCTCGGGCGTGAGGTGGGCTGCGAGGTCTTCGAGCGTGCCGCCTGACGCCTCGTGCTTCGCGATGATGCTCCGTACCGCATCGACGATCTCGTTGCGCCCGCCGTACCCGACCGCGAGGTTCACGTGCAGCCCGGTGTGATCCTTCGTGCGCTGCTCCGCGTCGGAGAGCACTCGCGCGAGCTCGGCGGGGAGGATGTCGGAGCGGCCGACGTGCTTCACCCGCCAGTTCCCCTCCAGGGACAGCGCCTCCGCCAGCTCCGCGATGATCTCGATGAGGTCGGCGAGCTCCGCGGAATCCCGCTTCCTCAGATTGTCGCTCGAGAGGAGGTAGAGCGAGACGACCCGCACACCGAGCTCGTCGCACCACTCCAGGAACTCGCGCATCTTCGCCGCACCCGCCCGGTGTCCCTCCGCGGGCGTGTCCAACCCGAGCTGACGGGCCCAACGGCGATTGCCGTCGATCATCATCGCGACGTGGTGCGGCACACGAGCCGGATCGAGGTGACGACGCAGCCGACTCGTGTAGAGCCGGTACAGCGGCCCGCGCACCGGGCTCTCGCGTGGAATCACCCACCTACGCTACCGTGCCGCGGCCGTCCGCACCGTGTGGGAACGCTGGATATATGTGCCGTGAGCGGTATGCGGGGCCGCCTAGAGTGAGCACGTGAGCACTCCCGAGCACTCCGGTCCCGACGTCCCTCAGCTGCCCCTTCTGGACGCAGCCGCCGCGGATGCGGCCACCGACGTGAAACCGACCTGGCGAGGGTGGATCCACGCCGGCACCTTCCCGGTCGCCGTGGTCGCCGGAATCGTCCTGATCGTCGTGGCCGAGGGAGCCGCGGCGAAGTGGGCCTCCGCTGTGTTCATGCTCACGTCGCTGCTCCTCTTCGGCAACTCCGCGCTCTACCACCGCATCGACTGGAGTCCGAAGGTGAAGGTGATGCTCAAGCGCATCGACCACGCCAACATCCTGCTGCTCATCGCCGGTACCTATACGCCTCTGGCCGTGCTGGCGCTGCCACCGCAGAAGGGCATCCTGCTGCTCTGCCTGGTGTGGGGCGGCACCCTCGTCGGCATCCTCTTCCGCGTCTTCTGGATCAATGCGCCGCGTTGGCTCTACGTGGCCCTCTACCTGCTGCTGGGCTGGGCCGCCGTGATGTACATCGTCGATCTGATGAACGCGAACGCCGCGATGATGGTGCTGGTGATCGTCGGCGGTCTGCTCTACACGGGCGGCGCGATCGTCTACGCGCTCAAGAAGCCGAACCCCTGGCCGGGCCATTTCGGGTTCCACGAGATCTTCCACGTGTGCACGGTTCTCGCGTTCCTGTGCCACTGGACGGCGTGCCTGCTGATCGCGCTGGCGCCGCTTTCTCCCTCGCTGGGTGCGCCGTGACGCACGGTCAGCGCGTGGGCGAGTCGTCTTCGGGAGCGTCGGGCCGGTCCGAGGTCGACGGCTCCGCACCGGGGGCGGCCTTGCCGTCGGCGTGACGCGCCGCCTCTTCGGCATCCAGCTCGTCGCGCACCTCTTCGCGGTAGCGGACACGGCGGATGCGACGGTTCATGTCCCAGATCAAGAGGATGACCGCGATCACGACCACGACGATCGCGGCGAAGCCCACGAACCCCGGGGTGACCGACACCGGATCGACGGTCATGCTCGGCGTCGGCATCGGGGTCTCGGACAGAGAGAACATGAATCGGCCTTTCGTACGCAGGTCGCATAACCTGGTAACACCAGCCTAACGACCGGAAGACTCCCCTGTGACGACCGCACGAGACCTCGACGAACGCTATGGCCGAACCCGACGGCGGCGCACGCCCTGGATCGTCGGCGGCGCGGTCGCCGTGATCCTGCTCGGCGCGTTCGGCTGGATGACCGTCGCTCAGTCGATGGCGTCCGTCGACGCCGACGATCTGGGCTTCGAACTCGTCGACGAGCACTCGGTGAACATCACCTTCCAGGTCACCGGAGTGCAGGGCAAGAACGTCGTGTGCGCCGTCGAAGCGCTGGACGAGGAGTTCGGCGTCGTCGGCTGGAAGATCGTCGAGATCGAGGCAGGAGACAGCCACTCGCAGGCGCGTTCGGTCACCATCCCGACCGTCGCGGAAGCCACGACAGGTTTGGTGAACGCCTGCTGGGTCGCCTAGACTCGTGCCAGACAGACGACGCCCCGGCACCGTGCCGGGGCGTCTTGGCATATCCCCCGCAGCATGCCGGAGGGATCCCGAAAGAAGGAGCTTCGTCATGTCCACCGATGCTCAGGTTCCCTTCCTCACGCAGGAAGCGTACGACCGGCTCGTCGCCGAGCTGGAGCACCTGTCCACTGTCGGCCGCGACGAGATCGCCAAGCGCATCGAGGCGGCCCGCGAAGAGGGCGACCTCAAGGAGAACGGCGGGTACCACGCCGCGAAGGACGAGCAGGGCAAGCAGGAGGCCCGCATCCGCACTCTGGAGGGTCTGCTCAAGACCGCCAAGGTGGGCGAGGCTCCCGCCAGCCGCGGGATCGTCGAGCCCGGAACCGTCGTCACGGCCCTCGTCGCCGGCGGCGAAGAGGTCTTCCTCCTCGGCAGCCGCGAGATCGCCGCAGGCAGCGACCTCGACGTGTACAGCGAGGCCAGCCCCCTCGGCCAGGCCATCCTCGGCCTCAAGGTCGGCGAGAAGTCGTCCTACGAGGCTCCCAACGGTCGCGACATCAGCGTCGAGATCGTGAACGTCGAGACCTACACCGGCTGAGACGCCATACGGAAGCGCCCCCTCCTCCGCTCGGACGAGGGGGCGCTTCCGTATGCGCGATCGGTCGTGCTCAATCCGGGACGAGGATCGGCTCGAAGCCGGCCAGACGCAGAGTGTCGAGCGTGTGCTCGGAGTGCTCGGGACCGCGGGTCTCGACGCTGAGTTCGAGGATCACCTCGCTGATCTGCAGCCCGTGTCCGTGACGTGTGTGCATGGCCTCGATCACGTTCGCTCCGGCCTCCGCGATCAGCTCGGACACGCGGGCGAGCTGGCCGGGCCGGTCGGGCAGCGGGATGCGGATCGTGAGGTATCGACCGGACGCGGCGAGTCCGTGCGAGACGACCCGCTGCAGCAGGAGCGGGTCGATGTTCCCACCTGACAGCACGGCCATGGTGGTCCCCGTCGCGGTGACCTTGCCGGCGAGGATGGCTGCGACGCCCGCGGCGCCCGCGGGCTCGACCACGACCTTCGCCTGCTCGAGGAGGATGAGGATGGCTCGCGCCAGATCATCGTCGGAGACCGTGACCACCTCGTCGACGAGGTCCTTGATGATGTCGAACGGGATCGCACCGGGGCGCGCGACCAGGATGCCGTCGGCGATGGTCGGCCTCGTCACGATGTCGACGGGCTCTCCCGCCTCGAGCGATGGCGGCACGGCGGCGGCGTTCTCCGCCTGCACGCCGATGATCCTGACCGAGCGTCCGAGCTCGGCGGCACGGGCCTTGACAGCTGCGGCGACCCCGGCGATGAGACCTCCACCGCCGATGCCGAGCACGACGGTGTCGACCTCGGGCGCATCCTCCAGGAGCTCGAGCCCGAGCGTGCCCTGCCCGATCACGACGTCGCGGTGATCGAACGGGTGGATCAGCACCGCGCCGGTGCGCTCGGAGAACTCGGCGGCGAGACGCAGCGATGTCGCCACCGTCTCCCCCTCCAGCACCACTTCCGCTCCGTAGCCGCGAGTGGCGAGCAGCTTCGGCACCGGCACACCCAGGGGCATGAAGATCGTCGCGGGGATCCCGAGCGCTTGGGCGGCGAGGGCAACCCCCTGGGCATGGTTGCCGGCGGAGGCCGCGACCACTCCCCTGGCGCGCTCCTCGGCGCTCAGCTTGGACAGCCGGTAGGCCGCCCCGCGGATCTTGAACGAGCCCGTGCGCTGGAGATTCTCCATCTTGAGCAGGACGGGTGCCCCGAGGATGTCGGAGAGGGCCCGCGACGGCAGCGATGGCGTGTGCGAGATCACCTCAGCCAGACTCTGAGCGGCGTGCTCGAACTCGGTCAGGCTGGGGACTGCGCTCATCGATTCCTCCGTCTCCGCTCGCGCGGAACTGTGCTCCAGATCAGATCTCCGCTCGGTCCGACGCCGGTGCGCCAGGAACCCGAGCTGATGGTCACGGCGGCGACGTTGACGAACGCCGCCAACGGGACCGCGAACAGGGCGCCGGGGATTCCGGCGATCATCGCTCCTCCGGCCACGACGAGCACGACGGCGAGCGGGTGCACCTTGACCGCGGAACCCATCATGATCGGCTGCAGGATGTGTCCCTCGATCTGCTGGACCGCCAGCACCACGACGAGCATCCACAGAGCGATCCACGGCCCGTTGTAGACGAGGGCGAGGAAGACGGCGACCGCGCCGGTCACCACGGCACCGACGATCGGGATGAAGGAGCCCAGGAACACGAGAACCGCCACAGGGAGCGCGAGCGGAACCTGCAGCAGGAAGGCGCCGAGGCCGATGCCGATCGCATCGATGGTGGCCACGAAAAGCTGCGTGCGCGCGTAGTTGACGATCGTCGTCCAACCGTTGCGGGCGGCGCCGTCGACGGCCGGACGGGCGCGACGCGGGAAGATCTTGAGGGTCCAGCGCCAGATCCCGGCTCCATCGGCCAGCAGGCAGATGAGGATGAAGAGTGCGAGCAGGGCGCCCGTGGCGACGTGACCGACGGTGGTGCCGATCGCGAGTGCGCCCGTCCAGAGCACCTGTGCCTGTTCGCTGATGAGGTCGAGACCCTGCTGGAGGTAGTCGGCGATCTGGGTGTCCGAGAGATTCAGCGGCCCGTCGTGCAGCCACACCTGGAACTGATCGAACGCCTCGGTCGACCGCTCCTGCACGTCGGGAAGCTGTGCGCGCACCTGCCAGACGACGAGCCACATCAGCCCGGTCACGATGGCGGCCGTCCCGATGAGCGAGATGGCGATCGCCAGCCATCGCGGGAGGCCGCGTCGCAGCATCCACGAGAACGCGGGCCACAGCAGCGCCGTGATGAGGATGCCGACCATGAGGGGGATGACCAGGAGCTTGAGCAGCATCACGAGCCAGATGAAGACGCCGATCGCAGCGGCGATGATCAGCAGCCGCCAGGCGTAGCTCGCGGTGATCCGCAACGGCAGGGGCACGGTCTCGTCGGCCTCGGTCGTCACGGTGCGGTCGGTGGAGACCGGGCGCGGACGGAAGAGATCACGCAGCCGGGGTCGCTGGTCGTCGCTCATCGCCCAAGTCTAAGGTCATGCCGTATGCCCTCGAACGCATCTTTCCGAGCGCGGAGCGATGTCGGCGCGCGGCGCTACCCTGGCGAGGTGACAGACACCCTCAGCTCGACCCAGGCACGTCGCATCGCGCTGGCCGCTCAGGGATTCACCCGAGCACGACCGGCGACGGTCGCGGGGCGGCACGTGCACCGGGTCATGGACCGGCTCGGAGTCCTGCAGATCGACTCCGTGAACGTGTTCGCGCGATCGCACTACCTCCCGCTGTTCTCACGGCTCGGCGCGTACGACCCCGCGCTGCTCGACCGCATCTTCCTCTCCCGCACGACGCACTACGTCGAGTACCTCGCCCACGAGGCCACTTTCATCCCTGTCGAGGACTGGCCGTTGTGGCGCTTCCGCATGGACGACTTCCGCCGACGCTGGGCGGGCGAGGACTCGTGGATGAGCAGCAACGCCCGCACCGTGCAGTGGGTGACGGACGAGCTGCGTGCGCGCGGCCCGCTGCGACCGGCCGACCTCCGCGAAGACGCACCGCGGGAGCGCGGCACCTGGTGGGACTGGGACGATGTGAAACTCGCGCTCGAGCACCTGTGGCGCACCGGTGACGTCGCGATCAGCGGGCGTCGCGGATTCGAGCGCACGTACGCGCTGGCGGAGCATGTCATTCCCGACACCATCCGCTCACGGGAGGTGTCCCGCGCCGAGGCCATCCTCGAGCTGAGCCGGCGCGCGGCGCGATCGAGTGGCGTCGCCACACAGTCGGATCTCGCCGACTACTACCGCATTCGCGACCGCGCCGCAGTCGCCCGCTCGATCGCCCAGCTCGTGGATTCGGGCGAGCTGATCCCGGTGAAGGTGCGGGGTTGGGAACGTGGCGGGCGCCCGCTCCCCGCCTGGCGGCATCAGGATGCGGTGCTGCCGCGCAGAGTGGATACGGCGGCGATCCTGACGCCGTTCGACCCTGTGGTGTGGTTCCGGGACCGGGCCCTCCGTGCATTCGACCTCGACTATCGCATCGAGATCTACGTGCCGGCCGAGAAGCGGCGATTCGGCTACTACTCCCTGCCTGTGCTCGTCGGCGACCGCATCGTCGCACGGGTGGACCTCAAGGCCGATCGGACCACATCGACTCTGCAGGTGCAATCCGCGTGGTGGGAGCCGCAGGCGCGTCCCGGCGACGCGGAGCCGATCGCCCGGGAACTCGCACTCGCCGCCGCCTGGCAGGGCCTGGAGCACATCTCGGTGTCCGGTTGGGGTGACGCCACGGCGGCGCTTCACACCGCCCTGGCCGCGGGCACGGGAACAGGTCCGGCCGTGCGCCGCCATCTGCATCCCCGAGAGAGTCCCGCATGAACAAGGAGTCCCGCCGGAGCAGAGTGCGGCGGCGCTGGGTGATCAGCGGCGCCGCGGTCGTCGTCGTCCTCCTCGCCGCAGGGGTGTGGAACTGGCAATCCTCCGCGCGGTCGACCACCCCGGAGGAAGCGGCACTCGAGTACCTGCAAGCCCTGGAGTCCGGCGATGCCGATACCGTGCGGGCCACCGGGATCGTGGTCACGGAGGCCGCACTCGACGCCTTCGACGCCGCGAGCGCGCTGGTGCGAGACGCCGAGGTCACGCGCGTGCGACACAGCAACGGCAGCACGTCGGCGGCGGTGGAGGTGTCGTTCGAGCTCGATGGAGATGCCCACGACGCAGTGCTCGCGCTCGACATGGTCGACGGCCGCTGGCGTGTCGACTCCTCGGGGCTCGGCAGGGTGACCCTCGACTCGACCATCGGTGCTTCCGTCGCGATCGGCACCACCGCTGTCCCCACGGGCGAAGCGGTCGCTCTCCTCCCCGCGCTGTACACGGTCTCTGCGATGCCGGCGACGCTGCTCGAAGGCGAGAGCGCTGTGACGGTCATGCCTGCCGTCGAGGTCACGACCGTGGTCGATGCCACGCTGCGCCCGGAGGCGACGGCGGTCGCCCAAGACCACGTGGACGACATCGTCGAAGCGTGCACCGTCCCCGGGACCGACACGCCGGACGGTTGCGGACTGCGCATCCCCTGGGGAACGGAGTTCCGTGATGTCGACGGGTTCCGCTACCGGGTCGAGGAGGCTCCCGCCGTCACTCTCACCCCGGCAGGCTTCACCGCGGACGGCGGGGTGCTGGTCGTCACCGTGACGGGGACCGGCGCAGACGGCGCCGGACTGACGACGACGTACCGCACGGACTCCTGGACGCTTCGCGGCGACGTGTCCTTCACCGCCGACGACCTCGTGCTCTCACCGTGGTGACGAACGCCGTCGCCGAACCGTGCGTCAGAAGTGCACGCGTCAGAACTGCACGCGCGGAGGCTCCGAGATGGCGCTGCTGTCGGCGACCTCGAAGAACTCGCGCTCGGTGAACCCCAGCCCCTTGGCGAACAGGTTGTTGGGGAAGACCTTGATCTTGGTGTTGAGCTCGCGCACGCCGCCGTTGTAGAACCGGCGCGCCGCCTGGATCTTGTCCTCGGTGTCGACCAGGGCCTGCTGCACCTGGAGGAAGTTGGTGCTCGCCTGCAGCTGCGGATACGCCTCAGCGACCGCGAACAGGCTGCGCAGAGCCTGCTGCAGGTGCCCCTCGGCGATACCGGCTTCTCCGGGCCCTCCCGCCGACAGCGTCTCGGCACGCGCACGGGTGACGTTCTCGAAGACCGCCTTCTCGTGCGAGGCGTAGCCCTTCACCGTCTCGATGAGGTTGGGGATGAGGTCGGCTCGTCGCTTGAGCTGCACGGTGATGCCGCTCCACGCCTCGTCGACGCGCACATTCAGCTGCACCAGCGAGTTGTACGTGGCCCACAGATAGATGCCGACGAGCAGGATCACTCCGACAACGATCAGTACCGGCACGAGCCATTCCATCAGAGGCCCACCCTTCCTCGTGTTTCTCTCATCCTAGACGCGCAGCCTGCACGTGGACTGGGCGTACGCGGCGTCCGCCGCCGTCGGTTCAGCTGCCGAGCACCCGTTCGAGATAGCGGTTGCCGAACCGACGTTCCGGGTCGAGCCGGTCGCGCAGTGCGATGAAGTCGTCGAAGCGCGGATACCGCTCCCGGAGCGTCTCCGCGGTCAGCGTGTGGAGCTTGCCCCAGTGCGGACGTCCGCCGAACCCGTGCATGATCTCCTCCACCGCTCCGAAGTACTCCGTGGGGTCGGCTCGCCAGTATCGATGCACGGCGATGTACGCACTGTCGCGCCCGTGAGCGGTGGAGAGCCAGCGATCGTCGGCTGCGGCGAAACGCACTTCGATCGGGAACTCGATCCGCCACCCGCGCCGGTCGATGAGAGCCCTGACTGCCTGGAACGCCGCCACGACGTTCTCGGCCGGGATCGCATACTCCATCTCCCGGAAGCGCACGGTCCGGCTCTGGATGAGCACGCGGTGCGACAGCTCGGTGTACTCGCGATCGCCGGTGAGCTTGACCGCGAGCCGGCTGAACGATGGCGTGATCGCCGGGACGACCTGGCCGGCTGCGCACACGACGCGGTAGACGCCGTTCGAGAGCACCGTCTCGTCGATCCATCGCCCGACCACAGGGAGCGGCTTGCGGACCGTCGCTTCCGGGAGACGCGCCTGGCGCTTCGTCAGGGCGACGTCGGTGTGCGGGAACCAGTAGAACTCGAAGTGGTCGGATGAGGCGACGCGCTCGTCGAGGGTGGCGAGCACTTCGTCCAGGGCGACCGGCTCGTCGATGGCGTGCATCACGAACGCGGGTACGCATTGCAGCGTCACCTCGACGATGATGCCGAGGGCGCCGAGTCCCAGTGCCACCGCAGGCAGGAGCTCGCTCTCGTGCTCCTCGTCGATCCGCAGGAACTCGCCAGCGGCCGTGACCATCGTGACGCCGACGACCTGGGTGGCGAGGCCGCCGTATCCGGCCCCCGTGCCGTGGGTGCCTGTGGAGATCGCTCCGGCGATGGACTGGCGATCGATGTCGCCGAGGTTCTCCATCGCGAGCCCGTGCGGCGCCAGGAGCCCGGGGATGCGGTGCAGCCGCGTTCCGGCGAGCAGAGTCACCCGGCCGGTCTCGGCGTCGGCGGAGACGAGGCCCTGCAGGTCGTCGAGCTCGAGCAGCACACCAGGAGCGATGGCGATGCCGGTGAAGCTGTGACCGGCCCCCACCGCCTTCACGGGCAGTCCGTGCTTGACCGCGGCGATCACCGCGCGCTGGACGCCCTCCGGGCTGCGCGGCCGCTCCACGCGCACCGGACGCACGGATGCCGAGCGACCCCAGTTCTGCCAGGTGCCGCCGATTCTCGTCACAGGAAGGCCTTTCCCTCGCCGCGGTATGTCGGCAGCTCGTCGACGATCTCGTCGCCCGAGATCAGGTGATAGCTCTCGATGCGCTCTGCCGGTTCACCGCTCTTGGCATGGCGGAACCAGACACGGTCTCCCACGCCGAGCGACGCGGCCGCCGGCCCCTGCAGCGGCGTCTGCACCTCACCGGCGGCTTCGCGGGAGAGGGTGTGGAGCCCCTCGGGCCACACAGCACGCGGCTGCCGGGAAGCCACAGCGGGGCCGGAGGCGATCCACCCGCCTCCGAGCACCGTAGCGATGTCGGCGGCGGGGCGGCGCACCACATCGAACGCGAATGCGGAGGCGGGCGCGGGACGGAACGACCGGTAGCCGTCGAAGAGGTGTCCGCCGAGCAGCCCGCTGCCCGCGCTCGCCTCGGTGAGGGACTCGTCGCTGCCCGTGAACTCGAGCGAGCCCGTTCCCCCGCCGTTGAGGATCTCCAGGGGTGCCACGGACCCGACTGCGGCGACGATCTCGGCTCGACGCTCACGCAGCTCGTTGCGCGAGCGCGCCTGCACCATGCGGATGAGCGGCGCATCGGGACCGGCGTCGTCGCCCTGACCGGCGATCTGCGCGTCGTACATCTGCAATCCGACGAGGCGGAACCCGGGGCGGGCGACCACCTTTCGGGCGAAGGCGGCGACCTCGCCCGCGCTGAACAGAGCAGAGCGGCGCACTCCGATGTGGCCGAGGATCGAGGACCGCCAGGAGGCATCCACGTCGATGGCGACGCGGAGCTCGGGGCGCGACCGGGGACCCGCGACGCTGTCGATCAGATCGAGGTGCACGAGGTCGTCGACCATCAGCGTGATACGCCGCGCGGCCTGCTCGTCGGCGAAGAGCCGCGCCAGTCCCGCGCGGTCCACGGTCGGGTAGCCCAGCATGATGTCGTCGTGGGTCTCGGCGAGCCAGAGCGCCTCTTCGAGCGTGAAGGCGAGGATGCCGCGGAACCCCGGCAGCTTCAGCACGGCGTCGAGCACGGAGCGCACCCGCACGGACTTCGAGGCGACGCGGATCGGGAGTCCACCGGCCCGCACCAGAAGGTCCATCGCGTTGTAGCGGAGCGCCTCGCGGTCGATCATCGCCACCGGTGCCGGGAGGTGTCCTGTCGCCGCGGACAGGCGCGGCCAGTAACGGGCCGGGTCCTCCCACTCAGGGGCGACCGCGGAGGCACCGTGGACGGGGCTCAGTTCATCGATGAGGTCGAGCACTCCCCCACCCTAAGGCCTCGCGGACTCCGGTTCACCCCTGACGGCACGGCGTCGCAGTCGAGCGCGGCGATAGGCTGACCGGGAGGCCCCCGTAGCCCAATGGCAGAGGCAGGCGACTTAAAATCGCTTCAGTCTGGGTTCGAGTCCCAGCGGGGGCACCGCCGACGCTCAGTCCTCCCCCTGCGCGACCGCCTTCCGCTCACCCGCTGCCTCCCGTATCCGGCGCACGATCAGGACGACGAGAGCTATCGCGATGGCGGAGTAGACGGCGTAGTCGAGATAGCCGAGGTACTGCTCCAGCTGCTCGTGCTGGGTGCCCAACGCCGCTCCGACCCCGAGGAGAAGAGCGTTCCACAGTCCGCTCCCGATGATCGTGTAGACGCTGAAGGTCACGAGGTTCATCCGCGACGCGCCGGCGGGGATCGAGATGAGGCTGCGGACACCGGGAACCATCCGTCCGACCAGGACGGTCCAGCCGCCACTGCGCACGAACCACTCGGATCCACGTTCGAGGTCGGAGCGACTCACCAGTTTCGTGGCAGCGAGCATCCGCACCGCCCGGTCCATGCCGATCGCCGCACCGAGCCAGTACAGCAGCAGCGCCCCCAGCCACGACGCCAAGGTGCTCCAGAAGATCAGCCACCCGAGATTCAGGGAGCCGCTCTGGCTCAGGTATCCCGCAAATGGCAGGATGACCTCGCTCGGGATCGGCGGCACGAGCACCTCGAGAAAGACGAGCACGCCGACGCCGACGTCTCCGAGGGCTGTGAGGACGTCGGCGGCGAATCCGGTGAGGCCGGTGAAGCCGTGTTCGGCGGCAGCAGTGGGAACCATGCGGGGTCAGCGCCCGAAGATGTCGCCGATGCCGGGGAGGCCGAGATCGCCGAGCTGCTCGCCCCATCCACTCGCTGCCTCTCCGACCCCGGATACCGTCTCGCCGGCGGCCCCCAGCAGCTCGCCTGCGCCGCCGGCGAGCGACTCGATGTCGACGCCCTCTGCGAGCGCTCCGAAGTCGACGCCGATGTTCGCCGCCTGCTCCAACAGAGGCCCGGCCACGGTGCTGACCACCGCACCTCCGGCCACGACGCCGAGAAGACCGACGGCCGCGCCCCCTGCGGCGACGGCAGCGCCACCGACGCCTGCGCCCCGCACGCGCGAGAGCAGTCCGCGCATCCGTCCGGGGTTCATGGCCTCTGCACGACCCGCCGCTCTGGCGAGGTCGTCGGCTGATGAGGAGCGCGGGCGCTCTCCTGGCGCAAGTTCCTGTCGCATTCGAGCCTCGACGAGCGCACGCTGCTCCGGCGAAAGTCGCGCGAACGCCTCGCGGTGGATCTGCTCGACACGCTGCGGATCGGCCGTCTGCAGAAGGTAGTCGTAGCGGGCGATGGCCGCCCGATCGGCATCGGTCACGGACTGCGACGCGCGCGAGGCACCAGCCGCGGGCGGCGTGTACGGGTCACCGGCAGCCGGCGGCGTGTACGGGGCACCGGCTGCGGGACCGGGCAGCGAAGTCCGTCCGGCATCCCCCTGCCCGCGCACGGCGTCGACGGCGCCGCGCAGCATCCCGCTCCAATCCGTCGACCGGGATTCGTCGTGCGAGCGCGATCCGCCGGCCGAGTGGCCGTTGCGCCCTGAGGAGGCATTCTTCTCCAGCGCTTCGGAGGCCATTCCGATCAATCGGGAGAGCTTTCCCATGAGTGGTCCCTTTCGTGGTGCGGACCACCGGGGATCCACGACGTCGGGACGACGGCAGGGTTCACTCAGCAGCCCGCGATGCGGGTGCCAAGGTCTCCTCCACCCTCACGGGCCGGCGGGCCGGAGCACGATCTCGTGCTCGTAATGACGACTTCGCCGCATTCGGGAGTACTCCCCTTGCCCGCGAGACGATACCGACCGCACCTATGCGTCGCCTCGGAACGACCCGCCACGACGACGATCGACCCCGGCGCAGTGCGCTCGGGGCCGATCGTCGTCGTGCGGAAGGTGTTACTTCGCCGCTGCTTCCGCCGTCTCGGGAGTCTTCTCCGCGACGGGCTTCTTCGCAGCCGGCTTCTTGGCAGCAGGCTTCTTCGCGGCGGGCTTCTTTTCCGCCGGAGCGGCCTTCTCCGCCGGAGCGGCCTTCTCCGCCGGGGCGGCCTTCTCCGCCGGGGCGGCCTTCGCCGGAGCATCAGCCACGGGCGCAGCGGGAGCGGCCGGGCGCGGACGCGCGGCGAACTCCTCGAAGACGTAGCGCGGGTTCTGCACCGTCTCGAGGTTCACGAGATCGCGGCCGAGCCAGAGGTTGTTCCACCAGCCCCACAGCACGCGCCACTTGCGCTCCCACGTCGGCATCGCGAGACCGTGGTAACCGCGGTGCGCGAGCCAGGCGATGAAGCCCTTGAGCGCGATCTTGCCGGACTGGAAGACGCCGTTGTACAGGCCGAGACCTGCGACAGCGCCGAGGTTCTTGTGGAAGTAGTCCTTGGGCTTCTCGCCCCGGAGCACGGCCACGAGGTTCTTCGCGAGGAGCTTCGCCTGGCGGACCGCGTGCTGGGCGTTCGGCACGCAGAAGCCTCCGACGCCACCACCCGAGAGATCGGGGACAGCGGAGACGTCTCCGGCTGCCCATGCACCCTCGACGAAGGCCTCGGGTGTGCCGACGCGCAGATCGGCGCGGGTCTGGATGCGACCGCGCTCCTCGACCGGCAGATCTCCGCCGCGCACGACGGTCGGGTTGGCCATGACGCCGGCTGTCCACACGATGACGTCGGTCGGGATGACCTCGCCGGTGGAGAGCTCGACGTTACCGTCGACCGCACTGGTGAGCTGCGTGTCGAGGTGCACGTTCGCGCCGCGCTTGGCCAGGTCCTTGAGCACCCACTCGCTCGTCTGCAGCGAGACCTCGGGCATGATGCGGCCCATCGCCTCGATGAGGTGGAAGTGCGTGTCCTCGAAGCTGATCTGCGGGTACTTGCCGACCAGCGCGGACGCCAGCGAACGGAGTTCGGCGAACACCTCGATGCCGGCGAAGCCACCACCGACGACCACGACGGTCAACAGACGGTCGCGCTCGGGACCGGCGGGGAGCGAGGCGGCCTTGTCGAAGTTCGACATGACCTTGTCGCGGATCGCGACGGCCTCTTCGATCGTCTTCAGTCCGATCGCGTTGTCGGCGATGCCGGGGATCGGGAAGGTGCGCGAGACGGCGCCCGCCGTGACGACGATCTGGTCGTATGCGAACTCGTACGGCTCTCCCAGCGGCGGCGTGATGGTCGCGACCTTCTGGGCGTGGTTGATGTTGGTCACCTTGGCGGTGAGCACGTTGGTGCGCTTGAGGTGACGGCGGTGCGCGACCACCGAGTGACGGGCCTCGATGGAGCCCGCGGCGACCTCGGGGAGGAACGGCTGGTACGTCATGTACGGCAGCGGGTCGACCATGGTCACGTCGGCTTCGCCCTTGCGCAGGTGCTTCTCGAGCTTCCACGCGGTGTAGAAACCCGCGTACCCTCCGCCGACGATCAGGATCTTGGGCACAGTGCTGTTCTGAGGCACAGAAGAACTACTCCTCGGAGTCGGGGGTGTGGCGTACGGAAATGCGCGCCGATCGGATGCGCCGGGCAGCAGCGGTGACGCCAAGCGCTATCAGGATACCAGGGACTGTGAGCGCAATGAGCGGCAGGGTACCGTAGCGCAATGAATCCGCGCTGGGAAGCAGCGGTGAGCCGGGATCGGTGGGTGCGTCGGCCGCCGGCAGAGGCGGGATGTCTACCGGCGTGACGGGCGCGGCCGTCTCGGGCTCCGTCTATGCACGGCGGAAGACGCGGATCCACTCGGCGAGATCCCCCATCGGGTTCTCGCTCACCGCCGGAAGGTTCGCGGAGATCGCCGCAGCGGCGTCGACCAGCCCATACCCGTACAGCGGGTCCTGCGGTTTGACCGCGTCGGGGACGGGGATGGCGGTCTTGATGATGCGGTTGATCACGTCGATCGCCTTGATCTCGGGGTGCGCCGAGCGGATCAGGGCAGCGACCCCTGCGACGATCGGGGCTGCGCCGCTCGTGCCGCGCCACGGCGTGACGGTCCCGTCGGCGGAGACTCCGATGAGTCCTTCGCTGGGCGCGGAGATGCCGATCGTGATGCCCTGTGTCGAGGCCTCGATGCTGGCCGTGCCGGTCTGGTCGACGCCGCCGACCGTCAGCACCCCGGGGATGGTCGCGGGAGCACCGATGATGTTCGTGCCGCTTCCCCTGTTCCCCGCCGCGACGACCACCACGACGTCGTGCTGGAACGCGTAGAGGAATGCCTCATCCCAGCTCTCATCCCAATCGAGCGTGTTCGTGGTGAAGGAGAGGTTGATGATGTCGGCGCCGTTGTCGACAGCCCACTTCATGCCCTTCGCGACCTGCTCCGTGAACGGCACGGCCGCGGCGGCGCCGAATCCGACGGAGATCGAGAGCAGGTTCGCCTCCGGAGCGACGCCGATCATCCCAGTGCCGTCGGGAGCGCCTCGTCCGGCCGCGAGCGACGCCACCCAGGATCCGTGATTGCCGTCGACGGCACCCAGAGGGGTGCGGCCATCCGGCGTTCCGGTTCCCGATACGTCGGTTCCGCCGACCACGGCGTCGCCGAAGACGGAGGGCACCTTGGCGATACCCGTGTCGATCACGGCGATCGTCACGCCCTCGCCACGTGTGGTCTGCCAGGCTTCGCGGATACGCGCGCCGTCGAGCCAGTACTCCGAGGCCCGGACCGGGTCGGCTGGGTCGTCCGGGACCGGTGGCGGAGTGGCCGTGGCCCCGATGAGCAGCACGGACGCTGCGACCACCACGATGGCGGCAGCGCTGCGCAGCGTCCGGCGCACGGTCATGCCGTGGAGGCCGCCGCGTCACGGGTGGCAGCGCCGGGGTCTTCGCAGCGGCAGACGGCGGGCGACCAGGAGGAACGCGCGAGCGCCGCGTCGCCGATCGGGTTCACTCCAGGACCGGCGGCCAGGGCATGCCCGGCCAGGGCGTGCAGGCACTTGACGCGCGTGGGCATGCCACCCGCGGAGATGCCGTCGATCTCGGGGACCTCGCCGAACTCGGCCCGATCCGCCAGGTAGGCCTCGTGGGCTGCGAGATAAGCCGCAGCCATGTCCTCGTCCTCGGCGATGAGTGCGGCGAGCTCGGGCATCACCTGGGTGGCTTCCAGCGTCGACATCGCCGCCGTCGCCGCGGGGTGCGTGAGGTAGTAGAACGTGGGGAACGGTGTGCCGTCCGGCAGGCGCGGCGTCGTGGCGACCACCGTCGGGTTGCCGCAGACGCAACGGGCCGCGATACCCACCACGCCCCGGGCGGAACGGCCGAGCTGGGCCGATACGACGGCGAGTTCGGCGGGCGTGGGGGCGGGGAAGGGCGGCGTGGTCACCCCACCAGCGTAGGGGAGGCTGCGGGGAAGATGCTCGGAGCGGATGCTCAGCGAGTGACGGCGGCGGTGTCGCTGAGCCCGGACGACACGAGGGTGCGCAGCAGCTGCGGCATCCAGTCCGTCGGCTTCTCGACGAGCGTGTCGCTCACCGGCTCCTGCTCCCGCGGGAGTGCAGCAGGATCGAGGTCGTTGTCGATCAGGTAGACGACCTCGCCTGGTTTCACGTAATAGAGGCGCTCGCGGGCCTGCGTCGTGATGTACGCGGGGTCGTTCCAGCGCTCGCGTTCGGCTTCGAGCGCCGCGATCTGATCTTCGCTCACCTGCACGGAGGCCTCGAGGGCTGCGATCTTCTGGCGCTGGTCGATGAAGGTCCCGAGCGTCGGCACCAGCACCCACGCACCGAGCACCACCAGCGAGAGCATGATGACGGAGAAGGCGGAGAGGCGGATGCCGGAAGCCCACTCGCGCACATCGACGCGGGGGGCTCCGCCTCGGTTCCCCGCCGCCGCGCGCGCGGTCGACGGCGCCGCCGCGCGGGCCTTCGGCGTCGCCCTGCCCTTGCCTTTCGCCGCGGGTTTCGGCGTGTGCGCTCCCGGAGACGGCGAAGGAGGAGCCGGTCGTCGTGCCACGGCTCCTCCTTCGTCGTGCCGCATCAGCGGCGGTGTTCACCGCCCGCGGGCGGCTCTGCGTGCGTGTGTGCGCTCAGGCCTGGTAGCGCGGGAACGCGGAACGGCCGGCGAAGACCGCGGCGTCGCCCAGCTCCTCCTCGATGCGCAGCAGCTGGTTGTACTTCGCGACGCGCTCGCTGCGAGCGGGCGCGCCGGCCTTGATCTGACCGGCGTTGGTCGCGACGACCAGGTCGGCGATCGTGGTGTCCTCGGTCTCACCCGAACGGTGCGACAGCATCGCGGTGTAGCCCGAGCGCTGTGCGAGGCTGACCGCGTCGAACGTCTCGGTGAGCGTGCCGATCTGGTTGACCTTCACGAGCAGCGAGTTAGCGACACCGCGCTTGATGCCGTCGGCGAGACGCTGCGGGTTGGTGACGAACAGGTCGTCGCCGACCAGCTGCACCTTCGAGCCGAGCGCCTCGGTCAGGTGCTTCCAGTTGTCCCAGTCGTCCTCTGCCAGAGCGTCTTCGATCGTGACGATCGGGAAGTCGTTGACGAGTCCGACGTAGTACTCGGTGAGAGCGGCGGCGTCCCAGTCCTTGTTGTCGAGGCGGTAGACGCCGTCCTTGAAGAACTCGGTGGCGGCGACGTCGAGGCCGAGCGCGATGTCGGTGCCCGGCGTGAAGCCGGCCTTCTCGATCGCCTTCACCAGGAAGTCGAGACCCTCGCGGTTGCTGGGCAGGTCGGGGGCGAAGCCGCCCTCGTCGCCGAGGCCGGTCGCGTAGCCCGCGGCCTTCAGCTCGGCGCGCAGCACGTGGTAGGTCTCCACGCCCCAGCGCAGTGCCTCGGAGTATGTCTCGGCACCGATCGGCGCGAGGAAGAACTCCTGCATGTCGATGCCGTTGTCTGCATGCTCGCCACCGTTGATGACGTTGAACAGCGGAACGGGGAGCACGTGGGCGTTCGGACCGCCCAGGTAGCGGAACAGCGGAAGGTCGGCCGAGTCGGCCGCGGCCTTCGCGACCGCGAGGCTCACGCCGAGGATGGCGTTGGCGCCGACGCGCTTCTTGTTCTCGGTGCCGTCGACCTCGATGAGGATCTCGTCGACGATGCGCTGCTCGCTGGCCTCGACGCCTTCGATCGCCGGTCCGAGCTCGTCGATGATGGCCTCGACGGCCTTGAGCACGCCCTTGCCGCCGTAGCGGCTCTTGTCGCCGTCGCGGAGCTCGTACGCCTCGAACGCGCCGGTGGATGCACCGGACGGCACGGCCGCCCGCTGCACGATGCCGTCGTCGAGGAGGACCTCCACCTCGACGGTCGGGTTTCCGCGCGAGTCGAGAATCTCGCGTGCGCCTACAGCCTCGATCAGTGCCACTGATGTGCTCCTTGCTCAGGGGGAAAACGTTGTGTGGAGCGTCGTCGATCCGCGCCCAGTCTAGCCCGGCCTCCCGACGGCTCCGAGGACCCGCCCGTCAGACGACGACCGCGATCGCGAAGCCGTCCCATCCCTTGGCTCCCACGGTCTGCAGTGCCGTGGCATCGAAGCGCGGGTCCTCCCCCAGCATGCGCAGACCTTCGCGCGTGCCGACGACCTTGGGGTCGTCGGAGTCGTCACGGACGATCTCGCCCTCGCGCCCGATGTTGTCGAGAACGATGACGGTGCCGGGATGACCGAGCTTCGCCGCCCAGTCGAGGTAGATCGTGTTGGACTCCTTGTCGGCGTCGATGAACACCAGGTCGAATCCGCCGACCAGGGTCGGAAGCACGTCCGCTCCCCTGCCCACCCGGATGTCAACGCGGTCTCCGACGCCCGCGGCGTCGATGCTGGCGCGTGCGACCGCCGCGTTGGCCGCCTCCGCCTCGACCGTCACGACGCGTCCATCGGAGCCGACGGCACGGGCGAGCCAGATCGTGGAGTACCCGCCGAGGGTGCCGATCTCGAGCACCCTGCGCGCGCCGCTGATCCGGGCCAGCAGATGCAGGAGCTTGCCTGCCACCGGAGCGACCTCGATCTCGGGCATGCCCGCGTCACGCTGGGCGGCGAGCGCCGACTCCAGGTCGGGGTCGGGACCGACGAGCAGATCGGCGAGGTAGGAGTCGGCATCGGACCAGGCGGCGGGGGTGGATTCCATGGCCTCAGCCAACCCCCGCCGCTGCCCTCCGTCAAGGGCGCGGCGTGGAGAGCAGACGACCGGGCGCGTCAGCGAGCTCGGGCTGCCGTCGGAACTGGCCGGTCGACACGAGCACGAGCACGACCGCGGCGATCACCACCCAGCTGGCGACCCCCAGGGGACCTGCGAGAGCGAGGTCCGGCTGCGCAGCGGCGAAGATCATGACCATCCCCGCAGCCGCGTTCAACGAGCCGTGCGCGATCACGGCCGGCCAGACGGAGGCCGACCGCAGACGCAGCCAGCCGAGCAGGATGCCCCAGGCCACGCATCCGCCGACCATGAACAGCACCCCGGTGATGTCAGTGCGCCCGAAGTTGTAGCCGAGCAGGATGATCGGACTGTGCCAGACGCCCCAGATCACGCCACTGAGGATCAGCGCAGGCCAGGTCCCGAGCGGGCGCAGTGCCGGCAGCAGCCAGCCCCGCCACCCGAGCTCCTCTCCGAATGCGAAGAGACTGTTGAACAGCCCGCCGACCGGGATCATCGCCAGCTGCGCGAACACGATGACCTGGACGGGAGGAAGCGGCGTACCGGCCGGGACGGCCTTCTCCAGCTCTGCGGCGAAGGCCGCGAACGTCAGGTCGAGCTGCACGAAGCCGAGAGCCGCGGACAACAGGATGCCCAGTGCCACCAGGAGCGGCGGCGCGAGCCAGCCAGCCACCATGAGCCAGATCACGCGTTTCGCGGGGCGCAATGGCCACAGTCCGAGGAAGCGGGCGCGCCGCCCTGGCTCGGGGACGCGCATCAGGAACGTCACCACCAGCGCGGCGATCGCAGGAGTGAACATCATGATCGGCAGCAGGAAGACCGACATCGGCTCGGCGAGACCGTCGCCCAGCCACAGTGGCAGCGCCACGAGCCAGGCGAGGGCGAAGGACACCGCCACGAAGACGATCACCGCAGCCCAGGGCACGCGACGCGCGTGCAGGATCCGGTCGTTCATGAGGTCGCCTTTCCGTCGTCGGTCGAGGGGGAATCCGGTGTTCGCGAGCGGTCGACATAGGACTGCAGCAGTGCGGCAGCTTCTTCCGCACCGTCGATCGTCGCGATGAAGGGCCGTCGACCGCGGCGGGACACCTCGATCGCCGCGCCACGTCGCATGACGATGCCCGTGCGACCGTCGACGGCGATGCGCCATCCCCATCCACCGAACTCGCCGAACGGCGAGATGTCCACGGCGCGGGCGGACTCGACCTCATCGAGAGGGATGCGAACACGCGGCCACCCCAGCAGGGAGCGGGCGGAGAAGCCTTCGGGGGTGACCTTGATGCGGAAGGACGTGGTCGCCGCCACCGCGAAGCCCACGACGAGCGCGACCACCGCGACGATCCAGCCGCCCTCGACGCCGGTGCCGAGCATGAACGCGGCGACCACGACGAGGCCGAAGAGCACGACGAAAAGGAGCAGGAGCGCCCCGCGCGGCATCGTGGTCGTGGCGACCCACACGACGCGCTCCCCCTTCGCGACGTGCACGGCGTACCGAGGCTCGAGTGTGCGTCCCTGTTCCGCTCGCACTCGCGGCTGCACGACCCACGCGATGGCACCGACCACCGCGAGCGCCCCGAAGGCCAGGGCCATGACGCCGCCGATCCCCGGAGCGTCAGCCGGGTCGGCGAGGTCGCGCTGGATCGCGAGCGAACCGAGGCTCAAGACGGCGGCGAGGGACGACATGCCGGCGGCGAGCGCACCCATCAGCCGTGCAGCGCCGCCCCAGTGCGCACCGACCGCGGCGAGTGTCACGATGGCCATCAGCACGGGCAGCCCGAGGCCGACACCGAGGAGGATCCAGAGGTACGTGGCCGGAGCTCCGAAACCGTCGGCACCGTTCAGCCCCCAGTGCGTCGCGACCTCCGGCGGCAGCGCGGGCAACCACGTCAGCAGGACCACGACGGCGATCGCCGTGATGACGACCGGCAGGATCACCGCGACGAGGAAGAAGGCCAGCCGGGCGCGTCGCAGCAGTGGAGGCGGTGTGCGCGTGAGGTCGTGGGTGGTTTCGTGATCGGTCATGGCGAATCCTCCTCGGGGTTCTCGATCGGGTGCCTACCGGTGCCGGCGTCGCGGTGAGCGCGGACGATGCCGGCGAGCGTGTCGGCGGAGACGCCGAGCGCTGCGGCGCGACGCACCAGGTCGTCGATGTCGTGCGCCAGGTCGGCCAGGGGCGCGGCCGAGGCCGCGATGACCGCTCCCCTGCCGCGGCGGAGGTCCACCAATCCCTCGTCACGCAGCTGCTGGTACGCGTGCAGCACGGTGTGCTGGTTGATGTCCAGCGCTTCGGCGACGTCGCGAGCCGCGGGAAGGCGATCGCCGGGCGCCAGCACGCCGGCGAGGATGTCGGAGCGCACCGAAGCCGCCACCTGGTCATACAGTGCGCGAGGGCTGTCGGGATCGACGCGGATCAGCATCCGGGCCTCCTCTCGTGGAATCTCTACTTATTCTATGCGAACTATAACAACTGTGACAACCCTCCAGACGTCTTTGTCGGACTCGGTCGGGTGCTCCACACTGACCTCATGCGCATCACTCCCCGCCGTCTCGCGATCGGCATGAGCCTGTGGATCCCCAACCTCTTCAGCGGGATCCGCGTCCGTCGTTTCCGCGAGGACTGGACGCACGCGACCGTCGAGCTCCACGTCAACGTCTTCACCCGCAACTACGTCAAGACCGCATTCGGCGGATCGATGTCGGCGATGACCGATCCCTACTTCTTCATGCTGGTCATGCATCAGCTCGGACGCGACTACGTCGTGTGGGACACCCGAGGCGAGATCGAGTTCCTCAAGCCGGGACGTGGAGTGCTGACGGCCGAGTTCGACGTGTCGAAAGAGAAGGCCGCAGAAATCCGGGAGCGGGCGCACGGGGGCGCCAAGGTGCTCGAGTGGTTCGAGACGGTCATCACCGACCGGGAGGGCGACGTCGTGGCGAAGGTGCGTCGCGAGGTCTACATCCGGGAGAAGAAGCGCGTCACCGCCTCGCGGGGTTGAACCCGACGCCGAGCGTCGAAGACCGCGCGATCAGCGTCGGGGCGAGTCGCACGGTTTCGCGCGCGGTCGACGCCCCCGACACCAGTCCGAGGACGAGCTCGAGGGCCGTGCGTCCGCTCTCCTCGAACGGCTGGCGCACGGTGGTGAGGTCGAGCGCCTCGGCTACCTCGCCGTCGTCGTAGCCGACGACCGCCAGTGGCGGGGTGTCGACGCCGGAGCGCAGGGCGGACAGGACGGCGACGGCGAACTGGTCGTGATTCGCGACGATCGCCGTCGCTCCTGCGGCTCGGGCTGCGGCGATCACGCGACCGTCGACCGAGGACGGATGCGCCACCGCCAGGTCGGTCACCCCCAGGTGCTGCGTCAGCCCCTCGATGCGGAGCATCCCGGCCGACACGTACGCCGGCGAGCGCTGCGGCTCATGGACGAAGAGCACACGGCGATGCCCGAGCCCGGCGAGGTGGCGGCCGATCTGCGCACCGCCGTCGCGGTCGTCGACGAGGACGACCGGACCGCCCACGTCGGACCGCGTCGGCACCACGTCGACATAGACGACCGGGATGCGCGCCGCCTTGCTCGCCCGCCGCGCTGCTCCCCCGAGCGGAACCCCCATCACCACCAGACCGGTCGCGTCCGTGCGCGTGGGCAGCACGTCGAGCAGCGGCTCATCCGCGGCTGCCGCGGAATCGAGGTCGTAGGGGATGATGTCCACCGCCGCGTCCCTGGCCCGCCGGAGCATTCCGGAGAGGCGGCGCAGATACGACGGGTAGGTCGTGAACGGCGCGGCCACCGCGATGCGGGCGGCACCGACCCGGCGGCCTTGCGTCATCCGATAACCGAGGGTCGTGGCCGCCGCGACGATGCGTTCGCGGGTCTCCGGTCGTACCCGGTGGGGGGCGCTCACCGCCAGCGAGACGGTGGAGATGCTCACCCCGGCGCGCTCCGCGACGTCGTAGATGGTGACCCTGCCTGGTCGTGCGCGCATCGCCCGTGTTCTCTCTTCATCGAAGTTCTTCGATTGCCCAGACTAGGTCGGAACTCGTCTTGCGGGAACCCCGCCGAGACGCGAACCCATCGAAGGAGATGCCCGATGCCGACAGCACGGTCCCGGTTCCGACGCCCCGCGCTCGACAGCGCGGTGGCGGCGTGGGAGGAACGCGTCGCACCGCTGCTCGCCTCGGAGCCCGCAGACCCCGCGGGCCGCCGCCGGGTCGCGGCTCAGAATGACGACGCCGTGAGCGCCGCGCTGGGTATCACCCCGCTGCCGACCACCACCGAGGACCACATCGTCCCGGTCGACGGGCACCCCGACGTGCGCGTGCGGGTCTACTGGCCCGGTGAGGAACGCACACCGCCAGGGTCGGGGCTCCCCGTGCTCGTGTACTTCTACGGCGGCGGGTTCACCATCGCGGGCATCGACTGGGTCTCGTGGGATGCGCGCTTCCGGGTCAGAGCACACGACGCCGGCATCGTGATCGTCGCCGCCGACTACGCCCATGCGCCGGAGGAGCGCTTCCCCACGCAGCCGGAGCAGTGCTGGTCGGCGTTCGAATGGACCCACGCGCACGCGGAGGAGCTGGGGGCGTCGCCCGAGAGGATCGCCATCGGCGGAGCATCGTCGGGAGGCGACCTCGCCGCGGCCGTGACGCTCATGAACCGTGATCGCTCCGCGCATCCGATCGCGCTGCAGCTGCTGGAGAATCCCGCCCTCGATCTGACCATGGGACATGCCGACATGAGTGGCATCGATGCCCGCATGCCTGGCGTCATCGTGCGCGCGGTCGGCCGGACGCTCGTGCGTCAGTACGTCGGAGACGATGCCGCGGCGGCACGCCGACCGTACGCCTCCCCGCTGCGGGCCGCCTCTCACGAAGGCCTGCCGCCGGCACTGATCCTCACCTCGGAGCTCGACCCCCTGCGTGGTGACGGGGAAGCCTATGCGCGCGCACTCTCGGCGGCCGGCGTGCCGGTGACGGCGATGCGCTTCATCGGACAGACCCACGGCTCGCTGGGATCGACCGGGTTCGTGCCCTCCGCAGACGTCGCACACCGTCTCGTCGTCTCCGAGCTGCGCACGCTCCACCCAGGAGCGACCGCATGAGCGCTCCCGAGTACCTCGAGCCGCCGTTGGGTCCCGAGATCCGCGAATGGATCCAGCGCATCGGCGAACTCTCCGCGACGCTCCCCGACCTCGAGTCTCGCGAGATGGCAGCCCGTCGCCGGGCGCAGCGCGAGTTGAGCGACCGCCTCGCCGTCGAGTTCACCGCTCCCGTTCCCGCCGAGGTGGAGATCGACGATCTCGTGGTGTCGGGCGGAGCGGAACCGTTGCGTGCCCGTCGGTTCCGCCCGACGTCGGCGATCGGGGCGATGCCGACGATGCTGTGGCTGCACGGCGGCGGGTGGACGGGCGGCACGATCGACGAGATCCTCAACGACCGCCTGTGCGCGGATCGCGCGCTGCGGTCAGGAGTGCAGATCGTCGCGCTCGAATACCGTCTGGCTCCCGAGCACCCGTTCCCCGCCCCCGTCGACGACGCCGTGGCCGCTCTCGCCGACCTCCGCGAGCGCGCCGCCGAACTCGACGTCGATGCCGACCGGCTCGGTGTCGGAGGCAACTCCGCGGGGGCGACGATCGCGGCGACCACCGCTCTGCGCCTGCGCGACGCCGGAGAGCCGCTGCATCACCAGGCGCTCGAAGTGCTGCCCGCGGCACTGCGGCTGTTCGGCGACTCGATGCACCGCCGCCTTCGGCCCGCCGAGCGCACGGGCATCGAGCACCTCGCCGGGCTGTATCGCGCGGGAGCGCCGCTCGCCGTGGCCTCACCACTGGATGCGCCGGATCACCGCGGGCTCGCGCCCGCACTCATCCTCGCCGCCGAGTACGACCCGCTCCGCGACGGTGCCATCGCGTACGCCGACAGCCTGCGTGAAGCAGGCGTCCCCGTCGTGCTGCACATCGGACTCGGGCACGACCACGCGTCTCCCGGGCTCACCGGATGCTGGGAGGGAGCCCGCGAATGGCGCGACGCCTTCGTCGAAGAGCTCGCCGGTGCCTACCGCGCCGACTCCCATCCGATGCCCCGACCGCCGGACGGAGCCGCGACCACCACCGGCACGCGGCCATGAGCAGTTCCCACCCCGACCGAGACCAGGAGACGAAGATGTCCACCCACGCCGTCGATCCCGTTTTCCCCGCAGATCCCGCTCCCCCGCTCACCGCCGATGCGATCCCCGGACAGCGCCAGACGCGCCTGTTCTGGATCACCTTCGTGCTCGCGTGGTTCGGCTCCGGCATCGCCCAGGGCGTCGCCGGTGTCGCGATCCCGCAGCTGCTCAAGGAATGGGACCCTGACCAGGCGACGGGCAACCTCAGCATCATCCTCACCCTCGGCGGCGCCGCCATCCTCATCACGACGCCGATCTTCGGTCGGCTCAGCGACCGCTCGATGTCCCGCCTCGGCATCCGCCGCCCCTGGATCCTCTCCGGCGCGCTGATCGCCCTGATCGGCTACGTGATCCAGGCGACCGCACCGAACCTCCTCGTGCTCGGCGTCGGCACGATCCTGGTCCTCGTCGGATGGGGTGCCGTGTCGATGACCGTCCACACCCTGTTCGCGGATCAGATCCGCCGCAGCATCCGCGCGATCATGTCCGCCGTCACCGGAGCGGCCACCGCCATCGGCATCCTCGGCGGAGTCTCCCTCGCGGGCATCGTCGCGCCCATGGGCCAGATCGGCATGTTCCTGATCCCCGGCGGCCTCTCCGTGGTCCTCGCGCTCACCCTGTTCTTCACGCTGAAGGACATCCGGCGACTGCTGCCCGCCGAGCCGCTCGACTGGAGCGGGGTGCTCGCCACCTTCTGGTTGAGTCCGCGTCGCTACCCGGACTTCGCGTGGGCGTGGGTGTGCCGCTTCTTCATGACCGCGTCGATCGTCTCGGTCACGAGCTATCTCTACCTCACGATCTCCGGCCGCTTCGGCATCGACGACCCGACCGAGATAGCCGCCGTGCAGACTCAGGCCACAGCGGCCTTCACGCTGATGAACCTGGTCATGGCGTTCGTGTTCGGCGTGATCTCCGATCGCACGGGTCGCCGCAAGCCGAGCGTCATCATCGGCGCCCTCGCGAGCGCCGGAGGGCTCATCCTCGCGATCTCCTTCGGCGACATCGCCTTCTTCCTCGTCGGCATCGCGATCGTCGGGGCGGGGCAGGGCGCCTACATCGCCGCCGACGTCGCGCTGATGACGGAGTGCCTCCCCTCGGTCGAGGACGCCGGCAAGGACCTCGGCATCGTGGCTCTCGCCTACCTGCTGCCGGGCATCCTCGTCCCCGTTTTCGGATTCTTCGCGACCCGCATAGGCTCGCCCACAGGTGAGAACTTCGCGGCCCTCTACATCGGCGCGGTCGTGATGGCCGTGATCGCCGCGTTCGCGGTCACCCGAGTGAAGGGCGTGCGATGACCGATGCTCCCCGCCTGGGCGGCGCCGCGCGGCGCGAGTACCGGCGGCTCGCCCGCGTCGCCGATATGCCGGCGAAGACGCACCAGGACGTCGTCCGGACGACCGGCATCCGGGTGGCTTCGGACGACGGCGCCGCGCTCCTCACCGACCACTGGCACGCGGAAGGATCCGGAGGCGACACGATCCTGATCCGCACGCCGTACGGCCGCGACGGGATCGCCGGCGTCGCGCTCTTCCTGGCCGAGCGAGGGCACCATGTGGTCGTGCAGAGCTGTCGCGGCACCTTCGGCTCCGGCGGGACGTTCGATCCGCTGCACGACGAGGTCGCCGACGGGCAGGCGACGATGCGGTGGCTGCGCGCGCAGCCGTGGGCGACCGGACGCGTGCACTCGTGGGGCGGGAGCTACTTCGGGGTGACCCAGTGGGCGTACTGCGACGGCGACGACCGCCCCGACGCGCTCGGCATCGCCATCTCCGCGCGGCGCTTCGACGATGCCATCCTCTACCCGGGCGGCGGATTCTCGATCGACACCCCGCTCACGTGGGCATACGCCCTCGACATCCAGGAGCGGGCGCTGCCGTCGAAGGCCTGGGCGCTGCTGCGTGCCCGGCGCGGATTCCGTCGCGGCGCGCTCGCCGTCCCGCCGGCGGATGCCGTGCGCGTGGCCCGAGGCGCCGATCCGCAGTTCTACCGCGACTGGGTCGAGCACAGCGATCAGGGGGACCCCTGGTGGGAGCCGATGCACTTCGCGCAGGACGTCGACTCCATCCCGCCCGTCACGCTGGTCGCCGGCTGGCAGGATCTGTTCCTCGTGGGCCAGCTCGACGACTACGCGGCCCTGCGCGATGCGGGTCGTCCGGTGCGCCTCATCGTCGGCGACTGGGTGCACGGGGCGCCCGACATCACCGTCATCGGCGTCCGCGAGGTGCTGCGCTCGTTCACCGGAACGGCGCAGACCGAAGGGGTGCGCATCGACGTGACAGGTGGCGGCGGCTGGCGGGAGCTGGACAGCTGGCCCCCGCCGTATACGGCCGTGGAGCTGGAGCTCACCCGCGACGGGCGCCTCGACGGCACGGGCGTCGCCAGCCCCGCGGCCGACCTCACGTACCGCTACGATCCGGTGGCCCCGACCCCGGATGCGGGCGGCAGGACCCTCAATCCGTTCTCCGCCGGGCGCCGCCCCCAGCACACCCGCGAACGCCGGGCGGATGTGCTCGTCTTCACGGGCGACCGGCTTCCCGACGACCTCCTCGTCATCGGCACGCCCATGATCACGCTGTCCTTCGCGTCCTCGAACCCGCGTGCCGATCTGTTCGTGCGTCTGTGCGAGGTGGACGCGCGAGGGGTCTCGCGGGCGCTCACCGACGGGTACCGGCGCCTTCGGCCGGAAGAGGTGCACACGGACGAGACGCACACAGACGAGGCGGGCCGGATCCGTCTCGAACTCGCGCCTCTCGCCCACCGGTTCGCGGCGGGGTCACGCCTGCGCGTGCAGGTGTCGTCGGGCGCGCACCCGCTGCACCTGCGCAACCCCGGAACCGAGGACCCGGTGCGCGACCACTCGCGGCTCATCCCCAGCGATCAGACCGTCCGCGTCGGCGGCACGGCGCCGGCGACCCTCACGCTGCCCGCACTGGCCGTCGTGCCGTCACGCTCGCACGCCTCTTCACCCGTTGTTCACCGGCGCGTGACACGATGACGGGATGCCCCTCGCCCGTCGTCTGACGCTCGGAGACGCGGTCGCCATCGGTCTCGGCTCGATGATCGGCGCCGGTGTCTTCTCCGTGTGGGCTCCCGCGATCGGGGTCGCTGGCAGCGGCGTCCTCATCGCCCTCGCGATCGCCGCGGTCGTCGCATACGCCAATGCCACCTCATCAGCGCAGCTCGCCGCCGCCCACCCGGTCGCGGGTGGCACCTATGCCTACGCCCGCGCGGAGATGGGCCCCTGGTGGGGCTTCATCGCGGGATGGAGCTTCGTGATCGGCAAGATCGCGAGCTGCGCGGCGATGGCCATGACGTTCGCCGCCTACGCGGCACCGGCCGGCTGGCAGCTGCCCGTCGCGGTCGCCGCTGTCGTGCTGCTCGCCGCCGTGAACTGCCTCGGCGTGACCCGCACCGCCCTGGTCACCCGCATCCTCGTGGTGTGCTCCCTGCTCGGCCTCGCGGTCGTCGTGGTCTTCGGGTTCGCCGGCGCTCCGGCGGCGACCCCGACCCCCCTCCCCGATGCCACGGCCTACGGAGTGCTCCAGGGGGCCGGCCTGCTGTTCTTCGCATTCGCGGGGTACGCCCGGATCGCGACCATGGGTGAGGAGGTCGTCGATCCCGGACGCACGATCCCCCGTGCCATCGTGCTGGCGCTGGGCGGCACGGTCGTCGTGTACGCGCTGGTGGGACTCGTCGTCGTCCTGGTGCTCGGCGCCGGTGCGACCGATTCGACCGCTCCTCTGGTCGATGTACTGGTGGCCGCCGGGGCATCTACCTGGGCGCCCGTGATCCGCATCGCTGCTGCCGCCGCTTCCCTCGGTGCCCTGCTGGCTCTGCTCACCGGGATCGGTCGTACGGCCCTGGCCATGGCTCGCGAGGGTGACGTCCCTCGATTCCTCGCGAAGATCGATCGGCGCCATCAGGTCCCGCAGCGCGCGGAGATCGCCATCGCGCTCATCGTGGTCGCGATCGTCCTCATCGCCGACCTGCGCGGCGCCATCGGCTTCTCCTCCTTCGGCGTGCTGCTGTACTACCTGATCGCGAACGCCGCCGCATTCCGTCAGAGCGGGTCCGCGCGTCGGTATCCACGGGTGCTGCACGTGCTCGGAGCGCTCGGCTGCCTGGTGCTGGTGAACACTCTTCCCGTGCTGGCCTCACTGATCGGTACGGGGGTCGTCCTCCTCGGGGTCGGATACCGGCTGCTGCGGCTGCGGTTCGAAAGAGCCTGAGCCCCGCGCACGCCTGAGCTCGACGCGCCGCGGTCAGCCCCGCGCCTGGGAGCGGTACATGCGCGGTGCGATGCCGAGGACCGCCTGGAAGTCGCGCGTGAGATGCGCGTGATCCGCGTAGCCGAGCTCGGCGGCGATCGAGGCCAGGTCGGTCTCCGGGTTCTCTCGCACTCGCTGCGCCGCCTCCTGCAGCCGCCGACGTCGGATCATCGCGGCGGGCGAGAGCCCCACGTGGCGGTGGGTCATCCGCTGCAGGGTGCGCACCGAGACGGCCAACCTCGTGGCGGCCTCCTCGGGGGTGAGCGCGGCGCCATCGCCCATCAGGACGTCCATGAACGCGTTGGCCCGGCGTTCCGGTTCGCCGACCGGCCCCGCACGATCCTCGAGCCACTGAGAGAAGGCCTCGACCGCCCGCTCGCGTCGCCCCTCGCCCGAGCTCATCGTCGACACGACGGCAGCGCGCAGCGCGCCGGTGCCGCTCCCGTCGTGGAGTTCCCACTCGTCGTCGACGAGAGACGCCGGAGCGTCGATCAGCACGGCGACCGCTGCCGGACGCAGCAGCGCCCCGACGGCCCAGCCGCTCCCCCGCAGATCGCGGTGCGACGCCCGCGTCGTCGCTCCGGCGAGCGTGACGGTGTTCGCGTCGACGACCAGGTTCAGCGCCGGATACGCCACGATCTCCTGCCGTGACGAGCGCCCAGGCTCGATGTCCCACTCCGGGATCCAGAACCACTCCACCAGCTCCGCGGCTGCCGGCGGCGGTGGCAGCCGGTGGAACTGCGGAAGGCGAGCGGGGTAGAGCACCCCGCGGGTCGGGTTCACCATCGGCCCAGCGTAGGCCCCGACGCCGACAGGGCGAGGCTGTCGCGGATCTTCAAGCCGCCGCCGCATCGCCCGTTCTACCGTGGCGTCATGAGCACAGACCACACCACGACGCACACCCCCACGGCCGGCGCGAACGGCACGTACACGACGAACGGGCGCCCGCACAGCGCCACCTCGCTCACCCCCTTCCTCGCCATCCCCGACGCGAAGCAGGCCATCGCGTTCTACCGCGACGTCTTCGGGGCCAGAGTCGTCGACGTGACCGAGTTCGGCGGCGTGGTCGCGCACGCCGACCTGGACTTCGGCCTCGGCCTGCTCCAGCTCGGGGAGCCCAATCCCGAGTACCACCTCGTGCGCTCCCCCGGTGGCGACGACGACTGCTACTCGATGGGGCTGTACGTCGCGGACGT
Source organism: Microbacterium sp. R1 (assembly GCF_015159725.1). Lineage (NCBI taxonomy): Bacteria > Bacillati > Actinomycetota > Actinomycetes > Micrococcales > Microbacteriaceae > Microbacterium > Microbacterium sp. R1. Next base: position 1,217,417 of record NZ_JADDUD010000001.1, on the reverse strand, counting down.
CGATGCGGTCGTCGAGAAGGCGGTCGCCGCGGGAGCGACCGTGCGCGAAGCACCCGCACCCTTCGTCTCCGGTGATCGCTTCGCCAGCATCCGCGATCCGTTCGGGGTGCGCTGGTCTGTGATGACGCGCGTCGAGGACATCTCGGACGAGGAGAGCAGTCGTCGAGTGGCGGAGTGGGCGGCGTCGTTCAGCGGGTCTCCTGCGGACGAGGCGAGCTGAGCGACCGCTCCGCCGCGCGGCACACCGCCGGAAGCAGTGCCTCGGCCGTACGGCGGTAGCCCAGGGCGCTCGGGTGGAAGCGGTCGAGGCTGAACATCGCCTCGGGCTCGTCGAAGAACATCGGACCCACCGCTCGACGCAGATCGACCGGCTCCGCGCCCGCCCGCCGCGCCGTCTCGGCCTGGATCTCGGCCAGGCGGCGCGACAGACCGGAGGCGATCCGCCGCAACGGCTGCGGCACGGCGCGGAGCGCGCCCAGGTCGGGGCACGTGCCGACGACGACCTCGGCATCCATGCCGCGCAGCCTGCGGATCACCTCATGCAGATGTTGTGCCGACAGCGCAGGAGGCAGTCGGTGCGTCACGTCGTTGCCGCCGACGACGATCACGGCGACGTGCGGAAGGTACCCCTCGGGGAGCGCATCGAACTGGCTCGGCAGATCGGGAGACTCCGACCCTACGACGGCCACCGTGCGCAACCGCACCGGTCGCTGCAACCGGCGCCCCGTCGCCTTCGCGAGTCGAGCGCCGAGAGTCTCCTTACGGCGCTCGGCACCGAGCCCGGCCGCGATCGAGTCGCCGAGCACCAGCAGCTCCAGCGGCTCGCCGCCGAGGGAGCGGCGCCAGACACGATCCGCATCGAGGGAGTCCTCCCCCAGCGGCTTCCCGATCCGCCGTCGGGCGAGCGCGGCCTGCTGCACCAGCACGACGCGGACGACACCGAGCACGACGGCCAGAGCGGCACCCGCCAGGGCGATGCGGACGACGAACGCGGTGCCGATGCGACTCACCCCACGATTGCACCCCGTCGGCGTGAACGCGGCGTGAACGCGCATCGGCCCGGGAGGTTCCGGAGGCCGGCCGCAGGAGGCTCAGGACAGGGGCTTGAGCTCCAGGTCTGCGGCACCGGCGGACACGATCGCGAACGAGGTGTAGCCGTCGACCGCCGAACGCTCGAGCAGCGCCTTGACGTTCTTGGTGCGGCGCTCGAGTCGGACCCTGGCGCCGTCCGCGATGAGCGCGGCCTTGTGCGTCACGAGCTCGTGCACCGGAACGTCGGCGTCGTGGATCAGCACGACCGCGTTCGTCGTGACGTCCGACTCCTCTGCGATCAGGTCGACGAGGCGCTCGAACCCGAGCGAGAAGCCCACCGCGGGCACCTGCTGCCCGAGGAACCGGCCGATCATGCCGTCGTAGCGTCCGCCACCGCCGAGGGAGTAGCTGACGGACGGATGCGCGAGTTCGAAGATCGTGCCCGTGTAGTACCCCATGCCGCGCACGAGGAACGGGTCGAAGACGAGCGGGATGTCGGACTGTCCCCGTCCCGCAGCCACGGCCTCGCCGATGCCGACCAAGTGCTCGACCAGGTCGGCCGGAGCTCCGTCGGGCAGCGCCTTGCGGATCTGCCGCTCGCCGAAGGGGTTGTACTCCAGCGTCTGCGGGCGGCGGAGGAAGGCGTCGAACGCGTCGGCGGCTGCGGTCGATGCGCTGCGCTCACGGAGCTCGGTCGCCACTCCCTCCGGACCGATCTTGTCGAGCTTGTCGATCGTGATGAGCACGCCGGGACGCTCCTCGGCGGTGAACCCGAAGCTGTCGAGCATCCACTCCAGCACCCGGCGATCGTTGATGCGCACGGTCGCCCCGTCGAGGCCGAGAGCGTCGACCGCGTCGAGCGAGGCGACCATCAGCTCGGCCTCGGCGCGTGCGGTGTCGTCCCCCATGATGTCGATGTCGCACTGCACGAACTGGCGGTAGCGGCCCTTCTGCGGGCGCTCCGCCCGCCAGACCGGTCCGATCTGGATCGAGCGGAAGACGGTCGGCAGTTGACCGCGGTTGCTCGCGTAGAAACGCGCGAGCGGCACCGTCAGGTCGTAGCGGAGGCCGAGGTCGGAGAGCGCTGCGGGGTCGTCGACGGCGGCGCGGATCGCGTCGGCATCCAGGCCACGGCGGAGGATGTTGTACGAGAGCTTCTCGTTGTCGCCACCGATGCCGGCATGCAGACGGTCGTACTCCTCGACGACGGGCGTCTCGATCTCGTCGAATCCATGCGCGAGATAGCGCTCGCGGATGACGGAGAGCACACGCTCACGGCGGGCCTTGTCGGCGGGGAGGATGTCGCGCATGCCGCGCGGCGGGTTCACGGTAGCCACGGTTCCATCTTCCCAGGTCTGCCGACTCGGTCGTGCCGGGATGGGGTCGCGCCGGGATCAGCGCGCGGCTTCGGCGGCGCGCACGTCGTCTTCCAGCGCACGCAGCCGCTCGCGGAGGGCGCGCTCGGCGTCCCACCCCTGCTCGCGGGCGGTCGCCACCAGCGCGAGGAGCGCGTCCCCCAGCTCTTCCTCCGAGGCGGGGGCGGCGGCAGAGGCGACCCGCTCGACGGGCACTCCTGCGCCGATGGCCCGCCCGGCGATCTTCTGCGCGAGCGCGAGCGCCGGCATCCCGCGCGGCACTCCGTCGAGCACGCTGCGTCGGGTGCGCTTCTCCGCGGCCTTGGCGGCGTTCCAGTGCACCAGCACCTGCTCGGGAGTCTCAGCCACCTCCCCGGCGAACACATGCGGATGACGACGCACCATCTTCTCCGTGAGCGTCTGCGCCACGTCGTCGATGTCGAACGGATCGTCCGGGTCCTGCGCGGCGATCGCCGCGTGGAACAGCACCTGCCAGAGCAGATCCCCCAGTTCCTCGCGCAGGTCGTCGCGAGAGCCGACCTCGACGGCATCGATCACCTCGTGCGACTCCTCGATCAGATAGGGCACGAGGTCGCGATGCGTGATCTGCTGCGACCACACGCAGCGCTCCCTGACCGCGCGCATGGTCTCGGCAGCCTCGCGCAGCGGGTCCTCCCCGGGCGAGCGGACCTCGGATTCAACGCTCACGGTTCCTCCGTCTCCCGATGACCGGTTCACGACGGCGACCGATCACGACGCGCGATCACGACGCCGGATCACGACGCCGCGGATGAGAGCCGACGGTACCAGCGCGCACGCAGCGACACGATGATGCCGGAGAGCACCAGCGCGATCAGCGAGCCCACCAGCACACCGAGGATCGCCTGATCCCTGATGCCGCCGTCCTCCGCGAAAGCGAGGTTCGCCAACAACAGGGACACCGTGAACCCGATGCCGCCGAGAGCGCCGGCCGAGAGGATGTCGGCGAACGGCAACGCCGGGTCCGATCCCTTCGGGCGGATGCGCATCGCGATCCAGCCGAACAGCGAGATGCCGATGATCTTGCCCACCGGCAGGGCGACCACGATCGCCCAGAATGCCGGGGACAGCTGCGTGATCGAGACGGCGGGGATCACGACGAACGCCGCGACGAAGGCGAACAGCGGCAGGATCGCCCCGTTCACCGTCGGCTCGAGCGCGTGTCGCGTGCGCTCGGCGGGGACGGGTGCCATCACGAGTCCGAGCAGCACGCCGGCGATCGTCGCGTGGATGCCGGAGGAGGCGACCAGACCCCAGGTGACGACGCCGACCAGGACCATGGCAACGGCGATCAGGGGGTGGCCCTTCGCATGCAGGAGTCGGCTCAGCGCCCAGAACACGGCCACGCCCACGATCGCGAGTCCGAACAGCAGCCACTGCACATCGACGGCGAACAGCACGGCGATGAAGACGATCCCGATGATGTCGTCGAGGATCGCCAGGGCGAGCAGGAAGACGCGCACCCGCGACGGGAGTCCCTTGCCGAACATCGCCAGCACCCCGAGCGCGAAGGCGATGTCGGTCGCCGTCGGGATGGGCCAGCCCGGTGCCGTGACGCTGTCCCCACCGGCGATCAGCAGGTAGACCGCGATCGGGACGAGCACTCCTCCGGTGGCCGCGATGGCAGGCTGCACCGCCTTGCGCGGGGAATCGAGTTCACCGTGGGTGAGCTCGTGGCGCAGCTCGATGGCCACGACCAGGAAGAAGACGGCGAGGAGACCGTCGGACACCCAGTGCGCGATCGACAGGTCGAGGGCGGTGCCTGGCACGGCGATGTGGACGTCGAGGAGGGCGGCGAGCGCATCATGCGTCGGGAGGTTCGCGAGCAGCAGGCCGAGCCCGGCCGCGAGAAGGAGGAGGACGGCGGGGAACTGCTGTCCGCGGAGGGGGTTCGCTGAGATGCGCATCCCGTCCATCGTAGGTCGCGCGCGTGCCGCGCACCCCGGACGGCGCGGTGACGGAGTACGTCGTCATGCGTGCAGGCGACCCCTCGCACGCGGGATACTCTCGAGGGGTGACCCCCGCACACTCCTTCTCCGAACCCACGAACACCGAGGCCATCCGCGTGATCGGCCGATTCGAGGCGGGCCAGGGCATCCCCGATGCCATGCGCACCGACGTCCGCATGCTGGGCCAGCTGCTCGGTCAGGTGCTGCGCGAGGCCGGTGGCGACGACCTGTTCGACGACGTCGAACGTCTGCGCCTCGCCACGATCCAGGCCTATGAGGACGAGACCTCGGACGCCTTCGAGCGCGCCGCGGCCATCGCCGAGTCGTTCACGGTCGCCCGTGCCGATGAGGTCGCCCGCGCCTTCACCTGCTACTTCCACCTCGTGAACCTCGCGGAGGAGCATCAGCGCGTGCGTGTGCTGCGCGAGCGCGCCGGCCAGCCGGGTCGCGAGGACGCCGCGGACACCGTCGCCACCGCATACGCGCGCCTGCGCACCGAGGTGGGCGACGACGAGGCGCGACGTCGGCTGGAGGGGCTCCGCTTCCACCCGGTCTTCACCGCGCACCCGACCGAAGCGCGCCGTCGCGCGGTGTCGTCGAGCATCCGCCGTCTGTCCGAGCTGCTCACGCAACACGATGCGGCGAGCGAAGGCGGTGCGGAGGAGCACCGTGCGCGCCGGCGGATGCTGGAGGAGATCGACACGCTCTGGCGCACGGCCCCGCTGCGGTCGCAGAAGCCGACTCCGACCGACGAGGTGCGCACCGTGATGGGTGTGTTCGACGAGACGCTCTTCACCACGGTGCCGCACGTCTACCGCCGCATCGACGATGCCCTCCGCGGAGACGATTCGGGTGCGAGCGCTCCGGTGGTCCCCGCGTTCGTGCGCATCGGCTCCTGGGTGGGCGGTGACCGCGACGGCAACCCGTTCGTCACGGCCTCCGTCACGCGGGAGGCGTCGCAGATCGCGGCGGACCATGTGCTCCGCGGCCTCGAGCGCGCGCTGGGGCGCATCGGCCGGACCCTCACCCTCGCCGCCGACGACACGCCGCCGAGCGCCGAGGTCACGGCGCTCTGGGAGCGCTTCGCCCAGACGGAGCCCGACCTGGCGGCCGAGCTCGCCACCCGCTCCCCCGATGAGCCGCACCGTCGCGTGCTGCTCGTGCTGGCGCGCCGCGTCGCCGACACCCGCCGCGGAGACGGCGGCCAGCCCTACGCGCGTCCCGAGGAACTGCTCGCCGACCTGCGGGCGGTGCAGGCGTCGCTCGCGGATGCCGGCGCGAAGCGCCACGCGTTCGGCGGGGTGCAGCACCTCATCTGGCAGGTCGAGACCTATGGCTTCCACCTGACCGAGCTCGAGGTGCGTCAGCACTCCCAGGTGCACGCGAAGGCTCTTGCCGAGCTCGATGCGGGCGAAGCCGTCAGCGCACAGACCGAAGAGGTGCTCGACGTCTTCCGCGCGATCGCGGACATCCAGCACGACCGGGGTCTGCGTGCGGCCGGGCGGTACGTCGTCTCCTTCACCCAGGCAGCCTCCGACCTCGCCAACGTGCACCGTCTCGCCCGATACGCGCTCGGCGACGATGCGCCTGTGCTCGACGTCGTGCCGCTGTTCGAGACCTTCGCCGACCTCCAGGCCGCCCCGGGCATCCTCGCCGAGGCCGTGACCTTCCCGGAGTTCCGCGAGCGCATGGCCGCGACCGGCAACCGGCTCGAGGTCATGCTCGGCTACTCGGACTCGTCGAAGGACGTGGGCCCCGTCGCCGCGAACCTGGCGCTGTACGAAGCCCAGGAGAAGATCGCCCGCTGGGCGCAGGACAACGACATCGAGCTGACGCTCTTCCATGGTCGTGGCGGCGCACTCGGACGAGGGGGCGGCCCTGCCAACTCGGCGATCCTGGCGCAGCCGCCGCACTCCGTCGACGGCCGGTTCAAGCTCACCGAGCAGGGCGAGGTCATCTTCGCGCGCTACGGCGAGCCCGCGATCGCGATGCGGCACATCGACCAGGTCGCCGCGGCCACCCTGTTGGCGTCGTCCCCCACCGAGGAGGAGCGCACCAGCCGTGCGGCAGAGCGCTACGCCGAGGTCGCCTCGACGATGGACGCGGCCTCCCGTGAGCGCTTCTTCTCGCTGGTGAAGGCCGAGGGGTTCGCATCGTGGTTCGCCACCGTGACCCCGATGGAGGAGATCGGTCTGCTCGCGCTCGGCTCGCGCCCGGCACGACGCGGGTTGTCGGTCGAGTCGCTCGAGGACCTCCGCGCCATCCCGTGGGTGTTCGCCTGGACGCAGGCCCGCATCAACCTCGCCGGCTGGTTCGGACTCGGCTCCGCCCTGCAAGCCGTCGGCGACGAGGAACTTCTCGTCGAGGCGTACCGGGAGTGGCCGCTGCTGCGCACCATGATCGACAACGTCGCGATGAGCCTCGCCAAGACCGACGAGCGCATCGCCCGCCAGTACCTCGCCCTCGGCGACCGCGACGACCTGGCCCAGCTCGTGCTGGACGAGCTCGCCCTCACGCGGCGCTGGGTGATCCGTCTCACCGGCGGCACCGGACTCCTCGAGAACAAGCCCGTGCTGCAGCGGGCCGTGCAGCTGCGCAGCCCCTACGTCGACGCCCTCTCGCTCCTCCAGCTCCGGGCGCTGCGTGCCCTGCGTTCGGCGGATCACGGCCCGACCGGCTCCGGAGCCGACGCGGAGCAGCAGCGGCTGCTGCTGCTCTCGGTCAGCGGGGTCGCCGCCGGGCTGCAGAACACCGGGTGACCCGAGCCCTCCCGCCGGGTGCGCTGACGCGGCTGTGGCCGACGCTAGAGTGAAACCTCCGCCTCACCCGGCTCTGCTTTCGCGCGCGACACGATCGCCCGCACCCCATCCCCCACCAGAAAGCCCTTCCGCGTGACCGCTACGTCTCCCGCCGACTTCCATCCGCTCGCCGACTCCGTGCAGCCCGTCTTCGACACGGTGCTCGCCCGCAGCCCGCACGAGCCGGAGTTCCACCAGGCCGTCCACGAGGTGCTGCACTCGATCGCACCCGTCCTGGAGCGTCACCCGGAATACGTCGACGGCGGCATCCTCGAGCGCCTGGTCGAGCCCGAGCGTCAGATCCTCTTCCGTGTGCCGTGGATCGACGACGCCGGGAAGCTGCACGTCAACCGCGGCTACCGCATCCAGTTCTCCTCCGTGCTCGGCCCGTACAAGGGCGGGCTGCGCTTCCACCCCTCGGTGAACCTGTCGATCATCAAGTTCCTGGGCTTCGAGCAGATCTTCAAGAACGCTCTCACCGGTCAGGGCATCGGCGGCGGCAAGGGCGGGTCCGACTTCGACCCGCACGGCCGCTCCGACGCCGAGGTCATGCGCTTCTGCCAGTCGTTCATGAACGAGCTCTACCGGCACCTCGGCGAGCACACCGACGTCCCCGCGGGTGACATCGGCGTCGGCGGGCGCGAGATCGGCTACCTCTTCGGTCAGTACCGCAAGGTCACCAACCGGCACGAGTCGGGCATGTTCACGGGCAAGGGCACCGGATGGGGCGGGGCCGAGGTGCGCACCGAGGCCACCGGCTACGGCGCGGTGTTCTTCGCGCAGGAGATGCTCGCCGTGCACGGCGACTCCCTCGACGGCAAGCGCGTCGGCATCTCGGGCTCCGGCAACGTGGCCATCTACGCGATCCAGAAGGCCACCCAGCTCGGTGCGACCGCGGTCACGGCGTCCGACTCGTCCGGCTACGTCGTCGACGACGCCGGCATCGACCTCGACCTGCTGCGTCAGATCAAGGAGGTCGAGCGCGCCCGCATCGTCGAGTACGCCAACCGTCGCCCGAGCGCCCGCTTCGTGGAAGGCGGCAGCGTGTGGGAGGTGCCCGTCGACATCGCGGTGCCCTCCGCCACGCAGAACGAGGTCTCCCTGGCCGATGCGGAGGCCCTGATCGCCAACGGCGTGCGCGCGGTGTCGGAAGGTGCGAACATGCCCTGCGTGCCCGACGCCGTCGACGCCTTCCAGAAGGCCGGAGTGCTGTTCGCCCCCGGCAAGGCCGCGAACGCCGGTGGCGTCGCGACCTCGGCGCTCGAGATGAGCCAGAACGCCTCCCGTCAGCGCTGGAGCTTCGGCGACAGCGAGAACAAGCTCCGCGAGATCATGGGCGACATCCATGGCGCCGCCTTCGACGCCGCAGAGCGGCACGGCGTCCCCGGCGACTACGTGGCCGGGGCCAACATCGCCGGCTTCGAGCGCGTCGCCGCCGCGATGCTCGCTCAGGGCGTCATCTGACCTTCCGGTCGCGATATGTCAGCTGTTTCCACCTTTTGAGCTGACATATCGCGACCGGAGCGGGTCAACTCTCGTCGACCGGCACCTTGACCACCTTGTTGTACCCGGTCACCGCCTGGTTCTCGTCGAACGCGACGACCTTCTTGCGGAAGCCCTTGGTGATGATCGCGAGGTAGACCACCCCGATCGCGGTCCACACCAGACCGCCGCGCAGCGCGTCCTCGTGCAGGTTCGCCCACAACAGGCCGGTGAGCACCATGCCGATCCCCGGCATCACGATGAAGCTGAAGATGTCGCCCGGGGTCTTGCGACGGCCCTTGCGGATCGCGAACCAGGCGATCACCGAGATGTTGACGAACGTGAAGGCGATCAGCGCGCCGAAGTTGATCCACGCCGCGATCAGCTCGAGCGTGAAGGGGATCGCGAGCAGCGAGATGGCGCCCACCAGCACGATGTTGAACGTCGGGGTGTGGGTGCGGGGGTTGATGTAGCCGAACGCCCGCTGCGGCAGCACGTTGTTGCGCCCCATCACCAGCAGCATGCGAGACACCGAGGCGTGCGAGGCGAGACCGGAGGCCAGGGTCGCGCAGAAACCGGCCGCGGTCAGCACGGCCATGAGCACGGGGCCGCCGACCAGGTTGCCGATGATCGGCAGCGTCGAGTCCTCGACGAACTGCATGTCGCCGCCGGGGGCGAACTCGTTCCAGTCGGGGAAACGCAGCTGCGTGAGGTAGCCCGAGATCAGGAAGATCGCCCCACCCAGCAGCACGGTGAGGAGAATCGCCTTCGGCATGATCTTCGGATCCTTCGCCTCCTCCGCGTACATGGTGACGGCATCGAAGCCGATGAACGAGAAGCACACGATCGTGGCGCCCATCAGCACCGCCCCCATGGTGGCGCCGTCGTGGAAGATCGGCGTCAGCGAGGCGACCGTGCCCGCACCGTCGCCGCGCATCAGCTGTGCGACGACCATCACGACGAACACGGCCATCACGACGATCGAGAAAACCAGCAGGATCATGTTCATGTTCGAGGTGCCGCGCATCGTCAGGTAGATGATGCTCGTGACCAGGATGCAGTAGAGCACCACCCAGATCCACCCGGGGATCTCGGGGAACAGCGCCTCGAGGTAGCTGCGGATGATGAGGCAGTTCACCATCGGCAGCAGCACGTAGTCGATGAGCGACGTCCAGCCGACCATGAACCCGAGGTTCGGGTGGATCGACTCGCGCACGTAGGTGTACGCAGACCCGGCGCTCGGGATCGCACTGGAGATCTTGCCGTAGCTGATCGCGGTGAAGACCATCACGACCAGGGCGACGAGGTAGGCCGCCGGTACGACGTTGTCGGTGTCTCGGGCGACCATGCCGAAGGTGTCGAACACGACGGTCGGCGTCATGTACCCGAGACCGAGGCCGACGATCGCCCACAGCCCGAGGTTTCTCTTCAGCGTTCCTCCACCTTGCGCGAGCGGCTTCGTCTTCGTGGCCATGGGTACTCCTCGGGGGACAGCGCATGGGTCGGACTTCGGGTCGTCCGACGCTGAGCAACAGTATGGACCGGAGGGAATCATCTGCGCTACGGCGAATTCGGTTCGAAATGCGCTTTTAACAATCGGACCGACCGCGGGATTCGAAGATCCGCGCCGCGGTCACCATCCTCCGGCGAGCACCCGATCCAGCATCGCGACGACATGGTCGGCGCTCTCGGCTGTGAGGCACAGCGGCGGCTTGATCTTCAGGACGTTGGATCTCTCGGAGGTGGTCAGCACGATCACACCGAGCTCCCGCATCCGTTCGCAGATCGCCGCGGCCTCGGCGGCCGCCGGCTCCATCGTGTCGCGGTCACGCACGAGTTCGACGCCGAGATACAGGCCCTCCCCGTGCACGACAGCCACCAGCGGATGCCGATCGACGAGGCCGCGAAGCCCCTCGGCGAGGCGGGCGCCGATCACGGCGGCGTTGCGCTGCAGGTCGTCCTCGACCATGGCGTCGAGCACCGCGAGTCCGACACGACAGCTGAGCGAGCTCCCACCGGCCGATGAGAAGAACTGCCCCTGCGTCGACAACGCGTCCGCGATGCGCTTCGACGTGATCACCCCGCCGATGGGATAGCCGTTGCCCATGGGCTTCGCGATCGTGACGATGTCCGGCACGACGCCTGCGAGCTCGAACCCCCAGAAGGCGGACCCCATCCGCCCGAAGCCGACCTGCACCTCGTCGGCGATGCACAGTCCGCCCGCCGCCCTGATCTGCGCATAGGCACCATCCAGGTAGCCCTCGGGGAGCACCACCCCGCCCGCGTTGCCGAGGATCGACTCGCACAGGAACGCTGCGACCTCCCGCCCCTCGTCCTGCAGCCGGTCGAGATCGCTCGCGAGGTCGGCGAGGTAGTCGGCGGCGACATCCGCCCCTCGATACGTACCGCGGAAGCGGTTGGGCACATCCGCGACGTGCACCCAGTCGGGACGCGTCTCGAGCGCGGAGGGGTTGTCGTACGCGCTGGTGGTGACCGCATCGCTCGCCGCGGTCCAGCCGTGATACGCCTCGCGCAGTGCGACGACCGTGCGTCGTCCGGTCGCGGCCTGGGCCAGACGGATCGCCAGATCGACCGCCTCGGAGCCGCTGTTGACCAGCAGCACGGTGTCGAGCCCGCTTCCTACCGGCATCAGGGCGAGCAGCCGTTCGCTGTACTCCGCGAGGTCGCGGAACAGGAAGCGGGAGTTCGTGGCCAGGGTGCGCAGCTGGCGGCCTGCCGCCTCCGCGACCATCGGATGCGCGTGCCCGAGGCCGGCGACGTTGTTCACCATGTCGATGTACGTGCGCCCTGTGGTGTCGATCAGATGGTGCCGCCATCCGCGTTCGATCTGCGGAGGACGCTCGTAGTAGCGCTCCTGCGCGGAGGCGAAGATCCGCTCACGTCGCCGCAACTCCGCGGCCGCGTCGTCGCGCTGCACGAAAGACGGCAGCCCGAGCAGCGGGGCGGGGTCGGCGGTCAGACGGCTCCACGCCGGGACGCGCTCGGGCGCGACGAGTGGCGCACCGTCCGCCTGACGTTCGGGAGCATCATCGCGGTGGATGCCGATGGTCAGGCGCCGCGGCTCGAATGCGGCAGCGATCCAGCCCACGGTCTCGCCGACGTCCACAGGGCGCTCGCGCCGCTCCTCCGCATCGAGCCCCGAGATCTGCAGCACCCAGTCGTGACCGTCGCCAGCACCGTCGTCGCCAACACCGTCGTCTCCAACACCGTCGAGATCGAGGACGAGACGGGCCACCCCGCCCCGTTGCGTCACCCGCCCGCTCGCCGGAGCCGCCACCCTCACGCGAGGGCCCGGAGGGAGATGCAGTTCACACGCCGTCGCCCAGGTAGCCCCGGGTTCCGCGTCGTCGATGACCGCTCGCGTCAACCGGAACCCCCCGTAGGGCAGGACCGCTACGGCGACCCCGAGCTCGATCGCCTCGGCGACCAGTTCCCGCTCCGACGTCTCCTCGAGCCAGCGTCCGCCGTCGAGGTCCGCCGACTCGACACCCGGATCGACCACGGCGACGCGACCGGTGAGATCCGGCAGGAGCGCGGCCAGAGGAGCGGCGTCAGGATCGGTCACCACATCCGCCGCATCGAAGCCGGGGCTCTCATCGACGCCGACCGTGGCGAGCACGTGCTCTGTCATCTCGACGAGCGGCAGCAGTGTCGCGGCGTCGAAGATCGCCTGCTCGCCCGCGACCCTCTCACGCGCGTAGTCGTTGTCCCCGTCGATCTCCAGCTGACGCCACCCGCTCGCGACCAGCAGGGCAGCACGCAGCACCACGAGCGGCCAGACCGCTCTCGCCTCCGTGTCGCTCAGCGGCGCATGGCGATGGAACGCGGCGACCGTCTCGAGCACCCGCAACGGCCGCTCGGGCTCGTGGTGCAGCATCGATGCCGCGCACACCGCCAGCTCGGCGACGCGCCAGCCAAGCCCGAGGTCGCCGAGATCGAGCACCGTGCGCGGGTGCAGCCGTGCGTCGTCGCCGCGCTCCCCCATCACGTTGTCGTCCGTGAGGTCGCCGTGGATCGCCTGCACGGGGAGCCGGTCGGCGAGAGGCTCGACGGCGGCATGCGCCTTGGCCGCGGCGCGCAGCACCCGTCCCCGGAGCGCGGCATCGGCGATCGACGGCGCGAGCGCATCGATCTGCTCGTACGCGACGCGCATGTCCCACATCTGCCGACGGTCGAGGCCGGGATGATCCAGCGCCGACAGCGCGTTCACGGATGCGCCGGCCAGCGCCCCGAACTCCGCGAGCACGACGGGTGCGAGGTATCCGGCATCCACCATCGGCTCGCCCGGCGCGCACTCGCTGCGCCGCGCGGCAAAGCCGTTCCAGCGCTGGGTGAGCGCGCCGTCGAGCCCCGGGAGGACCGCCGGGACCTCGACGCCTGCGTCACGGTAGGCATCGAGTGCGACGTGCTGCGCCTCGCGCTCGTCATCGCCGAACACCGGGTTGTCGATCCGCAGCACGCTCTTCGCCCCGTCCTGCGTGGTGAGCAGGAAGTTCCGATCCTGGTTGCTGCCCAGCTCCTCCGCGGTCGCCGCGATCCCCCAGCAGTCGAGGGCGATACGCGTGGCGTCGGCCGTGCTGACGGCGGGGCGGACCAGGCCCACGTCGCCCGTCATGCGTGGGACTGCCCGCGGTGCGCGTCGAGGCTCACATCCTGCGCATGCCGTGCCAGCGAGCTGCCGTAGCGCTCCGTCAGCTGCACCATCAGGTCGGGGGTGTCCCGGTCGACCCCGAAGACGTGCCCGGGGAAGTCGAGGTCGGGCTGCGCCGCCGCGATCTCCTCCTCCCGGTCGGGCGAGAACAGCTGCACCGGGTCGCCGACAGCCACCCAGCCGATCGGCACGACGGTGCCCTCAGGCAGCACCGCGCGGCGGAGCACGATCGCATTGACGCGCACCTCGCAGCGCGATCCGATCAGAGAGCCGTTGAACACCCGCGACCCCGAGGCGAGGAACGTCTCCTCCCCCACGGTCGCACCGGCGATGCTCGACAGCGTGCCGATCAGGGTGTGCGATCCGATGTGCACCGCGTTCGCCGCAGTCGCCCGGATGAGCGCGTTCTCCATGACGATGACGTGCTCACCGAGGGTGATCGCGCCTCCCTCGGCGGTGATCACGGCGCCGTGCAGCACCTGGCAGCCCGGCCCGATCTCCACGTCTCCGGAGACGACGGCGGTGGGGGCGATGACGGCGGTGTCATGGATGCGGGGGCGAGCCCCGAGGTGCTCGTACAACATGCGGCCAGACTAGTACCGCCGCCCGGGGCCCCGCGCTACTCGGCCTTGACCGGTTCGGGGAAGATCGCCGTGAACAGCTGTCCGACCCACTCGAGCAGTTGCGCATCGGGGAGGGGTTCGAGCCCCACGCCGACTGCAGCAGGGACCATGGGCATCGGCACGACCAGAGCCTCTCCCCCGGAGACGAGCTTCGCCTTCGGGTACAGACGCTGCAGCCGCACCTTGATCGAGTCCTCGAGCCGCGCGGGCGCGATGCGCAGGTTCGACCCCATCACCACGACGTCCGTCAGCCCCGCCCGTGCCGCACGACGGCGCAGGCGGGAGACGGCGAGCAGCCCCTCGACCTCTTCCGGCGGAGTGCCATAGCGGTCGACGAGCTCTTCGACGACGAGGTCGATGGCATCGTCCTTCGCGGTCGCAGCGGATGCGGCGGAGAGCTTCTGGTACGCCTCGAGGCGCAGCCGCTCACTGTCGATGTAGTACTCGGGGATGCGCGCGTCGAGGGGCAGCTCAAGCCGCAGCTCCTGCCCGGTCTCGACCTCGTCGCCGCGGAAGGTCGCCACGGCCTCGCCGATCATGCGCAGGTAGAGGTCGAAGCCCACGCCGGCGATATGACCGGCCTGCTCGGCACCGAGCATGTTGCCCGCACCACGCAGCTCGAGGTCCTTGAGCGCGACCTGCATCCCCGAGCCGAGTTCGTTGTTGACCGCGATCGTCTGCAGACGGTCGGCGGCAGTCTCGCTCAGCGGCTTCATCTCGTCGTACAGGAAATAGGCGTAGGCGCGTTCTCGCCCACGACCGACGCGGCCGCGCAGCTGGTGCAGCTGGCTGAGTCCGTACTTGTCGGCGCGGTCGATGATGATCGTGTTCGCGTTCGCGATGTCGAGTCCGGTCTCGATGATGGTCGTCGACACGAGCACGTCGAACTTGCGCTCCCAGAAGTCGTCGACGACCTGTTCGAGCTGGTGCTCGGCCATCTGACCGTGTGCGACCGCGATCCTGGCCTCCGGCACCAGCTCGGCGAGCTCGCTCGCGACCCGCTGGATAGACTGCACCCGGTTGTGCACGAAGAACACCTGGCCTTCGCGCAGGATCTCGCGTCGGATCGCCGCCGCCATCTGCTTGTCGCTGCGGGGACCGACGAACGAGAGGATCGGATGCCGGTCCTCCGGTGGCGTCGCCAGGGTCGACATCTCGCGGATGCCGGTGACCGCCATCTCCAGCGTGCGCGGAATCGGGGTCGCGCTCATAGCGAGGATGTCGACGTTCGTCTTCATCTTCTTGAGCGCGTCCTTGTGCTCGACGCCGAAGCGCTGCTCCTCGTCGATGATCATCAGGCCCAGGTCCTTGAAGATCACCTGATCGGTGAGGATGCGGTGGGTGCCGATCACCATGTCGACCGAGCCCTCCAGCAGGCCCTGCAGGGTGAGGCGCGCCTCCTTGTCGGTCTGGAAGCGCGACAGCGGCCGCACCTTCACCGGGAAGCCCGCGAAGCGCTCCGTGAACGTCTCGAGGTGCTGCTTCACGAGCAGCGTCGTCGGCACGAGCATGGCGACCTGCTTGCCGTCCTGGATCGCCTTGAACGCGGCACGGACGGCGACCTCGGTCTTGCCGAAGCCCACATCGCCCGAGAGCAGACGGTCCATCGGGATCGGCCGCTCCATGTCGGCCTTGATCTCGTCGATGGTCTGCAACTGGTCCTGGGTCTCGGCGAACGGGAAGGCTTCTTCGAGTTCGCGCTGCCACGGGGTGTCGGGGCCGAACGCGTGGCCCTTCGCGCTCATCCGGGCGGAGTAGAGCTTCACGAGCTCGACGGCGATGTCGCGGACGGCCTTGCGTGCTTTGCCCTTGGCCTGCGACCAGTCGCTGCCGCCCATCTTCGAGAGCGTGGGGGCCTCGCCACCGACGTACTTCGAGAGCAGGTCGAGCTGATCCGTCGGAACGAACAGCTTGTCGCCGGGGTACCCGCGCTTGGAGGGCGCGTACTCGAGAACGAGGTAGTCGCGGATGGACTTCGTGGCGTTGCGTCCGCCGGTGGACACCTCGCGCTTGGTCATCTCGACGAAGCGGCCGATGCCGTGGGTGGCGTGTACCACGAAGTCGCCCTGCTTGAGCTGCAGCGGGTCGACCACGTTCTTGCGGCGCGATGCGAGCTTCTTGACCACGCGCTGGTCGCCGCCGATCGTGCGGCCGTAGAACTCGTTGTCGGTGAGGACCGCGAGCTTCGCCTCCGCCACCTGGAAGCCGGCTTCCACGGACCCGGTGACCAGCGTCGCGACGCCGCCCTCCGGTGCATCGCCGAGCGTCTCGACCACTCGGGCGGCCAGGCCGCGGTCGGCGAGCACGTCGCGTGCGCGGTCGACCAGACCGCCACCGGCCGCGATCACGACGACGCGCCACCCGTCGGTCAGCTTCGCCTCGACGAAGGAGATCGCGCCGTCGACGTTGCCGTGGAAGGACGGGATGACGGCGGCGCCGAGGTTCGTGGCGTCCGCGTCGCCCTCGCCGAGCCCGGCTCCGAACGGGCTTAGCCGCCACCACACGCCGTCCCGATCCCGCACGACCTCGCGCAGCTCGGCGATCGTCAGGAAGTCGCCGGCACCGAGGTCGATGGGAGCCGACGCCCCCGAGGTCGCGGCGCTCCACGCGGCATCGAGGAACTCGCGATTCGTGTCGCCGAGGGTGATGGCACGCGCACTCGAACGCTCCGGGTCGATGATCGCCGTGGCGCTGCCGACGGGCAGGTACTCGGCCAGCGACTTCAGCGGCCCTGCGACGGCGGGGAGCAACGACTCCATGCCCTCGACCGGGATGCCCTCGGCCATCTTCTCGAGCATTCCCGAGATCGCGGGGAAGCCTTCGACCAGGGCACGGGCACGATCTCGGACCTCGGCGGTGAGCAGCAGCTCGCGGGTGGGAGGCAGATCGACACCGGTGACGTCGCCGGGCAACGAGCGCTGATCGGCGACCGAGAACGCGCGGATCTGGTCGATCTCGTCGCCGAAGAACTCGACGCGATACGGATGCTCCGACGTCGGAGGGAAGACGTCGAGGATGCCGCCGCGCACCGCGAACTCTCCGCGACGGGACACCATGTCGACGCGCGAATAAGCGCGCTCGACCAGCTGCTCCACCACGAGGTCGAGTTCGTTCCCCCTGCTGCCGACGGCGAGTTCGAGCGGGGCGATCTCTCCCAGGTTGCCCGCGATCGGCTGGAGCGCGGCGCGCACGGACGCCACGACGACGAGCGGGTGATCGCCCGACCACTCGGCGATCCGGCGCAGGGTCTGCAGCCGCTGGCCGACCGTGTCGGGGCTCGGGCTGAGCCGCTCGTGCGGCAACGTCTCCCAGGCCGGGAAGGTCAGGACATCGGCCTCCGGAAGGTAGGCGTGCATCGCGAGCGCGAGGCTCTCCGCCCTCCTGCCCGTGGGGACGACGGCGAGCAGGGCGGCGGGGTGCCCTGCCGCGGCGCGCTTCTCGAGCAGCCCGGCGAGCGCGGGCGCATCGAGCCCGTCGACCAGGCCGAGATCGGCGTCGGTGCGCGCCCAGCTGAGGGCATCGCGGTACAGAGACGCCTCTTCCAAGGCGCGCAGAATCCCCGGAACAGTCACCGGACAAGACTAGTCGCGCCCACCGACACTCCGGCCGCTCCGCGTTCGCAGGGGCATCGTTCTCCCTAGGCTGTCGGGATGGAATCCGTCGTCCTCACCACCGAACGCCTCGTCCTCCGCGCCCCGACGGAGGCGGACATCGATGCGATCACAGACGCCTGTCAGGACCCGGAGATCCCGCGCTGGACGACCGTCCCGAGCCCCTATGCCCGCGAGGACGCCGCGGAGTTCGTGCGCCTCGTCGCGGAGCAATGGGACACGGAGTCGGAGGCCGTCTGGGGCATGTTCGCGGAGGGCGAGCTCGTCGGCATGATCGGGCTGCACAACCTGACCGAGCACTTCACGGGCGCCACCGCCGAGATCGGCTACTGGGTGACGGAGGCCGCCAGGGGCAAGGGGTATCTCGCGGAAGCAGGCAGGGCCGTGGTCGACTGGGGGTTCGTCGGGCTCCGACTCGTCCGCATCCGCTGGCAGGCCGTGGTCGGGAACATCCCCTCCGCCCGTGCCGCGCGCGCCCTCGGCTTCCACTACGAAGGTCTGCAGCGACAGGCGCTCACCGGCCCGCGCGGCCGTGACGACGGCTGGTTGGCCGGGCTGCTGCCGAGCGACGACCGCACCCCCGTGGACTGGCCCATCCTCTGAGGCGCGCTCACGAGCCGGGACGTGACAGTGTCGGCGGCCGATGACAGGATGAACGCATGCCGGAGATGCCGGAAGTCCAAGGGCTGTCCACCTTCCTCGGCGAGCGCGCCGTGGGGCACACGATCACGCGCGCCACCGTCTCGGCGATCGCCGCGCTGAAGACGTACGATCCGCCGATCCATGCGCTTCAGGGGCAGACGATCACGGCGTCCACCCGTCTCGGCAAGTTCGTCGTGCTCTCCTGCGGCGACGAACTGCACCTGGTGTTCCACCTCGCGAAGGCCGGCTGGCTGCGCTGGTACGAGACCCTCCCCACGACGCTCATCAAGCCGGGCAAGTCGCCGATCGCCCTGCGCGTCGCGCTCGACGACGGGAGCGGGTTCGATCTCACGGAGGCGGGCACGAAGAAGTCGCTCGCGGTGTATGTCGTCCGCGATCCGCAGGAGGTGCCGGGCATCGCCAGGCTGGGACCCGATCCGCTCGACGAGGCGTTCACGCGCGAGACGTTCGCCGCCCTGCTCGACGGCCGCCGCATGCAGATCAAGGGGCTGTTGCGCGACCAGGCGGTCATCGCCGGTATCGGCAACGCGTACTCGGACGAGATCCTGCATGCCGCTCGCATGTCGCCGTATGCGATCGCCGACACGCTCGACGGTGCCGAGATCGATCGCCTCTTCGATGCCATGCGCGACACGCTCACCGAAGCGGTCGCCGAAGCCTCCGGCAAGCCACCGGCCGACCTGAAGGATGCGAAGCGCCGTGGGATGCAGGTGCACGCCCGCCGGGGGGAGGCCTGCCCGGTGTGCGGCGACACGGTCCGCAGCGTGTTCTTCGCCGACCGTTCGCTCGAGTACTGCCCCACCTGCCAGACAGGCGGCAAGGTGCTCGCCGACCGGCGACTGTCCCGGCTTCTCAAGTGACGGCGAGCGCGTGGCGCACCCGGATGCATGTCTTGGAATGAAATCTGCGCAGATGCGTTGACTACACTCAGATCAACAACGTGCTCCGGGGTCGGTGGGAATCCGAACCGGCGGTGACAGTCCGCGAGCGTCTCGAGAGATCGAGATGCCGATCCGGTGGAATTCCGGGACCGACGGTGATGCGAGGGAGACCTCGCTAGTCCGGAAGGGAGGCAGCACGAGACGCATACGTGCGTCCGTTCCGCCATCCCTGCCCGAATCCGGAGCCTCAGAGGAGGACGACGGATGGCAGTGAACGCGGCAGAGCGCACCGCGATGGACCGCGCTCTCCATCTCGCCGCACGCGGGCCCCGCGGGGCGAACCCGCAGGTCGGCGCGGTCATCCTCTCCCCCGACGGCACCGTGCTCGCCGAGGGCTGGCACCACGGCGCCGGCACTCCGCACGCCGAGGTCGACGCTCTCTCGAAACTCGCTCCCGGCGAAGCCGAAGGCGCGACGGCCGTGGTCACACTCGAACCCTGCAACCACACCGGCCGCACTGGCCCCTGCGCCGTCGCCCTGATCGAGGCGGGCATCTCACGGGTGGTCTACGCTCTCGACGATCCCGGCGCGGTGTCCGGGGGCGGCGCGGAACGTCTGCGCACTGCCGGCGTCGAGGTCGAGTCCGGCGAACAGGCGGATGCCGCGCACGCCCTCATCGCCGGATGGCTGACCGCCCAGCGACTCGGCCGTCCGCACATCACCGTCAAGTGGGCGCAGAGCCTCGATGGCCGCGCCGCCGCCGATGACGGGTCGAGCCGGTGGATCACCGGATCCGCAGCCCGCACCGACGTGCACCGTCGCCGGGCAGCGGCCGATGCGATCGTCGTCGGCACGGGAACGGTGCTCTCCGACGACCCCGCTCTCACGGCCCGCGACGGTGACGCTCTGCACCCGCATCAGCCGATCCCCGTGATCATCGGAACGCGGCCCACACCCGCCGCGGCAGCGGTGCATCGCCACCCGCAGACGCCCCTGTTCTTCGACACCCGCGACCTGCATGCCGTCGCGGCCGACCTCCATGCCCGCGGCGTGCAGAGCGTGTTCGTGGAGGGCGGCCCGACGCTCGCCAGCGCCTTCATCGCGGCGGGGCTGGCCGACCGGGTGCTCGCCTACATCGCGCCCGTGCTGCTGGGCGGACGCCGGCTCGCCCTGACGGAGATCGGCGTCGGATCCATCGGCGAGGCGCGCCGCCTCGTCGTCGACGAATGGGTACCTCTCGGCGAGGACCTGCTCGCCGTCGCACACCCCGCGGACGCGGCGGACCCTGCGCAAACCACGAACCCCCAGAGCGAAGGAGCCGCCTGATGTTCACCGGAATCATCGAGGAGATGGGCGAGATCACCGCGATCACCCCCGCGGGCGACGGCTGGCGACTCACCGTGCGCGCGCCCCGCGCCGCTGCGGATGCCGTGCACGGCGAGTCGATCGCCGTCTCCGGCGTGTGCCTGACCGTGGTCGGCTCGACCGCGGACACCTTCGACACCGACGTGATGAAGCAGACGCTCGATGTGGCCGCGATCGGGTCGGCGACCATCGGCACCCGCGTGAACATCGAGAAGGCCATGCCGGTGGGCGCCCGACTCGGCGGACACATCGTGCAGGGCCACGTCGACGGGGTCGGCGAGGTGCTCGAGGTGCGGCCCGGCGCGCAGTGGAGCGTGCTCCGGATCAGTCTGCCCGCCGATCTCGCCCCACTCGTCGTCGACAAGGGCTCCATCTCGGTCGACGGCACCTCGCTGACGGTGAGCGCCGTCAGCGCCCCTGCAGACCCCTCTCCGTGGTTCGAGGTCTCGCTGATCCCCGAGACCCTCGCAGCGACGACCCTCGGCGTCCGCGCCGTGGGGGACCGCGTGAACCTGGAGACCGATATCCTCGCCCGCCACGTGGAACGCCTCCTCGCGTTCCGGGCTGCACCGGAAGGAGGCTCGCGATGAGCCTTTCCACGATCGACGAAGCCCTGGAAGCCCTGCGCGCCGGGCGACCCGTCCTCGTCGCCGACGATGAGAACCGCGAGAACGAGGGCGATGTCATCCTCTCGGCAGAGCTCGCGACGCCGGAGTGGGTGGCGTGGACCGTGCGCTGGTCGTCCGGTTTCATCTGCGCCCCGATGCCCGCCGACCTCGCCGACCACCTCAACCTGCCGCCGATGGTCGCCGCCAGCGAAGACGCCCGCTCGACCGCCTACACCGTGAGCGTCGACGCCGCGCAGGGGGTCACCACCGGCATCAGCGCCCATGACCGCGCCCACACGCTGAACGTGCTGTCGAACCCGGAGTCGACGTCGACCAGCATCATCCGCCCGGGCCACGTACTGCCTCTGCGGGCGGTCGACGGCGGCGTGCGCGAGCGCAGCGGCCACACCGAGGCCGCCGTCGAGCTCATGAAGCTGGCGGGGCTCCGCCCGGTCGGAGCGATCGCGGAGGTCGTCGCGGAGGACGGCAGCATGATGCGCCTGCCCGGACTCATCGAGCTCGGTGCGCGAGACGGCGTACCCGTGATCACGATCGAGCAGCTGATCGCCCACCTGAACGAGATCGACCCCGATGGCGCGACGCCCAGTGCGCACCGCGGACGCCGCGTGAGCCTGCGCGCCGACGCCACCGTCCCGACCACGCACGGCACGTTCCGCTTCCTCGCGTACAAGGACCGCATCACCGGCACCGACCACATCGCGGTCGTCTCCGGCGAGCCGGGCGACACCGCGCTGGTACGCGTGCACTCGGAGTGCCTGACCGGCGAGGCGTTCGGGTCGCTGAAGTGCGAGTGCGGCCCACAGCTCGACTCCGCACTCGACGCGATCGAGAAGGAGGGCGGGATCGTCATCTACATGCGCGGCCACGAGGGGCGAGGGATCGGCCTGATCAACAAGCTGCGCGCCTACAGCCTGCAGGAGGAGGGCCTCGACACCGTCGATGCCAACCTCGCTCTTGGCCTGCCCGCAGATGCGCGCGACTACGCCGCGGCGGCCGGCATCCTCTCGGACCTCGGCGTATCGAAGGTGCGTCTGCTGACGAACAACACCGACAAGGTCGCGCAATTGCGCGAACTCGGCCTCGACGTGATCGAACAGGTGCCGCTGATCGTCGGAGTGGGTCCGAACAACCACCAGTACCTGGAGACCAAGCGTGACCGGATGGGTCACATCATCGGCGAAGCAGACCTCGCAGAGGCACTCGCCCACGGAAAGGACGACGAATGAGCGGCGCAGGAGCACCCGAGACGGGAAACATCGACGGGCGGGGTCTGAACGTCGTCATCATCGCCGGCACCTGGCACGAGACGATCTCGAACGGCCTGATCGCCGGGGCGGAGCGCGTGCTCGACGCCGCCGACGCCACGCACCGGCTCGTGCGCGTGCCCGGCTCCTTCGAGCTCGCGATCGCCGCGCAGGCCGCTTTCGCCGGGGGAGCCGACGCGGTCGTCGCGCTGGGCGTGATCATCCGCGGCGGAACCCCGCACTTCGAGTACGTCTCGGCGGCGACCACCGACGGCCTCACTCGGGTCGCACTGGATGCCGGCAAGCCCGTCGGCTTCGGCGTGCTGACTCTCGACGACGAGCAGCAGGGACTGGACCGCGCGGGGCTGGCGGGCTCCAAGGAGGACAAGGGCGCCGAGGCGGCCGATGCCGCCCTGCGCACCGCTCTCGTCACGAGGGAGCTCCGCGGCTGAGGTCAGCCTGCCCTTGCTAGCGCAGGAGGGCTCCACGCTCGTACGGTGAGGGCATGGAGACCCTGCGTCATATCGTCGTGTTCATCCACCTGATCGGCTTCGCCGTGCTGTTCGGCGCCTGGGCCGCGCAGGCCTTCGGCGGTAAGCGCCAGATCACGAAGATCATGGACTACGGTCTCGCGATCGCCGGTGTCGCAGGTCTCGCCCTCGCCGCGCCGTGGGGCATCGACTACGACCTCAACTACGTGAAGATCGGCGTCAAGCTGGTCGTGCTGGTCATCATCGGCGCGCTCCTCGGCATCGGTTCGGCGCGACAGAAGCGCGGAGACGCCGTGCCGCCGGCCGTGTTCTGGCTGATCGGCATCCTGGCACTCCTGAACGCGGGACTCGCCGTCATCTGGCGCTGACCGCACACGTCGACATGACGCCCGGAGCGCTCAACGCTTCCGGGGAGGCGCTGTGCTCCCTCTCACGATGAGCTCCGTTCCCACCAGCGGCGTCTGCGGTCGGTCGAGACCGGCCGACCCGGCACCCTCGAGTTCCGCGAGCAGAGCGTCCACCGCGAGTGCGCCCACGCGCTCGGGGTGCTGCTGCACGGTGGTCAGCGGCGGCCAGAGCTGAGCAGCATCGGGCGTTCGCCGTGGCGGAGGTCGACCGCGACGAGCGCGTCCGTCAGCCCCTCGGGGGCGGCATCGAGGCGTCCACCCAGCCCGCACACGCCGAGGACGAGAGCACGTTCGACCGCGGCTCCTGCGGGAACCCGGTCGTCACGCGAACGCATCGGCGCGCGGTACACGGGAACATCGCTCACGGCAGCGTCACCAGCGTGACCTTCACCGCGGCACCGTCGATCTCGGCCCACATCATCGTGCGGGCGGGCTGTCGTCGACGGTCGGTCGGCGACCCGGGATTCAGCAGCCGCATGCCCGCCGGCGACACGGTGTCCCACGGAATGTGGGAGTGCCCGAAGACCAGCAGGTCGACGTCGGGAAAGGCCTCGTCCATGCGACTCTCGCGCTGCCGCGACGGCCCCGTCTCGTGCACGACGGCGACGGCGACGGCTTCGACGGCGAAGCGGGCGATCTCGGGGAGCCGCGCGCGCAGCTCATCGCCATCGTTGTTGCCGAACACGCCCTGCAGCATGCGTGCCTTGGACGCGAGCAGGTCCAGCGTCGCCTCGTCCACCCAGTCGCCCGCATGCACGACGATGTCCGCCTCGTCGACCGCCCGCAGGACGGCTTCCGGCAGCCGCTTCGCCCTCTTCGGGACATGCGTGTCAGCGAGCAGCAGCATCCTCGTCGCCATGGTGTCCTCCCCGCGTTCCGCCTCCCCGACTCTACGCACCGCACGCGCTCTCCGGGATGACACGCGACATGCGCGTACAGCAAACACTCAGGAAGGCGTAAACTCGCCCGAGTCCCTTGGTATACCGGGGACTCGATCGGAGGAACACACATGAGCACTGCCACTGCGCCGGCGAATCCCCGCTCGCGCGTCATCACCGCGAGCCTGGTCGGCACCACGATCGAGTTCTACGATTTCTACGCGTATGCGACGGCGGCCGTGCTCGTGTTCCCGGTGCTGTTCTTCCCCACCGGCGACGACACGACATCGCTCCTCTCCTCGTTCGCCGTCTTCGGCGCCGCGATGGTCGCCCGACCGATCGGCGCTGTGGTGTTCGGCCACTTCGGCGACAAGTTCGGACGCAAGGCCACGCTCGTGGCATCTCTGCTGACGATGGGCATCGCGACCTTCGTGATCGGTCTGCTGCCGACCTACCAGGACATCGGCTGGTGGGCGGCACTGCTGCTGCTGATCCTCCGCCTCGCGCAGGGCTTCGCGCTCGGCGGCGAGTGGTCTGGGGCGGCCCTGGTCGCGACCGAGAACGCCCCGAAGGGCAAGCGCGCCTGGTACGGCACCTTCCCGCAGTTGGGAGCCCCGCTCGGGTTCATCATCGCGAACTTCCTCTTCCTCGCGATCAACTGGCTGCTGCCGCACGCCGACAACCCGGCACTGAAGTCCGAGGCGTTCCTCGCCTGGGGCTGGCGCATCCCGTTCCTGTTCTCCGCCGTGATGGTCATCATCGGCCTGTGGGTGCGGCTCAAGCTCGTCGAGTCCGACACCTTCAAGAAGGCCGAGACGAAGGGCGTGATCCGCAAGCTCCCGCTCGCGACCGTGTTCCGCCACCACTGGAAGCAGCTCATCCTCGGCACGTTCATCATGCTGGCGACGTACGTGCTGTTCTACCTGATGACGAACTTCACCCTCGCCTACGGCACCAAGCCCGCGTCGCTGGAGACGGCTTCGGCTGCGGCGAAGGCGGCGGCCGAGGCGACCGGCGCCTCGTTCGATCCCACCAAGTTCGCAGCGCAGTTCTATCCGGGACTCGGCTTCGGCTACACCGACTTCGTGCTGATGCAGATCATCGGCGTGGTGTTCTTCGGCGTCTTCACCCTGCTCTCGGGTCCCATCGCCGATGCGGTGGGCCGGCGCAAGCTGCTGCTGTGGGTCACGGGAACCATCATCGTGTTCGGCCTCACCTTCAACGCGTTCCTGCTCCCGGCGATCGACCCCAAGTTCACGGGTGCGCTCACGCAGGCGTTCCTGGTGTTCGGCTTCATGCTGATGGGCGCCACGTTCGGGCCCATGGGAGCCCTGTTGCCCGAGCTGTTCCCGACGAACGTCCGGTACACGGGGTCGGCCATCGCCTACAACGTCTCCTCCATCCTCGGCGCGGCGGTGGCCCCGCTCATCGCTCTGAAGCTGTGGGAGGTGGCCGGCGGCGCGCCTTGGCTGGTCGGTCTGTACCTGTCGGCGATGGGTGTGCTGACCTTCATCGCGCTGATCCTCTCGCCGGAGACGAAGGACCACGACTACGACGACGACCTCGGCGTGGCCGCAGCCGTCGAGCTCTAGTCCGCGAGGAATCCCTCGATCGCGGCGATCGTCGTCGCGTTGTCGACATGCCGCACGGCGCGGATCCCGGCCGCTTCGGCTCCGTGGACCGACACCTGGTGGTCGTCGATGAACAGCACGTCTCCCGGCTTCGCCCCCATGCGCTGGAGCGCACGCAGGTAGGCCTCACGTTCCGGCTTGTTGACACCCTGCTCGTGGCTGTAGCAGATCGGATCGAAGATCTCGGAGAACCCGAAGCGGCGTTCCTCCTCCTCTCGCGCGCCATCGGCCGAGTTGGAGAGGATCGCGGTTCCCGCGCGCGACGAGAGGGTTCGCGCGTACTCGATCAGTTCCCCGTTGGCGGTGCCGCAGTACGCGTCCCAGAAGTCGGCGCGCATGGCGCTGCGTTGCGCGGCATCGAGGTCGAGCGCTGTGCTCACCGCGTCCCAGAAATCCGACTCCGTCCCCGTGGTGACGTCGATCGCGGGAAGATGGGCGGCCGCGATGCGCGCATCGAAGACACCGCGGTCGAGACCGCTCGCCACCTGCCAGCGATCCCACCACTCCTGCTGCCATGCGTCGTCGTCGACGACCTCGAGAACTCCACCGATGTCGAACAGGACCCACTTCTTCGAAGTCATCGCCCCAGACTGTCACGTCAACATGTATTGACTTCCCGGCCCGCGTCAACGAATATTGAGGCAGGAGGTTCATCATGACACTGCCGACGGCAATCGCCCAGGACGACGGGAGCGAGCCGCTGGCCGCCCTGCACCGCCTCGCCGAGGTGCGGAAGGAGGTCGCCCGCGCCGAGGAGGCGAACGTGCGTCGCGCACGCAACCTCGGCTACTCGTGGCAGGCCATCGCCAGCGCTCTCGGTGTGAGCAAACAGGCGGCCCACCGCCGTTTCGGCCGCTCCTGAAGCTCTTACAGCCACTCCATAGGATCCGACCGCGAACGAAGTACGGTCGAAGTACCATCTCCAGATAGAGGTCCCGCATGTCCGGTTCGGCGACAGCACGCCGTCGCGGACGTGGCGCACAGCCCGAAGGCCCCCGCGCGACGTTCCGCCAGCTCCTCCCCTTCCTCTTCGAGCACAAGCGCACCCTCATCGTGGTCGCCGTGCTCAGCGTCATCGGCGCAGCGACGTCGCTCGTGCAGCCGCTCCTCGTGGGTCAGGTCATCGAAGCCGTGCAGTCCGATACGGGGATCGGGATCCTCGTCTGGCTCCTGGTCGGCTTCGTGATCGTGTCGTCGATCATCTCCGGCTTCCAGCACTACCTGCTCCAGCGCACCGGCACCGCCGTGGTGTATTCGAGCCGTCGCAAGCTGATCGCCCGCATCCTGCACCTGCCGACCTCCGAGTTCGACGCCCGCCGCACCGGTGACCTCGTCTCACGCGTCGGCACGGACACGACGCTGCTCTACGCCGTGCTCACCCAGGGCCTCGCCGATGCCGTCGGCAGCGCAGTGCTCTTCGCCGGAGCACTGATCGCGATGCTCGTGATCGACCCGATCCTGCTGCTGCTCATCGTCGTGGTGATCGGCATCTCGGTCGCGGTCGTCGTGCTGCTGAGCGGACGTATCCGCACCGCATCGACCGCCCAGCAGGAGAAGGTGGGTGAGCTCGCCTCCGGCGTGGAGCGTGCCGTCGGCTCGATCCGCACCATCCGCGCCTCCGGGGCGACCGAACGCGAGACCACGGCCGTCACCGCCCTCGCATCAGACGCCTACGGGATCGGCGTGCGCATCGCCAAGATCTCCTCCATGGTCGTGCCCGTCTCCGGCATCGCCCTGCAGCTCTCGCTGCTGGTGGTCCTCGGCGTCGGCGGCTTCCGTGTGGCGGCCGGAGCGATCACGATCGCCTCCTTGATCTCGTTCATCATGTTCCTGTTCCTGCTCGTGATGCCCTTGGCCACCACGTTCGGCGCCATCACCTCGGTGAACCAGGCCCTAGGTGCGCTCGGTCGCATCCAGGAAGTGCTCGATCTGCCGACCGAGTCGCAGGACGACGAGAAAATCGCCGCGTCGCTGCCTCGCGAGACGCCGACCCCCGACGCACCGGCCATCGAGTTCCGCGACGTGCGCTTCCACTACCCCGCGAACGTCGTCGCTGCCCGTGCGGCCGCAGCCAAGGAGGCCCGGACCCTGCTCGCGGATGCACACCTGGAGTCCGCAGAGGAAGCGACGGCCACCGTGCAGGACCACGAGGTGCTCCGTGGCGTGTCCTTCGCCGTGCCCCACGGCTCCCGCGTCGCACTCGTCGGCCCCAGCGGAGCCGGCAAGAGCACGATCCTGTCGCTCATCGAGCGCTTCTACGACCCGACGGGCGGCTCGATCCGCCTGCACGGCCACGACGCGCGCACGTATCCGCGCGACGAGCTGCGCGCCCACTTCGGCTACGTCGAGCAGGACGCGCCGACGCTGGCCGGCACTCTCTCCGAGAACCTTCGGCTCGCCTCTCCCGAGGCGACCGACGCCGACTGCGAGCGCGTGCTGCGCGCCGTGAATCTCGGCGACGTGCTCGAGCGCAGCCCCCTCGGGATCGAGGCACCCGTCGGCGAGGACGGCGTGATGCTCTCCGGCGGTGAGCGTCAGCGACTCGCGATCGCCCGCGCGCTGCTGACCGACGCCCCGATCCTGCTGCTCGACGAATCGACGTCGTCGCTCGACGGTGTGAACGAGCAGCGCATGCGCGAGGCCATCGATGCGGTCTCCACCGACCGCACGCTCGTGGTCATCGCCCACCGCCTGTCGACGGTCGTCGACAGCGACCTGATCGTGGTCCTGCAGGACGGCGTCGTGGTCGGCCAGGGCACGCATACCGAGCTCGTGGAGTCGACGCCGCTGTACCGCGATCTCGCCCGGCACCAGCTGCTGACCTGATCCCCACCCCGCCCCCGCCCCACCCTCGCCCCCGCACCCCACCCCCGCCCCCGCGGCGTCGAGACCCATCGTGCTCGTCGAGACCCATCCTCCCCCACGCTTGAGAGCGTGGGTCTCGACGACGAGCGTGGGTCTCGACCAGCGCCCGAACAACACGAAGGCGGGACGTCGGAGACCACTCAGCCATGGGTTCGTCTCTGATGTCCCGCCTTCGCGGGTTTGCAGGGCACGAGGCCCTGAGGGTGCCGGCTCCCCCGAACCGGCACCGGTCTGGGGAGCTACGCCTTGTCGAGGCGGTAGCGCAGCGAGGCCAGCTCGGCGCGCAGCGCCGCCGGAACCTTGTCGCCGAAGGTGTCGTAGAACTCCTCGGTCAGATCGGCCTCGGTCTTCCACGCCTCGGCGTCGACGGAGAACAGCTCCTCGAGGTCGGCGGCGGGGATGTCGAGTCCGTCGAGATTGAGGTCTTCCACGCGCGGCAGGCGTCCGATCGGGCTGTCGACCGCGGGCACGTCACCGGCGATGCGGCGGATGATCCAGTCGACGACGCGCGAGTTGTCGCCGAAGCCCGGCCACAGGAACCGGCCGTCGTCGCCGCGGCGGAACCAGTTGACCTGGAAGATGCGCGGTGCGCGGTCGAAGCGCAGACCGCGGCCCACCTTGAGCCAGTGGCCGAAGTAGTCCGCCATGTTGTAGCCGCAGAACGGCAGCATCGCGAAGGGGTCGCGGCGGAGCTCCCCGACCGTGCCTTCAGCGGCAGCCGTGCGCTCGGACGAGATGTTCGAGCCGAGGAACACGCCGTGCGTCCAGTCGGTTGCTTCGACGACGAGGGGCACGTTGCTCGCGCGGCGTCCGCCGAACAGGATGACGTCGAGCGGGACGGCCTCCTCCCAGTCCTCGGAGATCTGCGGGCACTGGGCCGCCGACACCGTGAAACGGGAGTTGGGGTGCGCGGCAGGGCGTCCCGACTCGGGGGTCCAGTCGTTGCCCTCCCAGTCGATCAGGTTCGCCGGTGCCTCGTCGGTCAGGCCCTCCCACCACACGTCGCCGTCGGGGCGGAGCGCGACGTTGGTGAAGATGGTGTTGCCCCAGAGCGTCTCGACCGCGGTGACGTTGGTCGATTCGCCGGTGCCAGGTGCGACGCCGAAGAAGCCCGCCTCGGGGTTGATGGCCCACATGCGACCGTCTTCACCCGGACGGATCCAGGCGATGTCGTCGCCGAGGGTCTCGACGCGCCAGCCCGGGATGGTCGGACGCAGCATGGCGAGGTTCGTCTTGCCGCAGGCCGAAGGGAAGGCCGCAGCCACGTGGTAGGCCTTGCCCTGCGGGTCGATCACGCGGATGAGCAGCATATGCTCGGCGAGCCAGCCCTCGTCGCGGGCGATCACCGAGGCGATGCGCAGCGCGAAGCACTTCTTGGCGAGGATCGCGTTGCCGCCGTAGCCCGAGCCGTATGAGTAGACCTCGAGCGTCTCCGGGAAGTGCACGATGTACTTGTCGTCGTTGCAGGGCCACTCCACGTCCTGCGCACCCGGCGCGAGCGGGGCACCGACCGTGTGCACGGTCTTGACCCACGGCGCACCCTCGGCGATCTGACGCGTGACGGCATCGCCGACGCGGGTCATGATGCCGATCGAGGCGACCGCGTAGGCGCTGTCTGTGATCTGCACGCCGATGTGCGAGAGCGGGCCGCCGACGCGTCCCATCGAGAACGGGACGACGTACATGGTGCGCCCACGCATCGATCCCTCGAAGATCTCATCCATCTTGGCGTGCATCTCGGCCGGAGCCGCCCAGTTGTTCGTGGGGCCAGCGTCCTCCTCGCGCTCGGAGGCGATGAACGTCCGCCCCTCGGTGCGAGCGACGTCGCTGGGGTGCGAGCGCGCGAGGTACGAGCCGGGTCGCCACTCGGGGTTGAGCTTGATCAGCTTGCCCTCGTCGACCAGTCCGCGCAGCAGCCAGTCGTTCTCGGCCCGCGAGCCGTCGACCCAGTGCACGGAGTGGGGCTGGGTGAGCGCCCGGATCTCCTCGACCCAGGCGGCCAGCTCGGCCATGGCAGGAGTGTCATACGTCGGAGCCGCCCCGAACGTGCGCGTCGGGGAGACGGGAGACGTGCGAGGGGTGAGGACTTCGGCCATGGCCATGACTGCTCCTTAGAAGTGTGGGGCGTTGCACCTATCTTCTTCCGGTTCGAACGCGACTTTCGGCCATTTCAAGCGATAAGAACTGGAATTCTTTCGCTAGACTCAAGGAATGGCGTCCTCCGGCATCCACCTCACGACCCTCGGCCACCGCATCCGTCACCACCGACTGGAGAACGGCTACACGCTCGATGAGCTCGGCGCGCTGGTCGGCGTCGCCGGCTCGCAGCTGAGCCTGATCGAGAACGGCAAGCGCGAGCCCAAGCTCTCCCTCCTTCAGGCGATCGCGCAAGCGACCAAGACCGAGGTGACCGATCTCATCTCCGGTGAGCCGCCGAACCGGCGTGCCGCGCTCGAGATCGCCCTGGAGCGCGCGCAGGAGAGCCCGGTGTTCCGGCAGCTCGGCGTCGCCCCCGTGCGCGTCACCAAGGGGATGAGCGACGAGACGATCGAATCCGTTCTCGGCCTGCACCGGGAGTTGGAGAGGCGGGAGCGCGAGGCCATCGCGACCCCGGAGGAAGCACGCCGCGCCAACACCGAGCTGCGGCTGCGGATGCGCGCCCAGAACAACTACCTCCCCGAGATCGAGAAGCTCGCCGAGAAGCACCTCAAGGCTGCGGGACACGTGCAGGGTGCACTCACCCACCGCACCGTGAGCATCATGGCCGAGAAGCTCGGGTTCGAACTGATCTATGTCAACGACCTCCCGCACTCGACACGGTCGGTCACCGACCTCGAGAACGGGCGGATCTACCTGCCGCCGGCCTCGATCCCCGGCGGTCACGGCCTGCGCTCGATGGCGTTGCAGGCGATGGCACACCGACTTCTCGGACACACCCCGCCGACCGACTACGCCGACTTCCTGCAGCAGCGCCTGGAGATCAACTACTTCGCCGCATGCTGCCTGATGCCGGAGACGGCTTCCGTCGCGTTCCTGCAACAGGCGAAGAAGGACCGCAACCTCGCCGTCGAGGACTTCCGCGACGGCTTCGGCGTCACGCACGAGGCGGCGGGCATGCGCATGACGAACCTGTTGACACAGCACCTCGGCATGGCGCTGCACTTCCTGCGCGTCGACTCCACCGGGGCGATCACCCGTGTGTACGAGAACGACGACCTGCCGCTGCCGATGGATGTGACCGGTGCCGTGGAGGGACAGCGGGTGTGTCGCAAGTTCCAGGCCCGCGCCGCGTTCACGCAGCAGAACCGCACGGTGGAGCACCACCAGTACACCGACACCCCGTCCGGCACCTTCTGGTGCTCGACGCAGACCGGGTCGTCGACCGACGGCGAGTTCTCGGTGACGGTCGGGGTGCCCTTCGACGACGCACGGTGGTGGCGTGGACGCGAGACGAACGACCGCGCGGTATCGACGTGCCCCGACGAGTCGTGCTGCCGTCGCCCCTCGGCCGAGCTGAGCGATCGGTGGAGCGGACGGGCCTGGCCGAGCGCGCGCGTGCACACGCACATGTTCTCCCCTCTCCCCCGCGGCGCGTTCCCGGGCGTCGACGACAACGAGGTCTACAGCTTCCTCGCCCGCCACGCCAGCGAGTAGGCGCCACGCCAGCGAGTAGGCGCCACGCCAGCGAGTAGGGGCGGGTCGGGCTCGGGCGGGCGTCTCAGTCGTCGGCGAAGCGGGCGAACCGCGCAAGGGCTGCGGCCACGACCTCGGGATCCTCTGGCGCCTCGAAGAGCTCGGGCGGTGCACTCCTGGTCGCGCTCGCATGCGACCAGGAGCCGATGACGCGGCCCTGTTCGACGATCGTCGGACGCACCATGCCGTTCTTCCCCGGCCCGATCGCCGCCAGATACGCCGGGTCGCATACGGCCGTGCGATCGGCGTAGGAGATGTAGTACTCGTCGAACGCGCCGAGAGCATGGACCGATGCGGCGCCGCTCGCCCGACGCGGAGGCCGGCACGCGACGAAGAGCCCTTCGTCGACCTCTTCGACGCTGGAGGCCGCCCGCTCTGCCGCCTCACGCGACTGACCCAGAGTGAGGCCCGACCACCACGCGAAGTCGGCGACCCCGGCAGGACCATGGCCGTCGACGTAGCGGACGAACAGCTCGGCGAGCGGATCGTCGGGTGCTGCGTGCTCGCGGATGTGCTCCTCCACGAGGACGAAGCGCTGTTCGCGGGCGACACCGGCGCGGGCCACGACCGGTCCCTGGCAGATCAGCCCGGCGATCGTGAGGGTGAACAGCAGGTGGATGCCGCGCTGACCGGAGGGGTCGATGCCGATCCCCTCCAGCACCTCGAACACCTCCGCACGCGTGCACCCGCCATCGCGCAGGCGCGGCGTCAGGGCGCGAAAGGCAGCGGCGACCATGTCGTCGTCGATGCCGAGGTCACGGTGACGGGTGGCTGCCTGCTGCCGCTGCCGCCCGGCGGTGACCTGGAGCATCCAACCGAGGTCTCGCGCCGGGACGGTGTGCAGGGTGCCGCGCATCGTCCACGCGCGCACGATGTCGCCGCGGTCGAAGGCCCGGTCGACGTCGCGCAGTGTCGGCTCACCGCGGGTACGCACGGCGAGCGCCCACCGACCGGCCGTGAAGTCCTGACTCTGCACGGCGAGCATGTGCTGCGCCGCATCCGTCACGGTGCGCGCCGGAGCGGTCAGGCGATGCGAACGGAGGCGTTGCGAACGGAGACGATCGGTGCGCTGAGCCGCGGTTTTCATGACCTCATCATGCCGGGTACTCCGGACGATACGACGAAACCCGGCGAACGGCGAGACTCAGCCCTGCAGGGTCACCTCGCGGCGCTCCGGCAGCACGATCGGGTGCGAGCCCGCCATGACCTCGAGCACACGGATGACCTGGCAGGAGTATCCGAACTCGTTGTCGTACCAGACGTACAGGATGAGGGTGTCCTCGTCGGCGATGGTGGCGAGGCCGTCGACGATGCCGGCACGGTGCGAGCCGACGAAATCGGTGGAGACGACGTCGGGGCTCTCCACGTAGTCGATCTGCTGACGGAGCTTGGAGTGCAGCGAGACGCGGCGCAGGTAGTCGTTGACCTCGTCCTTGGTCGCGGGACGCTCGATGGTCAGGTGCAGCACCGCGAGCGACACGTCGGGCGTCGGGACGCGGATCGAGCTGCCGGTGAGCTTGCCCTCGAGCTGCGGGAGCGCCTTGGCCACGGCCTTGGCCGCCCCCGTCTCGGTGATGACCATGTTGAGCACGGCCGAACGTCCGCGTCGGTCGCCCTTGTGGAAGTTGTCGATCAGGTTCTGATCGTTCGTGAACGAGTGCACGGTCTCCACGTGCCCCTTGACGACGCCGTACGCCTCATCGATCGCCGCGAGCACCGGAGTGATGGCGTTGGTCGTGCAGGACGCGGCCGAGATGATGCGGTCGGAGTCGGCGATGGTGTCGTCGTTGATGCCGTGGACGATGTTCTTGAGCGGGCTCTTGCCGGGGGCCGTGAGCAGCACGCGGGCGACGCCCTTCGACTGCAGGTGCTGGGAGAGCCCCGCCTCGTCGCGCCAGCGTCCGGTGTTGTCCACGACGATCGCGTCGTGGATGCCGTGCGCGTTGTAGTCGATGGTCGCCGGGTCGTCGGAGTAGATCACCTGGATGCGGGTGCCGTTCGCGATGATCTGCTCGGCATCTTCGTCGACCGTGACCGAACCGGCGAAGCGGCCGTGCACGGAGTCGCGCAGCAGCAGCGACGCGCGCTTGACGAGATCGTTCTCGGCACCGCGGCGGACGACGATGGCACGCAGACGCAGCCCGCTCCCGCCTCCCGTGTGGGCGATGAGGATACGAGCGAGGAGGCGGCCGATCCGCCCGAACCCGTAGAGCACGACGTCGGTGGCCTCAGCGGCGACAGCTCCCATGGCCGGAGCGAGCACATCTGCGAGATAGGCCTCCAACGGCTGACCGCTCTCCGCGTGGCCGGCGACCAGGCGGGCGACGTCGAGGGAGGATGCCCCGGGCGCGAGAGCATGGATCGCTTCCAGCACCGCAAGGCTGTCCTCGATCGGCAGACGCTCGTGACCGAGCTGGGCGACACGCTCGTGCACCTCGACCAGCCCCGTCGGCGACAGGCCGAGCAGACGATGCCCGTGGAGCGACGTGACGACGTCGTGCTCCCGTCGGAGTGCCCCGATGAGCGGGATCATCCGCTCCGCCAGCTCTTCGCTCTCTGTCCAGTCGTCGCGGTGTGCCGCGGAATCGTTCATCTGCGTCCTTGCATGTGTGAGCGCGCGCCGAGGTCGCCGGCGCGCGAGTTGCCGGGTGGATCGGGGGATGCATCCAGCGTACAAGTCGCAGGAACACGTGCCGAATCCGACGGCTGCGGACCGGGGTCGAGCAGGCCCGGCTTCTCGCGGGAATCCCCCGGTCACCCGTCGCGTTCTCCCCCTCGGACGCTCCACGAAAGGCTCGCGATGACCCCCAGCCCCCGCCGCTCGGCATGGCCGCCCCTGCTGCTCGCGATCGCCCTCGAGGTGAGTGCGACCCTCTCCCTCCGCGCCGCCGAGGGGTTCACGCATCCGTTCTGGCTCGTCGTCGTGGTGCTCGGCTACACGGGGTCGCTCTGGCTGCTGTCGGTCGTGCTCGACCGCGGCATGGCCGTCGGCGTCGCATACGGCATCTGGTCGGCGATCGGCGTCGTGCTCACCGCCGCGCTCGGCACGGTGCTGTTCGGCGAGCTGCTGGGACCGGTGCAGATCGTCGGCGTCGGCGTGATCGTGGTCGGCGTGCTGCTCGTCGAACTCGGATCCCATACGCGCGATACGACGGAGGCGACGTCGTGACCTGGGTGTTCCTCGCCCTCGCGATCGCGAGCGAGGTCACGGCGACGCTGAGCCTGCGCGCATCCGAGGGCCTGCGCCGTCGCCGCTGGATCCCCGTGATCGTCGTCGGCTATCTCGCCGCCTTCACCCTGCTCGGCACGATCCTCGCGATGGGGATGCCGGTGGGCGTCGCCTACGGGATCTGGGCCGCCGCCGGTGTCGCGCTGACCGCGGTGCTCGGGCGGGTGATCTTCAAGGATCACTTCTCGGCCATGATGGCGATCGGCGTCGCGCTGATCGCGGTCGGAGTCGCGATGATCGAGTTCGGCGGCGGCCACTGACGACAACGCGCCATGAGCTTCTCCTCGGCAGCAGTTTTGCGTCTACACTGGTGGAATAATGACACAGTCACTCCACGGCGACGATGCCGACCTGATCATCCGCGGCGGCCGCATCCGCACCCTCGACCCTTCCGACACGATCACGGAGTCGCTCGCCGTCCGCGACGGGGTGATCGTCGCTCTGGGTGCGGAGGCGGAGGCTCTGGATTCGCGCGCGGTGATCGAGCTGGACGGGCGCACCGCGATCCCCGGCATCAACGACGCCCACCTGCACGCCGCATGGCTGGGGGCACGGTGGCCGCATCTCTTCTTCTCCGACACACCGCCGGAGGAGCAGCCGTCCGGACGGCTCGTGTCGACGTCGGGGGAACGCCGGTCGGCGCTGCGACGCGCATGGGCACTGCTCGCCGAGCTCGGCATCACGAGCTACACCGAGCCGGGGATCGGCCCCGGCGAGGACGACGGCGAGACCGGATGCTTCGGCTCCGACATGCTCGACACCTACCTCGAGCTGCATCGCGAGCGCGCCCAGACCTCCCGCGTGACCCTGCTGAGACTGTTCGGCACGATCGACGGTGAGAGCACGCTCGACGACTTCGAGCGCGGGGTGCGCATCCCCGCACCGCCCTCCGACCCTCGATGGCTCGCGATCCCCGGCGTGAAGATCTTCGCGGACGGCATCCCCCCGATGGCGACCGCCTGGGTCGATGAACCCTACGCCGACGGCACCACCGGCGGACTGCTCACCCGTGGCGAGCCCGACGCCCGCACCGCCTTCCGACGCATGCTCGAACTGGCCTCTGCCCGCGGGCTGCAGATCGCGGTGCACGCGACGGGAGACCGTTCGATCGCCGAGTTCCTGTCCGTGCTGGAGGGCCTGCACGCACAGCACCCCACGCCGTCGGGTCCGCACTATGTCGTGCACGGCGATCTCGCCACGACCGAGCAGATCGCCAGGATGGGGCGCATCGGCGCGGGGTTCGCGGTGCAGCCGCTGATCGCGGCGCACACGCACTCCTGGGCGGCGATGCAACTGGGAGAAGCCAGACTCGCCTCCGCATGGCCGCTCGCCGAGATGCTGACCTCGGACGCGCTGACCACGATCACGAGCGACTCCCCCGTCGCGAGCCCGGACTGGCGGCTGGGTCTCGACGCGTCCCTCGCGCTGCTCACCGCCACGGGCGCCACGGACGACGCGGGCACCAGGAACCGGCTGCTGCGCTCCGTCACCGTCGACCCTGCTCGACAGGATGGCGCCTCGACATGGAAGGGCTCGCTGGCCATCGGCATGGTCGCCGACGTCACCGTCCTCGATGAGGACCCCCTGACGCCCGGCCGCGACCTCGCGACGATCGGCGTCGCCCGCACGATCGTGGACGGGCGCACGGTCTTCTCGCGCGGCTGATCTCGAAAGCGATGCACGAAAACGGCGGGCGGCATGTTCACGCATGCCGCCCGCCTCTGATCCCCCTCGGACCAGTCGTGTGCCCCGGCGCCGGTCACCCGGCGCCGGGACGAGTCTCACACCGCAGTCGCCACGAGCACCCGCGGGCTGCCGGGCAGCGCGACCTTGTCGCGCACCGACCAGCCGGCGTCGGCGAGCCATCCGCGCACCTCGGTCTCGGGATAGACGACGGTGCCGTCGATCACGAGGTACTCGCCCGCGTGCAGGGCGTCGAGCCCGCGCTGCTCCACATCCTCGTCCAGGAAGAAGTCGAGCACGGTCAGGGTCGCGCCGTCGACGGCAGCCGCCCGCAGGTTGCGGAAGATCTGCGCATTCTCCTCGGCGGAGAAGCGGTGGATCACGTGGTTCGCGAAGACCGCGTCGTACTCTCCCTCGGGAGCGGTGGTCGCCGTGTCGCCGACCTCGACCGTGGCACGCTCCTGCACTCCCGCAGCTGCGACCGCGTCGGCGATGCCGTCTTCGAAGCCGGGAGCGTAGAGGAACGTGGTGTGCAGCTCGGGGTTGTCCGCCATGACGGACAGCGCGAACTCGGCGGACAGGCCGCCGAAGTCGAGCACCCTGGTCGCACCGTCGAGGTCGACGTGACGGCCGAACTCCTGCGCGTGCAGACGGTTGTACGTCATGACGCCGGCCATGAAGGTCGCCCAGCGGGCGTCGTCCATCTGCAGGTCGCCCGGCTCGGTCGTGTCGACCGTATGCGCGAACTGCAGCCAGTGCGGGTAACTGATCTCGTCGAGGAACGTGAGGAAGGGAGCGAGGTCGATCGCCGCCTCGTTGCCGACCAGGTACGCGGCGGCGTCCTCGGCGAGCGCGTAGCGTCCGCCGGTCCTGGTGAGCAGGCCCTTGGCGGTCATCGCATCGGCGAGCAGCGTCGCGATGCGCTCGCTGACCGCGCACCGCTCGGCGATCGCGGCCGCCGTGTCCGCCCCGTCGGCGATCGCGGCGAACAGGCCGATCCTGCTGGCCTGGAAGAGCTGCTTGGAGGCCATGTAGCCGGTGGCGATGTCGAGGATCCGCGCCGCGTCGGCGGTGGGGGTTTCGGTCATGAGCGAGCCTTTCGAATTATCTACGAATGTTGGAAATAAAGATCATGGTTGAAGCCGGATGTCGAGGGGGCTTCAATCCGCGAGGAACTCCCGCACCGCGGTCCGGAACCCCGGTGCGTGCAGGGCCGCGAGATGGTCGCCGGGAACGCGCCATGTCCGCGCATCGGGTAGCAGCGCCGCGAGGTCGTCGATCCCCGCCGCCATCCCGTCGTCGACTCCACCGATCAGGAGGACCGGAACGCTCGGCCCGCCGCGATCGGCGACGAAGGGCTCCGCCGCCAGACCCTCGATCAGATCGAGCAGGTCGGCAGGACGGTTGCCCGGCATCGACACCATGCCGAGGATCATGCCCGTGAGCGGATCCCTCGGCGCGCTGCCGTCCGCGAGGGAGGCTCGCGCGGCCGGGAGGTCGACGAAGGAGAAGGGCTCCCCCGCGCTGAGCCCGCCGAGCACGAGCCGCCGAACGGCGATGTCGTGACGGGACGCGAGGTCCCATGACAGCCGCGCCCCGAGCGAGTAGCCGACGAGGTCGACCTCCTGCTCACCGACGGCCGCACGGATCGATGCGGCGATGGCGTCGGTCACGGCCGATGTCGTCGCGGTCCCGAGCGCGATACTGTCGCCGTGAGCCGGAAGGTCGATCACCACACGCGGTTGATCGCCGAGAACGGCGTCCCACTCGCTTTCGGGCCAGTCCAGACGCCCCCTCGAGGCCAGGCCGTGCAGGAACACGACAGGACGCCCCGCTCCCGGATGGTGCGAGACGGACAGTGGTGCGGTCATGAGGCGCCTTCCTCTCGAATGCGGCGCCTCGCGGTCAGCGGAGTCGCGCCAGGAACTTCCGGATATAGTCCTCGTAGTCGGCGATGCGCTCGCCCTCGGGATACATGAGGTTGATCACCGTCGCTCCGACGGCGACCGAGATGAACTCGTTCGCGAGGGCCGCATAGTCCTGATCCCGGATGGATCCGGCATCGCGCGCCGCCTCCATCCGCTCGACGAGCATCGCGTGCCACCGCGCGAGATGCGTGCGGTAGAGCACCGTGAGCTGATCGTTCGACATCGCGTACTCCCAGAGGGCGAGGAGCACACGCCCACTCGCGATCTCCCCGACACTGCTCGGCAGCGTGCCCTCGAGCACCTGCTGCAGCATCCGCTCGGGCGTCGCGCCCTCGGAGATCGACTCCTGGAGCCAGGTGTCGTGCTCGAGCAGCACGGTCTCGAAGGTGGCGGCGACGATGCTCTCCTTCCCGGGGAAATAGTGCTTCAGGGCACCGTTCGCGAATCCGGCCTCGGCGGCGATGCTGCGCATGGTCGCCGCCTCGAATCCGCCCTTCAGGATGATGCTCTTCGCCACCTCGACGATGTCCCGTCGACGCTGGTCGTGGTCGATGATCTTCGGCATGTCGTCCTTCCGGCCGATTCTGCTGCGTGGAGTGTTCCGGCCTGGAGCTACCGTACCGCCGCATCGCGCACCTCCCGCAGAGCGAGCCACTGCGCGCGACGTTCGCGCTGGGCGCGCGGGTCGGCGACAGGCGAGGCCAGCCGAAGGCGCTCGGAGTAGGGGTGCTCGGGGGCACGGGTCACCTGCTCGCCCTCCCCGACCTCGACCAGCTCACCGCGGTACATCACCGCGACCCGATGGCAGACCCGTCGCACGACGCCCAGGTCGTGGGAGACGAAAAGGTAGGCCACACCGGTGTCGCGCTGCAGCTCGATGAACAGGTCGAGGATCGTCGCCTGCGTGGTGAGGTCGAGCGCACTCACCGGCTCGTCGCACACGATCAGGCGAGGGCCCCGCACCAGCGCGCGGGCGATCGCGACCCGCTGCCTCTGCCCGCCGGAGAACTCGCTCGGATACCGGTCCACCGACGTCGACGGCAGCCGCACGCGATCGAGCATCTCCCGTACCTTCGCCTCTGCGGCCTTGGCACCGATGCCGGTGGTGAGCAGCGGCTCAGCGAGGATG
Source organism: Microbacterium sp. R1 (assembly GCF_015159725.1). Classification (NCBI taxonomy): domain Bacteria; kingdom Bacillati; phylum Actinomycetota; class Actinomycetes; order Micrococcales; family Microbacteriaceae; genus Microbacterium; species Microbacterium sp. R1. The sequence continues at coordinate 1,177,140 of NZ_JADDUD010000001.1, read as the reverse complement.
TCGCCGATCGTCATGGCGGGATTCAGCGAGCCGTAGGGGTCCTGGAAGACGACCTGCACGTCATCGGCGAGCGCTCGGCGATGACGGGTGCCGAGGTGGCTGATCTCGCGCCCGTCGAACCGGATGCTGCCGGCTGTGACGGGAGCGAGCCCGAGGATGGCCTTGCCGAGCGTCGACTTCCCCGACCCGGACTCTCCGACCAGACCGAGGCACTCCCCGGGTGCGATGTCGAGCGAGACGCCGTGCAGTGCCCGGTAGGCCTGCCGTCCGCGACCGTATTCCACGACCAGGTCGTTCACCTCGAGCAGCGGGTTCATGCGGGGACTCCCGTCGCGCGGCGGTCGAGCTCGGCTCTGCCCTCGGCGTCGTCGAGCGACGCGGCGATCAGTTCTCGCGTGTAGTCGACGGCGGGGGCGGCGAAGAGGTCGTCGACAGGGCCCGACTCCACGATGTCGCCGCCGCGCATCACGATCACCCGATCGCAGATGTCCGCCACGACGCCGAAGTTGTGCGTGACGATGAGCAACGCCATCCCGTACTCCGCCTGCAGCTCGCGCAGCAGCTCCAGCACCTCGGCCTGCACCGTGACGTCGAGCGCGGTCGTCGGTTCGTCGGCGACGAGGAGCGACGGCTTGCCGGCGATAGCCCCCGCGATCAGCACCCGCTGCGCCATGCCTCCCGACACCTGGTGGGGGTAGCTGCGCATCACCCGGTCGGGGTCGGTGATGCCCACTCGCACGAGCATCGCCCTGGCGCGCTCCTTCGCCGCAGCCTTGCTGAGCCCATGCGTGCGGCGCAGCGGCTCGACCAGCTGATGGCCGATCGTGTACGAGGGGTCGAGGTTGCTCATCGGCTCCTGCGGCACGTAGCCGATGGAGCGCCCCAGCAGGGCATGGCGCTGCGCGGGTGTCGCCTGCGTGACGTCGACACCACCGACCCAGATCGCGTCGGCGGTCGCCCGCCCGGTGGCCGGAAGCAGGTCGAGCACCGAGAAGACCGTCTGCGACTTGCCGGATCCCGACTCGCCGACGATGCCGACGACCTCGCCGGGGGCGACGTCGAGGGTCACCCCGTGCACCACCTCGGTCTCGCCGTTCGGTGTGGCGTGCACGACCCGGAGGTTCTCCACGCGCAGAGCCGAGGCCTCCGCGGCGTGCTGCGCCGTGCCGGACGGGGAATCCGGTCCGGAGAGGGCGGCGGACCCGGCAGCGGAGACGGCGACGTCCTTCCGACGACGGGACACCCGTGGCGTGCGCACCTGCACCAGCTCGGCGAGCGTCGACCCCATGATCGCGAGCACCGCGATCGTGAGCCCGAGGGCCGCCGACGGCCACAGCAGCATGAGCGGATACGTGAGCATGAGGCGGAAGCCCTCCAGCATCATGGCTCCCCAGCTCGGGACGTTGGAGTCGCCGATGCCGAGGAACTGGAGGCCTGCCTGCATGCCCATCGCGATACCGGCGGTCAGCGCCGTCTGGATGATCACGGGCGGATAGACGGCCTTGATCACGTGGCGGAAGATGATCCGTCCGTCGGAGAGTCCGGAGACCCTCGCAGCGTCGATGTAGGGCTCGCTGCGCACGGCGAGCGTCTGCGAGCGGGCGATGCGGAAGTAGCCGGGCACCATGAACACGCCGACGGTGGCCATCAGCAGTTCGAAGTTGTTGCGAGACCCTGCAGCCACGACGAGCAGGATGATCATGCCGGGGATCGACTGCAGGGCATCGCTGATCCATGTGGAGACCCGGTCGAACGCTCCCCCGAAATAACCGGCGGCGACACCGGCGGGCACACCGATCACGAGGGCGGTGACGATCGTGATGAGCGCGCCCCACAGCGTCGTGCGGGTGCCGTAGATGAGGCGGCTGAGGATGTCCCGCCCCGTGGAGTCGCCACCGAGCAGATGCTCCGGTCCCGGTGCGGCCTTCGCAGCGGACAGGTCGACGAAGTTCGGGTCCATCGGTGCGAGCAGCGGGGCGAACACGCCCACCAGCACGATGAGCACGAAGATCGCGAGCGGGATGTACCCGCCGGGGTGACGGAGGAACCGCCGGAACAGGCTCGACCTCCGCTTCTGCGCCGCGCGGTCGAACGCGACCCTGATGTCTGTCGTGGTCATGCGACGCGCACCTTCGGATTGATCCAGCCGAGCACGAGGTCGAGCAGGAGGTTGATGAGGACGACAAAGACGACGGAGACGACCGTGATGCCGAGCAGCATGGGGATGTCGCCGTTCTGCGATGACTGATTCGTGAGCTGGCCGAGCCCCGGGAGGCTGAAGATCTGCTCGACCACGATCGCGCCGGAGAGGAGGCCGACGAACATGAGCGCGATCACGGTGAGGGCCGCCGGCGAGGCGTTTCGGAGGATGTGCAGGTTGACGCGGGCGGCGGAGAGTCCTCGGCTGCGGAGAGTGCGTACCCAGTCCTGTCGGCTCTGCGCGATGACGGCGTTGCGCAGCTGCTCCGACACCGCGACGATGCCGCCCAGCGCGAGCGAGATCGCCGGAAGGGTGATGGAGCGCAGCCAGCCGTCGACGGACTGCGTCGGGGGCACGTAGCCCACGGCCGGGAACCACTTCAGCTGCACGGCGAGCCACATCACCAGCACGAGGCTGACCCAGAATCCCGGGAGTGCGAACAGCACGACGGAGATGCCCTTGATGATGCGGTCGAACCAGGTGCCGGGTCGGAGTCCGGTGATCATGCCGAACCCGATGCCGACGACCGCGGTGATGAGCGTCGCGAAGGTCACGACGCTCAGCGTCACCGGGACCTTGATCGCGAGCTGCGCGCTCACCGGTTGGAAGTTGCGCCAGGAGACGCCGAAGTCGAGCAGCACGGCGTGTGAGAGCCAGTCCCAGAACTGCACGAGGAGCGGACGGTCGAGACCGATCTTCTCGGCCAACGCCGCCTGCTGCGCTGGGCTCGCCGTGGTGCCGAGCAGGGATGCGGTCGGGTCGCTGATGGCCAGGTGCGCCAGGAAGAAGGTGCCGATCGAGACCGCGACGAGCAGGAGGATGCCGGACAGCACCCGCTTCGCCGTGAACACAAGCATGAGAACCTCGGGAGGGGTCGGAGGGGGCAGGACCCGGGGGCGGCCGTGTCGTGGCCGCCCCCGGAGGGCATCAGCCCTGGGTGATGTAGCGCAGGGTGGGGAACATCATCCCGACGACGGGCTGCAGCTGGATGCCGGGTGCCGTGTAGTAGATGTTGTTGGCCTGGTACCAGACCGACCACCACGCCTGATCGACGAGGGCCTTGTTGAGCTCCTTGACGGCGTCGGTCTGCGCGTCGCCGCGTTCCTTCTGCACCTTGTCGACGAGCGGGGCGATGACCTCGTTCTGGGCGTAGTCGGGTTCGGGGTTGAACCACTGCACGCTGGTGACCTGACGGGCCACCGTCGCGACGTCGTTGCCGTCCATCGCGAGGAACGAGATGAACATCGGGTAGTTCGGCGCGTTCAGCTGGTAGTCGGGCATCTGCATGTTGTCCCAGGTGACCGTGACACCCAGCTCGTTGAGCGCCTGCTCCGCGGAGGGCTTCCACATCTCGAAGATCGGCGACATGGGCATCGAGATCGCGAACCCGTCGGGGTAGCCGGCGTCGGCGAGCAGCTTCTTGGCCTTGTCCATGTTGTAGGCGTAGGTCTCGTTGAGGGCGGGGTCGTTGACTGTGCCGCCGTCGGGGAACACCTGGTTCGTGGCGACGCCGGCACCGCTGCCGACGGCGGCCAGGATCGCGGCGCCGTCGAAGGCGTAGTTCAGGGCCTGGCGCACCTCGAGCTTGCCGAGGGGCTCGCTCTTCGCGCCGGTGTGGTCGGTGATGACGAGTCCGGCCCAGCCGGAGACGCGCTCCGCGGTGTTCCAGCCCTGCTGCTTCGCCTGCTCGAGGTTGGCGACGTCGCCGTACTGCACGTTGATCTGGCCGCTGAGCATCGCGTTGTGTCGGGCGGTGGCGTCGGTGATCGGGTAGATCGCGAGCTCGGAGAACGGATAGGTCTCGGCATCCCAGTAGTCGGCGGTCTTGGTGAAGTGGTACTCCGCACCGGCGACGCTCGTGGCGCTGTCGAGGACGTACGGGCCGGAGCCGATCGGCTCGCTGCCGAGTGTTCCCGCCTCGATGGCCGCGGGCGAGGCCACGTAGCTGCGGCCGAGGCCCATGAAGTAGAGGATCGTGTCATCGCGCTGTGTGAGCACGATGCGCACGGTGTCGTCGTCGACCTTCTCGAACGAGGCGACGTTGACGTAGGCCTCCCCGGAGCGCGCTCCGGCCTTCAGGTACTCGAGGCTGGTGATGACGGCGTCGACGTCGACCGGGGTGCCGTCGCTGAACACGGCGTCGGTGCGGATGTCGAGGTCGATGCTCAGGTCGTCGTCGGCGACCGTCCAGTCTGTGGCCAGCGACGGGATCGGTTCGCCGTCGGCGTCGAGGGCGATCAGGGCGTCGTAGACCGCGGAGAGGTACGGACCGTCGAAGCCGATGTCGGCGAGGGAGGGATCCCACGACGTGATGTCGAGGAAGTTGCCGATGTTCAGGGCGTCGGGGCCTTCGGCAGCGCTGCCGTCGGACGGGGAGGGCGTTGCGCCGCCGCTGCAGCTGGTGAGCGCGAGGGTCGCGGCCACGGCTGCGGCGAGCGCGAGGGGCATTCGTTTCATGGTTCCTTCTCTCGGGTGCAAGGGTGGTGAAGAAGGCTCGGAGTGCCGCTGGCCGGTAGCCGGATCCGGCGTCACCTCGATGTGTCGCGCTGGTTAGTCTACAGGCGTGGAAAAAGAGCGCAAGGGTGATTCTTGCCACGGATGCCCCACCCCATGCCCGGGGGCGCACCGGGCTTGTCCGAGCGCGCAGGCATAGCGGCAGATCGGCACCCCGTTCAGCCGACGCCCGCCTCAGTCAGCGCCCCTCTCAGGCAGCACCACCCTCAGGCAGCGCCCCTCTCAGGCAGCACCACTCTCAGGCAGCGCCCCTCTCAGGCAGCGACATCGAAGCGTGCTCGCCCACCCAGCCGCGGAGTGCGCGCCGGATCAACCGAGGCGGGCGGCAGGAACCACACCTTTTCGCGACCACCACCACCGCCACCGCCACCGCCACCGCCACCGCCACCGATGCGGATGCCCCACCCGTTGTCGTGGATGCGGTGATGACAGGTCTCGCACAGCAGCACGCCGTTCGAGAGATCGGTCGGCCCCTGGTCGCGTGTCCACCAGCGGATATGGTGCGCCTTCGTCATCTCCGGGGGGAGTCCGCACATGGCGCAGCCGCCGTCCCTCTCCACGAGGGCCAGTCGTTGCGACCGCGTGAAGAGGCGCTTCTCCCGCCCCCAGTCGAGCACCTCGCTCACGGTACCGAGTACGCACGGGATCACTCCCCCGCCCGCAGCCATCCGCCGCGCAGCTCCGATGCTGACGGGCTGCTCGATTCCGTCGATCTCGGCCGATCCCACACCCGCTTCCAGCGCGTCGAGATCCACCCGCACGATGACGGTCGCGCCCGCCAACGGCACGCGAGCCTCGCAGTCGAGCACATGCCCGGCGAACACCGCGAGCGCATCGGCCTGGATCATCGGCACGGTGCGACGATCGGCATCGGGCGCGTCCGGGGCCGTCGCATCCTTCCGGGCGGCGAATGCGGCGCTCACGTAGCCGCGGATGGCGGTCACGACGGGTGCGGCAGTCTCCGCATCGAGGACGGCGTTCAGATGCACCATCCCGCCGCGCTCGTGGATGGTCAGGGATCGTCGGGAACGCTGCTCCTCGAGACGCGACTCCACCCCATCCGGGTCCAACCAGGCTTCCGCCCGCACGACCAGCTTCCGTACGTCGTCGATCGCGAGCCCCGCCGACTTCTCGACCAGCACACGCTCCGCTTCGGCGACACGCTCGACACCGACCACCACGCGGCATCGGTCGAGCAGCGCGATGATCACCGCTGCCGCCTGAGCGCTGAGTGCGCCCGCGTCGAGTGCCTCCCGAATCAGCGGATACCTCGCCGGCAGCGGTACACCGAGGAGATCGGCGCGTGGTGCGACCGCCTCTCCGACCTTCACCAGCCGATGCGCCTCACCGCGCGACACCCCGACAGTCGCCGCGATCAAGGTCGCCGGATTCCGGAAGCCCTGCTGCTTCGCAAGGCTCTCCGCCCCCAGCTCCGGACGGGACTCCCGCGAGATGCAAGCGGCGACCTCGATGTGCACCGCGTCCAGCCGGCGTTGCAGCACGCCGATCGACGCGCTCACCGCGATCAGCTGCTCACGCGAGAGGTCTCCCGAACTCTCGGCGTCGGCCCACGCCGCATCGAGGCGGGACATCGCCTCGTGCAATACGGCCAACTTCGACATGCCTCGATTCTACCGAATCAGCGCTCGACATTCGAAGTTATGTTCGATCTCATTCCAGCATTCCGTTGCCGTCGCCTCCAAGGCCGAGGCCGCCACACGTCCGACCCGACCGTCAGGGCGTATCCCGCACAATGCTCTTCGCCTCATCGACGAGCGCACGATACCCGGGGAGGAACGGCTCGACGAGCTTCGTCTCAAGCTGCGACTCCAGATCACAGAGCACACGCCGCTCCGCCTCATCCACCACGAGCTCACCACTCCCGTTGGCAGCGGCCAGCCATTCGAAGAGCACCAGCGCTTCGCCAGCCGTCAGCTGCAGCTCGACCGACACCCTCTCTCCGCTTCCCGCCATGCGCATCATGCTAGTCGTGAACACCACCCCGCACTCCCCCTCCACTCACCACTCACCACGCTCCATCCGCCCGCACTCCGCGGTCGACCCAGCAGTCGGCAAGGGCGGTGCGCACCTCGTCGCCGTGGTCGCGCGCCAGCGCGAGGGCGGCATGGTTGAGCTCGAGCTGTGCGACGCGTGAGGCGCCGAACAGCACGTTCGCCGTCGCGGGGTTGGACAGGCAGAAAGCGATGCCGAGTGCTGCCGGCGTCACGCCGAACCCCTCGGCGACCCGCGCGACCTCGGGGTAGACGGCCGCGATCCGCTCACGGATCCCGCCGACGTCGGCACCGATCTTCCGTTCCGGCATCCGTCCGGTGGCGAGGATGCCCCCCTCGAACACGTCCGACGCCTGGAGGGTGAGCGTGCCGTCGGCGAACAGCGGCCCGTAGGCGTCGCCTTCCGCCATCGACCGACGAGCGATGCCGTACTTCAACTGTGCGAACACCGGTCCGGCCACCCCCTGAGCTTCGGATTCCGCGAGAGCCTGCCGCGTGTGTTCGATGCGCCAGTTGTTGATGCCCCAGGAACCGACGAGCCCTTCGTCGATCAGCGCGTTCACGTCGGCCACGAGCCGCGGCAGGTCGGGGGCATCGACGTAGTCGCCCACCACGAGGGTGTCGAACCGGTCGAGGCCGGCCCGCTGCAGCGACTCCACGAGCTGCGCACGGAACCCCTGGTTCGGCCAGTCCCACAGCCAGAGCTTCCCGCACAGCACGATGTCCGCGCGGTCGACGCCGCTCGCCCGCAGCGCCTCGCCGAACAGGATGTCGGTGCGGGAGTTCTCGGCGTGCGGACCCATGTTGTAGTACGCGACGTCGAAGAACCCCGCATCGAGCTCCACCGCGCGCCGGATGAGGGTGACCGCCTCGTCCCGCTCCATGCGATCCCAGGTGTTCCACGACCCCAGGGCGAGCGGCGGCACCGGCGCCCCGCCCGAGAACAGGGGTGTGCGGGGATATGTCGGATCGGGCATGAGGGCTCCTTCGCCGTCTCGTGGCACGGGGTTGTGTTTTTCTATGTTTGTAGAATATAACGGACTCATCCCGTCAGAACACCCGTCAGTGAGGACGAACATGACCGTTTCCCCCCGCCGCATCCTGGTCACCGGAGGGGCGTCCGGGCTCGGCCGCGGCATCGCCACCGCCTTCCGCACGGCCGGCGACGAGGTGTTCATCGGCGACGTGGACGCCGACGCAGCCGCTGCCGTCGCCGCCGAGATCGGCGCCACCCCGCTCCCCCTCGACATCGGCGACGAAGCGTCGGTGCGAGCGGCGGCCGAGCGGGTCAGGGAGTCCGGCGGCATCGACGTGCTGGTCAACAACGCCGGCATCGTCGCTGGTGGCGGCACGCTGCAGGAGGTACCGGTGGATGTGGTGGATGCCGTCCTCCGCGTCAACGTGCGCGGCACGTTCCTCATGCTCCACGTCTTCGGCGCACTGCTGGCCGAGGCGGGGCACGGTTCGATCGTCAACATCTCCTCGATCGGCGCCCGCCAGCCCACCGCGGGCCTCGGACACTACGAGGCGACGAAGGCCGCGGTCGACGCCTTCACCCGCACCGCCGCCCTCGAGCTCTCCGCCTCGGGAGTGCGCGTGAACGCCGTCGCACCGGGGCCGGTCCTCACCCCGCTGACGGCCGGCTTCGCCTCCGACCCCGACGCCCGAGCCGCCTGGGAGTCCCGCATCCCCCTCGGGAGCATCGCCGAGGTCGACCAGATCACGCCGCTCGTGCTGTTCCTCGCGAGCGACGCCGCCAACCACATCACCGGAGTCTCGGTCGCCGTCGACGGCGGCCAGCTCCTGGTCTGAGAGGACCCCCATGTCGATACCCACCCTCACCCGCGCCGCCGTGCTCACCGCCCACGGCGAACCCCTCACACTGCAGGAGCTCCCCCTCCCGAGCGAGGTCGAACCGGGCGCCGCGCTCGTGCGCATCGCCTGCACCACGCTCTGCGGCACCGACATCGAGATCTGGGAGGGGAGGATGACCTTCCCCGGCATGCTGCCCATGGTCCTCGGGCACGAGATGGTCGGCGAGATCGTCGCCGTCGGCACGGATACCCGCGATGCGCTGGGTCGACCGCTCTCCGCCGGCGACCGCATCGGCTGGTCGGAGTCGACCTGCGGGGAGTGCCACGGCTGCGTCGTGCTGCGCGAACCCGTCGCCTGCGCGCGCCGCGGCTACGGATTCCTGCAGCGCGCCGATGTGCACCCGTTCGCCACCGCGGGGCTCTCCGAGTACGCCTACGTCACCCCCGGTGCAGCCAAGCTGCTGCTGCCGCCGACGGTCAAGGACACGTGGGCGTCGATGGCGGGATGCGCGGCGAAGACCGTGCTGCGCGCCTTCGAGCGCGCGGGCCGCATCCGTCCAGGCTCGACCGTCGTGGTCCAGGGGTCCGGAGCGCTCGGCATCTTCGCCACCGCCGTCGCGAAGATCGCCGGTGCGGGTCGCGTCATCACGGTCGGCGCTCCCGCCGTCCGCCTCGAGCTCGCCGCGCGCTTCGGTGCGGATGCCGTCGTCGACTTCCGCGACGGACCCGTCGTGGATCAGGTTCTCGAGCTCACCGGCGGCCTCGGCGCCGAGCACGTCTTCGACTTCGCCGGGGCACCGAGCGTCGGCCCCGACGCCGTCGGCATGGCCGCGCAGCGCGGCACGATCGCGATCGTCGGCTCCACGGGACCAGCGGGCGACGGCTTCGCCCTCAGCACGATCATGGGCAAGGAGCTCACGGTGGTCGGCTCGTTGAACGGCGACATCTCCGACTACGCCAGGGCCATCGACTTCTTCGCCGCCTTCGCCGATCGCTACCCGTGGGACGCCCTGTTCAGCGCCCCCGTCGGTCTCGCCGACGCCTCGGACAAGATCGCCCGCATGCACCACCTCGATGAGGTCAAGGCCGTCATCGACCCGAGAATGTGAGCCTCCGATGACCACTCCCCTCCACACCGTCCCCCGCCGCGAGATCGGTCGCAGCGGCATCGACGCCTCGCTGTTCTCCCTGGGCTCCTGGCACACCTACGACCGCATGGACTTCGCCGACGCGGTGGCCATGCTGCGGGAGGCCGTGGAGCGCGGTGTCAACCTCTTCGACGTCGGCGTGTACTCCGCGCCCGGCGCCCCGCCCGTGTTCACGGATGTCATCTTCTCCGCCATGGTCCGCGCCGCCGGTCTCGCCCGTGAGGACTGGCTGCTGTCGTCGAAGCTGTGGCTCGAGGCCTTCGACGCCGACGGCTTCCGCCCGCAGCTCGAGAACGCCCTGATGCGGGTGGGCGTCGGGCACGCCGACCTCGTGATCCTGGGCGACCTGCGGCGGGACGACCTCGACCTGCGCGACCTCGTGATCGATCTCGCCCGACTCACCGAAGCCGGACTCATCCGCGCGTGGGGCGTGAACAACTGGTCGGCCTCGAGCATCCAGACCCTGATCGACCTCGCCGCACGAGAGGGGGTCGCCGGCCCGCAGATCGCACAGCTGAAGTACAGCGTGTCCCGACGCTCGATCCCCGACGGCGCCCCGTTCGCCCGCCTGTGGGAGCAGGGCCTCACCCTGCAGGCTTCGGACTGCCTGGAAGGCGGCGTGCTCGCCGGAAAGGTGAACGGCGACCGGCAGATCGGCCGCGACCCCGGAGACATCCGAACGCGGATCATCGCCGACGTGCCCGCGTTCACGGCGCTCGCGGAATCGCTCGACGTCTCGCCCGCACAGCTCGGCCTGGCGTTCACCCTCACGCATCCCGCCCTCACGACCACGCTCTTCGGCGCATCGAGCGTCGCGCAGCTGCGGGCGAACCTCGACGCCGCCGCGCTGGTCGAGCGCGTCGGCGCCACGACGCTCCGCGAACTCGTCGAACCGTTCTGGGCCGACCGCGACGTCGTCGACCCCGAGGGCCCCTGAACACCGCCCCGCGACCGTGCCCGCCCGAAGCCTCGCAAGGAGACCCATGACCACCCCCACCGCCACCGCCACCGGACGCCCCACCCTCACCCCCGTGCCGTTCGACCCCGAGGTGCAGGCCGTGCTCGATGAGCTCGACAGGAACCCGCAGCCGGCGCTGACCCGCGACACCCTCCCGCGCGAGGGCACCGACCGCATGTTCCCCGACAACGACGCTGTGATCGCCGGACGTGCGATCGAGTGGGAGGACCGGATCATCCCCGGCCCCGCCGGCGCCCCTGACATCGAGATCACGGTGTTCCGTCCCGTCGGCACCGCGCACGAGGTGCTCCCCGGCTTCGTGAACATCCACGGTGGGGGCATGATCGTCGGACACCGCTCCTGGGAGACCGGCCGCGTGGTCGACATCGTCGCCGAGCACCACGTCGTCGCAGTGAACGTCGAGTACCGTCTCGCGCCGGAGGACCCTTTCCCGGCCGGAGTCGAAGACTGCTACGCCGCCTTCCTCTGGGTGCACGCCCACGCCGCCGACCTCGGGATCGACCCCGATCGCATCGTGGTCGGAGGCGGCAGCGCCGGTGGTGGCCTCACGGCGGCCGTCGCGCTGATGGCCCGCGACCGGCGCGGACCGGTCATGGCAGGGCAGCTGCTGCTGTGCCCGATGATCGACAACACGAACACCACCGTCGCGAGCCGCCAGTACGACGGCATCGGCACCTGGCAGCGGGAGATGAACCTGCTCGCTTGGTCGTGCGTGCTCGGCGACGACCTCGCCTTCAGCCCGGAAGCCCCGGCGTACGCCGCTCCGAGCCGTGCGACCGACCTCGCCTCCCTCCCACCCGCCTTCATCGAGGTCGGCGAGGCGGAGGCCTTCCGCGACGAGGACACCGAGTACGCGCTTCGCATCTGGGCCACCGGCGGTCAGGCGGAGTTGCACGTGTGGGGCGGTGGCGCGCACGGCTTCGACATGTACATGCCGGATGCCGAGATCTCGCGCGCGGCCCTCGCTACCCGCGCCTCCTGGCTGCGCCGGATCTGGCTGGAAGCCCGATGACCGCCCCCGCGCCGGTGCCGTACGACCCCGCGCTCGTCCCGGGGCTGACCGCGTTCGTCGACCTCGTCGAGGTGATCCCGCTGCGCGCCGAGACGATCCACGCCAACCGCGACCACTTCGCGACGATCATCCCGCCCATGGCGACACAGGCCGCCGGGCGGGCGGTCACCTGGGAGGATCGGACCATCCCCGGCCCCGACGGCGCCCCCGACATCGAGGTCACGATCGTCCGCCCGACCGCACCCGCGTATGCACCGGCGCCGGCCGTGCTGTCGATCCACGGCGGCGGCATGGTCCTCGGCACCCGGTTCTTCGGCACGGGCGAGCTCATCGACCTCGCGGAACGCCACGGCGTGATCGGCGTCGCCGTCGAGTACCGCCTCGCCCCCGAGCATCCCGGTCCCGCACAGGCGGAGGACTGCTACGCGGCATTGGAGTGGATGGCCGCGCACGCCGACGAGCTCGGCATCGACCCGGACCGCATCATCGCCTCCGGCATGAGCGCGGGCGGCGGGCTCTCCGCTGCCGTCGCCCTGATGACACGCGACCGCGGCGGCCCACGCCTGGCAGGACAGCTGCTCGGCTGCCCGATGCTCGACGACCGCAACGACACCGTCTCCAGTCGCCAGTACGACGGGTTCGGCGCCTGGGATCGCCACAACAACGACACGGCCTGGAACGCCATCACCGGATCCGACCGCGGCACGGACCGGGTCTCCCCGTACACCTCGCCCGCGCGCGCCGACGACCTGTCCGGCCTCGCGCCCGCGTTCATCGAGGTCGGAGCGGCCGAGACGTTCCGAGACGAGGCGGTCGACTACGCCCTGCGCATCTGGGCGACGGGAGGTCGCGCGGAGCTGCACGTCTGGGCCGGCGGCTATCACGGGTTCTCCGGCTTCTCCCCCGAAGCGGAGGTCTCACGGGCGGCCGTCGCCGCTCGTGACAGCTGGCTGCGGCGCACCCTGCGCCTGGACGGATGAGCATCACCTCGTCCGGACCGACCCCGCGCCCGCGGATGAGCACGCTGCGGGCCATGCTCGTGCTCGGCATGCTGGAGGCGTTCGGTCCGCTGTCGATGGATCTGTATCTGCCCCAGCTGCCGCAGCTCGCCGCGTCCCTCGACACCACCGAGGCGCTCGCTCAGGCGACGATGTCGGCGTGCATGATCGGCCTCGGCCTCGGCCAGCTCGTCGCCGGGCCGCTCAGCGATCGTCTCGGCAGGAGGCTACCGCTCATGGTGGGCGTCTCGGCCTTCGCCGTGCTCTCCCTCCTGTGTGCTCTCGCCCCGACGATCGAGGTCCTGCTGGTGGTCCGCTTCCTGCAGGGTCTCGCGGGGTCGGCCGGCATCGTGATCTGCCTCGCGATCGCCCGCGACCAGTTCGAGGGCGTCGAGCTGTCGCGCATGCTGTCGCTGTTGTTCCTGGTCTCGGGCACCGCGCCGATCGTCGCACCCGTGGTCGGCGGTCAGCTCGCACTGATCATGGATTGGCGAGGCATCTTCGGCGTGCTCAGCGCGGTGGGTGTCGTGCTGCTCCTGGTCGTCGTGCTCGCCCTGCCGGAGACCCTGCCTGCCGCCGCCCGTCACGGCGGAGGTCTGCGCACGCTCGGACTCCATGCCGGGGCCGTCGTCCGCGATCGTCTGTTCGTGGCCGTGCTGTGCGCCGCAGCAGGAGGCGGTGTCGCCTTCTTCACCTACCTGTCGATGTCCTCGTTCGTGCTGCAGGACGAATTCGGCCTGAGCCCGCAGTCGTTCAGCCTCGCTTTCGCGGCCGGAGCGCTGGCCAGCATCGCCGGCAGCCAGCTCAGCCGTCTCGTGGTCGGCAGATGGGGCCCGCTGCGCGTGTACCTCGGCGGCATCTCGGCCACGCTGGTCGCGACGACCGCATTCCTGGCGCTCGCCCTCTCCGATGTCGGCGTCACGGGCATCGTCGCCGCGTTGATCGGCTTCATGCTGTGCTCGGGGCTGGGTGGCCCCAACGGGCAGACCCTCGCGCTCGCCCACCACGGAGCACGAGCGGGCACCGCCTCTGCCCTGCTCGGCATGTCGACGTTCCTGTTCGGCCCCGTGCTCGCGCCGATCGCCGCGGGAGTCGGCGGCACGAACGCGGTCACGATGGCGGTGACGATGACCGTGGCTGCGGCCGTCGCCGCGGTCGCCGCGTGGGCGTTCGTGCGCCCGGCCGCGGTCGTCTGAGAGCTCCGCTCAGAATCCGAGGCACATGACAGCGACGCCGGCAGCCATCGCCCACGACTCGACGGTGAGCAGACGCGCCGTGCGACCTCGATGCACGGGAGCGACGAACCACTCCGCGACGACCGTCCACAGCACGACCCCGACGACTCCGACCAGCACGAGCACCGACAGCACTCCCGACAGCCCGTGCCCGCCGTGACCGGACGACACGGATGCCGAGGCGCCTCCTCCGACCGGATCTGCCGCCACCACTCCGTCGAACGCGCACATCGCCATCACCAGGGAGACCAGCGCTCGATGACAGCAGCTCGCCGCGGCCGCCGTGCCGCGCACCCCCATCGTGCCCACCATGGCCGAGACCAGCAGCACCGCACCCAGGACGAGCCCGACCAGCGGGTTGCGGCCGTCGGTCGCCGCGAGCGCGAGCATGGCTGCAGCCATGATGAGCGATGCCTGCCGCCCCTGCCAGGGCACGGCGCGCCAGAGCGCCGCTGTAGCGGCGGCCGAGACGATCGCCGCCGCGGCCATCAGCCACGGTGCCGCGGGGAGGAGGTGAACCACAGCCGCAGTATATTGATCAATCGCTCAATAACGCTAGACCGCAATGCCGCAGGTCTCGACGCCATGCGCCAGGATGGAGTCATGCCCCGCATCGTCGACCACGATGAGCGCCGCAGGCAGATCGCCGAGGCGCTGCTCGCCGTCGCCGCTCGCGACGGACACGAGAGCGTGTCATCGCGGGCGGTCGCGAAGGAGCTGGGCGTCGCGACGGGTGCACTCTGGCACTACTTCGACGGCTTCGACGAGGTCGTCCGCGCAGCCGCGGCCGAGGTGACCCGGCGCACCGAGGAGCGCATCGCCGCGGCCACGGCAGGACTTCGCGGCCTCCCCCGCCTCCACGCACTCATGCGCGAGGTGCTCCCGATCGATGAGCGCACCCGCACCGAGGCGCACGTCGTGGTCGGATTCTGGGGGCGCCTCGCAGCACTCGCCCCCGCGCCGGACGCGGCGGTACCCACCCTCGCCACCTGGCAGGAGAGCACCCGGCTCGCGCTGCGCGAGGCGGTCGAGGACGGCGAGCTGCGCACCGACACCCCGACCGAGACGATCGTGACGCTGCTGCGCTCCATCACCTACGGGCAGCAGATCGTCGAGGTCACGGAGCCGCAGTCCGCCGCCGCGCACCTCGCCGTGCTCGACGCCGCGCTCGCCCCCTGGCGCGCCTGAGACCCACCTCCGCACGCCTCGTCGGGAAGACGCCCCGTTGCGAAGGACGGGCTGTCGGCCCTATCATCGTGCCAACCCGTTTATTGAGCAGTCGCTCGAAAATAGTGAGGTCGATGATGTCCCACCATGCTCCGCAGCCCGTGTCGATCGGGAAGATCGCCGCTCCGCACCCGCACGATCCCCTCACCGGAACCGAGATCGCCGCCGCCCGTGAGGTGCTCGACGCCGCTGGTCTGATGACGGCGACCACCCGCGTGCCGATGCTGCTCCCCGACGAGCCCACCAAGGACGAGCTCGCGACGTGGACCGCCGGTTCCCCCGTCGACCGCCGCGTCGACGTGACACTGCTCGACATCGCCACCGGGATCGCCACGGAGGTCGTGGTCTCGATCACCCGTCGTGAGGTGCTGCGCACGCACCGGGTGCCGAACGACGCCCCGCCATACGGACAGCCGCAGTATCTGTTCGAGGAGTACGAGCGCGCGGAGAGCATCGCGAAGGCCTCGCCGGAATGGCAGGCCGCGATGAAGCGTCGGGGGCTCGAGGAGCACATGGCTCTCGCCTTCTGCGGCCCCCTCGCCCCCGGATACACCGGGCGTGCCGACGAGGTGGGCCGCCGGGTGATCCGCTCGCTGACGTTCCTCAAGCACGACGAGCACGACTCCCCGTGGGCGCACCCGGTCGAAGGCCTCATCGTGCACATCGACCTCACCTCGAACAGCGTGATCCGCGTCGAGGACCATGGCGACGTGCCCGTGCCGGCCGGACACGGCAACTACTACCCCGAAGTGCAGGGCGAGGCGCGCACCACTCTGAAGCCCATCGAGATCACCCAGCCGGAGGGGCCCAGCTTCTCCGTCACCGGGTCGCTCGTGGAGTGGGAGGGCTGGTCGATGCGCGTCGACTTCAACGCCCGCGAGGGACTCGTGCTGCACGACGTCACGTTCCAGGGACGATCCGTGCTGAGCAGGGCGAGCGTTCCGGAGATGGTGGTCCCCTACGGCGACACCGCTCCCGGACGCTTCTGGATCAGCTACTTCGACGCCGGCGAATACCTGCTCGGCAAGAACGCCAACCACCTCGAGCTCGGCTGCGACTGCCTCGGTGTGATCCGGTACGTCGACGGCTACGTCGCCGACGACCACGGCCACCCGGTACGGATCCCGAACGTGATCTGCATGCACGAGGAGGACTACGGCATCCTCTGGAAGCACACCGACCTCGCCGGTCGCTCCGACGTGCGCCGCTCCCGTCGGTTCGTGGTGTCGTACTTCTCCACGATCGGCAACTACGACTACGGCTTCTACTGGAACTTCGGCCTCGACGGCTCGATCGAGGTCGTCGCCAAAGCCACGGGCATCGTGTTCGCCGGTGCGGGTGAACCCGGCGTGCGGCAGAGGCATGCGACCGAACTCGCGCCCGGCGTGTTCGCCCCGGTCCACCAGCACCTGTTCTGTGCGCGCCTCGACGTCGCGATCGACGGCGAGGACAACCGGCTCGTCGAGGTGGATGCCCAGCGCATCCCGATGGGCGAGGACAACCCCTTCGGCAACGCCTTCACATGGTCGGAGACACCGCTGCGCACGGAGTCGGAGGCGCAGCGCGACGCGGACTCCTCTGTGGCGCGGGTCTGGGAGGTGCAGAGCGCCTCGCGGACGAACCACGTCGGCCGACCCACGGCGTACCACCTGATCCCGGAGCCGACCGCGCTGCTGATGGCCGACCCGGAGTCCTCCGTCGCCGCGCGCGCCGCCTTCGCGACGAAGCACCTGTGGGCGACGCGCTTCGAGCCGGGGCAGATCTGGCCGGCCGGTCGCTACCCGAACGCCCACCAGGGCGGCTCCGGACTGCCGGAGTACGCCGCCGCGGACCGTGACATCGACGGACACGACATCGTGCTCTGGCACACCTTCGGCCTGACGCACTTCCCCCGCCCCGAGGACTGGCCAATCATGCCCGTCGACTACGCCGGCTTCTGGTTCAAGCCCGCAGGGTTCCTCGATCAGAACCCGGCCATGGACGTGCCGGAGTCCTCGCAGGCGCACGGAGGTGCGGCATCGGCCTGCTGCGGCGGAGGGTCTTGCACCTGCGAGCACTGATCCTGCGCCTGCGGAGCCGAGCCTGCAGGGCACCGGCACAGGCACAGGCACAGGCACCGGGCCCGCAGGTCGCAGGCCCGGCGTCGGTCAGTACTGCGCCGAGAAGGCCCCGTCGGACTTCAGCAGCTGCCCCGAGATCCAGCGACCCTCGTCGGACACGAGGAACTCCACCACGGCCGCCACATCCGCAGGCCGGCCGAGGCGTCCGAGCGGGGTCATGCCGGCCAGGCCCGTGCGCGTCTCGTCGTCCATCCAGCCGGTGTCGACGGGTCCGGGGTTCAGCACGTTCGCGGAGATCCCCCGGGGGCCGAGCTCGCGCGCCGCGGAGATGACGAGGCGGTCGAGCGCCCCCTTCGACGCGCCGTAGGGGAGGTTGCCGGTCACGTGGTCGCTGGTCAACGCCAGGACCACTCCCCCGTCGTCGCCGACCTGACGGGCGAAGGCCGCGATCAGCAGCAGGGTCGCTCGCGCGTTCACGGCGACGTGCAGGTCGAAGCTCTCCGCTGTGGTGTCGAGCACTCCTGACTCCACATCGTGCGCGTGACTCAGGATGAGGGCGGTGATCGGTCCATGAGCCGCCGTCACCTCCGCGATCAGCGCTTCGGGCCCCTCGACCGTGGAGAGGTCGGCGGGGTGGTCGGCATCGCGCAGGTCGCTGGTGACGACGGTCCAGCCGGCGGCGCGCAGTCGGGGGACGATTCCGGCGGCGATGCTGTCGGCGCGCGCAGCGCCGGTGATCAGAGCGAGGGGCATCCGCATACCGTATCGGACGCGCGGGAAGCGCGCCGATCAGGCGAGCGCGGTGATGGCGTCGCGAAGGATCCCGTCGGCCTCGTCGAGCGCGGACGCCGCGGCATCCGCCGTCGCATCGGCGGCGAGCATCAGCAGCGCGAGCTTGACCGAGCCGTCCGCCGCCTGCAGCGCCGTGGCCGCCCCCTCGGTGTCGACGCCGGACAGCTGCGACACCGTGCGGATCGAACGGGCGTGCAGCTTCTCGTTCGTGGCCAGCAGATCGACCATCACGCCGCGATACGTCTTGCCGAGGTTGATCATCGACAGCGTCGTGAGCATGTTCACGACGAGCTTCTGCGCCGTCCCGGACTTCAGCCGCGTGGACCCGGAGATGAACTCGGGTCCGGTGACGACCTCGATCGCGACCTCGGCCGCGGCCCCGATCTCGGAGTCGGCGTTCGACGCTATCGCCACCGTGAACGCGCCGATGCCGCGCGCATACGTCAGGCCGCCGACGACGTAAGGAGTACGGCCGGAGGCCGAGATGCCCACCACCGTGTCGCGCTCGGTGAGTCCGAGCTCGCGCAGCGACGCCTCGGCGGCCGCGTCATCGTCCTCGGCGTTCTCGACGGCGGAGCGGATGGCCGTCTCACCACCCGCGATCAGACCGACCACCATCGAGGGATCCGTGCCGAACGTCGGCGGGCACTCGCTCGCGTCGAGCACGCCGATGCGGCCCGCGGTGCCCGCTCCGATGTAGATGAGGCGCCCGTCGCGACGGAACCGCTCGGTGATGCCGTCGACGGCAGTCGCGATCTCCTCCGCGCGCTCGGCGACGGCTTCCGGCACCCGGCGGTCCTCCGCGTTCATCCGTCGCACGAGCTCGGCCGTGCCGAGCAGGTCGAGGTCGCCCCGCTCCGTCGTCGAGGCCTCGGTGTCGAGGCGCTCCAGCACGGAGAGGAGGGCGGTCAGGCGGGAGTCGTCATTCGGCACGGTGGACGAACCTTTCATGGGGGAGGTCGGTGCGGCGCGCGAGAAGCAGCGCTCCGTCGAGGGCGTCGCCGCGCGCGGGCACGACCCGACGCTCGGCTGCCTGCAGGGACGACGTGAGCTGCTGGCGGAACCAGACGTGGTCGGTCAGACCGCCGTGGATGACGGTGTCGGCGGTGAGCGCGGAAGCGGCGGTGGCCGTCGCCGTGAGCAGACGGACGCCCTCGTCGACGATCGCGGAGGCAGCCGCATCGCCGTTCTGCGCGGCATCGAGCACGAGGGGCGCGAGCGTCGCGAGGCGCCGCGGAAGGGGCTCGCCGCCCGCGAGCCACGCCTGGATGTCGGCGACGTCGCCGACCGGATCGGCGATCGCCGCGGTGAGGACCGTGCTCGGCCCCAGCGAGTCGTTCGCGCGCAGTACGGCGCGCAGCGCTTCCCGTCCGAGCCACGAGCCGCTGCCGAGGTCGCCGAGCTCAGGGCCCCAGCCGTCGACGAGGCGCGCGCCGTCGGAGTCGATGCCCGACGCGGCCGCCCCGGTCCCGGCGATGAGGAGCACGCCGGCGCCGCCGTCGAGGGCTCCCGCATGAGCGGTGACCACGTCGGACGCGACAGCGGTCTGCGCTCCGGTCGCCGCGGCGAGCGATGAGGCCAGATCCCGCGCAGCATCGGGTGCGAGCCATGCGCCGGCCGCACCCACCCCGACCAGCTCCAGACCCTCGTCGCCCGACAGGAGCCGCAGGATGGCCTCGAGCGCGCTCTTCACCCCGCCCGCTGCGGCGAGTCCGGGCGCGCCGACGCCGTCACGCACGATCCGGCGGTCGGGGCCGGTGACGAGGACGCGGCACCGCGACTTGCCGAGGTCGACGGATGCCGTGACGCGTGCGTCCATGGGCCCTCCTCCGGATCGGCGAAAAAGTCTGTGAAAAGAGCCTACATCGGAAGTAGACTCGGCAAAAAGAATTTACACCTCGCACCTCACACCTCGCACTCACCACGACGGAGGACGGCATGAGCATCCAGTCGACGATCGAGGCGGCAGCATCCACGCTGACCCCTTCCCTCGCCCGCATCGCCCTCGTCGTGCGTGAGAACCCCTCCGTCGTGATCGACAGCACCATCAACGAACTCGCCGCGGAGTGCGACACCTCCGTCGCGTCGGTCGTGCGCTTCTGCCGGGCGATCGGCTTCAGCGGGTACGCCCCGCTGCGCATGGCCCTGGCCTCCGAACTCGGCAAGGAGGCCGCCCAGTTCTCGGCACGGGGCGCCTACGGGTCGGAGATCTCGGAGTCGGACACCCTGCAGGAAGCGGTGTCGAAGGTCGCATCACTCGAACTGCTGGCCATCGAGGAGACCGTCGCGCGGCTCGACTTCGAGGTGCTCGAGGCTGCCGTCGACGCGATCGACCGCGGGGAGCGCGTCCTCCTCTACGGCCTCGGTGCCAGCCGCTTCGTGGCCGAGGACCTCAGCCACAAGCTGCTCCGTGTCGGACGCAACGCCCACATGCCCGCCGACCCCCACGAGGCCGTCGCCGTGTCGGCGCTGCCCACCGCGGGCACGGTCGCCATCGGCTTCTCGCACTCGGGTTCGACCCTCGAGACCGTGCGGTTCCTGGAGACCGCGCGTGCGAGCGGCGCGACCACGGTCGCGGTCACCTCCGCCAAGCACTCTCCGCTCGCCCGCGCGGCCGACCATGCGCTGTTCACCGAGGTGCGCGAGTCGAGCTTCCGCGCGGGGGCGATGGTGAGTCGCATCGCCCAGCTCACCCTCGTGGACTGCGTGTTCCTCGGCGTCGCCAAGCGCCGCTACGCCGAGACGGTCGACGCGCTGCAGCGCACCGGCCAGGCGACCCGAGAGCTTCGCGGCTGAGCGATCTCACCCGAGTGCCGCCGCCGTCGGAATGTCGGTGGCCCATGATGGACTGAGTCCATGAACGCACTGCTCGACGCGACGGACACCCAGATGGCGATGCTCGCCGATCTGGTCGCGTCGCTCGAAGCGGCGGAGGCCACGCTGAGCAGCATGCACGCCGCTCGCGACGGCATGCTGGCGATGGCAGGGCGCCTCGCCGTCGACATCGCCCGCGCCGCGGAGCACCCCGACCGGGGAGACATTGCAATCCGCGCCGTGGCCGCCGAGATCGGGGCCGCACAGCGCGTGAGCGACCGCACGGTGGAACGGCGGATGGCCGACGCCTCCTGGCTGGTCGAACGCTTCCCGGCCGTGTGGCGGGCCCAGGGCGAGGGGCGCATCAGCGCGGCGCATTCGCGCGTCATCGTCGATGCGGGCGCGCACCTCGAGCACGCGGCGGATCGACAGGCGTTCGCTGACGAGGCGGTGGAACTGGCCGCGGGCGAATCCCCCAACCGGCTGCGCAGGCTGGCCCGCCGGCTCGCGGAGCGGTTCCAGGAGCGCACGCTCACCGAGAGGCACCTCGATGCGCGGGAGAGGCGTCGGGTCTGGGTGCGCGACCTCGAAGACGGCATGGCCGAGCTCGGCGTCCAGGCTCCCGCCGTGCTCGTGCACGGTATGTTCGATCGGCTCTCGCAGATGGCTCATGCGGTGAAGCAGCAGAGCGCCGTTGTTGATCAAGGCACCGCTGATGAAGGCACCGCTGATGAAGGCACCGCTGATGAAGGCACCGCTGATGTAAGCACCGCTGATGTAAGCACCACCGAGGAGCACGACCGCGAGGCGCGTACGGTCGATCAGCTGCGCACTGACCTGCTGACCGACCTCGTGCTGACCGGAACGCCCACCGGACACGACACCGCCGACGGCCTGCTCGGAGAGATCGAGGCCCGCGTCGAGGTCACGGTTCCGGTGATGACGCTGATGGGCCGCGACGATGCCACACGACAGGGGCTCCCGTTCGTGCCCGGTTCCGTGCCGCCGCGAGCAGGTTCCGTGCCGCCGGCCGAGCTCGACGGTGTGGTTCCGATCGACACGGCGACTGCTCGAGCACTCGCCGGTCTCGCCTCCGGGTGGGATCGGGTGCTCACGCATCCGATCTCCGGCGAGATGCTCGCGGTGGATCGCTACCGACCGAACGCGCGGCTGCGACGGCACCTTCGAGCCCGAGATCAACGCTGCCGATTCCCCGGGTGCGGGATCGTCGCCCGAAAGTGCGACCTCGACCACAATCATGCGGCCTCGAGCGGCGGTGCCACCTGCGAATCGAACCTCTCCGCGTTCTGCCGACGACATCACATGCTCAAACACCATTCCCCCTGGCATGTCGAGCAGCACCACGGTGGCGTCTTGGCATGGACGAGCCCGACCGGGCGCGAGTACATCGACCGCCCACCGCCCCAGAACACGGTGGTGTTCACCGACGAGTCACCGCCAGACGGGCCGGCACCGGGCGAGCCAGTTCGCCCGCGCTTCTGAGACACCTCGCAGGAGCACGCCTCAGGAGCACGCCTCAGGAGCACGCTTCAGAAGCACGCCTCTGATCAGCGTGCCGACCTGAACGGACTGCCGCGTACCCAATCGGCCCGTGACAAGTGGAACCGCAGGTACCGCGAATCGGCGCCGAGAAAGCGGGGGTCGGGGTGTTCGATGATCTCGCGCCACCACGAGGCGACTCGATCGACCGTCGTGTCCTGGCTCCACCCCGCGTGTGCGCGGAACACCGGATCCTCGGCCCACGACGCGAACGTCTCCGCATCGGCGGGGATCATCGGACGCAGAGCGAGCTTCACACCTTCACCGTAATCATCGGAGCCACCCGACGCGAGCACCCTCGCAACGCGAACGAGCCGCCCGGACCCGAGGGTCCGGACGGCTCGTGTTCCGCGACGACGAGCGTCGCGGAGCGATGTGTCTTACTGGTACGACTTCACGATCTCGAGGAGGCTCGGGACGTTGGCGTAGGCCTCTGCCGCGTTCTCCTTGGTGACGATGATCGGGTCGAGCAGGTAGGCCGGAACGACCTTCACGCCGTTGTCGTACTGCTCGGTGTCGTTGACGTCGACCTCTTCGCCCTTCTGGAGCTGGCCGACCATCTTGATCGACTGCTCGACGAGGAGCGTGGTGTCCTTGTTGATCGTGGAGTACTGGACGCCCTCCATGATCGACTTCACCGACTCGACCTCGGAGTCCTGACCCGTGACCACCGGGACCGGCTTGCCCGCACCCTGCACCGAGGTGATGATGGCGCGAGCGAGGGTGTCGTTCGGGGACAGGACGCCGTCGAGCGTCTCGGAGCTGTACGTCGACGTCAGGATCGAGTCCATGCGGCGCTGAGCGTTCTCCGCCTTCCAGCCCTCGGTCGCCGTCTGGGCGATCTCGGTCTGACCCGAGACGACCTTGAGCGTGCCGTCATCGATCTTCGGCTGCAGCACGTCCATCGCACCGTTGAAGAACACGGCCGAGTTCGCGTCATCGGGCGAGCCCGAGAACAGCTCGATGTTGTACGGAGCCTCGTGACCCGCGCGCTCGGCGAGACCGTCGAGCAGAGCCTGACCCTGCAGCTGACCGACCTTGAAGTTGTCGAACGCCACGTAGTAGTCGACGGCTTCGGTGTTCTCGATCAGACGGTCGTACGCGATGACCGTGACGCCGGCGTCACGGGCGGCCTCGACCTGGGTGGCGAGCTGCTTGCCGTCCTTCGCGCCGATGATGATGACCTTGGCGCCACCGGTGACCATCGCCTGGATCTGGTTCTGCTGCTCGGCGACCGTGTTGCTGGCCGGTGCGTACTGCACGTCCGGCTTGAATCCGGCCTTCTTCAGGCCGTCGGTGAACAGCTGACCGGCGAGAACCCAGTTCTCCGAGGTCTTGTCCGGAAGGGCGACACCGATCGTGGCGTCGGCGGCGAAGCCCTTGGCGGTCTCCTCCCCCGCTCCCGATCCGGTGCCACCGCGCTCCGAGGAGCAGCCGGTGAGGGCGAAGGCGCCCGCGACGACAAGCGCTGTCGCCGACAGAAGAATCTTCTTCATGTGATCTCTTTCTCTGGTGTGTGAAGGTCCAGGTGCGCGTGCGGTACGCGCCTGGGCCCCTACTATCCGCGCGTCTCTTCGACGGCGGGGGCTTCGTACTTCTGGCTGGTGGGGTAGTTCGTCTTGGTCGGATCGAACGTGTCGGTCGCCGGGTCCTGCTTGCGGCCGAAGCGACGCGTGAGGAATCCGATGATCGACGGGCGTCCCTGCTGCTTGTTCCAGACGTCGACACCGACGGCGAACAGCAGCACGAGGCCCTTGATCATCGACACCACGTCGGCACCGGCGCCCAGGAGGGCGAGACCGTTGTTGAGGAAGGCCATCACGAGACCACCGATGATCGACCCGATCACGGTTCCGATCCCGCCGGAGACGGCCGCGCCACCGATGAAGACCGAGGCGATCGCATCCAGTTCCCAGCCGTTGCCGTCCTGGGGACCGGAGGCGGTCGCCCTGGCGACGTAGATCATGCCGGCCAGCGACGCGAGCACCGACATGTTCATCATCACGAAGAAGTCGACCCAGCGGTCCTTCACACCCGACAGGCGCGCAGCCTGCCGGTTGCCGCCGACCGCGTAGATGTGGCGACCGAAGACGGTGTTGTTCGTGATGAACGAGTAGAGGATGACCAGGGCGAGCAGGATGATGCCGGAGATCGGGAAGCTGGTGCCCACGCGCCCGGTGGCGAACAGCCAGCCCGCGATCAAAATCACGGCGGAGATCAGCACGACCTTGGTGACGCTCACCCACGCCGGCGCCATTTCGGCACCCATCTTGCGCTGGATGCGACGCGTGCGGAACTCCCAGAACACGATCCAGGCCACCCCGAGAAGGGCGAGGAGCATCGTGAGCACGTTGAAGTCCACCGGGATGAACGGCAACTCGGGCAGGTACCCGGCACCGATCACCTTGAAGCCCTGCGGCACCGGCACCGACTGCGAGTCGCCGACCCACTGGTTCGCGCCTCGGAAGAACAACATGCCCGCCAGCGTCACGATGAACGCCGGCACCCCGACGTAGGCCACCCAGAATCCCTGCCAGGCCCCGACCAGCACGCCGACACCGAGACCGAGGAGGATGCCCAGCGGCCAGGGGAGGTTCCAGTCCTGCATGGCCTTGGCCACGACGATGCCGGTGAACGCGGCGACGGATCCGACCGAGAGGTCGATGTGACCCATGATGATGACCATCACCATGCCGATGGCCAGGATCAGGATGTACGAGTACTGGTTGACGACGTTGATCAGGTTGCCGGAGGACAGCGTCAGTCCGGTGCCCTTGAAGATCCACGTCAGCACCTGGAAGACGACCAGGATCACGACGAGGCTGCCGAGGATGCCGAACTGACGGAGGGTCGACTGCCCTCCCCCGAACATCTTCGTGATGTCCTTGAAGTGGAAGCCGCGCTTCGTTGCGGTGGTGTCGGTGGTCATGCGGATGCTTTCTGGTTCGTGGAGGTCATGCTGCGCATGAGGTCCTCGGGTGTCGCCTGATCGGCCGGGATGCAGTCGGTGACCCGACCCTCGAAGACGGTGTAGATGCGGTCGGAGATGCCGAGGAGTTCGGGAAGCTCGCTGGAGATGACGATGACACCCTTGCCCTGGGCGGCGAGCTCGTTGATGATCGCGTAGATCTCGTACTTCGCGCCCACGTCGATGCCGCGGGTCGGCTCGTCGAGGATCAGCAGGTCGGGATCGGTGAACATCCACTTGGCCAGCACGACCTTCTGCTGGTTTCCACCGGAGAGCTTGCCGACGCCCTCTTCGACCGACGGCGTTTTGATGCGCAGCGCCTTGCGGTAGCGCTCAGCCACCGAGAACTCCTCACGGGAGTCGACGACGCCGTTGTGCGCGATCTTGGAGAGCTTCGCCGCGACGATGGACCGCTTGATCGTGTCGAGCAGGTTGAGTCCGAGCACCTTGCGGTCTTCGCTGACGTACGCGAGCCCGTGCTTGATCGCCGAGGCGACGTCGTGCAGGGCGACCTCCTGGCCGTCCTTGATCAGGGTTCCGGAGAGGAAGGTGCCGTACGAGCGCCCGAAGATGCTCATGGCGAACTCGGTGCGACCCGCTCCCATGAGACCGGCGATGCCGACGACCTCGCCGCGGCGCACGTTGATGTTCGAGCCCTTGACGACCATGCGCTCGGGCACGGTCGGGTGCTGCACCCACCAGTCCTTGACCTCGAAGAACACCTCGCCGATCTCGGGGGTGCGATCCGGGTAGCGGCTCTCCAGGGAACGACCGACCATGCCGCGGATGATGCGGTCCTCGTTGATCTCTCCGCGTGAGATGTCGAGCGTCTCGACCGTGCGGCCGTCGCGGATGATCGTGATCTCGTCGGCGATCTGCTCGATCTCGTTGAGCTTGTGGCTGATCATGATCGACGCGATGCCCTTGGCCTTCAGCCCGAGGATCAGGTCGAGCAGATGCTGCGAGTCGTTCTCGTTGAGCGCGGCGGTCGGCTCGTCGAGGATCAGGAGCTTGACGTCCTTGTTGAGCGCCTTCGCGATCTCGATGAGCTGCTGCTTGCCGACGCCGAGGGTCTTGATCTGCACGTCGGGGTCTTCGCTCAGCCCGACGCGGGCGAGGAGCTCGATGGCCCGCTCCTTCTGAGCCGTCCAGTCGATGCGGCCACCGCGCTGGATCTCATTGCCGAGGAAGATGTTCTCGGTGACCGAGAGCTCGGGGATGAGGGCGAGCTCCTGGTGGATGATCGCGATGCCCGCCTGCTCGCTGGCCGCGATGTCCCTGAACCGCTGCTCCTCGCCGTAGAGCAGGATCTCGCCGTCGTAGGTCCCGTAGGGGTACACCCCGGACAGGACCTTCATCAGGGTCGACTTCCCGGCGCCGTTCTCACCACAGATCGCGTGGATCTCGCCGGCTCGGACGGTGATGGAGACGTCGGCCAACGCCTTGACCCCAGGGAACTCCTTGGTGATGCTGCGCATCTCCAAGATGGGGCCTGACACGGTAGGCAACGTTGCTGTGGTGCTCACGGATCTTCCTCGCGACGTGCGGTCACCTTCGATGTGACCGTTCACATCGCTATATCGTCGTCTTCGTCGGGACTGCTGTCAAGTCGGCATCGGCATTTCGAATCCGGACCGTGACACTGCCGAGATGCGCGCGATCGCGAGCCCCCAGGCGACAGCTCGGATCGAAAGGATTCGATGGGTTCGCGAGCCTCCGCGCAGCGCCGCAGGGAACGAGTCAGCGGGCGACGGCGGATTCGCGGGCGCGCAGGATCGTCTGCAGCGGACCGAAGGCCGGCACCTGCTCGCCGCGGATCTCCGCGAGCAGGATCCGCACCGCCCGACGACCGAGCTCGGGGAAGTCCTGGTGCACGGTGCTCAACGTCGGAGCGACGTGTGCCGCGACGGGGATGTCGTCGAAGCCGATGACACTCACGTCGTGCGGCACCCGCACGCCCGAATCCCGGAACCCGTGCATCAGACCGATGGCCATCAGGTCGTTCGCGGCGAACACCGCCGTGAAGTCGCGTCGAAGCGAGAGCTCCTTGCCCGCGAAGTACCCGAAGTCCGCCGTCCAGTCGCCACGGATGGGCGGGAACGTGGGCAGATCGGCCTCACGCAATCCGTCGAGATAGCCCCGCATGCGCGACTCCGCCTCGATCCAGTCCTGGGGACCGGCCAGGTGCAGGATGTCGCTGTGTCCGAGGGAGATGAGGTGCTCCGTTGCCGCCTTCGCACCGGCCACCTGGTCCGCCGACAGACTCACGCCGTCGGATCCGGACGCCGTCTGCAGCGTCACGAACGGCATGTCGACGGACATGCCGCGCAGGACATGGAAGACCCGCACCTGGGGGGCGAGCACCACGATCCCATCGGCCTGCTCACGCGACAGCTGCCGCACCGCATGGCCGATCGCCTCCGGCGTCGTGTCGGCGAGGTTCAGCGTCGAGACCGAATAGCCCTCCTCCCGCGCCGCATCCTCGATGCCGGCGATGGACGAGGTGGGTCCGAACTCGCCGATCGTCGCGGACAGGATCCCCAGCATGTTCGACTTGCTGGTGACCAGGGCGCGCGCGGCGAGATTGGGCCGGTAGTCGAGGACCGAGATGGCGTCGAGCACCTTGGCCTTCGTCTCCGGCCGGATGCTCGGATGATCGTTGAGCACGCGGGACACGGTCTGATGCGAGACACCGGCGAGGCGGGCGACGTCGCGGATACTCGGCAGGCGGGCGCGCTCGGAGGCGGTGGACATCACTTGCCTCCTTGCGTGTGCACGGTCACATCCCCAGTACATTATGTCTGTCGACGCCTTCCCGTGCACCTCCCCGTGGACCGGGGCGCGCAGAACGGGTTGTACGGCGGCACCGGAACCATCACCCGGTTTCGTCGCACCGCACCGGATCGCCCCCGTCCCGCATGGCAGGGTGACAGCGTGGACACTCTGCTGCGCGGCGGGCGCGTCATCGACCCGAAGACGGAGACCGACCGGATCACCGACCTCCTCCTCGCCGACGGGCGCGTGGCCGCTCTCGGCGACGGACTCACGGTTCCGGCCGATGCCGAGGTGGTTGACGCCACCGGTCTCATCGTCGGGCCGGGGTTCGTCGACCTGCACAGCCACGTGCACTCCATCCCGGGACAGCGGCTGCAGGCGATGGACGGCGTCACCACGGCACTCGACCTCGAAGCCGGACTCATGCCCATCGCCGAAGCCCTCGCCCGTGCCGCCGCGGACGGCCGACCGCTGAACTACGGATTCTCGGCCTCCTGGTCGCAGGCGCGGGCGTACGCGCACCTCGACCGGGTGCCCGTCGCCGACTTCACCGCGTCGATGGACCTGCTCGGCAAACCGGAGTGGCAGCGCTCGTCCTCCCCCGCGGAGCGCCGCCGCTGGCTGGGGTTGTTGGAGGACGAGCTGGGGGCCGGTGCCCTCGGCATCGGCGTGCTCATGGGGTACGCGCCGCGCTCCGATCCGGACGAGTACCTCGACCTCTCTCGCCTCGCCGCCGCCGCGCACGCTCCGACCTTCACGCATGTGCGAGAGCTGATCGAAGCCGACCCCCGCACTCCGATCGACGGCTCTGAGGAGCTCGTCCGCGCCGCCGCCGAGACGGGTGCCGCGATGCACCACTGCCACGTGAACAGCACCTCGCTGCGGCACGTGGACCGCGTGCTAGGGCTGATCGACCGCAGCCGCGCCGCCGGGTCCCGCGTCACGGTCGAGGCCTACCCCTACGGCGCGGGCAGCACCGCGATCGGCGCGTTCTTCCTCGCCCCCGAGAAGCTCCCGGGCCTGGGCATCACCCCGAGCTCGCTGGTGCTCGTGGACACCGGCGAGCGCATCGCCGACGAAGCCCGGCTGCGGGAGGTGCGGGCGACCGACCCCGGAGCGACCTGCATCGTGACGTTCCTCGACGAGGCCGATCCGTTCGACCGCGCGCACCTGCACCGCGCACTCGCCTACCCCGACGCGATCGTGGCGAGCGACGCGATGCCGGTCTCCTGGACGGGGATCGACGGCCGCACGCTGTACGAGCAGCGCGACTGGCCGCTCCCTCCCGGTGGGCACACGCATCCGCGCACCGCCGGCACGTTCGCCAAGTCGCTCCGGCTCATGGTGCTCGAGAGCGGCACGTGGAGCTGGCTCGACGCCTTCCGCCGCTGCTCCTTCCTGCCCGCCCGCGTGCTGGACGAGGTCTCGTCCGGGATGCGGAGCAAGGGGCACCTGACGGTCGGAGCGGACGCGGACGTGGTGGTGATCGACCCGACGACGCTGAGCGACAGGGCGACCTACGCCGATCCGACCCGACCGTCGCAGGGCGTACGGGAGCTGTTCGTGCACGGCACTCGCGTCGTGCACGAAGGAGAGCTCGTGACCGCTGCGCTTCCGGGGCGCGCCGTGCGGGGGGATGCATCATGAGCACAGCACAGGGGACGAGCGCAGACCTGCAGGGGTTCCTCGATGAGACGGCCGCTGCCCTGAACGTGCCTGGCGCGGTCGTCGGGGTGATCGACGGGGACAGGGAGATCGTCTCGACGACCGGTGTCGCGGCGGTCGACACGGGCGCAGCCGTGACGGAGCGCACCCTGTTCCAGATCGGCTCCACCTCGAAGACCTTCACCGGGACGGTCGCGATGCATCTGGTCGAGACCGGGGCCATCGACCTCGACACCCGCGTGGTCGAGGTGCTCCCCGGCCTCCGGCTCGCCGACGAGGAGGCGCTGGCTGAACTGCGCATCCGGCATCTCCTCACGCACTCCGGCGGCTTCCTCGGCGATGCGGATGAGCGCCCCGGGTGGGATGACGACGCCCTCGCCCGCAACGTCGCGACCTTCGCCGAGCTCCCGCAGCTCTTCCCTCCCGGCACCATCGCTTCGTACAGCAACGCGGGAATCCGGTTGCTCGGCCGTGTGATCGAGCGGGTCACCGGCGAGACGTTCGAACGTGCCGTGCAGCGCGTCGTGTTCGATCCTCTGGGCATGTCGGAAACGTTCTTCTTCCCCTGGGATGTGATCGCCCGCCCGCACGCGGTGGGTCACGTCCCCGATGGGTCAGGAGCGACGACGACGTTCCCGCACTGGCCGCTGACCCGTGACATCGCACCGGAGGGCGGGATCGTGTCGTCCGTACGCGATCAGCTCGCATACGCCCGCTTCCAGATGCGCGGCGAGACCTCGGGAACGACGCCGGTCAGCGACGCCACGCGACTCCTGATGCAGCAGCCCCACCTCGCGGCCGGCCCGCCCGTCGATGCGATCGGTCTGCCGTGGCTGCTCGGCCATCACGGTTCGGCGCGGGTCGTGATGCACGGAGGGAACATCGCCGACACGCAGCTCAGCGAGTTCGTCCTCGCCCCCGACGAAGACCTCGCGGTCACGGTCCTGACCAACAGCGGTGGCGGGAAAGCGCTGGGGACGGCCGTCGTCGACTGGTGCTTCCGCAACCTTCGCGGCATCGAGAAGGCGCCGGAGAAGGTCGAGCTCGGCCCCGCGGACAGGCTCGACGACGTGGTGGGCATCTACGACGCCGGGCAGTGGCACTACGACGTGACCCGCGCGGGTGATGCTCTCGAGTTCGCGATGGTGCTGCGTGCGGACATCGCCGCGCTCGGCATCCCTCCGCGGCCGCCCCTGCGACTGCGTGTGCGTGCCGACGGCGCCCTGATCACGGATGCCGCCCAGCCCGTCGGTCGTCTCCTCGACGAGACGGAAGGCGGCCCCGAACTGCTCCATGTGGGCCTGCGCGCCGTGCGGCGGCGCTGACTCGGGGAACGTTCGTCCGGCCGCACCAAGGTCTGCGCAAGTCTCGTCGCCGGGAACCAACGAGGCGTCGGATCGCCCGAATAGTCTCGGCCCCATCGCCGTCGCCCGAAGACGACGGCCTACTCGACGAAGAGGAGCGCACGTGTCCGACCTGAACGAAATCGGCAGCTGGGTGCGGGAGAACCTTCCCACGATGCTGGCCGACGCGCATATCCCTGCCGCATCCGTCGCGATCCTGGCCGGTGGCGAGATCTTCACCACCGCAGCCGGGATCCTCAATCGCAACACCGGCGTCGAAGCCGACGAGGACTCGGTCTTCCAGATCGGGTCCATCACGAAGACCTGGACGGCCACGCTGATCATGCAGCTCGTCGACGAGGGTCTGCTCGACCTCGACGCCCCGGTGCGCGAGGTGGTGCCGGAGTTCACGATCGGCGACGACACGGCGGCGAGCGCGATCACCCCTCGTCAGCTGCTGAGCCACGTGAGCGGGTTCGAGGGCGACCTGTTCAACGACACCGGGGTGGGCGACGACGCGGTGGAGAAGTACCTCGCGACGATCGCCGACGCCCCGCAGCTCTTCGCTCCCGGCGAGCGGTTCTCGTACAACAACGCCGCGTTCGTGGTGCTCGGCCGCATCGTCGAAGTGCTGCGCGGCACGTCCTACGATCAGGCGCTGCGTACCCACCTCGCCGCTCCCCTGGGGCTCACTCACGTCGCCACCACGGCCGCGGAGGCGATCATGTTCCGCGCGGCGCTCGGGCACATCCCCGCGGAGGGCAGCGACGAGCCCGTGCCGGCGCCGGTGTGGAGCCTGGTGCGCTCGAACGCCCCCGCGGGATCGATGCTCGCCATGACGGCGCGAGACCTGGTGACCTACGCCCGCATGCATCTGGACGGCGGCGTCGCCGCCGACGGCACCAGGGTGCTCTCGGAGCAGAGCGTGCTGGCCATGCAGGAACGGCAGGTCGACCTGCCCGAACTCGGCCTGATGGGCGACGCCTGGGGTCTGGGCTGGGAGATCTTCGACTGGGACGGCGGACCCGTGATCGGCCACGACGGCGGCACGATCGGCCAGAACGCATTCCTGCGCATGGTGCCGGGCGCGGGAGTCGCGGTGGCGGTGCTCACGAACGGCGGACGCACGGTCGATGCGTACCATGCCATCACGTCGAAGGTGCTTGCCGCCCTCGCCGGGGTCACGGTCCCGGAGCTGCCGTCGATCCCCGACTCCCCGGTCGCGATCGACCTCGAGCGGATCCTCGGCACGTACTCGTCGTCGGTCTCCGACTCCACCGTGCGGGTCGACGACGATGGCCGCATCTGGCTGGAACGCACCATGAAGGGGATCTTCGCCGAACTGGGGCCGGCGCCGGAGCCCGTCGAGCTGATCGGCTGGGCCGGCGACACCCTGCTCCCCCGCGAAGCGCAGAACGGGATGCGCATGCCGCACGCCTTCGTCGGCGACGACGGCAGCGGACGTGCTCTGTACCTGCACACCGGACGAGCCGACCGCCGGGTGGACGCATGAGCAGCATCGCGGCCGCCGTACCGGAAACGGACACGACGGGCGTCGAACGACGGATCGCCGAGATCTTCGCAGAGGCAGGAGCCACGGGCTTCCTCCATGCCAGGGAGATCGGTGTCGAGGGCGGTCCTGAAGTGACCGTTGGCGCCGATGAGCCGGTGGTGCTCGCCTCGGTCTTCAAGATCCTGGTGCTGACCGCTTTCGTCCGCGCGGTCGCCGCGGGAGAGCTCGACCCCGCGGCGCGCACGACCGTGACGGCGCGCTACCGCATCGGAGGGGTGGGCACGGCCGGCTTCGCGGACGACGTGGAGATGAGCTGGCGCGATCTGGCCCTGAACATGATGACCATGAGCGACAACGCGGCGACCGACGTCATCTACCACCGCCTGGGCGCAGAGGCCATCGATCGCGTCATCTCCGACCTCGCGCTGCGGCAGACCCAGCTCGTGGGGTGCTGCGAAGACCTGTTCGCCTCGGTGGTCGCCGACCTCGGCGGCGCGGCCGACAGCGACCTGGACGACCTGTTGACCGGAGCGAACGCGGAGCAGATCCTCGCCCTCGACGCCGTGCAGCCGCTGCGGACGTCGCACTCCACGCCGCGCGAGGTGACCGCCGTGCTGAACGCGCTGTGGACCGACGCCGCCGCCGCACCGGAGGCCTGTCGTCAGGCGCGCGACATCATGGCACTGCAGATCTGGCCGCACCGACTCACCTCCGGGTTCCCTGCCGAGGTGCGCATCGCCGCGAAGACCGGCACACTCCCGACCTGGCGCAACGAAGCCGGTGTGGTCACCTACCCCGACGGCCGTCAGTACGCGGTGGCCGTGTTCACTCGAGCAGCATCGCTCAACGACCGACAGCCGCTCGTGGACGCCTCGATCGGACGCGCCGCCTTCGCCGCCGTCGAAGCCCTGCGCGCGCGCTGATCCCCGACCCGTATCCCCCTGCACCACCCACCTGCACCATCCCGAACACTGCTGGAGGCTTCTGATGCGTTCTCGTACCCCGCTGGTCGCGCTGCTCGGCGCTGCGGCGCTCGCCCTGACGTCCTGCGCCGGAGGCGCCCCGCCCAGCGGGGATGCCACGGACGGCGTGCTCGCCGACGGCAAGACCTTCACCTCGGTGATCTCCACCGATCCCGGCAGCCTCGACCCCTTCGTCACCGTGATGTCCGTCGCGCGCTCGATCGACCGCTTCCTGTACGCGCGGCTCGTCGAGGTGCTGGAGGACGGCAGCATCGCCTCCGGCCTCGCCGACTCCTGGGAGGCGGACACCACGACCGCGACCTTCACGCTCCGTGACGGTCTCACGTGCGAGGACGGCACCCCGCTCACGGCCACCGACGTGGCCGCGAACATCACCCACATCGGAGACCCGGCCAACGGCTCGCCCCTGGTCGGGCTGCAGGTGCAGCCGGGCACCAGTGCCGTGGGCGACGACACCGCCGGCACGGTGACCGTCACCAGCGGACGACCGGACTCGTTCCTGATCGAGAACATCGGCAGCATCTCGATCGTCTGCGGATCGGTGATCGACGACCCGGATGCGCTCTCCAAGGGCGAAGGGGCCACCGGCATGTTCACCATGGCCGAAGTCGTCCCCAACAGCCAGTACACGCTGACCCGTCGCGACGACTTCGCCTGGGGCCCCGACGACTGGGACCCGAAGCAGAAGGGGCTCCCCGACTCCGTGGTCTTCCGCGTCATCCCGAACGAGACGACCGCCACGAACCTGCTGCTCTCCGGCGAGGTCAACGCCGCCCTCGTGATCGGTCCGGACAACAAGCGCCTCAAGGACGCCGGGCTGTTCCACACCGAGATCCCGACCCCGGCAGGACAGTTCATCTTCAACCAGGCGGAGGGACGCCCCACCGCTGACCAGGCCGTGCGCGAGGCGCTGCTCGAGGCACTCGACCTCGACCAGATGCGCCAGGTTCTCGGCAGCGGATCCGCCAGCGTGCCCACCGGGCTCGTGACCGTGTCGCCGAACCCCTGCCGTGCGGACGTGCTGAAGGGCTTCATGCCCGAATTCGACGCGAAGGCCGCAGCCGCAGCGCTCGACGGGGCGGGGTGGAAGGCCGGCAGCGACGGCGTGCGCACCAAGGACGGCGAGACGCTGACCCTGCGCATGATCTACTCCTCGCAGCTCGGCGACGCCGGCAACGCCGCAGCGGAGCTCGCCCAGGCCGCCTGGAAGGAGCTGGGCGTCGACATCACGGTCGCCGCCGTGGACTCGCCCACGCTGAGCGAGACCCTGTTCTCCACGGGCGACTGGGACATCTCGGCCGCGCCGCTCACCGTCTCGCTGCCGAGCATGCTCGTGCCGTTCTACTCGGGCCCGACGCCGCCGAACGGCACCAACTTCGCCTCGATCGACAATCCGGAGTACACGGAGGCCGTCACCGCGGCATCCGCGAAGGCCGGCAGCGAAGGGTGCGACGACTGGGGCACCGCCGAGCAGGCCCTGTACGCGACGACCAGTGTCATGCCGTACGCGAACATCGACCGGTCGACCTTCGCGACCAAGGCGACGTTCACCGAGGGCGACGGCATCGACCCCACGTCGATCCGCATGTACGAGTAATCGGAGACCGGAGACAGCCGATGGCCAGCACCACCGCCACGCAGGCGATACTGATCAGATCCGCCCGGTCGGACAACCCCTGGTTGTCCTTCCTGGTCCGGCGCGGAGGGCAGTTCCTGCTCTCGGTGTGGGTGCTGGTCACGGCTGCCTTCCTCATGATCCACCTCGTGCCGGGCGACCCGGTGCGCGCGGCGCTAGGGCTGAACGCCCCGGCCGAGCTCGTCGAGGCCCGGCGCGCGGCTCTCGGCCTCGACCAGCCGCTCATCGTGCAGTACTTCCGCTACATCGGGGGGCTGTTCACCGGCGACATGGGCTCCTCGATGATCACCAGCCAGCCCGTCTCCGAGATCATCGCCACCCGGCTCCCCGCGACTCTCCAGCTCGCCCTGCTCGCGGTCGTGCTCGTGCTGCTGGTCTCGGTCCCGCTCGGGGTGACCATGGCCGTCGCCACCCGCGGCGGTCGCCGACGCGGGCTGGAGCTGGCGTTCGCGACCGGTTCGGTCATCCTCGCCGCGATTCCCGAGTTCCTCCTCGCTGTCGGCCTCGTGTACGTGTTTGCGGTGTCGCTCGGGTGGTTCCCCGTCGCCGGGAACACCGCTCCGTTCGCGCTCGTGCTGCCGGTCGTGGCGCTCGCGGTCGGCCCGATCGCGGTGTTCTCACGCATCATCAGGGTCGAGGTGCTCTCCGTGCTCGGCCAGGACTTCATCCGCACCGCGCGGGCCAAGCGCCTCGCCCCGCGCCGCATCTACTCCCGCCATGCGCTGCCGAACGCCATGACCGCGACCCTCAC
The DNA here is from genome assembly GCF_015159725.1 of Microbacterium sp. R1. Lineage (NCBI taxonomy): Bacteria > Bacillati > Actinomycetota > Actinomycetes > Micrococcales > Microbacteriaceae > Microbacterium > Microbacterium sp. R1. The sequence goes on along the minus strand of NZ_JADDUD010000001.1, from coordinate 1,141,141 downwards.
CCTCACCGGACTGCTCCTGACGGGCATGGTCGCCGGCACCGTGCTGGTCGAGAACGTCTTCGCCTGGCCGGGGCTCGGCACCATGATCGTGCAGTCGATCCTCACCAAGGACTACTCGGTCGTGCAGGGCATCGTGCTCGTCTACGGCGTGGGGGTGCTGGTCGTGAACCTCGTGATCGACGTGATCCTCGCGCTCCTCGATCCTCGCTCCACCATCAGGGAGGCATGATGTCCGCACGCACGGCATGGTCCGGCATCGTCCGCTCGCCCCTCGGCATCACCGCCCTCGGTCTGATCCTGCTCGTCACGCTCGGCGCGATCTTCGCCCCGATGATCTGGGGCGCCCAGGCCGAGCAGGTGGACCCGACCGCGATCACGCAGGGACCGAGCGCGGAGCATCTGCTGGGAACCGACGCCCTCGGCCGCGACGTGCTCGCCCGCGTACTGGTCGCGACCCGACTCTCTGTGGTGCTCGCCGTGGTCGCGGTGGTCATCGGCGTGGTCGCCGGAACGCTGCTCGGCACGGCACCGTCGGTGCTCCCCCGATGGGTCGGACGCCCGATCGTCGGCTTCGTCAACATCGCCGTGGCCTTCCCCGGCCTCCTCCTCGCCCTGTTCTTCGCCGTCATCTTCGGCGTCGGCTCCACCGGTGCCGTGCTCGCGATCGGCTTCGCGATGGCGCCGCAGTTCGCCCGTCTCACCCAGACCCTGTCGGCGGCGATCGCCGGTCGCGACTTCATCTCCGCCGCCCGGGTCGCCGGAGTCTCGCGCCTGCGGGTCCTCATCCGCCACATCCTGCCCAACATCGGCGAGCCGCTCATCGTGAACGCGACCGTCGCGGCCGGTTCGGCACTGCTGGCCTTCGCCGGACTCTCGTTCCTCGGTCTGGGCGTGCAGGTGCCGGAGTACGACTGGGGCCGCCTGCTCGGCGAGGGCCTCAACCGCATCTACCTCAACCCCGCGGCGGCGCTCGGACCCGCAGTGGCCGTGGTGATCGCCGGCCTCGCCTTCAACCTCCTCGGAGAGACGGCGGCTGCAGCCCTGGGCGGACGGTCGGCTCGGCGCCGCCATCGCCTTCCCACCGTCGCGCTCTCCGGAGCGACCGGACTCGATGCCAGCAAGCCCGCGCAGGTCGACGGTGAAGAAGTGGTGCTCCTCGTCGACGACCTGCGCGTCTCCTTCCCCACGCCTGCCGGGTGGGTCACCCCGGTGCGCGGCGTCTCGTTCACCGTGTCGCGCGGCGAGGCGATCGGCGTGGTCGGCGAATCCGGATCCGGCAAGAGCCTGACCGCCCTCGCCGCAGCCCGGCTCATCGAGCGTCCCGGCCATGTCGCCGCCGCGCAGCTGGACTTCTGCGGCACTCCGCTGCTGACCAGCTCGGATCGGGCAGTGCGAAGCCTGCTGGGCACGTCGCTCGCGATGGTCTTCCAGGACCCGATGACGTCGTTCAACCCGACCAGGCGCATCGGATCGCAGCTCGCCGAGGCAGCCTCCGAGCACCAGGACATCACGCGGAAGCAGGCCATGGACCGGGCGATCGAGCGCCTGCAGTCGGTGCGGGTGCCCGCGGCCGCCCGCCGCGCCCACCAGTACCCGCACGAGTTCTCCGGCGGCATGAGGCAGCGCGCGATGATCGCGATGGGTCTCATGAACCACCCGCGGCTGATCATCGCCGACGAGCCGACGACGGCGCTCGACGTGACGGTGCAGCGACAGGTGCTCCAGCTGCTCGCGGGAGTGCGGCGCGACACCGATGCCGCGATCCTGCTGATCAGCCACGACATCGCCGTGGTCGCGCAGACCTGCGACAGGGTGCTCGTCATGTACGCGGGCCGCATCGTCGAAGACCTGCCCGCGGCGACCCTGCACACCGACGCCAGGCACCCTTACACCCGGGCACTGCTCGAGGTCGTACCCGAGCTCGACGCCGACCGCAGCGAGCCGCTCAAGATGATCCCCGGCCGCCCGCCGGCGCCAGGGGCCTTCCCCGTCGGATGCGCGTTCGCCGCCCGGTGCCCCCTCGCCACCGATCTCTGCCGCGAGAACGACCCCGAACTGGCGGCCGACGCAGCGGGACACCGGGTCGCGTGCTGGCACCCGGTCGACGGCGAGGCTCCGGTGCCGGTGGCCATCGCCACGGTTGCTGACGAGACGGTTGCTGACGAGACGGTTGCTGACGAGACGAGCACTGAAGACACGAGCACTGAAGAGGAAGAGACGGTCCTGCGATGAGCGAACTGCGATTCGATCGGGTCAGCGTGCGCTACGGAACGCACCGCGCCGGTCTCACGGCCGTCGACGACGTCTCCCTCGTCGTGCCGTCCGGCTCCGTGGTCGGGCTGGTCGGCGAATCGGGGTCGGGCAAATCGACGCTGGCTCGCGCGGCGATCGGCCTCGCGCCGATCAGCGAGGGAGCGATCACTCTCGACGGTGCGGATGTGCGGAGCTTCCGTCGTCGGCGCCCCATCCAGATGGTGTTCCAGGATCCGTTCTCCTCGCTCGACCCCCGGATGACGATCGGCGAGTCCATCGCCGAGGCGCTCCCCCGAGACATCCGCGGCACCGCTGCTCGACGCGCGGAGGTCGCCAGACTGCTCGACCTGGTGAGCCTGGACGCCGACCGCGCCCCGTCTCTTCCGGCAGCGCTCTCCGGCGGTCAGCGACAGCGCATCGCCCTCGCCAGAGCGCTCGCCGCGAGGCCGGAGGTCGTGATCGCCGACGAGATCACTTCGGCGCTCGATGTGTCGGTGCAGGGCTCGGTGCTGAACCTCGTGCGGGAGCTGCGCGGTGAACTCGACCTCACGATGCTGTTCATCTCGCACAACCTCTCGGTCGTGCGCTATCTGAGCGACCACATCGCAGTGATGTATCTGGGGCGGATCGTGGAGTTCGGACCCACCGAGCAGGTGCTCGCCGACCCGCAGCACCCGTACACGAGGGACCTGTTGCAGGCGGCGCCCACCAGGAACGGCGACCTGCTGGCGGTCGACCCGCTCGCCCCGGTCGACGTGGAGCCCGCCGACCCGCATTCGCCTCCCCGCGGATGTCGGTTCCACCCGCGGTGCCCGATCGGTCCCGCGGCACGACCCGATCGTCAGATCTGCGTGATCGCGGATCCTCCTCTGCCCTCCGGTTCAGCCGGAGCCGCATGCCATTTCGCCGGCACGCACGCGGACCTCGCGCTCGGAACTGTGCCCACCTCCCAAAGCATCCCCCTGGTTTCGGCCGCGACCACAACACTGTCCCCGCTCTCAGCGGACACAGTGAACTGACCATCGATTGGAGCTCTCATGAACCGCGTCACCGTCGACGACCTGCTCTCCGTCCGCACACCGGAGCAGCCCGCGCTGTCTCCGGACGGCACCCGCATCGCCTACGTGCTGCGGACGACCGACCGCGACGGCGACCGCGACACCCGCGCGCTCTGGCAGGTGGCGTCCTCCGGCGGAGCCCCCGCCCCGCTGACGCACGGCACAGGGGATTCTGCCCCCGTGTGGAGCCCCGACGGCGCGCAGCTGGCGTTCCTGCGGGCGCAGGACGGACCCGCGCAGCTCTGGGTCCTCCCTGCAGGCGGCGGCGAGGCCCGCAGCCTGACCGCTCTCCCTCTCGGCGCCGGCGCCGCGGCCTGGAGTCCGGACGGTACACGCCTCGCCTTCACCGCCCCGGTCGACAGCGCGGCCCTCCCCGGAGAGGGCAAGGACACCATCCTGGACCGTCGTTCGGCTCCGACCGGCACCGACCGTCTCGGATACAAGGCGGATGGCGCCGGAACCCTCGGCACGCTCGTGCAGCAGCTGCACGTGCTCGACGTCGCCTCCGGGAAGATCACCGTTCTCACGCGTGGACGCTCGCACGCCTCCGAGCCCTTCTGGTCGCCGGACGGCACCCGCATCGCCTACTCGGCGAGCGTCGAGGACGATGCGGACCTGACGATGCGGATCCCCGTGCTCGTGTGCTCGTCCACCGACCCGAACAGCCCCCCGGTGCAGGTCAGCGCCGCCGACGTGCAGGCGACGGCGGTGGGCTGGACCCCCGACGGTCGCCACGTGCTCGCGGCCGGGCGCACCGACACCGAGGTCGGCAACGCGGACCTGCTGCTGTTCCCCGTCGACGGCGGAGACCCGCGGAACCTCACCGCCGGCCTCGACCGCAACGTGATGCCCGGTGGTCCGGGCTACCCCGGCGGCATGCCGCAGTTCACGGAGGACGGCGACATCGTGTTCTGCCTTCGCGACAACGGCTACTCGCACGTGTACCGGGTCGCGCAGGACGGCTCCGGTGCCGCGCCTCTCGTGGACGGCACCGCGAACGTCTCGGGGCTGTCGGTCGCAGGATCGTCCGCCGCGATCGTGCTCGCCACACCGGAGTCGTTCGGCGATGTCTCGCTCCTGGACCTCTCCGACGGCACGGCGCGCACCCTCACCGACTACGGCACTCCCGAGTTCGAGCTCGTGCCCGCGGAGGAGCGCCGATTCACGATCTCCGACGGCACGGTCGTCACCGGCTGGCTGCGCCGCGACCCCGACGCCGCTGGCCCGCTCCCGCTCCTGCTCGACATCCACGGCGGGCCGCACAACGCCTGGAACGGGGCAGCGGACATCGCCCACCCTTATCACCAGGTGCTCACGCGACGCGGCTGGGCGGTCCTGACCGTCAACCCCCGAGGAAGCGACGGCTACGGCGACGCGTTCTTCTCGGCGGTATCCGGCGGCTGGGGAGTCAACGACGCGAACGACTTCCTGGAGCCGATCGACGCTCTCGTGGCGGAAGGCGTCGCGGATCCGGCGCGCCTCGCCGTCACGGGCTACAGCTACGGCGGCTTCATGACGTGCTTCCTCACCTCGCGCGATGACCGCTTCGCCGCCGCTGTCGCCGGTGGCGTCGTCACCGACCTGTTCTCGATGGGCGGCACGTCGGACTTCGGCCACTACCTCTCCTCCAAGGAGAACGGCGGTCTGCCGTGGCGCGACGAGGAGCGCATCTCCGCGCAGTCGCCGTTCACGCGGGTCGATCAGGTGAAGACGCCGACGCTGATCCTGCACGGCGCAGCCGACGACCGCTGCCCGGTGGGTCAGGCGGAGCAGTGGTTCACGGCGCTGCGCGAGCGCGGGGTGCCGACCCGTCTCGTGCTCTACCCCGGTGGCTCGCACCTCTTCGTGCTCTCCGGTCCGCCGTCGCACCGCGCCGACTTCTCGCAGCGGGTGATCGATTGGGTAGAGCAGTACGCCCCGCCAGCGGGGAAGCCGGTGCGCGCACGACTCGACGCCCGGCACTGGCAGCAGCGACTGAGCGCCCTGGCCGAGGCGCACAAGGTTCCCGGGGCGACCCTCGGCATCCTCCGTCTCGGAGAGGAGCCCGTGTATGCGCACCACGGCATACTCAACGTGCGCACGGGGATCGAGACCACCGACGACTCGGTGTTCCAGATCGGCTCGATGAGCAAGGTGTGGACCACCTCGGTGGTGATGAAGCTCGTCGACGAGGGCAGGCTCGACCTCGACACCCCGATCGTGGAGTACGTCCCGGAGTTCGCCTCGTCGGATCCCGAGGTCACCCGCACCGTGACGATGCGTCACCTGCTCAACCACACGAGCGGGATCGACGGCGACGTGTTCACCGATACCGGCCGCGGAGACGACACCCTGGAGAAGTACGTCGCGCTGCTCGACGGCATCGCGCAGAACCACCCGCTCGGTGCCACGATGTCGTACTGCAACTCCGGATTCGTGCTGGCCGGTCGGGTGATCGAGAAGATCACGGGTACCAGCTGGGACCAGGCGATGCGCGACCTGTTGATGACGCCCCTCGGTCTCACGCACTCCTGCACGCTCCCCGAAGAGGCCATCATGTTCCGTGCCGCCAGCGGCCACACCGAAGTGGGTGATGACGGACCGACCCTCGCCCCTGCCTGGATGCTCCCGCGCGCGATGGGTCCGGCGGGACTGGTGAACTCCACGACCGCCGACGTGCTCGCCTTCGCCCGCATGCACCTCACGGGGGGACTCGCAGCCGACGGCACGCGGGTGCTGTCGGAGGAGAGCGTGCGACGGATGCAGCAGCGGGAGGTCGACATGCCCGACCCGTACTCCCTCGGCGATGCCTGGGGCGTGGGGTGGATCCTGTTCGACTGGGACGGGCGCCGACTCTACGGCCACGACGGGAACACCATCGGCCAGGCGGCGTTCCTGCGCATCCTGCCGGACGAGCAGCTCGCGGTGACGATGCTCACCAATGGCGGCAACACGCACGACCTGTACGCCGAACTGTTCGACGAGATCTTCTCCGAGCTCGCGGATGTGCACGTGCCGGCGGGCCTCACCCCGCCTGCGGAGCCGTTCGCCGACGACTTCTCCGAGTTCGAGGGCATCTACGACCGCTCAGGGGTCCGTACCGAGATCTTCCGCGACGACGAGGGCCTGCGCATGCGCACCACGCTCAACGGCCCGCTCGCCGCCCTCCTCCCCGATCCGGTGCAGGAGCACCCTCTGGTCCCGGTGCGTCACGGCGAGTTCGTGATGCGACCGGAGGGCGAGCAGGGGTGGCATGCTGTGGTCTTCTACTCCCTGCCCAGCGGCGAGCGCTACCTGCACCACGGTGTGCGCGCAGCGCCGAAGGTGTCGTGATGCGCGTGCAGGCGGACGCGGACCTCGACCTGGTCCTCGCCGACATCGAGACCCTCGTCTCCTGCGAGTCGCCGTCGGACGACCTCGAAGCCGTCTCCCGCAGCGCCGACGTCGTCGCCGCCCTCGGTGAGAGGCTGCTGGGGGTCGCCCCGGAACGCATCGTCATCGACGGGCGCACGCATCTGCGCTGGCGATTCGGCGATCCGGTCGTGCTGCTCCTCGGCCACCACGACACGGTATGGCCGCTCGGCTCGCTGCGGCGGTTGCCGTTCACCGCCGAGGACGGTGTGCTCCGCGGACCCGGATGCTTCGACATGAAGACGGGCGTCGTGATGGCGCTGCATGCCGTCGCCGCACTGTCCGATCGCACCGGCATCAGCATCCTGATCACGGGTGATGAAGAACTCGGTTCTCCGAGTTCGCGCGCCCTGATCGAGCAGGAGGCGATCGGCTGCGCTGCGGCGCTCGTGCTCGAGGCCTCGGCCGACGGCGGTGCCGTGAAGATCGCACGCAAGGGCGTCTCGCTCTACCGTGTGCATGTCACGGGGCGTGCCGCCCATGCCGGGCTCGAACCGGAGCGCGGGGTGAACGCTGCCGTCGAGGCGGCCCACCTCGTGCTCGCGATCGCGCGGCTCGGCGACCAGTCGGTGGGGACCAGCGTGACGCCCACGCTCCTGCGCGCCGGCAGCACCACCAACACGGTGCCGGCCGAGGCGGAGTTCGCCGTCGACGTGCGCGTGCGCACGGTCGCGGAGCAGGACAGGGTGGATGCCGCCCTCCGTGCGATCCCTGCCACCGTCCCCGGTGCCTCCGTACGCGTCGACGGCGGTGCGAATCGTCCGCCACTCGAGCCCGAATCCTCGGCACCGCTGTTCGCGCTGGCGCTCGAGATCGCCGAGCGTGCCGGTCTCACTCCGTTCCACGGCGTCGAGGTCGGCGGCGCGTCCGACGGCAACTTCACCGCCGCGCTCGGGGTGCCGACGCTGGACGGGCTCGGCGCGGTCGGCGGCGGCGCCCATGCCGACGATGAGCACGTGATCGTCGCACTGATCCCGGAGCGTATCGTGCTGCTGCAGGAGCTGATCCTCGCCGTCAGAGAACGCACGCCGGCGCGGAACGGAGGACGGGCATGAGCCTGACGGACGCCGCGGCCTTCCCCGCGTCGCCGGAGGAAGCCGCCGATGCCGCGAACGCCGCCGCGTCGAAAGCGGGGGTGGAGATCCGCCTGCTGGAGGATGTGGACGACTTCACCTTGGTCGCCGAGCTGTTCCAGAGCATCTGGACCAAGCAGGGCGAAGCCTCCCCCGTGAACGTCGAGACGCTGCGGGCGCTGTCGAAGGCCGGCAGCTACGTGGGCGGAGCATTCGAGCACGACGAGCTCGTCGGCGCATGCTTCGGCTTCTTCGCCGCTCCCGAGCAGCGTGCGCTGCACAGCCACATCGCGGGCGTCTCCTCGCGGATGCGCGGTCGCAGCGTCGGCTTCGCCCTCAAGGTGCACCAGCGCGCGTGGGCGCTCGAGGAGGGTCTGGACGAGATCTCCTGGACGTTCGATCCCCTCATCAGCCGCAATGCGCACTTCAACCTCGTGAAGCTCGCGGCGACCCCGACGTCGTATCACCGCAACTTCTACGGACACATGGCCGATGCGCTCAACGGGGCGGACGACACCGATCGGATGCTCGTGACCTGGTACGTGCGCGACCCCAGGGTGGTCGCCGCCTGTCACGGGGAGCCGGTGCCTGAGATCGTGGAGATCGACACCGAGGAGATCAACGCCGAGGAGATGTCCGTCGAGCCGCTGCTCAGCGTGGGCGGCGACCTCGGGCCGCTGCGGCATCGCACCGACGCGCGCCTGGTACGGGTGGCGCTGCCACGCGACATCGAGACCTTGCGCCTGACCGAACCCGCACGGGCGACCGCATGGCGTCTGGCGTTGCGCGAGACGCTCGGATCATCGCTGGAGGGTGGAGGGCGCGTGCTCTCGTTCGACCGCTCCGGCGCCTACACCATCGACAGAGGAGAACAGGGATGAAGCTCACCGGATTCGAGCTGCGCGTGATCGAGATGCCGCTGGTGTCGCCGTTCCGGACGTCGTTCGGCGTGCAGACCGTGCGCGAGGCCCTGGTGGTCCGCGCCGTCACGGACGAGGCGGAGGGCTGGGGCGAAGGCGTTGCCATGAACGACCCGCTGTACTCCTCCGAGTACGTGGAGGCGAGCGTCGATGTGATCACCCGGTTCCTGCTGCCGGCGCTCGCGCAGGTGAAGGACCTGGACGCGGATGGGGTCGCTCCGGCGCTGGCGAAGTTCAAGGGGCACCGCATGTCGAAGGCCGCGGTCGAGCTGGCGATCCTCGATGCCGAGCTGCGGGCGGCCGGGGTGCCGCTCTCGCGCGAGCTGGGCGCCGTGCGCGACCGGGTCGACTGCGGTGTCTCGGTCGGGATCATGGATTCCATCCCCGAGCTGCTCGAAGCCGTCGGCGGCTACCTCGACGAGGGGTACGTGCGCATCAAGCTGAAGATCGAGCCGGGCTGGGACATCGACCCCGTGCGTGCAGTGCGCGAGCGCTTCGGCGACGACGTGCTGCTGCAGGTCGACGCGAACACCGCCTACCACCGTGGCGATGCCCGGCACCTCGCCAAGCTCGACCCGTTCGACCTGCTCCTGATCGAGCAGCCGCTCGACGAGGAGGACCTTCTCGGACACGCGCAGCTCGCCCGGGCGATCACCACCCCGGTGTGCCTCGACGAATCGATCGTGTCGGCCAGGGCCGCGGCGGACGCGATCGCCCTCGGCGCCTGCTCGATCGTCAACATCAAGCCTGGCCGTGTGGGCGGGTACCTGGAGGCACGACGCATCCACGACGTGTGCGCGGCGAACGACATCCCGGTGTGGTGCGGCGGCATGCTCGAGACCGGGATCGGGCGTGCGGCGAACGTCGCCCTCGCAGCCCTCCCCGGTTTCACCCTCCCCGGCGATACCTCGGGCTCGGGCCGTTACTACGCGCGCGACATCACCGAGCCGTTCGTCGTCGAGGACGGCACTCTCACCGTTCCCACGGGTCCGGGAATTGGCGTGACGCCCGATCCTGATGCGCTGGACGCCGTGACGGTCCGCACCGAGTGGATCACCTTCTGAGAGCCGGCTGACGGCCCGTGCGGGGCACGACGATCCTGTCGAGATCGACCAAGAGTCGATACGATTTCGTCGTGCCCCACAGCTCCCCCACCCGTGGTCGCCCCCTAGCCTGGGCGCTGTGCTCATGTCCGTGACGACCAGGCCCCGCGCCAGCCTCGGCCGGGTCATCGAAGACCTCGGCAACACCCTGCTCGAGGTGGTGAGCGGTGCGGCCGACGACGACGCCGAGATCGAGACGGTCGTCATCCACGACGTCCTGGACGACGCGATGCCGATGCGCGGGGCACTCGTGCTCGGTGTCGGGCTGAGCGATCCCGATGAGATCGCCGAACTCCTGCAGAACCTTGCTGCCCAGCACGCCTCCGCCCTCGTGCTGCGCGCTCCGGTGCGGGCCGAACAACCGGTGCGCGATGCGTCCGAGGCCACGGGCATCCCGGTGCTCGCGCTCACCCGCGGGGCGTCGTGGGCGCAACTGGCTGCCATGCTGCGCTCGCTCATCGCCGAGGGTGACGTCGGCGATCAGGGAACGACGACGCTGGGCGGCATGCCCTCCGGCGACCTCTTCGCCCTCGCCAACGCGATCGCCACGCTGCTGAACGCACCGGTCACGATCGAGGACCGCAACTCGCGGGTCGTCGCGTTCTCGGGTCGCCAGCACGAGGCCGATCCGGCGCGCATCGAGACGGTGCTCGGTCGGCAGGTTCCCGAACGGTTCGCGCGGCAGCTCGAGGAGCGCGGCGTCTTCCAGGAGCTGTACCGCAGCGAGGATCCGATCCACGTCGGACCGGTGTCCAACACCGAGGGTCTGCCGTCGTTCCCTCGCGTGGCGCTGGCCGTGCGTGCGGGCGACGAGATCCTCGGATCCATCTGGGCGGCTGTGCAGGAACCGCTCTCGCCCGACCGCGTGCGAGCGCTGAAGGACTCGGCCGGGCTGGTGGCCCTGCACATGCTGCGTCTGCGCGCCGGCGCCGACGTGGAGCGCCGACTGCGCGCCGACCTGCTCTCCACGATCCTGGAGGGAGGGCCGGGGGCTGCGGATGCGACGGCTCGTCTGCGCCTGAGCGATCATCGGTGCGTCGTGCTCGCCGTGTCCGCCACGGAGGACATCGACGACGAGCCCTCCGCCGGGGCACGAGGTGTCGCGGAGAGGCAGCGGATCGCCGATGCGTTCGCCGTGCACCTGGGGGCCGTGTACCTCCGCTCGGCTGTGGCCGTGATCGGCGATGTCGTGTACGCCGTCGTCGGGATCCGCCCAGAGCAGGGCGATGCCGATCCCGGATCGGAGCATCCCGACGCGGACAGCCGCGCCGCGCGCGTCGCCACGGACTTCCTGGGCCGGCTCGGCGCGACCGCTGAGATCCGCATCGGCGTCGGCACGGTGGCGGAGGCGGTCGCAGACATCCCTTCCTCGCGCGCGAATGCCGACCGCGCTCTGCGCGTGGTCCGTCAGGCGCCTTCCGGCGAACCGGTCGCACGGTTCACTTCGGTGCAGATGGAGGCGCTGCTGGTCGAACTCGCCGACCTCGTCCGCGCCAGGGGCGATCAGCCCACCGGTCCGGTCGCGCAGCTGCTGGCGCAGGACAGGGAGAAGGGGACGCACCTGGTGGAGACCTTGCGCGCCTGGCTCGACGCGTTCGGAGATGTGGCCGTCGCCGCAGCCCGCGTCTACACGCATCCCAACACGTTCCGCTACCGGCTGCGTCGCCTGTCGGAGATCAGCGGACTCGACCTCGCCGACCCGGAAGCCCGGTTCTCGGCCATGGTGCAGCTGCGGCTGCTGGTCCCCCGCGACTGAGACGCACACGGCTCTGACATCCGGAGAGTGCGCCCGCCCCGCCCCCTTGCAGAACGAGGCGGCTGCAGGGACGGGGCCGGTCGAGGCTCGTGGCCCGTCGCCCTCTGCACCCTGGTCGTGAGGCTCGTGGCCTGTCGTTCGGGTGCGCGTGATGTCCGCTCGTGGCCGACATCGTGCGTATCTGACACCGATTTGACCACAATGCAATCATTCAGACCATAGAGTGACTTCTGATTGAACGATCCGATCAATCGTGACTCCGCACAGAAGGCGACGGTGATCGAAATGGCCAACCTCGACGCGACCGACCGCAGGATCCTCACCGTGCTCGACGGTGACCCCCGCCGTCCGGTCGCCCTGATCGCCCAGGATCTCGGCCTCGCCCGCGGCACCGTGCACGCTCGACTGGATCGCCTCGAATCCGGAGGATACCTGCGTGCGCACAGCTCGCGAGTGCTGCCGCAGGCCCTCGGGCGCGGTGTCGCGGCCTCGATCCTGGTCGAACTCGATCAGCATCAGATCACGGACGCGATCGATGCGCTCAGTCGCGTCCCCGAGGTGCTGGAGTGCTTCGCTCCCGCCGGCGACACCGACCTGCTGCTGCGTGTCGTCGCGAAGGACCCCGACGACCTCTACCGCGTGGCCGAGGTCGTGCGGCTGTGCCCCGGCATTCTCCGCACGTCGACGAGCCTGTTCCTGCGCGAAGTGATCCCCTATCGGGTGAGCGCGCTCCTGCAAGCCGACTGAGCCGGCACGCGATCCTCAGCCGATGATGCGGGCACCCGGCACGGGGCCGTGCACGTGCAGCGGGTCGAGCCCGTTCTCCCGCAGGGACGACTGCACGTCCTGCGCCGTCTCAGGGTCGGGGCAGAGCAGCGCGATCGTGGGCCCCGAGCCCGACACGATGCCCTGCAGCGCACCGGCGGCGACCCCGAGGCTGATCGTCTCGGCGAGGTCGGGCCGTTCGTACAGCGCCGCGGCCTGCAGATCGTTGAACAGGGTGTCGGCGAGCTGGGCCGGGTCCCCCGAACGCAGCGCCTGCAGCACGGGGATGGGCACGTCCAGCGACAGCTGCGGGTCGTCGGCCAGGGCGCCCTCGTCCTCGCGCAGCAGGTCGAGGCGCTCGTACACCACGGGCGTCGACAGCCCCTGCTCGCTGGGCACCAGGATCCAGTCGAAGCGTCCGCGGGCGAGTGCCGGGTTGAGCTGGTCTCCCCGCCCCGTGCCCACAGCCGTTCCCCCGTGCAGCGCGAACGGCACGTCGGCGCCCAGACGCGCGGCCAGGTCGTGCAGTCGGGCCTGCGACAGCCCGGTGCCCCACAGCGCATCGCACGCCACGAGGGCGGCTGCCGCGTCCGCCGACCCTCCCCCCATGCCGCCGGCGACGGGCACGCTCTTGCGGATCTCGAGCGCCACCCCGCCCGGATGATCCACCGCGACGGCGAGCAGCTTGGCCGCGCGCATCGCGAGGTTGCGGTCGTCCAGCGGCACGGACTCGATGTCCTCCACTCCGGAGACCGTCACCGAGAAGTCGTCGGCGGGGCGCGCGATCACGTCTTCGTAGAGCGAGACCGCCTGGAAGACCGTCGCCAGCGCGTGATAGCCGTCGTCGTGCCGGCCGCCGACCCCGAGGAAGACGTTGATCTTCCCCGGGGCGCGCACGTGCACGGAATCGGCGAACGCGGCATGGCTCATGATCGGGTCACAGCTCCGAGGACTTCGCCCACAGGTTGACGTCGATGGCGCCGGCGAGCTCGTCGATGCGGGCGAGCTCCTCGGTCGTGAAGTCGGGACCGTTCACGGCCGCGATGTTCTCATCCAGCTGCTCAGGACGCGAGGCGCCGATCAGCGCCGAGGCGACGACGGGGCTGCGCAAGGTCCACTGCAGTGCGAGCTGCGCGAGCGACTGGCCGCGCCCCTGAGCGACCTCGTTCAGCGAACGCAGGGTCTGCACGGCCTCGTCCGTGAGCCGGCCCTCCGGCAGCGAGCCGCGCTTCTGCGCACGCTCGGCCGTGCCGTCTCCGAGGTACTTGTCGGTGAGCAGGCCCTGAGCCAGCGGGGTGAACGCGATCGCGCCGAGGCCCGACTGCTCCAGGGTGTCGGTCAGTCCGTCTTCGACCCAGCGGTTCAGGATCGAGTACGCGGGCTGGTGGATGACGAGCGGGGTGCCGAGCTCCTTGGCGACGGCCACGGCCTCGGCCGTACGCTCCGCACTGTAGGAGGAGATACCGACGTACAGGGCCTTGCCCTGGCGCACGAGCGTGTCGAGCGCGCCGACCGTCTCGGCGATCGGGGTGACCGGGTCGACACGGTGGGAGTAGAAGATGTCGACGTAGTCGAGGCCCATCCGCGTCAGCGACTGCTCGGCGCTCGCGAGGATGTACTTGCGGCTCGCGAAGTCGCCGTACGGGCCGGGCCACATGTCCCAGCCGGCCTTCGACGAGATGATCAGCTCGTCGCGGTAGGGGCGGAGGTCTTCGGCGAAGATGCGGCCGAAGTTCTTCTCGGCGGAGCCGTAGGGCGGGCCGTAGTTGTTCGCCAGGTCGAAGTGGGTGATGCCCCGGTCGAACGCGTGGCGCAGCAGTGCGCGCTGGTTGTCGAGCGGGATGTTGTCGCCGAAGTTCCACCACAGCCCGAGCGAGATCGGGGGCAGGTACAGGCCGGACGTGCCGACCTGACGGTAGGCGAACTGCTGGTAGCGGCTCTCGTCCGCGGCATACGGACGGTGCAGCTCGGGGACATCGGGACGGAAGCGGGGGGAGTCGGTCACGGTGCCAGATTACTGGGTGGAAGCGACATCGTCGGAGAGCACGTCCAGCGCGGGAGCGTGCTGCGCGATGCGCTGGTACTCCTCGACCGTGAGGTCCTCGCCCCGAGCCGTCGGTGCGACACCGGCGGCGGTCAGCACCTCCGAGGCGGCAGCCGAGCTGCCGAAGATCCCGGACAGTGCCTGACGCAGCATCTTGCGGCGCTGGTTGAAGGCCGCATCGACGATCTGGAACGTGCGACGGCGCTCCTCCTCCGTGCCGCGCTCACCCTCGGACCGGTCGAAGCCGACGAGCAGGCTGTCGACGTTCGGCACCGGCCAGAACACCTGGCGGGAGACGTTTCCGGAGAGCTTCCACTCGCCGTACCAGGCGGCCTTGACGCTGGGCGAGCCATAGATCTTCGAGCCCGGCTTCGCGGCCAGCCGTTCGGCGACCTCGGCCTGGACCATCACCACGCCGCGCTGGAGATACGCGAAGTTCTCCAGGAAGTGCAGCAGCACCGGCACCGAGACGTTGTAGGGGAGGTTGGCGACCAGCACGGTGGGCTCGCCCGGGAGTTCCGTGATGCGCAGCGCATCCGCATCGACGACCGTGAGGCGGTCGGCCTCGACACCGTGCTCGGCGGCCGTCTGCGCGAGCCGGGCCGCGAGTCGGTGGTCGATCTCGACGGCCGTGACGGAGGCGCCGGTCTCGAGGATCGCCAGCGTCAGGGAGCCGAGCCCCGGACCGACCTCGACCACGCGTTCGTGCGGCTGCACGCGGGCCGCCTGCACGATCTTGCGGACGGTGTTCGCATCGGTGACGAAGTTCTGGCCGAGCTTCTTCGTCGGGGTGACGTCGAGCTCGGCGGCGAGGCGGCGGATCTCGGAGGCGCCGAGCAAGGTGACGGTCATCCCCCCATTCTCCCCCACACTCCGATGTCCCCCCTCCTCAGTAGTCTTCTCTGGTGCCTTCCCTCGGAGAACTCGTCGCGCCCCGTCGCATGGGCCGCGATTTCCGATGGTTGCTCGCGTCGTCGTGGACGAGCAACGTCGGTGACGGCGTCGCGCTCGCGGCCGCTCCCCTGCTGATCGCATCGATGACCTCGTCGCCGATCCTGGTGGCGGCCGGCGCGATCCTGCAGTTCCTCCCCTGGCTCCTGTTCGGCCTGCATGCGGGAGCGATCGCCGACCGCTTCGACCGACGCCGCCTGGTCATGTTCGCGAACGCCGCCAGGGCTGTCGTGCTCCTCGCACTGTGCGTCTTCCTGATCACCGGCGTCGCGAACATCTGGATCGTGCTCGCTGTGGCCTTCCTCTACGGCACCGCCGAGGTCTTCGTCGACACGGCGGGCAGCACGCTGCTGCCGATGCTGGTGAAGCCCGCCGACCTCGGCATCGGCAATGCACGCCTGCAGGCCGGATACCTGGTGGCGAACCAGTTCGCCGGTCCGCCGCTGGGCGCCTTCCTGTTCGCCGCCGGCACCGCCTGGCCGTTCCTGCTCGAAGTCGTGTGCGTCAGCCTCGCGGTCGTGCTCATCTCCCGCATGGCTCGCACCCCGGTGCCGCCGCGCGCGACCGACGAGCACACGCCGGTGCACACCGACATCGCCGAGGGGCTCCGCTGGCTGTGGCGCAACCCGCCCGTGCGCATGCTGGTGCTCATCATCCTGGTGTTCAACATCACCTGGGCGGCGCCCTGGGGTGTGCTCGTGCTCTACGCGACGGAGCACCTGCAGATGGGCGCGGTGGGCTACGGCGCCCTCACGACCGCGTCCGCGGCCGGTGGCATCCTCGCGACGCTCAGCTTCGGCTGGTTGGAGCGACACGTCTCCTTCGCCACCCTGATGCGTGTCGTGCTGTCGCTCGAGGTGCTCATGCACCTGGCGTTCGCCCTCACCACCGTCGGATGGGTCGCGCTGATCATCATGTTCTTCTTCGGGGCGTACGCGTTCGTCTGGGGCACGATCTCCACGACCGTGCGACAGCGTCTGGTGCCCGCCGAGCTGCAGGGCCGGGTGGCCTCCGTGAACATGGTCGGGGTGTTCGGCGGCATGGTCGTCGGGCAGGCGCTCGGCGGCGTGATCGCCCAGGTGTGGGGACTCACCGCGCCCTGGTGGTTCGCCTTCGTCGGGGCGGCCCTCACCCTGCTGCTGGTGTGGAAGCCGATCTCGCAGATCGTGAGCGCGAAGCCCGTCGCCGAGACCGGGCCCGAAGACGTGGAACCCGAAACTCAGTCGGCGAACGAGCCGTAGACCCGCAGGGTGTTCTCGGCCAACTGGGCGCACAGCTCGTCGACCTCGATGTCGAGCTCGGCGGCCATGAAACGCACGGTGATCGGCACGAGGTAAGGCGCGTTCGGGCGGCCCCGCAGCGGCACGGGAGTGAGGAACGGGGCATCCGTCTCGACGAGGATGCGATCGAGCGGCGTCACCTTCAGCGCATCCCGCAGGTTCTGCGCGTTCTTGAACGTCACGTTGCCGGCGAACGACAGGTGGTAACCGGCGTCCGCGCAGAGGCGGGCCATCGCGTCGTCGCCCGAGAAGCAGTGGAACACCGTGCGTTCCGGGGCGCCGACACGGGAGAGCGTCTCGAGCACGGCCTCATGCGCGTCGCGGTCGTGGATCTGCATCGCGATGCCGTGCTTCTTCGCGAGCGCGATGTGCGCCTCGAACGAGGCGAACTGCGGCGCGCGGCGCTCGGGCTCTGTGCGGAAGAAGTCGAGCCCCGTCTCGCCGATCGCCCTGGTGCGGGGGTGCGCGGCGAGCTCGTCGATCACCTCGATGGCCTCGTGAAGGCCCACGCCACCCCGCAGGCCCTCTTCCGCGTACGTCGGGGCATCGTTCGGGTGGATGGCGACGGCGGCCAGGACGCGGGGATCCGACTCCGCGGCCTCAACCGCCCACCGGGACGACTCGATGTCGCCCGAGGCCTGCACGACGCCGGCGATGCCAACGGCCGCCGCGCGGTCGAGCTGCTCGGTGAGGCTCAGCGGCTCGTCGCCGTCGACGATCTCCAGGTGCGCGTGGTTGTCGTACACCGGAACGGCCAGCGGCTCGGGCGCGGCGGGATACCTCAGATCCTTGCGTCCGTCACCGTCACGGCGCTGCACATACGTACCCGACATCGCTCAGGCCGCGGACTCCACCCGCGGGAACAGCGGCGCCAGGCCGTTGACGCTGGTGCCGGGGCGCAGCACGCCCCAGGCTCCGGCCTCGCGGATCGGCTGGTCCTGCAGACGGCCCAGGGTCTCGGCGGCGCCGAGGGCGATCCACAGCTTCTCCGTCGACTGCGGCATCACCGGCGAGAGCAGCACGGCGAGCGCACGCAGCCCCTCGGCACAGGTGTAGAGCACGGTGGCGAGACGCTCGCGCTGTTCCTCGTCGCCGCTGTTCGCCTGCTTGGCCAGCACCCACGGCTCGTTCGCGGTGATGTACCCGTTGAGCGCGTCCACGATGGTCCAGATCGCCGAGATCGCCTCGTCGATGCGGAAGTTCGCGATGGCCGCATCCGCGTTCGACGCGGCATCCGCCACGATCTTCTGGATCGCGAGGTCCTTCTCGGTGTATTCGGCCGCCGGCGGCACGACACCCTCGAAGTACTTCTCGATCATCGCGGTCGTGCGCGAGGCGAGGTTGCCGAAGCCGTTCGCGAGCTCGGCCTGGTAGCGAGCGGACAGGTCCTCCCACGAGAACGAGCCGTCCTGGCCGAAGGCGATCGCTGAGAGGAAGTAGAAGCGGTACGCGTCGGAGCCGAAGACATCGGTGATCTCGGTCGGCGCGATGCCGGTGAGCTTCGACTTCGACATCTTCTCGCCGCCGACCAGCAGCCAGCCGTGCGCGAAGACGCCCTTCGGCACGTCGAGTCCCGCCGCCATCAGCAGCGCGGGCCAGATCACGGCGTGGAAGCGCAGGATGTCCTTGCCGACCACGTGGTACGCCGGCCAGCGGCGCGCGAAGGTCTCCTCGTCGGAGCCGTACCCGACGGCCGTGGCGTAGTTGAGCAGCGCGTCGACCCACACGTAGATGACGTGCGACTCGTCCCACGGCAGCGGGATTCCCCAGTCGAAGGTCGAGCGGGAGATCGAGAGGTCCTTGAGGCCCTGGCTCACGAACGACACGACCTCGTTGCGCGCCGAGTCGGGGCGCACGAAGTCGGGCTGGGTCTTGTACAGCTCGAGCAGCCGGTCCTGGAACTCGCTGAGCTTGAAGAAGTAGTTCTTCTCCTGCAGCAGCTCCAGCGGCTTCGAGTGGATGGCGCAGACCTTCAGGCCCTCGAAGGGTCCGGTGCCGTCGACGATCTCCGACTCCGGCTTGAACTCCTCGCAGCCCACACAGTAGAGCGCCTCGTACTCGCCCGCGTAGATGTAGCCGCGGTCGTACAGGCGCTGGAAGAACGTCTGCACGTTCGTCTCATGCCGCTCCTGCGTGGTGCGGATGAAGTCGTCGTTCGCGACGTCGAGGGTCTCCAACAGCGGGAACCAGCTCTCGCTGACGAGCTTGTCGACCCACTCCTGCGGAGTGACCCCGTTCGCCGCGGCGGCGCGCAGCATCTTCTGACCGTGCTCGTCGGTGCCCGTCAGCATCCAGGTGTCATCGCCCGCCTGGCGGTGCCACCGTGCGAGGGTGTCGACGGCCACCGACGTGTACCCGTGACCGATGTGCGGCACGTCGGAGGGGTAGTAGATGGGCGTGGTGATGTAGAAGGAATCGCCTGCGGGCATGGAGCAATTCTAGGTGCCGCACGAGAGGTGGTTTCGCGCTCAGGCGACGGAGACGTCGATGCGGTGCCATCCCTGCGCACCGTCGGGTGCGGGGGCGGCCGGATCCGAGGTCTGCGTCTCGCCGTCGGCGCTCAGCGCCCGGCATTCGATGGTGTGCGAACCGCTCTCGGCGGTCCAGTCGAGGCTCCACTGCACCCACGTGTCGGCGGAGATCGCGGTGGCGAGATCCGCCCTGCGCCATGGCCCTTCGTCGATGCGCACCTCCACCCCGGCGACCCCGACATGCTGCTGCCACGCCATTCCCGCGATCACCGCGTCCCCGGCCGGGATCGACTGTCCGCGGCGCGGGACGTCGATGCGCGACTGCAGCTTGATGGGCCCGCGGTCGGACCAGCCGCGGCTCGTCCAGTACGCCGTGGCGCGGTCGAACCTCGTGACCTCCAGCTGCGTGACCCACTTCGTGGCCGACACGTAGCCGTACAGCCCCGGCACCACCATCCGCACCGGGAAGCCGTGTTCGATCGGCAGCGGCTCGCCGTTCATGCCGATCGCGAGCAGAGCGTCCCGATCGTCGGTGAGCGCCTCGAGCGGCGTCGACGCCGTGAAGCCGTCTGCCGAGGTGGAGAGCACCATGTCCGCTTCCGCGTCGACGCCCGCACGCGCGAGCAGCTCGCGGATCGGCAGCCCCAGCCAGCGCGCGTTGCCGATGAGCGATCCGCCCACCTCGTTCGACACGCAGGCGAGCGTCACGTCCGCCTCCTGCAGCGGCATGGCGAGCAGTTCATCCCAGGTGATGCGCACCTCGCGATCGACCATGCCGTGGATGCGCAGCGACCAGTCGGCGGGGTCGACCTGAGGGACGATCAGTGCCGTGTCGATGCGGTAGAACTCCGCGTTCGGGGTCACGACCGTGGCGAGACCGGGGATGTCGAGCTCCGCGCCGGCAGGAACCGCGGCCGCGGTCTCCGCTGCCTTCGGAAGCCGCAGGGCATCGCGGACCGCCTCGATCGATCGGCTCGCTCCGCGCGCGACATTACCGACGATGAGGGCGATGGCACCCGCTGCGGCGACTCCGGCGGTCCACATCAGGAACCGCCTGCGGTCTTCACCGTCGGGGGCAAGGCCCGCGACCGGACGCAGTCGAGCGACGAGGAGACGCAGCATTATCACCGCGACGAGTCCGGCGACGAGACCCGGGAGCCAGGCGAACGGTCCAGCGCCCGGACGGATCATCGCGGCCACGACCGCGAGCACACCGAGTGCGCCGAGGATGACCGCTCCGATACCGGACCGTCGCCGCTCCAGGATGCCGGCGAGCGCGGCGACGACCACGAGCACCAGGGCGATGCCCACGATCAGCGCCACCTTGTCGCCGGTGCCGAAGAGCGCGATCGCGGTGTCCTTCGCCCAGCTCGGTGCGAGGTCGATGAGTCCGCTCCCGATCACCGCGAACGGGCTCGCACTCGGCTCGACCACAGCGGCGACGAGCTCTGCCAGCCCGACGGCGAGGAACGACGCGCTCAGTCCGGCCGCAGCCGAGCGGAGCGTGTCGTCCCTCGTCGCGTGCTGCGCGTTCGTCATGACCCGAGGGTAACCCCGCTCAGAGCCCGTTGCGCCGCGCGACCTCTCCCAACCAGGCGAGGGAGGGCTTCGGGAACCGCTCGAAGGTCTCGTGGTCGAAGCCGATCAGCCCGAACGTGGGCCGGAAGCCGCTGGCCCACTCGTAGTTGTCGAGCGCGCTCCAGTGCTGATAGGCACGCACATCGACGCCGTCGGCGATCGCGCGGTGCAGGCCTTCCAGCGCTCCCTGCGTGTAGGCGACGCGTCGGGTGTCGTCGGCGGTCGCGATGCCGTTCTCCGTCACGAGGATCGGTACCCCACCGCTGCGCTCCCACGCGCTGCGCACGCCCAGTTCGAGCGCATCGGGGAAGAACTCCCAGCCTGTGAGCGTCGTCTCGACGTCGTCCGACACCGGACGCGGACCTTCCGGGCCGATGAAGGTGCGGGTGTATGCCTGCACGCCGACGAAGTCGTCTCCGGCCGACTGCTCCAGGTACCAGTGGTCGCGCGGGTCGCCGTACGTGGCGAGCATCTCGTCCGCTCCCGGTTCTCCGGTGGAGTGGAACGCCTGCGTGGCGATGGTCCATCCGGCTTTGACTCCCGGCACCGAATGCAGGATCTCGGACGCGCGGTGGTGCGCGTCCAGCAGGGTGTCGGCCACGGCGAGGTCGGGGTTCGGGAGGCCGTAGGCGACGAGGTTCGCGGCGTCCTCTCCCCCGGCCAGCATCGCGGCGATGTTCGGCTCGTTGATCGTGCACACGTAGTCGACGCCGTCGAGGATCGGCAGCACGGTCTCGACGTAGCGGGAGAACAGATCCACCGCGTCGTCCGCGCGCCAGAAGCCGTCCTTCTGGAACCACTGCGGCACCGTGAAGTGCATGAGCGTGACGGTGGGGTCCAGTCCGTTCTCACGCGCCGTGTCGATCATGCGGCGGTAGTGGTCGAGCATCGCCCGCGAGATGAACCCGCGCTCCGGCTCGATCCGCGCCCACTCGACCGAGAAGCGATAGGAGTTCAGCCCCGCCTCGGCGAGCAGCCGCATGTCCTCCGGGTAGCGGTGGAAGTGGTCGGCAGCGTCACCGGAGGGCTCCACCATGGGCGAGTCGGGAGCATGCTCCATCGCCCACCAGTTGCTCGTGGTGTTGTTGCCCTCCACCTGGTGGGCCGCTGTCGCGGCACCCCAGAGGAAGCCGTCGGGGAATGTGAGCACGGATGCGCTCCTCTCTCTTTCTTGCAGGCGTCGTCCGCGCGTCAGCGGGCGCGGGCGGGGTTCGGCACGGCGTCGAGCAGTTCGACCGTGTACGGGTCCTCCGGATGCTGCAGCACCTGCGAGGTCTCACCGCGTTCGACCACTCGGCCGCTGTTGAGCACGAGGATGTTCTCGGTGACGAGACGCGCGCTCAGCAGGTCGTGCGTGATGTAGAGCATGCTGATGCCCCACCGCTCGCGCAGGTCCTCCAGCAGCGCCAGCACTCCGGCGCGGAGCGATACGTCGAGCATCGAGACCGGTTCGTCGGCGATCAGCACCTGCGGGTCGCTCGCGAGCGCCCTGGCGATCACCACGCGCTGTCGCTGTCCTCCGGAGAGCTGGTGCGGCAGCTTGGCCGCGAACTGCTCGACGGGAGTCAGGCCGACGGTCTCGAGCAGCTCGAACACCCGGGCTCTGGCCTCCGGACCGCGCAGCTTCGTGTAGTTCACGACCGGCCGGGTCAGGGCGTACTCGACCGTGTGCAGCGGGTTGAGCGCCGCGTACGGATCCTGGAACACCATCTGCACGTCCTTGCGCAGATCGCGCAGACCGCGGCGCTTGAGCGTCGCCACGTCGGTGTCCCCGAAGCGGACGGTGCCGGAGGTGGGCTTCTCGACGCCGGTGAGCATCTTGGCGATGGTCGACTTGCCCGAACCCGATGCGCCGACCAGGGCGAGGGACTCCCCCGGTTCCAGCCGGAACGACACGTCGTCGACCGCGGTGACGGCGCTCTGTCCGCGACGCGGTGCCGGGTAGTGCTTCGAGACGCCCTCGACCACGATCGCCGCATCCGCCCGACGGGTGTCGCGCGACGACACGGTCGGCAGGGTCTCGGTGACGTCGGTGCGCGAACGTCCCTCACGACGCCGGGTGCCCGCGTCGAGGAATCCGGGGATCTCGATCTTCTCGGCCCGGGGGTCGGCGTAGTGGCTCAGCAGCATCCGCGTGTACTCGTCCTTCGGGCGTTCCAGGATGTCGATGCTCCTGGCGTCCTCGACGATGTGTCCCTCGTGCATCACCATCACCCGGTCCGTCGCCTCCAGCACGATGCCGAGATCGTGGCTGATCAGGATCGCGGTGAAGCCCTCGGCCCGCTGCAGGTCCTTGATCGTGTCCATCACGGCATGCTGCACCAGCACGTCGAGCGCGGTGGTGGGCTCGTCGAACACCATCAGCTGCGGTTCGAGCGACAGGGCGAGGGCGATCGAGGCGCGCT
Organism: Microbacterium sp. R1; assembly: GCF_015159725.1. NCBI lineage: Bacteria > Bacillati > Actinomycetota > Actinomycetes > Micrococcales > Microbacteriaceae > Microbacterium > Microbacterium sp. R1. The sequence continues at coordinate 1,118,094 of NZ_JADDUD010000001.1, read as the reverse complement.
GGCGCATGCCGCCGGAGAGCTCGCCGGGGAAGCGTGCGAGCACCGAGGGATCGAGGCCCACCTTGCCCACGAGCTCCTGAGCCCTCGCCTCGCGCGCGTCCTTCGGCACGTGGCCGTGCGCAGCGAAGATGTCGCGGAAGTGGTTGCCGATCGTGCGCACCGGGTTGAGCGCGTTCATGCCCGACTGCAGCACCATCGCGAACCCGCCCTGACGCTGACGGCGCAGCTCCTCGGCGTCGAGCTCCCGGATGTCACGTCCTCCGAACAGGATGCGTCCTGCGCTGATCCGTGCCGGCGGCTTCTGCAGTCGCGTGAGGGCGAAGCCGAGCGTGGACTTCCCTGAGCCGGATTCGCCGACCAGTCCGACGAACTCCCCACGGCGGAGGGAGAACGAGACGTCCTCGACCGCGGTGACCGGCGTCGTCCCCGGCGAGGCGTACTCCACCGAGAGGTTCTGCACGTCCAGCAGGATGTCGTTCTCGCGCATGTCGATGTTCTCCGTCATGGCGGTCATCGCCCCTTCCCCTCTCGCAGGCGCGGATTGGAGATGCCGTCCACGCCGAAGTTGATCAGTGTCAGACTGAGCGCCAGCAGGGCGATGCACAGACCGGGGGCGAACAGCAGCAGCCACTGTCCGGTGAGCAGCGAGTTGGAGTTCTGCGCCCAGTAGAGCATGGTGCCCCAACTGACGATGCTGGAGTCGCCGAGGCCGAGGAACTCCAGCCCCGCCTCCGCCAGGATCGCCGCAGTCGCCGCACCGAAGAGGGTGCCCGCGATGATCGAGGTCATGTTCGGCAGGATCTCGCGGAACACGATGCGCGTCCTGCTGTCGCCCGAGAACTGCGCCGAGGTGACGAAATCGTTCCCCCGCAGCGACTGCGTCTGGCTGCGGAGCACACGCGCACCCCACGCCCAACCGGTCACGACGATCACCGCGATGATCATCAGGATGCCGCCGTTCTGCAGGTAGGCGGCGATCACGATCATGAGCGGCAGGCCGGGGATCACGAGGAAGAGGTTGACGATGAAGCCGATCACCTCGCCGAGGAACCCTCGCATGTACCCCCAGCTGAGGCCGATGAGCACGGCCACGATCGTGGACAGGATTCCGGCGGCGAAGCCGACCAGGAGGCTGACCTGTGCGCCGTAGATGAGCTGGCTGAGCACGTCCTCCCCGGCAGCGGTCGTGCCGAGCCAGTGCGCCCAGGACGCATCGGCGTTGCGCTCGAAGCCGTTGTCCTTCGCGCCGTACGGGGCCAGGAGAGGGGCGAACACCGCCACCAGCACGAAGAAGGCGAGGATGCACAGCCCGAGCCGCGCCTTGCCGTTGCTCCAGAGCGTGGCGACCATGCGTCCGAAGGCGCGCCACGGGCTGGGCGCGGCGATGCGCTCGGCGGGGATCTTGACGTTCATGGTGGAGGTCATCGGCGAGTCCTCGGGTCGAGAACCCCGTAGAGGATGTCTACGAGGAAGTTGGCGATGAGCACGCTCACGGTGATCATCAGGAAGAGCGCCTGCATGAGCGGGTAGTCCTGCCCGATCACGGCGTTGAACAGCAGGTATCCGATGCCGGGATAGCCGAAGACCTGCTCGACGAGGATCGATCCGCCCACCACGCCGCCGAGCGTGAGCCCGAAGCCCGTGAGGTTCGGCAGGATCGCGTTGCGGGCCGCGTACCGGAGGGCGATCGTGTGCCCCCGCAGACCGTTCGCCTCACCGAAGGTGATGTAGTCCTCGCCGAGGGTGTTGATCATGGCGTTGCGCATCCCGATGATCCAGCCGCCCAGCGAGGTGAGCAGGATCGTCAGCGCCGGAAGGAACGCATGACTGATCAGATCACCGAGGAACTCCCACGTGAAGCCAGGGGTCGTCGTCGCGGAGTAGGCGCCGGTCGTCGGGAACCAGTGCAGCACGTACCCGAAGAAGAAGAGCAGCAGCAGCGCCGTCCAGAAGTAGGGGAACGTGCTCAGGAACGATCCGGTCAGCGTGGGCAGCGAATCGAGCCACGTCCCTCGGCGCCAGGCGGCCATCACTCCGATGAGCGTGCCGATCACGAACGCGAGCACGGTGACGATGCCGACCAGCCCGATCGTGTAGGGGAAGGCCGTGGAGACCATGCTCGACACCGACTGCGGGTAGAACGTGTACGAAACGCCGAAGTCGAGCCGCACGACCTGACCGAGGTAGGCGATGTACTGATCCCACAGCGACCCGGTCGGAACACCCAGCTGCGCCTCGATGGCGGCACGCGTCGCATCCGACACCGGCCCGTTCTGGGACAGCTTGGCGATGGCGGCATCCGCCGGGGAGCCCGGCATCATTCGCGGCAGGAAGAAGTTCAGGGTGACCGCGGCCCACAGGGTGAGCACGAACAGGCCGAACTTCTGGAGCACGTACTTCACTTGTCGTCCTCCTGCACTCGCTCCAGCCGGGTGAAGATACCCAGCGGCGCGGAGTCGTAGTTCTGCGGGATCATGTACGGGTCTTCCTCACTCGGCCAGCCGGTGAACTTGGCATCGCTGAACAGGCCCCAGATGCCGCCGTAGTAGAGGCCGATCACGGGCATCTCGTCGTAGACGATGCGCTGCAGCTCCTTGACGATCTCGGTCTGGCGAGCGGTGTCGACGGTCTCGCGGTACTCGGCCAGCAGCTCATCGACCTCGGGTGACTTGTAGCGCTCGAAGTTGTTCGCCGTGGCCTCGCCGGACGGCACATAGAACTCGCTGGAGAGCAGGTTGTTGTACGCCTGGTAGATGTCGCCGTTCCCCATGCCGCCGATGGCCATCTCGAAGTCGCCGTTGCTGATCGCGCTCTGATAGCCCGCGGGCTGCGGGAGCTTGAGGGTGACCTTCACGCCGACCGCGGCGAGCTGGCTCTGCACGGTCTGCGCCGCGCGCGTCCAGTCGGAGTAGCCGTTCGCGGTGGTCAGGGCGAACTCGAGCTGCTGGCCGTCGGCCCCGATGAGCCGGTCGCCGTCGAGTGTGTACCCCGCCTCGGCGAAGGCGGCGAGCGCTGCGTCCCTGTCCTGCGTGATCATGCCCTGGTCGGGGATGCTCGGGTCGAGGTACTGCTGCTGGTTGGGCAGGATGAGTCCGGTCTGACCGGCAGGCTTCATGTAGCCCTCCGATGCCGTCTCGGCGATCTCGTCGCGGTCGAGCGAGAGAGCGATGCCCCGGCGCACGTTCACGTCGTCGAAGGGAGCCACCTCCAGGTTCGGCATGAGCGCGATCACGCCACCCGGCGGGAACCACCAGTTGTTGTGCTCGCTCGCCGCGCCCCAGGTGCCCTCGACGTCGGAGATGAAGGAGTAGGCCCAGTCATAGCCGCGGGTGACGGTGTCGAGCTGGGAGTTCGTGGCGGGGAGGATGATGTGCTCGATCTCGATCGAGTCGGCCTGCCAGTAGTCGGGGTTCTTGTCCATCGAGTACTGCTGGTCGTTGTAGTTGCCGAGCACGAAGGGACCGGTGCCGACCGGGTTCTCGTTGCGGTATGTGCCCGGATCCTTCACGTCGGCCCAGAGGTGCTCGGGGACGATCATGGTCTGGCCCAGGATCGACAGCGAGGGGGCGTCTTCGGTCTTGAGGTGCAGCACCACATCGTCGCCCGAGGTGTCGACACTGTCGAGGTGCTGCCACGCACCCTTGATGTCGAGGGACGGGTTGTCCTTGAGCAGCTGGAAGGTGAACGCCACGTCTTCGGGCGTCAGGTCTTCCCCATCGCTCCAGGTGACGCCATCGCGGATCGTCATGACGATGGTGCGGGCGTCGGGCTGCGTCCATTCGGACGCGAGCCAGGGGTTCTGCGTGCCGTCGAGCGGGTTGATCAGGATGAGCGGCTCGTAGATCCACCGGGACGCGGTGCGCGTGTTGGTGAGATACGGGTTGAAGTTCTTCGTGAAGAACGGGTTGCCCTTATCGGCATTGATCAGCATCGTGTCGGCACCGATCGAGGGATCGGGTTGGGATGTGATCTGGATGCTGCAGCCGCTGAGTGCGACCGCCACGGCCGCGAGGCCCACGATCGCCGCTCTGCGCCAGCGCTGCATCACGCGCCCTCTCGGCGTTGTGCCCTCTGACATCTGCCACCTCATGTCGTCTCTGTCATGACCGGCGACCGACGCCGCCTTCCAGATTGTAAGCGCATACATTTTGAGATCGCAACCCCTTGACACCGGCGCGGCGAGCGTTTCCGGCCGGTCAGACGGGGCGCTGCGAGCTCTCGCGGAGCAGGATCTGCAGCGGCAGACGGGCCACCACGGGCTCCGCCTCGGCGTGCTCGAGACGGCGGGCCAGCACCTGCACGGCCGCGCGTCCGAGGTCGATCATCGGCTGACGGATCGTGGTCAGCGGGGGCTGCGACAGGGCAGCGGCCTCGATGCCGTCGAAGCCCGTCACGAGCATGTCGTCCGGTACGTGGACGTCCGCTCCGCGGAACACGTCGAGCGCTCCGAGCGCCATCTGATCGTTCGCCGAGATCAGCGCGGCCGGCGTACCCGTGGCGAGAAGCTCCTCGGCCGCCCTCCGACCAGACGCCCTTGTGAAGTCGCCGCGCAGCACCGTCACGTCGTCGAGGCTCCGCCCCGCCCCCGCCACCGCGGCGGCGAAACCGTCCCAGCGCTGCAGACCGTCGGGAGAGTCCGCCGGTCCCGCGAGGAAGGCGAGCCGCCCGTCTCCCACCTGCCCGAGCACGTGCCGGGTCAGCTCCGCCATGGCCTCGGCGTTGCTCACCGTCACGTGGTCGTAGTGATCTCCGCGCGGCGGGCCGGAGAGCACCACCACGGGGATGCGTCGCGCCAGTCGCGCCAGAACGTCGTCCGGCACGCTGCTCGCGAGCACCATGAGGCCGTCGACCCGACCAGCCATGTCCCGCACCGTGGAACGGTCAGGATCATCGCGGCCGACGCCGACCATCAGTACGAAACCCTGCTTCCATGCTTCGAGCTCGGCGCCGCGCAGCACCTCGTCGAGGAACAGCATCGAGGTGTGCCCGCCGTCGGACTCGGTCTCATCGCGGACGATCGCGAAGGGAGGCGCGTGTTCCTCAGCGGCGGAGAGCGCGTCGAGCGGCGGGGCATCCTCCGCGGCGTCGAAGCCGGGGAAGTACAGCCCGAGCACGCCGGTGCGGCGTTCGGCGAGTCCGCGGGCACTGCCGCTGGGGACGTACCCGAGGGCGGTCACCGCATCGAGCACGCGCTCCCGCGTGACCGGACGCACGGCATCCGGCGAGCGCAGCACGCGCGAGACCGTGGCGATCGAGACGCCGGCCCGATCGGCCACGTCGTACACGGTCGCCGCCTTGCTCACGGTCACACTCCTCCGGAGCGAGCGGCGAGAGCCGCCTGGTAGAGGTCGCGGGAGGAGAGACCGGTGAGGGCGGCGACCTCGGAGGCGGCGTCCTTCAGGCGGACGCCGTCCGCGACGAGCGTCTGCACCTGGGTGAGGGCGTCTTCCGGAGAGGCGTCTCGGCGGGAGGCCCCTTCGACCACGATCACGATCTCGCCCTTGACGCCGTCCTCCGCCCACGCGACGAGTTCGGGCGCAGTGCCGCGGCGTACCTCCTCGTAGAACTTCGTGAGCTCGCGACACACGGCGATGCGCCGCTCGTCGCCGAACGCGGCTCCCATGTCCGTCAACGCACCGGCCAGACGTGCGGGCGACTCGAAGAAGACCATGGTGCGGGGTTCGGCAGCCAGGGCGCGAAGAGTCGAACGCCGCTCCCCCGGCTTGCGCGGCAGGAAGCCCTCGAACGTGAAGCGATCGGTGGGCAGGCCTGAGATCGCCAGTGCCATCAGCACCGCGCTCGGCCCGGGGATCGCGGTCACCGTCACGCCCTGGGCAACGGCCTCGGCGACCAATCCGTATCCCGGATCGCTCACGGTGGGCATCCCGGCATCGCTCATCACGACGATGTCGGTCTCCGCGGCGAGCGCCGCCAGCTCGGCCGCCTTCTGCTTCTCGTTGTGGTCGTGCAGGGCGATCAGGCGAGGTCTGTTGTCGATCTCCAGCGCCTTGAGCAGTCGCTGCGTGGTTCGGGTGTCCTCGGCCACGACGACCTCGGCGTTCTCCAGCACCTCCACGAGGCGGCGAGACGCGTCGCCGAGATTTCCGATCGGAGTGGCGGCGAGGATGATCACCCGCCCAGCTTAGGCGGGCGCGATGCAGCGGAACGAGAAGGCACGTTGTCTAGGCTGGACCGGTGACCGCGCCCGAACCATTGCTCCCCGCTCCCCCCGAGCGGTCGACGCGCTACGGGCAGCTCCGCGATCGTCTGCTGCTGGATCCCGACTGGGGTCGCGCGATCCGCTGGCTCGCGCCGCTCGTCATCACCGCGATCGCCGCGCTCCTGCGCCTGATCAACGTCGCCCACCCGCACCAGCTCGCCTTCGACGAGACCTACTACGTCAAAGACGCCTGGTCGCTGTGGACCCTGGGCTACGAGGGCACCTGGGGCGAGAACGCCAACGATGCGTTCGTCACGCTGCAGCAGCTGCCGTTGTCCGAGCAGGGCGCGTTCATCGTGCACCCCCCGCTCGGCAAGTGGCTCATCGCGCTCGGCATGGCGATCGGCGGACCCGACAACAGCGCGGGATGGCGCCTCGCCACCGCGGTACTCGGCACCGCATCGGTGCTGCTGGTCTACCTGATCGCCCGCCGCCTCAGCGGCTCCGTCGTCGTCGCGAGCGTGGCGGGGACGCTGCTCGCGATCGACGGTCTGAGCATCGTGATGAGCCGCATCGCCCTGCTCGACGGCATCCTGACCTTCTTCGTCCTGCTGGGCGTGCTCTTCGTGATCATCGACCGGCAGCGGACGATCCCCGTGCTCGAGAGGCAAGACCCCGAGCGTCCCGACCCGTTCTGGGGGCCGGTGCTCTGGCGTCGCCCCTGGCTCGTCGCCGCAGGGCTGGCGCTCGGGGCGGCCTCGGCCGTGAAATGGTCGGGCCTGTACGTGCTCGCGGGTTTCGGCCTCTACGTCGTCATCACCGATGCGCTGGCGCGGCGCCGCGCCGGAGTGGTCCTGTGGCCGACTGCCGCCGCGTTCCGCCAGGGTCCCGTCTCGTTCGTGCTGCTCGTCTTCCCCGCTCTCGCCGTGTACCTGGTCAGCTGGACCGGATGGCTCGTGACGGCCGGAGGGTACGACCGGCAGAGCGACTCCAACCCGCTGATCGCCCTGTGGAAGTACCACGAGTCGATGCTCGGCTTCCACGTCGGTCTCACCCGAGGGCACCCGTATGCGAGCGCCGCATGGGAGTGGCCGTTCCTGCTGCGCCCCACCGCGGTCTGGGTCGACTCCGACCCCACGGGATGCGGCACCGACCACTGCATCGGCGTGATCTCGGCGATCCCGAATCCCCTCATCTGGTACGCGGGCGTCGCGGCCTCGATCTACCTGGTGTACCGCCTCGTGCGGGGGTGGATCACGAAGCAGCCCGTGGGCCCGGAGCAGAGCATCCCCCTGGTCGGTCTCGCTGTGACGTACCTGCCCTGGCTCATGTTCCCCGAGCGCACGATCTTCCAGTTCTACACGGTCGTCATGATGCCGTTCCTGGTGATCGCCCTCGCGATGACGTTGCGGATCATCGCCGGGAAGCGCGAGGATCCGCTGCACCGTCGACAGTCGGGCGAGCGCACCGTGATGATCTTCCTCGCCTTCGTCGTGCTGGTGTCGGCGTTCTTCCTGCCGCTGTGGACCGGGATGAGTGTGCCCTACGACTTCTGGCTGCTGCACAACTGGCTGCCCGGCTGGGTGTGACGCGTCAGCAGCAGGATCGCGAGAGCCGCGGCTGTCAGGCCTGACGCGACCCAGATCGGGGCGAGCAGCCCCCACCCCGCGCTGAGTGCAACCGCACCGAGCACCGGACCGACGGCCGCGCCGACGTTCAATGCCGCCGTGGCGTACGAGCCCCCCATCGTGGGCGCACCCGATGCGGCGTAGAGCACGCGGGTGATCACCGTGCTCCCGACGGCGAAGGACAGCACGCCCTGCACGAAGACGAGCGCGAGGAGCGCAGCCGGGGCGGAGGCGAACGCCGCCAGCCCGACCCAGCCCGTCAGCAGCAGCGGTCCGCCGACGAAGAGCACGAGCCCGGGACGCCGGTCGGAGAGCCGGCCCGCGAGCGCCACGCCGAGGAAGGAACCGATACCGAACAGCACCAGCGCCGCCGACACCCAGATCTCCGCAAGACCCGCCGCCTCGGTGACGACGGGGGCGAGGAAGGTGAAAGCCGCGAAGGTGCCACCGTTGATCAGCGCACCGATGCCCATGGGCAGCAGGAGCATCGGCGTCGCCAGCTGACGGAGTTCTGCGCGGAGGCGCGGTGAGGCTGCGGCCTGCTCCGCTGAGCCCACCGAGTTCGCGACGCCGCGCACGACGCCGATGATCGCCGGAGCGCACAGGAGGGCGACAGCCCAGAAGGTGGCCCTCCACCCCAGGGCCGAACCGAGCAGGGAGCCGGCCGGCACTCCCGCGACCGTGGCGACCGTCGTGCCGGCGAGCAGGATCGACAGCGCCCGCCCCTTCCGATCGGCCGGAACCATGGCAGTGGCCGCGCGCAGGGCCACCGCGAGGAAGCCCGCGTTGGCGAGCGCCGCGAGCACACGGGTGAGGAGCAGCACCGGGAACATCGGGGTCAGCGCCCCGACGACATGGCACACGGCGAACAGCACGAGACACGCGACCAGCGTGCGTCGGGGCGGCCATCGGCGTGCGAAGGCCGCCATCATCGGCGCGCCGACCACCATGCCGACCGCGAAGGCCGAGGTGAGCAGACCCGCGGTGCCGACGGAGACGTCGAGATCGGCGGCGATCGCGGGCAGGAGACCCGCGAGCATGAATTCGGACGTGCCCATGACGAAGACGGCAAGGGCGAGCAGGTAGAGAGCAGAGGGCATGGCAGTACTCCGAGGTGAGAGATCAAGAAGGGGCTTCTCGTCACCACGGCCGGCATCCGGGGATGCACCAGTAGGCGCCTCCGCGGAGGGGAGGCGCAGCTACGGGATCGCAGCTATCGGCGCACGGGGCCGGCGGTGTGACCGACGGCCCCCGACTCGTCTGACTCGGGACTCGACATGCTCGAACTCTACCGCGCTACGGCATCTCGTCCGCCGCGACGTGTTCGACCAGAGGGAGCACCCGACCGGAGAGGTGCGTGCGCATCGCGATCGACGACGCGGTGCGGGCGACCCCCGGCACCAGGGCGACCCGGTCGAGCACCTCCTGCAACTGCGTGGCATCGCGCGCCACCAGTCGCAGTTGCATGTCGCTCGCTCCGGTGACGGTGTGCATGTCGACGATCTCTGGGACGGCGTCGGCCAGCGCCGTCGCCACCTCGTCATGCCCGACCTTCTGATCGATCTCGACCAGGCAGAAGGCGACGACACCGTATCCGAATCCGGCCGGATCGATGCGCGGCACGATCGCCTCGATCACCCCGCCCTCGTGCAGGCGCGCGAGTCGGCTCGTCGCCGTTCCCCGCGCGATGCCGAGCCGCCGCGCGCACTCCAGGATCGGCAGCTGCGGCGACTCCGTCAGCAGTCGGATGAGCTGGGCGTCGAGGCGATCGATGCGCATCGTCACTCCCGCGGGACGCCGGGCCTCGCCACGCTCCTGGTCGCGCGTGCGACGAGCAGGAGCACGGCGGTGAGCCCGAGTGTCAGCAGCAACTGGATGCGGGCGGCCTCATCGATCATCGCGAGGGCGATCACCGCGGCGAGCAGCACCAGACACAGCCACGACAGCCAGGGGAAGCCCCACATCCGCATCGGCATCTCGTCGCCTGCGCGGTCCGCACGACGGCGGAGGATGATCTGCGCCACCGCGGTCGCGGTCCAGATCACCAGCAGCGTCGAGCCGACCACGTTGAGCAGGGCCGGCAGCACGACGTCGGGGAACGCCCAGTTGAGTCCGACCGTGACGAACCCGAAGGCGACGGAGGCCAGCACCGCGACGAACGGCACGCCCTTGAGGCTCGTCCGGGTCGCAGCCAGCGGAGCAAGGCCCCGCTCCCCCAGCGAGTACGCCATGCGGGAGGCACCGTAGATGTTGGCGTTCATGGCCGAGAGCAGCGCGATGATCACGATCAGGTCCATCACGAGACCGACTCCCGGTACGTTCAGGGTCTCGAGCACCGCGGAGAACGGGCCGGCCTTCACCGCAGGATCGTTCCAGGGCAGCACCGCCACGATCACGAAGATCGACCCGACGTAGAACACCATGATGCGCACGAGCACCTCGCGGACGATGCGGCGGATGTTGCGCGCGGGATCGTTCGACTCGGCGGCGGCGATGGCGACCACCTCGGTGCCGCCGAACGCGAAGACCACGATCAGCAGGGCACCGGCGATGCCCGCGATGCCGTTCGGGGCGAACCCGCCGTTGTCGACGAGGTTCGAGATGCCGGTACCCGGCACGCCCGGGATGAGGCCGACGATCGCGCACACCCCGACCACGAGGAAGGCGATGATCGCCGCGACCTTGATCGCCGCGAACCAGAACTCGAAGCGACCGTAGTTGCGCACGCCGAACAGGTTCACGGCCGTGAGCGCCACGACGAAGATCAGCACCCACACCCAGGCCGGGATCCCGGGGGTCCAGTTCGCCACGATCGCGCCGGCGCCCGTCGCCTCGGCCGCGATCACCACGACCAGCTGGATCCAGTACAGCCAGCCCACCGCGCTGCCGGCGCTACGGCCCATCGCCTTCTGCGCGTACGAGCTGAAGGCACCGGAGCTCGGCCTCGCCGCGACCATCTCGGCCAGCATCGCCATCACGAGCACGACGATGCCGCCGGCCACGAGGTACGACACCAGCACTGCGGGCCCCGCGATGCTGATCGCCTGGCCCGAGCCGACGAACAGGCCGGCGCCGATCGCGCCGCCGAGTCCCATCATCGAGATCTGACGGCGCGTCAGCCCCGGGTGCAGACCCTTGGTGGTCGTCGTGGTGGTGGGCACCTCGGTCACGGGATCGTTGGTCACGCGTCCATCGGTCATGCGTTCACCTCGGCGAGCTCGGTCTCGAGGGCGGCTTGCACCCGATCGATGTCCTCCACGGAGCCCGAGGAGATGCGGACGCCCTCGCCGGGGAAGACGCGTGCGACCACGCCGCCCTCCTGGAGCAGTCGTTCGAGCTCCGGTGTGCGGTCCCCGGATGGCACCCAGACGAAGTTGGCCTGCGAGCGGACGGCGGGCCATCCGGCGGCAGTGAGCACGTCGTGCAGGCGGTCGCGCTGGGCGACCACCTCGTCGATACGCGTCGCGAGCTCCTCCTCGGCGTCGAGGGACGCGAGGGCAGCGGTCTGGGCGAGGTCGGTCACGCCGAACGGCACCGCCACCTTGCGCTGGTTCTCGGCGACGGCGGCCGGCGCGATGGCGTAGCCGATCCGGAGCCCGGCGAGCCCGTAGGCCTTGGAGAACGTGTGCAGCACGGCCACGTGCGGGTGACGTCGGAACAGCTCGATGCCGGCTCCCCTGCTCTCGGTGCGGTCGAAGTGCACGTAGGCCTCGTCGATGACCACGAGCACGTCGTGCGGCACCGCCGCGACGAAACGCTCCAACTCGTCGGCACTCACGACGGTGCCCGTCGGGTTGTTCGGATTGCAGACGAAGATCAGGCGGGTGCGTGGGGTGATCGCCGCCAGCATCGCGTCGAGGTCGTGAGCGTGGTCCGCGTCGAGCGGCACCGGGACGGGCGTCGCCCCGGCGATGCGGACGAGCGACGGATACGCCTCGAACGACCGCCACGCGAAGATGACCTCGTCGCCGTCACCGGCGACCGCGTGGATGAGCTGCGCCGCGATCTCCACCGACCCCGCACCGACGGTGACTTCGGAGACGTCGACACCGTAGCGGGAGGCGAGTCGCTCGCGCAGCTTGGCGGCACTCATATCGGGATAGCGGTTGATTCCGTCGAGGCGCTCACGCACGGCCTCGACGACCGACGGGAGCGGCGGGTGCGGGGACTCGTTCGAGGAGAGCTTGGACGCACCGGCCGGAGCGGAGCGCCCCTGACGGTAAGCGGGAACGGCGTCGAGTCCGGCGCGAGTGGGAAGGGGCATCGTCAGAGCGTCCTTGCTGTGATCGGGTGAGGTGTCGCGCAACACTAGAACGGAATCCCACCACTGGGCAATCGGCGCACCGGAAGCTGCGCATCTCGCGCAATCGAGCGCCCGTCCCTCGGGATGGGCTGGACACACTGCACAGTGTGAAGGTCAGCGCGCGACCGACACCTCGGCAGGATCGCTGACCGGCAGCCGGCACACGAACGCCCGACAGTCGTAGGCGCGGTCCGTCGACGTGTCCTTGCCCTCGAACAGCTCGAACCCGGCATCCGCGAATGCCCGCGCCTGGTCCGGGGTGACCACGGCGACGACCTCGGCGTCAGCGCCTCGGCCTGCGGCGGCGAGCGCACTGTGCGGCTCCCCGGTGACCACGACGAGCTGACGGGGCGGGGCCGCGAGGCCGGCGGCCACCCGCAGCAGGGTGCCGTGGGCGAACGGCTGCTCCAGCGACCTGGTCGCGAGCGCGCTCACCGTCGACACGGCCGCTTCCCGATACCGATCCCCCGCGCCCATCCACCACGCGGTCAGGGCGGCGCTCGCGATCGCCGCGGCATCCGACGGCAGATCGCCGTCGGTCTGATCGGGCGAGGTCGCGATGCCCTGCGCCGAGAGCAGGGGGTCGTCGCCTCCCGCTCCCGACAGGACGTCGTCGAGGATGCCACGCGCCGTGATCGCCCAGTCCGTCTCGCCGGTCGCCAGCGCGAGCGCGAAGAGGCCGTCGGCGAGAAGGCCGAGGTCGGCGGCGGTCGCGACGGCAGTCGATGCCCGTCCATCCAGCGACGCACGCACGAGAGCGCCTTCGGCGTCCCGATTGGTGCGCAGCACGTGGTCGGCAGCCGCGGCGGCCGCGTCGATCCACGCCCGTTCTCCGAACGCGGCTCCGGCGCGGGCGAGGGCAGCGATCGCGAGTCCGTTCCATCCGGTGATCACCTTGCCGTCGACCGCCGGGGGCTCCAGGCCCGCGCGCTCTGCCACCGGGCGGAGGTAGTACCCGCCCTCGGAGCGCACGCCGTCGATCGTCGACTCGGAATCCTGCGCCGCGCCGAATCCGCCTCCGTCGCGCGGGAGCACGCCCGTCAGGAACGAGGCGATACCTCGCACGGTCGGCTCGTCTCCCCCATCACGAGCGATGTCGAGCAGCTGCGCGTTGTCGGTCAGCATCCGCTCGTAGTGCGGCACGGTCCAGTCGCGCCCGGTCGCATAGCGGAAGAACCCGCCGTCGGCGTCGCGAAGGTCAGAGGCCGCCATCGCGGCGAGCGCGCGCGCACCAGCGGCAGATGCCTCCGGCGCACCTTCTCGCACGAGGGGATGCTGCAAGAACCGCAGCGTGGTGGCGACGGGGAACTTCGGCGCGCCGCCGAAGCCGCCGAACCGGCGGTCCTCCCGCTGCGCGATCGCCTCCGCCGCCGTCGTGATCGCAACGACATCCGGGACGTCCGATGGCGCCGATTCCGCTGCTCGGGCGAGTGCGTCCGTCACGGCATCCGCCGACTCCTCGGCCTCGGTGCGACGGAGCGTCCAGGCCTCCCGCACCGCGGCGAGGACCTCACGGAAGGCGGGCATCGGCGCACGGGCCTCCGGCGGCCAGTACGTGCCGGCGTAGAAGGTGCGTCCGCGCGGCGTGGCGAACACCGTCAGCGGCCAACCCAGGTTCTGCGTGAAGGCCGAGGCCGCCGCCATGTACGCACCGTCGACCTGGGGGTGCTCCTCACGGTCGACCTTGACGGCGACGAAGCCCTCGTTGATGAGCGCCGCGGTGACGGGATCGGCGAAAGACTCCCTCGCCATCACGTGACACCAGTGGCAGGTCGAATAGCCGATCGAGATGAGCAGCGGCACGTCCCGCCGCCGGGCCTCCGCGAAGGCCTCCTCACCCCACGGGTGCCAGTCGACCGGATTGTCGGCGTGCGCGCGCAGGTACGGGCTGAGGGTGTCCGCGAGCCGATTGGTCATAGCCTCCACGCTACGCCGCGCGTGGCGACTGCGGTCAGCCGACGAGGAGTTCGACCGGACGCGAGGCCGCGTACCCCACCAGCGGCAGCGCACGCTCGGCTGCCAGAGCGATGCGGGCTTCGAGCACCTCGGAGGTGATCTCGTAGCCGTCGAAGTCGGTGTTGCTGGCGTAGACGCCGAGGGGCAGGGTGAGCGCCTGGAAGAACGCGAACAGCGGACGCAGCTGGTGCTCGATGATGAGCGCGTGCTTCTCGCCGCCGCCCGTCGCGGCGAGCAGCACCGGCTTTCCCACCAGGTCGTACTGACCGACGAAGTCGAACAGGTGCTTGAAGAGCCCGGTGAACGACGCCCGATACACGGGGCTGCCCACGATCAGCAGATCGGCGGACTCGATCGCCTGCAACTGCGCCTCGACCTCCGGCGGCAGCTGGTCACGCTGCAACGCGCCGGCCAGCCCCGGTCCGATCTGCGTCAGCTCGATGAGCTGCGACTCGATGTCGGCGCGCTCGGCGATGGCGGCCGTGATCGCGCGGACGAGGGCGGTCGTCTTGCTGGGCTCGTGCAGGGATCCCGACACGGCGACGACACGGTACGGAGCTGTCATGCCTCGACGGTACTCAGGACGACGCCCCGTGTCGCGCGAGGCGACACGGGGCGTCATGTAGGCCCGGAGGCTCCGTCTCCCCGAGAGGGTCAGTTGACCTCGTCCGGGTGCGAGCCCACGCGGCCGGAACCGTCGAGCGGGTCGAGGGCGTCGATCGCGGCGATCTCGGCGTCGGTCAGTTCGAAGCCGAACACGTCGAGGTTCTCGCGCAGGCGCTCGGCGCGCACCGACTTCGGGAACACGATGATGCCCTTCTGCAGGTGCCAGCGGAGCACCGCCTGCGCCGGGGTGACCCCGTGCGCGGCTGCGGCATCCGCGACGGCCGGGATGCCGAACAGGTCGTACTTGCCCTGGCCGAGCGGACCCCACGCCTCGATGCGCACATTGTTCGCGTCGGCCCAGGCGACCTCATCGCGGCGCTGGTACGCGGGGTGGAGCTCGATCTGGTTCACAGCCGGGACCACGCCCGTCTCCTTCACGGTGCGCTCGAGGTGCGGGACCAGGAAGTTCGATACGCCGATGCTGCGGGTGAGACCTTCCTCACGCAGCTCGATCAGCTTCGCGAACGCGTGCACGTAGTCGTCCTTGGCCGGGGTGGGCCAGTGCACCAGGTACAGGTCGACCTTCTCGAGACCCAGCTTCTCGAGGCTCTCGCGGATGGCGGCGCGGGGCTCGTCGTCATGGTGACGGTCGTTCCAGAGCTTCGTCGTGATGAAGAGCTCGTCACGGGGGATGCCAGAGGATGCGATGGCGGCACCCACGCCCTCCTCGTTGCCGTAGATCGCGGCGGTGTCGATGTGGCGATAGCCGATCTCCAGAGCCTCGCTCACCGCCTTCTCGGTCTCTGCCGGCGGCACCTTGAAGACGCCGTAGCCCAGCTGGGGGATGGAGTTGCCGTCGTTCAGTTCGAGTGCAGGAATCGTCATGTCTCCAGCCTATGACCTGTGATGACAGGTGGACCCGGCCGGTGACGAAAGAAGTCGGTGCGGTCGCCGCAGTGCCCGACCGACTTCCGTAGGCTGAGGTCGATGAATGAACGCGACACGTCCGGCGATGAGGAGTATCTCCCGCCCCCGCCGCCCGCGGCCGAGACGCATGATCCCGACGAGGATGAGACACGGGTCGTCACAGCGACGAAGAGGCGCAGTCGGACCATCGTCATCCTGGTCATCGTCGTCGCCGCCTTCCTCCTTCTCGGAACCATCGGGACGAATCTCCTTCTCGCCGCCGGTCTGCGCGCCGAGATCGGCGAGGGACGCGGACAGTCGACCACGGCACCATCGACATCGGCGACACCGGAATCCACCCCGACCACGACGCCACCCCCTGCCCTTCCGACATCGGGGTGCGGTGAGCTGTGCGCCGCGGCCTCGACGGAGGTCGGAACCGCTGCCGGCGACTGGAAGCTCGAAGGCGAGTGGACGGATACTCCGAACGACCTCGGCTCCCGCGACGCCACGACCGCCGTGTTCAGCTCCGACACCGGACGCGCCACGCTGACCGTGCTGCAGTTCGCCTCCGACGAGGAGGCAGCACAGGCCGCCATCGACATCCGGAGCAGGATCGGCGACCCCACCTACACGGAACAGGTCTTCGATGACGGGTCCGGCACCCGATACGACTTCGAGGGAGCGACGATCAGCCGGGTGGTGTGGCACCTCGACGCGCAATCGCGTCCGCATGCTCCCGGGCGCCTGTACCTCGTCGAAGCGCCCGCGAACGCCGCGGACAGCTTCGCCGGTCAGGCCGCCTACCGGTTGTATCTGGCATTGCCCGTGTAGCGACGGCGCCGCGCACGGGCCGGTGAGCGGACGACGTCAATCGAGTCCGCTCAGCCCTTGCGACATCGACCGGAAGGCGTCGACTGCGCGCACGGCGGGACGAGGGCCGTCGGGATCCGTCGCCCACTGTTCGAGCCCGACACGGATCGAGGCGGTCGCGACGGCGGCGAGCAATGCGGCATCCCACACGGCGAGGCCGCGTTCCTGAAGGATCGCACGCAACCTGCGCTCGGAATCATCGTTCACACGCAGCCACACGTCGCGCATCGCGGAATCGTCGTCGAGTCCGCGGAGCACGCCGAGCATCGTGTCGAGTTCGAGCCCGTCGGCGATGCCCGCACCTGACTGTCCCTCGGCGAGCTGCGCCTCGATCACGGCCGGGATCTGCTCACCCAGAGCCCCCTCTCCGACCTGCGCGAAGGCCTCCTGCCACCGTTGCGCGCCGACGCTGAGGATCGGGGCGATCGCGTCTTCCTTGCGTGCGAAGTAGCGGTAGAACGTCCGCACCGAGACGCCCGCACGCGCCGCGATCTGCTCTGCGGTGACGCCCGCCACGCTCTGCTCCGCGAACAACGCGGCCGCAGCGGCAGCGATCTCGCGCTCGGTCGCGGCCTTGCGGCGCTCGGTGAGGGTCGACGTCTCCACCGTCACAGCGTACGGGAACAGATCCGCGCACCGGCAGGTTGGGACTAGGTGGCACAACATGCCAAACAGGCATATCCTGCCAGTACTCGTCACGAAGGGAAGATCATGAACCGCTATGAAGGACGTCGGGCTCTCGTCACCGGAGGAGGGTCGGGCATCGGCCAGGCCACCGTGCTGCGGATGCTCCGTGAAGGCGGCAGCGTCGTCGCCGCCGACGTCAGCACCGAAGGCCTCGACGACACGGTCGCCAAGGCAGGGCCGCTCGCCGAACGCCTCACCACCGTCACGATGAACATCGCCGACGAGGCCTCCGTTGCCGCGGGCGTCGCCGAAGCCGTCGCCGCTCTGGGCGGACTCGACGTGCTCGTCAACGCTGCCGGCATCCTCCGCTCCTCGCACACCCACGAGACGACGCTCGACCAGTTCGAGCAGGTCATCCGCATCAACCTGGTCGGCACGTTCCTCGTCATCCGCGCGGCGATCCCCGCCCTGCAGGAGGGCTCCTCGGCCGCCGTGGTCAACTTCAGCTCGACCTCAGCCGGATTCGCACACCCCTACATGGCGGCCTATGCGGCCAGCAAGGGCGGCGTGCAGTCGATGACCCATGCGCTCGCAGCGGAGTACGCGAAGAGCGGTATCCGCTTCACCGCGGTGCAGCCGGGGTCGATCTCGTCCGGCATGACCGACGGGTCCGGACGGAGCAACCAGAGCAACGGCCCCGGCCTCCCCGCCGACGCCGACATGAGCCTGTTCATGAAGCTCGCACCCGCGATCGGCGAGGGTTTCGCCGGACCGGAATCGGTCGCCGGTGTCGTGGCGATGCTCGCGAGCGAGGACGGCGCCTTCATCACCGGCACCGAGGTGCGCATCGACGGCGGCACCCACTTCTGAGAGGTCCGAAGACTTCTGAGAGGCGCAGAGGGGGCACCGGCCGATGCCGGTGCCCCCTCTGCGTCTGCGCTCAGCCCAGCGGCTGCTCAGCCACCGATCCGGGTGGTCTTGACCTCGTTCACCCGCACGACGTTCGTGCCGGTCGCGGTGCCGGCCCGGTAGGAGAACACCGAGGGCGAGCCCTCGCTCTGCAGCGCCGCGGTCGCGTCACTCGCGGACACCTGCCACGTCGCCGGTTCCGGCTGCCCGTCGGCCCACACCTTGGCGCGGATCGTGGTCGAGGACGACCCGGTCGTCTCGGTCGACAGATGGAACACGGTGCCGGCACTCCAGGTCAGCCCCGGCACAGCGGCGCTCGCGATGGCCGTCCCGTTGCGCTGGATCACGACCCACGTCGCCCCATCAGCGCGGTGCCACGCCAGGGCGCGGTAGCCGGCGTCCGCGTTGCGCCGAGAACCCGCTCCGACGTAGACGGTGCCAGACTCCGGACCGCCGGAGAGCGTGTAGGACAGGGTGGTGGCGGAATCCCGCACCGACGCATCGTCCAACAGCATCTCCCTGGTCTGCCCGGCGACGAGGTCGATCACTCCCGCACCGTCGGCCACCGAGAGAGCCGTCGACTTGCCCTGCATGGGCGTCCATACGCCACCGACCTCAGCAGTGCCCCAGCCGGATTCCACCGCACGGTCGAACCGGTCGGATGCCACCACGACATCGGCCACGACGGGAGCCGTCACCGCGACCTGCTTCTCGCTCGACGCCGACAGTCCGCTGCTGTCCGTCACCGTCAGCCGCACGGTGTAGGTGCCGGCCGCTGCATAGTCATGCGTCGCCGTCGCGCCGGTCGCCGACGAGCCGTCGCCGAAGTCCCACGCGTAGCCGCTGATCGACGCTGCGCCGTCTGCGGTGGATCCCGACCCGTCGACCGCGACGGTCAGGTCGGTCGCCTGGGCCGTGAAGGCCGCCGTCGGAGCTTTGAGACCCTTGCCCAGCTGGAAGTGCGAGCGCACCTGGTCGGCGTTCAACGCGAGCGGGTACACCGCGGCCTCGTCCAGCGATCCCTTGAAGTAGTTCGACGAAGGAGCAGAGGGCCAGCCCGTGAGCGCGTCTCCCCCGATGCGGAGGTAGGCGGGGTCGGTCTTGGCCGTCGTGACCGTGGCGTCGGACGCGACGAGCTCGCCGTCGACGTACAGCTTCATCCCGGCCGCACCCTGCGACACGACAGCGTGATGCCAGACGCCGTCGTTCAGCGCCTTGGTTCCGGCGATCGTGGATCGGGCCTGCCCGGCGAAGACGCCGAAGGTCAGGGTGCCGCTGTTGGCCATGTACAGCTGCCGGTCGACGCTCGCGGAGCTCCCCGTCTTGGCCGCTCCGGAGCCGATGAGCATGCCACCGGTCTTCGTGGTGGTCTGGAACCAGATCTCCGCGGAGAACTCGCTCGACACCGGTGCCTTCGCATCGGAAGACACCCGCCCGTTCGTGGTGCCGTTGAACGTTGTCGAACCGGTGCCGCTGTTCTCGATGCCCGACGACGAGGCTGAGGCTCCCGTGCCGCTCACCGGGTTGTTCGATCCGGCCCAGTCCTTCGAGACGTTGCCCATCGGGTAGTACAGCGAAGGCTTGTCCGCGAGGATCTTCTTCGAGTAGGCCGAGGCGGTGCCCGCCGTGGCCTTCGCGTTCACGCTCGCGCTCGTGGCGATGTTGCCGTCACGGTCCTTCGCGACCACCGTGTAGCTCTGCGTGGCTCCCGGGGTCGCCGTCGGGTCGTCGAGGGTGACCGTCGTCTGCTTCCACCAGGTGCCGTCCGCTGTCGCGGTGGCCACAGGCTCGGTGGCACCGTCGCGGCGCAGCTCGTAGGTGAGGGTCAGGTCGTCCCTGTCCCAGTTCGTGGGGATCGACACCCGGGCGCTGCCGGGGACGGGCGAGGTGCCCGCCGTGGGCTTCCATGCCGCGTCGGAGAGCCGGGGCCCGTCCTTCGCACCACCCGGAGGGTTCGTGGAGAAGCGCACGATTCCCTCGAACTGCCCGTTGTTCACCGAGCGGAACTCTCCGCCGATCGAGATCATGTCGCCCGCGCCCGTGATCGACAGGCCCGCCTGGCCGAGGCCGCTCGTGGTGCCGACCGCGAAGTCGGGCGCCCACTGGTACGGCGACGGAGCGGGGGTGCCGGCCCAGTTGGCGTACCCGGAGTAGGTGTTCGCGGAGAGGGTTCCGCGCGCGTCGGCCGTGTAGGCCTCGGCGTACTGGTACACCGCCGGGTTCTTCTGCGGCTGGAGCCCCATCGTGTTGCAGGAATGCATGTGGCTGGTCGTGTAGACCACCTTGCCGGTCGAGTAGACGCCGTAGTGATCGCCGTGGCAGTCTGCGATCCACCGCACCGCACCCGTGCCGGCCTCAGCGGCGAACGTGCCCTCGAGGTTGCCCCCGCCGGCCCAGCTCCACCCGGTGCCGTAGACGGTGTTCGCGTCCGTGGCGAGCGCGAAGATGCCGGAGTTGCTGCTGCTGCCGCTGTTCTTCACGACCTTGGAGATGCCCCAGGCGGTGTCGGCGGCACCCGTGGACTTGTCGACCGCTGCGGAACCGCGCAGGCTGCTGCCGTTCACCGCGGAGAAGCGTCCTCCCACGATGACGTTCGTGCCCGCCGGGTCCATGACGAGGGCGTCGACCTGGCGGTCGGCCTGCGGGGCCCAGCTCAGGAGCGCTCCGTTCTTCTGGTCGAAGGCCGCGAGGTTCTTCCGGGCGACGCCGTTGGCCTGGGTGAACAGACCGCCGAGGTAGATGTTCGACCCGTCGGTCGTGATGGCGTACACGCCGCTGCCGCCGATCGACGGCGCGAACTGCGGGACCAGCTCACCGGTCTTGGCATCGAGCGCCGCGAAGTTCCAGCGGTCCTTCCCGTTCACCTTGTTGAACGAGCCGCCGATGTAGATGCGGGACCCGTCGGGAGACGCGGCGACCGCCTTGATGACGCCGTTGACCGCCGGGGCGAACGAGGACAGAGCACCCGAGACGATGTCGTAGGCCAGCACGTTCGAACGGGCGGTGAGGGCTGTCCCGGGCGCCGCCTTCGGCTCCCGCGCGTTGTCGAACTTGCCGACCGCGTACACCGTGGTGCCGATCGTGGTCTGCGCCCATACGTAGCCGTTGTCGATCTGCACAGTCGGGATCGGGTCCGACGTCACCACGTTCTCGTCGCGCTGCAACTGCGGCGGCATCGTCGGCGGCACATCCGCCGCGGCGGCCGCCGTCGCTCCCACACCCGACAGACCCGCGATCAGCAGGCCGGCCGTCAGCATTGATGCGACGACTCCCCTTGTCTGTCGCCCGAAGCGTGTCCGTCGCCCGAAACTCGTGTTCCCCACCGTGACTCCCCAGTCGATGCTGTCCCGAACGCGGCGTGATCATCCCCCGCGCGCTCGACGACATCGAGGCGGCGAAAGATCGCCGCGACGCGGTGGTGTGAACTCCCCAGTTCGAAACTCCCCAGTCCGACCAGCCATGCCAGTCGGTCGCAGACGCCAGACAGGCGTTGCGCACCCACGGTAACACATCGCGCCTCCCGATCCGGAGGAACGCTCGAAGCCGGCCGGATCAGCGCCACCGCACCGCCGCCATATCAGCGCCGCGGCACCGCCGCCATCGCCGCTGCCCCTCGTCCGACCAGGCGTTCCAGCGGGCCCCGTCCGAAGAACATCGACCAGAGCGTCGTCAGGAGCAGCAGTCCGAGCGCGGTGGCCGCCCAGAAGGCGTTGCTCGAGAAGAACCCTCCTGGCCCGGCCACCAGCACGACGGAGACGACGTGAGCGCTGTATGCCGTCAGGGGCATGGAGCCGAGCGCGCCGAGCGGCAGCAGCACCCAGCGCAGCGGCCGGCTCAGCAGCAGACACAGCGCGATGACCACGAGCGCGAAGCCGCCCGATCCGAGGATCTCTGCGGTGCCGCCGCTGTGCGGTTCGACCGCGAACACCGCGGTGAGCACGGCGCGGAGGGGATCTGTCTCGGTCAGCGCCTGCGGGTATCCCTCCCACCCGGAGGGCGGGGAGACGACGCTGCCGGAGCTGCCGTCGGAGAAGGAGCCGCTGTCGGAGAAGGAGCTGCTGTCGGAGAAGGAGCTGCTGCTGAAGCCCCCGGCGAGTCCCGCTGCCTGACCGATTCCGCCCAAGCCGTAGCCGATCACGGCGAGCACGAACCCGATCCCGAGCGCGACCGCCGCCGTGCGCAGCCGCTCGACGTGCAGGCGACCGAACGCCATGCCGGCGAGCACCAGCGCCATCCAGACCGTGATCGGATACGTGCCGTAGAGCACGAATCCGATACCGGAACCGTAGGGGTTCAGCATCACCGCGTTCAGGAAGGCGAGCAGTGACGGGCCCAGCAGCGCGAGCACCGCACTGGCGCTCAGCAGCTGCCAGGGCCGCCACCGCAGGAACGGGATGACCGCGACGTAGAGCAGACCGTAGAGCGTCAGGATCACGGCGATCGGGGTGTTCAGCATCTCCAGCGCCAGCCCGATCACGAAGATCACCGCACCGCGCCCGATCAGCTGCAGGCGGATGCTCGGGATCCGCTCGCGGTCGGGACCGGCACTGCGCCCGGTCATCAGGGCGATCGAGATACCGGCGAGCACCGCGAACAGGATCGAGGACCGCCCGTGCACCAGGTCGGTCCACGTCGAGGGGTCGAACCAGTCGAATGCCTCTGTCTCGCCGATGTGCGCTCCGGCCATGCCGAGGATCGCCAGTCCTCTGGCGATGTCGAGCCCGAGGATGCGCGGCGGCCGCCCGAACTCGCGGAACCACTGGACAGGAGCGAGAGCGGTGATCACCCCATGATCGTAGGGGGCGATTCCCGGCATACGATGGAGGGCTATGTCTTCTCCCGTGATCTCCTATCCCCCCGAGCTGCCGGTCAGTGCGGCGAGGGCCGAGATCGCCGACGCCATCCGCGACCATCAGGTCGTGATCGTCGCCGGTGCCACGGGATCGGGAAAGACCACGCAGCTGCCGAAGATCGCTCTCGAGCTCGGGCGCGAGCGCATCGCGCACACCCAGCCCCGTCGCCTGGCCGCACGCACGATCGCGGAGCGCGTGGCCGAAGAGCTGCAGGTCGAGCTCGGCACGATCGTCGGCTACAAGGTGCGCTTCACCGACAAGGTGTCCGACGCCACGCGCATCGCCCTGATGACCGACGGCATCCTCCTCAACGAGATCCACCGCGACCGTCTGCTCACGCGCTACGACACGATCATCATCGACGAAGCGCACGAGCGCTCCCTCAACGTCGACTTCCTGCTCGGCTACCTCGCCCGCATCCTTCCGGAGCGTCCGGATCTGAAGGTGATCATCACCTCCGCGACGATCGATCCGGAGAGCTTCGCGAAGCACTTCGCCGCTCCCTCGGAGACCGGCGGCGACGGAACCCCCGCCCCGATCATCGAGGTCTCCGGCCGCACCTATCCGGTGGAGATCCGTTACCGCGGGCCGGTCGAGGATGCGGACGACGAGAGCTCGCCTGCCGAGCCGGAGGACGAGGTGTCGGCGATCGTCTCCGCCCTGCGGGAGCTCGACCGTGAACCGCCGGGAGACGTGCTCGTCTTCCTCCCCGGTGAGGCCGAGATCCGCGACGCCGCGGACGCGGTGCGCGGCGCCTACGCGAACGACCGCTCCCCCACCGAGGTGCTGCCGCTGTTCGGCCGCCTCTCCGCCGCCGACCAGCATCGGGTGTTCGAACGCAGCAGGGTGGCCGGCGTGCGCCGTCGGGTGATCCTCGCCACCAACGTGGCCGAGACGAGCCTCACCGTGCCCGGCATCAAGTACGTGATCGACACCGGCACGGCGCGCATCTCCCGCTACAGCAACCGCTCCAAGGTGCAGCGGCTTCCGATCGAGCCCGTCTCGCAGGCCTCGGCCAACCAGCGTTCCGGTCGCGCAGGCCGTACGAGCGACGGCATCGCGATCCGCCTGTACTCAGAGGACGACTACGACAGGCGGCCGGAGTACACCGAGCCCGAGATCCTGCGCACCTCGCTGGCCTCGGTCATCCTGCAGATGCTGTCGCTGGGCTTCGGCGACATCACGGCGTTCCCGTTCCTCACCCCGCCCGACTCCCGTGGGGTGAAGGCCGCGTTCGACCTGCTCACCGAGCTCGGCGCCGTCGAGGCGTCGCGCAGGGACGGATCCCCGCACCTGACCCGGATCGGCCGCGAGATCTCGCGCATGCCGATCGATCCGCGGTTCGCACGCATGCTGATCGAGGCGGGGCGCCCTTCGACGGGTTCGCCGACCCACTCGTCTGTGACACGCGACGTGCTCGCGATCGTCTCGGGCATGACGATCCAGGACGTGCGGGAGCGGCCGGAAGAGCGTCGGGAGGAGGCCGACCGCCTGCATGCGCGGTTCGTCGACCCGACCAGCGACTTCCTGACCCTGCTGAACCTGTGGAACCACCTGCGTGAGCAGCAGCGCGCGCTCGGTTCGAGCGCGTTCCGTCGACTCTGCCGCTCCGAGCACCTCAACTACGTGCGGGTGCGCGAGTGGTTCGATGTGCACCGCCAGCTCCGCACCCTCGTGAAGACGAACGACCGTGACGGGGAGGGCGGGGGCGCCAGCGACCCCGATGCGATCCACCGCGCCCTGCTCTCCGGCCTGCTCTCGCAGATCGGCATCCTCGACGAGCGCACCGCCCCCGCCGGCAAGACGCACGCCCCCGCGAAGGAGCAGAAGGGTCGGCGCATCGCGGAGTATCGCGGAGCCCGAGGGATCCGCTTCTCGATCTTCCCCGGCTCCGGGCTGCGCAAGAAGAGCCCGCGCGCGGTGATCGCCGCCGAGATCGTCGAGACCTCCCGCACGTTCGCACGCACGGTCGCCGCGATCGATCCGGCCTGGGCCGAACCCCTCGCCGGGGATCTGGCCAAGCGCCAGGTGACCGAGCCGCACTGGTCCAAGGATGCGGGGGCCGCTGTCGCGTTCGAGAAGGTGACGCTCTTCGGGCTCGAGATCATCCCGCGCAGGCGCGTGCAGTTCGCGCGCATCGACAGAGCCGCCTCACGCGAGCTGTTCGTGCGGCACGCGCTGGTCGAGGGCGAGTGGGATCCGACGCGGATCGACAAGAGGGTGAGTGCGTTCTGGCGCAGCAACGCCGAGCTGCGCAAGCGCCTCGAGAAGCTGGAGGAGCGCGAGCGCCGCCGCGACATCCTCGCGGGCGACGAGGCCGTGTTCCGTTTCTACGACGAACGCATCCCCGCCGAGGTTTTCGATGTGCGCTCGTTCGAGAGCTGGTGGCGCGAGGCCATGGCGGCCACGCCGAAGCTGCTCGTGATGCGCGAGAGCGACCTGATCGACGACGAGGAGCGCGCGGATCAGCGCGAGTTCCCGACCCGGTGGACGCAGGGCGATCAGGTGCTCGGCCTCGCCTACCGATTCGAGCCGGGCGCCGACGACGACGGAGTGAGCGTCGTCGTGCCCCTGCCCCTGCTCGCCCAGATCGAGGATCGCGGCTTCGACTGGCAGGTTCCCGGCCTGCGTGCCGAGCTCGTGACCGGTCTGCTGCGCGCTCTCCCCAAGGCCATCCGTCGCCACGTGGTGCCCGCGGCCGACTGGGCGGAGAAGTTCGGTGCCGAGCTCATCGACGAGGGGCCGGAGTCGCACGGCGGTCTGCCCCCGCGCACGCTCAAGGAAGCCCTCGCCCGTCGCATCCAGCCGCTCGCCAATCAACTGGTCTCCGCCTCCGACTTCGACGATGAACGGGTGCCCCCGCATCTGCGCATGAACTTCCGCGCCGTGGACGAACGCGGCAGGGTGGTCGGCTCCGGACGCGATCTGCGTGCCCTGCAGACGCAGCTCTCCGACCGCGCTCGCAGCAGCGTCGCCCGCTCGATCGCCGCCCCTCCCCGCTCCGGCGCCCCCGGCGCGAAACGCGGCACCCCGGGCGAGGGCGTCGAACGCATCGCCGCCGCTTCGCTCGAGCAGACCGGTCTCACGGCCTGGACTTTCGGGGAGCTGCCGGAGGTGCTCGACACCCGCGTCGCCGGAGGGGTGGTCCGCGGCTACCCGGCCGTCGTCGATCAGGGCAAGACCGTGTCGGTGCGCGTCGAATCCACCCCCGACGCGGCGGCAGCGGCGACGCGCGACGGCGTGCTGCGGCTCGTGCTGCTGGGCGTCCCCTCTCCGTCCTCGTACGTGCAGGAGCACCTCACGAGCCAGGAGAAGCTGGCGCTCGCAGCCTCGCCGTATCCCTCAGCGGCAGCACTCATCGAAGACTGCCGCGCGGCAGTGGCCAGAAAGGTCATCCAGAGCCTCGTGCCGGAGGGGATCGTGCGCAACGAGGCCGATTTCGACCGGGTGCGGGACGCGGTCTCCGCCGTGCTCGTCGACCAGCTGTTCACCTGCGTGTCGCTGGTCGCACGCATCCTCACCAAGTCCCGGGACGTCGAGCGCGGCATCAAGTCGCAGAACTCGCTCGCCCTGCTCGGACCACTGAACGACATCCGCACCCAGCTGAGCGGCCTGCTGCACCCGGGATTCGTCTCCGCCGCGGGAGCCGAGCGCCTCGCGCACTTCCCCCGCTATCTGGAGGGGATGCTGGACCGCTTGAAGACTCTGGCGAGCGAGCCGGGCAAGGACCGCGCGCGCATGACCGAGTACGAGCGGATGGCGAAGGCGTTCCAAGACGCGGGCGGCACCATCCCCCTCGCCCCCGACGCGACGCCCGCGCTCGTCGAGGTGCGCTGGCTGCTCGAGGAGTATCGCGTGAGTGTGTTCGCACAGCGTCTGGGCACCGCGCAGCCGGTGTCGCCTCAGCGCATCATGAAGGTCCTCTCCGGCCGCTGACCCGAGACCGGGCCCCGCGTACCCCGGGTAGCCTGAACGCATGGCTCGCGCGATCGTCTACACCGAAATCGGCTCCCCCGCTGTCCTCCACCTGATCGAGATCCCGGATCCGGTCGCCGCACGCGGTGAGGTCGTCGTGCGGATCGAGGCGGCGGGAGCGAACCC
The DNA here is from genome assembly GCF_015159725.1 of Microbacterium sp. R1. NCBI lineage: Bacteria > Bacillati > Actinomycetota > Actinomycetes > Micrococcales > Microbacteriaceae > Microbacterium > Microbacterium sp. R1. The sequence continues at coordinate 1,091,172 of NZ_JADDUD010000001.1, read as the reverse complement.
GATCGACGCCAAGCTGCGGGGCGGCAAGCGCCCGTCCCCGCCGATCACCGAGCCGCGTCCTGTCGGCTTCGACGGCGCCGGCATCGTCGAGGTGCTGGGCGAAGGGGTCGACGATCTCGCCGTCGGCGACCGGGTGGCCATCCGCGACGGGAACGGCACCTACGCCTCGGCGCTCGCGATCGCGACCGAGAAGCTCGCGAAGCTCCCCGACTCGGTCACGACGGCCGAGGGCGCCGGGATCGGCATCCCCGCGGGCACCGCCTACCAGTCGCTGCGGTCGCTGGGAGTGACCGAGGGCGACGTGCTGCTGGTGCACGGCGGTTCCGGATCCGTCGGCCAGGCCGCCGTGCAGTTCGCCGTCGCCTGGGGTGCCACCGTGATCGCCACAGGAAGCCCCGCCCGCCACGACCAGCTGCGCGAGCTCGGGGCGATCCCCGTCGCCTACGGTGATGGTCTGCTCGACCGGGTGCGAGCCGTCGCTCCGTCACCCGTGACCGTGGTGCTCGACTGCGCCGGCACCGATGAGGCGATCGAGGCGTCGCTGGCGCTCGTCGCCGACCGTGAGCGCATCGCGACGATCGTGCGAGGGCCGGATGCGGCATCCTTCGGCATCCGGGCGTTCTCCGGCGGCTCGCCCGTCCCGCTGACCACGCAGGAGCTCGCCTGGCGCGCCGAGGCCCTGCCCGAGACGATCGCCCTCCTCGACGCCGGCGACTTCACGATCGAGCTCGGCCCTCAGCTGCCGCTCGCCGAGGCGGCGCAGGCCCATGAGCTCATGGAATCCGGCGCCGCCTCGGGCAAGATCATCCTGCTCCCGTAGCGCAGAGCGGCTGCTTCTGTAGCCGAGAGCGAGGGTCAGGCGGGAGCGACCGGCCGACCGATCGACAGCATCAGGCGGTTCGCCCAGTTGAAGAACGCCGCGCCGTGGATGACATCAGCGACCTCCAGGTCGTCGAGTCCTGCCGCCCGCAGCCGGGCGATCTCGTGCTCCCCGAATGTGCTCGGAGTGTCGGTGAGCGCGACCGACGCGGCCACGATCGCGTTCCAGCGCTCGCCGAGGTCGGCGTCGACCCCCTCGTCCAGCAGCAGGTCGACGTCCTCGACCCGCTTGCTGTGATGCGCGGCGAAGCGGGAATGCACCGAGGCGCAGAACACGCACCCGTTGCGCCGTGATGCTGCGGTCGCCGCCAGCTCGCGGTCGGCGCGCGGCAGACCCTCGGCGACGTTGTAGAAGATGTCCTTGTCGACGAGTGTCCGCGCCTTGAGCACCTCGGGGTCACGGGCCAGCAACCGGAAGTAGTCGTTCTTCGCCCGCGCGGCATCGACGAGTCCGTCGTAGTGCCGTGGCGTCAGCTCCTCCTCCGCGAGGGGCTCGAGATGCGGGACCCAGCCCACCTCTCCGCGGGTGAAGGCGTGCGGGTGCGGGGCGTCGTCGTGCCGGAGCACGGTCTGTGCGGCGGTCATGCGGCCTCCTCCTCGGAGATCTCGGTCTGGGCGGTGAGTCCTGCAGCGGCGAGCGCACGGAGTCCGGTGACGACCCGCTGCTGGAAGGCGAGGAACGACACCAGCTGGGACAGCGTGACGATCCCCTCGGTCGACCACCCGGCATCGAGCAGTCGCCCGAGATCGGCGCCCGACGCTTCACGGGGCCGGAACACGAGCAGGTGCGTGTGCGCGAGGGCTGCGGCGAGGCGCTCGCCGATGACGGCGGTCACGGCACCATCGGGCTCATACCGTTCGCCCTCCGTGTTCTCGGACTGCAGGCCGAGTTCGGTGTAGGCGCCGAACGGACCGCTCGTCGACGCCCCGGCTGCCTCGGCGAGCACTGCTCCCGCCCGCTCCGGATCGGCCTCGCGTGCGCGGGCGGCATAGAACGCCGCTGTCGCATCGTCGACGCCGGCGAGTCCGGTGGCGAAGGCTGCGACGAGCTCGCGCTCCGCCTGCGACACATGCGCCACCGTGACCGGTCGGAAGAGGGCGTCGAAGCTCGCCTGCAGCTGCTCTCTGGTGACCGGACGGCGGCGGCGCAGTTCGTCCAGCTCCGGCGTCACCCCCACGATCCGGTCCACGGTGTCGTCGGTGAGGACGGTGTCGTCGGTCATGCGTTCTCCTTGATCGTCTCGGTGTTTGCTGTCTCCGCGATGGCGTAGCCGAGGGCCGGGGCGACCTCGTCGGCGAACAGTGCGATCGAGCGCAGCACGTGCTCGTGCGGCGCATCGACCGAGTGCACCTGGAAGGCCACCTCTGTCGCGCGGGTGAGGGTGGCGTCGGCGGCGAGCGACTCGGCAACCTGCTCTGGCGTGCCCAGATGCGTGTCGAGCGCGGCTATCAACTCGTCGATGTCGTCACCGGGGATGGTCTGGCCCTGCCGACGGAAGCCCTCCGCCGCCCGACGCAGCCCGACCTCGGCGAACCGCAGAGCCTCGGCGCGGTCATCCGCGACGAACACGGTGCGCGAGGCGGTGATCCGCGGAGTCACCCCGACCGGCAGTGCCTCGAGGTACGCGTCGATGATCGGGTCCTGCAGCTCGGACAAGGGGGCGTGCAGGCGGTCGGGCCTGCGCGGCTGAGTGCGGGAGAGCAGGAGCCCGTGCCCGTGGATGCCGGCGCGGTGACCGCCGGGAGCGGAGAAGGTGGCCTGCCACACACGGTCGGCGAGGTCTCCCGCATCCGGGTAGAGCGTGTTGCCCGCGCCGACGTCGCGACCGGCGAGGCCGTCGAGGAGCGTGCGCAGCTTGCGGTCGTAGGTCACCGCCTTGTCTCGCACATCCTCCCGGAACGGCACGAACGACGACGGGGTGCCGCCGCTGCCGAGGCCCAGATCCACTCGCCCCCCGGAGAGCAGATCTGCGACCACGGCATCCTCGGCCACCCGCACCGGGTCCTCCAACGGCAGGGTGATCACGCCGGTCCCCAGTCGGATGTCACTCGTGACGGCGGCCGCGTGCGCGAGGAACACCAGCGGCGACGGCAGACCACCCTCGGCCGCGTGGAAATGATGCTGTGCGACCCAGGCTCTCCCGATCCCGTGGCGCTCCGCCTGCTGGATCTGCGAGGTGGCGAGCGCATACCTCTCGGCAGGAGACGCGTCGTCGAGCAGACGCGTGAAGAACGCGACGGTGGGCCCGGTCGAAGGGGCGGATCCGGTGGTCATACGACGATCTCCGTTCGTCCGGGGACCGCTGCCAGCAACTCCCTGGTGTACTCGTGCTGCGGGTCGCGGAAGAGGTCTTCCGTCTGCCCCTCCTCCACGATCCGGCCGCGGCGCATCACCGAGACCGTGTGACTGATCCTGCGCACGACGGCGAGGTCGTGCGAGATGAACAGGTAGGTGAGCCCGAGCTCCGCCTGCAGCGAGGTGAGCAGTTCCAGGATGCGCGCCTGCACGGTCACGTCCAGCGCCGACACCGCCTCGTCGAGCACCACGACCTCGGGATCGATCGCGAGAGCCCTCGCGATCGCGACACGCTGCCGCTGTCCGCCCGAGAGTTCGCGCGGGGTGCGCCGCGCGACGTCGGACGGGAGCGCGACCCGGTCGAGGAGAGCGAGCGCGCGTTCGCTGCGCTCGGCGCGAGATCCGACCTGGAAGTTCTGCAGCGGCTCCGCGACGATGTCGACGATCTGCTGGCGGGGATCCAGCGAGGCGAACGGGTTCTGGTAGACGAGCTGCACACGGCGGCGCAGCGCTCGCAGCTGCTCGCGCTTCGCGTGGGTCACGTCTTCTCCGGCGACCTCGATGGTCCCGGCGTCCGGCTGATGGAAGCGCGTGACCAGTCTCGCCGTCGTGGTCTTCCCCGACCCCGATTCGCCGACGAGCGCGTGGGTGGTACCACGGCGAACCCGGAACGAGACGTCGTCGACAGCGCGGAACCGCTCCCGGGCGGCGACGCGGAACTCCTTCACAAGCCCTTCGGCGACGATCGCGTACGGGTTCTCCGCGGCGACGGCTGCGGCATCCCGCAGGAACGGCGGGGCGTCCGGACGCCGGAAGCCGGTCGTGAACGCGGGAGCATCGGCGAGCAGCTGACGCGTGTACGGGTCCGTCGGTGCGGCGAGCACCTCCTCGCTCCGCCCCTGCTCCACGATCCGGCCGTCCTTGAGCACGAGGAGTCGCTCCGCCCGATCGGCGGCAACGCCCAGGTCGTGGGTCACGAGCAGGATGCTGGTGCCCTCCTCGCGCTGCAGCTCGTCGAGCAGATCGAGCACCTTGCGCTGCACCGTGGCGTCGAGGGCACTGGTGGGCTCGTCGGCGATCAGCAGGCGGGGTCGCAGGGCGATCGCGGTCGCGATCAGCACACGCTGCCGCATGCCTCCGGAGAGCTCGTGCGGATACTGACGCGCCCGCAGATCCGGGTCGTCGATACCGACACGGTCGAGCAGCTCGATGGCCCGTGCACGACGCGAGCGCCGATCCCGATGCCCATGCAGGCGCAGGATCTCCTCGACCTGCTTCCCGACCGGACGCACCGGGTCGAGGGAGGTCGTCGGATCCTGCGGGACCAGGCCGATCTCCGCACCGCGGATGCCGCGCAGCGCACGATCGGACCACCCGGAGATGTCGAGGTCGCCCAGGACGACCGTCCCGCCGTCGACCCTGCCCCCCGCGGGGAGGAGCCCGAGGAGCGCGTGGGCGGTCGTGGACTTGCCCGACCCCGACTCCCCGACGAGGGCGAGGGTCTCCCCCTCGCCGATCTCGAAGGAGACGCCGTGCACGACTTCACGACCCCCGTAGGAGATGCGCAGATCCGATGCGGTCAGAACGCTCATCGCGTGCCCCTTCCGATGCGGTGGCTGATGCGGTTGGCGCTGAGCACGACCGCGACGACGATGAGACCCGGCAATGCCGTGAGCCACCAGGCGGTGCCCACGTAGTTGCGGCCCTCGGCGATCAGCAGTCCCCATTCCGGGGTGGGTGGCGGAGCGCCGTAGCCGAGGAACCCGAGCGTCGAGATGGCGAGGATCGCCGTCCCGAACTGCAGGGCGGCGAGCGCGACGATGGGGGTGAGGGAGTTGGGAAGCACGTGTCGACGCAGCACGGCCAAGAAGGTGGCACCGCTGCCGAAGGCGGCCTCGACGTACTCGGTGCGCCGCACCCGGGCGACCTCGGCGCGCATCAGCCGCGCGAACGCCGCGACGCTGCCGAGTCCCACGGCGAGGGCGGCGTTGACCGTGCCGAATCCGAGCAGGATGATCACCGAGAGGGACAGGAGCAGCCCGGGAATCGCGAGCAGCACGTCGACGATGCGCATCAGCACGTCGTCCACCACCCCGCCCACGGCTCCGGCTATCGCGCCGAGAACCGTGCCGAGGGCGAGACCCACCGTGACGGCGATCAGCGCGCCCGAGAGCGAGTGCACGGCACCGTGGACGACACGGCCGAACAGATCACGGCCGAGGGTGTCGGTGCCGAACCAATGCGCGGCACTCGGCGGCAGCAGCTTGTCGGCCGGCACACCGGTGAGCGGGTCGCCGGGCGCGAACACGCCGGGGATGACCGCCCACAACACAGCGACGGCGACCACGGCGAACGCGAGATACAGCCCCCAGGCGCGGCCGCGCAGACGGCCAGGGCGGCGAGGGGTCCGCGGAAGCTCGGGGACGGTCGGGGTCGGCTCGGAGTCCGGTTCGACACTCGTCGCAGCGATCACGGGAGCGGTCATGCGGGCACCTCCTGAGGCGCGGAGCGGGCGGCGACGGACGCGGTGGAGCGCGCGACCGCGCGCTGACGCGGGTCGATGAGCGGCGTGACGAGGTCGACGGCGAAGCTGATGACGACGAAGCCGAGCGCCGAGAGCAGCACCACACCCTGCAGCACCGGGATGTCCTGGTTCGCGACGGCCTGCTCGGTGAGACGGCCGATGCCCGTGCGGCCGAACACCGTCTCGGTGACGACGGCTCCCCCGACGAGTTCCCCGAACAGCACACCGGCGATCGTCAGGGTCGGCACGGCGGCGTTGCGGGCGACGGAGCGCGTGAGCACCCACAGCGGCGGGGCCCCCTTCGCCCGGACCACCGTGACGAACGGCTGCGCCTGCACCTGATCGATCGCGCGGACCAGCACCTGCGCCAGCGGAGCCGAGATCGGCACGGCGAGGGTCAGCACGGGCAGGATGAGTCCGCTCACCGGGTCGGCCCCGACGATCGGCACCCAGCCGAGCCCGAACGAGAACACCTGGATGAGCAGGATGCCGAGCCAGAAGACCGGCACCGCGACGAAGAGACCGGGCACCTGACGAAGTCCGTCGCGAAGCCAGGCGAACGGGGCGAGCGAGGAGAGTCCGGCGATCAGCACGGCCAGGAGCAGAGCGACGAGGAGCCCGAGGGACGCGAGCAGCAGCGTCGCGGGGAGCGCCTCCGCGAGCATCGTCAGCACGGGCGTGCCGAACTGCGTGGAGTAGCCGAAGTCCCCGGCGAGGAACCCGAGCCCCGCGTGCACGTACTGCTCCCACCACGGCAGATCCGTGCCGTAGGTGGCTCGGATGCTGTCGAGCTGATCCGGGGACAGCCCGAGGCTGGGATCGGAGAACTTGATCAGGATCGCATCGCCCGGCAGCAGCTGCAGCAGGAAGAAGGTGGCCGTGAAGGCCGCGATCAGAACGATCGCGGCCTGCCCGGCTCGTCGGAGGACGAAACTCATCGACGCACCATCCCGATCAGTGCTCGGCGAGCCAGACGCCGGAGAACGTCGGGCGTCCGACCGACTCGAAGGCGACGCCGTGCACGTAGGTCGCGGTGCCGTACACCTGCGGCTCCTCGAAGAGCGGGATCACGTAGGCCTGCTCGGCGATGTAGTCCTGCACGGCCTGCGATGCGGCGACGCGCTTGTCGGCGTCCGGCTCTGAGGCCACGGCGAGCAGCAGTTCGTCGAGCTTCGCGTCCTTCGAGATCAGCACATCGCGGTTCTTCGTGAAGTACTGGCTCTTGATCACGTCCAGATCCGCGCGTCCGACCATCGAGTGGTAGAAGCCGGTCTTGAGCGGGTCGCGCGTGTCCTCGGCGTAGCTTCCGGCATCACCGGGCTTGACCGAGAGCTCGACACCCACCTTCGCCAGCTGCTGCGCCACGAGCTCCAGGGTCTGCTTCGACAGCGGCTGCGGCTTCGCCTCGTACACCGTGATCGAGAGGCGCTCGCCATCCTTCTCGCGGATGCCGTCGGCGCCGGGCTCCCAGCCGGCCTCGTCGAGCAGCTTCTCGGCCTTCTTCGGGTCGTAGGCGTAGTGCTTCGACTCGTCCTTGTAGCCGAGCGCCTGGGAGGAGAGCACCGACGTCGCCACCGGGTAGTTCTCGGTGAACAGCGTGTCGACGACCTCCTGCGCGTTCACCGCGGCGATGATCGCCTGCCGCACGCGGATGTCGGTGAGCAGCGGATTCTCGGGACGCAGGGCGATCGAGTTGTTGACGCCGCGGGTCTGCGGCGCGTAGAGGGTGAAGCCGGCTGCCTCGACGCGGTCCTCGTCGAACGCCTGCACGTAGCGCACGTAGTCGGCCTGGCCCGCGAGCAGCGAGCCGATCCGCACCGAGTCTTCGGGGGTGATCAGCACGTGCACGGCGTCGAGGTACGGGCGACCGTCGTTGTCGACGCTGTCGGGTCCCCAGTCGTAGTCGTCGCGCGCGGTGAGCGTGTACTCGGTGCCGAGCTTCTCCCCCGTGACCGTGAACGGACCGGACCCGATGATCTCGGCGGCGTTGCCCGCGCCGAAGTCCTCGATCGTGCCGTCGAGCGTCTCCGGCGACAGCAGGCCCGAGTTGATGGTCGAGGTCGCCTGCAGGAACCCGGGGGACGGTGCGGAGAAGTGGAACGTCACGGTGTCGTCGTCGACCACCTCGCTGCTGGCGTAGTTGTTGATCGCCTCGGAGACGGTCAGGCCCCGTTCCGCATCGCCCAGGCCGTAGGTGTCGAAGTTCTTCTTCACTGCCGCGGCGTCGAGCACCGTGCCGTCCGAGAACGTCACGTCGGGGTTCAGGTTGAACGTGTACTCGGTCGCGTCGTCGTTCACGGTCCAGTCGGAGGCGATCCACGGCTCGATCTCGAGCGTGTCCGGGTTCTGCCAGGTCAGGCGGGCCGCGATGTTGTTCACGATGCCGCCGTTGGGGTAGAAGCCGGCCTGCGGCGGATACAGGTTCGTGTACGCCTGGTGCTCGAGGTACGTGAGCGTTCCACCCTTTACGGGGTCGCCGCCTTCGGCGGGAGAGTTCGCCGGGGCGGGCGTCGACGCGCAGGCGGCGAGGCTTCCCGCCAGGATGAGCGGCACCGCGATGGCGGCGGCGCGGAGGAGGCGACGGTTCATGGGTGGGTCTCCAGGTTTCGGGTGTGATGCTTCGGGTGAGGTGCTGTGTGTCGAGATGCCGTGTGTTGAGGTGACTTCACGGTAGGAATCAGGGGCGGGAACGCGCGACCCGTGCGACGCCGGTCGTCATGCGTCGACATACGACGTAATGCGCAGGCGGTCGCGGAGTGTGGTCCCGTCGCCCTGCTCCTCGCTTCGCAGCAGCCCGCGACGGCGCAACTCCGGCGCCGCGTTACGCGTGAACGCCTCGAACTGCGCCGGTTGGAAAGCCGACAGCACGTTGAACCCGTCCGCCCCGCCTTCCTCCCGCCAGGTCTCGAAATGATCGGCGATGGTTCCCGCGTCACCGACGACGAAGGCGGCCGGCACCGCGTGCGCGGCGACCAGGTGCCGCCAGGTGAGGGGATCGGCGGTCCCGCCCCCGGAGACGTTCAGCCCGGCGATGAGGGCGAGACGTTCGATCAGCGCCGCACCGCGCGCGCCCAGCCGGAGTGCTTCCGCGGCAGTCACCGGCGCATCGAAGGTGGCGGAGCGCAGCGGGTCGTCGACCGGAACCTCGAACGCGTCGGCGAGCGCGGCGATGCTGCGGTTCAGCGGGAACGCCGTCCGCGCCGCCTGGTGCCCCTCGGCGAGCGGCACCAGGGCGAGCAGCCGCTCCACGATGCGACGAGCATCGGCATCCGTGTCCGCGACGACCGGGAGCACCGGCGCGATCACCTTCAGCGCATCGGGCGAGCGTCCGGACTCGGCGGCGATGTCCCGCAGCAGCCGTCGTGTGGCGATGGCGTCCGCCAGCGTCGGTGCGGCGGTCAGGGCGAGATCGGCCGCGGTCGCCGCGAGCACCCTCGACCGCGGCGATGTGCCGGCATGCACGATCGGGATCCGGCCCTGCGGAGGTCGAGCGACGTTGAGCGGCCCGGCGACCCGCACCTGAGCGCCCCGCAGCTCGGCGGCGCGCAGCCCCTCCGGATCGATCAGCACCCCACGATCGGCGTCGGCGATCCAGGCGTCCTCGCCCCACGAATCCCACAGCCGGCGCAGGGCTTCGACGAACTCCTCTGCCCGGTCGTAGCGGGTCTCGTTGTCGGCGTGCGCGTCGCGACCGTGGTTCCCGGCCGCGCGCGGCTCGGCGCCGGTGACGAGGTTGATACCGGCACGGCCGCGGGTGAGCACGTCGAGCGAGGCGAGCGACCGCGCGGTCGTGTACGGGTCGGCGTAGGTCGTGTTCACCGTGGCGATCAGGCCGATCCGCGAGGTCACTCCCGCGAGGAAGAGCACAGCGCTCACGGGGTCGATGCGCGCCAGCAGATACGGATCGCGGAACTCCAGGTCGGGCCCCGTGGCGAGCCAGTCGCCGAAGAACAGATAGTCGAGCCCCGCCTCCTCCCCCTCTCGCGCGATGTGCCGCAGGATGTCGGCGTCTCTCGCAGGGTCGCGGTGCGCCCCTGGCTGCCGCCAGCCCGAGGGATACGCGCCGAGGGTGCGCACCATGGCGCCGATGATGAGGGGTTCGGTCATGCCCGTCACGGTAGGAGCCGCTCCCCACCCGCTGCCATGGCGTCGATGCCGGGCGTCACGGGATGTAACAGTCCGTCACACCCGGAGCACCCCCTACGCTGAGACCATGACAGGTCTTCGGTGGGGAATCCTCGCGACCGGCGGAATCGCCGGCGCATTCGCGTCCGATCTGCGAACCGCGGGGCTCGACCTCGTGGCCGTCGGATCCCGGTCACAGGAGTCGGCCGACGCGTTCGCCGCCCGCTTCGACATCCCCCGCGCGCATTCTTCGTATGAAGACCTCGTCGCGGACCCCGATGTCGACATCATCTACGTGTCGACACCGCACCCGATGCATCACGAGAACGCCCGCCTTGCCCTCGAGCACGGCAAGCATGTGCTCGCCGAGAAGGCGTTCACCCTGAACCGCGCCGAGGCGGAAGACCTGCAGGCGCTCGCCGCCGAGCGCGGTCTGCTGGTGATGGAGGCGATGTGGACGCGGTATCTGCCGCACATGGTCCGCATCCGCGAGCTCATCGCCGCCGGCGCCCTCGGTGAGATCCGGGCCGTGAGCGCCGATCACACCCAGCTGCTGCCCTCCGACCCCGCGCATCGGCTCAACGCCCTCGAACTCGGTGGCGGCGCCCTGCTGGACCTCGGGATCTACCCGATCTCCTTCATATGGGACATCCTCGGCGCACCGACCAGCATCCGCGCCGTCGGCCGCCTCATCGAGACGGGAGCCGACTCCGAGGTCGCCACGGTCATGACCCACGACGGCGGTGCGGTCTCGACCAGCCTCTCGTCGTCGCGGGCTGCAGGCCCCAACGTCGCGAGCATCATCGGCACGGCCGCCCGCATCGACATCGACACCGTCTGGTACAGCCCGACCACGTTCCGCCTCGTCCTGCCGGACGGCACGGTGCAGGAGAGCTACACCTCCGAGGTCGAGGGCCGTGGCATGCAGTTCCAGGCGCTCGCCGCCGAGCGTCTGGTGAGCGAAGGCACCCTCGCGGGCGACATCCTGCCCATCGCCGAGAGCGTCGCGATCATGGGCACCCTTGACGAGATCAGGGCGCAGATCGGCGTCCGCTACCCCCGCGAGGAGGTGTGAGCATGGCCGAGACCACCGATGCCCGCGTCGCCGTCTACCTCGACTTCGACAACATCGTCATCTCCTGGTACGACCGGGTGCACGGTCGCAACGCCTACGGCAAGGACCGTCAGCGGATCAGCGAGAACCCGAACGACCCCGAGGTCACCGAGCGATTGAGCCGGGCGATGATCGAGGTCGGCGCCATCATCGACTACGCGGCCTCGTTCGGCACGCTGGTGCTCACCCGCGCATACGCGGACTGGTCCTCCCCCGTCAACGCCGTGTACCGCTCGCAGCTCGTTGCCCGCGCTGTCGACCTCGTGCAGCTGTTCCCCGCCGCGGCGTATGCCAAGAACGGCGCCGACATCCGGCTCGCCGTGGATGCGGTCGAGGATATGTTCCGCCTCCCCGATCTCACCCATGTCGTGATCGTCGCGGGTGACAGCGACTACGTGCCCCTGGCTCAGCGCTGCAAGCGCCTCGGCCGCTACGTGATCGGTGTCGGGGTGTCTGGCTCCACAGCCAAGTCGCTGGCCGCCGCGTGCGACGAGTTCGAGTCGTACGACTCGCTGCCCGGTGTCGTGCGCCCCTCCAAGCCGGTCGCCGCCGCCGCGGCCACTCCCGCGGTCGAGGCGCCGACGCCGGTGGCGGAGGCGGAGGCTGTCGCCGAGACGGTGACGGAGACCGCCTCGAAGCCGAAGGCCGCCTCGAAGCGATCGCGCTCCAAGGCCGCCCCGAAGGCGGAGGAAGTGCGGGTCGAGGACAAGGTCGACGATCAGGAGGTGGCGACGCAGCTGCTGGAGCGCGCGCTCCGTCTGGGGCACGACAAGGCCGACGCCGACGAGTGGCTGCACAGCTCCGCGGTCAAGACGCATATGCGTCGCATGGACCCGTCGTTCAGCGAGAAGGCACTCGGCTACCGGTCGTTCTCCGACTTCCTGAAGTCCCGCGACGACATCGCGGAACTCGAGGAGACCGGGCACGAGCGTCTCGTCCGCCTGCTCGAGCCCTGAGAGTGGTCCGCGACGTGGCGGCCAGGACGCGGTGATCCGCTCCTGGCCGCCACGTACGGCCGGTGTCAGAGCGTGGCTTCGAACGGGTCGAAGTCCGCGGCGATCGACCCCACCTGATCGAGGGTGCTCTCGACCTCGACGAAGCTCCGCGCCTCGGCGGCCTCCTCGATCGAGAGCAGGGTGTCGAGCACGTGGTAGCCGAACTCGCCGGTGGCGACGTGTGGACGCCCCGCGGCGATCGCCCGCGCCATGTCGAGCAGCCCGACGCCGCGGCCGGACAGCACGCCCTCCTGCTCGACGTCGATGATCTCCTGCTGCACGGGCTCCGGCGGGATGAACAGACGTGTGAGCGGACGGGTGATCGAGATCGCGCCGCCGAACGTGTTCGGGTCCGGGATCACGATCGTGCCCTCGGTGCCGGTGATCTCGACGATGCCCTGGCGGACGACGGGTGAGTCGGTGCTGTACAGGCTCTGCGCCTGCCCGCCCTCCTCGAACGCCATCAGCACGCTGAGCGTCGAGGGGATCTCGACCGGGAACTCCTGGCCTGCGAGTTCACCGACCTGCACCCGGCGCGTGGGAGAGCCCTGCAGTCCGAGTGCTGCGACCGAGGCGACAGGCCCGAACACGTGCACGAGGGCCGACACGTAGTACGGCCCCATGTCGAGCAGCGGTCCGCCGCCTTTGGCGTAGAGGAACGCGGGATTCGGGTGGAAGATCTCCGGTCCCGACCACTGGAACGTGGTCTGCGCGAACAGCGGACGCCCGATGTCTCCGCGCGCGATCGCTCGTTTCGCCGTCTGCACGCCAGGACCGAGGACGGTGTCGGGGGCGACGCCGACGCGCAGGCCCGCCGCGTCCGCCTTCTGCAGCAGGCCGCGGGACTCCTCACGGCTCACACCGATCGGCTTCTCGGTCCAGACGTGCTTCCCCGCCGCGATGATCGCCTCGGAGACCTCCACGTGCACGGCCGGGATCGTGAGATTCACGACGATGTCGATCTCCGGATCCTGGAGCACCGTGTCGACACCGCCGGCACGAGGCACGCCGTACTTCTCGGCCTGCGCTTTGGCGCGCTCCTCGAGCAGGTCGCCGATCGCGACGACGCGCACATCGGGGAACGTCGTGAGGTTGGACAGGTACTGGTCGCTGATGTTCCCGGCACCGATGATGCCGACGCCCACCGCCATCAGGCCGCCACCTTCTCGTCGAGGTAGACCCGGCTGCGCTCGACGGCGTCGAACAGGTCGCCCTCGTAGTGGTCGAACTCGACGATCGCGAGCTCCAGCGCCGGTGCTGCGGTGATGGCCTCGATCAGCGGGACGTTACCCTCACCGGCGGCCACCTGATCGGCGGGCGGATACGCTCCCGCGAGTGCGGGGTCGAGTGTGCCGTCCTTCGCGTGCACGGCGATCACCCGACTGCCCAGACGCTCCAGCAGCGCGACGGGATCGACGCCGCCACGGGCCACCCAGTACAGGTCGACCTCGAGCACGACGCGGTCGTCGAGCAGCCCGGCGAGGACCTCCAGGCCGGTGACGCCGTCGAACACGGCCTCCAGCTCGTGGGCGTGGTTGTGGTATCCGACCCGCACACCGACGGCCGCACCGATCTCCGCGGCCTCGTTGAGCAGTCGCGCCGTCTCCTCGATCTGCTCGATCGACTCCCAACGAGCCGGTTCGGTGTAGGGGTCGATGACCGTATCCATGCCGAGCACCTTCGCCGCGGCGAAGACCTCAGCCGGGGAGGGGACGGGCACCGTGGTGCCGCTGCCGTCGGGGTTGACGAACGACGGCGACGCCAGGAAGGCGTGTCCGGAGGGGGCGACCAGACCGGCGGCGGTGAGCGCGGCTGCGAGGGGCTCGGCGCGGCGCACGAAGTCGTACGGCTCGACGGCCGTGAAACCGCGGGCTGCCACCGCCTGCAGGGAGGATTCGAGGTCGGCCTCCAGCTCGTCCTTGATGGTGAACAGCTGCAGGGAAGTCCGAATCGTCATCGGTCGTGCTCCTTCGGTCATCGGTGACGTGGCGGGACCGGTGTCCCGTTCAGGCACGCTATCACCAAATACCTCCACGCGGAAGTTTTAAATCGCTAGACTGCCCTCATGCCCCTCGACACCCCCGAACCCCCGGAGCCCCCACGGCAGCGCGGGGCCTACGCGAAGGGGATCGCCCGTCGGCAGGAGATCCTCGACCGCGCCATCGAGGTGTTCGCCGAACGTGGCGCCGACCGCACGAGCCTGCGGGCCATCGCGCGCGAGGTCGGGGTCACGCACGCGGCTCTCACCCACTACTTCGGCTCCCTGGAGGAGCTCCTCGTCGCGGTCTACGAGGAGAGCACCGTACCGTCGCGCCAACCGAGCTCTCCCCCGCCCGACGCGACGCCGGTGGAGATGATGATCGAGTCCGCGCGGCTCAACCGTGCGATACCCGGTCTCGTGCAGCTGTACTCGACGCTCGTCGCCACGGCGCTCGAGGAGGGCCATCCGGCGGCGCGCACGTTCGCCACCGGTCGCTTCACGCGCCTCCGCGCCCGACTCGCCGACGTCGTCCGACGCCAGCAGGAGGAGGGGAGGATCCGCGACGACCTCGACGCCGATGCGGTCGCAGCCCTGGTGGTGGCGGCGTCCGACGGCCTGCAGACGCAGTGGCTGCTCGACGAGACCGCTCCTCAGCACGAGGCGCTCGCCCTGCTCGATCGACTGCTGCGACCAGGAGCCTGACGACGGGTGGACCGCAGTGCGGGGCGACGCGAAGCCGAGGCTAGGCTCGAACCGTGACGCCCGTGCCGCAGTCCCCGTACGTCAGAGCACTCGGCGAGCGCATGGCCGACCTTCACCCCCGACTGCGCCTGTACTTCGCACCGATCCCGGACGGAGCGACCGGCATCGGCGAGGGGGTGTTCGAGCGAGTGGGCACTCCGCGTCGATGGCTGTGGCCCTTCCTCCGGGTCCTCGAACGACGCGGCGTGGTCGCCGCGGGGTGGGAGCGAGAGGTGCCGTTCCGGGTCGAGAACCGCACCATCGCGTCCAGAGCGCTCAGTGAGCGGACCTTCTTCTTCGGCCGTGGCACGTGGACCATGCGAGACGCCGTCGCACTCACCCGCCATGGCCGCGTCGTCGACGAGCTCGGCGAACCGGGCCTCCTCGCCGCCTGCTTCGACGTCGAGGTACGTCAGGGCGCACTGCATCTGAGGAGCCGAGCCGTCGGACTTCGCTTCGGTCGCCTCCGGGTGCGGATCCCCCGGCCCGTGGCACCTGTCATCCGCCTCACCGAGCGCTTCGACGACGACCTCGATCGGCAGCGCATGGCCCTGACCGTCGATGCGCCGTTCCTCGGCCGCCTGTACGAGTATCGGGGAGAGTTCGCCTATCGCATCCAGCATCACGAGAAGGAGCAGACCGCATGAGCACAGGACGGGTCGTCATCGGCGGTTCCACCGGGTTCATGGGGCGCTTCCTCGTGCCCCGGTTCCGCGCGGAGGGGCGCGAGGTCGTCACGATCTCGCGTTCAGGCGCCGACATCCGCTGGGGCGATCAGGTGGAGATCGATCGCGCCGTCGACGGTGCCGCCCTCGTGATCGGATTGGCCGGCAAGAGCGTCAACTGCCGTTACACCCCAGAGAACCGGGCGGAGATCTTCCGCTCCCGCCTCGACACCACCGCGTCGCTGAGCACCGCGATCACCCGGTCCTCCGCACCTCCCGCGCTCTGGATCAACTCCTCGACGGCGACGATCTATCGCCACGCGGAGGATCGTCCGATGACCGAATCGACGGGCGAGGTCGGCAGTGGGTTCTCGGTCGAGGTCGCGAAGGCGTGGGAGAAGGCGCTGTTCGCCGACGAGCTCCCCGCCACCCGCCGCGTCGCCCTGCGCAGCACGATCGTGCTCGGCCACGGCGGCGTGCTCGGCCCGGTGAGAGACCTGGCGCGGTTCGGGCTCGGCGGGTCCCAGTACGACGGACGATGGCCGGTCAGCGCGGCTCGGCGCGCTGCGGGCACAGGACATCTCCCCGGCGCGCGTCGTGGCCGCCAGCGCTTCAGCTGGGTGCACATCGAGGATGTCGCGCGCATCATCGACTTCCTCGAGCGGAATCCGGCGCTCGAGGGCCCCGTCAACGCTGCCTCTCCGCATCCGGTGGACAACGTCGAGTTCATGGCGACGGTGCGGCGGGCCCTCGGAGCGCGGATCGGGGTTCCGATGCCCCGATGGATGCTGGAGCTCGGAGCCATCGGCATGCGCACCGAGACCGAGCTGATCCTGAAGAGCCGGTGGGTGCTGCCGGAGATGCTCACAGAGGCCGGTTTCGAATTCCGATATCCGTTCCTGGAGGACGCGATCCGCGAGTCCTTCGACCTCCCGCCGGCAGATCAGGGACTGCCGGCCGCCTAAGAGGTGCCGGCTGGCGCGTCGCCGTCGGCCCCGCGCTTCTTCTCGATCTCCTGGCGCAACCGCCACTCCTCGATCTCACGGTCGAGATCGGCGATCTGCTGCTCGGTGGTTCTCGTGTCCCTCGGTGGCGCCGGACGCACGTCGGTCGACGCCGCGGGCCGCTCAGCTCGTCGCATCCGCGGCATCTGTATGCCGGACTCCCCGTACTCGCGGCCGAGACCGAACCAGAGCAGGCCACCGATCAGCGGCAGCAGGATCACGATGATGATCCACGCCAGTTTCGGCAGGAACTTCACCAGCGAGCTGTCCCGCGTGATGATGTCGATCAGCGCGCCGATCATCAGGGCGATGACGAGGAGCGAGAACAGGAACGACATGAGTTCAGGGTAGACGACGCCGCGACGGACCGCAGGGGTCTACGGAAGCAGGTGTCCGCCGGCACGGAACAGTTCGTACCACTCGGGTCGGGTGAGCGCGACATCGGCACCGGCTGCCGCATCACGCACCCGCTCGGGCGTCGTGGTTCCGAGGACCACCTGCATGCCGGCGGGGTGACGGGTGATCCAGGCGGTCGCGATGGCGATCGGGGTGACGTCGTGCACCGCCGCGAGGCGATCGATCACCGCGTTCAGCTCCGCGTAGGCGGGGTTGCCGAGGAACACCCCGTGCGAGAAGCCGTCCTGAAACGGCGACCATGCCTGGATCGTGATCCCGTTGATACGGCAGTACTCCACGATGCCGCCGCCATCGCGCACCAGGCTCTGGTCATGGCCGGCCATGTTGGCAGCGACCGGCTGCGCGATGATCGGTGCGTGCGTGATCGACAGCTGGAGCTGATTCGCCACCAGCGGCTGCCGGACTGCGGTGCGGAGCAGATCGATCTGACGCGGGGTGTGGTTCGAGACGCCGAACGCCCTGACCTTTCCCGCGCTCTCCAGGTCATCGAACGCGCGGGCGACCTCCTCGGGCTCGACGAGCGCATCGGGGCGGTGGAGCAGGAGCACATCGAGGCGGTCGGTCCGCAGAGCAGCGAGCGAACCCTCGACCTGGGCCACGATGTGCTCGTAGGAGAAGTCGAACATCCCCTGCGAGGGCACGATGCCGCATTTCGTCTGCAGCACGATCTCGTCGCGCTCGGAAGAGGTCAGCTGCAGCGCCTCGGCGAACCGCGACTCGCAGTGGTGCATGCTGCCGCCGTAGATGTCCGCATGGTCGAAGAAGTCGATGCCCGCAACCCTGGTCGTGTCGTAGAGGTGGCGGATGTGCGCGTCATCCTTGTCGTCGATGCGCATCATGCCGGCGATCACGGCGGGGGCGGTGGACGATCCGAACGACACTGTCTTCATGCCCCCACGCTATCGCCAGGCACGGACACGGCGGTCCGGCACAGCAACCGTCAGGAGTCGTCGCCTGCCGCTCCCGGAAGAAGCGCGGTGACCGGGATGCCGAGCACATCGGCGATACGCACGAGGTCGACGACGGTGAAGTCCTCCCTGCCGTCGAGAAGCTCCCCCAGGGCGTCAGGGCCGATACCCGAACGCTCCGACAGCTCGGAAAAGGACACCCCGGCGTGAAACCGTGCTCCGTCGACTTTCGATGCCAGCAAATGACGTAATTCCGTCCCCATACGCCTACACTAGCGCCACGAACGGACACGCATGGAGGTCGAATGGGCCAGAATGGCGGCATTCTGGCGTCGTCACGCTGCTATGGTGAGCCGGGTGAAGACACCTGCAGAGGAGTTCAACGAGGCCGTCGGTCGCCAGATGCGCGCGGAGATCGCCGCCTCGCGGAGCAGCATCGCCGCGATGGCGCGCAGCATCGGCATCGCCCGAAGTGCACTCGACAACTACGTGACGGGCAAGCGAGCGATCCCGGTACCCGTCGTCTACGCGGTCTGCGCCGACCTCGGCGTCGAGCCCCATGTCCTGCTCGCCCGCGCGGAAGAGCGCCTCAGAGCCGACGGCGAGACCACAGCGCGCATCACGCCGATCCGGCGCACCCCCGATGTCGCCGGCCCCCGCGAAGATAGCCGTGAGGTCGCCTTCGAATCCGGCGTCCGGCACGACGCCGACACCGACGACCTCTACGAGTAGGCCGATACCGGCTTCCGCCCGCGAGACGTCACGAGGAGGAGAGAATGCACCAGCTCCTCCACCTCGCCGACGCGCAGCGGGTGCGCGTGGTCGAGCGGCCCGGCCGCACCCGCGGGGGCTACGACCCCACCACCCGCACGATCCGCCTCGCTCCGGGGATGAGCGCCCGCACGACCCGCAGTGTGCTCGCCCATGAGCTTGGGCACGCCTGCCTCGGCCATTTCCCCGCGACGACATCGGCCACACGAACGCAGCAGGAGCGTCAGGCCGACGAATGGGCGGCGTCCCACCTGATCACGCCGCGGGCGTATGCCGAGGCGGAAGAGGTGCGCGGGCCGCACCTGGCGAGTCTCGCCTTCGAGCTGGACGTCACCATCGAGTTGGTCGAGGCCTACCAGCGCCTGCTGCGTCAGAGGCCCCTCGTCACTGCTGGTTGAATATCGGCATGGCCTTCCTCGTCGCCCCCTCCCCCGTCACCCTCTCCGGCGAGCTCGTGGAACTCCGACCTCTCGATCGATCGCACATCGACGGACTGATCGAGGCAGTGCAGGAGGGGGACCTCTGGAAGACGGCGTGGTACACCTCGGTCCCCGCACCCGACGGCGTGGCTGCGGAGGTCGAGCGACGCATCGGCCTCATCGAGAAGGGCGAGATGATCCCCTTCACGGCCTTCGACACCAACGGTCGCATCCTCGGGCTCACGTCGTACTACGACATCGTGGCCGACGTACCCCGACTGCACATCGGCTTCACCTGGAATCGACCGTCCGCGCACGGCTCGGGCACGAACGCCGAGTCCAAGCTGCTGCTGCTGCGTCACGCATTCGAGTCCCTCGGAGTCTTCCGCGTCGGCCTCACCACGCAGTGGGTCAACTTCCAGTCGCGGGCGGCGATCGAGCGCCTCGGCGCGAAGCAGGACGGGGTCATGCGGGCGATGAGCCGCTACCGTAACGGCGCGCTGCGCGACAGCGTGGAGTACTCGATCATCGAACCGGAGTGGCCGGCTGTCAGGGCGAACCTCGAGGCGAGACTCGCCAGACGACGCTGACGTCGATATCGGGACGCCGGATCCCATACCGGTACTTTGCGCGAGAATCCTCGCCAGATGCGTGTCCTCGAACGCGATCGCCGCCATGATTCATGGAGCCTGTGCAGGAATTCGCACAGGAGGTCGGGCGCAGATCGCGTCCGCGTCGCTTCGCCCGGAGAGGTATCGCATGGCCGACCCCACATCCCGCGTCCCCCTCGATCCCGAAGACGCACGCGAGAACGAGCGTGAGCTCACGGGTGATCGCACCCTCGCGGTCGCAGACTTCTCCAACGAGGAGGCGGGGTATCACAAGACCCTCAAGCCCCGCCAGATCCAGATGATCGCGATCGGCGGCGCGATCGGCACGGGGCTGTTCATGGGTGCGGGCGCACGTCTCGCATCCAGCGGCCCTGCACTCATCCTCGTCTACGCCCTCTGCGGTTTCTTCGCGTTCCTCATCCTCCGCGCGCTCGGCGAACTCGTGCTGCACCGCCCTTCCTCGGGCTCCTTCGTCTCGTACGCACGAGAGTTCTACGGTGAGAAGCTGGCGTTCGCGAGCGGCTGGCTCTACTTCCTGAACTGGGCGATGACCTCGATCGTCGACGTCACGGCCGCCGCGCTCTACGTCAAGTTCTGGGCGCAGTACTGGGAGCCGCTGCAGGCCGTCCCCCAATGGCTCATCGCCCTCGTCGCTCTGGTCGTCGTGCTGTCGCTCAACCTGGTCAGCGTGAAGCTGTTCGGCGAGATGGAGTTCTGGTTCGCGATGATCAAGGTGACCGCTCTGGTCGTCTTCCTCGTGGTCGGGACCTGCTTCATCATCTTCAACGGCACCACGGATCTCGGAGTCACCGGGATCGCCGTCATCGCCGACAACGGCGGTGTGTTCCCGATGGGCTACTTCGCCCCGATACTCGCCATCTCGGGTGTCGTGTTCGCGTACGCGTCGATCGAACTCGTCGGCACCGCCGCCGGTGAGACCTCAGAGCCCGCGAAGGTCATGCCCAAGGCCATCAACACCGTCGTGGTACGGATCGCCGTCTTCTACGTCGGCTCGATCCTGTTGCTCTCGCTACTGCTGCCGTTCGACACGTACAAGGCTGGGGAGTCGCCCTTCGTCACCTTCTTCTCCCACATCGGCTCGCCGCACACCGGAGCGGTCGCCGGGTCGGTCATGAACTTCGTCGTCCTCACCGCAGCGCTCTCCAGCCTCAATGCGGGCCTCTACTCCACTGGTCGCATTCTGCGATCCATGTCCGTCAACGGCTCGGCGCCTCGCTTCACGGCGAGGATGAGCGCGAACGGCGTACCGTTCGGCGGCATCCTCCTCACCGCCTCGATCACGCTGATCGGGGTCGGCATCAATGCCCTCTGGCCCTCGCAGGCCTTCGAGATCGTGCTGGAGGTCTCGGCCATCGGCATCATCGGCGGCTGGGCGACGATCATCCTGTGTCAGCTGAAGATGCACACGCTCGCGAAGAGAGGACTGGTGGAACGCCCATCGTTCCGGATGTTCGGAACCCCCTACACGGGCTACCTGACCCTGGCGTTCCTGCTGTTCGTGCTGGTGTCCATGGGCTTCTCCGAGACCGGACGTTGGGTGCTGGCTTCGCTCGTGCTGCTCGTCCCCGCACTCGTCATCGGATGGTTCGCCGCGCGCGGCAAGATCGCCGACGCCGCTCGGGCTCGGGAAGGCTTCACCGGCGTCCTGCCAGTCGTCGCCGGGCGCCAGGCAGCGGAGGCGTTGCGGCGCAAGAAGCCCTGAGGCGACGACGCCGCGCGGGTTACTCGGTGGCGTTGCCCGACCAGTTGTTCGAGCGACGAGTGGCCGAGCCGCCCTGGCGGAAGATGAAGGCGAGCGCGAGCGTCACCAGCAGAAGACCACCGCAGAAGGCGAGCGCCTGGAACGCCGGCAGCCCGAAGGAGATGCCCATCAGCAGGATGCCTCCGATGAAGAGGATCATGAAGAAGAGGAAGCTGAGGATCACGGGATCTCCTGTCGTCGGTGCCGTCTACCAGGATAGCCCGGACTGGGAAACCCCCTGTGCACGTTCTTCGAGGTCTGGTGTGCTCGGAGCATGAACACTCCCCTCACCGCCGTCGCCATCTCCTGCACGCTCAAGCCGTCTCCCGCGTCGTCCAGCTCCGACCTCCTCGCGACGCAGCTCCTCGACGCCCTGGCAGCGCACGATGTCACCGGCGACCTCGTGCGCGCCGTCGACTTCTCGCTGAGCCCTGGGGTCGAGAAGGACATGGGTGACGGTGATGAGTGGCCGCGGATCCGTCAGCAGGTACTCGACGCCGACATCCTGGTCTTCGTCACGCCGACGTGGATGGGTCAGCATTCGAGCGTCGCGCAGCGCGTGCTGGAACGCCTCGACGCTGAGCTGGGCGAGAGCGACGAAGACGGCCGCCCCATCCTGTTCGACAAGGTGGCCATCGCCGGCGTCGTCGGCAACGAGGACGGCGCCCACCACATCGCGGCGATCCTCTTCCAGTCACTGAACGACGTCGGATACACGGTTCCCGCACAGAGCTCGGTCTACTGGAACGGCGAGGCGATGCAGACCACCGACTACAAGGACCTCGAGGAGACTCCCGAGAAGGTCGCGTCCGCGATCAGCACTGCCACCAGGAACGCCGCTCACCTGGCGCGGTTGCTCAAGGCGCAGAAGTACCCCGCGGAATGACGTCGATCAGGCCGTGAGGTCGAGGGCCCATTCGTTCACGGTCATCTCGGCGCCACGGAACTGGTCCGTGACCGTGCCGTGCAGCGTGAAGCCGTTACGTCGGCAGACTCCGTTTGAGGCGGAGTTCTCGATCGCGGGACAGGCCATCAGGAGCCGCCGCGGCTCGGGGTGCGCACGGGCGTCGTCTATCAGGAGGGCGAGGGCTTTCGATGCGACCCCGCGCCCCTGCGCCTCGGGTCGGACGAACCATCCGGTCTCCCATGCCGGCTCATCCCTCCACACGACCGGCCAGTAGCCGATCGACCCGAGCGACATCCCCTCCTCGTCCTCGACGACGAACATCCGCGCTTCTCCGGAGGCGACCAGGCGCAGGTAACGGGCGTGGCGCTCCATGATCTGGTCGTCGGTCTCCGGCCCGTTGAGGTGCGCGGTCATCTCCGGGGTGTTGGCGGCATGCAGCAGCTCGAGGTCGTTCTCGGACCAGGTCCGGAGTCTGAGGGTTTCCATGCACGGATCTTGCCACGGGCCGCCGACATCAACAGGGCGAAGATCAGTTCGCTCCCGTGCGGTGTATTCGGGAGAGGTGTAGGTTGCGGAGATGGAGCCGATCCGAGTGGGGCTCGTGGCGGACCCGGCTTCGCCCACCGTCGTCGCGCGTCGGATGACCGATCTCACACCGCCGGTCGCCGCGCAGGCCGACGGCTGGATCGTCGAGCTCCTCAGCGAGCCGTTCACCCTCGGATCCGAAGACGTCGACGTCGCCCTCGAACGACTCCGCGCACACGCCGAGCAGAACCGGTGGGACCTCGTCGTCGGCGTCACCGAGCTCCCGCTTCGCGACGACGACGGTCGCTATCTACTGGCGGCGATCGATCCTCGACGCCAGGCCGCAGTGCTGTCCCTGCCCGCACTGGGCGGTTACCGGGTGCAGAGCAGGGCACGCCACGCAGTGCGCGGGCTCGTCAGCGGAATGGCTGCTCCCGCCTCGCCCGAGGAGCAGCGTCTGCCGCTTCCCCGCCTCAGCGCCCGGGGGCGCGTGCTGCGGGGCATGGTGCTGGCGAACCGTCCGTGGCTTCTCGCGGCCGGCCTCAAGTCCGCGCTGGTCGCAGCCCTGGCCACCGGGGCCGTGGCGACGATCGAGCCGACGGTGTGGTCGCTCGCCATCTCGCTGTCCGGCTGGCGCCTGGCGGCCGCGACCGTTGCCTCCATCGCGATCCTCATCGCCTGGATCGTGATCGACGGCAGGCTCTGGGACCGCCCGGACGACGACTCGACACAGGCGCGCGAGAGATCCCGCCTCTACAACACCTCGACGATCCTGACGCTGACCATCGGCATCATCATCTGCTACCTGGCGTTGTACGTGGTGAATCTGGCCTGGGCGCTCTTCGTGCTCGATACGACCGTGATGAGCGAAGCGCTCGGGCGGACGGTCGACGTCGAGGATCTCTTCGTGCTCACGTGGTTCGTCGCATCGGCGGCGACGCTCGGCGGGGCTCTGGGCACGGGTTTGGAATCCGACGACGCGATCCGCGCCGCCACCTACTCGAAGCGTGAGGAGGATCGACGCGCCCGCCTGGCGGACGAGAAGTGGGTCTGAGGGTTTCCATGCACGGATCTTGCCACGGGCTCCGACATCGGCACGGGGCGCGCAACTATCCGTTCTCCGCCGCCACAGTTCGGAAACCCAGGTTTCCCGACGTCGAATCGGGGGCGCTCGAACTGCGCGCGGACACACGGTATCGATTGCAGTACGAGTCGTGGCAGAGGTGAGATCCCCCGCGCATCACCCGAAACCTTCCAGAGTCCGGACCGAGCGGATCGTGTTCCGCCGATCGAGAGTAGTAGTCGGCGGCGAACCAGTCCTGACACCACTCCCAGACGTTGCCTGCCACGTCGTACAGTCCATAGCCGTTGGCCGGGAACGCGCCGACCGGGGACGTCCCGACATATCCATCGGCACCCTCATCGTGAATCGGGAATCGTCCCTGCCAGATGTTGGCACGGTGTTCGCCCCCGGGTAGGAGGTCGTCTCCCCACGCGTAGCGCGCGGCAGCCAGCCCTCCTCTCGCGGCATACTCCCACTCGGCCTCGGTGGGCAGCCGCCGTCCGGCCCAGAGGCAGTACGACACCGCATCCGTGAACGCGACATGGGTGACGGGATGCTGCCCTCCCGCGGCGCTCGAAGCAGGACCACGGGGATGCCGCCACGATGCACCGACGACGTCGAGCCACCACGGCGCAGCATCCGAGCGCCCCCTGATCGACTCTCCCTCGGCGACGAATGCCTGGAACACCGCGGAGCTGCCCAGTCTCTCCGCGGTCGTCACATACCCCGTAGCCTCGACGAAGCGCGCGAATCGGTCAACCGTGACTGGCGCCGTATCCATACGGAACGCGCTCATGCGCACCTCATGCACGGGACTCTCGCCATCGCCGGGGTACCCCTCCGCGAACGCATCTCCCATCGCGAAGACTCCGCTCGGGATCCGCCGCTCGTCCGGAGGAGCCGGACGCACGGCGGACAGGCGCAATGCACGGGGAGGGAGCTCGCCCCGCAGAGATGTCTGCGGGGCGCAGCAGCCCCCCTCATGAACCGTCATGCTCCGGCGGCCACGGCGGACGCCGACTGCCCCGCAAGCCTGGCGTCCAACGCGAGGAGCGAGTCCAGATCGGCTTCGACCTTCATCGCCGCCACCTCGAGGAGGGTCATCGCACCTGCCATATGCGTCATGTAGGGATTGTCGAGGAAGGGAAGGACGTCGAGCACTGCTGCCTTCACGACGTCGTCCGCGAACAGCACCTCGATCGGGACGGTCGCCACGATGGAGTCGGGTCCGAGGTCCGCGGCGGTCGGTGCGGCGCTGAGCCCGCGTTGCACCTGCTCCCATTGCGCGGCGATGAGGAGGTGCTCCTCGGTCACCTCTCCCCTCACGGGGAGCCCGAGACGCGCGAACTGCTCCGGCGGCGCGTCGCTGGCCCGCATCTGCTCCACCAAGAGCTTCGCCATGCGCAGCTCCAACTGTTCGTCCTGGAGGGGACGATCCTGGCTGGGGTCCTCATCGAGATCGAACAGCAGGGTGCCATAGGACCAGGGGCTGCCGAACGCGAACCCGGGAACCTTCAGCACCGGGGCGCCCTTCGTGAACGAGAAGCCGGGATGCAGTTCCGCCTGGGCGAGCTCCGAAGGCGCGAAACGTCCGCCCATGTGGGTCGGCATGAGCGTGTAGTCGAAGAGCGGGGAGTTCGACTCATCCGCGCATGCGCGCATGTAGACGTATCGGCCGTCGGTGACGTTCACATGACCGCCGGCATTTCCGAAGAGCCCCGCAGCGCGGATCGGCTCGTCCGCGTCGATCGTTCGGGCCAACGCCCGCCCCTGCATGTCGGGAGTGGGTGGAACTCCGAAGAACTCCAGCAGTGTCGGGCCGAGGTCGATCGTCTGCACGAGCGACGCGCGCCGCTCCCCCGCGACGCCCGAACGCGGATCCCACACGAAGAGCGGGATGTGGATGTTCTCGTCGAACCAGGGCTGCACATTCTTGCCCCACCAATTGTGCTCGCCGAGGAGGAGTCCGTGATCGGTGCAGACGATGAGCATGGTGTCCTGCCACATGTCGTTCTCGTCCATGAAGTCGAGGACGCGACCAAGGGACTTGTCGCACATGGTCACCAGGGCCATGTATTCGTTCCGCAACTGCTCGACCTCGGACTCGTCCTCGATGACGCGGCGGTAGGCCGGCCAGTCGAAGCTCGGGCCCTCGTAGTCCGAGTCGTACAGCCGCCGATACTGCTCGTAGCTGAAGAAGGGCTCATGCGGGTCGAACGCCTCGATCTGCAGATACCAGTCGTCGGCATCGACGTTCGTGCGCAGGAACTCCATGCCCGCGTCGAAGGTGAGCGTCTGAGGGTGATCGGCCTCATCCTGTAGATGGGCACGGTTGATCCAATCCTGTCGCCACACCCGATCACTGCGGTTGACCACGGTGTCCGGGATCTCCGGATCGGCGACGCTGCCTTTCCATGCGTCTCCCTCCTGTCCGCGGAAGAACTCGAATGTGGAGAATCTTCCGTGATACGTCGCCCCGCCGTCTCCCCAGTAGTGCCGGTTGTCTGTGACGAGGTGCGTGTAGACCCCCGCATCACGGAGCATCTCCGGAACGGAGTCGTCGAAGGGCTCCAACGGACCCCACGAGCGGTGCAGGAAGTTGTACCGTCCGGTGTGCATCTCGCGCCGAGCCGGCACGCACGGCATCGATCCCGCGTAGCAGTTGTCGAACGTCGCCGTGCGTTCCGTCAGGCGTGTGAAGTTCGGAGCCACCACCTGTTCGGCACCGTAGGGAGGCAGGAGCTTCCGGTTGAGGGTGTCGTACATGACCATGATGGCTTTCATCGTTGCTTCTCCTTCTGTGTGCCCTCGACCGATGTTCTCGAGAGAGGGATCGTGTCAGTCATCGGCGTTGTCTTCCGCCCACCAGCGCACCGACATGACCTTGGGATCGAGGCTGATGCGCTGGACGGCGCGCTCGAGGACCCCGGCATCCGCATCCGAGCTGGCCAACAGATCCGCATGGACCACCACGCGAGAGTTCTTGCCGCTGGAGGACTGTATGGATCGCAGAGTGAGTTCCGGGCGGTTCACTGCCTGCAGGACGAGGGCTCGCACCCGCTGCTCGCTCTTGTCGTTCGTCTTCGCCTCGAGGATGTACTCGATGGGCTGAAGCGGACCGTCGTCGTCTTCGGTGCTTTCGAGGTCGGGGGATCGACGGCGACTGTTGATCAACCTGCTGACGGGACGCATGACCGTGTTGGCGCCCACGATGAAGGCGACGCCGACGAGCGCCAGGATGTAGAGTCCGGCGCCGGCGAGCGACCCGATCGCCGCTGCGCACCAGAGTGTCGCCGCCGTGTTGAGCCCGCGGATGTTCAGTCCCTCTCTCAGGATCACGCCGGCACCCAGGAAGCCGATGCCGGAGACGACCTGCGCAGCCACTCGAGTCGGGTCAGCCGTGACGCCCTCGAAGCCGTAGGCGCCGAGCACGACGAACAGCGCGGATCCTCCGGCGACGAGGGCATTCGTGCGGATCCCCGCCATGCGGGAGCGCCACTGACGTTCGAGGCCGATGGTCGCACCGAGCAGGATCGCCGCGGCGATCCTGAGCGACAGGTCGAACGTCTCCATGCTCAGATCCATGGGGATGCGCCGCTCATACCGCCTCGATCATGGCTTGCGCCTCGTCTTCGAGGATGCGCCGCCGCTCGGCACGACGCTCCTGCTGCTCCGCCGGATGGGGTACCGGAGCTGCCATCAGAAGACGGCGGGTGTAGGAGTGCTCCGGATCCGCCGTGACCACGTCTCCGCGCCCGAACTCCACGATGTCGCCGCGGTACATCACGGCGACCCGGTGGCTCACATGACGGACGACGGCCAGATCGTGCGAGACGAAGAGCAAAGCGACGCCGGTGCGCTCCTGGATCTCGATGAACAGATCCAACACGCGAGCCTGCGTCGACAGGTCCAGAGCCGACACCGGCTCGTCGCACACGATCAGCTTGGGGCGGAGCGCCAACGCGCGCGCGATGGCGACACGCTGCCGCTGGCCTCCGGAGAACTCCCGCGGCAGCCGACTCCCCGCGTCATCGGGGAGACCCACCTGGGAGAGCAACTCCGTCACCCGCTCCCTCGCGACGTCAGCGCGCACGCCCTGCACGCGCAGGGGCTCGGCCAGGATGTCCTCGATGCGCAAAGCGGGATTCAGCGATCCGTACGGATCCTGGAAGACGACCTGGATGTCGCGTGCCAACTGTCGGCGTCTCGAGCGCACCGCATTCGTGATGTCGGTCCCCGCGAAGCGGATGGACCCGCCGGTGATCGGCGCGAGCCCGAGGATGGCGCGTCCGAGGGTGGTCTTGCCCGATCCCGATTCGCCGACGAGACCGACCGTCTCGCCGGGACGGACGTCGATCGAGACGCCGTGCAGGATCTCGACGGGTTCCCGACGCCACCCCTTTCGCGGATAGGCGACACGGAGGTCAGCGACCTCCAGCAGCGGAGCGGTCACAGCGCGGCCTCCTTCTGAGCGGACTCGGAGCTGTCTGGGGCACCCTCGTAGTCCGGGCGGGCCGCCCCCCCATCGAGGATCGACCCGAGCAGCATCCTGGTATAGGCGTGCTGGGGGGCGTCGAAGATCTTCGCGACGGTGCCCGTCTCGACGACGCGACCGGTCTGCATCACCACCACCCGGTCACAGAGATCGGCGACGACGCCGAAGTTATGCGTGACGAGCATCATCGCCATCCCACGCTCGCGCTGCAGATCACGAAGGATGTCGAGGATCTCTGCCTGGACGGTGACGTCGAGCGCCGTGGTCGGTTCATCGGCGATGATCAGATCGGGCTCTCCGGCGATCGCACCGGCGATCAGCACACGTTGCGCCATCCCTCCGGAGATCTCGTGCGGGTAGGCGTCGAACACACGCCGGGGGTCGGGGATCCCGACCCTGGCGAGCAAGGACAGTGCCCGCTCCCTGGCCTCCGCCTTACGGAGCTTCGAGACGATCACGAGGGGCTCCATCAGTTGTGCGCCGATCCGATACGCCGGGTCGAGGTTGCTCATCGGCTCCTGCGGGATGTACGCGACGCGGGTGCCTCGCAAGCGCGCCGCTCCCGTTCTCGGATCGAGCTCCTTCCCCTCGAAGAGGATCCGTCCGCCGACGACTCGGCCGCCGGGTGGCAGCAGGCCGAGGATCGAGAACGCCGTCTGAGACTTGCCGGACCCCGACTCCCCCACTACGCCGACGACCTCGCCAGGTCGAACGGCGAACGACACCGACTCCACGACCGCCTTCACTCCGCCGTCGCGATCCGGATAACCCACGGACAGGTTCTCGACGCGCAGCAGTGCGTCGTTCGCATCGGACTCGTCCGCCACGACATGCTTCTCGACCGTGCGCGCGGCCGTGGTGGAGGCCGTTGCCGCTGTTGTCGTCGCGCTCAACGCGGCGTCGGTGCCTTCCAAGGCATCGCGCACCGCATTGCCCAACAGCACGCACGCCGCCACGAACAGTCCGATCGCTAGTCCGGGCCAGATCAGCATGGTCGGAGACTTGTACATCGCCGCGAAGGCGTCCTGGAGCATCCCTCCCCAGGTCGGGGTGTTCGGATCGCCGAGACCGATGAATTCGAGTCCGGCCTGGATCACGACCGCGATGCCGGCAACGAAGGCCGCCTGGATGATGATCGGCGCGCGCACGGCGAACAGCACATGCCGGCCGATGATCGCGGCGTCGGAGAGACCGGAGACCCGGGCAGCGTCCACGTACAGCTCGTTCTTCACCCCCATGACGAGGTTGCGCACCAGCCGATAGAACTGCGGTGCGACCATCACGCCGAGCACCGCCATGGTGATGAGAGTGTTCGGTCCGATCACGGCGAACAGCGCGACGAGCACGATCTTGCTCGGTAGCACCAGCACCAGGTCGGACACCCATCCCGCTGCCAGGTCGAACGTTTTGCCGAAGTACCCCGAGATCAGACCGACGCTCACCCCCAGCAGCACGGAGATCAGAACGGTGACCGCGGCCCCGGCGAGCGTGAGCTGACCGGCCACGAGGAGGCGGCTGAACACGTCGCGCCCGGAGGCGTCGGCGCCTAGCAGATGACCGTCGGTGCCCGGCGGCACATTGGCGGCCGTGATGTCGACGTAAGCGGGATCGAACGGAGCGATCAGGGGCGCGACCGCACTGATCAACACGATGAGGACGATCGTCGCGAGCGACGCCGCGCCGAGCGGGTTGCGCAGCACCGCGCGCATCACACTGGGCCTGTCACGACGGCGGGCTGTGGCGATCGCCTGAGTTGTGGGAGTGGTCATTGCACACGCACCTTCGGACTCGCCCAGCCGTTGACCAGGTCGATGAGCAGATTGACGACGATGACGACGACAGCCATAGTCATGACGACGGCCATCACGATCGGGATGTCGCCGCGCAGGGTCGCGTTGAGCGCCAGCATCCCGAGGCCGGGAATCGCGAAGACCTTCTCGATCACGACGGACCCGCCGATCATCGCGATGAACTGAAGGCTGAGCACCGTCATGGCAGGGCCCAGCGAGTTCCGCAGGATGTGGTTGGCGATCACGCGCCGTTCCGGCAACCCACGCGACCGCAGAGTGCGCACGAAATCCTGCCGAGACACGTCCAGCACCGACCCTCGGATCTGTTGGGCGGCTCCGGCGATCCCTCCGATGGTGATCGCGATCACGGGGAGAGTGATGGAGAGCAGCCAGCCGCTGACGCTCTCGGTCGGCTGCACGTATCCGGTCGCAGGGAACAGAGGAATGCTAATCGCCAACGTCAGCACGAGGATCAGTGCCACCCAGAAGTTCGGGAGGGCGACGCCGATGACGGACACGACCTGGACGACCTTGTCCACCCAGCCGCGACGGATCGCCGCGACGACACCGAGCACGACGCTGATCACGGCCACGGCGATGAGTGAGACGACCACGATCGACAACGTCACCCCGAGACGCGAGACGACGGCATCCGTGACCGACTCGGCGGTGAACCACGAACGACCGAAGTCGCCCCTGACCATGTGCGCGAACCACTCGCCGTATTGCACCAGCAGCGGCTGGTCGATGCCGAGCTCGGCCGCTTTCGCCTCGACCTGGTCCTGCGTGGCCTCGGGTCCGAGGATGCTTCTGGCGATATCGGCGCCGCCCGCGTACATCAACGCGAAAGCGACGAACGAGATCGCGACGACGAGCACGAGGCCCGCCGAGATCCGTCTCATGAGGAATGCCAGCACGTTCAACTCCTTCGGGGTGCGGGGCCGACCCGAGGCCAGCCCCGCACCAGGCTCACTTTGCGGGCGCGTAGCTCGACAGGTAGGGGACGTTGCTTCCGAGCTGCATCTGCGTGGCCGTTCCCGCGTCCGTCAGCTGGATCACCGAGGTGAAGAGCCAGATCCCGAACCAGGCGTTCTCCGTGATGTACTCGTTCACGGCCTGGTAGGCGGCAGTCTGCGCTTCGCCCGTCGAGGCCTGAACTTCCGCGAGGAGTGCGTCCAGCTCCGGTGTCGTCGTGTGCAGCGGGTTCCAGGCGCCGTCCAGGGAGACCATCTTGAAGATGTCGCGCCACGGGTGCCCCGAGCTCGATCCGAAGGAGGCGATCGCGTACTTGCCGCCCAGCAGATCGCCCACCAGGTTCTCGGAGGCCACCTTGTCCCAGGTCACCTTGATGCCGACGTCGGCGAGCTGCTGCGTGATGTAGGGCTGTGTCAGATCGCCCTTGACCTCGGGCATCGTGATCTCGAAGCCGTCGGGGTAGCCGGCGTCCGCGAGCAGCTCCTTCGCCTTCTCTGGGTCATACGGGTACGCGTCGTCGAGGTCGCCGACGAAGGCCGGGCTGTCCGGGTTGAAGATCTGCTGGGATTGTGCGCCGTTGCCTCCGTAGATGTTCTGGACGATGGCTTCACCGTCGATGGCATGGTTGAGGGCCTGACGCACGCGGATGTCGCCGAGTGCCGGCACCTGCGCGCCGTCGCGATCGAACACGATGAGCCCGAGCCAGGTGACCTGCGCCTCGTTCACCGTGAGTCCGGCGGCCTCCGCTTCCTTGAGCACGCTGGCATCAACGTCTGTGGTGTTCACCTGCCCGGATTTGATGGCGTTGAGTCGTGCGGTGATGTCCTCCATCGGCTTGACGACGACCTTGTCGTACGGATAGGCGTCGGGGTTCCAGTAGTCCGGATTCCGCACGTAGCTGTACTGGCTGCCGCGGATGGTCGCATCCGCGTCGAGCAGGTAGGGCCCGGAGCCGACCGGCGTGGTGGCGAACGATTCGGTGCCGAAAGCCGCCGGGGACGCCATCGCACCAGCCACGAGCGAGAGGTAATAGGTGAACGCGGGGTCGGGAGCGCTCAGACGGATCTCGACGGTCAGATCGTCGATCACGACGACCTCCTGCACGAGGCCGACCATGTAGACGGCGACGCCGGTGCCCGACTGCAGGTGTTCGATGTTGGCCTTCACGACATCCGCGGTGAACGGAGTTCCGTCGCTGAACGTGATGCCGTCGCGGAGAGCGAGGGTGAGGATGGTGTTGTCCTCGTTGTAGGTGTATTCCTCCGCCATGTTCGGTTCGATCTCGCCTGTCGGCGTATAGCGCAGGAGGGTGTCGTACACGGGCTGCCAGTACTGCACCTGGAAACCGGTATCGAGCTGGCCGGTGTCGAATGACGCGACATCCTGACGAGCGGCCACCGTCAGGGTCTGCTCGCCATCGCCCGCGCCTCCCCCGCCGTCCGCGGCGCTCCCCCCACCGCACCCCGTGAGAACGAGCGCCGCGCTCACCGCGACGGCGACACCGCCCACCAGTTTCTTCCATGACGATCGCATAGGACCTCCTTGTCGAAATGCTGCTGCGTATGAGGCGAGCCCCCGCCTCGCGGATAAAGTTACCGTGCACTTGGTCGGTTTATCAATACCCAATCTTGTTAAGTTTTGGCGCAGGTGCCCGTCCTTCGCGGCCAGGAGAACGCCGCTCGCTAGTCTGAGAGCACCGCGAAAGGACCCTTCATGACAGCCGCTTCCGAACCCGAAGCACCTCGCAAACGCCGCAACCCCAAAGGGGAAGCCCGACGTGAGCACATCCTGGAGATCGCGGGCGAGATCTTCTCGGAAGGTGGTTATCACTCGGCGTCGATCGCCGATATCGCGGCAAGGGCAGGCATCTCCCAGGCCGGCCTGCTGCATCACTTCCCCTCGAAGCCCGACCTTTTGCTCGCGGTGTTGACCGCGAGGGACGCGGACGCGATCAGGCAGTTGCGAGACGGTGATCTCACGGGCGTGGCGTACGTGAACAGTTACCTGCGCACGCTGAAAGACCATGAATCCGACCTGGCACTCGTGCAGCTCAACGCGATGATCTCCGCGGAAGCGCTCGCCGACACCCATCCCGCGCACACCTACTTCGTCGAGCAGCACCGCCAGCGACTCGACGATTTCACCCGCAGCATCAGCGAGACGTTCGATTTCGCGGCGATGCCGGCCGGAGTCACCGCCGAGACCGTCGCCCGCTGGGCCATCGCCCTCGCCGAGGGGATGCGCCTGCAGATCCTCTATGAGGAGGACGGGGGCGCGAACCGCGCCGACACCCTCGCACTCTTCTTCGAGAGCCTTCGCCCGTACCTGCGCGATTCACGGCCGATCTCTTCCGACCCCGTCGAGGAGTCCTCCGAACGGGAGTGACGATGATCCCGCAGGTCGACGAAGCCCCCGGCGGCCGCTCGATATGAGCAGCCACCGGGGGCATTCTCGATCTGGACTCAGAAGTCCCAGTCGTCGTCTTCCGTGGCCTCGGCCTTGCCGATGACGTAGGACGAGCCCGACCCCGAGAAGAAGTCGTGGTTCTCGTCGGCGTTCGGCGAGAGCGCCGACAGGATGGCCGGGTTCACGTTCGTGACGCTGGAGGGGAACATCGCCTCGTAGCCCAGGTTCATCAGGGCCTTGTTGGCGTTGTAGTGCAGGAACTTCTTGACGTCTTCGGTCAGACCGACACCGTCGTAGAGGTCCTGCGTGTACTGCACCTCGTTGTCGTAGAGCTCGTACATGAGCGAGAACGTGTAGTCCTTGAGCTCATCGCGACGCGCCTGGGTCTCGTTCTCGAGGCCCTTCTGGAACTTGTAGCCGATGTAGTACCCGTGCACGGCCTCGTCACGGATGATGAGGCGGATCAGATCGGCCGTGTTCGTCAGCTTCGCCTTCGACGACCAGTAGATCGGCAGGTAGAACCCCGAGTAGAACAGGAACGACTCCAGCAGGGTGGAGGCCACCTTGCGCTTGAGCGGGTCATCGCCCTGGTAGTAGTCCATGATGATCTGAGCCTTCTTCTGAAGGTTCGGGTTCTCCGTGGACCAGCGGAACGCCTCATCGATCTCCTTCGTCGACGCGAGCGTCGAGAAGATCGAGGAGTAGCTCTTCGCGTGCACCGACTCCATGAACGCGATGTTCGTGTACACGGCCTCTTCGTGAGGAGTGATCGCGTCGGGGATCAGCGACACCGCACCGACCGTGCCCTGGATCGTGTCGAGGAGCGTGAGCCCCGTGAACACCCGCATGGTGAGCAGCTGCTCGTCGGGGGTGAACGTGTTCCACGACTGCACGTCGTTCGACAGCGGCACCTTCTCCGGCAGCCAGAAGTTGTTCACCAGACGGTTCCAGACCTCGAGGTCCTTGTCGTCCTGGATACGGTTCCAGTTGATCGCCTGCACGCTGGAGACCAGCTTGAGTCTTTCGGGAGTCATTTTCTTCGTCGTTCCTCGGGGTTCGGCCGCGTTCTCAGGTCAGCAACAGGTCAGAGCATGCACGAGACGCACTCGGCCATGTCGGTGCCCTCGAGCGCCAGCTGACGCAGGCGGATGTAGTAGATCGTCTTGATGCCCTTGCGCCATGCGTAGATCTGCGCCTTGTTGATGTCACGCGTGGTGGCGGTGTCCTTGAAGAACAGCGTCAGCGACAGACCCTGGTCGACGTGCTGCGTGGCCGCGGCGTACGTGTCGATGACCTTCTCGTAGCCGATCTCGTACGCGTCCTGGTAGTACTCCAGGTTGTCGTTCGTCATGAACGCCGCCGGGTAGTAGACGCGGCCGAGCTTGCCTTCCTTGCGGATCTCGATCTTCGACGCGATCGGGTGGATCGACGACGTCGAGTTGTTGATGTACGAGATCGAGCCGGTCGGCGGCACCGCCTGCAGGTTCTGGTTGTAGATGCCGTGCTTCTGGATCGACGCCTTCAGCTCGGCCCAGTCGTCCTGTGTCGGGATGTGCTTGCCGGCGAACAGCTCCTTGACCTTCTCGGTCTCGGGAACCCAGGCGCGGTCGATGTACTTGTCGAAGAACTCCCCCGACGCGTAGGTCGAGTCCTCGAACCCGTCGAACGTCGTGCCGCGCTCGATGGCGAGCTTGTTCGACGCGCGCAGCGCGTGGAACAGCACCGTGTAGAAGTAGATGTTCGTGAAGTCGATGCCCTCTTCGGAGCCGTAGTACACGTGCTCGCGAGCGAGGTAACCGTGCAGGTTCATCTGGCCCAGGCCGATGGCGTGCGAGCGGTCGTTGCCGTCCTCGATCGAACGAACCGAGCCGATGTGGCTCTGGTCGCTGACCGCGGTCAGTGCCCGGATCGCGGTCTCGACGGTCTGGCCGAGGTCGTCGGCGTCCATCGACAGCGCGATGTTCATCGAACCGAGGTTGCAGGAGATGTCCTTGCCGATGTTGTCGTACGACAGATCGTCGTTGTACGTGGTCGGCGTGTTCACCTGCAGGATCTCGCTGCAGAGGTTGGACATGTTGATCCGACCCTTGATCGGGTTGGCCTTGTTCACCGTGTCTTCGAACATGACGTACGGGTAGCCGGACTCGAACTGGATCTCGGCGACGGTCTGGAAGAACTCGCGCGCGTTGATCTTGGTCTTCTTGATGCGCGGGTCGTCGACCATCTCGCGGTACTTCTCGGTGACCGAGATGTCGCCGAACGGAACGCCGTAGACCTTCTCGACGTCGTACGGCGAGAACAGGTACATGTCCTCGTCGTTCTTGGCGAGCTCGAACGTGATGTCGGGCACGACGACGCCCAGCGACAGCGTCTTGATGCGGATCTTCTCGTCGGCGTTCTCACGCTTGGTGTCGAGGAAGCGCATGATGTCGGGGTGGTGCGCGTTGAGGTACACCGCGCCGGCGCCCTGACGCGCACCGAGCTGGTTGGCGTAGCTGAAGCTGTCTTCGAGGAGCTTCATGACCGGGATGATGCCAGAGGACTGGTTCTCGATCTGTTTGATCGGCGCACCCGACTCGCGGATGTTCGACAGCAGGAGTGCGACGCCGCCGCCGCGCTTGGAGAGCTGCAGCGCGGAGTTGATGCCGCGGGCGATCGACTCCATGTTGTCTTCGATGCGCAGGAGGAAGCAGCTGACGAGCTCGCCGCGCTGCGCCTTGCCTGCGTTGAGGAAGGTGGGGGTCGCGGGCTGGAAACGACCGGAGATGATCTCCTCGACGAGGGCCACGGCGAGCTTCTCGTCGCCGTCGGCGAGACCGAGGGCGGTCATGACGACGCGGTCCTCGAAGCGCTCGAGGTAGCGCTTGCCGTCGAACGTCTTCAGCGTGTAGCTCGTGTAGTACTTGAACGCGCCGAGGAACGTCTCGAAGCGGAACTTCTTGCCGTAGGCGAGGTCGTTGAGCTTCTGGATGAACTCCATCGAGTACTTCTCGATGACGGCGCCCTCGTAATACTCCTTCTCCACGAGGTAGTCCAGGCGCTCCTTGAGCGAGTGGAAGAACACCGTGTTCTGGTTCACGTGCTGCAGGAAGTACTCCCGCGCGGCGCGCTTGTCGGCGTCGAACTGGATCTTCCCGTTCGCGTCGTACAGGTTGAGCATCGCGTTGAGGGCGTGATAGTCGAGACCCTCGTAGGAGGGGTTCGCCTTGAATGCCACTGTCTCGGTCACTGAAGCTGCCACCGTCGTTCCAATCCGTCGCTCACGCGATCCACATCGTCTTGTGTGCCGAAGATCTCGAGCCGATACAAGTGAGGCACGTGGCACTTGCGGCTGATGATGTCACCGGCGAGGCAGAAGGCATCGCCGAAGTTGGTGTTCCCCGCGGAGATCACTCCGCGGATGTGGCGTCGGTTGCGCTCGTCGTTGAGAAACCGGATCACCTGTTTCGGAACGGCGCCCTTCTCGACGCCGCGCCCCGCTCCCCCGCCGTAGGTGGGGGTGACCAGCACGAAGGGCTCGTCGATGACGAGGTCTTCTTCGTTCCGGTGGAGGGGGATGCGTCGGGACGGGAACCCGAGCTTCTCGATGAAACGCGCGGTGTTACCCGAGACGCTCGAGAAGTAGACCAGGAGCGGCGCTGCGGTCGCGACGGCGCTCATGGTGCGTCACGCCAGACGGGACGCGAGCTCGTCGATCTTGTCGGGGCGGAAGCCCGACCAGTGGCCCTCGTCGGTGACGACGACGGGTGCCTGCATGTAGCCGAGCGCCTTGACCTGCTCGAGCGCCGTCGGATCTTCCGACAGGTCGAGGACCTCGTACTCGATTCCCTTGGCATCCAGGGCACGGTAGGTGGCGTTGCACTGAACGCAGGAAGGCTTGGTGTAGACCGTGATCGACATCTTTTTCGTAACCCCTCAAATCTCTGGCCTGCTTCTCATACAGGCTGTTTCCCGGTAGACCCCCTGCCGGGACTTCAATACTACATATGGGGACCGACATTGGGGGCGACCACAAGGGGTAGTAGTTACATCCGTGTAGTTATCCACCGTTCTCAACAGATACAACACAGGTTCTCCACCGTTTCTTCCACAGGCCGAGCCCCCTTCCGAAGGCACGCGAACCGCGTGAAATCGCGGCTGGGAAGCCCCTGTGAGCGATCCATCCACAGGGGGCACGTTACGACGCCCCACCGACATTCGGATTCCTGTGGAATTCACCCTTCGGCGTGTCGCGGGCGTGTCGCGGATCGCCCCATCCGCGACCGGCCCCGCGGGCCGGTACCGTTGTCTGGTGGCGGGATATCGGGATCTTCTTCGCACGCCGGGAGTGGCGCGCATGATCGCTGCTCAACTGACCGCGCGCTTCCCCAACGGGATGATGTCGCTGGCGATCCTGCTGCACGTCGAGCAGCAGACCGGCTCCTACGGGTCCGCTGGTCTCGTCCTCGCCGCGACCAGCGTCGGCCAGGCGATCGCCGGCCCCATCACCAGCCGTTGGATGGGCGCCTGGGGCATGCGTCGAGTGCTCACTCTCACCCTGTCGGTGTGTGTGGTGGCCGTACTGTGTCTGGCTCTGCTTCCGCTCGAGGTGCCGGGGTACATGGCGCTCGGGATGATCGCCGGCCTCTCCACCCCACCGGTGCAGGCCGCCGTGCGCACGATCTACCCCAAGCTCGTGAACTCCTCGAACCTCACCCCGCTGTTCTCCCTCGACGCGTCGCTGCAGGAGATCATCTGGGTGCTCGCGCCCGTCGTGATCACACTCGTCTCGACCCAGATCGGCACCGCCGAGGGTCTGCTGCTGGTCGCGATCATCCTCGTCGGCGGCGGCGCGTGGTTCATCCTCTCCCCCGAGGTCGGGCGGGTGCGCATCCCGCGCAGCCGCAACGCCCTCGGAAAAGTCGTGCTCAAGCCGCCCGTGATGCTGGCGACCGTGATCGGGTTCCTCCTGATCGGAGCCTGCGCCGCCGTCGAGGTCGGCGTCG
Organism: Microbacterium sp. R1; assembly: GCF_015159725.1. Classification (NCBI taxonomy): domain Bacteria; kingdom Bacillati; phylum Actinomycetota; class Actinomycetes; order Micrococcales; family Microbacteriaceae; genus Microbacterium; species Microbacterium sp. R1. Next base: position 1,052,814 of record NZ_JADDUD010000001.1, on the reverse strand, counting down.
TGGCGACCTTCGAGCACGGAAGCCTCGCCGCCGGACTCGTCCTCGCCGTGTTCTCGGCCGGAAGCCTCGCCGGTGGTCTCGCCTTCGGCCACATCCCCATCGGGCCCTGGGCCATGGCCCGCCGTCTGCTGATCGTCACGATCGGCCTCGGGCTGACGATGGTCATGCTCAACGTGTTCTGGCTGGGCGCCACCCTCATCCTCGCCGGCATCGGCATCGCGCCCGCCCTGGCGGTGCTCTTCGCGATCACCTCGGCCAGCGTGAAGTTCAGCGAGACCGCTGAAGCCTTCGGCTGGGCCGGCACCGGACAGCTCATCGGCGCCGCCGCCGGTTCCGCTGTCGCCGGCTTCCTCGTGGATGTGGGCGACTGGCGCGGCGCCTACCTCGCCGCCACCATCTTCGCCGCGGTCGGACTGATCGTGGCCGTCGTCTTCGTCCGTTCCTTCCCGGACCTGCGTCACCGCGACGCGAGCCCCCACCCCGACACCGAACCCCTGGCGGTCACCCCCTCATGAGCTCTCCCTCCTCCTCCTTCCCCGAGATCGTCTGCATCGGCGAGACCATGGCGCTGATCACTCCGACCGACTCCCGGCTCGCCGAAGCCGCCGAGGCGTCGGTCGGACTCGCCGGCGCGGAGTCCAACGTGGCCGCCGGCGTCGCCTCGACGGGACACCGCGTCGCCTGGGCATCCCGCCTCGGCGCCGATCCGCTCGGAGACCGCATCGCCTCCGAGCTCGAACGCCGCGGGGTGGAGCTGTGGGTCGAGCGCGACGACGCCGCCCCGACCGGGGTCATGTTCAAGGACCCGGGCGCGGAGTCCTCCTCCGTCTACTACTACCGCAGCGGATCAGCCGCTTCGCGCATGGAGCAGGGGTTCCTCGACCCCTCCCGCCTCGACGGGGTGCGCATCGTGCACACCACCGGGGTCACGCCAGCACTGTCGGCCTCGTGTCGGCAGATGGTCGACCGGCTCTTCACCGATGCACGCGCAGCCGGCGCCCTCGTGTCGTTCGATGTGAACGACCGTCGTCCCCTGTGGAGCAGGGACGATGCCGCCGAGACGCTCGCCCGCCTCGCCGACGCCGCGGACATCACCTTCGTCGGCCGCGATGAGGCCGAGCGCATCTGGGGGACGGTGACCCCGACCGAGATCCGCGCGTTCCTGCCGAACTGCGCCCTGCTCATCGTCAAGGACGGCGATGTCGGCGCCACGGCGTTCGAGGGGGAAGCCGAGCCTGTCTTCGTCCCCGCCCCCGTGGTCGACGTCGTCGAGCCGGTCGGCGCCGGGGATGCCTTCGCCTCCGGTTTCCTCGCGGCGACCCTCGACGGAGAAGACCTCACCTCACGCCTCTCCGCCGGTCACGCGGCCGCGGGGCGCGTGCTGACCATCGCGGCCGACCTCCCGCCTCTGGTGCCACTGCGCTGATGCGCGCGAGACTGCGCGCTCCGGGGACCCCGGCACGTCCCCGGTCATAGGCTGGGGGCATGGCCGCACCGCTCACTCTTCCCCGCCTCTCGTGGGGGTCGCCGTCGGCCTCCCGTCGCGCCCTTCTGGTGCACGGTCTCGGGTCTTCAGGCGCACTGATGTGGCGTCTCGGCGACGCTCTCGCCGACGCGGGCTGGCACGCGACCGCCGTCGACCTCCGCGGCCACGGCGACGCTCCGCGTTCCCTCGACTACTCGGTCTCCGCCTATGGGGCCGACCTCGCCGAGACCATCCCCGACGGCGACCGTGCCTGGGATGCCGTCATCGGTCACTCGCTCGGTGGCGCGGCCAGCACGGTCGCCGCGGCCTCCAGCCCGGAGTGGACCCGGCGCCTCGTGCTCATCGACCCGGCGATCCACGTGGACGGTCGCGACGCCGCGATCATCCGCCGGAGCCAGGAACGCGCGTTCGCCGACACCCGGATCGAGGTCGTGCAGCAGGAGCATCCGCACTGGCATCCGCAGGATCAGGAGCTCAAGGTCGACGCCGTGCGGCGTGCGAGCGCGTGGGCCGTGGAGCAGACCAGCGCCCAGAATCGACCGTGGGACGTGCGCGCAGAAGCGGCGCGCCTGACGGTCCCCACGCACGTGATCGGCGCGGATCCCGCCGTCTACAGCATCTTCACGGGAGAGCTCGCCGACGAGGTGCTCGCCGCGAACCCCCTCATCTCCCTATCGGTGGTCGAGGGTGCAGGGCACTCCCTGCACCGCGACCGCCCGGAGGAATCGGTACGGCAGCTTCTGGAGGCACTGGCATGACATTCGATCCCGCAGCATTCCTTCCCGACGCCCTCCTCGAGCGCATCCGCGAGCGCGCGCCGATCCACGACCGTGAGAACACCTTCCCTCAGCAGGACCTGGACGAGCTGCGGGCTGCCGGGTACCTGTCGATCCTGGTGCCACGAGAGCGCGGTGGCGCGGGACTCGAGCTCGCCGAGGCCGCGCTCCTGCAGCAGCGCCTGGCGGGGGCGGCCCCGGCGACAGCCCTGGCCATCAACATGCACCTCGTCTGGACGGGCGTCGCGAAGGTCTTCTCCGACCGCGGGGTCCCCGGCCTCGAGTTCGTGCAAGACGGCGCCGTCGCTGGTGAGGTCTTCGCGTTCGGCATCAGCGAGGGCGGCAACGACCTGGTGCTGTTCGGCAGCGACACGGCGGCTGTGCCGGACGGGGACGGCGGCTACTCCTTCACGGGAACGAAGATCTTCACCTCCCTCGCCCCGGTCTGGACGCGCCTGGGCCTGCACGGTCTCGACACCACCAGCCCCGATGCCCCGAAGCTGGTCTTCGCCTTCGTTGAGCGCACGGATGCCGTCACCACCTCCGACGACTGGGACACCCTCGGCATGCGGGGCACGCAGAGCAGGACCACCCGGCTGAACGGCGCCGTGTCCGACGCCGCCCACGTCGTGCGACGCATCGATCCGGGGCCCAGCCCCGACCCGATCGTGTTCGGGATCTTCTCGGTCTTCGAGATCCTGCTCGCCTCCGTCTACACGGGGATCGCCCGGCGAGCGTTGGAGCTCGCGGTGGCCACGGCGCAGAAGCGGCATTCGAAGAAGACCGGGCTCGCGTACAGCCAGGATCCCGACATCCGCTGGCGCATCGCCGACATGGCCATCGCCTACGACGCGCTGCCCCCGCAGATCGCCGCGCTCGCACGCGATGTGGATGAGCGCGTCGATCACGGCGCGCGGTGGTTCCCCCAGCTCTCCGGTGTCAAGCATCGGGCGATCACGATGGCCAAGCACGTCGTCGACGAGGCGATGCTCGTCGCCGGCGGCGGGTCGTACTTCTCGGCCAATGAACTCTCGCGCCTCTACCGCGACGTTCTGGCCGGAGCGTTCCACCCGTCCGACCCCGAGTCCGCGCACTCCACGGCGGCGAGCGCCTGGCTGGGACCGCTCGAGAGCTGAGATTCCTGCCGATTCCGCTGGACGAATAGCCAGATTCCACGAAATCGGTTGCTCAGCGCATCGTGGAGTGCGAGGATCGCACCATGAGTCCGGCGAAGAAGCACCCTTCCCTCGATGCGGTCTCGAAGACGATCGTCGAGCTGCTCCAGGAGGACGGACGACGTTCGTACTCCGAGATCGGCCGCACCGTCGGGATGAGCGAAGCCGCCGTGCGCCAGCGCGTGCAGCGGCTCACCGAGTCCGGCGTGATGCAGATCGTCGCCGTCACCGACCCGATGCAGCTGGGCTTCCACCGCCAGGCCATGATCGGCGTGCGCGTGTCCGGCGACGCCCGCCGCGTCGCCGAGGCCATCGCCGCCATCGACGCCGTCGACTATGTGGTCATCACGGTCGGATCCTTCGATGTCCTCGCCGAGGTGGTCTGCGAGGACGACGACGACCTGCTCGCGCTGATCAACGACGTCATCCGCCCGATCGACGGCGTCCTCTCCACCGAAACCTTCATCTACGCCAAGCTGCAGAAGCAGCTCTACAACTGGGGGACCAGATGAGCACCGCACGCACCATACCTTCCGAGTCCGCACTGCAGACGATGGCGAAGGACCATCTCTGGATGCATTTCACCCGGCAGTCCACGATGGCCGAGTCGGGCGTGCCCATCATCGTCAAGGGCGAGGGGCACCGCATCTGGGATGCCAAGGGCAAAGAGTACTTCGACGGGCTCGCCGGCCTCTTCGTCGTGAACGCAGGGCACGGTCGACGTCGACTGGCCGAGGCTGCCGCGGCGCAGGCTTCCGAGCTGGCGTTCTTCCCCCTGTGGTCGTACGCGCACCCGGCCGCGATCGAGTTGGCCGATCGTCTCGCCGACGAGGCGCCGGGCGACCTCAACAAGGTCTTCTTCTCCACCGGCGGCGGCGAGGCGGTCGAGACCGCGTTCAAGCTCGCCAAGCACTACTGGAAGCTGCAGGGCAAGCCCGCCAAGCACAAGGTCATCTCGCGGTCGGTGGCCTATCACGGCACGCCGCAGGGAGCCCTGGCGATCACCGGCATCCCCGCGATGAAGTCGATGTTCGAGCCGATCACCCCCGGTGGCTTCCGCGTGCCGAACACCAACTTCTACCGCGCGGCCGAGATGGGCGGACCCGCCGACGACCTCGAAGCGTTCGGACGCTGGGCGGCCGACCGCATCGAGGAGATGATCCTCTTCGAAGGCGCCGACACGGTCGCCGCGGTCTTCCTGGAGCCGGTGCAGAACTCCGGCGGCTGCTTCCCACCCCCTCCCGGCTACTTCGCCAGGGTGCGCGAGATCTGCGACCGCCACGACGTGCTGCTCGTCTCGGACGAGGTCATCTGCGCCTTCGGGCGTCTCGGTCACACCTTCGCCTGCACGGGTCTCGGCTACGTGCCCGACATGATCACCTGTGCCAAGGGCATGACCAGCGGATACTCCCCGATCGGCGCGACGATCGTCAGCGACCGCATCTACGAGCCGTTCTCGAAGGGCGACCTGTCCTTCCCGCACGGCTACACGTTCGGCGGGCACCCGGTGTCAGCCGCGGTCGCACTGGAGAACCTCGCGATCTTCGACGAGGAGGGACTGAACGCGCACGTGCGGGAGAACTCCCCGCTGTTCCGTGCAGAGCTCGAGAAGCTGCTCGACCTGCCGCTGGTCGGCGACGTGCGCGGCGACGGCTACTTCTTCGGCATCGAGCTCGTGAAGGACAAGGGCACGAAGGAGACCTTCGACGATGCCGAGTCCGAGCGGCTGCTGCGCGGCTTCCTGTCACCCGCCCTGTTCGAGGCCGGGCTGTACTGCCGCGCCGACGACCGCGGCGACCCCGTGATCCAGCTCGCGCCGCCGCTCACGGTCGGACCGTCCGAGTTCCGGGAGATCGAGCAGATCCTGCGGGATGTGCTGACGCGCGCGCAGTCCGTACTCTGACCGTCCCGGCCACGACGGCGCCACGACGGCGAGGACGCAGGGTCAGGCCACGGGCGTCGCGCTACGCCTCGCCAGCAGTGCGAGATGGAGCGCGGCGAGCGTCTCCCCGTCGTCGAGGTCCGCGTCGAGCAGATCGCCGATCAACGTGAGGCGCTGATAGAAGACCGACCGCGAGAGGTGACTGGCGTTCGCCGCCGCTGATCGATTCCCGGGGTGTGCGACGAGCGCCGACAGCACGTCGATCAGGTCTCCTCGGCGCTCCCGGTCGTACGACACGACCGGCGCCAGCATCCGCTCGCTGTGCGCGAGAAGGCGATGGTCGTCGCGCAACGAGGCGACGAACCGCTCCAGCGGACGGTCGTCGACGCGCCGCACGCGGGGACCGCTGTCCGAACGGTCGCTCGCCGCCAGATCGCGCGCGGCCCGAAGCGAGGCGAGCAGCCCCAGCACGTCATCCGCAGGGGGCCCCACGAAGACCGTGCGGTCGAGGCCGACGAGGCTCGTGACGATCGCATCCGTCAGCGGAGCGGATGCCGGCAGCGACAGCAGTGCGACATCGTCGTCACCCACCCGCGCGGCGACCACCGCGACCCCGGCCCTGGCCGCGCGGTGCGCGAGGTGCACCGCAGATTCCGTGCCGCGTGCCACGATGCCGTGGCAGTGCCGCCCCGCGAGCATGAAGCCGCTGGTCGCGAGACGGGCCTGGATGTCATCCGGACTCGCGAAGCGGGCGCCGAGCAGATCGTCGATGAGGCCGCGCTGCGCGAGCAGCGACCATTCGGAGTCACCGCCGTCCGCGAGGCATCCGAATGCGAGGGCCGTAGCCCCCTGTTCGAGCACGGTGAGCCGGCCGGCAGGATGCGCAGGTCCGGGGAGTGCGAGGAGGGTCCCCCACCGCACGCCGCGCGCCTGTACGGGCACACGGTCGGCCGAGCGCAGCTTCCCCAGCGCCTCCGCGACCGGCATCCGCAGGGTCTCGTGCGCGATCACCTCACGCGCCAGGTTCTCCAGCACGACGGGTGCGCCGAGCGCTCTCGCCGTCTCCGCGACGACGACGTCGGCCGGAGCTCCGCGCAAGCTGAGCGCCGTGAAGAGCTCGTGCAGGTGCTGGCGTTCGCGCAGGGCCATGGTCTGCGCCGCGATCAGCGCGCGGTGCACGGTCTCCGTGACCGTGACGAACTTGATCTCGCTGGTGAGTGCGATCAGTGCGAGCCCGCGCTCCGTGCACACCTCGACGACGGCCTCCGGGATGCGCGCCTGGCCAGAGCCGAGCTCGACCACGATACCCGCGACCCCGGCCTGATGCAGTCCGACCGCGAAAGCACGCAGTTCCGCCGGAGCGGTCGGCCAGCCGGCCCCGGTGCTGAGCAGGAGCTCCCCGCCGTCGAGCAGACGGGCGACACCGGCACTGTCGGACACGTGCACCCAGCGCACGGCGGCATCGAGCGCCCCACCGCCGACGATCACCTCCGGAGCGCCCGCCTGCAGCACAGGCTCCGCGAGGACGTCGGCGACCGTGAGGAGGGCGTCGCCACGAACCGGACGATCTGTCCGGATGGAGCGGAAGTCCTGACGTTCTGACATCACGACCAGCTCCTCGGCTCTGTGATCATTGAGGAGCACAAGCCTATCGGACACCGGTCAGAGTGTTCGAACGGCGCATTCTTCAGCCCTCGGAGGAACATCGTGGACATCGTCCGTCACGTCATCAACGGAGCGGAGACCGCCGAAGCGGCCCGCACCGGCCAGGTCTTCGACCCCGCCACCGGCCAGGTGTCGAAGCAGGTGGCCTTCGCGTCCACCGCCGAGGTGGACTCCGCGATCGCCGCCGCAGCCGCCGCCCTCCCCGCCTGGCGCGAGACGAGCCTGATCAAGCGCGCCGATGTGTTCTTCCGCCTGCGCCAGCTGCTCAAGGAGCGCACGCCGGAGCTCGCCGCGATCGTGACGAGCGAGCACGGAAAGGTGCTCTCGGATGCAGCGGGCGAGGTGTCGCGCGGCATCGAGAACGTCGAGTTCGCCGCCGGCCTCGTGCACCTGCTCAAGGGCGAGCGCAGCGAGCAGGTGGCCCGCGGCGTCGACGTGCACTCGGTCAAGCAGCCGGTCGGCGTCGTCGCGGCGATCACCCCGTTCAACTTCCCGGTCATGGTGCCGCTGTGGATGGTGGCCTCGGCCATCGCCTGCGGCAACACGGTCGTCCTCAAGCCCAGCGAGAAGGACCCGTCCGCCTCCGTCTGGCTCGCGAAGCTCTTCAGCGAGGCGGGCCTGCCCGACGGAGTGCTCAACGTCGTCAACGGCGACAAGGAGGCCGTGGACGCGATCCTGGACTCCCCGCGCGTCAACGCGGTGAGCTTCGTCGGCTCCACTCCGATCGCCCGCTCGATCTACCAGCGTGCCTCGGCTGCAGGCAAGCGCGTGCAGGCCCTCGGTGGCGCGAAGAACCACATGGTCGTGATGCCCGACGCCGACATCGACGCGGCAGCCGACGCCGCGGTCTCCGCCGCCTACGGATCCGCCGGCGAGCGCTGCATGGCCGTCTCCGTGCTGGTCGCGGTGGGCGACATCGCCGACGACCTCGTCACCGCGATCGCCGACCGCATCGGCGACCTCACGATCGGCGCGGGCACGGATACCGCGAGCGAGATGGGTCCGCTCATCACCCGCGAGCACCGGGACAAGGTCGCCTCCTACGTGACGGGCGCTGAGGCCGAGGGCGCGAAGGTCATCGTCGACGGCACGCAGAAGGAGTTCGACTCGGAGGGCTTCTTCCTGGGTGTCAGTCTGATCGATCAGGTCGCCCCCGGCATGAAGGTCTACGACGACGAGATCTTCGGCCCGGTGCTGTCGGTCGTCCGCGTCGACACATACGCCGACGCGGTCGCCCTCGTGAACGCCAACGCCTACGGCAACGGCACCGCGATCTTCACGCGCGACGGCGGCACGGCCCGTCAGTACGAGTTCGACATCGAGGTCGGCATGGTCGGCGTGAACGTTCCGATCCCCGTGCCGATCGGCGCCTACTCGTTCGGCGGGTGGAAGGACTCGCTGTTCGGCGACTCGCACATCTATGGCCCCGAGTCGGTGCACTTCTACACGCGCTCCAAGGTCGTCACCACCCGCTGGCCCGACCACACCCCCTCCCAGATCGATCTCGGTTTCCCGAGCAACCACTGACTTCCCGAGCAACGACTGAGCGGACACGACGATGACGAACTTCACCGACCGACACGGGGTCGCACACCCGCTGCCCGCCCCTGAAGCCGAAGCGCAGGTGCGTGCAGACGACCGCGGGCACGTGTTCCACTCCTGGAGCGCGCAGGGCCTGATCGACCCGCTGCCCGTCGCCGCGGGCGAGGGATCGACCTTCTGGGACTACCAGGGCAACCCCTACCTCGACTTCTCGAGCCAGCTCGTGAACCTCAACCTCGGGCACCAGCATCCCGATCTGGTCGCCGCGATCCAGCAGCAGGCCGGACGCCTCGCGACGATCCAGCCCTCCATCGCCAACGACGTGCGCGGCGAGCTCGCACGTCTGATCGCGGAGGTCGCGCCCGAGGGGTTGGAGAAGGTGTTCTTCACCAACGGCGGCGCCGAGGCCAACGAGTACGCGGTGCGCATGGCCCGCCAGTTCACGGGACGCCGCAAGGTGCTGTCGATGTACCGCAGCTACCACGGCTCCACCTCGACGGCGATCTCGCTCACCGGCGATCCGCGGCGCTGGGCCAACGACACGGTCGACTCCGGTGCCGTGCGCTTCTTCGGACCGTACCTGTACCGCTCTCCGTTCCATTCCGAGACTCCGGAGCAGGAGGCTGAGCGGGCGCTCGCACACCTCGAGCAGACGATCCAGCTGGAGGGGCCGCAGACCATCGCGGCGATCATCATCGAGACGGTCGTGGGCACCAACGGCGTGCTCGTCCCGCCGCCCGGGTACCTGCAGGGTGTCCGCGAGCTGTGCGACCGCTACGGCATCGTGTACATCGCCGACGAGGTCATGGTCGGATTCGGCCGCCTGGGCGAGTGGTTCGGCATCGACGCGTTCGACGCCAGCCCCGACCTGATCACCTTCGCGAAGGGCGTGAACTCCGGCTACGTTCCGCTGGGCGGCGTGGTGATCTCCGACCGCATCGCGAGCGCGTTCGACACCATGCCGTTCGCCGGCGGACTGACCTACTCGGGACACCCGCTGGCGTGCGCGGCGGGTGTCGCGACGTTCGAGGTGTTCCGTCGCGACGGCATCCTGGAGCGGGTGCGCGACCTCGGTGAACGTGTGGTCGGTCCGACCGTGCGTTCCTGGGCCGAGAAGCACCCGAGCGTCGGCGATGTGCGCGGTCTCGGACTGTTCTGGGCGGTCGAGCTGGTCCGCGACCAGGAGACGCGCGAGCCTCTCGTGCCGTTCAACGCCTCGGGCGCAGAGGCCGCACCCATGGGGGCCTTCGCCGCAGCAGCCAAGAAGGCCGGAGTCTGGCCGTTCACGCACTTCAACCGCGTGCACGTGGCCCCGCCGCTGGTGATCAGCGAAGACGACCTGGTGCGCGGTCTCACCGCGCTCGACGAGGCTCTCGCAGTCGCCGACGAGGTCGCCGCGGGCTGACGACACGAGCACCCGGCGCGAAACCCCGGCGACGCGATGTCGTCGGGGTTTCGTGTGTTCGGAGTCGTCCCGCGGCTCACTCCGCGCAGTCGTACACCCGCTCGCCCTCGACCCAGGTGCCGCGCACCTCGGTCAGGCCGATCTCGTCGGCCGGATGCTCGAACGGGTCACGGTCGAGCAGGGCGAGGTCGGCCCGCATCCCCACGGCGATCGTGCCGGTGTCGTCGAGGTGGTTCACCCGCGCCGAGCCCGCCGTGTACGCGACGAGAGCCGTGGCGAGGTCGATCGCCTGCTCGGGGAGGAACGGCTCGTAATCGCCCTCCCACTCGGTCGGCGCGGAACGACGGTTCACCGCGACGTGGATCGCCGCCATCGGGTTCGGTGTGCTCACCGACCAGTCGCTTCCTGCGGCGAGCGCGGCCCCCGAACGCAGGAGGTCACCGAACGGGTACTGCCACGCCGACCGCTGTTCCCCGAGGAAGGGGATGGTGAGATCGACCATCTGCGGCTCCAGCGTCGCCCACAGCATCTGCATGTTGGCGGTGACCTCGAGCGCCCGGAACCGCGGGATGTCGTCGGGGTGCACGACCTGGATGTGGGAGATGTGGTGTCTGTTCCCGCGAGGTCCGTTGCGCACGAGCGCGGCCTCGACCGCATCCAGGCACTCCCGCACCGCGCGGTCGCCGATCGCGTGGAAGTGCAGCGTGAATCCGAGGGCATCGAGCCTGGTCGCGGCTTCCTTGAGCAGCTCGGGCTCGACGAAGGAGATCCCGGAGTCCTCGCGCGGATGCCCGTGGCCGTCGCAGTAGGGCTCGAGCATCGCGGCGGTGAAGTTCTCCGCCACGCCGTCCTGCATGATCTTCACGCTGCGTGCCCGGAATCGCCCGACCGTGCTCTCATCACGTCGGCGCACGATGTCGTCGATCTGCTCCAGGCCGCGCGACCGGTCCCACCACAGCGAACCCACCACTCGACCGGTGAGCGCACCGGATGCGGCGGCGGTCAGGTACGCGGGCAGCGGGTCGCCCGCGTCTCCGTACTCGGTGCCGACGATCGCGTCCTGCCACGCCGTCACGCCGTAGGAGTGCAGGTGGCGCTGCCCCTGCAGGAGGGCCTCCACCAGACGCTCGGGCGCCTCCGTCGGCAGCAGCCTGTTGACCAGGCCCATCGCGCCCTCGTGCAGCGTGCCGCTCGGTGCGCCGGTCGCGTCGCGCTCGATCCGCCCGTCCTCTGGATCGGCCGTCGCGCGGGTGATGCCGGCGAGCGCGAGTGCTCGGGAGTTGACCCAGGCGCCGTGGCCGTCGCGGTTGGGCAGGAATGCCGGGCGGTCGGGCACGACGGAGTCGAGGTCTTCCGCGGTCGGTACACCGCCGGGGAACGCCGACATCTGCCATCCGCCGCCCAGGATCCACTCGTCATCGGGATGCTCCTGCGCATATGCGGCGATGCGGTCGAGGTACTGCTCGCGCGTCGACAGCTCGGCGAGGTCGCAGCGGAGCATGTCCAACCCACCCCACACCGGGTGCACATGCGCGTCTTGGAACCCCGGTACCAGAAGCCCGCCGTCGAGGTCGACGACCTCGGTGTGCGGGCCGACCAGCGCCGAGACGTCGTGTCCCACTGCGCTGATGCGGCCGTTCGTGACGGCGACGGCATGCGCGGTCGATCGCGCAGCGTCCGCGAGGAAGACCCGTCCTCCCCGTGTGCCGGCGGTGAACACCAGATCTGCGAACACCATGCTCACCCTCCCGCCATCGTGCGGGCGATCTCGGTCGCCGAGTCACCCGCACGCTTGAGGACGACCGCCACCAGAGCGAGTGCCAGCAGCGTGAGCACCAGCATGATCGTGGACACCGCGGCGATCTCCGGCCGCAACCCGCTGCGGAGGGCGCTGAGCACGTAGACGGGCCACGGCGTCGTGCCGGAGACCTGCACGAAGGCGGAGACGACGGTGTTGTCGAGGCTCAGCGTGAACGAGAGCAGGAACCCGGCGAGCACCGCAGGCATCGCGAGAGGCAACGTGATCTTGAAGAAGGTGCGCACCGGGGGCGCATAGAGGTCGGCCGAGGCCTCTTCGAGCCGGGCGTCGAGCCCCACGAGCCGCGCCCGCACGATGTACGACACGATCGCGATAGAGAACAGCGACTGTCCCACCACGAGTCTCATGGTGCCGTCGTTGAAGATGCTGATCCCGGCGTCCTGCCCGAGGAAGACCAACCACGGCAGGAGCGCGACGGCATCCACGATCTCCGGCGTCACCGACACGAGCAGCAGCAGTCCGAGGAACCACCACACCCACTTGCCGGGATTGCGCGCCATCGCGATGCCGGCGAGGGTTCCCAACGCGGTGGCAAGGAGCGCCGCCAGCAGGCCCGTGCGCACCGAGACGAGCACCGCGTCGCGGATCGCCGGCTTGTTCACGATCGCGAGGAACGAGTCGAAGCCGAAATGGTCCCACGACACCAGCAGCCGGCCGACATTGAAGGAGTAGACGATGATCACGAGGATCGGCAGGAACAGGAACAGGAACACCAGCGCCGCCCAGATCGGCAGCACGAAGCGACCGGCCCCTCGGCGCACGCGCGGTGCGGTCTTCTGCGGTCCATCGGTCACGGCGGTCATGATCCCTCCCCCAGGACGAGGCGGTTGCGTTGCCGGAGCGGCAGGGTCACGAGCCAGAGGAGTCCGGCCGCGACGGCGATCGAGAGCATGATGACGATGATCAGCAGTACCGCCATGGCCGAGCCGAGCGCCCAGTTCTGCGCGGTCTGGAACTGACTCGCCACGACCTGCCCGATCATGTTGCCCTTCGCCCCGCCCAGCACGGTCGCCGTGATGTAGTCGCCCATGAGCGGGATGTACACCAGCAGCACTCCCGCGATGATTCCGGGCCTGGCCAGGGGCACGGTCACCCGCAGGAAGGTCGTGACGCTGTTCGCACCGAGATCCTTGCTCGCCTCGCGCAGCGGCCCCGACACGCGATCGAAGGCCACGAACAGCGGCAGGATCATCAGCGGCAGGTAGTTGTAGACGACGCCGAGGAGCACCGCGCCGCGCGAGTAGAGCAGATCGAGCGGACCGGGGATGACCCCGATGCCCTGCAGCAGCTGCGAGAGCCAGCCCTCGGGGGCGAGGATCACCTGCCAGCCGATGGTGCGCACGAGGAAGTTGGTCCAGAACGGCACCATCACGAGCGCGAGCAGGAGTCCGCGCTTCGAGGGCGGGGCCTTCACCGCGATCCAGTATGCGACCGGACCGCCGATCACCAGACACAGGGCCGTGCCGAGGATGCCGATCCACAGCGTGTTCAGGAACGTGCTGAAGAACGTCGGGGAGAGAGCTTCGAGGTAGCGGTCGAACGAGAGGTGGTCGAGCGCATGCGTGGCGAAGATGCTCGGCTTGTAGCCGAAACTGAACACCACGACCATGAAGATCGGGGCCACGAAGAAGACGAGCAGCCAGACCCACGCGGGGATCGCGAGACCGAACTTGAGCTTAGGCACCGGCGGCCGCCTTCATCGAGTTCCAGATCGAGACGACACGGTCCTGCGCATCGGTCAGCTTGCCCTCGTGCATCGTGGCCACCTGCTCCTCGCCGAAGAACACCATGTCGAGTCGTTCGAGCCCTGCGGCCTCCGCTTCCTCGCGGATGCCGGAGATGCCGGTGTCGTAGCCGATGTAGTCGACCTGTGCGAGCTGCACGTCGGGCTGCAGCACGAAGTCGATGAACGCGTGCGCGGCCTCGGGGTGCGGAGCTCCCGCGGCGATCGCCCAGTTGTCCATCCACAGCTCCGTCGCCGGGCTCCCGAGCACCCACTGCCAGCGTTCAGGGTCGTCCGACTCGAAGATGCCGAGCCGCGCGTCGCCGTTGTACGACTGCAGCAGCGCGTGGGACGCCTGCGGGATCGACGACCCACCGGGGTACGAGTCGAACGCCGAGACGTGCGGAGCGAGATCCTTCACCAGGAACCTCTCGACCGCGTCGAGGTGGTCGGGATCGGTGGTCGTCCAGTCGATGCCGTTCGCCCAGAAGTAGATGCCCAGCAGCGGTGCCGGGTCGTCGAGCACCGAGGTCGAGCCCGATGCCTCGTTCTGCGCGGCATCGATGAAGTCGTTCCAGGTCGTGAGCTCGCGCGAGATCACCCTCTTGTCGTACACGAACCCCGTGGTCCCCCACGCCTTGCACACCGAGTACTCGTTGCCGGGATCCCAAGAGCGCCCACGGAACTCGGGGGCCACGTGCTTCATGTTCGGCAGCAGGTCGAGGTTGAACTTCTGCAGGAGTCCGTTCTCGGCCATGGGCCCGACGAACACCCCGGTCGGCACCACGATGTCGTAGCCGGAGGTGCCGCGGGCGGCGACCAGCTTGGCGATCAGCTCCTCGTTGGAGTTGAAGGCGTCGAGCACGATGCGCGGGCCGCTCTCGGCGGTGAACTGCTCGAGCACCTCCGGGGCGTCGTAGTCACCCCAGCTGTAGATGGAGAGCTTGTCCTCGAGAGGGCCGCCCTCGGCATGCACGGCCGCGGCGTTCTGCCCCGGCGAGCACGCGCTGAGCACGACGGCGCCGCCCGCCATGATCGCGGTGGCGAGGAAGCCCCGTCGGGTCAGCTCGGTGCGGATCACCCGCGCGGCACTCCGGTGTGCGAGCACGCGCACCGGAGGAGCGCCCGTCACAGCCCGCCGTCCTTGGGCAGGGTGATCACGTGCGTCGCGGTGGTGGGGATGCCCTCGGCGGCGAACAGCCGCGCATCCGCGGGATCCCACACACAGCGGACGGCGTCATCGACTCCCACCCGCGGCGCGGTCGGGGCCGGCATGCGCGAGAGGAACGTGGCGTCCTCGCCGACGCGGACAGCGACCTGGAGGGTCTCACCCAGGTGCGAGACACCGAGCACGCGCCCGGGGACGCCCCCGCCTTCGCCCTGTTCCAGACGGATGTACTCCGGCCGGATGGCGGCGACGGCCGGCTGCCCCGCCGCCACATGCTCCCCACCCCAGCGGCCCGCGATCACGCCGATGGCCGTGTCGACCGCCTCCCCATCTGCCCGAACCGTGCCGTGCACGAAGTTCTGCTGGCCGATGAACGACGCCACGTAGGCGGAGGCCGGCTCCGCGTAGATGGCGTCCGGCGCATCGAGCTGCTCGATCCGCCCCGCGCGCATCACGGCGATCCGATCGCTCATCGAGAGCGCCTCGGCCTGATCGTGGGTGACGAATACGAAGGTCGTGCCCAGCCGCGCCTGCAGCAGCTTGAGCTCGAGCTGCATCTCCTCGCGCAGCTGGCGGTCCAGTGCCGCCAACGGCTCGTCGAGCAGGAGCACACTCGGCCGGTTGATGAGTGCACGCGACAGAGCGATGCGCTGCTGCTGTCCACCGGAGAGCTGTGTGGGCTTGCGGTCGGCGAAGGCGCGCAGCTGCACCATGTCGAGTGCTTCGCTCACCCGTTCCCGCTGCTCGGCCTTGGGCACGCGCCGCTGCTGCAGCCCGTACGCCACGTTCTCGGCGACCGTGAGGTGCGGGAACAGGGCGTACGCCTGGAAGACGGTGTTCACCTCGCGCCGATACGGGGGGAGGTTCAAAACGCTGCGGCCGGAAATGCGGATGTCCCCGGCATCCGGGTATTCGAAGCCCGCGATCATGCGCAGGGTGGTCGTCTTCCCGCAGCCGGACGGGCCGAGCAGGGAGAGGAACTCCCCCTGTTGCACGTCGAGGGTCAGGTCGTCGACGGCGGTGGCGGTGCCATAACGCTTGGTGACGCCGTCGATGTGGACCGCGCCGGCGGCGGTGGGTGCATCGAGTGTCGCCGTCGACATTCGGGTGTTGTCGGGCATGGAGCCTCCCCATTGAGATTCGCTTGTCGCGAGTCTGTCACAGGAAAGGCGTCAGGTATAGCGAAATCGGAAGCCTCTTGATGATTTCGCAACGGTATCCGTTGCCGATTCAGGAAATGGCGACCGATTGGCACCGATCAGAGGAGGAAGCCACGCAGCAGGGCTTCGGACCCGGCGAGATGATCGCGCATCGCCGCCTCGGCAGCATCCGGACGTCCGGCGAGGATCGCGGAGACGATGCTCTCGTGCTGCTCCCCCGAGTGCTGGATGTTGCGCGGCATCAGCGGGAACGTATCGAGCCATGCATTGACGTCGGCCCTGTTCTCGGCCACGAGCGCGACCAGCGACGGGATTCCGGCGGCCTCGGCGATGGCCAGGTGCAGCAGCGTGTCCAGGCGCCGATACTCCTCAGGACCCGCCGGCACCGCCGCCTCGTGTCGCGCCCACAGGTCGGCACGGGTCGAGGCGTCCAAGGAGCGGCTCGCGGCCGCGCGCACGGCCCCGGTCTCGAGCACGCGGCGCAGCCCGAGCACGTCGTCGATCTCGTCCGGCGTCACCGCCCCCGGCACGCTGGGGTGTGGCAGCGGGTCGGCCACGAACGTGCCTCCGTAGCGACCACGCCGCGGCAGCAGGTAGCCGGTGTCGGCCAGCTCGCGGATCGCCTCGCGCACGGTGTCGCGACTCACCCCGAACGACGCCGCCAGCTCGCGCTCCGGAGGCAGGGACTCGCCAGGAGCGACCACACCGAGCCGGATCGTCTGCACGAGTCGGGCCACCGCGTCCTCGAGCGCATTGCCGCGCCGCAGTGGCCGGTAGACGGCCCTTCGCACTTCGACGAGGTCGCCGTCGTGGGAGTGCTCGCTCATGCCTTCACCCTGTCACAGCGAGGTGAGGGTGGCTCACAGCGGGGTGACGTAGGCGTTCGTGATCCCGCCGTCGACGACGAAGGCACTCGCGGTGATGAACGACGCGTCGTCGGACGCGAGGAACGCCACGGCCGCTGCGAGCTCGGCGGGCTCCGCGAAGCGTCCCATCGGCACGTGCACCAGGCGCCGCTGCGCCCGCTCCGGATCCTTCGCGAACAGCTCCTGCAGCAACGGGGTGTTCACGGGTCCAGGGCACAGCGCATTCACCCGCACTCCCTGACGGGCGAACTGCACACCGAGCTCGCGGGACATCGCCAGCACGCCCCCCTTCGACGCGGTGTAACTGATCTGCGAGGTGGCGGATCCGAGGAGCGCGACGAAGGAGGCGGTGTTGATGATCGATCCGCGCCCCGCGGGCACCATGTGACGGAGGGCTGCACGGCTGCACAGGTACACGCTCTTGAGATTCACGTCCTGCACGCGATCCCACGCCGGGAGCTCCGTCGTCTCGATGGAGTCGTCATCGGCCGGCGAGATGCCCGCGTTGTTGAAGGCGATGTCGATCCGCCCGAACTCCGCCGCGACACCGTCGAACAGCGCGTTCACCTTGGCCTCGTCTGCGACGTCGACCGGGCGGAACACGCCGCCCACCTCGGCGGCCGCCGCCTCTCCTGTCGTCGGATCGACGTCGGCGATCACGACGAAGGCCCCCTCCGCTGCGAAGCGCTGGGCGGTGGCGAACCCGATGCCGCTCGCGCCGCCGGTGATGATGGCGACGCGGTCCTTGAGACGCTGGATCAGATCGATGCTCATGTGGGTTCTCCGTTCCGGATGGGTGAAAGGACGACGCGATCAGTGTTCATCGGTCGCGAAGAAGACGTTCTTGGTCTCGGTGAAGTGCTCGGCGGCGTCGGGGCCGAGTTCGCGCCCCAGGCCCGACGCCTTCATGCCGCCGAACGGCGTGGAGTACCGCACCGAGGAGTGCGAGTTCACGGACAGCACGCCGCTGCGCACACCCCGGGCCACGCGGACACCGCGTCCCAGGCTCTCGGTCCAGACGGAGCCCGCGAGACCGTACGCCGTGTCGTTGGCCAGACGGATGGCATCGGCCTCGTCCTCGAACGGCATCACCGCGACGACGGGCCCGAACACCTCCTGCTGCGCGATGCGGTCGGCGGGGTCGGCGAGCACCACGGCCGGCGCGAACCAGAACCCGTCCCCCTCGGGGGCACTGCCGCGGAAGGCGATGTCTGCACCGTCGAGGAACGACGCCACGGTATCGCGGTGTCCCGCCGAGATGAGCGGCCCCATGTCGGTGTCATCGCGGGCGGGGTCGCCCACACGCCAGGCGGCGACGGCCGGTTCGAGCAGTTCGAGGAACCGGTCGTAGACCGAGCGCTGCACGAG
The DNA here is from genome assembly GCF_015159725.1 of Microbacterium sp. R1. Taxonomy (NCBI): domain Bacteria; kingdom Bacillati; phylum Actinomycetota; class Actinomycetes; order Micrococcales; family Microbacteriaceae; genus Microbacterium; species Microbacterium sp. R1. The sequence goes on along the minus strand of NZ_JADDUD010000001.1, from coordinate 1,034,779 downwards.
CAGGCGGCTGCGCGCACAGCAGTCCTGGCCGGCATTGTCGAACACGGATCCGGGAACTCCGGCCGCCGCGCGTTCGAGATCCGCGTCCTCGAAGACGATGTTCGCGCTCTTGCCCCCGAGTTCGAGCGTGACGGGCTTGAGGGCTCGCGCGCAGCCCGCCGCGACTTCGACGCCCACCTCTGTCGAGCCGGTGAAGACGACCTTGCGCACGTCCGGGTGTTCCACGAGACGCTGCCCGACGACCGAGCCCGACCCGGTGACGACCTCGAACAGCCCCTCCGGTAGTCCTGCTTCGCGCGCGAGCTCGCCGAGGCGGATGGCGGTGAGAGGTGTCAGCTCGGCGGGCTTCAGCACCACGGCGTTGCCCGCGGCGAGCGCCGGTGCGAACGCCCACGAGGCGATCGTCATCGGGAAGTTCCACGGAACGATCACGCCGACCACGCCGTAGGGGTCGTGGAACGTGACATCGAGCCCGCCGGCCACCGGGATCTGTCGCCCGGACAGGCGCTCCGGGTCGGCGGAGTAGTAGTTGAGCACCTGGGCGACGTGACCGGCCTCCCAGCGGGCCGAGCCGATCGGATGCCCGGAGTTGAGCACCTCCAGCTGCGCCAGCTCTTCGACGGCGCCGTCCACCGCGCGGGCGAACGACCGGAGGGCATCCGCACGTGCCACCGGGGCCAGGGCCGCCCATCGACGCTGCGCCGCGACGGCACGAGCGATCGCGGCATCCGTCTCTCCGATGCCGGCTCTGGGGACCTCGCGGATCGCGGCGCCGGTGGACGGGTTGATGACTGTGAACGCGCTCATCGGGCGTCCTCCTTCCGCCCGGCGGCGAACGCGCGAGCCTGCGAGACGAGATCTTCGAAGAGACGTCGGTCTTCGGCGTTCTCCTCCGGATGCCACTGAATGCCGACGACGTGACCATCTGCGGTATCGACGAACGCCTGCACGAGTCCGTCGGCGGAGTGCGCAGCGGCGACCAGCCCCTCCCCGAGCCGATCGATGCCCTGATGGTGATAGCTGTGAACGCGTACGTCGCCGGCACCGAGGACGCCGGCGAGCGCCGTGTCGCCCGAGACCTCGATGTCGTTCTCGGCGAACACGCCTCCGCCCAGGCGGTAGCGCTCGGTGCCGAGCGACTCGGGCAGGTGCTGGTGCAGAGTGCCTCCGCGCGCCACGTTGACGAGCTGCAGCCCGCGGCAGATCGCGAGCACCGGTATGCGGCGCCGCTCGGCCGCTCTGAACAGCGCCAGCTCCCACGCGTCGCGGTCGACCCGGGCCGGATCCGTGAGCGGATGCCGCTCCTCGCCGTAGAGCTCGGGAGCGACGTCGGCCCCTCCGGAGAGGATCAGTCCGTCCAGCCCGGCGATGGCTGCATCCGCCGACTCCGGGTCCTGTGGCGGCAGGAGCAGTGCGATTCCGCCCGATGCCGTCACTCCGGTCAGGTACTGCTCGGGCAGGAACGCGGCCCGCACATCCCACACCCCCTGCTGCGCCCGCTCGAGGTAGGTCGTGACCCCGATCAACGGTGCCGGGTCAGAGCCGCTCGAAACCACGGATCCGCTCCCAGTCGGTGACGGCGGCGTCGTAGGCCTCGACCTCGATGCGCGCCTGGTTCAGGTAGTGCTCCACAACGTCGTCGCCGAACGCTTCGCGAGCGATGGCCGACTCGCTGAACAGCTGTGCCGCTTCGCGCAGTGTGGTGGGAAGGTGTTCGACGCCGGCCTCGTACGCGTTGCCGGTGAAGCGGTCGGGCAGGGGCAGTTCGTTCTCGATGCCGTACAGACCGCCGGCGATGATGGCCGAGATCCCGAGGTAGGGGTTCACGTCGCCGCCCGGCACTCGGTTCTCGACCCTGAGCCCGGACCCCGCCCCGATCACGCGCAGCGCACAGGTGCGGTTGTCGATGCCCCAGGCCACTCCGGTCGGGGCGAAGCTGCCCTTCGCGAACCGCTTGTACGAGTTGATGTTGGGCGCATAGAGCAGGGTGAACTCCCGGAGCGTGGCGAGGATGCCGGCGATCCAGTGCCCCATGATCGGACTGAATCCGTGCTCGCCGTCTCCGGCCATGACCGGAGTGCCGTCGTCGGCGCGCAGCGAGAGGTGGATATGGCAGCTGTTGCCCTCGCGCTCATTGAACTTCGCCATGAAGGTGAGCGCCTGGCCGTGCTGCTCCGCGATCTCCTTCGCGCCGTTCTTGTAGAGCGCGTGCTGGTCAGCGGTCTCGCGCACCTCGGCATAGCGGAAGGCGATCTCCTGCTGCCCCAGATTGCACTCGCCCTTCACGCCCTCGCAGTAGAGGCCCGCGCCGTCCATGCTGTTGCGGATGTCGCGCAGCAGCGGCTCGAGGCGGGTGGAGGCGAGCAGGTTGTAGTCGACGTTGTAGTCGGTCGACGGCGTCAGTCCCTCGTACTTGCGGGCCCAGGCGTCGCGGTAGGTGTTGTCGAAGACGATGAACTCGAGCTCGGTGCCCGAGAACGCGGTCCAGCCGCGTTCGGCCAGTCGATCGCGCTGACGGTCGAGGATCGCCCGCGGCGACGGGCTCACCGGCTCCCCGATTCCCCACACCAGGTCCGCGATCACCAGCGCCGTCCCCGCCAGCCAGGGGATCCGGCGCAGCGTCGCGACGTCGGGCCGCAGCACCATGTCGCCGTAGCCGCGATCCCACCCCGACATCGCGTAGCCATCGACCGTGTTCATGTCCACATCGACCGACAGCAGGTAGTCGCACGCCTCGGCACCGTGATGCACGATGTCCTCCTGGAACAGTCGTGCGGACACCCGCTTGCCGACCAGCCGCCCCTGCGCATCCGCGAAGGCCACGATCACCGTGTCGATCTCGCCGGCGGCGATGCCGGCATCCAGTTGCTCGATGCTCAGGTTTCCCGCCATCGTCTCGCTCCCGTCGTCGTGGTGAAGCGATCGGCCGACCGGCTTCGCCATCAGAGTAGATCACCAGGACGTTTAAAGGTAGACGAAACCACCATTGACTGTCACAATCATCCGCAAGGTGCACCCGGCGCCTGTGTGTGCTTGCGAACGGAGAGCGGATGTCTGAGCAGAGCAGTGAATCCCGCAAGGTCGCTGGGGCGACCTATACACGCGCCGGGAACGAGTACTTCGAGAAACGCACCCTGAAGAGGTCTGCCGGTGTCTGGGGCCTGTGGGGTCTCGCGGTCGCCGCCGTCATCTCCGGAGATTTCTCCGGCTGGAACTTCGGCATCGACTTCGCGGGCTTCGGCGGAATGCTGATCGCCTTCGTGATCCTCGTGCTCATGTACTACGGAATGATCTTCGCGATCGGCGAGATGGCCGCGATGATGCCCCACACCGGGGGCGCCTACTCCTTCGCGCGATCGGCGATGGGACCGTGGGGCGGCTTGGTCACGGGCGCAGCGGAGACGATCGAGTACGTCGCGACCACGGCGGTGATCGTCTACTTCTCGGCGTCGTATGCGAACGGCATCACGAGCGAGCTGCTGGGAATCCAGCTGCCGGGGTGGCTCTGGTACCTCATCCTCTACGTCGTGTTCATCGCGCTGAACTCCGCGGGGGCCGCGATCTCGTTCCGATTCGCGATCGTCGTCTCGATCATCTCGATCGGCATCATCCTGGTGTTCTCCCTGATGGCGATCTTCTCCGGCGCCTTCAGCTGGGACGCGCTGTGGGACATCGCCCCCGACCCCGGCCAGACGGAGTTCCTGCCGCACGGCGTGCTGCCGATCCTGTTCGCGCTCCCGTTCGCGATGTGGTTCTTCCTCGGCATCGAAGAGCTGCCCCTGGCCGCCGAGGAGTCGCACAACCCGACCCGCGACATCCCCAAGGCCGGCTTCTGGGCGCGCGGCACCCTCATCGTCACGGGTCTGCTCGTCCTCTTCCTGAACACCGGCGCGATCGGCGCCGAGGCCACCGGCACCGCGGGCGAGCCGCTGCTCGACGGCTTCCGCGCCATCGTGGGCGACCAACTCGCCGCGGTGCTCGCGCTCTTCGCCCTGATCGGGCTGCTCGCCTCCCTGCAGGGCATCATGTTCGCCTACGGCCGCAACATGTACTCGCTCTCCCGCGCAGGCTACTACCCTCGCTTCCTCTCCCTCACCGGCAAGCGGCAGACGCCGTGGGTGGCGCTCGTCGTCGGTGCGGCGATCGGTTTCGTCGCCCTCATCGTGCTCGACGTGCTCGCGGCCGTCGACGCCGAGGGCGCCGGGTCGGTGGCAGGCGCGATCGTGCTGAACATCGCGGTCTGGGGCGCGGTGCTCGCCTACGGACTCCAGCTGGTGTCGTTCATGATCCTCCGCAGGAAGTACCCGGACGTCGCGCGGCCGTACCGGAGCCCGTGGGGGATCCCCGGCGCAGCTGTCGCGCTCGTGATCGCCGCGCTGATCTTCGTCGGGTTCCTGCTGAATCCGACGTTCGGCCCCGCCATCGTGGCGATCGCCATCGTCTACGTCGTGATCCTGCTCGGATTCGGGCTCTTCTTCCGCCACCGTCTGGTGCTGTCGCCCGAAGAGGAGTACGCGATCTCCGGCGGCTCCCACGGCGACCCGCAGGCCGAGGGCTACGACGCCATGGAGGGCGAGGTGTTCGACGACAGCGGCAGGTGACTCACCGCGCAGCGCCTCGACGACTCCGTCGGGGCGCTGTGTCGCGCCACCCCTGGACCCTACTTGCGGTCGAAGTCGAAGGCCTTGAGCAGCTCGACGACGGCCTTCTCCCGCTCCTCGCCGCCCTCCTCGAACATGTGGGTGACGTGCGTCTGCAGGTGGTTCTCCAGCAGCAGGCGGTTGAGTGACTCCAGGGAGCGCTGGATGGCGCGGGACTGCGTGATGATGTCCATGCAGTAGTCCTCGTTCTCGATCATCCGCGCGACGCCGCGCATCTGTCCTTCGAGGATGCTGGTGCGGTGCAGCGCACGTTTCTTGATGTCTTCGATCACCCCTCGAGGGTACTCCCCCCAGGGGGTATCCGGCTGTCTGTGCGCCGAGACAGCGCACGCTCCGCGCACAGGGCCGCTGGTGCGGTGGCGTGAAAGGATGACGTCATGCCGCGAACACCGATGACGCAGCTCTCGCCCGCCGATCAGGAGCGCCTCCGCGCGCTCCGACGCATGAAGGCCGTCGCCCTCGGCGCCCTGGTGTTCATGGCCGTCGTGTTCGTGTTCGCCTTCGCGTTCCAGCAGCGCATCGAGGGACTCGCCTATGTGCGCGCGGCGGCCGAAGGCGGCATGGTGGGTGCGCTCGCGGACTGGTTCGCGGTGACCGCGCTCTTCCGACGCCCGCTCGGGCTCCCCATCCCGCACACCGCGATCATCCCGAACCGCAAGGACGAGATCGGCCGCTCGCTCGGCGAGTTCGTGGAGACGAATTTCCTCGCCGCCGACGTGGTGCGCACCAAGCTGTCGACCACGAAGATCGCTCTGCGCGCAGGCGACTGGCTGCGTGAGGCCCCGCATGCGGAGCGGGTCGGCGCCGAGGGTGCGACGATCGCCACGGCCGTGCTCAACGCGCTGAGCGACGACGACGTGCGAGACCTGATCACGGACCTCGCCCGCGAGCATCTGGTCGATCCCGAGTGGGGTCCGCCCGCCGGAGCGTGGCTCGAGAAGATCGTCGAGGCCGATGCCCATCACGGCGCTGTCGACCTCGCCGCCGACAGCATCTCGCGCTGGCTCGACGCGAACGCCGAATCGTTCAGCGGTCTGGTCTCCCGGCGCCTTCCGGGGTGGGTGCCGAAGCTGGCTCACCGCTTCGTGGACGACACGGTGTATCACGAGGCGGTCAAGTTCGTGCACGCCGTGCAGGCCGACCCCCACCACCCGGCACGCCTTGCGGTCGACGGCTATCTGGCACGTCTGGCCGACAGCCTGCAGAACGACCCGGCGACGCGGGCGAAGCTCGAGAACGCCAAGGCGTCGCTGTTCGACAGCCCCCGCGTCGGCGCTCTGGCCGCTGAGGCGTGGAACACCGCGAAGAGCGGTTTGCTCGCTGCCCTCGCCGATCCCGAGAGCGGCCTCCGGCGCCGCGCCGTGCAGGCTCTGCAGGAGGTCGGGGAGCGCCTCACGACCGACACCGCGCTGCAGAACCGCGTCGACACGTGGGTATCGGACGCCGCGGTCTTCCTCGTCGACCGCTACCGGCACGACATCGCCTCGATCATCACCGACACCGTCGAACGCTGGGACCCGGCGGAGACGACGGAGAAGATCGAGCTCATGGTCGGCCGCGACCTGCAGTACATCCGTTTGAACGGCACGTTCGTCGGCGCCCTGGCCGGTCTCGTCATCTTCTCCATCGCGCACGCCCTGATCCCCGGAGTCTGACCATGCCCTCGTCCTCCCGACCGCTGAGCCACGATCCCCTCTGGCCCCGAGCCGGGTCCTGGCCTGCCCTCGACGGCACCGCCGACGCCGTGCTCGTCGGGGTGCCGACCTGGCGCACCTCGCTCTCCCAGACCGGTGCGCACGCGACGCCCGCGGCGATCCGCGCGGCTCTCCCCCGCTACGGCACCGCGCTGATGGGACCGCCGGTGATCGAGCTCGACGAGGTGCTGCGCATCGCCGACGCCGGCGACATCGCCGATCCTGACGGCTCCGCCGGTGAGGCCAGGGTCATCTCCCGCGTGCGCGAGCTCGCCGCCGCTTCGAAACTCGTGATCGCCCTCGGCGGCGACAACTCGCTCACCTATCCCGTGGCGCTCGGTGCCGAAGCGACGGGACTGATCACGTTCGACGCCCACTTCGACCTGCGCGACGGCATCTCGAACGGCACTCCCGTGCGGCGCCTCGTGGAAGATGTCCCCGCCACGTCGCCGCTGGATACCACGCGCATCGACCCGACCAAGGTCGTGCAGATCGGCATCGCCGACTTCGCGAACTCCGCCGCCTACGCCCGACGTGCAGCCGAGTGGGGCATCCGTGTCATCCCCCTCGACGAGCTCCGCCGCCGCGGAATCGACGATGTCGTCGCGGAGGCCGTGGAGGTCGCCGGTTCCGGAGCCGATGCGCGCATCCATCTCGACATCGACGTCGACGTCTGCGACCGGTCGGTCGCGCCGGGCTGCCCGGCGAGCGTGCCCGGCGGTCTGCAGGCGTGGGAGCTGCGCGCCCTCAGCAGGGCCGTCGCGACGGATCGACGTGTCGCGAGCGCCGACCTGGCCGAAGTCGACGCCACCGCCGACGCCGACGATGCCCGCACCGTCCGCCTGGCGGCTCTGTGCGTGCTGGAGCTGCTCGCCGGACTCGCCGCACGCACATGAGGATCGTGGTGTCGGGGACGCACGCCAGCGGCAAGAGCACGCTGATCTCGGACTTCCGTGCGGTCCGCCCCCAGTACGTCGTACTGCCCGACCCCTTCGAGGACCTCGATCTCGACGATCCCGCGAGCGAGCACAGCTTCGCCGTGCAGCTGCGCGTCACCGCGGCGCGACTCCGGGAGTCGGCCGCCGCTTCCGCGGTGATCTGCGAGCGGGGGCCACTCGACTTCCTCGCCTACCTGACCGCTCTGGAGGAGCTGGGCCGCAGTGACGGCGCGCTCCTCGCCCGCGCCGCAGAGATCGTGGAGGCGTCGATGGCCGCGATCGACCTCGTCGCGATCGTGCCCCTGGACGGGAGCCGGCCGATCCCCGTCACCGGCGACGAGGACCCGGCTCTGCGCGTCGCGATGGACGAAGCGCTGGTGGGACTCGTCGATGACCTCGAGCGCGCAGGCTCCGTCCCGCACGTGGTCACGATCGTCGGCAGCCCCGAGGAGCGGCTCCGGCTACTGCTCGAGGCGAGCCGGGGCTGACCAGCCCCAACCCCCGTGCGGCGAGGGCGCTCACTCACAGACCCGGTCTCGACCTCCAGCACGAGCGGCCGAGGAACCAGAACGGCCGACGGGACATGATCTCTCATGTCCCATCGGCCGTCTTCACGGTGGACCTAAGGGGATTCGAACCCCTGACCTCCTCGATGCGAACGAGGCGCGCTACCAACTGCGCCATAGGCCCGTGAACAGGTTCTACGCTATCACGACGAGAGGGCCGCTCGCGTCGCAGACCGTCATCCTGCGGCCCGACGCGAGAGCAGTTCGCGCACGTGGGCCTCGATCTCGGCGTCGTCGACGAACCCCATCCGCGCGTACGGCGACGACGCGGCCGGCAGGGCCACCGGCGGCTCCGGTGCCATCTGCTCCGCCCGCTCGCGCAGCGCGGCGACTCGCGCGGCCTTGCGGCGCGCCTCCTGGGCGTCCAGCTGAGCCTGCGCGACCTGCGCGCGGGACCCCGCCACGGATGCCATCGGCTCGGGCAGCGGACGCGGCGTCCACGTCGCTCGGCCCTGGTCGTGAAGCTCGGGGGCCACACGCGGAGCAACAGGGGTGGCCACGACGTGGGCGGCGCGCGCGGCACGGTTCGCGACCGCGGCCATGCGCTGCAGAGCGACACCGGCGACGACGACCACCGCACCACCGACCCAGATCAGAGCAGATCCGCCGGCAGCCAGCAGCTGCCACACGCCCAGCCCGGCGACGATGAGCCCGGCCAGCAGGCTGCTGGTCGCGAGGATACGCACACGTCTGCGCGCGCGTGCCCGACGGATCACGGGGTCGGCCCTGGTGGCCGCGAGTTCCTGCCGCAGAGCCTCGAGCGCGGCGGCCTCCCGCTCCGACTGCACCCTCTTCGCCAGCTTCTGCTGAGCGAGCGCGGTGCGGGCGTTCAGCTCGACGCGGACCTCCCCCGGGGTCTCGCTCGTCTCGGCGAGCACGCGCAGCGCCTGGTTCAGTCGCACGGCGTTGCGTTCGGCGGCGTTGTACTGGAACCGGCCTCGCCACGACGGCAGCAGATAGAGCATCCACAAGAGCACGGCGACGAGCACGATCACTCCTCCGCTCAGCACCGGCCCGTCCATACCGACAACGCTAAGGGCTGGGAGCGGGCAGCGCCGTGCAGACGGGCGCGTGTCGCGGCGTGTTCGTCCGGATCCGCTGTCCGGACGGGTGTTTCAGGACGATATGCGGTCGGCCGGCGGCACCGTCGCGGCGTCGGGAGGCACCTGGCCGCTGAGCCACCGCGCCAGCACACCCTGCGGCACGTCTTCCGTGGTCAGGGCGAATGCGTAGTGGTCGCGCCAGTCCCCGTCGATGTGGATGTAGCGCCGCCGCAGTCCCTCGTACCGGAACCCGAGCTTCTGGACGATGCGCAGGCTCGCGGCGTTCTCCGGACGGATGCAGATCTCCATGCGGTGCAGGCCGTACTCGGTGAAGCACGCATCGGTGGCCATCGCGACCGCGGTCGGGGTGATCCCGCGACCCGCGAACCGCTCGCTCACCCAGTACCCGATGGTGGCAGAGCACAGCGAGCCCCGAGAGACTCCCCATACGTTGAGCTGCCCCGCGATCTCGCCGTCGTACTCCATGACGAAGGGGTAGCCGGAGCCGTCACGGTACTGCTGGAGCAGGCGTCGGATGCTGAGCCTCATGTCGAAGGACACCGATCCGTACGGGACGGTCGCCTCCCACGGCTGAAGCCATGACCTGTTGGCGAGCAGCTCATGCTGCAGAGGCCGCGCATCCTTCGTTCGGACGAGCCGCAGCTCTATCGGGCCGTGTCGCATCCCCGTCGCCAGATCCATGCCGCACCGACGCCCGCGAAGCCGCCTAGAGGCGTTCCGCGAACTCCTTGAGCCAGGGGCGCAGCTCCGAACCGAGGTCGTCGCGGTCTGCCGCGAGCTGGACGATCGCCTTGATGTAGTCGACGCGGTCGCCCGTGTCGTAGCGGCGACCACCGAAGACGACGCCGACGACGCCGGGGCCGTCAGGGTCGGCCGCCATCACCTGCAGTGCGTCCGTGAGCTGGATCTCGCCCCCCTTGCCGGGCTCGGTGTGCTCGAGGATCTCGAAGACCGAGGCCGGGAGGACGTAGCGTCCGATGACCGCGAGGTTCGAGGGGGCGTCCTCCTGTGCCGGCTTCTCGACGAGACCGGTGACCCGAACCGCATCCGACCCTTCGAGGGGTTCGACCGCAGCGGCGCCGTACATGTGGATGTTCGCGGGATCGACCTCCATCAGCGCGATCACCGCGGCGCCGGTGCGCTCGTGCTCGGCGATCATCTCGGTGAGCAGCGGATCGCGCTCGTCGATCAGGTCGTCACCGAGCAGCACGGCGAAAGAACTGTCGCCGACATGGGTGCGCGCACGCAGCACTGCATGTCCCAGACCCTTCGGCTCCCCCTGACGGACGAAGTGGATGTCGGCGAGGTCGCTCGACTTCATCACGCGCTCGAGGCGACCGGTGTCGCCCTTCTCCATGAGCTTCACCTCGAGCTCGGGGACCGAGTCGAAGTGGTTGGAGATCGCGTTCTTGTTGCGCCCGATGATGACGAGGATGTCGTCGATCCCGGCGTCAGCCGCCTCTTCGACGACGTACTGGATGGCCGGCTTGTCGACGACCGGGAGCATCTCCTTCGGCATCGCCTTCGTGGCGGGCAGGAATCGTGTCCCCAGTCCGGCGGCGGGGATGACTGCTTTGATCTTGTGGTTGCCCATCCTCTCAGCCTAGTGGTGAGCGTCGACGTAGACTCGGAGCCATGTCGAACGACGTCGAACACGCCAAGCGCGCACTCCGCGCCGAGCTCCGCGAACGACGCCAGCTCCTCTCCGACACACAACGCGAGACGGCGGCCACGGCCATCGGCGAACGCCTCGATGCCCTCGTCGACGAACTGGGCGCCCGATCCATCTCCTGCTTCCTCTCCACCACGACGGAGCCGGGCACCCGTGACTTCGTGACCAGGGCCGTGCGCCGCGGCATCCGCGTGCTCCTCCCCGTCACCCGCGCCGACGGACTGCTGGACTGGGCTGTCGCCTCGGACGATGACGAGGTCGCCGAGGGCCTCTTCGGCCTGCCTGAGCCCACGGGCGAGGTGCTGGGCCCTATCGCCGTGAACGACGTCGACCTGATGATCGTCCCTGCCGCGGCGGTCGACCGTTCCGGCATGCGCATGGGCTGGGGGCGCGGGTACTTCGACAAGACGATCGGCTCAATGGAGAAGTGCCCTCCCGTCTACGCGGTCATCTATGATTCCGAGGTACTCGACGAACTTCCGCGAGAGGTCCACGACCAGCCGGTGAACGGCGTCGTGACCCCGTCGCAGACCCTCACCCTGTCGCCGCGGCGACGCTGATCCCAAGGACCCCCATGCCCACCTACGCCTATGCCTGCACCGCGTGCGGTCACACCTTCGACGCCGTGCAGAGCTTCGCCGACGACGCTCTCACCGTGTGCCCCGAGTGCGGTGGCGCGCTGCGCAAGCAGTACGGCTCGATCGGTGTGACCTTCAACGGCTCCGGTTTCTATCGCACGGACTCGCGCGCCAAATCCGGTGGATCGAAGGATGGTTCGGCATCATCGAAGACGGAATCGACGACGAGCGCCAAACCGGCGGCTGCGTCGACTCCGGCCTCTTCCTGAGGTATCGATCTGTTGGGGGATCCCATGCTCAAAGGTTTCAAGGACTTCCTGCTCCGGGGCAACGTCATCGATCTGGCCGTCGCGGTCGTCATCGGCACGGCGTTCACCGCGATCGTCACGGCCGTCGTCAACAGCATCATCAACCCGCTCATCGCGCTCTTCCTCAAGGCGGACGCCGCCGGAAAGTTCGGGATCCAGGTTCCGAACATCTACGGCGAGACGGTGACCTTCCCGATCGGCGACCTGATCTCGGCGATCATCAGCTTCCTCGCCGTCGCCGTCGTCGTGTACTTCGTGTTCGTGCTGCCGATGAACACGTTCAAAGCTCATGTCGAGGCCCGCAAGGGCACGCCCGCGGAGGAGCCGGAGGAGGAGCCGGCCGCGGCGACCGAGTCCGAGCTGCTCGTCGAGATCCGCGATCTGCTTAAGGCACAGCGCGGAGCCTGACCGGCTGGAACCCCTCGAGACGCACGGTCCCTCTTCGGAGGGACCGTGCGTCTCTCCGTTCCCGGCTGAGGTAGGAGCCGCACAGTCAGTAGTGCGGCGGGACGTCCTGGAGCAGCTGGTCGTCGTTCGGCCCCTTGGCACCCTTCGGCCGGTTCCGCGCCGGCGGCGTCTCCGCTGGCCCCGATTCCGGTTCCGGGTCGCTCCCCGGCACCGGAGTGAGACGCGCACGACGAGATCCGGCGATGCGTTCCACGTGCTGGCGCGGGTCCGCGGGCCCCGGGTGCTCAGTCATTCTGGGTGTCGAGCGTGTCGATCGGCTGCGTATCGTTCTCCGCGCGCGGGGCGGAATCCGAGATGCCGAGCACAGCGGCGATCCGGGTCGCCACGGTTACGGGGTCGCTGTAGAGGTCGAATGCGTGCACGCGCACGTAGTGCCAGCCCAGGCGACGCAGCACGTGCGGGCGCAGACGCAGGGTCTCGCGCAGGGACTCGCCTCGCGTCTCGGGATCCGACTCGATCACGACGGCCTTGCCGCCGTGCTGCGCGACCAGCGGGAGCAGTCCGCGGTAGTCGACGTCCACCGAGGCGCCGAGGCGCCGCAGTTCGCGGGCAAGCGCCAGGGTCAGCGGGTCGGCGAGATCCTCCAGCCGCGCATCCCGGCTCCGGGCGGCCAGGCCGCCGAGGATCGACATCAAGGTCGCCGCCCCATGCTCCAGGCGCCCATCGTCGAACGAGGAGGGACGGATCGACGAGACGAGGACCATCGAACGGCGCGCTCGCGTCATCCCGACCGTGAGCAGTCGCTCGCCGTCCGGTGTGGAGAGGTCGCCGAAGTCGCTCAGGACGCGGCCGTGCTTGGTGAGGCCGAAGCCGAGCGAGAAGATCACACGATCGCGGCTCTCGGCGACCGACTCCTCGAGCGTCAGCACCGCGAACGGTTCGACCGTGTCTCGGCCGACGAAGTCCGCGACATCGGATCGCCCGGCGAACGCCGAAGTGACGGCGGCGCGCACGCGCTCGGCGTGGCGGGCGCTCGCGGTGACCACCATGAGGGATTCCGACGGGCGGTGCACCGCGTGCTCGACCACGAGGGTCACGACCCTGGCGACCTCGGCATCCGGGCTCTCGACCGCACCCGAGATCGGATCGGGCGTTCCCGTACCGCCCTCGACGTAGTCGACCGTCAGGCTGCCACGACCGAGGTACGAGCCCGCCCAGGGAAGGGAGACGATCTCGCCGCCGTAGAAGGCGTCGTTGATGAGCTCCGCGAGGTCCTCGCCACCCGCCCGGTAACTGCGGGTGAGGGTCATCACGGGCAGGAGCTCGGACAGTCGCTCGAAGGCCGAGACGTCGTCGAAGGGCACCTCGGGCTCCCACGACTCCTCTGGATCGACCGCGATGCGGAACGGGGTGGGGCGCTGCGTGACCGGATCGCCGAACGCGACGATCTGGCGCGCACGACGGATCGCCGGGGCCGCTTCTGCGAGGTTGATCGCTGCGGCATCGACGAGGATCACGGTGTCGAACTCGACCGAGTCGGGGATCTCGGGCACCAGATACGGCGAGGAGATCCAGGCCGGCGCGAGCACGTCGACAAGGGTGGGCGCAGCGCTGACCACCTGCGCGGTGGTCGTCGCGGATTGCGTCAGCGCCTGACGCAGGTGCTGCGACTGCTGGGGCTCGTCGACGATCGCGATGCGCCACTGATTGGCCAGCTGCCATGCGAGCAGCGGTCCGGCCATAGCGGCATGCGCCTCATCGACCAGGCGGAAATCGCGCTCGAGCCGATCGACGACCGCGGTGTTCGCTCCGAGGAGGGCGCGGTTGTCCTGCAGGGCGCGCTCGAGGAGGGACTGCCACCAGGCGAACTCGAGCTCCTCCCCCACCTGGGACTCCGAGACGTGGCGGACGGAGAGCTCGGTGAGAAGCGGCTCCAACCCGAGGAGGGCGAGTCGGTCACGCAGCTGGGCGCGCTCGACCAGGTTCTCGAAGACGTCGGATTTGGCAGCGAGGCCGGCGAGGGTGCGAACGAGCCGGGCCACGGGCAGCGATGCCAACGGCTCACGGCGTCCGAGGGCGGTGTCGAGTTCGGCGAGCTCGGCTTCCACACGCTGCCAGGCCGCGTGGACGTCGGCGAGACCGAGCGGGATCTCCGGCGCGACGCCGGCGTCGACGAAGCGCTGCCATTGGGTGCGCTGCGCCTGGATCCGCAGGAGAGCCTCATGCATCTCGGTGACATGCACTCCAGGGCGGACATACTCCTTGGCGAGCCGACGGAGCCTCCGCCTGTTCGCCCCGGACAGGCCGGGAGCGTCGCGGCGCGAACCGTGCGCCTGGATGAGCTCACCCAGAGGACGTTCGAAGACCGTGGGGCTGAATCGGTCGAGCGAATCGCGGATCCCCTGCAGCAGCCGCAGGTACTCGCCGAGCTCGTCGATGGTCGCGAACGGACGCATGTGCGTCTGCGCGATCAGCTCGTATCCGCGCTCGAGCAGGGTGGGCACGCTCTGCGAGTGCAGTCGCCCGGCGAGCTCGTGCGCCGCTCGTGCGGCTTCGGTGCTGGAGAAGGTGACCCCGTACCAGGGCGAGTCGTTCGGGCCGAAGCGGAATTCGCCGAGACGGGCGGCCTGTGCGAGGGCCTCGGCAGCCTCGCTGCGGTCGGCGGCGAGGCGACGAAGCGCATCGGGTCCGAGACGCGCGGTGGTCGACGGTGGAACAGGGAGCGACGCCAAGCGCGTCAGCTGGCGGGTGGCGTCGAGGACCGAGGCGCCCAACCCGGCGATCGGCGCGCTGAGCGCCTGACGGTAGTCGCGCAGGACGGTCCGCAGACGCACGAGGGCATCGTCGACTTCGCCGACCTTCGGCGCCGTGGCCTTCTCGTTGCGCCCGATGGCCCTGACCAGATCGCGCCGCACGTTCGCCGGCGAGACCGCGAGGCTGTCCAGTCCGATGCCGGCGAGACGATGGCGGACGCCGTCGAGGGTCGAGCGACGCGCGGACACGACGAGGACGCGCTTGCCTCCGCGCACGAGTTCGCCGAGCGCGTTGATCACGGTCTGCGTGCCGCCGGTCCCCGGAAGCGTCGCGACGGTCAGGGAGTGCCCCGCGGCGATGCGCGCGAGCACAGCTTCCTGCTCGGCGTCGGCGTCGAGGAGGAGATTGTCGGACGCAGGAGCGCGGTCGTCCGGCCCGATGTGGTGCGGGATCGCCCGTGGGGCGGTCACGCGCTCGCGGTCGCCCACGTGTCCGGCGAGGGCGTTCAGCACCTGATGGTCGAGACTGCCGCCGTCGCGCGACATCACCCCGGACACGTCGGCGAACGTCGAGACGACCAGGCGCGGCTCGACCGAGAAGGTGTCGATCGATCGCGTGATCGCGCGCAGGCTGTCGATCACCGGCTGCGGCTTGAAGATCCCGCCGTCGTAGGCGAGGGCTGCGAGAGCTGTCGCGTCGATCGTGAGACCGAAGTGATCGCGGGCGATCCGCACGAGTTCGGGATTCACCTCGAAGGTGCCCTGCAGCTTCAGCTCGAAGTCGGAGTGGTGGCGGCGGATCGCCAGCGGACGCAACAGCACAGGTGCGGCGAACCCCGCTCCCCCGATGCGCCACCGGGCGACGCCGACGGCGAGGTGCACGGCCTCGATGCCGCGGACGGTGCGCAGCTCGGTGTTCTTTGCTGTGATGCGCTCCGCGGCGAGTCTCGCTGTGCGCAGACCGACCTCATCGCGGAAGAGGTTCGAGAGCAGCGTCGACTTGCCGGTGATGAACTGCGGCAGGCTGCCGGGGTGCGCCTTGGAGATGTCGATACCCGACTCGGGGCTGTCGCGGAAGCTTACCAGTGGCGAGGGGCCGCCGAGATCCGCGGCCTCCGCTCTCAGACGCGTGCGCTCCGACTCCGCTGCGTGCGCGATGTCGATGCCGGCAGTGGACCCGTGCAGGTCGCTGATCGACACAGCAGGATCCACCGCTGTGTCGTCCGCAGACCTTCCTTCACGTCGCCACACAATGACACCCTAGGCGCGCGACATGCCGACGCGGGGTATCCCGGGCGGGTTTCCGCCGAATTTCCGCGATGCGATGCACCGTCCACTTCTCCTGCCCGGCGTCCGCGCCGACGAGGTTCTCCACCCGGAGCGGCAACAGCGGCGTGCGGTGTCCCGTCCAGCGGTCAGGATGGGGGCATGACCTTCCGCTACGACTTCGCGCCGACTCCCTTCGGCGATGCTCTCGCGGTGTTCTCCGACGAGGGCATCGTGCGGTTCGATCTCTCCGAATCCGAAGACCCGCGCGTGCCCTGGCTGCTCGAAGGCGTGTCGCGCCAGCTGAGATCCGTGCCGGAGCCCGACCCCGGTGCCGCCGACGAGCTCGCCCATCTGCTCGCCGACTACTTCGACGGCGAGCAGGTGCGCTTCGACGCGCACATCCGCCTCGACTGGCGACTCGTCGACGGGTTCGCTCTGACCGCTCTGCGGACGATCTGCGACATCGAGTGGGGCGAGACGATGAGCTACGGAGAGGTCGCGGTCCTCGCCGGACACCCCGGCGCCGCGCGCGCCGTCGGCACAGCGTGTCGCATCACACCGTTCTCGATCATCGTCCCGGTGCACCGCGTCGTGCGGTCGGACGGCAGCGCGGGCCAATACGGCGCGCACCCTGAGCGCAAGAAGTTCCTGCTCGACCTCGAGACGAGCTGAGCCGTCGGCAGGCGGTGTCGTGGACCCGGCGAGTAGGCCGCCGGGTCCACGACTTCGGGCTCAGGCTCAGTGCTCCGTGGCCTTCTCCGCGCCGAATCCGGTGAGCGATCGCACCTCCATCTCGGCGGCCAACCGGGGAGACTCCTTGCGGCTGCTGGTGATCGTGCCCAGCCAGCCGAGCAGGAAGCCCAACGGGATCGAGACGATGCCCGGGTTGTTCAGCGGCCACACGGCGATGTCGATCCCCGGGATCATCGATGTCGGGGTTCCCGAGAACACCGGCGAGAGGACGATGAGGACAATCGCCGACCCGAGCCCGCCGTACATGCTCCACACGGCCCCGCGAGTGGTGAATCGGCGCCAGAACAGCGAGTACAGGATGGTGGGCAGATTCGCCGACGCGGCCACGGCGAAAGCCAGCGCCACCAGGAACGCGATGTTCTGCCCCTGCGCGCCGATCCCGCCGACGATCGCCAGGATGCCGATCACGATGACCGTACGTCGGGCGACGCGCACCTCTCCGTTGGGGTCGGCTTCGATCGGCTTGCCCTCCGAGTCCTTGCGCCCCTTCTGGATGACGTTCGCGTAGATGTCGTGCGCGAACGACGCGGCAGCGGTGATCGTGAGTCCCGCGACGACCGCGAGGATCGTCGCGAATGCCACAGCCGAGATGAAGCCGAGCAGCACCGGTCCGCCGAGTTGGAGAGCCAGCAGCGGGGCCGCGGAGTTCACACCCCCCGGGGCCGCGGCTATCACGTCCGCTCCGACCAGGGCGCCGGCACCGTACCCGAGCACGAGCGTGAGCAGGTAGAACCCGCCGATGAGCCAGATGGCCCAGACGACCGAGCGACGGGCCTCCTTGGCGGTCGGAACCGTGTAGAAGCGCATCAGGACGTGCGGCAATCCCGCAGTGCCCAGCACGAGCGCCAGACCGAGAGAGAGGAAGTCCCACGGATTTGCTCCGTACTGCAGACCGGGCGCCAGGATCGCGTCACCCTTGTCCGAGTTCGCCACCGCGGCCTCGAGCAGCGTGTTCAGACTGAACCCGTTGATCGCGAGCACCCACACGGTCATCCCGAGGGCACCGCCGATGAGGAGGAAGGCCTTGACGATCTGCACCCAGGTCGTTCCCTTCATGCCGCCGATCAGCACGTAGACGATCATGAGGATGCCGACGACCGCGATCACGACCGACTGACCGACCCGACCGTCGATGCCGAGCAGCGGGGACACCAGACCGCCGGCACCCGCCATCTGCGCCAGCAGGTAGAAGAAGCACACGGCGAGCGTCGTGATGGCGGCCGCCATCCGCACAGGCCGCTGCTGCAGGCGGAACGAGAGCACGTCCGCCATGGTGAACTTGCCGGTGTTCCGCATCAGCTCGGCGACCAGGAGCAGGGCCACGAGCCACGCCACGAGGAAGCCGATGGAGTAGAGGAATCCGTCGTACCCGTTGATCGCGATCGCACCGCAGATCCCGAGGAATGATGCGGCGGACAGGTAGTCGCCCGCGATAGCGAACCCGTTCTGCGGACCGGTGAACGAGCGGCCGGCGGCGTAGTAGTCGGCCGCGGTCTTGTTGTTGCGACTCGCTCTGATCACGATGAACAGCGTCACCGCCACGAACGCCAGGAAGATCGAGATGTTGAAGACCGGATTGATCTCGAGGGCAGCGGGTGCTGCCGTGCGCACGCCGCTCATGCCGCGCTCTGCGCTTCCTCGAGTTCCTCGCGGATCTGCGCCGCGAGCGGATCGAGCTTGCGATTCGCGAAGGAGACGTAGGCCATCGTGATCGCGAAGGTGGTGACGAACTGGCCGAGGCCGAAGAGGAGGCCGATCGTGATGTCACCCCACACCCGCTGTCCCATGAAATCCGGAGCGAAGGCGGCCAGAAGGACGTAGACGAAGTACCAGAGAAGGAAGAAGGCCGCCATCGGGAAGATGAACGATCTCTGCGTGCGTTTCAAGGTCAGGAATCTCGGGGATCGTTCGACCGCTGTGTAGTCGATCTCACCGTTCGGATCCATGTTCGTCTGGTCGCTCATGGGGCCTCCTTGCCACATGTCCGGTGCTCGCACGAGCCACCTCGCGCGAATGGTAGGGTCGACGCTACGAAACGGGGCATTGCGTCGTCACCCCCGAAAGTAGGTAGTCGTGAACTCACCCGTCGCCCGCGAATCCGAGGCGGATCTCGTCGCGAACGCGGTGCGGGAGCTTGCACGGCGCACACGCTTCCCTGTCGCTTTCGGCGGCCTCATCGAAGAAGGCGTGGTGAGCGTCACCAGCATCGTCGGCGCTCGCACGCGTTCGCTGGACGGTCTTCGCGTGCGTCCGGAACGCGGCCTCGGCGGTCGCGCGATGATGGAGCTCCGCCCCCGCATGACGAGTGACTACGGGTCGTCCCAGCAGATCACCCACGACTACGACGTCTTCGTGCTGGGAGAAGGTCTGCGTACGCTCCTCGCTCTTCCCATCGTCGTCCAGGGACGCTCCCGCGGGGTGCTCTACGCCGGCGGGTGGGACGAGGAGCGAGTCGGCGGGGTGACCACCGCCCCCGCCATGCAGGTCGCCCGATCCGTCGCCGATGAACTGCGCATCCGCGACGAGGTGCAACGGCGACTCCAGGAGACCGCCCTCAATGAAGACGTGGTCGCCCCGGCGCAACGCGAGGAACTGCGGCAGAGCTTCGCGGAACTCCGCAGCATCGCGGCCTCCGTCGAGGACGAAGATCTCCGCACCAGGATCGCGCACGTCGAGCGGCGCCTGCTGACCCTCGCCGGAGACGGTGCGGCGCCGGCCACGGGGCCGATCCCCGCGATCCACCTCTCTCCGCGCGAGACCGACGTGCTCGCATGCGCTGCGCTCGGCTCGACCAACGCGGAGATCGCGTCGCAACTCGGTCTGCGAGAAGGCACCATCAAGGCATATCTGGGGACGGCGATGTCCAAATTGGATGCGTCGACACGCCACGCCGCTGTCGCGAGAGCCCGGCGAATCGGGCTTCTTCCCTGATCAAAGGGAATGGAGTAATCGCACGGCCTTTGCGAGATGAATGCGATCGAGCATTTCGAGTTGTCGCATTTCTCTCAGGGGAGTAAAGTCGCCCCCATGGCGAGACGAATTGTGCACCAGCTGGTCGACGACATCGATGGCAGCGTTCTGGAGGTCGGCGAAGGCGAGACTGTGCATTTCTCGCTCAACGGCACCGCTTATGAGATCGACCTGAACACCGCGCACGCCGATGAATTGCGCAAGGCGCTGGAGCCCTACGTGGCGGCCGGACGCAAGGCGGGATCGTCCTCGAACGCCTCACGCACGTCGTCCGCACGCAAGCGTCCAGCGCGGAACCCCGAGGTCGCGGCGATCCGCGCATGGGCGAATGACAATGGCCACAAGCTCTCCGAGCGTGGACGCATTCCTGCGCAGGTCGTCGACGCGTACAACGCGGCGCACTGACGTCATTCCAGACGTTCTTCACCCCCTACGGGGTAATTGTTACGCGCCCTCCTGCAGCCAGGGCTCGTCCCGAAGCGTGATCTCCTCGGTCATATCCGTGAGGAAGCGGATCACGACTTCCCTTTCGGCCTGCGTCAGGCGAGCGGCGGAATAGAACCGCTTCGCCTGCTGCCGACCCACCGTCTCCATCGCCGCATGCCGAGTCTCCGGGGTGATGGATATCTGCAACGCCCTGCGGTCGGTCGGGTGCGGAGCGCGGGCGATATGCCCTCCCTGCTCGAGGCGGTCGAGAAGCTTCGTGGTCGCCGCGGTGGAGACGCCGAGGTGGTGGGCAATGCCCCCCGGAGTGGCCACGAGGTTTCGATTCGCGCACACGATCAGATAGTGCAACGCGCGCATGTCGGTCTCGTTCAGGCGCATGTACCGGCGCGAGGCCTGCGAGAGGGTCTGCTCCGCTTCGCGCAGCCCTGCCAACGACTCCATGACCTGCGCGATCTGCTTCAGCTCCTCGGGCGGCACGCCTGTGCGGTCGATCAGGACACTGCGGGGGTCGCTGGCCTCGACGTCGTAGATCGCGGTGTGGATGAGCCCGTCCGGCGCCTCGCCCGTCGGACTCACCCCTGCTCCCGGTGCGGGGGACGACTCCTGCGCGCCCGCGTTCGGGGTGGTGCCGGGCTCCGAGTCCATGCGATCATGTTACACACCAACAGTTTCATGCTAAGTTGACTACTCACCAAGTTAGCTAAATCGGGAACGCTCGAGGCCAAGGAGATGCCGTGGATGACGTGACCCTCCTCGCCGAAGACGGGACGGCTGTCGGAACGCTTCCCAAGAGCGAAGTCCACACCAGCGACACTCCCCTGCACCTGGCCTTCTCCTGCTACGTCTTCGACCGTGACGGTCGCCTGCTGATCACCCGCCGGGCGCTCACGAAGAAGACGTGGCCGGGTGTCTGGACCAACAGCTTCTGCGGCCACCCGCGACCGGATGAGGCCATGGTCGATGCGGTGCTTCGCCACGGTCGCGGGGAACTCGGCCTCCAGGTGTCGGACATCCGCACCGCGCTCCCCGACTACCGGTACCGCGCCGTCGATGCGAGCGGGATCGTCGAGAACGAGATCTGTCCAGTGCACGTCGCCGTCCTCGACGCCGACCCCACGGCGAATCCCGATGAGGTGTCCGAGTGGACGTGGGTCGACGTGGATCCGCTGATCGAGGCCGTGGCGCATGCGCCCTTCGCCTTCAGTCCGTGGTTGGTCGAGCAGCTGCCCCTGTTACGTCAACGCGGCGAGGTGTGACCGATGAGCGCGACGACCACCGAGGAATCGCTGAGCACCCGGATCGAGGAGGCACTTCGCCACCGGTTCTCCGAGAGAAGCACAGCGGCCGAGCGTTACGGGAGCGAGTTCGTCGCACTGTGGCGGGCCGCCGAGGAACACGCTCTCGGGGGAAAGCTGATCCGTCCCCGCCTGCTCCTCGATCTCACGCATGCGCTGGCACCCGCGCCGCTGACGATCGCCGAGACGCAGTCCGCGATCGAGGTTGCCGCCCACGTAGAGCTTCTCCACTACGCCTTCCTCCTCCACGACGACGTGATCGACGGTGACCTCACGCGGCGCAGAAGACCCAACCTGATCGGAGCGCTCGCGGCATCCCGCCCCGCAGGACCGACCGAGACCTCCCTGCACTGGGCGCGCTCGAGCGCGATCCTCCTCGGGGATCTGCTCCTGTCGTCGGCGGTGCTGGGCTTCGCGCGCGCCGAGGTCGCCGCAGAGTCTCGCGAGCGCCTGCTCGGCCTGCTCGAAGAGACGATCTTCGAGACCGTGGCGGGGGAGCACACCGACGTCGCACTCAGCGACGGCATCATCGCTCCCGATCTGCGGACGATCCTCTCCACGAGCGCGTACAAGACCTCGACCTACTCCTTCGTCCTGCCGCTGCGCGCCGCTGCGGTGCTCGCGGGTTCGTCGACCGCTGCCGAGGAGCACCTCACGGCGATCGGATGGAACCTCGGACTCGCCTATCAGCTGCAGGACGACCTGCTGTCGGTGTTCGGCGACCCCGAAGAGCACGGCAAGGACCCCTTCTCCGATCTGAGAGAGGGCAAGGAGACGGCGATCATCGCGTACGCGCGCATGACGAGCGAATGGGACGGGATCGAGCTGCACTTCGGACGGACCGACCTCAGCCCGGCGGACGCCGCGGCTGCTCGCGACCGACTGCGCGCATGCGGCTCCGAGGCCTTCGTCGAGGGTTTGGTGCAGGAGCATCTCGATGCCGCCGATGCCGCGCTTCTCGACGCGGAATCCGCGGGCCTGGTCCCCACCACGGCGGCAGAGGCCATTCGGAGCCTCGCTTCCCGAGTCGGGAGTCGCCGCCGATGAGCACGACCCCATCCGGCCACCGCGATGAGACCGCACTCCGACGTTTCAACCGCACGGCGGAGATCGCCACGACCGATGTCATCCGCACGTACTCGACGTCGTTCGGACTCGCCAGCCGCCTGCTCGGGAAACGCCATCGGCAGCACGTGCGCAACATCTACGCGATGGTCCGCATCGCCGACGAGATCGTCGACGGCGTGGCTGCGGAGGCCGGCCTTGACGTCACGGCACAATCAGCCGCCCTCGATTCGTACATCGCGGAGACCCATCGGTCGATGCGCAGCGGCTACAGCAGCGACCTGATCCTGCATGCGTTCGCTCGCACGGCGCGGGAGTGCGCGATCGGCGAGGACCTGACCCAGCCGTTCTTCGACTCGATGCGTGCGGACATCGACGCGGACTCCGGTTTCGCCGCGTATGACATCGACGCCCATGCGGCCTACGTCTACGGCTCCGCTGAGGTCGTCGGGCTCATGTGTCTGCAGGTGTTCCTCCGAGACGCCGAGCGCACACGGGAGGAACGGGAGATCCTGCGGCACGGGGCACGGCAGCTCGGCGCCGCGTTCCAGAATGTGAACTTCCTGCGCGACCTCGCGGACGACACCGACCGCCTGCACCGCGGTTACCTCGGCGGGAGCGCGCGTCTCACCGACGCTGATCGCGACGCGTGGGTCGAGACCGTGTTCGGGCAGCTTGCCGACGCGCGCGCCGCGATCCCGCTGCTGCCCAAGGACGCGCGCGCCGCGGTTCGCAGCGCCCTGGCGTTGTTCGCCGCGCTCACTCGGCGGGTGTCGACGACTCCCGTCGACGTCCTCTACCGGCGCCGGGTCCGCGTTCCCGATCCGATCAAGGCCGTCCTCGCCGCTCGATCCGTGCTCGTCACAGCGCTGGAGCGCGACCGATGAGCCGGGTGGTCGTCATCGGCGCCGGCGTTGCCGGTCTCGCCACGGCAGGACTGCTCGCACGGGACGGACACGACGTCGTCGTGCTCGAGAAGAACGATCGTGTCGGCGGCCGAGCAGGGACGATCGAACGCGACGGGTTCCGTTTCGACTCCGGCCCATCGTGGTACCTGATGCCGGAGGTCTTCGACCACTTCTTCGAGATGATGGGCACCACGACCGCCGAGCAGCTCGACCTGGTCAGGCTCGACCCGGGCTACCGCGTGTTCCGAGCGCCCGGAGCGGTGGATGCCTCCCCGACACCGGTGACCGTGCCCGCAGGACGGGAAGAGGTCACACGGCTGTTCGAAGCGCTCGAACCCGGCTCAACGGCAGCGCTCGACGCGTACCTCGACTCCGCGCAGGATGCCGGAGCGATGGCCCGGAAGTACTTCCTCTACAACCCGTTCACGCGCATGCGGTCGCTTCTCGCGCCGGAGGTGGTCCGCGCTCTGCCCCGACTGGGCGCCCTGCTCGGAACACGCCTGCAGTCCTACGCTGCGCGGCGCTTCGACCACCCTGTCGTGCGCCAGATCCTGGGCTACCCCGCGGTGTTCCTCGGAACCGATCCCCGAAGCGCTCCCGCGATGTACCACCTCATGAGTGCGCTCGACCTCGATCAGGGCGTCAGCTACCCGCAGGGCGGATTCTGGCGCGTGGTCGAACGGATCGAGGCACTCGCACGCGATGCGGGAGCACGGATCGTGACCGAGGCGCAGGTGACCGGGATCCGCACGCAGGACGGTGCCGACGGCACGCACGTGACCGGCGTCGGCTGGCTCGACGAGTCCGGTGCCTCCCACGTCGAGAGCGCCGACGTGGTGGTCTCAGCAGCCGATCTGCACCATACCGAGACCGCCCTGCTCCCTGCCTCGCTGCAGACCTATCCGGAATCGTGGTGGGCGCGACGTACCAGCGGACCCGGCGGGATCCTCGTGATGCTGGGCGTACGCGGCGCGCTGCCCGAGCTCCCCCACCATTCGCTGTTCTTCACCGACGATTGGGACGCGAACTTCGACGCGATCTTCGGCTCCACCCCGACGGTGCCGGACCCGGCATCGATCTACGTCTGCCGGCCGAGCGCGACCGACCCCGACGTCGCTCCCGCCGACCATGAGAACCTGTTCGTCCTGATCCCGGTGCCCGCCGACGTCGATCTCGGCAACGGTGGGGCCGACGGACACGGATCCCCTGCGGTCGAGCGCGCGGCCGACGCGGCGATCGATCAGGTGGCGACCTGGGCGGGCATCCCCGACCTGCGGGAGCGGATCGTCGTGCGGCAGACGACAGGGCCCGCGGACTTCCGTGACGACTATCACTCCTGGCGCGGCGGGATGCTGGGCCCGGCCCACATCCTCTCGCAGAGTGCGATGTTCCGCGCCCAGAACGCATCCAAGCGCGTGCAGGGTCTGTTCTACGCCGGCGCCACGACGGCACCGGGCGTGGGGGTTCCGATGTGTCTGATCAGCGCGGAGGTCGTCCTCAAACGCATCAGGGGCGACCACTCGCCGGGGCCGCTCCCCGTTCCCGCACACTCCCCCGTCGGGACGGAGGCGTCCTGATGGGTGCGGTGTATCTGGCGGCCCTCCTGGTGTCGCTGGGCTGCATGCTGCTGCTGGACTGGCGGTTCCGGCTCTTCTTCTGGCGCGACGCGGTCTCCGCTGCCGTCGTGACGGCCCTCGGCCTCGTGTTCTTCCTCGTGTGGGACGTGGCCGGGATCGCGAACGGGATCTTCTTCCGCGGCGACGGAGCGATCGCGACGGGCTTGGTGCTCGCTCCCGAGCTGCCCATCGAGGAACCCGTCTTCCTGCTGTTCCTCGTCGTCTGCACCATGATCATCTACACCGGGACGACGCGTGTGCTCGTCCGACTCCGTGCACGCACAAGGGCACAGAGGGAGCGATGATGACCTACCTCCAGCTCTCCGCCTGGTTCGTCGCCGGTTCCGCAGTTGCCGGCGCGGCGCTCGTGCTCGCGTCCCGCGGTCGCGGACCACGCCCCGCATCCGTGCTCCTGACCGTCCTCGTGCTCTTCCTCCTCACCGCCGCGTTCGACACCGTGATGATCGCGAGCGGGCTGTTCCACTACGCCCAGGATCCGCTGCTCGGAGTGCACGTCGGGCTCGCGCCGATCGAGGACTTCGCCTACCCGCTCGCAGGTGCTCTGCTCCTTCCGGCCGCGTGGACCGCGATGCGCGCCCTTCGGCGGTCCCGCGGGCGGACACCGACAGATGAGGAGGAACGACGTTGAGCGGAGCCACCGCGCCGTCGAACGGCATCGCACGGGACATCGCCCAGATCGTGCTGTCGTCGCGTCCGATCAGTTGGATCAACACGGCTTTCCCGTTCGCGGCCGCCTACCTCCTGAGCACGCGCGACATCGACCTCACCCTCGTGCTCGGCACCCTGTACTTCCTCATCCCCTACAACCTCGCGATGTACGGGATCAACGACGTGTTCGACTACGCCTCCGATCTGGCGAACCCGCGCAAGGGAGGCATCGAGGGAGCACTGCTCGCACCCCGCATCCATCGAGCGACCCTGTGGGCGGCTGCGGCGACGAACATCCCCTTCCTCGTCTACCTCGTGATCGTCGGGAACCCGGCCTCGACGGCCTGGCTTGCGGTGAGCGTCTTCGCGGTCATCGCATACTCCGCGCCGTTCCTCCGATTCAAGGAGCGCCCGTTCCTCGATTCCGTCACCTCCAGCACACATTTCGTCAGTCCCGCGATCGTCGGCCTCGCCCTGGCCGGAGCGTCGGCGACGACGGGAACCGTCGTCACGCTCGGCGCGTTCTTCCTCTGGGGGATGGCCGCCCATGCCTTCGGCGCCGTGCAGGACATCGGCCCCGACCGGGCGGGCGGCATCTCTTCGATCGCCACGGTCATCGGTGCACGGGCGACCGTACGCCTGTCGCTCGCGCTGTGGGTGATCGCAGGCACGGCCATGCTGTGGACTCCGTGGCCCGGCCCGCTCGCTGCCGTCCTCGCGTTGCCCTATGTGGTGAATGCAGCACCGTGGTGGAACGTGACGGACGCGACTTCCGCCTCCACGAACCGCGCCTGGCGACGCTTCATCGCCCTCAACTACTTCGCCGGCTTCCTCGCGACGATGATCCTCATCCTCGCCTGGATCTCCTGACCGCCCGTTCCGAAGCACCCCCGAAAGGACCCCCGATGTCCCGCCCCGACACCGCGCAGACCCCGCCGCCGAGAGAGCGCACTCGACGGCACTCCTGGGTGCGCGTCTTCCTCCCCGTCGCCCTGATCCTCGTGTGGCTGGTGGGCGCGTCGCTGGGCGGACCGCTGTTCGGCAAGGTCGACGAGGTGTCGTCCAACGAGCAGACGACGTATCTCCCGGAATCGGCGGATGCGACGCAGGTACAGAAGCTTCTCGGCGAATTCAGCGACAGCGACTCGATCCCGGCCATCGCCGTGTTCACCGCCGACGACGAGCTGACCTCTGCCGAGCTCGATGCCATCTCCGCCGCCGTCGCGGATGCGCCGACGGTCGAGGGCGTCGGCGGCGACGTCTCTCCCGCGCTCCCCTCCGACGACGGACGCGCGGTGCAGGCGTTCATCCCGATCGACTCCGACGCCGAGCTCGCGGATGTGACGACGGCCCTGGGCGACGAGCTGCGCGCCGCCGTGCCGGAGGGGGTCACCGTCTACATCACGGGACCCGCCGGTTTCAGCGCCGACCTGGTGGCCGGTTTCGCCGGTATCGACGGACTCCTGCTCGGTGTCGCGCTCCTTGCCGTTCTCGTGATCCTGGTGCTGGTCTACCGGTCGTTCCTGCTTCCTCTCGTCGTGTTGTCCACCAGCCTCTTCGCGCTCTGCGTCGCGCTGTTGGTCGTCTGGTGGCTTGCGAAGTTCGAGGTGCTGCTCCTCAGCGGCCAGACCCAGGGGATCCTGTTCATCCTCGTGATCGGCGCCGCCACCGACTACGCCCTGCTGTTCGTCGCTCGCTTCCGGGAGGAACTGCGCGTCGCTCAGGACAAGGGCACCGCGGTGATGGCGGCGTGGAAGGGCTCGGTGGAGCCGATCGTCGCCTCAGGCGGCACCGTGATCGCCGGCCTGCTGTGCCTGCTGCTCAGCGACCTCAAATCCAACAGCACTCTGGGACCGGTCGCGGCGATCGGCATCGTGTTCGCGATGCTCTCGGCGCTGACGCTGCTCCCGTCGCTGCTGTTGCTCTTCGGTCGCGCCGTGTTCTGGCCGCGGCGCCCACGCTTCGAACCCGAGGTTGTGGCCGCTGAGCACGGCATGCGCACCACGGGCCTGTGGGCGCGGCTCGCCGGCCTCATCAAGCGCCGCCCTCGGGTCATCTGGATCGTGACGACGCTCGTGCTGCTCGCGGGGGCGGCGGGAATCACGCAGCTCGACGCCGACGGCGTATCGCAGTCGGATCTGGTGCTCGGCGCGTCCGAAGCGCGCGACGGCCAGGTGGCCCTGGGTGAGCACTTCCCCGGCGGATCCGGAAGCCCCGTGTACGTCGTCGTGAAGGAGGGTCAGCTGCAGGACGCGGCCGATGTGCTCCTCGCCAACGACGGCGTCGATGGCGTCACGGTCACCGCGGCCGATTCCCCGAGTGGTTCGGCACCCGTGACGGAAGACGGCATCACGGCCGTCGGCCCTCCCGGCACGCCCGCCCCGGAACCGACCACCGTGAAGGGCGATGTCCTGCTTCAGGGCACCCTGACCGATGCGGCGGATTCCGAGGCCGCGGCCTCGACCGTGCGAGAGCTTCGCGAAGACCTCGATGCCATGGATGCGCTGGTCGGCGGTGTCACGGCGACCTCGATCGACACCAACGACGCATCGATCCACGACAGGAACCTCATCATTCCCGTCATCCTCGTCGTGATCATGCTGATCCTGATGCTGCTGCTGCGCTCGATCCTCGCGCCGGTGCTGCTGATCCTCACCACGGTGCTGTCCTTCGGCACGGCGATGGGAGTCTCGGCGCTCGTCTTCAACGGGATCTTCCAGTTCCCGGGCGCCGACCCTGCCGTCCCGCTGTTCGGATTCGTCTTCCTGGTGGCGCTCGGCATCGACTACAACATCTTCCTGATGACCAGAGTCCGTGAGGAGTCGAAGGCGCACGGGACGCGGGAGGGCATCCTGCGAGGGCTCTCGATCACGGGTGGGGTGATCACTTCGGCCGGCCTCGTGCTCGCGGCCACCTTCGCCGGGCTGTCGGTGATCCCGATCCTGTTCCTGGTGCAGCTCGCCTTCATCGTCGCCTTCGGCGTGCTCCTCGACACGTTCGTGGTGCGCTCCCTGCTGGTCCCTGCACTGACCTACGACATCGGCAAGGCGATCTGGTGGCCGTCGAAGCTGTGGCGTCGCGGAGAAGACTGAACCACAGCGGGGACGACGGAGACGCAGCGGCGTGCATCCGGTCGCTTAGACTGGATGCACGCCCTCGTAGCTCAGGGGATAGAGCAGCCCTCTCCTAAAGGGCAGGTCGCAGGTTCGAATCCTGTCGCGGGCACGACATGCAGAAGGGGAGCCGTCCTGGCGACGGCTCCCCTTCTGCATGTCGTGCCGCCCTCGTCACGCCGCCAGCGCGAGATACGGCTCCCACCGCGGGTCGCTGCGTTCCGTCCCGCGCACCGTCCAGGCGGTGCCGTGCGGGGGTCGAGGGGTGAAGCGCAACTGCCAGCGCATCTCCTGAGGCGTACGATCGCTCTTCACGTTGTTGCACCGCAAGCAGCACGCGACGAGGTTCTCCCAGGAATCAGCTCCTCCGCGAGAACGGGGCAGGATGTGGTCGATCGTGGAGGCCGACTTCCCGCAGTAGCCGCACCGGTGATCGTCACGACGGAGCACGCCGCGCCGGGTGACGGGCACGCGTCTGCTGGTGGGGACGCGCACGTAGCGCGCCAGGATGATGACCGCAGGGCGGTCGTAGACGCCGTGCGAGCCCCAGACGGGGTCTTCCTCGACGCGTTCGATCACGGTGGCTTTGTCGTTCATCACGAGCACCAGGGCGCGTTTGAACGACACGATCGCCAGCGGCTCGTATCCGGCATTCAGGACCAGTGTGCGCATTCGTCATCCTCTCGATCCGCCGGGACGGCTTCCCGGCACTCTCGACTCACACGAGGTCGCGCAGGAGGCAGATCGATCGCGAGGACGAAAAAAGGCGCCGTCTAGAGACAGCGCCTTTCGCGCACGGCAGCGCCGTGGCATCCCTGCGGGCTATGCAGAAGGACGTGACGACCGAGGGCATCCATGGTTCGGATGCTCGGTATTCGCTCCATCAGCCTCTCCCACCTGTACGACAACGGGATCAGGCTAACCCATCTCCCTGGGTGCAGGGCGAAACGGGAGGTGAATGGAGCGGAGCGTGTCTGGAAATCAGCCGGCGTTGACCGACAGCCACGACATCGGCTCGACGAGCCCGCCGTTGATCCAGACCTCGAAGTGGAGGTGGTTCGCGGTGGAGCGACCGGTGCTGCCGACGTAGCCGATCAGCTGTCCTGCCGACACCGACTGCCCGACCTGAACCTGACGCGAGCCGTAGAGCATGTGACCATAGGTGGTCTGCAGACGCTGTCCACCGACCACGCTGTCGAGCATGACCGCCACACCGTAGCCGCCGATACTCTCGGCCGATGCGCGGACCACTCCGGCAGCAGCGGCGTAGATCGGCGTGCCGGCCGGAGCGAGCATGTCTGCACCGTTGTGGCCACCGCCGACCGTGCGGCTGACGTTCCAGGATCCCATGGGGAGCGGATAGCGCACCTCGCCCGAGCCGGGCGACGTGAGCGCGTAGCCCGCGGTGTTGAAGCGCGAGGAGGAGGTGCCGGCCGCGGAGGCGGTCGCGGCAGCAGCGGCTGCACGGGCGGCAGCAGCCTCTTCTGCCTTCTTCTTCTCGATCTCCTCGGGCGTGGTCGCGCTGAACGTGCCGCGCGCGAGCGGAGCAGCAGTCGCCTGCGAGGCGACGACGAGCGACTGCGCATCGACGGCGGCGAGCTGCTGGAGAGTCGTGGGCGCTGCTTCGCTCGGCTTCGACGAGGCGAACGCGGGCAGAGCGATGCCGGCGACCAGCGCACCGACCGCCCCGAAGATGGCGATGGATCGAAGAGGCTTGACGGCCTTTCGAGCACTCATTCGCGCGCCGGTGCGGCGGGCGGGTACTGCTTCTTCAGATGTCTTCTTCGCGGGCGATTCGATGTCTGCGGCCAAAACTTGGTCCTCCTGGGCCCTCACGCTGTTCGGGTCAGCGCTGGCTCGTCGGCACTCTGCTCTCGTGGCACGAATGTAGCTCGGGTACTTTGTGCGTTCTTGCCGTGAAGACGACGAGCCTGGAAGGCGATCTTCAGCGGGTTCATCTCCAGCGGGCTTCTTCGCTGGCGACCTGACCGAGGTTACCGGAAGATAACGATCATGTCACCCTGGGAAACTGGCAATTCTCGGAGAGGGCGACGCCGCTCTCCTTCCACGCCGATCGCACCCGCGAATTCTCGCGGGATCAGGCCGGTTCGCCGACCAGGAAGATGTGCGAGGCCAGCTCGACGGGAAGCTCGAGTCCATCGTCCTTGCCGTCCATCTGGATGAGGACGTAGCCCTCGCTGAAGCGGAAGTCACCGTGCGCTCCGGGAACGACTCCGGCATCGCGCAGCTGCTCGAGCAGCTCAGGGTCGACCTGAGCCGGCTCGGCGAGACGACGCACCGTGCCTTCGACGGGCTCGCCGGCGGCGTTCAGGCGCTGGACGAGTCCGATGACGCCTTCGTCGAAGGTGCGCGCCGGCAGATCGCCGAGCTGATCGAGTCCGGGGATGGGGTTGCCGTACGGCGACTCCGTCGGATGTCCGAGCAGCTCGACGAGGCGACGCTCGACCTGCTCGCTCATGACGTGTTCCCAGCGGCACGCCTCTTCGTGCACGAAGGCCCAGTCGAGTCCGATCACGTCGGAGAGCAGGCGCTCGGCGAGACGGTGCTTGCGCATCACGTCGACCGCCTTGCGCCGACCGGCGTCGGTGAGCTCGAGTGTGCGGTCTTCCGAGACGATCACGAGACCGTCTCGCTCCATGCGCCCGACCGTCTGCGAGACCGTCGGGCCGGAGTGGCCGAGACGCTCGGAGATGCGCGCGCGCAGCGGAACGATGTTCTCCTCCTCGAGTTCGAGGATGGTGCGGAGATACATCTCCGTGGTGTCGATCAGATCGGTCATGTGCGGGCCCTCCGAGGTTCTTAGGCAAGCCTACATTCCCGCGGCGACATCGGACTCGCGAGCAGTCCTGCGGCACGCCGAGCGCCCCCTAGAATCGACGCATGGCGATCGAGATTCCCCGTGACCTCCTGCCCGTCGACGGCCGCTTCGGCTGCGGTCCCTCCAAGGTGCGCCCTGCGCAGCTCGAGGCGCTGCTCTCGTCGGGAGCCTCGATCCTGGGCACATCCCACCGTCAGGCACCCGTGAAGAACCTCGTGGGCAGCGTCCGCGAGCAGCTCGCGGCTCTGTTCCGCCTGCCGGAGGGATACGAGATCGTCCTGGGCAACGGCGGCTCGACCGCTTTCTGGGACGCGGCGGCCTTCGGACTGATCGAGAAGCGCAGCCAGAACCTCGTCTTCGGCGAGTTCGGCGGGAAGTTCGCCGCCGCCGCCGGCGCTCCCTGGCTCGAAGCCCCCGATGTGCGCAAGGCCGAGCCCGGTTCGCTGACCGTTGCAGAGACCGTGGAGGGTGTCGACGTCTACGCCTGGCCGCACAACGAGACCTCGACCGGCGTCGCGGCCCCGATCCGACGCATCGCCGCTGAAGGCGCGCTGACCGTCATCGACGCGACGAGCGCCGCCGGCGGTATCGACTTCGACGCCGCTCAGGCCGACGTCTACTACTTCGCGCCGCAGAAGAACCTGGGCTCCGACGGCGGTCTGTGGTTCGCCGCCGTCTCGCCCGCTGCCGTGGAGCGCATCGAGCGCATCGCCGCCTCGGGTCGTTACATCCCCGAGTTCCTCAGCCTGAAGAACGCGGTCGACAACTCGCGGCTGAACCAGACGCTGAACACCCCGGCGCTCACCACCCTGCACCTGCTCGACAGCCAGCTTCGCTGGATCCTCGACAACGGTGGCCTCACATGGGCGGCGGCGCGCACGTCCGAGTCGTCCGCCGTCCTCTACGACTGGGCCGAAGCCTCGTCCATCGCCACGCCGTTCGTGGCGGACGCGGCGCACCGCTCCCCCGTGGTCGCGACGATCGACTTCGACGACAGCATCGACGCGGCAGCGATCGCTAAGGCACTACGGGCGAACGGCATCGTCGACACGGAGCCGTACCGCAAGCTCGGGCGCAACCAGCTGCGGGTGGCGACCTTCGTCTCGATCGAACCGGACGACGTGCGTCAGCTGACCCGGTCGATCGAATACGTGCTGGAGAACCTGGGCGGCTGAGCGCCCGGGGTCACTCCTCCTCGTCGACCTCGCCGGCGTCCTCATCGAGGGCGTCGGCGTCGTCGTCCTCGGACTCATCCTCTTCCGACGCGACGGACTCGTCGTCGACAGCGCCCTCGTCGAGTTCGTCGATGTCCACACCGTCCACGTCGCCGGCGTGGAGGATGTCCACCTCGACGTCGTCATCATCGTCGTCGTCGAGGTCGTCGTCGTCGAGCCCGCCGTCTTCGTCGTCCTCGAGTCCGCCGTCGTCCGTCACCACGTCGTCGCCGGCAGCCGCGGCCGCTTCAGCGAGCTCGACCTGGTGCGCGCGGTACTCGGCCAGGCGCTCGGCCCACGGAACCCACTCCGGAGCCAGCAGGGCGCCATCGCCGGGAAGGAGCTCGACCTCGAGCACCGTCGGCTCCTCATCCTCGACGCGGGCGACGGTCACCGTCCAGTACCACCCCGGGTAGCCGGCCAGCCGGTTCTCGAAGCGCAACGAGACCGACCCGTCCTCCTCCGCGAGGTATCCGGCGGCGGGGCCGACGGTGGACGCCGGGGTGATCTCGGCCAGCGCGGCGAGCGCGAGATCGTGGGCGTCCAAGAGACGCGCGTCGGCGTCAGGCTTCGAGGTCATCAGCGACCTTACGCAGGACGGCCGCGATCTTGCGGCCCTGACCGGAGGAGGGGTAGCGACCGCGGCGGAGGTCTCCGCCGATGCCGTCGAGGAGCTTCACGAGGTCCTCGACGATGATCGCCATGTCGTCGGCCGGCTTGCGCTTGGCCTTGGAGAGGCTCGGAGGCGCCTCGAGCACGCGCACCGACAGTGCCTGCAGCCCGCGCTTGCCGTCGGCCACGCCGAACTCCACGCGCGCACCGGCCTTCACCGCGGTGCCGGCCGGCATCGCGGAGGCGTGCAGGAAGACATCCTGGCCGTCATCGCTGGCGATGAAGCCGAAACCCTTGTCTTCGTCGTAGAACCTGACCTTGCCGGTGGGCATGGGAGAACCTCGCTGGGATCGTCGTGCAGAACAGTGGGCGCGCTCATGCGCGTGCCCCCAGCCTACCGGTCACGACGCGCGCGAAGCCGAAGGCCGCGGTGCGAGTAGGCTGGAGCGGATGAGCACGAAGAATTCCGAACCGGAGGTTCCCATCCGGCGGCTGGATCGCATCCTGGCGTTCACCGCGCTCGGAATCGCGGCAGCATCGGTGGTCTGTTTCTTCGCGATCATCATCGGGACCGCGCTCGGGATGGATCAGACCGCGTTCGGCGAGGGCCTCTGGCCGATCGTCGCGGCGATCCCCTACTGGGGCCTGCCCGTCGCTTTCCTCATGATCATCGCGCTCCTCACGATGAGCTTCATCCGGAAGGGCCGCGCGTCTTCGCGTTCATGAGGCATCGGCCATGAGCACTCACGCGCGACCGCTGGCGGATTGGCTGGCTGCGGCGAGCGACGATGAGCTCTGCAGACTCCTCGCCGCGCGTGGGGTGCGCTCTGACGCCCCGTGGCAGGACTTCTTCGATGCCGCGGAAGCGCTCCTGGACCCCGCTTCGATCTCCCGCGTCCTCCCGTCGCTGACCGCGATCGAGGCGACCGCGCTCCTCACGGCGGCTTCCGGAGGGGACGCCGGGCCCGAACGAGAGGCGCTGACAGCACTCGCGCTGCTGCGGCCCGATGGGTCGCCGTATCCGCCGGTCACGGCCGCCCTCGCAGGCCGCTCAGCCCCTCCGACGACCCCGGTCCCCACCGTCGCTCCTGCATCTGCATCCGCGGCAGCCCATGCCGCCGAGCGCGCCTTCACGACGGTCGCTGTGCTCGCCGACGTGCTGCTGATCGCGCGGGAGAGTCCCTTCGCCCTCCTGACCGGCGGCGGTGTGAGCGCCGGCGAGAAGCGCCAGCTCGCCGAGGCCGGAGTGCCCGCGGAGATCGTCGACGCTCTCGCGGCGATCGCCCTCCAGGCGGGCCTCGCCGTGTCGACCGACCGGCGGCTGCGGTCGAGCCTCTCCGCCGAGAGCTGGCTGCGCTCGTCCGCGGCGGATCGTTGGACCGTCCTCGCGACGGCGTTCCGCGACGCTCTCCCCCGCGGCGTCCGTTCCCAGACCGGTGGCTGGATCCCCCCTCAGCTGTGGCCTCTCGCCCATCCGTGGGACCCCGCGTGGCCCGATCGTTCTCGGGGTATGCAGGAGGGGGCAGCGCTTCTCGGACTGATCGCGGAGGATGGGACCGAACCGGAGTGGGCGGTGAGCCTGCGAAGCGGAGGTCCCGCGGATGCCGGCGCACTCGTGGCCCTGCTGCCCGCCGAGGTCGATCGCATCTTCCTGCAGAACGATCTGACGGCGATCGCACCCGGCCCGCTGGAGCCCGCGCTCGACGTGCGCTTGCGCACCATCGCCGTCCGCGAGTCCGCCGCGCAGGCATCGTCCTACCGCTTCACCGCCGAATCCGTGGCGCACGCCTTCGTCGTCGGCGAGACGGAGCAGTCGATCCTCGATTTCCTCTCCTCCGTCTCGCTCACGGGCATCCCGCAGCCCCTCAGCTACCTCCTCACCCAGACCGCCCAGCGACACGGCCTGGTCCGCGTCTCGACCGACGACGAGACAGGCCGCACGCGCATCGAGAGCGCCGACAGCCATCTCCTCCAGGCGATGACCGTCGATCAGACGCTGCGCCCACTCGGTCTCACTGCGCACGTCGACTCGTTGACGACCCGCGTCGGTCGCGACACCGTGTACTGGGCGCTCACCGATGCGCGATACCCGGCGACACTCGTCGGCTCCGACGGCGCTCTCCTGGTCAGAGAACGACACCCAGCGCCGCCGGCTCCGGCGTCGACCGACGACTCCTCCGGACTGGCTCCTCTGATCGCGCGCCTGCGCTCACACCAGGGGCCTGACGCCGATGCGGCATGGCTCGATCGCGAACTCGAAGCTGCGGTGCGGGCGAAGTCCGTCCTCAAGGTCACCGTCGGGATGCCGGACGGGTCGACCAGGGACCTGCTCCTGGAGGCGACGGGCCTCGGTGGAGGCAGACTCCGTGGACGAGACCGCGCAGCGGACGTCGAACGCACGCTGCCGGTTTCGAGCATCCTCACAGCGACGATCGTCGCCCCATGAGGCCCTGCGCATCGGGCGACCGCTAAACTGGTCAGCTATGTCTGATGGCCCCTTGATCGTCCAGAGCGATCGCACCGTGCTGCTCGAAGTCGCCCACGCCGATGCCGAGAGCGCCCGCCACGAACTGGCGATCTTCGCCGAGCTGGAACGCGCTCCCGAGCACATCCACACCTACCGCATCACGCGGCTCGGTCTGTGGAACGCCCGCGCCGCAGGGCACACCGCAGAGGACATGCTCGAGACGCTCGATCGCTGGTCCCGCTTCCCGGTCCCGCCGTCCGTCGCGGTCGACCTGCGGGAGACGGTGAACCGCTACGGCCGGCTGGTGATCGAGCGCGACGACGAGGGCACCCTGATCCTGCGCTCCTCCGATCCCGCCGTGCTGGCACAGGTCGCGAACAACAAGCGCATCCAGCCCCTTCTCATCGGGCACCCGACCCCCGAGACCTTCGTCATCGACGCATGGGCACGCGGCCAGATCAAGCAGGAGCTTCTGAAGATCGGCTGGCCGGCGGAAGACCTGGCGGGCTACACCCCGGGAACTCCCCACGAGATCGACCTCGCCGAGGACGGCTGGCACATCCGCCCCTACCAGCAGGATGCCGTCGACGCGTTCTCGAAGGACGGCTCGGGCGTGGTCGTGCTCCCCTGCGGCGCCGGCAAGACGATCGTCGGTGCCGGAGCGATGGCAGCGACCAAGACGACGACCCTCATCCTCGTGACGAACACCGTCTCGGCACGGCAGTGGCGCGACGAGCTGCTCAAGCGCACCAGCCTCACCCCCGAGGAGATCGGCGAGTACTCCGGGCAGGCCAAGGAGGTCAAGCCCGTCACGATCGCCACCTATCAGATCCTCACGGCGAAGCGGAAGGGCGAGTACGCGCACCTCGCACTGCTCGACGCCCTCGACTGGGGCCTCATCGTGTACGACGAGGTCCACCTCCTTCCCGCCCCCGTGTTCAAGCTCACCGCCGACCTGCAGGCGCGTCGTCGCATCGGCCTCACCGCCACCCTGGTGCGTGAAGACGGTCGCGAAGGCGATGTGTTCAGCCTGATCGGGCCGAAGCGCTTCGACGCCCCCTGGAAGCAGATCGAGGCGCAAGGCTTCATCTCGCCCGCCGCCTGCTACGAGGTGCGGGTCGATCTGCCGCCGAGCGACCGTCTGGAGTACGCCGCCGCGACCGACGACGAGCGCTATCGCCTGGCGGCCTCCGCGCCGGCGAAGGTCGCAGCCGTGCGCGAGCTCATCGCCAAGCACGAGGGCGAGCGCATCCTCGTGATCGGGCAGTACCTCGACCAGCTCGAATCGTTGTCCGAGGCGTTGAACGCCCCGCAGATCACGGGTGCGACCCCGGTCGATGAGCGCGAAGAGCTGTACCGCGCGTTCCGGGAGGGTGACATCTCGCTACTCGTGGTCTCCAAAGTCGCGAACTTCTCGATCGACCTGCCAGAGGCATCGGTCGCCATCCAGGTGTCCGGATCGTTCGGATCGCGTCAGGAGGAGGCCCAGCGTCTGGGCCGTCTGCTGCGTCCGAAGCAGTCGGGGCACACCGCGAGTTTCTACACCCTCGTGGCCCGCGACACGATCGACCAGGACTACGCCCAGAACCGTCAGCGCTTCCTCGCCGAGCAGGGGTACAGCTACACGATCATGGACTCCGACGCGATCGCCGCCTGACGCTCCCCTGTCACCCGCGTGCGACGCGTCCGTGGAGCACCGCACCCAGCTGGTGGGTCCCCGACGGCTGATGGGTCCCTGACGGCTGATGGGTCTCTGACGCGCGCACCGGAGTCGCGCGCCACGCTGTCCGCGCGATCCCGAGTCGCGCAGCCCATCGGTCGGCGAGCACGGCGTAGATCACCATCGCGAGTGCCGAGGCGAACAGATCGACAGCCGTTCCCGAGGTCGCGTTGGCATCGACGAGCGTGACGGAGCCGAGCAGGAAGATGAGCACGTTGTTCACGATGTGCAGCGAGATCGCCGCCTCGAGGCCCCCCGTTCGCCAGGTCAGCCATGCGGCGACGATCGCGAACATCCCGACGCTGGCCGCACCCCACACGTCGTACCCATGACCGAGGACGAAGATCGGCACGGGCAGGAGGATGGCGAAGGCAGGATGGCGTAGCCAGCCACCGACCAACTGCATCAGGTACCCGCGGAAGACATACTCTTCGGCGGCAGCCTGCAACGGGATCAGCAGCAGGACCAGCAGCACCATCGTCCACAGCCGGGGGTGGGAGAAATCGGCGGTCACCGCGTCGCCGCTCAGCGCCGACCAGCCCAACACGACGGCGAAATAGACGAGGAACACCGCCAGGGCCAGCAGCAGGCTCTTCCCGAGCCATGCCATGCGAAGGCGCCCGGTCACGGAGGACAGCAGTCCCACCCCGCGCCCTTCGATGAGGCGTGACGCCAGCAGCAGCGCCGGGATCATCAGGATCAGGGGAAGAACCAGCGCGACGAGCAGCCAGGGCCGATCGAGATCGAAGAACTGCGTGGTGCTGAGGAGCACCTCTGATTCGACGCGCCACCCGGGGATGAACATCGACATGATCGCGAGAGGCACGATCACGATCAGCAGGATCACGACATAGAGAGCGATGCCGACGAGCCCCGTGAGCAGCATGCGCCACCAGCGATACCGTGGCCGCAGGTGCGCCAGCCGATGGTATGCGAGTTCCTCCCCGTCGGGGCGATCGGCCCGTGCGGCGGGAGTTTCCGGGGCGGCGACGTCGTCCTCGCGAGAGCTCATACCTCGATCCTCCCGGGTCCGGCTATGCGACGCATCCGACCGCGGGACGATCCCGTTCCCCGATGCCGATACACGGCTCACGAAGGCTGGCGCGAACGCGCGAGTCGACGCCGTTCCGCACAATAGTCAGCATCCACATGGCCGGAGTCACCATAATGGGGACATGACTGCTCCGCGCATCCTGGTCGTCGACGACGAACCCAACATCCGTGACCTGCTCTCCACGGGTCTCAGCTTCGCCGGATTCCAGGTGAAGACGGTCGCCAACGGCGCCGCGACGATCTCGGCCGTCCTCGAAGAGGAGCCGGACCTGATCATCCTGGACGTCATGCTGCCCGACATGAACGGCTTCAGCGTGACGAAGCGTCTCCGTGGCGCCGGGTTCACCGCGCCGATCCTGTTCCTGACCGCCAAGGACGGCACCGACGACAAGATCGAGGGTCTCAACGCGGGCGGGGACGACTATGTCACGAAGCCCTTCAGCCTCGACGAGATCGTGGCCAGGGCACAGGCTATCCTCCGCCGCACGATGCAGGCCGACGAGGAGTCGATCATCCGCGCCGGCGAGCTGTCCATGGACCAGGACACGCACGACGTCCACGTCGGCAAGGAACCGATCGAGTTGAGCCCGACCGAGTTCAAGCTGCTCCGCTACCTGATGCTCAACCCGAACCGCGTGCTGTCGAAGGCGCAGATCCTCGACCACGTGTGGGAGTACGACTTCAACGGCGACGCCGGCATCGTGGAGAGCTACATCTCGTACCTGCGCCGCAAGATCGATCCGCACACCGAGGAGTCGCTCATCCAGACCAAGCGCGGCTTCGGATACATGCTGAAGGTCGGCAAGACGGTCTGACGACCACCGCACCATCACCGCCACCGTCCCACGGTGGTGTCGCCGCACCGAGGAGGACCGCATGGCGCACAAGCCCGATGCGGTCACCAGCTGGTGGCGGCGCATCAGTCTTCGCGCGAAGGTCACCGGCGTCACCGTCGCGGTGCTCGCGCTCGGACTGCTCATCGCCGGCATCGGCACCGTGCCGATCCTGCGCAACGCCCTGGTCGCGAACATCGACGCGCAGCTGCCCGCTCTGGTGTCGAGCGATCTGGTCGAGCGCTACTTCGACTCGGTGACGGTCGACGGCGTCACCACGTACAGCCCGCGCGACGAGCAGCCGCGCGACTTCTCCTTCGCGATCTACGATGCGACGGGCGAACTGCGTGCGACCGCTCGCGGCACCTCGGGCCAGGCTCCCCTCTTCCCGTCCGAGTACTCGCTCGCCAAGGCGACGGCCAACACGGATCAGATCCCGCTCGAGATGACCGGAGCCGACGGGGAGCTGTTCCACGCCGCGGTCGCCGTCGTCCCTTCGGAGGGCGGGGTCCTGCGCATCCAGCTGGTGGCCCTCCCCCTCGCGCCCGCCGATCGCATCATCAGTCAGTACTTCGGCATCTACATCACGATCGCCCTGATCACCATCCTGATCGCCGCGCTCCTCACCCGCGGGCTCGTCACGCTCACGTTCCGCCGTCTGGGTCAGGTCGAGGCCACGGCCATGTCGATCGCCGCCGGCGACTTCCGTCAGCGGCTGACCGACCTCGAACCGACGACGGAGGTCGGTCGCCTCAACACCGCCATCAACACGATGCTCGACCGTGTCGACGCCTCACTCGCGCAACGGGACCGTACCGTACAGCACATGCGGCGATTCATCGGGGATGCGAGCCACGAGCTGCGCACCCCGCTGGTGAGCGTGCGGGGCTACGCGGAGCTCTACCGGATGGGTGCCATCAAGGGCGAGGAGGACACCGCTCGGGCCATGGAGCGCATCGAGAAGGAGGCCATCAGGATGGGCGTCCTGGTGGAGGACCTGCTTGCGCTCGCGCGGCTGGACGAGGAGCGCGAGCCCGAGATCGTGCCGCTCGATCTCCGCCCGATCGCGCGGGATGCAGCGCTCGACCTCCGTGCCGCTGCCCCCGGTAGGACCGTCACGGTGATCGACCGGACGGCCGACAGCAAGACCGTGATCCCCCTGCATGAGATCCCGCCCCTTCAACCTCTCGAGCAGCCGACCCCCCGCGGGCTTTCCCGCGCCACGCTCTCCCGCCTTCGCCGCCGGTCCCGTCAGCAGGAGAAGGCTCCGGTGATCGACTTCACCGAGGTTCCGGACCTCCCTGTGCGCACTCCCCCGATCGTGCTCGGCGAAGAGAACAAGGTGCGCCAGGTGGTGACGAACCTGCTGGGCAACGCGCGTCGGTTCTCCCCTGAGGACGGCCCCATCGAGATCGTCGTCGACTCCGACCGTGCCGCGGGCACAGCGAGCATCGCGATCGTCGACCACGGCGAAGGCATCCCGCCGCAGATCCGGGAGCAGATCTTCGAGCGCTTCTGGCGGGCCGACACCTCACGAGCGCGGGAGACCGGCGGCTCCGGCCTCGGACTCGCGATCGTCGCTTCCATCCTGAAGGCGCTTCACGGCGGTGTCGACGTGTCGGAGACCCCGGGCGGCGGCGCGACGTTCACCGTGACGCTTCCGCTCGCGCCGGCACGAGCAACGCCTGCGCACCTCCTGGAAGACACGCAGCCACTCGATCGCGTCGACCTCCCCTGACGTCACTGCACGGAGGGTCGCGTTCCCCGAGTTGCGCACAGGACGCGGTGCCCGGCCCCCTGGTGCGTCTTCATCCGGCCGAGCCCCGCCTAGCCTCGGAACCCCTACGAGAAGGAGTTCCCATGTCTGTCTTCACCGTCGACACCGAAGCCGTCCACGCCGCTCACGGTGCGACACGCGCCACCATCGAGCGCCTCCAGAGCGAGTCTGCGACCCTGATGTCTCAGCTCCGGCAGCTGCAGTCGACCTGGTCGGGCACCGCGTCCAACGCCTTTCAGAACTGCGCTGAGCAGTGGCGGGGCGCGCAGATCCACGTGGAACAGGTCCTCGAATCGATCGGCACCTCGCTCGGCTCCGTCGCCACCCAGTACGCGGACGCCGATCAGTACTCCGCCAGCCTCTTCCGCTGACACGCGCCGTGAACGCAGAACGCCCCCGGCCGAAGCCGGGGGCGTTCTGTCATGAGTGCAGGATCAGAAGTCCATGCCACCCGACGGGTCGCCCATCGGAGCAGGAGTCTTCTCCGGCTTGTCAGCGACGACGGCCTCGGTGGTGAGGAACAGAGCCGCGATCGACGCTGCGTTCTGCAGCGCGGAGCGGGTCACCTTGGCCGGGTCGATGATGCCGGCGGCGAACATGTCGACATACTCGCCCGTGGCTGCGTTGAGGCCCTGGCCCGCGGGGAGCTCGGACACCTTGTTCGCGACGACGCCCGGCTCGAGCCCGGCGTTCATGGCGATCTGCTTCAGCGGAGCCTCGATCGCGACGCGGACGATGTTCGCGCCCGTCGCCTCGTCGCCCGAGAGCGAGAGAGCGTCGAGGGCCTTGGTGCCCGACTGGATGAGCGCGACGCCACCACCGGGGACGATGCCCTCCTCGACGGCTGCCTTCGCGTTGCGGACGGCGTCCTCGATGCGGTGCTTGCGCTCCTTGAGCTCGACCTCGGTCGCGGCACCGGCCTTGATGACCGCCACGCCACCGGCGAGCTTCGCCAGGCGCTCCTGGAGCTTCTCACGGTCGTAGTCGCTGTCGGTGTTCTCGATCTCGCGACGGATCTGCGTGACGCGACCCTCGATCTGGTCGGCCTCGCCCGCACCCTCGACGATCGTGGTCTCGTCCTTGGTGACGATGACCTTGCGCGCACGACCCAGCAGGTCGAGCGTGGCGTTCTCGAGCTTGAGGCCCACCTCTTCGGTGATGACCTGGCCACCCGTGAGGATCGCGATGTCCTGCAGCTGCGCCTTGCGGCGGTCGCCGAAGCCCGGAGCCTTGACGGCGACCGACTTGAAGATGCCCTTGAGCTTGTTCAGCACGAGCGTCGCGAGAGCCTCGCCCTCGACGTCCTCGGCGATGATGACGAGCTCCTTGCCGTCCTGGATCACCTTGTCGACGATCGGCAGCAGGTCCTTGATGTTGGAGACCTTCTGGTTCGCGATGAGGATGTACGGGTCCTCGAAGACCGCTTCCTGGCGCTCCGGGTCCGTGACGAAGTAGGGGTTCAGGTAGCCCTTGTCGAAGCGCATGCCCTCGGTGAGCTCGAGCTCGGTACCGAACGTCTGCGACTCCTCGACGGTGACGACGCCCTCCTTGCCGACCTTGTCGATCGCCTCGGCGATCAGTTCGCCGATGGCGGGGTCAGCGGCGGAGATCGAAGCCGTGGCGGCGATCTGCTCCTTCGAGTCGATCTCCTTGGCGCTGGCGAGCAGCTCCTCGGTGATCGCAGCGACGGCCTTCTCGATGCCGCGCTTGAGCGAGATGGGGTCGGCGCCGGCTGCGACGTTGCGCAGACCCTCGCGGACCAGCGCCTGAGCGAGGACCGTGGCGGTCGTGGTGCCGTCACCCGCGACGTCGTCGGTCTTCTTGGCGACCTCCTTGACGAGCTCCGCACCGATCTTCTCGTACGGGTCGTCCAGCTCGATCTCCTTGGCGATGGAGACGCCGTCGTTGGTGATGGTGGGGGCGCCCCACTTCTTCTCGAGAACGACGTTGCGGCCGCGCGGGCCGAGGGTGACCTTGACCGCGTCGGCGAGGATGTTCAGGCCGCGCTCGAGGCCGCGGCGGGCCTCCTCATCGAAAGCAATGATCTTTGCCATGAGTTTTTTCGTCCCTCCTGGACGTAGACGTTGGGTTTAGCACTCAGAGTGAGAGAGTGCTAACGCCATTCTGGCACTCGACACCTTCGAGTGCAAGCCGCCGGAGGTACGGCACCGGCCGAGGTCAGGGGGTGGGCGTCTCGCCGGCTGAGCTCGATCGATCGAGGCCGATGACCACTGTGAACTGCTTGTTGCCCTCCTCGGTCTGACCCGAGTAGTAGTCGCTCTGCTGCACGGCCGCTCCACCGAGCACGTTCGCCAGTCCGATCGCCGCGAGTTCGTCCTCGTCGTTGACGTAGAACACGGTCGTGGTGGCGAAGTCCTGGCTGGAGCTGTCACCGGCGAAGACGTTCTCCGACGCCCACCCGTTGTTGATGAGCAGGTCGCGCATCTGGGTGTCGAGCCCTTCCTCCGGCGTGCCGTTGAGGATCATCACGGAGATGGAGGTGTCCACCACGCCCGTCTCCACCGGGGTGGGAACGGCGCTGGGAGCGGCCTCGGGGAAGAGCGAGATGCGTCCCATGACCACGAGCGATCCGAAGATGCCGGCGATGATGAGCACCAGAGCGGCGACGAAGGACCACAGCAGCACGACCCAGCCGTTCATCCCCGGAGCTTCGGCGCGATGCGCTCCCACCCGTCCGGTGGAACGGGGAACGTCATCGAAGCGATCGCGGGAGGGCTTGGACACTCCTCGATGCTAGCGGCACCTTCCTGGCAATCCGTTCTCCGGCGCGGCACTGCTCGTTCCGAGAGCCTTCCTCGAGTCGCTTCAGCCGACGAAGCCCGGTATCCGAGCCGACCTCTGCCTGGCGCGTGAATCCCTGATCCGGCGCAATCTCCGCACCAGCATGGGGTCGTATTCCAGGGCGGCCTCCGACTCGATCAGGCGTCCGAGGAGCTGGTAGTAGCGGGCGGCGCTCATCCCGAGCTGAGCTCGGATGACCTCTTCCTTGGCCGATCCATGGCGTGGCCAAGCGACCTCCAGGGCGAGGATCGTGCGGTCGCGCTCCGTGAGATCTCCGAGCATGAGTCCAGGTTAGGACGCATCAGACAGCGAAGCCGTTCGCCACTCCCACCAGCCCCCGAGCGGATCTGCGGCCGCGCGCACCCGTCCGTCGAGCGCCACCACGAATCCCGGCCAGTCGTCGCCTTCGACCGGCGGCTCCCAGACATCGAGGGCACCGGGCGGATCGATCGTGACCCACCGGGCGTCCAGAGCGGAGATGCGCGCGACCAGCGCCTCCCTCCGGGCCCTCGGGATATGGACCAGCACACCCGGCGTGGTGACGACCAGGGTCGCCCCGCTCGGCGCCGCCGCGGCGAGCGCATCGATCTCCTCGAGGGCATCGCCGGCGACGATCAGCGGCGGATCCGATGCCGCGATTTCGAGCGCGGCATCGATGCGCTCCTCCCGCCCCTCCTCTCCCGGCCACACGAGCCCACGCAGCCAGCGCCGATCCCGTTCATCCGCCGCATCGAGGGGCGCGAGG
This sequence comes from Microbacterium sp. R1, assembly GCF_015159725.1. Taxonomy (NCBI): domain Bacteria; kingdom Bacillati; phylum Actinomycetota; class Actinomycetes; order Micrococcales; family Microbacteriaceae; genus Microbacterium; species Microbacterium sp. R1. Next base: position 989,970 of record NZ_JADDUD010000001.1, on the reverse strand, counting down.
TCGACGCCCGCCCGCCAGACCACGTCCGGCATCCGCAGCGGAGGCAGCGCGCCCGAGACCCGGCTCTCCAGCACGACGGTCGAGGGTCCGTCAAGAGGATCGAGGGCGCTCCTGACCGATCCATCCGCCGCGATGAAGCGATACGAATAGCGGTCCGGGTACAGGCACAACCCCGCCGACGCTCCGACCTCGAGCAGCGCGATCGGTCCGGCTATCTCCGACAGCACGGGCAGTAGCGCCGCGAGGCGGAGGGGCTCATTGGTCTGGAGGCTGCGGTTCGCGCACTCGGCGACCACCGCGTCGGCGTTGCGGAGCACGAAGTCCCTCCACTGCGGGTACCCGACGAGTCCGGAGCCGAGCATGCGCGTCACGGCGAACACGAGGGGCGGCTGCCGACGATTCTCCGGGATCCGCTGGAGGATGCCCTTGAGCTCGTCGTCGTCCGCCACACCGGCGGCCCATTCGGCGTAGAGGGCGCTGCGTCCGGGCGCCTCGTCGCGGGCGAATCGTGCGTAGCGGTCCTGCACGGCATCGGTCATCGTCCCATTCTGACGCTGAGCACCCGAGACCTCGTCTCCCGGGAGAGAATGGAAGCGACTCAGGAGGACACATGTCGTACAGCGTGGACAAGACCGAAGACGAATGGCGCGAGGAGCTCGGTGAGGAGCAGTACGCGGTGCTGCGTCAGGCCGCGACCGAACGGGCCTGGACGGGCGAGCTGCTCGACGAGGAGCGCGCCGGCCTCTACACCTGTGGTGCCTGCAACGCCGAGCTCTTCAAGAGCGGAACGAAGTTCGACTCCGGGTGCGGTTGGCCGAGCTTCTACGAGTCGATCCGTCCTGACGCGGTCGAGCTCATCGAGGACGACAGCCTCGGGATGGTGCGCACGGAGGTGCGCTGCGCCAACTGCGGGTCGCACCTCGGTCACGTCTTCCCCGACGGATTCGGGACGCCGACCGGCGACCGCTACTGCATGAACTCCATCGCGCTGAACTTCACGCCCGACGCGTCGTGAGCGCTCTCGACGCCGTCCGCGCACGGCAGTCCTGGTCGAAGGTCGAAGACACCGCGCCCACCCGCGACGAACTGCTCACGCTGGTCGCGGCCGCCGGTCGCGTGGCCGATCATTCGTCGCTGCGCCCTTGGCGGTTGATCGAGCTGCGAGGCGCGGATCGGGAGGTGCTCGGCGCGGCGATCGCGAAGGCACAGGGCGACTCCTCTCCCTCGTCGAAGCCGCTGCGCGCCCCGCTGCTCATCGCCGTCGTCGCGAGCTACCAGAAGAGCGAGAAGGTACCCCGGTGGGAGCAGGAGGCCGTCGCCTCCGGGGTCGCCCACACATTGAGCCTTCTCCTCGACGAGGCAGGGTGGGGCGTCATCTGGCGCACGGGCCACTACACGCGAGCCAAGGCCGTCGCCAAGGCCCACGGGCTCGGGAAGAACGAGGAGCTCCTGGGTTGGCTCTACGTCGGCGGCAAGCCCGAACACAAGAAACCGGGACGACGCAAGACGGTCGACGCCCGCAAGCTCGTCACGCGCATGCCGAAGCCGTCAACCAAGAAGGCGAAGAAGAAGTAGTTCAGCGGCGGCGAGGCCACGGCACCGCGACCACGACAGACGCGACGGCGACCACGACCATCGCGAGCACCTGCCAGAGCGCCGGCCCTGCTGCGGGCGGCCACACCAGGTCGATCACCACCGACGTGGTCAGCTGGCCGAGCACCGACCCCAGGCCCATCAGCAGCACCCCCGTCTGCGCCACGATGAACGTGCCGAGGAGGATGTAGGCGGCGCCGAGGAAGCCTCCGAGGTACAGCCACGGCTCGGCGGGGAGGGCGGCGGGTGCCCCACGGAACGCGATGCTCACGCCGGACGCCAGCGCGAGGACCACGGTTCCGGCGACGAAGCTCATCAGGGTCGCGGCCAGAGGTGAGCGCGCGCGCTGGGCCAGACGTCCGTTGGTCGCTGCCTGCCACGCGATGCCGACCCCGGCCGCGAACGGCAGGAGCAGCATCCACAGCGGCGCTGACGCCAGCACGTCCCCGGACAGCGAGATGCCGACCGCGGCGAGCGCGAGCGCACCTCCCAGGACACGTCCCGGCGTGACCGCGACGACGCCGGCCGGTCCGAATCCGATGCGATCGAGCACCAGACCGTGCACGGTCTGTCCCGCCACCACGCCGACCGTGAACAGCGAGACGCCGAGGACTCCGGCCGTGAGCCCCTGGGTGGAGACGGTGAGTGCACCGCAGGCGCCTCCGAGGAGCATCCAGAAGGGGATCGTGCGCTGTCGGACGCCGCTCCAGAGACGCGCCACTCCCCGTCGAGCCGAGGGGAGGCAGGCGATCACGATCGCGAGTGCCAGCAGGCCGACGGAGAAGGAGAGGAAGCCGGCGACGATGCCGTCGTCCACGCGCACCCCGAGCACGCCGTTGATCCGCGCCTGGATCGCCGTCATGACCCCGATCGCGACCGCCCCTCCGAGTGCCACCGGGGCGGGGATTCGACGAGGCTCTGGCACCCGTCGACCCTACCCGAGATGCTGCCCGCTCCCTCCCACCCGGATGTCGGCGCCCCGCGCTACGCTGACGGCATGTGCGCGAGCTACGGTCTCGATCCCCGATTCACCGATGCAGAGCTCCTCGCCGCGGCAGACGACGCGGTGCTCGAGGGCCTGCGCGTCTGGGCGCAGGAGAACGCGGGTGAGACCGTCCGTCCTACCGGCAAGAACCTGCGCAACCTCAATCCGCTGATCGTGCAGCCCGACACAGCGCCGACGCTGGAACCCGCATGGTGGGGTTTCCTCGTGAACGGCGAGCCGGCGAAGTTCCCGTCGATCAACACCCGCTCCGAGCGCCTACAGGAGCGCCCGGGCGGCGCGAAGTCGCGAGGGATCGTCCCGGCAACGAGCTGGTACGAGATGCAGAAGCCGTCCCGGCAGTGGAACGAGTTCATCGTCGACGACGGCACCCTGTTCGGCATGGCCGCCGTGACGCAACGCGGCCGCACCGCAGACGACCAGTGGTACACGTGCTACTCGATCGTCATGCGCCCCGCGCCTGCGCACCTCGTCGATCTCCACGATCGGATGCCGCTGCTCATCCCGGCGTCGCTGAGCCACGACTGGCTGACGGCTCCGGTTTCGCGGGAGATCATCGACGAGGCGATCATCGCGTCCGACGAGATGGCCGCGCGGGTTCAGGCTCGTCCGCGCCGCTGACACACCGATACATCCGCCGTCGGTCGGACGCCTCGGCACCGGATGTGTACCTGAGGGGGACGCGCACTCCCGACCTCGCTCCGTAACGTTGTCCTCATGATCACAGCAGAAGGCCTCACCAAGAGGTTCGGAGACAAGACCGCCGTCGACGACGTGTCGTTCACCGTCCAACCGGGCAGCGTCACCGGCTTCCTGGGCCCGAACGGTGCGGGGAAGTCGACCACCATGCGGATGATCGTCGGCCTCGACCGTCCCACGTCGGGGCGCGCCGCCGTCGCAGGCCGCGAGTACCGCAAGCTCCGCGCCCCGCTGACGGAGGTGGGAGTGCTTCTGGACGCGAAGGCGGTGCACACCGGCCGCACAGCCCGCAACCACCTCCGCGCGATGGCAGCGACCCACGGCATCCCCTCCTCGCGCGTCGACGAGGTCATCGACCTCGCCGGCATCGGGTCCGTGGCCCGCAAGCGTGCGGGAGGGTTCTCGCTCGGCATGGGCCAGCGGCTGGGCATCGCCTCGGCTCTGCTCGGCGATCCGCACACGCTGATCCTCGACGAGCCGGTCAACGGCCTCGACCCCGAAGGTGTTCGCTGGGTGCGTCAGTTCGTCCGTCATGCCGCAGGGGAAGGGCGCACCGTGCTCCTCTCGAGCCACTTGATGAGCGAGATGGCACAGACCGCGGATCACGTCATCGTGATGGGACGTGGGCGCGTGCTCGCCGATGCACCGCTCGCAGATCTCGTCCGGTCATGGACGAGGAACACGGTGCGGGTGCGCACCCCGCGACCGGCCGACCTGGCTGCGGCCGTCGGCGGACCCGACGTGGAGATCGCGAGCTCCGCTCCCGACCTCCTCGACATCGTGGGCCTGCCCGCTGCGCGGATCGGCGACCTCGCCGCCGACCGCGGCATTCCGCTGCACGAGCTCACCCCGACCACCGGTTCGCTGGAAGACGCCTACCTCGCTCTCACCGGCGACTCCGTCGAGTACCGCACCAAGGAGATCTCATGACCACGACACAAGCCCCCGCACCCACGCGGCCGCGCGTCGACACCGGTCGGAAGCTGACGTTCGGGCGTGCACTGCGCGGCGAGTGGATCAAGCTCGCCACACTGCGCTCGACCTGGTGGTCCATCGGGATCGCTGCAGCCCTGACCGTCGCGATCGCCGTGCTCATCGCCCAAGCCCTCGACATGCCGGACTTCGAACCGATCCAGGCCGTCATCATGCCGATCCAGTTCACTATGCTGCTCGCCGGCATCATCGGTGCGATCTCCGTGACCGGTGAGTACTCGACGGGCATGATCCGCTCGACGCTCACGGCGAACCCGGTCCGCGGTTCGGTGCTGGCGGCGAAGTCGACGGTACTGGCCGCATTCATGTTCATCTCGTCGCTGGTGATCTTCGCCGTCGCGGCGCTCGCGGTCACGCTCATCGTCGCGCCGCGCGATCAGGGCATCGAGTGGTCGGACCCGTCCGCATCGCTGCTGCCGATCGTCGTCGCCTCGCTCGCGATGGCCGTCTTCGCGCTGATCGGGGTCTCGTTCGGCTTCATCCTGCGCTCGGGCGCCGGAGCGATCGCAGCGACTGTCGGTGTGCTGTTCGTCCTGCCGATCGTCGCGAGCTTCTTCTCCTTCGCCGGCGACGCCTGGGCATGGGTCACCGAAGCGTCGGCGTACCTCCCGGTGGCAGCCGCACAGTCCGCGATCATGCCCGGTGAGACGGCTGCTCTCGACGCCCCCGTCGCGTTCCTGACGCTGGGCTGCTGGGTCGCCGGTGGCGCCCTGGTCGCGTGGGGCGTGCTGCGCACGCGCGACGCGTAAAGTCGGCCTGTGAGCAGAACGCGAAGCCGCAGCGACTCGATCCGCGAGGACGAGGAGCTGCGGCTTCCGCGTGCCCCGGGTCTCTTCCGGCGGTTCTGGGCTCGTCACCCGCTCTTCGCCGACATCCTGATCGCGCTGATCTGCCTGTTCCTGACGCTCACTCCGGCCGCGCCCTATCCGCGCAGCACGCTGCCCGAGGCCACGTACGCCACTGTCAACATCGCCACCCTGGTCATGGTCGCGATCGGATGCAGCACCCTGCTCTGGCGCCGTCGAGCGCCGCTGGGTCCCTTCATCGCCGCCGTGATCCTGGGAACCGTCGGGCTCTTCACCGGCATGTCGGGCGGCATCGTGCTCCTGCTCGTGGCCTGCTACGGCATCGCGGTCTACAGCTCGGCCCGCCTGGCGTGGATCTGCTACGGGATCGGCGCTGCCTGGTTCCTCGTGCTCACCACGGTGCTCATGCTGAGCGGGGCCACCGTGCTCCAGGTCGGGATCGACACCGCCCTCGGCTACGCGGCGCTCGGCCTCATCGGCACCCTGGTCGGTGTGAACGTGGGTGGCCGCAAACGCTATCTCCTCGCCATCATCGACCGTTCGCGCCAGCTGCTGATCGAGCGCGACCAGCAGGCGCAGCTCGCGGCCGCATCGGAGAGAGCACGCATCGCACGCGAGATGCACGACATCGTCTCCCACTCGCTCACCGTCATCGTCGCGCTGTCCGAGGGAGCGGCGGCCACCCCCGACCGCGAACAGGCTCAGAAGGCCGCGGCGCACGTCGCGGACACCGCCAGAGGCGCACTCACCGAGATGCGCGCGATGCTCGGGGTGCTGCGCGACGACGAGTCGCCGCTGCCCTTGGCCCCTATGCAGCCCGTGCCCGCACGAGACACCGTGGAAGCCGCTCAGCGCGCAGGCTACCCGGCGACGCTCACCGTGGTCGGGCAGACGGAGGTCTCCCCCGCTGTCGCGCACGCGATCGGCAGGATCGTCCAGGAGGGCGTGACCAACGCCATGCGTCACGCCCCGACGGCCGAGAGCATCAGTGTGCGCCTGGAGTACACGAGCGACGCCGTGACGATCGAGATCGTGAACGACGGCGTCTCCGGCGCGATCGGGTCGGACGGGTTCGGCATCCGCGGCCTGTCGGAGCGCGCCGCCCACGTGCACGGCACGGTGCAGTCGGCGCCGGCAGGTGGAGGACGATGGGTCCTGCGGGCGGTCCTGCCCGCATCGGGGGGCGCGTCCGTCGCACGGGCCCAGACGAGAGAGGAAGAGGGATGACGCAGAGGATCAGGGTGCTGCTGGTGGATGACCAGCAGCTCATCCGAGTCGGGTTCCGGATGGTCCTCGAATCGGAGGACGACATCGTCGTGGTCGGCGAGGCAGGAGACGGCAGGGCGGCCATCACACAGAGCGCCGTGCTCGCGCCCGACCTGGTGCTGATGGACATCCGGATGCCGGAACTCGACGGGATCGCCGCCACGGAGGCGATCATCCGGGACCGTCCGCAGACCAAGGTGCTCGTGCTGACGACGTTCGATCTGGACGAGTACGCGTTCGGGGCGATCCGGGCGGGGGCGAGCGGATTCCTGCTGAAGGACGCGCAGCGACACGAGATGATCTCCGCCGTACGCGCCGTGCATCGTGGCGATGCCGCGTTGTCTCCTCGCATCACGAGAACGCTGCTGGAACATGTGACGCCGCAGCTCGGCGCCGCCGCGGCTCCTGCACCCGCCGAGAGCGCCGCTCTCGAGTCGCTCACCGAGCGCGAGCGCGACGTGTTCGTCGCGATGGGCCGCGGCCTCACCAACGCAGAGATCGCTCAGACGCTCTACGTCGGCGAGTCCACGGTGAAGACGCACGTCGGTCGGGTCCTCGCGAAGCTCGGTGCCCGAGACAGGATCCACGCGGTGATCCTGGCGCACCGGCTCGGTCTCGTCGGCGACGAGAGCCCGCCGATCACGCGTTCGTCGGCGTCCACTCCGAGACCCGATTGAGCCGCTGCACCTCTTCGCTCGACAGTTCGAGGCGCGCCCCGGCGAGAAGATCGGGAACCTGCTCCACGCTGCGCGCACTCGCGATCGGGGCGACCACCGTCGGCTGCGCGCGAAGCCAGGCGAGGGAGGTCGCGGCGATGGAGGCATCGTGCGCATCCCCGATCTCCTCGAGGGCGTCGATGATCCGCAGTCCCGCCTCGGTCGCGTACTTCGCCGCTCCCTGCGCGCGCGGCGAATCCTGGCCCACGGTCTCCGTCGACCGGTACTTGCCCGTGAGGAAGCCACTCGCCAAGGAGTAGTAGGGCACGAGTCCGAGTTCGAACTCCTCGGCGACCGGGATGATCGAGTCCTCGACCTCGTTGCGGTGCACGAGGTTGTAATGCGGCTGCACGGCGACGGGGAGCGCCACACCCGTGCGCCGTGCGATCTCGATCCACTCACGGATGCGATCGGCGGAGTAGTTCGACACCGCCACGTGACGCACGAGACCGTCGTCGACGAGCTGTCCGAAGGCTGCGACGGTCTCCTCCAGGGGAACCGACGTGTCATCGAAGTGGGCGTAGTACAGGTCGATCTCATCGACGCCCAGACGCCGCAGCGATGCCTCGGCGGCCCGACGGACGTTCGAGGCGGCCAGACCGCGGAAGTCCGGATGCTGACTCACCTTCGTGGCGACGACCACCCCTGCGGGCTTCCGAGACGCGAGCCACTCGCCGACGATCGTCTCGCTCTCGCCGCCCTCGTTTCCCGGAACCCAGGCGCTGTACGAATCGGCGGTGTCGATGAAGTCGCCGCCGCCGTCCACGAAGGCATCCAGGACGGCGAACGAGGTGTCGCGGTCGGCTGTCCAACCGAACACGTTGCCGCCGAGCGAGAGGGGGAGGACGTCGAGGTCACTTGTTCCGATGCGAGTCATGACGATCACAACAGTCGATCCCATCGCCCGCATTCCCGGATGACGCCGTGTTGCGTCGGGTGCCGGTCACGGCGTCGGCGTCTCGTCGTCACCGTAGTGCTGCGACGGACGGGTGACGAGCAGCGGGTCCGGCGCGTGAGCGATGAGAGGATCCTTGCCGGGATAGTCGAAGCGGGTGAGGACAGACCGCATCGCTTCCAGTCGCGCTCGTCTCTTGTCGTCCGACCTGATGACGAGCCACGGAAGTGCCGCGGTGTCGGTCTGGCGGAACATCGCCTCTTCCGCTGCCGTGTAGTCATCCCATCGATCGATGCTCGCGACGTCGGTCGGGCTCAGCTTCCACTGCCTGACAGTGTCTTCAGCCCGCCGGGCGAAGCGTCGACGCTGCTCGTGCTCACTGACCGAGAACCACAGCTTGATGAGCCGTATGCCCGAGCCGACGAGCATGCGCTCGAACTGCGGTGCCGTCTGGAGGAACTCCTCGTACTCGGCAGACGAGCAGTACCCCATGACCCGTTCGACCCCCGCGCGGTTGTACCAGGAACGATCCATCAGGACGATCTCGCCACCCGACGGCAGGTGCGCGACGTAGCGCTGGAAGTACCACTGCGTGCGCTCGATGTCGCTGGGTCTGTCGAGGGCGACCACACGCGCACCGCGAGGATTCAGATGCTCCATGAATCGCTTGATCGCGCCTCCTTTCCCCGCGGCGTCGCGGCCTTCGAAGAGGACGAGCGCACGTTCGGATGAGCGCTTGATGTGCGCCTGCAGTTTCAGGAGCTCGATCTGCAGCAGCCGCTTGTCGCGCTCGTACGCGGCGCGCGCAAGCTTCTCCGTGACATCGTGCCGCCCTTCCGGCGTCGTCGCTTCCGGCATGAGCACTCCAGGGATCCCGCCTTCAGGAGGCAAGCGCAGGTGGCCGCGGCGGGGAGTCGGCCACCTGCGCCGTCTTCGACCTGGCGCATCCGAAGGACCGCCAGGAAACTCAACAGTCAGTAACATATCACCGTCTAGTGCGATACTCCGGAATGGTCTCGCCTCCGCGTGCCGCTGAGGGCAGAAGCGGGTGGGAGGTGTCGGCGGATAGGGTTTCCCCCATGGGAACGATCCAGTACGGCAACGGCGATGCGATCCACATCGAGGATCGGGCGCTCGCACATCTGAAGGTGGTCATCGCGACGAAACTGCGGCGCAACGAGAGCTTCACCCTGTCGTGGCGCCACCCTGACAGCGACTCCCCCGGGCGCTCGACGATCTGGCTGCACCCGTCGATTCCGCTCCGTTTCACCTTCGACGAACCGGAGGCGCCGCAGTTGAACCCGAAGTGGATTCAGGACCTCATGCAGTCGGCGAGCTCGACAGGCGGGATCAGCTTGATCGAAGAGGTCGTCGAGGCGCCGCCGATCGACGAAGCGAGCTGAACTCGCCCGCGCCGGACACGCAGGGAGACGTCAGTCCGTCTTCCACACGGAGAGCAACTGCCATCCCTCCGGCACCTGACCCTCGAGCGCGGCCATGTCGTCGGCCTCGATCTCGCGAATCCCGTCGCGGCGAAGGAACTTGCCCTCGACAGAGCGCATCGACCCGGCCTTCTCCATCGTCGCCATGGCCGACACCAGGTCCCACCCTTGGGGAGCCTGAGCCGTGAGCTGCGCGCGGACCTCGACGAGGTCTTCGCCCTTGAGGGTCACGCTGTGGGCTTCGACGGGGCGGATCAGTCCTTTGAGCATCAGACCAGCCTAGGACGCCCGCGTTCCGTTCCGGTGCCGGCCGTGCGACCGACGACACCCTCGCGGGAAGCGCTCGGTCCCCGGGCGATCCCTGTCGCACTCCTATGCTCGACCTGTGCGCACCTCCGTTCGGCTCGTCAGCCTCGCCGCAGCCGCGGCCCTGTCCATCGCCCTCGCCGCATGCTCGGCTCCGAGCGCGGATCCGACCCCGTCTGCGACAGCCTCGACCACTCCGACCGCTCCCCCGAGCCCGACCCCGTCATCGACGCCGAGCTTCGACGCGGCGGACACGTCGACCTGGCTCATCACCGACCAGGGGATCGGCCGCGCAGAGCTCGGTTCGGAGTCGATCGTCGATGCGCTGAGCCCCACGTTCGCCCTGACCGACCCCTGCGAAGACCTGGAGTACTACGAAACGGCGGAGGGCGCACAGGCCAGCTTCGGGATCATCAGTCACCCCGGAGAGAGCGGCGTGAGCGGCATCACCATTCGCGTGCCGGGCGATGTCCCCCTGTCCGGCCCCGTGGCGACCTCACCTCTCACGGAGAGCGGCATCGGCCTGGGATCGACGTTGGACGAGCTCACCACCGCGGAACCGGACGGGGCATTCGACGCGGCGCCGGGGACCTCCGGCTACGTCGTCGGTACGAGTCCTCGGTGGATGGTCTTCGAGGTCTCCGAAGCCGAGCCGTTCGTCCGCGGCATCACCGTCACGGACACGCTTCCCGCAACCGGCTTCTGCAGCTGACTCCGACCCGGAAGGCGGAGGACACGACTGACGCGTTCCTAGTCATCTGTCTCGAACGCGAGGGTGTTTCCGTCAGGATCTTCCACCCAAGCGATGCGACCACCGCCGGCACGGGGGCCGATCCCTCGTTCGTCTTGGTCGAAACCGTCGTAGTGGACGAGTTCAGCGCCGGCCGCCGTCAACGCTGTGACGATCGCATCGAGGTCGTCGACGTACCAAGTGGCGACCGTCGAGTGCGTCGACCCCGCCGTCGGGGTCTCGAAGACGTTGAGCATGGTGCCCTGCCCGCACGCGTAGAAACGGGCGCCCCCTTCGATGTCGGCGCTCGGGCCGATGCTTGCGGGGACGAGCCCCAGTATGCCTTCGTAGAAGGAAGCGGACCGCTTGATGTCCTTCACACCGATCGAAGCCCTCACCGGAAAGTCGCCTAGAGTCATGCGCCCATCCTGGTGTCAAGGACGGGCTCGCGTCCACGCCCTGGTCACGATCAGTGCGACGACGAAGGCCCGCATCCCCAGTGTTTCCAAGGGGATGCGGGCCTTCGTGTGCGGAGCCGACTACGGGACTCGAACCCGTAACCCCCGTATTACAAGTACGGTGCGCTACCAATTGCGCCAAGTCGGCGGATGCCATCCATCAGCTTAGCGATGGCATCGACCACACCTCGACCTAGGAGGCAGGCGTGGTGGTCGGAGTCGGCGTGGGGGTCGGCGTCTCGCGAGAGGCGTCGCTGGCCACGCTGAGCACGAACTGCGAGAACTCGGCGGGATCGTCGAACGCACCGACGTATGCCTCGCCGTTCGCGACGATCATGGGCGACGCGTTCAGCTTGAGGTCCTTGGAACCGGACAGTGGTCCTTCGAGCGCGCGGGTGGTCGCTTCCTTCGCCCAGCTGACGAAGTCCCCGTCCTCGATGCACGAGCGCACGGCCTTGGTGTTGTCGGTGCCGACGGCGGCTGCGAGGTTGGCGAGATCCTCATCCGACATGCCGTCGCTGCCCACGTCGGGCTGCTTGTCGAGCAGGTCGTGATTGAACGCATAGAACTGTGCAGGCGAGTGGCTGGCCACGCAGGCGGCAGCCGCTGCGGACCGCAGCGAGTACTTCGTGCCGTTCGAGCTTGCGGTGAGCAGAGCGACCGGGTGGTAGCTGACCGTGACCGCTCCCTCGCTGATCCAGCCGGCCAGCTGGCGGGCGTTGGCCCGCTCGAACTTGCCCGCGTCCGGCGAGAGGTAGTCGACGTAGACGTGGATGTCGACCTTCTCGGAGGCCGTGGCCTCGGGCGTCGGCTCTACCGGGGCTGCGGCATCGGACGGCTCCTCCGAGGGCGATACCGGCACCTCATCGGACCCCGCCACGGCGGTGATGTCGGTGACGACCACGCCGTCCGACTCCATTCCGGTGGGGGTGAGCTTCGGCTTCGACACCTGTGCTGACACCGCAAGGGTCACCGCAGTGCCGATCGCCCCTACGGCGACGATCGCGACGGCACCGATGATGATCCGTCGCATGAGGCGCGCCCTCGACTGCTGGGCGTGCACTTTCTGAGCCTTCTCCCGCACGACCTCGCGAGAATTGCGAGGTGTGGGGACGTTCGGCGTTTCGTCGCTCGACATCGTTCCTCTTGTGAGTCTGAGGGGGTCCGGGTTGGCCCCGACCGCCGCTCGGCGACGATCGCCGCTGGGCGCGGCCGAGTTCGATGCTAGCCAGTGAGGCTGAGAAATACCCAGGTACCGCTGTTCATGTCATACTGACTTCGACCCAAAGACGGGTCACGGTGGCTCATCCCACCGCTTCATCACTACGGATCGTCCGGCACGTACCTGCCGGTGAAGGAGAAACGACAATGGCATCTGTGACTTTCGACGAGGCCACCCGCCTGTACCCCGGTGGAACCCGTCCCGCTGTCGACAAGCTGAACCTCGAGGTCGGTGACGGCGAGTTCCTCGTCCTCGTCGGACCTTCCGGTTGCGGTAAGTCGACGTCCCTCCGCATGCTCGCCGGCCTGGAAGAGGTCAACGCCGGCCGCATCCTCATCGGTGACCGCGACGTGACCGACGTGCCGCCGAAGGACCGTGACATCGCCATGGTCTTCCAGAACTACGCGCTGTACCCGCACATGACCGTCGCCGAGAACATGGGCTTCGCGCTCAAGATCGCCGGCGTCGGCAAGGAGGAGCGTGCGTCGCGCGTCCTCGAGGCCGCCAAGCTCCTCGACCTCGAGCAGTACCTGACCCGCAAGCCGAAGGCGCTCTCGGGTGGTCAGCGTCAGCGTGTGGCCATGGGCCGCGCGATCGTCCGTCAGCCCCAGGTCTTCCTCATGGACGAGCCGCTGTCGAACCTCGACGCCAAGCTCCGCGTCCAGACCCGTACGCAGATCGCGTCGCTGCAGCGTCGCCTCGGCGTCACCACGGTCTACGTCACGCACGACCAGACCGAGGCGCTCACCATGGGCGACCGTATCGCCGTGCTCAAGGACGGCCTGCTCCAGCAGGTCGGCTCGCCGCGCGACCTGTACGAAAAGCCCGAGAACGTCTTCGTCGCCGGCTTCATCGGCTCGCCCGCGATGAACCTGTTCTCGGCCGACCTGGCCGACGGCGGCGTGCGCTTCGGCACCGAGGTCGTGCCGCTCGACCGCGACACCGTCGGCCGCGCCAACGGCTCGCAGGTCACGGTCGGCGTCCGCCCCGAGGACATCACCGTCGGCCCGGCAGACGGCAAGGGCCTCTCGGTCGTCGTCGACCTGGTCGAGGAGCTCGGCGCAGACGGCTACCTCTACGGTCACACCGACATCAACGGCAAGCGCACCGACCTGGTCGCCCGTGTCGACGGCCGCAGCCACCCGAACGCCGGCGAGACGGTCACGCTGGCTGCCAACGCGGGTCACGTGCACGCGTTCGACAGCGAGTCCGGCGTGCGACTGAACGACAAGCCGGTCGTCTCCGCCTGATCGGATCCACAGACGCGGCGCGGGCTGACCTCGGTCACCTGCGCCGCGTCTCTTTTTCCTCACCGCCCGCCATCAGGGAGCACCATGCAGGACTCGCTGCGGATCACCGCCAGCAAGATCGATCCGGGACTGCTCGCGCTCCCCTGGTCGACCACCCTCGCCAAGTGGCCGTCCGAGCACATCGTGTCGCTCCCGAAGGGGCTCTCCCGCCACCTCGTGCGATTCGCCGATCTCTCCGGTCGCGTCGTCGCCGTCAAGGAGACCACTGCGGAGATGGCCCAGCGCGAATACGACATGCTCGGCAACCTGGCGCGCCTCGATGTGCCATGCGTCGACAGGGTCGCCGTGATCGCCGGCCGCACCGATGCCCATGGTGACCCCCTCCCCGCCGCCCTGGTCACATCACACCTGCGCTTCTCGATGCCGTATCGCGCGCTGTTCACGCGGGTGCTGCGCCCTGACACCGCGAACCGTCTCGTCGACGCGCTCGCGCTGCTTCTGGTGCGCCTGCACAACGTCGGCTTCTACTGGGGCGACGTCTCGCTGTCGAACACCCTCTTCCGGCGCGATGCCGGTGCGTTCGCGGCCTACCTCGTCGACGCGGAGACCGGGGAGCTCCACGAGGAGGGCCTCACCGACGGCCAGCGCGCGTATGACCTCGACCTCGCCCGCACCAACATCGCCGGCGAGATCATGGACCTCGCGGCCGGTGGACGTCTGGAGCACGGAGTGGATGCCGTGGCGATCGCGGACGGCATCGTGTCGTCGTACCGGTCGCTGTGGGCCGAGCTCACCGCTCAGGAGTCGTTCTCCGCGGCCGAGACGTGGCGCATCACGGAACGGGTCGAGCGCCTCAACGCCCTCGGCTTCGACATCGACGAGATGTCCATGTCCACGACAGCCGACGGCACCGTCGTGGAGATCCAGCCGAAGGTCGTCGACGCAGGGCATCACCAGCGGCGCCTGATCCGCCTCACAGGCCTCGACGTCGAGGAGAACCAGGCCCGTCGCCTGCTCAACGACCTCGACGAGTTCCGCGCCCGCTCGACCAAGCAGTGGGCGGACGAGGAGATGTACGCCCACGAATGGCTCACCCGTGTCTTCGAGCCCGTCGTCCGTGCGATCCCCTATGAGCTGAGGGCCAAGCTCGAGCCTGCCGAGGTCTTCCACCAGGTGCTGGAGCACCGCTGGTACCTGTCCCAGGCGGAGGGACGCTCCATCCCCCTCGCCGAGGTGCTCACCAGCTATATCAACGAAGTGCTGCGCCATCGCCGCGACGAGGCCACGATCATGGGCCCGCCCACCGAGACGATGAGCCTTCCCGTCATCACGGGCGCGACGCCGACCGCCGACGACGATGATGATGACGTCGACTGGCGCGATCTGGTCTGACCGCTCCGAGGCGTCGGGGCCGCGACTCAGTAGCCGACGGTGAACCGCTCGCGATGGTGGTTGCCCTGCTCGATCTCATCGACCACCGCGACCGCGAAGTCGGCCCCCGAGATGAACGACTTGCCCTCGTCGTCGCGGACGATCACATCGCCGCCGTCACGGTAGTGTCCGGTGCGCTCGCCCTCTGCCCACGGACCGAAAACCTCGGCGGGGTGCACGAAGAACCAGTCCAGACGCGGATCGGTGGCTTCGAGCAGTGCGAGCGAGTCGATGCCGACCTGCGCCTCGTGCTTGTACTCCTCGGGGAAATCCTGATCGAACAGACGCGGCCCACCGGGAGCGACGAGACTGCCCCCAGCACCGCCGATCACGCCCAGGCGCGTCTCCGTCCCGGTGAGTCGATCGGCGAGCCCGCTCAACGCCTCCAGGACCCTGTTCTCCATGTCGCCGCGAGGAGACAGCGCGGACACCACCGCATCCGCTCCGTCGAGCGCCGGGGCCAACGAGTCGAGGTCCAGCGCCGTGCCCTGCAGATACGCAGCGCCGGCGACGGGATCCGTCGGTTCCGAGCGCGACAGGGCGATGACCGCATGACCGCGCGACACCGCCTCGGCGACGATGTGACGGCCGGCGTAGCCGGTTCCTCCGAGGACGACGATGCGAGTCATGCGGTTCTCCCCTAGTCAGACGTATGTGGCGATGGAATCACTTCGCGGCGCGGAGCGACGCGACCTGGTACAGCGCGACGGACGTCGCGATGCCGGCGTTCAGCGACTCGGTGGCCGCGGAGATCGGAATCGAGACGATCTGGTCGCAGGTCTCGGAGACGAGACGGGACAGCCCCTTGCCCTCGGAGCCGACCACGATCACGACGGGGCGATCGGCCAGCTGCAGTTCCGGAAGCGACACGTCGCCGTCACCGTCGAGCCCGAGCACGAAGACACCCTGCTTCTTGAACTCCTTGAGCTGCGTGGTGAGGTTGCTCGCGAGAGCCACCGGGGTGCGGGCGACCGCTCCGGCGCTGGTCTTCCAGGCCGCGGAGTTGACGCTCGCCGAGCGACGCTGAGGAAGGATGACGCCATGGCCGCCGAACGCCGCCGTGGAGCGGATGATCGCGCCGAGGTTGCGGGGGTCGGTGATGCCGTCGAGCGCCACGAACAGCGGCACGTGGCCCTGGTCGATGACCTGCTCGAGCAGATCCTGGGGGTGCGCGTACTCGTACGGGGGCACCTTGATCGCGACGCCCTGGTGCACGCCGTCGAAGCCGGCCATCCGGTCGAGCTCGGGACGCGTGACCTCGAGCACGGGGATGCCTCGGTGGGTCGCGATCGAGAGCATCTCCTTCACACGGTCGTCCATCTCCACGCGCTGCGCGATGTAGAAGGCCGTCGCCGGGATCTTCGCCCGCAGTGCCTCGAGCACCGAGTTGCGACCCGTGACGATCTCGGTGTCGTCTCCTGCCTTGGCCTTGGACGCGCGGTTCCCGCCGCCAGCCCCGGGACGTCCGCCGCCCGGCCGCCCCTTGCCCCCGGTCGCCGCGGCGTACCGCTCGGCCGCAGCCTTGCGCTTGCCCGCCGGGTGCCAGGCGCGGTCCTCCGCCTTCGGCGTCGGTCCGCGACCCTCGAGCGCCTTGCGCCCGAGTCCGCCGGTGCCCTTGGTCGGGCCCTTCTTGTTTCCCTTGCTCGCGCCGGGGCGCCCTGGCTTAGCCATCGATACTCCAATGAGTTCCGGCCGGAGTGTCCTCCAGCGTGATTCCTGCGGCGGCGATCGCATCTCGGATGCGATCGGCCGCCGCCCAGTCCTTGTCAGCGCGTGCCTGTGCGCGCTGGGTGATCATCGTCTGGACGAGAGCGTCCAGCACAGACTCCGACGCGTGAGTCCTCGCGCCGGATGAGGCGGTGAGACCGAGGACGGAGGTCATCGCCAGCACGGCCCGAAGAGCGTGCAGCGCGGCTTCCGTCTCCCCCGCATCGAGCGCCGAGTTGCCCGCGCGCACCGTCTCGTGCAGCACAGCCAGCGCCTCCGGAACCCCGAGATCATCATCCATCGCGGCCACGAAGGCCTCGGGAAGACTCTGCGACACGAAGAATCCGATGCCCCCTTCGGCAACGCGTGCGGCACGCTGCTGGAACGTCGCGATGCGACCGAGCGCGGCCTCCGCCTCCGCCCACGACGACTCCGTGAGGTCGAGACTCGACCGATAGTGCGCCGAAGCGAGCGCGTAGCGCACCACCAGCGGGTCGTGCGCGGCGAGGACGTCTGCGGCCAACGTGAAGTTGCCGAGCGACTTCGACATCTTCTGTCCGTCGACGGTCACGAGGCCGTTATGCACCCAATAGCGGGCGAAGCCGTCTCCTGCTGCGGTCGACTGCGCGAGCTCGTTCTCGTGATGGGGGAAACGCAGATCGAGCCCGCCGCCGTGGATGTCGAACTCCGCGCCGAGATAACGCTTCGACATCGCGGAGCATTCGATGTGCCATCCGGGACGGCCGGTCCCCCAGGGCGATGCCCAGGTCGCATCGGACGGCTCCTCGGGCTTGCTCCCCTTCCAGAGCGCGAAGTCCTGCGGATTCCGCTTGCCTCGGGGATCCGCGTCCTCCGCCGCTTCCATCGCGTCCAGCGACTGATGGGTGAGCGAGCCGTAGTCGGACCAGGAGCGCACGTCGAAGTAGACGTCCCCCGATCCGTCCGGCGCAGGGTAGGCGTGGCCGCGCTCGATCAGCAGCGCGATGAGCTCCTGCATCTGCGGAACCGACGCCGTGGCTCGGGGCTCGTAGGTCGGCGGGAGGATCCCCACGCCCGCATAGGCAGCGGTGAACTCGCGCTCCATCCGGTAGGCCAGCGCCCACCACGGCTCGGACTCGGTCGCGTTGGCGAGCACCTTGTCATCGATGTCCGTCACGTTGCGGACGAACGTCACGCGACCGTGGCGGTACTCGAGCCAGCGCCGCAGGAGATCGAAGCTGAGGGCCGCTCTGACGTGCCCGATGTGCGGGCCCGACTGCACGGTGGGTCCGCACACGTACATCGTGATGTTCTCAGGATCGAGAGGCACGAAGTCGCGCAACTGCTGCGCGCGGGTGTCGTAGAGGCGGACTGTCACCGCTCAAGCTTACCGGGAGCGTCGTTCCTGAGCCTGGGCGCGTGCGAATGCGTCATCCATGACGGGCGAACTCAGTCCACGGGGAAGATCTGCCCCGTCTGCACGCCGAGGACGCTCTTCGCGTACGCCATGCCGACCCGGTACGAGGACACCGGGACGAACCCGGGGAACGACGAATGGTAGGAAGGCGCGTCCTCGAGCACTGAGGGGCTGACGGCGTTGATGCGGATCGCACGCGGGAGCTCGGCGGCTGCGCCCAGCACGAACGCCTCGATCGCTCCGTTCGCGAGCGAGGCCGCGGCACCCGTGGCGATCGGCTCGCGGGCCAGGATGCCGGAGGTGAGGGTGAAGGAGCCGCCGTCACGCACGAACCGCGTACCGATGCGGACGATGTCGAGCTGGGACAGCACCTTGCCACGGAGCGCGGATTCGAAGTCGTCACGCCCGAGCTCGGCCAGCGGTGCGAACGGGACGCTGCCGACAGCGGCGATGACCGCATCCACGTGGCCCACATCGTCGAAGAGCCGCTCGATGGATGTCGGGTCCGTCACGTCGACCGACGGATCACCGTTCCGCGAGGCGGCCACGATGTCGTGCCCTTCGAGCGCTCCGACTGCCGCCCGTCCGACATTCCCACTGGCTCCGATGATGAGGATCTTCACTGCGGCTCCTTCTGTGATGGTCTCGTCGACAGGAAACGATCCGCACGGACCGCGCATTCCCCCGCCGAGTCAGAGCGGGAAGACGGTCGCGATCGCGGTGACCGCGATGCCCTCCGCCCGCCCGGCGAATCCCAGCCCGTCGGTCGTGGTGGCTGTCACGGACACCGGAGCGCCGAGGATCTCACTGAGGAGCTCCTGGGCTTCCGACCGTCGCGGGCTGAACTTCGGACGGTTCCCCTGGAACTGGACCGAGACGTTCCCGACCGTGAAGCCGGCTTCCCGGAGCAGCTCGCGCGTGCGGGCCAGGAAGACCTCGGCATGGGCCCCCGCATACTCGGGATGGGCGGTGCCGAAGTGCTCGCCGATGTCGCCGATGCCCGCCGCTCCCAGGAGCGCATCGACGATGGCATGGGCGACCGCGTCTCCATCCGAATGGCCGGACAGAGGCTGCTCCCCTGGCCACTCCAGACCGGCGAGCCAGAGGTCGCCCTCGCCGCCGAAGGCGTGAACGTCCGTGCCGATGCCCACCCGCGGGATGCCGGCGCCTGCGTTGTGCGAGCCCAGAAGGTGTCTCGCGCGCTCGAGGTCGGCCGGCGTGGTGATCTTGAACGCGCGTTCGGAGCCGTCGATGTGCCGCACGGGGCGGCCTGTCGCCGCGAACAGCGCCGCATCGTCGGTGTACTCGACCCCGCTCTCACGCGCGGCGGCGTAGGCGGCCTCCAGCGCTGCCCGCGGAAAGCCCTGTGGCGTCTGCGCCGCTGCGAGCTCGGAACGGTCGACGGCGGCCGCCACGGTTCCATCGACGACCCTCTTGAGCGTGTCGACGACGGGCAGCGTCGGAATCACGCCGACCCCTGCGGTCACAGCCTCTGCGACGGCATCGATCTGTGAGGGAGGGGTGAGCGCACGTGCGGCGTCATGCACCAGCACCGTCTCGATGTCGCCCCAGAGCGCGCTCAGACCCGCGGCCACCGACTGCTGCCTGGTCGCGCCGCCAGTGACCACGCGCCCCAAGTCGGCGCGCTCCCCCGCCGCTTCGCGCAGCTCGGTCTCGGCGTCGCCCTCCCAGCCTGCGGGGGCGACCACGACGACCTGGGCCGGCGCGGCGGCGAACACCCCGTCGAGCGCATGGCGGAGCACGGAACGGGAGTCGACGCCGACGAAGGCCTTCGGGGCGCTCGCCCCCAGTCGGGTGCCGGAGCCTGCGGCCACGACGATGATCGCTGTGCGTGGAACGGGAAGGATGGTCACGGCTTCACGTTACCGGCCGAGACGACGAAAGGCGGGTGCCGAAGCACCCGCCTTTCGTCGTGGAAGAGCTCAGGAAGCGAGAACCTCGTCGAGCAGTGCGCCCGCCTTGTCCTCGTCGGTCTTCTCGGCGAGCGCCAGCTCCGAGATGAGGATCTGGCGAGCCTTCGCCAGCATCCGCTTCTCACCCGCGGACAGACCGCGGTCCTGGTCACGGCGCCACAGGTCGCGCACGACCTCGCTGACCTTGATCACATCGCCGGAGGCGAGCTTCTCGAGGTTCGCCTTGTACCGGCGCGACCAGTTCGTGGGCTCTTCTGTGAAGGGTGCTCGCAGCACCTCGAAAACATGATCGAGGCCCTCCTTGCCGATCACGTCGCGAACGCCGACCAGGTCGACATTCTCCGCGGGGACCTCGATGATGAGATCTCCCTGGGTGACGTTGAGCTTCAGGTATTTCTTCGCCTCACCCTTGATGATGCGCTCCTTGACCTCGATGATGGTCGCAGCGCCATGGTGGGGATAGACGACGGTCTCGCCAACCTCAAAAAGCATAAAAACGTGTCCTTTCGGCAACCTCAAGGATACCACAGGGGACATGCGCTAAGGTTCGCGCCCCCAGGGCCGCAGGAGCCCTCACGACTTACGCATAGAATGGTTCCGGATATCCCCGCCGGACCTCAGGAGGACCCGTGAAATCGCGCCTTGTTGCGTCTGCAGCCCTCAGCGCCCTCGTTCTGCTCGGTGCGACCGGGTGCACGTTCATCACCCCGCAGTCCACCAAGACCGAGTACGCCGCCTCCGACGGAGTGAACGTCTCCGACGAAGACGGGCCCATCGACGTGCGCAACGCCCTCGTGGTCGCCACGGAGGACGGTTCGGTCGGCAACTTCGTCGCCGCGATCGTGAACCCGACCGACGAGAAGGCCACGCTCACCGTCACCGTCGAGGGTGTCGACCCCTTCGCCATCACGGTCCCGGCGAACGACACCGTGAGCCTCGGCTCTGACGCCGACCCGGTGCGCATCGTGGGCCTCGACACCAAGCCCGGCGCTACCGTCGAGATCCACTTCCAGTCGGGAGATTCCACCGGAGTCAAGACCCAGGTGCCGGTGCTCGACGGCACCCTCCCCTACTACTCGGATCTGGTCCCCAGCGAGAAGGCACCCACATCGTCGCCGACCCCGCTGCCGACCGATACGGCAGCCCCGGCGCCCTCGAACTGACGCCGCACGCAGCGAGAAGAGGCCGGCACCCCTCGGGGTACCGGCCTCTTCTGCGTCTCGCCGGCAGCATGCGCCACCGATCGGACGCTCAGCCCTCGAAGCGGTACCCCAGACCACGCACCGTGACGAGCATGACGGGCTCGCTCGGGTTCTCCTCGATGCGCGAGCGGATGCGCTTGATGTGCACGTCCAGCGTCTTGGTGTCGCCGAAGTAGTCGCTCCCCCACACGCGGTCGATGAGCTGCCCCCTGGTCAGGACGCGTCCCGAGTTGCGCATCAGCACCTCGAGCAGCTCGAACTCCTTCAGCGGCATGTTGATCTGCGCACCTGCCACGGAGACGGTGTGTCTGTCGATGTCGAGAGACACACGTCCACCGTCCAGCACACGCTCGTCCAGTTCACCGTCCGCCTGGACCACCCGGCGCAGCACCGCCCGCATCCTGGCGAGCAGCTCCCGGGACGAGTAGGGCTTCGTGATGTAGTCGTCCGCTCCGAGTTCGAGGCCGACGACGATGTCGACCTCGGAGTCCTTGGCGGTGAGCATGATGATCGGCACAGCAGAGGTCGAGCGGATCTGCCGACACACCTCGGTGCCCGGCATCCCCGGCAGCATCAGGTCGAGCAGCACGATGTCGGCACCGCGCTCCCGGAAGGCCGCGAGTGCGCCGGGGCCGTCCTCCGCGATCTCCACCTCGTACCCCTCGCGTCGGAGCAGGTAGGCGAGCGGGTCGGCGAGGTCGGGCTCGTCTTCGACGAGAAGGATTCGGGTCATGCTCTCTCTCCGTTTCGCACGCGGGCGGACGCGGCGTTCTTGGCCGCCTTGCGCGCGCGCTTCTTCTTGTTCTTCTTGCCCGCGTCGCGATTGTCTGGGGCATCGATCCGAGGAAGCCGGATCGTGAACGTGGACCCGCGACCGGGACGGGACCACAGCCGCACTTCGCCACCGTGACGCTGGGTGGCGTGCTTGACGATGGACAGGCCGAGGCCCGTGCCGCCCGTGCGCCGCGATCGGGCTTCGTCGGCCCGATAGAACCGCTCGAAGATGCGCTCGCGATCTGCTTCCGCGATGCCGATGCCCTGATCCGACACCGCGATCTCGACCACACCGTCTTCCGCCCGTACGCCCACGCCCACTCGGGAGCCGCGCGGCGAGTAGACGATGGCGTTGGCGATCAGGTTGCCGACCGCCTCGATCAGGATCTGCGCATCGCCGCGCACCCAGACACCACGGTCTCCACCCCTGGCGAGTTCCACACCGGCGGAATCGGCCTGCACGACATGGGCCTCGATGGAGGAGGCGATCACCTCGTCGATCGCGACCGGCCCCACCGTGGACAGCCCGTCCTCGGCCTGGAGCCGGGACAGGCTCATGATGCGACCGGTGAGCTGACCGAGACGACCCGCCTCCGCCGAGATGCGCGCGGCGAAGATGCGCACCTGGGAGGGATCGTCGGCCGCCGACTCGATCGCCTCGGCGAGCAGGCTCACCGCACCGACCGGCGTCTTCAGTTCGTGGCTCGTGTTCGCCACGAAGTCGCGACGCATCTGGTCCAGTCGTTCCTGCTCCGTGACATCACGGATGATCAGCAGGACGAGGCGGCTGCCGATCACGCTGGCCCGAGCCGAGACCAGGCGGGGGTCGAGGCTCACCCCGCCGCGCGTGATGCGCATCGACTCGGTGACGGAGCCGCCGGCCTCTCTGACGCCGCGGACGAGCTGCCGGAGCTCCGGGTTGTCGAGAGTCGAGCCGACATCGATCCCGAAGCGCGTCGCGGCCTGCGATGCGGCCAGCACCAGACCGGAGGCGTCGACGATCGCCGCCGCATCGTCCATGCTGTGCAGGACGTCGGTGATGCCTGCGGGGATCGCCAGCGACGTCTCCTCCTGCACTCGAGCCCGCGCTCGGTACGCCCACACCACGAGGAGCGACAGGCCGACGCCGATCACGAGCCCGATGGCGAGCGAAGACAGCGCGAGCTGCGGCAGGGTCATGACTCCAGCGTAGAGTGCGTTCACCGTCCGTCCGGCGGGTTTCCGCGCCCTGGCGGGAACAGGAGAAGTACTATTCACGTGCTGGGCACCGTTCGTTAACCTTCGAAGCAGACAATCGCTTCGGGCCTGTGCGGGAGCACAGACCTGCTCTCGTGCGGACGACCCGCCGCCTCGCGCTGATCCAGCCGAGATCCGAATGAAAGGTTGCGCCCCAACATGCGCGAAGTCTTCCACCAGTCCCTCGAGGACCTGCAGAACCGCCTCGTCGAGATCGCCGACCTCGTCACGGTGTCCATCGACAAGGCCACCAGGGCGTTCGCGACGAGCGACGTGGCTCTGGCCGAAGAGGTCATCGCCGACGACGCGAAGATCGACGAGCTGGCCGTGGCCCTCGACGAGCAGGCCATCGAGATCCTCGCGCGCCAGCAGCCGGTCGCCCGCGACCTCCGCATCGTCGTCACTGCATTGCGCGTGAGCGCCTCGCTCGAGCGCATGGGCGACATGTCGGAGCACATCGCCCAGCTCGCCCGCCTCCGCTTCCCCGAGCGCGCCATTCCGAAGGGCCTCAAGGGCACGTTCGTGAAGATGGGCGAGCTCGACGTCGAGGTGGCCCGCACCCTGTCCGAACTGCTGCGCACGCAGGACCTGCGTTTCGCCGACGCCATCCGCAACGCCGATGACGACGTCGATGAGCTGCACGCCACCGTCTTCGAGAAGGTGCTCAGCGACAACTGGAAGGGCGAGGCCACGGCCACCGTCGATGCCACGCTCGCCAGCCGGTACCACGAGCGCTTCGCCGACCACGCGGTGGCCGTCGCGAAGAAGGTCGTCTACCTCGCCACGGGCGACTGGGCGGTCGAGGAACACGACATCCCGCTCGCCGTCGAGCAGCAGGAGCTCGGTCAGCAGGAGTTCGGCCACGCCTGACACCCACTCGCGGATACGACGGAGCCCCCGATGCCATCGCATCGGGGGCTCCGTCGTATCCGCAGAGGGCTTCTACTTCTTGCCCTGCGCCGCGACGGCGGCTGCACCGGCGGCGGCGGCCTCGGGGTCGAGGTAGCGGCCGGGGCCGGTGGGGACGTTGTTCTCGTCCAGCTCGTACACCAGCGGGATGCCGGTCGGGATGTTCAGCTCGGCGATGTCGTCGTCGCTGATGCCCTCGAGGTGCTTGACGAGACCACGCAGCGAGTTGCCGTGCGCCGTCACGAGCACGGTCTTGCCGGCTTCGAGGTCGGGGACGATCGCACTCTCCCAGTAGGGCAGCAGGCGGTCGATGACGAGCTTGAGCGACTCGGTGCGCGGCACCTCGCCGTCGATGTGCGCGTAACGGACGTCGTTCACCTGGCTGAACTCGCTCTCGTCGTCGAGCACGGGCGGCGGCACATCGAACGAACGACGCCACAGCTGGAACTGCTCCGGGCCGAACTCTTCCAGCGTCTGTGCCTTGTCCTTGCCCTGCAGCGCGCCATAGTGACGCTCGTTCAGGCGCCAGGAGCGGGTCACCGGGATCCACAGACGGTCGGCGGCATCCAGGGCGATGTTCGCCGTCTGGATGGCACGGCTCAGCAGCGAGGTGTGCAGCACGTCGGGGAGGATGCCGGACTCCGCCAGCAGCTCGCCGCCGCGGCGTGCCTCCTTCTCGCCCTGCGCATTGAGGCGGACGTCCACCCAACCGGTGAACAGGTTCAGTTCGTTCCACTCGCTCCGGCCGTGGCGGAGCAGGATGAGGGTGCGCGTCGCAGTCATGCCGTCAGTTTATCCGTCCGGGGCTGAGGACCCGAGTCGGATGCTGGGAGGATGGAGACATGGCGTCATCTCCCCTCGGTCGGCCGACCCGCGGCACCACGGGGACGAACCGCCTTCGGCGAAACGACCGCTGGATCGCCGCGAGTGAGGCGCTGCGCCGAGCATCCGACCCGTTGGTCGTCGACCTCGGCTACGGCGCCAGCGGGGTCACGGCCTTCGAGCTCGCCACGCGCCTGGTCCGGGTGCGTGACGACGTGGAGGTGCGCGGACTGGAGATCGACCCCGCCCGCGTCGCGACGGCCGATGTGCAGCTCGACGAGGTGCGCGCGGGCCGAACCTCCTTCGCGTCCGACCTTCCGGTGACGTTCGCGCGCGGCGGTTTCGAGGTTCCGCTTCCCGATGGGCGCAGAGCAGCCGTGATCCGCGCGATGAACGTGCTGCGCCAGTACGACGAGCAGGATGTCCCCGGCGCCTGGTCACGGATGGCCGCCCGGCTGGCGCCCGGTGGCCTGCTGTTCGAGGGCACCTGCGACGAGATCGGCCGCGTCTCGAGCTGGGTCGACATCGATGCACAGGCGACCCCGCTGCGGTTCACGCTCTCGCTCCGGCTCGCGGACCTCGAGCACCCGAGCGTCGTCGCCGAACGCCTGCCCAAGGCACTGATCCACCGCAACGTCGCCGGCGAACGCATCCATGCCCTCCTTGTCGACCTCGATCGCGAATGGGACCGTGCCGCGCCGTTGTCGACCTTCGGAGCGACGCAGCGTTTCCTCGCCGCGGTCGGTTCACTGCGTGATCAGGGTTGGCCCGTGATCGGTGGGCGCACGCGCTGGCGTCTGGGCGAGCTCACGCTGCCATGGAAGGCCGTCGCTCCGCGCGCGGACTGACTCCGGGCCGGTGACGTCGGCTCAGCCAGCGTCACGTGCGTCGCGCGGGTCGGGCGCCGCCGGCCGTCGCGACAACCGTGTGAGGCGCGGGATGTCGGCCACGGAACCGGCATCCGCCGGGACGATCACCTGCTGGGACGCAGCGATGTCGATGCCCTCCGCACGCACGACGAGGTCACCGACGGGTGCGCGCCGGGAGAGGATCGCGAGCGCGATCGGGCCGTCTTCGTGGTGCCGGGCCACGGAGGTCAGGTGGCCGACCTCGTCATCGCCCGCGAAGACCGGCGCACCGGGCTCCGGCAGGACGGCATCGCTGCCATCGAGGTGGAGTGCGGCCAGCCGTCGAGGCGGATGCCCGAGGTTGTGCACCTTGGCGACGGTCTCCTGGCCGCGGTAGCAGCCCTTGTTCAGGTGGACCGCGCTGCGGATCCAGTCGGACTCGTGGGGCAGCGAGCGCTCGTCCACCTCGGTCGTCCACCGAGGACGCCACGCCGCGACCCGCAGCGCCTCGGCCGCAAGAGTCCCTGCGAGGGCTTCCCGATCGAGGGAACCGGCGAGAGCACGAGCGGATTCCTCCGTGACGACGGCCACCCGCCAGGCGAAATCGGTGGCAGGATGCTCTGCGACCTCCGCGTACTGATGACCTCCGACGCTGATGCGCTGCCACGGGTCTGCCCAGACGAGGGCGACGCCGTTCGGGGCGAACGCGGCAGCGGTGATTCTCGCTCCGACGGTCCCGCCGTCGATGTAGCCGACCAGCTCGAGATCGGAGCGCACCTCGACCGTCGCCTGGGTACGGAACTTCATGCGCGTCAGCCAGGCGGCGAGCGCTTCCGCATCGCCGCTGTCGGCGATCAACCACGCCGATGAGCCGTCGTCGAGGATTCCGGCGGCGTGCTCGACGCGACCCTGCGGGTCGAGGATCAGCAGCTCCGTGCTGTCTCCTGGCGCGAGACGCCCCACCGACTGCGAGGTGATCGAGTCGAGCCAGGTGAGGCGCTCGGGACCCGCCACCTCGATGACCGTGCGATCCCCGAGCGGCGCAAGGGCCGCGCCGTCGGCGAGACGCCGCTGCTCGCGGAAGGCATCACCGAAATGAGTGATGACCTCACCGTCGGAGACCGCACCGTCGACCTGGTGGAAGGCGGACACGTCAGACCTTGGCCAACCGGGCCGATGCATGCGAGCGCAAAGGCGTGCCGAGGGCGGCGATGTCCCACGCCCACAGCAGATGACCGTCGACGAGGCCGTACATGCGGGAAGAGGCGGTGTGGACCTTCGCGCCGGCGCTGCGCACGACGGCATCGGAGCCGATGTCGATGCGCGGCCCGTTGATCTCGCCGATGTAGAGCTCGAGGGCACCGTCGGCGTGTGCGAGAGAGACCTCGATCGGGAATCCGCCGCTCGGAGCGCGCAACTCCTCCACGTCGTCGACTGTGCGGGTCACGGCCGGCGCGGTGGGAGGCAACAGCGCGGGGCCGGGATCAGCCGCTGCCGCCGGACGCGCGAGTCGCCAGAATCCGGTCTCGGCGAGCAGTGCGGCCGCCGGAGCACCCTCCTCGGTCAGAAGGGTGGCCGTTCCGGAGTAGTTCAGGAAAGGACCGCCGTCATGGCTGAAGCTGACCCGGTGCGTGAACTCTCCCTGCAGACGCTCGTCGCCGACCGGATAGTCGATGACGCCGGTGCCTTCCCAGACGCCGATCAGCCACGCGAAGGGGACGAGATCGGCCGGAAGGTCGACGGGAAGCTCGAGCATCGTCGAGTCAGCGCTGGCCGCGGAAGAGGTTGCGCAGCACCACCGCCGAGACGAAGACGATAGCGAGGCTCGCAAGGCCCAGCAGGCCGATGAAGAAGATTTCGAGCGCCATGAGGTCCATGTGCTCCACCTTACCGCGCCGCGCCGACGTCCGGCGGGGATCAGGCGGGAATCAGGTCGGGATCAGCGCTGCGAGGCCGAACCCGACCGAGATGATCCCCATCAGCAGCAGAGCGCCGATCACGCTGCCGGCCACCCGGAAGATGAAGCCCTGAGTGCGCCCGTACCAGAGCTGCACGGCGAACGACAGGAGCACGACGCCGCCGAAGCCGACGAGGAGCCACGGCACACGCCACTCCTCCGGCACGAAGATGCCGATGACGACGGTCGCGAGGAAGGCCGTGGCCCAGACGACGAGCACACCGACGAACGCGTTGCGCGGTGCGAGTGCGGGATCCGTCATGTCTCCATTGTGACCTATCGCTCCCGGTATCATGGCGGCACGACGTCGATCCGCGTCTGTGAGGAGTGCGTGTGGCCCAGGTCCTGGTTCTGACCAACGCTCCGCTCTCCGAGCAGGTGCTCCCCGCGCTCGAGCTGTTGAGCCACCGCACGCGCCAGATCCCCGCAGAGCCCTCGCAATTGATCAGTGCGCCCGATCATGATGTCGTGATCGTCGACGGCCGTCACGACCTCGTCGGGGCGAAGTCGCTGTGCCGTCTGCTGCGGACGGCAGGACAGGACTCCCCGCTGCTGCTCGTCGTCACGGAGGGCGGGATGAGCGCCCTCTCCGGCGACTGGGGCATCGATGACGTGCTCCTCTCCACCGCGGGTCCGGCGGAGATCGATGCCAGGCTGCGTCTCGTGCTGGCACGACGCGACGAGGTCGCCGAACCCGCACGCGTGCAGGCATCCGGCGTGACCATCGACGAGCAGTCCTACTCGGCGAAGCTGCGCGGCAGACCTCTGGACCTCACCTACAAGGAGTTCCAGCTGCTGCATTTCCTGGCGACCCACCCGGCTCGCGTCTTCACCAGGGAGCAGCTGCTGAGCGAGGTCTGGGGTTACGACTACTTCGGGGGCACCCGCACCGTCGATGTGCACGTGCGACGACTGAGGGCGAAGCTCGGCGATCAGGAGCAGATCATCGGAACGGTGCGCAACGTCGGCTACCGCTTCAACGTCAACGAAGACGAAGGTCTGGCCAGCGCGGGGTGAGGCGACTCCGTTCACACGCGCGTCACTTCTCGGTGCTTAGATGTACCCCATGATCGATCCCGCACTCGCCGACGCCGGGCTGGGTGATGCCGAAGACGACGACTTCGACGCCATCGAGTCCTACGACGCCCAGCTCCCCGACCACCGCTACCTGGATCGCGAGCTGAGCTGGCTCGCCTTCAACCAGCGCGTGCTGGAGCTCGCCGAGGATCCGTCGCTCCCCGAACTGGAGCGGGCCAACTTCCTGGCGATCTTCGCGAGCAACCTCGACGAGTTCTTCATGGTGCGCGTCGCTGGCCTCAAGCGACGCATCATGACCGGCCTCGCCGTGCCCACCAACATCGGCCGCTCCCCCGTCGACGCCCTCGCCGACATCTCGCGCGAGGCACACGCGCTGCAGCTGCGCCACGCCGACGCATGGACGTCGCTGGTGCGACCCGCTCTCGCCGAATCCGGAATCGAGATCGCCGATTGGTCGGAGCTGACCGACGACGAGCGCACGGCGCTCTCCGAGTACTTCTCCGCACAGGTCTTCCCGGTGCTGATGCCCCTCGCCGTGGATCCTGCCCACCCGTTCCCGTACATCTCCGGTCTGTCGCTGAATCTCGCGATCCGCATCCGCAACGCCCGCACGGGGCGCCAGGAGTTCGCGCGTCTCAAGGTGCCGCCCATGCTCCCCCGCTTCGTCGAGGTACCGGGCGGCGGCGAGATCAAGCGCTTCCTGCGGCTCGAAGAGCTCATCGCCAACCATCTCGGCGACCTCTTCCCCGGCATGGAGGTGCTCGACCATCACGCGTTCCGTCTCACCCGCAACGAAGACGTGGAGATCGAGGAGGACGAGAGCGAGAACCTGATCCAGGCGCTCGAAGCCGAGCTGCTGCGTCGTCGGTTCGGGCCTCCGATCCGGCTCGAGATCACCGACGACATGGACGACGTGACCATGGACCTGCTGGTCCGGGAACTCGACATCACCGACCTCGAGGTCTATCGCCTTCCAGGGCCGCTCGATCTGCGCGGACTCTTCGACCTGTCGCGGATCGACCGCCCCGACCTGCGGTACCCGCCGCACCTGCCCACCACCGCCGTCGCCTTCCAGCCCGCGGGATCGAGCACCCGGGCCGACATCTTCAAAGCGATCCGCAAGTCCGACGTGCTCGTCCACCACCCGTACGAGTCCTTCACCACCAGCGTGCAGGCGTTCCTCGAGCAGGCCGCCCGCGACCCGCACGTGCTCGCCATCAAGCAGACGCTGTACCGCACCTCCGGAGACAGCCCCGTCGTGCAGGCGCTCATCGACGCGGCCGAGGCGGGCAAGCAGGTGCTCGCTCTCGTCGAGGTGAAGGCGCGATTCGATGAGGCGAACAACATCGTCTGGGCCCGCAAGCTGGAGAAGGCCGGCGTGCACGTGGTGTACGGCCTGGTCGGACTCAAGACGCACTGCAAGCTCGCCCTCGTGATCCGCGAGGAAGACGGCAAGCTCCAGCACTACTCGCATGTCGGCACCGGCAACTACAACCCGAAGACCAGCCGCATCTACGAGGACTTCGGACTGTTCACCGCGGATGCGCAGGTCGGAAAAGACCTGACGCGTCTGTTCAACGAACTCAGCGGCTACGCGATCGAGAAGAAGTTCAAGCGCCTGCTGGTCGCCCCTCTGCACCTGCGC
This sequence comes from Microbacterium sp. R1, assembly GCF_015159725.1. NCBI lineage: Bacteria > Bacillati > Actinomycetota > Actinomycetes > Micrococcales > Microbacteriaceae > Microbacterium > Microbacterium sp. R1. The sequence continues at coordinate 959,692 of NZ_JADDUD010000001.1, read as the reverse complement.
AAGGGGCTCGTGCGTCAGATCGACGCGGAGCGCAAGAACGCCGAGGCCGGCATCCCCGCGCACATCCGCATCAAGGTGAACTCGATGGTCGACGAGGAGATCATCGACGCTCTATACCGGGCGAGCGCGGCAGGAGTGAAGGTCGACGTCTGGGTGCGCGGCATCTGCAGTCTCCGCACCGACCTCGACGGCATCAGCGACAACATCACGGTTCGCAGCATCCTCGGGCGTTACCTGGAGCACTCGCGTATCTTCGCCTTCGAGAACGGCGGCGACCCGCAGGTCTACATCGGCAGCGCCGACATGATGCACCGCAACCTGGACCGTCGTGTCGAGGCCCTCGTGCGCGTCACCGACCCCGCCCACCTCAAGGAGCTCAGCACGTTCTTCGACCTGGCGATGGACGACGGCACCTCGTCGTGGCACCTCGGCCCTGAGGGAGTCTGGACGCGCCACGCCACGGATGCAGACGGCAAGCCTCTGATCGACCTGCAGGATAAGACCATGGGGTTGATCCAGCGGCGCCGTCGGGCTCGGGCGGTTCGATGAGCGGCCGGCAGCTGCAGCTCCCGGCCGACACGACGACGAGTGCGAAGTGGACGGACAAGGCGGTGTACGCGGCGGGCGCCGTCGTGTGGCGTCTGGTCGACGGCAAGCTGCGCATCCTGCTGATCCACCGCACCAAGTACCGTGACGTCACGCTGCCCAAGGGGAAGGTCGACCCCGGCGAGATGCTCGCCGAGACCGCCGTCCGCGAGGTGCACGAGGAGACCGGCATCCGGGTGTCGCTGGGCGTCTCGGTCGGCGTGAGCCGGTACCTGCTCGCCTCGCAGAAGCAGAAGGTCGTGCACTACTGGGCCGCGGAGGCGACGGACGTGGCCATCCGCGAATCGACCTTCGTGCCGAACCGGGAGATCGCCGCGCTCGAGTGGGTCAGCGTGAAGAAGGCCCGCGCACGCCTGAGCTACCCGGTCGATCTCGAGATCCTGGACTTCTTCGCCAAGCTCGTCGACGACGGTGTGCTGCGCACGTTCCCGGTGATCGCGCTGCGCCATGCGAAGGCCACTGCCCGCTCGGAGTGGGACGGATCCGATGCCTCCCGCCCCCTGACCGACCGCGGACGGAAGCAGGCCAAGTCGATCGTCGGACCGCTTCGTGCCTTCGGCGTGCGCCGGATCGTGTCGAGCGATGCGGTGCGCTGCGTCGAGACGGTCACTCCGCTCGCGCGCGCGCTGGATCGCAAGATCGTGAAGACCGAGAAGATCAGCCAGGACGCCTGGGAGGACGGAGACTCCGATCTGCGTTCCGTCGTCGGCCGCCGGATCCGCGCAGGCAAGCCGGCCGTGGTGTGCAGTCACGGCCCCGTGCTGCCGGGCCTGCTCTCGGAGATCGCGCTGGCGACCGGCACCATCCAAGGGTCGTATCTCAGCAGTGCGTCGGACCTCGAACCGGCGGCGTTCTCGGTCGTGCATCTCTCTGCGACCAACCCCGGATCCGGGATCATCGCGATCGAGACGCACGTCCCCAAGGTCTGACGCTTCGACAGGCTCAACGGCCCAGGCCCGGAATCCCGCGGGAGACCCCCAGAGAGTCGCCCGCCGTTCACCTGCCGTTCACCTGCTCGGGAGAGTCTCGTTAACCGTCGCCCATAGCGTCACTGTGTGCCCTGCACCGGGCCCCACCCATTCCAGATCGAAGGATCCACAGTGAAGATCTCCCGAATCGCACGAATCGGCGCCATTGGCGCCGTCGCCGCTCTCGCACTCGCCGGCTGTGCCGCGAACGAAGCAGGCACCGGTTCCACCGACGCTCCCACCTCCGACAGCGCAGCGGTCAGCGGCTCGCTCGTCGGCGCCGGCGCCTCCTCGCAGCAGGTCGCCATCCAGGCCTGGACCGCGGAGTTCCAGAAGACCAACCCCGACGCCCAGGTCGAGTACGACCCGCAGGGCTCCGGTGGTGGACGCGAGTCCTTCCAGCAGGGCGCGGTCAACTTCGCCGGTTCCGACCGTGCGTTCAAGACCGACGAGATCTCGGCCGGCGGCTTCGGCGCCTGCGTCGACGGCTCCGACCTCGTCGAGATCCCGGCCTACGTGTCGCCGATCGCCATCGTCTTCTCCCTCGACGGGGTCGACGAGCTGAACCTCGACCCGACGACCATCGCGTCGATCTTCGCCGGCAAGATCACCAACTGGAACGACCCGGCGATCGCCAAGGACAACCCCGACGCGAAGCTCCCCGACCTCGCGATCACCCCCGTTCACCGCTCCGACAAGTCGGGCACCACGGGCAACTTCACCGACTACCTCGCGCAGACCGCGGGTGACGTGTGGACCGCAGGCAGCGTCGAGGAGTGGCCGGCCGACCTCGCCGGCGAGTCCGCGGAGAAGACCTCGGGCGTCGCCAACGCCGTCAAGGGCGGTCAGGGCCTCATCGGCTACATCGACTCCTCGCAGGCGGCGGACTTCTCGTCGGTCAACGTCAAGGTCGGCGACGAGTTCGTGCCGCACTCGGCCGAGGGCGCCGCAGCGACGCTCGACGCCTCGAAGATCGAGGAAGGCCGCACCGACGGCGACCTCGCCTTCGCGATCGACCGCACCACCACCGCCGAAGGCGCCTACCCGGTTCTCCTCGTCAGCTACCTCATCGGCTGCGCCGAGTACGAGGACGAGAACGTCGCCGCACTGACCAAGGCGTTCTTCACGACCGCGATCAGCGCCGAAGGCCAGGAAGCCGCCGCGACCAACGCCGGCAGCGCCCCGATCTCGGACGACCTGCGCACGCAGGCACAGGCTGCGATCGACCTCATCAAGTGAGCTGGTGACGGTCTCCGGGATGCCCCGCGGCATCCCGGAGACCGTCTGCTCGCGTCAGACACCCGATCTCCACTGAGCAGGAAGCAGCTCCCATGACAGCCACGACCTCGCCGGCGTCGACGCGCATCGTCGCGAAGAAACGCGCCGGTGACCTCTGGTTCTCCGGAACGGCGGTCGCCGCCGGATCCATGATCATGATCACGCTGGCCGCGGTCGCGATCTTCCTCATCGTTCAGTCGATCCCCGCCTTCACCGCGACGGCCGAAGACGCCTCGCTCCTCAAGACCAACTTCTGGGACTACGTCGGCCCGCTCCTGTTCGGGACCGTGTGGGCGGCTTTCCTCGCCCTTCTGCTGGCAGTCCCCCTCTCGCTCGGGGTCGCGCTCTTCATCACGCACTACGCCCCGCGCCGCCTCGCCCAAGGGCTCGGCTACGTGGTCGATCTGCTGGCCGCCGTCCCCTCGGTCGTGTTCGGCCTCTGGGGAATCCTGGTCCTCGCGCCGGCGGTTCAGCCCATCTACGTCTGGTTGAACACCAACGCCTCCTGGATCCCCTTCTTCGACGGTGTGGTCTCGCCCACGGGCCGCACGATCCTCACCGCCGCCATGGTGCTCGCGGTCATGGTCGTCCCGATCATCACGGCCATCTGCCGCGAAATCTTCCTGCAGACCCCTCGCCTCCACGAGGAGGCAGCCCTCGCCCTGGGAGCCACCCGCTGGGAGATGGTGCGGATGGCTGTCCTCCCCTTCGGCCGCTCCGGAATCGTGTCCGCCTCGATGCTCGGCCTCGGCCGCGCGCTCGGTGAGACCATGGCCGTCGCGATGGTGCTCTCGGTGAGCAAGGCGGTCACGTTCGAACTGCTCACCTCCACCAACCCCTCCACGATCGCCGCCAACATCGCGCTGACGTTCCCGGAGGCGTACCAGGTCAACATCAACATCCTCATCGCGACCGGTCTGATCCTGTTCGTCGTGACGTTCGCGGTGAACGCTCTCGCACGCTGGTTCGTGAACCGCCGCAAGGAATTCTCGGGAGCGAACTGACATGACCGTTACCGCCCCCGAGTCCGCTCGCACGGCCAGCGCGGCCCCCTCCCAGCTCTCGCTCAGCTCGGGACACCTCCCCCGCTGGGCGCCCTGGGCCCTGCTCGCCGTCTCGCTCCTGATCGGATTCACGCCGTTCGCCCTCGAGGCCGTCGCCAGCGGATCCGACCTCAACATCGCCGGCTCCGTCGTGCTCGGCGCTGTGATCTACCTCGTGCTCATCTACGTGATGTCGCGCATCGTCGAGGGTTCCAGGAAGGCGCTCGACCGTCTGATCACCGGCATCGTCACCTCGGCGTTCGCGATCGCGATGGTCCCGCTGGTCTCGGTGGCGATCACCGTGGTCGCCAACGGCGTCGCCCGCTTCGACGGACTCTTCTTCTCCTCGTCGATGCGTGGTGTGCTCGGCGAGGGAGGCGGCGCCCTGCACGCGGTGATCGGCACGCTGCTCGTCACGCTGGCTGCTGCGATCATCTCGATCCCCATCGGCCTCATGACGGCCGTCTATCTGGTCGAGTACGGCAAGGGCGGACGGATGGCACGCACCATCACGTTCCTCGTCGACGTCATGACGGGTATCCCCTCGATCGTCGCTGGTCTCTTCGCCTACGCGGTGTTCGCGCTGATCTTCGGGCCCGGTGTGCGTATGGGTATCGCGGGCTCGGTCGCCCTGGCCGTGCTCATGATCCCGGTCGTCGTGCGCTCCACCGAGGAGATGCTGCGGCTGGTGCCGAACGAGCTGCGCGAGGCGTCTTACGCGCTCGGCGTGCCGAAGTGGCTCACGATCGTCAAGGTGGTCCTGCCGACGTCGATCGCCGGCATCACGACGGGTGTGATGCTCGCCATCTCCCGCGTGATCGGCGAGACCGCGCCGCTGCTGCTCACGGCCGGATTCACCGACGCCATGAACTACAACCTGTTCAGCGGTCGCATGCAGACCCTCCCGGTGTTCACGTATTCGCAGTACGCGTACCAGGGCATTCCCGCTGAGGCATACGTGGAACGAGCATGGGCCGCCGCCCTGACGCTCATCATCATCGTCATGCTGCTCAACCTGATCGCGCGGCTGGTCGCGAAGATCTTCGCCCCCAAGACCGGCCGCTGAGCCTCGACCCGAAAAGCAAGGAACTGCAGTGTCCAAGAGCATCGAAGTCAACGACCTGAACGTCTACTACGGCGACTTCCTCGCCGTGGAGGGTGTCTCCCTCGACATCCAGCCGCGCAGCGTGACCGCGTTCATCGGCCCCTCCGGCTGCGGCAAGTCCACCTTCCTGCGCACGCTCAACCGCATGCACGAGGTCATCCCCGGTGCCCGCGTCGAGGGAGAGGTGCTGCTCGACGGCAAGGACCTCTACGGCCCCGGCATCGACCCGGTGCTGGTGCGTCGACAGGTCGGCATGGTCTTCCAGCGCCCCAACCCGTTCCCCACGATGTCCATCAAGGAGAACGTCCTCGCCGGCGTGAAGCTCAACAACAGCCGCATGTCGAAGAGCGATCAGGATGCGCTCGTCGAGAAGTCGCTCACGGGTGCGAACCTGTGGAACGAGGTCAAGGACCGCCTCGACAAGCCCGGCTCCGGCCTGTCCGGCGGTCAGCAGCAGCGTCTGTGCATCGCGCGCGCGATCGCCGTGTCGCCGCAGGTGCTGTTGATGGACGAGCCGTGCTCCGCGCTCGACCCCATCTCGACCTACGCCATCGAGGAGCTGATCGGCGAGCTCAAGAACGAGTTCACCATCGTGATCGTGACGCACAACATGCAGCAGGCGTCCCGAGTCTCCGACAAGACGGCGTTCTTCAACATCGCCGGTACCGGCAAGCCCGGCAAGCTCATCGAGTACGACGACACCACGAGCATCTTCACCACTCCGTCCGTGCAGGCCACCGAGGACTACGTCTCCGGCCGCTTCGGTTGAGCCCACTGCTCTCCCCTACTGCTGATTCCCCTCCCCTGCCTCCCCTGCTGCTGTTCCTCCAAAACCCAGACCACTCGAGTGGCTGCCGGCGTGTCAGCCGTTGACACGCCGTCGCACCGTCGGATGGTCTGGGTTTCGGCTTACCCGGGTCGAGGTGCACTGTGCCTGCACCGGCGCGGAATGCAGGGAGTTGTCCATAGCTCGTGCGGTTTCGGCCTCGACCGATGGCGTGCTCAGGGCAGTATCGGGCGATGTCCTTCGTGCGCGCCGCTTCTGTGCTGGGCGCGCTCGGGCGGATGGCACGGACATCGGAGCTTCGCCGGAGGGGTGTGAGCCGCGATGAGCTCTCGCGCGCGGTGCACTCCGGTGAAGTACTGCGACCGCGTCAGGGTGTCTATGCGCTGCCCGACACTGCGGAGGCCTGGATCCATGCCGCGTCTCACGGAGGAACGGTCGGATGTGCCCAAGCGGCAGCGGCGCACGGGCTCTGGGTGCTCGAGCTTCCTTCGACGAATCACATCTGGATGGGAGCTGCAGGGACTCCACGATCGCAGTGCGACGCCTGCGTGCTGCACTGGGATGAAGGCCACGTTCGCGTCGGAGAAGCCGCGCCCGTGCCGAATGCGCTCCTTCAGATCGCGGCGTGCTGCGGCGAGGACACGTTCTTCACCGCGCTCGAATCGGCTTTGCGACAATCACTGCTCTCCCCCGCTGGGCTGATCTGGCTTCGAGGCCATCGTCCGACGTCGATGCGCTGGCTCGTCGCCTTCGCTCGTGCGGATGCGGACAGCGGGCTCGAATCGCTCATCCGGCTTCGGCTGCACCGGATCGGGATATCGGTCAGGACCCAGGTTCACGTCTCCGGTGTCGGGGAGGTCGACCTCGTCATCGGCGACTTCCTGATCGTCGAGGCCGACGGCCGGGAGAACCATGCCAGGGAGAAGGAGCGGAGCAAGGACCTACGGCGTGACGCCGCGGCTGCCGCTGCCGGGTATACGACTCTGCGCTTCACGTATGAGCTGATCGTCGACGAGTGGCATCTCGTCGAGGCCGCGATCCGCGGCGCCGTCGCACGCGGAGCCCACCTCGCGCCGGCGGTCTGACTCCACCACCCCGCCCAGCCACCCCGCCCCCAGCCACCCCGTCCCCCAGCCATCCCCGTCCTCCTGCCAAAACGGAGACCAGTTGCGAAGGTGATGGCGCGTCGCGCCCAGACACGCCGTGCAGCGGACGGGTGGTCTCCGTTCTGGCGTCGCCGTGCGGGCACGGTGGGGCGGCATGGTGAGGGCGCGGTAGGTCGGAGAGGTCAGGTGCGGGGAGAGAGAAGGTAGCGGTTCAGGACGGCCGTGAGGGTGCGGTCGACCGAGAGAGGCGTGCCGTCGACGGAGGTGATGGCCGTGGCGAGGCGCACGCTCGACACGAGCCATGCAGCATCAGCCCGCGTGAGGTCGGTCGCGGGGATGCGGTCGTAGCCGGTCTCGAAGCCCTGAGCGGCGAGATGCTCGTAGACGCTGAGCTGTGTCGTCCCGTGCAGGATGCCACCGGTCGGGGCCGGTGTCAGGAAGCGGTCTCCGAATCGGAGGATCAGCGAGGCGGTCGGGGCCTCGAGCACGAAGCCGTCGCTCGAGAGGAAGATCGCATCGTCCGCTCCCCGTCGATGCGCCTCCCGAAGAGCGGCCATGTTCACGGCGTACGACAGCGTCTTCGCTCCCAGCAGCAGCCACGGAGCCCGCTCTGCGGCGTCCAGGTCGTACCCGCGGTCGAGAGTGACCACCCGCACCCCGTTCTCCCTCACGGCGGTGAAGTCGGCCGCCGGCGCAGCGGTCACCCACGCGGTCGGAGTGGGCCCGTGCTCGACTCCTCGGCTGAGGATGAGCTTGATGACGGACTCGCCCGCGCCGAGCTGTGACGCTGCATGATCGATCGCCTGTCGCCACTGCGCGAGATTCGGCACCGGGAGGTCGCACAGCCGAGCGGAGTGCGCGAGACGCTCCAGGTGCGGAACCACCTCCTGGGCATGTCCATCGATCACGCCGATGGATTCGAAAACACCGTCACCGCGCTGCGTGCTCAGCTCCCCGACGCTGAGCGCGGGCGCAGCGGCGTCCACCTGCGTGAACGTGTCCGCGAAGTCGGAGCGCTGCACGTCGGCAGCCACGGGATCGATCATGAGTGCGAAGCGCCCGGTCATGATCCGAGCCTAGAGGGCGGGAATACCCATCGCCTCATCGCGTTACAATTGAATGGCCGGGCCGCATAACCCCGGGCTCCAATTTTTGCCGCTGCGAGCGGCCTTCCGCCGAGAGGCGTTCTTGCGGCCCGGTCTTTTCATATCCGGCCGGTCTCTTCGTATCCGGGTTCCTCACGCCCTGAGCATCCTGCGCGCTGAGATCGGCTCAGGCGAGGGCGTCCGTGCGCCACAGCACGGCAGCGGCCGCCAGATCCTGGCCGTAGCTGCTGAGGCGAAGGGCCCGGGTGGTCAACTCACTGGCCCGAGCCGGCTCTGTCGGCTCGTAGTCGTCCGCGGTGTGAGTCGCACCTGACGCCTGCACCCGGCAGAACGCCGCGGCGCGGTCGAGCGCGACGGCGAAGTCACCGCGGAACGCCCCGCGCAGGATCGTGTCGATCAGCACGACCAACTCGTCGGGGCTCGCCGGCACAGGCGCCCCGGCGATCACCGCATCCGCAGACGGCAGCTCAACGCGCCCACGGTCGTACAGGAGAGCCGCCGTGTGCGGGTCGCCATGGATCGCGAGCTGCAGGACGTAGAGACGCCACAGCGCGCCGGGCAGCGTGCGCGACGGCGCCTTCGACCAGAGCTCGGCGATCTCGTCGATGCCGTGCTCGGCAGTGAATGCCACCAGGCGTTCCGCACTCGCACCGCTCTCGTCCGCACGGACGCGCGTCAAGAGGGCGGACGCCGTGGCGTGCGCGATACGAGTCTCCTCGGCGGGATCGTGCGCTCCGACGATGTTGTCGAAAGCACTCGTCGGACGACGCACGGGGCGATGGTGCTGCTCGGGCATCCCTTTAGGGTACGCGCGATCGGAGCAGCTCAGGCCGTGGGGATGACGATCACGGGGTCGGTCGTGGGCTGGCCGGTGGGTGATCCGCCTGCCTGCTCGACCGTGACTGCGATCGCGTCGCCCGCCTGCATGTCGCCGGCGAGCAGTGCCGTGGCATCACCGCCGTCGACATCGAAGACACCGGCGGAGACCGGCGCATCGCCGCGCACGAACCACAGCTCGTACGTCTTGCCGTCGCCGGCGCTCGGAAGACCATCCGCCACGAGGACGGCCTTGCCCGCAGAGCCGGACCAGTGCGCGGTCGCGGTTCCGCCACCGTCGAGTTCCACCGTCGCCTGCTGAGCGTCTCCTGAGGCCTCGATCTCCTGCAGAGCGACAACGCTCGCCGGCGGGTTCAGCTGCTGGTTGAGAGCGATCGCTCCGACTCCGACTCCGACCAGCAGGGCGAGGCACGCTGCCAGGGCGAAGATGGTCCGCGTCCAACGGCGCGGCTTCTCGCGTTCGGGCTGACCCTCAGGCGCGGACCCGTTCCATGGCTCGAGCCGAGGCGCATCATCCGAGACCTCGCGATCGGTTCGATCCTCCCCGTCTTGAGGGATGGTGGCGATCTGGGCGAGCAGGGCGGAACGGATGTGCGCGGGGGGCGTGACGGGCTCCACGGAGTCTGAGAGGAGCGCAGCCGTCGCGATATCCGCATCCACCGTTTCCTCCCCCTCGAGGTGCTCTGCGAGGGCGGCTCGATAGCGACGTTCGTCGTCAGCGGAGAGCGCATGCAGGGCGGCACCTGCCGCGAGCTCCTCGAAGTCCTTCTCGTTCATGCCGTCACCCCCATCGCCGTGCGCAGACGGCTGAGCCCGTCTCGCATCCGTGTCTTGATTGTCCCCAGCGGCGCCCCGACGAGGGCCGCGATCTCGTTCTGACTGTAACCGCCGTAGTAAGCGAGGACGAGTGCTTCCCGCTGCGCTTCCGGAAGCCCCGAAAGCGCCTCGACGACCTTCCCTCCTTCGATCCCCAATTCGACCTGCTCCGCCACACTGTCGTGCGCGATGCCGATGTCCTTGAATCCTGCCCGTACATCCCGGTCGGCACTCGACTGCGATGCTCGCACTCGATCGACGGCCCGGCGATGAGCGATCGTCATGATCCACGCTCGTCCTTGACCTCTGTTCGGAGCGAAGCGCGAAGCGGATTGCCAGATCTCCAGAAAAACCTCTTGCAGCACCTCTTCGCTCTGAGAGCGGTTGACCAGCACGCGGAGGATGAGACCGAACACGCGAGAGGAGAGGGTGTCGTAGAGAGTCGCGAAGGCAGCCTGATCACCGGACGCGACGCGGACGAGGAGGTCGGCGACAGCATCCTGCGTCGCTCCTTCGTCGGGAACGTCGAAACCATCGATGACCATCTCTCACAGCATGCCGCATCAGAGGCTCTATCGCGCGCAGGCGTCACCTGAATGTGACGGATCGGAGCACCGATCAGAAACTTTTCTCAGATTCGTCCCATCCGATCCGGATGGGGCTCCGAACAGCACTCGACGCCACGGAGAGGCCGTGGCTCAGTTCTGAAGGAGCTCGACATGTTCAGCACCAAGAAGAAGGTCACCGCGGCAATCACCCTCGGCCTGGCGAGCGCGTTCCTGCTCTCCGCCTGTTCCATGGGCAGCGGCAGCACCTCGGACTCGTCGTCCGAGCCGAAGGCACCGGAGACGTCGGAGTCGACGCCGATGGAGATGGACCCGGCCGCCAACCTGGTCGGCCCCGGTTGCGCGGCATACGCCGACGCTGTGCCGGACGGCGCGGGCTCGGTCGCCGGTATGGCTGAGGACCCGGTGGCGGTTGCCGCCTCCAACAACCCGCTGCTGACCACGCTGGTCGCTGCGGTCAGCGGAAAGCTCAACCCCGACGTCGACCTGGTCGACACCCTGAACGGCGGCGAGTTCACCGTCTTCGCTCCGGTGGATGACGCTTTCGCGAAGATCGACCCGGCCACCATCGAGGCTCTCAAGACCGACAGCGCGACGCTGAGCTCGATCCTGACGTACCACGTGGTCCCCGGCCAGATCGAGCCGGCCGACATCGACGGCACGCACACCACGGTGCAGGGTGCTGACCTCGAGGTCACGGGCAGCGGCGATGACCTGATGGTCAACGACGCCAAGGTGATCTGCGGTGGAGTCAAGACCGCGAACGCGACCGTGTACCTCATCGACACGGTTCTGATGCCCCCGGCTTCCTGAGCCTGGGACAGCCGGGTGGGAGGACACCCGGCACGCGCCCTTCTCGGGGCAGGGGGAGGAACCCGGGAAGGAAAGGGGCCGTCGGCGGTGCTGTGTCGCCGACGGCCCCTCGTCGTGCGCACTAGACTTGACGCAGGGGCCTCTAGCTCAGTTGGCAGAGCATCGGACTTTTAATCCGCGGGTCGTGGGTTCGAGCCCCACGGGGCCCACCGCACGTCGTCGTATCTGACCGACGACCTTCCTGTACCACCGGCTCTTCGCATCGGCCACCCCCTTTCGCCTCCGCTTGACCTGAGAGATGGTCGAGTCGTCCCCGAACGGCGGACGACACTCCAGGAAAGGATGAACGATGACCCTCAGCGGCAGCCGCGTGGCATTCCTCGCAACGGACGGATTCGAGGACAGCGAACTCACCAGTCCCTGGGAAGCGGTGACGGCAGAAGGCGCGAGCGCGACCATGATCGCCCCGGACGGCGCAGCCATCACCGGCAAGAACGGGCACGAGCAGGCCGTGGATCTGCACGCGTCGGAGACGACAGCTGATCAGTTCGATGCCCTGGTCTTGCCCGGAGGCGTCGTCAATGCGGATCACCTGCGCATGGACAAGGCCTCCATCGAACTGGCGCGGGCTTTCTTCGAGCAGCACAAGCCGGTCGGCGTGATCTGCCACGGCGCCTGGATCCTCATCGAGGCGGGCGTCGTCGATGGGCGGACACTCACCAGCTATCCGAGTCTGACCACCGACCTGCGCAACGCGGGCGCGACGTGGGTCGATGAGGAGGTCGTGGTCGACGAGGGGCTCGTCTCCAGTCGAACCCCCGACGACCTCCCGGCGTTCAACGCGAAGCTGGTCGAGGAGATCGGCGAAGGCAAGCACGCCGGGCAGACCGCCTGACGACAGGGCTAGGCCCGCGCCCGATGCCGACGCACCGCCGCACGGTTGGCGCAGCGCACGGAGCAGAAGCGTTGACGACCGTTGCGCGTCACATCCGCGACGACGTTGGTGCAGGGCGCGGCCTGGCAGCGGCTCAAGCGGTTCATGCCCCGGGTGACCAGGTGCAGCGAGGTGCCGAGGCTGATGATCGCCCTCAATACGAAGGGCAGCGACGGCACGTCGTCCCGATAGTGCAGGTGCCACCCCTCGCCGTCGTGGTTCGTCAACCGGGGGTAGGCGGCCGCGACGGCGAGTTGCGCGTTGAGGAGCGCTGCTCGCGCGTCGGGGTCGGGCTCATCGACGATGGCGAGCCATTCGTCGATGACGTCCCTGACCCGCTCGTAGTCGCCGGGAGCCGCTGGGAAGGTCATCGTCATCCCCTGCGCGAGTGTGCGCTCCTCGATCCCGGCGCGGTCGGCCGGCCAGTCGTTGGCGAGAGAAGCGGCGAGCAGTACCGCGTATTCACCGTAAGGGTTGAGATGCATAAGACCATTACATCACGCTGGATGCATGACCTCGCAGAGCACTCTTCCCATCCCGCGCATCCACCCGTCGACCGCCCCCCACGAACACGCCTGGACGGTGGAGTCCCGGCACCCGACGAGCGAGGGCATCGTGCTCTACGTGCGATGCACGAGCTGCCGCGTACACCGCGTCGACGTGCAGCCGCACCCTCACACGCCGCCGACGGCGCTGAGCGCGGAACTGCCGGGCGTCATGCCGTGAGCTCGATGAGCTTGCGCGTCGTCCTCAGATTTCGAGCCGTCCCCGCGACGCCCAGCGCACGGTCCAGCACCGCTTTCGTGAGCTTGGTCGAGTGCACGCCGTCCTCACCGTAGTCGATCCACAGATCGTTCCCGATCAGCGCGATGCGCTCCGCCGGGAGCAAGCGGAGCTGCAACGCGTCGATCGCGCCCGCAGAGGGCGCCCCCTCCAGGAACATCGCGTGCACGAACTTCTGATCCCCCTCGGGGAACGGCTGCGCGGACTCGGAGGAGAGCAGCTGCGCGTGCGTGCGGTGGATGACGGGCGTGTCGACCCCGAACTCGTCGTGGATGACCACCCGCACAGCTGCACACGCGACGGCGGGATCGTCCGGTGTCGCGCACACGATGTTGCCGCTCGCGATGTACGTGGAGACATCCGACAGGTCGGTTTCGGCCGCGAGCGCTTCGCGGAGGCGCGCCATCGGCACGCTGTTACGGCCGCTGACGTTGACCGCCCGCAGCAGCAGGACGCTGCGCCTCACTCGCGGGCGCTCTCGACCAGCTCCGCCCCCGCATGGACGAGTTCGGCGAGGGCTGCCTCGCTGGGCTCCGCCGCGACGCCGGCGACGAGGTCGGTGAGGATACGGACCCGCACCCCGTGAGCGATCGCATCGAGGGCGCTCGCCCGCACGCAATGATCGGTCGCGAGGCCGACCACGTCGGCGCTCGACGCGCCTGCTTCCGCAAGTATCGCGCCGACCGTCTCCCCCGCCTCCGTCCGCCCCTCGAACATCGAGTAAGCCGGTATCCCCTGCCCCTTGCGGACATGGTGCGTGACGGCATCGGTCACGAACAGAGGGTCGTACTCGGCACCCTCGGTCCCCGCGACACAGTGCACAGGCCAGGAGTCGACATAGTCGGGGTCCTCCGCGAAGTGCCCGCCGTTGTCGCCATCGGCATCGTGCCAATCCCTCGACGCGACGATCACGTCGTAGTCGGCCGCGTGGAGGGCAAGGAACTCGGTGACGGCAGCAGCCACCGCATCACCGCCCGCGACGGCAAGGGCGCCGTGCTCGGTGAAATCGTTCTGCACATCGACGATGAGAAGCGCTCTGCTCATGTTTCGAGAGTACGCGGTGAGGAACGGGAAAGGCCCCGTGATGTTCTTCGCATCACGGGGCCTTCGGAGCCGCTTGTCAGAATCGAACTGACGACCTTTTCATTACGAGTGAAATGGTGTAGCCCAAATCGCACCCACAAACCCTTGATTTCTAGCCAGCATACCTCGAAGGCTGTGACGAAGTGCACACAGAGGTGCACACATTCAGATCAGGCCGCTCGGCGCTCACGTTCACCAGCGCGCCGGGTGGCGCGTTCCCTGATCATGCGTGCGGTCGTGGGGTCGGCCGCGATCCCCTCAGTCGATCGTGCGGCCCTGGCGAGGAGCACGTAGTACCTGACCTCGGTGATCCCGAGCTCGTGGCGGATGCGCGCTGCCTTGGTGGGCGTGTGGCGCGGGTGTCTCGCTTCGAAGGCGAGGAGCACGGCGGGTGTCATCGTCCGTCCTCTTTCCGGTTCGCGGTGCGCACGTGTCGCTTGTAGGCGGTCTGCGCGGCTTGCCGGGTCAGACCTGACCCTTTGCTCCCGCACTCGCACGCCCAGCTGACCCGGAGGCGGTCGTTGCGGTCGTAGTCCGCGCTGAGGTCGGTGATCTGGTGCATGGGGTCATGATGCACCCGGGTTCAGACATCCACCCTTGCCCTATACATACATTGTATGTATACTGGAATCACAACAACACAGAGAGAGGAGGTGACACATGGATCACCTGCTGGAAGCCCTCGGAACCTTCTTCACAGGACTCGCAGCCCTCATCCTCGCAATCACGGCCCTCACAGACCGGAAGCGAAAGAAGAGGAAACGAAGACCGAAGAAGTAAGAGGAGGGGATCGGAACTAGAACTAGTAGCTCCGATCCCCCACCTTCCAGTATCCATGGATCATCATGAACACCAACACACTCAAATACGGCGCCGGCGTCTTCGCTCTCGCCTCCGCCACCTGGTCATTCGCCAGCGGCAATTTCTGGCCCGGACTGCTCGCAGTCATTGCGGCCGGGCTCATCGTCGTGTCCATCATCCGCGATCGGGAAGACTGATGGAGCGCTACCTGTCACGCGCTGAGTTCGCCGAACGCATCGGGGTGCTCACCGGCACCCTCTCCCGCTACAAGCTCCCCGAACCCGACGCCATGATCGGGAGCACGCGCGGATGGACCGCCGAGACGATCGACACCTGGAACGCCGCGCGACCGCGAAAAGGGGGCCGGGCTGTAGAAGATCCAAACCTCAGCTAGCGATTAGAAAACCCCATACCGCTCATAAGAAATACGCGTAGACTCGCGACTGTTGACCACTACAGTGGCACGTATGCACGAACAAGAGGGAGATGATGAACATGCTGCGTCGCAAGCAACATCGTACCCGAGTGGGCCTCCCCCACACCCCGAGGATGCTCACGCCCGACGAGCTGATCGTGATGGAACCGGAGGAGCAGTTTCAGCACTTGCTCCGCGAGATGAACCGGTCGATCCCAGAGAACCCGGTAATCAACTCGAACATGGTGGCGACGAACCACTGACCGCAGAGATCGTAGACGAGGTAACGTCTAGGGTCACGCGTACGTTGAGCCGTTCAGTCCGCGGCCCTATCCCATCGCCCGAGCTCTTCGCTGCGTACGACGCCGACACGCGCGAACGCATCTTGCGGATGGCAGAGGCTGGTTCGTCCGATGAGTCGCGGCGACGTGACGCAATCGTGGAGTCTTCGACCAAGGTAGCCCAGAGGTCGCAATGGGTCACTCTCTTGATGTATTTCGGAGCATTCGCGGGTGCACTCGGCAGTTACGCGCTGTTCCAGTACCCCCTGCTGTCGATAGCCTTCCTGTCTCTGCCTGTCTTCAAAGTCATCGGCGCCACCGTCACATCGTCCGTTCGGAAGCGCGAACCCGACGAGGACGAGGACTAGCGTCGCCCGTTTGGTGGCCCGCTGTGAACCTCGTCCTGCTGCTTCTTGTGAGCGGCATACAGCCGTTCACAGGCGTGGGACAGGGTGTTTGACCATCCGATGAGTTCGCCTCGCAGTGTGACCTTGTAGCGGACGACGCCTGACACACGCCGCAGCTCTATCCGGCCAAACGCTTCCACCTCGTGCGGTGCTTTCATCACCCACAGGGCAGGTTGCGGCTCGTCGGTCCAGAAGATCGGGTGCCACTGGGTCATGCCCCCATGATGAGGGGAGCCAACGACAAAGAACCCCCACCCGGCGCGAGTCCGAGTGGGGGCTTCTGTCAGTTCTGGTCGAGGTCGGGTTCGATGCGGATCAGGCACTGGCCTTTCGTCGGCGCCGTGCGCGTCTCTCCCGCCTGGGTGATCTCGAGTTCGAGGTAGTGTCTTCCCTCGGCCCACGTCCCGTCGAGGGTGTGCGTCACTTCCCCGTTCGTCGCGTCGGTCACCGTGTGGTCGAGCTCCTCGAACACGCCCTCACGGGAGAGGTGGCGCACGAGGAGTCGTACGGTCGCCCCTGTGATGTCATGGTTCACGGTGAACGTCACCGGGAACTTGTCGCCCTGCTTCACCATGTGGCCTCCAATGTGAGTTCCGGCACGGTGGCCGTCAGGTTGAGCGCGTCGATCGACGCTTCCAAGGTCAGGCGTGCAGGCCAGTCGACGGGCGGGGCATCGATGACACCCTGTCCGGTGATGTTGAGTTCGCCGACGCCTGTGCGCGTGATCTCTGCAGAGACAGACGCGGCGCCGTCGAGCACCACGACGGCTTCCCCGGTTCGCTGCACCTCGACCGTTGTTGTTGCCGAGCCGGATAGGCCCAGGTCCCCCGCGCCGTGCGTGTTGACCTCGAGACCGGCGACCGCGGTGCCGGTGACTGCGAGTTCGCCGGCGCCGGCACGTGTCACGGAAACGGTGCGGGTGGCTGAGCCGTCGATGCCGAGCGTTCCCACTCCTGTCCGCGTGATGGACAGAGTGCGGGTAGCCGTTCCGGAGAGCTGCAGGGTGCCCGTTCCGGTGAGCGTGGACGCGCCGACAGCGGCGATCCCTGCCACGTTGGCGCACTGCACCATGCGGGCGCCACGACTGATCGCCGTGTTGTAGTTCGCCTGCGATGCGGCGATGTGCCCGACCACGGGTTTCCCGTAGGAGAGGACCGCATCCCACGCCGACTGTGCGGCGTCGTAGTTCATGCCGAGGATCGACCAGTGGGACTGATCCGCCGCGAGTCCACCGCTCGTCACGTCCGTGTCGTAGAAGTACCCCCACGTCTGATACCCGCGGGCGGTGGCGGCGTCCGCGAGTCCTGTGGCACCTGCGCCGACACCGTAGAACTTGACGACGATCTTCGTGTTGCCACCGTGCGCGTCGAGCAGGTTCAGGAACTCGGTGTTGTAGGTGCCGATCGCGTGCTTCGGATCAACGATCACCACATGCGTGCCAGTGAAGTCGTCCAGGAACTGATCGAGCCGATAGTACGGGCGGGGTGTCCCAGCCGCGTTCAACGAGTTCTGGTACGTCTGCACCTGAGCCCACGTCATCGTCGAGATGTCCGGGAGGCCCGTGGTCTGCGACGTGCGGTTCAGGGATGCGTCGTGCACGCCCACCCACACGCCGTCACTGGTGTGATTCGCGGAGAACTCCAACGCGCCATATCCAGCCAGCGCGGCCTGTTCGTAGGCGTACTTGCTCATCTCGGGCCAGTTGGTCGATCCGCCGCGGTGCGCCCAGGTTGCTCCGGGCGTGGCGAGCATCTGCGACACCGACGAGAAGCCCGGAGGGGTGACGACAGGTGCGGTGCTCGGGATGGCGACCTGCATCGCCCAGCCGTTCGAGTCTTGTGCCGACGAGTAGGTGACCGTCAGGTCACCCGATGCGCCCGCCGTCGTCATCGACTTCTGGTAGATACCGATGGTCTCGAGGTAGTTGGGGATCTGCTCCACCCACCGTGCCCGCGTCCACCCTGCCGGTGACGTGCCGGTGATCTCATCGGTGGCGACCTGTGCGCTCGTCGCCTCTTGCGTGATCGCGACGACGACCGAGCTCGCCGGCGCCGTAAGTGACGGGGCGATGTTCTGGCTGCGTGGCGACGCGCCAACCGTGGATCGGCTGCGTGAGGCACCGACGACACGGTTCGCCCAGTCGCCAGTCCCCCAGACCACACCGAACGTCATCGCGTTTAACACCGACGTGGTGAACGTGGCCGTGTTGCCGTCACCGAGTTGCTTGACCCGCCCCCACATCTGGTTGCGGCGCGTGCCCGTCGTCTCGACAGCCTTCAGCACCTCCCACCCGGCAGGTGCGGTGAACGTCGCCGTGGACGATGCGGACATGAGTGACACGATCACCCATGCCCCCACCGGCACGTCAGCGATGCTCACCGCGGGACTCAGAGAGTCATTCACACGGGTGTACGCGGTTCCCAGCACTGCGGCATCAGCCATGACTACCTCCGATGCCCAGGAAGATCGATCAGCCGACCGAGGTGACGTTGACCATGGGAACCACGTTCACCACTGTCTGACTGGGAAGCGGCCCGGTCGGGGACGAGAGCGCGAAGCCGCCAACGAACGTGCCGCCGGTAGCAGCCGTCCAAATGCCCCCATGCGAGTAGTTGCCGCTGGCGACATCCACGGCCACGCTGGATCCGGACACCACACCGTCGACCGCGCCGCCAGCCCATGCGGTCTGCTTCCGCGAGTACGCGGGAGTACCCCCGGTGGCCTCCGAAGCGCCCGTGACGCCCGGGTCAGCCGTGTGCAGGCTGATCCAGTTACCGCGCGCAGTGACGGCGAGGGCCGCCGCTTCCTTCGAGTCGTTCGTGAAAGCCATGGTCAGCCTCGCTTCCGGTCGCGGCGGAGAGTGACTCGCTGCACGGCCATCTCGACGGAGGCCTCAGCTTCGGGGGCGTCCAGTACGGCCTGGCGCACCAGCGTCACGTCGGCGTAGTCCTTCGGGATGCCGTTCGACACGATCGAAAGCGCGGACGCGGCACCAGCGAGAACCGCCGTGGCGACCGCGCCAGCCGCAGCGAGGCCGACACCGAGAAGGGCATCACCAGTTGTGGGGATCGTGATCGCTGCGATCGGGATCACCGACGCGAGCGACTGGGTGGCGGTGCGGATGAAACCTCGCTTCGCGGCGAGCTTCGTCGCGGCGGGGATGATGGGGTCAGTCATGGGGTTACTCCTTCGATGAGTGGTGTCCTGCACACGCCCGCATCTGCGGTCGTGGAATCGGTGTAGGTGACGGTCCAGCGGCCCGTGGTGTCGTCGCAGTACAGCGACTCGATACCGCGACCATCAGCGCCAGCAGGTCCGGCTGGACCTTGTTCGCCTTGCGGGCCGGGGGTGGTTGAATCTGCGCCGTCCTTGCCAGCGGGTCCAGCAGGCCCGGCAGGGCCGGGGACCGTGGAGTCCTTCCCGTCGCGGCCTTGGGCGCCGGCTGGGCCAGGGACGGTCGAGTCCTGTCCGTCGCGGCCGGGCGCACCCGTTGGCCCTGGCACTGTCGAGTCGGTGCCGTCCTCGCCGTCCTGACCGGGTAGACCGCGGTCGCCCTTCTGTCCTGCTGGGCCGGGCGCGACCTCGGCGGGCGGTTCGCCTTCCGGCTCGACGCCTTCCGCGAGCAGTTGCTCGTACAGGCTCTGCGCGTTCTCCTGCGACGCCTGCAGATCGGCATACATGTCTTGGTTCTCAGCACGGAGCTGCGCGTTGTTCAGCGACACCAGCACGATCGCTCCGAGCACCATGAGGACGATCGCTGCGCCCATGATCTTGTACGCGACCGTCCACGCCTTGGTAGAGATGTTCACGGGGAGCCTCCTACAAGCTGTTGCAGTCCAGATGTGACGGTCCACGTGACAACGCCGCCGATGATCGCGAGCACGGAACCGAAAGCGGCGAGACCGATCGAGAAGAACTGCTGGGCCTTGCCCTTGCGCTGTTCCTCCGCGATGCGGCGTTGTTCCTTCTCGCGGTCGTCGGCATCCGTCTCGAGGGCACGAATGCGAGCGTCCTGCCGGTCGTCGCGTTCTTTCTGGTTCGCCTGCACCTGCGCGAGCATCGCCGAGGTGACCATGTCGCGTGCGAGGCCGTCGAGCCGTCCGTTGATCTCTGACCGGGTGTCGCGGAGGTCGCCGCGCAGGATGTTGAACAGGGAGGGCGGCAGCTCCTCAGACATCAGCTCGGCAAGCCTGCGATGTATGCGGCCGTCTCCTCCGACGTGATCCTGACCTGCTCGATGCCGGCGCGGCCCGCGTTGACGGCGGACCACATGCCGCCTTCTGTCGCCTGGCCGGTCAGCGGGTTGAGGACGACGAACTTTCCGTTGCGAATGTCCCAGATGTGCAGGTCGCATCCGAAGCGGTGCAGGAGCGCGGGGAGCCTGTCGAGGGGTACATCCGCCCACGCGTCGTCAGCGCGGACGACGTTCTTGATCCACTCGGGGTTGTCAGCCCCGATCATGTGGCTGAACACGCCGGGCGCGAGAGTGCACAGATGCTCTCCCCGCGTACCGGCATTGATCCTGAGTGCGAGCATGTCGTCCTCCTCCATAGGTGTTCTGGTCGATTCGCCGGCTGGCGTCGGGTCGTTGCGGTGCTTGTCGCGCTCCGGGAAGTACTCGAAGTGCCAAGGTTCGACGAGCGTTCGGCGACCGTTGACGGTGCGATAGACCGTCTGGAACCACCCGTGCTCGTTCATCAGGGCGACGTTGCGCTCGTCGGTGTCCTTCGCGCGCCCCTTCTGGTGCACGCTCGGGGTGTCCGGGTGCAGCGCGATCGGCTTCCCGTACTTCAGGAACGTGAGCCAGTGCGCGTTCTGCTGCTCCCACGATCGACCGGCTTCGGTGATCTGCTGCGGATGCCCGAGAACACGGTCGATCCGCGCCTGACTCTTCGCTGCTTCGGCCTCGAGCCATCCACGGCCGTGACCGATGTCGGTCGTGCTGAATGTGCCGCCCATGTCGACTCCTAGAACTCGAATCGGCCGGTGCCGAAGAAGGCGTGGTTGGCGACACCGCCAGCGGTCGTCATGGTGCCGTTGACGACCATCGACTGGAAGAAGATGCTTCCGTCTGAGCCGACGTACCAGCGGGACGCGCCGAGGTTCCCGCCGACACCGATCGTCCCGGAGCCCAGGGGTGCGTTGCCGGGTGGGCGCACACCTGCGGGGAGGACTCCGACGACGACTGCGGCGCCGGCGTTCACAGCGAGGTTGGATCCTGTGCGGGTGACCTCGAACGCGGAGATCTCCGCACTGCCCGGCGTGAGCCGGTAGCGGATCGCCCCGCTGCTGACCGCCCACCCGGATGCGGGAGTCAGGGTCACCCAGTCAGTTCCGGGCGCTGCGAGAACCCAGGCGGCGTCCTTCGACCGATAGATGCGGCCGGTGTCCGTCTCCACCCACAGCATGCCGTTGCGGTGCTTCGCGGCGGGCAGAGTTTGACGTTCCGTGCTTGTGCCCACTCGCACGTTGGCGAACGACGCCGCGAAGTCGGCGATTGCCTGCAGGTCGACCACGGTCTGGGTGGGTGTCGGGGAGACAACCGGCTTGCCGTAAGCGTCAAGGGTGTAGCCCATGAGCTACCTCGTTTCTGTTGGCGCGCGGCTGAGCTCACGCGAGAGTCGTCGGAAGAGGGAGGCTCAACGCCACTTGATGCGCAGCGCACCAGAGAGGCCGTCTTGAGCGAGGGAAGCGAACTTCGAGTACCCGCCCTGGTTGAGCCCGACACCGTAGAAGGAGCCGCCCGCGATGAGCGCGGCGAACCATGCATTGTTCGGTACCGGGTTCCACCCGTTCGGCGGATCCCAGGGGAACAGGCTTCCCATCGCCGGAACGCCCGCCTTCCCCGGTGAGGTGTGGAGCGCGAAGTTCGGTGAGGAGCCTTGGTCCTGCACCCGGTTGACGAACATCTCCATCGACACGAGCTGAGAACCGGCAGGGATCGTGTCCTTGATCTGCGTGCCGTAGAACCATGCCCCGTAGGTCGAGTTCGACGCCCACGGCTGCGCGGTCCACCATCGTGTCGATCCCCTGTCGGTGGAGCCTGCATCGATGGCTCGGAAGGTGGCTTCCTTCACCGTCGCGCCACCCCCGCCAGGGGTGGGAGGAGGCGTCGGGGACGCCGGTTGAACCGACAGCGCACCAAGGCACACCGGACCGGGCCACGAGATCCCGACCGTCTGCCCCGAGGTGGGAGCCGTGCCGACCGAAGGCATCGAGAACTCGCCGAAGTCGGTCGTCACGTTCACGACCCCGGAACCGACCGTCGTCACAACCCCCACTCCCGGCCGGCCCGTCGTGGGACCGAGCAGAAACCAGGAACCATCGACCGACCACACGTGGACGGGTTCGTTCACGGACGGCACGTAGGCGGTGAGGAACGCGGCGGGGAAACGGGACTGGTCGATGTCGATGAGCGCTTGACCGGCCGAGATACCCGCGAACGTTCCCACCCGGGTGATGACCTTCGACTTCTTCGCGATCAGGTCGAGGAGCCGATCGGTGTCATTCATCGGCCACCTCCACCGTCAGCTGGGTGGTCGCATCGCCGTGGGACACCTTGAGCACCCGGACTCGTGATCCCTCGAAGCGCAACACGTCGCCGACCTCCCGCAAGGGGTTGAACCGCTCCGTCACCTCACGCGTCACACCGCGCACTCGAGATACCCGCGGGAGCAGTTCGGCCGCGTAGTCGTAGCACTGCTTTGTCGTGGTGAGGAAGTCTGACGAGTACGTGTATGTGGCGACACCGAACGGGGACGCGGACCCGTCAGCGTTCCCGACCCGCAGGAAACCATCCGTGACGCTGGCGACGCCGTAGACCGGTTCTCCGGTGGGGCTCTTGCCGGTGACGACGACCCGGTTGTACGTCTTCTCTGCGGTGAGCGTGCGCGGTGCGGACACATACCCGGTCAGGTCGTCGACGGGAGCAGGCCATGCCTTCGGGCGGGCTGTCAGAACACCGGAAGGGTTCAACGCCGGCCATGCGCCCAACCGGTCGAACAGCTTCGACACGGCAGCATCCTTCTGCTCGTCGTGCGTGACGGGGGTCGCGATCGCGGCGTCTGCGATGTTCCGGACCACGGGAAGACCCGTGACTGCCTGGATCTCGCCCCATACCGATGTCGACACCGACTGGGTAGGCACCGCGAACCGGTCACGGATGACCCGCTGCAAGCCGTCTTTCAACGTCAGCTCGAACGACTCCCCCGGGTGGATGACCCGGCCTTCCCACGGCATCTGCGACTCGACCGACGTCGGCACGGAGTCGATCACGAACCGACCCATCGGAATGCGCTCGGAGAACTCTCCCGCTCCCACAAGACAGTCGATCTGGAGCTCGGACCCGAAGGGCGAGAACCAGTCCCCCACCTGTTTCGGAATCATCGACGTAGCATGATCGTCCGCCCACACCACGGTGCAGGAGCCAGACCCCGCGACGAACTGGTTCCCATCCCAGGACAGGTCCGGGTCGGAGATGTTCAGGTTCGCGAGCCGACGTTGACCGTCATACATCAGGTCTGCGACCCAGACGCGAGAGAAACCACCGCTGCGGATGAGATCGAGGGTGCGGGCGGAAACATCACGCATCCCGCACCCCCGTTTCACCCAGCAAGCCCCGCCAGGGAGTAGTCGCGATCCTGTGCGTCATACGACGCGTAGGCGGCATCTCGAGCCGTGTACGAGGCATACCCCGCATCGAGGTCGGAGTAGGACAGCGTTGCGATCACGAGCGCCGGCGCGGGTGGTTCGCACTCCGTCACAGTCGCTTGGAAGCGCGACCATCCGTCACCCATCGCGGTGTCGATATCTACCTCGACGAGGGTCTTCACGACGCAGAAGACCACCTTCGGGAAGAACTCCCCCGTGCTCCGGATCAGCCAGATCGGGAGCTGCGGTTGCCGTTCCGTTCCAAGGGTGGCCCGCAACGATGCCGCCTGCTCGCGACTTGAGACACCGAAGTCGATCTGCACACCTGAAAGCCCTCGGCGCGGCCCGAACCCAACGAACGTCCCCCGCGCGGCTCCCTCAGCGAACACGAGCTCGCCCGGAGCTTCCTGGCTCAATGACGGCCAGGATCCGGAGAGGTTCAGCACTTCCAACGAAAGGTTGGGGTCTAGTGGCTGCTGCACGAGCACCACCTCAGGGCCATCGACCCACGGTGATGTCACCGTGCCGATGCTGACGCGTCCCTTCGACTCTGACCCTGCCCAGCACTCGGCCTCGTACGTGAACGATCCACGCAGAGGAGGTTCGTAGTCGATCAGCGACAGCGACCCGGTGCCGGCCGACTCGATCGACGCGCTCGCGTTCACCGCACTCAACCATGACGGCGCGTACCCCAGGTAGGGCGTGGACGAGCCAGAGAACCACCGGCCGACACTGTTTGCCGACTCCGTGAGGAACCCCGTGACATCCAGTCGCGCCCCCACCGGCACCGTTCCGGCGATGCGGAAGATCGCAACAGCACGGACAGCCCCGGCAAGACGTGGGACGGAGAAACCTACCCGGTTCCATCCACTACTGATCGAGCCGGTGACGATATCCGACGTGCCCAGCAACGTGTTCGACGAGTTGTACTGCTGGATATAGACCCTGCCGATGGGATCGGCGATCGAGGATGGGCGCACCCACGCGGATGCCGCGATGTCTGGCCCCAGAGGGGTCTTCAGCACGTTGTTCGTCGCGGTGCCACGAACATCCAAGTAGGTCGAAGCCGTCGTCGCCTCCACGCGCACGAACGTGTCTATGCCCATCCCGCCAACGTTCATTCCCAGCGTTGACGTCGCCGTAAACGTCGGAGAACCAGCCCCCGACTGCGACGCCGAATGCGCCGAGGTCCCGGTGCCGGCGGGGTCGACATCCACGTTCCGTCGGACCTCCAGAGGAGACCCACCCGTAAACGTGCGGTCGACCCCGCCGCGCACCTTGAACTCACGCCCATCAGCTACCCGCCACAACGTGACCCGGTTCGTCCCCGCAGGAATGTCAGCCGACTCAACCACCATCTCCACACGAGGAACAGGCGTCATGTCGAAACGAGGCGTCAGAACCACAGTCATGCCGAAGTCCTTCCACTCGAGAACGCCACAGCATCAGCAGTCGACTTCGCGCCTATCACGCGCTTCGCCACCGCCGTGAGCGGCATCCCCTCAATTTCGAACACGACGCGATCCCCCGGGCGGATGCCCGAGAGCCCACCCCGCAACGCGGCCGACTCATCCGGAGTCAGTACCGCCTCGGGCTTTCCGGTGAGGTTCAACCCCATGCCCCCGTGAGGGAGCCACCCGCCCTGGTCGTACAGCTTCGGAACGACACCGCCCGAAGCCATCGCCAGGTGCACGTGGTTGTAGTGCTGCTTCTTCACCGCATCGGACCACCCGGCGAACGGCTTCCCGTTCTGCAACTGCCGGTTTCCAGCAGGGGTGTAGATGAGCTCCGACGCGTTAGGGAAGAGCTTCGCGACCGCATCGAACGTCGCCATAGACGCCGGCACGATATCGATCGCCCGCCCGAGGGAGTGGTACGACTGACCGCCGTTGACGGTTTTCGCGCCAGGACGGAAGTCGGACGTCTTCACCGCACCAGGAACCTGGCTGCGGACGACGTTCCACATCGCTTCCCAGCCCATGCCCTTGGTGCCGACGCCCTTCGGAGCGGCCTGCTTGAACAGGTCCACGAAGCCCATCACGGTCTTCTCAGCCAGCCCGCCAACGGTCTTGCCGAAGATGTTCTGATCGCCCATCATCGGGCGGATGATCCCGTCGATGACGTGCGACTTGATCGCCTGCGCAGGGTTGCTCAGGAACTCCCAAGCCACGGACGCAGCCTTCGAGATCGCATCCCAAGCGTCGCCGAAGAAGTTCCCCTCCCCGTCGCCGATCGGGAGCCTGCCGTTGCGGGCGGCAGTGTTCAGGGCATCGACCCCAGCAGGCCCACCGACGAGTCGAGTGAACTCCGGGCGCATGATCGCCTCACCACCGGAGAGCGCGAGCCCACCAGCAGTCGGAGACCAGAACTGATGAACGTCACGACCGGGCGTGTACCCAGGCATGACACCACCAGAGGCGAACTTCACCAACGGCGCCTTCGGGAGCTTCATGTCACTCAGCCCAAGCGTGCCCACCATGTCGTTCCAGAAGGACCGAAGGCCGTTGTTCCAAACTGTGTCGAGCACGAAGTTGATCGGAACAGCGGCGGCCTTCTTGATGCCCTCCCAAGCGGTCCCGATCGCCTTCGCCGTGTTCGCGAACGCTTGGCCGATCAGATCGATGCCGATCTTGAATGGCGTGAACACGTACGTGTTGATCCAGTCCCAGGCGGACTTGATCGCGTTCGAGATGCCGCTCCACACGGGCTGCACGACGTTCTTGAAAAGCCAGTCGAAGGCGGCTCCGATCGCCTGTACGGCAGAACCTATGAAGCCGAAGACGGGCGACAGGACCGTCTCCCAGAGCCACTTGAACAGTGTGGCCCACCCGTTGATGTACGGCTGGATGATCGTCGTCCACAGCCACGACACAACTGCGCCGATAGCCTGGAACGCCGGCTGGATGGCGTTGACCCAGAGCCAGTTCGCGATCGCGCCCACGAGACGGAACGCATTCACGATCAGGTCGAACTGCAGCTTGAACATGCCCGCGACGAAACCGACAACGGTGCTGATGCCGTCAAAGACGGGCTTCAGCACGTTCTCGTAGAGCCACGTCGCGATATCACCGATCGCCTTGAACACAGGCTGGATCACGTCTTCCCACGCAGAGGTGAAGAAACCAGTGATGTTCGTCCACGCCTCGCCGAGGAACTGGGTGAAGTTCGCCCAGATGTCCTTGCCCAGCTCTGTCTGCGTGAAGAACCACACGAGCCCAGCAACAAGAGCCGCGATCGCAGTCACGATGAGCATGATCGGGTTCGCGCTCATGACCGCGTTGAGTCCTATCTGGGCTGCTTTCGCGATGTTCGTGGCCGTCACCCATGCGTAGATTCCGGCAACGAAGGTGCCAAGCGCAACGGCTACAGGAACCAGCCAGTCGCTATTCGCCTTCATCCATCCGAAGACGTCCCTGACAACCTCGCCCGCGAGCATGAAGCCGTCGATGAGCTTCGGGAACACTGCGGAAATGACAGCGCCCAGCTTGGCGCCCATCTCCTCGGCGGCAGGCCCGACTGAATCGAGCCATCCCGTCAGGTTGCCAAGTCCGCCTTTCAGCTGTGGGAACACCCCGCTCAGGAGCTTCTCCCCGAACCGACCAGCCGCAGCTAGAGCGTTGTTCCACATGCCCGACCACGTCGTACCCATCTCGGATGCGACAGTGCCCGTGGCGGCCTGCGCGGCCTGTGCGAACTGGTCGAAATTGATCTTTCCGTCTGACGCCAGCTTGAAGACCTCGCCGGCTGTGACGCCGAGCACCTTCGCAAGTTCCTGATAGATCGGGATGCCCTTGTCGGCAAGCTGACCGATCACGTCGTTCTGGATGCCGTTCGCCTGAGTCATGGCCTTCGAGAAGATCGAACCCATGTCGCCAAGATCCGTGCCCGCAGCCGCAGCAGCGTTGGCAACGGTCTTCAGGACTCCCTCGAGATTCTGACCTGGCTTGATGCCAGCTGCTACTGCCTGAGCGGCTACAGTCGCGGCGTCGCCAAGACCGAACGCCGTCCCCTTCACGGAGGCAAGGGCGTTCTGCATGATCGTCGTGACGCTTCCCGCATCGTGGCCAAGCCCTCGAAGCTTCGCCTGGGCAGTGTCAATGGCATCGAGGCGCTGAAAGCCCTTCACGAGCGCCGTTCCAATGCCGGCAGCAAGGGCGCCGCCGAGAGCGAGAGCCCCGACCTTGAACACCTTGTTGATCGAGCTCGTCATCCGCTGCCCGAAATCAGTTCCTGCCCGGTCGAAGACGCCGCCAACGCCGGACGAACCAAGCATCTGCTCGGTCTCTCGCTTGATCCCAGGTGCGCGCACAGTGAGTGCGACATATGCGTTGGCGATCTCGGTTGCGTTCGCCATGGGAACCTCCAGAAAGGTGGAGCGATCCGCTGCGGCCTGTCATCATGAAGGCATGGCAGAGGTGATCGCGGCTCAAGGTCGCAATGGGCACGTTTCGTTCGATGGCAAGACCGTCACGATCACGCGCGAGGGATTCGCGGCGCGCATCAGCCACGGCCGCGGAGAGAAGTCGATCCCGCTGCGTCAGATTGCGGCGGTGCAGATGAAGCCCGTGTCATTGATGACGACGGGCTTCATCCAGTTCACCGTTCCCGGTGAGATCTCGTCCAAGACCCAGAAGGGCGGCCGCGGACTGGATGCCGCAGCCGACGAGAATGCTGTGTTGTTCCTCAAGAAGCAGGAGCCCGAGTTCATCGCGCTCGGCGCCGCGATTAAGTCGGCTCTGGCCGAGCTCTGACCTGCTCTTGACGCGCAGCCCACGCTTCTGCGCGGGCGTTCATACGGGCTTCCTCTGCCTTGACCTGATTACCGGGTGTCGGAGGCTCTTCCGGCTTGGGAGCATTCCGCCCCTTGGACCCGTCCTCGGTCTTCATCCATGCGAGCACCCGTACGCCGTAGTCGACACGGGCGAGCATGTGCACTTCGTCGGACCATGCGAGCGGGCCGCCCGAAGCACGCCATAGTGCACAGCCCGGAGGAAGGTGTGCCACGTAGTCGGCTAGCTCGAGTACCCCGTAGTCGTGTTGGGATAGCCGAATCCCGTACACGGCCTGCAGGGACGCTCGCAGAGCATCTTCGTGCTCGTTGAGCGCCCCTACAAGGGTTACGAGTTTGGGACGGCCTCGAGCACCGCCTGCACGAACTCCTGGAAGTCTGCCGAGCTCACTCGCCCAGTCTTCTCATCCCGGAAGTTCTCCTTGACGGTGTTGTACTGGTCGCCGAACAGTCGGCGAGACATCGATACTGACTTCGCACCGTCGCCGTTCTGCAGGTCGGCGACGTCCTCGAGGAACTCCCAGTCGTTCAGAGCGTCCTTCTCGACCTCGACCGTGATCTCGTTGACGGTGATGCGAAATCCCTCGACCTCGCGAGCATCGTCACCTTCGCCGATGGAGATCTTGATCTTCTCCGCCTTCGGCGACTTCGGCTTGTGATCCTGCGGCTTCTTCGGTGCTGCCATGGTTGACCCCATTCTGTGAAACGAATTGACCCCATGGATTGAGGGGTGGCGGGCCTGGGGTCAGAACCCGCCACCGGTTTTTCAGTCGGAAGCGACCGGCTCCGACTTGTCGTCAGCCGTCGACTTCTTCCGAGACTTCTTCGACGAATTGGTGTCTTCCACGCGCTTCACATTCCCGTTCCGGTCAGTCCGGTACAGCACGCCTTCTTCGAGGCCCGCCATCACTCGGCCTCGAGGTCGGTGGAGATCGCGGTGTAGTCGCCGATGATCTCTCCGATGAACGGGTAGCCGGCAATGTCCGAGTTCGCGTAGACGAGATCACCGTTGGGCGCGATCTCGAGACGCGGGATGACGATGCGCATCCGGATCTCGTCGTCGTCGCTGTCGAACAGGTCGATCACCGCGGCACGTGCCGAGATCCGCTGACCAGCACCACGGTTCGCAGTGCGAACGCCTGCCGTGGTCGAAAAGCTCTTCTCGTGGTAGCGGAGTGCCTGCGTCTGGCCCTTCGTCTCGAGCGCGGTGAACGACACGGTCGTGCCGGGCTCGTTCATGCGGGTGCGGACAACGCCGTTGCCCTGCCATCCGCGGATCTTCTCCGGGGATCCCGTGAGCGCCTCGGTGAGACCGTCCGAATGGATCCAGCCGACATCCTCGAATGCCGCGTTGAGTGCGGTGGTGAGGTCAGCCGGCAGGGTCGTACCGATCGGTGCGAGGCTGATTGAGTTGTTGTCGCTGCCCCAGATCCGGGCCAGCTCGCTGTTGACCGTCATGAACGGCCTCCTTCCGCCCGAGAGGGCATAGAAAAAGCCCCTGACGGGCTGTCAGAGGCTCGAATGTTGGTCAGGTCAGACGCGGGCACCTCGCACCCTCCACCGGATGGTGAACGAGTACCGATCGGAGCCGTCATCGGGGTCAGGATCGAAGTACGGTGACGACACCGACTTCACCCCGCGCACTAGTCGCATCTCAGACGAGTCATTGAGGAACGCGTGATGCAGCTGACGCGCCTCACGACGAGCGATCGTGTCCCCGTTCTCCCCGCCTGCTGACATCGCACCGACTGTGACGGTCAGAAGCGCTTCGACGAACACACGATTCGCTGGCCCACCCCCGTCGATGACCTGAACGTACTTCGCCGGCCGCGGGTTCTTCACCTTCGTGGACACGTCCGTCCAGGACGTCTTCGTACGAATGAAGTTGATAGCTATCACGGGCAGGTCGGGGAGCTCCACGGCAGGCATCAGGACTCCTTCGCGGCGTTCAACGCGCGAGTAAGCACCTTGTTCCGAGCTTCCTCACGCATTCCGCGGGCATTCTTGGGTTGAACGTATGCTCGAGCTGTCCAACGGTGCGGGACCACCTTGACCTCGAAGTCTTCGCCGACAGCAGCCTGGATTTTGTTCGCGGCACCGACGACTTTCGCGATCGCTTCAGGTGAAGTCATCAGCGTGTTGAGTCCACGGAGCTTGATCTGTACCCGGACGTCAGCCATCAGCCGTCCACCCTTCGGAGAGTTGCTACGTTCGCGCGACGCGTCGGATCGGTCGGGTGAACCCATTCACGGGTCTCTCCCTCAACCTCGTAGCGCTTGCCTCGCGCCCAGACGACATCACGATGACCCAGCACCACGGAGAAGGGCATATAGAGCGTGGGCTCGACGATCACTCGATCGTTACCTTCGCGCGGCTCAGAAGACGAGCCGGGATCGAAGGCGTACACGCCCACTGTTACTGCGGGAAGCCACGCTTCAACAGCGTTGCCCGTCGCATCTACCGCTCCTGCTTCGAAGGCCTCGTGGTCGACGAACTCGCTGATGGGCCTCATGATGGCACCCACACGTTCGGCACGCGAAGGCGGAAGGAATGTGCGACGGCAAGGTCGTCCGGCGCGAGGCGTGTCGCGCCGCCCTGTGCCCACGTCGCGTACGTGTACTGGTCGGTGAACGGACCGGTTGTGGCCGAGTACTGGGTCACGCCTTCGGCAGCGTTCGGGTTGATGCTCAGCACCTGGCGTGTGACGTCCGCGATCGTGAGCCGTACGAGATCGGGAACATCCCCGCCGTGCGAGTAGTCCACGTTCACGAATTCGTGAGAGATCCGCGGGACTGTGAGCCACCGCGGCGAGAGCTCGAAGGGGACGTCATCTCCGCGATCATCTGTCACCGTGTGGATCACGGTCACCGGCTTCTGTCGGAGGAATGCCCGTCCGCCGTTGACCTTGATTCGTGACGTGGATCGACCGGGTGTGAACTGCTGACCGGAGGCGAGCCGGAACAACTCTGACGCCTTGTCCAGAATTGCCCCGACTCGCTCTTCCTCTTCGGGGGTGAGGTCGCGACCAAACGCGGCCTCCACATCCTCTTGGGATGCGAGCTGCACTACTGCCATGACCTCACCCCTTCGCGAGTTACTTAGACCTTGGTGACGGTCTTGGAACCGCCGCCGGTGATCGCCGCCGAGTTGGCCGTCACGATGACGGTCTTCTGGAAGTTGATCGTCTTGGTAGTGGTGCCGGTGACGTTGGCGCCGGCCACACCATCCAGGTCGTTGACCGCATCGCGGATCACCGGGTTGGTCGCGTCGAATGCGATCGGTTCGGTGGCCTCGCCGTCAACGGAGAGGGTGAACGTTCCGCCCGTGACGCTTCCGGTGTTCGCCAGCGTCCAGGTGTCCGACTCGGCCGTGTTCGCGGCTCCGAAGTTGACCTTGACCGCGCGGATGAACTCCATCTGCACCTCGCCGCCGGACTGGACGACCAGACCGTCATCGCCGATCTGCGGGTCCGTGACCACCGATCCGCCGGTGAAGACGCCCAGGATCGACCGGTCGTGCAGCGTGTCGCTGTCGTAGTCGAAGAGCTGACGGACGGAGAGTCCGCCTTCGATCGCGATGGCCGAGGACGTTGCGCCCTTCGGTGCGGCCGGGGCGACGTACGCGAGGGCCAGCGCCGAGTTGTGCACGAAGTAGGACTCGTCGCCGTCCAGGGCGTTCGACTCCACGATGGTGAAACTGGACAGGCGTCCGACGACACCTTCGCGGACGGCCTCGGGGAGGCCGGCGGTGTCAACGTCAAGGAGCTTGTCGAACGACGCGATCTCTGCCGACACCTCGGATCCGACGATCCAGTAGCGGCCGCTCGCCGGGACATTGGAGTCGTTGAGGAGCTTGCGCGCCTGGATCGCGATCTTTCGGGGATCGGCGCCGGGCGTGTAGTTCACCTCGTGCACGAAGTTGGCCGCACCGAGGGTGTCGGCGATCGTGTTCTCGAAGTCTTCGACGAGTGCGCGCACCTGCGGGACGGTGACGTCCTGCGAGTAGTTCTCGATGTCGAGCGTGAGCTCTTCGTCGGAGAGCTGCACAGGCACGATCGGGTAGCGGGAGAGCTTCACCTGGATGCGCGACTGCACGAGATCCTGGTAGACGATCGGGTTGCGGTCACGGAATCCCGCGTCCTGTGCGACGAGGATCGCCGGGCGCTTGACGTTCACGACGTCGCCCTTCGCTCCCTTGAAGTCTGCGATCCCGTACCGGTTCGAGAACAGGTTCGGGAGGACGATGGTCCGCTGGAGGATGCCGAGGGCGACGCCCGCGATCTTCTCCGCCTTCTCAAAGATGTGTGCCATTGGTAGCACCTTTCTGTGTATGGATAGCCGCCACCAACGGACGTTGAGGCGGGAGAGCTAGAGGCGAACGTTGGCCGCGATGTCCTTCGCGTCGGCCTCTTCTTCTTCGATGTCGCTGCCGCGGGGTCCACCGGTTCCATCGGTGGCGGCCTTCGGCTTCTCCGGGAGGAGTGCCAAGATCTCGTCGGCGTGCGCTTCGAGCTCTTCGCGGGTCGAGCCGCGAAGAATCGAAGCGGAGATCGGCGTCTGGCGCCCCTCGCTCTTCTCCTTCGCCACCTCATCCGCGAGAGCGCGTGCCGCGTCGGCCTTCTCGCGTTCCGCGATCTTGGCTTCTGCAGCTTCGGCGCGAGCCTGCGCCTTCTCGAGGTCGGACTTCTGGGCGTCTTCGAGGTCCTGAGCCTTCTGCGCCTTCGCGCGAAGCTCTGCGAGCTCATCGGCAGTCACGCCCTGCGCGGCCTTGGCATTCGCCTTGGCGCGCTTCTCCCACGTCTGGGCGTACTTCTTCCACTCAGACTCGGGGGCGTCGTCGGCCGGACGCTGCTGTTCCAGTTCCTCATCGGTGATGTCTGACATCTCTTCCTCTCCCGTTTCGGGGTATAGAAATAGCCCCACCGTTCGGCAGGGCTCAGAACCGCTCGGTGCGGTCGTTTACTGGAGCGCCTCGATCTGCGCCTTGCTGGTGAACTTCTCGTCCCGCCATGCGAGAGTCGGACCGTACTCGCCGTGGGTGCGCGTGACGATCAGGTCCGTGTAGTCGGAGATCGGTGTGTCTCGGATGGTCTTGCCCAGGCCGAGATCGCGCGCTCCCCGATCGGTGGCGCCGAGCTTCTGCTCGATGGTCGCGTGGGTCAGCTCGAGCAGGTCACTGTTGACGATCTGCCGGTCGGGGTCGAACCCAGGCGGTAGGCGGTCGACGGAGCAATCACACCCAGGATGTATCGGGCTCAGTTCGCTGGTGAGGTACCGCTGGGTTGATGCGATGACGCACAGGGCACAGTTCTCGTTCCCGGTCAGCACTCGGACGAACGCTGTGATGCCGGCGGACTCCAGCGAGCGTTGCGCCTGCCTGACCTTCGCCATCTGCATGTCCGTGGAGATCAGGGACGCGAGCCGCGTCGCTCCCTCTTCGACCGCGAGTGCCATCGGCTTGTCGTCGGCCAGGGCCGAATACACTGTGGCGGCTGGACGCCGATAGACCTCTTCGGCGGGGACACCGCGTCCGCCGGTCACATACCGGACGTCGATCCCCGCCCGCGCACCGACCGCCTGGAAGTAGGCCTCGGTGAGGTTGGCGATATGGATCTGTCCGGCCTGCACATGCGGGACGACGAGAGCCACGAGACGGTCGATGTCCGAGTCCCGATACGAACCCAGGTTGGACCAGAGCCGATTGGACGCCACCAGCAGGCGGTTCCTGACCTGCTCGACCGCCTGCTGATAGCTACGCTGCGTTACCATCGGCTGCTCCGAACAACGTCAGCTGCTCGAACGCGATATCGGTCTCGATCTCACGGATCTGATCCGCCGACTGGCCCCAGATGTTGCGCGCGATCCAGCGCGTGGGCATTCCCGCCGTCTTGGCGAGGTTTGCCGCCTGCGCCCGTTCGCCGAACGAGACGAAAGCAGTCGGAGCGAACTCCACTTCGATCGTCTCGCCGGCATCGACATTCTGGACCCGCATGGCGTCCAGAATCGATCCCTCGAACGCGGGGCGGAACAACTCGATGCGCTTCTCCGCCTTCGAGATTTCCGCTTCCTTCGCGTTCATCGCCCCCTCGGCCGACTGATTCTGAGAGTCGGACAGGAAGTTCGACATCGGAGTGCCGGTGACGCCGCAGTACTCGCGGACGTCCGCTTCTTCACCCTGGAGCATCGCCTGGATGCCCGCAGACCCGTCAGAGAGCTCAGTGAGCTTCGCGCCTTCGGGAAGATCCCAGATCGCACCCGGCGCCGGGTCGAACACCTTGCCGTAGTCGACAGGATCTTCCTCATCGGGCTCAGGGAGACCTTCGACAACACGCTGCTTGTACGCCTGCATGGCGACGGTGACCAACCTCTGAAGCTTCCCAAGGTTGATGCGATCAATCACGTCACGGTGAGGCGTGACCTCGCCGACGCCATGCGGGTTCTCGAGCACCTGAATCGGGACGCCGCCTTCGTACTCGACGAGATCGCCCGGATCCCACCCGTCTGCGTTGAGACGGCGGTACGAACCGTATTCGGTCTTGGCGCCGCGCGTGAAGCGCTGCTCCAGCCCAGGAACCCAGACAGTCGCATAGTCGATGCCCTTGATCTTGTCGCGCCATGCCTTCACGCCGGCGATCGCACGCCAGGGCTGCAGCGGGTCAGCGATGGTGATCATCTGCTCGGGACGCTCGCTCGTCGTGACAGCGCGCCTACCGACATCCTGTGTGAGCAGATACCCGAAGCCCGTCGTCAGGGCATTCCAGGCGGCGTCCGCGAACACGATCCCCAGACGGTTGTCCCGGTAGTAACGTCGCGCTGCTTCAGCGGCGGCTCCAGTGTTGTCACCGACCCGCACTCCCAGCGGGATGATGCGGCCAGCGAGCGACTCGCAGGTTCGGCCACCGAAGTTCGTGCGCGACTTGCGCTGGAATGCAACCCACGACTCGCGGAGGTTCGCACCCATCTCGGGCAGCGGCGCATCCCCGTCCACGTACCGCCGTGACAGCTTCACTTCCGGCAGACGCTCACCAAGAGCCGCCAACAGAACCGGTAGATACTCCTCGGGTGTCACTTGACCACCTCCTACCTGATTCGACGGGCAGCCCGCTTCCGCGCACCGCTCACGCCCTTGCCCACAGCATCAAGCCCAGCGGCGAGAGCCATCATCGACCCCCATGTGAGGTCGATCTTCGAGAAGTCCTGGTCGTCATCCGGCTTCTTCAACACATACCCAGCACGCCGCGGATCGCGTCGCGCATTGAGGAAGTGGCGAACCATGTCGGGGTGACCATCGAACGTGATTTCCCTATTGGAAATCGACTGGTACATCTGCTCGAACACCTCGCAGGTGCGTGTCACGTTCTTCTGTGCCCACCGGATCGGCTCCGCCGTGGTCATCTTCGCCTTGAGCCGCTTATGGTACGTGGCTTCCCACTGCTTGACCTCGCCGGCCCACCCATCGGAGGGGTCAGCGTAGAAACCGACGACGTTGTAGTCCTTGAACGCCTGAGCGACTGCCTGCTCGATCTCGAGCTTGGATGGCTTCCACCCGTCGCCCTTCGGGCCCTCAGGCTGCTCCCACAGGCCCACCTTGAACAGGTGCTTCTGCGTAACCGAGTAGCCGACGAGGACCGTCGAGTCAGCGATGCCGCGTTTGCGACCGGAGGAACCGTCGAAGCCGAGCGTGACCGGCTCGCTCTTCGTGATCACCTTGTCGGCGATGACACCACGCAGCTCGGGGTCGGTGACGAATGCGTCACGAGCGGCGTCGACCTGGTTGAGGAAGTCTGCCCGCATCTGCGCCGGATCATTCGACGTGTCCAGGAAGTCGTCAGCGATGCGTTCGAGATCGGACCACCCTGGTTCGCACGGCGGGTCGTGCAGGACGCACCCACGCGGATCCTTGGACGAGTCGCCGTAGGCGACGCGCAAGCCCTTGATCAGTGACTCCCGATCCCCGATGTCCGTCGTGGGAGTGACGCGGTGATCGAAGTAGATCGACTGCACGTCTTCCAACGCCGGGTGCTTGCCCGACTTGATCTTGTCCCAGAACTCGAACGACGCCTCGGCCACTGACCGTTCACCGAGCGTGTAGGCGTTCGGTGTCTCGATCGTGACCCCGCCAAGCTTCGTCGCGTTGTTGCGGAGCGTCTGCGCAAGCTTCACGCCACTGTTCGACCGCAGCCACGTCTCGGTCTGATCCATCGAAGCCGCGACGGCCTTGAATCCCTTGATCGATAGAGGCGAGGCGGTGATGGGGGCGATGCGTCCACGCTCGAGCGCGACGAACGAGTCCATCGGGTCACAGTTGAACTCGTCGGGAGCGCTGCCGTTGCGCAGCATCTCGAGCAGAGGCTCCCATGTGTTCTTGGTCTGCTCCTCCGTGACCGCAGCAATCGCCACATACGGAGTCCGTACGGACGACCACGGCTTGCCAACAGGCTGCCCGTCCGCATCCCAACCATCGGGAACGACGTCAAACAGCCCCTCGGCGATCATGATGCCGCCCACGAACGGAGACTTGCTAACCCCATCCACGGGGGCGCATCAGCACGGATCGGTGGATCACGCGCTTGCCAGTCACGGGGTCGAGCCGGTAGAGCTCATTGAGATAGTCCTGCTGCTCACGGACCACGACAAACGGATCTGCTTGTTCGTCGTCGCCCGCATCAGGCCGACCCAGATATTCCGCCATCTGATCGGCAACGTGCCAACCAAGCGTAGGAAAGTCACCTTCGTATGCTGGTGCCCAAGGGATGGAAATCACCCCCTACGCGACTCGACGGCTCCTGCCGTACTTCCATTCGGTTATGAATCGCCCCTGCTTATGCACGTTGCAACTCATGCACGCGGGAACGATGTTTCCGGCTGAATGTGTTCCGCCGCGGACGATAGGAACAACGTGGTCCATCGTTAGAGCGACGGCGACCACGCCACAGTAGGCGCACCGCCCGCCGAACCGACGCTGCATCCGCATCCAGTCCCTAGACGTGAACTGAAACATACCAGCATCGGCCAAGAGAGCACGCCTCTTGCGCTTCGTGGCCTGCCCGACGTGCGGGTTGGCTTTCGCGTACGCCGTCGCATAGGCGATCCGGCGATCACGCTCCCTGCGGTAGCGCGCCGAATCATCTCGCACGCGCCGCATTTGCACCGCGCGGTTCTTGCACTTACGCGAGCAGTAGATTGCCGTGATGACCTTGCCATCAAGTGATCCGCCGCAGACCTGGCACGATTCCACCGCACGGATGCGCGGTTCGGTGTTCCCGTTCGCCGCCCACTTCCTGCACGCGAGGGAGCAGAAGATGGCCTTGCTATGCCGGTGGGCTATATCAGCGCCGCACGCGCGACAGGTACGATGAGACATATCGGGTTGCTCCTAACAACTCGGTCATGCCCCGGGAGGATTGCCGTCCTCGCCGGGGTTTATCTCATTCTAACGCTCACCGCGGACAACCCAAGGCATTACGCCTCCAGTCGCTTCGTCGCCCCATAGCGGTCACGCGCCGACAACACCTTCACCGCGCCGAGGGTAGCCTTCGACTCACCCTCAACCGCAGCAGCAGAGAAGATCCGAAGCTTGGCCCGATCTTCCGGCGTGAACCCGTACTTCGCCTCACGCAACCGCAGCTCGCCCGCCATCGAAAGGTTGCCCTTCCAGAACGCCGCATGGATCATCGCGGTGTCCAGCAGGTACGCCCAGTCCGTGTCGAAGAACTCGTTCACCAGCGGGTGATGCTGGAGCATGTCCCACCAGCCACGAGTCGCATCCGGCCAGTTGAACGGCACCATGTACGGCTCGCCATCCTTCGGCCGGATCTCCACCTCGAACTCCGG
The DNA here is from genome assembly GCF_015159725.1 of Microbacterium sp. R1. Taxonomy (NCBI): domain Bacteria; kingdom Bacillati; phylum Actinomycetota; class Actinomycetes; order Micrococcales; family Microbacteriaceae; genus Microbacterium; species Microbacterium sp. R1. Next base: position 921,685 of record NZ_JADDUD010000001.1, on the reverse strand, counting down.
AAGATCCGGCTGAGTGACCGCACGCGCCGGCGTGATGTACCGGACAGGCGCAACATCAGCGTTCTTGCGCGCCCGCTTGCTCGGATTCTTCGGGGCAGGACCGTTGCCAGCCATGTGAGCCTCCAGCCCGTTTCGGGATGCCCGTTCCGGGCAGGAGCACGAAATCCCCCAGACTCGTACGCGGGATTTTCCACAGCTCCTCCCCGCGGTGGCGAGGGGGTGGGTGGGGGTCCGGCCGGGGGTTATCGGAGTGCTGGGTGTTGTTCGCGTGGGTGTTCGAGGTTGGGTTTTGGTGTGTTGGCTCGTGCTGTTGCGGCTTGAGCTTGGGTCTCTCTGTTGTGGTGCCAGTGGCAGAGAGTGCGGACCATGTGCACTGTGGTTACTTCGCCCTCTCGCCATTGGCCGATGTGTGCGGCTTCGAGGCGTGTGGTTTCGGGGCATCGTTGACCGTTGCGTTGGGTCTGTGTGCATTGGTTGCCGTCGCGTGCGAGGCATGCTTCCCGTACGGCGGTGGGTACGTGGGTAGGCCGGTTGTTCTCCCAGGCCATCTCTCCCCCTAGTCGTCTTCCCAGTTGCGCATGGGGCGCATGACTCGGGGGCTGACGTGGTTCTTGCGGGCTGCGGTGTTCTCGGCTTCGCATTCGGTCTCGCAGGCCATCATGGCAGAGTAGGTGCCCCGGTCGATTCCGCAGAGCTCGCAGACATACCCGGTCATGGTTCGTTCCCGTAGGCGTGCTCGATGCGTGTGGTGAGGGCAGCGAGGTTGTCCTCGATGTTCACGATGTAGTCGATGAGTTCGGGTTTGGTCATGGCGGTGAGTTCGCGGCGGCGCTGGAGGTTGGTGCGCACTGCGTCGTGCACTTCGCGAATGTCAGACATGCTCATCCGTCTCCATCTGCTTCGTGCGCAGATGCTCGCGCGTCCAGGCCGTGGCGTTCTTCGAGTAGACGACCGTGTAGAGAACTACTCCAACGAGGAATCCCCACTGTTGGGTGAGGAGTGAGTATGCGGCCCAAGTGATCTGACCTGCGAGCCCGACATACCACGCCCACCAGACCTTGCGTCCCGCCAGCCAAAAGCATGCGACTCCGACGAGAGTCAGCGCCCAAGACCATAGCTCCGTCACGATGTCTCCCTCTGGAATCCGATGCGCGCTTCCATGCCGTCGTATTCGCGGCGTGCAGAGTTCTCGATGTAGGCACCAGTGACGATGTGGTCTGCGCCTTCGGGTTCGGGGCGGTCGGGACAGCGGTGCTCTGCTCGCCATCGGAGGACTTGGCGTGTGCTGCCGCGCACCCAGGCGTTGCAGGAGCAGCCCTCTCGCATTAGTCGCCTCTCGAGAGTGCCCATCCGAGGGCGGGTTTCCAGATGATGTGGGCGAGGATCGAAAGGCTGATGCCGGCGACGATGCCGAGCGTGAGTTTCATGCTCTCTCCCTGCATGAGTCGGGATTAATAGCCGTATTGGCTATTCGTGTACGCCGATCAGCGTTCCCCGTTGAAGTGGGGTGGAGTCGAAGGAAAGGAATGGTCGGGACGGGTGGACTCGAACCACCAACTCAGGGCGCGACCCTGCCGCTCTGCCGTTGAGCGTAGTTCCCGGTGTGCCCGCCGCAGCCGAACTGGCTCGGGCGTGTGGAGTTGGCGGCCCTTGAACACGGGCCTGGCGCCGCTTTGCCTAGCGGCTTCTCACCGATGCTCGCCAGGAGTGTTCACTGAGCTGACCGGGAGTACGAAGAAAGCCGCCCTCGCGTGAGTGGCGGCTAGTGGTGGGCTGGGAACATAGTTCTTGAGCCTCGCGGCTACTGTAGCAGGTTTTGCAGATTACTTTCGTGGGCGTCCCGGTGTTTTCTTGGATGCGTTTCGGAGGTCTCGGATGTTGTACCAGATGACGTCACCGGGTCTGACGGTGCGGACGGTTCCTTCTCTGGCCCACCGGTAGATGGTGTGGGTGGATCTGCCGGTGATTGTGGTGGCTTCGTCAAGCTGCACCCAGTCGTCTAGTGCGCCCAATGGCTTCCTCCGTTCGTTTGATCTCGGCGTTGACGAGTTCGACGAGGGTCTTGAACTCGTCCTCGGTGTAGGTGCGTGCGCATTCGGTGCACGCGATCTTGACGGGCTGCCAGATGCCTACGGGTGGTGTGTAGCGGATGGTCTCGCCGGCGCAGCCTTGGCAGCGAACGTGGCGGACCTTGCGAGGCTTGTCCTCGATCGGCCAGCGTGCCATCGCGGTTTCGACCTCACGGGTGAAGTCTCGTGCGGTCATGGCGCCGATGTCGTCGTTGGCGATGTCTTCGAGGTTCGCCCAGTATCGGAGCTCGCGGGAGAGCCTGGTGATCTCTTCGGCCGCGAGCCACGTCGGCGGAATGCCGACTGGGTGGTTCGATGACGGGGCGCGCACTTCCTCGACTCCGCCCTTGATGTACCCGGCGACGCGGAACCATGGGACGACTTTCTGTGAGTTGTGCACGGCTTTCTGGAACCGGTCGAACTCTTCCCAGGTGAGGTAGCCGACGTGTGCATGATCGCTCATTTTGCGGCTCCCTCGATCGGTTTGGCGTTGAGGATGGCTTCGGCTTCCTCCGGGGTGATGAACGTCACGAGTTCGACGGTCAGCTGCACTTCGTCGCCCCAGCCCTCCATGCGCCATCCTTCGCGGGTCATCTTCATGCCCGCGTTGGGAAGCTCGAACAGTGCACCGATTCGTTCAGCGATGTTCTTGCGTTGCTCGTCGGTGTAGTGCGTAACGATCGCCATCAATCCCCCTCCTTCGTGTCGTGGCATGCGCACTCACAGGCACATGGTCGATCGGTGGTGTCGTTCCATGCGTCGCCCGTACAGGCGGCGCACTTCGCACATCCGGGAGCAACGCACTCGTAGTTGCTTGCGCTCCCTCGCTGCGCGGCGACCCTCTGGTGCACTGCGACGTAGGAGGTACTGAGCGGCCTAGGCACGATTCGGCTCCCCTTCCTGTGTGACGACACCAGCAGCACGCAGAGCCGCGCGAACGTTCGAACGCTCCAGCACAGTCAGCCCGTTCTGCTCAAGAACAGACCATGCCGCCTCTACCTGCGCGTCGGACGGTTCGGGCTGCGCCTTGAACTCGATGAGCGCTGCGACGTCGTTGGGTGAGATCACTCGCCCGTCGACCATCACGGACGGGCCGCGATCCGTCATCGGCTTCACCGCCGCAACAGCGACACCGTGAGACGACGTGAACCAGTCGCTCAGCACCTCGGCGCTCGGCTCCGGAACCACGGAACGACGGAAGCCAGCAGCGCTCAGGAGGTCAGCAGCTTCGAGGGCTGACTCAGCTTCGGAGTACGGACCATCGCCATACACCGCAGATGCCAACTGGTCGAATACCGGAAGGATCACCTGTGCGATCGCCTTCCGCTCGTCGTCGGTCGGGGTGACCTCGGAACGGCGGAAGCCACCATCCACAGCCGCATCCCAGCCCCGGAAGAACGCGTTGCTCGCGATCTCAGGCTCCGCCTCATGATCGACGTACCAGTCCTCGCGTTCTTTCCGGTACGCGGCCTGTCGAGCGTCAAGATGCGCGATCCTCAGCGCTTCCACCTCGTCGTCTGTAGGGGTGAGAGCCTTCTCGGCGGCTTCGAGTGCATCGCGAAGTTCCACCAGCTTCTCCAGCTGGGTGCTGTGCGACATGCGCGTGATCGTCGGCCAGTCCCGCACCGACTCGATCAGCTTCTCGTTGCCGGAGAGGGGGAAAGCCAAACCCTCGGCCTCGTTTGGCTTGCTGTTGCCGGTCTGCTCGGTCACTGTTCGTCCTCCTGGTCTTCTTCGTGAATGCCGAAACGGGTGACCTCGCCCAGCTCGGGTCCGGACAGCTCAGGGGTGATGGGCTCGATGCTCACGCATTCCTCGTAGCTGATCGTGACCGGGACTCTTGCGAGGACTTGATCGGGGTAGCCGAAGATGGCGTCCTCGATGCCAACGGCGTTCACCCAGTCGACGGCCCAGCACGGGAACCCGATCTCGGTCGATTCGTCGCAGCTCCACGAGTCGCGCTGTTCGTGGTCCTTCGGTCGGCGCCGGCACGGGGCATCTTCGGGTGCGGTGCAGGTGAACCCGTGGTGCAGTTCCCCGCTCTCGATCTTGAGTTCGACGTGGTGGTAGGTCTGGGTGCTCATGTGAGTCTTTCCTTCGTGAGTTGATCGACCTGTTCGGGCCGGAACGGGTGGGATACGTCGGTGATTTCGACGCGGAAGTGGGCGGTCTCACCGGGCTGGTGTTCGATGACCAGTCGGGGTTTGTCCATGAACTCCTTCGTGTCGTCCTGGACGATGCGTGCGGACACGCCGCGGTCTGAACCGATCGCGTCGTAGATGACCTTGCAGAACGGGTCTGGGCCGTCCTCATCCCGCTTGTGACGGGTGGGGACCACCCACACCACCTGCACGGAGATGCGCTGCAGCTTCGGGATCTTCGCCACCCGACACAGCACAGCGACACGTTCACGGAGCTCTACCGTCGACCGTGCCCTCACCCGCCAGTGGCATCGGTCGTTCGCGTGCAACCCCTTGGGTGGGCGTTCGTATGGGAGCTCGAGAGTCCAGGTCATGCCGCTACCGCTTTCGCATGCTTCATGATCTGGCGTCCGATGTGCTCGAAGATCGGCGGGACAACGGAGTTGCCGAGAGCGTGGAGCTCGTCATGCACCAGCCGACGGGGAACCCCATGAGCCACTCGATCCATCGAGGGTTCAGGTATCCAATCCCTTCCCCCGTGTTCCCCACGGCCTCCTCCAGGTTCAAGTTCGAGCGTCCAGGGCGTTGTGGATTCGTCCTGATCCTGGCCATCACCGCGCGGGGCGTAGGCCACGAGGTAGACCCGTTCGCGAATGTGCGGTGCGCCGAACTGGTTCGCGGATAGAGTCGCCCATTCCGCATCGAACCCGAGGCTGTGAAGGTCGGCGAGGACAGTTCCCCAAGCCCATCCATCTCGAACGAGAGCTGCGACATTCTCCACCACGACGTAGCGGGGTCGAGTTGCGCGTACGACATCGGCCATTGCTGGCCACATCCAGCGTTCATCATCCATTCCCTTCTGCAGCCCGCCTTGGCTGAACGGCTGGCACGGGAAGCCACCCGCGACCACATCGACGCAAGGTCGTTCTTCGCTTGCCCACCACTCCGGCGCCGTTAGGACGTCGTCGTGCTGTGGCACGTTTGGCCAGTGCTTCGCAAGGACACTTCGGCACCATGCGTTGAGCTCGACCTGGCCAACTGTGCGCATCCCCGCGCGTTCAAGCCCGAGCTCAATGCCTCCGATCCCCGAGAACAGGGAGAGGACGTTCACCCGGCCTCCATTGAAGAAGCCCCCGTGGTTGCGGGGGCTGGGCGGCGGTTGCGGTCGGGGTTGCGTTCGTACCCGGCGTTGCGGCGCGACCCGGTGACCTGACGACGGTGGAGTCCGAGCTTTTCGGCGATCTCCCGGTCCGTGAGTCCCGCGTTGAGGAGTTCGCGGAGTGTGTGGCGTGGGATGAGTGCGAGGCCGTCTGAGCGTGCCCTGTTGGCGGCTGCACGGCGGTCTTCTCGGCTTGCCCCGGCGCGTACACCTGGGCGGGCTCGTTTGGCTGCCAGATCGGCGCGTGCGGCTTCCCGTGCCTGTTCCTCTTCGGCGGCGACGATCTCGGCAGGAGTCTGCCCTGCGTTGACCTGTCTCCTGAACGCCCAGTCGCCGACGTAGCGGGTGTGGACGGTGCGGCAGGACACCTCTGCAGGGCAGTGGGCGGTGTTGCAGCCGCCATGGAAGCCCTCGACGGTGCTGTGCGGGTAGTCGAGGTTCGTGATCACATCGGCGTTCATGAGTTTGCTCTTTTCTGGAGTCGCTTGTAGATGGTGGAGCTCGAGCACCCGAACTTCACGGCGAGCTGCGGGACGGTCCACTTCGCGGCACGTAGACGCAGGATCTCGGCCCACTGGTCATCGGAGAGCTGCGTGTAGCCATTCGGGTGTGCTGACGGGATGCTCCCGGTTACCTTCGTGATGGGTTTCGGCTCCAGACCTGCGACGATCAGTTCGCGCATGCTGATGCCTCGAGTTGCGGCGATCTTCTCGAGCCGGTTGAACGTGGCTGGTGGGAGGTTGATGGTCACGGGGATCATCGAAGACTTCTCCTCTCAATGGGAAAAGGCCACTACCCGTGTTGCTGGGAGGTAGTGGCCTGTGGATAACTCTTCGCTCCGCAGAGCGCATCTTCGATAGAAGATGTAGCTGTAGATGTAGATGTAGATGTAGATGTAGTAGCGCCGGTCGTAGGCTTGCCCGACGTTTGGGCTAAACGTTGCCCGTAGCGTCGGTCGTAGCCATGTCGGCGAAGGGCAGGAACCCTGGGAAGTCCCACGTGAGTTCCGTCTTCGTCTCGCGCACGGCGACCGCCGGTTGCTTGAGGACGGTCATCACCTGTGGTTTCTCCCACGCCGGGAGATCCTTGTTCGCCTTCTTGTAGCGCTGCAGCTCATGCACCACGACGGCCCGGATCTTGTTGGACGCGATCGCCCCGTAAGCCTTCGCCATCGACACAGCGAGGCGGGGCTGTCTCATCAGTCCGTCGTGTCTCACCCATGACCGGACGAGCACTTCGTCGGTGGTCTGGTCGAAGACGCAGAACCACTTGTCGGCGAGCTCCTGAGCGGCGACCATCACGTCACCAGATGTCATCTCTCGAGACATCGCAGCGAGGCGACCAGGATGAAACTCGACGCACCCGCAGTAGTCGAGCTTGGGGTGTGAGACGAGCTTGAAGTACAGCGCCTGCGCCTGGGGTGTCAGGTCGCGGAAGTCAGCATCCGACCAGATGTCGATGCTGATGTTCGCTCTATCGCGTGCCACGCTTCACCCTCCTTTCAGTCGAGGCATCGGCATGGCCTGATGCAGAAGCAGTCCGGGCAAACAACCTCACGGGGTCCGATATCGAACTTGGACCGCTTCGGGGTGCACTGGTCGTGCCGGAGTTCGTCGTCATCGTCGTACCTCACCGCGTCTCCGGGATGGATGCGAGACCCGCACTCCGCGGCGCAGGTCCCGTCGTAGCGGGCCGGGAACACCTGACCGGGAGTCACGACAGCCCCTGGTTGATCCGAGTGATCATGTCGTCGTCCAGACGTCGGAGTCCGAGCGCGCCGCGGTAGCGGATCAGTTCGCTCAGTGGCCGCGGGTTCGCCAGGACGAGATGGTGCGTGTTCGCCTCCGCCCACGGCGAGCACGAGCCGTTGAGCGCGTACCGACCATCGCCGCGGATCATGTCGGCGGTGATCCCGTTCTCGTTGCCCTCGGCGCGGTGCACGTCTACGAGGTCGACAACGCCGAGGATGACGCCGCCGACGATCGGTTCCCCGTCGAGCCAGTCACCGATGCCCCCACGACCGTCCTCGTCGGCGTCGAGCAGAAGGCGCTCCTGCCTCTCGTTGAGCGTGGCGGTCTTGCCGATCGCCGCGTGGATGAGGACGGGGCCGCGGTAGTCACCCGCGATGTTCGTGCTCCGATTCTCGACGGTCTTGCCGCCGTGGATGATCGCCCAAGCCCAGGGCTGGCGAACAGTCAGGATTCTCATGGTCAGTCCTTCAGGTAGATGAGTCCCCAGTGGTGCAGGAACAGTTCTTCGGCGGGGTCGTCCCACGAGTGGACGGCCCAGCCCTGTGGTGGTTCGGCGGAGTGAGCGGTCGCGTGGCACCAGAGGCACAGGTGCACGAGGTTCGCGGGCGTGTCCTTCCCGCCCCGTGAACGAAACTGCCGGTGGTGCATCTGTGTGGCTACGCGTTCTCCGCAGCCTTCACAGCGCCCACCGGCACGCTCCGCAACAGCCTCATAGGCTCTCCGTGACGCCGCGTTCACGTCCGGAACCTGATGAGCTCGGCCAGGTGGTCGGACTCCGTGAGGCGCAGCGGCCGTTCGCCCTTCTCGATCTGGGAGACGGTGGCCTGCGCCCATTTGAACCCGCGATCCGTCATCGCGGCCGCGAGCTCCTTCTGCGACAGCCCTGCACGTTCGCGTGCGGTGGCGACGTCGGCCCCGATCTGTTCCTCGGTCTGAGGAGTGCGGATCTTGGCTGGCTTGGCGCCGTCGAGGATGCCGAGGTTGCGGAGTGCCCTTGACCTCGCGATGGTGTCGGCTGATTCGAGGGGTGCCCCGGCGATGATCGCGTTGTCGTCTTTCGTGGACCCTTGCGCCCACGCGGTCGCATCCGGTCGCGCGGGGACGCTGAGGCTGGGTCTGACGAGGTAGGCGGCGGCGTTCATCACGTAGGTGACATGACCGTCTGGGTGTTCGATCACCCGGTCGATCGTCGCCTCCACATACCCGTTCGGGTACGCCTCTCGGAATGCGGCGAACCGTTCCGCAGCGGTCACGAACTCTTCATCCATGACCTGGGTGTGAGGTTTCGGGAGACGCGATCTCCTCTTGTCCTCAGGGATGTCGATGTGGTCAGTCACCAGTGTCTCCTTCGACTGAGAGCACGATCTTGGCGTTGTGCTTGACGGTGGCGTGCTCGTTGAATGCGGCTTGCGCTTCCGCCTTGTCTTCGCGGTCGAAAGTCTCGCCGCAGGCGGTGCAGGTCCATGTCCACATCAGGCTGTTGCTCCTTCGAATTCGTCGATGTACTGGTTCACGTTCCAGACGGGTGCCTGGAGGATGCCGATAGGCCCACCACTGCGGGTCTTGTACCCGGGCCACTCCCCCGTCTCGATCGCACGGGCGTACCGTTCGCGGGCCTCACGTGCCCGTCTGCGGGCCATGAGGAGTTCGTCGGCACCGAGGACGTGCACGGCGGTGAGATAGGGCGCGTGCGCCTCAACCACGGCGAACAGGTATGGGAGGTTGTCGCCGGTGATGATGTTGTACGTGTGCTCGTACATGGCTTGCTGGATGTCGTATCCGAACCGGAACGCGTGGATCGCGAACTCCGATTCGGACGCGTCCCCTGCCGTGGTTTTCAGGTCCACGATCCGCGGTCCCAGCCAATCCAGTCGACCCCGCAGCGCGACCCCTGTGTCGGGGTCGGTGGCGAACATCGACACCTCCGGGTCGCCCGATGCGAGGAGCGCCTTCACGGTCGGATTCGACAGGACCGATTCGGCCATGATGTCCACCACCCGGGCCGTGACACGCTTCACGGGGATAAGTCCACGGTCGCGCGCGTCGGCCTCGAACGCCTTCGAAGCCGCGGTGCGGAGGCCGCCCGTCTTGTCGAGCACGTTGTCGAGCTCCTTGCCGTCGTACTCGAACCGTTCGGGGCCGTTCCCGTCCGGGTAGACCGCGATCTGTGCGCCCACACCGAGCACCTTCGAGTGGACCGCGGACCCAAGGTCGAAACCGGCCTTGGGCTCTTCCGGGTGCTCGACGTAGTGGCGGTAGTGGGCTGGGGACTGGAGGATCTTCTTCGCCCCGGTCGAGCTCAGCCCCGGTTGGCGGTGGTAGATCTGCTCGTCGAGTCCGTAGACCAAGCCGTTGTAGTCCGTCACGATGCGTCCTCCGGTGTGCGTCGGACGCCCGTGACGGTGCCGGAGAACTTCTCGAACCCCGCGTCGACGAGTGCCACCATCGGTTTCTCGGCGGCCTTGATGCCGTCACCCTTGGGGGTGATGATGTCCCAGGTTCCGTCTCCTGCGACCCATCCGAGTGCTTCTTGCGTGTTGTCGGCGGTGGTCCAGACCCACACGTCTTTGTAGGTTGCGTCTTCCCAGGGCTTTCGCTCCGGGTGAGCCTCGAAGTAGGCGCGGGCCGCGAGAATGTGGTCGATGCGATGATCCATCGGGGGTCCGCCCTGGTCTTCCTCGCGGACATACCCCTTGGTCATGCCGTCTGAATCACGGAGGATCACAAGATCGAGGTTCGGGCCGAACATGCGCTCGAACGCTTCGTCCGGGTTCGAGTAGACGACGTAGTCGGGGTTCTCCGGCCACCGCCACCGTCCGAGCTCCTTGTCACGCTCGTGCTGGAAGAACTCGCGGAGAGCATGAACGACCGTCCCGCCGCATAGCCCCGACCAGCCGATTCTGTTTCGGAAATCGAGATCTCCGTCTTCATCAATGAGGATGCCGATCCCGTTGCTTGCGTCGAACACGGTCATGTCTGGTCCTTCCAGTAGGTGTGGGGGCAGTCCATCCACACGGTCGGGTTGTGGGTGATGACCACTTCTCCGTGGTCATGGCAGAGCTGGCAGGGGGTCACGAGGCATCCTCGGAGTAGTAGCCGACGCACGCGCGCGCGTGAACGACGGCGAGGCTGAAGGCGTCGGTCATGGCGTCACTCGACCCCGGTTGCGAATCCCCGCAGAGGTCGCATTGCCAGTACCACCCGCTCGCTGTCTTGTAGACGTAGCGTCCAGATGTCGGCATTCCGGGCCAGCGCTCGCGCCCGGCGAGGTGCGCGGTTCCGGCCATCACATCTCTCCCTGCTGAAGGCGGGCGATGGTGAGCGCGTTGAGCGCTGCCGTCTCCTTCGCTTCCACGTACCGGTAGTGGAGCTCGGCGGCGAACTTCTCTTCCTGTGCGACCTGGAGTCTGTGCTCGAGCTCGGCGATCGATGTCATGTCTGGTTCCTTTCACCCATAGCAGGCCGTGCAGGCGCAGTGGGGGACGGTGATGGGCCGACGCGTGCACGCCGGTGTGGGGGTGTGTGGTGGCTGCCCTGGAATCGGGTTCGCGCACATGGGGCAGTCGGGATCAGTCGGTGCGATCGATGTCATAAATGTCACGGAGGGGTACGAGGCGGATGGGTCTGGTGTCGGCACGCTCCACCAGGACAGGAGGGATGCTATTCATGGTCATGCCGCCCCCGTGTCGCGGGCGATCCTCAACCGACGCTGACCGCGAGACTCGCGACCAGCCACGGCCGCGCGCTGGTCGAGCAGAATGCGCCACTGCGCAAGCCAACGCCACCGCGAGCGGCGGCAGAAGCGCAGCTGCGCGAACTCATCCTCCGCCTGCCAAGGCCCCGTGCCGCCCTTGCCGATGCGATACACGAGCAGATGGCGGCGACAGACCGGGATCAGTCCGTCTCGACCTTCGGCGTAGCCAGTCGAGCAGTACGCGAAAGTGACTGCGCGGCGGTCGCAGTCACCACCATCACAGGTACCCGACGCGACCGGGAGCATCGATCGGGAATCGAGGGTGAGGCTTTCGCCGTGAATGATCATCATGTCGTCTCCTTCGTTCGAACCCCGCTGCCGTTGCAGTCGAGGCATTCGATTTCGTCCTGGTAGTCGGTCCCCTTGCGGACCGTGTGGAAGCCGTATCCGAAGCAGGAACGGCAGTAGTCATGGATGGCCGGGTTCGGTCTTCGGTTCATCGCTCCCCCTCTAGAAATGGGTGAGGGCCGGGCTGATCCCCAGATCGCCCGGCCCTGCACTGGTCCGGCACCCCACATGCCGGTTTGGTGGTGGCAGTCCCCCAGGACTGTCCACCGTTCCCACACCCCCAGGAGTGGGAAGAACTAGGAGGGCTTTCGAGCTAGGCGATGCCCCTCTCGAATGACCCACTTCGGGCCTTGGCGCGCTCCCTTGGACGTGTTGCATCTCCAACAGGCCAATGCGCAGTTTCCCCACTCGTGCAGGCCTCCTCGCGAAACGGGAAGGATGTGCTCCAGGGTCGCCATGTTGCGAGGGCGGGTGTCCCGCTGCCCGATCTTGGTGAAGTACATCTCAACCCCGCAGTAGCAACAGAGGTCCCCATCCACGCTCCTCAGCGCCGCTTTGGTCACAGTGCTGTCATGAGGGCGACACGCGTAGCCCTGCCTACGCGCACGCGTCCGCGCCATGTAGGCCTGGACTCTCTGAGGGTTGCTTGCCTGCCACCGCGCGGCGTACTCCGCCCTGCACTGGTCGCAGCGCGTCTTGCGTCCGCCCTCTACATCAGTCCGAAGCGGGAAGCTGTCCAACGGCTTGGGCGTCGAGCATCCTGGGCACACTCTCAACCCGCCTGGCAGGTCAACGACCGGCGAGCGATGTGGTGTTTGATCACGAATCGGCTCATCCTCGCGGTACGACCCGTGCTTCCTCATCCTCTGCCGATGACCAGAGCACACGCCGCCCTTGTAGCTCGGCCGATCGCACCTATCGACGCTGCAAGGTCTCTCTCTTGGGAGTCGCTCCAAGATGGGGATCGATGCTTGGACATCCCCATGCCGTCTGTATCTGCCAAGGTGCGCCCTGCACCAACCTCTTTGATAGCGGCGACGAGTGCAGCCCGTCACAGCGCAGAAGGGATCTGATTCCATGCCAGCCTCCTGAGTCCCCGGTGCGATTCGAACGCACGCAACCCCATACGGCTCGGGGACGGCCACTAACCCTGTGGCATGGTTCCGGGCGACCAAACCCCGGCCAAGTCGACGCATCACCCCGCGCCTTGGTTCCGCCCGTACAGCTATGGCGGCGAACTGTCGATGTTGTTTCCTTCGACTCCACCCGGTTGCGTTCCTGAGGGGCCTGGGCTGCCTGCCCTACGGTCCATCCGTCCTCGTGCACCACAGGTTCACCGGTCCCCCACACGTCTTGTCGTGGGTTCTCCCTGATCCCGTAGCCCCCATCTGGGGGTGTCCGACCCCGTTGGCGTGGGGCCGGCATATCTTCACCGGTTGTGTGTGTTGAGTTATCAGCGCGCACCTGTTTCCGGGTACGCCGAGTAGCGCTACCCCCAGCGACGGGAGTAGAGCCGGATCCTGTTTCGGGGATCAGCCGGTGAAGTTCGCCAAACGATTCAGCACACGACGCGCATGATCGATCTGAGGCAGGGGAATGCCGGCGGCTTCATCGACCACCAGAAGCAGAACCTCGTCGCGGTAGTCGATCGGATCGCCAGCGGCATCGTCGCGGATCTGCATCAGGATCGGGTTGGTGGGGTTGGTCTGCGGGTACAGGGTGGAAGCGAACTGAGTCATCGGAAAGACCTCGACTCCCAGATCTCGCGCGCGAAGTCCAGAACGCCCAGCGGGAGAACGGGAAGCCCGTAGTACGGCTTGCCCGAACGTCCGGTCGGAATCTTCGCCTTGTGCTCGAACTTGACGCCCGCGCGCTTCCTGGCCTTGCGTGCGGCGTTGCTCATCGCGCACCTCCTGCGCTCTTGCATGCGCACGGACGACTGTCACGACGGTGACCAGAACCAGTCACCACGACCGGATCGGTTGCATCACGCTCAGCCCAGTACTGGGCCGACGCACGGAACTCCAGAACGAGCCAGCCGATCAGTGCGAACACGGCGCCACCGATCGCGAACCAGAGAGGCAGGGAGTCGATCATGACGCACCCCCTACGATCGGGTTATGGACACTCTCAGAGCGCGAATCCTCGCCATCTACAACGCCAACGTCGACGTTCGCAACGCTGACCCCTCCCTCGAGTTCGTCCAGATGGTCAGAGACGAGATGGATGCCGTCTGGGATGCCATCACCGCCATCGCCGACCACATCGACGCGTCGTCCGCGAAAGACTGACGACTGAGAGGCAGACGCCGCCGCGATCTCTTCACGCACGATCTCGCGGATACGCTCCTCCGACACGCTCATGACGAAACCTCCTGGTCTTCGGTGCGCTCCCAGTCGATGTGCCCCATGTCGTACCTGATCGGCCGCACATGGACACCCTCTGCTTCGATCGCGTCGATAACGCGCTTCACAATCCAGCGGATCATGACGCCACCGCCTGGTCCCGCTCGGGGAGCTTGTCGACGTACCGGTCGAGATCGGCCTTCAGAAAGAAGACCCTCTTGCCCTTGCCCACGGGGATGAGCTCCCCGGTCTTGCGAAGGTCATCGATGTCCCTCACCGAACGAGACAGGTAGTAGGCCGCAAGCTCGCGGGTGAACAGCGCGGGTGCGAACTCGATCCGTTGCACAACGCCGGCGCTCATTACTTCGGCTCCGGGATCTCGATGAGCCCGCCCTTGGGCGAGTTGAGCTTGACCACGGTCATGGATTTGCCCGCTCGACGCGAGTTCCACGCGCGGTAAATGGCGGACAGTTGTGCTCGACGATCGATGGTTCGACGGTTCCGCCGCGCGTCGGAGAAGAGGTTAGTGAGGGCGATCACGGGGTCCCCGAAACGGAGTCCGATCTTCTCAGCAGCGTCACGCCAGAAAGCGTCGGCGTCCTCGGGGCTCAGCTGCGCGAAGACCCAGTGAGTGTAGGCGACCATCGATGGTGCCACGTCGGTGCGCCTCGCGAACTTGGAGGCCACCGACGCGGATGCCTCCACCTCAGGGTGGGCATCGATCCAGGCCTGGAGGGTTGCGTTTGTGAACTTCCCCCCGCCTGCGGTGCGCCCGGTCGTGACGTGCATTGCGATGTTCGCAGCAGCCGCTGTGATGACGTTGTTCTTGTGTCCCTGGATCTTGAGGTTGTCCGCGACGCTTCGCTTGGCGCCAGAGTCCATCGTCATCTGCGCCGACTCATTGATGCCGAACATCACCAGCATCTTCACGGTGATGTTCGCCCGGAGGATCGCGTGCAGCCGGTTCTGACCGTCGAGCAGCTTCTCGGGTCCGGTCGGGTCACCAGAGAAGCGGATCGCATCGCCGTTGAGAGCCCATCGGCCGGCGAGCATGTCGCGGGCGTACGCAGCGATCGCGTGTGGCTTGAGATCACGGTTGGCGACGTTGAGACCGAGCCAACGCTGTGCGAGGTCTGGGCTGACGTCGATGATCTCGAGGGTGGGGCCGGTTGCAGTGCGCGGCGACTTAAGCTCGGATACGATGGCAGTGTTCATTTCGATCAGCTCTCTTCCTGGTTGATTTCGTCGAGCAGGTCCTGGCAGACCTCGACGGTGAACATGAGGTGGCCACGGATCAGCCCGGCCACCTCTTCTTTGTTGCGGCTGAAACGGTCGTCTTCACGAATGTTCTGCAGACGCTGAGCGATCTTGCGCAGGTCCCATCCCACGTTGCGGGCGCTGTCAGTGAGCGGCTTGCGTCGGGGAGCGCTTGGGGCCGCCTTGCTATAGGTCTTGCCATCAAGGCCCGTGCGCGCATGAGGCTTGGGCGTAGCCGATTCGAACTGTTCAGCGAACCTCTGGTAACCGTCCGCGATCTCGTCGCCAAGAGCATCGCGAACCGCGTCGACATGGAGCGGCAGTATCTCTCCGGTTTCAGGGTCAAGGGTTCCCGCGGTGATCATCTCCCGCTGGATATCCTCGGCGGACCGCACGGGTACCCGAGGCGGCGCGTCAGGTGTCCCAATTTGGGACACCTGACGAAGGTCGCTCGTGACCGTGTTCTTCGACGCCCCCGTGACGCTGGCGATGGCGCGGGTGGTCATGCCCTGGCCGGAAAGCCACTGCACGACCTCGCGGCGGTCGCCTCGGGCTAGCCTCAGCGGCTCCTCCCCCATGACGTCAGCGAGGTATGCGGTCCAGGATGCATACCCCAGAGCGACGTGCGCCTTGCCGTCCTGCGCCTCGGCGACCAGTCGTTGCAACTTGTCTACGCCATCACGGACAGACATCGCCGTGTAGCGGATCCTCTCAGTGATGCGAAGGGCATCGGCTTCGCTCATGATCGCGATGTCGACGGAGCTCATGCCGCTTCCGCCTCGACCGTCGCGAGGATATCCAGAGACCATCCGGTAAGAAGCGCCAGCTTCGAGAGCAACACGGTGCCGAGTGCACCCGTGTCATAGGCGCGGGTTACGGTCGAGACAGCAACCTGCAGATGCTCTGCCATCGCGGTTGCATTGAGCGTCCCCTTGAGGCGACCCCGTTCGTGCATCCAGCCGTTCTCTGATGCGATCCGTTCAAGGACCACGGGGCTGATGCGAAGCATCGGAACCTCCTTTGTCTTCCGTTCGATACAACCTGTTGCGTCCAACATACACACCTTGTCTGTTGCTCGCAACAGTCACGCGGCTTGACTTTACGTTGCGTGCGCGCAACACTTGGTGCATGACCGAAACCGATCAGGCAAACAGCTGGGGAGCATGGCTCGCCACAAAGCTCGATGAGCGCGAGTGGCGACAGGCCGACCTCGTCCGCGAGTCAGGAGGCCTGATCAAGCGCGATCGCGCTAGCAAATGGCTCAGCGGGAACGAGCGCCCGAGCCATAGGCTCGCCATTGTCGTTGCAAACACCCTCGACCTGCCGCATGAGGAGGCTCTTGAAGCCGCCGGCTTCACTGCGGAGTCTTCGAAACGCGAGAAGGATCTCGATGAAGCGCTCGCTCAGATCGATCGCCAGTTCGGGGCGGGCGGAACCATGACCCTTGCCCATCGGCAGGAGCGAACCCCGTCGCTTACTCGGCTTGAGCTTTTCCGTGAGCTCGATCAACACCCGGACTATCTGATCCTTCAGTACCTTGCAGAGCGTGCTCTTCGCAGCCGCTACCGGACCGATGTCGGCCAACCTGCCGGTGATGTCGGTGACTCCGCCGATGATGTGGAGGAGCGCGAGAGGCAGCAGGCTGAGTACGCCAGAGCGGCACGCGCACGTTCAAGGGATCGGGGGGAGGACCTGCTGTGAAGGTCGAGCAACTGTACGAGATGGCTGACATGCTCGGCGTCGCCGTCGAGCACACAGACCTCTCCCACCTGGGACGTGACGGTGACTACGACCTGAAGACGAACACGATCCGACTTCAGGAAGGGATGGCGTCCCGCCTTCTACGGTGCGTATTCGCACACGAGCTTTGCCACGCGGTGTTCGGTGACGTCACGTCGAAGTTCGGCCCGGTGAACGCTAAGCAAGAGCGGCGGGCAGACGAATGGGCAGCGCTCCGACTCATCGATCACGACGACTACCGCTTGGCCGAGGATCACCACGATGGAAACGTGCAGCTCATGGCGCAGACTCTCGACGTCGTCGATGACATTTTGACCGCGTATCAGCGAGTGCTCCTGCGGATCGGGGAGACTGTCTATGTCGGCCCACGGATGGGTGAGGGCCAGTGGGCCGCCAAGGTCTCGGCCTGACCCGTTGACGCAGAAAAGCCCCCGACATATACGTGTCGGGGGCTTCGTCTGCCTACTTGTCGAACGCGGCCTGGAAGTGGGCTCCGATCGCTTCGAGCGCCTTGCGTGCCTCTGCGGACGATACGTGCTGGTATCCGCGGGTGGTTCGCACGTTGACGTGGCCGACGATCTCGCCGATGACTTTCGCGTCGACACCGAGTTCCATCAGCACTGTGGCTGTGGTGTGGCGCGCGAAGTGCGTCGTGGGCGTTGGTGGAGTCCCGTTCGGCCGGTCCTTCGGTGGCAACGCCTGCTCTGCGGTGATCACACCAGCCTCGAGAAGAATCGACCTCCACTCAACCTGGTCTTGCTCGGCCGTGATGGGAGAGCCATCGTCGTTGTGCCAGACGAGTCCGTGAGGGTTCGGGCGGGCGTCGGCGGCGAGGTACTTCGTCAGCTCCGCTTCCAGTGCGGGGATCAGGGGGAACGTCCTCGGCCTGCCGGACTTCGGACGGACGATGCAGAGCCGACCGTCGAGCTGACGGTGCGTGAGCCCGGCGCCGACCATCAGCCGTCTACTGGGGCATGAGCCGGCGCGCTCCTTGCTGCACGTCCCCGCGCACCCGTGTTTGAACCGCACCTCCGAGAGCGACCACTGGACGGTGAACTCGTGTCGCACAAGATCGATGCTGTCCAGCGTCGCCCCTAGCCGCTCTCCCTGCCGCATTCCGGTCAGGACAGCGAACCACCAGCGCACACCATCCGGGCGCCGCAGGGCGGCTTGCAGCACCCGTAGAGCCACATCTGTGTCCAGAGCGCCACGCGCCCCGTCTCCAACCCCAGGCGGCGTGACGTCGGCGGCGACATTCTTGGAGCAGACGCCATCCAAGCGAGCGGCATCGAGCATCGACGACATGACCGCGTGTACCTTCTGTGCGGATGAGATCGCCCTGCCTGCGTCGGTCACGGCAAGCGTGACGGCACGGATGTCAGATGGCCTGAGTGCGGAGATCCGCTTCTTCCTCAGCGGCGGCACGATCCACTTGTTCACGGCCGACTCGTACCCGGCGAGAGCTGCGGGCTTCATCTTCGGTTCGCAGATCGTCCTGAGCCAGTGCTCGGCCCACTTCTCGACGGTCATCGTCTTGTCGAGCGGGGCGCCGTGCTCGTTCACTTCTGCCCGAAGGGCGTCGAGCTTGTCCCGCGCCTCCTTCTTCGTGCGCCCCGTGACGTACTTCTGCTTGCGGCGTCCGTCTGGGTGGAAGCCGACGTCGATCACGCCACGCCAGTGGCCCCGCGACTTGATCTCGTACAGACCGCCGTCGCCGTTGCTGCGAACCTTTGGCATCATCTCTCCTCGGAACGGTGCACACATGGATGCACACATGCACCTGCAAAACGTATGTTTGCAGGTGCTACCGACAGAAACGCCAAAACCCCCGGAATCTCAATGGATTCCGGGGGTTTGATGGAGCCGCTTGTCAGAATCGAACTGACGACCTTTTCATTACGAGTGAAATGCTCTGCCGACTGAGCTAAAGCGGCGTGCGACGTGTGAGCGGCGCGATCACCGATATTACCCTGTCTCGCGCTCACTCGCGAATCGAGGCCTCCTCATTCGCAGCGGAGCCCGTCTTCCGGTACGACATCGTCGAGCAGGAACGCCTCGACCGCGTCGTCCACGCAGGCGTTGCCCTTGTTGTATCCGGTGTGCCCCTCGCCGACACGCGTGATGAGAACACCTTCCTCGAGCTGGTTCGCGAGCGACTCCGACCACTCGTAGGGGGTCGCCGGGTCGTTCGTCGTGCCGATCACCAGGATGGGGCCGGCGCCTTCAGCCTTGATCTCACCTCGCGTGCCCGTGGGCGGGTAGGGCCAGACCGAGCAGGAGTCAGGCCCCGCCCAGTAGGGCGCGATCGTGGGCGCGCCTTCGGCGATCTTCGCGTTCGTCGCGGCTTCAGCCGCCGGGTCATCCTCGACCGGGTAGTCCATGCAGTTGTAGGCGCGGAAGGCCTCGGTGGAGTTGTCGGTGTAGGTGCCGTTCTCGCGTCCGTTGTAGAAGTCGGCGAGGAACAGAGCCGAGGTCGGGTCGCCCTGCAGTGCCTCATCGAGCGCCTGCGTGAGGTAGCCCCAGCTGTCCTGCGAGTAGAGCGCGGCGATGATGGCGGTCATCAGGGAGTCCGCACCCAACATGCGGCCGTCTCCGCTCTTCAAAGGGGTGCTGTCGACACTCGCCAGCAGCGCCCCCAGATCGGCCATGGCCTCATCCACGCTGCCGTTGAACGGGCACTCCCCCGAGTCGAGGCAGTCCTGCATGTAGGCGCGCAGCGCGGACTCGAACCCGAGCGCCTGCGTCGCGCCGACCTCGAGCCCGGGGACAGCGGGATCGATCGCGCCGTCGAGCACCAGGCGGCCGGCCTTCTCGGGGTACAGCTTCGCGTAGGTCGCACCGAGGAACGTGCCGTACGAGTAGCCGAGGTAGTTCAGCTGCTTGTCGCCCAGCAGCGCGCGGATCAGATCCATGTCCCTGGCGGCGTTGACCGTGGTGATGTACGGAAGGATCCCCCCGCTGTTGGCATCGCACGCCTCGGCGAACTTCTTGTGCGAGTCGAGCAGCTCGGCCTCCCACTCGGCCGTGCCTCGTGCTGCCGAGGGAATGCCGTACAGGTAGTCGTCCATCTGCGGCGCGTCGTAGCAGGTGACCGCGGTGGAATCTCCGACGCCGCGCGGGTCGAACCCGATCACGTCGAAGTTCTCGATGAGGTCGGCGCCGACCGCGAAGTCGAGGCTGTTCAGGATCAGGTCGACACCGCTGGCCCCCGGACCGCCCGGGTTCGTGAGCAACGAGCCGACGGGGGTGCCCTCGGCGCGGTGTCGGACGACCGAGAGGGTGATCTCACCCTTCCCCGGGTTTTCCCAGTCGAGTGGAGCGGTGACATCGGTGCAGTCGAAGCCGACACCGCACTCCGTCCAGGTCAGTTCTTGCGAGTAGAAGGGCAGCAGGTCCTCGGCGACGCCCTCGGTGTCCGGCGCACTCGTCGTCGACGGCCGTGACGACTGCTCGGGAATCATCGCGTACAGACAACCCGACAGGGCGACGGAAGCGGCGGCGAGCCCTGCGATGACCGCGGCGGCGCGGCGCAGGCGGGAAGTCGATCGATTGTTCACGGTTTCCTCCCGCTCGTGATCGTCACGAGCAAGCTCTCCAGGGCGAGCAGCGGGGCGACGTTGCGCTCCAGCGACTGCCGCGTCTCGGCAAGGTGGTCAAGTACGACAAGAGTACGGGTCTCGGGCCAGGCGGAAGCGAGGTCGGACAGCTCGGTGCGCAACTCGCTGTTGATGAGACCTTCGCTCTGCCCGAACTGCAGCATCACGACGTCGCGGTACAGCGACTGAAGGTCGGTGAGCACGCGGTCGATCCCGTCGCGCAGGCTCCGCGTGGCCCGCTTCTTCTGATCCTCTTCGAGCGCCGAGAGCTGTGTCCGCAGCGCCGGCGGCACCGCCTGGCCCTCGGCGATGCCGATCGTGCGCAGCAGCGAAGCGCGCTCCTGAGCGTCGCGCTCGGCGGTGAGAGCCTTCGCGTCCTCCGTGGCCGCCTGGATGATCCGTCCGGCGACCTCGACCGCATCGCCCACTCCTCTGACGCCGAGGACCGAGCGGAGCGTCTCGTCTCGCCGGCGCCTGGCCGCATCGTCGGTGGCGAGCCGCTGGGCCATGCCGATGTGGCGCTGCGCATGCCGTGCCGCCTGCTCGGCGACGGCTTCATCCACCCCCGTGCGAAGGCTGATGAGCCTGGCCACGTCGGCGACATCGGGCTCCCGCAACCGCAGCGATCGCACGCGCGATCGGATCGTGGGCAGCAGATCGGCCTCGCTCGGCGCGCACAGGATCCACACCGTCTGCTCCGGAGGCTCTTCGAGCGCCTTCAGGAGCACGTTGGAGGTGCGCTCGACCATGCGGTCGGCGTCTTCGACGACGATGACCCGATAGCGGCCGGCGGAGGGGGCGAAGTAAGAGCGCTCGACGAGACCACGCGCCTCGGCGATCGTGATGATGACCTTGTCGGTGCGCAAGGCGGTGACATCCGGATGGGTACCTGCGAGCACCTGCCGCATGACGGTCTCGTCGTCCGGCCGATCCGCGATGAGTGCGGCTGCGAAGGCGTACGCCAGAGTCGAACGGCCGGAGCCGGGCGGTCCCGTGATCAGCCAGGCGTGCGAGAGCGCCGACGGATCGGCTGCCGCGGCACGGAGCGTGTCGACGGCAGCGTCCTGCCCCCACACATCCGCCCACGGGAAAGGGGCCGGAACGGTCTGGGGCATGCACTCAGCCTAATCGTGACCACCGACGTCGGAAGCACGGAGAGGTGCCGCCGCGCTGGTCAGTCGAGAAGGGCGCCGATTCTCGCCCTGATCTGCTCCGCGATCGCATCCGGGGCCGCTGCGGCGTCGACGACGAGGAACCTGTCCGGCTCGGCTCTCGCAAGGTCGAGGAAGGCGTCGCGGACGCGTCCGTGGAAGTCCGACTGCTCCGCCTCGAGCCGGTCGAACGGCTTGTCGGCGGAGTCCAGCCGAGCCCGCGCCTCACTGGGGGCGAGGTCGAGCAGGATCGTCAGGTCGGGCAGCGCACCCTCGGCGGCCCAGAGCGAGAGGTCGCGGATCTCCGCCGCATCGAGCACCCGGCCAGCGCCCTGATACGCCACGGACGAATCGAGGTAGCGATCCTGCAGCACGATGTCGCCCCGACCGAGCGCCGGGCGTACGACGGTGGCGACATGGTGCGCCCGGTCCGCGGCGTACAGCAGAGCCTCCGCGCGCGGTGCGATGTCGCCGCGATGGTGCAGGACGATGTCGCGGATGAGCTGACCGACCTCCGAGCCGCCGGGCTCACGGGTGCGGACGACCGTACGTCCGGCCCCTTCGAGCCAGTCCGCGAGCAGGTTCGACTGTGTGGTCTTGCCCGAGCCGTCGCCGCCCTCGAGAGTGATCCACACCCCGCGGCCTGAGGTCACGAGTCCGCCTTCTCCGCTGCCTTCGCCGCGGCGTTCGCGGCACGCGTCGCGGCGGCCTTCTTCGCCGCCGCGGAACGCGCAGCGGACGTGGCGGCCGTCGTCTTCTTCGCTGCAGGCTTCTTGGCCGGTGTCTTCTTCGCTGCGGGCTTCTTAGCTGCGGGCTTCTTCGCGGGTGCCTTCTTCGCGGGTGCCTTCTTGGCGGCACCGCGCTTGGGGGCGGGGCCCTTGGCGCGCTTGTCGGCGAGCATCTGCACTGCGATCTCGAAGGTGATGTCCTCGACCTTCTGCCCACGCGGAATCGTGACGTTCGTCTCGCCGTCGGTCACGTACGCACCGAAGCGGCCGTCACGGATCCGGATCGGCTTGCCACTGACCGGGTCGGCCTCGAACTCGGCGAGCGCGCTGGAGGCCCTGCGTCCGGCGCCGTACTTCGGCTGGGAGTAGATCTCCAGCGCCTGCTCGAGCGTCACGTCGAAGATCTGCGACTCCGACTCGAGCGATCGCGAATCGGTGCCCTTCTTCAGGTACGGTCCGAACCGCCCGTTCTGCGCCGTGATCTCATCGCCGGATTCGGGGTCGACGCCCACGACGCGCGGGAGGCTCAGCAGCTGCAGCGCCGTCTCGAGGTCGATCTCGTCGACGGACATCGAACGGAACAGCGACGCGGTGCGCGGCTTGGGAGCCGCTTCCTTCTTCGCGCCCCGCTTCGGCTTCGGCTTGTCGACGACCTCGCCGGTCGCCTCATCGACAGCGGCATCCTCCGACACGGGATCGTTCTCCTGAACGTACGGCCCGAACCGGCCGTCCTTCACGACGATGATCTTGCCGTTCTCGGGATTCTCCCCGAGAACGCGGTCACCGGCGACGGGAGCGTCGATGAGCTCCTGCGCCTTCTCGGCGGTCAGCTCGTCCGGCGCCAGGTCTTCCGGAACGTTGACGATGCGCGGCTTTGCCTCGGGATTCGCCGGGTCGGCCACCTCGAGGTACGGGCCGTACTTGCCGAAGCGCAGCGTGGCGGTGTCGGTGATGCGCGTGGAGTTCAGCGCGCGGGCATCGATCTCGCCGAGGTTGTCGACGACCTGGCGCAGCCCGACGTGGGCGTCAGAGCCGAAGTAGAACGACTTGAGCCACTCGACGCGGTTCTGCTCGCCACGGGCGATCGTGTCGAGGTCGTCTTCGAGCGCAGCCGTGAAGTCGTAGTCGACGAGGTCGGCGAAATGCTCTTCGAGCAGACGCACCACGCTGAACGCGAGCCAGGTCGGCACGAGCGCCTGCCCGCGCTTGACCGCGTATCCACGGTCGAGGATCGTCTCGGGGATCGAGGCGAACGTCGAAGGACGTCCGATGCCCTTCTCCTCGAGGACCTTCACGAGCGAGGCCTCGGTGTAGCGCGGCTTCGGCGTGGTGCGGTGGCCCTTGGCCTCGGCATCCGACACGGCGAGCTGGTCGCCGACCGCGACGGCAGGCAACGACTGGTTCTCCGCGGCGTCGGCATCTCCGCGCTTCTCGTCGCGACCCTCCTCGTACGCCTCCAGGAAGCCCTTGAACGTGTAGACGGTTCCGGATGCCGTGAACTCGGCCTTCCTCTCCCCCGCGTCGACGGCGATGGTGACCGTCGTGGTCTCGTACTTGGCGTCGGACATCTGGCTGGCGACGGTGCGCTTCCAGATGAGGTCGTAGAGGCGCTGCTCATCGCGATCCAGCTCGGATGACAGGGAAGCCGGCGTGCGGAAGTTGTCGCCCGAGGGGCGGATGGCCTCGTGGGCCTCCTGGGCGTTCTTGCTCTTCGACTTGTAGACGCGCGGCTTCAGCGGCACCGCTGCATCGCCGTAGAGCGAGACCGCCTGGCTCCGTGCCGCCTGCACCGCCTGGGTGCTCAGCGACGTGGAGTCGGTACGCATATAGGTGATGTAGCCCTTCTCGTACAGACGCTGGGCTACACCCATGGCCTGCTTGGCTCCCATCGACAGCTTGCGGCCCGCCTCCTGCTGCATCGTGGAGGTCGTGAACGGCGCGTAGGGGCTGCGCGTTCCCGGCTTGGCCTCGACCTTGGTGACGTTCCCGGTGCCGACGGCGTCCACAGCCGCGGCGAGCGCGGTGGCCGCGGCCTCGTCGAGGATGACGACGGCCTTCTTGAGCTTGCCGTCGTCGTCGAAGTCCGAGCCGCGTGCCAGCTGGCCGCCGTCAACGCGGACGAGTCGGATCTTGAACGAGGTACCCGTCGCCGCGGCTGCCGCATCGACGTCCCAGTACTCGGCAGAGGTGAACGCCATGCGCTCGCGCTCGCGGTCGACGATGAGGCGCGTCGCGGCGGACTGCACACGACCGGCCGAGATCCCGGTCTTGACCTTGTACCAGAGCACGGGCGAGACATCCCACCCGTACAGGCGGTCGAGGATGCGGCGGGTCTCCTGCGCGTCGACGAGGTCGTGGTCGAGTTCGCGGGTGTTGCCGACGGCGGCCTGGATCGCGTCCTTGGTGATCTCGTGGAACACCATGCGCTTGACCGGGACCTTGGGCTTGAGGGTCTCCAGCAGGTGCCAGGCGATCGCCTCGCCTTCGCGGTCCTCATCAGTGGCGAGCAGGAGTTCGTCGGCGCTCTTCAGCGCACGCTTGAGCTCGGCGACCGTCTTGGTCTTCCGATCGGAGACGACGTAGTACGGGTCGAACCCGTTGTCGATGTCGATGGAGTACTTCCCGTACGCCTGCTTGTCCGCAGCCGGGATGTCCTTCTTGTCAGCGAGGTCGCGGATGTGGCCGACGGAGCTGAGCACCTCATAGCCGTCGCCGAGGTATCCCTGAATAGACCGCATCTTCGTCGGGGACTCGACGATGACGAGCTTCTTGCCTTCAGCCAAGGGTGCGTCCTTTCTTCGAAGCACACCATACACACCACTGTGTGGGGTCGTTCACAGTGAGCGAGGTCGCGCTGCCGTCGCTATCCCTCGGGTGGCCCGGCACGGGCTCGGGAGACGGCTGCGAGTCCAGCGTACGCCGCCTGCACCTCCACGGTCGCCACGAAGCCCTCGAGGACGCAGCCGGTGAGGGTCGCGCCGGCAGCGAGCGCGACCCTCTCGGCGAGTGCGCAGGGCTGCTCGGATGTGGTCACGGCACCGCTCGCCGCATCGGCAGCGGCGAGCGCCGCAGCATCGGCCGCACCCGCCGCTCGTTGCGCCGTCACGGCCGCACCTCCGACAGCGGCGAGACCCAGGGAAATGGTGGCCGCGACCGCGAGCATGCCAGCCGCCAGCGCCGAACCGGCCATCAGAGTCCTCCCTCGAGTGCGCAGCTCGAGGCCCGCAGCGGCATGCGGATCAGCGCGCCGACGGAGACATCGACGGAGGTGGTGACGCATACGAGGTCGCCCCGGGGCGAGGACGACATCCCCGCCCCTGGCACGGCAGCATGCACCACCCGCTCTGCCGCACCGTGTCCCTCGCCACGTCCGAGAAGACGAGCCGCGTCCGCGGAGGCGTCCTGCAGCGCGACCTGGCGAGACGCCGCTCCGAGCGCCCCTGCCCCGAGAAGGAGCGCGAGCACGACGGCGGGAAGCGCGAGTGCCAGCTCCGCTGCGGCGGATCCGCGCTCGTCCGCATGTCGCGGCGTCGGCGCCGCATCGCCACCGCCAAGCTCGGTCATCGCGCGTCTCCCTGCCCACATCACGACACCGTGAGCGCGCGCCGCACGAGGTCCGTGAGGATGCCGCGGACTTCATCGGAGCGCATGATGACGACGAGGAGCCCGGCGAAGGCGACCGCGGCCATCGTGGTGATCGCGTATTCGGCTGTGGCCGCCCCGGTGTCGTCGCCGAACAGCATGGCCGCGCGTCGGCGGTCGAGCGCAGGGATGTTCTTCATGGTGTTCCTTCTTTCTCTCTGGGCGATGCGTAGGCATCGGATGGTGCTGATGGACTGTTGGCGGTCACAGGGGCATCGGAGTGGATGCGAGGACGCTGAGCAGGAGAGGCGCGACGCCGAGGAGCAGGAAGGCGGGCAGCGTGCAGATACCGAGCGGGAACAAGAGCCGTGTCGAGAGCTTCGCCGCACGGAGCTGCCCCTGGACCCTCGCGGCATGCCGGTCCTGGGCGGCCGCTGCCCGCAGGAGCTCTGCGGCAGGCACCCCTGCAGCGCGGGACAGCTCGAGCACGGCGGCGACCCGCTCGTCGCCGCCTCCGGAGACGGATGTCTGCGAGACCAGGTGCAGCGCGCGGTCGATGGAGGCGCCACCGGCGAGCGCGATCGCGACCAGTTCTGCCCGCATGCCGGGGGTGCCGGGTTCCGGCGCCGCTCTCCTCAGGAGCAGCGATGTCCACAGCCGCGCCGCTACCACGAGGAGGAGGCCGAGAATCACGCAGGCGGCCCCGAGCACACTCCCGAAGATGACACTGAGGGTGTCGAAGCCGAGCGCGAAACCGAGGAGCAGCCCGGCCATGGGCATCCAGAGCAGCAGACGCGCCGTCCCGGCCGGCTCCGCGAGAGCGATGCGCACATCATCGGCAGCAGCGGCGGCATCCCGCAACGTCTCCGCGATCATGCGGAGAACCTCGGCGAGCGGGGCCCCGACCGTTGTCGCGACCTCCCAGGCCGCGGCGAGATCGACCCAGGCCCCGCCCTCTGCTTCGATGGCGTCGAGGAGCGGGATGCCACGATCGAGCCGATCGACGACGGCGCGTGCTGGCACGTCGTCGGTGGCGGCGAGATGCCGCCACGCGACGAGGGGGACCGCTCCGGCCTGCAGCAGCACAGCCAGCGTCTGCACCGACGTCGCAGCGTCCGCTGAGGTCACATCCCGCCGCTGCGCCGCGCGAGGAGATCGCCTCACCGCCACGGCTGCACCTCCTCGATGTCGAGCCGATCCGCTGCGATGACGAGCCGGCCCGCCTGGCGGATCCGACGGATGCCGCCGGGGGCACGGTCGAGATGGAGGACGATGGTGAATGCGCTCACTGCCTGTCGCGCGAGTGCCACCGCATCCATGCCGGCGAGGGCGCCCAGGGCTTCGAGGCGGGCAGGAACGTCACGGAGCCCGCTGGCGTGCAGGGTGCCTGCGCCGCCATCGTGTCCGGTGTTGAGTGCGGTGAGCAGCTCGCGGACCTCTTCTCCGCGACACTCGCCGACCACCAGGCGATCCGGCCGCATGCGCAGAGACTCACGGACCAGGCGGCTCAGCGTGATGCCGCCGACGCCCTCGAGATTCGGCTGCCTCGCCTCGAGAGCGACGTGGTGCGGATGCCTCGGCCGCAGTTCGGCGACGTCTTCGATCGTCACGATGCGCTCCCCCGGCGCGACCTCGGACAGCAGAGCGGAGAGCAGCGTGGTCTTGCCCGTTCCCGTTCCCCCGGTGATGAGGATGTTCGCCCGCTCGGCCACCAGGCCGAGAAGCCAGGCCTCTTGGCGCGCATCGAACGCGCCGAGCGCAGAGAGGGATCGAAGGTCCGCGGCGCGCACCCGGGGGATGCGTATCGAGAGCGCGGTTCCTGTCGTCGACACCGGAGAGAGCACGGCATGCACACGGACGCCCGAGTCGAGGCGGACGTCGACGCAGGGCGCCTGGTCGTCGAGATGGCGTCCGCCGAGCCCGACCAGTGCGACGGCGAGGTCACGAACCTCACGCTCCGAGGCCCTCCAGGCGGCAGCCGGCTCGGCGCCATTCCCCCGGTCGACATAGAGCCCGCCCGCACCGTTCACGAACACATCGGTCACCGCGTCGTCGATGTGAGGAAGAAGCGGTCCGAACACGGGATCCAGACGGAGGGGTGCCGGCGACGTGGTCTCCTCGGATGCGAGCGAGCGCACTCCCCTGGGCTGGATAACGAAGGAATCAGGCATGACGGCGACGTTATGCGCAGTCGCGGAGGGGGAAGTCCCGAGAGATCCGGATCCTCCAGCGCCTGTGGAGAAGCCGGTTCGTCACCCCGTGGTGCAGTGCCTGGCTGCCGGCCGGACCCGAGGATGCTCCGAGGACGCAGAGAGCGCTCCCAAAGGAATGGGCGGCATCTCACGGGGGGAATGAGATGCCGCCCACGACGTTCCACGATTGGGGGAATCGGGCACGCCAAGGCCGGAATGAGAATTCGGCTGTCGTCGAGTGTACGCAAGGCGACCGTCCTGACAAAACCGGCAACACTACCGACTTTCGGCAGTATGCGCGGCGAGGCCGCAGGGATAGATTCGCCCTGACCTGGTCGCCCACCCCCACGACCATGCTCGCAAGACCCGTATGCCGCAAAGGAGCGCCTGCCGATGAGCAGCCAGATCGACCATCTTCTCGACGAGACCCGGAAGTTCGCACCGTCGGAGGAGTTCGTCGCCCAAACCATCTCGTCGCCCGAGCTCTACGAGCGGGCGGCCGCCGACCGCGAGGGCTTCTGGGGCGAGCAGTCCCGTGAGCTGGTGCACTGGCACAAGCCGTTCACGCAGGTGCTCGACTGGACCAACCCGCCCTTCGCGAAGTGGTTCGACGACGGCGAGCTGAACGTCGCGTACAACTGCCTCGATCGCCACGTCGAGGCCGGCAACGGCGACCGCGTGGCGCTGCACTGGGAAGGCGAGCCCGGCGACTCGCGCCGCATCACCTACGCCGAGCTGACCGACGAGGTCAAGCGCGTCGCGAACGTGCTGGAGGGACTCGGCATCGGTCAGGGCGACCGCGTCGCTATCTACCTGCCCATGATCCCCGAGGCGATCGCCTCCATGCTGGCCGTCGCCCGCCTCGGCGCCATCCACTCCGTGGTGTTCGGAGGATTCAGCGCCGACAGCCTCCGCTCGCGCATCGACGACGCCGGCGCCAAGCTCGTCATCACGGCGGACGGCGGCTACCGGAAGGGCCGCGTCTCCGCCCTCAAGCCCGCCGTCGACCAGGCACTCTCCGACCGCGGAGACGGCGAGCAGCAGACCGTGGAGCACGTCCTGGTCGTCAAGCGCGGCGAGAACGAGGTCGACTGGATCGAAGGCCGCGACATCTGGTGGCATGACGCCGTCCCCGCAGCCTCCGCCGAGCACACGGCACAGGCCTTCCCCGCCGAGAACCCCCTCTTCATCCTCTACACGTCGGGCACCACCGGGAAGCCCAAGGGCATCCTGCACACCTCCGGCGGGTATCTGACCCAGGCGGCGTACTCGCACAAGTACGTCTTCGACCTGCACCCGGAGACCGACGTGTTCTGGTGCACGGCCGACATCGGCTGGATCACCGGGCACAGCTACGTCGCCTACGGACCCCTCGCCAACGGTGCGACCCAGGTGCTCTACGAGGGGACGCCGGACGCCCCGCACCCCGGCCGCTGGTGGGAGCTCATCGAGAAGTACAAGGTGTCGATCTTCTACACCGCGCCGACCGCGATCCGCTCGTTCATGAAGATCGGCCGCAGCGTCCCCGCGAAGTTCGATCTCTCGTCGCTGCGACTGCTCGGCTCGGTGGGAGAGCCCATCAACCCCGAGGCGTGGATGTGGTACCGCGAGGTCATCGGCGCCGGCAAGACGCCGATCGTCGACACCTGGTGGCAGACCGAGACCGGCGCGATCATGGTGTCCGCCCTCCCCGGCGTGACGGAGACCAAACCGGGTTCGGCTCAGGTGCCGCTCCCCGGGATCTCGATCGACGTGGTGGACGAGCAGGGCGTCGAGGTCGGCAACGGCAGCGGCGGGCTGCTCGTGATCACCGAGCCGTGGCCGAGCATGCTCCGCGGCATCTGGGGCGACCCCGAACGGTACCGCGAGACCTACTGGGAGAAGTTCGAGGACCAGGGCTACTACTTCGCGGGCGACGGCGCGCGCCTCGACGACGACGGCGACCTGTGGCTGCTGGGCCGCGTCGACGACGTGATGAACGTCTCCGGCCACCGCCTGTCGACCGCGGAGATCGAGTCCTCCCTGGTCGCGCACGAGGCGACGGCGGAGGCCGCCGTGGTCGGAGCCTCGGACGAGACCACAGGACAGGCCGTGGTGGCCTTCGTCATCATCAAGGAGAGCTACCTCGCCGCGCACGAGCCCGCGGGCCTCGCGCAGCAGCTGCGCCTGTGGGTCGGCGAGCAGATCGGCGCCATCGCCCGTCCGCGCGACGTCTACATCGTCGGCGAGCTGCCGAAAACCCGCTCCGGCAAGATCATGCGTCGCCTTCTCCGCGATGTGGCCGAGGGCCGCGAGGTGGGAGACACGACGACGCTCGCCGACACGGCCGTGATGAGCATCATCTCGGCGCAGGTGAAGTAGGACGAGCAGCAGGCAAGAGAAACGCGCCTCCCCATCTCGGGGAGGCGCGTTTCTCTTGCGGACACGACGGAGGACGCCGCCGGGACGCATTCAGGCGAGGAGGAACGTCACCTCGACCTCGACCGGACTGCCGAGCGGGAGCTCCGCGACGCCGACAGCCGCCCGTGCGTGGCGCCCCGCGTCACCGAAGATCTCACCGAGCACCTCGCTCGCGCCGTTGATGACGGCGGGCTGCCCCGTGAAACCGTCCGCGGATCCGACGAACCCGCCGACGCGGAGCACACCGCCGATGCAGTCGACACCACCCGCGGCATCCGCCGCCGCGGCCAGAGCGTTCAGCGCACACGTGCGGGCGTAGGTCTTCGCATCCTCGGCGGAGACGTCGGCGCCCACCTTGCCCGTGGCCGGCAGCGCACCGTCGACGAACGGCAGCTGGCCCGAGGTGTAGACGAGGCCCCCGTGCACGACCGCAGGGACGTAAGCGGCGACCGGGGCGGCGACCGGAGGCAGCTCGATGCCGAGCTCGGCGAGGCGGGCGGAGACGCTCATGCCTGGCCTCCCTCGAACTGACGGGCGGCCTGCTCTGCGGCGGCGAGGCCGGCATTCGTCGACGCGTCGGACGTGACGGGGCGCTTCAGGTAGGCGACGAGCCCGCCTTCGGGCCCCTGCACGACCTGCACGAGCTCCCAGCCCTGCTTGCCCCAGTTGTTGAGGATGGCTGCCGTGTTGTGGATCAGCAGCGGCGTGGTGAGGTACTCCCACGTGGTCATGGCACTCCTGTCGATCGGGGCGCGGCACCGGAAATCCGGGGCGGGCTCGTCAAAGGCGGTATTCAGGGAACTCCCCTACGATCAAGCGTATGCCCCAAAAGAATCGCACGGTGAGAGGCGTGCTCGGCGGTCTCGTCGGGCTCGTCGGCCTGAGCGCCGTCGCCGGTCTCCTCGTCACGGCCAGCGTCACCCCGGTGCTCGCGATGACCGGCCTCGCAGGCACCCAGGCTCTCACCCTCTTCGATCAGCTCCCCGAGAGCCTCGACCCGAGCACGCCGATGGAGCAGTCGACCATCTACGCGACCGCCCCCGACGGTTCGCAGGTCGAGCTCGCGTCGTTCTACGAGCAGAACCGCGTGCCGGTGACCTACGAGCAGGTCTCCCCCACCCTCTACGACGCGATCCTGTCGAGTGAGGACAAGAACTTCTACAGTCACGGCGGCGTCAACATCGGCGCGACCGTGAAGGCCCTGGTCGACAACGTACGAGGCACCTCCAGCCGTGGTGCGTCGACGATCAGCCAGCAGTACGTGAAGAACGTGCTGATCCAGAAGTGCGAGCAGGACGTCGACACCACGTCTGACACCTACTCGGAAGACCTCCAGCAGTGCTGGCTCGACGCCACCAACGCGACAGGGGCGAAGGGCATCGAGCGCAAGCTGCAGGAGATGCGCTACGCGATCCAGATCGAGAAGGACTTCTCCAAGAACGACATCCTCCTCGGCTACCTGAACATCGCCAACTTCGGTGGAACCGTGTACGGCATCGAGGCGGCCGCGAACTACTACTTCTCCACGACGGCCGCGAACCTCACGGTCGCGCAGTCGGCGACTCTCGCCGGCATCGTGCAGAACCCGAACACCTACCGGATCGACAAGCCGGAAGGCACGATCACGAACTCCGAGGGCGTGGCGCTGAACACGGCCGCGGATGGGTACGCACTCACGAAGGACCGCCGTCACTACGTGCTGGGTCGCATGCTCGCCGACGGCAAGATCACGCAGGCACAGTACGACGAGGCCGACGCATCCGAGATCGCGCCCGCGCTCAACCCCCCGACGCAGGGGTGTGCATCCGCCGGAACCAGCGCGTACTTCTGCCAGTACGTGAAGTCGATCGTCCTGAACGACGAGGCCTTCGGGAAGACGCAGCAGGAGCGCACGGATCTGCTCCGCCGCGGTGGCCTGAAGATCTACACCACGCTGGACTACCGCATCCAGAACCCGGCCGCCGAGAGCATGTCCGAGATCGTTCCCGCCAACGCCGACAACCAGAACTTCGGCGCCGCCGGCGTCTCGGTCGAGGTCGGCACCGGACGAATTCTCTCGATGACGCAGAACACCATGTTCACCGAGACGCCCACCGACGACCAGGCCTACACATCGCTGGTGTTCGCCGGTGACAAGGACCACGGCAACTCTGGGGGCTTCCAGGTCGGATCGACCTACAAGCTGTTCACGCTGATCGACTGGCTCGAGAAGGGCCACTCCGTCAACGAGGTGCTCAACGGAAGCGTCCAGACGAATCTGAGGATCCCCGTGTGCGGCGCCAAGCAGAGCACCGACACGAAGAAGATCGGCAACTTCGGCGGCGGCGGCGGCGGGACGAGCTCGGTGCTGAACTTCACGAGGAACTCCCTCAACAGTGGGTACTTCGCGATGGCGTCGAAGCTCGATGTCTGCGACATCAACAAGGTTGCCGACCGCATGGGTGTGACGCTCGCGAACGGTGGCAAGGTCACCGACGAGAACGTCCCCTTCGATGTGCTGGGACCGAAGAACATCTCTCCTCTCGCCATGGCAAACGCCTATGCGACCGTCGCGAGCGGCGGAAAGTACTGCACGCCTCGCGCGATCGATCGCGTGGTCGGCGCCGACGGTAAAGACCGCGAGTTGCCCGCGTCGTCCTGCACCGACGGCGTGCTGCAGCCCGAGATCGCGGCGACTGCCGCCTTCGCGCTGCAGAGCGTGATGAGCGGCGGTGGCACCGGATCCCGCGCCAACCCGAACGACGGCACTCCCCTCATCGGCAAGACCGGTACGCACGACCGCTGGTCGACCATGATGATCGAGTCCAGCACCAAGGTCACCACCGCGGTCTGGGCGGGTCGCTGGCAGGGTCAGGCCAACATCTACCAGAAGCGGGCCAACGGCTGGAACCTCAACGACATGCGATACCCCCTGGCCAAGGCCGCGCAGGGGGCAGCCAACGCCGCGTACGGCGGAGACGCCTTCCCGAAGCCCGACGGCAAGCTGACCCGACAGCAGCTAACGACGGTTCCGAGCGTCGTGGGCAAGTCCGTCGAGGAGGCGACCGGCATCCTCACCGACGCCGGCTTCCAGGTCTCCGTCGGAGGGGCGGTCGACAGCGATCTCGCCGCCGGTCTGGTCGCCGGTCAGGACCCCACAGGGGAAGCTCCGAACGGCGCGACGGTCACGCTCACGACCAGTAACGGCCAGGGGACGACCGTCCCCGCGAACCTCGTGGGGATGTCGAGAGCTCAGGCGACCGCTGCGCTCGGGGCGGCCGGCTTCACGGACATCGAGTTCGACAACTCGTGCAATCCGCCGACATCCGTCGTGGGCAACTCCGACCCTGCGCCGGGCACTGCGGCCAGCAAGTCCACCGCCGTGCGTGTGACGTGCCAGTAGCGGCACGACGCGGCGCGCACCCGGCCCTCATCGCGCTCGGCGCGGTGGGGGCCGTGGGTGCCGGCGCTGCCATCTGGGGCATCGGCATCGAGCGGTACTTGTTCACCGTGCGCGAGGCCTCAGCAGTGGCCCTCCCGTCGGGCGCAGCACCGCTGCGCATCCTGCACATCTCCGATGCGCACATGGCGCCGTGGCAGCATCGCAAACAGGACTGGCTCGCCTCCCTCGCCGAACTGAAGCCCGACCTCATCGTGAACACCGGGGACAACCTCGGCCATGAGAACGGACTCGACGGCATCCGGCGTGCCTTCGCTCCGTTCGCCGGCATCCCCGGCGTGTTCGTGCACGGCTCGAACGACGTGGCAGCGCCGTCTCCGCGGAACCCCTTCCGCTACTTCCTCGGCCCTTCCAAGAAGAACCACAAACCGGAGCTGCTCGACACCGACGCGATGGACCGGTACTTCACGGATGAGTTGGGCTGGACCGACCTGAACAATGCCGCAGCACGGCTGCGCATCGCAGGCACCGACGTCGATCTCTTCGGCGTCGACGACGCCCACCGTGACTGGGATCGGCTGGACGAGCTTCCCGACGCGATCTCGGCACTCGGCGCTCGTGACGCGGCGACGCCCGTCCTCGGCGTCACGCACGCGCCATATCAGCGGGTGCTCAACGGCTTCACCGATCTCGGCGCCGATGCGATCCTCGGAGGCCACACGCACGGCGGTCAGGTGTGCATTCCCGGGTACGGGGCTCTCGTGGCGAACTGCGACATCCCGCTCAAGCAGGCCAAGGGGCTCAGCACCTGGTCGCACGGCGGACGCACCGTGCCGCTCAACGTCAGCGCGGGGTGCGGACACTCCATCTACGCGCCGGTCCGCTTCGCCTGTCGACCCGAGGCGACGCTTCTCACGCTCACGGCACAGCCTCGGCGCTGAGCGCGCCGGGTGACGCAGTTGCTTCCGCCCGGCGAGGCGAAGACGGCACGGACCGCAGCCTTCGGGGCGAGCGCGATGTACCTCCTGATCCCACTGACCTTCTCGGTGCTCGCTCTGCCCCTCGTCAGTGAGGCCACGCGCCCACCGCTCGGACTGGCGGATTGGCCTCGATCCGCCCTCACTCTGCTCGCGGTGTCCATCATCGGTGTCCTGCTGCCCGCGATGGCTCTCCTCCGTGGAATCCGCTCGCTCGTGCGTCCCCCTGCGCGCGTGCTTCTCGCCGCTCTCGCATTTCTGTTCACGCTGATCTGGGGTGTGATCGTCGCGTGGGCCATCGGTCTGGGCGCCAGCGGAGGGAACAGCGAAAGTGCCGTCGGGATGCTGTCCGTGTGGGTGTTGACGACGTCGAATGTCTGGCCCATCCTGGTCACAGCCGGTTGCATGGCTCTGCCACGCGGGCGTGCGCGCCTCATCACGCTCGCGGCATCCACGGGCGGAGGGCTCCTGCTCCTGATCGTCGCGCTCATCACCGTACGCATCACCGCACAGGTGTGATCCGGCCTCGATTCGGCGCGGGGAGCATTTCCCTGTAGACTCGGAGGGTTGCAAACGGGGTGTGGCGCAGCTTGGTAGCGCGCTTCGTTCGGGACGAAGAGGTCGCAGGTTCAAATCCTGTCACCCCGACCAGTAACACCGGAAGGCCGCCCTCAGGGGCGGCCTTCTCTGTACCGGGACCGTGCACGAAGGGAACGCATGAGCTCTCTGCTCCCGCCGCCGCGCCGTTTCACCCGGGTATGGGCGCTCGCCCTCAGCGTCCCCTTCCTGATCGGCCTCGCCGCCCTCACCCTCACGCCGTCGAAGGTCGAGGACTCGATGCCGAATCTGCTCGACGTCATCCTCACGACCACACACCGTCTCGGCTGGGAGTGGCTCGACTTCACGCGGCTCGAGATCATCGCGAACGTGCTGGTCTTCGTGCCGGTCGGCATCCTCGCCTTCCTGCTCCTCCCCCGTCGCGTGTGGTTCCTCGCACTGTTGGTGGGACCGCTGCTGTCCGCGATGATCGAGACCGCTCAGCGCGTGGCTCTTCCCCACCGCGCAGCGACCGTGAACGATGTCGTGGCCAACTCGACGGGCGCGATCCTCGGCGTCGCCGTCGCGGTCGTCTTCACCCTGCTGCTCGCCCCGAGATCTTCTCAGCGTCCACGTTCTAGGCTGGAGACATCATGACCACGCCCACGCTCGTCGCCTTCGATCTCGATGACACGCTCGCCCCTTCGAAGGGTCTGATCGACCCGAGGATCGCCGATCTGCTGCGCGCGCTCCTGCGCACCGTCGACGTCGCCATCATCTCCGGCGGCAACGAGGCGCAGTTCCGCTCGCAGGTCGTCGCCCGACTCGGCGATGCGGATGCCGCTGACCTCGCGCGCCTGCACCTGCTGCCCACCTGCGGCACCCGCTACCTCCGCCACGACGGCACGGACTTCGCACCGGTCTACGCGCACGATCTCAGCGACGCAGACAAGCAGGCGGCTCTCACGGCTCTGCGCGAGGAGGCCGAGCGCCTCGGGCTGTGGGAAGCCGAGCCGTGGGGCGACATCCTGGAAGACCGCGGATCCCAGATCACGTTCTCGGCACTCGGGCAGCGCGCACCGCGCGAGGCGAAGCACGACTGGGACCCGACGGGCGCCAAGCGGAGCGCTCTGCGGGACGCCGTCGCCGCACGTCTGCCCGGCCTCGAGGTCCGCTCCGGTGGATCGACCTCCATCGACATCACCCAGGCAGGCATCGACAAGGCCTTCGGCATGCGGCAGCTCGCCGAACACACCGGCATCGCCCTCACCGACATGCTGTTCTACGGCGACCGGCTCGATGAGGGCGGGAACGACTATCCGGTGCTCGCGATCGGCGTGCCCTCCATCGCCGTGGAGGGTTGGGAAGACACCGCCGACAGACTCGACGCACTCCTGCTGACCCTCTGATCCACATGGTGTCGTGCGGCACGCCACCGCCGCATGGTCCTAGCATGGCGTCATGGATGCCCTGCTGATCGTCATCGTCGTCGCCGCGGTCTCCAGTGCGGCCTGCTGGGTGCTCTCCCTGATCACCCGTGACACCTCCTGGGTCGATCGCGCCTGGTCGATCGTCCCCGTCGCCTATGTGTGGATCTTCGTCGCCGGGGCCTTCGTGAACGGCGAGGGTTCGGCACGCGTCGTCCTGATGGGTGTCCTGGCGACGGCGTGGGGAGCCCGGCTGACCTTCAACTTCGCCCGCAAGGGCGGCTACACCGGGATGGAGGACTACCGCTGGGCGATCCTCCGAGGACGCATGCGTCCCTGGCAGTTCCAGATCTTCAACCTGCTGTTCATCATCTGCTACCAGATGGCGCTGCTCGTGCTCATCACGCTGCCCGCTGCCCTCGCCGCCCGGAATCCGTCTGCGCTCACCGGATGGGATGCGCTGTTCATCGCCGCGTTCCTCGCGTTCCTGGTCGGCGAGACGATCGCCGACCAGCAGCAGTGGGTGTTCCATCAGCGGAAGAAGAAGGCGGGCGGCACCCTCCCTCCCGGCTTCGCCACGACCGGACTGTTCCGGTACAGCAGGCACCCCAACTTCTTCTTCGAGCAGGCGCAGTGGTGGGCCTTCTACGCGATCGGTGCGACGGCAGCGGTCGCGGGTGGCGCCGGAGTCATCGGCGGCGTGCTGAACCCGACGATCATCGGACCCGCGCTCCTCACCGTGCTGTTCATCGGCTCGACGATCTTCACCGAGTCGATCACCGCGTCGAAGTACCCGGCATACGCCGACTACCGCCGCACGACATCGATGCTCGTGCCGTGGCCTCCACGCACGCGATCCGTGGCCACGCAGTCCTGAAGCCGGCGCCCACCGGGTGCTGACGCTCAGGCAGGATCTCAGCTCACGCGGGCCTCCGCGGCGGCGCGTGCGACGGGAACCAGCCTGGTCAGCTGGGTCACGTGCGCGGGCTCGAGCTCGGCGAGGGACGCGACACCCAGCAGGCGCATCGTGCGCTCGATCTCGCTGCGCAGGATCGCGATCGTGCGGTCGACGCCCTGACGTCCACCCGCCATCAGACCGTAGAGGTAGGCCCGCCCGATCAGCGTGAAGTCCGCGCCGAGCGCCACCGCGGCGACGATGTCGGCGCCGTTCATGATGCCGGTGTCGATCATGACCGTGAAGTCGTCGCCGACCGCCCGACGCACCTCCGGCAGCAGATGGAAGGGGATCGGCGCGCGGTCGAGCTGACGCCCTCCGTGGTTCGAGAGGACGATGCCGTCGACTCCGGCGTCACGCAGGCGCACCGAGTCCTCGACGTTCTGCACGCCCTTGATGACGATCTTGCCCGGCCAGATGTCGCGGATCACCGCGAGATCGTCGTAGCTGATCGTCGGGTCCATCGCCGCATCCAGCAGCTCCCCCACCGTGCCCCCTGTGGTGCTGAGGGAGGCGAACTCGAGCTTCGGCGTGGTGAGGAAGTCATACCACCACCACGGCCGCGGAATCGCGTTGATGATCGTGCCGAGCGTGAGCTGAGGCGGGATGCTGAAACCGTTGCGCTTGTCACGAAGGCGCGCACCGGCGACCGGGGTGTCGACCGTGAACTGGAGGGTGTCGAAGCCCGCCGCCGCCGCACGACGGGTGAGTTCGTAGGAGATCTCGCGGTCGCGCATGACGTAGAGCTGGAACCAGTTGCGCCCCTGCGGGTTGGCAGCCTTGACACCCTCGATCGAGGTGGTGCCGAGCGTGGAGAGCGTGAACGGGATGCCGGCGGCCGCGGCAGCTCCGGCACCGGCGGTCTCCCCCTCGGTCTGCATCAGGCGCGTGAAGCCGGTGGGCGCGATCCCGAAAGGCAGAGCGGACGGACCGCCGAGGATGTCGACGGTCGTGTCGACCGTGGGAGCCGGACGCAGGATGCCGGGATGGAACTCCACGTCCCGGAAAGCCTGACGGGCCCGGGTGAGGGACAGCTCGCCCTCCGCGGCTCCGTCGGTGTAGTCGAAGGCCGCCTTGGGCGTGCGTCGCTTGGCGATCAGGCGCAGGTCGTCGATGGTGAGGGCCCCCTCCAGCCGTCGCTTGCGGCCGTCGAGCTCCGGCTTCTTGAACTTCATCAGCTCGAGGAGTTCGGCGGGGTTCGGGAACTGGCGCTGCACCATGATGTGCCTCTCAGATCTGGGGGTGGATCTCACGGGTGAGGCCCGTGGACGTGTAGTAGCCGGTGATGTGCGTGTGGATCAGGGACCGCGCGGCATCCACGTCGCCGGCATCGATCGCGGCGACCAGCGCGCGGTGCTCGGCACGGAGCCGGGCCGACATCGCCTCCCAGTCCGGGATGGTGGCGACACCCGCCTGCACGTAGGACTCGATCGAGGAACGCAGGCCAGCCATCATCGCGGCGATGACCGTGTTGCCGCTGGCCTCGGCGAGCGAGAGGTGCAGCTGAGCGTCGAGGGCGAGGAACTCCGATGGCGAGAGCAGGGGTTCGTCCATCGCGGCGAGCAGTTCCCGCGCGCGGCTCGTGTCACGCTCCGGTGCGCCGGCCATCGCCACCACCACCGCATCCTCGAGCACCAGACGAGTCCGCACGACATCGTCGAGGGGGAAGCCCTGCGCCGCGACCTGAAGCCTCAGCAGCGCTGACATGCCTCCCGTGGGCGTCGCGATCACGATGGCCCCCGACTGCGGGCCGGAACCGGTCGCGGTGCGGATGAGCCCCATCACCTCGAGCACGCGGAACGCCTCACGGACGCTCGAGCGCCCGACGCCGAGCTCGGTGGCGAGATCCCGCTCGGACGGCAGTCGGTCACCCGGGCCGAGGCGCGCGTCGAGCAGGTCGCGTTCGATGTGCTCGAGCACGAGGCGCCAAGCGCGTGCCGGCTGGTCCGCCATCGATCCTCCTGTGGTCTGACCACAGAGTACCGCGTGTGGTCAGACCACGCAAACAGGGTCGCCGACACACCCGCTGCGCCGGGCGCGGGTGGAGGGCGGCGAGCTCAGCCCAGGCGTCCGCCGGATTCCTCGAGATAGCAGGTGCCACACAGCGACTCGTAAGTGGTCAGCTCGGGCGACGCCGACCCGGTCGCGCCCTCGTCGATGGCGACCTGGTCGCCGTCGAACACGAAGCGCCCGCCCACGACGCGGCCGTTGAACACGGCCTTCCGTCCGCACCGGCAGATGGTCTTGAGCTCCTCCAGCGAGTGCGCGATCGCGAGCAGGCGCGCGGAACCGGGAAAGGCGTGCGTGAGGAAGTCGTTCCGGATGCCGTAGGCGATCACCGGGATGCCGTCGACGACGGCGATACGGAAGAGGTCGTCGACCTGAGTCGGGGTGAGGAACTGCGCCTCGTCGATCAGCAGGCACGCGACGTCGCGCGCGCCTTCGGGAAGCAGCTCGTCGTCGGCCGCATGCTGCATGCGGTCACGATGCTTCGCGAACACCCTGCGTGCATCGTCGTCGGGGGCGATGAGGAAGTCGACCAGGCGTGTGACGCCCAGCCGACTCTCGATCTCGGACGCACCCTTGGTATCGATCGCCGGCTTCGCGAGCAGCACCCGCTGCCCACGCTCCTCGTAGTTGTAGGCAGCCTGCAGCAGAGCAGTCGACTTGCCCGAGTTCATCGCGCCGTAGCGGAAGTAGAGCTTCGCCACGGGACTATCTCAGACGTTGATGCCGAGGACGGCTGCCGTGGCTTCGGTCGACTTCTCCGCGAGCTCCGGGTTCTCGTTCAGCTTCTCACCGAATGTGGGGATCAGGGCACGCAGCTCCGGCTCCCACCCCGGGTACTCGGCCGGGAAGCACTTCTTGAGCAGGTCGAGCATGATCGGGACGGCGGTGGATGCTCCGGGCGACGCCCCCAGCAGGCCCGCGATGGAACCGTCGGCCGCCGCGACGACCTCGGTGCCGAACTGCAGGATGCCACCCTTCTTCGGGTCCTTCTTCATCACCTGGGCGCGCTGACCGGCATCGATGAGGGTCCAGTCCTCATCCTTGGCCGTGGGCATGAAGGTGCGGAGGCTGTCGACCTTCTTGGCGTGGTTCTTCAGCAGCTCGCTCACGAGATACGTGATGAGGTCGGGGTTCTTCACCGCGACCTGCAGCATCGGCAGCAGATTGTGCGCACGCACCTGGGTGACGATGTCGAGCATCGAGCCGTTCTTCAGGAACTTCGGGCTGAAGGTCGCGAACGGTCCGAACATGAGCGAGGCCTCGCCATCGACGACACGGGTGTCGAGGTGCGGGACCGACATGGGCGGAGCGCCGACCGACGCCTGCGAGTACACCTTCGCCTTGTGCTGAGCGACGATGGTCGGGTTCGTGGTCTTGAGGAACTGCCCGCCGATCGGGAAGACGCCGTAGCCCTTGATCTCGGGGATGCCGGAATTCTGCAGCAGCTTGAGCGCCCAGCCACCCGCACCGACGAACACGAAGCGGGCCCTAACCTCGCTCGGGGTGTGACCGATGCTGTTGCGGTACTTGACCAGCCAGGTTCCGTCCTTCTGCTTCTTCAGGCTGCGCACCTCGTGATTCGTGCGCAACGACACGCCAGCGTCGGTCAGGTGGTCGAAGAGCTGGTGCGTGAGGGAGCCGAAGTCGACATCGGTACCGGCGGGCACACGCGTCGCAGCGAAGGGCTCGCCCTTGCGCCGCTGCTGCATGAGCAGCGGCGCCCACTTGTTGATGACGCGAGAGTCCTCGCTGTACTCGATGCCCGCGAACAGCGGCTGCTTCTTCAGCACCTCGTAGCGGTTCTTGAGGTAGGCGACGTCCTTCTCGCCCCGCACGAACGTCATGTGCGGTGTCGCGTTGATGAAGGTCGACGGCTCGTCGAGCACGCCCCGCTCCACCAGAGACGACCAGAACTGACGGCTCTGCTGGAACTGCTCGTTGATCGACACCGCCTTGGCGGGGTCGAGGGGAGCGTCGCCCTGCTGGGGCATGTAGTTCAGCTCGCACAGGGCGGCGTGGCCCGTGCCGGCGTTGTTCCACGGGTTGGAGCTCTCCTGAGCCACCTCGGAGAGTCGCTCGAAGGCGACGATCTTCCACTCCGGCTGCAGCTCGTGCAGGAGAGTACCCAGGGTGGCGCTCATGATGCCACCGCCGATCAGGACGACATCGACGTTTTCAGTCACCGAGCCAGTCTAGTTCGCGGGCGCGCTGCCGCCGACCATGCGGCGGGTTCCACCAGACCGCTTCCACATGACGGGGATGCAGTCAGGCTATGACCGCCAGGCGCTCGGCCAGGATCTCGGCGATCTGCACCGCGTTCAGCGCGGCACCCTTGCGCAGGTTGTCGTTGCTGAGGAACAGCACGAGCCCCTTGCCCTCGGGGGCGGACTGGTCGGCACGGATGCGACCCACGAAGCTCGGGTCCTGCCCCGCAGCCTGCAGCGGCGTCGGCACCTCGTCGAGCACGACGCCGGGCGCAGCGCTCAAGACCTCGCGTGCACGCTCGGGCGTGATGTCGTCAGCGAACTCGACGTTGATCGAGAGCGAGTGACCGGTGAAGACCGGGACGCGCACGCAGGTGCCCGCGACGCGGAGATCGGGGAGCTCGAGGATCTTGCGGCTCTCGTTGCGGAGCTTCTTCTCCTCGTCCGTCTCGTTGTCGCCATCGTCGACGAGGTTGCCGGCGAACGGGATGACATCGAACGCGATGGGCGCGATGTACTTCTCCGGCTCGGGGAAGTCGACCGCGGATCCGTCGTGCACGAGGCGCAGGGTGTCGCCCTGGGCCAGCACTCCCTCGACCTGACCGAGGAGCTCCTGGGCACCGGCGAGACCGGACCCGGAGACGGCCTGGTAGGTGGAGACGATCAGACGCTCGAGACCGGCCTCCGCGTGCAGCGCCTTCAGCACGGGCATCGCGGCCATCGTGGTGCAGTTCGGGTTCGCGATGATGCCCTTGGGGCGCTCGTCGATCGCGTGCGGGTTGACCTCGCTGACCACGAGCGGCACCTCGGGGTCCATGCGCCAGGCGCTGGAGTTGTCGACGACCACGGCGCCGGCTGCGGCGAATCGGGGTGCGTAGGCACGGCTCGCCGTGGCACCGGCCGAGAACAGGGCGATATCGATCCCCGCAGCGTCCGCGGTCTCGACGTCTTCCACGATGACGGTGGCGCCGCCGAACTCGATCGCCGTGCCGGCAGAGCGCGAGGACGAGAACAGCCGCAGATCGCGGATCGGGAACGACCGCTCGGCGAGAATCTCGCGCATCACGGTGCCCACCTGGCCGGTGGCGCCGACGATGGCGACGGAGAGTCCTGAATCGGAGATGCGGGTCATGATGTTCCTTGGCGTCGTGCGGTACTGCGTACGAGGCTTCGGGCGCGGCGTCGGGGTGCTGAGGCTGCGCCTGGCGCCGGTGTCAGGGTTGCGGTGAGTCTACCGCGACCGGAAGGAGTGCCGGCCCTCCGCTCCCCGCACTCGAGTCGTCGGCAGGAAAACGAGGGGGAACGGCAGAGATCAGCGGCCGGTGCCGGCGTGGACCGTGGCCTCGGCGTCGCCGTCGAGCCCATAGGCGGTGTGCACGGTGCGAGCGGCCTCGGTGAGGTCGGTGTCGCGGAGCACCACGGAGATGCGGATCTCGGAGGTCGAGATCATCTCGATGTTG
This sequence comes from Microbacterium sp. R1, assembly GCF_015159725.1. Lineage (NCBI taxonomy): Bacteria > Bacillati > Actinomycetota > Actinomycetes > Micrococcales > Microbacteriaceae > Microbacterium > Microbacterium sp. R1. The sequence continues at coordinate 878,583 of NZ_JADDUD010000001.1, read as the reverse complement.
ATTCCTCCGGCGGAGAGCGCCTCGAAGAGCGTCGCGGAGACGCCCGAGTGCGTGCGCATGCCCGCCCCGACGACCGAGAGCTTGCCGATCTGGTCGTCGTGGATCAGGTTCTGGAACCCGACCTCGGTCTGCTCCCCCGCGAGGGCCTTGAGGGCACCGGCGGCATCCGCCTTCGGCACCGTGAAGGAGATGTCGGTGCGTCCGGTCGCCGACACGTTCTGCACGATCATGTCGACGTTGGCGCCCGACTTCGCGACGATCTTGAAGATCTCGGCGGCCTTGCCCGGCACGTCGGGCACGCCCGCGACCGTGATCTTGGCCTGGCTGAAGTCGGTGGCGACGCCGGCGACGATCGGTTCTTCCATGACTGCTCCCTCGGCTTCGCGAGGGTTCTTCATGCCCTCGCCCAGAACGTACGTACCCTCGGACGACGAGAAGGTCGACCGGGCGTGAATGAGGACCCCGTGGCGGCGTGCGTACTCAACGGCGCGGATGTACAGCACCTTGGCCCCGTTGGCTGCGAGCTCGAGCATCTCCTCGCTCGAGACGTGGTCGAGCTTCTGCGCCTTCGGGATCACACGCGGATCGGCGGTGAAGATGCCGTCGACGTCGCTGTAGATCTCGCACACGTCGGCGTCGAGCGCGGCGGCGAGCGCGACGGCGGTGGTGTCGGATCCTCCACGACCGAGGGTCGTGATGTCGCGGGTGTCGCGGTTGAAGCCCTGGAACCCGGCCACGATCACGATCGCCCCTTCGTCGAGGGCTTCACGCAGGCGCACCGGCGTCACGTCGACGATGCGGGCGGCACCGTGCTGCGAGTCGGTGATCATGCCCGCCTGGCTGCCGGTGAAGGAGCGCGCCTCGAAGCCCATCGAGTGGATCGCCATGGCCAGCAGCGCCATCGAGATGCGCTCTCCGCTGGAGAGCAGCATGTCCAGCTCGCGCGGAGCAGGGATCGGTGCGACCTCGTTCGCGAGGTCGAGCAGCTCGTCGGTGGTGTCGCCCATGGCGCTCACGGCGACCACGACGTCGTGTCCTGCGCGACGCGTGTCGACGATGCGCTTGGCGACGCGCTTGATGCTCTCTGCGTCGGCGACGGATGAGCCGCCGTACTTCTGCACGATGAGGGCCACGATCACTCCCTGGGATGATGGGCGGATCCGCCCACGCTCATTCTACGATCGGCGCGCATGCCCCGCCGCGCATGTGACGCCTGCCGGGTGCGCGGCGAGCAGGCGTCAGAGCGAGGGCGGGAGCGCCTGGGGCGAGACCGGACGGAGGCGGCCGCCGGTGGCAGCGAACCAGCATCCGACGATGATCAGCGGGAAGCCGAGCAGCAGACCGGGAGTCAGGGGTTCGGCGAGGACGATGGCACCGAGGATGATCGCGACCACCGGATTCACGTAGGTGAACAGCGGGGCGCGCACCGGTCCGACCTCACGGATGAGCGCGAAGAACGCCAGGAACGCCACCGCCGTGCAGATCACTGCGAGTGCGAGAAGCGCGGCGATCGACGGCAGCGTGGGCACCTCGTGCTGGGTGAGCGCTCCGATCGGCAGATAGAAGATCCCGATCATCAGCAGGGACAGGGTGATGGTGCCGAGCGAGGGGACGTCGTTGAGCTTGCGCGCCACGATGAACGGCGCGATCGCGTACAGCACGGCGACCAGGAGCACCTCACCAGCGGCGAGAAGGCTGACCTCGCCGCCGAAGAGTCCAGGACCGGCGACCACGACCGCCACGCCGACGAAGCCGACCAGCAGTCCGATGCCGCGGGCGGGCCTCAGCACTCCGCGGTCACCGCCGCCCAGGGCGATCAGGGCGGCGAACAGCGGCACCGTCGCCACGAGCAGACCGGTCATGCCCGAGGGCAGCGTCATCTCGGCATGCCCGAGCAGCACGAAAGGCCCTGCCATCTCGACGGCACCGAAGGCGAGCACCCAGGGCCAGTGCTTCAGAGCGGCTCGCAGCGCTCCGCTGCGGATCGCGAAGGGCAGCAGCAGGAGAGCCGCGATGAGAGTGCGCCCCGCCACGATCGCCGGCGGGGAGAACGACTCGACCGCGACGCTGATGAACAGATACGGCACTCCCCACAGCAGCGCCATGGCACCGAAGAGGAGCCAGCCGCGCCGCGAGAAGCCCGCGTTCGGGCTCACAGGATGCGCCGGCCCTCGAAGGCACGACCGAGGGTGACCTCGTCGGCGTACTCGAGGTCTCCGCCGACGGGCAGCCCGGAAGCGAGGCGGGAGACCGTGATCTGCATCGTCGTGAGCAGACGGCTGAGGTAGCTCGCGGTCGCCTCCCCCTCGAGGTTCGGGTTGGTGGCGAGGATGACCTCCTGCACCGTGCCGTCGGCGAGGCGTGTCATCAGCTGGGCGATGCGCAGATCGTCCGGACCGATGCCGGCGATGGGGCTGATCGCTCCGCCGAGCACGTGGTAGAGCCCGCGGAACTCCCTGGTGCGCTCGATCGCCGCGACGTCTTTCGCGTCTTCGACCACGCAGATCAGCGCCTGACTGCGGCGCGGATCGCGGCAGATGGCGCAGCGCTCCTGCTCGGCGACGTTGCCGCAGACCTCGCAGAACCGCACGCGGGTACGGATCTCGCCGAGCAGCTCGGCGAGACGCGCGACATCGAACGTCGGCGTCTGCAGGATATGGAATGCGATGCGCTGGGCGGACTTGGGCCCGATACCGGGAAGCCGTCCGAACTCGTCGATCAGCTCTTGGACGATGCCGTCATACATCAGGAGAACCTCGTCGGGGGCTCGTAGGGCTCTTCGCGCACGAACGTCGCGCCGAGCACCTGGCGGATCACGGCCTCACCGTAGCGCTGCACTCCCCCGGCGGAGGGCTGGCGCTCGACGACGACCGGCGGGGCGGCGGCGACAGCGGTGCGCTGCGTCTGCGGCGCGGACCGCGCAGGAGACGCCTGCCGCGGGAGCGGCGACTCTGCGGGCGGCTCGTACGAAGGGTCGTACGGCGGCTCATCGTCGAAGGCCGGAGCCTCGTCATCGCCGGGCAGCGGGGGCTCGTCTCGGTCCACGGCACCGTCGGAGGGGGGCGCGGGAGCCGAAGCGGCAGCCTCGACCTCTTCGGGCTCGTCGTCGACGGCGAGGGGCGCCGTCGGAACCGGAGCCTGGTTCACCGGCCGCTCGGTCGCGGTCGGGATCGGCGCGACAGCCCATTCCGTCACCGCCGAGGCGGAGGCGCTGCGGGACTGCGGACGGGGGGAACCCGCTGACGCAGGCTCCGATGCGGGAGCGGCATCCGCCGGCGTCGACGCCCCTGACGGCGAGGGCTGACGCGGAGCACCTCCCGCCGGCATGGGCGCCGGCAGGTACTTCACGCGCACGCCGAGCTCGTTCTCGATCGCCGACCGCAGGTGATCGGAGGGACCGGAGCCGGGGGTCGTGCCCTTGAACTTCGCCACATCGTGCTGGCTGGTGAACCCGAGGGTCAACACCTCGGTCTCGGTGACGTAGGCAAGCGGCTGCACGGCCGTGGCCAGCAACCAGGACGTGCGGCTGATGCTCTCGAGACGCGTGAGCACCGCCGGCCACGCTGCACGGATCCGCTCGAAGGTGACCGGCCCCTGCGGTGCGGCGACCTCGGGGGCTGCTGCTTCGGGAGCGACGCCGGCGGTCTCGTCTGCGCCTCGCGCGCCTTCTCCCTGCTCGTCTGCCGGGCGCTGATCGGCAGGGGCGGACTCCGCTGCAGCAGCGGCGGGCGCCCCCGAAGGAGCGGCGGACGGAACCGACGCAGTTGGCGCTGGAGCTGGGGCTGCCGGGGGTGCAGACGGTGCTACCGCTGCCGGGGCCGGAGTTGCCGGGGCTGGAGTTGCCGGGGCTGGGGCTGCCGCGGCCGGAGCAGCAGTCGGACGGGCCGAAGCCGTGGCCGCGCGCTCGCCTCCAGCCACGGGCGCCGACGCGGCGGTGTCGGTCGCTCCGGCGAGGACGCGCGCGACCATGAGCTCGAGGTGCAGCCGTGGCGAGGTGGCACCGGACATGTCGTCGAGGGCGGCGCTGACCACATCGGCCGTGCGCGAGAGCCGGGCGGAGCCGAATGCGTCGGCCTGAGCCCGCATGCGCTCCAGGTCGTCTTCCGCGACCCCGCGCAGGACGGCGGAGGCTCCGGGCCCGACCGCCGCGATCACGATGAGGTCGCGCAGACGCTCGAGCAGGTCGTCGACGAAGCGGCGAGGGTCCTGGCCGGTCTGCACCACACGGTCGATCGCGGGGAAGGCGGATGCGGCGTCGCCGGCCGCGAGCGCGTCGACGATCTCGTCGAGCAGCGCAGCGTGCGTGTATCCGAGCAGGGCGACAGCGCGCGCGTAGCCCACCGTGACCGTCTCGGACCCGGCCGGAGCGTCCGACCCGGCGATCAGCTGGTCGAGGAGCGAGAGGGTATCACGCGGCGAACCGCCACCCGCGCGGACCACGAGCGGGAGCACACCCTGCTCGACGATCACGCCCTCCTCGGCGCACAGCTTGGCGACGTACTCGAGCATCGCGGCAGGCGGCACGAGTCGGAACGGATAGTGGTGGGTGCGCGAGCGGATGGTGCCGAGCACCTTCTCGGGCTCGGTGGTCGCGAAGATGAACTTGACGTGCTCCGGCGGCTCTTCGACGAGCTTGAGCAGCGCGTTGAACCCCTGGGGCGTCACCATGTGCGCCTCGTCGAGGATGAAGATCTTGTAGCGGTCGCGGCTCGGGGCGAAGGTGGCCCGCTCACGCAGGTCGCGCGCGTCGTCGACGCCGTTGTGGCTCGCGGCGTCGATCTCGACCACGTCGAGCGATCCACCGCCGGCGCGCGACAGCTCGACGCAGCTCGGGCACACTCCGCAGGGCACGTCGGTCGGCCCCTCGGCGCAGTTCAGGCACCGCGCCAGGATGCGCGCAGACGTCGTCTTCCCGCACCCGCGAGGACCGGAGAACAGGTAGGCGTGGCCGACCCGGTCGCCTCGCAGCGCCGTCATCAGCGGATCGGTTACCTGGGACTGCCCGATCATCTCGCCGAATGCTTCGGGGCGGTAGCGGCGGTAGAGGGCTGTGGTCACCACAACAGCCTACGGCGTGCCACCGACCTTCGGCGGGCCGAGCGGTCAGTCGATCGGTTCGATCACCGGGATCGCCGTGGTGATCACGGGAACGGACGCCGACATGCGCGTCCCGTCCTCGCGTCGGGCGTCGGCGAACTGCCGGAGGGTCGGCCGTCCGGGGATCAGCGGACCCTGATCGGCGAGCGGCACGACGACCTCATCCTCCACCGTCGCGATGTAGGCCGTGTCCCGCACGCTGAAGGGCACGGGCGGCCCGTTGCGCACTTCCACGCGGAGCTCGTCCTTCGTCACCGTCACCCTCAAGGTCGACCCCTGCCACTGCAGCGGGAACGACAGCGACGGCCATCCGGCAGGGAGCCTCGGGTCGAAGCTGAGGTCGCCGGCATAGTCGCGCATACCGCCGAAACCGCACACCAGCGCTGTCCACACCCCGCCCGCCGACGCCACGTGCACGCCGTCAGCCGCGTTGTGGTGCAGGTCGTGCAGGTCGACGAACAGCGACTGCTCGAAGTACTTCTGCGCGAGGTCCTGGTACCCCACCTCGGCCGCCAGGATCGACTGCACGACGGCCGACAGCGTCGAGTCGCCGGTGGTCAGCGGGTCGTAGTAGTCGAAGTCGGCCTTCTTCTCCTCCGGCGTGAAGTGATTGCCCTGCAGGAACAGCGCGAGCACGACATCCGCCTGCTTGAGCACCTGGAACCGGTAGATCACCAGAGGGTGGAAGTGCAGCAGGAGCGGACGCTGTTCGGCCGGGGTGTTGGCGAGGTCCCAGACCTCGCGCTCGAGGAACAGCGAGTCCTGCGGGTGGATGCCGAGCCCCTCGCTGTAGGGGATGTACATCGCCTCGGCCGCGCGGTCCCAGGCCTCGGCCTCTCCTGGTCCGAGTCCCGTGCGATCGACGAGCTTCACGTAGTCCTCGGGATAGCTCTCGCGGATCTCGCGCACAACCTTGGCCGCGTAGCGGAGGTTGTAGCGCGCCATGACGTTCGTGTACAGGTTGTCGTTGACGACCGTCGTGTACTCGTCAGGGCCGGTGACGCCATGGATGTGGAACGTGTCGATCCCGTCGCCCGCCCCGGTCTCCTCGACCAGACGCGAAGCACGCCAGAACCCGAGCGTCGCCCACAGCCGCGCGGTCTCGATCGCGATGTCCGCGCCCTCGCGGCGCAGGAACTCCTCGTCCCCGGTGGCACGCACATACTTGCCGAGCGCGAAGCTGATGTCGGCGTTGATGTGGTACTGCGCGGTGCCGGCGGCGTAGTAGGCGGAGGCCTCCTCGCCGTTGATCGTGCGCCACGGGAACAGGGCTCCCGCCTCGTTGAGCTGGGCCGCCCTGCGCCGTGCGGCCGGCAGCATCCCCACCCGTGCGCGGAGGGCGTTGTAGGCCCACCGGGGCGACGTGTAGGTGAGGAAGGGGAGCACGTAGATCTCGGTGTCCCAGAAGTAGTGGCCGCTGTATCCCGAACCCGAGACGCCCTTGGCCGGCACTCCGGCGCCGTCGGCGCGCGCCGATGCCTGAGCGAGCTGGAAGAGGCACCAGCGGGTGGCCTGCTGCAGGTCGTCCCTTCCTCCGATCTGCACGTCGCTGCGGTCCCAGAACGCGTCCAGCCACTCCCTCTGACGACGGAACACCGTCTCGACGCCCTCGTCCGCAGCCCGATCGAGCGTGCGCCGGCACCGGTCGACCAGCTCCCTCGGGGGCACGCCACGCGACGTGTGGTAGCTGACGAGCTTGGTCACGGTGATCGGCACACCGGCCTTCGCCTGCACGCGGAAGACGTTCTTCGCGATGTCGGGCTCGACGAGCGTGCGGGCGTTGAACTCGTTCTCGGTCTCCACCACGTGGTCGGCGACCACCGCGACCGTCATCCCCGAATCGGCGACGCGGTAGGAGAGCGCAGAGCGCAGCCCGTCCTGCCAGTGCTCGGCGGGTTCCAGCACGCGATCGGCGATCTTCTCGGCCTTGCGGGGGTCGAACGCCGCGGCCTTGGTGCCGATCGGCGTACCGGCGTAGACACCGGCGCCGTCCTGCCTGTTCAGCAGCTGGCAGCTGATCGTGACCGGCGCATCCGCGTTCTCGACCACCACCTCGAGTCGCAGTACCGCGAGGTGGCGCTCCTCGAAGCTCACGATCCGCTCGTCACGCATCCGCACCCGCTTGCCCGACGGCGTCTCCCACACGACGAAGCGCTCGAGCACGCCGGTGCGCAGGTCGAGGGTGCGACGGTACTCGCGCACGTCGGCGTCGTCGAGCGAGATCGGCTCGTCGTCGACGTACACCCGCATGACCTTGGCATCCGGTGCGTTGACGATCGTCTGCCCGACCTCGGCGAAGCCGTAGGCCTGTTCGGCATGGCGGATCGGCCACGTCTCGTGCAGCCCGTTGATGAAGGTGCCGTGCTCCTGGGCGCCGCGACCCTCGATGTGGTTGCCGCGCAGACCCAGGTAGCCGTTGCCGACCGAGAACAGCGTCTCGCCGACGCCTTCCTCCGAGTAATGCGTGTCGATCAGACGCCACGGGTCGACGGGGAAGCGGTCGCGATCGATCATGCGGACTCCGGGGTCTCGGTGCGGGAGGCGGGAAGGAAGACGGCGAGGTCGTCGACGACGACGGTCGCACCGGCGGCCCGGAGGGCGTCTGCGCCCGTGCCCCGGTCGACGCCGACGACGGTCGCGAAACCGGCTGCGGCGGCGGAAGCGGCGCCGGACGTGGCGTCTTCGACGGCTACGGCGCGGGCCGGGTCGACGCCGAGGGCGGCGGCACCGGCGGCGAACATGTCGGCTGCGGGCTTGGAGGCCAGACCATCGCGCTCGGCGACGACGCCATCGACCACGATGCGGAAGAAGGAGCGGATGCCGGCGGCGCCGAGGACCTCTTCGGCGTTCTTGGAGCTCGAGACCACCCCGAGCGGGATGCCGGCCTCGTGCAGAGCCTCGACGAGGGCGAGCGAGCCGGGATACGCGGCGATGCCCTGACCGCGCAGCGATGCGGCGAACGCGGCGTTCTTGCGGTTGCCGATACCGCACACGGTCTCGGCTGAGGGGTCGTCGTCGACGTCGCCCCATGGCAGCTCGACGTTGCGACTGCGCATCAGGCTCGCCACGCCGTCGTAGCGCTTCTTGCCGTCGACGTAGTCGTAGTAATCGGCATCGGTGTACGGCGGAGTGATGCCCCATCGGGCGAAGACGTCGTCGAAGACGGCCTTCCACGCACGCATGTGCACCTCGGCCGTGGGGGTCAGCACGCCGTCGAGGTCGAACAGCACGCCGTCAGCGTGGAACAGGTCGGGCAGTGCTTCGGGCACAGAGCCTCCAGGAGAAGGGCGATCGTCGGGCCGGCACCTCTCCGTGCCACTGTGCAAGCGTAATGCGGTGACGCGCCACGGGGTAACCCCCGAGAGCGGATCAGAGCAGCTCGGCCGTCTGCCTGGCGATCTGCAGTTCCTCGTCGGTGGGCACCACCAGCACCGCGACGCGAGACGCATCCGTGGAGATGCGCCGGATGCCCCGCTCGCGCGCCTCGTTCCTCGCCCCGTCGATCTCCACACCGGCGAACCCGAGCGTCGCCATGGCCGCAGCGCGCACCGGGGCCGCGTTCTCGCCCACACCGGCCGTGAAGGCGATGACGTCCACTCCCCCGAGCTGTGCGATGTAGGCACCTGCGTACGCACGCAGGCGGTGCACGTAGACGTCGAAGGCGAGGATCGCCGCGTCGTCCTCGGCCTCGACACCGGCGAGGATGTCGCGCATGTCACTGCGCCCCGCGAGGCCGGCGAGCCCGCTGCGGGTGTTGAGCAGGGAATCGAGGTCGTCGATCGACAGGCCGGCGCGGCGCGACAGGTGCACGAGCGCCGCCGGGTCGATGTCTCCGGAGCGTGTGCCCATGACCAGGCCCTCGAGCGGCGTGAGGCCCATCGAGGTCTCCACCGACCTGCCGCCGTCGATCGCGGTCACCGACGCGCCGTTGCCGAGGTGGAACACCAGCTGACGGAGCTCGGAGATGTCGCGGCCGAGGAACGCGGCGGCCGACTCGCTCACGTACTGGTGGCTCGTGCCGTGGAAGCCGTAGCGTCGCACCCGATGCTCCGCGGCGAGCGCGGCGTCGATCGCATAGGTGTAGGCGGCGGGCGGGAGCGTCTGGTGGAAGGCGGTGTCGAACACCGCGACGTGCGGCACTTCGTCGAACACCGCCCGCGCGGCACGGATACCGGCGAGGTTCGCGGGGTTGTGCAGCGGCGCGAGCACCGCGAGCTCGTCGATCTGACGTTCCACGTCGGCGTCGATGAGGGTCGGGGCGTAGAAGCGCGCACCACCGTGGACGACGCGATGCCCGACCGCGACGGGGCGGTGGTCGTCGAGCGAGGGGCCGTGCGCGGCGAACTGCTCTCGCATCACCTCGAACGCCTCAGCGTGGTCGGCGATCGGCCGCTCGCTGCGGAAGGTGGCATCGAGCATCGTCGGCACGGCATCGCCGTCGACGACGGGGCGCACGGTGTGGGCGACCGGGCTGGCCTGCTGACCGATGCGCTCGATCAGTCCGCTCGCGAGCAGGTTCTCCTGCTCGATGTCGATCAGGCTGTACTTCAGTGACGAGGATCCGCTGTTGATGACCAGGATGGCGCTCATGCCGGGTCCTCCGTCTGCTCTGTCGTCCGCGCTGCTCCCTGCGCCTGGATGGCCGTGATCGCCACCGTGTTGACGATGTCGGCGACGAGCGCACCACGGGAGAGATCGTTGATGGGCTTGTTGAGGCCCTGCAGCACCGGTCCGATCGCGACGGCGCCGGCCGAGCGCTGCACGGCCTTGTACGTGTTGTTGCCGGTGTTGAGGTCGGGGAACACGAACACGGTCGCCCTGCCCGCCACGGCAGAGTCGGGGAGCTTGGCCTTGGCCACTGCCGCGTCCGCCGCCGCGTCGTACTGGATCGGGCCCTCGACGGGAAGCTCGGGGGCGCGCTCGCGCACGAGAGCCGTGGCCGCGCGCACCTTGTCGACATCGGCACCGGAGCCGGACTCCCCCGTCGAGTACGAGAGCATCGCCACCCGTGGATCGATGCCGAACTGCCGGGCGGTCGTCGCCGACGAGACCGCGATGTCGGCGAGCTGCTCGCTGGTGGGGTCGGGGATCACGGCGCAGTCGCCGTAGACGAGCACGCGGTCGGCGAGCGCCATCAGGAACACGCTGGAGACCACGTTCACACCCGGCTTGGTCTTGATGATCTCGAACGACGGGCGGATCGTGTGCGCCGTGGTGTGCGCGGCGCCGGACACCATGCCGTCGGCGAGTCCGAGATGCACCATCATGGTGCCGAAGTACGACACGTCGGTCACGGTGTCGGCGGCCTGAGCGATGGTGATCCCCTTGTGCGCCCGTAGCCGTGCGTACTCCGCGGCGAAGCGCTCGACGAGGCCGGGGTCGTTGGGACTGAGCACCTGAGCCGCAGCGATGTCGATCCCCAGCTCGGCCGCCCGACCACGGATGGCCGCCTCGTCGCCGAGGATCGTCAGATCGGCCACCTCTCTCGCCAGCAGCGTCGCCGCGGCGCGGAGGATGCGGTCGTCGTCCCCTTCCGGCAGCACGATGCGACGGCGGTCCGCGCGGGCGCGCTCGATGAGTCCGTACTGGAACATCAGCGGCGTCACCACGTGCGCTTCCGCGAGCCCGAGCTGCTCCGTCAGTTCCGTGATGTCGACGTGGGCCTGGAAGAGGGCGAGCGCGCGGTCATACCGTGTTCGCGAGTCGGCGGAGATGCGTCCTCGAGTGCTCATCACCCGGACCGCCGTGTCGTAGGTGCCCAGATCGGTGGTGATGATCGGCACCGACGACGCGAAGCCGTCGAGCAGCTGCACGATGGGCTCAGGCAGCGGGAACGGTCCGTTCAGGATGATGCCGGCGATGCGCGGGAAGGTGCCGGACGAATCGGCCAGCAGCGCGGCGAGCAGCACCTCGGTACGGTCGGCGGGGATCACCACCACGGCCTCTTCGGTGAGCCGCGGCAGCACATTGACCATCGACATGCCGGCGACGACGATCGTCAGCGCCTCTCGCGTCAGCCGGTCGTCATCGCCTTTGAGCAGGGTGCCGTCGACGGCGGCGAGGATGCCGCGGATCGAGGGCGCGACCAGTGCGCGGTCCTCGGGGATCGCCCACACGGGTGTGCTCTCGGCCGGCAGGGCTGCGTGCACGGCAGCGACGATGTCGTCGAGCGCTGCGGGATCGGCGCGGTTCACGGCGACGGCGAACAGCTCTGCACGCTCCTCCGCGAGCTCGGACAGGGCGAGAGCGGCGATCTGCGCGATCGCCGCAGCCGGACGAGCCGTCGTCGTGCCCAGCTGCTCGGCCTGACGCTGTTGGTCGCGGCCGCTGAGCACGAGCAGCACCGGCGCACCGAGGTTCGCCGCCATCCTGGCGTTGAAGCCGAGCTCGGCGGGACTCGCCACATCGGTGTAGTCGCTGCCGACCACGACCACGGCGTCGCACTGCGCCTCGACGGCCTTGAATCGCGCCACGATCGTCGACAGCGCGGCCTCGGGGTCGGCGCGCACATCGTCGTAGGTGACGCCGATGCAGTCGTCGTAGTCGAGGTTCACCCCGTCGTGGGCGAGCAGGAGCTCCAGGATCTCGTCTCGTTCCGTGACCGACCGGGCGATGGGCCGGAACACGCCGACCCGCGGCGAGACGCGCATCAGGGCATCGAGAGCCCCGAGGGCGATCGTCGACTTGCCGGTATGGCCTTCGGCCGAGGTGATGTAGATGCTCTGCGCCACGGCTTCAGCTTAGGCGCGGCGTCGATGAACGCACCGAGCGTCGCACCGGATCAATTGCCTGCCGTCACTCGCACGGTCCGGACAGGGCGTCGACGACGGCCGTGGCATCAGCGCCGAACCGGGAGTAGTAGTCGCGATCGGTGTTGATCTGCACCCGATGGATCGCGTGCGACGGCTCCATCGTCTGCCAGTCGGGGAGCCGTCCGAGCCGCTCGAAGAACAGCGTCGTCGCCGTCGCGGGATCCATCCTCTGCTCGGCGCTGCCCCACCACTCCTGCTGCTGGAACAGTCCGATGCTGGTGGTGCGCGAACCGTCGGGGTTCGTGAATCCGCGCGTCTCCCAGTCGCCGTAGTCGATGTTGCGCAGGCTGCTCTCGCCCATCGCCGTCATCACACCGAGGATCTGCCCGTCCCGTCCGAAGCCGAGCGCTCCCGCCGTGCGGATGATCGTGGCGGCGTTCTCGAGCTGCTCGCCGCTCCAGCCCTCGATCCCCGCCGCGGGGAACGTCTGTGGATCGTCGATGCAGATCGGTGCGGGATCGCGCGCGAGACCGAGCGGGATCAGGACGAAGAGGCCGACGGCCACGATGAGCGCACCGGCGGAAAGCAGAAGGCGCTGCGCGATCTTCCGGCGCCGGAGGCGATTCGCCGCCTGGCGTCGAGCACCGGGCTTGCGCCGACGCTTCGCGGTTCCTCGCCGCGTCGTCTTCCTCGCCGCCGGCTTGCGCTTCGCCCGCGACGCCGGTGCGGCACTCATACGGGCAGGGCTCCGCGCTCGGCTCTCGGGCGGCGACCGACGAAGGCGGCCACGCCGCCGCCGATGGCGCCGAACAGGTGCCCCTGCCAGGAGATGCCCTCGGCGACACCGAAGACGCCGGCGAACATCGATCCCCCGTACACCCCGATCACGACCACGGCGATCACGGCGTACAGGATGCGGTGCGCGACGCGGCCGGGGGCGAACACCCGCATGACGACATAGCCGAAGTAGCCGAACACCAGCCCCGATGCGCCGACCGTGAGTGTGCCCGGCGCGTTGAACACCCAGGTGCCGATGCCGCCGACGAGCGCGACGACGGCCGTGACGGCCCAGAACCGGCGGGTGCCCTCCACGGCGACGAGGCACCCGAGCACCAGGAACGGCACCGAGTTCGCGATGAGATGCTGCCAGTTCGCGTGCAGGAGTGGCCCGAGCACGACGCCCCCGAGTCCGGAGGCGTCCCAGGAGCGCAACCCGAAGCCGGTGAAGGAGCCGGGGAGGATCGCGTCGGCGAACTGCACGACCCACATGGCGACGAGCAGCAGCACCGGTGAGGCGAATCGGCCGAGCGGGTGCTGCGCCTGAGGCGGGGTGACGGTCACCGGACGATTGTCGCAGGTGCAGCCAGGAGACGACTGAGCGTCGGACGGACCCGCCCGCCGGAAATGAAAGTGACCCTCCGCGCACCCAGCAGAGCCCGGTTACCCTTGCTGCGTTTCCGCCCTGGGGGAATTGGCCTGGATGCCGCCACGCGGAGAGCCGTCAACCATCCTAACCCGACCGGCGCCGCGTTTCGAACCGCGCTCCCCTGCGCGCCTATCCGGTGCACGCATCCTCAGGGGAACCTGCCAGAGCGGCGCATCGTGCGCAGGGTTACGATCGAGTGACGCGCACCGCAGCGCCGCGATGTGAGAGGGAACGCATGCCAGAGAACGCCCCCCTGATGCCGGTGACGATCGACGCCGAACGCTTCGCCGCGCAGACGTCGGCCATCCTCGGTTCGATCGGCCAGGTCATCGACGGGAAACCGGATGCGGTGCGCAGCGCTCTCGTATGCCTGCTCGCCGAAGGGCACCTGCTCATCGAGGACGTTCCCGGCGTGGGGAAGACGATGCTCGCCAGGGCTCTCGCCGCCAGCGTGGACGCGACGGTGCGACGCATCCAGTTCACGCCGGATCTGCTGCCGGGCGACGTCACGGGCGTCTCGGTCTACAACCCGGTCGACCGCGAGTTCGAGTTCAAGCGCGGTGCCGTGTTCGCGCACATCGTGATCGCCGACGAGATCAACCGCTCCTCCCCCAAGACGCAGTCCGCCCTGCTGGAGGCGATGGAGGAGGGCCAGGTCACGGTCGACGGCTCCACCCACCAGCTCCCCCAGCCGTTCCTGGTCGTCGCGACCCAGAACCCCCTGGAGATGGAGGGCACGTACGCCCTCCCCGAAGCGCAGCGCGATCGGTTCATGATGCGCATCTCGATGGGATACCCCGACGCCGCGGCCGAGGCCCTCATGCTGCGCCAGCGTGACGTGGTGAGCCCGCTCGCCGCCGTCTCGCCCGTCGCCGATGCGTCCTCGATCTCGCAGCTCATCGCATGGGCACGGTCCGTGCACGTCGCGCCGGCCCTCGAGGAGTACACGGTCGCCCTCGCGCAGGCGACGCGCAACGACCCGAACCTCCACCTCGGCGCCAGCCCCAGGGCCACGCTGCAGCTGGTCAGGGCGGCGAAGGTGTGGGCGGCGCTCGACGGCCGCGACTACGTGATCCCCGATGACATCACTGCCCTGCTCATCCCGGTCCTCGCGCACCGTCTGCTTCCGGCGCGCGGCGCACATCGCACGGGAGCCCAGCCCGTCGAGGCCGCTCTCACCCAGATCGTCGAGCGGGTGCGCGTACCCGTCGCGACCCGTTCCTGACACACCGATCATGCGACGACGACGAGCCCTCACCGGTCGCGGCGCCGGAGCGCTCGTCGCCGCGCTCTGCTGCATGATCGCCGCGAACCTGCTGGGCACCCGCATCCTGCTGTACCTCGGCGTGCTGCTGGCGGCGGTCACGCTCTTCTCCCTCCTCGCCGTCAGGCTGCCCCGACGATCCGGCACCGTCACGCGGCAGATCTCCACCGATCTGCTGACGGTGTCCGAGACGTCCCGCGTGACCGTGCGCTTCTCGCTGCGCGCGATCCGCGTCCCCCGCGGGCTCTGGCACGACGTGCTCCCCGACGCGGTGTCGGGCGACTCCGGCGGCGAGTATCCTCCGGAGAACGGCCAGCTCAGCTACCTGATCACCGGCGTCAGAAGAGGCGTCTGGCCGTTGGGTCCTCTGATGCTGCGCACCGTCGACCCGTTCGGGCTGGCCCAGCGTGAGCAGGCGTTCGGCGAGACCCGGAGCGTCACCGTGGTGCCAGAGGTGTTCGCCCTCGCCCCGCTCGCCGTGCGGGTCGGGGCGGCCGGGGGGACAGCGCACACCTCATCGACCAGGCTCGGACAGGGCAGTGACAACCTCTCGCCGCGCGGCTACATCCCGGGGGATTCGATGCGGCGCATCCACTGGCGTGCCACGGCACACCGCGGTCAGCTCATGGTTCGCCAGGAAGAGGAGGAGTCCAGCCCCGACGCGGTGGTCGTGCTGGACCGGAGCGGGCGCCGCTGGGATACCCAGGGGAGCGACGTTGATCCTGCCTTCGAATCCGCCGTCTCGCTGTGCGCTTCCGCGGCCGTGCATCTGGCCTCCGAGGGGTACAGCGTCGACGTGATCGACAGCGCAGGCACGTTGCTCGGCGCCCTCCGCGGGCACGAGGACGACCGCGACAGCCTGCTCGCAGCGCTCGCGATGGTCACGCCTCGCGGGGAGAGCCGCGACCTGATGGCACTCATCGGAGGCACGCCTCCCGGACCGCTCGTCTACATCACCGGGCGCCTCGATGAGGAGGACGCCACACTGCTGAGGTCGGCGGGCGCCGCAGCGCCGATGCTGTTCAGCACCGAGCTTCTTCCGGGGGCCACCGAAGCGGCGGCACGTCATGGGTGGACCGTCGCGCCCCTCGGCGAGGACATCTCGGCCGCGTGGGAGGATGCCGTCTCCGCACGGATCGGAGTCGGCGATGTTCCGCGCTGAGCACGCCCCGCCGAGCCCCGCCGCCGTCGAGCGCAGGCCGGCGTTCTGGCACCGCGACCACGACGATCCCCCCGGGGCCGTCGGTCCCGGCGCGCTCGCGGCGACGGCGGCACTCGTGGCCATGTGGCCGTTCACCTCGGTGATCGCCCCCGGGGCGTGGTCGTTCACCGTGATCGCGGTCATCGTCGCCGTGGCCGGGTCGGGAATGCTCGCCCGGCACCTGCTGCGTCGCCGGGCTGCCTGGGTGCAGGACCTCGCCACGCTCGCTGTGCAGATCGTGGTCGCCGTCGCCGTGGTGACGCTGCTCATCGCCGGCGATACGGCTCTCTTCGGCATCATCCCGACATCGGAGACCGCGACGCTGTTCGGCGTGCTGGGCGCCTCCGCGGTCGAAGCGGTCGTGTTCGGGTCCGCTCCTCTGGACCCGTCCCCCGGCCTCGCGGCCGCGATGGGCGTCGGCTTCGCGGGGGTCGCCATCCTGCTCGACCACCTCGTGGCGCACCGGTCGGCCGTGCTGGCGGTGCTCCTGACCGGAGTCGTCGGCGCGGTGCCGATGATCGTCACGCTCGGCGACACCAACGTCGCCTGGTTCGTGCTGTTCGGCGTGATCGCACTGCTGCTGCTCCGCTACACGGCCAGGAAGCATCCCGAGTCCCCTCGCCGTTCGTCGACGTCTCTGGCTGTGGCGGTGGGGGCTGCCGCGCTTGCGACGACCGTGGCCATCGCCCCACTGCTTCCCGTCACCGCGAGCCTTGCCGGCAAC
Organism: Microbacterium sp. R1; assembly: GCF_015159725.1. Classification (NCBI taxonomy): domain Bacteria; kingdom Bacillati; phylum Actinomycetota; class Actinomycetes; order Micrococcales; family Microbacteriaceae; genus Microbacterium; species Microbacterium sp. R1. The sequence goes on along the minus strand of NZ_JADDUD010000001.1, from coordinate 862,119 downwards.
GGAACCGGGGTGACCGTGGACGCCTCGCTGCGCCTCGGTGACGATCTGCGACAGCCGAACCCGGTCGAGGTGCTCACGGTGGCCGCCGAGGGCGAGACCGCGCCCTACCTGCGCCTGACCACCCTCTCCCGCTTCGACGGCCGCGTCTGGCAGCCCGACGACAGCGATCTGCAGGCGCAGGACGACGGGTTCGGGCCCCCGGAATGGGCAGAGGACATCGCGACGGAGGAACAGAACACCTCGATCAGGGTGCTGCGGATGTCGAGCTCCTGGCTACCCGTGCCCTATCCCGCAACCGCCGTGCAGGGCCTCAGCGACGCGTGGCGGATCGCTCCGGACAATCGCACGCTCTACTCCCGGGGCGCGGACGCCGTCGGCAACGACTACACGGTCACCTCCACGCGGCTCATCCCCACCCTCGAACAGATCAGGGCGGTCGATGCCGCGTCGCCGGTGGTCGAACCCGACGCCGAACCGGTCGAGCTGCCGGGCATCATCAGCGAGCTCGCCGACGATGTGACCGCGGCCGCGAGCACGGACTACGACCGGCTCGTCGCGCTGCAGAACTGGTTCCGCTCGCAGTTCACCTATTCACTCGAGACGCCGGTGGAAGAGGGCTTCGACGGGACGGGAGCCGACGCCGTCGCGGAGTTCCTCGACGTCCGCTCCGGATACTGCGTGCATTTCGCCGGGGCGTTCGCTCTGATGGCGGAGAGCCTCGACATGCAGGTGCGCATCGTCGTGGGGTACCTCCCCGGCTCCCTCACCGACGAGAAGCGCGGCAGCGAGTCGGTGTTCTCCGTGACCAGCGACCGGCTGCACTCCTGGCCGGAGGTGCTGTTCCCCGGCATCGGATGGGTGCCCTTCGAGCCCACCGCCTCCCTGGGCGTGCCCACCGCGTTCCGTCCCGGAGCGACGCAGGGCGGCAGCGCCGGAACCCCGTCGACACCCGCTCCGACCACGGCGCCGCAGGCCGAGGAGACGTCCGGTCCGGAGATCGATCGCAACGACGCCGGAGGCGACTCGGCCAGCAGCGACGAGCTGCGTCGCCTCGACCCGACGCCGGTCGTCTTCACTGCGTTCGGCGTCGCCGTGGTGCTCCTGCTTCCTGCGATGATCCGCCTCGTGGAACACCGCATGCGCCTGAGCAGAGCGCGCCGAGGGGACTCCGCGGCTGCATGGGCCGAGTTGCGGGATACGCTGATCGACCTGCAGATCCCCGTCTCGGACGCCGACACCCCCCGAGTGCGCGCAGCCGGCCTGGTGGCACAGCATCAGGTCCCTGCCGAGGCGATGCGGCAGCTCACGGACGCGGTCGAGCGCTCGAACTACGCCCGCGCCGACGAGAGGGCCGACGATCTCTCCGAGCCCCTGAAGGAGGTGCTGACCGGATTGCGTCGGAGCGCCGACCGCAGGACGAGGGTGCAGGCGGTGGTGCTGCCGCGTTCCCTGTACGCTCCGCGAGCCGCCGAGCCGGGCGTGACGACGGCCTGAGCAGTGCCGCGGTGCCGACCGCTCAGGCGGCGTGAGCGGTGCAGCGCACGGCGTCGCAGCCTTCGCAGACCACGAACTGCGATCGACACGACAGATCGGGGCAGTTCGCGGTGCGCTTGGTCGGCGCGCCGCACCCGACGCATTCCCCGATGACGGCTGCGTGGTCGGAGAAGTCGACGGACCCTCGACCATCGAACACGTAGAGCGATCCGTCCCAGAGCCCGTCGTCGCCGAACTTCTCGCCGTATCGGACGATGCCGCCTTCGAGCTGATACACCTCACCGAACCCGCGGGCCGTCATCAGGCTGGAAAGCACCTCGCAGCGGATGCCACCGGTGCAGTACGTGACGACGGGCTTGCCCTTCAAGTCGTCGTAGACGCCGGAGTCGAGGAGCTCGACGAAGTCCCTGGTGGTCTCGGTGTCGGGCACGACGGCCCCGCGGAAGCGCCCGATCTGCGCCTCGAGGGCGTTCCTCCCGTCGAAGAACACCACGTCGTCGCCGCGCTCTTCCACGAGGCCGTGCAGTTCCTCCGGGGTCAGCCGGGTGCCGCCGCCGACCACACCGTCCTCGTCGACGCGAAGCTCCCCCGGTGCGCCGAACGACACGATCTCGTCACGCACCTTGACGCTGAGCTTCGGGAAGTCGAGGCTGCGACCCTCGGCGTCCAGACCGGTCCCCTCGCTCCATTTGATGTCGGCACCGGCGAACGGGCGGTATGAGCGGAACGAACGCAGCCACTTCTTGAGCGCGGTGATGTCGCCGCCGAGCGTGCCGTTGATGCCGTCCTTCGAGATGAGCAGGCGTCCGCGCAGGCCGAGTGCCTCGCCGAGGTCACGCTGCCAGACGCGCACGGCATCCGGGTCGGCCAGAGGGGTGAACGCGTAGAAGAGGACGATCTTTGGTGTTGCCACCTAGGGATTTTACGTCGTCCGCCTGCGCCACCCGTATCCCCCGTCGCGCGATCATCTCACGTCGCGGGAAAGGAAAGCGGCTCCTCCCGCGATCAGTGCGGCGAGCACCCATTCGGCGGAGACCAGGAGAGCGACAGGCCCGGTCAGCTCCTGATGCGGTGGGATCCCCACTGCGCCCACGTCGAACCGGAAGCCTTCGAGCAATGCGAGAAGCGGCAGATACGCGGCACCGGTGCTCCAGAACGTCGCGACGATGACCGCCACCCCCATCGAGAGAGCCGAGACGAAGAGTGCCGCGAGGTGGGCTTGCACGATGAGTCCGATCCCCATCCCCCAGAGGGAGGCGAGCGCGCCGAGCACGAGGGTGGAGAGAAGCACCGACCACTCCACCGGGAGTCCTCCCATGACGATCGTCAGCGCCGAGTGTCCGCCGAGCACGGCCGCGAGCGCGACCACGGCACCGCCCACCGCGCACGTGATCGTCCTGACCAGGAGCATCACCCACCGTCGCTGCATCGTCAGACGTTGCGCGACCACCCCGTCCCGACGGTCGATCGTGTACCGGAACGAGCCGTAGACGGCGGCGAGGATCCCCGCGTAGGTCGCGAGGACGGTGCTGAGCGGGGCTGCGAGCTCCGCGTGGGCGTCGACGGAGGCGTTCGCGACCTCGGACGGGATGCTCGCCGCCAGGGTGAGCGACATCGCGAACGCCGCGACCGCGACCCCGAGGAGGACGACATCGCCCGCGAGGCTGCGCGCCTGAGCCCGCAGAGCCCGACCGATCACGCAGCGCTCCGGCGCCCTCGCACCCAGGCGATCGCGAGCAGCCCGAACGTCCACGCGAGCCCGACGGCGACGGCAGGGGCGAGCTCCAGCAGCCTGCCCTGATACCCGGGCACACCGATGGCGGCGATGGCCAGGCCGGGCGAGAACTTCGCGACCTCCGGCGCCGTGCGCAGCAGTGCGGACTCCAGCGCCATCGGGAACACGAGGACGATGATCGCCGTGGCGTAGTAGTTCTGCGTGATCCAGCCGATCGCGCCGCCGATGAGCGCACCGAGAATCGTGCCGACGAGAGCCCCCGCGTAGATGCGCCAGGCTTCCTGGGTGAGGGTCGGAGCCACACCGTCCTGAACGAGGAAGACGAAGACGCCCGCGGTCCACAGCGCGAAGACACCGAGCGACAAGGCGACGGCCACTGCCACGCCTGCCACGAGTTTTCCGCCGAAGGTTCGCGGGAACCCCACTGCCGTGAGCGTCCTGTCCATCGACGCGTAGTAGTACTCCCTGGTCACCGCGTAGGCGCTGACGAACGCGGCGGAGATCACCGACCACGCCAGCGGCTCGAGGAGACGAGAGGTCGCCACGCCGGCGGCGACACCCTCGAGGTCGAAGCGCGACCCGTCGGAGAAGAGCACGAACAGCGGCATGAGCACCGCGACGAGGTAGACGGCGAGAACCGAGGGACCGCTCACGGACCGCAGCATCTCCCCGCGGATGACACCCCTCATGCCGATGCTCCCTCGACGAGATCGAAATACCTGCTCTCGAGCGAGTCGACGTCTCCCGCCACGAGCTCGCTGAGCGGGCCGGCGAAGAGCGCGCGACGCTTGATGACCACGACCTGGTCGACGACCTGTTCGAGTTCCGGGAGCTGATGGCTGGAGACCAGGACCGTCCCTCCCCGCGCGACGAAGTCACGGAGGAAGCGGCGGAGCCAGCGGATGCCGTCGGGATCGAGGCCGTTCGCCGGCTCGTCGAGGATGAGGGTGCGTGGAGAGCCGATCAGTGCGGCCGCCAGACCGAGTCGCTGCGTCATGCCCGTCGAGAAGGCCTTCACCCGACGACGGGCATCATCCGCGAGCCCGACCTCTTCGAGCACCTCGTCCACGCGTCGACGGGGCGCTCCGGCTGCGAGTCGGCAGATCTCCAGATGCCGCCGCGCGGTGATGCCCGGTTCGAACCCGAAGCCGTCCATATGCACTCCGACGCGCGACGCCGGATCGCGCCGCGCCGCGAAAGGCTCCCCGTCGATCAGACAGTCGCCGCTCGTGGGCCTGAGCAGACCGACGATGGCCCGCAGGGTCGTCGATTTGCCCGCGCCGTTCGGCCCGAGCAGACCGACGATCGAACCGCGCGGCACGGCGAACGACAGGTCCTCGACCGCCGCCCGATGCCCGAACCTCTTGGTGAGCGCTCGCACCTCGATCGCAGGCTGGTTCGTCTTCATTGCCTCTCCTCCTCTTCTGCCCACAGGGGCGACAGCGGCGCCATCACACCCCGCGTCCAGAGCATCTGCCACACGTTGGTCGTTCCGAGGTCGATACGGGCCTGGCCGGTCGACGGGAGTCTCCGCTCCGGCATCTCCACGTCGACGGTCCCGACGACCACGGCGGGAACAGTCAGTCCCTCGGCCCTGACGGGGAACAGGGCGTCCACGGGAACCGTGATCGGTTGCGGCGGCTGGGGGCGGACACTGCCCACCCCCAGCGGTTCGTTCATGAGGATGCCGCGACTGCTCAACAGCACGCGGGCGCCGTCGGGCACCTCGACCGCGGTCCTTTCGCCTCCCTGGACGAGGCTCACCCGACCGTCGTCGGCGACGAACCCGAACGTCGCCGTGGCGGGAACGGGCAGCAGCGTGCCGGTGATCACGACCGCCGCAGCCAGGGCGACACACACTCCGACGAAGCGGACTCGGGAGACACCGGAGCGCAGCACGCGGGAGAGCGCGCGCACCAGCAGGCCGCAGCCCACCAGGACGACGACGGCTTCGAGCGCGACCACGAACAGACCGAGCACCGGTCCCCCGTCGGCGAACGCGTGCACCGTCCTGGTCACCACGAGCACGACCATCACGACCGGGGCGAGCAGGCTCGCGAGACCGAACGGCACGCTCCACCACGTCTGCACGCTCCGGTTCACCGGCGCTCCGCCGAACAGCCGGCGGCTCAGCGCGTTCGCACCGTCGCTGATGGTCCTGCCACGGAGGTTCGGCGTGTCGAGGGCGTTCACCAGGGCGATGTAGCCGTCGAATCGCACGAACGGGATGAGGTTCACGAGCACGATGACGACGCAGGACGTGGCCAGAAGCAGCAGCACGTCTCTGACCGTGGACCGGGGCGCGGCGAGCGCGAGCAGCACCGCGGCCGCCGCCACGACGGCGTGCACCGCCGGACCTGCGAGCGCGACGGCCACGCGGTGTCGTCGGTCGGCGAGACGCCATCCGTCCGTGACGTCGACGAAGAACGCGGGTGTGAGATAGAAGATCATGAACCCGGCTCGTCGGGGACTGCCGCCGAACCTGGTGAGGGTGAGCCCGTGAGCACCCTCGTGGAGCAGGGTGATGAGCGAGAGCAGGACGATCAGCGTCAGCACCGCCCCCAGCGGCAACGGCCGGGTGAGGACGTCTCGCAGGTCGCCGGCCTGCAGGATCGCGGCCACCAACCCGGCGCAGAGGAGCACGGCCACAGATGCCACAAGCACGCGAGAGGACGGGCGGAAGACTGCGCCGTCGAGACGTGCGAAGAGGGTGGGCGCGCGAACGGTCGCGAATTGCAGGGTGAACGGCGGCCGGTAGCTGATGCGCCCGGGTGCGCGCTTCGCACCGCCCTCGAGCAGTCCGTTGTCCCGGAACCGTCCGACCAGTCGCAGAAAGCTCTCCGGCGATTCCGACGCGGCGAACCGTCGGTGCAGTGCCTGCACCGTGGTCCCGCCGTCCATCGCCGTCAGCAGTTCGATGACCGCGGGCGACACCCTCGACGATGGCACCCCGTCGACGACGGCGATCCACGCCGCGTCCTCGCCCGTGCTCTCGAAGACGACACCGTGGGCCAGCAGCGGGCAGGTGTCGGCTCCCAGCGGCTCCGTCGCCGGGGATGCCCGCCTACGGGAGAGCTTCCGAAGAACCGCCGTCATCCCGTGCCTCCCGGGGAGCGACCTCGCGATGTCGTGAGCAGGAGGATGTCCGTTCCCCCCGGCGAACGGACGGGAGCGACATCGGGCGCGGCGAATCCCGCCTCGACGAGTTCGCTCGACAGGACCTCGTGACCGAGCACGTGCAAGCGGCTGGTGAGCACGGGCACCGATGCACCGGCGTCGATGTCGGACGCTCGAACCCAGTTGACCACGCGGACGGCGCCGCCTTCCTCGATCTGCTGCGAGAAGAGATAGGTGTCCGTTCCGGCGGTTCCGGGGACCGTGATCTCCTCGTCTCTCGCCGACGCCAGGCTCTCCGCGGCGGCGCCACCCGCGACGGTCAGGGCGAAGACCCCGTCCGGGGTGAGGTGCTCATGCACGCGCGCGAACAGCAGCGATCGATCCTCGCGGTCGAGCAGGGTCACGGATGTGGCTCCGAGCACGATGAGCCCGTAGCGGCGTCCGAGGTGGAAATCGCGCATGTCCGCGACGACGCAGTCGAGCCTCGGGTGGTCGGGCATCGCACGGCGGAGGTGCGAGAGCATGTCTCGCGAGGTGTCGATCGCGGTCACCTGCTTGCCGGATCGCAGCAGCGGGATCGTCAGTCGCCCGCTCCCCGCCGCGATGTCGAGCACGGGGTCGGCGGTGACTCTCGCGAGCCCCAGCACCTCGCGGACCTCCACGCGATCAGGGCCGACGAGCCGCTCGTAGAAGTCCGTCCCCGCCCCGGTGTACAGGTCGAGCGGCTGCGCCACGGCATCGGCGCTGTCGAGAAGTGCCGACACGGTGTCGGTGATCAGGTCTGGCATTTCGGTTCATGGCCTCTCTGGGATCGGAGGGGAAGTGCGGGCGAGAGGACCCGCCCGCACTCCGGTCAGGTCGCGATGGCTGCCGCCCCGCCGATGATGGCGATGATGTAGCTCGCGTGCTCCCACCATTCGGTGGGCGCGTCGATCTGTTCGAGTTCCGAGAACTCCAGCGACGTCGTCTGCACAGTGCACCTCCTTCGATTGGTCCGTTCGGCAGCTGTCTAGGTCAGAGCGAGAATTCCGATGATGACGCCCACGGCGAATCCCCGCATGTAGTCATCGGTGTCGTTCAGCGCGTCCATGGCTTCGAGCTCTGTGAATTCGAGCGTCGGCATTGCGGCTTGCATGTTTCCTCCTTTCCGATGTCGACCACCTCGTCGGGATCGCGTCAGGTGGCAGCGGCCGCGCCGATCCCGATGAGGACCAGAGCACCGATCACGCCCTGATAGAAGCTGTCCCAGCTCGGCGCCTCCATCGCGTCCAGCTCCTGGAACTGGATCGTCTTCTGCGTGTTCTCCTTCATTCACTTCACCTCCTTCGGCTCGAACATCGACGGTCGGTCACCTGCACCGACCGCGTGGCTGCTCCAGCGGGATTCGCGGAGCACGTCGTGGAAGTCGCCTTCGACCAGGCCGGGCAGCATCGGCTGACGGTTTCCCCATGCGCGCTCCGTGGTGAGTGCGATGTGGCGCATCTCAGGGGCCGCGGGGCGTGACGGAAGCGGGATCCGCCATCGCTCGACGAGTGCCTCGATGCCGGTGGCGGGATCGACGGGCAGGTCGATCACGCCGGCGACCTCGGTCCAGAAGCGCTCCAGGCTGCGCGCATCGCCCCATCGTGAGTCCCCGGCGCCGATGCGGCGCCAGACGGCGCCGCAGACCGCCGCCGTGGCGACCATCTTGCGAACACCCAGTCGGAACGCCACCTCGTTCGCGAGGTACCAGTGCCGCGCGCTGAAGGGATCGCCCCCACGCAGCGCCGATGTGCGCTGCGTGGCGGCGCTGAGACGTGCCAGACGCGATCGTCCCGCAGTCGAGACGGTGTCGTGCGACGCCGCCGCGAGGAGGGCCCTGCCGAGGACGCTGGCGTCTCTGCGCGCTCTGTCCGTTCGCCGAGGACTCGTCGAGGCACCGGCGACACGGAGGAACGCCTCCAGCGCCCCCTCGGTCACCGCCGCGGAGGGGAGGGAGCTCAGCTGGCGCGGATCGAGCACGGCATGCCGCGGTCGCAGAGCACGGCCGACGATGAGACGGTAGCCCTGGTCGTTCTCGAGAACGGCCACGCAGTTCGTCTCCGACGAGGTGCCGAGCGTGGTCGGCACAGCCAGGAGGTCGACAGCCGGCGCCGCATCGGGCAGTACGGTGAGGGCCGATCGCGACGCGTGGCCGATGGCGTAGTCGAACATCCGTCGAGACACGAGCACGAGCGCGGCGATCTTGCTCGCATCGAGAATGCTCCCGCCCCCGACGGCCACGACCCTCCGCGGCGGACGGCGGATGATCTGCCGCGCGATCTCCCGCACGGTCGTCACGTCCGCCCGTTGCGCGTCGACGTCGATCCGCTGTGCCGCGCATCCGGCCAGGTGCGACGACGGGACGGCCGTGTCCGCGATCACGAGGGTGTCGTGTCCGGCGGTGAGGCGCGTGATCGTGCGCGATGCGCTCCCGTCTCCGTGCCACAGCGTGGGCACACGCGCCGAGAAGTCCGTGATCATGCCGCTGCACCCCGCGTGTGGGCGAGCCCCGCTCGCACCGCGGTCTCGGTCTCGCGGAGCTCCGCCGCGTCGAATCCGTACGCGGGTATCAGCTCGATGGAGCTCGGGCCCGGCTGCACCAGCACACCGCAGCGGGCGATGGCCGAGACGACCTCCAGCACCTCCGGGCCGGACAGCCCCGTCTCGTCGGGGTGTCGCAGACCCAGACCGACGAAGCATCCGCTCCCGGTGATCTCGGTCACCACGCCGTCCGCTTTCAGCCGCGCGGCCAGGTCCTGCACCTCGGTCGCGAGCGCCTGGGTGACGGTCTCCACGTCGATGCGCCGCAGTTCCTCGATCACCGCGACGATGGCCGCGGCACACGCCGGGGTTCCGGCCTGCGTCTCACCGTGGACGAACGTCCACCCGCCTCGGACGAATGCCGTGGCGATACGCGGACCGATCAGGAGGGCGGCGGCGCCCATCACGCCGTTCGTCAGCGCTTTCGAGAGGATGAGCACGTCGGGCGGCGCGGCCCACCTGTCGGTGGCGAACATGGTCCCGGTGCGCCCGAATCCCGTCGCGACCTCGTCCGCGACGATCAGGAATCCGTACTGTTCGCGCAGTGCGAGAAGGCGCTCGACGAACGCACGGGACAGCGCATATGCGCCGCTGCCGAGCACGGGCTCCACGACCACCGAGGCCACTCTGGCGCCTTCCCGCTGCAACAGCGCAGCCAGCTCCTCGCCGTCGTCGGCGTGGGAGACGTGGCGGACCGCGCGACGGTCGACGCCGTAGACGGACTGCAGCAGGTCGTCCCCGCTGAGGACGTGGCTGCCGTACATGGTGCCGTGATAGCTGCCCTTCAACCCCACGACCAGCGACCGAGCCGCCGAGCCGGTCTGCGCCCAGTACTGCCGTGCGAGCTTCATGGCCGCGTCGTTCGCCGCACCACCCGAGGTGGAGAAGATGACCCGGTCGTACCGGCCAGGACCGGCGAGCTCGATGAGGGCATCCGCCGCGTCTTCGGCGTAGCGATGCGGCGCCCGGAACAGCGACAGGTACGACGCGTCACGCGTGACCCTGGCGACGGCCTCGCCGATGGCCGGGTTCCCGAAACCGAGCGGCACGTTCCAGAGTCCGCTCGTGGCGCACAGGCGCGTGGAGCCGTCGGCGAACGCGATCCGGTGTCCGGTGGCGCCGACGGCGACGCGATCCGGCGCGAAGGTCGTGTCCGCGGGGAGCATCGACGTCCACAGGGCGTGCGGTGCGGTCATCGTGGCGCCTCCTCCGTAAGCCGTCCGGAGAGAGGTCTGCCGCCGTGGATCCCCAGCGCGATGACCGCCTCGCGGCACAGCGCTCTGGCGTGGTCGTCCGGAATGCCGAGCGCGCGGGCCACGCGTTCCGTCGCGCGGTCGGGTGTGCTCGAGGTCTGGACGAGGGCCACGACGCGGGCCGTCTGCGGTGAGAGCAGCTGACGACGCAGAGTCGTCGTGTCCGCGAGCACGAAGTCTTCCGGGGTGTCGAGGAGGAAGGGGTCCGATGAGCGGGGCTCGGCGTCGGCGAGGTCGTCGTCGACGAGCAGCCAGCCGAAGCCCGAGATCCGCGCCGTCCCGTTCCCGAGCCCGAGCATCTTGATGAGGTCGGTGGCCCGGAGGTAGCGCCCGATCCACTCGTGAGCTCCGAGGTCGCCGGCGATCCGCTCCCTCGGCGCGATGCCGGACAGGGAGGCCGCGCGCGGCAACGGGGTGGCGAGGATCGCAGGCAGGTCGCCGACCTCTCCGAGCACCTCGCCCTGCACGCCCGCTCTGACCGATCCGTCGTCACCGATGCGCAACGCGCTCGGGACATCGAAGCCGTCGGGCGCTGACAGCGTGTGTCGATCGGCCAACAGCACGCGCGGATCGATCAACGCCGTCGGGAACACCCCGGTGTCCCGAGCGAGTTCCGCGTCGTCGATGAAGGCCTGCCAGCTGGAGGCATCGAAGAATCGGACCGCCGTGGGCCCGATGATCTGGATGAACGCCGCGGCGACGTAGTCCTGGAGCTCGACGCCGCGCTCACCGAAGAACACCTCGTCCCCGGGCTCACTCACGGCGCCGTCGTACCTGCCGACGCCGGCGACGCCCTCCCACGACGGGGTGCCCTCGGGCAGCAGGACCAGGTCGTCGCTGCCCGCCACGTGGCGGACGGCATCCGTCTCAGCACCGCGCTCCACGAAGAAGATCCGTGAGTGATGCTCCCGCTCTCCGGTGATCCACTCCCGGAATGCTCGCGCTCCGAGGAGGTGCGGATCCGTCGCGTTCTGCCCGGGCATCAGGAGGCGGCCCGCCGACTCGCGCCGAGATCGATCCCCGCATCGCGCAGCTGGTCGCCGAGTCTGTGTATCAGCGGCGCGATGCCCGTCGGCCGCACGCCGAGTTCGAAGGCCAGCAACCCTGTCGCCGATGACTCGTCTCCGGTGGCCAGCAGGCATTCGGTTGCCCGCGCAGCATCGATTCCGAGTCGGAGATGTATGCGGCGATGCGGATCGACCAGGACATACTCCTCTCCGTCGTCCGTCATGAGCAGAGGAGCGTCGGCCGACACGACGACGGGAAACGCCGCACTCTCGTCCAGGGCTCTGATGAGGTGTCCCCCGAAGCCGGAGATGGTCGGACGGCCACGGCTCCCGCGCCAATCCCGCAGCGCCTCGAGCGCTGCCAGGTAGCGCCCGAACCACGGACGGTCGTCGAGGTCGGCATCGAGCACGCGAGGATCCATGATGCGGGCGAACGGCCTTCCGCGTCCGCCGACTCCGTCGGCGGCGACCCGCACTTCCGCTCTCGCGTCGCCCACCTGGCCGAGTAGCGCTCCGTCCCGGCCGTCGCGATACTCTCCGTCCGCCGTCACGTGCACGCGGACGAGGCCGCCACCGCACGCAGGGCTGGCGAGGAACGACGCGCGGGATTCCAGAGTCGCCATGGGGCTCAGCAGCTGGCCGACGAAGATCCCGTCGTCTCTGGCCGTGTCGGCATCGCTGAGGAAGGCAGCAAGCCCTTCGGCACTTCCCTGACGGATGACGGTGGGCGAGACGATCGAGAGGAACGGCGCGGCGACGTACTCCTGCAGCTCGACCACGTGATGAGCGTCGAGCACCAGCCGGTCACCCGGCTCGCGGAAACGACCGCCGTACTCCATGACGTTCTCCTGCGCGAACGAGGTCGAACGCGACGGCGTGAACACGACGTCGTTCCGCTCCGCCTCCCGGAGCACATCGGCCAGATGCGTCGCCGTCTCGAGGAAGAACACCGCCCCATCGCCGAGAGCACGCCGTCCGCTCACGTATTGCTCGAAAGCCGTCACGGTGCGGTGGCTGCGTCTCGTCATCGTCGAACTCGCCTGCATGCTTCCCCCAGAGAAACGTCGTATCGCGATCGAAGACGATACGTCCTCACATGAGGCTATACACGTGACGGGTGACGTGCAATATTTCACATCGATGGACGTTCGCGCGCGGACTCCCGCCCTGTCACGCAGCCCTCCCCGCATCGGATAGGATGGACAGGTTGTTCCTTGGTGACGTGTCCGAGCGGCCGAAGGAGCACGCTTGGAAAGCGTGTGTTGTGCAAGCAACCGCGGGTTCGAATCCCGCCGTCACCGCCGAAAACGAGAAAAGCCTCCGCGCCAGCGGGGGCTTTTCTCGTATTCATCGAGCGCTGGGGATTCGGGGAGGCGCGAGCGCAGCGAGCACCGGAGTCCCGCCGTCACCGCCGAAAACGAGAAAAGCCTCCGCGCCAGCGGGGGCTTTTCTCGTTCGTGTCGGGCGCGGTCCTCCGCTCAGTCGTCGAAGCGCACGCCGTAGATCTGTCCGCCCGGTTCCGCCGGTAGTCGCGTCATGCCGAGGCGCTCGTAGAAGGCGGCTGCGCCCGTGTTGTCCGGGTCGATGCCGAGGTGCAGGCCGCGCACTCCGCGTCGGGTCAGCTCGGCGAACAGCGTCTCGATGAGTAGGCGCCCGAGTCCCTGCCCCTGGGTCTCCGGAAGCAGATCGATGTGCAGGTGGGCGGGGTGGTCGACGACGTTCGGCTCGATGCCGGCCGCGCGGCTGTAGCCGTAGTCGATCATCCTGTCCTCGCGGGTGACGATCTCGGCCGGTCGCGGGTAGCGGGCCTCGAGGGCGGGCCACCACTCCTCTCGGAACCACGTGTAGAAGTCGTCGGTGTCGTCGGTCGCCACGATGTAGCCGATCGTCCGCTCGTCGTCGCTCTCGACCACCCACGCGAGGTCCGGATGACGCTCGGCGTAGGGCACGGCGAACAGGTCGCCCCACAACGAGTCGTCGGAGAGGACGCCGGTGGCATCCGCTCCGGCATCGGCCGTCTTCACGCAGATCTCGTACAGCGCGGCACGATCGGTGGGGCGGTACGGACGGATGCGAGACAAGACGACTCCTCTGGAGGGAACGGGGCCTCTCAGCCTATCGGCGCCTCGACCGCCGGCTTCCCGTTCTGCTGCACCCAGGGAAGCAGCCAGGCGGCGAGCACCAGCACGACGCCGGCACCGACCAGAGCGCCGCCGAGGGTGTCGCTGGCCCAGTGCACCGACAGGAAGGTGCGCGAGAGCGCCATTGCGAGGATCCACGCCGCACCGACGATCGCCACCCAGACCCGCGGGAACAGTACCCAGAGCACGAGGGCGATGGTCGCGGCGTTCGCAGTATGCCCTGAGGGGAAGGAACCGTAGTCGCTCACCACCAGCATGTCGTCCGGCCGAGCGCGGCCGAACAGCTGCTTGAGCACCTGCACACCGGCGGCGCTCGCGGCGAAACACAGCGCGGCGAACAGCGCACTGCGCCACCGACGCGCCAGCACGAGCGCCAAGATCACCAGCAAGGGCACCCCGAAGATCGCGACCCATCCCCCGCCGACCCAGTTCAGGACGAGGGCGAAGTCGACCATCCAGTCGGCCCTCGCTCCCGCGATGGTGTCGTTCCACCAGTTGTCGAAGCCCGGCGTCTGCGGGTAGGCGAACACCACCACGGCGCCGAGAATCGTCGCGAGCGCGAGGAGGCCCACTCCCCACCACAGCAGCATCCGCCTGTTCATCGTCCCATTCTGTCGGACGATGCCTGAACGCTCAGGGAGCGAGCATCCCGACCGTGCGCGGGCGCACCACGAACCAGAGCGACAGGATGCCGATCGCGGCGCAGCCGACCATGACGGAGGCCATGGTGGTCGCGGTGATACCCGCGTCATGCGAGAGCCAGCCCACGACCGGCGAGATGAGCCCGGCGACACCGAAGTTGGTCGCACCGATGATCGATGCGGCGGTCCCTGCGGCCTTCCCATGACGGTCGAGCGCGAGGACCTGCACGTTGGGGAACGTGAATCCGCAGGCCGTCATGAAGACGAACAGCGGGATGACCGTACCCCACAGCCCGAGACCGAGCTGGTCGGTGACGATGATGGCCGTTCCGGCGATGAGCAGCACGGCGGTGGAGTAGGCCATGACCCACTGCGGCCCGAAGCGCGCGGCCAGACGTGACGCGGTCTGGACTCCGACGACGACGCCGAGCGAGTTCACCGCGAACAGCAGACCGTACTGCTGCGCGTCGAGCCCGTGCGTCACCTGGAACAGGAAGGGCGATGCCGACAGGTACGAGAACAGACCGGAGAACGTCATTCCGCCGATCACGAGCACGCCCAGGAACACCCGATCGGACAGCACCGAACGGTACCGCTGCAGCATGGTGGCACCGCCACGGTCCTGACGCCGCGCGACGGGAAGGGTCTCCGGAATGAACAGGATCGTCGACAGCAGCATCACGATGCCGTAGGCCGCGAGCACCCCGAAGATGCCGCGCCACGGCATGAGCGTGAGGAGCCAGGAGCCGATGAGCGGCGCGATGACCGGAGCCACACCGGAGACCAGGGCGAGGCGCGAGAGCATGACGACGAGTCGACGCCCGCCGAAGAGGTCGCGCACGATCGCCATGGCCACGACTCCTCCGGCCGCAGCGCCGATACCCATGAGCACGCGTGCCACGCTGAGCAGCGCGAGATCCGGGGCGAAGGCTGCGCCCACACTGGCCAGCACGTGCAGAGCGGTCACCGCGATGAGCGGCACACGGCGCCCGACCTTGTCGCTGAGCGGACCGACCACCAGTTGACCGAGCGCGAAGCCGATCATCGTTCCGGTCAGGGTCAGCTGGATGGCGGCTGCCGTGGTCTGGAAGTCCTGCTCCAGAACCGGGAAGGCGGGAAGGTAGAGGTCGATCGTGAACGGGCCGAGGGCCGTGAGCGCGCCGAGCAGGATGATGTACAGCGTGCGACGGCCGAGGGAGATGGCATCGCCCGGGTGCAGCATGATCGGCGCGGTCGCGGGGTTCGCGCCGAGGGTGCGGATGGCGCCGGTCGCGGTCGGGATGCGGATGCTTCCCGTCGCGGTGCGTTCCGGCGGCGAGATCTTCGGTGCGTCATCGGCGGAATCCTCCGCCTTCACGACGGGGAGGGAATCAGTGCGGGGAGCGTCGGACACGACGTCCTTCCAGAGTTCAGGGGATGCAATGGTCGAATCGATTCGATCAGGGGAAGCCCCCATGTTACCGCCGCCCGGCCCGCTTCCACACGGACGAGAACGGAGAACGCACCCCCGCGGATCCGCGGAGGTGCGTCTCAGAAGGCGCCTCGATCAGCGCGAGATGCGGTCGAGTCCCTGCTCGAGGTCGGCGATCAGGTCGCCCACGTCTTCGATGCCCACCGAGAGCCGCACGATGTTCTCCGGGACGGCGAGCTCGGTACCTCGTACGGACGCGTGCGTCATGTCCGGCGGGTATCCGATGAGCGACTCGACACCGCCGAGCGACTCTGCGAGCTGGAACACCGAGGTGCTCTCGACGAAGGCGCGCGCCGCGTCGGCGCCGGCCGCGAGACCGAACGACAACATCCCGCCGAAGGCGCTCATCTGCTTCGCCGCGATGTCGTGGCCGGGGTGCGAGGCGAGACCGGGGAAGTACACCTGGGCGAACTCCGGGCGGGCCTGCGCCCACTCGGCGATGGCCTGAGCGTTCTCGGAGTGCTGGCGCATCCGCAGCGCGAGCGTCTTGATGCCGCGGGTCGTCAGCCAGGCATCCAGCGGTGCGGAGACCGCGCCGACCGCGAACTGCTGGAACTTCACCTGCTCGAAGAACCGATCGTCCGCGAACACGACCGCACCGCCGAGCACGTCCGAGTGGCCGCCGAGGTACTTGGTCGTGGAGTGCACGACCAAGTCGGCGCCGAGCGCGAGCGGCTGCTGCAGCGCCGGCGAGGCGAAGGTGTTGTCGACGACGACCGTGAGACCCGCCGCATGCGCGATCTCGGCGATCTGCGCGATGTCGACGATCTTCAGGAGCGGGTTGCTCGGCGTCTCCAGCCAGACGATCTTCGTCTCGGGGCGGATGGCGGCTCGGAGCGCGTCGATGTCTGCGAGCTCGACCGTCGTCGTCTCGATACCCCAGGGCGCCAGCACCCGGGTGAGGAGCCGGTACGTTCCGCCGTAGACGTCGTTGCCGAGCAGGACGTGGTCTCCCGGCTTCAGGATCCCGCGCAGCAGCGCGTCCTCCGCCGCGAGCCCCGAGGCGAAGGACAGCGCGCTCGTACCTCCCTCGAGAGCCGCGAGCTGCGTCTCGAGCGAAGAACGTGTGGGGTTCCCCGCACGGTTGTACTCGTACCCTGAGCGCAGGCCCCCGACGCTGTCCTGCACGTGCGTGGAGGACTGATAGATCGGCGGGATGATCGCGCCCGTGACGGGGTCTGGCGCTTGTCCTGCGTGGATGGCTCGGGTGGCGAAGGCGTGATCGGACATGCTCCTCAGCCTACGTCCGCGCTCGCACGGACGGCCGTCCGGTTACGCCCCGGGTCGGCCGATATCCCGACATCCTCAGCGCGACAGATAGGCGAGCAGATCCTGACGCGTCAGCACCGTGTGCGGCTTGCCGTCTTCGGTCACCAGCAGCGCGTCGGCATCGGCGAGCGCTGCCTTGGCCTGAGCGACGGGAGCGTGGATGCCGACGAGCGGCAGCCTCTCCCCCACGTGCGCCCCCACGGCGTCCGTCGCGTTCGCCTCACCACGGAACAGCAGGTCGAGCAGCCCCTTCTCGTCGACGGTGCCGACCACCTCGCCCATCATCACGGGCGGCTCGGCGCTCAGCACGACCAGCTGCGAGACGTCGTACTCGGTCATCATCCCGATGGCCTCGAGCACGGTGTCGGTGGGATGGGCGTGAACCAGGTCGGGGATGCCCGCGCCCTGTCGCGACGGACGAGCGGCGAGCACGTCGGCGACGGTCTCTCCCTCCTCCAGCTCGCTGAAGCCGTAGGAGCGCATCCATCCGTCGTTGAAGATCTTGCCCAGGTAGCCGCGCCCGCCGTCGGGGAGCAGCACCACCATCACGGCATCCGCGGGCAGATCCCGCGCGACGCGCAGCGCACCGACCACGGCCATGCCGCTCGATCCGCCGACGAGGATGCCCTCCTCGCGGGCAAGCCGCCGCGTCATGGCGAAGGCCTCTGCGTCTCCGACCGCGACGATCTCGTGCGGCACGGTCGGATCGTAGGCACCGGGCCAGATGTCCTCGCCCACGCCCTCCACCAAGTACGGACGACCGGTCCCGCCGCTGTAGACGCTCCCCTCGGGGTCGACTCCGACGATGCGCACCCGTCCGTCGGAGACTTCACGCAGGTAGCGACCCGTGCCCGTGATCGTGCCACCGGTACCGACGCCGGCGACGAAGTGCGTGACCTCGCCGTCGGTGTCGCGCCAGATCTCCGGCCCCGTCGTCTCGTAGTGGCTACGCGGGCCGTTCGGGTTCTCGTACTGGTTGGGCTTGAAGGCACCGGGGATCTCGCGCGCGAGCCGGTCGCTCACGCTGTAGTACGACTCGGGACTGTCGGGGGCCACCGAGGTCGGCGTCACGACGATCTCGGCGCCGTAGGCCCGCAACACGTCGATCTTGTCCTCGCCGACCTTGTCCGGCAGCACGAAGACGCAGCTGTAGCCGCGCTGCTGAGCGACGAGCGCCAACCCCACTCCGGTGTTGCCGCTGGTCGCTTCGACGATCGTGCCCCCGGGCTTCAGGTCGCCCGACGCCTCCGCGGCATCGATGATCCGCGCGGCGATGCGATCCTTCGACGACCCGCCGGGGTTCAGATACTCCAGCTTCACGAGCACTGTGCACGCCACACCCTCGGTGACGCGATTCAGCTTCACGAGGGGCGTGTCGCCGACGAGGTCGACGATCGAGTCTGCGTACTTCATGACTTCAGGGTAGACGCGCGGATGCCGCGACCGGGGCTGTGTTGCACCCGACCGCGGCATCCGTCCTCTCGAAAGGCCCCCGGTGTCTCTCGAAGGTCAGCCCTTCGTCGATCCGGCCAGCAGGCCGCGGACGAAGTAGCGCTGCAGAGCGAAGAACACGATCAGCGGCACGATGATCGACACGAAGGCGCCCGCCGTGAGCAGATACCAGTCGTTTCCTCTGGTTCCGGTGATCTCGGCCAGCAGCTTCGTGATCGGCGCGGCAGCTCCATCGGCGAACACCAGTCCGACGAGCAGGTCGTTCCAGACCCACAGGAACTGGAAGATCGCGACGGATGCGATCGCCGGCATCGTCAGCGGCAGCACCACGCGGAAGAAGATCTGGCCGCGGGACGCACCGTCGACGCGGGCCGCCTCGATGATCTCCCCCGGGATCTCCGACATGAAGTTGTGCAGCAGGTAGATCGCCAGCGGCAGCGCGAACATGGTGTGCGCGATCCACACCTGCGCGTAGCCGTCCGACGCGCCGAGCGGCTGCGTCACCTGGAGGCCGAAGAGATTGATCCCTCGCGAGAACGAACTCAGCAGCGGCACCAGGGCCATCTGGATCGGCACGATCTGCAGGGCGAACACGAAGATGAACAGCGCGTTGCGGCCCTTGAAGTCGATCCACGCGAAGGCGTAGGCCGCCATCGAGGCGATCATCAGCGGTACGAGCGTGGCCGGGATCGTGATTGCGATCGAGTTGACGAACGACTCGAGGATCGTGAGCTGCGTCGTGCCGGACTGCAGCACGTCGACATAGTTCTCGATCGTCACCTGCGGATCGGCGAAGAACGTCCACCATCCGCTCGACTGGATCTGATCGCGCGGCCGGAACGAGGAGATGAACAGCCCGAGCGTCGGGATCGTCCAGAGCACCGCGATCACGATGGAGGCGACGGACGCCCAGGGGCGCGACAGCTTCTTGCGAGCGCGTCCCGCGGAGCCTTCGATGCCGCCTCCGGTCGTGATGGCGCGGGTGCTGACAGCGGTTTCGGACTTCACGGTGTCGGTCATCGGATCTCCCGCTGCTTCTTGATCTGGCGTGCGTTGTAGATGACGATCGGCAGCACCAGGATGAACAGGATCACGGAGAGCGCGGCACTGCGTCCGGCCTCGAACTTCGAGAACTGGGTGTACATCTCGTTCGCGAGCACCGAGGTGCCGTAGTTGCCGGCGGTCATCGTCCTGACGATGTCGAACACCTTCAGCGAGGCGATCGAGATCGTCGTCAGCACCACGATCAGTGCGGGGCGGATGGAGGGGATCGTCACCGAGATGAAGCGCTCCCAGGCATTCGCACCGTCGAGCTCCGCCGCTTCGAGCAGTTCCTGCGGCACGCCCTTGATCGACGCGGACAGCAGCACCATGGCGAAACCGGTCTGCACCCAGATGAGCACCACGATCAGGAACAGCGTGTTCCACGGCTCGTTCAGCAGCCACTGCTGCGGCTCACCGCCGAACCACACCATGATCTGGTTGAGCAGACCGATCTGCTCGAACTGGGGGCCGCGGTACTCGTACATGAACCGCCAGATGATGCCAGCCCCGACGAAGGAGATCGCCATGGGCATGAACACGAGGACCTTATAGATCTTCTCGCCGCGGGTGCGGTCGATGAACACCGCGTAGGCGAGACCGACGATGGTCGACACGGTCGGGACGAGCAGCACCCAGATGATCGTGTTGACGACCGAGGTGATGCCATCGGACTGCGTGAAGATCCACAGGTAGTTGGCGAACCCGACGAAGTCCTTCCCCGACGAGTTCAGGAACGACGAGTACATCGTCTGGATGGACGGCAGGATCAGGCCGACCAGCAGCAGCAGGATGGCTGGTGCCATGAAGGCGACGAGCTGGATCAGATAGCCGGCGCCGTCGCGTGATCGATAGTCGAGCCAGAAGAACAGCGCCCCGACCGCGACCGCCACTCCCATCGCCCAGTAGTAGGAGTTGAAGAACCACATCACGGCGAACGGGATGAGCAGGCACATCGCCAGCCGGATGCCGGTGTAGAGCGCTCCCCTGCGTGGAGCGATGTCCACGAGGAACAGGATGAACGCCACGACCACCGCGAAAGCGATGACGACGGCGACCGCCTGCAGGATCGGCGGGAGCGAGCCGATCCACTGGAAGAAAATAGTCGCGTTCACGGATTCCCCTTCATCACGCGGAGCGTAACGACGACCGCGCATCGGCGTGCGGCGTCGAGAGATGAGGAGGGCTGCCTCCCAGAGGGCAGCCCTCCTCGTCTATCAGCTGGCGGGCCAGCCCGTCTGGATCTGCGTGAGGACGTCGTCCGTCGGCGTGCCGTTGACCCAGGCCACGATGCCCTTCCAGAACGTGCCGGCGCCGACGGCACCCGGCATCAGGTCGGACGCGTCGAAGCGGAAGGTGGTGTCCGGGTCCTGAAGGATCTTGATGGTCTCCTGCAGGATCGGGTCCTTCGCGTTCGCCGGGTCGAGGCCGTTGTTGGCCGAGGTCACGCCGCCGAGGCTGACGCGGCTGTTCGCCCACTCAGGGCTCGAGAGGTACTCGAGCACCTTCTGGGTGGCCTCGGAGTCGGTGAACGCTCCGACGATCTCACCGGCACCGGTCACGGCCTTGTCGTCGGCGCTCTCACCCGGGAGCATGAACGCCCAGACGTCGCCGTCCTCTGCGACCGTCGTGCCGTCGGGGAAGAAGCCCGAGAGGAACGAGGCCTGGTGCGTCAGCGCGCACTCGCCGGCGGCGAGCTTGGGAGCGACGTCACCGAACGCGGTGGAGTTGATCGAGCGGACGTCACCGAAGCCGGCGTTGACGTTGGCCGGGTTCAGCAGGACCTCGCCGACCGAGTCGAACGCCTGCTTGATCTGCGGGTCGGTGAACTTGACCTCGTTGGTGACCCACTGGTCGTAGACCTCCGGACCGGACTGACGCAGCACGTAGTCCTCGACCCAGTCCGTTCCCGGCCATCCGGTCGCGGTGCCCGACTCGAAGCCGGCGCACCAGGCGGGCGTGCCCGTCGCAGCCTGGATCTTGTCGGTGAGGGCGCTCATCTCATCGAGCGTGGTCGGAACCTCGACGCCCCATTCCTTGAACTTCGCGGGCGAGTACCAGATCCACCCCTTGACGTTGGCCATGAGCGGAGCGCCGTAGAAGGTGCCGTCGACCGTGCCGTAGTTGACCCAGTCCTCGGTCCAGTACTCGTTGGCGTTCTTCTCGACCGCTTCCGGAGCGGGCTTCAGGTAGTCGCGGTCGGCGAAGTCGGCGAACAGGCCCGGCTGCGGGAAGATCGCGATGTCCGGCGGGTTGCCGCCCTGTGCGCGGGTGCCGAGCTGCGTCTCGAAGTCCTGGCTGCCCTCGTACTTGATCGTGATGCCGTTCTCGTCGGCCCAGTCCTTCCAGGACTCCTGGAGGAGCTTCGCCTCATCGTCGACGATCGTGCCGTAGATCGTGACGGTGGCGTCGCCTCCGTCTCCTCCGCCGGTGCTCGGTGCTCCACCGGGAGCCCCGCATCCGGCGAGCGCGATGCCCGCGACCCCCAGCAGGGCGAGCGGCGCGTAACGCCGGGAACGCTGTGACAGAGTCATGTGAATTCTCCTCTTCGAGTACAGGTTCCCGGCTGGTGCGACGCCACCCCGGGGCATCGTTAGGGAACCGATTCCAGGCCAACCTACTGGCGATCAGCATCACCGCACAACACGCTAGGGTCACAAGCTCGCAACCATTCGCGGTGCTCGCATCACACACATGGGAGCGCTCCCTCGCCGAACGCCTGGAACCGGTTCCTTTTTCGCGTGCCGGCGGCTACGCTGTGACGCGGCGCGCACCCTGCGCCGGGTCCACGCAGCCGCGTGATCAGGTCGAGGAGGACCGATGAGCACGATCGCGGACGTCGCGTCACGTGCTGGCGTGTCGAAGGCCACCGCGAGCCGCGCCCTGAGCGGCCGCGGATACGTGTCGACAGCAACCAGGCAGCGCGTCGCGGACGCTGCGCGCGAACTCTCCTACGTCGCCCATTCGTCCGCGACAAGCCTGGCGACGGGGCGCACCCGCACCGTGGGAGTGGTCATGCCCCCGGTGGACCGATGGTTCTTCGCCGAACTGCTCGCCGGAGTGCAGGAGTCGCTCTTCGCTCTGGACTACGACCTGTCGCTGTACGGCGTGCCCGAGGGCTCGAAGACCAGGGAGCGGCTGTTCGAGAGCATCCTCCCCGGGCGCCGCTTCGACGGCATCATCGCGGTCGGCATCCAACCGAGCGCCCGTGAACTCGAGCGACTGCAGCAGGCGGGGCGCCCCCTCGTCAGCGTGGGGCCCTACAGCGAGGGGTCAAGCGCCGTGTCCATCGACGACACCGCCGCCGCGCGTATCGCCACCGAGCATCTCATCGAGCTCGGGCACACCGACATCGCCTTCGTCGGCGGATCGACGGATGCCGCGGAGCTGAGCTTCGGCGATGCACAGCGACTCGACGGCTATCGTGGCGCCCTGCGGGCCGCTGGTCTCTCGGCGCACGCCCGCATCGCCGGCGCGGCCCCGACCATGCCCGGCGGCTATACGGCTGCGGCCGGACTGCTCGGCGACAGACGCCGACGCCCGACCGCGATCGTCGGAGTGTGCGACGAGGCCGCGATCGGCGCGATCATCGCGGCCAGACGTCTGGGGATCGCCGTTCCGACGGAGCTCAGCGTCGTCGGAGTCGACGATCACGAACACGCGGACATGTTCGCGCTGACCACGATCGGCCAGTCGCCGCGCGACCAGGGCCATGAGGCCGTGCGCCTGCTGACGCAGCAGATGGAGGACCCGGACGCTCCGCTCGAGCGCGTCGACGCCGCATCCGCCCTCGTGGTTCGCAGCTCTACTGCTCCCCCGCGCTGAGCTCGCAACATTCCGGGATGCCGGCGGCGGTGCCGTTGCCGGCATCCCTCGGTGCCGTCGGCGCGAGCAGTCTGGGACGCCTGGAACATCGGGAACGCCCCGGGCACGCACGAAGGCCCCGAGCGAACCCGGGGCCTTCGATCAGAAACGCGTGAGCGTCGCGATTACTTGAGGGTAACCGTTGCGCCTGCCTCTTCGAGAGCAGCCTTGGCCTTGTCGGCGGTCTCCTTGTTGGCGCCCTCAAGGACGGCCTTCGGGGCACCGTCGACGACAGCCTTGGCCTCGCCGAGACCCAGCGAGGTGAGCTCGCGGACGGTCTTGATGACCTGGATCTTCTTGTCACCAGCGGCCTCGAGGATGACGTCGAAGGAGTCCTTCTCTTCCTCAGCCTCAGCAGCGCCTGCGCCACCCGCAGCACCGGCGACGGCGACGGGAGCAGCAGCGGTGACCTCGAACTTCTCCTCGAACGCCTTCACGAACTCGTTGAGCTCGATGAGGGTCAGGCCGGCGAACTGCTCGAGCAGTTCCTCGGTGGAAAGCTTCGCCATGATGTATCTCCTAGATAGATGGGGTTTGTAGACGAGATCGCCGGTCGCTTACGCGGCCTCTGCGGTCTCCAGCTTTTCGCGAAGAGCATCGATGGTGGCGGCAGCCTTGCCCATCGTCGCCTTCATCATGCCCGCAGCCTTCGCCAGCAGAACCTCACGGCTCTCCAGCGCGGCGTACTTGTTGACCTCGTCCGCGGTGAGGGCGTTGCCCTCGAAGATGCCGGACTTGATCACGAGAAGCGGGTTGGCCTTGGCGAAGTCACGCAGAGCCTTGGCGGTGGCGACGAAGTCACCGTGCACGAACGCGACGGCCGACGGACCCTTGAGGTCGTCGTCCAGCGCGGAGATGCCAGCCTTGTTGGCGGCGATCTTGGTCAGCGTGTTCTTCACCACGGCGTACTCAGCGTCCTGACGGATGCTGTTGCGCAGCTCCTTGAGCTGGGCAACCGTCAGACCGCGGTACTCGGTCAGCAGAACGGCAGTCGAGTTCTCGAATGACTTCGTGAGCTCGGCGACCGATGCATCCTTCTGCGCCATGGTCACTCCTTGGTGTGTACGAGGCGCCGCACGGTGGTGAGGCGCCGACCTGGACCACCTGCAAAGAGAAAAGCTCCGGCGCAAGCGCACGGAGCTTTCGAAAGTTCGTGTCCTGCGCGGGCCCCTGCGATGCAGAGCTTCGATCCTGTGCACTCACGCGCACACGATGACCAGCGGTCTTCGGTTCCCCACAACTCTACCCCACCCCAGTCTCTCCCCCCAAATCCCCCCAAATCCCCCCTCCCCCGTCCCCCGTCCCCCTCCCTCTCCCTCCTCACCCCCTCGTCTCCGCCGAGACCCACGTTCCGTATCGAGACCCACCGTCGGATGCGCGTTAGAGCGTGGGTCTGGGCGATGAGCGTGGGTCTGGGCGATGAGATGGCGTGAGGACTGGCGGGTCTCGATGACACCAGGGGGCTCGGCGAGCATGGGTGCAGCGCGCGTCAGGGGTGGAGGCCGAACGCACGGAGCCGCGCACCGAGAGCATCCGACGTGACGATGTCCTCGGATCCCCAGCGGACGATCCGCCACCCTGTGACTCCGCGGATCGCATCCTCCCGACGCTTCTCCGCGAGCACCACGGCCTCCGCCGACATCCCTGTGCGCAACGTCGGATCGAGGTACTTTCCTCGCCCGTCGAACTCGCCGAACGTCCGCGCTCCCCGAAAGGCGAAGTCGAGCGAGTACTCCTCGCCGTGCGGTCCGGTGACGCGCGACTGCAGATCGACCTCGGTGAACCCGAGACGGTGAAGGTGCAGACGACTCACGCTCTCTCCGGGCAGCTGAGCGCGGCCATCTGAGAACGCGATCACCTCTCGGGCCTGACGGATGCCACGGTTCGAGAGGGTTTGCGCCCGCCTCCCGAGTTCACTCCGCCACTCTGCGGCAGCCGCATGGTCCTGGTCGTGTCGCCGGACCGCGATGCGCCGTAGCGCCGCGTCAGCGACGGAGATCGCCGCTTCGGGCGTGAGCCGGCATGCCAGATCGAGCACGGTCCTCTCGAGCGAGGTGCATCTGATGCCTTCGACTTCCACGAGGTCGCTATCGCGGAGAGTGAGATCGTGCCTCGCGACACCCCACTTCACTCTGCTGCGACTCGTCGGACCGAGAACAGCGTGAACGTGGGTCGGCGAGGTCCGATAGAGCGGAAGCCCGTGGATGACGGCCGCCGAAGCGAAGCAGAATGTGGCACGGCCACCGGCGGATTCCCGGTGCACGGCGAGCACCTTCAACAGATGACGACTCTCGTCCCAGAGCTGCTCCCACTCCACTGAATCCGCGTACCAGCCGCGACGCACTCGCACGATCGAGCCGTCGTCGACCATGGCCCGGAGCTCGCGCTCCGTCACCCCTCGAGCGAGCACATCGCTTCTGGCGAGAAGGAGCCGGCGCGCTTCCTCGATGGTGATGGTCCTGCGCATGCACTCGATCCTCACCCTTCCCGCAGCCCATCCACACTGCGATGACCAGCGCTTGCCGGAAGTGCGGACAACTCGCTTCACATCCACGCTGTGCAGAACAACAGTCGGCGGTGCACCTGCCTACCTGGCAGTCCCCGGACCCATGCCTATCGTCGAGACCCATGCCCCCGAGCGACTGCGGGCGTGGGTTTCGGCGACAGCCTTGGGTCTCGACGCGGGCGGGGCGGGGGAGGGAGGGGGCGGGGCGGGGCGGGGAGGGGCGGGGCGGGGCGGGGCGGGGCGGGGAGGGCGGGGGCGGCGTGTGAGGGCGGGGAGGGTCGGCGGGCGGGGTTAGGGTCGAAGGGTGACCCCGGAACTCTCTGCACGCATCGTCGCGGATTCCCGTGACCGCGTGGCCTGGTTGAGAGCTCGATCCCGGGGCATCACGGCGACCGACGTGGCCGGACTCACCTCCGAGAAGTCGATCGCCAGGGCGGCGGACTCGAAACTCGGTGGCGGACCCCGCTTCGGCGGCAACGCGTACACGGATCACGGCCGCCGACGCGAACCCGAGATCGCGGCCTGGGTGGCGGCCACCCACGGCATCCTCCCCTCGTCCGCGCTGTTCCGCGCCGAAGTCGAGCATCGTCATCTCGCCACACCCGACGGCATCGCGGTCGACGCGGACGGGCGCGTGAAGCTCGCCGAGATCAAGACCACGAACAAGCCTTTCCGCGGCATCCCGCGCACCTACCTCCGTCAGATCTGGTGGCAGCAGCACGTCCTCGGCGCCGAGCGCACGCTGTTCGTGTGGGAGGAGCACGTCGACTTCGCGCCGATCCACGACGAGCCGCGCTGTGTGTGGATCGACCGCGACGACCGCGAGATCGCCAAGCTCGTCGGACTCGCCACCGACCTCATCGATGAGCTCTACCGCCGCACCACAGGCCAGCAGGTTCCGAACCGGATCGTGGACGCCGCCGCCAGCCGCCGAGAGCAGCTTCGAGAGCGCGACGCCTTCCGTGCTCTGGCCCTCGCCGACTGACGAGTTCACCGACTGACGAGTTCGCCGACCGACGAGTTCACCGACCGGCACGACTGACCCGGCACGACTGACTCTCACCCTGCGTCCGCCGTCCTCAGGTGCAGGTGTTGTTGCCACCGAGGCCCAGCAGACCGCCGACCGACAGTGTGCGCGTCGCCGCCGGTGACACCCACGACGTTCCCGCGTAGATGCTCTCGACCTTGACGGTGTTCGTCGACCCCAGCAGGCTTCCGAGCAGCGTGTTCAGAAGCCCGGAGCTGATCGTCGACGAGTAGGTGTACGGGCCGGAGCCGCTCTGCGTGACGTTGCTGTTGTCGACGACGACGTTGTTGATCGACAGCCGCTGCTGCACCGTCAGGTACGGCGAGGTCCAGGTGATCGTGAAGCCGGTGAACGTGCCGAGAAAACTCGTGACCGTGCACGAGGTCACCACCGGAGTCGCCAACGTCGATGCCGTGAACGATCGTGCCGCGTACTCGCTGTCGGTGAAGGCGGCATCGGTCATCTGCACCGAAGGAGACGAGGCGACGCCGAGGAGCACCGCGAGGCCGACGACTCCGGCGAGGATCCGTGCACGCTCACGAGACCTCATCTCGCACCCCCTGCCACGAAGCAGCGCGTCGACGGCGGAGCACCAGCACGGCACCGGACCCGATGAGGCCGGCACCGGCTCCGACGATCCACGGCGCCGCGGACGGAAGTCCCGTCGTCGCCAGGGCACCGTCGGACCCCGCGACCACCGTCTCCCCCGCGCCCTGCGCATGCACGCGGACATCGGTGCTGCCGGCGCCCGAACCGCCCGCGGGATCGAGGACGATGGCGAGGCGGAGGTGTGTCGTCTCGGTGTCGGCGACCTGCAGAAGCGGAACCTCGACGCCGTCGCGCGGGATGTCCCACCGTGTCCGCAGGGCCGTCGCGCCCACCGGGCATCCGCTCTCCGTCCATGCCTCCGCGCACGTCGAGATGTCCAGGAGCAGGTGTGCTTCACCTGTCGCGCTCACCGCGATCCTGATGACTCCCGGATCCGGCGCGTCAGCACTCACCTCGATGTCCCACTGCACCGGCTGCCCCGGCAACAGGCTGCCGGCCGCTGCCCAGTCCGCGACGGAGACCAGACGGAGAACGGATCCCTGGATGACCTGTGTCGTGGGCGCCGCCCAGGCCGCACCCGGCGTCACGATCACGGCGACCGCGAGCAGGACCGCGGCGAGCGCGCGCCTCATGGGCCGTTCCCGTCGGGATCGCGAGCGGCTCGGCGCTGCTCGCGCGGCCAGAAGGCCCATACGACGAGCGACGTCGCCGCGACGGTCAGGACTCCCAGCACCATCGGATTGCCCATCCCGGCGATGATCGACGCGACCCCCGGAACCGCGAAGACCACCTTCCTGACCGAGGAGACCGTGTACGGGAAGGGATCCTCCGCCGCGTTCGCATCCCCTCGCATCGTGATCACCCGCTCCGGCGCACTCGCACCCGCGACGACGGAGGTGACGCGGTGGGTGACGGGAAGCTCCCCCTCGCGGTCGACCGTGACCACATCACCGACGACCACCTCGCTCGCGGGCACGCGCTGCACCACCGCGACGGAACCGGCGGGGATCGTGGGCGACATGGAGCCGGTGCGGAACATGATGAGCGTGATCTGCGCCGTGAAGGCGAGCACGACGAGCAGGATGCAGACGGCGCCGGCGATCGCCGCCGCCCAGAGCAGCACGTCGCCGATCACGCGCCCCGGTCGTATCCGGGAATGTACCCTCGCCGCGGTCGCGTGGGGTTCGACCGCGGCGAGGGACGTCTTGTCCTCCCTCAGGCTCCGCCGTGTGGGGGTCGTCATGTGCTCGTCCTCTCCCTGGCATCGCTGCTACGACGACGTCCCGAGGAACTGCCAGGTCTGCGTCATCGTCAGGCCCTGCGCCGCGTTCGCAGCGGTGAGCGGGAGCGTGACGGCGAAGCAGTAGTTCACTTGTGCGGAACCGTTCGCGGTGACGACCTGCGTCGCGGATCCGCCAGCGGTGAGGGCCGATCCGTCAGCCACGACCGCGGTCCCGGCCGCGTACGTGGTCGCGTTGCAGGTGGTACCGGCGATCGTTCGCACTCCGTAGGTGAGATAGGCGGCGAGTCCCGTTCCCCCCGGAGTCCCCGCCGACAGCTGCAGGGTTCCTGCAACGGACGGGTTCGCTGTCTTGACGCTGAACAACGCATAGGTGGAATTGCCCGGCGCCATGGCGGTCGGAGCGAGCTGGAAGTTCAGGGTCGCGGCCGCGCCGGTGGTCGCGTGGCTCGCGAACGTGGCTCCATCGACGGCTCCGACGATGTCGAACCGGCCCGCGGTGAAGTTCGCTGTTCCGTACTCGGAGTCGTTCCAGGCGGCGAGTGTGGCGGCGGCGCCGATGCCGAGCACGAGCCCTCCCGCGAGAACGGCTCGCAGTCGACGCGATCGAAGTCTCCGCCCCTCCCGCACATCTCTGCGGGTGACCATCACGTACTCAGCTCGTCGACGTGGCCGTGAACTTCCAGGTGGCGTTGGTCACCAGGCTCGGCGTCAGCGACGCATCCGCCGTCACTTTGAAGCAGAGTTGCACGGCCGTACCGGGAGCTGTCGTGGGGCTGCCGACGGCGAGCGGCACCTGCGTCGCACCGGTCTGCGCGTCGAGCGTCGCTCCGGTCGCGATCGGCGTTCCGGTGGCACTCGCCGCGTTGCAGGTCGCGCCGGGTGCGAGCTGATAGATTGAATAGGACAGGTGTCCGGTGTTGGAGCTCGCTGCGGGGTCGGCGGTCGTGCCGTCGGCGACGAGATTGGCTGCCGTCGTCGTCCCGCCGGCCAGACGCACCCAGAATCCGGCGTACACCGAGCTCGTCGGAGACATGTTCCCCACCAGCCCGGCGGGGAGCGTGAACGCGAGCGTGGCTGCACTGCCTGCGGAGTTATGGTCGGCATATGTGGTGCCGTCCGTCGATCCTTGGAGGTTGAAGGCGCCGGCGGTGAACGTGCCGTTCGCGAACTCGGAGTCGTTCCACACCGCGAGCGTCACCGCTGTGCCGATGCCGAGCACGAGCCCTCCCGCCAGTACCGCGAGGATCTTGCGCTGGGTTGCCTTGGTTGCCATGTCGTTTCCCCCTCAGGAACTTCGAGAACCGCGTGAATGCCTCTGTTCCGGTCCCCCTCAACGACCCCGCATCCGCGCGTTTGCGCCATCCTCTCCCCGCCCCATCCGCAGAACAAGGCGATTTCGCGCAGGAGATTCGCTCATCCCGCGCAGAGTGGAGAGACCTCCGGTAATCGTTGATCTATATCAACGACCAGCGTATAGTTGACGCAGTTCAACCATCTCGCGCGCGCCAGAGCGGTCGCAGCATCCCCTCCTTCTCTCTGCGAAAGGTCAGGCATGACCCCGGATTCTCCTGTCAAGATGACGCATCGCCAGGTGCTCGAAGCCCTCACCGGCCTCCTGCTCGGCATGTTCGTCTCGATGATCGCCACCACGGTGGTCTCCACCTCCATGCCGGTCATCGTGCACGACCTCGGCGGCGACCAGGCCGCCTACACATGGGTCATCACCGCGACGCTGCTCACCACCGCCATCTCGACGCCCATCTGGGGCAAGCTCGCGGATCTCTTCAACCGCAAGCTGCTGATCCAGATCGCCATCGTCGTCTTCGTCGGCGCGACGGCTGCCGCCGGCTTCGCGCAGGACACCAACACGCTCATCGCGTTCCGTGCCATCCAGGGCATCGGCGGCGGCGGACTCGCGGCCCTCAGCCAGGTGATCATGGCCGACATCATCAGCCCCCGCGAGCGCGGCCGGTACATGGGCCTGTTCGGCGCCGTGATGGCCGTCGCGACGGTGGGCGGCCCGCTGCTCGGCGGATGGATCACCGATGTCGCGAACTGGCGATGGAACTTCTTCGTCGCCCTGCCTTTCGCGGTCGCCGCCCTCATCATCCTGCAGAAGACGCTCCATATCAGCACCGAACGCACCCGCAAGGTCTCGATCGACTACGTCGGCATCGTGCTGCTCTCCGCGGCCGTCTCACTGATCCTCATCTGGATCACCAACGCGGGATCGACCTTCGACTGGTGGAGCACGGAGACCGTGCTCATGGTCGGCGGAGCGATCGTCTCGGCCATCGCCTTCATCATCGTGGAACTCCGGGTGCGCGAACCGCTGATCCCGCTCACGCTCTTCCGCGGTCGCACCTTCACCCTCTCGGTGCTCGCGTCGATCTCGATCGGCGTCGCGATGTTCGGCACCTCGGTGTACCTCGCGCAGTACATGCAGCTGTCCCGTGGCGCCACGCCGACGGAGGCCGGGCTCATGACCCTCCCGATGATGGCAGGGCTCCTGATCGCGTCGATGGTCATCGGCCAGCTCGTCACGCGGTTCGGCAGGTGGAAGGGCTACCTGATCCTGGGCTCCGTGCTGCTGATCGCCGGATCGGTGATGCTGTCGACCCTGCACTACGACACGAACTTCGTCCTCGTCTCGATCTACATGTTCGTGATGGGCGCCGGCGTCGGCATGACGATGCAGAACCTCGTGCTCATCGTGCAGAACGTCGCCAAGCCCAGCGAGATGGGCGTCGCGAGCTCCGGTGTGACCTTCTTCCGCAGCCTCGGCGGCACGATCGGCGTCTCGGTGATGGGTGCCGTGCTCGCGAACAGCCTCACCGGTCTGTTCAGCGACGGCAAGGAGCGCATCGGAGCAGCGATCGCTCAACTGGGTGACAAGGGTGCGGAGGTCGCAGCCCAGCTGTCCAGCGGAACACTGCCGGAGGTGCGCCTGCTCCCCGAACCGGTGCGCTCGATCATCGAGGATTTCTACGCCCAGGCGATCTCGCACGCGTTCCTGATCGGCATCCCGCTCGCCGTGATCAGCCTTGTGGCGATCCTGTTCCTGCCGAACCGCCCGCTGACCACGATGACGACGACCGAGCGCGCCCACGCGGATGCCGCGAAGGAGGACGACGGCCGTGCGGCAGAGGCATCCGACGTCGCGATCGCCGACGCGGAGGCACTCTCCGGCGCTCCGACGACCGGCGCGGTGGGCGTCATCCATCGCGCCGACGACCATGGAGACACCTCGTCCGATGTCCGACGCTGACGACACCCCCGGCACCGCCCACACCGCGGACGACGCCGACACCCCGGAGGCGCGAGCCGAAGCGGTCCGCGCCCTCGAGGCGGAGTTCGGTGAGCTGATCACGCACTTCCGCCGCGTGATCACCGAGAACGCGAACCGTGTGAGTCCTGGGCTGCTGCCAGGCGCCTACAAGATCTTCACCACGATCGCACGGTGCGAACAGGTGACCGTGTCCGCACTGTCCGAGCGGATGCTCATGGACAAGGGGCAGGTGAGTCGGACGGTGCGTGAGCTGGAGGACCTCGGTCTCATCGAACGCACGGCCGACCCCGCCGACGGACGCTCCTCCCTGCTCGAGCTCACGCCGCTCGGCACGGAGAGGCTGTCCGCAGCCCGACTTCCGCAGGAGGGCATCCTGCTGCGCACGCTCCAGGAGTGGAGCCTCGCGGACATCGGGAACCTCACCCGGCTGCTGCACGCCCTCGGGGCCGGGGTGACGCCGCGGACGAGCGCGGCCGACTGAGCGAAGGAGCCCCGAGCACCCGTCGAGCCTCGTCCGCGACCTCAGCGGCGATCGTGTCGAGCAGCTCCGATCGCAGGTTCCACTGCTGCCAGTAGAGCTGCACCCGAAGCACGGGGCCGCCCAGGGGCACGAGTCCACCCGAATCCTGCAGCACCGGCACCATGCCCCACCCGAGCCCCAGAGCGACCGCCAGCGCGTAGTCGTGTGACGCCGGAACGTAATGACGCGGGACGCCCGCCTGCTCGACCGACATCGCCCTGAGCCATTCATGTTGCAGGGTGTCCCTGCGGTCGAAGTCGACGAACGGCGCTCCGGCCAGCGCCGACGAGGTCGCCCCGTCGGGGAACCAGCGAGCGGCGAACTCCCGCTCGGCCATCGCGCGATACTCGAGCACCCCGAGCGGTGACACGGAGCAGCCGGTGACGGGGGTCTCCTCGCTCGTGACGGCCGCCATCACCGCGCCCGATTCGAGCAGGCGGGCCGTGAAGTTCTGATCGTCGCGATGCAGGTCGAAGTCGATGTCGTGCCGTGCGGAGAGTCGCGCGAGCGGGGCCAGGAACCACGTCGCCATCGAGTCGGCGTTCACCGCGAGAGGCACCGTGATGCGTGGAGAGCCGTCCGGGTCGTCGATGCCCACCCCCGCGAGCGCGTCATGCTCCAGCAGGGAGATCTGTCTGGCCAGACGGACGACGGCCTCCCCCGCCTCGGTCAGGCGTGCGGGTTTGGTGCGCACCACCAGGATGCGGCCGAGCTGCTGCTCGAGGGTCTTCAAACGCTGGCTCACCGCGGACGGCGTGATCTGCAGACGCCTCGAAGCCGCGTCCAGCGTTCCCTCATCGACGATCGCGGCGAGGGTGTTCGCGAGTTCCGGGTCGATACGCACATAAGCCAGGCTAATGGTTCCGTAGGAATCTTCGCTTCTCTTCATGTGTGTCCGTTTCTACGCTGGACACATGCTCACGATTCTCGCCGGCCTCGGACTCGGCCTCTCCCTCATCGTCGCCATCGGCGCGCAGAACGTGTTCGTGCTGCGTCAGGGAATCCGTCGCGAGCACGTCCTGGCCGTGGTGATCATCTGCGCGCTCTCCGATGCAGCGCTGATCGCCGCGGGTGTCGCCGGCCTCGGCTTCGTGATCTCCGCCGCACCCTGGCTGGTCGTGGTCGCCCGATGGGCGGGAGCGCTGTTCCTGCTCACCTACGGAGCACTCGCCGCGCGGAGGGCCTGGCGGGGCGGCGAGGAGCTCGACGTCGACGCGACGGACTCCGCGTCACTCCGCGCTCCGACCGCGGGAGGCACGACGCCCACGATGACCCGCACACGGCTGGCACCGGTCATCCTGACCACCCTCGCGCTCACCTGGCTCAATCCGCACGTGTACCTCGACACGGTGCTGATGCTCGGTTCGATCGCGGCCACCCACGGTGATCAGCGCTGGCTCTTCGCCGTCGGGGCGATGGCCGCGAGCCTGCTGTGGTTCACCGCGTTGGGCTTCGGGGCACGCTATCTCGGACGATGGCTGCGCACCCCACGGTCGTGGCGCATCCTCGACGCCGTGATCGCCGTCGTCATGATCTCGATCGCGATCAGTCTCGTCCTCCCCGTGCTGGGAGCGTGACGGATCAGGAGGCGTCGATCTGAGCGAGACGCGCGCGGACGAGAGTCTCCAGCACTTCGGTCGGGATCGGATGCTCTGGCTGGAACCGGATGGTGCCCTTGTCGACGCTGGCTCCGGGGTGGTTCCCGAGCGCGTCGGCGACGGCCGCCACAGCATCGGGACTGAACGGGTAGACGCCGATGTGCTTCTTGGCCCGCATCACGGAGAGCAGCGGCTTGCCGTGGTGCACGAGCGCCGGCATCCCGTAGCCCTTGCCCTGCTCCGCATCCGGCACCTCCGTGCGCGCGACCGCGTAGACACGATCGATCGCGGCCCGATCGGCCGGTGCGAGGTCCGCGAGATAGTCGTCGATGGTGCCCACGAGGGCATCCTCTCACCGATCCACCTCAGAGGCGAGGGTCACGCGGGCTCAGCGCCTCTGCTCAGGCACCGTGGAGTTCAGGCACCGTGGAGTTCAGGCACCGTGGAGTTCAGGCACCGTGGAGTTCAGGCACCGTGGAGTTCAGGCACCGTGGAGTTCAGGCACCGTCGAGAGGACGCATGATGCGGGTGAGGAACCGCTGCGTGCGCTCGTGCGTGGGTGCACTGAAGAGCTGGGCAGGTGGGCCCTGTTCGACGACGACGCCGCCATCCATGAACAGCACGTGATCCGCGGCTTCCCGCGCGAAGCTGAGCTCGTGCGTGACCACGGCCATGGTCCAGTTCTCGTCCGCCAGCTCCTTGATGACGAGCAGCACCTCCCCCACCAGCTCGGGATCCAGCGCGCTCGTCGGCTCGTCGAACAGCAGCAGGTCGGGCTTGAGCGCGAGCGCCCGCACGATCCCGACGCGCTGCTGCTGTCCTCCGGAGAGCTGATGCGGCCGGGCGTCAGACTTGTCGGCCAGACCCACGCGATCGAGGAGGATGAGCGCCTCGGCGACGACCTCGGCTTTCGGTCGACCCTGCACGCGCCACGGACCCTCGATGACGTTCTCGAGGACAGTGAGGTGCGGGAACAGGTTGTGGTGCTGGAACACCATCGCCGACCGGTCGCGCAGGGCGAGCCGCTTCTGCTTCTGCACCCGGGGCGAGGGCTTCACCGCGGGGGCGAAGTCGATCTCGGGCCCGCCATCGACCACGATCGTGCCGGCGTCAGGCGTCTCGAGACCGTTGAGGGCGCGCAGCACCGTGGTCTTGCCGGAACCGCTGGGCCCGATGAGCACGACGACCTCTCCGCGGTGCAGGGTCAGGTCGATCCCCCGGAGCACCTCGTTGTCGCCGAAGCTCTTGCGCAGGCCGCGGGCGGTGAGCAGAGCCTCTGCGGTGTTGTCAGTGCGCGACACGGCTGTCGAGCCTCCTCTCGAGGGCGCTCTGGCCGAACGACAGCACCAGGCAGAGCACCCAGTAGACGAGCGCCGCAGCGAGGTACAGCACCATGAACTCGTACGTCGTCGAGGCGATCTGCTGCGCCACCTTGAACAGCTCGGTGACGAGGATCAGCGACGCGAGCGAGGTGTCCTTGACCAGCGAGATGAAGGTGTTCGACAGCGGCGGGACGGACACGCGCGCGGCCTGCGGCAGGATGATGCGGGTGAGCGTGCGGGTGCGGTTCATGCCCACCGTGTACGCCGCCTCCCACTGCCCCTGCGGGACCGAGAGGATGGCCGCACGCACCACCTCGGCGCCGTAGCCGCCGACGTTGAGCGAGAGCGCGATGATGGCGCTCGGCCAGGGATCGATCGTGACACCGATCGACGGCATGCCGTAGAAGATCACGAAAAGCTGCACCAGCAGCGGCGTCCCGCGGATCACCGAGATGTAGAACCGCGCGATGCCCGAGAGGATCGGGTTCACCGAGATCCTCATCAGCGCGATGCCGATGGCGATGATCAGCCCCAGGGAGAACGACGCCAGCGCGAGCGGCACCGTCGCTGTCAGACCCGCCCAGGCGATCGGCCCGAGCGAGTCGAGGAACAGCTGCCAGGGACTCTCCATCGATTACTGGGAGACGTCTTCGCCGAAGTACTTCTTGCTGATCTCCGCCAGGGTGCCGTCAGCGCGGAGCTCGTCGAGCGCTCCGTCGACGGCCGTGACGAGAGCTTCCTTGTCCTTGGTGAACGCGAACGCCGACTTGCCCGCCTCATCGGTCTCGGCCGCGATCTTCAGTCCGGTCGGGCTGTTGGTGGTCTCGTAGTCGAGGAAGGTGAGCTTGTCGTTGATGGTCGCGTCGACGCGGCCCTGGCGGAGCAACTCGACCGCCTGGGCCCACCCCTCGACACCCTCGACCTTGGCGCCGGACTCGGTGGCGAGGTCGTTCCAGTTGCTGGTGAGGGACTGCGCGGTGGTCTTGCCCTTGAGATCGGCGAAGGACGAGATCGAGTCGTCGTCCTCGGCCACGACGATCACGCCCGGAGAGACGGTGTACGGGGTGCTGAAGAGGTACTTGGCCTCACGCTCGTCGTTGATCGTGACCTGGTTGGCGATCACGTCGAATCGGCCGGCGTCGAGACCCGCGAAGATCGCATCCCACTGGGTCTCCTCGAACTTCACGTCGAGGCCGAGCTTGTCTGCGACGGCCTCGATGATCTCCACGTCGTAGCCGGTCAGGTCGCCCGCTCCGTTGTCGCCGTGGAAGCTGAAGGGACGATACGTGCCCTCCGTGCCGACGGTGAGGACGCCGTCCTTCGCGAGGCCGTACTCCGAGCTCGCGGAGCTCTCACCGGAGCCCGAGGTGCTCGCGGGAGTGCTGGACCCGCTGCAGGCGGTCAGGACCGCGGCGGCGGCGACGAGTGCGGTGACGGCGATGAGACGACGGGACATGAACCCTCCTGGGGTGTGAAGCGCGGTGCGAGTTTACGCGACCGTCACGGGAACTCCCCCACAGTACGTGGCGCATGTCGGTTCCCCGCATCCGATGACGTTGCGTTTCGCGGTTCCGACGGGACGCAGAAACGCCCCCGGGCGGACCCGGGGGCGTTTCAGAGAGTCAGACTCAGATGGCGTTGACGTCCAGCGGGATGCCGGGGCCGAACGTGGTCGACACCGCACCCTTCTGGATGTAACGGCCCTTCGAGCTCGACGGCTTGAGGCGGACGATCTCCTCGAGCGCTGCGCCGATGTTCTCGTCGAGCTGCTCGGCGGTGAAGGAGGCCTTGCCGACGACGAAGTGCACGTTGGCGTGCTTGTCGACGCGGAACTCGATCTTTCCGCCCTTGATCTCCTCGACGGCCTTGGCCGGGTTCGGGGTCACGGTGCCGGTCTTCGGGTTCGGCATCAGACCACGGGGTCCGAGCACCTTTCCGAGACGACCGACCTGGCCCATGAGCTCCGGGGTGGAGACGGCGGCGTCGAAGTTGGTCCAACCGTCGGCGACCTTCTGGATGAGCTCGGCGCCGCCGACCTCATCTGCACCTGCGGCGATCGCTGCCTCGGCTGCGGGGCCGGTGGCGAACACGATGACGCGGGCGGTCTTACCGGTGCCGTGGGGCAGGATGACGGTGCCGCGCACCATCTGGTCCGCCTTGCGGGGGTCGACGGCGAGCTTCAGCGCGACCTCGACGGTCGAGTCGAACTTCGACGAGCCGGTCTCCTTCGCGAGGGCGACGGCCTCGGTCGGGGTGTAGAAACGGTCTGCCTCGATCTTCTCGGCGGCAGCCTTGTAAGCCTTGGACTTGGTAGCCATGATTATTCTCCTCAGCCCTCGACCGTGATGCCCATGGAACGGGCGGTGCCGGCGATGATCTTCGAGGCGGCCTCGATGTCGTTCGCGTTCAGGTCGGCCTGCTTCTGCTCGGCGATCTGACGGACCTGGTCCTTGGTGATCTTCGCGACCTTGACGGTGTGCGGGGTTGCAGAGCCCTTGGGGACGCCTGCGGCCTTCTTGATGAGCTCCGCCGCGGGCGGGGTCTTCAGGACGAAGGTGAAGCTGCGGTCCTCGTAGACGGTGATCTCGACGGGGATGACGTTGCCGCGCTGCGACTCGGTCGCGGCGTTGTACGCCTTGCAGAACTCCATGATGTTGACGCCATGCTGACCGAGCGCGGGGCCGATCGGCGGCGCCGGGTTGGCTGCACCGGCGTTGATCTGAAGCTTGATCAGGCCGGTCACCTTCTTCTTCGGTGCCATTCTCTTTCCTTTCATCGAATCGGATACCGGAGCATCCGCTTCTCCCACGGATCCGGCGTTTCCGGAACGTGGTCGTCTGCGCGCCCTTCGACAAGCTCAGGGACCCATGCGGGCTGTCGCACAAACCACACAAGTCTACCTGATCCGGAGCGCAGCGACGGACGTCTCCGGATCCCCCCTGCCCCGGTCGGATGTACCAACGCAGAACGGCCGCCCCGAATGGGACGGCCGTTCTCGCTGACGGGTGTCAGATCATCTTGGTGACCTGGTCGAACGACAGCTCGACCGGGGTCTCGCGCTCGAAGAGGGAGACGAGCACCGTGAGCTTGCCGCTCTCGGGCTTGATCTCGCTGATCGAACCGGGAAGACCCGCGAACGAGCCCTCCTTGATCGTGATGGTCTCGCCGACCTCGAAGTCGACCTCTGCGGGCAGCGGACGAGCGACGGCGACGCCGCCCTTCGACGCGATGTTCTTGGCGGTCGGCACGTCCTTGACCTCGACGAGCGACTTCAGCATGTTGAAGGCCTCCTCGAAGCGCAGCGGCGTCGGGTTGTGGGCGTTGCCCACGAAGCCGGTCACACCGGGCGTGTGGCGGACGACGGACCAGGTGTCCTCCGTGAGCTCCATGCGCACCAGCACGTAGCCGGGGATGCGCACGCGGGTGACCATCTTGCGCTGGCCGTTCTTGATCTCGACCACGTCTTCCATCGGGACCTCGACCTGGTAGATCTCGTCCTCGACCTCGAGCGTCGACTTGCGCTGCTCGATGTTGGCCTTGACCTTGCGCTCGAAACCGGCGTAGGAGTGGATGACGTACCACTTGCCCGGGAGCATGCGGAGGTCCATGCGGAAGGCCTCGTACGGGTCCTCCTCCGCGTCGTCCTCGGACTCGGCGTCCTCGCCCGCTGGACGGTCGTCTTCACCGTTCACGTCGGGGCCGTCGTACGGGGTGACCTCGTCGGCCGCCTCCGCCTCCTGCTCGGCGACCTCTTCGGCCACGGATTCGTTGAGAACCTCGGCGGCGGCCTCGGACTCAGCCGCTTCGTCCAGGTTGAGAGCGTCGTTCACGATGGCGTCCGCCTCCGGGTCGTCGATGTCGATGTCGGTGTCAACCACGTCATCCTCTTCGCCGTCCTCGTCTTCGACGTGGACGGCGACGTGCTCAGCCGAGGTGACCGAGAGCTCTTCCTCAGCGAGGACGTTGCCCTCCTGGGCCTCGTCTTCCTCGCTGGACTGCTCAGCGGCGGTCGCCCAGTCGGCGTCGTCGGAATATCGTTCAGACACTTTGCTTCTTCTCCATAGCTGCGGCGCGAGCCGCGGGGGTCATCAGCCAGGGATTCCGAACACCCAGTGCGTCACGAACGCGAACAGCGTGTCCAAGCCGTAGACGATGCCCATGACGATGATCACGAAGACGAGCACCACCCCGGTGAACTTGAACAGCTCCTTGCGAGTCGGGGTGACGACCTTGCGGAGCTCGGCGATGACCTGGCGGATGAACAGGGCGATGCTCCCGAAGAACCGGGAGAAGGGGTTGCCCTTCTTCTCGCGGGTGGCGCCGGCCGCGACGACCTCGCCGCGCGGTTCGTCCTGATCCATCCTGAATGTACCTTTCGTGTGTCAGCGTTGCGCTGACGCGCAGGGCGGACAGGAATCGAACCTGCAACCTGCGGTTTTGGAGACCGCTGCTCTGCCAATTGAGCTACCGCCCTAGAGACCGGGAGGTCTCGGGGTGCTCTCCCCACCCTGCCACCGCGACTGCGACCCGGAGACCCCAGGCACGGCGAAAGAATGCAGAGAACAACTGCCCCACAAGCATACGGTATCGATGCGGCGGCGCCGAACCGGGATGACGATGGCGTGTTCTTGTTAGGCTCGGCGAGCGTATGCAGGAGGAGGGAGCGCCGGTGAGCGCTGAAGTGCAGCAGTTCCAGGTGGATCTGCGCGGAGTCGTCGATCTGCTCAGCCGGCACATCTACTCCAGTCCTCGCGTGTACCTGCGGGAGCTGTTGCAGAACGCCCGCGATGCGATCACCGCCCGCCGGGAGGTCGACGGCGGCGGCGGGCGCATCCGGATCACTCCGCTGACCGCGGAGAACGGCGAGTTCGTGCTGCGCGACGACGGGGTGGGGTTGACGTCCGCCGAGGTCGCCGACCTGCTGGCGACCGTCGGACGCAGCTCCAAGCGCGACATCTTCGACCTCCCGCGCAGCGACTATCTCGGCCAATTCGGCATCGGTCTGCTGAGCTGCTTCATGGTCGCCGACACGATCGTCATCCGCTCCCGCAGCGCCCGCGGCGGCGCTTCGGTCGAGTGGACGGGGAGCGCGGACGGCACGTTCCAGGTGACGGAGATCGACGAGGAGCTGCCGATCGGGACCAGCGTGCATCTCGTCCCGCGGTTCGACGCCGACGAGCTGCTGCGTCCCGCAGCCGTGCGCGAGCTGGCCACGACGTTCGGCGAGTTCCTCCCCGTGCGCGTCACGATCGACACCGCGGCCGGCGATGTCGACATCACCAGGGACGCCCCGTTCCTGCACGCCGCACAGCACCCCGAGGCCGCCGTCGACTTCGGTCGCGACCTTCTCGGTGCGAGTCCGCTCGACGTCATCGAGCTCAGCGAGCCGGCGACGGGCACCCGGGGCCTCGCCTACGTGCTGCCGTTCGCCCCGCCGCCCGGCGCACGCCAGGCGACCCGCATGTACCTCGGCCGGATGCTGCTCTCCGAACGCGTCGACGACGTGCTCCCCGACTGGGCCTTCTTCGTGCGGGCCGTGGTCGACTCCACCGGACTCGCCCCGACCGCGAGCAGGGAATCGCTCGTCGAGGACGCCGCCCTCGAGCGCGTGCGCGAGCAGCTGGGCGCCGGGATCCGCCGCTGGGTGCTGGAGCTGGGGCTGCGCGAACCGCATCGTCTCGCCCAGTTCGTCGCCGTGCACGAGGTCGGGCTCAAGTCGCTGGTGCGCCACGACGAAGAGCTCTCCCACTTCATCTCGCGCTGGCTGACCGTCGAGACCACGCACGGCGCCATGCGCATCGGCGACCTCGTCGAGCGATACCCGCACATCAGGTACGCGCAGACAGTGGACGAGTTCCGGCAGGTGGCAGGCATCTCTCCCGCAGACGAGGTGCTCGTCAACGGCGGCTACCTCTACGATTCCGACCTCATCCGGATGCTGCCGGACCTGTACCCCCACGTCACCGTCGAGCAGGTGGACGTCACGGGCGAACTCGACCGGCTCGACCCGCCGCCCCTCGACGACCGCGACTCCGCGGTGGCGCTGGAAGCCCGTGCCGGTGCGGTGCTCGCGGCGTCCGACTGCTCCGTTGTCGTGCGATCCATCGATCGCCCCGACCTCGCCGCCCTCTACGTGGCCGACCCCGAGGTGCTCAGGGCGATCGACCGCGGCCGCACCAAGGGCATCACCGGATCGCTCTGGGGTGGCGTGCTCGACCGCATCGACCAGACCCTGTCCTCCGCCCGGGAGGAGGATCTGCGCGCCCGACTGTGCCTGAACTGGTCGAACAGGGTGGTGCGCGCCCTGGTGAGGGTGCAGGATGAGGCGGTCTTCGCTCGCACCGTGCAGCTGCTCTACATCCAGGCTCTCCTGGCCGGGCATCACCCGCTCGCCGACGCCGACCGGGCGCTGATGACCAGCGCCCTCTCCGACCTCGTCTCGCTCTCGGCCGGTCTGGAGGGAGACACCCTTCCCTTCGGCGACGCCCGCTGACCCTCCCGAAAGGTTCTGTCCATGGCACGTCCGAAGAAGCGCTTCCAGCAGCTGATCGAGGAGATCGATCGCACTCCCTGGGGTCCCGCAGAGCAGGCCCTGGTCTCCGAGGCAGTGGCCCTCGCGGTGGAGATCGGCGACGAGCGGCTCGAGTACGAGGCCAGGATGCGCCAGACGGCCTCGGCGAACATGAACGGTGCGACCGACGTCATGCTGAACTCGTTCGCGTGGTGCCTCGCTCATCACGACGCGGACCCGCAGCGCTTCCCCGCCGACCTCGACAACGGCGGCGCCGATCTGATGTGGCAGTTCAAGTGGATGGCCTCGTCGCTGAGGTCCTCTCCGGCCTTCTCCCAGGAGCAGATCGCCGCCGTCCTCGACGACATGGAGTCTCACTACCGTGCCGCAGGCCTCGGCGTCAGCGGGGTGCTCACGGCTCGTTTCGAAGACGCCTGGGATGCCGGACGCATGGACGAGGCCGAGGCGCTCCGCGTGCAGCTCGAGGCCACGCCGCGCGACGACCACAGCCACTGCGACGCGTGCGGACGCAGCCAGTTCGCCGGATTCTTCGCCGACACCGATCGCGACGCCGAGGCGATCGTGTTGGTAGAGGAGATGATCGAAGGCGGCTTCTCCTGCGGCGAAGAGCCGGAGCACGCCCTGTCCCGCGTGCTGCTCCCCTATCTGCGCGCCGGACGTCTCGAGGAGGCGAAGACAGCCCACCTGCGCAGCTACCGCCTCGCCAAGGACAACCCGGACAACCTGCGCATCGTCGCCAACAACATCGTGTTCGCAGCCGTCACCGGGAACGAGGCACGTGCTCTCGCCCTGGTCGAGAAGCACATCTCCTGGCTCGCGCACGACGGCCTGAACGTCGACGCGCACTTCGCCGCCCTCGCCGCCCTCGCCGTGGCGCTCGACCGGGTCACGGCAGCCGGGCACGGCGACACCCCTGTCCGCGGAGCCGACTCCCCCGCGCTCGTGCCGTTCTTCGGCGAGCACGACGGCGCCTGGGGCGCGGCCGACCTGGCTGCCGCCTCGTGGGCCGCCGCCGAGCGGATCGGCCGAGGCTTCGACGAACGCGACGGTACCGAGGGCCACGCCCGCAGCCTGCAGCGGATGCGTGGACTCGCGAAGGAGAGCTACGACGTGCCGATCCGGTCCGACGCCTTCATCACCCCTGCTTCCACCACCGCCCCGGTCGACGCAGAGGGCTGGTTCGAGCGCGCCATGCAGCTCGCGCAGTTCGGCGCCGAGCACGAGACGCTCGAAGCCCTGCCCCGCGCCCTCGAAGTCGAAGATCCCGCCAAGCGCGCCCAGCTGCTGTCCATGCGGCTGGGGATCCTGGTCGCACTGGAGCGCGCGGACGAGGCCCTGCAGCTGCTGCCGGAGCGCATCGCCGCACTCCGCGCCGCTGGGCGCGAGGTGCAGGCCGACCTCGAGGAGCGCATCGGACTCGCGACATTCGGCCTGAACACGCCGGAGACGACCGCCGCTCTGGAAGAGGAGATCGGCGCATCGGACGAGCTTCCCGCGTGGACGCGCGGTGACCTCGCGATCAGCCGCGCGGCCCTGCACCTGCAGTCCGGCGAGCCGGACGCCGCGCTGGACCACGCGGAGGTGGCCGCCCGGTCATTCGCCGAAGCGGACGACACCCGCCTGACGAACACCACGACGCTGGTGGCCATCTCGGCCGTGCTGAGCAAGGGCGATCTCGAAGCCGGCAGCGCGTTGCTGGACCGCTTCCTCGCCCAGGACGACGTCAGCACGGGGCACCGGGCGCAGGCCCTGCAGACCCGCGCACGCGTGCGCGGTGGCACCAGCTCGTACGCCGAGGGGGCGGTCGACGCCGACGAGTCCTGCCGCCTGCTCGCCGAGCTGGGAGCGACCCGTGCACTCGGCGACGCCCATCTGCTCGCCGGCGCGCTCTGGGAGGACGCCGACGAGCCGGAGAAGGCCGTCTCGCGCTATCGCCTCGCCGCTCGCCTCGGCGGCGACGCGGGAGGCGACACGACCGGACTCGACTTCCGACTCGCCCGCGCCATGCTGCGGGTCGGTGATGCGGAGGAGGCCGCCGAGCTCTTCGGAGATGTGCTGCAGCGCGAGGAGGAGGCCGACGTCCCCGCCGGTTCTCGAGCGATGACCGCTTCGATGCTCGCCCGCGCATTGAGTGCGGCCGGGGAATTCGGCCAGT
Source organism: Microbacterium sp. R1 (assembly GCF_015159725.1). Taxonomy (NCBI): domain Bacteria; kingdom Bacillati; phylum Actinomycetota; class Actinomycetes; order Micrococcales; family Microbacteriaceae; genus Microbacterium; species Microbacterium sp. R1. The sequence continues at coordinate 818,331 of NZ_JADDUD010000001.1, read as the reverse complement.
CGGTGGGCGCCCACGGCTACGCCTCCGAGCTGTTCGGGCAGGCCGAGGAGCACGCCGACCAGGCGATGGCGATGACCGAGCAGGCGAAGATCCTCGCGCGTTTCGACGAGCACGACGATGCGATCGCCCTGCTCGAATCCGCGGCCGAGACCGTCCGACGCGCGCCGGACGCCGTCGGAGCGCTCACCGAGGTGCTGCACAGCCTCGGGCAGGCCTACGGCGGGCGCGGCGACGAGCGGGCGTTCGCTCTCTTCGACGAGGTCGCCGCCCTCGCACAGCAGCACGACGCCGGGTGGCTGTTCGCCGATGTCACCGATTCACGGGCACGCGCTCTGGCTGAGCTCGGACGCATCGACGAGGCCGTGTCGGCCGCGCTCACCGCGGCCGACGGCTTCGCTGCACTGGGAGACCTGGGGGCGGCCGGAAGCTCCGAGCTGTTCGCCGCGCGGGTGCTCGCCGGCAACGACCGCTCAGCCGACGCCGTGCCGGTGTACCGCAGCGCGATCGATCACGCGGCCGGCCACCCGCCGCTGCTGCAGGTCGCGGCCCTCGAACTCGGCAACGTGTTCGAGGCGCTCGGGCGGCACGGCGAGGCCGCCGAGATCCGCGCCCACCTGGAGAGCTGAGCGTCGGATCCCGGCGTGGCGCCGGCTCAGAAGAGCTGGCGCCAGTTCGCCTTCGCGAGGTCGAGAAGCTCGTCCCCGCGTCCGGACATCACGGTGCGGATCGCATAGAGCGCGAAGCCCTTGACCTGCGCGGCCTCGATCGCCGGCGGCATGGACAACTCCTGCCGCTCTGTGACCACGTCGAGCAGGGCCGGACCGTCGTGAGCCAGCACCTCGCGCACGGCATCAGGGAGGTCTTCGCTGCGCTCCACGCGACGGGCGAAGATGCCCATGGCTTCGGCGATCGCGGCGAAGCTGGGGTTGTCCAGTCCTGTGCCGTAGGTGACGAAGCCGGCGGCCTTCATCTCGAGCTCGACGAAGTTCAGCGACGAGTTGTTGACCACGATCGTCTTCACCGGGAGCTTGTTCTGCGTCAGCGTGAGCAGCTCGCCGAGCATCATCGCCAATCCGCCATCGCCCGCGAGTGCGACGACCTGACGGTCGGGGTGGGCGACCTGCGCACCGATGCCGTGCATCAGCGCGTTCGCCATCGAGCCGTGGGTGAAGGAGCCGATCAGGCGCCGGTTCTCGGTCATCGAGAGATAGCGCGCCGCCCACACGGTCGGTGACCCGACATCGGCGGTGAAGATCGCATCATCGGTCGCGTACTCGTCCAGGAGCCTGGCGAGGTACTGCGGATGGATGGGGCGCTTCCCCTTCGCCGGCACCGCCAGCTCGTCGAGCTTCTTGCGGGTCTTGCGGTAGTGCGCGATCGCGTCGTCGAGGTGACCGCGATCGTCCTTGCGCGCGATCCTCGGCAGCAGCGCCTCGGCCGTGGCCCGGACGTCGCCGACCAGTCCCAGATCGAGCGGATGCCGTTTGCCGAGCTGTGCGCCGCGAATGTCGACCTGGATCGTCTTCGCACCGTCAGGGTAGAACTGCTCGTACGGGAAGTCGCTGCCGAGCACCAGCAGCGCGTCGGCGGCCTCCATCGCGCGGTAGCCGGACGCGAAACCGAGCAGTCCCGTCATCCCGACGTCGAAGGGGTTGTCGTACTCGATGAACTCCTTGCCGCGAAGGGCGTGGACGATGGGAGCACCCAGCTTGTCGGCGAGCGCGATCACCTCGTCGTGGGCGCCTTCGACCCCGGCGCCGGCGAGGATCGTGACGTTCTTCGCCGCGTTCAGCAGCGTCGCCGCCTTCTCGAGCTCTGCGCCGTTGGGGACCACCACGGGGCGGGCGCGCTCGATCACGACGGCGCGGTCGTCGGCGATGTCGGCGAGGGCTACGTCACCGGGGATCACGAGGACGGCGACACCGCGCTCCTCGATCGCTGCGCGCATGGCGATCTCCATCAGGCGCGGCATCTGCTTCGGGTCGGCGACATACTCCACGTACACGCTGCACTCGCGGAAGAGCTCCTGCGGGTGCGTCTCCTGGAAGTACCCGGTGCCGATCTCGGTCGTGGGGATGTGCGCGGCGATCGCGAGCACGGGGACGCGGGAGCGGTTCGCGTCGTACAGGCCGTTGATGAGATGCAGGTTGCCCGGCCCGCAGGAGCCTGCGACCACGGCGAGCTCGCCCGTGGTGGCGGCATCGGCGGCGGCGGCGAAGGCGGCGGACTCCTCGTGCCGCACATGCACCCAGCGGATCGTGCCGTCCTTGCGGAGCGCGTCCGTGAAGCCGTTCAACGAGTCCCCGGGAATGCCGTAGACACGGTCGATCCCGTTGGCGTGCAGAGTCTTGACGATGTTCTCAGCGACGTTTGCCATGCTTCGACCCTACGCCCCGGGGGCGGGCGCGAGGCTCGTCCGGACCCGTGACAGATGTCACCCGAAATGGCGACGTCTGGCACTGTCTCCACAACCGCACTCGATCTAGCCTCGGACCATCAGAAGAACCGGAGTGCTGTACCGATCCGGAGCAGTACGGCAAGGAGAGGAACTCCCATGAACGAATTCGCCATCGGGGACACCGTGCAGATCACTGGACCGACGATGACAGGCAATGTCGGGACGGTCGTCTCGATCGACGAGAAGCGGGGGAAGTTCCTCGTGCGGATCACCGATGTGACCCAGAACTACTTCACCCCGACCGACCTGAAGCTCTTCTCGGCCTGACGGTTCTCGGCCTGACGGTTATCGGCCTGACGGTTATCGGCCTGAGGGTCAGTCAGTACTCCTGGGGCCCGTCGAGCTCCGGCTCGGCACTGCGACGGAAGGCCCGCCCCGAAACCGACGTCGGGGCGATGCGCACATAGACCCGTTTGAGGGTGGGGATCCATGGGCGGAGGCCGGCCGCATCCGCCCTGTGCACGTCGGCGTCCGACTCCAACGCACTCGCGTGGCCCCGCACGATCACGCTCCAGGCGTCCGTGTCGGTGTGGTCATCGACCTCGAACAGCACATCGGTGTTCACCGTGAGCTCGAACAGCTTGCTGCCGGGTGCGGTGCGGAACAGGATGCCGTCCCCGTCGACCACGAAGTTCACGGGGAAGATGTCGATCGTCTCCCCCACGTGGGTGACGAGCCGGCCGAGCTCCTGCGTGCGGAGCCGCTCCCAGCTCTGTTCGGTGGTCAGCGTCTCGATGGGATCGGTGTGCGCGCTCATGCGGCCATTGTCCCTCACCCGGTGTCCCCGCCGACAGGGCGTCCCGTCCCGCAACACGAGGCGGGCATGCGGACGGCCCCTCGCGCTCTGCGAGGGGCCGTCCGTCGCACGCTCAGCCGATGCGGATGAGCTTCTTGTTGACGAACTCGTCTGCGGCGAGGTGTCCCAGCTCACGGGCGGTGCCGCTGCGCTTGACGCCGCCGAAGGGCAGTTCGGGGCTGTCCGCCAGCACGAGGTTGACGTAGACCATGCCCGCCTCGATCTTGTCGGCGACGCGCTCGGCCTGCTCCGCATCCGTCGTGAAGACGTACGAGCCGAGCCCGAACGTGGTGTCGTTCGCGAGCTCGACCGCTGCGTCCTCATCCGCCACGCGGTAGACGACGGCTGCCGGTCCGAAGAGCTCCTCACGGTAGACGTTCATCTCCGGCGTCACGTCGGCCAGCACGGTCGGAGCGAAGAACGCACCGTCGCGGGTGCCACCCGTGAGCAGCGTGGCTCCCTGCTCGACGGCCTGATCGATCTGCTTCTGCAGGTTCTCCGCCGCGGTCTCGGACGACACCGGACCGAGCACCGTGTCGTCGCGCATGGGGTCGGTCGCCTCGACCGCGGCCATCGCCGCCGTGAACTTCTCCACGAACGCGTCGTAGAGACCGTCGACGACGATGAAGCGCTTGGCGCCGTTGCAGGCCTGGCCGTTGTTGTCCAGACGCGCATCGACGCCGGCCTGGACGGTGGCGTCGAGGTCGTCGGTCGACAGCACGATGAAGGGGTCGGAGCCGCCCAGCTCGAGCGCGACCTTCTTGAGGTTGCGGCCCGCGATCTCGGCGACCGCGGCGCCTGCGCGCTCGGAACCGGTGAGCGAGACGCCCTGCACGCGCGGATCGGCGATCATGGTCGCGATCTGCTCGTTCGTGGCGAGCACGTTCTGGTAGGCGCCCTTCGGGAAGCCGGCGTCGTGGTAGATCTTCTCGATCGCGGTCGACGACTCCGGGCACTGCGGTGCGGGCTTGAGCAGGATCGTGTTGCCCACGATGAGGTTGGGCGCGGCGAAGCGCACGATCTGGTACGCCGGGAAGTTCCACGGCATGATGCCGACGAGCGGACCGAGCGAGGAGCGGCGGATGATGGCCGACCCCTCCCCCAGGATCGCGATCGGCTGGTCGGCCATGATCGACTCCGCCTGGTCGGCGTAGTACTCGGCGATGTCCGCGGCGAAGTCGACCTCACCGAGCGCGGCCTCGCGGGGCTTGCCCATCTCGCGCACGAAGATGTCCGCGAGCTCCTCGCGGCGCTCGCGGTGCAGCTCGGCCGCACGGCGGACGAGGGCAGCGCGCTCTGCGACCGTCGACGAACGCGACCACCCGCGGTGGGCTTCGTCGGCCGCGGCCACGGCCTCTTCGATCTGAGCGTCGGTGAAGGTGTCGAAGGACGCCAGCGTCTCTCCGGTGGCGGGGTTGATGACGGCGTAGTCGGTCATGGGTTGTCCTCTCGTGTGCGGGTCCCTTCGACAGGCTCAGGGACCCAGGCCGTTCGGGTGGGGTGGGCCCTTCGACAAGCTCAGGGACCCACCCGGAAGGTCAGGAGACCGGGATCAGCGTGTACTTGGTGGACAGGTACTCGTGGATGCCCTCGAAGCCGCCCTCGCGTCCGACGCCGGACTGCTTGACGCCTCCGAAGGGTGCGGCCGCATTCGAGACCACTCCCACGTTGAGACCCATCATGCCGGTCTCGAGCCCGTCGATCATCCGCTGCCCGCGCTGCAGGTTCTCGGTGAACACGTACGACACGAGCCCGTACTCGGTGTCGTTCGCCAGGCGCACGGCCTCTTCCTCGGTCTCGAAGGTCGCGATCGCGAGCACCGGTCCGAAGATCTCCTCGCGGAGGATCGCGCTTCCGGCGACCACGTCGGTGAGCACGGTGGGCTCGTAGAACGTGCCGGTGCCCTCGACGGCCTTGCCGCCGGCGAGCAGGGTCGCACCGCGTTCGACCGCATCGTCCACGAGCTCGCCGGCCTTGGCCACGGCGTCCTCGTCGATGAGCGGTCCGATCGCCACGCCCTCTTCCGTGCCGCGGCCGATCTTCATGCCGTTGACGCGCTCGGTCACGCGCTTGGCGAATTCCCCGGCGACGTCCTTGTGCACGATGAAGCGGTTCGCGGCCGTGCAGGCCTGGCCGATGTTGCGGAACTTCGCGGCCAGCGCACCGTCCACGGCCTTGTCGAGGTCGGCGTCGTCGAACACCACGAACGGAGCGTTGCCGCCCAGTTCCATCGACACGCGCAGCACGCCTTCGGCCGCCTGGGCGATGAGCTTGCGGCCCACCTCGGTCGACCCGGTGAAGGAGAGCTTGCGCAGGCGCGGGTCGGCGATGATGGGCGCCGACAGCGCACTCGACTTCGACGTCTGCACGACGTTCACGACACCGGCGGGAAGGCCTGCCTGCTCGAGCAGCGAGACGAAGTACATGGTCGTCAGGGGCGTGAGTGCCGGGGGCTTGATCACGACGGTGCAGCCCGCTGCGAGTGCGGGGGCGATCTTGCGGGTGGCCATGGCGAACGGGAAGTTCCACGGCGTCACGAAGAACGACGGTCCGACCGGGCGCTGCGATACGACCATGTGGCCGGTGCCCTCGGGGTTGATGCCGTAGCGACCGCTGATGCGCACGGCCTCCTCGCTGAACCAGCGCAGGAACTCCCCGCCGTAGCCGACCTCGCCGCGTGCTTCGGCGAGAGGCTTGCCCATCTCGAGCGTCATGAGAAGGGCCAGATCCTCCTTGTGCTCCTGAACGAGGTCGAAGGACTTGCGGAGGATCTCGCTGCGCACGCGCGGAGCCGTCGCGGCCCAGGCGTCCTGCGCGGCGACTGCGGCGTCGAGGGCGCGGATGCCGTCGCCGGGCGTCGCGTCGGCGATGGTGCGGATCACGGAACCGGTCGCGGGGTCCTTCACGTCGAAGGTGCCTCCGGTCTCGCCGTCGATCCACTGGCCCCCGATGAAGAGTCCGGTGGGGATGCTGTCCAGGAGCGCCTGTTCGGTCTGAGTGCTCATGATTCTCTTTCTGTGAGGAGGGCTAGGAGCGCTTGCGTCGACTGGGCGGTGCGTCGATGCCCAGGGTCTGTCCGCGGAAGAAGGCGGGCCGTCTGATCGCGTTCCAGATCATGACGACGATGCCGACGACGATGATCAGCATGCCGAGGATGAACACGATGCCGACCCCGCCGATCTGCGAGCCGGAGCCGTAGGCCGGGTCCATCGAGTCGATCAGCGTGGTGAAGAACAGCACCGCGAGGATCGCGCCGCCGACCAGCGGGAACAGGAACGTGAAGAAGAAGTTCCGCGTCGAGTCGAACCACTGCTTGCGGAAGTACCAGACGCAGGCGAATGCGGTGATCCCGTAGTAGAAGCAGATCATCATGCCGAGTGTCAGGATGGTGTCCCACAGCGTGTCCTCGCTGACGATGCGCATCACGGCGTAGAAGGCCGATGCCACGATGGCGGAGGCGATGGTCGCGTACCCCGGGGTGAAGAACCGCGGGCTGACCTTCGCGAACGACTTGGGCAGTGCGCCGTAGTGCCCCATCGCCAGCAGGGTGCGCGCGGGACCCACGAACGTGGACTGCAGCGACGATGCCGAACTGGTCAGCACCGCGAGCGACACGAGGAACGCGAGCGGGCCGAGGATCGGGCCGGAGAGGTGGAAGAACACGTTCTCCTGGATGTCCTCGTTGCCGAGGCCCAACGCTCCGGTGCCGACGCCGGCGAACATGATCATCGCGACCGCCAGCAGCAGGTACAGGGAGACGATCATGAGCACCGTGACGGTGGCGGCACGCCCCGGGGTCTTCTCCGGATCCTTGGTCTCCTCGTTCATGGTGAGGGTGACGTCCCAGCCCCAGAAGATGAAGATCGACAGGGAGAGGCCGGCGGCGACGGCGCTGAACGACGAGATCGCGAACGGGTTGAACCAGCCGAGGTCGAACGGCTGGTAGTCGAAGCCGTTGCCGTTCACCGCCTGCACGATCGCGGCCCCGGCGAAGAACAGCAGCACGAGGATCTGGAAGCTGACGAGCCAGTACTGCAGCTTCTGCGTCGTCTGCATGTCGCGGTACGAGATCCACGTCGCGCCGAGCATGAACAGCAGGCACACGCCGATGTTGATCCAGGTGACGCTCGCGAGGGAGGCGATGTCGGGGTTGCCCGTGATCTGCGAGATCAGCAGGAAGAGGAAGTCCACGGCGATGCCCGCGAGGTTGGACAGCACGAGGATCGTGGCGACGACGAGGCCCCAGCCGGCCATCCAGCCCACCCAGGGACCGAAGGCACGGGCCGCCCAGGTGAACGACGTGCCGGAGTCGGGCATCCGGTTGTTGAGCTCGCGGTAGCCGAAGGCGACCAGGAGCATCGGGATGAACCCGACGAGGATGATCGCCGGGATCTGGGACCCGACGGTGGAGGCCACGGGTCCGACGGCCGCCGTGAACGTGTAGGCGGGCGCGATGCACGAGATGCCGATCACGACCGCGCCGATCAGGCCGACCGTTCCGGCGCTCAGGCCCTTGGTGGAGATCCCGGTGGTGACGCCGGATTCGGGCTCCGTCGCCCGGTGGGTGCTGCTCATCAGCGTTCTCCTGCTTCGTTGCGGGTGCGCGGGACGACGATCATGGGGACGGGCAGAACGTGCAGCATCTTCGCCGCCGTGGAGCCCAGGAACAGTCGGCGCGGCTGTGCCAGCCGGCTCGATCCGACCAGGATGACCTCACCGGGAAGCCAGGAGAGGTTCGCGACCGCATCCTCGACCGTGTCGCCTGGGGCCTTCTCGACCGCGGCGGTGCGCCCGTCAGGAAGGAGCTCGGTCGCCATCGCGAGAACCTCTCGACCGTGCGTGTCCCCTACGGTGCGGATGGCTCCCGTGTCGAGGCCGGGTGGCACGTCGAACGGCACGAGGGAGACGAGTCGCAGATCGACACCGCTGTCTCCGGCGAGCGACACCGCTTCGTCGAGCAGCGCGTCCGCGCCCGGCCGTGAGCCGACCGCGACCGTGACACGCGGGATGACGTGGTCGTCCTGCTGCGCGGTGCCGGCAGGCGCCAGGGCGACCGGGATGGTCGACGAGTGCAGCAGCTCGGAGGCCACGCTGCCGAGACGGTGGCGCCCGAAGATGCCGCCGCCCGCCGCGCCGATCACGATCAGACGTGCGCCGAACTCCTCACCGGCGGCGATGAGCCCCTCGGCGAAGGACTCGGAGAAGCGGACGTGTCCGCTGCGGATCAGCTCCTGCGGCAACCGGACGACAGCGTCGCCGAGCCACTTCTTGGCCTGCGAGCGGATGTGCTCCTCGTAGGCGCGCTCCGGCGGCACCGCGGCGCTGCGCGTGCCCTCGTTGGGCAGCACGATCACCAGGTGCAGGGCCGCTCCCAGGCTGCGGGCGATGCGCGCACCCAGCGCTGCGGCATCCGCTCCCGCGTCCGTCGCCGTGTATCCGACGACGACCGACCCGGTCATCAGCTGCTGCTCTCGACAGCGCCGGCCTCACGACTCGCATCGACGATGTTGGAGGCGACCAGGTGTCCCATCCGGATCGCACCGTCCACGTGCTGATACCCGGCGCCTGCCATGTCGCTGCACGCGAAGTGGATCGGTCCGACCGCGGTGCGCAGGTCGGCGCCGTAGCGGTGCAGGCCGCCCATGTCGAAGCTGGCGGCATAGGCGCCGCGCGTCCACTCCTCGCTGCCCCAGTCGCTCTCGTAGTAGACGACCGGGTTCTTGGCCTCGGGGCCGTAGTAGTGCGACAGCGACTCGAGGATGCGCTCCTTGCGCTCCTCGGCCGAGAGCTCGAAGACACCGTCGGCGTTGGCGTCGGAGACGAAGCCGACCAGGGTGCCACGCTCATCGCCGTGGTTGGTGTTGTCGTAGGCCTCGTGCGACAGTTCGTACGGGCTGAACGCGGTGCCGCTGAGACCCTGCTCGCGCCAGAACGGCCGGTCGTACACGGCGTGCACCTTGATGACGAAGCCCATCGAGAGGTGCTGGTGCAGCTGGTGCTGGCGGCGTGGCAGCGGCGGGTCGAACGAGATGCGGCTGTAGAGAACCGGTGCGTGCGCGAGGATCGCGTGGCGGGCGCGCACGGTGAGCTCGTCGGTGACGGCGACCACACCGGCATCCGACCACTCGAGGCGGCGGACGGGCTGGTTCAGCAGCACGTCGTCGCCCAGACGCTCGGCGAGGCGGAGCGGCACCTGCTGGAGACCGCCCACGACGCGCTTGTCGAGGATGAAGTCGGCGTCGACCAGGTTCGAGTAAGAACCGGCGGACGCGGCCATCAGGAGCGACTGCAAAAGCGAGAACGAGTGCGTGGGTTTGGTGAGCATCGCGGAGCCCGTGGCGAAGGCGAGGTTGCGCACGGCCTCGTCGTCGTCGGTCTGCGAACGCAGCCAGGCATCCCAGGTGATGGAGTCCCACTCCTCGGCCTTGGGGTGCGCCCACGGCTGATCGGGGTCGATCTCCGCGACCAGCGCGTCGAGGATGCCGGTGATGCGGGCGATCACGGCCTCGGTCTCCGGCGAGACGGGGAACATCTCCCCCGTGAAGCGGTGGGTCTTCCCGTCGGGTCCGACGTAGACGCTGTCACCCTCGCGGTAACGGCTGTAGGTCTCGAGGCCCAGCTCCTCGATCGTGTCCTTGAGCGCGTCCTGGTCGGGCGAGACCCACTGGCCGCCGATCTCGAGCATGGCACCGTCGATGACATCGGTCCACAGGCGGCCGCCCACGCGGTCGCGGGCCTCCAGCACGGCGACCGACAGGCCGGCCTTGCGCAGGTCGTTCGCGGCCGTGAGCCCTGCGGCTCCAGCACCGATGATGAGTACGTCGCGGGTGATCTCAGACATCTGCAACTCCTTCGTTGGGGGAAGTAGTGCCGGTCGCGACCCGAAATCCCCCGATTGGGGTCGCGACCGGACAGGGGGTCAGGCCGCGCGGGAGCGCGGCCTGCATGTTATTCGGCGGCTGCAGCCAGGGCTGCGGCCACGATGTCGAGTCCTTCGTTCAGCAGGTCGTCGCCGATCGAGAGCGGAGGAAGGAAGCGGATGACGTTGCCGTAGGTGCCGCAGGTGAGGACGATGACGCCCTGCGCGATGCACGCCTTGGCGACCGCGGCCGTGAGAGCGGCGTTCGGCGCCTTGGTCTCGGGGTCGACGAACTCGGCGGCGATCATCGCACCGTGGCCGCGGACATCGCCGACGCGCGGGTCGTTCTGCTGGATCGCGGTGAGACGGTCGATGAGGATGGTGCCGATCTCGCGTGCCCGCTCGATCACGCCATCGTTCTCGAAGACGTCGATCGAGGCGAGGGCTGCGGCGCAGGCGATCGGGTTGCCGCCGTAGGTGCCGCCGAGGCCACCCGAGTGCGAGGCGTCCATGATCTCGGCGCGGCCGGTGACGGCGGCGAGCGGAAGGCCGCCGGCGATGCCCTTGGCCGTGGTGATCAGGTCGGGCTCGATGCCGAAGATCTCGCTCGCGAACATGTGTCCGGTGCGGGCGAAGCCGGTCTGCACCTCGTCGGCGATGAAGACGACGCCGTTCGCGCGGCACCAGTCGACGATCGCGGGGAGGAAGCCGTCGGCCGGGACGATGAAGCCACCCTCGCCCTGGATGGGCTCGATGATGACCGCGGCCAGGTTGTCGGCACCGATCTGCTTCTCGAGCTGGAGGATCACGCGGGCCGCGGCCTCGCGCCCGTCGAGTCCGTCGCGGAAGGGGTACGACATCGGCGCGCGGTACACCTCGGGGGCGAACGGGCCGAAGCCACTCTTGTAGGGCATCGACTTGGCGGTGAGCGCCATGGTCAGGTTCGTGCGGCCGTGGTAGCCGTGGTCGAATGCGACGACGGCCTGGCGACCGGTGTGCTTGCGGGCGATCTTGATCGCGTTCTCGACCGCTTCGGCGCCCGAGTTGAACAGGGCGCTCTTCTTCGCGAAGTCGCCGGGGGTGACGCGGTTGAGTGCTTCGGCCACGCCCACGTAGGACTCGTACGGCGAGATCATGAAGCAGGTGTGCGTGAACTGCGCGGCCTGAGCGGCGACGGCCGCAGCGACCTTGGGGTGCGCGTTGCCCACCGTGGTCACGGCGATGCCGGAACCGAGGTCGATGAGCGAGTTGCCGTCGGCGTCGACGACCACTCCGCCGCCCGCGGCGACAGCCGCGATCGGAACCGTGTGTCCGACACCCGCGGCGACGGCGTCCGCCTTGCGCGCGAGGATCTCGGCCGAACGGGGGCCGGGGAGGTCCGTGACCAGGCGACGCTCCTGCGGGAGGTCGGGTCCACCGAGAGGGACTGCGGGGGCTGCGGTGTCGAGGAGTGCCATGTTCGCGAGCGTACGGCGGTGACCGAGACTGCTGCATTCACCGATCTGTACAATCTGTAGCGTCAGTTCGCCTGCGTGTACAAGTTCCGGAGAATGTCATGGCCGTCACCGCTCAGCCGACCTTGCGTGCGCTGCTGCAGCGTCGTGACCTCGGGCTCTCGCTGGTGCCTCGCGAAGCCGACATCCCGGAAGGCGCTCTCGACCGCCCCCTGCGCTGGGTGCACAGCTCCGACCTCGCCGACCCGACCCCGTTCCTCTCGGAAGACCTGGCACTGCTGACCACGGGGACGCAGTTCGACGAGGCCGTGAGCATCGACACGTATGTCGGGCGACTCGCAGACCGCGGCGTGATCGGCCTGGGGTTCGGTACCGAGGTGCATCGCTCAGGGATCCCCGACGAGCTCGTCGAGGCCTGCGCTGTGCACGGGATGCCCCTGTTCGCCGTACCGTACCGCACCCCGTTCATCGCCGTCGCACGTGCACACTCCGAGGCCATCGCGGCTCAGGCCTATGCACGACGGTCATGGGCACTCGACACGCAGCGCGCTCTGGCCCTCGCCGCCCTCCGTCCGCACGGCCTCGACGCGACGATCGCGGAGCTCGGGCGTCGGCTCGACGTCTGGTCTGGCATGTTCGACGCCGCCGGAGCCCTCACGTTCGCTCACCCGCGTGACGCCATCGAGGCGCGTGTGCTCGACGAACTCGGCTCCCGCGTGGTCGAGATCCTCACGCGGGGGCTCGAGGCCGGGCAGTCGCTCAGCATCGAGGGTCACTCGTTCATGCTGTTCACGGTGGGCCGCGGCGGACACCTGCGCGGCGTCATCGCCCTGGCCATCGAGACGCTCGACCCCGAAGCACGTTCGGTCGTGACATCGGTCATCGCCATGGCGGGACTCGCGATGGAGCAGAGCGAGCAGCTGGCGCGCAGCCGACGCCGCCTGCACACCCAGCTCCTCGGCTCTCTCCTCGCCGACGACCCCTCTCTCGCCAGGCGGGTGCTGGGAAGCCTGCCACCCGCGCCCGTGCTGGTCGCGGTCGCGGCCGACGCCCCTGCGGGACCCCTGGCCGACTGGTGGGAGCGACATCGGTCCGAACACGGCACCTCCTTCTTCCTGGCCGAGTCGGAGGACGGCGTCACGATGTGCGTGTCGGTCGCCGACGAAGGGCTGCTCGATGAGGTCGCCGCGCGGTTCGGCATCCGCATCGGCGTCTCCGATTCGGAGGGCTACGATTCGTTCGCCCGTGCCCATGCGCAGGCACTCACCGCGCTGCGCCAGCAGGGCTCGCACGGGGTCGCCCGGTACGCCGACACCGTGGGGTCGAGCATCCTCACCGCCCTCGCGACCGACGAGGCCCGCCTGGTCGCCGAGTCTCGACTCGCCCCGGTGCGCGAGCACGATGCCCGCACCGGCGCCGACCTCGAGGGCTCGCTGCGCACCTGGCTCGAGCACGATGCGAAGGCCGAATCCGCCGCGAACGCTCTCGGGGTGCACCGACACACCCTGCGCTCCCGCATCGCCCACGCGGGCGCGCTGCTCGACATCGACCTGTCGACCTTCCCGGCTCGCGCCGAGCTCTGGACGATCCTGCAGACCGCTCGGGATTGATGCCTGGTCAGTCGGTGGATCCCTCGCCGAGGTTCGCGGAGACGACCTCGAGGGCGTGGGCGCGCGCCTGGACCGCATCCACGCCACGCTCGGTCGCGACCGCGGCGGCGAACACCTCGGCGAACACGAGGTAGGCCACGCGGGAGGTGTGCTCGAGCTCGTCGCGGAAGCTCACCCCGGTCGGCGCGATCACGAGCGACAGCGACGCCGCCTCGGTCAAGGCCGACGAGGCGAACGACGTCAGGGCGATCACGGTCGCACCGCCCCGCGCGGCCGCCGTCGCGACGCGCAGACTCGCCTCGTTCGCACCGGAACCGCTCACCACGAGGCAGACGTCTTCGGCCGTGAGGTGGCGGGCCGCGATCTGCTGGGCGATGGCGTCGGCGATGAATTCCGCCGACCGCCCGGCGGCAGTCAGCCGCATGGCGAGGTCGTTGGCGATCGGCGACGACAGTCCGTTGGCGAGCACGAGCAGACGACGGGCGGATGCCGAGAGGCGCACGGCCTCGGCGACAGCATCCGGGTCGAGCAGGCTGGCGAGCGCCGGCAGGGAGCCCGCCAGACGATCGATCTCCCCCCGCATGCGTCCGAGCACGCCGGGACCGTGGTCGACGGCCGCCTCCCCGGGCGTGCTGCCGAGTTCGGCGGCGAGCGCGACCCGCAGCTGCGGATAACCGCGATAGCCGATGCCCTGGCAGGTGCGGACCACGGTGGCGCGGCCGACGCCGGCCCGATCGGCGAGCTCCTGCGCCGTCCACTCCACGACCTCGTCGGCCGATTCGACGATCAGCTCGGCGACGCGGCGCTCGGCCGGCTGCAGGGTGTTGAGCACGGCCGCGATGCGTGCGGTGGGCGGGGCGCTAGGCGAGAACACGGGCTCGGGCTCCCTCCATGATGCGGCGACGGATCGCACCGGACGCCGCATCGATCAGCATCGTCACCACGACCACCACGATGAGCAGGACACCCACCGTCGACCACTCACGGTACTGGGTGTAGGAGGTGAGCATGTCGCCGATTCCGCCGACGCCGATGAGCCCCAGCACCGCGGAGGAGCGCACGTTGATCTCGAAGCGGTACAGCCAGAACGACCAGAACGCCGGTTCGGCCTGCGGCCACACACCCCAGCGCAGCACCTGCAGCGTGCCGCCACCGGCCGCGCGCGCCGCCTCGATCGGACCTCGGGGCACGGCCTCGACCGCCTCATACCCCCATTTGCCGAGCGTGCCGACGCCGTTGATGGCGAGGGCGAGCGCGCCGGTGAACGGGGTGAGGCCGGTGACCGAGAGGATCACGATCGCGATGATGATCTCCGGGACCGCCCTGATCAGCGAGAAGAGTCCGCGCAGGAGCGCCCGCAGCCACGCGGGCCCGAATCCGCGCGCGGCGACCAGGCTCAGCGGGGTGGCGAGCAGGATGCCGAGGATCGTGCCGACCCAGGCCATCTCGATGCTCCGCCACGTCTGCCACAGCGCCTCCGGCAGCTTCTCCCAGTTCGGATCGGCGAACATCAGGAACGTGTACCGGATGATCTCGGACGGCAGATCGGAGAGGCGGGACCAGTCGATGTCGATCGACCAGAACGCCAGGACCACGATGCCGGTGACGAGCGCCCATCCGGCGATCAGCCAGGGCCGGCGAGGCTTGGCGGGGATGACGGTGAGCGCCGCACTCATACGAGCCTCCGTCGGATGGCGTCCGAGACGAGGTCGATCACGATGACGACGATGAGGATCTCCAGGATGATGAGCGAGAGCTGGTCGTAGCGGTAGAACGTGCGCACCGCGTCGATCAGCAGCCCCATGCCTCCGGCGCCGACGAGACCGAGCACGGTCGAGGCGCGCACGTTCAGCTCGAACACGTACAGGGCCTGATTCGCGAAGGCGGGCCAGGCGTCGGGCAGCGCGAGCGTGCGGTTGATCTTCGCCTGCGTCGCCCCCACCGCGCGTCCGGCCTCGAGGGGGCCGCGGTCGTTGGTGTCGATGGCCTCCGAGACGAGTTTGACGATGATGCCGACGTTGAACAGCAGCAGCGCCAGGATTCCGGGGAGCGCACCGACCCCGACCATCGCGACCAGGATCGCCGCATACAGCAGGTCGGGCACGCTGCGGACGACGTTGAGGATGCCGCGCACGATGACGCGCGCCGTGGTGTTCGGGTTGGTGGCACGCGCGGCCCAGAAGCTGAGCGGCAGCGACACGGCGGCTCCGATGGCGGTCGCGATCACCGCCATCTGCAGGGTCTCGATGAGGGGCGCGACGGTGCGGGGGAAGAAGCTCCAGTCGGGCAGGAGCAGCTTCACGATCTTGTCGGCGCCGTTCTGCCAGTTGCGCGCGATGGCCGAGAAGTCGACGCCGATGCCGATCACCGGCAGGCACATCACCACTGTGACGGTCACGACGGCGGCCAGGATCACAGGCCCCTTCCACGCTCCTCGCTGGCGGGCGGGAATGTCGAGGACGGTCGCGTTCTGGGCGCCGCTCATGCGTCCAGCCGGTCGTCGGGCGTGAGCGAGCGGCCGTAGATGCTCTCGAAATCGGCGTCCGTCGCACTGGTGGCGGGCCCGTCGTAGACGATCTCCCCGGCGCGCATGCCGATCATCCGCGCCCCGTACTCGCGGGCGAGGTCGAGGAGGTGCAGGTTGACGAGCACCGTGATCCCGAGATCCCGGTTGATGCGGCGCAGGTCGTTCATCACCCCGTGCGCGGTGGGCGGATCGAGGCTCGCGACCGGCTCGTCGGCGAGGACGATGCGCGGCTCCTGGGCGAGGGCACGGGCGATCGCGACCCGCTGCTGCTGGCCGCCCGAGAGCTCGGAAGCGCGGGAGTGCAGCTTTGGCAGGATGCCGACACGATCGAGCGCGTGATACGCAAGCTGCTTGTCCGCCTCGGGGTAGACGCCCAGGAGCGTGCGCCAGAGCGGCGTGTGGGCGAGGCGCCCGACGAGCACGTTCTGCAGCACGCTCGCGCGGCCCGCGAGGTTGAAGCCCTGGAAGACCATGCCGATGTCGCCGCGGAGGCGGCGGAGGGTGCGCGACGAGGCGCCGCTCACCCGGTGCTCCCCCACGTCGAGGGCGCCGCTCGTCACCGGCACGAGGCCGTTGATCGTGCGGATGAGGGTGGACTTGCCCGAGCCGGAGAGCCCGACGACGGCGACCATCTCGCCGGCCTCGATGTCGAGCGACACCCGGTTCAGACCGACCGTCCCGTTGGGATAGCGCACCGTGACCTCGTCGAGGCGGATGGACCACGGCGTGGACGCCGCAACCGAAGCTGCGGCGTCCACGTGCTGGATCTGATCGGACAATTTACTGGAGCCCCAGAGCCTGTGCGGCACGGGCCACGACGTCGAGCGAGTCGGGGTCGGCCGGCGCGAGCTTGGTGATCGAGTAGATGCTGGTGAGGATCTCGGAACCCTCCGGAGTGTTCGAGAAGTCCTCGAGCGCCTTCGTGATGCGATCCTGCAGCTCGGGTGACAGGTCGGACGAGAGGGCGACGCCGTCGTTCGGGATCTCCTCGGTCATCGCGAACACAACGACCTTCTGGCCGACGTCGGGGGTGTCCTTCGCGACGATCGTGCGGGCGTCCCAGAAGCTGAATCCCACCTCGGCGTCGCCGTTGTAGACCGCGAGCACCGAGGCGTCGTTCGCGGTGACCGGGATCTGCTGGATGTCGGTGTCCGTGTCGAGACCTGCCTCCTGCAGCGCGACGATCGGGTAGATGTAGCCGGCGGGCGAACCGGGGCCGAGCACGGCGACCTTCGCGCCCTTCACCTTGTCGATGCTGTCGAGGCCGGCCGGGCCCTTCATGGCGTCGGCGCCGTTGCAGAACAGCATCCCGTCACGCTCGACCGGCTCGTCGTCGCAGTACTTGTCGGGGTTGTTCGTCATGAACTGCGCGGGGTAGGTGATGTTGCCGTTGCGCTCGGTCTGCAGCACGACCTTCGCGTCGTACATGTCGTTCGCCTGCCACAGCTGCAGCGACGGCAGGAAGCCGATCTGCGCCTGGCCTGCGCCCATCGCCTCGACGGCGGCCTGGTAGTCCTTCGACACGACGCCTGTGACCTCGATGCCGAGCTCCTCGGTGAGGTAGTCGGTGAGGGGCGCGGCGGTGTCGACGAGTCCGTCCTGGTCCTGCGAGGGCACGAGGGCGAGCACGATCGAGTCGGGGTCGGCAGCGGGGGCTGCGGAATCCTCGGGCGCGGCGGTGCTGCTGGAGCAGCCGGCGAGCACCACGGTCAGCAGGGCGCCGACCGCGACGACGCCCGCTGCGGAGGAGCGGAGGAGAGAGGTACGCATGTTCATCCTTCGATGGGGGTGGGTGTGTGAGGGAGGGAGAGGTCTCAGCCGCGCAGCCAGGCCTCGAGCTGGGGAACCAGCGTCGAGAACTCGGCGGCGCGGAAGGTCGGGGTGGCGTCAGGGTCGGAGAATCCGCCGATCAGCGCGGTCGCATGGCCGCGGGCGTGCGCGGGGGCGAGGTCGTTGTGCCAGATGTCGCCGATGCTCAGAACCCGGGCGTCCGCGGGGAGCTCGGCGAGCACGGCCTCGAGCCCCCGGGGCTTGCCGGCACCGGTGACGATCCGGTCGAACAGTCCGCGAAGCCCGAGGGTCTCCAGCGCGTCGACGATGCGGATGGCCGGAGCGTTCGTGACGAGGATCCGCTCGGCGTCGACCGAGGAGAGGAACTCGGCGAGCCCGTCCGGTGCGGTGATCGGGGCATCGGCAGTGCCGAGCTGCGCACGACTGGCGAGATAGGCGTTGCTCAGGAGACGGGCATCCGCTCCCCTGGCTTCGGCGACTCGGCGCACCGCGTCGTAGCCGTCGAGCGCATCCCCGTCGGCTGCGGCGAGGACCGCGCGGACGTCGTCGAGGAAGGTGTCATCGTCACCGAGGCCGGCAGCGACCTGCTGGGCGTAGGCGAGGACCGGACCGTCGCCGAGGGCGATCGTGCCGTCGAAATCGAAGATGAGGATGGAGTTCACGGAGTTCTTTCTGTGGGGACGCTCCGTCCATGATGAGGAACGATTGTGGACAGAAAGTCCCGAACGTGTGAACGCCGTGTGAACAATCCGTCCACTCCACTCGCGTATGGTGAGCGCCGTGTCCGAACTCGAACAGCTCACGCATGCGGCGCACCTCGCCGCCGACGGATCCGACGCCGGTGCACGCTCCGCCCTCCATGCGCTCCCCTGGCTGGCATCCGCGATCCGCGACGACCGCGCGGCCGGCCGCTTCGCCGTGTGGGGGCGGTCGTCGGTGATCGACGAGAACACGGGTGCGGCGGTCATCCCCCGCGCGCTGTTCGAGGAACTGCACGGGCACGCGGACATCGCCGCAGACTGGCCGCTCGGCAACGCGGGAGTGCTGCACTGCTACGGCTACCTGCTGTCGCTGGAGCCCACGCCCTACGGCCTCAAGCGCGAACGCTGGACCGAGGGCGCGCTGGCTCGGGCATGCCACCTGCCTCCGGACGCGTTCCGCCCCTGGGGCGAGGGGCCGACGCTGCTCGCGCGAGCGACCGCCGCCGCATCCGCACTCCTCGCCACCCCCGCTGCCGGCGCGACCCAGGTGATCGACGCCCGCGAGGCCAGGCTGGCCCTCGGTGCAGTGCAGGGCCCGACCGCTCTCGCCTACGCGGTCGCGCCGACCGCAGGCACCACCCCGCTGCTGGTCACGATGTTCCCGGTCGCCGATGCGACCATCCCCCTCACGGAGTTCCTCGCGGATCCGCGCCTGCGCTGGAACGCGGTCTAGCCTCCCCGGCTCCGACGCCTCCGGTCGCGCTTCGTACCGCCCGCGCGGCTTCTGAACGGCAGCAACTGCGACCGGAGCAGGGGGTCAGGAGCGGACCCGAGCGCGATCAGCCAGCAGCGCTCGGCAGCGGATGACGTCTTCGGCGGTCTGCGCGATCAGCGCGTCGACGCCGTCGAAGCGCAGGGTCGGGCGCACGAGTGCAACGAGGGTCACGAACAAGCGCCGGCCGTACAGGTCGAGATCCGCATCGTGGAGGTGCACCTCGACACGTCGCGCACGGTCGCCGTCGAACGTCGGATTCGCACCGACGCTCACGCTCGCCGCCCAGAGCGGCTGATCGTCGTCGATCCGCGCCCAGGCCGCGTAGATCCCGTCCTCAGGGAGGTCTCCCTCGTCCATTTCCAGGTTCGCCGTCGGGAAGCCGAGCTCACGCCCCCGACCGTCACCCGGGACGACCATTCCGACGATCGCCCCGAGCGGCGGAGCGCTCACGCGCTCTCGGGCGCGGCGATGGACCGATAGCGGCTCTGGTGGAAGACCAGGGGCTCGACATCGTCGAAGAGCGTGACGTCGGCGATCTCGTACAGGGCGATCTCGTGATCCCCGCCGTCGAACGTGCTGTGCAGGCGGCAGGTGAGCCAGAGCGCCGCATCCGCGATCAGCACGGCTCCCCCGTCGGTGCGCTGCCACTCGTGTCCGCCGAACCGGTCGCCCTCACGCGCCGAGAGCGAGCGGCTGAGTGGCTCATGGTGCGCGGCGAGCACGCTCATGCCGAGCTCGGGCACCGTGCGCAGCACCGGCCAGGTCTTCGACGTGCGGGCTGCGCTGATCGCGACGAGTGCAGGTTCGAGCGAGATCGAGGTGAAGGAGTTGACCGCCATCCCGACGGCTCGATCGTCGATGTGCGCGGCGAGGGCCACGACACCGGTCGGATACACCGAGAAGGCCCGGCGGAGGGCGAGGTCGCGCGGCAGGGCGTCGGTCACGGCAGTCGTCATTTCGGCTTCCTTTCGTTAGTCAACTTTGACTAGTATTGATAATAGGCAACTTTGATCATGCAAACAACAGGAATCTGCGAGGCCAGCCGTTAGCATGAGGGTCATGTCGACCACCCGCCTCGTCGTCCTCGGCGCCGTGAAGCAGTTCCAGCCCGTGCACGGATACTTCCTCCGCCGCGAGCTCATGACGTGGCATGTCGACGAATGGGCGCACATCCAGCCCGGATCGATCTACAACGCCCTGCGTGCCCTCGAGGTCGACGGGTACATTGCCGAGAGCGGCACCGAGGCCGAGGGCAAGCGCCCCGCCCGCACGACGTACCGCATCACTCCGGCCGGCGAGGTGGAGCTGCAGCGGATGCTGCGCGAGAACCTCTGGAACGTGGCGGCCTTCGACACTCAGGCGATCATGACCGTGGCCTCGTTCATGTTCGTGCTGAGCCGGCAGGAGGTGATCGCCGGCCTCGAGCACCGCCTCATCAAGAGCGACGCGATCATCACGCAGAACGGCTTCGATGTGCAGGACACCCTGCGCTCCGAGACCACCCCGAAGTACGTGCGGGAGATCTTCGACCTCTCCACCGCGCGTCTCACTGCGGAGAAGCAGTGGCTGCTCGACCTGCTGGATCGTCTGCGCGACGGCGAGTACACCTTCGCCGGCGAGACGGCCGAGAGCGCGGCGACGGCTGACGCTGCCGCCTCGGACTGACCTCAGCGCGACGCCACGAGCGCCGCGATCGAGGTGGGCGAGAGAGCAGTCGTCGTCGCGCCGCGGTGCTGGGCGACGACAGCGCCGGCAGCGCAGGCGCGGATCAGCGCCGCTTGGATGGCAGCCCCCTGAGCGAGCGCAGCTGCCAGTGCCCCGCAGAACGCGTCACCGGCGCCGGTCGTGTCCACCGGATCGATCCGGAAGGCGTCGACGTGCAGCGGGTCGTCTCCGGCCCGGTGCAGCGTCACTCCCCCGGCACCTCGGGTGAGGACCACCAGCCCGGCACCGGCGGCGTACAGCCGGTCGATGCCGCCGAGCTCGGCGCACTCGGTCTCGTTCACGACCAGCACATCGACGTCGGCGAGCATCCCGATCGTCGCCGCGTGTGCGGGTGCGGCGTTCAGGATCGTGAGCGCTCCCGCTGCGCGGCCGGCCCGCAGCGCCGCCGCCACGCTCGCGAGAGGAATCTCCAGCTGAGCGAGGACGACCGCGGCGCCCTCGACCCCGGCGACCGCGTCATCGGCGCCGAGCTCCCCGTTCGCGCCGGCCGCCACGATGATGCTGTTGTCCCCGTCGTCGAAGGCCAGCACATGGGCGACACCGGTCGGGGCGACGGCGCTTCGGCGCAGGGCCGCCTCTACTCCGGCATCCGCCAGCGTCCGCTGCAGCACGTCGCCGGCCTCGTCCGTTCCGACGACCCCGCAGAACCGCGTGGACGCCCCGCTGCGGGCGGAGGCGACGGCCTGGTTCAGGCCCTTGCCGCCCGAGAAGCGACCACCGGCACGGCCAAGGAGCGTCTCACCGACGAGCGGAGGGCGCGAGACCTCGACCACGAGATCGAGGTTCGCGCTCCCCACCACGGCGACGCCGGCGAGGGTGTCAGACACGCGACATCGTCCGCCGGTACTGCGAGCCCGTGTGCGACTCGGCGAGCGCCGGGGTGGGCGTGCCGATCAGGCGCTCGCGCAGCGACTGCGGCTCGGACGAGGGCTCCGCGATCGCGCCGCGCTCCTTGAGGATCGGCAGCACGTGCTCGATGAAGTCGACGGTCGAGGCCGGCGGGATGACGGGGGCGAACAGGAACCCGTCGAGGTCGGCGCCGTCGGCGAGCTCGATCATCCGGTCAGCGACCTGCTCCGGGGTGCCGACGATGGGGCGGGCTCCGACGCCGTGCGCGTGCCAATCCCCCAGCACATCGCCGACGGTCTTGTCCGCGAAGCGGGCGACCTGCGTCTGCGAGAGTTCGGTGCTGAGCTCCGACATCGGCGTGTTCGGCGCGTACGCCGAGAGGTCGAGACCGGTGAACCATGCGTAGGAGGCGACCGTGACATCGGGGTTCTGCGCGTCGGCGACCTCGGCATACTTGCGCCGGGCCTCCTCCTCGGTGCTGCCGACGACCGCGGCGAACGCCGACATGATCTTGACCTCGTCGGCCCCGCGACCGTTCTTGACGGCCTCCTCGCGGATCGCACTCGAGTGCGCACTGAGCTGTTCGACCGAACCGCTGCCGACGAAGATCGCCTCGCCGTGCTTGCCGCCGAACTCGCGACCGGCGGGCGATGCCCCGGCCTGGAACAGCACCGGCGTCCCCTGCGGCGAGCGCGAGGTGTTGCCGTAGCCGTGCGAGCGGAAATAGGGACCGTCGTGCGCGATGCGGTGCACCTTGGACGGGTCGGCGAAGCGACCGGCCTTGTCGCGCTCCAGGGCGCCTTCCTCCCAGGCCTGCTCCCACAGCTTGTAGACGACCTGCATGAAGTCGTCGGCCATGAGGTAGCGCTCGTCGTGGCCGACCATCGGCACACCGAAGCCCTGCACCGCGGTGTCGGCCGTGCCCGTGGTGACCACGTTCCAGCCGATGCGTCCGCCCGAGAGGATGTCGAGCGTCGCCATGCGGCGGGCGAAGGAATAGGGCGGCTCGAGCAGCGTGGATCCGGTGGCGACGAGCCCCAGTCGCGTGGTCTCGGGGATGAGTGCGGCAAGGATGATCGCCGGGTCGAGCCGGGGCAGATCGAGGCCTTCGACGGAGCAGATGTCGGGGCGTTCACCCGCGACGTCGGCCCAGCCCCAGGCATCCGCGAGGAAAAGGAAGTCGAACCCGGCGTCCTCGACCATGCGCGCGGTGTCGCGCCAGTACTCGAGCTTGTCGAACAGGTAGCGCCCGTTGTCGGGGTGCCGCCAGGTCGCGGTGCCGGAGTCGTTCGCCTGCGCGTTCTCGAAGAGGCCGAGACGCAGCGGTTTGACGGTGTTCTGATCGGTCATGTGCGGGTGCCTTCCTTGTGGGTGGTTCGGGTGGATCTGGGCTGTTCTCCGGGCACGCCGGAGGAACCCCGGGACGGGTGGGGGATCCCGTCCCGGGAGGCGGGCGCCGCGTCAGCCCTTGGCCGTGACCTCGCCGTCGCTCCACCAGAGCACGCGCTTGCGCACCAGGGCGAGGACGATGATGAGGAGCACGCCGAGCAGGCACAGCAGGGCGATGCTGGCCCAGGTGACGGGGAGGTTCGCCTGGGCGGCCGAGGTGGTGACGAGCGAGCCGAGGCCGGCCTGCTGCCCCGCCGCGACGAACTCGGCGACCGCGGCGCCGACCACGGCGAGCGGCAGGGCGATGCGGAGGCCGGCGAACACGTACGGCATGCTGCCGGGGAAGCGCAGTTCGCGGAAGATCTCCCACCGCGAGGCATGCAGCGTCTTGAACACGTCCATGGCCTTCTGGTCGACGTCGCGGAGCCCGGCGAGGGAGTTCACGAGCATCGGGAAGAACACCACGAGGCCGGTCACGATGAACTTCGGCACCATGCCGAAGCCGAACGCCACGACCAGCGCCGGGGCGATCGCGACGATGGGGGTCACCATCACGATGATCACGAGCGGCATGACCGCCCGCTCGATGATCTGGAACTCCGCCATCACCACAGCCAGGAGGAACCCGGCGAGGATGCCGGCGGAGGCACCGACCACGACCTCGAGCAGCGTGACGAGGAAGTTCGACCAGTACATGCCGGCGTCGTCGACGAGGCTGGTACCGATCGCCTCCAGCGTCGGGAGAACATACGGATTGGTCCAGGCCACCAGCTGCCACAGCAGCGCGGCGATCACGAAGGTGATCAGGGTGGGGCCCCACGATCCCCACCGCAGCCAGGAGGGAGCGCCGCTGCGGGGCTGGCCCTTCAGACGGGCGGTCGCGATCGTCGCGGTGGTGTCTCTCATCGTCAGCTCAGACATGGGCCTTCTCCGTCTGCGCGCGCAGCGCACCGCGCACGACTGCTTCCAGTTCGCGGAACTCGTCCGTCGCGTAGGCCTCTTCGGTACGCGGTCGCGGCAGGTTCACGTCGATCACCTGGGCGATGCGTCCGGGGTGCGCGGCCATGACCACGATGCGGTCGGAGAGCATGATCGCCTCCGGCACGGAGTGCGTGACGAACATCACGGCCTTGCGGTTCGACTGCCAGAAGTCCAGCAGAGCGATCCGCTGCAGGTCCCGGTTCATCTCGTCGAGGGCGGAGAACGGCTCGTCCATCAGCATGATCGCCGGGTCGAACACGAACGCCCTGGCGATCGCGGCGCGCTGCTGCATACCCCCGGAGAGCTGCCCCGGGTACTTCTTCAGCGCATGGCCGAGGCCGAAGGTCGACAGCAGCTCGGCCGGGTCGCGGAGCGCACGGTCGCCGTTGGCCCCGCGGTTGATCCGCACGGGGAGCTCGACGTTCTCGCGCACCGTCTTCCACGGCAGCAGCGCCGGAGACTGCGGCACGAGTCCGATCTTCTTGTCACGCGAGGCCGCCCTGACGCTCTCGCCGTCGATCGTGACGGTGCCGGAGTCGGCGTCGAGGAGCCCGGCGACCACCTTGAGCAGCGTGGACTTCCCGCAACCGCTGGGCCCGATCACCGAGACGAACTCGCCCATCCCGATCGTGAGACTCACGTCATCGAGCACGGTGACCTTCGCGCCGTCGACGCCGAAGGACTTCGAGACGTTCCTGACCTCGACGCCGGCACCGTGTGCGACCGTCATCACTTCTCCTTCCAGATCAGGGTGTCACCGTCGTAGAGGTCGGCGACCAGGTCGGCGTCCATCATGTCGGCGATCGCGGGCAGCTCCTTGACGTCGCCGTACTTCTTCACGAGGGCGTACTCGGGCTCCCACATGGACTCGTTCTGCACGCCGGGGTTGCCGCCGGCACTCTCGCGCACCCAGGCGGACTCCACCTCCCACGTGCGGGCGAGCTGCTCGCGCGGGAACGCGGCTCCCTGCCCGTTGTCCTCGGCCAGCTTCGCCAGCTTGTCGATGCACGCATCGGATTCGTCGAGGCAGTACTGGAGCGCCTTGAGGCTCGCGCGCATGAAGTCGGCGGCGACCTCGCGGTGCTCATCGAGGAACCGGGAGTTGACCTCCATCACGTTGTACGTGCCCTCGACGCCGAGGTCGGAGGGGAGGAACTCGCTGAACGGCATGCCCTGTGCCTTGAGCGACTGGGGCTGGTTCGAGGCGTAGCCGACGATCGCGTCGACCTGCTCGCGCACCACGACGGTCGGGTCGTAGTTGGTCATCTTCACCATCTCGACCTTCGAGACGTCGACCCCGGCTTCGTCGAGCATGGCCGAGGCGATCGGTGTCAGGTTGATGAAGTACCCGAGCGATCCGCCCTCGAGGTCCTTGAGGCTCTCGAGCTTCTCGTTGCCGAAGATGGAGAACGGCGGGGTGGTGCCGTAGGTGGCGACCGCCGTGAGGTTCTTGCTGTTGGCGGCCGCCAGCATCACATCGGACGCGGAGCCGAGCGCGGTGAACTGCGCCTGCCCCGAAGCCACGAGCTGCTGCCCGTTCGCCCCTGAGGCGTTGATCTCGACATCGAGGCACAGATCGTCGAAGTAGCCCAGCTCCTCGGCGAGGAACACATCGAGCTGACCGGCGCTGGCGGAGTAGCCGTAACCGGAGATGTAGGTGATGGTGCCGGCATCCTGATTCCGCTTGCAGGCGTCGCTGTCGTTCGCACTCGTGGGGGCGGTATCGCCGCCTGGCGTCTGCGCGGAGCATGCTCCGAGCGTCAGCGTGGCGGCGAGAACGCACGTCAGGGTGGCAGTGATGCGGAATCGGGTTTCCGCAGGGGAAGTAGCCATGAGGGTCCCTTCTCGGCCGTTCGTCGTTGATGGCTCGATGAAAGTAACATAGTCAATCTTGACTAAGCAAGATCAAACTAAGTTTTGACGAACGGCATGACGGGCGCACCATGCCTCCGCCCATGAGGACAGCGGAGACCGGAGGTCAGACCGAGGTCGAGCGGAGGGGCCAGGCCGGCCACCAGCCGCCATCGAGTCCGCTCAACAGCGACGTCACGCGCTCCCGCTCGTCCGCGGTCAGCTCCGGGGCCGGACCCGCGGCGGTCTCCCGACGCTCCCCGTCGGGGGACCGCACCTCCGTGTACAGCCAGGCGCGTCGCCCGACGGGGTACTTCTCCCGGAACCCGCCTGAGGCGACGGACAGCACGATCCGCTCCATCTCGTCCGCCGCGCTTTCGGCAGTCTCGTCGCAGGCGTCGCACACGCACAACGGGACGATCGCATGGAAGAGCGCCCCGGCTTCGACGCGGACGACGGGAGGCATCGGAGCGATGCTGATCGCCGCTCCGACCGCGGGGTCGAGCACGATGCATTCGGCACCTCCCTCATCGCGCTCACGCCGCACCTCGACTTCGTACCCGGCACGAAGGTGTTCGACGAGGGCTTCGACCACGAGAAGCAACGGTTCGAAGCGCTCCGGGTGCGATTCCCGGGAGTAGGCCTCCTCCGGCGGGGCACCCTCGGACCAGCGGCGTCCGTAGCGGATGACCTCGCCCCGGTCGTCGCGGAAGAGCAGGAGCGGGAGAGCGGGACGGACGTAGGCGCTCGCAGGGAGCACGGCGGTGCGCTCGGGCGCCTCGGCGGACAGCGCCCTCACCTCCTGGTCGTCGAGGTCGTCCTGATCCCACGACTCGATCATCCGCAGGAAGGCTTCGCGCTGGTCGGGCTGCCGCACCATCCCCTGCACGAGCGCCTCGACCGGGATGGAGAGGGTGTTCGTCCCTATCTCGGGCTCGGCCGCCATCCGCCATGTCGCTGCCGGATGCACCATGGCGATGACGTTGCCCACGAAACGCGCCGCCGCAGCGGCCAGGTCGGCGCTGTCGAGGATCGCATGATGCGCGGCCACGAAATCCCACGTCGCCGCGAGGTCGTCGGCCAGGAGATTCGGGTCCGCGCCCTGACTCCGGGCGAACCCGGCGAACAGTTCGAAGCCGTCGACGAACCGCACCGATCTCCGCGCATCCGACGGCGACGGCATCCACATGATCGCGGCGGACCCTGCCTCGGGCATCGGGCCGAACGGACCGGGGAAGACGTCGCTGCTCATCGACTGAGCGTATCGACCGGGGTCTCACCGCGGTGCGTGGGCCTCCAGGAACTCGTACACGTCGGTGGTGTCGACGCCCGGGAAGGCTCCTGTGGGCAGAGTCGCCAGCAGTGTGCGAGGAGTCTTCACATTGGGCCAGGAGTTCTCGCGCCAGCGGTCCTCCAGGTCCGCGGGAGCCCGACGACAGCACACCTCGACCGAGTGCTTCGACACGCCGCGGTGCGAGGTGTCGCGACCCACGAACCACTTCGTGTCGTCGAAGCGCACGCCCACGCTCACCGAGTGCAGCCCTTCGCTCGACGACTCCACCCGCGCGGTGCACCAGTAAGTGCCGTTGCCGGTATCGGTGTACTGGTAGTAGGGGTTGAAGCGGTCGTCCTCGTCGAACACCACGCGCGAGGTCCACCGGCGGCAGCACATCTGCCCCTCGATGGCCCCGAGCCGGTCGGTCGGGAAGTTCACGTCGTCGTTCTCGTACGCCTTGGTGATGGTGCCCGACTCGTGCACTTTGAGGAAGTGCACCGGGATGTCGAGGTGCCGGGTCGCGAGGTTCGTGAAGCGGTGCGCCGCCGTCTCGTACGACACCGAGTATCCGTCGCGCAGGTCTTCTATCGAGATCGCCCTCCGCTGCTTGGCGTCCTTCAAGGCGGGGACGACGTGCGCCTCCGGGATGAGCAGGGCGCCGGTGAGGTAGTTCGTCTCGACGCGCTGACGCAGGAACTCGGCGTAGCTGCGTGGTTCGGAGTGCCCGAGGATGCGACTCGACAGCGCCTGCAGCACCGCGGTGCGGGCATCGCCCTTCGCCGGCACACTGCTGGAGAGGTAGAGCCTGCCGTTGGCGAGGTCGGCGACGCTGCGAGTGGTCTGCGGCAGGTCGGGGGCGTAGTGCAGGGTGAAGCCCAGGTAGGCGGCGATCTCGGATGCGGTGCGCTGCGTCAGCGGGCCGCCGGGGTGACCGACCGCGGCGAGGATCTCGGCGGCCTTCGTCTCGAGGTCGGCGAAGTGGTTGTCCTGCCGCCGCATCAGGTGCCGCAGCTCGACGTTCGCCCGGCGAGCTTCTTCGGGCGTCGCGGCCCGCTCGTCCTTGAGCCTGTCGATCTCGCCGTGCAGAGCGAGCAGCGCCTTCAGCGCATCCGTGGGCAGACTCTTCGCGATGCGGAACGGCTCGATGCCCAGGGCCTGGAACGTCTGGCCCTTCATCGCCCGCTCCAGGGCGATCTCGACCGCGCTGCGTTCGTCGAGCGGCTCGCCTTCCAGCAGCGCGTCGATCGTGACCCCGAGAGCCCGGGCGATCGCCTGCAGCTGCGTGAGCTTCGGCTCGCGCTTGCCGGTCTCGATCATCGACATCTGACTCGGCGCCCGGTCGACGGCGGAGGCGAGGTCGTCGAGGGTCATCCCCTTCGCCGTACGGAGCTGGCGGATGCGGCGGCCGATCGTGAGGGCGTCGGTCTCTTCTGCAGCGTCGATGGTGCTCATGCGGGCGATTCTGTCACAGAAACAGAATTTCGACCGATCTTCTCCCCGGAATCGGTCGGCCAAGCTCGTGAACTTCACTCACAGTGGAACCACGCCACTCCGGCACCGCAGCCGGATCCACCGAGGAGACACCATGACGAACACCGCCAACACCCCGACGCCCCGCCCCGCCGGTCTGCGAGCCGGCGACCAGGTTCAGACGGCAGCCGAGCTCCAGGAGATCTGGGATACCGATCCCCGGTGGGACGGTGTCGAGCGCACCTACACGGCCGAGGATGTGATCCGCATCCGTGGATCGGTTCGCGAAGAGGCCACGCTCGCTCACCGCGGGGCCGACAACCTCTGGAACCTCTTGCACACCGAGGACTACGTCCGGGCGCTCGGCGCCTACACCGGAGGTCAGGCCGTGCAGCAGGTGCGGGCCGGCCTCAAAGCCATCTATCTCTCCGGATGGCAGGTCGCCGCCGACGGCAACCTCGCCGGTCAGACCTACCCCGACCAGTCGCTGTACCCCGCGAACTCGGTGCCGGCGGTCGTGCGCCGCATCAACAACGCGCTCATCCGCCAGGATCAGCTGGAGCACGCCGAGGGTGAGACCACGCAGGATTGGCTGGCCCCGATCGTCGCCGACGCCGAGGCCGGCTTCGGCGGACCGCTGAACGCTTACGAACTCGCGCAGTCGCTCATCCAGTCCGGTGCCGCCGGCATCCACTGGGAGGATCAGCTGGCGAGCGAGAAGAAGTGCGGCCACCTCGGTGGCAAGGTGCTCGTGCCCACCCAGCAGCACATCCGCACCCTGAACGCGGCCCGTCTCGCCGCTGACGTCGCCGGCGTCCCGACCGTCATCATCGCCCGCACCGATGCCCTCGCCGCCGACCTGCTCACCAGCGACGTCGACGAGCGCGACCAGCAGTTCACCACCGGCGAGCGCACCACCGAGGGGTTCTACCGGATCCGCCCCGGTCTGGAGTCTGTCATCAGCCGCGGCCTCGCCTTCGCCCCCTACGCCGACCTGTTGTGGGTCGAGACGGGAGAGCCCGACATCGAGCTCGCCCGCTCGTTCGCCGCGGCGATCCATGCACAGTTCCCCGGCAAGCTCCTGGCTTACAACTGCTCGCCGAGCTTCAACTGGAAGAAGCACCTGTCGGACGCCGAGATCGCGACGTTCCAGCAGGAGCTGGCTGACCTGGGCTACAAGTTCCAGTTCATCACGCTGGCCGGATTCCACGCCCTGAACTACTCGATGTTCGACCTCGCCCGCGGCTACGCGGATCGCGCCATGAGCGCCTACGTCGAGCTGCAGGAGGCCGAGTTCGCCGCAGAGGCGGACGGCTACACCGCCACCAAGCACCAGCGCGAGGCGGGCACCGGCTACTTCGACGTCATCTCCACCGCGCTCAACCCCGACAGCGCGACGCTCGCCCTCGCCGGCTCCACCGAAGCCGCGCAGTTCCACTGATCCCCACTTCGTTCCCGTCTCGCCGACACCCATCCCCGCCGTCGAGACCCACCGCCGCGATCGTCTGCAGCGTTGGGTCTCGGCGACCACCGTGGGTCTCGGCGGATGAGGACACCGACGTACAAGGACTCATCATGACCGCTCCCACGACCACCACGGCACCGATCCAGACGACCCAGCAGGGTCCGGCGATCGAGGTCACCGGCCCCATCCGCGACCGCTACGAGGAGATCCTCACGCCTGAGGCGATCGCCTTCCTCACCGAGCTGCACCATCGGTTCGCGTCCCGCCGTCACGACCGGCTCGCCGACCGGATGCGCCGACGCTTCGAGATCGGCAACGGGCACGACCCGAAGTTCCGCGACGACACGGCCCACATCCGCGAGGACCGGGACTGGCGGGTCGCCGGTGCCGGGCCCGGCCTCGAGGACCGCCGCGTGGAGATCACCGGACCCACCGACCCGAAGATGACCATCAACGCGCTCAACTCCGGCGCCCGCGTCTGGCTCGCCGACCAGGAGGACGCCACGAGCCCCACCTGGAAGAACGTCATCGAGGGTCAGCTCTCCCTCAAGGACGCGATCCGAGGAGAACTCTCCTTCACCGCCCCCGCCTCCGAATCCGGACCCGGCAAGGAGTACCGCGTCACCGCGGAGCGCACGCCCACGATCGTGATGCGCCCCCGCGGCTGGCACCTGCCCGAGAAGCACGTCGCCTTCATCGACCGGGCCGGCCGTCGCACCTCGGCATCCGGGTCGCTGGTCGACTTCGGTCTCTACTTCCTGCACAACGCACAGGCGCTGATCGAGGCCGGGCGAGGCCCGTACTTCTACATCGCGAAGCTGGAGTCGAGCGAAGAGGCGAAGCTGTGGGACGACGTCTTCTCGTTCAGCGAGGAGTACATCGGCATCCCGCACGGCACCATCCGCGCCACCGTGCTGATCGAGACGCTGCCCGCCGCGTTCGAGATGGACGAGATCCTGTACGAGCTGCGCGACCACTGCGCGGGCCTGAACGCCGGGCGCTGGGACTACATCTTCTCGATCATCAAGAACTACCGTGGCCGTGGGGCGCGCTTCGTGCTCCCCGACCGCAGCGAGGTCACGATGACGGTGCCGTTCATGCGGGCCTACACCGACCTGCTCGTGCAGACGTGCCACAAGCGCGGAGCCTTCGCGATCGGCGGCATGAGTGCGTTCATCCCGAACCGCCGCGACCCCGAGGTGACGGCGCGTGCGGTCGAGAAGGTGTCTGCCGACAAGAAGCGCGAGGCCGGAGACGGCTTCGACGGCACGTGGGTGGCGCACCCCGACCTGATCCCCACGGCGCAGGCTGAGTTCGACGCCGTGCTGGGCGACCGCCCGAACCAGGTCGACCGCCAGCGCGACGACGTGCACGTGGAGGCGCGCGACCTGCTCGACCTGCACATCGGCCGCCCGATCACCGCCCAGGGTGTGCGGGACAACGTGTCGGTCGCCATCCGCTACCTGGAGGCCTGGCTGCGCGGGCTCGGCGCTGTGGCGATCGACAACCTCATGGAGGATGCCGCGACCGCGGAGATCAGCCGCTCACAGGTGTGGCAGTGGATCCACCAGGACCGCACCACGCAGGACGGCACCCCCATCACGGCGGAGTACATCGAGGGGCTGATCGACCAGGTGCTCGCACAGGCGACCCGCAGCCACGGCGACCGCTACGACGACGCAGCGGAGATCTTCCGCGAGGTCGCCCTGCAGGAGGAGTTCCCGACCTTCCTCACGCTGGGCGCCTACAGCCGATACCTGATCGACGAGGACTGAGCACGAGTGGACGAGTCCCGGGCGGCAGGCAGCTGCGGCCCGGGACTCTCCCGCGTCCGGAGCCGAGGCGGCCACGCGGGCGTAGCCTGGAGGCATGACCGACGTCTGGGCGGACATCGCCACCGAGTTCCTGCACTTCTACCCGCGCGGGCGGCGGCTGCTCGCGGTGGCCGGCGCGGACGCCGAGCGCTCACGACAGGCAGGCGACGAACTCGCCACCGCTCTGACGGCGTCGGGACAGCAGGTCGTGCGCGAACACTCCGCAGAGGGCGACGAGACCGAGCTCCGCAGCGTGGTCACCGCGTTCCGGGAGGGACCGAAGAGCGACGACATCCTGCTCGTCTCCGGCCCAGCCGCCCTGATCGGCGAGCGCACCAGGGGAATGTGGAACTACGCCCTGTGGCAGTTGGCGGGCGACGAACCGCCCCACACCGTGGCGGGTTCGATCGTCGACGTCTCCGACCCGGCACATCCGAAGCGGCGGTTCGCGGACTACTGCGCCCTGCCCGCCTCCTACGGCGCCTGACGAGAACGCTCCGGCGCCTCAGCGGAAGGACGCGGCCACCGAGTTGCGGTGATAGTCGAACACGATGCTCGTGCGCGTGGAGGCGACACTGCTCTGCGCCGAGAGATGCTCGAGCACGAACTCACGCATCTCCGACGAGTCGGCGACCGCGATGTGCAGCAGGAAGTCGTCGTCGCCACCGAGGAAGAAGAGCTGGATCACCGGCGGCAGCACGCGCACGCGGTCCGCGAACTCGACGATGCTCTCCCTCCGTCCGCTCGGCCGCAGGGTCACGCCGATCACAGCCTGCAGCCCGGCACCCAGCATCCGCTCGTCCACACTCGCGTGGAACCCCGTGATCACACCGCGGTCCACCAGGGCGCGCAGGCGGGTGTGCGCCGTCGAAGGGGCGACGCCGAGTCGTCCGGCGAGTTCGGCGTTGGTCATGCGGCCGTCCGCCGTGAGCAGCTGCACGATCTTCGCGTCGACCGCATCGAGCGCCGGCGCCCGAACGGTATTCGGCTCCGGGGCCTCCGATGTCGTCTCCATACGAAGCATTATTCAGGATCCGCGTGCAGAGCGAATCATCTTCACGGATTCTGTTGTTCCGTCGATGTTTCTGCGATCCTGAGTGCCGCACCGCATCGAACCCTGGAGGATCAATGAAGATCGGCGTCCCCACCGAGGTCAAGAACAACGAGAACCGCGTCTCCCTCACCCCCGCCGGCGCCGACCGCCTGGTGCGCGAGGGCCACCAGGTGCTCGTGCAGTCCGGCGCAGGGCTCGGCTCGCGCATCACCGACGACGACTACCGCGCGGCCGGCGCCGACATCGTGGCGACCGCAGCCGACGCGTGGGGCGAGGCCGATCTGGTCATCAAGGTGAAGGAGCCGATCACTCAGGAGTACGGCTTCCTGCGCGATGACCTCACCCTCTTCACCTACCTTCACCTCGCCGCCGACCGCGCTCTGACGACCGCCCTCGTCGACGCGGGAACCACAGCCGTGGCGTATGAGACCGTGCAGCTTCCCGACCGCAGCCTGCCCCTGCTCGTGCCGATGAGCGAGATCGCCGGACGCCTGTCGGTCACCATGGGCTCGTATTCGCTGCTGCGGTCTCAGGGCGGACGAGGGATGCTCCTCGGTGGCATCGCCGGCACGCCGCGTGCCAAGACCGTCGTCATCGGTGGCGGCGTCGCGGGCGAGCACGCCGCGGCGAACGCACTCGGACTCGGCTCGAAGGTCACCGTGATCGACGTCTCCCTGCCGCGCCTGCGTGAGCTCGAGCACCGCTACGGCGGCGCTCTCGAGACCCGCGCATCGAGCCGCTACGACATCGCCGAGGAGTTGAAGAGCGCCGACCTCGTGATCGGGTCCGTGCTGATCCCGGGTGCCGCCGCTCCCAAGCTGGTGACCGACGACATGGTCGCCGCGATGAAGCCGGGCTCGGTGCTCGTCGACATCGCGATCGACCAGGGCGGATGCTTCGAGGGGTCGCGCCCGACCACCCACGACGACCCCACGTTCGCCGTGCACGACTCGATCTACTACTGCGTCGCGAACATGCCGGGCGCGGTGCCGGAGACGGCGACCCGTGCGCTGACCAACGCGACCCTCCCCTACGTCTCGGCGATCGCAGGCAAGGGCTGGGAGCGTGCGGCGGCTGAGGACGCGGCGCTCGCGAAGGGGCTGAACGTGCAGGGCGGACGCATCACGCTCCCGGCCGTCGCGCAGGCCCACGGACTCACGACCGACTGACCTTCCGAACCCGAAAGAACTCCGGATCTTGGCGGCATCCCACACCTCTCCTGCCGCACCGACCCGAGTACGCTCGTAATCGTGACCGAACGCGCTCCTCTCTCTCGCAAGCTGTCCGCCATCGCCGAGTCCGCGACCCTCAAGGTCGACGCCAAGGCCAAGGCCCTCAAGGCCGAAGGCAAGGACGTCATCTCATACGCTGCCGGCGAGCCCGACTTCGCGACGCCGCAGTTCATCGTCGATGCGGCGGCCGAAGCTCTGGCCGACCCGGCCAGCTACCGGTACACGCCCGCTCCCGGCCTCCCGGCGTTGCGCGAGGCGATCGCGGCGAAGACCCTCCGCGACTCGGGCCTCGAGGTGTCGCCGAGCCAGGTCATCGTCACCAACGGCGGCAAGCAGTCGGTCTACCAGGCCTTCCAGGCCGTGGTGAACCCGGGCGACGAGGTGCTGCTGCCCGCGCCGTACTGGACCACGTACCCCGAGGCGATCCGCCTCGCCGACGGCACCCCCGTCGAGGTCTTCGCCGGCGCCGACCAGGAGTACAAGGTCACGGTCGAGCAGCTCGAGGCCGCTCGTACCGCCCGCACCACCGCACTCGTGTTCGTCTCACCGTCGAACCCCACCGGCTCCGTCTACACCGCCGAGGAGACCAGAGCCATCGGCGAGTGGGCGCTCGAGCACGGCATCTGGATCATCAGCGACGAGATCTACCAGAACCTCACCTACGAGGGAGTCAAGGCCACCTCGATCGTCGAAGCCGTCCCCGAGGTCGCCGGCCAGACGATCCTGGTCAACGGCGTCGCGAAGACCTACGCCATGACCGGCTGGCGCGTGGGCTGGATGGTCGGTCCGGCCGATGCCATCAAGGTCGCGGGCAACCTGCAGTCGCACCTCACCAGCAACGTGAACAACGTCGCCCAGAAGGCTGCGATCGCCGCCCTCACCGGTCCGCAGGACGAGGCCGAGCAGATGCGACAGGCCTTCGACCGCCGCCGCCAGGTCATCGTCTCCGAGCTGTCGAAGATCGACGGCCTCGTGGTGCCGAACCCGCTGGGCGCGTTCTACGTGTACCCCGACGTGCAGGGTCTGCTCGGTCGCACCTGGGGCGGTGTGACGCCGACCACCTCGCTCGAGCTCGCCGACCTCATCCTCGACCAGGCCGAGGTGGCCGTCGTGCCCGGTGAGGCCTTCGGCCCCTCCGGTTACATCCGCATGTCGTACGCACTGGGCGACGAGCAGCTGCTCGAGGGCGTCCAGCGCCTGCAGCGTCTGTTCGCCTGAGTCGCGTCATACCCCCGGCACCCCCGTCGAGACCCATTGCACTCGCCGAGACCCACTCCTGCAGTCGCTTGCGGGCGTGGGTCTCGGCGTCGACGATGGGTCTCGACGCGGGTGAGGGGTGAGGGGTGAGGGGTGAGGGGTGAGGGGTGAGGGGGGATACTGGAGGTGTGGGGATGGAGAGGGACGAAGTGGAGGGTGAGGGGATGCCTGTGAGTCTGCGGGTGGCCTTCGCCATCCTGATCACGGTGACCGTGCTGATCTTCTTCGCCTCGCTCCTGGTCGCCCCCTTCCTCTGGTACTGGGGAGGAGAGTGGCGAGCGTTGCTCAGTGTGCTCCCCTTCGTACCGGTGGTCGTCTACGCGACCATCACCGTGCTCGTCACAAGAGGAAAGTCGTGGGCCCGATACGCGACCGTGCTGTTCCCGCTCCCGCTCGCGCTCTACGTCCCTGCGGCAACGGGCACGACCTGGGAGTTCCCGGTCGGCCTCGCGGCCCTCGTCCTCACCACCACGGCGGTCGTGTTGATCTTCCTGCCGTCGTCTCGTCCCTACTTCGGCAGGGACACACCTCAGTCCTCGGGGTGGAAGCCGATCAGCCAGCGGACGCCGTAGCGGTCGACGAGCGTGCCGTCGAAGTCTCCCCACGGACGCTTCTGCAGCGCGTCGATGACTCGTCCGTCTGCCGCCAGCTTGTCGTACCAGTCGGTGAGGGTCAGGGCATCCGCTGTGCCGAGGAGCGAGAGGAACATGCCGCTCATCTGCACCGCGTCGTCATCCGCACCCGCATCCGCCCCGGCGACCTCGACCGGCCCGCTCAGCTGTCCGTGCGCGACCGCGTCGCCCGGACCGTCGTGGCGTCCTGCCGTGGCATAGTTGAGCAGCTGGAGCTCACCGCCGAACACCGATCGATAGTGACCGAGCGCCTCTGCGGCGTTGCCGGGGAACAACAGGTACGGGATCAGTCCGCTCATGCCGCGAGTGTAGCCGCGACCGACGACGTGCCCTACCCCTCGACGCTCTAGAGCTCGACGCCGACGAGAACGGGCTCCGGCTGCAGCACGAGACCGAACTCGGCGTGCACCCTGCTCTGGATGAACCGCGCGAGCTCGGCGACCTCACCAGCGGTCGCGCCACCTCGGTTGGTCAGAGCGAGCGCGTGCTTCGTCGACACGGATGCGCGGGAGTGCGGCAGCTTGAACCCCTTGCGGATGCCTGCCTGCTCGATGAGCCACGCCGCGCTCACCTTGACGTCGGAGACGGCGGCCGGCTTCGACAGCGGCACCTGCCCGTCGTAGGACGCGAGCGGGATGACCGTCACGGCATCGAGGTCGGGGGCGACCGGCCAGCGCGGGCATTCCGGCGGCAGCGCTGCGGCCACGGTCGCCGTCACGATCGCGTTCTGGAAGAACGAGCCGACACCGTGGGTGTCCGGGTCGTCCGCATCGAGCAGCATGCCCTTCGATGCCCGAGTCGCCAGGATGCGCTCCCGCACCCAGCCCAGCGGAACCGGGGTGTCGTCCGTGAGGCCGAGCGCCCGACGCAGCTGCTCGCCGCGCACCACGCGCTCACCGGCGACCAGCAGGTCGACGGTCACCGAGAGGATCACGGCACGGCGCAGCGGCACGCTGCCGTGGTGATGCTTGAGCACCGAGGTGCGGAAGCCCAGCCCGAGTTCCGCGGCGGGAACGGTCGAGACCTCGCCGGTCGCTTCGTCGATCAGCTCGACCTCGACCAGCGTCTCCTGGATCTCCTGGCCGTACGCGCCGATGTTCTGCACGGGGGCCGCGCCGACGGTACCGGGGATCCCGCTCATCGCCTCGAGACCCGCGTAGCCGTGCGCGACGGCGTACGCGACGAAGTCGTCCCAGCCGTGTCCGGCCTGCGCACGCAGACGGATGCGACCCGCGTGGGGGGACGGCAGCTCGTCGATGCCCTCGGTGCGCACGCGGATGACCGTGCCCTCGAACGGCTCGTCGCCCACGAAGAGATTGGATCCGCCACCGAGGACGAACCACTCGTCGCCCCGCGCCCAGGTCTCGCGCAGAGCCTCGACCAGTCCGGAAGTCGTCGTCGCCTCGAACATCCGCTCCGGCGCCGCGCCCGTGCGCAGTGTGGTCAGCTCCGCGAGCCGGACCGCCTCGATCTCCCGCATCAGACCGTCCTCATCAGACGGCGACGCGCAACTGCGCCTTGACGAGCACGGTGGTGTCGCCGAACGTGACCTTGAGGTCGATGCGGGCGACCTCCTCGTCGACAGCGCCGACGGTGGCCACGACGGTGACATCGGCGCCCTCGACCGGGTCGACCACGACGGGCTTGGTGAAGCGCACCCCGTAATCGAGGATGCGCGTCTCCGGTGCGAGTGCGGCGACGACCACCGACGAGGCGATGCCCATCGTGAGCATGCCGTGCGCGAGCACGCCGGGGAGCCCGACAGAGGCCGCCACGTCGTCGCGGTAGTGGATGGGGTTGAAGTCCCCGGATGCTCCCGCGTAGCGGACGAGCGATTCGCGGGTGAGGTGCACGGTGCGCTCGGCGACCACGTCTCCGACGGTGTAGCCCATCAGGCGGCCCCCTCTTCCTCGGCGCTCGGCTCGGCTCCGACGAGCAGCACGCTGGTGGCGGTCACGACGTGGGCTCCCGCCGGGTCGGTGATCTCGGCCTCGCTGGTGATCATCGCGTTCCCGCCCATCATGCGGATGCCGGTGACCCGCAGCTGGGCGGTGAGCTCATCTCCTGCGACGATCGGGCGCGTGTAGGTGAAGCGCTGCTCTGCGTGGATGGTGCGCTCGAGCGCGATGCCGGAGTCCTCCTGACCCAGCAGCTGCTGAAGCGTGAGGTCTTGGATGACCATCGCGAACGTCGGCGGCGCCACGACGTCGGAGAAGCCGGCTGCGCGGGCCGCCTCGACGTCGGTGTGCTGCGGGGCGTCGGCGAAGACGGCACGAGCGAACTCGCGCACCTTCTCCCGGCCGACGAGGTACGGGGCCGTCGGCGGGAACTCCCGGCCGACCAGATCTTGGTTCACTGCCACCCCTCGATCCTACCGAGGCCGCGCCGTGCGTCAGGCCCGCAGCCGGCGCTCGGGCACGCTTCAGGCGGCCCGCGCCGACATCGCCGATCCGAGCAGGACCATCCGCATGCTGCGCTCCGCGGCGTCTCGCAGCAACGCCTCGCCCTGCTCCACCGCCTGCTCGAGGGGCATCGGCACGGTGAGGATCGAGGCGATCGCGTCGATGCCGATGTCGTGCACGGTCGGAGCACCGACGCCCAGAGACCCGGCGATTCCGAGCACGGGGACGCCGGCGACGCGGGCGCGCATGGCGATCTCGGCCGGCACCTTTCCGCGCGGAGTCTGGAAGTCGATGGCGCCTTCCGCCGTGATGACCAGGTCGGCCATGGCCATCAATCCGTCGATCGGCTCCGGCAGCAGGTCGCTGTCCAGCAGCACCTCGAAGCGCGGAGCGAGGCGGGCGCCGAGCACTGCGGCCAGCCCGGCCCCGAGACCGCCCGATGCGCCAGTGCCTCCGCCGGTGCGCACATCCATCGCGGCACCGAACGGGCTCTGCTCCTCGAGGAGAGCAGCCCAGATGTCGAGCGCCTCGGCCAACTGCTCCACCTGCTCCGGTGTCGCCCCCTTCTGCGGTCCGAACACCCTGGCGACGCCGCGCGGACCGCACAGCACGTTGTGGATGTTACACGCGAGCACGATCTCGACTTCGCCGATGCGCGGATGGAGGCCTGACAGATCGAGGTGCACCGCGTCCCGGAGGTGCCGACCGCCCGCAGCCACCGGCGCGCCATCGCGATCGAGGATGCGGGCCCCGAGGGCTTCGAGTGCGCCCGCGCCCCCATCGCTCGTCCCCGAGTCGCCGCAGCCGACCACGATCCGCTCGGCACCCGAGTCCAACGCGGCCGCGATCAGCTCGCCGACACCGTGGGTCGTGGTCGCACCGGGGTCGCGGCGGTCGCGCGGCACGAGTCGCAGCCCCGCGGCGGATGCCATCTCCACCACGGCGGTTCCCGAGCCGCGCCCTCCGAGCCGCGCCCACTGCGCATCGACCGCGTCGCCGACGGGCCCCGTCACCCGGGCGGCGATGAGTTCGCCGCCCGTCGCCGCGGCGAGCGCGGCTGCCGTGCCCTCCCCGCCGT
This sequence comes from Microbacterium sp. R1, assembly GCF_015159725.1. Lineage (NCBI taxonomy): Bacteria > Bacillati > Actinomycetota > Actinomycetes > Micrococcales > Microbacteriaceae > Microbacterium > Microbacterium sp. R1. The sequence goes on along the minus strand of NZ_JADDUD010000001.1, from coordinate 778,885 downwards.
CCGGCACCGGATACTCGTCCACCTGCACGCCGGGGATGACCCGGCGCACACCGGCGGCGATCGCCTGCGCGACGGCCTCGGCGCTCAGGCTCTCCTTGAATCCGCTGGGTGCGACCAGGATGCGCTGCGGGATGTGGATGGACATGATTCCTCCTTCTGCGCCCGAACGGGCGACGAGCGCCCGGTGTGCGGGCACGACGAGCACCGGTGCACCGGCGGCGCACGCGGAGTGAAGCGGGTGGGTGAACGGGACGCTGCGGGTCAGAGCAACAGAGGCAGCCCCATCGACGGCCATACCCAGAGGGCGAACACCGCGACGAGCACGAACATCGCGGGAGCCAGTACCACCGAGAGTCGACGCAGATCCAGCGGACTGAAACCACCGCTGACGATGTCGGGGTCAGCGAACATCGCGACGGGTTTCGCCGAACTGGGAAGCGTGTGGCAGAACCCGGCAGCCGCGGTCGAGGCGAAGGCTGCAGCCATCGGTGAGACGCCGAGGGCGGGAGCGAGCGCGACCACGACGGGGATGATCGCCGCGGAACGGGCCGACCGCGAGGGGATCAGCAGATGCGCCGCCGTCGAGATCGCGATGACGACGAGCACGAAGGCCACGGCCCCTGCAGCGCCGAGTCCACGCAGCGGTGCGAGCGCGGACGAGCTCAGCCACGCGGCAGCGCCCGTGGTGGTGAGCGCGGACGCCAGCGCGAGGGTGGCCGCGAGGAACAGCAGCAGCGACCACGGCACGCGCTTGATCGCGGCGGGGAACGTCAGGCAGCCGATCCCCGGCGTCACGGCGGCGACGGCCCCGAGGAGCGCGACCAGGGCGGGCGACAGATGGTGCAGCGGCTCGGTGGCCCAGAGCAGGATCACCGCCCCCAGCAGCAGGGCAGCTCGTCGCTCCAGGGTGCTGAGCGGCCCGGTCACGGCCGTCGACGCGGAGCGGCCGATCTCCGCAGTGCTCAGTCGAAGACGTGTGGTGCGGTCTTCGCTCCGGGTGAAGCGCCAGAGGATGATCTCGCACGCCAGGTGCGACGACACCACGGCGAGCGGCAGTCCGAGCCAGAGCCAGCTCGAGAACGTGAAGCCCTCCTCCCCTGCGGCGCGCAGCAGCTGGTCCGTGACGATGTGAGCTCCGGCCCCGAGCAGCGAGCCGACAGCCGACAGCAGCACCACGGTCGGCATCAGGAGCGCCAGCGCACGGATCACCCTGTCGCGTCCGGGAAGCGCGGTGGCGACCGCGGTATGCACGGGGACGGCGAGCGCCGCCCGCCCTGACGTCGCCGGCACGGCGAAAGCGGTGAGCGTGAGCGCGACCGTCATGAGGTGGAACAGGCTCCGTGGACCCCGCGCGAATCGCAGCAGGTGGGCGGCGCCACGCAGGGCCAGTCCCGAGGTGGCCACCGCGGAGGCGATCACGAACGCCCCGATGAGCAGCCAGATCGTCTCGTCGCCGAGCGAGGCGAAGAAGTCGCGTGCCGGCAGTACCCCGGTGACGATGAGGGCGATCGCGGCGAGGAAGGCGACGAGTGTGTCGTCCAGACGCGTCGAGGTCCATGCCCATACGGCGAGCAGGAAGACCGCGAGCGTCACCGCGATCGGCAGGGTGGGCGCGCCGCTCCCCGGCGATCGGGTCAGCGCGGCCAGGAGCATCGCGCCCCCGGCCGTCAGCACGAGCCCGAGCGCGACCACGCGGAGCGCACCCGCGCGCCCGAGCCGCCGGCGCACGGATCGGCGTTCGACGGGCAGCGGTCGGCGCTCGGGCGGCATGGTCGCGAAGCGTGCCCGCTCGACCACCGCCTCCCCCACGGGCGACGTGTTCTCGGAACGAGTGTTCATCGGAACCGGTATCCCGCCCCGCGCACGGTCTCGATGCGGTCGACGCCGATCTTGCCGCGCAGCGCCCGCACGTACACGTCGACCACATTGGAGGCCGGATCGAAGTCCATCCCCCAGACGTGACCGATCAGCTGGTCGCGCGACAGCACCTGACCGGCGTTCTGCAGGAACACCTCGAGCAGCGCGAACTCACGCGAGGTGAGTTCGCGCATGTCTCCGTCGACCGTGACGGTACGGGCCCGCACATCGACCCGCACATCGCCGTGAGTGAGCACCGGACCGGCAGTCCGCCCCTCGCCGTCGCCGATCCGCAACCGCACACGTGCGATGAGTTCAGCGAACTGGAACGGCTTGGTGACGTAGTCGTTGGCCCCGCTCTCCAGGCCGCGCACGGTGTCGATGACAGAATCGCGGGCGGTGAGGATGATCACCGGCGTCGCGACGCCCTCGCCACGAAGGTTGGCGAGCACGTCGAATCCGTCCATGCCCCCGAGCCCGATGTCCAGCAGCACCAGGTCGAACGTGCCGCTGCGCGCCATCAGCAGGGCGGTGTGTCCGTCAGCGGCCTCGGCTGTCTCGTAGCCGGCTGCGCGCAGACCCCGCCGCACGAACGAGGTGATGTGCGGGTCGTCTTCGGCGATCAGGATGCTGCGCATCTCACTCGCTCCTCTCTGATGCGGACTGTGGCCGCACGGTGGTCGGGGCGGTGGTCGGGGCGGGGAGGTCGATGCCGAAAGTGGCCCCTTCCCCGAAGACGCTGTCGACCCAGGCTGAGCCGTCGTGCCCGTCGGTGATCGCCCGCACGATCGCGAGTCCGAGGCCCGAACCGCGGCGTGCGCCGGAGCTGTCTCCGCGGGCGAAACGCTCGAAGATGCGCTCGGCGTCAGCCGCTGCGACCCCGGGGCCGCTGTCGCGCACCCACAGCCGCAGTCGGCGTTCGCCGCCCTCGCCGTCGAAGCGCGAGCCGATCAGGATGCGGTCACCCTGCTCCGTGACCTGCACCGCGTTCGCCGCGAGTTGCAGCACGGCCTGGGTGACCCGCTGCGGGTCGAGAGGCGCTGTGCCTTCCGCCACTTCCATGAGCTGCCAGCGGCGATCACCGAGGTTCTGCGCCTTGGCCTCGATGTCGAGGGTGAGGGCGGCGACGTCGCAGTCGGCGACGCGCACGAAGTCGGGCTGCTCGGCACGGGCGAGGACGAGCAGGTCGGTGACGATGCGGCTCATCCGATCGAGCTCGTCGCTCACGAGTCGCAGGGTCGCCGCCCGCTCCTCCGGCTCCTCGCTCAAGAGCTCCAGCTGCCCGCGGACGATCGTGATCGGCGTGCGCAGCTCGTGCCCGGCGTCGTCGACGAACCGCTGCTGCGTGGCGTGCACGGCTTCGAGGCGGTCGAGCATCTGGTTGAAGGTGGTGGCCACGGCGGCGATGTCATCCGTCCCGTCGACCGGCACCCGCGCGGAGAGATCGTGCTCGCCGATGTCGCGGGCGACGCGGTAGACCTCACGCACGGGGGCGAGGATCTGGCCGGCCACGAGCCAGGCGACGCCTGAGCTGAGCACGATGCCGATCAACGCGACCCACGCGATCGTGGTGAACCCGGCATCGACCTGGGATCGCGCTTCCTGCGTGTACTGCACGATCAGGACGGCACCGGCGCGGTCGCCTGCGGTGAATTCCAGCCTCCCCCAGCGCAGGGGCCCCGCGTCCGGCGCCTCCATCGCACCGGAGGACGCCGACTGGCCGAGCAGACCGGTCACGAGCGCTTCTCCCCCTGGCACGGCGGAGAGCGCGGCAGGATCCGTCGCCTCCACCCGTCCGTTCGCGACGGCGATCACCTCGCCGCCGACCGACGCGACGACGACCTCGTTCTCGTGCACGGACTGCCGGGCGACGTACTCGCTGACCAGTTCCTCCGGGGTGGTGTGGCCGCTGACCGCGGCGTCCTCCGCGAAACGGGCGAACTCCGCGGCCTCCTGCTCGATCTCCGCATTGGCCGACTGCTCGACACCCGCGAGGAAGATGCTCCGACCGATCATGCCGACCGCGAGCAGCGTGATCGCGGTGCTGAGGATGATCCACAGGGTGATCCGCCAGCGCGCGGGCAGGGTGCGGCGGCGCAGCGTGCGCAGCGGCGCACCGGTCGATGCGGAGACGTGGGGGATCGCTCGCGCATTCCGCGGCGCCGCGGAGCCGGCGCCCTCGAGGTCGAGGGGCAGCGTGGGCGCATCAGTCATCGTCGCCGCCGTCGTCGTCATCGTCGTCACCTGCGGGCGGCGCTGGTGGCGCGGGAGCAGGGGCCGGAGCAGGGGGTGGGGCAGGTGCGGGAGCCGGTACGACCGGAGCTGGTGCGGGTGCCGGTTCCTCGCTCGGCGCCGGCGGTGCCAGCTGCACCGTGACGGGCTCGGAGGGGATCTGCGGTGACGGCGGCATCTGCGCCAGCACGACGCTTCCGACCGCGAAGGCGACCGGGATCGCGATCAGCGCGCCGGTGGCGAGAAGGCGTCGTGGGGTGGTCATGTCCCCAATGATGCCCGTCGATGATGATGCGCAGATGAGCCGTGGATGAAGATCCTTTCATCCACGCGGGGCTCAGGCGCGCTTACGACCCTTGATCGCCTTGATGGCCATCTGCGCCGCGATCACGACCAGATATGCCGCGAACAGCATGTTGCCCAGGGTGGGGTCGACGATGGTGGCCAGCCACGCGCCGAGAGCTGTCGTCGTGCAGGCGGAGACGCCGATGAGCAGCGCCGCGAGCAGATCGACGTTGCGGTTGCGGAAGTTCCCCACGGTGCCCGAGATCGCCGTCGGAATCATCATGAGCAGCGAGGTGCCCTTGGCGACCAGGTCGCTCGTGCCGAAGGCCAGCATCAGCACGGGGACGACGATCACTCCGCCGCCGACGCCGATCAGCCCGGCGAGGATACCGGTGCCGACGCCGACTCCGACGAGGGCGAGGCCGCTCAGCCAGGAGAGTTCGAACACGGCATCGCGCGACGGGATCACGAGGAAGAGGCTGACGATCACGACGACGAGGAAGCCGACGAAGCCCCAGCGCAGGGCGGTCTGCGAGATGCGCGGCAGCAGTCGTGTGCCGATCTGCGCCCCCACCACGGCACCTGCGGCGAGGATGATCGCAGGGATCCAGGCCACCGATCCGGTCGTCGCGTACGAGATCACTCCCACGCCGGCGGTCGGCACGATCGCAGCGAGCGAGGTGCCGGCTGCAAGGCGCTGATCGAAGTGCAGCAGGAGCACCAGCAGCGGGACGATGACCGTGCCGCCTCCCACGCCGAAGAGACCGGAGAGGAGGCCTGCGAGAAGGCCGATCCCGATGAACGCCGTGTAGGCACGAGGCCCTCGTGCGGGAGCCTGGGCATCATTCACCGGATCAGCCTACTCGCGGCCTCCTGTCCGCTCGAATCCGCTCCCGGATCAGACCTCGGAGTCGGCCTTGATCGGCACGGCGATCGACTCGGTGAGAGCCTGCTCGTACCGGCGCTGACGGCGTCGCAGCCACAGGCCCCCGACGATCAGCAGTGCGAGCACCCCGTAGGCGATGGCGGCGAACGGCTGCATGACCAGCGTGCTCAGGTCGCCCTGGCTCAGCTGCAGTGCCTTGCGCAGCTGCTCCTCCGCCATCGGTCCGAGGATCATCCCGACCACGAGCGGCGCGACGGGGTATCCGTATCTGCGCATGAAGTAACCGAGGATGCCGACGATCAGCAGGATCACGATGTCCGACGGTGAGCTGTGCAGCGCATACGCACCGAACACCGCGAACAGCAGAATGCCCGCGTACAGGTACGGCCGCGGGATCTGCAGCAGCTTCACCCACATGCCCACGAGCGGAAGGTTGAGCACGATCAGGATGACATTGCCGATGTAGAGGCTCGCGATGAGCGCCCACACCAGATTCGACTGGCTCTCGAACAGCAGCGGCCCCGGCTGGATGCCGTAGGACTGGAACGCGGTGAGGATGATCGCCGCGGTCGCCGTGGTCGGCAGGCCCAGGGTGAGCAGAGGCACCAGCACACCGGCCGCGGCGGCGTTGTTGGCCGACTCGGGCCCGGCGACCCCCTCGATCGCGCCGCGCCCGAACTCGTCCTTGTGCTTCGACAGCTTCCGCTCCGTCGCGTAGGACAGGAACGTGGCCACGTCCGCGCCACCGGCGGGGATCGTCCCGATCGGGAACCCGATCGCGGTGCCCCGCAGCCAGGGCCTCCAGGACCTGCGCCAATCGGACTTCGTCATCCAGGACCGCCACCCACGGGTGACCGGGATCACGTCGATGCCGCCGTGTCGCAGTCGGGCCGCGATGTAGAACGTCTCACCGACCGCGAACAGCCCGACCGCGACCAACACGATGTCGACGCCGTCGGAGAGCGCGGGCAGGCCCAGCGTGTAGCGCTGCTGACCGGAGAGCCAGTCGGTGCCGACGAGCCCGAGGAACAGGCCGACGCCGAGCGAGAGCATGCCGCGCGAGATCGAGCTGCCGATCAGCGCACCGACCGTGATGAACGCGATCACGATGAGGGCCACGTAGTCGGCGGGTCCGAGGTTCACCGCGAACTGCGCGAGCAGCGGAGCGAGGAGGGTCAGCCCGAGGGTCGCCAGCGTGCCGGCGATGAACGATCCGATGGCGGCGGTGGCGAGGGCGGCGGCACCGCGTCCCATCCTGGCCATCTTGTTGCCCTCGATGGCCGTGACGATCGAGGCCGACTCCCCCGGGGTGTTCAGGAGGATGCTCGTGGTCGAGCCGCCGTACATGCCGCCGTAGTAGATGCCCGCGAAGGTGATCAACGCGGCGGCGGGGTCGAGCGTGTAGGTGAGGGGCAGCAGCAGCGCCACCGTCATGGCGGGGCCGATACCGGGGAGCACGCCGACCGCGGTGCCCACGAAGACTCCGAGGAAGGCGAACGCGAGGTATTCGGGCTGCAGCGCGGTCGCGAAGCCCTCCAGGAGCAGAGTCCAGCTGTCCATCAGAACATCCTTCCGAGCCAGCCGAGGGCCGGTCCCCACGGCAGCGACAGACCGAGCAGACCGCCGAAGACGACCTGGATCACGAGCGCCACGACGATGCCGACGAGGAACGCCATCCACCACCGCTTGGCGGCGAGCGACCACGCCACCCCGCCGAACAGCAGGGCTGCAGCGGGTGCCCAGCCGAGGGGTTCGATCAGGAGCAGGTGCGCGACGACGAGGCCGGCCAGCTTGGCGAGGGTGACCCAGTCGGTGGGCAGACTCTCATCGATGTCTTCCGCCTCCTCGGCACCGCCGCGCTCCCCGCGCAGCACGCCGACGAGCACAGCGACCGCGGAGGCGAGCAGGATCACGGAGACGAAGATCGGGAAGACCGTGGGGCCGGCCTTCATGCCGACGGGGACATGGATCAGGAAGATGCCGACGACGGCGAAGACACCGAGCGCGACCATGATTCCGGCGAACACGAGTTCGCCGACGGGGACGGAGGGAGAGCGGCGTGCGGGCCGACCGCCGTGGTCGACCCGCACCCCCTGCTCCCCTGTCCCCGACGATGCGGGGACCGTCATGTCACTGCACCAGACCGATGTTCTTCAGCGTCGCGGTGACCTCTTCGATGTTCCCCGTGAGGAACTCGTCGAACTCCTCGCCCACCAGGAACGCGTCGGTCCAGCCCTTGGTCTCGAGCTGCTCCGTCCAGGCTTCGGACTCGTGCAGTTCGGTGATCACCCGCACGAGCTCGTCCTTCTCGCCGTCGGAGATGCCGCCGGGAGCGATCACCCCGCGCCAGTTGGTGAGCACCACATCGTAACCCTCTTCTGTGATGGTCGGTACATCGGGAAGCTGCGACACCGGCTCGTCGCTGGACACCGCCAGGGCCTTGAGCGCGCCGCTCTCGACGTGCTGGGCGAACTCGCCCACCCCCGAGATGCCCGCAGCGACCTTGCCGCCGATGAGGAGCGGAACGGCCTCCCCGCCGCCGGAGTTCGGAGTGTAGTTGAGCTTCTCCGCGATCTCGGCGCCGTCGAGCCCGGCCTCCTCGAGCATGAGTCCGGCGAGGATGTGGTCGGCGCCGCCCGCGGAGCCGCCCGTGATCGTGACGGACTGGCCGTTGTCGACGATGTCGTCCACGAGGTCTTCCAGGGTGTCGTACTTCGAGTCGGCCGGCACCACCACGACGAGCGGCTCGTCGGTGAGCCGGGCGATCGGGGTGGTGTCCTCGATCCGCACCGCCGAGGCGTTGGTCTCGACCGCGCCGACCATGACCAGACCCATCACCATCAGCGTGTTCGGGTCCTTCTCGTTCGCGAGCTGCGCGAGGCCGACGGTGCCGCCTGCACCGCCGACGTTGGTCACGGGAGCGGAGGTCACGAGGTCGTCCTGGGTGAGCACCTGCGAGAGGGCACGTCCGGTCTGATCCCATCCACCACCGGGGTCCGCCGGCACGACGATCGACACGTCGGTGATCGCGGCGACCTCCGCTTCCCCTCCCGCGTCGTCGGTCGCTGCGCTGCCTCCGGCGCACGAGGTGAGTGTGAGTGCGGCCACCGCGGCCAGGGCGGTCCACGTTCCGATGCGTGCGTTCTTCATGTGCGCTCCTCCTTGAGCGTTCGTGATGCTGTGGATCCACCATGGAGGTCGGAGTACCGGTGCTCCAGCTTCGGAAACCATTGGTCGGAGTTTCGGAACTATTGGTCGCGAGCGGCTCCCGACCCCGCTCGCGCCCCACTCGTGGAGAGGCCAGAATGAGCACGTGGCCTCGAAGATGACGCTCCGCGTGCAGTTGCTCGTGCTGCAAGCGCTGATCGTGTTCCTGGTGACCCTGGCGACCGGCATCGTGGCCGGAGCGTTCCAGGAACAGGCGCTCCGCGAGGCCTACAAGGATCGGATGCAGGCCGTCGCGCAATCGGTCGCCGCCCTCCCCACGGTGCACGCGGCCTTCGACGACGTCGAGCCGTCCGCCGTGATCCAGCCGATCGCCGAGGTCATCCGCGAGGCATCCGATCTCGCCTACGTCGTCGTCGCCAACGAAGAGGGCATCCGCTATTCCCACCCGAACCCCGACCGCATCGGCGAGAAGGTCTCCACCGACCCGTCGATCCCGCTCTCGGGCGAGATCTACGTCGGCACGCAGACCGGCACGCTGGGCACCTCCTGGCGGGTCAAGGTGCCCATCCGCGACGACGAGGGCGACGTGATCGGCACCGCGTCCGTCGGCATCCTCGAGTCGGAGCTCAGCGAGGAGTTCTCGTCCAACCTGGTGTGGTTGATCTCCGCCATGCTGGCCGCCGCGGTGCTCGGAGTGTTCGGATCCGCGTGGGTGACCTCGATCATCCGTCGGCGCATCTACCGTCTCGAGCCGCATCAGATCGCCGCCCTCGTCAAGAACCAGGAGACGACGTTGCACGGTCTCAGCGAAGGGGTCATCACGGTGGACGACGGCGGACGGATCACGCTCGTGAACGACGCCGCCGCCCGCTTCCTGGGCCGAGACGCGGCTGACCTCGACGGTGAGCCCGCCGCCGACGCGCTCGGCGAGGAGCTCACGACCGTGCTCCGAGAGGGCGAGTCGGCCGGACGGCCGGTGATCGTGGGGTCGCACGTGCTCGTCGCCCGGAGCACCGGAAGCGATGCGGGCACCGGTGGCATCGGCGCGACGCTCCTGCTGCGCGATCACACCGAGCTGCACGACGTGGTCCGCCGCGTGGAGGCGGCGGATGCCATCATCGCCTTCCGACAGCGGCTCGGCCTGCCCAAGGGCCTCAGCGCGGAGACGCTCGACCGGGTCTCCGCCGCCCTCGTCGCCCGCCCCGATGCGTCGGCGACCGAGATCGGCGAAGACCTCGACATCTCGCGCGTCAGTGCCCGCCGCTACCTCGAGCACCTCGCCGCGTCCGGCAGTGCGACGCGCTCCCTCGACTACTCGACCAAGGGCCGCCCGAGCACCCGGTATCGCGCCGCCGTCTGACTCTCGGACGTACGCCATTCCCCTGGGACGCAGTGCCATTGTGTGCGACACTGGATCGCATCCGACGACGTCGTCAGCCTGCCCGGATCGAAGGAGATCTCATGGTTCGCAGTACCTATCCCGATGTGGAGATCCCCGAGGTCTCCATCCACCAGTTCCTCTTCGGCGACCTCACCGACGCCGAACTCGACACCGTCGCGCTCGTCGACGGCGTGAGCGGCGCGACCACGACCTATCGTCAACTCGTCGGGCAGATCGATCTGTTCGCCGGCGCTCTCGCGGCGCGTGGGGTGGGAGTCGGCACGACGGTCGGGGTGCTCTGCCCCAACGTCCCCGCTTTCGCGACCGTGTTCCACGGCATCCTCCGCGCGGGGGCGACGGCCACCACGATCAACTCCCTCTACACGGCGGAGGAGATCGCGAATCAGCTCACAGATGCCGGCGCGACCTGGCTCGTGACGGTCTCCCCGCTCCTCCCCGGAGCTCAGGCCGCTGCCGAGAAGCTCGGCTTCGACGCCGATCATGTGATCGTGCTCGACGGCGCGGACGGACACCCATCGCTCGCTGCGCTCCTCGGCGAAGGGCACCCGGCACCGGCTGTGTCCTTCGACCCGTCCACCCACCTCGCCGTGCTCCCCTACTCCTCGGGAACGACCGGACGCCCGAAGGGCGTGATGCTCACGCACCGCAACCTGGTCGCGAACGTGTCGCAGTGCGGCCCGGTGCTCGGCGTCGATGCGAGCGACCGGGTGCTCGCCGTCCTGCCCTTCTTCCACATCTACGGCATGACGGTGCTGCTGAACTTCGCACTGCGACAGCGCGCCGGACTCGTCACGATGCCGAAGTTCGACCTTCCCGAGTTCCTGCGCATCATCGCCGAGCACCGCACCACGTGGGTGTTCGTCGCTCCCCCGATCGCGGTCGCCCTTGCGAAGCACCCGATCATCGACCAGTACGACCTCTCCTCTGTGAAGGTCATCTTCTCCGGCGCCGCCCCTCTCGACGGAGCGCTGGCCTCGGCGGTGGCCACCCGGCTGGGCTGTATCGTCACCCAGGGCTACGGCATGACCGAGACCAGTCCCGCCGTGAACCTCACCTCCGAGACACGCACCGACATCGACCGCTCGAGCATCGGTCCCCTCGTTCCGAACACGGAAGCACGCCTCGTCGACCCCGAGTCGGGCGAGGACGTCACGGTGCCCGAGTCGGGAACGAGCGAGCCCGGTGAGCTGTGGGTGCGCGGCCCCCAGGTGATGGTCGGGTACCTCAATCGCCCGGATGCCACGGCGGAGATGCTCGACGCCGATGGTTGGTTGCACACCGGCGATGTGGCGACTGTCACGCACGACGGCATCTACCGGATCGTCGACCGGCTCAAGGAGCTCATCAAGTACAAGGGCTATCAGGTGGCACCCGCCGTGCTGGAAGCCGTGCTGCTCGAGCACCCCGCCATCGCCGATGCGGCCGTCATCGGTGCCTTCGATGAAGACGGGCAGGAGGTGCCGAAGGCGTTCGTCGTCCGTCAGCCGAGCGCCGACCTCGATGCAGAATCGGTCATGGCGCACGTGGCCGCGCACGTGGCACCGCACGAGAAAGTCCGGCAAGTGGAGTTCATCGATGTGATCCCCAAATCGAGCTCGGGGAAGATCCTGCGCAAGGATCTGCGCGCGCGCTGACGACGTCGCCCGGAACACGAAGAAGCCCGCCACCCCGAAAGGGCGGCGGGCTTCTTCGTGAGCGAGTGCTTACTCGGACTTCTTCTCGACAGCGTCCTCGGCAGCAGCCTCAGCGGCTTCGCCTTCGGCCTGCGACTCGGCGCCGGCCTCGACGGTCTCGTCGGCGGGAGCCTCCTCAGCGGGAGCCTCCTCGACGACCTCAGCCGGCTTCTCGGCCTTCGGAGCAGCAGCCTTCTTGGTCGACTTCGCCTTCGGGGTGACGGGCTCGAGGACGAGCTCGATCACGGCCATCGGAGCGTTGTCGCCCTTGCGGTTGCCGACCTTCGTGATGCGGGTGTAGCCACCCTCACGGTCCGCGACGAGCGGCGCGATCTCGGAGAACAGGACGTGCACGACTTCCTTGTCACCGATGACCGAGAGCACGCGACGACGCGCGTGCAGGTCGCCACGCTTGGCGAACGTAATCAGTCGCTCGGCGAGCGGACGAAGGCGCTTCGCCTTGGTCTCGGTCGTCTTGATCGACTTGTGGGTGTAGAGCGCCGCCGCGAGGTTGGCAAGCATCAGGCGCTCGTGGGCGGGGCCGCCTCCGAGGCGGGGACCCTTAGTGGGCTTGGGCATAATCGTCTAACTCCTGGTCAGAAAGGTCGGGTATCAGAAGGACTCGTCTTCGCTGCCGCCGTAGAAGTGGGCGCCGTCGAAACCGGGCACCGAATCCTTGAGCGACAGACCGAGCGAGATGAGCTTGTCGCGCACCTCGTCGACCGACTTCTGGCCGAAATTGCGGATGTTCATGAGCTGCGTCTCCGACAGGGCGACGAGCTCGGAAACGGTGTTGATGCCCTCACGCTTCAGGCAGTTGTACGAGCGGACCGACAGGTCGAGGTCCTCGATCGGCATCGACAGCTCGCTGGAGTTCACTGCCTCCACCGGCGCCGGGCCGATCTCGATGCCCTCGGCCTCGACGTTCAGCTCGCGGGCGAGACCGAACAGCTCGGTGAGCGTCTTCGCAGCCGAAGCGACGGCGTCGCGGGGGCTGATCGCCGACTTGGTCTCGACATCCAGGACGAGCTTGTCGAAGTCGGTGCGCTCCCCGGCACGGGTCGCGTCGACGCGGTAGCTGACCTTGAGGACCGGCGAGTAGATCGAGTCGATCGGGATCTGACCGGCCTCGGCGTACTCGTTGCGGTTCTGCGTCGCCGAGACGTAGCCACGGCCACGCTCGATGGTGAGCTCGAGCTCGAACTTCGCGGTGTCGTTCAACGTCGCGATGACGAGCTCGGGGTTCTGCACCTCGACACCGGCCGGAGCCGAGATGTCAGCGGCGGTGACTTCGCCCGCACCGGTCTTGCGCAGGTACGCGGTGATGGGCTCATCGCGCTCCGACGAGACGACGAGCTGCTTGATGTTGAGGATGATCTCGGTGACATCCTCCTTCACGCCGGGGATGGTGCTGAACTCGTGCAGCACGCCGTCGATGCGAACGCTGGTGACAGCAGCACCGGGGATCGACGACAGCAGGCTGCGGCGCAGCGCGTTGCCGATCGTGTAACCGAAGCCGGGCTCCAGAGGCTCGATGATGAACCGGCTACGGTTCTCGACGATCTTTTCCTCGGTCAGTGTGGGACGCTGTGCAATAAGCACTCTGTGTTCCTTTCGATCACATGCCCGCTATATGACATGTGGTGGGGTGAGGTTTTGAGTTGTGGAAGTCGATGCCCGCACGCGGGCGTCGAGCCGCTCAGACCGCGAAGGGACCGAGCGGCTCGACACGCGAATCAGACGCGGCGACGCTTCGGCGGACGGCAGCCGTTGTGTGCCTGCGGGGTGACGTCCTGGATCGAGCCGACCTCGAGGCCTGCGGCCTGGAGCGAGCGGATCGCGGTCTCGCGGCCGGAGCCCGGACCCTTCACGAGGACGTCGACCTTCTTGACGCCGTGCTCCGCAGCCTGACGGGCAGCGGACTCGGCAGCCATGCCGGCGGCGTACGGGGTCGACTTGCGGGAGCCCTTGAAGCCCACGCCACCCGACGATGCCCAGGCGATGACGGCGCCGGACGGGTCGGTGATCGAGACGATCGTGTTGTTGAACGTCGACTTGATGTGGGCCTGGCCCAGCGCGATGTTCTTCTTTTCCTTGCGGCGCGGCTTGCGCGCGGCGGCCTTGGGTGCAGCCATGAAAGTGTTCTCCTAGTCCCTGGGGCCGCGCTTAGCGGGCCTTCTTCTTGCCTGCGACGGTGCGCTTCGGGCCCTTGCGGGTACGGGCGTTGGTCTTGGTGCGCTGACCACGGACCGGGAGACCACGACGGTGGCGGATGCCCTCGTAGGAGCCGATCTCGACCTTGCGGCGGATGTCTGCTGCAACCTCGCGGCGCAGGTCACCCTCCACCTTGTAGTTGCCTTCGATGTGGTCGCGGAGGGCGATCAGCTGGTCGTCGCTGAGGTCCTTCACGCGGATGCTCTCGTCGATGTCCGTCGCCTTGAGGATCTCGACCGAGCGGGTACGGCCGACGCCGTAGATGTAGGTAAGGGCGATCACCACGCGCTTGTCGCGCGGGATGTCAACGCCGGCAAGACGTGCCATGCGGTTCTCCTGGGTGTTGTGGAGGTGTGGAACAGGATCGGTGCCCGGGCCTCCGCCCCGAGGTGTCCCCCGCATGCGCGGGTTCTGATCCTGCCGTTGTGTATTCAGTTGTGAGATGTGCGTGAGCGATACCGCACAGCGCGGGCCCGTCGATCAGACCGGCGGGCCCGCCAGGGACTCAGCCCTGGCGCTGCTTGTGACGCGGGTTGCTCTTGCAGATCACCATGACGCGGCCGTGACGGCGGATCACCTTGCAGTGATCGCAGATGGGCTTGACGCTGGGGTTGACCTTCATGATGTTTCCTGTTCGCTGTCTTCGTACCGCCCCCGGCAGGGGCAGGCCGTTACTTCTCGACCGATCAGCGGTAGCGGTAGACGATACGGCCGCGGGTGAGGTCGTAGGGGCTGAGCTCCACGACCACGCGGTCCTCGGGGATGATGCGGATGTAGTTCTGCCGCATCTTGCCGGAGATCGTTGCAAGGACCTTGTGTCCGTTGCTGAGCTCAACGCGGAACATCGCGTTGGGCAGAGCCTCGGAGATCACGCCCTCGATCTCGATGACACCGTCTTTCTTAGCCATAGCCTCGCTGACGCTTCTGCAGATCGGTCGATCTGCGGTGGGTGATGGGATTGCGGTACTGCGCCGACGGACACGCCGAATCAAGGCACAAAGCACCAAAGATCTATGTTAGACGCTCCGGAGCCATCCGGCAACTCGACCGCGCGCGGCGGACGAGCAGCGGGCTCAGCTGATCAGGTCGGTGAACTTCTTGAGGTCGGCCTGGTCCTGCAGGTTGAGGCGCGTTCCGTTGATCTCGACCGTCGGTGTTCCCGCGATCTCGTGCGACTTCGCCTGGGCTGCCCCGAACTTGCGGTACGTCTCATCGGTGATGCACGACACGGCGTCGTCTGCGCCGACCTGCGTCGCGAAGCCCGCGAGCTGGTCGTTGGTGAGACCCGAGGTGTTCTCCGCGGGCTGGTTCTCGAACAGCGTCTTGGCGAAGTCGAGGTACAGCTCCGGGTTCGACTCGGCGACGCACACCGCGGCACCGGCCGAGCGCGACGAGTACTCGGTCCCCTGCGAGAACCGGTCGAGGATCGCGATGGGGTGGTACTCGAGGGTGATACGACCGTCGGCGGCCGCAGCCTCCAGCTGTCCACCGAACTGGCCCTCGAAGGTCTTGCAGACCGGGCACTGGAAATCGACGAACACCGCGATCGTGTCTTCGCCGTCCCCGAACGAGATCGCCCCGGTCTCGGAGTTGAACGTGTCGTTGGCCTTGGGCGTCGCACCGGGCGCGGTGGCCTGGTTGTTGAGGAACACCACGAGACCGCCGATCGCCACCAGCACCACGACGACGGCGATCGAGACGCCGATCGCGAACCAGTTGGTGTTGCTCTTCGCCGCTGCCATTACTTTCCGATCTCTCGAGGCTCTACCCCGAACGGGGCGAGTCCGGCTCTTCCTCCATCGGGCGCGGTGAGCACCCAGATACCCCCATCATGCAGGGCGACGCTATGTTCCCAATGGGAGCCGTCCGTACCGTCCACCGTCGTGACGGTCCAGTCGTCCTCCTCGATGAAGGTCGCATCTCCGCCGGCGGTGACCATGGGCTCGATCGCGAGCACCAGACCGGGCTTCACGTCTTCGCCACGATCGGGCGTGCGGTAGTTGAAGACGCTGGGGGCCTCGTGCATCTTGCGCCCGATGCCGTGACCCACGTACTCGCGCAGGATGCCGTAGGGCTCGCCCGAGACCGCTGAGGGCCCCTGAGCCTCGATGTAGTCCTGGATGGCCGCGCCGATCTCGTCGATGGACGAGACCGAGGCCATGGCGGCGATCCCGGCCCACATCGACCCCTCGGTGACGCGGGAGAGCTCTTCGCGCTGGGCGACGAGCTCCGGGCGCTCCGGGTCGGGCACGACGACCGTGATGGCGCTGTCGCCGTTCCACCCGCGGAACTGCGCACCGCAGTCGACCGACACGATGTCTCCCGGCTGGAGCACCCGCTCCCCCGGGATCCCGTGCACGACCTGCTCGTTCACCGAGATGCAGGTCGTGTGGTGGTAGCCGCGCACCAGCTGGAAATTCGACTCGGCGCCGCGGGCGAGGATGGTGCGGTTCGCCACGGTGTCGAGTTCGAGGGTGGTGACCCCGGCCTTGATCAGCGGGCGGACGGCGTCCAGTGCCGCTGCCGTGATCAGCCCGGGCTCCACCATGGCCCGCAACTGAGCCGGGGTCTTGTAGATCGACCGGCGGAACATCTCAGGAGGTGGAGACCGCGGGACGCAGGCCGCGCGCGGCCAGAGCCTGTGCGATGCGCTCGGTGATCTCGTCGAGCGAGCCGACGCCGTCGATGCGGTCGACGATGCCCTTGGCGCCGTAGACCTCAAGGATCGGGGCGGTCTCGTTCTCGTAGATGTCGAGACGGTGACCGATGGCCTCGGGGGTGTCGTCGGAGCGTCCCTGCTCGGTCGCACGGAGCGTCAGGCGCTCCAGGCTCTCCTCGCGGGGC
The DNA here is from genome assembly GCF_015159725.1 of Microbacterium sp. R1. Lineage (NCBI taxonomy): Bacteria > Bacillati > Actinomycetota > Actinomycetes > Micrococcales > Microbacteriaceae > Microbacterium > Microbacterium sp. R1. The sequence goes on along the minus strand of NZ_JADDUD010000001.1, from coordinate 762,324 downwards.
ACGTCGAGGAGGATGACGGCGTCGAGCGCCTCACCCCGTTCGGAGAGGAACGACTCGAGGTGGTCGACCTGTGCGGTGTTGCGCGGGTAGCCGTCGAGGAGGAAACCCTGCGCGGCGTCCTCCTGCGACAGACGGTCGCGCACGATCTCGCTGGTCAGCTCGTCCGGAACGAGGTCACCCTTGTCGAGGATCGCCGTGACCTGCTGGCCGAGCGGCGTTCCCTCCTTGATGTTCGCGCGGAAGATGTCGCCGGTCGACACGACCGGGATGCCGTAGGACTCGGCGATCCGCACGCCCTGCGTGCCTTTGCCCGAGCCCTGCGGGCCGACGATGAGAAGACGTGCGGAAGCTGTCATCGGAGGAGCCCTTCGTAGTGTCGCTGCTGCAGCTGCGCATCGATCTGCTTGACCGTCTCGAGACCCACACCGACGATGATGAGGATCGAGGCGCCGCCGAACGGGAAGTTCTGGTTGGCGCCGACGGTGGCCAGGGCGATGAGCGGGATGAGCGCGATCAGACCGAGGTAGAGGGAGCCGGGGAGCGTGATGCGGGTGAGCACGTAGTCGAGGTACTCGGCCGTCGGACGCCCCGCACGGATGCCGGGGATGAACCCGCCGTACTTCTTCATGTTGTCGGCGACCTCGACCGGGTTGAAGGTGATCGCCACGTAGAAGTAGGTGAACCCGATGATCAGCAGGAAGTAGGCCGCCATGTACACGGGGCTGTTGCCGGTCGTGAAGTTCGTCGTGATCCAGGTCACCCAGGCCGCCGGAGTAGATCCGTCCTGCGGGGTGTTGAACTGCGCGATGAGGGCCGGGATGTACAGCAGCGACGAGGCGAAGATCACGGGGATCACACCCGCCATGTTCACCTTGATCGGGATGTAGGTGTTCGTGCCGCCGTAGGTGCGTCGACCGACCATGCGCTTGGCGTACTGCACGGGGATCCGTCGCTGGGATTGCTCGACGAACACGACGAGCCCCATCACGATGATCCCGACCAGCAGCACGAGCAGGAAGACCTCGAAGCCCTTGGTCTGCCAGATCAGACCCATGGCGCCGGGGAACGTCGCGGCGATCGAGGTGAAGATGAGCAGCGACATGCCGTTGCCGATGCCGCGCTCGGTGACGAGCTCTGCGAACCACATGATCAGACCGGTACCGGCCGTCATCGCCATGATGATGAGCAGCTGCGCCCACCACACGTCGTTCGTCAGAAGCTGCTGGCAGGCCGCGAGGTCGGTGGTTCCGAAGAGCTGGCCGCTGCGCGCCACCGTGACGAGAGTCGTCGACTGCAGCAGCGCGAGGGCGATCGTGAGGTAACGCGTGTACTGCGTCAGACGGGCCTGACCGGCCTGTCCTTCCTTGTGCAGCGCCTCGAAGTGCGGGATGACCACGCGCAGGAGCTGCGTGATGATCGTCGCGGTGATGTACGGCATGACACCGAGCGCGAAGATCGACAGCTGCAGCAGTGCACCACCGGAGAACAGGTTGACCAGCCCGAGCAGCCCATCGGTGCCGGCGTTGGCGGCGAGACACTCCTCGACGTTCGGGAAGTCCACGAACGGAGCCGGGACGTTGGAGCCGAGTCGGTAGATCGCGACGATGGCGAGAGTGAAACCGATCTTCCGCCGCAGGTCTGGGGTGCGGAAGATCCGCGCGATGGCGCTAAACAAGGACGTTCCTCCTGAAAAGGTTGCCGATTCCCGAAGGACGGCTGAAAGACCAGGGTAACGCAAACCGGGCTTCCCGGAATTCGCCACCGATACCAGGCCCGCCGGATGCGGCCCCAGAGCAAGGTCTCGGAGTGTGAAACCACAAGAGGGGCCGGAGAATCTCCGGCCCCTCTTGCTGTGCGGTTACTTGACGGATCCGCCGGCCGCGACGATCTTCTGCTCGGCAGAACCCGAGACCTTGTCGACCGAAACGGTGAGCTTCACGGCGATGTCGCCGTTTCCGAGAACCTTGACCTTCTCGTTCTTGCGAACGGCACCCTTGGCGACCAGGTCGCCGACGGTGACGTCGCCACCCTTCGGGTACAGCTCCGCGAGCTTCTCCAGGTTCACGACCTGGTACTCCACGCGGAACGGGTTCTTGAACCCGCGCAGCTTCGGGGTGCGCATGTGCAGCGGCATCTGCCCACCCTCGAAGCCGACGCGAACGGTGTTGCGCGCCTTGGTGCCCTTGGTTCCACGACCAGCGGTCTTACCCTTGGAACCCTCACCACGGCCGACGCGAGTCTTGGCGGTGTTGGATCCGGGGACCGGACGCAGGTGGTGCACCTTCAGCACGCCGGGGCGGGATGCCGGAGCATCCTTCGCCGGCGTCGCCTTCTTGGCGGCAGGCTTCTTGGCAGCGCCCTCAGCCTTCGCGTCGGCGGCAGCGGTCTTGGCCGGAGCCTTCTTCGCAGCCGGCTTCTTCTCGGCGGCAGCCTTGGGAGCCGCAGCCTTCTTCGGGGCCTTCTCAGCCTCGACGGCCTCGTTCTTCTCGGCCATTAGTCGATCTCCTCAACCTTGACGAGGTGGGCGACGGTCTTGACGTAACCACGCGTCTGCGCGTCGTCGGGGCGGACGGTGGTGTCACCGATCCGCTTCAGACCGAGGCTGCGCAGCGTGTCGCGCTGGTTCTGCTTCTCGCTCACCTTGGACTTGATCTGCGTGACCTTCAGTCGCGCGGCCATCAGGCACCTACCTTCTGTGCGGCGATGGCGTCTGCCTCGGCGCGCACGAGACGCGCAGGGGCAACCTGGTCGAACTCGAGGCCACGACGTGCGGCGACCGCACGAGGCTCCTCGAGCTGCTTCAGGGCGGTGACCGTCGCGTGCACGATGTTGATCGTGTTCGACGAGCCGAGCGACTTCGACAGCACGTCGTGGATACCGGCGCACTCGAGCACGGCGCGGACCGGACCACCGGCGATGACACCGGTACCGGCGGCAGCCGGACGGAGCAGGACCACACCGGCGGCCGCCTCACCCTGCACGGGGTGCGGGATGGTGCTGCCGACGCGCGGAACGCGGAAGAAGTTGCGCTTGGCCTCTTCGACACCCTTCGAGATCGCCAGAGGGACCTCGCGGGCCTTGCCGTAGCCGACACCGACCAGACCGTTGCCGTCACCGACGACCACGAGGGCGGTGAAGCTGAAGCGACGACCACCCTTCACGACCTTCGAGACGCGGTTGATGGTGACGACGCGCTCCAGGAACTGGTTGTCGCCGCGGTCACGGGAGTTGCGGTCACGACCGCCACCCTGGTTGCGGTCGCCACGGCCGCCGCGGCGGCCGTCACGCGAGTCGCGAGCCGGCTCGGCCTGCGTGGTGCCGGCAGCCGTCTCGGAAGTGGCAGCAGCCGCTTCGGTCACTTCGTTCTCCTTGTTGTCACTCACAGTGCCAGACCCCCCTCGCGGGCGCCGTCGGCGATGGCGGCGACACGACCGGCGTAGCGGTTGCCGCCACGGTCGAACACTGCCTCGGAAACGCCGGCAGCCTTCGCACGCTCGGCGAGGAGCTCGCCGACCTTGCGGGCCTTGGCGGTCTTGTCACCCTCGAGCGAGCGCAGGTCGGTCTCGAGCGTCGAAGCCGACGCAACGGTGTGACCCTTGCTGTCGTCGACCAGCTGCACGAAGACGTGGCGGGCCGAGCGGTTGACGACGAGACGCGGACGCGCCTCGGTGCCGACGACCTTCTTGCGAAGGCGGGCGTGACGACGCGCGCGGGCGTCAGACTTTGACTTGAGAGCCATGGTTACTTACCACTCTTTCCGGCCTTGCGACGCACGTTCTCGCCGGCGTAGCGCACACCCTTGCCCTTGTACGGCTCGGGCTTGCGGATCTTGCGGATGTTGGCAGCTGCCTCGCCGACAGCCTGCTTGTCGATCCCGCTGACGGTGAGCTTCGTGGTGCCCTCGACCGTGAGCGTGATGCCGGCGGGCGGGTCGATCAGGACCGGGTGCGAGAAGCCGAGGGCGAACTCGACCGAGCTGCCCTTCTGCTGCACGCGGTAACCGGTACCGACGACCTCGAGACCCTTGGTGTAGCCCTGGGTCACGCCGATGATGTTGTTGTTGATGAGCGTGCGGGTCAGGCCGTGAAGCGACCGCGACTCGCGCTCGTCGTCGGGACGGGAGACCAGAACCTGGTTCTCCTCGACCGCGACCTCGATGGGGCTGGCCACCGTGAGGGTGAGCTCACCCTTGGGGCCCTTCACCGCGACCTCACGGCCGTTGACCGAAACGGTCACGCCCGCAGGAACGTCGATGGGAAGTCGTCCAATACGCGACATTTCGAATTACCACACGTAGGCGAGAACTTCTCCGCCCACGCCCTTCTGCTCTGCCTGACGGTCGGTGAGAAGACCGGAGGAGGTGGACAGGATCGCCACGCCAAGGCCGCCGAGGACCGTGGGGAGCTCGGTCGACTTCGCGTACACGCGGAGACCGGGCTTCGAGACGCGCTTGATGCCAGCGATGGAGCGCTCACGGTTGGGACCGTACTTCAGCGTCAGCGTGAGGTTCTGTCCGACGCGGGCGTCAGAGGTCTCCCAGCCGGCGATGTAGCCCTCCTGCTGGAGGATCTGAGCGATGTGCGTCTTGAGCTTGCTCGACGGCAGGGTCACGGAATCGTGGTGCGCCGAGTTCGCGTTGCGCAGACGGGTCAGCAGATCTGCGACCGGGTCTGTCATTGTCATTGTTGTTTTCCTTTGTTCATGAGGTTCCGGCTGCCGTTACACGACAGACGGCCTGCGATGACACGCAATTTTCAATTGTACGTGCACATCGACGGGCTCAGTGACACGAGACCACTGAGCCCGTCGAGGGTGTTACGCCTGTGCGTCTTCCGAGCGGAACGGGAAGCCGAGGTGGCGGAGCAGTGCCCGGCCCTCGTCATCCGTCTTCGCGGTGGTGACGACGGTGATGTCGAAACCGCGAACCCGGTCGATCTTGTCCTGATCGATCTCGTGGAACACGCTCTGCTCCTGGAGACCGAAGGTGTAGTTGCCGTTGCCGTCGAACTGCTTGCCCGAGAGACCGCGGAAGTCGCGGATACGGGGCAGTGCGAGCGAGACGAGGCGATCCACGAACTCCCACGCGCGGTCACCACGGAGGGTGACGTGCGCGCCGATGGCCTGTCCCTCGCGCAGCTTGAACTGCGCGATGGACTTGCGAGCCTTCGTGACGATCGGCTTCTGGCCGGTGATCTTGGTGAGATCGTCGACCGCGCCATCGATCACCTTGCTGTCGCGAGCTGCCTCGCCGACACCGGTGTTCACGACGACCTTGACCAGTCCGGGAATCTGCATGACGTTCGCGTAGCCGAACTCTTCCTGCAGAGCCTTCTTGATCTCGGTGTTGTACTTCTGCTTCAGGCGCGGCTGGATCTTGCCAGCCGGCGCGGCAGTGTCGGTGCTCATCAGAGGTCCTTACCGCTCTTCTTCGCGTAGCGCACACGGACGGTGCGCTTCACGCCGTCCTTCGTCTGCTCCTCGACCCGGTGGCCGACCTTGGTCGGCTTCTTGGTCGAGGGGTCGACGAGTGCGACGTTCGAGATGTGGATGGAGGCTTCGACGGTCTCGATGCCTCCGGTCTTGGTGCCACGCTGCGTCTGGCCGACGCGCGTGTGCTTGGTGACGTAGTTCACGCCTTCGACGATCACGCGGTTCTTGTCGGCGAGGACATCCAGGACCTTGCCCTGCTTGCCACGGTCGCCGCCACGCTCCTGCGTGGCACCGGTGATGACCTGAACCAGGTCACCCTTCTTGATCTTCGCCATGATTAGATGACCTCCGGCGCCAGCGAGACGATCTTCATGAACTTCTTGTCGCGAAGCTCACGACCGACCGGCCCGAAGATACGGGTGCCGCGGGGCTCCCCGTCGTTCTTCAGGATCACTGCGGCGTTCTCGTCGAACTTGATGTAGGAGCCGTCCGGACGACGGACCTCCTTCTTGGTGCGGACGATGACCGCCTTGACGACGTCGCCCTTCTTGACGTTTCCACCGGGGATCGCGTCCTTGACGGTCGCGACGATGGTGTCGCCGAGGCCCGCGTAACGGCGCTTCGAGCCACCGAGAACGCGGATGGTGAGCAGCTCCTTGGCGCCGGTGTTGTCGGCGACCTTGAGTCGGGATTCCTGCTGGATCACTTGGCCTTCTCCAGAATCTCCACCAGACGCCAGCGCTTCGTGGCGCTCAGCGGGCGGGTCTCGTTGATCAGGACCAGGTCGCCGATGCCTGCGGAGTTCGCCTCATCGTGCGCCTTGACCTTCGAGGTGCGGCGGATGACCTTGCCGTAAAGCGGGTGCTTCACGCGGTCCTCGACCTCGACCACGATGGTCTTGTCCATCTTGTCGCTGACGACGTAGCCGCGGCGTGCCTTGCGGTAACCGCGGGCAGCGGCGTCGCGGACGTCGTGCTCGGACGACTCGTGTCCTGCGGCCTGCGTCTCCACAGTCGCTTCCTTCTTGGTGGCCATCACTCAGCCTCTTCCTTCACGGCGTCGTCGGCGGAGTCCGCCTTCTTCGCCTTCGACTTGGTCGCCTTCTTCGCCGGAGCCTCGACCGGAGCGGGCGTCGCACGGATGCCCAGCTCGCGTTCGCGGATCACGGTGTAGAGGCGCGCGATGTCGCGCTTGACGGCGCGGATGCGGCCGTGGCTCTCCAGCTGGCCGGTGGCCGACTGGAAACGGAGGTTGAACAGCTCCTCCTTGGCCTTGCGCAGCTCCTCGACGAGGCGCTGGTCTTCGAATGTGTCGAGCTCTGCCGGGGCGAGCTCCTTGGTGCCGATCGCCATTACGCGTCGCCCTCCTCGCGCTTGATGATGCGTGCCTTGAGCGGCAGCTTGTGAATTGCACGGGTCAGAGCTTCGCGAGCGAGCTCCTCGTCGACACCCGCGACCTCGAAGAGGACACGGCCCGGCTTGACGTTGGCGACCCACCACTCGGGGGAACCCTTACCGGAACCCATGCGGGTTTCGGCCGGCTTCTTCGTGAGCGGACGGTCGGGGTAGATGTTGATCCACACCTTTCCACCACGCTTGATGTGACGGGTCATCGCGATACGAGCGGACTCGATCTGACGGTTCGTCACGTAAGCGGGCGTGAGGGCCTGGATACCGTACTCGCCGAAGGAGACCTTCGTGCCGCCGGTGGCCTGACCCGAGCGACCCGGGTGGTGCTGCTTGCGGAACTTGACCTTACGGGGGATGAGCATTATGCCGACGCTCCTTCTGCGACAGGTGCCTCGTTGCGCGGGGCACGGCGGCGGTCGCCACCACGGTCGTCACGACGAGCCTTGGGTGCGTTGGCCTGCTCGCGAGCGAGCTCCTTCGCGGTCAGGTCGCCCTTGTAGATCCAGACCTTCACGCCGATGCGGCCGAAGGTGGTCTTCGCCTCGTAGAAGCCGTAGTCGATGTTCGCGCGCAGCGTGTGCAGCGGCACACGACCCTCACGGTAGAACTCCGAACGGCTCATCTCGGCGCCGCCGAGGCGGCCGGAGACCTGGATGCGGATGCCCTTGGCGCCGGCGCGCTGAGCGCCCTGCAGACCCTTGCGCATCGCACGACGGAACGCCACACGAGCAGAGAGCTGCTCGGCGATGCCCTGTGCGACGAGCTGTGCATCGGCCTCGGGGTTCTTGACCTCGAGGATGTTCAGCTGAATCTGCTTGCCCGAGAGCTTCTCGAGGTCGCCGCGGATGCGCTCGGCCTCGGCTCCACGACGACCGATCACGATGCCCGGACGGGCGGTGTGGATGTCGACGCGGACGCGGTCACGGGTGCGCTCGATCTCGATGTTCGAGACACCGGCGCGGTCGAGCTGCGTCTTGAGCAGGTTACGGATCTTGATGTCTTCGGCGACGTAGTCGGCGTAGCGCTGACCCGGCTTCGTCGAGTCAGAGAACCAACGCGAGACGTGGTCCGTCGTGATGCCGAGACGGAAGCCGTACGGGTTTACCTTCTGTCCCATTACTTGCTCGCCTTCTTGTTGCTGTCGCCCGCGGCGGCCGGAGCCACCTCAGGCGTCGAGAGCACGACCGTGATGTGGCTCGTGCGCTTCTTGATCTGGAAAGCGCGACCCTGTGCACGGGGCTGGAAACGCTTGAGCGTGGTGCCCTCGTCGACGTACGCGTTGGCCACGTACAGGTCCTTCTCGTCGAGGAACTCGCCGTCGCGATCTGCCTTCACCTGCGCGTTGGCCATGGCCGACGCGACGAGCTTGTAGATCGGCTCACTGGCGGACTGCTGAGCGAACTTCAGGATCGCCAGAGCCTCCTGGGCCTGCTTGCCCTTGATGAGCGCGACGACACGACGAGCCTTCTGAGGGGTCACGCGAATGTGCTTCACGCGTGCGATCGATTCGACCATTAGCGGCGCCGCCCCTTCTTGTCGTCCTTCTCGTGGCCGCGGAAGGTGCGGGTGGGCGCGAACTCGCCCAGCTTGTGACCGACCATGGTCTCGGACACGAACACAGGGATGTGCTTGCGTCCGTCGTGGACCGCGATCGTGTGACCCAGCATGGCCGGGATGATCATGGACCGACGGGACCAGGTCTTGATGACGTTCTTGGTGCCGGCTTCGTTCTGCACGACCACCTTGCGAAGCAGGTGATCGTCGACGAAGGGGCCCTTCTTAAGACTGCGAGGCATCTTCTCTTACTCCTACTTACGCTTCTTGCCGGCGTTACGACGACGCACGATGTACTTGTCGCTTTCCTTGTTGGCGTGACGGGTACGACCCTCAGCCTGGCCCCAGGGGGAGACGGGGTGACGACCACCAGAGGTCTTACCCTCACCACCACCGTGCGGGTGGTCGACCGGGTTCATCGCGACACCACGCACGGTCGGGCGGACGCCCTTCCAGCGCATGCGGCCGGCCTTGCCCCAGTTGATGTTCGACTGCTCGGCGTTGCCGACCTCGCCGATGGTCGCGCGGCAGCGCGCATCGACGTTGCGGATCTCGCCCGAGGGCAGACGCAGCTGGGCGTAGGGGCCGTCCTTGGCGACGAGACGGACGGACGCGCCGGCCGAACGTGCCATCTTCGCGCCGCCGCCGGGGCGGAGCTCGATCGCGTGGATCACGGTACCCGTGGGGATGTTCTTCAGCGGGAGGTTGTTACCCGGCTTGATGTCAGCCCCGGCACCCGACTCGACGATGTCGCCCTGCTTCAGCTTCGCCGGAGCGAGGATGTAGCGCTTCTCACCGTCGAAGTAGTGCAGCAGCGCGATGCGCGCGGTGCGGTTGGGGTCGTACTCGATGTGAGCGACCTTGGCGTTGACGCCGTCCTTGTCGTTACGACGGAAGTCGATGACGCGGTACTGGCGCTTGTGGCCACCACCGATGTGACGGGTCGTGATGCGGCCCTGGTTGTTGCGACCACCGGTCTTCGAGAGCGGGCGCAGCAGCGACTTCTCCGGCGTCGATCGAGTGATCTCGGCGAAGTCAGCCACCGACGAGCCGCGACGGCCCGGGGTCGTGGGCTTGTACTTGCGAATAGCCATTATTGTCCTTATCCCCCGGATCAGCCGATTGCCGTGAAGATGTCGATGGTGCCCGACTTCAGGGTGACGATGGCGCGCTTGGTGTCCTTGCGCTTGCCGGTGCCGAAGCGGGTGCGACGAGCCTTGCCGACGCGGTTGAGGGTGTTGACCCCTGCGACCTTGACGCCGAAGATCTTCTCGATGGCGAGCTTGATCTCGGTCTTCGAAGCGCGCGGGTCGACGAGGAAGGTGTACTTGCCTTCATCGATGAGACCGTAGCTCTTCTCGGACACGACCGGCTTCAGGATGATGTCGCGCGGGTCCTTGTTCAGGGCCGTCTGGAGAACAGATGCCTGCTCGCTCATGCGGAGACCTCCTGGTTGGCGCCGGACTTGGAGGCGATGAAGCCCTCGAGCGCGGCCTGGGTGAAGACGATGTCGTCGGAGACGAGCACGTCGTATGCGTTGAGCTGGTCGAACGTCAGCACGTGCAGGTTCGACAGGTTGCGGATGCTCTTCAGCGTCACGTCGTCGTTGCGCTCGATCACGACGAGCACGTTCTTCGACGAGACGACGTTGGTGAGGAAGTTCACCGCGGTCTTGGTCGAAGGCGTGCCGTCGATCCCGAAGGACTCGATGGCGTGGATGCGGTCACCGCGGAAGCGGTCGCTGAGCGCGCCCAGCAGGGCGGCGGCGATCATCTTCTTGGGGGTGCGCTGCGAGTAGTCGCGCGGCTTGGGGCCGTGCACGATGCCACCACCGGTCATGTGCGGCGCGCGGATGGAACCCTGACGGGCGTTACCCGTGCCCTTCTGCTTGAAGGGCTTGCGGCCGGCACCGGAGACCTCGCCACGACGCTTGGTCGAGTGCGTGCCCTGGCGAGCCGCCGCGAGCTGCGCGACGACGACCTGGTGGATGAGCGGGATGTTCGTCTTGGCGTCGAACAGCGCGGCGGGAAGCTCGATCGAGCCTGCCTTCTTGCCGTCTGCCTTGAGGACGTCGAGCGCGAGAGTGGAGTCAGCCATGATCAGGCACCCTTCACTGCGTTGCGGACATAGACGATGCGGCCACGAGCACCGGGGACGGCGCCCTTGACGAGCATGAGTCCCTTCTCGATGTCGATGGAGTGCACCGTGAGGTTGAGGACGGTCACGCGCTCGCCACCCATACGGCCGGCCATGCGCATGCCCTTGAAGACGCGGCTCGGGGTCGACGATGCGCCGATGGAGCCGGGCTTGCGGTGGTTGCGGTGCGAACCGTGCGAAGCCGAGACACCCTTGAAGTTGTGACGCTTCATGACACCGGCGAAGCCCTTGCCCTTGCTCGTGCCGACGACGTCGACGAGCTGGCCGGCCTCGAAGGTGCCGTCGACCGTGAGCTCCTGGCCCAGGTTGTAGTCGCCGGCGTCCGCGGTGCGGATCTCGGTGACGTGACGACGCGGCGTGACGCCTGCTGCCTCGAAGTGGGCGGAGAGCGGCTTGTTCACCTTGCGGGGGTCGATCTGGCCGTACGCGATCTGCACGGCGTTGTAGCCGTCCTTCTCGGGCGTGCGGACCTGGGTGACCACGTTGGGTGCCAGCTCGATGACGGTGACGGGAACGAGCTTGCCGCTCTCGTTCCACACCTGGGTCATGCCGAGCTTCGTGCCCAGCATGCCCTTGGAAACCTTGGAGTTGATGTCAGCCATGTCGAACCTCAGAGCTTGATCTCGATGTTGACATCGGCCGGCAGGTCGAGACGCATCAGCGAGTCGACGGCCTTGGGCGTCGGGTCGACGATGTCGATCAGACGCTTGTGGGTGCGCATCTCGAAGTGCTCGCGGCTGTCCTTGTACTTGTGCGGCGACCGGATGACGCACACGACGTTCTTCTCGGTCGGAAGGGGCACGGGGCCGACGACGGTTGCGCCCGCACGGGTCACGGTGTCGACGATCTTGCGTGCGGACGTGTCGATGACCTCGTGGTCATACGACTTCAGGCGAATGCGGATCTTCTGTCCCGCCATTGTCTGCTCTCTCTCTTTAAGCGTCTTACCGTCCGGGACCGGGTGGCCCTGGGGCATTGGACGCACGTCGGCGCTGTTCGCGCCTCGGCACGAGAACGGCTCTTGCGAGTCGATCTGCTGCACCACTGTTCTTCTGTCAGCCGGACGCCGTGAAGCGACCGGATGCCGACCTTCCGCCGCGCACGGCAGAACCCTTCATGTAGAGGGGTGTCGGGGTTGTGTTCTGCTACCCGCGGCCTAGAACCCTGCACCGTCCCGGAGGAGGCGCCGTCTATGCACTGCCCTGGCAGTGATCCCTCGCGCGCACAGCGGCGACGGAATATCGAACCTGTCTATTCTGCCACGGCTGATTTCACTTGCGCAAACCCGGGCGTGTCGCGCTCCTCCGGCAGTCCCGGTGACGCGTCCGAGAGGGCTCAGATCCCAGGAGATAGCGGGGCGAGGCATCCCCATGCCTCGCCCCGCTTGGGGAGGGCGTTCAGTGCGAGGGGGCACACCGAACGCGAGTAGCCCGGCGTGAAGGGACGCCGAACTCCTCGACCGAGGGCGCGGCGGAAGACCCGCCGCGCAGGCAGGGAGACGCTCAGGCGCCGTGACGGCGCGCGTCGCACGATGATCCCCAAGATCGCTTATCCCCAGTTTCGTACGCGGAAGTCCGCGTGCTTCGGGAAACCGAACCCCTTCGGCTTCCCCGACCGCAAGATCCCCAGGCGGTCTCGATGATCCTACTGGATACATCTGTGGATGCGCCACATCCGACGACATTCCGAAGCCGAAGCCGTTGGACAGGAACAGAAGAGCGGCGCCCCACCGGAGTGGTTCGCCGCTCAGATGCTGTGCTGCGTGCTACTCGTTGCCGACGGCCTTGTCGGCGCTGTCGCGGATCTCGTCGATCTTGTCTGCGGCGCCGGGAGCGATCTTCTTGGCGAAGTCGGCCACGCCGTCGAGCACCTTGTCGCTGATGTCCTCGGCCTGCTCGCTCTTGACCGCCTCGGCGATCTTGTCCTTGTTCTGCTCGTACAGGTCCTTGCCCTTGTTGACGGCGTCCTCGATACCCATGATTCCCCTTCGGAGGCGGTGTGCGATGTGCGATGTGCGTCTAGTCTGCACGAACCGCCGCGCTATCACCAGGGGGATCAGCTGCGGCAGAGCAGCATCCCGTGGCGTCGGTCACTGGCAGGTGACGGCGTCCTGCGTGAGGACCGTCGGAGTGACGACCGGGGTGCTGTCGAGCTCGATCTTCGTGGGGGCGTCGGAGTCGGCGACGAACTCGTAGGTGAGCGTCCTGCTCTCCTGCGGCGCCAGCGTCAACCGCATCGTTCCGACGGTGAACTCCTGGTCCTTGCGCACCTCCGACTGCGCGAGCTCGGCGTCTGCCCTCTGCCCGACCGGCGAGTATCCCGGAGGGGCGAAGGCGAGGGTCTCCACCTGCATCGATCCCTTCGGCGTCTCGATCCCGACGCCGGTGACGTACTCGGGAAGCCCTCGCACCGAAGCGGGATCGACGGTGTTGGCAAGCGTCACCGTCACGAACACGTGACGGCGTCCGTCGGCGGCGCAGACCGGCTGACTCACGTCGATCGACTGGGTCATGTACCGCTGCATCTTCCCGGGCGTCCAGTCGATGAAGTAGACGCCGAACGCCTCCGTACCTTCCGCCGCCCTCGGCCCGCGACGATCGAGGTCCGTGCCGGCGATGAGCTGCTGCTCCGACTCGCGGGCGCTCCAGATCGCGATCCGGCCCTCCTTCGCTGCGAGCCCGAGCACAGAGGACAGCTTGGCGAAATCGACCTGACCGCCCATCAGCTTCTGCAGTGTCAGCCCAGCGAAGACCTGGTTGATCATGTCGACCTCTGCGGGCTCGTACGTCTTGTAGAGGTCGCCGAGCAGCATCGCCACCGCGTTGGAGTTCGAGATCTCCGGACCGCCGGGGATAGCGACCGGCCCGGTCGCGACCAGGAGGTAGCTCAGGGCGACGGTATCGAGGGAGACGACCGCGTCGACCTCGACGCCCTTGGCCTCTCGCCACATGTCGCGTGCGATCTCGAACGTCCTGTCGAAACGGGGCGAGCGGGTGAGCGCCTGAACGTAGCTGCCGAACAGCGAGCCGTACAGGTCGGTCTCCTCCTGCGTCACTCCCCCGACCGGTGGACGGAAGTTCGGGAAGTCGCGACCGGAAGCCGACGACTGGTTCACGATCGAGATGGCGCCGTTGTCGATGTGCACCTGGGCCATGGAGCCGATCGTGCCGCCACCGGACATCACCTCTCCATTGTTCTGGAAGATGACCAGCACGTCGCGGGGTCCCCCCTCTCCCAGCATCTCGGGGAGGGCTTCGACAAGCGGCATGACGCCGGCGAGTGTGCTCGCAGCCGGCTTCAGAACCTTCTCGATGCGTTCCACACCGGATGCCACGGGCCCGAGGAGCGCGTCATGATCGACGCCCGCCAGCATCGATGAGGCATCGCGCACGGCCTGGTCGGCCGACCGCGCGATGTCCCCGATGCCGTGGATCGCCTGGAGGTCGAGCCCGCCGTCGGAAGGACGAAGTGCTGCGATGTCGATCCCCGAAGCGGGAAGGAGCGCCTTGGTGGCCAGCTCGTCGACGGCCGCGGTCGCCATGCGGACGCCATGGAGGTTGGGGCCGATCACCGGCACCCACTCCAGCGATTCCCAGAGGAATCCGCTGGTCTGCTCGTGCGCGGAAGCGGCGGTCTTCGTCAGCTCCTCCGCCGCGGCCTGCGCGCCCGCAGTGTCGCCGGAGGCGATCAGCCCGGGGATGCTCTGGGCCAGCGGCACCGAAGCCTCGAGCTTGTCCTTGGCGTCGAGCGCCTTCGGAATGAGGATCGCCGCGATCACGGCGACGGCGATGAGCAGTGCGAGCACGACGCCCACCACCCACAGGATGATCCGGGTGCGGCGACTCTTTCGACGCTGCTGCTCGTTCTGGGCTCGACGCGCGCGTCTGGAGTCTCGGGTCACCGCAATATACTACCGAGGTGGACCTGAGCAGCGTCGCAGACCGCGACGCACGCCCATGGCGGGGGTTCGCCCACACCATGGAGGAGTGCACGTGAAAGCTGTCATCGTCGGTCAGGGATATGTCGGGCTTCCGGTAGCCATGCGCGCCGTGCAGGTGGGCATGACCGTCGTCGGACTCGATGTCGACAGCGTGCGGATCGCCGCTCTGCACGCCGGTGAGTCGTACGTCGATGACATCTCGTCGGAGCAGCTGAAGGAGGCGATCGCTTCCGGTCGCTATCTCGCGTCCTCCGACTACGACGACACCGAGGGCTTCGACGTCGCGGTGATCACGGTCCCCACCCCGCTCCGCGAGGGCCTCCCCGACATCTCCTACATCGAGTCGGCGGGAGCATCGTTGGCGACCCGACTCACCCGCGGGGCGACGGTCGTGCTCGAGTCCACGACCTACCCGGGCACGACAGAGGAGATCCTCGTCCCCCTCCTCGAGGCCGGGTCCGGGCTCCGGGCAGGACAGGACTTCGCCGTCGGATACAGCCCGGAGCGGATCGACCCAGGCAACCCCACGTGGGGCTTCGTCAACACACCGAAGGTCGTCTCCGGCATCGACGAGCAGTCACTCGGCAAGGTGAAGGCCTTCTACGACCTCCTCGTGGACCGAACGGTGAGCGTGACCACGCCCAAGGAGGCCGAGCTCACCAAGCTTCTCGAGAACACGTTCCGCCACGTCAACATCGCCCTGGTGAACGAACTCGCCGTGTTCGCGCACGAGCTGGGCGTCGACATCTGGGAATCGATCGATGCCGCGGCGACCAAGCCGTTCGGGTACATGAAGTTCACCCCGGGCCCCGGTGTCGGCGGCCACTGCCTTCCCGTGGATCCGAGCTACCTCTCGTGGCAGGTGCGGCGCAAGCTCGGACGTAGCTTCCGCTTCGTCGAACTCGCCAACGATGTCAACGACCACATGCCGGACTACGTCGCCCAGCGTTCCATGGAACTGCTCAACGAAGACCGGCGCTCGCTGAACGGGTCGACGATCCTGCTGGTCGGACTCGCGTACAAACGCGACACCGCCGACATCCGCGAGTCCCCCTCCCTGCGCCTCATCGAGCTGCTCACCTCCTTCGGTGCGTCCATCCGCGGCGCGGACCGCCACGTCGAGTCGCACCGGTGGCCGACCGCCGTCGAGCGCGTGGAGCTCTCCGCTGCGGAAGTCGAGGCCGCTGATCTGGTCATCCTGGTGACCGATCACTCCGACTTCGACCTGACGCTGCTGCACGAGTCCCCGACGCCGGTGCTCGACACCAAGGGCCGGCTCTCGGGACCCAGGGTCGTTCGTTTGTGAGCTCGCTGCGCCTGATCCTCACGTCCTCGGCTGCCGCGGTCGCGACACTCTCCGTTCAGGTCCTCGGCCTCATCACCCTCGCCCCCACGGACTTCGGGCTCTTCTCGATCGTCTATCTCGCCGGCGCCTTCGCGCTGTCGCTCGCACTCTCCCTCATCTGCGAGGCGGCGACCCGTTCACGCCAGGACGTCCCCACCTCCTGGCCGGACTTCAGCGGTGCGTCGACGGAGTTCGCCCTGATCTTCGCCGCCGTCTCCGCACTCGTCGTCTCCCTGACGAACTCGCCCCTGACGCCGTACTGGTGGCTGATCGCGCTCGCCATCGGCGGCAGCGCCTACCGCTCGACCGCACGGTTCTACGCGGTCGAGAACGGCGACACACGCGGGTCGGTCCTCGGTGACGCCATCGCCGCCATCGTCGCCGTCGTCCTCAGCGTCGTGACCCTCACCCTCCACAGCGGCGAGCTCTCCTGGGTCCTCGGCACCTGGGCGGCGTCGAGCGTCGTCGCCGCCGTGTTCTCGAGGTGGCCGGCTCTGAGTCGACCTGGCGTGCTCGTGCGCTGGACCCGTCAGCGCTGGACCGCCATCGCTCCCCTCGTGCGCGACTCCCTGATCATGGATGCCTCGTCGATCGGTACCCCCTACGCGCTGGCCCCGATCTTAGGAGTGGGCCCGTTCGGTGTCTACCGGGCCGTGTCGAACGTCGCCGCACCGGTGCGCCTGCTGCTGAATCCGATCCGGCCGCGCATCGCCCGACTGCGGATGTCTGCGGCGACCGTCGGCGCGGTCGTGGCCGGCGGTATCGTGCTCGGCGGTCTCGCCGCCGGGGTGCTGCTGCTGCTCGGCGAGACGTCCTGGCCGCTCGGCACTCTCCGGGACCTCATTCCGTTCGCCGCACCGACCGCGATCTTCGTCATGGCGAACATGGTGGGGCACACCTTCTACATCGTGTCCAGGCTGCGGGCCTCACGACGCGGCCTGCTCGCGGCGCGGCTCGTCCAGACCGCGCTGGGCGTCGTCGGGCCGCTGGCGGGTGCTCTGCTGGGCGGGCTGAGCGGAGCGATATGGGCATACGCCCTCTCCACCCTGCTGTCGTCGCTCTTCTGGCTGCTCGTCGCCCGCCGCGCGGATCAGCTGCCGGTCACCGCCTGACGCCAGACCGACTCCCACGCCGAGAAGCTGTAGTGATCCCGGACTGTGCGGTGACCTGCGGCTCCCCGCTCAGCACGTCGCGTCGCGCTCTCCGAGAAGAAGCCGGTGAGAGCGTCCGCCCAGTCGTCCGCGCTCTCGGGCGCGATGCCGTCTCCTCTGCGGAGGATCTCGGCGTTCACCCCGACCGGGTCGCCCATCATCGGAATCCCGGCCGCGCCGTACTGCAGCAGCTTGTAGCCGCACTTGCCTCGCGACCAGGCGGAATCCGGTGTCGGCATCAGCCCGAGATCGGCGTCGGCGAGCACGGCACCGAAGGTCTGCGGCGACCACGCCACCCGGTCGACGATCGCGTCCAGCGGTCCGAGCTCCGCGTCCCCCGCGCTGACGACGGTGAGCCGCATGCCCGTCCGCTCATGCGCGTACAGCAGCGCAGACTCGATGTCGCGCAGATAGCGCTCCGTGGCGGGCGAGCCGATCCATATCGCGCGCGGCGTCTCCCCGATGTCGAAGCTCGTCTTGCGCGAGTAGTCTGCCGGATCCACGCAGCTCGGGATCACGGTCACGCGAGGGTTGATCCGACTCGCCGCCTCGGCGAGTGCGGCGTTTCCCGCGATGACGACATCGGCCGCGCCGACCGCCGCTCGCCAGATCGCCGCCTTCGGGAACGGGCCCCGGCGGTCGAGGTGGAGGGCGTCGTCGAAATCATAGATCCCGACGCGCTCGCCACTCAGCAGACGTCTCTCCACACCACCGCGGCTCAGCGGACTCGCCTGCCGCGACACCAGCACTCGCGCGTCGCGCGGAGGCCTGCGACGCAGCTCCGCCTCGGCCGCGAGCAGCCGCCGAGGAGACTTCAGGAGAGACCGTCCGGAGTTGGTCGCCCCGTCGAGATACGAGTGCGTGACCGCGGGCACCTCCAGCCTGTCGAGCCAGTCGAAGACGCGGACCCGTGCGCTTCCCGCACTGCGCCCGTAGCTGGTGTACGTGTGCAGCGCCGTCATGATGCCGCCCGCCGGCGAGAGCCGATCACCCCGAGCACCACGATGATCGCGGCTGTGACGAGGTACAGCGTGTTGTTGGTCTTCTGCGTGAACGTGACCAGGAACAGCGTCGACACCAGCAGGGCCGAAAGCCACCAGCGCGCCGGGGATGCTCGCCGCGTGGAGTAGAGGTAGGCCACGAGCGCACCGATCGCCGCCGCGCCGAGGGCGACGCCGACGACCCGCCAGTCCCGATAGAACGGCTCCAGCCATGTATACACGTTCGTCAGAGTCCCCACGTTGACGAACGGCGCTACTGGGTTCCAGGTGCGCAGTCCGGGGATCAGACTCAGGACGGGTTCGAAGAAGGCGGTTCCGAATGTCTGCGGGTTGAAATCGCCGTAGACGATGCGAGGCCCGCCCACCGGGGGCCACGCGCCGTTGGTGGAATCCACCAGGGACAGGAACGCGGGCACGCCCGCGGTCAGATAGATGAACGGGCTGGACAGCCCGGAGGCGCTCAGCAATGGCGAGACGTTGCTGCCGACATCACCCGTCTTGCCCAGCGCACCCGCGAGCACCTGGAAGGCGAGTAGCGCACCGGCGCCGATGGCTGCGATCGACATCATCATCACCCAGGGGCGGAGGTACCACGCCCGCACGCGGCCGCCGCGCCAGGAGCGCGCGTAGAGGAGGAGAAGGGCAGCGATCGCGAGCAGAACCCCAGCGAAGAGGTTCGTCCGCTGCAGCAGGGCGAGCATCGAGGCGGCGAGCAGGACCGCAGCCGGCACGCGCCACCACCACGCGAGTCCGTTCCGGACCGACCCCGGGACGATGAGGATCGCGAGCAGAAGAGGTCCGACGTACATCAGCAGACGTGCCCACAGGGGCACCCCGGCGAGGTACGACTCGGCAGCCCCACGGATCGTTCCGGGATGGAACCAGAAGGTCTCCCACCCGAAGCGCTGGAGGATGGTCCAGATGTACACCCCGAAACCCAGCGCGTAGGCGCCGGCGAGGATCAGCAGGACTCGTCGGCTGACGAGCGCATGGTCCCGCGGTGCCAGGTCGGCGCTGCGTGCCTTGCGGGCTGCGAGCGCGATACCTCCCCACGCCCCGACGGAGAAGAACGCGATACCGACCAGCAGCACGCCCCACGCGGCGATCGATGCACCGTGATAGGCGATGAGCCCCGACCCGACGAGGACCAGCGTCACCGCCCACACCGCGTTGTGCACGACCACGGGAAGGAACGCTCGTCGCGCGATGAACCAGGTCAGGACGGTCAGTCCGATGAGCACGGCGACGACGACGAGCGCGCCGACACCGTTGGAGACGTCCGTCATCGCCGACCTCGCTCCATCTCACTCCGCAGGAAGTCGGACACCGAGGCATGGACCGCGTCACGTCGGAAATGCTCGACCACGAAGTCGCGGGCGTTCGCGCCCAGGTCCGCCGCGAGATGCGGATCCTCGATCACCCGCTGCAGAGCGTCGGCGAGCTGACCCGCGTCCCCCGCCGTCACCATGAGTCCGGTGCGCTCGGGGATCACGGAATCCACCGCTCCGGTCGCATCCGTCGTGACGACGGCGATCCCCGTCGCCCCCGCCTCCAGCACGACGTTGGGGAAGCCCTCGCGCAGGGTCGGGAGGCAGAGGGATCGCATCAGGGGATAGTACATCGATGTGTCCGGCACGGCCCCGAGCACGATCGGGGCCCGCCGCAGTCGAGAGAAGGAACCCAGTTCCGCACCGTCGACGCCGCCCACGATCAGCAGCTGGTATGCCGCCCCGCGATCGTCCAGGAGGCGGCAGGCCTCGGCGAGGACCTCGAGGCCCTTGTCGTGGTTGAGTCTGCCGACGAAGCCGATGACGGGGACACCGGGCAGGAGGCCATCGACCTGCGCCGCCGTGTTGCCGGGGGCGAAGCGATCCACATCCACACCGTTGGAGCTGCCTCTGCCGCGCACGGTGATGCGTGCGGCCGGCGCGAGCCGCAGGGACACGACGCGCTGTCGGAGACTCGGACTCACCGCCAGCGTGGTGGTCGCGAGGCGGATCGTCAGACGCTCCATGATCGTCAGCACCCGCCGAGTCATCCCCGCTGCGGTCTCCAGTCGGAGCCCGCGCAGGTGATACACGCGAGTGCGAACGCCGAGCAGTCGGGCGGCGGTGATGCCGAGCAGGCCTGCTTTCGGAGTGCCGACGAAGACGACGTCGGGCCGGAGGCGGCGGATCAGCCGCATCCAGTCCCGCAGCCCTCGGACGTCCCCGACGATGTCGATCTCTCTGGCCATAGGGAGCGGATGCACCGAGACGCCGGGAGACGTTGCGAGCGCCTCGAGTCTCTCGCCGGGCGAGCTCGCGACGTGCACCTCCCATCCGTCAGCGACCAGCCGCTGCGGCAGCCCGGACAGCAGGCCGATGGAGACGTCCGCCGTGACACCGATCAGTATGCGAGCGGTCGCGGCCGGGGTCACGAGTCCTTGCTCCGGAACCACGCGACGGTCTTCGCGATTCCTTCCTCGAGCGGGACGGGCTGCACGTCGGGGAACAGCTCCCGCAGACGAACGCCGTCGGACTGGGAGGCACGTACATCGCCAGGACGCGGATCGACGTGCTCGACGCTCACCGTGCGGCCGGTCTGATCTTCGATGACGGTCACCAGCTCGCGCAGCGTGGTGTTGGTTCCGAACGCGAGATTCACGGGATGTCCCGACGTCACGCGGTCTCGGACGGCGACCATGAGCGCATGCGTCACCGTGTCGACGCTCGTGAAGTCCCGCGACTGCAGGCCGTCGCCGTGGATGGTGAGCGCCCGTCCGGCGAGGGCCGCGTCGACGAACCTCGGGATCACGGCGGCGTACACATGATCGGCCGGCTGGTAGGGACCGTAGACGTTGAAGAAGCGGAACGCCAAGGTCGGAAGACCGTAGGAGTACTGGTACGCCAGCACGTAGGCCTCTCCCCCGAGCTTGGTCGCCGCGTACGGGCTCATCGGCCGCGTCCAGTCGAACTCCGACTTCGGCAGAGCGGGGTTGGCGCCGTACACGGAGCTCGAGGATGCCATCACCACGTAGGCGTTCTCGCGCCGGGCCGCTTCGAGCACGGTCAGCGTCCCCGTCAGGTTGGCGACGTGAGAGGCGACGGGGTCGTCGATGGACCGCGGGACGCTGCCGAGCGCGCCCAGGTGGACGACCGCGTCCGCGCCGACCGTGGCGGCGGCGACCGCTTCGGCATCGGCGACGGACCCGCGGTGCAGCGTGATCCGCGTTCCGGCGAGGTTGGATTCGCGTCCCGTGCTGAAGTCGTCCAGCACGTGGACATCGACATCGGGCGCCTCGTCGTTGAACCGTCGCACGAGGTTCGAACCGATGAACCCGGCACCGCCGGTGATGACTACCTTCACGAGCTGTGACTCTTTTCTGTTGTTCTGTGGATACGAGCGGGCACTCCCACCAGTGTCACCCGTGCAGGGGCGTCCTTGGTCACGCACGCAGCCGCACCGACCGTGACGTCCGCACCGATGCTCAATCCCTGCAGCACCACCGATTTCGCGCCGATGAGCACGCGCTCTCCGATGCGCACGTCCCCCGACACCACCGATCCCGGATTCAAGGACACCGTATCCGCGAGGACACTGTCATGGCCGACGATGGCTCCCGGATTCAAGTGAGCGTGTCGTCCGACCCGGACATTCGTCGACACCAGCACACCGGCGCACACGACCGTGCCGACGCCGATCGTCGTCAGGGACCCGATCGACGCGCCGGGGTGCACCAGCGTCTCCGCCCGGTCGCTTCCCACCCGCGCGGCGATGTGCGCGCGATGTTCGGGCGACCCCACCGCGATGACGAATGACGACGCCGGGTGCGCGGCGAGTGCCGCATCGATGGTGCCGAGATGGCGATGGCCCCGATCGGCCAGACGCTCCAGAGCGAGAGGGCTGGGGGCGTCGTCGGCGAAACCGAGCACGTCGAAGCGGGGCGACACCGCGTTCAGGGCTTCGACGACGTCCAGCGTCTCGCGCGCGAAGCCTCCGGCGCCGAGGATGATCAGCTCACGCATCGGCATCCTTCAGACCTCGGAACTCCGGCATCGTCGCGTGCCCGTCGGCGCTGACCCCGTCACGGCGCACCACGACGGCGACCGTGCGCCACAGGATCCAGAGGTCGAGCCTCATCGATCGTGTGTCGACGTACTTCACGTCGAGCTGCAACCGCTCATCCCAGTCGACGGTGTTCCGACCGCTCACCTGCGCCAACCCGGTGACCCCTGGTCGCACCTCATGCCGACGAGCCTGCACTGGCGTGTACCGGTCGAGGTAGGAGACGAGGAGAGGGCGTGGACCCACCAGGCTCATATCGCCGAGCAGCACGTTCCAGAAGGTCGGCAGCTCGTCGAGGCTGGTGCCGCGCAGCAGACGCCCGAACGCGGTCAGCCGCGCCGCGTCGTCGGCGGTGCCGACCGCAGGATCGGCGGGGCGCATGGTGCGGAACTTGTAGAGGGTGAAGACCTTCCCCTCGCGTCCCGGCCGCGGCTGCCGGAAGATCACCGGGCGACCGAGGTTCACCAGCACCAGCGCAGCCACGATGATCTGCAGGGGAAGGGAGAGGATCAGGACCACGGCGGCGACACCGAGGTCGAGCGTGCGTTTGGCCGCATCGAAGAAGACTCTGCTCATGCGCGCTCAGCCAGGAAACCGCGGATCAGGGTCTGCACACGCTCCATCTGCTCCTCGGACAGCGCCGACCCCGACGGCAGCGTGATGCCCACGCGGAAGAAGCGCTCCGAGACCCCGTTCACCGCGGCCGGGGCCTCGGCGAAGACGGGCTGCAGGTGCATCGGCTTCCACAGCGGTCGGGATTCGACGTCATGAGAACCGAGGTGCGCGGAGAGCTCGGAGGCACTCCAGCCGGTGACGTCCTCGTCGACGAGCACGGCGGTGAGCCACGCGTTGTCCTCGGCATCGTGGTCTCCGCCGAACACCGAGACGCCGTCGACGTCCGCGAACAGCGCGCGGTACTCGTCGCGCCAGCGGTGACGTCGGCGGATCATGTCGTCGAGGCGGGACAGCTGTGCGCGACCGAGCGCGGCGAGGAGGTTGCTGAGCCGGTAGTTGTAGCCGATGTCGGTGTGCTCGTAGTGCGCGACCGGCTGTCGCGCCTGCGTCGCGAGATAGCGGACGCGATCTGCGATCTCCGCGTCATCGGTCACCAGCATGCCGCCGCCGGAGGTCGTCATGATCTTGTTGCCGTTGAAGGAGAAGACCGACGCGCGCCCGAAGCTGCCTGCGGGTCGGCCGCCGCGGCGGGCTCCGAGCGACTCGGCGGCATCGGCGAGCACCGGGATCCCGTACGCGTCGGCGATCTGCTCGATCGCCTCGAGATCGGCGACCTTGCCGAGCAGGTCGACGGGGACGATCGCCTTCGGCAGTGTGCCCTTCGCCTCGAGTTCCGTGATGACCTCGCGGAGCAGGCCCACATCCATGTTGCCCGTCACCGGGTCCGCGTCGATGAAGTACGGCGTCGCGCCCGTGTAGGCGATCGCATTGGCGGTGGCAGCGAACGTGAAGCTCGACGTGACGACGATGTCGCCGGCACCGACCCCGAGCGCGAGAAGTCCGAGGTGGAGCCCGGCCGTCCCCGAGCTCAGCGCGACCGCGTGGCGCACTCCGACCCTGTCGCACATCTCGCGCTCGAAGGCGTCGACGTCCGGACCGAGCGGAGCGACCCATCCGGACCGCAGTGCGGCGACGATCGCCTTCTCCTCGAGCTCGCCGACATCGGGAGACGACATGTAGATCCGGTCGTTCATCGCGGGAGGTCTCCTTCTCGACCATGGGCGGACACGGCAGCCTCTGCGGGAACGAGCCGGCGCATCCAGCCGCCGAGGTCGAGCGCCTCCGGGCTGATGCTCCCGATCGACGTGTGCTGGATCTGGGGGTGGAAGGGTCGTTCGACGACCTCGTCTTCACCGACCAGTTCCTCGTGCAGCTTCTCGCCTGGGCGCAGACCGGTGTAGACGATCTCGATGTACTCGCCGGACATCGCGATCATGCGTTGCGCGATGTCGAGGATCTTCACCGGCTCACCCATGTCGAGGATGAGCACTTCGCCCGGCCGGCCGATGCTTCCGGCTTGGATCACCAGTTGGCACGCTTCGGAGATCGTCATGAAGTATCGAGTGACCTCCGGGTGGGTCACGGTCACGGGCCCGCCTGCCTCGATCAGGGTCCGGAACATGGGGAGCATGGAGCCCCTGCTGCCGATCACGTTGCCGAAGCGCACGGAGAGGTACCGCCGATGCGAGCTCTTCGCGGCCCACACCGTGAGCTTCTCCGCCACGCGCTTGGAGTGTCCGAGGACGCTCGAGGGGTTCGCCGCCTTGTCGGTGGAGATGTTCACGAACGTCTCGACATCGACGTCGAGGGCGGCTTCGAGCACGTTCCGGGTGCCGAGCACGTTCGTCTTCCAGGCCTCTTCGGGATACTGCTCGAGCATGGGCAGATGTTTCAGCGCCGCAGCGTGGAAGACGACTTCGGGGCGATGACGACGGAAGATCTCGCGGAGCGATTCGACATCGCGGATGTCGGCGAGGACGACATCCTCGGTGTCGAGAAGGCCGTGGCCGGAAATGCTGAGCTGACTTCCCTGCAGGCCGCTCTCGTCGCGGTCGAGCATGACGAGCACGTCCGGACCGAACTGCGAGAGCTGGCGGCAGAGCTCGCCGCCGATCGACCCGCCGGCCCCGGTGACGAGCACACGCTTCCCCGTCACGTATCCCGCGATCGACTTGACATCGGTGTCGACGGGTTGACGGCCGATGAGGTCTTCGATGCTGACATCCCTCAGGTCCCGGATGCGGCTCGCGCCCTGCAGGACCTTGTCGAGTTCGGGGAGCACGAGCACGTTGAGACCGGCAGCGTTGCCCGCGTCGGTGACGCGACGCAGCAGTGCGGCGTCGGCGCGTCCTACCGCGATGATGAGCTCCGTCGCGCCGCTCAGCTCGACGGCAGCCCTCAGCTGAGCGAGCGTCCCGAGGACGGGAACCCCCTTGACCCGCAGGTTCCGCTTCTTGAGGTCATCGTCGATCAGACCGACGGGACTGAAGACCGGCTCCTTCGTCTCGTTGAGCATTCGGCTGATCAGCTGCTGGCCCACCCACCCGGCGCCGAACACCAGCACCTTGCGCGATCCTCCCGGAACGTCATCGCTCTTCCGGCTGAAGACGAGCGGCACGTAGCGGAAGACCAGCATCAGGACCAACGCGATCGCCGTCACGGAGAGGGCGGTTCGAAGGGCCTCCGCCGGCTGACGCATCCAGACGAGCAGCACGACCCCCATGAGGACACCCACGAGGAGCGCGGCGAGCCCCAGTGCGCGGACTTCCTCGATGGAGCCGTACAGGTAGCGCCCGCGATACAAGTGAAGGACGAACCCGGCAGCGAACTGCGCGGCGATGAGGCCCGCGATCACGATCAACGCGAACGGCCACACCGTCAGCGGGACGAGGAAGTCATAGCGCAGCAGCACCACCAGCAACGCGGCGATGGCCCACGCCACCGCGTCCGGGATCAGCCGATTGACCGTACGGATACCCGTACCTTCTCCGATGCTCATTCGTTCCCTCCGTGTCGGTCAGCCGTCGCTCCGACCGTCGTGCGGCCCCCCATCACGAAGCGGAGACCGGCGTATGCGACGGCCAGCGCCAGGCCGATGAGTGCCCCCACCGGGAGCACGGTCACCGCGAGCGGCTGGACGGGCGCCACCGGCGTCACCGCTTCGAACGTCTCCGCGCTGACGCCGGATCCGGCCTGCTCCGCCGCGGACTCGGCGATCGCGGTCGCCATGGCCGCCGCCGTCCGAGGGTCCGTGTGCGAGACGGTCACCGCGGTGATCGAAGTCTCCGGACGCCACGTTGCGGAGACGCGGTCGGCGAGTTCGCTCCGCGATACGCCGAAGTCCTCGGCGATCGGGGCGAGGACGCTCTCCGAACGGGCGCGGACGGCAGCATTCGAAGCCACTGTGCGAGGGACGAAGGTCTCCCGGGTGTCGCCCGCGCTGAACACGATCTCCGCTTCCGCCTCATAGGTCGGAGGCGTGAAGACGAGCACCGCCGTCGAAGCGAGCACGCTCAGCAGGAAGACGGCCGTCATGCCCACCCATGCGCGTCTGAACGCGCCGAACCACTCCTCCGGCGACATGCTTCTCCTCTTCGAACCACATGGGCACGGAACGACTCTGTAATCCAGCATCCCAATACATCGGAGTCGGACGGTCAAAACACGCCAACAATCCCGATGTACGACGCTGCCGCTCCTGCGCGGTCTAGTCATTCTATTGGATGAAATGTCGCACCCCATGCCGACATCGCCCGAGCCCGACGCCGTCGTGAGCGCCCGGTGCACGACAAAGGGGCCGGACCCGAAGGTCCGACCCCTTTGCGAGGAAGCAGGTGCTTACTTGATGATCTTCGTGACCGTACCGGCGCCGACGGTGCGTCCACCCTCACGGATGGCGAAGCCGAGGCCCTCCTCCATGGCGATCGGCTGGATCAGCTCGACCGTCATGTCGGTGGTGTCGCCGGGCATGACCATCTCGGTGCCCTCGGGCAGCGAGATGACGCCGGTGACGTCGGTGGTGCGGAAGTAGAACTGCGGGCGGTAGTTCGTGTAGAACGGGTTGTGACGCCCACCCTCGTCCTTGGACAGGATGTAAGCGGTGCCCTCGAAGTCGGTGTGCGGCGTGACCGAACCCGGCTTCACGATGACCTGGCCGCGCTCGACGTCCTCACGCTTGGTGCCGCGGAGCAGCAGACCACAGTTCTCGCCGGCCCAGGCCTCGTCGAGCTGCTTGTGGAACATCTCGATACCCGTGACCGTGGTCTTGACGGTCGGACGGAGTCCGACGATCTCGACCTCGGAGTTGATGGCCAGCGTGCCACGCTCGGCGCGACCCGTGACGACGGTGCCACGACCGGTGATCGTGAAGACGTCCTCGACGGGCATCAGGAACGGCTTGTCACGGTCACGCTCCGGGTCCGGAACGCTGTCGTCGACAGCCTGCATCAGGTCCAGGATCGCCTGGGTCCACTTCTCGTCGCCCTCGAGGGCCTTGAGAGCCGAGACGCGGACGACAGGAGCGTCCTCGTCGAAGCCCTGGCCTGCGAGCAGCTCGCGGACCTCGAGCTCGACGAGCTCCAGGATCTCCTCGTCGTCGACCATGTCGGACTTGTTCAGCGCGACCAGCAGGTACGGAACGCCGACCTGCTTGGCGAGCAGCACGTGCTCACGCGTCTGAGCCATCGGGCCGTCGGTGGCGGCGACCACGAGGATCGCGCCGTCCATCTGAGCCGCACCGGTGATCATGTTCTTGACGTAGTCGGCGTGGCCGGGAGCGTCAACGTGCGCGTAGTGGCGCTTGGGGGTCTCGTACTCGATGTGCGAGATGTTGATGGTGATTCCACGCTGGCGCTCTTCCGGCGCCGAGTCGATGGAAGCGAAGTCACGCTGCACGTTGGTGTCGGACGGGAACTTGTCAGCAAGCACCTTCGAGATCGCTGCGGAGAGCGTGGTCTTGCCGTGGTCGACGTGACCGATCGTTCCGATGTTGACGTGCGGCTTGGTCCGCTCGAACTTGGCCTTAGCCACTGGGTCCTCCTCAGGACGTCGTTGTAGAGGTGACCGGGCACTGGTTTGCGACCGGTTCTCTACGGGTTAGGTTCTCAGTTTAGTAGAGAGGGAATGTGAAGTTGTAGGTGACCTGGGAACCCCGGGTGCTTCGACAGGCTCAGCGACCCAGGGCTCCCAGAAGAGCGATTACTCGCCCTTGGTCTTCTGGACGATCTCGTCGGCCACAGCGCGGGGCACCTCAGCGTAGCTGTGGAACTCCATCGAGTAGACGGCACGGCCCGAGGTCTTCGAGCGCAGGTCGCCGATGTAGCCGAACATCTCGGACAGCGGGACCTGAGCGCGGACGACCTTGACGCCGGCAGCGTCTTCCATCGACTGGATCTGGCCACGACGCGAGTTCAGGTCGCCGATGACGTCGCCCATGTACTCCTCAGGAGTACGGACCTCGACGGCCATCAGCGGCTCGAGCAACACGGGGTTGGCACGACGCGCGGCCTCCTTGAAGCCCATGGAGCCCGCGATCTTGAACGCCATCTCCGAGGAGTCGACGTCGTGGGCCGCACCGTCGACGATGGTCGCCTTGACGCCGACCATCGGGTAGCCCGCGAGCACACCGACGTTCATCGCGTCCTGGAAACCGGCGTCGATCGAGCCGATGTACTCACGAGGGATGCGACCACCGGTGACGGCGTTCACGAACTCGTAGGTCTTCTCGGAGTCGAGGTCGAGCGGCTCGATGGTGAACTGGATCTTGGCGAACTGTCCAGAACCACCGGTCTGCTTCTTGTGCGTGTAGTCGTGCTTCTCGACGGTCTTGCGGATCGTCTCGCGGTACGCCACCTGCGGCTTGCCGACGTTGGCCTCGACGTTGAACTCGCGCTTCATGCGGTCGACGAGGATGTCGAGGTGCAGCTCGCCCATGCCCTTGATGGTCGTCTGACCGGTCTCGGGGTTGAGCTCCGTGCGGAAGGTCGGGTCCTCTTCAGCGAGCTTCTGGATGGCGACACCCAGCTTCTCCTGGTCGGCCTTGGTCTTCGGCTCGATCGCGACCTCGATGACGGGCTCCGGGAACGTCATCGACTCGAGGACGACGGGCGCCGTCGGGTCGGTGAGGGTGTCACCCGTGGTGGTGTCCTTGAGGCCGATGACCGCGTAGATGTTGCCGGCGGTGACCGAGGGGACCGGGATCTCCTTGTTGGCGTGCATCTGGAAGATCTTCCCGATGCGCTCCTTCTTGTTCTTGGTCGAGTTGACGACGGCCGAACCGGAGTCGAGGTGGCCCGAGTAGACGCGCACGTAGGTGAGGCGACCGAAGAACGGGTGAACGGCGACCTTGAACGCGAGAGCTGCGAACGGGTCATTGGCGTCGGGGTGACGCTCGATGATCGTGTCGTAGTCCTTCGGGTCGTGCGCCTCGATCGAGCCCACGTCGAGCGGGTTCGGGAGGTAGTCGACGACCGCGTCGAGCATCGGCTGGACGCCGCGGTTCTTGAACGCGGAGCCGCAGAGCACCGGGTAGATCTCGCTCGCGACGGTCAGCTTGCGGATGGCGCCCTTGATCTCGGCGACCGTGAGCTCCTCGCCACCGAAGAACTTCTCCAGCAGCGCGTCGTCGGTCTCGGCGACGGTCTCGAGGAGCTGCTGACGGTACTCCGCCGCCTTCTCCTTGAGGTCTTCCGGGATCTCCTGGATCTCGTAGGAGGCGCCCATGGTGACGTCACCCTTGGAGTCTCCGGCCCAGACCAGTGCACGCATCTCGATCAGGTCGACCACGCCGATGAAGTCGCTCTCCGCGCCGATCGGCAGCTGGATCACGAGCGGCTTGGCGCCGAGGCGGTTGATGATGGTGTCGACCGTGAAGTAGAAGTCGGCGCCGAGCTTGTCCATCTTGTTGACGAAGCAGATGCGCGGGACGTTGTACTTGTCGGCCTGACGCCAGACGGTCTCGGACTGGGGCTCGACGCCCTCCTTGCCGTCGAACACGGCGACCGCACCGTCGAGCACGCGGAGCGAACGCTCCACCTCGACCGTGAAGTCCACGTGGCCGGGGGTGTCGATGATGTTGATCTGGTTCTTGTTCCAGTAGCAGGTCACGGCGGCAGACGTGATCGTGATGCCGCGCTCCTTCTCCTGCTCCATCCAGTCGGTGGTCGAGGCGCCGTCGTGCGTCTCGCCGAGCTTGTGGTTGACGCCCGTGTAGAACAGGATGCGCTCGGTCGTCGTGGTCTTGCCGGCATCGATGTGCGCCATGATGCCGATGTTGCGGAC
The DNA here is from genome assembly GCF_015159725.1 of Microbacterium sp. R1. NCBI lineage: Bacteria > Bacillati > Actinomycetota > Actinomycetes > Micrococcales > Microbacteriaceae > Microbacterium > Microbacterium sp. R1. The sequence goes on along the minus strand of NZ_JADDUD010000001.1, from coordinate 732,496 downwards.
CTTGCTCAGGTCCGTGAGCACGTCTTGTGCCACAGGAGTGTCCTTATCTTTTGGAGCAGGTGTACTGCGAAGAGGGGGTGCCGGCCCCTCGGCGGGTGGCCGAGGGGCCGGCGGAGCTGTTTACCAGCGGTAGTGAGCGAACGCGCGGTTCGACTCGGCCATCTTGTGCGTGTCCTCGCGGCGCTTGACCGCGGCACCCAGGCCGTTCGACGCGTCGAGGATCTCGTTCTGCAGACGCTCGGTCATCGTCTTCTCACGACGGCCCTTCGCGTAGCTCACGAGCCAGCGCAGTGCGAGCGTGTTGGCGCGGTGAGGCTTGACCTCGACCGGCACCTGGTAGGTCGAGCCACCGACGCGGCGGCTGCGGACCTCGAGGGTCGGGCGCACGTTGTCGAGCGCCTTCTTCAGGGTGGCGACGGCGTCCTGACCGTTCTTCGCCTCGACACCGCGGAGGGCGCCGTAGACGATCGACTCGGCCAGCGACTTCTTGCCGTCGACGAGGATCTTGTTCACCAGCGAGGTGACGATCGGTGCGCCGTATACCGGGTCGTTGACGACGGGGCGCTTGGGGGCTGGTCCCTTACGAGGCATCTAACTCAACCCTTCTTCGCGCCGTAGCGGGAACGAGCCTGCTTACGGTTCTTGACTGCCTGGGTGTCCAGGGCGCCGCGGACGATCTTGTAACGCACACCGGGGAGGTCCTTGACACGACCGCCACGCACGAGCACGAGCGAGTGCTCCTGCAGGTTGTGGCCCTCACCGGGGATGTACGCGGTGACCTCGGTGCCGTTGCGGAGCTTCACACGAGCGACCTTGCGCATCGCGGAGTTCGGCTTCTTCGGCGTGGTGGTGTAGACGCGGGTGCAGACCCCGGCCTGCTGCGGGTTCGACTTGAGCGCCGGCGCCTTGGTCTTGGTGACCTTGGGCGAGCGACCCTTGCGAACCAACTGCTGAATGGTTGGCACGTTCTCTCCTCATAGTGCTGCACGGTGACAGCGTGATGGGTTTCACATCATGACCCACCGGCACGCCGGAACCGACGAGCTTTTGGTGTGATGGGTATGCCGTGGGGGCAGACCGACAGGTGCCGGCGCCCAGTGCGCACGCGGAGGCGTGCACACACCTGATCAAGTGTAATGCCGCGTAACGTAGCGGTCAAATGGGCGTGCCTGCGCTCGCACGTCAGGGCAGGTCGGGGTCGAACGGCGAGTCGAGCGATTCGGTCAGCTCGGCCAGCAGAGCCTCGATCTGCGGCTCGACGTGCTGCGAGACCGCGGCCTGGATCGAGATCCGATGCCGCAGCAGGATGCCGCAGATCTCGCGGCCCACCAGGTTGGCGTACTCGTCGGCGAGTGCCACCTCCTGCCGGAGCGCGATCTTGGCCTCCTCCGTGAGCGGAGGCAGCGCGGGGAGCTCCGCGGCAGATTCGTCCGCGAGCCCGGCGATGGTGAACAGGAACGGGGCGCCAGGAACCGGATCGGGATCGAGCGGGAGGCCGTCGAACTCGGGGTCGAGATCCTCCGCCGGGCGATAGCTGCGGGCACGGTTGCGCGCGGCCTGCTGGTCGAGTTCGCGCTGCAGCATCGGCAGGTTCCTCGCCGTGTACTCCGCGACGGCATGATCGACGATGGTCTTGATCCTGGTCGACAGCCCGTGCTGCACCCCGTGCGGCACGTTCGCCCCGATGCCGGCCGCCGAGAGGATCGGAGAGCCGAGACACCGACGACACGGCGCGACGCGACCGCGGTGGGTCGCCGGCTCCCAGCGCGGCACCCAGCGCAACCAGGCTTCGACGGCCTGGTCGACCTGCGTCTCCAACGAGCGCTCCACTCCACCAGCGTACGGCGCGTCGCCCCTCGCCGTCGCGATTTCCCCAGCCCGGCGGGGCGAAGACGGACGAGCGCCCGAAGGTCACTCCTCCTCTTCGCGCTCCCAGGGCCAGCGTGGATGCTCCGCACGGGTGCGCCGCAGGGCGATACCGCCCCACCCGGCGATCAGCGCAGCCAGCACGATGACAGCGCTCGCACCGCCTCGCACCAGGTCTCCGGCGACCGCAGTCGCGAGCACGAGATCTCCGTCGCCGATGAGTACGGCGAACCAGACCACGACGAGGTGGGCGAGTCCCGCCGTCAGGGCGATCGCGACCGTCGCCACATAGGAGGGCTGCGACCGACGCAGCGTCGACCACAGGACGAGGGCGAAGGAGACGACGGCGGCGATCATCCCGGCCACTCCCGGCACCTGGCCCAGGTTCGGGACCGCGATGATGTCGGTGTCCGTGGCGACGCTCACCGCTCCGAGCCCGAAGACGGCGAGCGCGAAGAAGCCGATGGTGGCGAGGACCACCGCCAGGATGGCCGAAACCCCCGCGGACTCGGGTCCGCGGGGGTTCGGCGTGGTGGAGTTCGTGATTACCTCGCCAGCGTCGGGCCGGCTTCGAGCGTGCGCTCGTACTCGCGCTGCGCCTCGGCGTTCAGCTCGGTCTTGCGGGCGCCACTGCGTGCGACCCACGCGCCGAACCAGATCGTGAGCTCGCGGGCGAACACGAATGCCGCGATCGCGAGCGGAGCGAGCAGTTGCTCGCCGACGAGATCGAGCCCCTGGCTCGAGCTGAGCTTCCAGAACGGGGCTTCGAAGAGCTGCCCGAGGATGTGGCCGCCGTACGCGATGACGCCGACGATGAGACCGAAGACGACCCAGAGTCCCCAGCGACCGCGGTTGATGATCGCGCCGAGCAGCCAGAACCCGAGGAAGAACACGACGACGGGCGTCCAGAACCCCCAGGTGGACAGCGGGGCGACAGCACTCTGACCGATGTTCTCTCCGGTCACGTCACCGGCGATCGCGCCGAGACCGAGCCATGCACCGAGGTACAGGACCGCGAAGACGAGGGTGGCGAGAAGCCCGATGGCCCCTGCCGTGCCGCGGTTGCCCCGGTCACGGGGAGGCTCGGGAGCCTGGACGAAGATCGGCTGCGGCTGCGCTGCGGCCGCGACCACCAGCGGCTCCGAGGGGACGACACGCGTCTCGGCCTCATCGCCGTACTGGGCGTAGGCGGCTCCCGCCATGCCGGACTGCTCGTGACCGAAGGGCACGGGCTCGCCCACGACGGGCTCCGGGTAGAAGGAGGTGGTCTCGGCGTCGGCCTGAGCCCTGATCTCTTCGGCGCGGTCGTACGATGCAGCGGAGGAAGCGGGGGTCACCGCGGGGGGCGGCGAAGCGAAGGTTCCGGGGTGTTCGCGCTCGGCCGCTTCGAAAGCGGCGAGGTCGGGATCCACGGGTGCGGCGGCCGGCGTGACGTCGCCACCGTCTGCCACGGTCTCGCCGGAGCCGGGAACATCCGCACCTGCGGCCGCGGCGGCATCCAGACCCGCGTTCGCGCTGCCGACGACGTCGTCAACGTCAGCCGGCTTCTCGGGCTGGGGAACGTCGGGGTCACTCATGGGGTGCGCCTCTCATCGGAATCGTGCATTGCGAGGGTACCTCCGCGCGAACGGACGCTCGCGGAGGCGTGCCGACGTGTCGGCATTCATGCGGATACGTCGTCCCAGGTCAGGGAAGAGCGGTGCGAAGCGCATCCCCGGCGAACTGGGCGAGCACGGGGACCATCGGAAGCGACAGCCACACGAGGGCGCCGATGACGCCGACGCACACGATGCCGGCGAACCAGCTCATCCCGAGGTTGCGACCCCCCACCCGTGCCATGACTCCACGCTAGGCCCGAAGCACCGATCCCCCGAGGAGCAACGCCGATATCCGGTGCGCGGCACCCGCTTCATCCTGCGGCGCGCCCCCGGAGTCGCCACAGCAGCCACAGCCCGGAGAGCGGGACGAGGAGGAATCCGAGGAGGATGAGGACGTGCCACTCCCCCACGCCGGGCACGAGCGGGTTGACGGCGGGGACCTCCGGGGGCGTCCCGGTCCCCGAGGAGCTCCCACCCGACTCCGTCGAGGAGAAGGCCGTCAGCGTGGAGACCGTGAGGAACGAGATGCCGGTGACGACGAAGGGTACGACGATCGCGACCACCTTTTCCCACGTCCTCCAGAGCGAGCTCGCGCTCACGAGCGCGGCGCCGACGAACCAGCCGAGTACGGGCACGACGATCCCTCCGAAGCTCAACGTCAGCGCCGCAGCGATCGCGAACCCTCTCGTCGAGGTCGCCGGCGGACGCGGCACCGGGGGCGCGGCGACCGCGGGCGCGCCGATGATCGTCGGCCCGGACGGGACTTCCGCCTGAGCCCCATCGGCGATCGCGACAGGATCGCCGAGATCCGCGATGCGTGCCGCCGTCGCTTCGGCATCGAGCCCCTGCAGCTCCTCGAGGATGCCGGCACGGATATCGCTCGCGACACCGTGCGGCAGGTTGCGCATGGCCTCGTCGAGCCGCGCGAGGTACTCGGTGCGGAGGTCGTCTGCGGTGAGCTCTGTCATGGTCGTCCCTCTCCGACGATGCCCGTGACGACACGGGCGAATGGTGTCCACTGGGCGCGGAAACGGTCCAACTGATCGATCCCGCTGCCGGTGAGCCGGTAGTACTTGCGCACCGGACCACTGTCGGAGGGCTGATCGAACGTGGTGACCCACCCGTTGTCCTTCAGCCTCCCGAGCAGCGGGTACAGCGTGCCGATGCTGGCGATCAGGCCCGCGCCGGTGAGCGCATCCGCCAGCTGCCAGCCGTACATCGGCTCGCGCGCGAGCAGCCCGAGCACGCAGTACTCGACCACTCCCTTGCGCATCTGAGCGCCAACATCAGCTGTCATGCAAGACAAGGTAGCATGCGAGACAAGAGAGCGTGCGGAGTCCGACCGTGCGGGCACCCGTGCCCACCGGATCACGACGCCGGCGGGCAGACCAGCGGCTCAGCCCTTCGTCGCTCCGGCCGTCAGACCGCCCACGATGTACTTCTGCAGGAACAGGAACAGGATCATCACCGGGATCGCGGCCATCACGGCCCCCGCCGAGAACGCCGACCAGTCCGCATACCGCGGGTTCGCGACGAGCTTCGTCAGACCGACCACGAGCGTCTGCTGATCGACGTCGACGAGCATGACGCTCGCGATGACGTACTCGTTGACGGTGCCGATGAACGAGAGCAGTCCGACCACCGCGAGGATCGGCGCGACCAGACGAAGGATGATCGTGAAGAAGATGCGTGCATGACCGGCACCGTCGATGCGGGCAGCCTCGTCGATCTCCTTGGGGATCGTGTTGAAGAAGCCGTACATCAGGTAGGTGTTCACACCGAGCGCTCCACCGAGGTACACCAGGATCAGACCCGTGTGGGTGTTCAGACCGATGGCCGGGAACCAGTCCCCCAGGGTCGACATGAGGAGGAAGATCGCGACCACGGCGAGCAGCTGCGGGAACATCTGCACGACCACGATCGTCACGAGGCCCACGCGGCGCCCGGCGAACCTCATGCGCGAGAAGGCGTAGGCGGCGCACGCTCCGATGAAGACCGTGACCGCGCCGGTGACGACGGCGATCAGGAGCGTATTGAGGAACCACGTGCCGTACGGGTTCTGCGGGTCGCTGAGGATGCGCACGTAGCTGTCGATCCCGATCGCGGAGAACAGCTGGTTCGAGCCCGTCAGCGTCCCCTTCGGGTTCAGCGAGGCCGAGACGACGTACAGCAGCGGGAACAGCGCGAACGCGCTCACGACGATCGCCACGAGGTGACGCCATCCGGTGTCGGCGAACCAGGCGCCGAAGCTGCGGCGGCGCGGAGCGAGGGTCTGCGCCTTCTCGGCGGACCGGGTTGTGGCGGGACGCTCGGTGATGGGGCTGTCGGTGCTCATGTCAGTTCAGCTCCTCGAGGGCCTTGGTCTTGCGGAAGCTGATGATGGAGATCGTCGCGACCACGATGAAGATCAGGATCGTGAAGGCCGACGCCAGACCGTAGTCGCGGGTCTGACCCGTGAAGGCCACCTTGTAGACCATCGAGATCAGGATGTCGGTGTGGCCCACGGGGATGGACACATCGCTGAAGCGCGGCCCGCCCTTGGTGAGCATGTAGATCAGGTTGAAGTTGTTGAAGTTGAACGCGAACGACGAGATCAGCAGCGGCGCCACGGTCACGAGCAGCAGCGGCAGCTTGATGCGGCGGAAGACCTGCCACGGGTTCGCGCCGTCCATCACGGCGGCTTCGTTGACGTCCTCCGGGATGCCCTGCAGCGCCCCCATGCAGACCAGGAACATGTACGGGAACCCGAGCCACAGGTTCACCAGCAGCACCGACACCTTGGCGAGCGTGGGATCGGTCAGCCACGGGATCGCGGCCCCGCCGAAGATCACCTGGTTGATGAAGCCGAAGCTCTCGTTCATCATGCCCGCCCAGACCAGCGCGGACAGGAACGCGGGGAACGCGTACGGGAGGATCAGGATGATGCGGTAGCCGTTGCGGAAGCGCATACGGGTGTTGTTGAACACCAGCGCGAGCAGCAGACCGAGGAAGAACGTGGTCGCGACCGAGATCAGGGCGAACGCGAAGGTCCAGAGCGTCACCGAGATGAGCGGACCGCGGATGGAGGAGTCGGTGACAGCGCGCACGAAGTTGTCGAAACCGACCGTCGTCTGCCATCCGGGGAGGAGCTGCTCTCCGCCTTCGGCTGTGAACGCACCGTCACCCGTGTCGGAGTAGACGATCCCTGTGGTGGTGTCGGTGATCGTGTCTGCAGCCTCGTCGTACTCGAGCGTCGAGACGTAGAGGTAGCCCTTCTGCCCGTCGGGAGCGCGCAGGCTGCCCTCGTTGGGGTCGTCGCTGAACGGGACGGAGAGCTGCTCCAGCTCCTCCGACAGCGTGAAGACGGTGGCGAGGGGAAGCGTGGTCCACCCGTCGACCGCGACGGCCTTGTCACCTTCGAACTGCGCGTCGACCTCTGCGAGCGGCTGCTCCGCCGTGCCGAGGAGTGCATCGCCGGTGTCCGGGTCTGTCGCCAGCAGGCCGTAGGTGCCGAACTGCTCGACCACGGTGACGGGGTACGTCGGCGAGTCCTCGACCCGTTCCTGCGCCGATGCGAGAAGCGACGAGATCGCCTGGTCCTTGGTTCCGTTGTGGCCGGTGCCGTAGTTCGTGAAGCCGATGTACCCGGTGTAGAGCAGCGTGAAGACCTGGAACACGATCAGGAAGATGATGCCGGGCGTCAGGTACTTCGCCGCGATGCGCTTGCGGGAGAAGTAGATGTAGTTGACGAGGACCGCGACCACGACGACGATGCCGAGGATCAACCACTCCTGGTGGGCGAAGAGGACGAACGCGGCATACAGCGCGATCGCATCGACGACCGCCAGCAGGAGGATCTTCAGCAGCATCCAGCCGATCGGCCCTGATGCAGCCTCGGCGATCTTGGCGGCCTGGCGCTGGCGCTTGGTCGGAGGAGCTGTGCGCTCTTCGGTGTCAGTCATGTCGTCCTCGTCATGATCCTGCCGGGGCGGGCGAAGGCGCCCACCCCGGCAGAGTCAGTGTCCTGGCTGTTACTTGATCGCGGCGGTCACGTCGTCGACGAGCTTCTGCCACGTCGTCGCCGGGTCCTCGCCGTTGATGATCGCGGCCTCGGCCACGCCCCAGTACTGCCAGACCGCACCCATGGCCGGGATGGCGGGCATCGGCACGGCGTCGGCACCGACGGCCTGGAAGCCGGCGATGATCGGGTCGGCGGCCGCGGTGTCGGCCGCAGCGGTGAGCGCGGGAAGCACGTTGCCGGCCTTGAACAGCTCGAGCTGCACGTCTTCGGTGCCGATGTAGTTCACGAGGAAGTCGTTCGCGGCGACCTTGTTCTTCGACTCCGCGCTCACGAAGAAGCCCTTCACTCCGGCGAACGGCGATGCGGTCTCACCGGTCGGGCTCGGGATCGGGTCGATCGCGACGTTGATGCCGGCGTCGGTGGCCGCACCCACGTTCCACGGACCGGTCAGCCAGAAGGCGGCCGTGCCGTCGAGGAACTGCTGCTTGGCGATCTCACCGTCGACGTCGGTGTTGAGCACGCCGGCTGCGCCCTGCGCGCCCAGCCAGTCGGCGAAGGCGAAGCCGCCCTCGCTGCCGAGCTGGAGGTCGGTGGAGTCGTAGCTGCCGGTGTCGTCGGTGCCGAACACCGGGGCGCCGAACGCGGTCTGGAACGGGTACAGGTGGTACGGGTTGCCCTCGGTCCCCTGCTCGACGACGAACTTCCCCTTGGAGATCATGTCGTCGAAGCTGGTCGCGGGAGCCGGAACCAGGTCGGCGTTGCGGAGCACGGCGATGTTCTCCACGGCGTACGGGAGCATGTAGACGGTGCCGTCGTACGTCGCCGCCTGCAGCGCGACGGGGAGGTAGTCCTCGGAGCTGTCGCCCAGCTCGATCGGAGCGACCACGCCGTTCGTGGAGAGCTCGCCCAGCCAGTCGTGCGCGCCCATGACGATGTCGGGGCCCTTGCCGGTCGGGACCTGCTGGATGAAGTCGTCCTTCATGTCGTCGACCGACTTGCCCGTGAGCTGGACCTTGACGCCAGTCTTCTCCTCGTAGGCATCTGCGGCGCCCTGAAGCGCGTCGACCCGCTCGGCGTCGACCCAGACGACCAGCGCACTGCTGTCGTCGGAGCCGGAGGTGTCGTCGTTGCTGGTCCCCGTGGAGCAGCCGGCAAGCGTCAGAGTCGAAACGATGGCGATCGCGCCCGCGGCGACGATGCCCCTCTTGTTCACCTTCATTGGTGTGTGCCTCTCTCAGTGCTGATCACCTGCAAGGACTGCAAGCGCTTACAGTATGCATCGAAATCAGGGGTGTTCGCAATGAGAGAGGCCGTCGATATCAACCCGTGATGCACCGAAATCCGCTTCACTCGGATGGAAACGCTTCCACGGGTCCGACGAAACCCGCTCCGTAGACTGTGGTCATGGCTGGTGGCACACTTCGCATCCGCAGGATCACGGCAGCGCTCGCGTTGGCGCTCACGGCGATGGCGCTGAGCGGGTGCACCGTGTTCGCCCCGAGCTATGGCGTCCTGGATCGAGAAGCCGAGCCGGAAGACGCCGTCCCGGACGCGGTGGCGGAGCAGGACTCCGGAGACGTCGCCGACCTGTCGTCGGCCCGCCTGGTGGGTGAACACTCCGGCAGCTCGATCTGGCTGCTGCGCGGCGTCGAACACGGAGCGGTATGCGTGCTCGCCTTCCCCGAGGATGGCGAGTGGGGCATGGCGTGCGGCGGAGAAGGCGCCCCCGTGGAGATGAGTGGTCCCGCCGGGCACTTCGTGACCGTCCCCGACGACTACCCCACGCCGGACGGAGCCACCCGGGTCTCCGACAACGTCTACGCGCTGAGCCCCTGAGTAGGATGAAACCATGGCTGACAGCTCATTTGACATCGTCTCGAAGGTCGACCACCAGGAAGCGGAGAACGCTCTGAACCAGGCCCGCAAGGAGATCGAGCAGCGCTACGACTTCAAGGGCACCGGTGCGTCGATCGCCTGGAGCGGCGAGAGCATCCTCATCATCGCGAACACCGAGGAGCGCGCCAAGGCCGTGCTCGACGTGTTCCAGTCCAAGCTCATCAAGCGCGGCATCTCGCTGAAGAGCCTCGAGTCCGGCGACCCGTTCGCCAGCGGCAAGGAGTTCCGCATCGTCTCGACGCTCAAGGACGGCATCTCCTCCGAGAACGCGAAGAAGATCAACAAGATCATCCGGGACGAGGGCCCCAAGGGCGTGAAGAGCCAGATCCAGGGCGACGAGCTGCGCGTGCAGTCCAAGAGCCGCGACGACCTGCAGTCGGTCATCGCGCTGTTGAAGGGCGCCGACCTCGATCTCGACCTGCAGTTCATCAACTACCGGTAAGCGTCGCGCTCGACGACGGAGGGGCCGGATGCGATCGCTTCCGGCCCCTCCGTCGTGATTTCTGGACTGCGTGCCAGATTGTTGAATTGCATACCAATATATGGGTTTCGGTACCCAAGACTGGGAAGCGGTCGACTCGACCGACGACGCGAACGCCGCGTGACGCACTGCCGTCGTAGGGCTGCGCGATTTCGGTATTGCGAGCTTGCCCTCGTGGGGACGAGGCCGCGGCAGTTCCATGCGCTCGCGTCTTCGGTGGCCGGCGGATGCTGAGCATCCGCCGGCCACGGAAACCGCGAGCGGGCGACCACACGTAAGAAGAGCCCACCGGGGCCCGCGCTGCGCGCCCCCACGCGGACCGCGGACTCCGGTGGGGGATGTTGGCATCCGAAGCGACTTCATGATGTAGTTGCCCTCCCGGGCGAATCATGGGGCGCTCGGGATCAGAAGGGCAACTGGGGGCGGATCCATGGGGAGTACCGGATCGACGAACATCGGCGAGAGCAAGCAGCTCCTGGCCGAAGAAGTCTTCCACCACATCGGCGGACAGATCATCGACGGCACGTTGGCCGCGGGTGAGCGCATCCGTGACGTCGACGTGGCGGAGGAGCTGCACGTGTCACGGACACCGGTGCGGGAGGCGCTCCAGCGACTGGAACGCCTCGGGATGGTGACGATGTATCCGAGCCGGTACACGGAGGTGACGGCGGTGACCCCGGAGACCGTGGCGCAGTCGCTCGAGTTCGCCGGCTACCAGGCGGGCATCGCCGCGAGACTGGCCGTACCGAGGATCACGATGGCCCAGCGCGAGCACGTCGTCGCCCTGGTCGAGGGCTTGCACGCATCACTCGAGGACGGCACCGAGACGTCGAACGCGCGCTGGGCGGTGTTCTCCTACCTCGGCGATCACAGCGGCAACTCGCAGCATCGCACGCTGATCGACGACGCGAGCATGGTGCTGTTCCGCAACCTCCGCGATTGGGTGGTGCCGCCGTCGGATCGCGCACGCATGGGTCAGGTGTACTCCGACTTCGGCGATGCCGTTCGAAGTGCGGACGGCGACACCGCAGAGCGCCTCGTCCGGGCGATGTACTACCTGTGAGAGCTCACTGCACCGCTCGCCATGCGGTGACCCACCGGTCCAGCCGCCGATAGGCGTCCTCCCGTGCCTCGTGCCGGGAGAGGAACACGTCGTGCAGGGCACCGTCGATGCGCTCCACGGTGACGCTGGGTCCGAGACGGAGTGCCGCACGGGCGATGTCGTCGACGACCAGCACGGAATCGGCTGAGGTGAGGTCCTCCGACCATCGCGTCGGGGGCACGAATCTCGCGGAGAGCAGCACGCACACCGGCGCCGTGATGGACAGGCCCGATGCCACGGCCTTGTGCCCCGACAGGATGGCGTGCAGCCACCCCGCGTACACGGCCATGGTCTGCGCCGGGCGCCAGACCGGGTTCACCTCCATCGGATCGTCAGGGTCGGCCACCTCCTGCTGTGCTCGCGTGTAGAAGCCGAGGTCGACCTGCGGTGCCACCTCCATCGGACGGATCCTCGCCTGCAGTTCGACCATCGGGGCGATCGCCGCTCTCGCCGGGGCGAACTGGAACTCCAGCCAGGGACTGTTGAGGATCACCGCGTCGGCCGCTCCCGGATGCCGAGACGCCCACAGGCTCAGTGTCAGACCGCCGGTGGAGTGTCCGAGCAGGATCAGGCGCCGGTCGGATTCGACGCCTCCTTCCCCACGCCCCATGGCGTCCAGTGCCGCAGCGATGTCCTCGTCGTAGATCGCGAGATCGGCGATGTATCCCGGCGTCTGCCCGTCGCGGAGGCTGCGGCCGTACTTGCGCAGATCGAGCGCGAAGAAACGGGCGCCCCGCGTGGTCCAGAAGCGGGCGAGACGCTTCTGGAAGAAGTAGTCGGACCAGCCGTGCACGTACAGCACATCGACTCCGTCGAGGAGCGGACGGTGTCCGCGCACCCTTTCCCAGAGGCCCGGCTCTGTCGGCAGCGCGCGCACCAGGGTGGCCACGACCGGACCCTGATCGTCGACACCGAGGTCGAGAGTGCGCTGCTGGAACTCGTCACCGAGCACATCGGGAATCCAGTCGGCCATGCATTCCTCCCCCGTTCACGCCAGGCTAGCGGAGCATGCCGAAGGGACGGGGAGGCCCGACCGAGGCGGCGTTACTCGCCGCGGGAGACGCGGACCATCTCGTCGCGCGGGACCACCTTGACGCGGGCCCGCTCTTCAGGCGCGCCGAGAGCGATCTCGTGCTCGTCGAGGCGGTGCCATCCGTCCAGATCGGTCCAGCGCACACCGCGCTCCTGCAGGAGCTCGACGATGGCCTCCTCGGAGGGGTCCTCCGGGTGCCACCAGGAGCCCTGGTCATTGATGATGTGGCGCACGGTCTCCATCGCATCGGACTTGGTGTGCCCGATCAGACCCACCGGCCCGCGCTTGATCCACCCCGTGGCGTAGATGCCGGGGACGCGCTCGTTCGAGTCCTTCGCGAGCACCTGGCCCTCACGGTTGGGGATCACGCCGTGCTTCTTGTCGAACGGGACGCCGGGAAGGGGCGAGCCGAAGTAGCCGATGGCGCGGTACAGGGCCTGCAAGGGCACCTCGCGCAGCTCACCGGTGCCGATCGCCCCGCCCTGGCCGTCGGGCTGGGTGCGCTCGTAGACGAGCGCCGCGACGCGACCGTTCTCGTCCTTGCGGACCTCGACCGGCTTCGCCCAGAAGTGCAGGTGCAGGCGTCGCGAGGCCGTGCCGCCGGCGTTGTTCACCGAATCGCGCTTGCGCCACGACTGCAGGATGCGGTCGATGACCATGACCTGCTTGTTGCTGGCGACGGCATCCTTCGCCGCATCGTCGTAGTCGAAGTCCTCGTCGTAGACGACCATGTCGACGTCCCGCAGTTCGCCGAGCTCGCGCAGCTCGAGCGGCGTGAACTTCACCTGCGCCGGCCCACGGCGGCCGAACACGTGCACGTCGGTGATCTCGCTGGCCTTGAGGCCCTCGTAGACGTTCGACGGCACCTCGGTGACCAGCAGATCCTCCGCGTGCTTGGCCAGCATGCGTGCGACATCGAGCGCCACGTTGCCGTTGCCCAGCACACCGACGGATGCCGCATCCAGCGGCCATTCGCGCGGAACGTCAGGGTGTCCGTCGAACCAGCTGACGTAGTCGGCCGCTCCGTAAGAGGCGACAGCGTCGATGCCGGGGATGTCCAGAGACGTGTCGCGGATGGCACCCGTGGCGAAGATCACCGCGTTGTAGTGCTTCTTCAGGTCTTCGAGGGTGATGTCCTCGCCGAAGCGCACGTTGCCGAACAGGCGGATGTCACCGCGGTCGAGAACGTCGCGCAGGGCCGTGATGATCCCCTTGATGCGAGGGTGGTCGGGGGCCACACCGTAGCGCACCAGACCGTAGGGCGCGGGAAGCTGCTCGAACAGATCGATCGAGACGTCGAACTTGCGCTCCGCCTTCAGCAGGATGTCCGCGGCGTAGATGCCGGCGGGGCCCGCACCGACGATGGCCAGTCTGAGCTTGGTCATGGGAGGTCCTTTCGTATGCCGTCGCAACAGGCGCGCGACCCGACGGGCCGCCCGCGCGGATTCAGCTGGAGCGTTCGGCGAGGGTCTCTGCGAAGCGGGTCAGTGCCTCGCGCACGGTCCCCCGCGGCAGGCGCGTGAGGGCATCGATCGCATCCTGTGTCCAGGCGTGCGCGAGCTCGAGGGTCTTCTGCGTGACCGCGTGATCGCGCAGCTCATCCAGCGGGCCGTCGAGGATCGCGGAGTCCGCGCCGTCGGCGATCAGGGCCACACCGTCGTCGATGCGCGCCGCGAGATCGACCGCACCCGCGTCGTCCTCCGCTTTCAACAGGAGGTAGGGCATGGTCGGAACGCCGGCGCGCAGGTCAGTGCCCGGCACCTTGCCGGTCTCCTCGGGCTTCGCCGAGAGGTCGATCACATCGTCGAGCAGCTGGAAAGCCACGCCGATCTTCTCGCCGTACACGCGCAGCGGCTCCTCGTACTCCGACGGAGCGTTCGAGAAGATCACACCGCCCTGCGTGGCCGCGGCGATCAGCGAACCCGTCTTGTCGGCGAGCACCTGGATGTAGAACTCGATCGGGTCGTCGCCCTCCTGCGGGCCCAGGGTCTCGTGCATCTGACCGAGGACGAGCCGCTCGAAGGTGTCGGCCTGAAGACGGATCGCGCGCTCACCGAGTCGGGACATCAACTGGCTGGCACGGGAGAACAGGATGTCGCCCGTGAGGATCGCGATGTTGTTGCCCCACACGGCGTGGGCAGCCGGTACCCCGCGACGGCGATCGGCTCCGTCCATCACATCGTCGTGATAGAGCGATCCGAGATGCGTGATCTCGAGCGCCTTCGCGACGTCGATGACCTGGGTGGTGTTGCCGTCGCCGAGCTGGGCGGCGAGGAGGGTGAGCACGGGGCGGATGCGCTTGCCACCTGCCTCGTACAGATAGCGACTCGCGGCATCGGCCAGAGGGTCGGCGACACGGACGTCGTCGGCCAGACCGGTCTCGACGAGTTCCAGCCCTTCCTCGATGGCGCGGGCGACGCGGCGGGCAGCGGGGCCGATGAAGACGCGATCGCTGAAGCCGAGACGGCTCGCCAGTCGCGAACCCGGGGCGATGGGGCTCGAAGTCACGTTCTCAGCCTACCTTCGTCCGATGTCACGGTTTCGCCCGGACGGTTCACTCCGGCTTGCGCGCTCTGTGCAGGGCCACGATGCCGAACGAGAGATTGCGGTACGCGACCTCGCTCCAGCCCGCCTCACGGATCCACGCGGAGAGCCGCTTCTGATCGGGCCACTCCCTGATCGACTCGTTCAGATAGTCGTAGGCATCGCCGTTGGTGCCGGCCACGCGGGCGACACGGGGCAGCACCTGCGCGTTGTAGAACCTGTATGCGCTGCGGAAGAGCTTCCCCGGCGGCGTCGAGAACTCGTTGATCACGAGCCGGCCCCCGGGCTTCGTGACCCGATACAGCTCGCGAAGCGCCTTCTTCGGATCGTTCACGTTGCGCAGCGCGTAAGACATGGTGACCGCGTCGAACGAGGCGTCGGGGAACGGCAGATCGGTGGCATCGGCCTGCACGAACGACAGGTTGCGCATCGCGCCGTGCCGCCGCTCCCCCTCGGCGAGCATCCCCGGGGAGAAGTCGGCTGCGACCACCTCGGCGCCGCTGCGCGCGAGGGAGGCCGACGACGACGCCGTTCCGGCACCGAGGTCGAGGATGCGCTCACCCGGCTTCGGAGCCACGGCTCGCGTGGTGGCTGCCCGCCAGAGCACGTCGTTGCCGAACGTCATGGCGGTGTTCGTGCGGTCGTAGCCCGCGGCGACCTGGTCGAACATGCCGCTGACGCGGGCGGGGTCCTTGCCGAGATCGGCGCGGTTCTTCTCGTTCGAGGTCACGAGCCCAGTCTAGGCGGGAGGCCCAGCGCTTCGAGGCGGTCGAGCCAGGGGTCGACGGTGGCGTCGTCGAACGGGGCGACCTGCGCACGCACCCGCGTCTCGAGGTCGAGGGCCAGGGATTCGAGATGGGCCATGACGTCCGCGGGATACCCGTAGCGCACACTGTGCTCGGCCCACTCGTCGCGGTCGTCGACCCAGGTGCCGCGCTCGCCCGCGACCCGCACCACGTCGAGGTCCATGTCGATCCCGGTCACGAGGAGCGGATCGTCGGACCAGTGGATGTCCCACCCCAGGTCGATGTAGATGCGCATGCCCCTGCGGTGACGGCGGTTGACGGTCACGGCATGGTCGCCGTCGGCCGGAACCAGGGTGACGTTCGGACCCCCGGCGTGGAACTCCGCGCCCGGTCGCACGCTGTGCCACCCCACGGGCTGTCCGAGCCAATCGCCCCACCGGTCGGCACCGAGATACACGCACTCGTGCCGCCAGTGCGGCGAGCCGTCCCACTTGCGCCACTGGAAGACCATCTCGGTGCCGGGTGCGGGACGTGCATCGCTCATCCGCTCACCCTACGGCCACGCGGATCCCTGTCGTCTGAGCGGCATAGGCTGGATGCGTGCATACCCCCCACCTGGTCGTGGAGACCCGAGAGATCGACCCGGTCGAAGACCTCCTGGCGTACGCCGACCCCGCCCGTCCTCTGGCCTGGTTGCGGCGCGGAGACGGGATCGTCGCCGTCGGCCAGACCCTCAGCGAGATCCGGCCTCCCGCACATGCGGAAGCGTCACGCGTCACGTCGCTCGCGAGCGCCTGGCGGGACATGGCCGCGCATGCCGAGGTGTCCGACCCGATGGAGCTTCCCGGCACCGGGCTCGTCGCCTTCGGAACCATCGCATTCGATGAGGATTCGACAGCCGACAGCGTGCTGGTGATCCCGACGCAGGTGATCGGACGACACGGCGACCGCTTCTGGCGCACCACGATCCGCTTCGCCGGCGCCGCGCAGGCAGGTGCGCCGGAGCATCAGGTCGACCTGGTCACGCAGCCCTATGGACCGCACTGGGCCGGCACGGTGGGTCCGGGGGCCCAGACGCCTCAGGGCTACCAGGACTCGGTGCGCCGCGCCCTCACCCGCATCGCCGACGGCGAGGTGAGCAAGGTCGTGCTCGCACGCGACCTCACCGGCAGCATCCCCGCCGGATCGGACCTGCGGCGTCTGGTGCGCGCCCTGTCGACCGGCTACCCCGACACCTGGGCCTTCGCCGTCGACGGCTTGATCGGCGCGAGCCCGGAGACGCTCGTGACCGTGCACGGGGGCACGGTGACCGCGCGGGTGCTGGCGGGCACGATCGGCCGCGGAGCCGATGCGGATGCCGATACCGCCGCGTCCGCTCATCTCGCGTCGAGCGTGAAGGATCTCGACGAGCACCAGTACGCCGTGCAGAGCGTGCTCGCCTCGCTGCGCGCCCACACCAGGGCTCTGGCGGCGAGCGAGCAGCCCTTCCTGCTGAAGCTCCCCAACCTGTTCCATCTGGCCACCGATGTCGAAGGCGAGCTCGCGTCCGGCGAGACGGCACTCGACCTCGTCCGCGCGCTGCACCCGACTGCGGCTGTGGCCGGCACCCCGACACCCGCGGCGATCGCGGCGATCCGCGAGCTCGAGCCCTTCGATCGCGGGCGCTACGCGGGCCCCGTCGGCTGGGTGGACGCCGCAGGCAACGGCGAGTGGGCGATCGCGCTCCGCTGCGCCCAGTTCACCGAACGGGCGGGAGAGATCGGCGTGACCGCATACGCGGGCGCCGGTATCGTCGCCGGCTCCGATCCCGAGAGCGAACTGCTCGAGACGCGCGTGAAGTTCCGTCCGCTGGTCGACGCGCTGGCCTGACCGCGGCGCACGCTCAACTGGCGGCGAGGCGCTTCTTCTCGGCCTCGACGTCGAAGTCGGCACTCGGCCACTGCGGATCGATGTCCTCCAGTGCCGCGAGCAGCAGCTCCTGCACCGCGAGTCGCGCGTACCATTTCGCATTCGCCGGGATCACGAACCACGGGGCCGCGTCGGTCGACGTGCGGTCGAAGACGGTCTGATACGCGTCCATGTACTGCGGCCAGAGCATCCGCTCGTCCACATCACCCGGGTTGTACTTCCAGTACTTGTCCGGACGTTCGAGGCGCTCCATCAGCCGCGCCTTCTGCTCTTCGGGCGAGATGTGCAGCATGACCTTCACGATCCGGGTGCCCGATGCCTCGACGCGCGCCTCGAACTCGTTGATGGCGTCGTAGCGGCGCTCGATCTCCGCGGGCGGGGCGAGTTCGCGCACGCGCCCGATCAGCACATCCTCGTAGTGCGAGCGATCGAACACCCCGATGAACCCCGGCTCCGGCAGACGCTTCTCGACACGCCAGAGGAAGTCGTGCGCGCGCTCCTCGGCCGTCGGCGCCTTGAATGCGGCGAGCGCGACGCCCTGCGGATCGACACCGCCGACAACGTGCCGCACGATGCCGCCCTTGCCCGCGGAGTCCATCGCCTGCAGCACCAGGAGAACGGCGTCCTTCGCCACGCCGACGCGGCTCTCGGCGAACAGCCGTTCCTGCAGCACGTTGAGGTCCGCCAGGCCTGCCGCGAGGTCGGAGACCCCGTGCGACTTGCCGTGGTCGTAGCCGGGCTTGGCATCGGGGTCGACATCGGCGAGACGGAATCCCTCGCCGACTCGCAGCTTCTGCGTCCAGGTGTGCGCGTTCATACGCACATCCTGCCAGTCAACGCGCCAGCGGCACCTCGATGATCTGACGGCCGCCGCGCGGCGAGGTCAGCGCCTGATCGAGTGCCGTGCGGGTGGTGACGCGCTGGTACCCCCAGCCGTAGGCGAGGGCGAGGTGTTCGAGGCGGACGGTGTGCGGCGTGTAGAAGGCCCGGTCGAGGTCGCCCGGCCGCGCGGAGGATGCGACCTCGAGGGCATCGAAGATCGTGCCGCCGCCGTCGTTCCCGACGATGACCTGCAGCCGAGGCTCCGTCTCGTCCGGCGGCAGCAGCAGAGCGCCGACATCGTGCAGGAAGGCCAGATCGCCCAGCAGCACACGGGTGATCCCTGGTGCTCCGGCCGCCTGACTGGA
This sequence comes from Microbacterium sp. R1, assembly GCF_015159725.1. Taxonomy (NCBI): domain Bacteria; kingdom Bacillati; phylum Actinomycetota; class Actinomycetes; order Micrococcales; family Microbacteriaceae; genus Microbacterium; species Microbacterium sp. R1. Next base: position 714,135 of record NZ_JADDUD010000001.1, on the reverse strand, counting down.
GATCGCGACACCTGTCGCGGTGGCTATCGTGCCGTCGATGCCGGCGAGACCGCGGTTGGCGTGGACGGGGACCTTCTTGCCGCCGAGCACCTGATCGGCGACGCGCACCAGGCGCGAGGATCCGAACACCAGGCGATCGTGCGGCCAGGTGGCGCGCCACACGGCATCGACGAGGAGCTCGCGATCGAGCGGGCGGCGGACCGCGTCGAGCTCGGCTTTCACCGCTTCTCTGCGCGCAGCGAAGTCGGCGGATGCCAGCGCCTCCGGGTCGGGGGCGTGCTCGCTCAGGTCCACGACCTCAGCGGCGGACGCGCGCATCCACTCGCCGAGCCAGTCGCGATCGGCGGCCCCCGGGGTGACCGCGACCGCGTCGACTCCGCGCGTGCGATGGTTGAGGTTCAACTCCTCGCCGCCGTGGCGCACGGCGACGATCTCGACGTCCTGTCGCGCGAGCAGCGCGGCGACCTCGCGGCTGAGAGTGGGATGGCCCAGCACCACGACCCGCTCGATGCGTCCGCCGAGGTCTTCGCGAACCAGCAGGCGACGGTAGCCGTGCACGACCTGACGTCCGAACCGCGCACCGCTCACGATCTCGGCGATCAGCGGCCACCCACCGGCATGCGCAATCTCTTCGGCATCGGGGCCGGCATCGGCGCCGGCGATCACGACGGTGCGCCGGCTGCGGTCGAGTTCGAACGGCTCCTCCTTCAGCCCCGAGGGAACTTCGCCCTGGACGAGTTCGATGGAGGGAAGGTCCCCCGAGAGGGGCTCTCTCGTGGGAAGGTTCAGGTGCACGGGCCCGGCGACGCCACGGAGGCCGCTCTCGACCTCGCGTGCACCCATCGACGCGGCGACCGCCCGTTCGGCGAGTCCGGCCCAGTCGCCCTCGCCCGGCACGGGAGCATCGAGCGCGTCACGCACCCACGGACGGAAGAGGCCTTCCTGGAGCGTCGCCTGGTTGGCGCCGACGCCGCGCAGCTCCGGGGGGCGGTCGGCGGTGAGCAGGAGCATCGGGACCCCGGAGTGGAACGCCTCCATGACCGCGGGAAGCAGGTTGCCGACGGCCGTCCCCGAGGTGCACACCACCGCTGCGGGCATGCGTGTCTCCCTGGCGATGCCGAGGGCGGTGAACCCCGCGACCCGCTCGTCGATGCGGACGTGCACGCGGAGGTGTCCGTCATCGGCGGCACGCACAGCGGCGAGCGCGAGTGCCTGCGACCGCGAGCCCGGCGACACCACGATGTCGCGCACACCGTGGCCGACGAGCTCGGCGATCAGGGTCGCCGCGGCGTCCATCGCCGGCGACGACGTCACGGGCGCTGGTCCGTGGCAGGAGGCTCGTCGGTCTCGTCGTCGAGGCGTGCCAGCTCTTCCTCGAGGCGGCGGATACGCGCATCCTGCTCGGACTTGCTGATGCTGCGGAGGAAAGCAGGGTCGTCATCCGGTGCGACGACAGGATGGACACCGGGATCGTTGGCCCGACGGCGGCCGATCACGAACCAGAGGATGCCGCCGATCACGGGAAGGAGCACGACGATCGCGATCCAGAGCGGTTTGGACACACCCCGGTGCCGCGTCGCCGGCTGCACTGCACAGTCGACGATGCTGAACACCCAGAACACGGCGGCGAGGAAGCCGCCGACGATCAGTAGTCTCGCCACCCCTCCAGTCTAGGCGTGTCGCGACCGCTCCGGCCCCGGGGAGGACAGAGGCGGCGTTGCTAGACTGCGCGGGAAATGCTGCCCCCATCGCCTGATCCGTCGCCGCGAGCGGGGGCCGAACGGCTGCTGATCGCCCGTGTGATCATCGCCGTCGGCCTCGCGCTCCTGCTCGTCGTCGGCGCCTGGTCGACGTCTCGGGGTTCCGCCGACGTGCACGCGACACTGTGTCTCGCCTCCGGTGTCTCGGAGTCGGCCGCGGCTGCCCCGACCTCAGCCGATGTCGAGAGCGCAGCGACGGTCGATGTGCTGTCCTCCGGCGTGGGCATCTGCCTGCTCGCGGTGCTGGGGTCCGTCGCCTTGATCCTGCTGTTCCGCCGGCTCACGGGCCGTTCGACACGGACACTCGACGTCCACTCTCCGCACGCGGCGACTCCGAGCCGGGCGGGCTCCGGCATCCTCGTCTCCGCCCTCACCCTCACGCAGCTCTCCATCTCCCGCACCTGATCCACGACGAGCGTCCGCGCCGCCCGCCGGCGGCACCTTCCCTCGTCGTACCCGTGTGTCTGGAGACCCCATGAAGAACTCTGTCAAAGCGACCCTGGTCGCCATCGCCGTCGCCATCGTCCTGCTGATCGCCGGTATCGTGTTCGCGATCAGCCAGCAGCAACCCGCCGCACCCTCGGCAGAAGGAGAACCGCAGCAGACCGTCCGCACCGACTCGCATGTGCTCGACGACGGGGGCGACGGCGCCGTGACCGTCGTCGAGTTCCTCGACTTCGAATGCGAGGCGTGCGGTGCGTTCTACCCCGTGGTGGAAGATCTCCGCGAGAAGTACGACGGAGAGATCACCTACGTCGTGCGCTACTTCCCGCTTCCCGGTCACATCAACTCCACGCAGGCCGCGTTGGCCGCCGAGGCGGCCGCTCGTCAGGACCGCTTCGAGGACATGTACCACCGCCTGTTCGAGACCCAGGCGCAGTGGGGCGAGCAGCCAGAGGAGACCCCTGAGGTGTTCCGAGGCTTCGCCGAAGAGCTCGGCCTCGACATGGCCGCCTACGACGCCGCGATCGCCGATCCGGCCACCGCGGAGCGGGTGCAGTCCGACAAGACGGACGGTGAGAAGCTCGGGGTCAACAGCACGCCGACCTTCTTCGTCGCCGGGGAGAAAGTCGTGCTGCAGGAGTGGGACGACCTCGAGCAGGCCATCGAGAAGGCCGTGAAAGGCTGAGACGACGGGCGGGAACGCGCGGTTTCCGTGTCGAAGCCGCGCGTTCCCGCCACACCGATATTCTGGCCGCACACCCAGGAGAGGCCAGAATGACCATCGACATCTCAACCGCTTTGCAGACGACCCACAACGCCCGCGAACTCACGGGACTCCCGACCTCCGACGGCGGGACGCTCGCCTCCGGCCTCCTCTTCCGGTCGGACGCGCTGGCTGCATTGACGGATGAGGGGATGCAGGCCCTGACCGATCTGCGTATCGGCACGGTCATCGACCTGCGCACGGACGGCGAGCGCTCCCGTGCCGCCGACCGACTGCCCGACGACGGCAGCGTGACACTGATCGAACTTCCCATGCAGGGCGGGGCGATGGACGAGATGGTCAAGAAGTTCCTCCCCGCGGCCGGGAGCGCTGGTCTCTCCGTGACCCAGGTCACCGAGGTGCTGAAGCAGGTGCCGACGCTGGAGGAGCTCTACACCTCGATCCTGGAGTCCAGTGCCCCGCAGTTCGCCACCATCGCCAGGACGGTGCTCGCCGCCGCGCGCACCGAGCGGCCGGGAGTGCTGTTCCACTGCACTGCGGGTAAGGACCGCACCGGCCTCGCTGCCGCGATCCTGCTGCTCGTCGCGGAGGTTCCCCGTGAGGAGATCGTCGCCGACTACACCCTCACAGAGAAGAACCTCGCGCGCGGATTCGCCGAGGCCCTCACCGCGCTGATCACCTCTCTCGGAGTCCCCCTCACCCCGGCGCTGAAGACCCTCGCCACCGAATCGCCGGCGTCGGCGATCGAGGCGGCGATGGAGTGGATCACCGCGAATCACGGAGACGTATCGGGCTACCTGCGCAGCGGTGGGATGACGGCCGAGGAGATCGCCGACCTCCGACGGGTTCTCCGCGGCGAGTAGGAGCGGCCTCCGCGGCGGAGCCACCTCCCTCGCTACGCTGAGCGCATGACCGAGGAGCACTCCCCCTCTCCGCATCCCGTGATCGCCGTCGTCCGGCGCATCCCCGCGACGCTGACGATGGTGCTGCTGATCCTCGTCGTCGGGGTGGTCTCGCGCGGACTCTGGACACCGTTCGAGGACACCGCACTCTTCCAGAGCGTCGCCTACGGTCTTCCCAACCTGGCCGACGGCAAGTGGTGGACTCCGCTCACCGGCACGTTCTTCGTCAACGAGCCGTGGGTGTATCTGTTCACCATCGCGGGCTTCTGGGGCATGGCCTACCTGGAGTTCCGTCGCGGGTCGCGCATCGCGCTCGCCTACTACTGGATCGGGCAGCTGTTCGCGATCTTCGCCACCGCGCTGCTGCTGTTCCTGCTGTCGCAGTTCCCCTGGGCCTGGGCGACGGAGCAGGCCCAGGCACTCGACGTGGGGGCATCCGGCGGCACCATGGCCTGCATCGCCGCCGCGGTCGGGCTGTTCCGTCCGCCGTGGCGAGTGCGCGGCTGGCTCATCCTGCTCGGCTTCGTCTTCATCGCGATGCTGTTCTGGGGCAAGGTCGCCGACCTCGAACACCTCCTCGCGGTGCTGCTGATCCTCGTGGTCGACCGGTCGCTGCGGGTGCGGCACACCACGGTCCGCGAGCAGCGGCTGATCGCCGTGGTCGCGATGCTCGTCCTCGGCGCCGTGGAGATCATCACGACGTTCGTGGCGACCGACGGCCCCTTCGGCCAGACCGATCCCGCGTCCGGCGGATTCATCGACCTGGCGATCGACCTCGTCGTGATCCTCGTGTTGGTGAACGGCCTCCGGCGTGGGCGCCGCTGGACCTGGGTGCTCGCGTTGCTGCTGGGGATCTTCAACGTCCTCACTGCCACTCTCGTGCTGATCCTGATCACGGTGTACAGCCAGGCTCAGGTCGATTTCCGTTGGGATGGAGACACCGAGCTCGCTCTGGCGAACGGGTTCCTCTGGCTGATCATGCTCGTGTACCTGATCTGGGTACGCCGCGCTTTCCGCGCCAAGCGGCGAGCCAAGCTCGGCATGCAACCCGCCCCCACCGTCGAGGACATGAAGCAGCAGCTGCGCACGCACGGGGGCGGCACGCTGTCGTGGATGACGACGTGGGAGGGCAACAGCTACGCCAGGGTCATCGGCGGCATCGTGGCGTACCAGCGGCGCAACGGCGTCGCCCTCGCCCTCGCCGACCCGATCGGACCGGCACAGACGCGCGCCGAGGCCGTGACCGACTTCATCCACGCCGCCGAGCTGGCCGGTCTCGTGCCGTGCTTCTTCAGCGCCGACGAAGCCACGCGCGCCGCCGTGCCCTCGACGTGGCGGAGCATCGTGGTGGCGGACGACACGATCGTCGACCTCCCCGGCCTGGAGTTCACCGGCAAGCGCTGGAACTCCGTCCGCACCTCGCTCAACAAGGCGGGCCGCGAGGAGATGACGTTCCGGATGACGCACCTGAAGGCCGAACCGTGGGGTGTGCAGCAGCAGCTGCGCGCGATCTCGGAGGCCTGGGTGGGAGACAAGGATCTGCCGGAGATGCGTTTCACGCTCGGCACGCTCGACGAGGCGGAAGACCCGGAGGTGCGACTCGCGCTGGCCCTCGCTCCGAACGGCGACGTCGACGGGTTCCTGTCGTGGCTGCCGGTCTACGGCGAAGGCGGCGTCGTGCGCGGCTGGACCCTCGACCTCATGCGGCGTCGCGAGGGCGGCTTCGGGCCGGTGATGGAGTACCTCATCGGATCCTCCGCCCGCCAATTCGCCGACGAGGGCGCACAGATCATGTCGCTCTCAGGGGCACCGCTCGCCCACGACTATCCACCGGATGCCGGGATGATCGCAGCGCTCAGCGACCGGCTCGCCGAGGCCCTGGAACCCGTGTACGGCTTCGGGTCGCTGCACCGCTTCAAGCAGAAGTTCCACCCGCGGTACGAGACCATGTACCTGCTGTTCCGTGACGAGAGCGACCTCACCCGCATCGGCGGAGCGCTCACCCGAGCCTTCCTCCCGGACGCGACCCTGCGGCAGTTCGCCGGCGCAGGGCTCGAGCTCGTGCGCGGCGGCAAGGACTGACGCCGGCGGGATCCGCACCGGGGAATCCGCATGAGTACGATCGGTGTCGTGCTCGATGAAGACCGCCTCCGCTCCATGGCCGACGACCTGGGAAAGGTGCCAGGGGTGCGAGCCGTCGCGTTGGGCGGCAGCCGCGCGCGCGGGACGCACCGTCCCGACTCCGACATCGATCTGGGGCTGTATGTGGAGGCGGACGTCGACCTGACCGCCCTCGCGGAGGCAGCGAGCGGATGGACCGGCGAAGACGTCGAGATCGCCGGCCGCGGCGGATGGGGACCCTGGGTCGACAGCGGGGCCTGGCTGATCGTCGACGGCGCACCGGTCGACCTCATCCTCCGCGACGTGACCCGCGTCGAGGACCAGTGCGCCCGCGCCGCCCGTGGCGAGTTCGCCTTCCACTCCCAGCCGGGACATCCGCTCGGCTTCCTCGACGTCGCCTATGCGGGTGAGGTGGCGACCGGCGTGCCGCTCTGCGACCCGGACGGGATCCTCGTCGCGCTGGCTCGCAGTGTGACTCCGTACCCCGACGCCCTCCGCGCGGCGTTCATCGAGAATCTCTGGCAGGTCGACTTCCTGCTGGACGCAGCCACGAAGGGCGCGAAGACGGGCGATGCCGCCTACGTGGCGCTGTGCGGAACCACGACGGCCATGCTGATCGCCCATGCCTGGCACGCGGCCGCCGGCCAGTGGGTGACGAACGAGAAGGGACTGGTGCCGAACGTGGCACAGCTCCCGATCGACACGGCGGGATTCAGCGCGGCAGCCGCCGCGGTGCTCGGAAGCATCGGAACCGCGCCGGAAGAGTTGCTGGCGTCGATCGCACAGCTGAGGGGGCTGCCGCGCCCGGCAACCCCCTCGGACTGAACCTCAGCCGGCCGTCTCCACGAGTGCCGCGGGAGCGTCGCCCGTCGTCTCGCCGGCCGGGCGCTTCGCGGTGTTCGCGATGTGCGCGCGGCTGACGACGATCACCGCCACGATCATGAGCGCGACCCCGAGCCAGTACGGGGCCGCGTGGCTGACCAGTGCGTAGAGCGCACCGGCGATGAGCGGGGCTGCCGTGCCCATCGCCGCATTCAACGACTGGGTGGCTCCGCCGAGCCAGCCCTGCTCGTCGTCGCCGACGGCGTTGGACATCGCCCCGTCCATCGCGGCCTGGGACGCCCCCTGGCCGGCGGCCAGCATGAGGGCGCCGACGATGAACACCCACGGCTGCGCGAAGACGGACGCCACGACGGCGAGGGCCGCGAGACCGATCATCTGCGCGACGATGCCGCTCACGATCACTCCGCGCTCGCCGATGCGCGGAAGCAGGATGCCCAGCAGCACGCCCTGAATGAGGATGTCGATGATGCCGACGGCCGCGGTCAGGAGTCCGATCTGGGTCGGTCCCCACTGGATGGAGTCCAGGGCGAGCACGCTGAAGTTGTTCACGAAGAAGCCGAACGGCAGCGCGAGCAGACCGAAGCCGATCATCAGCCCGCGCAGCTCCTTGCGTCCGAAGGCCTCCTTGAAGACGGCGAAGGGCTGCACATCGCGCAGCTTGATCGTGGCGATCCTGTTGCCCGGCTTCAGGCTCTCCGGGAGGAGGAAGATGCTGAGGATCGCGATCGTGAGGGCGACGGCGGCGGTGAGGAACACCGGGAGCTGGATGCTGATCGCGGCGAGCAGTCCTCCGATGGCCGGGCCGATCATGGTGCCGATCCCCGAGAGCGCACCGAGGAGGCCGAAGCGCTTGGCGCGCTGCTCCGGCGGGGTGATGTCGGCCAGGTAGGCGAAGAGGGCAGGCAGGTCGCCCGCGGTGAGGCCCTGGATGACGCGGGCGAGCACGAGCACCCAGAGCGCTCCGCCGAATCCGAACAGCGCCATCGAGAAGGCGGCACCGAATGCCGCGACGATGATCACGGGCCGACGTCCGAAGCGGTCTGAGAGACGTCCGAGGAAGGGCGCGACCAGGAAGGCGCAGAGCCCATTGATCGCTTCGAGCACGCCGACCCAGATGGCCAGGTCGCTCTCGTGCGAGACGTACTGGAGCACGACGAAGGGCAGGACCGGGAGGACGACCGTCATTCCGATGACGGTGAGCATCGTGAGCACGATGAGCATGATCCACGCGCGGTTCTGGTCCCGTCGCGTGAGAGAGGTGGGTGAAGTCATACCGAAAGTGTAGTCATACCAGTTTTGGTGTCAAGCCAGTTTTATAGTGGGTTCACGATAGACTGTCGGGCATGACGAACCCCGCACCTCTCGGTCGCCGCGAACGGAAGAAGGCCGCGACCCGCAAGGCGATCTCCGACGTCGCGACGGCCATGTTCCTGGAACGCGGCTTCGATGAGGTGAGCATCCGCGAGGTCGCCGATGCCGCAGATGTCTCCCCCACGACCGTGTTCGCGCACTTCCCTCAGAAGGAGGCGCTGGTGTTCGACGAAGACGACGAGCAGCGCGACCGCCTGGTGGCCGCCGTCCGCGAGCGCCCGTCGGGGAGCACGATCAACCGCGCCATCCACGACTTCTACGCCTCAGAGCTCCGCGCGAACGTCGACGAGCACGGAGACGAGATCACTCGCACCTTCATGCGCTTCCTGAACGAGACACCGGCGCTGCGCGACTACGCGGCGAAGATGTGGCTCCGACACGAAGACGCCCTCTCCGACGCGATCGCCGACGAACTGGGACTCGACACCCCCACCCCGGAGATCCGGGTCTACTCGCGGTTCATCCTGCAGATGCAGCTGCTCGTCAACGAGAACGACGACCCGTTCGGAACGCTCGAAGCGGGATTCGTGATCCTCGAGAACGGCTGGGCGCCGGTCGAAGCCGGCCTCAGCGGATCCGCCAGCTAGAGAGCCCTCATCGAACGGTCGTCACCGTGCAACCGGAAGGCGTGAACTCGATTCCCAGAGGCACATCCTGCTGGTGGACGGGCTCCCCCAACACCCACTCGGTGCGGAGTCCGGCGAGGCTCCCGCTGCTCTCACCCTCGGTGTCGAGCACCACGAGCAGAACGCCGGTGGGCCTCTTCGCGCTGAGCATCGAGGAATCCGCCGCCGCCCGCTCGATGATGCGCGTCAACGCCGCGTCATCCAGGGCAGCGAACTCGGGCATCGACGCGGCGACCCCTGCGGCCTCGACAGTCCATCCCGAAGGGCCCAACGATGATGCGTCCACGAGCGCCCCGTCAACTATCCTCTGCACGTCGACCGCCACGTACAACCTGGGGTCCTGCGGATCGCCGCCAAGATGACACGCCGCCGGCGACGACACGACCACGGGGAAGGGCGAGACCTGGAACACCCAGCGGAACATCAACGCACCGAGGATCAGCACCCCGACGACGCCCAGGATCGCCAGCCCCGTCACCCAGCCACGGAGGAGACCCACGGCGCGACGGTACTGGGACTCCGGAACCCACCCGACCTGGTCGACCATGGCGTCGAGCATAGGGACTTCAGGTGCGCCCGAGGATCACGATCGGGCATCGCCCTCGTTCACTGTCGGTTCAGTCGTCGCGCGGGCGCCGACGCAGGCTCTTGACATCCGTGCGCCGCTGCTTCGCCTTCAGCCGGCGCTCCTTCGATCCCCGACTCGGCTTCGTCGCTCGACGCGGCGGAGCGGGCGGACGCAGCGCCTCCTCCACGAGAGCGACGAGTCGATCGCGCGCCGCATCCCGGTTCCGCAGCTGTGCGCGGTGTTCTGAGGCGGCGATCGTCAGCACGCCGTCGACCAGACGACCGCTCAACCGGTCGAGCAGTCGCTCGCGTTGATGCGGTGAGAGCACCGGCGAACGCGCCGCATCCCACACCAGCTCCACACGGGAATCAGCCGTGTTCACGCCCTGACCGCCCGGACCGGACGACCGCGAGAAGCGCCACGACAGCTCGGCCTCGGGGATCGTGAGACCCGACGAGACCCGCAGACCGGGGCGATGAGCGGAGGGCATACCTCCATCATCGGGCCTCGCGTCGCACTCGCACCGCACCGCACCGCACCGCACCGCACCCCGTTAGCATGGCGAGGACGGCAGGCCGGATTTCGAGCCCGCGGCGCAGCCCGTCACGCGGAGCACGAATGAACTCATACCGGCAGGACGACTGGGCGGCGAGCCCCTCGTATCCGTCGACCGTGAACGAGCCGTACCTGATGGGCACTGGTGTGGTCACCGCCGAAGACACGGGAACCCGTCCGCTCTCTCCCCCGCACAGCCACGCCGACCCGATGCTGGCCTGGTGCTATCGCGGCACGGTGTGGGTGCACCTGCAGGATGCGCGGTGGCGACTCGCTCCCGGTCAGGGCGTATGGATCCCGGCCAACACCCCACACACCGCTCATCACGAGGCGGACTCGACGGGCTGCTACACCTACATCCCCGACTCCGCGCTGATCACCCCGATCGACGGCATCACCCGGGTGCTCGTGCCGCGCGCCGTGCAGGAGATGCTGCTGCACCTCGGCATCAACGACATGCCCACCGACCTGCGCGTGCGCATCCAGTCCGTCCTGATCGAGATGCTCCAACAGCCGCTGCCGGAGGCCGCGAGCGAGTGGGGCGAGGTGCCGATGCCCGCCGACGACCGCGTGGCAGCTCTCGTGCAGACCGTGCTCGCCGACCCCGGCGACCCCCGCAGTGCGATCGAGCTGTTCCTCGCCCACGGCCTCCACGAGCGCACGGTGCTGCGCATCTTCCAGAACGACGTCGGCATGAGCTTCGGGCGCTGGCGCACCGGAGTGCGGATGACTCTCGGAGCCCGACTGGTCGTGGACGGCACCCCCATCGGCGCCGCCGCGCACCGCTGCGGCTACGCCACGACGAGCGCCTTCTCCGCCGCATTCAAGGACCGCTTCGGCCTGACCCCGCGACAGCATGTGGCGCGGGTGCATTCCGACGCCGCCCACCAGCTGTACTGGCGCTGAGGGCACGGCATTCCCGGTCGCCCGACGGTCGATCCGACCGGCGTTTGTCGGTTCCGCGATACAAGTCGTCGCTCCCGCAACACTGAGCGCGCCATCCGCGTTCTAGCATCGTTCTGTTAGGGCATGCTTACCTAACTTCTCGCCGCGTCGATGCGGCAACACCCTCCCCCCTTCCCGAAGGAGAACCATGTCGCACGCTTCTGCGCGCCCGAAGATCCGCCGAGGCTCCGCCCTCGTCGCCGCGGCCGTCGCCGCCGCCCTCACGCTGGCCGGGTGCTCGACCGCGCCCGGTGAAGCTGCCGATTCGGCGCCCACCGCAACCGACGGCGTGGTGATCGAGCACGGCCACGGGAAGACCGTGATCCCCGAGAAGCCGCAGCGCATCGTCACCCTCGGCTGGATGACGGCCGACATCGTCGCCGCCCTCGGCACCAACCCCGTGGGCATGGAAGAGGTGTGGGGCGCGGGCGAGAGCGGCTACCAGCCCTGGTTCGAGGACTACGTCACCGAAGAGTACGGCGAGACGCCCGAGATCATCCCCTTCCTCGAAGACGGCCCCAACTACGAGGCCATCAAGGAGCTCAAGCCCGACCTGATCCTGAGCCTGTACTCGGGCATCTCCGACATCGAGTACGAGCGCCTGACCGAGATCGCCCCGACCGTCCCCTACATCGACGGTCCGTGGAACCCCGGCACGTGGGAGGACATGACCCGCACGGTCGGCAAGGCACTGTCGGAGGAGAAGAAGGCCGACGAGCTGATCGCTGAGACCGAGGAGCAGATCACCACCCTCGCCGGCGAGCACCCCGAGTTCCAGGACAAGACCTTCGTCTGGGGCCTGACACTGAACGAGGGCGGCACCGACCTGGGCGTCTACCTCGAGTACGACCCCCGCGTGCGCATCACCGAGGCCCTCGGATTCACGTCCACCTCGGCGATGGACAACTTCCTCAAGACCGCCGAGGGCGACAACTGGTACACCGGCGTCAGCCTCGAGAAGCTCTACGACGTCCAGGCCGACCTGTTCGCCGCGTGGGGCGGCAGCGCCGACGAGGGGAAGTACACCGTCGAGAACAAGGTCGTCTCCCGCTGGAACCCGATCGCGAACGGTTCGTACGTGATCTACGCCGACGACGCCGAGGCCTCCGCCATCAGCGCACCCACCGTGCTCTCGCTGAAGTACATCCTGCCGAAGTACGTCGACGACCTCGCCGGCGCGCTGCAGGGCGAGCCGACCATCACCGGCAAGTGACGCACGGGATGTCCCTGACGACGGACGACGTCACGGACGTCTCGAACACGGGTGCGGGGAGTCGCGACGCCGGCTCCCCGCACCGCAACGGGACGCTCGTTCTGGGACTCGTCATCGCCGCGGGTGTGCTGGTGATCGCCGCCATCGCCTCGCTCGCGGTCGGCGCCCGCGCGATCGACCCCGTCACCGTCCTGCACTCGCTCTTCACCTACGACGACGAGAACCCGCTGCACCTGATGGTCATGGAGCTGCGCGTGCCCCGCACCCTGCTCGGCATCGTCGTGGGCGCGGCTCTCGCCGTGTGCGGCGGACTGATCCAGGCATTCACCCGCAACCCGCTCGCCGACCCCGGCATCCTCGGGGTCAACGCCGGTGCGTCGTTCGCCGTCACGTTCGCCGTCGGCGTGCTCGGGTTCACCACCCCCGGCGCCTACGTGCCCTTCGCCCTCGGCGGCGCCTTCGTGCTCACCATGCTCGTGTACATCCTCGGTTCCTTCGGCGCCTCGGGCGCGACCCCGATGAAGCTCACCCTCGCCGGGGTGGCCCTGGGCGCCGCCTTCACCGGGTTCACCACCGCCATCGTCCTGCGCGACACCAGCACGCTTCAGGTCATGCGGTTCTGGGGTGTCGGCTCGATCGGTGGACGCACGATCGACCAGCTCACCTGGGCCGTGCCGCTGATCGTCGCCGGGCTGCTGATCGGTCTGTTGTGCGCGCGCTCCCTGAACGCCCTGGCACTCGGGGACGACCTGGCGCAGGCCCTCGGCGCTCGCGTGCGGGTGACCCGCATTTTCGTCATCATCGCGGTGACCCTGCTGGCGGGAACCAGCGTCGCCGCCGCCGGACCCATCGCTTTCGTCGGACTCATGATCCCCCACATCGTGCGCTGGTTCACCGGACCCGATCAACGCTGGGTACTCGCGTACTCGATGATCATCGGCCCCGCCTTCCTGCTCCTCGCCGACATCCTGGGCCGCATCGTGCTCCCGAACGGGGAGATGCGCGTCGGGATCGTCACCGCCCTCCTCGGAGCCCCGATCCTGATCGTGCTCGTGCGCCGCAAGCGGGTGAGCGGGCTGTGAGCATCGATCAGAAGCGGGTCACCGCGTCGGGCACGCCAGCGCGGCCGACCGACGTCGCGCCCGTCGACCACGGTCGGCGCCTGTTCCGGATCGAGACCGCGCGCGTCGCGACCCTCATCCCGGTGCGCTCCGTGGTCGTGTGCCTCATCCTCCTCGTCGTGATCGTCGGAGCCGGCCTCTTCTCCATGACGCTCGGCGCCTACGAGGTCGACTTCGCGGCCGTCATCCGGGCGATCTTCGATCCCTCCTCCGACCCCGACATCCGCCAGGTGGTCGTCGAATGGCGCCTGCCCCGGGTGCTGTTCGCCGTGCTGTGCGGCGCTGCCCTGGCCCTCGCCGGTGGCATCTTCCAGTCCCTCACGCGCAACCCGCTCGGCTCCCCGGACATCATCGGCTTCGGCATCGGGGCCCAGTTCGGTGTGACGCTCGTGATGGTCGTGCTCGAACTGAACACCTACATGTTCAAGGCGGTCGGCGCACTCATCGGCGGCCTGTTCACCGCACTTCTCGTCTACGTGCTGGCGAACAAGAACACGATGTCGTCGTTCCGGCTCATCATCGTCGGCATCGGCGTCTCGGCAGGACTCGGCTCCCTCACCTCGTGGATCCTGATCTCGGTCAGTGTCGAGAAGGCGATGATGGCGGCGACCTGGGGGGCAGGTTCGATCGCCTCGCTCGGGTTCGACCAGCTGATCCCGGCGACTCTCGTGTTCGCGATCGTCATGCTCCTGTCCCTCCCGCTCGCCCGCACGCTCCCCGTGCTCGAGATGGGCGACGACGCAGCGACCGCCCTCGGCATCAGTCCCGGACGCACCCGCCTCGCGGCGATGGTGTTCGGCGTTGCCCTGGTCGCGCTCGTCACCGCCGCCGCCGGACCCATCTCGTTCATCGCGCTCGCCGCCCCGCAGATCTCGCAGCGCCTCACCCGCTCGAACACCCCGATGGGCACCGTGCCCGTGATGCTGACCGGGGCCGCGCTCGTCGTCGTGTCGGACGCCGTCGCCCAACTCGTCGCCGTGCCCGTCGGCGTCGTGACGGTCTCGGTCGGCGGCATCTACCTCGCCTGGCTGCTGGCCGCCCAGTACGCGCGCCGCACCTGAAAGGAACACCCATGACCGCTTCGCTGCTGGCTCGCGACATCACGCTGGGCTACGGAGACACCCCCATCATCTCCGAGCTGACCCTCGAGGTACCGGACGACTCGTTCACGATCATCATCGGACCGAACGCGTGCGGCAAGTCCACCCTGCTGCGCGGATTCGCCCGGCTGCTGCGCCCGAGCACCGGGGCCGTCCTGCTCGACGGCGACGAGCTGCGCTCGCTCAAGCCGAAGGAAGCCGCTCGCAAGCTGGGCCTTCTCCCCCAGTCGTCCATCGCGCCAGACGGCATCACGGTCGCCGATCTCGTCGGTCGCGGACGCTTCCCGCATCAGAGCGCCATGCGCACGTGGAGCAGCGCCGACGAGCGTGCGGTGTCCGAGGCCATGGCCGCCACCGGGGTCACGGATCTCTCACGGCGCCTGGTGGAAGAGCTCTCCGGCGGGCAGCGACAGCGCGTCTGGGTGGCGATGGCCCTCGCCCAGCAGACCAAGCACCTGCTGCTCGACGAGCCGACGACCTTCCTCGACATCGCGCACCAGATCGACCTGATGGAGCTGTTCGCCGACCTGCACCGCGAGGGCACGACGCTCGTCGCCGTGCTGCACGACCTCAACCACGCCGCTCGCTACGCCACGCACCTCGTGGCGATGCGCGACGGGGCCATCGTGGCGCAGGGAGACCCGCGCGAGATCATCACCGCCGAGCTCGTGCACGCCGTGTACGACCTGCCCTGCAAGGTGATCACCGACCCCGTCTCAGGCACCCCGCTCGTGCTGCCGCTCGGACGGCGGACACCGTGACGTCCCCCAAAACGTCCACTCCGCGGAAGCTGTTCGGGATCGCGCTGAGATCGGGGGGTCGCGGGATCGCCCTCACCGGAGCGACGGCGCTGCTCATCGTGCACGCGCTCGCCGAGGCGACGATCCCCGTCATCATCGGAGCGACGATAGACCGCGCCGTACTTCCCGCAGACCCCGCCGCGCTCGCCCTCTGGCTCGGCGTGCTCGTCGGAACGTTCCTCGTGCTGACCGTGAGCTATCAGTCGGCCTCCCGGCTCATGGTCTCGGTCTACGGGTACGGCGAGCAGGCGCTCCGTCACCTCGCGCTGTCGCGGATGCTGCGACCCCGGCTCTCCCGTCGCACGGTGACCCCCGGCGAGGCGCTCACCTTCGTCACATCCGACACCTATCGCGTCGCCGGCGTCGCCTGGTCAGTGGCGCAGCAATGCTCCACGATCGCCGCGATCATCGGAGCCGGACTCGCGATGCTGGTGATCTCGCCCGTCGCGACACTCGTCGTGTTCGGCTCGACCATCGCGATGATGTTCGTGATGCAGGTCGTCTCCCGTCCGCTCGAGCGTCGCGGGTTCGCTGAGCAGCACGCGGCGACCGAGGCCGGCGCCGTGGCCGCCGACTTCATGAGCGGATTCCGCGTGCTCGTGGGTATCGGTGCCCGGGATGAGGCCGTGCGGCGTTACGTCGCCGCGAGCGACACCTCCCGACGCGCGGCGACGGCAGCCGGCCGATCCCTCGCCTCCTACGAAGCGGTGAGCGGCACATTGGCCGCGATCGCGACGACCGCATTGGCGGGCATGTCGGCATGGTTCGCCGCCGAGGGTCGCATCAGCATCGGTGAACTGGTGACCGTGCTCGGCCTCGCCCAGTTCATCAGCGGCTACCTCGCGTATGCGGGGTCGTTCCCCTCGAACTGGATCCACAAACTCGCCTCCGCCAAGCGCCTCGCCGAGATGATCGACGCCGAGGATCTGCTGGATCCGCCGCCCGCATCGCCCGCATCGGCAGGTCCGGCGGGACAGGTGGTGCTGGCTTTCCACACGGACTCGGGTTCGCCGCGCGTCGAGGTGCGCGAGCGGGAGCTCCTCGGTGTCCGCCCTGCCGACAGCGACACGGCCAGGGCCCTCTCCCGGATGCTCGGCCTGCGGACCCGTGTCGACCGAGGCCGTGTCCACCTCGCGGTCGACGGAGAACTCCGAGACCTGGCCGACCTCGACCCGGTGGAATACCGGTATCGGGTCGTCGCCCCTCCGCATGGGCAGACGATCGTGAGCGGCTCTCTCCGCGAGGCCGTGCGCGGGCACGGGCGGGACGAGCCCACGCACCCACCCTTCATCGAGATGGCGGCCCTCCACGACACGGTGGTGCAGGTCGGCGGCTGGGAAGCGCAG
Source organism: Microbacterium sp. R1 (assembly GCF_015159725.1). Taxonomy (NCBI): domain Bacteria; kingdom Bacillati; phylum Actinomycetota; class Actinomycetes; order Micrococcales; family Microbacteriaceae; genus Microbacterium; species Microbacterium sp. R1. The sequence goes on along the minus strand of NZ_JADDUD010000001.1, from coordinate 697,696 downwards.
GTCGGGGAAGCCGGGAGACGTCTCTCGGGCGGACAACGGCAGCGCATCGGCATCGCCCGCGCCCTGCACGCACAGGCCGACGTGCTCGTGCTCGACGAACCGACCTCCGCCGTCGACGCCCTCACCGAGGCGCACATCGCCCGCGCCCTGGCAGAACACACCGGGACCGTGATCGTGATCACCACCTCGCCGATTCTGCTCGGCGCCTGCGACCGAGTCGTCGACGTTCCCTCCGGCGGATCGGAGGTGCAGCATGGGTGACCCGGTCTCGACCTCCCCTCTGCTGCCGATCGCCTCCAGCGCTCGGGTACGGGCCGTCATCGGTGCGCTTCTGCGCCGGCATCCCGGCCGCACGGCAGCCGTCGCCGCGCTCTTCCTCGCGGCCTCCGCCCTCGGAATCGTGATGCCCGCCTGCCTGGGCCGCATCGTCGATGCCGTCTCGTCAGACGCAGGCTTCGCGAGCATCGCCGGCTGGGTCGTCGGAGCGGGACTGGGCGCCATCGGTGCGGCCGTGGTGATGCTGTGGGCCGTGCGGGTGCTCACCGGTCTGGTGCAGGACATGCTCGCGGCACTGCGCGAGGACGTGTTCGCCTCGGCGATGAGTCTTCCGGTGAGCACGGTCGACGACGGCGAGAGCGCCGACCTGCTCTCCCGCGTGACCGGCGATGTCGATGCGGTGGCCGAGGCCGGAGGGAACGTGGCCCCGACCCTGCTGTCCGCCGCATTCGCGATCGCCGTGTCGGTGGTCGCACTGACCGCGCTCGATCCCCGGCTCGCCCTCGCCGGACTCGCCTCCGCACCGTTCTACGTGCTCGGCACCGGGGCGTTCCTCCGCAGGTCGCGCGTCGTGTTCCGCGAAGTGCGGGTGCGCGAAGCCGCGCGCAGTCAGGCCGTACTCGATGCGGTCGAGGGTATCGAGACACTCACCGCGTTCAACGAGCAGGAGCCGGCGCTGGAGCGGGTGCGAGAGCGCGCAGAGGCCTCGATCCGGAAGCAGATCGAGGGCGTGCGAGTGACCAACCGGCTGTTCCGCTGGATCAACGGTGGCGAGCTCGTCGGCCTCGCCGCGATCCTCGGCACCGGGTTCCTGCTGCAGTCGGCCGGCGCGGTCACGGTGGGCGCCGTCACCACCGCAGCGCTGCTTTTCCACCGTCTGTTCGGTCCCGTGGGGCAGTTGATCTTCGGACTCGACGACATCCAACGCGCGACCACCGGCCTGGCGCGACTCGTCGGCGTGATCGACCTCGCGCCGTCGACTATCGCCTCGGATCGGCGAGCGGACGCGGCAGCACGGGCATCGGAGGAATCAGCGTCATCAGCGGGGATCGAGGTGCGCGACGTGACGTTCCGCTATCCGACCACCGGCCGGGGGATCCACGACGTGAACCTGCGGGTCGAGCCGGGCACCACGGCGGCGCTGGTGGGCACTTCGGGGTCGGGCAAGAGCACACTCGCGCGCGTGGTCGCCGGCCACCACCCACCGACCTCTGGCAGCGTGCACCTCGCCTCCCGCACGTCGGCCCCGTACTACCTGTCGCAGGAGCTGCATCACTTCCGGGGCACGATCGCCGACAATCTGAGGCTCATCGCTCCGGAGGCGAGCGACGACGAGATGATCGCGGCGCTGCAGGCTGTCGGAGCGCAGTGGGCCGTCGATGCCATGGTCCGCGAGAACGTGGAGCCTTCCGAGGAGGCTGTCGTGCCCTTGGACGAGGGACGCATCCAGCAGCTCGCCGTCGCACGGGCCTTCCTCGCCGACCCGGACATCGTGATCCTCGACGAGGCCACCGCCGACGTCGGGCTCCACCATCGAGAAGCCGTGGAAGAGGCGATCGCCGTGCTGCGCGAAGGACGCACCGCTCTGCTCATCGCGCACCGGCTGCAGCAGGCCGTCACCGCCGAGCAGATCGTCGTGTTCGCCGATGGCAGGGCTACGCAGCGCGGCACGCATGAGGAGCTCCTCGCCACCGACGGGCTCTATCGCGACTCCTGGCTGGCGCAGACTCGCGCCTCAGTCGCGACACCGAACCCGACCGATCCCTCCCCCACCACAGACACCACCCCCGCCGAAGAGACCACCCCCACCACAGAGACCACCCCCACCACAGAGACGGAGACTCCGTGAGCATCCACCGCGGCATCGTCAGCAGCACCACCACCCTCACTCCGACCCTGGTCCGCGTCACGCTCGGCGGCGAGGGCGTCGCCGAGTTCCTCAGCACCGGCATCGGCGACGAGTACGTGCGGGTCTTCTTCCCACACGGCGACGACCCGATGGATGTCTCGCTGCCGGTGCCCGCGGGCGACTGGTGGGAGACACCGGAGGGAGCGCCAGAGGCACCGATGCGCACCTACACGATCAGCGGAGTGCGCCCGGACGCCGGTGAGCTCGACATCGACTTCGTGATCCACGAGGCGGGTGTCGCCGGTCCCTGGGCCGCCCGCGCGCAGCCGGGTCACGTGCTCGGGCTGAACTCCCCGACCGGTCTGTACTCGCCGCCGGAGGGCATCACGTGGCAGGTGCTCGTCGCCGACCTCACCGGGCTTCCGGCCGTGGCGCGCATCATCGCCGAAGCACCTCGGGGCGTGCGCACGCGGGTCGTGCTCGAAGTGCCGAGCGAGTCGGACCGCATCGGCCTGGAGGCGGGGGCGGATGTCGAGGTCACCTGGGTGGTGGGCGGCAACGGTCACGGCCCCAGCGCGCTCGGCCCGCTCGTGCGCGGCATCGTCGACGACCGGCTCCCCCTCGATGAGGGCTACGTGTGGGTGGCCGGCGAGACCGTGGCGCTGCGAGACGTGCGCAAGTATCTGCGCAAGGAGCTCGGCCTGCCCGCGACCCGCTTCAAGGTCGTCGGCTACTGGACGCCGGTCGCCGCCTGGGAGGAGAAGTTCGCCGCGCTGCCCGAGTCGGTGCAGAAGGAGTTGGACGCGATCTGGGCCGATGCCGAGGACGACGAGCCCGAGGACGTGCAGGTGCGTTTCGAGGAGCGCCTGGACCAGCTCGGGTTGTGACGACGGCATCTCAGCGGACGCGAGGCTGCGCCGAACCTTCTGGAGTGGACGCGACGGCGGGAGTCGAACCCGCAACGCCATCAGGTATGAGCTGAGGCCCGGGACCGCCCGGATCGCCGCGATGGGAATGACGTTACCCGGCCGTTATCTGACCCGCCAGGACCGTTGCCTGGGATAACCCTATGAGTCTGTGGATGACGTCGCTGCGTCACTCGGCGTCATCCGGCTCGGGGGCGTCGAGGGCACGCAGCAGGCGCCCGACGGCCTCGCGCAGCTCACTCCGATGCGGATCAGACAACGCTACGGCGTACTCGACGCCCTCGGGGATCCAGAGCAGTCCGTACATGGCCTCGCGCCAGTCCGAGCCGCCGACGGGCCAGCGTGTGCGGTCCTCGCCCACAGGCGTCGCGCCCTGCCACCACGGCCCGAAGTGCTCCTGCATCTCGGCGAGCGGCAGCTCCATCACCGCAGCCGCCTCGACCTTCTGCGGCGACCACGACGAGGCGATCAGCACACGCTCTTCGATCTCCTCCTCGGTGATCTCCCGGCGCGTGAACAGCACCCGCGTGTGCTCGACCGCGGCGATGCGGTCGACGCGGAAGGTGCGCCAGTCGTCGCGGTCGAGGTCCCAGCACAGCAGGAACCACTTGCGACCGGCCGGGGCCAGGGCGTGCGGCTCGACCCGGCGCACGCTCTCCTGCCCCTCGCCGTCGACGTACCTCAAACGCAATCGCTCGGTGTCGCGGGTGGCGAGGGCGATCTCCCCGAGCACCTCCGGCGAGACCACCGGTCCCTCTCCGATGCGCGGCGCCTGCACCGACGCGGCGAGCGCGTTCACCCGCTGCCGCAGCGCCGAGGGCAGCACCTGCTCGAGCTTCGCCAGCGCTGTGAGTGTGACCTCCGGTCCGCCGACGAGCTGCTGGGTCGCGGCCACGCGCAGCCCGATCGCCATCGTCACGGCCTCGTCGTCGTTGAGCAGCAACGGTGGCACGGCATTTCCGGCCTCCAGTCGATAGCCACCGGCCACACCGGGGGTCGACTCCACTCGATAGCCGAGCTCGCGCAGCCGGTCGACGTCGCGGCGCACGGTGCGTTCGGTCACTCCGAGCCGGGTGGCGAGCTCGGTTCCCGGCCAGTGCCGGTGCGTCTGCAGCAGGTTCAGCAGGGCGAGGGCACGGGAGGTGGTGTCGGTCATGCGCCTCAGATTGCCAGATGATGCGGACAGGATCTGTCCGCATCGGTTTCTACTCTCTCCCCATGAACGAATCCCTCATCGAGACCGAAGGCCTGACCAAGGTCTTCACCGTCAAGAAGACGCCGGTGCATGCCGTGACCGACGTCTCCTTCACCGCCGCGCGCGGAGAGCTCGTCGCCTTCCTCGGGCCGAACGGCGCGGGCAAGTCGACGACGCTACGGATGCTCACGACCCTGATCCCGCCCACCTCGGGGCGAGCGAAGGTCGTCGGGCACGACATTCGCACCGACGCGGCAGGGGTCCGTGCCCGCATCGGCTACGTCGGACAGCTCACCAGCGGAAGCTTCTCGCAGCGGGTGCGCGACGAGCTGCTGAGCCAGGGCGCGTTCTACGGGTTGTCGCGGCGGGACAGCGTGCAACGGGCAGACGAGCTGATCGAGTCGCTCGATCTCGCGTCCTTCGCGACCCGCAGCGTGCAGCAGTTGAGCGGCGGGCAGAAGCGCCGACTCGACATCGCGCTCGGGCTCATGCACGCGCCGCCACTCATCTTCCTCGATGAGCCTTCGACCGGACTCGACCCGCAGAGCAGAGCGAACCTCTGGGAGCACATCCTCGACCTCCGCACCCAGCACGGCACCACGGTCTTCCTCACCACGCACTACCTGGAAGAAGCCGATCGTTACGCCGAGCGGGTGATGGTCATGGACAAGGGACGCATCATCGCCGACGACGCCGCCGCCTCCCTCAAGGCGACCCTCGCCGGCGACGTGCTGACCTTCGGCTTCGCGGATGCTGCCGAAGCGGTGAGCGCCCGCGCCGTGGTCGCCCGTCTCACCTCCGCCGAGGTCGCCGTCGACGATGCCTCGATCTCGGTCGCGGTGCAGGACGGCGACCGGTTGCTGCCGGTGATCGTGCGCGAACTCGACGCCGCCGGGATCGTCGCGCGTAGGGCCACCGGCGTGCCACCCACGCTCGACGACGTGTTCCTCGCCCTCACCGGGCGCACGCTACGCGAAGCAGGCGAAGGAGCGGATGCCGCGGGCGAAGCACCCGAATCCTCCGCCCCCGCCGACACCCGCACAGCTTCAGAGAACAGCACGACAGGAGTCCTCTCATGATCACCAACGACACGCTCGTGCGCCCGAACCTCGCGCGCGACACGCGGAATGTGCTGACGCGCGAGCTCAAGCCCGTGCTCCGCGATCCGTTCACGCTGATCTTCAGCCTGCTGCAACCGCTCATCTTCCTCGGGCTGTTCGCGCCCCTGCTGATCGGCGACTCGGGACAGCCTGCCGGAGAGACGCTGGCCTGGTTCGTGCCGGGGGTACTCGTGATGATCGTGCTGTTCGGCACCGGGTCTACCGGGTCTAACCTGCAGTACGAGATGATGACCGGCTCGCACGAGCGCACCCTCGTCGCCCCGCTCGCCCGTTCTTCCCTGCTGGTCGGACGCGCCCTCAAGGAGATCGCGCCGATCGTCGTGCAGGCCTTGGTGATCGTGCTGATCGCCTGGCCGTTCGGCTTCGCGGCCGACATCCCGGGCCTCCTCGTCGGCCTGGCGCTGCTGGCCGTTTTCGGGGTGGGCCTCGGCTCGCTGTCCTACTCGCTCGCTCTGGCGACGAAAGACCGGGAGTGGCTGTTCTGGGGTGTGCAGCAGTCGCTGATCTTCCCGCTGCTGATCCTCTCCGGCATGCTGCTGCCGTTGGACGGTGCCCCCGACTGGATGCGGGTCGTCGCCTCGGTCAACCCGGTGAACTGGGTGGTGCAGGCCGAGCGGGCACTGTTCGCCGGAGACCTGGGAGACGCGACCGTGCTGTGGGGCTGGGTATCGGCGCTCGCGGTCGCGGTGGTCGGGCTGATCGTCGGAGTGCGTGCGATCCGTCGCAGCAGCTGAGCGGGGCCCGGCGGTGCGTCGCTGCGTGCGAAAACCCAGACGCGGCAGCGCACCGTCGGCGTGTCCGCCCTCGACGCGCCGCGCACGGCGCGATGCGTCTGGCTTCCGGCACCCGCCCCGTGACTCAGCTGTTCGTCATCACGAGCTTGCCGCGGCTCCCCCCGGCGGCAAGATCGGCGAATGCTTCCGGCACACGCTCGAACGGGTACGTCTTCGCGACGACGGGCCGGATCACCCCACTGTCGACGAGAGCCGAGATCTCGCGGAGCTGATCGCCATCCGCCCGCATGAAGAGGAACTCGTAGCGGACCCCGAGCTTCTTCGCCTGGCGACGGATCTTCCGGCTCAGCCCTGCCACGGCCAGTCGCACGAAGGCGTTCAGCCCCCGCGCGCGGGCGAATGCGGGGTCGGGCGGTCCCGAGATGCCGACGACCAGTCCGCCCGGCTTCAGCACCCGCAGCGACTTCTCGAGATTCTCGCCGCCGAGGCTGTCCAACACGAAGTCGTAGCCGGACAGCTCCTCGGCGAAGTCCTGCCGACGGTAGTCGACCACGATGTCGGCGCCGAGCTCACGGACGAAGTCGGCGTTCACCGCACTGGCCGTCGTGGCGACCGTGGCTCCGAGGTGGGCGGCGAGCTGGACGGCGATGGATCCGACACCGCCGGCACCCGCGTGGATGAGCACTTTCTGTCCTGCCCGGACTTTGCCGCGCTCGACCAGGGCCTGCCAGGCCGTGAGAGCCACCAACGGGAGGGACCCGGCCTCCGCCATCGTGAGCCCGGCCGGCATGAGGGCGAGATCCTTCTCGGCGACGGCGATCCGCTCGGCGAACGTCCCGATACGTGCCCCGTCCGCGGTCGCGTACACACGGTCGCCGGGTCGGAATCCGTCGACGAGTGCGCCGACACGGATCACCGTCCCCGCCAGGTCGTTGCCGAGCACGAGCGGCAGCTCATAGGGCAGGATCTGTGCGAACTCGCCCCGCCGGATCTTCTCGTCGAGCTGGTTGAGACCGGCAGCCTCCACACGCACCAGGACGTCTCGGTCACCCACGACCGGTTCGACGACATCCCGCTCTTCGAGTGGCCGCTTGTACTTCGGGACGACGAATGCGCGCATGATGTTCGACTCCTCCGACGATCTCGCGGCGACTCAGGCGCTCGCCTGCAGCTGGGGGTAGACGGCTTCCAGCGGAGCACTGAGCGCCGCCTTGAGCTGCACCGAGGTCTGATCGGCAAGCACCTCGTACTCCCCGCGTTCCGTCGCGTCGAACACGGTGGCCACGAGGTCGGCGGGATCGGTCTTCGGGTCCGAGACGTGCTCGGCCATCGAGGTGTCGACATAGCCGACGTGCACGCCCACGACGTGCACTCCAGCCGGAGCGAGTTCCAGGCGGAGCGAGTTCGTCGCCGACCACAGCGCCGCCTTCGTCGCGCTGTAGATACCGGCCACCGCGAACCAGGAGAGAGCGGAGTGGATATCGATGATCGCGGCACCGGGCCGCCCGGTGAGCAGCGGGGCGTAGGCGCGCGCGAGGAAGAGCGGGCCGAGGAAGTTGGTCTCCACGTTCCGGCGGATGTCGTCGTCGGAGTGTGTGAGGATTCCCGCGGTGGGTGCCGAGGCACCGGCGTTGTTGATGAGCACCGTCACATCCGGCGCGGCCTCGACCGCGTGACGGATGGACTCGGCATCCGTCACGTCGAGCGCGAGCGGGACGACGCGCTCGTCATCCCAGCTGCGTGGCACGCGGGCGCTGGCATACACCTTGGCGGCTCCGCGGGCGAGCGCCTGATGGACGAACTGCGTGCCGATGCCTCCGTTCGCTCCGGTGACGAGGACGACGGCTCCGTGGAGTGAAGGCATGGAATGCTCTCTTCTTTGCGACAATAGGCGATATCTGAGTGTGCACGTTAGCGACTTCACTCATAACTGAGCGTAGTCAGTTTCTATTCCTGAAAGAAGAGCATGACCACCTCCGCATCGAACGTCCTCGGGCGTCGCGAGCGCAACAAGCAGCAGAAGCTCGAGCGGATCACGGCGGCAGCGGCCGAGCTGTTCGCCGAGCACGGCATCGACGACGTCACCACCCAGCAGATCGCCGAGCGGGCCGACGTCGGCACCGGCACACTGTTCCTCTATGCGAAGACCAAGGGCGAGCTGCTGCTCCTCGTGCAGAACGCGCACTACGCGGTCGCCCTCGAGAAGGGCGTGGCGGCCGCCGAGGCGACTCCCGATATCGCCGAGGCGATCCTCGCTCTCCTGCGACCGATCATCGAGTGCAATCGCGTCCAGGTCGAGAACGGACGCACCTATCTTCGCGAGATGCTGTTCGCCGACACGTCGGATCCGCACCACGCCGAAGCACTCCGCATCGTCGGGGAGACAGAGACCGCCGTGGCCCGGATTCTTCAGCGCGATGAGAAGACAGGCGTCGAACGGGCCACCGCCCTCGCCCGGATCGTCTCCTCGATCATGTTCCTCACCCTCACGCCGAGCACGAACGTCGAACTGAGCGTCGACGAGCTCGTCGAGGAGGTCGGTGCCCAGCTCGGCAACCTCCTCGGAGGCTGACCGAGCGAACGCCCCGAAGACTCAGTGCCGGAGGGAGTCGTCGAACGGGTTCGGCTCGAGCGTGTAGTCGGTCGAGGCGTCCGACCAGGTCCCGCCATCCGCGGGTGTCCTGCGCCGTCGAAGCACACCGAGCGCTCGCGTCGCCGGGGCGCCCACCGCGAGCGCCACCGAGCCCCGCACCGTGCGATCTTCGACCCCGAGCACGCTCGCCCGGTGCCAGGCCTCGTGCAGGGAACCGCCTCGGGCCGCAGGCACCCGCCGTGAGGGCAGGGCCCCGGAGCGTCGCAGCGCCACGAGCTGCTCGACCCGCTCCCACCACGTCGACTCGCCGTCGGGATGGAAGTAGTTGTCGCGCAGCCAGTCGGGGTGCGGGTGCCGGAAGCGCCCCGCCACGACCTCGCTGCGACCGCCGAGCAGCCCACTTCCCACGAACACCGTGTTCAGCAGACTCTTGCTCACACCGAACGCATCCAGGGCGATCACGGGCACACCGAGAGCCGTGGCCTCGATCGCGGCGGTGGAGCTCACCGTGACGAGGCCCGCGGCCGTATCGAGCGCCGTGCTCATCGAGTCGTAGGAGAAGACGAGGTTCTCCGGAAGGCGCGATGGCAGCAACCCCGCGTACGGCTCGCGCTCGAGGTGCGTCTCGGATTCCCCCGGCCGCGACCGCAGCTTCACCACCACCCGGCGGCCCGGCTCGGCCTCGGCCGCGCGCACGAGCATGGCCGCGATCTCGGCGCGCTGGTCTTTCGCGAGGGGGACGAGGGCCTGCGCGGCGAAGACGATGTCCGTGGCCGGCGGCTTGACCGGAGCGGTCCGCGGGGGGCGTTCGGCGACCGCGATACCGCCGCTCAGCGCCCCGAAACCGCTGCCCCACGCCGCCACCGCATCGACGGCGAGTCGTTCCGAGCGCAGCATCCGCTGCCGTCGCCGGGCGAACGGAAGGGTCGCGAGCGCCACGGGCGTCCGCACCCCGATCCGGCGCCCGAGCTCTTCGAAGGCACGCACCTCGCGGTGGGAGTGCACCACCAGCAGGTCGGTGTGGCGGCGATAGTCGAGCGCCCCGCGCTGGGCGGGGATCGCCATACCGGGCAGCCCCGAGACCGTGACCGGCCGATGCTCCAACGTGTCGATCACGCGCCCCATCAGCCGCACGAACGGTCCACGCCCCGCGAGCAGGACCACGTCCGGGCGCTGTTCGGCCAGCCAGCCCTCCGTCTGCGCGAACCCGATGCGGGTGACGTCATCCGGCCCGAGCGTCGTGCCGGCGAGAGCCGTGCGCTGCTGCTCGGCGCTGGCCGTGAGCGGTGTGCGCACGAGCAGCAGGTGAGGGCGCACACCGGGCACGGAACCGAGAAGGGAGGCGGCCCACTTCACGAACGAGTCGGCGTCCGCGATGGCGACGACGCGGATGCCGCTGGTTACCGTCATGCCGGAACGCGGCGCAGCTTCGCCATCGGCGCCCGCTCGCTGTCGAACACCCGCTTGACCCCGTCGCCGGTCGCGCGCTCGATCACCCGGATATCGCGCACGAGGTGCTCCAGCCCCGTCGGCTCGAGCGATGCCGCGTGGTCGGACCCCCACATCGTGCGGTCGAGCGTGATGTGCCGCTCGACCGCGACGGCTCCTATGGCCACTGCAGCGAGCGAGATCTGCAGCCCGCGCTCGTGGCCCGAGTAGCCGACGGGCACGCCGGGGTAGCGGTCGCGCAGCGTGGCGATCACCCGCAGGTTCGCCTCCTCGGGCTCCAGCGGGTAGGTCGAGGTCGCGTGCATGAGCACCACGCGGTCGGTGCCGAGGGTCTCCAGCGCACGGTCGATCTGCTCGATGGTCGACATGCCGGTGGAGAGGATCACGGGCTTGCCGGTCTCCCGCAGCGCGATCAGCAGCTCGGTGTCGGTGAGACTGGCCGACGCGACCTTGTGCGCCACGACGTTGAGATCCTCCAGGAACTCGACGCTGGGCACGTCCCAGGGAGAGGCGAACCAGTCCAGACCGCGCATGGTCGCGTAGTCGCCGATCTCGATGTACTCCTCACGACCGAACTCGACCCGCCGGCGGTAGTCGAGGTAGCTCATCACACCCCAGGGCGTCTCGCGGGGGACGTCGCGCATGTGCTCAGGAGTCGAGATCTCCGGAGTCCGCTTCTGGAACTTCACCGCGTCGGCGCCGGCCCGGGCCGCGACGTCGATGAGCTTCTTCGCGATGTCGACGTCGCCGTTGTGATTGAGGCCGATCTCCGCGATGACGTAGGCCGGACGACCGCCGCCGATCACTCGCGAGCCGATGCTGACAGTCATGATTCCTCCGGTGTTCGAGCGTTGGTGCAACCCCTCCCTCCTGACTACGGGCCGAGGATGAACACCGGGAGACCGCCGGGTTACCGGCATAGGTCAGCTCGACAACACCCGTTCGATCAGCTCGCGCACGGCGCCCTCTCCGCCCCGGCGGCGCAGGACGACACGAGCCTCTTCGATCACCAGCGGGTGCGCGTTCGCGACCGCGACCGGCCACCCCACGATCCGCAAGGCCGGCAGGTCGTTGACGTCGTTGCCGAGATACGCGATGTCAGCGAGCGGCACCCCGTTCTCGCGCGACCAGGCGCGCAGTGCGCTCTCCTTGTCGTCGATGCCGTGCAGCACGGGCACCCTGAGCTTGTCTGCACGAGCACGCACCACCGGGTTGACCTCGGTCGACAGGATCAGCAGCGGCACACCGGCCCGACGCAGGAGCACGACACCCATGCCGTCTTCCCGACTGACCCGCACGCGCTCCCCGCCGTCGGCATCGATGATGGCGGTGTCGTCCGTGTGCACGCCGTCGAAGTCGGTGACCACCGCGCGCACCGGGATGGGCTCAGGCACGTCGTGCAGAGCGGCGAGCGCACGGGCGACACGGAGCTGCTCTGCATCGTCGATCTCGATCGCGGTCCACTCCGGCACGGGGGCGATGCGGATCCTGCCGAAGAAGCGATGTCTGCTCGCCCGGAAGCCGGAAGCCCGGAACACGTAGAACGCCCCGGTCTCGAGGTGGTGGGGCTCGCGATCCTGCCTTCGCGGGCGGTGTGCGGCCTCGTGATTGATCGCCGCAGCCTCACCGTGTTCGTCCTCCCGCCACAGGAACCCGTACGTCTCATGCGCCGCGAAGACACTGTCGGCACGGTCGGCGCGGACCTCCTCCACGGCGGCGGCGAGCGCATCACTGGGGATGAACGGCGACGTCGCCTGCAGGAACGCCACGACATCGACGCTGTCGCCGCTCGCTTCGAGCGCGTCGAGGGCATGCAGAATCGCGCTCTCCGAGGTCGCGGTGTCTCCCGCGAGCTCCGCGGGGCGGCGGACCACTCTGGCACCCGCGGCAGTCGCCAGCGCGGCGATCTCGTCATCGTCGGTCGAGACCACGACCAGGTCGATGCCCGCGGCACGGGCGGCCGCGCGCACGGCGCGCTCGACCAGCGGCACGCCGCCGACGCGCTGCAGATTCTTGCGCGGCACCTGCTTCGATCCGCCGCGTGCCGGGATGATCGCCACTGTGAGGGGCCTCTGCTCGTCCATCGTCCCTGTCCTCCTCATCGTCGCCATCGCCATCGCCATCGCCATCGCCGTCATCGTCCGCGCGCCGCCCGCCAGACGCGCCCCGCACGCCGCCGCGCACCGAGGGCGTGCAGTCGCCACTCCTCGATCCTGCCCACGCCTCCGGCGGGTCGCAGTGCACGACGCACGGCGTTCTCGACCGGCGCGCCGGGTAGCCGCAGCTCGGCGAGCCTTCGTGGCGAGAAGTACCGATCGCGCTCGGCCGGGTCGAGATCGTGCAGCAGCTCCTCGGCCCGCCCACGCAGATGTCCGGCGATCTTCGGCTGCATGGCATAACCGACCGCGTCGATCAGCAGCTGGAGCCGGGCGGGGTCGGCGTAGGGCGAGCCCTCGCGCGTCATGGCGTCCACCAGAGTCACGGGAATCCGGTTGCTGTTCTCGAACGGCTTCAGTGCCGCGAGCACCGCGTCATTGCCGGCCGACCCGATCGCGCGTCCGAAGAGCGTGTGCACGGTCGGCAGCGCAGTGGAGAACCCGGCGACGACGGCCAGGGCATCGATCCGTTCGGCGAGCAGCTCCGCCGCGAGCGGACCGCGATACTCGACGAAGTCGATGCCCTGCTCGCTCGCTCGCGCCCCGACGGCCGCCGTCACGAGAGGCGGCGCGCCCGGATGCGGCTTGAACACGATGCGCCGTGGTCGCCACTGCGCCGCACGGTCGATCAGACGCTGCTGCAGGTCGATCTCCTCGGCCACCGAGACCAGACCGAGCGCCGACAGGTACTGGCCGAGCACGAGCACCGTCGATGGGGAAGCCTCAGGGAGGGAAGACTCCCCTGTGTCCGTCTCTCGCAGGACCGCGGCGAACGACGCCGGCGGCACCGGCACGATCCGCGCACCCGGCGATCCCACGAGAGGCTCGACGCCCGGCACGACGTCGGCATGGACGACTCGCTCGATGCGTGCGGCGACGGGATAGGGCACCCGCACCCGCATGGGCGCATAGGTCATCAGCCCGTCCCCGATGATCGTGATCCGCGCCCGGGGGAACAGCGCCATCAACGTCCTGGCGGGTGCCACCTGCGGGCTCTGCACGAACAGTTCCAGATCGCGAGGGTCCACAGCCCACGCGCGCGCGAACAGGCGCTCGAGCATCGGGAGATCAGCGGCCTTCGGCTCCCAGGATCGCGGATGCCGCGGCATGAGCATCTCATCCAGCGGCTCCGCGCGGTCGAACCGCGCCCGCAGCGGCCCGAGCGCCGCATCATCCGCGATCCCGGTGACGGTCTCGGGCACCGTCGAGGAGGTGAAGGGCACAAGGATGCGCTCGCCACGGACCTCGTCGTCGATCAGTCCGGCATCCATCGCGGCCACCGCGGTCGCGAGTCCATAGGCGCTGTGCAGCGCGAAGACCTGCGTCATCCGGCACGACCCGCCTGACGGAGGACGCGTGCGAGGACCCGGCGGCGCGGTCCATCGAGGTGGCTCAGCACGACGGCCACCTCATCGGCCGGGAGTCGACGGAGCGTGCGGAGGATCCCCGCGCGCACTGCGCCGCGCAGCTGAGGGCTCATGCGGCGGGCGCGCACGAGGTGGTGGGAGCTGAGGGCGAGCACCGTCCAGACGGCCTTGGGGAGAAACCGCTCCGCCTCGCGATCCCGTTCGACGAGCGAGATGACCTCGTCCATCGCCCTGGCGAAGTCGAGCTGTCTCCGATCTCGGGTCTGGGTGAGCGATGTGGCCACGCCCCGCCGGTAGAGCAGCGCAGGCGCATCGACCACCGCGAACGACTCGGCCTGCAGATGCAGTCGCCAGATCCACGGTCGGTCCTCTGCGGTGAACAGCCCTTCGGTGAACGCCGCCAGGCCACGGTCGATGAGCCGGCGGTGGAAGAGCCCCGCCCAGGCGTACGGGTAGTCGACCATCGTCGATTCGTGCTCCGGCAGGATGGCGTCTCGCGGAGGAGCGACCCGGTCGCGCCACGGATACGGCGCCCGGACGAGGGCGCGCGTCCCACCCCTCACCGTGACGTGGTCGGTGCGTACGAAGTCGCAGTCGAGCTCTCGCAGCCGCGACGCGAGCACCTCGAGCCGACGCGGCTGCATCCAGTCATCGCCGTCGAGGAAGCAGAAGGCCTCCCCCTCGACGTGCGGCAGTCCCTGGTTGCGGGCCGTCGCCAACCCGCGCGCGGACTCGTTGCGCAGCACCTCGGCGCGGGGGAACCGCTCCGCGTACCGCCGCATGAGAGCACCCGTGTCGTCGCGCGAGCCGTCGTCGATCGCGACCAGCTTCACGGCTCCGAGATCATCGAACTGCCGAGTGAGCGTCTCGAGCGTCGTCCCGATGTACGCGCCGGCGTCCTTCGCGGGCAGGATGACGGTGACGAGGGGTGTGCGCACAGGACTCCAGAACGGGGACGGTGTGCGGGAATGGTCGCAGGCGGTCCTTGCCGGGCGGCGACGCGGAGGTGAACGACGGGTGTCCGTGAAGCGCCAGAGACCGTGCACTCGGGAGAAAGGCACTCGGGAGAAAGGCACTGAGGTGTGGTCCCGTACCCGAACGGAACCACACCTCCCAGTGCATCGCACTGCCGAACGAGACACGTTCGGGACGCGGTATCGCAGATGCGACACCGCGTGCCACGCGGCCGACTGACCCCCATCAGATGGCCGCGAGACGCTCATGGTCGTCGCGCCACCCTGGATGAGAGGAGAGCGCGACCGGACAGTAACATAATACATGCCAGAACTACGGCTGCACTCAATCGCGCGACTCCCGTGGTCCGGTTCGCCCCCACCGGCCGTATCGGCGACGATGGGGAGATGCTGTGGCCATTCGGATCGACCTGGCGCCCCGTGCGACAGCGGCGGCGTGACACCGTCGACCTGCGCTGGCTCAGCGCGAGGACCTGGACCAGGCGCTGGTATCCGCAGGGCGTCGACGTCGGCGAATGGCGCGGCCGACGCACCATTGCCGTGAGCTGGTTCCGCCAGGAGCTGTCAGGAGAGCATCTCGCCTCCCGCGTGACGCTCGTCGATCTCGAGCGCTCGCGTCACCTCGACGTCCTGCTCGCGACCGCCGACGACGACGGCGAACTGCACCCGGCGCGGATCCACGCCGGGGGACTCGCGTGGTTCGGGGATCGACTGTTCGCCGCCGCGACGGGCCAGGGCATCTGGGAGTTCGATCTGTCGGACATCCGTACCGTGCGCGGTGCTCTCGCCCAGCGGCTCGCCGGGTCGAACCGCCGCGGCGGACGCAGCACCGCTCTCGTCGCCGTGCGAACCAGGGTGCATCCCATCGCCCTGCGCTGCTCGTACCTCGGGCGGGTGTTCGACGACGACGGCTCCCCGCTCGCACGGGTACTCATCGGTGAGCATCGCCCGGACGAGAGCGGAATGATCGGCGAGTTCGCGATCCCCGTCGACCTCGCCGGCGAGTTCACCGAGTTGGACCGCTTCACCCCCGGCATCGCACGGATTCAGGGCGCCGTCCGCTGGGGCCGGCATCACTTCGTGTCGCAGTCCGACCGCATGCACCCCGGCACACTCTGGAGCGGCCGACGCGGGGCTCTCGCTCCGGACGCCGTCCCTCTCCCCGTCGGGTGCGAGGACCTGGCTCTCGACCTCGAGGCCGGACTGCTCTGGTCGCTCGGAGAGCACCCCTGGCGACGGGTGGTGCGCGGCATCCCCTTCGCCAGGCTCGGGATCGGCGACGAGGGCTCCCGACGGCGAACGTAGACTGGAGGGGTGAAGAAGCCCGCGCCTTTCCTCGTCTACACCGTGCTGCGGCTGCTGGCGTTCCTCGTCCCGCTCGCCATCCTCTGGTTCTTCTTCCCGATCTTCCGGGAGTTCTGGTGGCTCGCAGCGATCTTCGCCGCGCTCATCGGCATGAGCATCTCGATGCTGTTCCTCCGCACGCCGCTCACCGACGCGTCTGCCCGCCTGCAGGAGCGCCGCGAGAGCCGTTCATCCGGCGGTCAGGACGACGCGGACGCCGAGGACCAGGCGATCGACGAGTCGAACGATCCCGCCGACGGCGACGCCAAGCCCTGAGGCTCCCACGAGCCGGATCAGCCCACGGCCGGATCAGCCCACGGCCGGATCAGCCCACGAAGGCCCAGAACAGGGCCCCGGCGTAGAGCAGCGACGTCAATGACGTGAGCGCGAGAGCGGTCACCAGCTCTTTCGGCTGCCGGTACGACCAGACGATGGCGATGGCCGGCAGACCGGCGAGCAGCGCCAGCAGGGAGATCCACGCGATCGGGAACCCCAGTGCCAGGAATGCGGCGATGCCGAACGGCGCGAGCACGAAGAGCGTGAAGAGCACCTGGGTGGCCCTGCGCCCGATCAGCACCGTGAGGGTGCGCTTGCCCACCTCGCGGTCGTGGTCGATGTCGCGCAGATTGTTGGCGAGCAGCACGGCGCAGGCGAACAGACCTGTCGCGATCGCGCCGAGCCAGGCCTGCTGCGGCAGGGCGAAGATCTGCACCCAGGTGGTGCCGAGCGTGGCGACGAGTCCGAAGAAGACGAAGACGAACACCTCGCCGAAGCCGTAGTACCCGTACGGCCGCTTGCCGCCGGTGTAGAACCACGCGGCGACGATGCAGGCGGCGCCGACGGCCAGCATCCACCACTGCCCCGTGCGGATCACGATCCCCAGACCCACGAGAGCGGCCAGGGCGAAGAACACCAGGCCGATGATCAGCACGGTGCGCGGCTTCACCCGCCCCGAGGCCGTCAGGCGCGCAGGTCCGACCCTGTGCGCATCGGTGCCGCGGACGCCATCGCTGTAGTCGTTCGTGAAGTTCACACCGATCTGCAGCAGCACCGCGACCGCGAGGCAGGCGAGCGCGATGACCCAGTGGAACTCGGGCCCGGTGCTGCGCGCGGCGCCCGTGCCGATGACGACGGGTGCGATCGCGAGCGGCAGGGTGCGCAGGCGCGCAGCGCCGATCCAGTCCCCCGCCGTCACCGGCCCGGCTTCGACCACCGGACGCTTCGCCGGGTTGCCACTCGTGTGCACCGGCGTGCGCTTCGCGGACGGGTTCTTCTTCTTGCGCTGGGAGGATGCTGCCACGCAGGGAATCCTACTGGCCGACCCGATGCCGGACCTCAGCGGGACGGCGCATCAGGGGTTCGGGTTGGTGTCCTTGCCGTCGAGCCACAGGGTGTCGGACCGGTCGCCGTGGGCGCCACCCTTGCCCACGTGCTTGTCGCTGATCTGCGGCCCCTTGGTGATCACGTGCACGAGGGCCATCGCGTGACCCTGTCCCAGTTGGTAGTCCTCTTTGAGCCACGCGACGATCGGCGTCGCCTTGGTCGTCCGGTCGAACCCCTTCTCGGCGGCGAGTTCGATGAACTGCCGCGGAGTGAGGCCGGTCTTGGTCTCGATGTTGTCGAGGTATGCCTGGAAGGACATGATGCTCCTGTGGTCAGTCCTCGTCGAGGAACGTCTGGATGATGGTGGCGGAGGCGTGGATGCCGATGATCTTGAGCACCCCGTCACCGACGTTGGTGAAGCGGTGCGGCACATAGGCGGGTCCGGTCGCGGAGTCGCCTGCTCCGGCGACGAAGGTCTCCTCGCCCACCGTGATCGAGGCGATGCCCTCGATCACGACCCAGGTCTCAGGATAGGGATGCCAGTGCAGACCCGGCCCCTCCCCCGGCTGGTTCTCGACGAAGAAGTAGGACACGGCGGCGCCGTGTTCGACCCCGACGAACCTCCGGCTGCGCCCCGTGCCGATGCGGATGTCGTCGGCCGCGACGACGCCGGAGAGAGACGGTGTGCTGTTCATGGCTCCAGTCTCGACAGACCCTTCGCCTGCTCCTAGAGTTTCGATGTGGATCGAAACTCCAGCCCGATCGAGGGCGTCGAGCACCCGGATCATCGTGTCGAGTTCCACCTGAGCCCCGGCGACGTCGAGGCGGTGCGGTTCGGCATCTCCCCCGGGCACGAGCTCGCGCACGCGGTGAGGGTGTTGCGGCGTCCGGCCGCCCATCCGCTGCAATGGGGGTGGCTGCGCGCCGTTCGCGAACAGCTCCCGCGCCGCGACTTCGCACTGCTCTCCACCGTGATCGGCGACGACGGCTACCTGCCCGACTTCCTCACGACCACGCCCCGATGGGATCTGACCCCCGAGGCCGAGCTCGATGAGCTGCGCGCGGCACCTCTCGATCCGATGCGCGTCGACTTCGGGAAGATGGTGCAGCGTTCGACCGGCGCCCGCCGACAGGCCCTACGCGAGATGCAGGACCATCCCGAGCGCGCCCGTGACATGATCGCCGACGGGTGGGCCGCCGTATGGGAGGCGGCACTCGCCCCAGTGTGGCCGCAGCTCGAGCGCTTGCTCCGTGCCGACATCGCTGTGCGCGCCCGCACCATCACTACAGCAGGTATCGCCGGCATGGCCGGAGACCTGCACCGCCAGGTGACCTGGGGCGCGGGCGCCGTGCGCGTCTCCCTGCGTCGCCACAGCGAGCAGGTCGACTGCCGCGGAAGCGGACTGGTGCTGGTGCCCTCGGTCATGTCGTCGTGGGGCTGCATGGTGCTCACCGAACCTCCGGCGCAACCCACGCTGTTCTATCCGGCCCGCGGCGTCACCGCAGGCTGGGCCCGAGACGCCGCCGACATCGAGGATGCTCTCGGCGCCCTGCTGGGACCGGCGCGGGCGGCGATCCTGCTCCAGGCCGGCGCCGCCCGCACGACGACGCAAGTCGCGCACGATGCGGGCCTCGCGATATCGACGGCGTCGCATCACCTCTCGGTTCTTCGAGATGCCGGCCTGGTCACCAGCGAACGCGACGGCGCCAGGATGCACCACCTGCGCACCCCGCTGGGCGAGGCCCTGGTGGGTGCCGCGCTCTGACACCCGCCGTACGGGCTACTCCGCGGAGCCCACCGGGATGATCGGCCGGTGCTCGTAGTACGTCTGCAGCACCACCGTCGTGCGGGTGCTGACGTTCGCCGCCAGGCGCACGTCGCGCACGAGCTCTTCGAGTGCGCGCGGCGACGGCACCCGCACGAACAGCATGTAGCTCGCGTCACCGGCGATGGAGTGACAGGCCTCGATGGCATCGAGGTGCTCGAGCAGTTCCGGGGCGTTGTCCGGCTGGGCGGGGTCGAGCGGCGTGATCTCGATGAACGCCGAGAGCGGTGTGCCCACCTGTTCGGGGTCGAGGATCGCGCGGTAGCCGGAGATGACACCCCGCGTCTCCAGCCTGCGCAGGCGCGACTGCACGGCCGACACCGACAGCCCCACGGCGTCGGAGAGCTGCGAGAGCGTGGCACGGCCGTCGCGGGAGATGGCGGTCAGGATCGCGCGGTCGACAGAGTCATCCATAGCTGTAAGATTATCGTCAGGATTCCGTATATGCCGGAATCTTTCCGCCAAACTCTCCGATCGGAGGTCCCGATGTCCCTTCTTTCCGCCAACAGTTCCGCTGTCCAGGCCATCGTCGGCGAACCCGAGGTCGTCGAGGACGCATCGATCGCCGAGCAGTCCGCCGCGTGGGCTCAGCTCAAGGACGCCGCGATCGCGATCCGCGAGATGCAGATCAAAGACGGCTCGATCCCGGATGCCGCGCACCACGCCGCCGCCCGTGAACTCGTCGGTGCGATCACCGCAGCGATCCGCGCCCTCGCCCCCGCCTTCCCGCACGACGCCGAATACCTCGCCGCCTCCGTGGTCGACTTCGAGCGCTGGGTCTCGGAAGACTTCGGTGTGCCGGACTTCCTCGACTCGCTCGTGGCCTTCCAGCCGCAGCAGCACCGCGTCGACGGCATCCGCCACCTCGTCGTCTTCCCGATGTACACGCAGAACGGCTCGAGCGACCGCCTGGTCGAGGCGCTGATCGTCGAGACGATCTGGCCGGAGTTCATCGCGGCACTCGAAGCCGGCGACTACGGCAACAAGCTGTTCGTCTCGCTGCGTCTGGTCGATTTCACCCCCGGCTACGACACGAACTCGGCCGTGCTGTTCCCCGAGACCGTCGCGATGCGCGAGATCCCGACCTTCACGTGGGGCGCGATCTTCCAGGACCGCGAGGCGGCCCGCTACCGTCGTGTCACCCGTGCCGCTGCCGAGATCACCAACCTCGACCTGCCGGAGCGCGCGGCCGCGATGCTCGACGACCAGCAGATGACCGAGAAGACCTTCGTCATGTGGGACATCATCCACGACCGCACCCACATGCGCGGCGATCTGCCCTTCGACCCGTTCATGATCAAGCAGCGGATGCCGTTCTTCCTCTACTCGCTGGAGGAGATGCGCTGCGACATGACGGCGTTCCGCGAGTCGGTGAAGATCGAGCGTGCTCTCGCTGCCCGCATCGAAGCCTGCGAAGAGCTCACCGAGATCGAGCAGGAGACGCACGACTACGCGCACCTCGTGCAGTACGCGGTGATCTTCGATCGCATCTTCCGCTTCTCGATCACGGGCACTCGCACGCGCAACTACGACGCGGTCGGCGGACAGCTCCTGTTCGCGTGGCTGCACCAGCGTGGCGTGCTGCACTGGACCGACACCGCTCTCGCGTTCGATTGGGACGCCGTGCCGGATGCCGTGGTGGCTCTGGGAGATGCGATCGACGACCTGTACTGGCACTCGATCGACCGTCCGAAGGTCGCGCACTGGCTCGCCGCATACGAGCTCGTCCGCGGCACGCTCACCCCGCACCCGGCGTCCCAGTGGGCCCGCGGCTTGTCCGACGAGATCCTCGCCGGCGCGCCGAAGGGCTACACCGACGCCGTGATGGACGACGAGTTCCCGCTGTCGATGTTCTTCGAGACCCTCGACAAGAAGATGAAGCCGGTCATCGAGTCGACCGTCGGCATCCGCGGCACGGACGACTGATGACCACGCGCGCACCGCGCGCGTTCCGAGTGTGACGCTGGGGCGCACCGCGCTGCGGCCGGAACCTCTCGTGCGGGATCTCCCGCGGGTTCCGGCCGCAGAAGCCCCTCCGATCCGGGAGAGTGGACGACATGGCTGAACACGTGGCACAAGAGGCCGAGCGCACCGAATCGACGGCTTCCGGACGCATCGTCCTGCTCGCCGGGGCCACCAGTGCGGCCGGCCTCGCCGTGACGCGGGCGCTGGTCGCCGCGAACGCACGGGTCTTCGCGACCGGCCGCTCGGAGGAGCGCCTGCGGGAGATCGCAGATGCCGGCGCTCAGGTCGAGGTCGCCGATGCGACCTCTCTCGACGAGATGACCACCCTGGCCTCGCGGCTCGGCCCCGTGGATGCAGTGGTTCCGCTGGTCGGAGGGTGGAGAGGAGGCGGGGGCCTGGCCGGACAGTCCGATGAGGACTTCGCCGCGCTGCTCCCCGCGCTCGACGCCGTGCGAGCCACGAGCCGGGCGTTCGACGATGTGGTGCGCGCCTCAGACGCCGGACGCTTCGCGATCGTCTCATCCACCGCCGTCGCGCGCCCCCTCGCCGGCGGGGCGAACTACGCCGCGGTCAAGGCTGCGAGCGAGGCCTGGGCGCGAGCGGTGGCCCAGGGCTACGCCAAGGCCGCACGCGAAGCCGACGAGCCCCTGCGCACGGCGTCCGTGGTGCTCCGCGCCAAGGCACTCGATCCCGATGCGCTGGCCGCCCGGATCGTCGCGCTGTGGGACGAGGACGCGACCGCGCTCAACGACCGGGTGCTGGACCTGGGCTGATCCCCGGCCCGGCACGGCACCGAGGCTCCTTCGATGCCGTCTGTCCGCTCCTGCGCGGCGGTCAGCGTCAGCGGGAATCCGGAGGCATCCCCGGAACCACGGGTGGAGCATCCGCCCCCTCCGGTTCCGGCGCGTCGATCTCCTGCTCGGGAGCCTCGGCGTAGAGCTCGGTGAGTTTGCGATAGGAGCGCGTGAAGAAGGCCAGCGTGGCGGCGACGACCATGATCAGTCCGGCGAACAGGCAGATCAGCGCGATGCCTCGCGCCTCGCCTTCTCCGAGCAGCCACCCCCACTGCTGCTGCCCCTGGGCGGTCCTCATGTAGGGGATGATCAGGAATTCGGCGATCGGGGCGATCAGGAAGGCCGTGAGCGGAGCCGCCGCCGCTTCCATCGCTGCGGCCACCCCGAACACACGCCCCTGACGCTGGAACGGCACGACCTTCTGGATCACGGTCTGCTCCGCGGCCTCGACCGGAGGCACCAGTGCCATGTACACCCACATGCCGACCACGTAGAGCGGCCACCACTCTCGCAGCATGAACACCGATCCGAGCAGTCCCATCGCGATGACCACGAGCAGCATCGTGCGCATGGGCTTGGGGCCGAGGCCGAACTTGGCCACCAGCCCGCCGCCGACGAGGAAGCCGGTCGAGGCGAAGGCCAAAGCGAACCCCCAGGTCTGGGCATCGAAGAGCGTGAGCCCGTAGGGGTCCATGAGCGCCATGTAGACGCCGCCGATGAGGTTGTTGAACGTGGAGAAGATGATCAGGGCGAACAGCCCGGGAGCCAGTCGGATGGCCTGCACGCTTCCCCGGAAGTCGAGGGCGCTGGAGGCGTTCGGGTCGGGCTCCGGAGCGCCCTCAGGGATGCGGATGAACAGCAGGTGCGCGAAGGTGAGCGCCATGGCGGCGATGGCGATCGCCAGGGTCCATCCCATGCCGAGGAAGCCGATCGACAATCCCGAGAACACACTGGTGACCAGGAAGGCGATGCCCTGCACCGTGCCGACCAGACCGTTCGCGTTCGCGCGCTTCTCCTCGGGGATGAGCAGGGTCACGGTCGTGGACAGCGCGATGTTGCGCAGCTGCTCGATCACGCCGCCGAACAGGATGATGCCGGAGAACAGCCAGAACCACGGCCCTCCCAGATCGAGCAGCGCCGCCTCGGGCTGCCAGAGGTAGAGCACCCCGGCGACGAGGAAGGAGACCGCGGAGATGATGCTCGAGATCACCATGACGGTGTGCTTGCGGTTGCGGTCGACGATCGTGCCGAACGCCATCGCGAAGAACGCGACGAACAGCATGTAGGCGCCGCCGATGATGCCCGTGGCCAGCACCGACTGCGTCTCGATGTAGACCCAGAACGTCAGCGCGAACCACAGGAAGCTCGTCGTCACGTTCGCGATGAGCGTGTTGACGAGGACGTTGGCGAAGGCTCGCTTCGCTACGGTGCGCTCCATGGATTCGAGGGTAGAGCGGGGCGGGGACATCCGGTAGGGCGATTAGGCTTGAGCGGTGAGCATCCAGCATGACCCCGCGATCCGGGGCTTCGCCAGTGACAACTACTCCGGTATCCACCCCGACGTCCTCGCGGCCATCGCCGCGGCGAACGGAGGCCACCAGAGCGCCTACGGCGAGGACGCGTACACCGCGCGCCTGCAGGAGGTCTTCCAGGAGCACTTCGGCGAGGGCGTGCAGGCGTTCCCGGTGTTCAACGGCACCGGCGCGAACGTCACCGGCCTGCAGTCCATGCTGCCGCGTTGGGGGGCGGTGATCGCCGCTTCGACCGCCCACATCAACGTCGACGAGGCCGCGGCCCCGGAGAAGATCGGCGGCTTCAAGCTGCTGACCGTCCCCACCGACGACGGCAAGCTCACGCCCAAGCTGATCGACCGCGAAGCCTGGGGCTGGGGCGACGAGCACCGCGCACAGCCGCTGGTCGTCTCGATCACCCAGAGCACCGAGCTCGGCACGCTGTACACGGCCGAGGAGATCCGCACGATCGCCGACCACGCGCACGAGCGCGGCATGAAGCTGCACCTCGACGGTGCGCGCCTCTCGAACGCGGCAGCGGCCCTCGACCTGCCGCTGCGTGCGTTCACCCGCGACGCCGGCGTCGATGTGCTGACCTTCGGCGGCACCAAGAACGGCGCCATGCTCGGCGAGGCCATCGTCGTGCTGAACCCCGACGCCGCCGACGGCCTGAAGTACTCGCGCAAGTTCAACATGCAGCTGTCGTCGAAGATGCGGTTCGTGTCGGCGCAGCTGATCGCTCTGCTCGAGACCGACCTGTGGCTGCGCAACGCGAAGCACGCGAACGCCATGGCGGCGCGTCTGCGTTCGGAGATCGAGGCGGGCATCGCCGACGGCTCCATCCGCGGCGTCGACTTCACCCAGCCGACGCAGTCCAACGGCGTCTTCGCCACGCTCCCGGACGGCGTCGCCGACCGGCTGCGCGACTCGTTCCGCTTCTACGACTGGGACGCGGCGCGCAAGGAGGTGCGCTGGATGTGCGGTTTCGACACCGAAGAAGCCGACGTCGACGCCTTCGTCGCCGAGCTCTCGCGCCTCACCACAGCCGGAGCCTGAGCACCGGAGGTCTCAGCGCAGCAGACCGAGGCTCGCGAGAGCCTGGCGGATGAGAGTGCCTCGACCGTTCTCCATCTCGGCGGCGACCGCGTCGGACCCGGCGGCCTCCGGCGAGAACCAGGTGACCTCGAGCGCATCCTGCCGTGGCTCGCACGTGCCGGTCACCGGCACGACGAAGGCCAGCGACACCGCATGCTGCCTGTCGTCGTGGAAGGCACTCACGCCGGGGATCGGGAAGTACTCGGCCACGGTGAACGGCAGCGGCTGGGGCGGAAGCAGCGGGAAGGCCATCGGGCCCAGGTCGTTCTCGACGTGGCGGAAGAGGGCGTCGCGGATCGTCTCGCCGAAGCGGACGCGCCCGGAAACGATCGTGCGAGTCATCTCCCCCATCGGGGTGGAGCGCAGCAGGATGCCGATCTCGATCACCTGGCCGGAGCCGTCGCTGCGCACCGGGATCGCCTCCACATAGAGCATCGGCAGCCGACGCCGAGCCTCTTCGAGCTCGAACTCGCTCAACCAGCCGGGGTTCGCATCGGGCGCGGGGCGATTCGAATCCGGGAACTCGCCGAGACCGTCGTCGTCGGGTTCCGGATCAGGATCAGGTGTGCGGACCGCCATGTGTCCTTTCTACCAGCCGTCCCTCAGAACCGACACCGCGCCCGGCCGCGCACCTCGAGTGGACGGCCGACGCGCGACGGCTGAGCAGACGATGAGGGTGGCCCCTGGCAGGATGACGGTGTGAGCGAGAACCTGACGATCGACGACTCCGCGACCCGATGGTCGTCCACCGACCGTGCAGGGGCGCCTCTGCTGGTCCTCCTGCACGGTTACGGGGCGGACGAACACGACCTCTTCGGACTCATCCCCTACCTTCCCGAGGGCATCGCCGTGGCCTCCGTCGCCGCTCCGCTCGCCCCTCCGTGGCCCATGCCGGGGCGCTCCTGGTACCCGATCGAAGGACTCGACGGACGCAGCTCGGAGGCGGTCACCGCCGCAGCCGACGCCTTCCTGCGCTGGCTCGACTCCGCAGCCGCCGATGCCCCCTCGGTGGCGCTGCTCGGCTTCTCTCAGGGCGCGGCGGTGGCGCTGCAGGCCCTCCGTCTGGCTCCGGAACGCTTCGGCGCGGTGGCGGCGCTGAGCGGATACGCCGCACCGGGAGACCTTCCGAACGACGAGGCACTGGCCGAGCTGCGCCCACCGGTGTTCTGGGGTCGGGGCACGCACGACGACGTCATCCCGCCCGCGCTGGTCGACCACACGGCCCAATGGCTGCCGACGCACTCCGAGCTGTCCGGTCGGGTGTACACCGGACTCACGCACAGCATCTCGGAGGAGGAACTGACCGACGTGCACCGCTTCCTCACCAAGTGGGTCGAGGGGATCGCCGCGAGCTGATCAGCGCTCCGGCTCCTCCTCGGACGCACCGAAGTCGTCACCAGGGCGCCCGTCGGTCTCGTCGCCCCCGTCGCGCTCGTCCTCGCGCTCGCGGGAACCGGATCCGCCGCCCGAGGTGATGGCGACGGAGAGGGCGACGCCGATCGCCACTCCGATTCCGATTCCGAGGGCCCAGTTCTGCAGGGCGGCGCCCAGCGACGCCCCGATCGCCACTCCGAGCGCGAGCCCGACGCCCAGGCCCATACGCGAACGCGACTCCTGCGGACTCGGATCGTGATCTGCCATGCCTCCACGCTACGCACCGGTGGAGGCGACGGCATCCCCCGCGCGACGGACAATCCGACACGCCCGGGGTTGCGCGATCGCGACACGCCCGGGTATCGTCGGGGAGTCCTGTCCGCCGTGTCTGGAAGTCCTTTGATCTGATCCGTCGCCTCCGCGCTCATCTTTCCGCGCGCTGACCCGACGATCGCCGACTCCACGGCAGACCCACTCCGCCCTATCCCGTGACGCGTGTCACGGGACGGCAGGGGCTCGGTGTCAGTGCACCCTCGCACTCGACAGGAGACACTCATGTCAACCCCCACAACTCTTCACGCCTCGGTCGTCCTCGACCGGCTCACCTTCACCTGGCCCGACGGCTCGATCGCGCTCGACGGCATCTCCGGGTCCTTCGGCTCGGGACGCACCGGGCTTGTCGGACGAAACGGCGCCGGCAAGTCCACGCTGCTGCGACTGATCGCCGGCGAGCTCGACTCCACCTCGGGCGTCGTCACCGCATCCGGCGAGGTCGCGTACCTTCCGCAGCAGCTGACACTCGATGTCGACCGCCGCGTCAGCGACCTCCTCGGGGTGTCCGAAGCGCTCGATGCCGTGCGGGCGATCGGCACGGGCGACGTCGACCCGGCCCACTTCGATGCGGTCGGGGACGACTGGGACATCGAAGCGCGCGCGGAGGCGTCGCTGGCCGAGGCCGGACTGGCCCCGGACTTCCTCGACCGCACGGTCGGCGAGCTCTCGGGAGGGGAGGCGGTGCTCGTCGCGATCGCCGGCATCCGTCTGCGCCGCGCGCCCATCACGGTCCTCGACGAGCCGACCAACAACCTCGACCGCGACGCCAGAGCGAAGCTCGCGGCGATGGTGCGCGCCTGGAAGGGCACGCTCATCGTCGTGAGCCACGACCTGTCTCTGCTCGAGCTGATGGACGACACCGCCGAGCTCTACGCCCAGACGCTGAGCGTGTTCGGCGGCCCGTACTCCGAGTGGCGGGCGTGGCTGGACGCCGAGCAGGATGCGGCGAAGCAAGCCGAGGTCACCGCCGCCCAGGTGCTCCGCAAGGAGAGACGTCAGCGTATCGAAGCCGAAGTGAAGCTCGCCCACCGCGCACGCACCGCGAAGAAGGCGGAGATCGAGAAGCGCGTCCCGAAGATCGTGGCCCACGGGCGCAAGATGGCCGCTGAGGTCTCGGCGGGCCGACTGCGCACCGAGGTCGGAGCGAAGGAGGATGCGGCGCGGTCGCTCCTCGATGAAGCGGGGCGCCGTGTGCGCTCTGATGCATCGATGAAGATCGAACTGCCCGACCCGCAGGTGTCCCGCAGCCGCCGCATCGCGACGGTCGGTGATGACGAACGAGCCTGGGTGATCCAGGGTCCGGAGCGGGTCGCACTGATCGGCCGGAACGGGGCGGGCAAGACCACGCTGCTGGAGCGGTTGGTCGCCGGCGGCTCGGCTCCGGATGAGCATCCGCTGCACGCCGAGGCCCACACCGACCTGATCGGCTACCTGCCGCAGCGGGTCGACGGACTCGACGAGCAGCGCTCGGTGTTCGAGAACATCGCCGCCGCAGCACCCCACGTGCCGGAGAAGGAGCTGCGCAACCGGCTCGCCCGGTTCCTCATCCGAGGAGCCACGGCCGAGCGCCCTGTGGCGTCCCTCTCCGGCGGTGAGCGGTTCCGCGTCGCGCTGGCGACGCTGCTGCTCGCCGACCCCGCACCGCACCTCGTGGTGCTCGACGAGCCGACGAACAACCTCGACCTCGACACGGTCGACCAGCTCGTCGAAGCCCTCCGCGCCTACCGAGGCGCCGTGCTCGTCGTGAGCCACGACGACGCATTCCTGCGTCGCCTCGACCTCGATCTGACGCTCGAGATCGACGGCGAAGGCGCACTGCAGGAGGTGATGCTCGAGCCCTGACGCGGACGTGCGACGTCGGGGAGAGAGCTCCCTGACGTCGCACCCCGTCAGACCAGACCGATCTCGTACGCGAGGATGACGGCCTGCACGCGGTCACGCAGATCGAGTTTCAGCAGCACCCTGCCGACATGGGTCTTCACGGTCGACTCGGACACGAAGAGGCTCTCACCGATCTCGGTGTTGTTGTACCCCTTGGCGATGGCGAGGAACACGTCGCGCTCCCGCTCGGTCAGCACGTCCAGGCGCGCATCGCCACGCTCCGCCTGTCGGGGCAGGCGTGTGGCGAACAGATCGAGCATCGACCGGGTGACACGCGGCGAGACCAGAGCATCACCGGCGGCGATCGCCCTGATCGCCGCCGTCAGCTGCGCGGGCGGAGTGTTCTTCAACAGGAAACCACTCGCTCCCGCACGAAGGCTCCCGAACGCGTACTCGTCGAGGTCGAAGGTCGTGAGCACCAGCACCCTGCTCGACGGAGTGCCCCTGACGATGCGCCTGGTCGCCTCGATGCCGTCCATCTCCGGCATCCGGATGTCCATCAGGATCACGTCGGGGCGCAGATCCGCGGCCATGTGCACAGCCTCGGCTCCTGATGCTGCCTCGCCGACGACCTTCATGTCGTCTTCGGCGTCGAGCACCATCCTCATCCCTCGCCGGATCAACTCGTGATCGTCGACGATGAGCACCCGGATCGGGGTCGGTTCCTCGGTCATCGCTGGTCCTCCTGTTCGGGGATCTCCACCCGCACGCGCCATCCGCCATCGGGCAGAGGTCCGGTCTGCACTGTTCCGCCGGCCAGCCGCGCCCGCTCACGCACGCCGACGAGCCCGCGACCGGACCCCACCGAGGCGGCGGGTGGTCCCGGCTGCCCGTCGTCGGTGACCTCGATCACGAGAACGTCGTCGCGGAAGTCGAGCAGCACCCGCACCTCACGCGGATCCTTCGCGTAGCGCAGCGCGTTCGTGAGCGCCTCCTGCACGATGCGGTGGATCGTGTTCTGCAGAGCGGGCGACGAAGGCGCACTCCCCTCCGTGCGCACCGACACGGGGAGCCCCGCCGTGCGGAAGGTCTCGACGAGAGGCACGAGCTCGGCAAGTCCAGGATTCGGCCGCAACGAACCGTCTTCTTCGCTCTCCGCCGTGTCGTCGCCCAGAGCACCGAGCAGCTGCCGCATCTCGACGAGCGACTGCCGCCCGATCTCGCCGATCTCCTGCACGGCGTCCCTCGACCGCTGCGGGTCCTTCTCGGCCAGGGCATCCGCACCGTCTGCGAGCGACACCATCACCGACACGCTGTGCGCCACTACATCGTGGATCTCGCGCGTGATCCTGGCGCGCTCGGCCAGAGTCGCGATCCGTGCCTGCTGATCGCGTTCACGGGCGAGCTGATTGGCGCGATCGAGGATCGCTCCGATATACCGCCGCCGGTCACCCACGTTGACTCCGAGGAGGGCAGCGATCAGCATCACGGCGAGGAACAGCACGCTCGTGGGCACCGAGACGAAGAGACGTTCCGGAGCGGGTTCGCGCAGCCAGTCCAGGGCAGGGAGGACGAGGACCCCTCCCACCACGGTGATGCCGAACGCGATCCAGCCGCTGCGATTCGACCGGTAGACGAACAGCGCGTAGACCGCGAGGCCGACCCCGAACGTCTCGACGACGGTGTCGGTGACGAGCGCGACGACCGCACCCGCCCCGAACACCAGGTACGTGAGCCAGGGTCGATGGGAGCGCAACATCAGGGAGGCGGAGGTCACCACGCTCACGAACAGCGGGATCATGTACGGCCACGCGGGCGACCATGCGCCGGAGGACAGCGGAGTGACCAGGGACCAGAACGCACTCACGACCAGGTAGCCGGCGGCGAGGAGTCCGTCGAAGAGCCAGGGGTGCGTCTTCCAGAACCGCCCCAGCGCACCGGGAGGCCGAGGCAGACCCATCGCTCTGGCCTCTCCGGCGGCGACGGGTGCTGGCTCTCGCATGGGTCGACTCTACGCACCGCATCGTGGACTCCGTCAGCGAGAGACGACGAGGAGCGATCCGGTCGCGGTGCGACGCTCCCCCACCAGAGCGCCGGTCTTCTCCTTCGAGACCCGGACCCACGTCTGCCTGCGCGCCGCACCTGCACGCTGGGCGAACGCGGTGTCCATCCCGAGGATCGCGAGCCAGCCCATGCCGATCGTGGTCGCGACGAGCTCGAGGATGCTGCCGATATCGGTGCGGAACTGCAGCAGCGAGAGGAGGCCACCGGCCGCCGCGATCACCGCGGTCGAGATACCCGCCACCAAGGAGAGGATCCGCAGTGTGCGCCTCCCCTCGACGAACGACACCTGGAGCATCGCGAACGCGGCCAGCGCGAAGGCGAGGACGGCGACGGTCGTGTGCACGAGGTCCTGCCAGGTGAAGGCCGGGCCGACGGGAAGCGGGCATCCCGTCGTGCATGTGACCTGGGAGGCCACCAGGAACAGCGCGGACGCCATCGCCACCGAGAAGGACGGCGTCCAGATGCTCAGCCAGGGCACCGTCGACCGCAGTCCGCGCGCCGCCCACGCGACCGAGAGACCACCCACGACGAGGAGCAGCAGGGCGAGCTCGAACCATCCGGCCGTCGGCTCTCCGTCGGCTCCGAGGCCGCTCACGTACAGGACCCGGTCGATGCTCAGACGGGCGACCCAGATGATGCTCAGAGCAGCGGCGACGAGCACGCTTCCGACAATCGAGGCGATGACACGGAGAGCGCTGGCGGCGGGGTGGGGAAGGGTGTTCTCGACGGGCATAGGGCGACGGTAAAAGCGCAGGCCACCCCGTCGCGTCGGCCCGAAGTGCCCACTGTCAGGGGTCGTCGTACCTCAGTACGAGACACCCTGAAGTGTCCAGGCTGCCGCGCCGAGATAATGAGGCCGTGTCACGAAACCCCATGGACTTCCCTCTCAGCCCGCAGGAGCTGGGAGATCTCAAGTCCCGCCTTGCCGTCGAACCTCGCGATGACTCGACACGTCGTGCTCTGGTCGCCTGGTATCGGCGCAACGGTCACGAGGACCAGGCCGGGCGGTATGCCGTCGCGATCGAGAATCTCGCCACCGACGACGAGCTCCGGGCCTACGCCTCGATGCTCCGTGGCATCGGCGCCGACGATCGGCGGATGCGCGAACTCAGCCGCCTTCCCGACGACATCGAGATCGAGATTGAGACGAGAGTGAAGCAGAAGCTGAAAGCGGCGACGGCTGCGGCACGACGCAACGTCGTCGGCGACATCGCGGGATACTCGTGGACGGCCTTCGGCCTCATGGTCGTGATCGCGCTGATCTGGACATTCGTCGTCACGATCCAGGGCGACGCGAACGCGCGGGATCACGCACTGGTGTTGAGCACCGTCGCTCTGTTCGTGCTCGCCGCGACCTGCGGCGTGACGGCCATGGCATCCGCGCTCGAGAAGGCACGGGTCACTGCCACAGTCTTCGGCCTGCTGAGCGTCGCCGCGCTCACATTCGGCGTCCTGCTCTTCCCCTGATGACAGGGAGCGCACGCGAAGTCAGGTGTCGATCCAGACGGTCGCGTTGACAGCGGCGATCTTCTGGATGAGTGCGGGCCGGAGTGTCTGCGCACCGCGTCCGAACGTCATGAACAGCCGGACGAACGACGCCTCGTCGAACAGCACCTCGCGCGGCACATCTGACAACAGGTCCAGCAAGGTCGAGACGGAACTGTCGAGTGCATGCAGCCGTCGGTCTGCGTCGGGTTCGTCTACCCTGATCGTCCCGAGGTCGTACGATCGACCGCCGTCCTTCGCGTCGCCGATCCATTCGAACGCCGACAACTCGTCGATCGTCGACGGTGCGAAGACGGTCAGGGTAATGATCACCCAACCGAAATCGTCATCGTTGATGTCCGTCTCCGCTTCCTCTACCACCGCGGGCAACCCACCTTCTCATTCCGCGAACTCACGCCCGCCGACTCCGCATCGCCCGAGTGTGCGCGAGCGCGGGGTCTGCGGCGAGCGCCGTGTACTCCGCCGAGTCCCGCGGAACCAGAGCGACCCGACCCTCCGCGTCGTGGTGGACGCCCCATCCGTAGCGCTTTCCCAGCGGCGAGGAGCGCAGGCAGGGCTGTCCCTTCGAGAAGAACGACGCCCGTGCGGCAGTGTCGTCCACGGCGATGCCGTTGCGCAGCGCATACGTCTCGAAGATCACGTCGTCGGAGGTGCGCGCGTAGGGCTGCTCGGCGATCAGACGGTAATGCATCGCCGCGATCGAGGGCTTCTCGGCGACCGGCGGCTCGGTCGCGTGCGCGATCGGGCAGTCGTCGGCGACCTCGATGAACGTGTCGACGTAGTTCGTGGTGTGCGCCATTCCCCCAGCATCCTCCCTCCCGCCGACATCGTCACGCCCCGATGTCTGCGGCCTCGACGATGATGGAGGGATGAGCGACGTGCTCGACCGCTTCACTCCCGCCACGCAGGACTGGTTCCGGGGGGCGTTCCCCGCGCCCACTCCCGCGCAGGCGGGTGCCTGGAACGCGATCTCCGCCGGCAAGCACGCCCTCGTGGTCGCCCCGACCGGATCGGGCAAGACGCTGTCCGCGTTCCTGTGGGCGATCGACAGCGTGTTCCGCGAGCGCATGGGCGAGACCACGCCGTCGGCGAAGGGCGAGCCCCGAACGCGCATCCTCTACATCTCCCCCCTGAAGGCGCTCGGCGTCGACGTCGAGCGCAATCTCCGCTCCCCGCTGATCGGCATCGGCCAGTCGGCCAGACGGCTCGGGGTGACGGCCCCTGCGGTCACCGTCGGGGTGCGCTCCGGCGACACGACATCGAGCGACCGGCGAAAGCTGGTGTCCGATCCGCCCGACATCCTCATCACGACCCCCGAGTCGCTGTATCTCATGCTCACGAGCCGCGCGGGCGAGACGCTGCGTGGCGTGCACACCGTGATCATCGACGAGGTGCATGCCGTCGCCGCCACCAAGCGCGGAGCGCACCTCGCCGTCAGCCTCGAACGGCTCGACGCCCTGCGCCGCGCGAACGGCGTCGAGACACCGGCTCAGCGCATCGGCCTCTCCGCCACGGTGCGGCCGATCGACGAGGTGGCCCGGTTCCTCGGCGGCTCTGCCCCGGTCGAGATCGTGGCACCTCCCGCCTCCAAGACCTTCGAGCTCGGTGTGGTCGTCCCGATGGATGACATGACGAATCCGCCTCCACCGCCCGGAGTTCCGGGAGACACCGACGAAGCCGAATACTCCGAGGTCACCGGTTCGGTATGGCCGCACGTCGAGGAAGCGATCGTCGACCGCATCCTGCAGAACAACTCGACGATCGTGTTCGCCAATTCCCGTCGGCTGGCCGAGCGCCTCACCGGGCGACTGAACGAGATCTACTCCGAGCGGATCGGCTTACCCCTCCCCGATACGACCGTGCCCGCCGCGATGATGGCCCAGGCCGGAGCCACCGCGGGGGCCGATCCCGTGCTCGCGAAGGCGCACCACGGATCGGTGTCGAAAGAGCAACGGGCACAGGTCGAAGAGGAGCTCAAGTCGGGAGTGCTGCGCTGCGTCGTGGCGACGAGCAGTCTCGAGCTCGGCATCGACATGGGTGCCGTCGACCTCGTGATCCAGGTCGAGGCTCCGCCGTCTGCGGCCTCGGGTCTGCAGCGGGTCGGCCGCGCCGGGCACCAGGTGGGCGAGATCAGCCGGGCCGCCCTCTTCCCGAAGCACCGCGGCGACGTGCTGCACACCGCGATCGTGACCGAGCGCATGCTGGCGGGCAAGATCGAGGCGATCCAGGTGCCGCGCAACCCGCTCGACATCCTCGCCCAGCAGACCGTCGCGGCGAGCGCGCTGGGAGCTATCGGCGTCGAGGAGTGGTTCGAGACCGTTCGCCGATCGGCGCCGTTCCAGGCGCTTCCGCGTTCGGCGTACGAGGCGACGCTCGATCTGCTGGCGGGCCGCTTCCCCTCGGACGAGTTCGCCGAACTGCGGCCACGCCTCGTGTGGGATCGTGACGCCGGCACGCTGACGGGAAGGCCGGGGGCACAGCGCATCGCGGTGACCAGCGGCGGCACGATCCCCGACCGCGGCCTGTTCGGCGTGTTCGTCGCGGGCGAGACGACCGGCGCCAGGGTCGGCGAGCTCGACGAGGAGATGGTCTACGAGTCGCGGGTGGGCGATGTGTTCACGCTCGGCACGACGAGCTGGCGGATCGCCGAGATCACGCACGACCGCGTGAACGTGATCCCCGCTTACGGGCAGCCGGGCAAGGTGCCGTTCTGGCACGGCGACGGCATCGGTCGGCCGTTCGAACTGGGCGAGGCGCTGGGGGCTTTCTCGCGCGAGGTCTCGGCGGCGACGCCCGAGAAGGCGGCACAGCGGCTCATCGATGCGGGGCTCGACGAGCAGGCACGGGCGAACCTCATGGCCCATCTGACCGAACAGCGCGAGGCGACGGGCACGCTCCCCACCGACCGCACCCTCACCGTCGAGCGCGGCCGCGACGAGGTCGGCGATTGGCGGGTGATCCTGCACTCGCCCTACGGGATGAAGGTGCACGCGCCCTGGGCTCTGGCGATCAACGCCCGGGTGCGCGAACGTCTCGGCGTGGAAGGATCGGCGGTCGCGAGCGAGGACGGCATCATCGTGCGCATTCCCGATGCCGAGGCGGAACCGCCCGGGGCCGAATTGTTCGTGTTCGACCCCGAGGAGCTGGAACTCCTGGTCACCCAGGAGGTCGGCGGCTCCGCGCTGTTCGCCTCCCGCTTCCGCGAATGCGCGGCCAGGGCGCTGCTCATGCCCCGCATGAACCCGAACAAGCGCACACCGCTGTGGCAGCAGCGGCAGCGGTCGGCCCAACTGCTCGAGGTCGCCAGGCGCCATCCGACGTTCCCGGTGATCCTGGAGACCCTGCGCGAGGTGCTGCAGGATGTCTACGATCTGCCGTCGCTGCGCAAGCTCGCGACATCGATCGCCGACCGACGCATCCGCCTGGTCGAGACCGAGCCGGGCCAGCCGTCGCCATACGCCCGCGACCTGCTGTTCGGCTACGTGGGCGCGTTCATGTACGAAGGAGACTCTCCGCTCGCCGAACGGAGGGCGGCCGCGCTCTCGGTCGACCCCGCTCTGCTCGGGGAGCTGCTGGGCACGGTCGAACTGCGGGAACTGCTCGACCCCGACGTGATCGCGCAGTTCGAACGCGAGGCCCAGCGTCTCGATCCCGACCGCCGCGCACGAGGCCTCGAGGGCGTCGCGGACCTGCTCCGGATGCTCGGCCCGCTCGACGCCGAAGAGGTCACTGCGCGCATCGACCCCGAATCGACAGCAGGTGCCTCGGCAGCCGCTCTGCTGGACGACCTCGTCACCGCGCGACGGGCGATCCCCGTCACGATCGCCGGAGCGACCAGGGTGGCAGCGATCGAGGATGCCGGTCGGCTGCGCGATGCGCTCGGCGCAGCGCTGCCCACGGGAATCCCGGTGGCGTTCCTCGAACCGGTCGCAGATCCGCTCGGCGACCTCGTGGCTCGCCATGCCCGCACGCACGGGCCGTTCACGACAGATGCCGTCGCCTCCCGATTCGGGCTCGGTGCCGCCGTCGCGCGGCATACGCTGCAGCGGCTCGAGACGGCAGGACGGCTCACGAGCGGGTACTTCCTGCCCGAGGCGGCAGGCAGCGGCGACGCGGTCGAGTGGTGCGACTCCGAGGTGCTGCGTCGGCTCCGGATGCGCTCGCTGGCGGCCATCCGCGGTTCGGTCGAGCCGGTCTCTCCCGAGGCGTACGCACGGTTCCTCCCGGATTGGCAGCACATCGGTCGTCCGCTCGAAGGCGTCGACGGCGTGCTGAACGTGATCGAGCAGTTCGCCGGTGTACCGATCCCCGCGAGTGCGTGGGAGTCGCTGATCCTGCCCTCCCGCGTGCGCGACTACTCCCCGGCGATGCTCGACGAACTGACGGCATCGGGGGAGGTCATCTGGTCCGGACACGGCACCCTCCCGGGACGGGACGGCTGGGTGTCGCTGCATCCGGCCGACATCGCGCCCTTCACCCTCCCGGAGCGCGACACCGAGATCGCGTCCGACTCCCTGGAGTCGCGCATCCTCATCGCGCTCGACGTCGGGGGTGCCTACTTCGCCGGACAGCTGAAAGACATGGCGGCGGCCGAGAACGAGCAGTCGGTGCTCGAAGCGCTGTGGTCTCTGACCTGGGCGGGCTACGTCACCAACGACACCTTCGCCCCCATCCGCTCGCTCCTCACCGGCGGCTCGCAGGCGCACAAGGTCAAACGCCGTGCGCCCCGCGCCCGCACCTACCGCGGGGTGTCCTTCACCGGGACCGCGGCACCCCGCCCGCCCTCGATCGGCGGCCGCTGGTCGCTGCTGCCGGCGCTCGAGACCGATCCTGCCCGCCGGGCGACCGTCACCGCAGGGCTCCTGCTCGACCGCTACGGCGTCGTCACGCGCGGCGCCGTGCAGGCTGAGGGTGTTCCCGGCGGCTTCGCCCAGGCCTATCGGGTGCTCGCGGGCTTCGAAGAGGCGGGGCATTGCCGCCGGGGCTACGTGATCGAGAAGCTCGGAGCT
This sequence comes from Microbacterium sp. R1, assembly GCF_015159725.1. Classification (NCBI taxonomy): domain Bacteria; kingdom Bacillati; phylum Actinomycetota; class Actinomycetes; order Micrococcales; family Microbacteriaceae; genus Microbacterium; species Microbacterium sp. R1. Next base: position 661,091 of record NZ_JADDUD010000001.1, on the reverse strand, counting down.
GCGCAGTTCGCCGCGTCCGGCACCGTCGACCGGTTGCGCACCTATGCGGGCCTCGCGGATCCGCCGCCGCGCAAGGCCGTGACCCTCGCGTCGACCGATCCGGCGAACCCGTACGGCGCCGCCCTCGGCTGGCCCAAGCTCGACGGGGTCTCGCATCGTCCAGGGCGCAAAGCGGGCGGTCTGGTCGTGCTCGTCGACGGTGCACTGGTGCTGTCCCTCGAACGCGGCGGACGCACCGTGCTGTCGTTCAGCGACGACGCCGAGGTGCTGCGCGCCGCGGCCTCCGACCTCGCGGCCACCGCGCGCGCCCGTCGCCTCGACACGCTCACCGTCGAGAAGATCAACGGCGAGGGCGTCTACGGCACTGAACTCGCCCTCGCACTGCAGGAGTCCGGCTTCGTGGCGACCCCTCGCGGATACACGCTCCGCAAGGTCGTCTGAGCACTACGCCTACGCTGGAAGCCATGATCCGCGAGTTCGCCACCGGTATCCGCACACTGCTGCGCGGCTTCGGGCTGTGGCGCACCCGGCCGGGACTCATGCTGCTCGGACTGGTCCCCGCGATCATCGCATTGCTCCTGCTCGCTGCCGCGCTCGTACCGCTGATCATCGGTCTGCCGTCGGTCTCCACGTGGCTGACGCCGTTCGCCGAGGGGTGGCTGGAACCGTGGCGCGGCCTGCTGCGGTCTGCGGTGAGCTTCGTGATCGTCGCGGCCGCGCTCGCCCTGGCCAGCGTGGTCTTCAGCGCCCTCACCCTGACCATCGGCGATCCGTTCTACCAGCGCATCTGGCATGCGGTCGAGGCCGACCTCGGCGACGCTCCCCCAGCCGACGGTGGCAGCTTCTGGACCACTCTCGGCGAGGGACTCCGCCTGGTTCTGCTCGGCATCCTGATCGCGATCGTCGTGCTCCTCATCGGTCTGATCCCTGCCGTCGGCGGGTTCTTCGGCCCCATCGCCGGAGTCGTCCTGACCGGTCGACTGCTGGCCCGAGAGCTCACGGGTCGAGCCTTCGATGCCCGCGATCTCAGCCCCGCCCAGCGCGCTGCCCTGTTCTCGGGCAGCCGGGCGCGGGTTCTCGGCTTCGGAGTGGCGACACAACTCTGCTTCCTGATCCCTGGCGGGGCCGTCGCGATCATGGCGGCCGCCGTGGCCGGAAGCACGATGCTCGCGCGAGACATGCTCGCGCGAGCCGGATTCGCCACGTCCCCCACCACGCTGCCCACCACACCGCCCGTCGCGCCGCCCACCGCGTCGCCGCGCACCCCGCCGCCGCCCACTCCCATCGGCGCCCCCTGATGCCCGAGGGCGACACCGTCTTCCGCACGGCACGACGACTCGACGAAGCTCTGGCCGGCGCGGAGGTCACCCGATTCGACCTGCGCGTGCCCCGATTCGCCACGCTCGACCTGACCGGCCAGCCGGTGCATGCCGTGATCCCCCGCGGCAAGCATCTGCTCATGCGCATCGGCGACAGCACCCTGCATTCGCATCTGCGTATGGACGGCGCGTGGTTCACCTATCGCCCCGGCGAGAAGTGGCGGCACCCGGCGTTCAAGGTGCGTGCGATCGTCGGTACGCCGCGGGGCGAAGCCGTGGGCGTCGACATCGCCGAGATCGAGGTCGTCCCCACCCGTGACGAGGATCAGCTCGTCGGTTACCTCGGACCTGATCCGCTCGCCGACGACTGGGATGCGGCAGAGGCAGTCCGACGTCTCGAGGCCGACGCCCGCAGCATCCACGTCGCCCTCCTCGATCAGCGCAACGTCGCGGGATTCGGCAACGAGTACGCCGCAGAACTCCTGTTCCTCCGAGGAATCCTGCCGACCAGACCGACGCCGGAGGTCGATGTCGCCGCTCTCCTCGACCTCGGTGTGCGCACGATCCGCGCCAACCGGGACCGCCGTCACCGCACCTTCACCGGCGTCGATCGGCCCGGCCAGGGCACCTGGGTGTACGGCCGCGCCGGACGTCCGTGCCGACGCTGCGGCACCTTGATCCGGCGGGGCGAGCAGGGCGCCGATCCGACCCGCGAACGCATCACCTTCTGGTGCCCCTCCTGTCAGCACTGACCACATCCATCCGCGGGAATGAATCCGCCCCTGTCGTGGTTGTTGATATATCCGGAGAACTCCGGAGCACGGGAGGAATCGTGGGCAAGAACTACGTCGACATCGAGAACGACCAGGGCGCGACGCTGCGGTATCGCAAGCACGCGAACGGCCGGGGTCTCGTCGCGCATGGCGCGAAGGTGCACCCGAAGGCACACATCGAGGCGGGTGCCTATATCGAACCGGGGGCGCGCGTCGGTGCCGGCGCGACCATCGCCCGCGGTGCCTGGATCGACGAAGACGCCGTGATCGGCGAAGGCGCGTTCGTGGACGCGCACGCGCACGTCGGCCATGGCGCGGCGATCGGCGATCACGCCTACGTGGGCGTCCGCACCGACATCGGTGCCGGAGCGCGCATCGTCCGCGGTGCCAGGATCGGCGACGACGAGACGGTCGCGGCCGGACTCACCATCGCGACGGATCAGAAAGGTCTGTGGCTCGCGGCCTGAGCGACCTCACCCGAGCGGTGCGCTCACAACAGCCGCCGCTCGGAGGCCCATGCCGTGAGTTCGTGTCGTGAGGAGAGCTGAAGCTTGCGCAGCACCGACGACACATGCGTCTCGACCGTCTTGATCGAGATGAACAGCTCCGACGCGACCTCTTTGTACGCGTAGCCCCGAGCGATCAGGCGCATGACCTCCTGCTCGCGTGCCGAGAGCCGGTCGAGTTCGTCGGTCGCTGTCGCGGTCTCACCGGCGACCGCCCCGAAGGCGTCGAGCACGAAGCCGGCAAGCCTCGGCGAGAAGACCGCATCACCCTCGGCCACGGCCCGCACCGCGCTGCTGACCTCGACGCCGGATGAGCCCTTCGTGATGTAACCCCGCGCGCCGGCGCGGATCACCCGCACCACGTCGGCCGCGGCGTCGGACACGCTCAACGCGAGGAAGCGGGCATCGGTCGGAGACGACCCGCGGATCACCGCCTCACCTCCGGCCGCGTCCTCGCCGTCGCCGCCCGGGAGATGCACGTCGAGGAGCACGACATCCGGTCGCGTCTCGCCGATCACCGAGATCGCCGACGGCACGTCTGCCGCTTCGCCCACCACATCGACGCTCGCATCGAGGTCTGCGCGCAGGCCGGAGCGGAAGATCGAGTGATCGTCGACGATCACGACACGGATGATCTCAGCCATGGTGCTCCTCCCGAGCCGTCGCACGCGGTACCGGCCGCTCCTGGTTGGACGGTGTCATGATGCGCAGATGCACCTCTGTGCCGCTCTCGTCGCTGCGAACCCCTCCACTGCCACCCGCACGGCGCATCCGTCCGATGATCGACTCGCGCACGCCCAACCGATCGCTGGGCACCTCATCGAGCTGGAATCCCGGGCCCCGATCGCGGATGAACACATCGACGCCTGACACGCTCCCCTCGATGTACACCGAGATCTCGCCTCCTGCGTGGCGGGCCGCGTTCAGGATCGCCTCCCTGGCGGCGGCGGCGAGCTCTCCGCTCGCCCGCTCTGTCGACAGGCCGGCGGAGACCACGTCGATGCGCACCGGGTAGTCGAGCTCCAACGCTCCGGCATAGTCGCGCAGGTCGGTCGGAAGATCACTGTCGGCCGGAGCATCGCCGTCGTACAACCAGGCACGCAGCTCGCGCTCCTGCGCCCTGGCGAGGCGCGCAGCTTCGCTGGAAGCTCCCGCCCTGTTCTGGATCAGCGCCAGTGTCTGCAGCACCGAGTCGTGCAGGTGGGCGGCCATCTGGCTGCGCTGCTCCTCGCGGATGCGGCGCACCCGCTCACCGGACAGCTCGCGCCATCGGGGTATCAACGACGAGGACACCACGGCCGCCAGCCCGACCAGCGGGAGCAGCACCAGCGCCACGCCCGACCGGGCCACCGGCCAGGACAGCAGGATCGTGAACAGCAGGGCCAGCAGGACGATCGAGAGGATCCGGATGCACAGCGTGTGCCGTGGCCCCCGTGCGGTGTCGGTGCTGTCGATCAGCGTCGCCCAGAGCCCGGCGCCGGTCGCGAAGACCACCGTTCCGCCGACGACGACCGCCGCGACATCGGGAGGGATCGACCCGGTCAGCCAGTCGCTGCCGCCACGCCACACCAGCACGACGAGGACCCCCACGGCCGCGGGAGCCAGCAGCAGCCACGCCACGGGCATCCGTCTGGTCGGTGCGTCCTCACCCTCCGCCCACGGCGTGAACATCCAGCACCAGGCGTAGAGCAGCACCCCTGCACCGCCGCACAGCGCGAGGGCGATGAACAGAGCGCGCACCATCCACGGCCGTGCGCCCAGGTGGCGTGCGAGTCCGGCACTGACGCCGGCGACCAGGCAGTCGCGATCGCGGGTCAACGACGGGCGCGGTGGAGCGGCGACGCGCGGAGGTCGCGCGGGAGCGTGCGCCGAAGAGGACATGTCGCCATCCAATCATCCGCGCCGATGCTCCGGGGGCTCCCCCGGCGAGAATCAGGGGTCGCTCAGGGGTTCCCCCCATGGCACAGCGCCCCGCGCCACCGCCAGGATCGAAGCATGACGATTCCGACTGCGCCTCCGCCCCCTGCCGATCCAGACGCTCCGGCCGTCGGCGGTCCCGGCACGGGCACCCCGCGCGGCGCCGACCGCTTCCTGCTCTGGGTCGCCGGTCTCGGCGTCGCCCGCTCCGAGGGCTGGCTGGGTGGCGTCGCCGCCGGTATCGCCGCACGCCTGCGGATCGACCCGCTCATCGTGCGAGGGGTGCTGGTGGTGGCCGCGCTCTTCGGACTGCCGGGGATCTTCCTGTACGCCGCCGCGTGGGCGCTGCTGCCCGACATCGATGGACGGGTGCACCTGCACGACCTGCTGCGTCGCGACTACCAGCCCGTGCAGTGGGGCATCCTGGCGATGGCCGTCATCGGGCTGTTCCCGACCGCTCCGCTCGCTGGCCGCCTGTTCGGGCTCGGTTACGGCGACTGGTCGGCCCTCTCCCTCCTCAGCTGGATCGTCGGGCTCGTGCTCGTCGCCGGCCTGCTCTTCCTGATCGTGCGTGCTGCCAGCCGCACCCCGGGCGCTTCCGCGTCTGATCTGCCGACGGCTTCCGCAGATCAGACGGCCCCGGCCGCGTCCGCCCCCCTCGCCGGTTCGGGTACCGCCGAGGGGGCGGACGCCACTCTCTCCGCCGCCGCGGAATCCGACGCCGGCGTCGCAGCAGAGCCGATGTCACCGGATCCCGCACTCGGCGCGATCCCGCCGGCACCGCCGGCCCCTCTGCCGCCCGGTTCGCAGGATCCCGCAGCCCTCGAAGCCTGGCGCGCCCAGCATGCCGCGTGGAAGGAACAGGATCAGGCGTGGCGGCGCCAGCAGCAGGACGTCGAGCGCGCCGCCCGCGACCAGCTGCGCCGTGAGCGCCAGGCCGAGGCCGCCGTGTTCGCCGCCGAAGCCGCCGAACGCCGTCGCATCCGCCGGGAGTCGAACCCGCGCGCCGGATTCGCGTTCGTGGCGACGATGGTGGGGCTCGCGATCATCACCGGTGCTGCCGTGGGACTGGCGACCGGCGCAGCCCAGCTCGGCGGAGCTCTCGGCCTCCTCGCCGCAGCCCTGATGCTCGCGCTCGGGATGATCGTCGCCGGGGCGTTCCGTCGGCGCAGCGGTTTCCTGGCCTTCGTGACGGTCATCACCCTCGTCGGCGGACTCGTGGCCGGGGCGTTCTCCACGCTGCAGGATCTGACCTTCGGATGGGCCTCGATCACCAACAGCCGCGAGCAGCACATCCGTCAGCCGTTCGGCGACCTCTCCGTCACCCTCTATCAGCACGACGGCGCGCCGCGACCGATCGTGATCGAGAAGTCCTCCGGGGGGACGTACATCTATGTCGATCCCGGCGTCGAGCTGCAGCTCCGAGCGACGGTGGACACGGCATCCGTGACCTGGACCCGCGTGGAGGGCGACTCGGGAACGATCGTCGACTCCGGCACATGGCTCGGCACGCGTGACGGAGACGAGCGCGCAGGAGAGGAGGCGGTGATCGTGCAGAGCATCTCGGCCGACACCGCCTCCCCGACGACCATCCAACCGATCACCCTCGATCAGAACAGCGGTGACATCTCCATCACCGTCGCCGAGCCCGCGAAGGAAGACCAGTGATGAGCGTTCCGTCGATCACCGAGACCACCGCCGTGCCCCGCACCCGCTGGGCGGCCATCATCTGGGGGCTCCTGTTCGCCGCGATCTCGGCGACAGCCCTCTGGATGCTGGCAGACGCCGACCGCCGCGATGCAGCCGCCGACGCCCTGCTGGCCCTCACCCCGACGGCCGCCGTCACGGTCGCGCTCCTGACCGTCGGCGTGCTGCTCCTGGTCGGCGGAGCCGCCGGACTCGTCCGTCGCGCGCAGCGGAAGCTCTCCACCACGAGCCCTGCTGCGCCGACGGAGGTGCCGGGCACTCCCGCCGAGTAGCCTTGACCGCATGGCGAACCAGGGAAGACGCCCCGCGAAGGGCACAGGCCGCGGAACACCGGTACGCCGAAACAAGGCAGCGCCCGCGGAGCGGTATCCCCCGCAGAAGCCGAAGAAGCCCACCTCCAAGGTCGTCTTCGATGCCCCGCAGCCCGAACCGGAAGCGCCGCGCACCTTCCGCCTCGGCGCTGTGCCTGGAGCGACCCCCGGCAAGTGGATCGACGCCTGGAAGCAGCGGATGCCGCGTGTGCCGCTCGAGCTCGTGACGATCGACCCGGCCGCCCAGCGCGATGCACTCGACCGCGTCGATGCGGCGCTCCTTCGTCTGCCCCTCACCGACGAGTCGCTGCACATCATCCCCCTGTACGACGAGGTCCCGGTCGTCGTCGCAGCGGTCGATTCGCATCTGATGGCCGCGGAGCAGCTCACCGCGGCCGACCTCGAAGGCGAGGTCGTGATCGCGCTGACCGACGATGTCCTGGGTTCTCCCGTGTTCCCGGGGACTGTCCCGGCGACCTTCGATCCCCTTCCCACCGACGAGGCGATCGCGACGGCGGCATCCGGCGTCGGCATCGTCGTCGTCCCGATGTCTCTCGCGCGTCTGCACCATCGCAAGGACGCCGATCACCGCGTCCTCGCGCACGGACCGACCTCGACCGTCGCGCTGGTGTGGCCGCGAGAGCGCACCACGGCCGACGTCGAGACGTTCGTGGGCATCGTCCGCGGTCGCACGGCGAACTCCTCGCGGTGACCGCGTCTGCTGGGCCACGCGCGCTCGTTAGAATCTCCTGATGGCCTCGCTTCTCTACGTCTGCGTGCGACCCGAGACCGGGGCGGCGGATGCCGAGCATGCCTCCTTCCGTCGGGCGCTGGGCGTCGACGTGGTCGACCGGCTCGATCTGCTGCACGGGGCGTTGCCGATGGAACGCCTGCGGGGATATCGCGGCATCGTCGTCGGCGGCTCGCCGTTCAACGTCTCCGATGCGGTGAAGTCCGCCGAGCAGCTTCGCGTCGAGGCCGACCTCCGCACGCTGGCCGACGCGGCGATGGCCGCCGAGGTCGCGGTGTTCTTCACCTGCTTCAGCATCGGTGTCGTCACCCGCATGCTCGGCGGCGAGGTGGTGACCGACACTCCGGAGCCCGCGAGCGCCACGGTCATCGAGACCACGCAGGCGGGCGCGGCCGATCCAGTGTTCGGACCCAGCGGCTCCGCTCTGACGGTCTTCACGGCCCATAAGGAGAGCGCGGCGGCGACCCCGCCCGGCGCCGTGCTGCTGGCCACGAACGAGGCCTGCCCCGTGCAGGCGTACCGCGTGGGCACGCATCTCTACGCCGCTCAGTTCCACCCAGAGCCCACGCCTCGCGATTTCGCCGACCGGATGACGTTCTACCGCACCACCGGCTACTTCGACCCCGACGAGTTCGACGCCGTGCAGCAGCAGGTTCTCGCAGCCTCGGTCACCGAGGGTGCGGCCCTGCTGCGACGCTTCGCCGAGACCTTCGCCTGAATCAGCTCGACGCCGAGTCGCGGAGCAGCGGTACGCGCTCGCGCAGGTATGCCTCCAACGGCATGAATCCTCCCGCGGTGCTCCAGCGCACGGAGGGCACGCCGTCGACCTGAGCGAGCGGACCGGATGAACCTCCGGCGTCCACGGCGTCGACGTCGACGACACTCCATCCCACATGCACGACATCGCCCTCGTCGAAGCCGCCGCGCAGCGCCTCGGCCCTGCGCTCCGCCCGCTCCCTGGCCGACTCGGCCGTGTAGCCGCGACGCCCCGGGTCCGCCGCGCGCAGGACCTCGGCCGTCGCCAGCGCATGTGTCTCGGTCAGCAGCAGCACACCCAGGTGCCACGCCTCACCGACCCTGACGATGCGACGCCCGCGCCAGCGCGAATCGCGCTGTTCGCCGAGCCCTTCCTTCGGAGCGCCCTTCAGGTCGTGCACGGCCTGTGTCAGCAGCGCGGATGCGGTGGTCACAGCTCTCCCTGTCGTGTCTTGTCGGCCAGTCGCGGGCCCACGACCTCCGCGCGGTCGCCACGGAGCGTCATCCCGATCAGGGGATACAGCAGCACGGACAGCATTCCGGCTCCGACGAGCGCCGCAGCCGTGCCGGTGTCGAGCATCTTCTGATCCACACCGATGGCGGTGACAGCCACGATGATCGGCAGGCCCGTCGCGGCGAGCAGTCCGAGGGCCGCGCGGTCGCGCACGCTCATCCCCGCCGGCGCCGAGAGCTGCGCCGCGGATCCGCGGATCACGAGCAGAGCGATCAGGAAGACGGGCACCAGCCCCAGCGCCGTCGGCGAAGACAGCAATGCCTGCAGATCGAACGTGACCCCGGTGTAGAGGAAGAAGATCGGCACGAGGAAACCGAAGGCGATCGCCTCGATCTTGCTCTCGACCTCTTCCGCGTCCTTCTTCGGTGCACGCGCCATGATGATGCGCCAGACCGCCCCGGCCACGAAAGCCCCGAGCAGCATGTCGAGATCGAGCATGACGCTCAGCCCGACGAGAGCGGCGATGAGCAGGATCACGAAGCGCACGCCGAACTGATCCGAGGTGTGCAGTGTCGCCCGCACGATGCCGTGCAGCCGCCCGTGCGGGACGCGGTGCGCCAGCAGCACCGCGAGCCCGGCGAGCACCACGAAGGTCAGCAGCACGGCCGTGGCGATCGGCGTGGTCCGCGTGCTGAGGAAGATCGAGATCGCGATCAACGGGAGGAACTCGCCCACCGCGCCGATCGCGCTGATGGCACGGCCGAAGGGGGTGTCGAGCTCGCGGGCATCGCGCAGGATCGGCATCAGGGTGCCCAGCGCCGTGGAACTGAGCGCGATGCCGACCACCACCATCCCCTCTCCCGGCGCGAAGAAGAAGCCCAGGCCTATGCCCAGGAGCACGCTGAGCAGCCAGCCCAGAGAGGCGCGCGCGAGCGGCTTGCCCGCCACCATCTTGAAGTCGATCTCGGTTCCGGCGACGAAGAACAGCAGCGCGAGGCCGAAATCGCTGAGCTTCTCCAGCAGCGGTCCCGGTTCGACCCAGCCGAAGACAGCGGGACCGACGAGGATGCCGAGCACGAGCTCGAACACCACGATGGGCACCCGGACCACCGGTCGCACGCCGCGTGCGAGAAGCGGCGCCGCCACGGCGAGCAGCGGGATCAGCACGAGGCCGAGGTCACTCGCATTCATGCTCTCAGGGTAGGTGAGAGCGGTGCAGTGCGCAGGCAGTGCAGCGGGTGATCTTTCGCGATTCGCCCGCTCGGCGCATCCACGGCAGAATCGATGCACACCCTCGAGGAGCCCCCATGTCTCAGCCCGATACCGCCCGCCTGCTCATCGCCTGCGACGACCAGCCCGGCATCGTCGCCGCCGTCGCCGGCGTGCTCGCTCATCACGGCGCGAACATCATCTCGCTCGATCAGCACTCGACCGACTCCGAGGGCGGACGCTTCTTCCAGCGCACGGTCATCCACCTCGACGGTCTGGCAGCGGCGCGCCCGGCACTCGAAGCCGACATCGCGGCCGTCGCCGAGCGCTTCGGCATGGAGTGGTCGCTGCACGACGTGGCCCGCCGCAAGCGCGTCGCGATCTTCGTCTCGAAGTACGATCACTGCCTCATGGAGCTGCTGTGGCGTACGCAGCGCGGACAGCTCGACATCGACATCACCATGGTCGTGTCCAACCACCCCGACCTGGCCGAGGCCGTCCGCTCGTTCGGTGTGCCGTTCGTGCACATCCCCTCCGGCGACAAGGCCGCCATGGAGGATCGTCAGCTCGAACTGCTGCGCGGGAACGTCGACCTCGTCGTGCTCGCCCGCTACATGCAGATCCTCTCCGACGACTTCATCACGCGCCTCGAAGCTCCGGTCATCAACATCCACCACTCGTTCCTGCCCGCGTTCATCGGAGCGAACCCGTACGCTCGCGCCAAGGACCGTGGCGTCAAGCTGATCGGCGCGACCGCGCACTACGCGACGGCGGATCTCGACGAGGGACCGATCATCGAACAGGACGTCACGCGCGTCACCCACTCCGAGTCGGCCGCCGAGCTGCAGAGTCGCGGTGCCGACGTCGAGCGCCTCGTGCTCGCCCGCGCCGTGCAGTGGCACGCCGAGGATCGCGTGATCGTGCACGGCAAGTCCACCGTGATCCTCTAGCCCGGTCGTTCCCGGGAGGACGCGGGTCAGTCGCGGTCGCTCAGGATATCGACCGCGAGCCCGTGGGAGGCCGCTGACAGGCGTCGGTCATTCGTCCACAGCTCGGAGCAGCCCGCGATCCGGGCCGCAGCGAGGGTCACGGCGTCGCCGGGAGCCCTGCCATCAGCTCGGCGAAGACCTCGGCAGCCGAGCCATGACGCACCAGCGGCGCGGCCTGCCCCATCCACAGCGACTGCAGCGCGCCCAGGTTCTGCTCCCCCGCCGCGGTGCGGAAGCGCCCTGTCAGCCAGTTCTGCATCGGGAACGGCGCGATCGTGCCGCTCGCCTCGATCGCCCGCACCACACGGTTGCGGGCGCCGCGAGCCAGGCGTCCGCTCATCGCACGTGTGAGCACGGTCTCGTCGGCGGCGGTGGATCGGATCGCGTCGCGGTGCGCTTCGTTCGCGGCCGACTCCGCGGTGGCGAGGAACGCCGTCCCCACCTGCACTCCCGCCGCGCCCAGGGCGAACGCCGCCGCCACCCCGCGACGATCGGCGACACCTCCTGCCGCGATCACGGGCACCCCGACCGCGTCGACCATCTGAGGCACCAGCGCGAACGTCCCGACCAGCGACTCCTCCGCTGAACGCAGGAATGCGACCCGATGACCCGCGGCCTCGGCGCCGCTCGCCACCACGGCGTCCACGCCCGCTGCGTCGAGCGCGACGGCCTCAGCCACCGTGGTCGCCGTGCCGACGATGAGGATGCCGCGGCGATGCGCCTCCTCGATCAGGTCGTCCGACGGCACGCCGAACACCACGCTGAGCACGGCGGGCTCGATCTCCCAGACGGCCTCGAGCTGTTCGTCCAGGGTCGGGGCGTACCGCTCCGGCCGCGCGGGGACGTCCATGCCCACGGCTTCGTAGAACGGCTGCAGGGCCTGCGCGAACACGGTGTGCTGCGGGTTCGGCTCGACCTCGTCTCCCATCGGAAGCCAGACGTTCACCGCATAGGGCCGGTCGGTCAGGGCACGCAGCTCGGCCCCGGTCGCACGGATGCGATCGCCGTCGTAACCGTAGAGTCCGAACGACCCCAGTCCACCCGCGTTGCTGACCGCGGCGGTGAGCGCGGTCGAGGAGAGCCCGCCGAACGGGCCGAGAACGATCGGATGCTCGATCCCGAGCAGGGTGCGAAGGTCACTCATGCTTCGACGTTACGCCCGCGGGCGACCCCGAGGCCGCGGTGATACCCTCGTCGCAGGAAGGGGTGCGCACATGAGCGAGTGGTTCGGGCAGATGCTGAGCTTCGTCGCGACCGCGATCGGCCTCGTGTCGATGCCCGACGCAACGGCCCTCGGCCTCGCGATCGCGCTGCTCGCCGTGACCGCCCTCACGCTCGCCATCGTGCTGAGCGTGCACCCCGAGGCCACAGCCGACGCCCCGCATCCGCTGCGGGCCATAGACGTCGGCACCCTCCTCACGCAGAGTGACCCCGATGCCGCCGGGCATCCGCGCCCTCGGGCGCCGGGAGTCGCGACCGCCGCGTAGTCCGTTCGCACGACGGGACAGCGCGGCCTTCGCCGACCCTTCCCGGCGCCACGAACGGACACTCTCTTGGACATCTTCGCTTTCCCTCCTCTCGCCGCCCTCCTCGACGCCGCCTACGGCGCCATGACCGGGCTCTCCGACCTCCTCACCCCTCTCGCCGGCGCCGCGGCCGCAGCACTCGCCGTGGTGCTCGTCACCCTGCTGGTGCGGGCGCTGCTCATCCCGGTGGGCATATCCCAGGCCAAGGCCGAACAGACCAGGGCGCGTCTCGCCCCGAAGCTGCGTGAGCTGCAGCGCCGCCACAAGAAGAACCCCGAGCGCCTGCAGAAGGAGACGTTGGCGCTCTACAAGGCCGAGAACACGTCGCCGTTCGCGGGGATGCTCCCGGTGCTGGCGCAGGCCCCCGTCGTCGGCATCCTGTACACGCTGTTCCTCCGTCCCGAGATCGCCGGTCATCCGAACGAACTGCTCGCGCACGACCTGTTCGGCGCCCCGCTGGGGACGAGCCTGGTCTCCGCGCTCTTCGGCGGCACGGCGACGCCCGCCACGTTCCTGGTGTTCGGAGTGCTGCTGGCGGTCATGGTCGCGGTCGCCGAGGTCACCCGCCGCGTGTTCCGTCCCACTCCGGTCGAGGGTGACGACTCCCCGTTGAACTCGCCCACGATGCTGCGCGTCGTCTCGGCGACGCACTACCTCACAGCGGTCTTCGCCGCATTCGTGCCCCTCGCCGCTGCGCTCTACCTCACCGTCACGGTGGTGTGGACGCTCGTCCAGCGCGTCATCCTGCGTCGGCGCTTCCCGCTGCCGACTCCGACGGTCAATCGGGCAGCGGTATCGGCGCGGTGAAGGGACCGGAGGGGCCGCCGTCGCGACGGTCCCTCCGCACGCCGAGCGTGGTGCCGACGCTCGCGGCGATCACGAGAGCGATGGCGAGCATGCGCAACGGCGTCGCATCCTGACCGAGGATGAGCCAGCCGGCGAGGGTGGCGAACGCCGGCTCCAGGCTCAGCAGCACCCCGAAGACGCGCTGCGGAAGCCGCCGCAGCGCCGCGAGCTCGAAGCTGTACGGGATGACCGACGACAGCACCGCGGTGATCGCCGCGAGCAGCAGGAGCTGCGGGTCCATCGCCACGGTCGACACAGCGGGAACGCCGACCGGGATCAGCAGCACGGCCGCGACCACGAGTCCCATCGCCAGGCCGCTGCTGCCGGGGATGAGGGCGCCGACGCGGGCGCTCATCCGGATGTACATGGCCCAGAATCCGGCGGCGATGAGGATGAACACGACCCCGAGCGGATCGAGCGGCTCGGCCCCGATCAGCCCGTCGATGCCGAGGACGACCATGCCCAGCAGGGCGATGCCGACCCAGGCGAAATCTCTGAGCTTCCGGGTGAGCACGGCGGCGAGGACGAGCGGTCCGAGGAACTCGATCGCGACGGCGGGCCCCAGCGGGATGCGATCGATCGCGGCGTAGAAGAAGCCGTTCATCGCCGCCAGCGAGACACCGAAGAGCACGGCGGCAAGCCACTGCGCGCGGGTCCACTTCCCCGGTCGCGGCCGCACGATGACGACGAGCAGCACCGCGGCGATCGCCACGCGCAGCGAGGTCACCCCCCACGGTCCGAGCACCGGGAAGAGCTGGGCCGCGACAGCAGCGCCGAAGGGAAGCGAGAGGCAGGAGCCGATGACGAGCACGACCCCCACGAGGGGACCGGACGCGGTGGGCTTCTGCACCAGACAAGCTTAGGCGGCGACTGTCGAGACCCACCGTGCTGTCGAGACCCACCCTGCTGTCGAGACCCACCGTCCCTGTCGAGACCCACCGTCGAACGCGCGACGGCGCGTGGGTGTCGACGAAGACGATGGGTCTCGACGGATGCTCGTAGGGGTCAGAGGTGTTTACCGCCCGTGACCGCGATGACCGATCCCGAGGTGTAGGAGGACTCGTCCGACGCCAGGTACACATATGCCCCGGCGAGTTCCGCGGGTTGCCCTGCCCGCCCGAGCGGGGTGTCGGCACCGAAGGTCGCCAGGCGCTCGGCGTCCCAGCCCGTCGCGGGGATCAGCGGTGTCCAGATCGGGCCGGGGGCCACGGCGTTCACTCGGATGCCCTTGGGCCCTGCCTCCTCGGCGAGCGCCTTCACGAACGCCACCTGTGCCGCCTTGGTCATGGCGTAGTCGATCAGACCCGGCGAAGGGTTGTAGGCCTGCACCGACGCGGTCACGATGATGCTCGCACCGGGTTCGAGGTCGGGATAGGCCGCACGTGCCGAGAACAGCATTCCGGCCAGGTTCGTGTCGAAGACCCGGCGCATCCGCTCCGTCTCCAGCGACGCGAAACCGTCGATGTCGTGCTGGTAGCCGGCGTTGAGCACGAGCACGTCGAGTCCACCCAGCTCGCTCCGGGTCTTCGCGACGATGTCGGTCGCGAACCCCTCGTCGCGCAGGTCGCCCGCGAATCCCACTCCGATCCGGCCGGCCTCGCGGACCAGGGCGAGGGTGTCCTCCGCGTCGTCCTGTTCCTCGGGCATGTGCGCGATGGCGACGTCCGCGCCCTCTCGGGCGAAGGCGATCGCGACGGCGCGGCCGATGCCCGAGTCCCCGCCCGTGATCAGAGCACGGCGTCCTCCCAGGCGACCGTGGCCTGCGTAGGTCTGCTCCCCGTGGTCGGGCTCCGGCCGGGTCCGCTCCGTCAGCCCCGGCTGATCCTGGTGCTGCGCGGGGAAGCCCTCCTCGCGATGCGCGTGCCGGGGGTCGGTGGTGTCGTCTGTCATGGCGATCCTCCTCATCTCGTGGAACGTGTCGTCTCGTGGAACGTGTCGTCGTACGAGCGACTCTCCCCGAGGGCCGCCCTCCCGTCAGGGGGGTTGACAGGTCTGCCCTGTGCGAGGGGTCGAGAGGATCAGACGGGCGGGGTCACCGGTACTTCCTCGGTGCCCGGCTCGGTTCCCGATTCCGCGGGCTCGGGAACGAGGTAGAGCCCGCTCGGAGCGTTCGCCGTGAAGGCGAGGGCCTCGATCCAGGCGCGGTTGATGGAGGGCTGCCTGCTGCCGAAGTACTTGAAGACCAGCGCGCTGCCGGGCTGGATCCAGACGGTGGTGCGCCCACCGCCCACGCTGGTGTCTTCTCGCCAGCTGAACGGGAAGGGCTCACCGCGACGCAGCTTGGCGGTGATGACGAGCTGCAGATGCGTGAGCGCCCGGTCCTCGATCTCGGTCTTCACGCTGCCTTCATAGACGAACTTTCCCATGCACTGCTCCTCGGTCGTGACGGTGGGGACGACGGTTGCGACCCATTGTTCCCCAAACAGCCGACGGCCACACAGTCCCTCGGCGGGTGGATCCAATGCCGGGTCGCCACAGCGAAGTCAACCCCCTCGGCGAGATCTGGAGGGACGCATAGCCTCATTCCACTCGACCCCGAGGAGGGTACTGCCATGAACGACCGACACATCGATGACCGCCCGGACGAGGGCAACACCCCGGGCACGACGCACGCGTCGTGGGGCGCGGGAAACCCCCGTCTGCGCATCACCAGGGACGACGAGCGCACCGAGTTCGCGCTCGAAGACGATGTCGTCCGCGTCGGCTCGGCCGAGGGCAACGAACTGCGCCTCGCCGACACCGACCCGGTGCACGCCACGATCACGCACGACGACCGCGACGAGTACGTGCTGACCCTGCACGGCGAGGGCGAGACGAACGCGAGCCTCGGCGTGGACGCGACGCACGTGGATGAGAACTCCGAGACCCTGCGCACGGGCGCGCACTTCACGGCGGGTCCGTGGACCCTGGTGTTCGCCCGCGACGAGTTCGCCGATCACGGACGCCCCTACGGCGGCCGCGCGGGCGGAGAGTACTCGGACCAGCCGCTGCAGCCCCCTCGTCCGGACTACGACGAGAGCGAAGAGCGATGACGCTCGAGAAGGGACGCTCCGCACGGTGACCGCTCTCGACGCTCTCGACTCGGACACGCAGAGCCACATCGCACGGTTGAGCGAACTCGCCGCGGAGCGGGAGCTCCGCATCGGAGTGGCCGAGTCGCTGACCTCGGGCATGCTCGCGGAGACGATCGGTGCCGGCGACGGTGCCTCCGGCTGGTTCGCCGGGGGCATCGTGGCCTACTTCACCGACGTCAAGGAGCGCGTGCTGGGACTGACGCCGGGAACGGATCCGTGCTCTGCCGCCTGCGCGGAGCAGCTCGCCGCCGGTGCACGGACCCTGTTCGATGTCGACCTTGCGGTCTCGACCACCGGTGTGGGCGGCCCGGAACCCCAGGGCGGGCACGCGGCGGGAACCGTCTATCTGGGCTGGGCCACGGCCGATGGCGACGTGGGCCACCGTCGACTGGCACTGGTCGGCGACCCGGAAGAGGTGCTCGCGTCGACCGTCGGTGCGGCCGTCGGCCTGCTGGCGTTCCACGCCGAGGGGCTGCGACCGCTGGGTCCGCGGCGCGGTCAGGAGGGCGACGGCGAAGACCGTCGTCCGCGCTGACCACGGCATCGCCACGAGTCGCACATCGTCACAGGCCGCAGCACCCCCGCCGGCGCGTTGGCCGCAGCTTCACTGGCCGGGCACGAGCCCGATCCGCAGCGGCGCCTGTGAGGTGGTCGCCTCGCGCAGCGCCGCATCGATCTCGGAGAGCGGCCGCACCGCGCCAACGGCATCGGCGAAGGGATAGGCCCTCCCCCGGCCCGCGAGGAACGCCACCGCTTCAGCCAGCTCTGCTCCCGTGTAGTTGTGGATGCCCGCGACGGTGACGAGCCGGCGCACGATGCTCTCGGCGTCGAACGGAACCGGGTCAGCGGGGAACACGCTCCCGACCAGCACGACCGTCCCCCCGACCGCCACGCCGGCGAGTGCTTCCTGCACGGCATGCCCCGACGCCTCGATCACGACATCAGGATCCCGGTCGAGACGCGTCGCTCCGAACCGTGCGGCCAGACCTTGCCTGTCGACGTTCGGGTCCCGCACCTCCACGGTCGCCCCCTGTTCGGCGGCGATGGCTGCGGCGGACAGCCCCACGAGACCCGCGCCGTGGATCCGCACGGAGGCCCCGTCGAGGTCGTGGTCCTTCGCCGCTCGAGCGACCGCCGCCCACGCGGTGGCCGTGGCGCACGAGGCGGGCGCGAGCACCGCGGCGGGGAGCGCCTCGGGCACCCTGACGATGGCCGTCCCCTCCCTCAGCTGCACGTGACTCGCGAACGCTCCGGTGAGGTCGCCGTGCGCGCCGACGCGGTCGTGCCCGTACTTCCCCAGATCACGGCATTTCTGCGGCAGCCCCCGCAGGCAGCGATCGCAGCTCGCGCAGGATACGGTCACCGACCACACCACCCGATCGCCGATCCGCAGCGGAGTGCCGTCCACGGTGCGCGCGCCGGCGTCGCCGATGGCGATCACCCGTCCGACGCTCTCGTGTCCGAGCACCAGGGGCGTCGGAGCGGCGCGTCGTCCCCGCACCGTGTGCACGTCGGATCCGCAGATCGTCGACATCTCGACCGCCACGAGCGCGTCCCCGTCCGCGAGAGCCACTCCCGGTACCGCGATCGTCTCGTGCGGGTGGCCTTCGCCGACCCAGACCATCGCGGTGGCCGCCGGGCGCAGCGCGACGTCTCGGCGGTGGCCGGGCGGACGGATCAGCAGCGTTCCCATGGCGCGATCCCTCAGGAGGTGGCGACGAGCGGCAGCAGCTCGCGCTGGACGAGCACATCCCGCAACGCGCTCACATCGCTCAGCACGGCATCGGCTCCGGCGGCGCTCAGCGCCGGACGATCGTGGGCGCCGGTGAGCACGCCCGCGACGAATCCGGCGCCGGCTCGACGACCCGACTCGACATCGCTGACGGTGTCGCCGACGACCGCGATCGACTGGACGGATGACGCCTGCGTGCGCAGCAGGGCCGCCAGCACGAGGTCGGGTGCCGGGCGTCCGCGTCCGGCGTCGATCGGCGACAGCGCGAGGTCGACGAGGTCTCGCCAGCCGAGTCCGTCGATCAGGGCGTCTCGGGTCACCGGGGCGAAGCCGGTGGTGAGCACGACCTTCAGCCCGGCGTCCTTCAATCCCTGGATCGCATCGGCGGCACCGGGGATCTCGGAGACGCCCTGCTCGGCGACGATCTCGGCGTACGCGCCCTCGAACGCGGCAGTGGCACGTGCCGCGGCCTCTGCGTCGCCGCCGGAGAGGTGCGTGAAGACGTCGATCTTCGACTGCCCCATGGTCACGCGCACGTAGTCGAGCGCCTCGTCCCACGGCATCCGGTCGGCGACGCCGGTGCGCTCGGCGGCGCGCTGGAAGGCCTGCTCCACGACGCCGTCGTCGAGCACCGTGGTCCCCGCCATGTCGAGGACGGCGAGTTCGAGAGGAGTGGTCATGATGTTCCTTCCATTGCTGCCGTCCACCCGAAGGCGGCGGAGAGGTTCTCTTCGGCAAGTCCGAGGCCCGTGGTCATCCCGATGCCGGTCGTCGCGGCGAGCACCAGCACACCGTCGTCGCCCCGGTCGATCAGGAACTCCTGCGGGCCCTTCGCGTACACGCCCTGCCAGCGCTCGATCACCCGCGGTGCGGGTGCGTCGAACAGCGCCTCGGCCTCGTCGAGGAACGCGGTGAATGCGGCCTCGGGCTGGAACGGCGCCGGGGAGAGCGCCGTGGCGTGCGAGTCCCCGATGATGAGCGTGCCGTCGGGGAGCTGCGTGTACATCTGGTTGAGGTCGATCGCTGCGAGATCGGGCCGCTCGGTGTACAGACGCTCGCGCACCGCACGGGCCTCCGGTCCGTCCGCGAAGCGGCCGTAGCGCACGAGCGACCAGCCGGTGAGCAGGGGGGCCGCGAGCGGACGCGGGAACGACACGGCCGCCCGCATCATGTCGAGCGCGCACCGCACGACCCCGTGCCTTTCGGCGACCTCCGGGAGCAGCTGGTCGATGTCGTGATTCACGGCGACGACGACGCTCCCGCAGGCGATCGGCCCCCGAGTCGTGTCCACCCGCCCGGCCCCCACAGCGGTGACCGCGGTGCGGAAGCGGAATTCGACACCGAGGGCGACCAGGTGGCGCACGATCGCGTCCGCCGCGGTGCGCGGATCCGTCTGCAGGTCGGTCTCGATGTGCGCGCCGCCGACGAGTCCCTCGGCGCGGAGCGGGGCCGACCGCAGGAGTTCCGAGGCTTCGAGCATGCGGATGCCTCCCTCACGGGATGCCGCCTCCAGCACGGCGAGCTCGTCGTCGTGTCTGGCGGCGACCAGCGTGCCCGACTCTCGCAGCCAGAATCCCGCATCCCGCGAGAGGCGCAGCCACAGGTCGCGCGAGAGATCGGCGTAGCGCCGCGCCTCGCCACCCTGCGCGCCGATGCAGAGGTGTCCGAAGTTGCGGATCGTCGCACCGACCGGCCCATCCGTGCGGTCGACGACGATCGCCCGCAGCCCACGCCGGACCGCCGCGTACGCCGCGCCGAGGCCGACGATGCCGGAGCCGACGACGACCACATCCGCCGTGTCGAGAGCGCGATTCATCGGAACACCTTCCGCATCCACATGGCGAGACCTTCGACCACGAGCACCGTGGCGAGGATCATCAGCACGATGGCCGTCACGGTCTCGTAGCGGGACCCCTGGCTGGCGTTGAGCAGGTAGTAGCCGACCCCGCCACCGCCGACGATGCCGAGGATCGTCGCCGCACGGATGTTCGTGTCGAGCATGTAGAAGCTGTGCCCGATGAGCGCCTGCATGCCCTGCGGCACGGTCGCCGAGGTGTAGGTCTGCAGACGTGTCGCGCCGACGGCGCGCAGTGCGCGCTCCGGTCCGCGATCCACCTCCTCGAACGAGTCGGCGATGAGCTTGCCGAGCAGTCCGATGCCGCCGATCGCGAGGGCGATGACACCCGCCTGCGCACCGAGTCCGGTGATGACGACGAGCACGATCGCGAGGATCAGCTCCGGGATGCCGCGGATGCCCACGAGCAGGAGCCGTGCGGTCCCCCGCGCTCCCGAGCTCGGAGCGACGTTGCGGGCCGCGAGCGAGCCGAGCAGCAGCGACGGGAGCAGGGTGAGCACGGTCGCGGCCAGGGCGATCGCGACCGTCTCCCGCATCGCCTGGAACATGGCGCTCGCGTCGTAGTTGCCGAACGAGGGCGGCCAGAAGCGCGCCGCGACCTCGGGCAGCTTGGCCCAGAATGTGATGAGGTCCATCCAGTTGATCTGGCTGACCAGCACGCTTCCGATCACCACGAGCACGGCGACGACGCCGGCGATGGTGTGCCGGATGCGCTGCGCGGTCCAGGGGCGACGCACGGCGGTCTCCGGGCTGGCCGCCCAGGCGGGAGACTCGACCTGGGTGGATGCGGCGTGCGCACCGAGGCGCGGATGCAGGATCCGGTCGATCCACGAGCGGGTGTGCTTCTGCTCGCCGAGCATCGCTCCGCGGACCATGCTCGAGACGATCTCCATCGCGACGCACAGGATGAAGATCACCAGTGCGATGCCGAGGCCCTTGCCGTAGTTGAGCGACTTGAACGCGTAGGACATCTCGAGGCCGAGGCCGGCGACGCCGACGTAGCCGAGCACCACACTGCCGCGCAGGTTGATGTCGTTGCGGTGCAGCACGGTGGCCACCCAGCTCGGCAGCACCTGCGGCAGGATGCCCGACGTGAACTCTTGCATCTTCGACCCACCCGCTGCGCGGATGGCGAGGCGGGGTCCTTCGTCGATCTGCTCGATCGCATCGGCGAACATCTTCGAGATCATGCCGATCGAGTGGATGCCGATGGCGAGGATGCCGGGAAGCGTGCCGAGAGAGAACATCAGCACGAACGCCATCGCGAGGACGACGTCGGGCAGGGCGCGGGTGAGGACGCCGATGAAGCGCGCGGCCGCGCGCCAACCGTTGCCTGGAGTGGTGTTGGACGCGGCGAGATAGGCGATCGGCACCGACAGCACGGCAGCGAGGAGCGTGCCGACGAGCACCAGGCCAACGGTGAGGGCGATCAGCCAGGCGAGGTCGCCGGGCGCCGGGAACGTGAGTCCCCCGACACGGGCCATGAAGTTCTCGGCGTTGCCCCAGCTCTGCACCATCGCCGGGATCGAGATGTCGACGTCGCGGACGGCGAGGATGCCGAGCACCACGAGCGCGACCAGGGTGAGCGATGCCGCGATCCGCTCGGGCGAGATCGGGCGCTTCGGAGCGCGCTCGGCGACCGTCTGCCCGCCGCCCCGAGGCACCGGCCCACCGCCGCGGGTGGCTGCATCCGTCGCGGAGTCGAGGGCCGTCATGATGCGGCCACCTGCGCAGCCGCCTCCACGAGCTCCTCGGCCACGGCGCGGATCTCGGCGGTCGTGGTGGCGACACGGCCGTAGATCTCCATGACCTCGGCCTTGGTGAGGTCACCGGTCGGGGTGTCCAGCACCACTTCGCCGTGACGCAGCCCGACGATGCGGTCGGCCCACGAGATCGCGAGGTCGACCTGGTGCAGGCTGCACACGACCGTGAGTCCTTCGTCGGCGGCGATCTCGCGGATCAGCGCCATGACCTGTTCGCTCGACTCGGGGTCGAGAGAGGCGACCGGCTCGTCGGCGAGCAGGATCGCGGGCTTCTGCATGAGAGCGCGAGCGATGGCCACGCGCTGCTGCTGTCCGCCCGAGAGGGTGTCGCTGCGCTGGTAGGCGCGGTCGAGCAGGCCGACGCGGTCGAGGTGTTCGAGGGCGGTGAGCTTCGAGGCCCGCGAGTAGCCCCAGAGACCGAGACGCGGCCCGCGCACACCCGACAGAGAGCCGGTGAGCACGTTCTCGAGCACGGTGAGAGAGGGAACCAGCTCGAACTGCTGGAAGATGAAGCCCACGCGGCTGCGGAGGTCGCGCAGCGCCCTCCCCTTCAGCGACGGGACCTGGGCGCCCAGCACCTCAACGGAGCCCGCGGTGGGGATCTCGAGGCCGTCGAGGTGGCGCAGCAGGGTCGACTTCCCCGAGCCGGAGAGGCCCAGGAGCACGACGATCTCTCCGCGGGACACCTCGAGCGAGGCATCCTTCAGCGCGGTGGTCGTCCCGAAGGTCTTCGTCACGCCGTCGAGGCGGATGAGGGCGTCGGATGCCGAGGCGGTCATGTCGTAGCTCCTGTGTTGTCGTGAGTCGTGCGGTGGTGCCCTCCGTCTCGTCCGGGTGAGGCGGACGAGACGGAGGGCGCCGGGTGAGGCGAAGGGGTCAGGCCGGGCTCAGCCCTGGCACTGCTCCGCTTCGGTCTCCTTGCAGATGTCGCGGATCAGGTCGTAGTACGCGTCGTCGACCGGCTTGGTGGCGTAGAAGACGCTGCGGAACGCGTCGGTGTCCGCACCGTCGATGCCTGCGGCGATGATGTCGTCGATCGTGATCTCGGAGAGACCGTCGATGAGCTTCTTCGAGACGTCGTCGGGCAGCGTGGACGAGTAGACCAGCGGCGCGCCGGGAACCATCGTCTCGTCGACGACCTTCACCTTGTCCGACTTCTCGACCTCGGAGTCCTCGGCGAAGCCCGCCTCGCACTCCACGCCCTCGCCGACCTTGGTGACGCTCACATCATGCTTGCCCGCGAAGACCGGCGTGATGTCGGTCTTGGGGTCGATGCCGGCCTTCAGCAGGTTGTAGGACGGGAACAGGTAGCCCGAGGTGGAGGACGGGTCGACGAAGCAGACCTTCTTGCCCTTGAAGTCATCGATGCTCTTGATGTCGCTGCCCGCGGGGACGATCGCCTGCGAGAAGTAGCCGGGCTCCTGGCCCTCTTCCGTGACGATCGAGGAGATCGGGGTGAGCTTGGCGCCGTTGTTCGTGGCGGTGACGTACGTGAAGCCGGAGAACGACGCGACGTCGACCTTGCCGGCGACGGCGGCTTCAATGAGTGCGGCGTAGTCGGTCGACTCGTGGTACTCGACCGTCTTGCCGGTGATCTCGGCGATGTAGTCCATCAGCGGCTGGTAGTTCGTCTCGGTGTCGACGGAGTCGGGCACGACGCCGAAGACGAGGGTGTTCTCATCGACCGCGAAGCCGCTGGCCGAGGACGACTCGTCGGCGCCGGGAGTGCCGGAGGCGTCCGCCGAGCCGGAACAGGCGGCGAGGCCGAGGGCGAGGAGCGCGACGCCGGCGAGGGCGGGGAGAGCGCGAAGCTTCATGAGGACCTTTCAGGGTGTGAGGGGTGATCCACGGAAGACTCTGGCAGGTGATGAGTGCAGATATGTACCTAACTCGGAAGAGTTCAGGCCGCGTTTACCGGGGATTCGCCTGAGTGAACACTCCCGGAACGAGGCAACGCCGTTCAGGCTGACCAAGTAATGTACCTATGTGGCCGAAGCTGTGTACACCCAGATCGCCGACGACCTGCGCGCCCAGATCGCCGCGGGTGCCCTGCGCCCCGGGGATGACGTACCCACCGAAGCGGACCTCGCGGAGAGATGGCACACCTCGCGGGGGCCGATCCGCAACGCCCTGGCCGCGCTCCGCGGCGAAGGCCTGATCGAGACCAGTCGCGGTCGGCCGGCGCGGGTCGTCGCCAGGAAGGCGAGCCAGGCGGTCGACGTGTCGGTGCCGTTCACCCGCTGGGCCCGCGAGCTGGGCGTCACGCCGGGGGCCGAGACGCAGGAGCTGAGCCTGAGACGCGCCGGAGAGCTCGGAGCGGCACTCGGCGTCGACGCCGGGGACACGATCGTGAGCGTGGTCAGGCTGCGCCTGCTCGACGGGCGCCCCACCATGCTGGAGCGGCTCAACTACATTGAGGTCGCGGGCCGGAGGCTGTTCGAGGTGGATCTGGACGAGGTGTCGATCACGGAGTACCTCTCGTCGGTCGGGCACCCCATCGTCACCCTCCAGCACGTGATCGACGCCGTGGCCGCTGACGACCAGGACGCGGAGTTGCTGCGCGTGCCGCGCGGGACGCCCATCCTGCGTCTCACCCGCACCTCGCGTGACGCGGAGGGGCGGATCTTCGAGGCCTCGGAGGACCGGTACCTGAGCGAGGTCGTGCGGTTCACCGTCGCCGCATCGGGGATCTCCACCGATGGCCACTACATGCGCGCAGTGGGCGGGTAGTCGCGCGGTACGGAGCGTCGCGCGGAAGGCCGGGAAGACAGCCGTTAACGCAGAAGGCGATCGCGAGCGCGCAAAGTGTTTCAGAAGCCAGAAAGACCGCGCTCGCGATCGCAGCGCTG
This sequence comes from Microbacterium sp. R1, assembly GCF_015159725.1. Taxonomy (NCBI): domain Bacteria; kingdom Bacillati; phylum Actinomycetota; class Actinomycetes; order Micrococcales; family Microbacteriaceae; genus Microbacterium; species Microbacterium sp. R1. The sequence continues at coordinate 636,754 of NZ_JADDUD010000001.1, read as the reverse complement.
GGGACGCTTTATCTGGGGAACCCTCAGAATACGGCGGACTGCAACTCGTTCCACAGTGTCGAACGTCGAGACCTCGCTAGACCTTCGTCTAGGTTCTCGCGGATCGTGGAGAGGGTGCTCACACACTCTAGGGCATCAGACGACCGGAAGTCGGGCCGACACGACCCAGAACCCGTCGACTTCGCCGGCGCTGAACTCGCCACTCGCTCCCATCACGCGCTCCGCCATCCGGCCGAGTCCTGTTCGACTCGACGAGAGTTCACGGCGCGGGGTCGTGGGGAGGGGGCTGCGCAGCGTGAGGTGCGCGACATCGTCGTCCACGGCGAGGTCGATCAGCACCTCGCCGGGGCCTGCGTATTTGAGGATGTTGGTGGCGGACTCGCGCACGATGCGCGCGAGGACGATCTCGACGGCACGCGGGATACGCTCGTCGCTGGGATCGCCCACGCGGGCCACGGAGTGGCCCGCCGCTTCGAACTCGCTCTGCGCCTCGTCGACGGCATCGGCGAGGTCGCCCGTCTGCACGCTCGACGACTGCGGACCGTCGTCGGCGAGCTCGATCACGAAACGGAGATCGGTCATGGCCTTGCGAGCGGCGACGCGGATCGCCTCTCGAGAGTCGGTGCTCATCTCGGGGTCTTCGAGCATCTGCACGTGCAGCGACACCACCGTGAGGTGGTGCGCGATGCTGTCGTGCAGCTCACCGGCGATCCAACGTCGCTCGGCGAGCACTGCCTGTCGTTCTTGTTCAGCCCGCGCCTCGAGCTCGCGTTCGAGGCGACTGCCACGGGCGAACGCCAGCCGCAGAGCGAACCCGACGGCTCCCGCCACGGTGGCGAAGACGAGATAGAGACCGACGTTGACGGTGACGCCCGGCTCGGCGGCGAACGGGACGATCGCCGCGGCGACCAGGAATCCGCCGGTGTAGGAGAGGATCAGTGACGTCCACCCCAGCCTCATGACCAGGCCGGCCGCGACAGCGGCGGCGGTCAGAACCTGGAGCTCTGATCCGGGGATGAAGGAGAGCGCGAACACGACGCCGAGAGCGCATGTCGCGAGGAGCGGCTTCCAGAGGTAGAGCGCGAACACTGACGTGGTCGCGATGCTCACCAGAAGAGCTGCCGGGTTCACACCCGGAGTGGTGAAGAAGCCGATGAGATCTGCGGCAACGGTGATAGCGAGGATCGCCAGCACGACGATGCGCTCGATCGCGCTGAGCTTCTCGCCTCGGGCCAGGCGGAGAGTGTCCGCGGTTTCCCGGTTCGAGTGGTCGAAGGCCATGCTTCACTATCTCCTATTTGCCAACTATTCTAGTTGTGGAGACCAAAGAACTTGCCAACCTGCTGCCAGAAAGTCATAACGTTCACCTCCAGTTTGTAGTCGTTCGTCGATGTCTGTATTCATCTTCTCGGCGACAGGAGCGGCGCACATCTGCCTCAGGTCTAGACCTTTTTGGCCAAAGGTCTACATGACGTCCATCAGGTGCCCGCGCCGTTAGGCTTCCCCCTATGCAGGAAATCCGTGTCGTGATCGTCGATGACGATCCCCTCGTCCGTTCGGCGTTGTCGCACTTCGTTTCGCGCGACCCGGAGATCAGCGTGATCGCGCAGGCAGAGGACGGTCTCGAGGCGATCTCCACTGTCGAGCGCGAACAGCCCGACGTCGTGATGATGGACGTGCAGATGCCTGAGATGGACGGCATCGAGGCGACGGGTGTCATCGCCGAGCGATGGCCGCACGTGCGCGTGCTCGCTGTCACCACGCTCGACGGCAGCGACACGGTGCTCCCCATGCTGAGCGCCGGCGCTTCCGGCTACCTGCTCAAGGACTCCAGCGCGGAGGACATCGTCACCGGTGTGCGCGAGGTGCACAGCGGGGCCAGCTCGCTGTCGCCGCGGATCGCTTCGATGCTGATCAAGCACGTCCGCGATTCGACCCCGGTCGCCGCCGACGCTGCCGCGCTCGAACCGCTCACGGAGCGCGAGGTCGAGGTGCTGAACTGCCTCGCGCAGGGAATGTCGAACGCAGAGATCGCGAAGGCGCTCATCGTCTCCGAGGGCACGGTGAAGGCACACCTCGGGCGCATGATGTCGAAGTGGCACCTGCGCGACCGCGTGCAGATCCTCGTGACGGCCGCACACGCCGGACTCGTCAGCTTCCGCTGATCACCCACCGCGTTTCAGCGCTATCACGCAGCTGCGGTCTCGCGCTGCCGCGGAACACGCCAGTGACGCTCGGGATCCCACCATGCCGGGCCGCGGACCTGCGGGGTACCTCCCGCCATCCGGATCTCCCACCCCGATCGGTTCAGCGAACGGTGATGCCACCAGCACAGGGGCACGCCGTTGTCCGTATCGGTCGGTCCTCCCCTGGCGTGCTCGACGACGTGGTGGATCTCACACCATGACGCCGGCACATGGCACCCGGGGATCAGGCACTCTCCATCGCGAGCGATGATCGCGCGGCGCTGGTGGACCGTGAACACCCGATCAGTGACGGTCGTGCCGACGATCCGGCCGTCGTCGAACAGCACCCGCTGAATGGCGCCCGTGCACGCGGCCTGGGTCGCGACCCCGATCGGCACCGGCGACTGCGAGCCGGCCACGGTCGCCCACCCGGAGCCCGAGACGAGGTCGTCCGCGTCGGCGTGCACCACGAGCGTCGGGGATGCTCCGGCCAGTCGGGGCATGTCTTCGTGACGCGCGGCGATCGCCAGTGCTGCCGCCATGGCGTCGTGCCGCTTCTGCGCGGCGGTGCGCTGTTCGATCACGTTGCGCGGGTCGGAAATCCACGGATCGGCGTCGGCGACGTCTGCACCGGACTCGGCTCCATCGCCCGATCGCTCGCTCTCCGACCGGAAGGACACGCCCGGCTCTGGCGGGCCATCGGTCTTCGGATTGTTCTGAGCGTCGATGATGAGCTGCAGCTGAGCGGCCACGTCGGGAAGGAGGTTGCCCCGGAGCGGATGTACCCCGTTGCGCAGGCGCCCGATGGTGAGGAATCTCCGATTCCGCGCCTTCGCGTCCGTCGGTTCGGCACCATCCGGATCGAGCAGCTGCGCGAGCAGCATCGCGTACTGCCGGAGGTCGTCAGGGGTGGCGGGCGGCCCTCCACCTTCGGTACCCCCGTCCGCCTCGGGGAGTCCGCGTGCCAGATCGGCCAGCGCAGCATCGGCCGCCACCCGTTCCTCCGACCCGATCCGATCGCCGGCCTGCAGGACCGGCCCGGACGCCGCGAGCACACCGGCCACCCCGATCACGCCGTCGAGCATCGCCTCGCGGATCGCGGGGAAGCGCGCCGGGAGCCGCTCCCCCGTCGTCAGCGCCATCTCGCGCCGAACCGCCTCGGCCGCCTTCACCACCCGAGACGCTCCGGGTGCATCCACCCGCAGCACCCGCTGCAGGAGCTCGTTCATCGATCGGCATCCGGTCGCCTCGGCGAAGCGGGGCTCGGCTGAGGCGGTCGTCTCCACAACGATGGCCTCCACGCGACGAAGCGCCTCGCCAGCGCCGCGGAGCACATCCAGTCGCGCGGCATCGTCGAGTCCGGCGAGCTGTGCGGCGGACAGCACGGCGTCGAGGTCGGCGACGACCCGATCCAGAGCTGCCGCGAGGGGGTTCATACGTCCATCCCACACCCCACCACCGACATTGCAGGGTCGGAACAGTCCTGTTCAGAGGCACTTTCCTGGCATTCCGGAATACGCTCGACACCACCCGTCGATCCCGCGGTCGAGGGCTCACACGGCGAGGAGGACGATCCCCGTCACCACGACGAGGGATGCCGCGATCCGCCAGCCCCCGCGCGACTCCCGCAGCACGAACACCCCGAACAGACTCACCAGCACCACGCTGACCTCGCGGAGGGGCGCCACCAGCGCCACCGGGGCGATCTGGATCGCGGTCAGCACCAGGATGTACGACAGCGGTGACAGGGCGCCGAACGCGAGGATGCGGCGCCACTGCGTGCGCCAGAGCGCCCAGACCGCGTCCCAGCGCCGACGCACCGCGATCGAGTAGAACGGCACCTGCAACAGCGTCGTGCCCACCATGAAGGCGACCGGCGAGAGGTTCCACGTGCGCACCGCGTGCGCATCCCAGATCGTGTAGACGGCGATCGCGACGCCGGTGAGCACGCCGAATACGATGCCGGGATCCATCCGCCGGGTGCCGGATCCTCTGCCCCGGTCGACGAGTCCGATGGCGACGACGCCTGCGATCACGGCCGCCACCCCGATCAGCGCGAGCACCGACGGGCGCTCGCCCAGCAGCAGCACGGCCACGATCACCGAGAGGAAGGGCCCGGTGCCGCGGGCCGTCGCGTACACCGTGGAGAGGTTGCCCTCGCGATAGCCGCGCTGGAGCACCGCCATGTAGCCGACGTGGAGCACCGACGAGACGACGACACCGAGGGCGAACGACCACAGATCGTCGGTGCCGAGACCTCCCGTGAACGGCACCGCGCCGATCCAGACCACGGTGCTGGCGACGGCGCCCCACCACAGGAACGGCGCGCCCGCTCTGCTGATGCCGTGCGCGATGATGTTCCACGCCGCGTGGGCGATGGCCGCACCGAAGACGAGGACGAAGGCGAGAGGAGACACGAACAGACCCTTCCGTTCGGCGCACGGCGCGACGAACAGGGTCCTCCGGGCTTTTGTCCTGTCAGATGACGGCTCTCCTGCGGAGGAGAGCCGTGGCGCCGCTCGGACCAGACGGGCGCGAACCCCGGAACCCTAGGCGCTATCGGGACCACGCTAACCCTCCGGGATGAACGGCCGGGAAACAGCGCGGGCGCGGGCCGCCGTCGTGGAGGACGCACGGAGACCCCGACTACGCTCGAAGGACCGCGCTCTCCAGGAAGGTCACGACATGCCCGTCACCCCCGCCGCTCTCGCCCACGCCGAGGACCTCGCCGATTTCGTCGCCGCCTCCCCGTCGAGCTACCACGCGGCGGCGGAGGTCGCCCGACGGCTCGACGCTGCGGGCTTCCACAGGCTGCACGAGGAGGACGCCTGGCCGACGACCGGTGGACGCTTCGTCGTCGTGCGCGACGGGGCGGCGATCGCCTGGGTCGTCCCCGAGGATGCTGCGGCGACGACGCCCGTGCAGATCTTCGGCGCGCACACCGACTCCCCGGGCTTCAAGCTCAAGCCGCAGCCGACGACCGGCTCGCGGGGCTGGCTGCAGGCCGCCGTCGAGGTGTACGGCGGACCGCTGCTGAACTCCTGGCTCGACCGCGAGCTGCGCCTCGCCGGGCGACTGGCACTGGCCGACGGCCGTGTCGTACTGGCGGACACCGGAGCTCTGCTGCGTCTGCCGCAGCTGGCGATCCACCTCGACCGCGGTGTGAACAACGGCCTCGCCCTCGACAAGCAGACCGAGACCCAGCCGGTGTGGGGACTCGGCGACCCGACCGAGGCCGACATCCTCGCCGAGCTCGCCTCCTCCGCCGGCGTCTCGGCCTCCGACATCCGCGGCTACGACGTGGTGATCGCCGACTCCGCCCGCGGAGCGGTGTTCGGCAAGGACAGCGCGTTCTTCGCGTCGGGACGCCTCGACGACCTCGCCTCGGTGCACGCCGGCGTGGTGGCCCTCGAAGCGCACACCCCTACTGCCGGAGCACCCATCGCGGTGCTCGCCGCCTTCGACCACGAGGAACTGGGTTCGGAGTCGCGCTCCGGCGCGGCGGGCCCCTTCCTCGAGGACGTGCTCGAACGCGTGTACGCCGGCCTCGGTGCCGACGGATCCGCACGCCGCCAGGCCTACGCGTCATCCTGGTGCCTGTCGAGCGATGTCGGACACTCCGTGCACCCGAACTACGCCGCCAAGCACGACCCCGTGGTGCAGCCGGTGCTCGGATCGGGACCGATCCTGAAGATCAACGCCAACCAGCGCTACGCCACGGATGCGGTCGGCACGGCATCGTGGCGTTCCTGGTGCGAGCGCGCCGGGGTCACGACGCAGGAGTTCGTATCCAACAACAGCGTGCCGTGCGGTTCGACCATCGGCCCGATCACGGCGACCAGGCTCGGCATCCGTACGGTCGACGTGGGCATCCCCATCCTGTCCATGCACTCCGCGCGAGAGCTCGCAGGGGTCTCGGACCTGCACGATCTGACCCGCACAGCGCAGTCCTTCTTCGCCGGCTAGGCCCCCGCCGGCCGCACACCGCGGCGGGGCCGCCGCCGAAACCGCCTGCGACCGCCTCGGCAGTGCCAGGATGTGAGCATGACGGACATCAAGCCGGCCCTCATCGAGCGTGCGGGCATCGAGATCATCCCCGAATCCGAGCGGACAGCGAAGCCGCGAGACCTGTTCTGGCCGTGGTTCGCCGCGAACGTGTCGGTGTTCGGCATGTCGTACGGGTCGTTCGTCCTCGGCTTCGGCATCTCGTTCTGGCAGGCGACGATCGTCTCGGTCATCGGCATCGTCGTGTCGTTCCTGCTCTGCGGGCTCATCGCGATCGCCGGCAAGCGCGGCTCCGCGCCGACGATGGTGCTCTCGCGGGCGGCCTTCGGCGTGCAGGGTCAGAAGGTGCCGGGCATCGTCTCGTGGCTCACCTCGATCGGCTGGGAGACGTTCCTCGCGATCATGGCCGTGCTCGCCACCGCCACCGTGATCACCCAGCTCGGAGGTGATGGAGACAGCATCGCGCTCAAGATCGTCGCCACCGTGATCGTCGCAGCGCTGATCGTCACGGCGTCCGTGCTCGGCTATCACACGATCATGAAGCTGCAGTCGGTGCTCACGTGGATCACCGGTGTCGTGACAGTGCTCTACATCGTGCTCGCCGCTCCGCAGGTGGACCTCGCGGTCGTGCTGGCCCGACCCGACGGCGGCGTCGGCCAGGTGATCGGCGCGCTCGTCATGGTGATGACCGGGTTCGGTCTCGGCTGGATCAACATCGCCGCCGACTGGTCGCGCTATCAGAAGCGCACCGCATCGGACGGGGCGATCGTCGCCTGGAACACGATCGGCGGATCGGTGGCACCGGTGATCCTCGTGGTGTTCGGCCTGCTGCTGGGCGGCTCCGACGAAGACCTCATGAACGCGATCGCCGTCGACCCCATCGGCGCGCTCGCCTCGATACTGCCGGTGTGGGTGCTCGTACCATTCCTGCTCACTGCGGTACTCGCCCTCGTCTCGGGCGCGGTGCTGGGCATCTACTCCTCCGGGCTCACGCTGCTCAGCCTCGGCATCCGGATCCCCCGCCCGTCCGCCGCAGCGATCGACGGGGTCATCCTCACGGTCGGCACGATCTTCGTGGTGTTCTTCGCGACCGACTTCCTCGGACCGTTCCAGAGCTTCCTGATCACGCTCGGCGTTCCCCTCGCCTCGTGGGCCGGCATCCTCATCGCCGACATCCTGCGCCGCCGGAAGGACTACGACGAAGAGGCACTGTTCGACCAGCGCGGACGCTACGGCGCGTGGGACTGGACCTCGATCGGCACGATGGTCGTCACCAGCGTGATCGGCTGGGGCCTGGTCGTGAACAACTTCGCCGAGGACGCAGCCTGGAACAACTGGCAGGGCTACCTGCTGTTCCTCATCGGCGGCCGCGACGGCGAGTGGGCCTATGCGAACCTCGGAGTGTTCTTCGCGCTGGTGCTCTCGTTCCTCGTGACCTACTTCGCGAGGGCGGCGAAGATCCGGCAGCAGGAGGCCGCGTGAATGCGTCCGCGACCACTGACACCTGGCTCGTGGTGATCGATCCGCAGACCATCTTCGCCGCGCCGGATTCCGCCTGGGGATCGCCGTTCTTCCCCGAGGTGATGCCGCGCATCCGCGCCCTGGCCGATGCTTTCGGCGATCGCGTGATCGTGACCCGCTGGATGCCGACCGCCGACCGGACGACGTCGTGGGGTGCGTACTTCGACGCCTGGCCCTTCGCGGACCAACCGCCGAGCGATCCCCTGTTCGCCCTCGTCCCCGACGCCGAGGCGCTCTCGCCGCACCCGAGCATCGACCTGCCGACGTTCGGCAAGTGGGGTCCGGAGCTCGAGCGGATCATCGGACGCGGCGGGCACGTCGTGCTCGCGGGCGTCTCGACCGACTGCTGCGTGATCTCGACCGCGCTGGCCGCCGCCGACGCGGGCGCACGCGTGACGATAGCGGCCGACGCCTGTGCCGGTTCGACCGCGGAGAATCACGCCGCGGCCCTGCGGGTGATGAGTCTCTACCCGCCGCAGATCACGATGAGTGACACCGCGACGGTGCTCGCGGCTCACTGACCCGCGCCGACCTGACCGCGGCGCGTCAGGCGGAAGCGCGGACCGCTGCGGCGATGTCGGAGGGGGAACCGTGCCAGGGCGCTCCGTGCCCCGGCAGCACCCACGCCGCCGACACGTCGGCGAGACGGTCGAGCGAGGCCAGTGCCTCCGCGGGCTCGTCGGTGAACGGTGCGGGTTGGGCGCCGGTGCGACCGGTGAGCACGTGACGGGTCGTCAGAGCATCGCCGACGAACACCGCGTCGACGGCGGGGACGTGCACCGCGATGCTCCCCGGCGAATGGCCGGGCATCCCGAGCACGACCGGCGCGCCCGGCAGGTCGATCACATCGCCGTCTGTCACCTCGGTCACGACCGACACGTGTGGCGTGCGCAGCGCGTTCTTGCGGAGTCCGTACGTGAGGAACCCGAGCGTCGGTCCGATCTTGGCCGGCCCCATGGGGGTCTTGGGCTTCTCGCCGGTGCGCACCCGATGGCTGTCGGCCTCGTGGATGAACACCGGTGCCCCGACCTCCTTCCGCAGCCGTTCGGCGAAGCCGATGTGGTCGCCGTCGCCGTGCGTCAACACGAGACCGCGGATATCGGACAGAGGGCGCCCGATCGTCGAGAGCTCGCGCTGCAGATCGTGCCAGTGCCCGGGGAGACCGGCGTCGATCAGGGTGATCCCCTCCGGCAGGTCGATGAGGTAGGAGGCGACGATGTCGTTGCCCAGTCGGTGCAGGTGCGGTGCGAGCTTCATGGCTGATCCTCTCGGGATGATTGCGATGGCTACGATACGTAGCTATCATGGCTAATGTCAATAGCCATGACAGTCCACAGCCGTCGCAGGAGGATCGATGCCGACACCCGAACGCACATCCACCGAGGAGATCGTCGCCGCCGGGCGGGAGATTCTCGAGGTCGCCGGTCCCTCCGGGCTCACGATGCAGGCCGTCGCAGAACGGGTGGGGGTCCGCGCCCCCTCGCTGTACAAGCGCGTGCGAGACCGTGACGCACTGCATTCCGCCGTCGCCGCAGCCTCGATCGACGCGCTCACCGCACGTCTCGAAGCCGCGGGCGACGACATCGGTGCGCTCGCGCACGCCTATCGCGACTTCGCGCACCGGCATCCGGAGGGCTTCCGCCTCATGTTCACGATCGCGGCCCCGCACGATGCCCTCGAACGGTCAGCCGCGCCCCTGATCCGCACCGCGTCCGCCCTGGTCGGGCAGGAAGACGCCCTCGACGCCGCGCGCTTCTTCACGGCGTGGGCCACGGGTTTCCTGCAGATGGAGCTGTCCGGGGCGTTCCGCCTCGGCGGCGACGTCGATCGTGCCTTCGAGTACGGCCTGCACCGTCTGCTGGCCGGAATCACCGCCTGACCTGCCCACGCTGCAGGTCGAGTCCGCCTCGCCTACCTCATGGTGTCGAGGATGCCGACGAGGTCTTCGAACGTGGTGAGCGGATTCAGGATCGCGAAGCGCGTGTTCGGACGACCGGCGTGGGAGCTGGGCACCACGAAGGCACGCTGCGAGTCGAGCAGAGCGGCCGACCAGCGGTCGTAGTCGGCGCGCTCCCATCCTTCGCGCTCGAACACCACGATCGACAGCTGCGGGTCGCGCACCAGCTTCAGTTCGGGGCGTCGGGCGATCTCGTCGGCGATCCGCCGGGTCAGAGCGAGACCGGCGCTCACGGCCTCGCGGTATGCCGTCACGCCGTACGTCGCGACCGAGAACCACATCGGCAGACCGCGCGGTCGACGAGTGAGCTGGATCGAATAGTCCGAGGGACTGAACTCGTCGACGTCGGTCAGGATGTCGAGGTACTCGGCGTGCTGCGTGTGCGCCCGACGTCCGCTGTCGGGGTCGCGGTAGATCAGGGCACAGCAGTCGAACGGAGCGAACAGCCACTTGTGCGGGTCGACGATGACCGAGTCGGCGCGCTCCACACCCGCGAACAGGTGCCGAGCCTCCGGGGCCAGCATGGCCGTGAGGCCGTAGGCGCCGTCGATGTGCAGCCAGAAGGCGAACTCGTCCTTGAGTGCGGCGATGCCGGCGATGTCGTCGACGATGCCGAAGTTCGTCGATCCCCCGGTCGCGACCACCGCGCAGATCTCGTCCCCGTGCTCGGCCAGCGCCTCGCGGACGCCCTCGGCACGCAGCACGCCGTCCTCTCCCGCCGGCACCAGCAGCACGTCGGCATCCATCACGCGCGCGGCCGACTTGTTCGAGGAGTGCGCCTCGACGCTGCAGAGGATCTTCCACCGGCTCGGCAGTTCCCTCCCCGCCGCGACCAGACGGGCTTTCGCCGCCTCACGGGCGGCCACCAGCGCCGAGAGGTTCCCGATCGTGCCGCCCTGCACGAAGACGCCACCGGCCGTGTCGGGGAGCCCGAACTCGCCGGCCAACCACGACAGCACCTCGTTCTCGGCGTGCACGGCCCCGGCCCCTTCGAGCCAGCTGCCGCCGTAGAGCCCGGAGGCCGACACGACGAGGTCGAAGGCGATGGCGGCCATGGTCGGCGCCGTCGGGATGAACGACAGGTACAGCGGATGACTCGTCGTCAGGCAGGCCGGGGCGAGCACATGCTCGAACACGCTGAGCGCCCGCGCCGCCCCCAACCCCGCGTCCGTGATGGTCGGCCCGACGAGGCGGTTCAGCTCGGCCTCGGACTGCGGCTTGTCGAGCGGCACATCGGCGGCGAGCATGCGGCGACGCGAGTAGTCGAGCACGGCATCGACGATCGCGGTCGATTCGGGCGAGGCCGCGTGCATGCGCACAGCATCCATGGGCGTTCCTTTACGTGTCAGCAGGTCAGGAGTCAGCAGGTCGGGAGTCAGCAGGTCGGGAGTCGGAGGATCGAGCACCGACGAGGGCATCGGGGGCGGCACTGTCCAGCACGGCGGACAGTGCGCGCCTGGCGAGGTCGGCACGGTCGCGCGGCGCCCACTTCACCAGCGAGTGCGCGTTCATGCCGTCGACCATCGCGAGCAGCAGCCATGCGGCCGTGTCGGCGCGACCCGCTTCGATCGCCCCGTCGGCGGCTGCGCGGGCGAAGATCCCCTCGAGCGCGCTCTGCCATCCGTCCATCTCCTGCCGCACACGGGCGGCGAGCGCCTCGTTGCGGGCACCGAGCGCCCACGCCTGCACCCAGATGAGGGTGACGTCGTCGCGGTCGGCGTCGAGAAGGGTCTCGATCAGGCGCAGCAGACCACCGCGCAGCTCAGCGGCGTCGCGGAACGGGCGGTCGTCGAAGGCGGAGATCACCTCTTCGCGCTCGGCCGCCACGATCGATCCGAAGACGTCGGCGACGAAGGCGTCCATCCCCGGTCGGTAGTGCGCGACGAGGGCGGGGGTGACACCCACTCTGGCGGCGATCGCACGGACGGTCAGGCTCTCCAGACCGCTTTCGCGGGCAAGGCCGAGCGCCCCCTCGAGGATCGAGTGATCGCGCTCCTGCGGCGACATCCGCCGAGCGGTCGCACCTGTTGACGTCGTCTTCATCAGGGGTTACCGTAACACCTGTTGATCGCATGTTCAATAGTCGGACCGGCCGCACGAGGAGACCACGATGAGCTGGCGCATGCCCACCGAGACCGCACGTCACGAGCGCACGTGGATGGCGTTCCCCGCGGAGGGAGAGACTCTCGGCGACACCGCAGCGGCGCGCGAAGAGGGCTATGCCACCTGGACCGCTGTCGCTCATGCCGTCGCCGAGTTCGAGCCCGTCTCGATGCTGGTCGACCCGAGCGAGCTCGCCAGGGCGCGGCGCATGCTCAGCAGCGGCATCGACATCGTGGAATCACCCGTCGACGAGTTCTGGATGCGCGATTCAGGGCCCACGTTCGTGGTCGACGACGAGCGTCCTGGTGTCCTCGGAGCGGTCGACTGGATCTTCAACGGGTGGGGCGCCCCGGAATGGGCGGAGTGGCGGAAGGCCGCACAGCACGCACGCATCGTGGCCGGCGCCGTCGGTGCCGAGCTGGTGAGCTCCGCCCTGGTGAACGAGGGGGGCGGCATCCACGTCGACGGAGAGGGCACTGTGCTCCTCACCGAGACCGTGCAGCTCGACCCCCGCCGCAATCCCTACGCCGACAAGCAGCGGGTGGAGGCCGAGATGTCCCGCACGCTCGGCGCCACGAAAGCGATCTGGCTCCCCCGGGGGCTCACGCGCGACTATGACGACTTCGGCACCAACGGCCATGTCGACATCGTCGCCACCATCGCCTGCCCCGGGCGACTGCTGCTGCACGACCAGCAGAACCCCGACCACCCCGACCACGCCGTCACCCGCGAGCTGCGTGCCCTGCTCTCGGAGCAGACGGATGCCGCCGGGCGCCGCTTCGAGGTGATCGGGCTGCCGGCTCCGTCGATGCTGAGCGACGACGAGGGTCCCGTCGACTGGAGCTACGTCAACCACCTCGTCACGAACGACGGCGTAGTGGCGTGCGGCTTCGGCGAGGACAAGGCCGATGCCGCAGCACGCGAGATCCTCGCCGACGCCTACCCCGGCCGCCGGGTCGTCACGGTGGATGCACGTCCGCTGTTCGACCGCGGCGGTGGCATCCACTGCATCACCCAGCAGCAGCCGGCGCTCGACGGACTCCGCTGATGGTCGACGTGGTCGAGGCGTCCATCGCCGACCTGCGCCGCGCCCTCGAGACAGGGGATACGACGGCCGTCGCGCTGGTCGACGCGTATCTCGCACGCATCGCCGCGTACGACGCCCCCGCCACCGAGACCGCCCTGAACGCGGTCATCGTCGCGAACGCGGATGCACGGGACGAGGCCGCGGCCTCTGACGCACGCCGCGCCAGGGGCGAGGCTCGCGGTCCCCTCGACGGCATCCCGTACACCGCGAAGGACAGCTACCTCGTACGCGGGCTCACGGCCGCCGCAGGGAGTCCGGCATTCGCACAGCTCGTCGCTCAGCGCGACGCCTTCACGATCGAACGACTGCGCGCGGGGGGAGCGATCTGCCTCGGGCTGACGAACATGCCCCCGATGGCGAACGGCGGCATGCAGCGCGGTGTCTACGGCCGAGCCGAGAGCCCCTACAACGCCGCCTTCCTCACGGCCCCCTTCGCCTCGGGGTCGTCGAACGGATCAGGCACGGCGACGGCGGCGAGCTTCGCGGCCTTCGGACTCGGCGAGGAGACCTGGTCGAGCGGACGCGGGCCGGCCACCAACAATGCGCTGTGCGCCTACACGCCCTCACGCGGGGTGATCTCGACCCGCGGCAATTGGCCTCTCGTGCCGACGATGGACGTCGTGGTGCCGCACACCCGCACCATGGCGGACCTCCTCGAGGTGCTCGACGTGATCGTGGCCGACGATGCGGAGGTCCGTGGCGACTTCTGGCGCGCGCAGCCGTGGGTGCAGCTGCCCGCCGCATCCTCCCTCCGGCCGGAGTCGTATCCGGCGCTCGCGACGGAATCCGCCCTCCCCCTCGTCGGCGCCCGCATCGGCATCCCCCGGATGTACATCAACGCCGACCCGGATGCCGGCAGTGCCGAGAATCCCGGAGTCGGCGGCCCGACGGGCCGGCGCATCGAGACACGGGCGAGCATCATCGAATGCTGGGAGGCGGCGCGCCACGATCTCACCGCCGCGGGAGCGACCGTGGTCGAGGTGGACTTCCCCGTCGTCTCGAATTACGAGGGCGACCGACCGGGCGCACACACCATCGCCACCCGCGGCCTCGTGTCACCCGGATACCTGCACCGCGAGATCGTCGACCTCTCGGCATGGGCGTGGGAGGACTTCCTCCGGGCGAACGGCGATCCGGCCCTGCACTCGCTCACCGAGATCGACGGGGCGACGATCTTCCCGCATCCGGACGGCGCACTCCCCGACCGCTACACGGGCTTCGACGACGACATCGCCGAGTACCCCGGTTGGGTGCGCGACAACCCCGGCGTCGGGATCGCGGACATGCCCGAGCTCGAAAGCGGTCTGCGCGGCCTGGAGGAGACGCGTCGCCGCGACCTCGAAGTCTGGATGGACGTGCTGCGGCTCGATGCCGTCGTCTTCCCCGCGGTCGCGGATGTGGGTCCGGCTGACATGGACGTGAACCCGGAATCGGCCGACCTCGGGTGGCGCAACGGCGTGTGGATCGCGAACGGCAACCTCGCGATACGCCACCTCGGCATCCCGACGGTCACGGTGCCGATGGGGCTGATGGGCGACATCGGCATGCCGATCGGGCTGACGTTCGCGGGACGGGCCTACGACGACACGAGGCTGCTGCGCTTCGCCGCGGCATTCGAGGCTCTCGGCCGACCGGGAACACGGCGCACGCCGCCGCCCCGCACTCCCGCGCTCTGAATCCCGGAGGCATGACATAACACTCCTGTGACGCTCGCCACGAAAGTGATATGTTCGGCAGATGCACACCGAGAACGAACGCGCCCTCGAATCCGGCATCGTCACCGACCTGTCTGGGCGCATGACGTACGGCTCGTACCTGGCACTCGACCAGCTGCTCACCGCGCAGCACCCGGTGAGCGAACCCGAACACCACGACGAGATGCTGTTCATCATCCAGCACCAGACCACGGAGCTGTGGCTCAAGCAGCTGCTGCACGAGCTGTCGTCCGCGCGTCAGCTGCTGGCCAGGGACGACCTGCGCGAAGCTCTGAAGCGCATCGCCCGCGTGAAACGCATCCAGGACGTGATGACGCAGCAGTGGTCGGTGCTCGCGACGCTGACGCCCACCGAGTACGCGCAGTTCCGTGGGGCGCTCGGCAACTCCTCCGGATTCCAGTCCGTGCAGTACCGCGCCGTGGAGTTCGCCCTCGGCAACAAGAACGCGAAGATGTTGAGTGTGTTCGCCGACCACCCGGCCAACCTCGCGCTGCTCACCGCCGAGTGGGAGAAGCCGACGCTGTACGACGAGTTCCTGCGCTTCGCCGCCCGCCGCGGACTGCCGGTCCCGACGGAGATCCTCGAGCGTGACGTGCGGGAGCCCTATCGGGAGACACCGGCACTGGTGCCGGCGATCCGCGAGATCTACCAGGACCCGAGCCGTTACTGGGATCTGTACGAGGCCTGCGAAGACCTGGTCGACCTCGAGGACAACTTCCAGTTCTGGCGGTTCCGACACCTCAAGACCGTCGCTCGCACGATCGGCATGAAGGTCGGCACCGGCGGCTCCAGCGGCGTCGGCTTCCTGCAGCGCGCCCTGGATCTCACGTTCTTCCCCGAGCTCTACACCGTGCGCACGGAGATCGGCAGCTGATGCACGCTGCGACGTTCTTCGACGGGAGCGCGTGGCGCGAGGGCGTCGTCGAGCTCGTCGACGGACGTGTGCGCCTGCGCGGCGAGCGCCCCACCCCCGGACTCCCCCGCATCGGAGGTGTCATCACGGGCGGATTCACCGACCACCACGTGCACCTGCAGCTGGTGGACCACACTCTGCTGGCAGGGTCTCGCCTCGGCCGTGTGGTCGACCTCGGCGGAAACCCCGAGGTGCTGCGTCAGCTCACGCCCACCGCCCGCCACCACGTCGAGATCGACTTCGCCGGGGCGTTCCTGACCGCTCCTGGTGGCTACCCCTCCGACCGGGACTGGGCGCCGGAGGGATCGGTCCGCGAGATCACGGACGCGGACTCTGCCGCAGCCACGGTCTCCGGGATGGCGGATGCGGGTGCCACCTGCATCAAGGTCACCAGCAACAGCGGCGCAGGGCCGGTCTTCACCGACGAGCTGTTCCGCGCGATCGTCCGGGTCGCGGCCGACCACGACCTCCCCGTCGTCGCGCACGCCGAAGGTGCGGGTGAAGCGCAGCGGGTGGTAGATCTCGGCGCGGCCAGGCTCGCCCACGCCCCGTTCACGGAGCGCCTCGACGATGACGAGATCGTGCGTCAGGCGGCCTCCGCCTCGTGGATCTCGACGCTCGCGATCCACGACGACCCCGAGCGTGCGACCGCGATCGACAACGTGCGCCGGTTCCACGCCGCGGGCGGCACCGTGCTCTACGGCACCGACCTGGGCAACGGACCGATGCCTGTCGACCTTAACCCGCACGAGGTCGGTGCCCTTCGCGAGGCCGGAGTCGACGACGCGGCCCTCCTGCGAGCGCTCGCCCCCGTGGATCCGCTCGACTCCGGATCGGTGCTCCTGCTCCTCCCCGTCAGCAGTTCCTCGTCGTTCGACCCCCTCGACGCCCGCCCCCTCACCCCCGCCGACCTGAAGGTGTGACATGACCACGACTCCCGACGCCTCCCTGCTCGAGCACGCTCGCGCCCTCGATGGGAACGACCCGCTGCGCGCTCACCTCGACGCCTTCTCCGAGGCACCGGGCGTCGACGCGTATCTCGACGGCAACTCGCTCGGGCGCCCGCTGCGCGACATGCCGGAGAAGCTCGCGGCCTTCGTACGCGACGACTGGGGCACGCGGTTGATCCGGTCCTGGGACGAGCAGTGGATGGCGCTGCCGATGGAGCTGGGTGACCGCATCGGACGCGTCGCGCTGGGCGCCGCGGCCGGCCAGACCGTGGTGGCCGACTCGACGAGTGTGCTGATCTACAAGCTCATGCGTGCCGCCGCTGCCGCCGACCCCGCGCGCACCGAGCTCGTGATCGAGGCGGGCAACTTCCCCACCGACCGCTTCCTCGCCGAAGGCGTCGCGGCGGAGACCGGGATGACGCTGCGCTGGATCGAGCCCGACCCCGTGCACGGGGTGTCGGTCGCCGATGTCGAGGCCGTCCTCTCCGAGCGCACCGCCCTGGTGTCGCTGAGCCACGTCGACTACCGCTCGGGGGCTCTGGCCGACATGCCGGGCATCACCGCGGCTGCGCACGGCGTCGGCGCCCTGATGATGTGGGACCTGTGCCACTCGGCCGGCGTGATCCCGATGCAGCTCGACGAGTGGGGTGTCGACATGGCCGTGGGCTGCACCTACAAGTACCTGAACGGCGGGCCGGGCTCGCCCGCCTTCGCTTACCTGCGCCGCGGTCTCCAGGGCGTGCTGCGTCAGCCGATCCAGGGATGGTGGAGTGCGGCGGACATCTTCGCGATGGGACCGGAGTACGTGCCTTCCGGCGACATCCGCCAGCTGCTCAGCGGCACCCCTCCCGTCATCTCGATGCTGGCCATGCAGGGAATGCTCGACCTCATCGAGCAGTCCACGATCGCGGGCGTGCGGGCCAAGTCGCAGTCGTTGACCGATCTCGCGGTCCGCGCCTACGACGAGGTGCTCGCTCCTCTCGGCGTCCGCCTGCTCAGCCCTCGCGACGCCGAGCAGCGGGGTGGCCACGTGACGATCGGTCACCCGGACTTCCGCGAGGTCACGCGGCGGCTGTGGTCCGACGGCATCATCCCCGACTTCCGGTTCCCGGACGGCATCCGCCTGGGTCTCTCCCCCCTGAGCACCTCGCACGTCGAGACCGTCACCGGTGTGCTCGCCGTACGCGATGCGCTGGAGTCCGGTGACCTCTGACATCGCTCCCACCCCCGTGCTCGACGACATCGACGCACGCCCCGGCAGCATCGCCTCGTTGCTGCGGACCTTCATCGGCGTCTTCCTCCGTCCGCTCGGCGGGTGGATCTCCGCTGCCGACCTGGTCGCGTTCGCCGGTGACCTCGGCATCGACGCTGCCGCGGCGCGCACGGGTATCGCACGCCTGAAGCAGAAGGGGCTGCTGCTCGGCGCACGGGAGGGGCAGATCGGCTACCGGCTCAACCCGGCGGCGATCCCGATGCTGGAGCGCGGCGACAGGCGCATCTTCGAGATGCAGGAGATGACCGACGCCGACCCCTGGTGCCTGGTGTCGTTCTCGATCCCGGAGAGCGCCAGGAGCGTGCGCCACCAGTTGCGGCGAAGACTGCAGTGGATCGGAGCGGGCATCGTGTCCCCCGCCCTGTGGATCTGCCCCGGCCACCTTCAGGCCGAGGTGGAGCAGATCCTCG
The DNA here is from genome assembly GCF_015159725.1 of Microbacterium sp. R1. Taxonomy (NCBI): domain Bacteria; kingdom Bacillati; phylum Actinomycetota; class Actinomycetes; order Micrococcales; family Microbacteriaceae; genus Microbacterium; species Microbacterium sp. R1. The sequence continues at coordinate 618,634 of NZ_JADDUD010000001.1, read as the reverse complement.
ACGACCTCGACGCGCGTCGGTGGGCGACGCTGTTCCCCGCATCGGCTCCGCTGCCCGCCGGCACCCTGGTCGACGCGGCAGCGCAGTGGTGGGATCTGGAGGCGCTGCGCGAGGAGCACCTCGCCTTCCAGAACTCCCTCACGACGCTGCCCCGCGAGCCGTTCGCCGCGTACGTGCAGCTGATCGACCGCTGGCGGGTGCTGCCATACACCGACCCGGGGCTTCCCCCGTCGATGCTGCCGCCCGGCTGGCCCGGCCGTCGCAGCTTCGACGAGTTCGCGCGTCGGTCGGCGGAGCTGGCGGCACCCGCCTGGGCGCACGTGCGATCGAGGGTGTCCTAGCCCGTTCAGCCCGCCACTGCGGCGAGGAAGCCTGCCACGTGCTCCTGCAGCCGGAGGATGCGCAGGTCGCGGGCGAACTCCCGGTCGAACCCCTGATAGGCCAGCGGCGGCAGGATCCGCACGTTGCGGTTGCAGCCGAACTCGGCACAGGTGAGCACGCCGACGGTGTCGCCCTTGCGCCCGGCGGGTCCCGCCTTCCGGGCCACGTACAGCTGCACATCATTGCGGAGCGTCACGTCTTCGCACCAGGAGCACTGTGCCCTGGCGATCACACGCTGCTCAGCGCGCTGCAGGAAGACGCCGACGGGTGCGTCGTCGATCCAGGTGACGACGTAGGCACGGCGGGGCATCTTCGGGTCGGCCCAGCCGAGGAAGTCGAGACGGTCGAAGTCGATCTCGGCGAAACCGGGCGGCAGGGTCAGGTCGGACACCTCTTTGCGGGAGGCGTTGAGGAAGGAGGCGCGGATTGCGCGCTCGTCGATGGGACGCATGAGGGTGAGTGCTTTCAGAGAGGTCGCCGCGAAGGCGAATCGACAGGAGGAAGGCCCGGCAGTGACCACCGGGTACGACACGGCACCGGGGACGGGGATTCCGCCTCCGGTGGGTCCTCAGCCTCTGTCTGCGGCGCGGAAGGCGCCTGCAGCTCCGCTCTGCGCCGCGAGGGCGCTCATCGACGACAGCACCCGGCGAGCTTACACCCGTTTGTTTCCGTCCGTGTCGGCTCCTCTGGGCGTCGCAGGACGACCGACCTAGTCTTTCCGGAACGACGAACGAGAAGGAGTCCCCCGTGTCCACGCCGCTGAACCGCCTTTCGCCCCTCCCGGTGCGCGAGCGTGCAGCGTGCATGTGCAGTCACGGCGGCCGGTGCTCGTCCTTCGCCCCCGGCCACGCCCTGCACCTCATCCAGGCGCGGATCGCCTCGGCGACGCCGTCCGAATGGATCGATGCGCTGGTCGAGCAGGCCGACGCCGTCTCCGGCGACCTCGTCGTGCGCACGCTCGACGGCGAAACGCACACGCTGTGGAACGGGGCAGGTGCGGCACTCGAAGCTGCCGCGGGAACCCCGGTCGCGTTGCACCAGCGCTATGGAGTGCTGGCCGTCGGCGGCACGCAGTTCAACGTCGCGACCGTCTGATCACTCGCACCCACCTGCGACGGCGTCACCGCCGGACCGGCTCGTCTCAGGCGCTCGCCATCAGCATGTCCTTCATGGCGGAGCAGGCGTCCATGCACGCCTCGCACGCCTGAGCACACATCCGGCACGCCTCGCTGTCGTCCGCGTGCCGAGCGCAGGCATCCATGCACGCCTTGCACATCGCGATGCAGGCGTTCAGCATCGCCATCATCGAGGCAGGGGTCATCCCCTGCATCCGCATCATCGACCGCATCATGGTGTTGCACATGTCGGCGCAGTTCATGCAGGCCGGTGCGCAGTCCATCAGCTGCGTCGAGCACACCGTGCAGGCCTGCTCGCAGGCGGCGCACGCATCCATGCACGCCTGCATGACCGCCATGTCCATCATCTGCATGTCGGGCATCGACTCCATGTTGTTCGACATGGCGCCCATCATCATCGAGTCCATCGCACACCGCTTCCTGGTCGAGTCCGCGGGCAGGACCACCCGCCTGGCGCCAGGCTAGTCCTTCGACGCCCGTGCGTCGATGGCGTCGGAACATTGTCATGTGCGCGGCGGATTGTCAATCCCGTGGCCGCTTCCCTCGGGACATGAGAGCCTCGGAGTTAATCGATCCGACGAGGAGAGGAGCACCGCATGAGTGCTGCAGACGACATCAAGAACGCCGCCGAGAAGGCCGCCGGAAAGGTCAAGGAAGGCGTCGGAAAGCTCACCGACAACGAGAAGCTCGAAGCGGAGGGCAAGGCCGACCAGGTCAAGGCCTCCGCGAAGCAGGCCGGGGAGAACGTGAAGGACGCCGCCCAGAAGACGGGCGAGAACGTCCGGGACGCGTTCGAGAAGTAACAGGCCCCGGACACCGAAGAGGTGAGGTCCGCCGATGGGCGGGCCTCACCTCGATGGGGTCAGACCTACTGCGTTGTCAGACCTTGCGGCTGCCGCTGATCGCTCGGATCAACCAGGCGATCACCGCGATCGCGAGGAGGACGAGTCCGACCCACAGGAGGAACTGGAGCGACTGCACCAGTCCTCCGGTGATCGCGAGGATCACGGCGACGACGATGACGATGATCAGGAGGATGTTCATCGGTCTTTCCCTTCTTTCGGCAGGCGCGGACGCCCGACTGTGGTGCCTTCACGCTATCCGCGGAGGGACTTCTGTCAGAGGGGGTTGACTTCGGCCCCCCGAGTGCGCGAAGGAGGAGATTTCATGCCAGGACGACGCAACAACTCGCTGAAGGATCCCGAGCTGTATGAGGAGCTCAGGGACGACGGCGCCTCGAAGGAGAAGGCGGCGCGCATCTCGAACGCCGCGGCGAGGGAAGGTCGCAGCGCGGTCGGCCGACGCGGCGGGGAGCACGGCGACTACGAGGACTGGACGGTCAAGGAGCTGCGCGCGCGGGCGAAGGAGCTCGGTCTGACCGGTTACAGCGGCAAGCGGAAGTCCGAGCTGATCTCCGCGCTCAGGAATCACTGAGGACGGGGATGCCCCGCTTCGGCATCGAGGAGGAGTTCCTCTTCCTCGATGAGCACTCGCTGGCGCCCGTGAGTCTCGCCGCCGGCACACGCGAGCGCATCACCCGCCTCAGCACGGGAGGCGAGGTCACGCAGGAGTACCTGACCTCGCAGATCGAGTGCCTCACCGAACCGGTATCGACGGCTGAGGCCGCCACGGAGCAGCTGTCGCACCTGCGCGGACTCATCGGGTGGCACGCCGGCGACCAGCACGCCATCGCCGCCGGCACCGGCACACCGTTCGCCACGACGCGCTCCTCAGCGGTGTCGCCCTCACCGCACTACGACAAGGTCGCCGCGCACCTCGGACACCTCACGCGCGACCACGAGGTCAACGGTCTCCATGTGCACGTCGAGGTCACCGACGACGAGGAGAGGGTGCGTGCGCTCGACCGCGTGCGCGGGTGGCTCCCCGTGCTGCTGGCTCTCACCGGTAACAGCCCGTTCGTGCACGGCCGCGACTCCGGCTTCGCCAGCTGGCGCAGCATCCTGATCCGTCGGCTGCCCTCGTCGTGGACGCCCCCGCACTTCCGCGACTACGACGCCTACCGCGCGGATGTGCAGCGACTCATCGACGTGGGTGCCATCGCCGATGCGGCCTCGCTGTCGTGGTCGGCGCGGTTGTCGGAGCGGTATCCGACGGTCGAGCTCAGGGTCTTCGACGCGCAGCTCTCCGCCCAGGACGCGGTGTTCGCAGCGCTCCTCTCCCGCGCGATCGTGCTCACCGACGATCTGCCGCACGCGGACATCGGCGTGGACGGCATCGACGCCTCGATGTGGACGGCCGCGCGGCACGGCATGGCCGCCCGTCTGCTCGATCCGGCGACCGGGAAGCCGGAGGACGCGTGGCTGCTTGCCGACCGGCTGCTGGCAGCGATCGCTCCCGCGCTCCGCGAGCTCGACGACGAGGACAGGGTCCGCGACGGGATCGCCCGGCTGCGTGCGTCCGGCACGGGCGCTGATCGCCAACGCCGGGCCGCCGCGGATGGCGGGCCGTCGAAGCTCGCCGAGCTCCTGCGCGCAGGGACGCCGTCACCGCTCCCGGCGGATCCCCCTGTACTCACGGTCTCCACGCCCACACCATGAGGCGCCCGGCCCCGACGTCGGCCACCGGGAGTAGTGTCGGCCTGTGGCCACCTTCGCCCCGCTCCAAAGACTCGTCATCTCGATCGCGGTGCTCGCGTCGTTCGTGACCTTCCTCGACGGCACGGTCGTGAACGTCGCACTCCCGGCGATCAGTCGCGAGCTCGGCGGCGGCATCACCACCCAGCAGTGGGTCGTCGACGCCTACCTGATCACGTTGAGCGCCCTGATCCTGCTGGCCGGATCGGTGTCCGACGCCTATGGCCGGGTGCTCGTCATGCGCATCGGACTCATCGCCTTCGGGATCGCCTCGATCGCCGTGGCGGCGGCTGTCGATCCGCTCATGCTGATCGTCGCCCGCGCCGCGCAGGGCGCCGCCGGTGCCCTGCTCGTACCGAGCTCGCTCGCCCTCATCACGGCCACCATGCGGGCCGACGTGCAATCGCGCGCCATCGGCGTCTGGACGGCCTTCACCACGGGGGCGCAGCTGGTCGGTCCGCTGCTCGGGGGACTGTTCGTCGACTACCTCTCGTGGCGCTTCGTGTTCCTCATCAACGTCATCCCGATCGGGATCACCCTGCTGCTCCTCGCCCGGTTGCATCTGCCGGAGCACCCCCGCGGCGTCAAGGTCGACTGGTGGAGCGGGGCCCTGTGCGCGATCGGGCTCGGGGCCGTCGTCTTCGCACTCATCGAGCAGCCCAACATGGGGTGGCAGTCGCCCGCGATCTGGATCCCCGCGATCGCCGGCGCCGCATTGTTCGGACTGTTCCTGTGGCGGCAGCAGCACTCCGCCTCGCCGCTCATGCCGCTCTGGCTGTTCCGGGTGCGCGACTTCGGGTGGGGCAACCTCGCGACGCTCTTCGTCTACGCAGCACTGTCGCTCAACGGCTTCGTGGTCGGGGTCTACCTGCAGCAGGGCGCAGGACTCAGCGCCACCGCCGCGGGCCTGGCGAGTCTGCCGATGACGATCCTGATGATCCTGATCAGCTCGCGTGCTGGTCAGTGGGCCGGCAGGTGGGGACCCCGCATCTTCATGACGGTCGGCCCGTTGCTGATGGCCGTCGGCGCTCTGATGCTGCTCCTCGTGTCCGCAGACTTCGACTACTGGTGGCAGGTTCTGCCGGCGATGATCGTGATGGGTCTCGGCCTCTCGCTCACGGTCGCACCGCTCACGGCCGCGATCCTCGGTGCCATCGACGAGAACCATTCGGGCATCGCCTCGGCCGTCAACAACGCGGTATCTCGTGTGGCCGGGCTGCTCGTCGTCGCGATGCTGTCGACCATCGTCGGCGGCACTCTCGACCTCGACGGGTTCCACAGCGCCGCCTGGGTCACGGCCACCCTGCTCGTGATCGGCGGCGTGGTGTCGTGGATCGGCATCCGCCGCAATCCGAGCGAGGCGCTCCCCGCCGACACCGCATCGACGGGACCGCTCCCGCATTGACCGTGTCCCCGGCCGCGCGCAGACTGGACGCATCGCTCAGCATCCGGAGGTCACCGTGAGCACAGCACAGCCCCTTCCCCCTGTCGTCGACGCCGAGACCTGGCGCCGTGAGCTCGACGAGTTGCGCGTGCGCGAGAAGGCCGCGACCAGGGAGCTCGACGCGATCGCCGCGCAACGACGACGCCTGCCCATGGTCGAGCTGCCCGACTACACGCTGGTCGGCGCCGAGGGTCCGGTACGCCTGGCCGATATCTTCGACGGACGATCCCAGCTGATCGTCTACAACCACATGTGGTCGGACGGCAGCGAATGGCAGTGTCCCGGCTGCACCGGCTTCACCTCGCAGTTCACGCGGCTCGACGTGCTCGAGCGCTACTACGACGCGCGCTTCGTGATCGTGACGAACGGTCCGATCGAGGAAGCCCTGGCCTACCGCGAACGCGTGGGCAACCGCATGCAGTGGTACTCGAGCGCCGACAGCACGTTCGGGGCCGATGTGGACGCCCCGCCGAACGCGGGGTTCGGCGTGAACGTGTTCCTGCGCGACGGCGACACCGTGTACCGCACCTGGCACACCGACGGCCGCGGCACGGAGCGGCTGAGCTACCTGCAGGGTCTTGTCGATCTGCTCCCCTACGGTCGACAGGAGCAATGGCAGGACGTTCCGGAGGGATGGCCCCAGCATCCGACCTATGCGCAGGGCATGGGGTCGAAGGAGATCGCGGAGCTGTACGGAGCGGCACGCTGAATCGGTTGCTCCGGAGTGCCTGGCCAGCGGCCGGCGTCGCCCTCCTCCTCACTCTCGGCGGGTGCGCGGCGCCCGCGGACCCGCCGTCCTCCGTCGCCCTTCCTCCCTCCGGCGCCACGCCGGACTATCAGCTCGGCGGGGCCTACGATCCGTCCTCCGGCGTCGGCGTGGTCGGGCGCGACCGCACCGCGGAGCCCGCGGCCGGTGTGTACTCGGTCTGCTACGTCAACGGATTCCAGACACAACCGGGAGAACTCGACACCTGGCCCGATGATCTGCTGCTGCAGCGCGACGGACATGTCGTCTTCGACCCGGACTGGCCCGACGAGGCGCTGCTCGACACGTCGACCGCGCAGCGCCGGGAGCAGATCGCCGACACCGTGATCCCCTGGATCGAGCACTGCGCGGATGACGGGTTCGATGCCGTCGAGTTCGACAACCTCGACTCGTACTCGCGGTCGAAGGGAGCCCTCTCGCTCGATGACAACCTCGCGCTGGCCGCACTCCTCGTCGAGGCGGCGCACGATGTGGGGCTGGCAGCGGGACAGAAGAACGCCGCCGAGGATGCCCCCGCGCTGCAGGAGCACGCCGGCTTCGACTTCGCGGTGACCGAGGAGTGCGCGGCGTACGAGGAGTGCGCGGCGTACACCGATGTCTACGGCGAGCGCGTGATCGACATCGAGTACACCGATGAGCTTCCGCGGCCCTTCGCCGAGATGTGCACGGACGACGCCTCGCCGGCATCGATGGTGCTGCGGGACCGCGACCTCGTCACCCCCGACGACGACGGCTACGCATTCGAGTCCTGCCGGTAGCCGGCTCCGTGCATCCGCGCGGGCTTCCATGCCTGCCCCGCTTGCCCGGTCGATGCGCGCTCGTCAAGTCCCTGGCCCGATCTCATCCGAGCCCGCAGGATACGAGGGTCCGCATCGATCAGGAGCACGACACATGACCTCTTCCGCCACGGCGACTGTACCGGCATCACCCCGGGCGTCCGCACCGAGACTCCCCTTCCACGACCGCGGCCCGGTGAGCCGCGCCGTCATCTCGCATCTCACCGGAGTCGATCGTCACGCCGACCACGCCGCTCTCGCCGACGAAGCCGCAGCGGCCTGCGCTGACGTCTCCCGTGACGACGACATCCAGCTCGCCCTCTTCGTGCTCTACGCATCCGCCTACGGATCACTGTCGGCACTCGATCCCGAGCTCGAGTGGGACCCGGCGCTCCTCGCGACCCGCCGCACGCTCGAGTCGGCGTTCGAGCGGGAACTGCGCGCGAGAATCCCGATGCCGGAGCTGCCGGAGCCGACCGTGGACGCCGTCGGGCGGGCGCTCTTCGCACTCGCCGAAGCGGACACCGGCCCGAGCCTCTCTCGTTACTTCGTGAAGAAGGCCACGAAGTCCCAGGCGCGGGAGATGCTCATCCAGCGCTCGGCGTACACGCTCCGCGAGGCGGACCCGCACTCCTGGGCGATTCCCCGACTCGACGGACGGGCCAAGGCGGCTCTGGTCGAGATCCAGTCCGACGAGTACGGCGGCGGCCGACCGCACCGCGTGCACGCCGCCCTCTTCGCGCGCGCCATGCGCGCAGCCGGCCTGGATGACACCTACGGCGCGTACGTCGACGATCTCCCCGCCGTCACCCTCGCGTCGCTCAACATGATGTCGATGTTCGGACTCAACCGTCGGCTCGTCGGATCGATCGTCGGTCATCTGGCAGCCTACGAGATGACCTCGTCCATCCCCTGCCGCCTGTATGCCGACGGTCTGCGCCGCCTGGACTTCCCCACCGACGTCACGGCGTACTTCGACGAGCACGTCGAGGCCGACGCCGTGCATGAGCAGATCGCCGCCCGAGACCTCGCAGGCAGCCTCGCCGAGGACCACCCGGAGCTGCTGCCAGACATCATGTTCGGTGCAGCCGCCTGCTTGACGGTGGACGGATGGGGAGGCGCACACATCCTGGAGGCCTGGTCGGCGGATTCCTCTTCGCTGCGCACGAGGGCGTCATCATGAGCGCGGACCACGAACCGGCGACGATCACTCCGTACCCGGACGGTCCGCTGCTCGTCCGCGGTGCCGTCGAGCTGCACGCCGCCGACGGCACGCCGATCCCCTCCCACCGCCGCACCGTCGCGCTGTGCCGCTGCGGACTGTCGGCCCTCAAGCCCTTCTGCGACGGCACACACAAGCCCGCAGGCTTCCGCACCGAGGACTGAAGGCGCCGCGCACTCAGGGCGTCAGCAGAGGATCGACGCCCACCGCGAGGAACAGTGCGGCGAGGTAGACGATCGACGCCCGGAAGACGAGCATCGGGCGCAGCTCGCCACCCCGCCGAGCCCGTGACCGCATCAGCGACGCGGACACCACGAACCCCGCGCCCGCCCCAGAGCCACCGTCCAGTACAGCAGGCTCACCTCCGCGACGAAGGGCAGGATGAGCGAGCACACGACCGTCACCACCGCGAAGCCGATCACCCTGATGGCGACGAACGACGGCGGGCGCGTGGCACCGAGCATGGGGACGCCGGCCCGGCGGTAGTCGTCTCGGTAACGGATCGAGAGCGGCCAGTAGTGCGCAGGCGTCCAGAAGAACACCACCAGGAACAGGATCACCGCCGGCCATTCGAGAGCGCCGCGCACCGCGGTCCAGCCGACGAGCACGGGCATGCACCCAGCGACCCCGCCCCAGACGATGTTCTGCTCGGTGCGACGCTTCAGCAGCAGGGTGTAGAAGACCACGTACAGCACGAGGCCGGCGGTGGACAACGCGGCGGGCAGGGTGCCGACGAAGGTGAGCATCGACCCCACGGAGGAGATTCCGAGCACGGTCGCGAAGATCAGACCGGCGCGCGCGGACACGACGCCCGTGACCAGGGGGCGCCGGGCCGTGCGCTCCATGACCGCATCGCTCTCGCGCTCGAAGTACATGTTGAACGCCCCGGCGGAACCGGCACTCAGTGCCCCGCCCACGAGCACCGCGCCCAGGAGAGCGATGTCGGGCCGTCCGTCGGCGGCGAACACCATGACGGGGATCGTGGTGACGAGGAGGAGTTCCAGGATGCGGGGTTTGGTCAGTTCGAGGTAGGCGCGAACGGTCCGCAGCACGTGTCGTCAGCCTTCCGGCCAGTAGTGACTGTCTGGCAGCGCGCGGGCACCGAAGATCGCCTGTCCGACGCGCACGCACGTGGCGCCCTCCTCGACGGCGATCTCGTAGTCCCCGGACATCCCCATCGACAGCTCGCCCGCCCCGATGAGGTCGGGCGCGTCTTGTCTGGCCTGGTCCCGCAGCGTGCGCAGCAGCGAGAAGCACTCGCGCACCCTGGCGTCGTCCGGGGTGAGGATGGCGAGGGTCATCAGTCCCCGCACGCGGAGCGTCCCATAGGAGGGCAGTGCCTCCAGGAACGCGGGAAGCTCCTCCGGTGGCATCCCGAACTTGGAATCCTCGGCCGAGGTGTTCACCTGCACGAAGACGTCGAGGCTGCGGCCGGCGGCCTGCAGACGTCGGTCGAGCGCCTCGGCCACCCGCAACCGATCGAGAGCCTGGAACTCGGTGGCGAACGCGGCCACATCTCTGGCCTTGTTGGTCTGCAGGTGCCCGATGATCGACCACGACACATCGAGGTCGGCGGTCTCCCCGTTCTTGCGCACTGCCTCCTGCACCTTGTTCTCGCCCAGCAGCCGCATGCCCGAGCGGATCGCGACGCGGACGCGCTCGGTCGGGACCGTCTTGCTCACCGGGAGCAGGGTCACCTCACGCGGATCGCGCCCCGCCCGCCGCGCTGCCTCGGCGATGCGCGATTCGACGCTCGCGAGGTTATGCCGGAAGTCGTCGACGGTGACCGCCGTGGGGTAGCGCTCGTCGGCGCCGATCGGTGCATCCAACTTTGACATAGGTCAAACACTAACATAGTCTTAGGCCGTTTCGTCGGCGATGTCCGCCGCTCACCGCCGCTCACCGAAGGAGCCCCCATGTCCGCGCCCCGCGTGCTTCCCGATCACTCCTCCGCCCCGTTGCTGCTGACCGATGTGCCGGGACCGCGCAGTCGAGCCCTCCACGAGCGACGCAGGCAGACCGTCGCCCGAGGAGTCGGCAGCGTGCTGCCGGTGTACATCGCGCACGCGGACGGCCCCTGGGTCACCGACGTGGACGGCAATCGCCTCCTCGACCTCGGCAGCGGCATCGGCGTCACCACGATCGGACACGGGAATCCCGCCGCCGTCGCGGCCGCCGCCGCGCAGCTCGAGCAGGTGACGCACACGCTCTTCACCGTCACGCCGTACGAGGGGTACGTCAGGCTGGCCGAGCGCCTCTCCGAGAAGACCCCCGGCGATCACGAGAAGCGCTCGGTGTTCGTGAACTCGGGCGCGGAGGCCGTCGAGAACGCGGTCAAGATCGCTCGACGGCACACCGGCAGGCGCGCGGTCGCCGCCCTCGACCATGCCTTCCACGGACGCACCAACCTCACTCTCGCCATGAACCACAAGGCCGCGTACGGCACCGGGTTCGGCCCCTTCTCGTCCGACATCCACCGCGTGCCCAACTCCTACCCGTACCGGGACGGCCTCTCCGGGGAGCAGGCGGCGGAGCGCACGATCGCCCACCTCGAGCAGCGCATCGGCACCTCCGACCTGGCCGCCGTCATCGCAGAGCCGATCCAGGGCGAGGGCGGGTTCGTGGTCCCCGCCGACGGCTATCTGCCCGCACTGCAGGACTGGTGCACGCGCAACGGTGTGGTGTTCATCGCGGACGAGATCCAGACCGGGCTCGGACGCACGGGGACGTGGTTCGCGAGCGAGCACTTCGACGTCGTCCCCGACCTCGTCCTCACGGCCAAGGGCATCGCAGCAGGACTCCCACTCGCTGGCGTCACCGGACGCGCCGACATCATGGACGCCCCCGACCCCGGCGGCCTCGGCGGAACCTTCGGCGGCAACCCCGTCTCCATCGCCGCGGCCCTGGCCGTGTTCGATGAGCTCGAGCACGGCCCCTTCTTCGCGGAAGCCCTGCGCATCGGAGGCAGCCTCCGGCAGCACCTCACCACCCTCGCCTCGCACCACCCCTTGATCGGAGATGTGCGCGGGATCGGCGCCATGTACGCCTTCGAACTCACCGATCCCGCCACCTCGCGCCCCGCCGCGGGAGCCGCCTCCGCGATCGCGGCCTACGCGGCCCAGCACGGCATCCTGCTGCTGACGGCCGGCAGCGACGCGAACGTCATCCGATTCCTGCCGACTCTCACGACCACCGACGATCAGATCGAGGTCGCGATGGACGTGATCGACCGAGCACTGGCGACACTCGCCTGACGACTCAGCCGGGTGCACCCGTCGCGTCGATGACGAGTGCGCCCTCCCGCCAGCACACGCGGTGGAGGTCGGGCACGACCAGGTCGGGGTCGCCTCCCGACGACGCCGCTCCGACCCCGACGACGAACCCGGCACCCGCCGCGCGCGCCGAGCGGATCCCCGGCACGGAGTCCTCGAACACGATGCAGTCCTCAGCGCGGCGCGCCAGCAGGTAGGCGCCGAGAAGATAGGGGTCGGGTTCCGGCTTCCCCCGGGGAACGTCTTCCGCCGCGACCAACGCCGGTGGAAGCGCGATACCGGAGCTGCGCAACCGCGCCAGAGCCACGGCGCGGTTGCTGCTCGTCACCACCGCCCAGCGGTCGCGCGGAAGCGCACCCACCAGCCGCGACGCTCCTCCGACCTCCCGGGTGTGCACGGCCGCCTCGACCTCCAGCGCGACCAGTTCCGCCGTGGCCTCTTCCGCGGCCTCCCGCCCCACCAGGCCGGCCACGACCTCGCTCGGCCGCATGCCGTGCGGCGCATCGCGCAGGAAGTCGAAGGAGGGAGCATGCCGGCGGGCCCAGGCATCCCAGGCGGGCGCTGCGGCCAGGACCGAGTCCACGAGGACGCCATCGCAGTCGAACAGCAGTCCGGCCGGTCCGAACTCCCAGGAATCCCCGCTGCGCACGTGTGATAATTTTGGCATAGGTCAAAGCTAGCACCGGCACGGGGGGACCGCGCCGCGGAGGGGACACGAATGCCTAAGAGAATCGCCATCAACGGACTGGGCCGAATCGGCCGCAATCAGCTCCGACTTCTGCTCGCGCGTCGATCGGAGCTCGACCTCGTCGCCGTGAACGACCCGCGGGGGCCACGCGCCATCGCGGATCTCCTGCGCAGCGACGGCAGCAGTGGGCCGTCGACGCGCGGCGTGCGGTACGACGACGACCACCTCTTCCTCAACGGACACGCGGTCCGCATGCTCTCCGAGCGCGATCCGTTGCGGCTGCCCTGGCGTGAGCTCGGAGTCGACATCGTCATCGAGGCGACGGCGTCCGTTGCGGGGGCCGACGACGCACGCACGCACCTGACGGCCGGCGCGAAGAAGGTGATCACGACGGTTCCGACTCCGGACGACGACGGCACCATCATGCTCGGCGTCAACGAGCACACCTACGACCCGGCCCGACACCACGTCATCTCCAGCGCGTCCTGCACGACCAATTGCCTGGCCCCGGTCGCCAAGGTCTTCCACGAGGCGTTCGGCATCGACTCCGGACTGATGACGACCATCCGTGCCGAGTCATCCGACCTCCAGGTGCAGGACGCCCCCCACGCGGACCCGCGGTCCGCGATGGGGAAGGAGGCGAAGGGCGGAAAGATCACGCCGCGCAGTGGAGGAGCCGCGTCCGCGATCGGTCGCGTCCTGCCCGAGCTCGACGACGGCCGACTCGACAGCCACACTCTGCAGGTGCCGGCCATCAGCGGTTCGATCACGCATCTCACGGTCACGGCGTCCCGACCGGTCACCGCCGATGAGGTCAGGACCGCCTACGAGACGGCCGCGGAGGGCCCGCTCAAGGGGATCCTGCGCTGCGCCGACGATGAGATCGCGGTCGCCGGCACCGTGATCGATCCGCATTCCTCGATCCTCGACGCCGGTCTGATCCGCGTGATCGGCTCGCAGGTGAAGATCTCCGCCTGGTACGACGACGAGTGGGGATACTCGCACCGTCTCACCGAGCTGACCGAGTACGTCGCAGAAAGGCTGTCCGCATGACGATTCCCGAGCCGCGCGAGCGCACGGCGCTCGCGTTCCGCCACGTGCACTTCGAAGACCTCGGCATCCTCGGGCCACTCCTGCGCGAACGCGGCTTTCGCGTGGAGTACGTCGACCTCGGCACCGAGGCCATCGACATCGAACGCGTGGACGATGCCGATCTGATGATCGTGCTGGGCGGCCCGATCGGCGTGCACGACGCCGATGGGTATCCGCTCCTGCACGCCTCGAAGGAGGCCGTCGCCCATCGGCTCCGCTCCGGCAGGCCGCTGCTGGGGGTATGCCTCGGAGCACAGCTGATCGCCGAGGCGCTGGGGGCGCAGGTGCACGCGACCGGTCAGGTCGAGATCGGCTACGCACCGCTCGATCTGACCGAGGACGGCCTCGATTCACCGCTGCGCGCACTCGACGGCATGCCCGTGCTGCACTGGCACGGAGACGCGTTCACGATCCCGGCCGGATCTCGCCGGCTGGCGTCCACCCCCGGGTTCCCGAACCAGGCGTTCAGCACGGGCACCGTGCTCGCCCTGCAGTTCCACCTCGAGGCCGACCACCGCGCGATCGGGAGCTGGCTGATCGGCCACGCGCACGAGCTGCATCACAACGGCATCGACCCGCGCATCATCCGCGAGGACGCCAGGGCCTACGGACCGGAACTCGAGAGGGCAGCCCGTTCCGCCATCGCGACATGGTTGGATTCCGTCGAACTGCCCGCTCCCACCGCCTGACCGCGACGACGAAGGGGCCGGGTCCCTGCGGACCCGGCCCCTTCTTCTGCGACAGCGCTCAGCTCGCGCGACGAAGAGCCACGCTCGGGAAGTCGATCGGGACGTCGAGGGCGATGTTCACGTAGTTCGTGAACAGGTTCAGCGCGACCTGGGCGATCGTCTCGACGATCTGCTCGTCGGTCCACCCCTGCGCGCGCACCGCGTCGACATCCGCCGACGACACCTGACCGCGCTCCTCCACCAGCTTGAGCGCGAACGCGAGCAGCGCCGCGGTGCGCGGGTCGTCGGACTCGCCGCTCTGCGCGGCGGTGAGGGCCTCACGGCTGAGGCCCGCCTTCTTGCCGAGGGCGGTGTGCGCGGCGAGGCAGTACTGGCAGGAGTTCCGGTCGGCGACGGCCACGGCGATCTGCTCGCCGATGGCCGGACCGAGCGAGCCGCCGCCGAAGGCGCCGAACGCCCCCCACATGCTGGTGAGAGCCGCGGGAGAGTTGGCGACGGCGCGGAACATCGCGGGCACGGCCCCGAAGGCGCCGGCGATCTGATCAAGCTGTTCCTTGACGTTTCCGGTGGCGTTGTCGCGGTCGATGAGAGGGACGTTGGGCACGGGATGCTCCTTCGGTTGTCGAGTCGGCCCGGATCCGAGCCGACTCCAGTCTTTCGACAGCGACCGGACGATGCGCACCATAACGTCTTGCTTTCATGACATATCGTCCTGGATACTGGGAGCGTGTCCGATATCGATCGCCTCTCTCCCCTCCTCGAGCGGTTCCGCGTGCGCACGCGGCTGTTCCACAACGGGCCGCTGTGCGGCACGACGGTGTTCCCGGCGAGCGGTGGACACGGTTTCCTGCACGTGCTGCGACGAGGCGAGATGGAGGTGACGCATCGTCGGGCCGACGGCAGCAGCGAGCGCGCGCTCATCTCACGGCCGAGCCTGCTGTTCTTCCCGCGGCCGGTCGACCACTCGTTCCTGAACGCGCCGACCGAGGAGTCCGACTTCGCCTGCGCGACTCTCGATTTCGACGGCGGCGCGACCCACCCGCTGGTCCGCACACTGCCATCGTCGATCGTGCTGCCCCTCGATGAGGTCGAGACTCTCGGCCCCGCACTCGACCTGATGTTCTCTGAGGTCGACAATGTGCGGTGCGGACGCCCGCTGGTGGCGGACCGCATGTTCGAGGTCGTGCTCATCCAGCTGCTTCGATGGATGCTCGATCACGCAGAGCAGCTCGACCTCGCACCGGGGCTCATCCCCGGCCTCGCCGACGAGCGGCTCACCCCCGCGCTCGTCGCCATGCACGAGGAACCGGGGGAAGCGTGGAGCCTGGAGTCCCTCGCCCGCACGGCGAACATGTCGCGCAGCGCGTTCGCCGCGCGATTCAAGGAGGTGCTCGGACGCTCGCCCGGCGACTACCTCACCGAGTGGCGGCTCACGATCGCACAGGAGCAGCTGCGTGGCGGCATGTCGGTGAGCGCGGTCGCGGCGCAGCTCGGCTACGCGAGCTCCTCCGCCTTTTCTCGGGTCTTCGCCCAGCGCATCGGACACTCGCCGAGGACGTGGCTGACGCTGGCCGCCTGAGGGTGTGCGTCCGGCGCCGGGCCGTTGAGAGGTGGAGGCAGGAATCGAACCTGCGTGCACGGTCTTGCGGACCGCGACCTGGCCACTCGGTCACTCCACCGGGTCGGACGAGCTCAGCGCTGAGGCGGTGAGTACCCGTCCAGGAAGGCACCGAGACGTCGGAGTGCATCGGTGAGCACATCGGCCTCCGGGAGGAAGGCGATGCGGAGGTGATCGGGAGTCTGCAGATTGAAGGCCCGCCCATGCACGAGGAGGATCCGCTCGGCGTCGAGGAAGTCCAGCACCAGCCGCTCGTCGTCGACGATGCCGTGCACCTCCGGGTCGAGGCGGGGGAACAGGTACAGTCCCCCGCCCGCCACCTGCACGTCCAACCCGGCAATCCCGCCGAGTGCGTCGAGTGCGGCATCCCGCTGCCGCGTGAGCCGTCCGTCCTGCGCGACCAGCTCGTCGAGCGAGGCATCATGGGTCAGCGCCGCGGTGATCGCGTGCTGCGCCGGAACGGAGGCGCACATGCGCATCGAGGCGAGCAGACGCACCCCGGAGAGGAAGGGATCGTCGGAGTGGAATCCGGTCGCGGTCATCCACGCGGCGCGATACCCCGCGACCCGGTGCGTCTTCGAGAGTCCCGCGAAGGTGACGCAGGGCACGTCAGGAGCGACCTGTGCAGTTGAGACGTGCTCGAACCCCGGGTAGACGACGCGGTCGTAGATCTCGTCGGAGAGCAGCAGCAGGCCATGCCGCCGCGCGAGCTCGGCGATCTGCTCGAGAACCTGTCGCCCGTACACCGCGCCGGTCGGGTTGTTCGCGTTGATCACGACGATGGCCGCAGTCCGAGGACCGATCGACGCCTCCATCGCCGCGAGGTCCGGCGCCCACCCCTCGGCTTCGATGCACGGGTAGTGCACCGCCCGCCCACCGGCCAGCACCGTCGATGCCGTCCACAGCGGGTAGTCGGGACTCGGGATCAGCACCTCGTCGCCGGGCTCGAGCAACGCCTGCAGCGTGAGGCCAACGAGTTCCGAGACACCGTTGCCGACGGTGATGTCATCGATGGCAAGCGCGGGGAAGCCCGGGCGGAGGGCATAGTGCGCGCTGATCGCCTCGCGCGTCTCCGGAAGCCCCGCGGACTCGGAGTAGCCGTGCGCATGGGGCAGGGCTGAGCGGAGCGCCTCGACGATGGCCGGAGGAGCATCGAACCCGAACGGTGCCGGGTTGCCGATGTTGAGACGGAGGATGGACTCCCCGCGCTTCTCCAGCTCGGCCGCCCGGTCGGCGACCGGGCCACGCAGGTCGTACAGCACACCTTCCAGGCGCGAAGAGCGGCCGATGCGCGATTCGGCGCCCCGAGGCCGGCCGGCCATCATGCGTCCGCTCCGGACGAGTGCGACCCGCCGGCCACAGCCACGAGATCGTCCACGAGTCGCTGAGCCTCGGCATCATCGAGGGCGTGCACGGTCAGACGGAGATACGTGGAGCCCTGCGCGCTCTCGGTGTCCAGGGCGAACTCGGAGCCGGGCCGCACGAGCCACCCGCGCGACGCGAGACGTCGACCGACCTTGGTCGCATCGTCGCGGACATCGACCCACACGTTGAGGCCACTGTCCGCCTGCGCCTGGACTCCGCGCGCATCGAGCTTCGACACGAAGGCCTCGTTCCGTCCGGCATAGTGCTCGCCCGCTGCGACGATCGACCGCTGCACCTCGTCATCGCGCAGCATCGCTGCCGCAAGCCGCTGCATCACATGACTCACCCACATCGTTCCGGGGCTGAGCCGCAACGCGAGACGTCGCGCGGTCACCGGATCGGATGCCGTGACCGCCAGGCGCATGTCCGGCCCCAGGAACTTCGACACCGAACGCACCAGCGCCCATCGCTGCTGCGTCGGCGCGATGATGCTGGCGTAGGGCGTGGGGTCGAGCAGCGAGAAGTGGTCGTCTTCGATGACCAGGACATGAGGATGGTCGGCGAGGACTTCGCGCAGCGCGAGAGCCCTGGTCGCGCTGGTGCCGACGCCCGTGGGGTTGTGCGCGCGAGGGGTGCAGACGATCGCGCGCGCACCGCTCTCGAGTGCAGCCCTCAGGCCCGCGACGGTCATGCCCTCGCGATCGACCGGGATGGCGACCGGCACATATCCGGCGAGCCGCGCCGTATGGATGCTGGAGAGGAAGCACGGATCCTCGAGGCCGACCCGGTCGCCCTGCACGAGCGTCTGCGCGAGGAGACGCTCGACGGCGTCCACCGCTCCTGCGGTGATCGACAGCCGGAACGGACGCGGGTGATCGGCGGCGATCCAGTCGGTCGCCCATTCGGCCAGGTCGGGGTCTATCACCGATTCGCCGTAGAGCACGTGCCCCGGGGTGACCGTGGCGAACGCGGCCGCGAGGTCGGGAAGACGCGCGGCATCGGGGTTGCCGCTGCCGATGTCGCGCAGCACCGAGCCCGGGGTGAACCCCTCGTCATGATTCTCCGCCGGCCCGAGCACGGTGGTCCCGGTGCGACCGCCCGTGGCGGCGATGCGCGCGGTGACCAGCGATCGATAGGCGGCCAGCACCGTGTTCCGGTTCACGCCGAGGCGGGCCGCGAGGGAACGCACGGGCGGCAGCTGATCGCCCGGAGCATAGGCCCCGCGCTCGACGAGGTCGCGCACGCTCTGGGAGATCTCCGCAGCGGTCGAGCCCACGATCGCCTCCGAGACTTCTTCACGATCCGGTGCCTGAGCCATGCTTCGACCGTAGGGGATCGTTTGACCTATGTCAAAACTCGACCCGTTGTTTCGAGATCGAACGGGTGCGCGTCGGAGGCCCGGTGCACGATGGGACCATGAGCGACGGCTACGACGCGGAGTTCCTCGGGACGCCCCTCCCCCTCCCGCGCCCTGCGCACGACGTGCGCACACTCCCTTACCCCCGGTTCACGGTGCTGCTCGACCCTGAGCGGCGCCTGGCAGCGGTCACGGCCGTGAACATCGACGGCGCCACGTTGCAGAGCCTCCCCCGCACCGGCGACTGGCGGCTGGACGAACGCCTGCGGCCCGACGAGCAGACCGGGCCCGAGGTGTACGCCCGCAACGATCTCGACCGCGGACACCTCGTGCGCCGACGCGATCCGGGCTGGGGACCGCCTGCCACCGCCCGCGCGGCCAGCGAAGCGACCTTCTTCTACCCGAACGCGGCTCCGCAGGCGGCCGGGTTCAACCAGTCCAAGGAGCTCTGGCTCGGCCTGGAGGATCACGTGCTCGCCTATGCGGAGAGCACCGACCAGCGGGTGTCGGTGTTCACCGCGCCGGTGCTCGAGGACAGCGACCCTCCCTACCGCGGCATCCGAGTGCCGCTCCGGTTCTGGAAGGTGGCGGCCTGGCGAGGACCGGATGGGCTCGCCGCAGCCGGCTTCGTCCTCGATCAGTCCGACCTGGTCGACACCCGCGAGGAGCAGAAAGCCGTCCCGCCGCTCGGCGGCTTCCGCACGTTCCAGGTGCCGATCATCGACATCGCCGCCCTCACCGGCGTCGACCTCGGCGCACTGACCGAGGCCGACGTGCTCGCGCGACCGGGCGCCCGTGAGACGGGATGGCTGCCCCTCGACACGGCGAAGGACATCGTGCTCTGAGGCGAGCGCGCCGCCTCAGACTCCGGCGCGCACCGACTCCAGCGACGGGTAGTCGGTGTACCCCTCGGCCGTGCGACCGTAGAACAGCTCGGGGCGCGGAGGGTTGAGCTCGGCCCCCTGGGTCCAGCGCTCCACCAGGTCGGGGTTGGCGATCACGGGACGGCCGGCGCCGACGGCATCCGCCCACCCGTCGTCCACGAGGCTCTCGGCGGCATCCCTGGTCGTGTCGATCCCGAAGCCGGTGTTCACGATCAGCGGCGCACCGGCCGTGCGGCGGATGTGCTGCACGAGCTCGCCGGCGGGGTCTACGTGGAGCACGTCGACGAACGCGAGACCGAGAGGTGCGAGCCCTTCGGCGACCGCGGTGTAGGTCGCGTTGACGTCTGCGGCGTCCTCTTCCAGAACACCCTGGATGTTGTGCTGCGGCGAAAGGCGGATGCCGGTGCGATCGGCTCCGATCGCCGCAGCGACGGCCTCCGTGACCTCGATCGCGAAGCGTGCCCGGTTCGCGGGTGATCCGCCGTAGCCGTCGTCACGCGTGTTCGACACCGGAGACAGGAACTCGTGCACGAGGTACCCGTTCGCACCGTGCACCTCGACGCCGTCGAAGCCCGCGGCGATCGCGTTGCGCGCCGCCTGGGCGAACTGCTCGACGACGACGGGGATCTCCTCGAGGGTGAGCGCATGCGCGACCGGGAGATCGGCCTTGCCCTGTGGCGTGCGCGTCTGTCCGGGGGCGGCGAGCGCGCTCGGGGCCACGACGCGCGCCTCGCCCGAGATCGCGGGGTGCCCCACGCGTCCCCCGTGCATGAGCTGCATGACGATGGTTCCGCCCTCGTCGTGCACGGTGTCGGCGATCTGCTTCCATCCGTCGATCTGCGCCGGGGTGACGATGCCGGGCTGACCAGGGTACGACTTGCCCTCCGCAGCCGGCCAGGTGCCTTCGGAGATGATCAGACCCTGCCCCGCACGCTGGCGGTAGTACTGCGCCATGGTCTCGGTCGGCACACCCTCGTCGTCTGCGCGGGTGCGCGTGAGGGGCGCCATCACGACGCGGTTGGACAGCTGCAGGGCGCCGAAGACGGCGGGTTCGTAGAGAGTCACAGTGGGAGACAAGGCACGGGCGGAGCGCTGTATTCCCTCCGGCATCTCACCTCGCCGGCCGTCTCACCTCGCCGCCGCCTCACCTCGCGACAGGCGCCTCTCCGCCCCCGAGCCCGGCGAGCAGGTCGGCGAAGTGGTCGAGGTCGGCCGCGGTCCAGTTGCGCAGCCGCTCTCCGATGCGTCCTTCATACTGCGAGCGGGCGAGGGCCACACGCTCCTGGGCGAGATCGGTCGCGACGAGGACGCGAGCCCTGCGGTCGTCCGGGTCCGGCACGCTCTCGACGAGTCCCAGCTGTTCGAGCTGGCGCACCTGACGACTCACCGCGGACTTGTCGGTCTGCAGGCGCTCGATGATCGCACCAGCCGAGGTCGCCTTGCCCGTCGCGATGGAGGTGAGGACCTGATAGCCCAGGGGCTGCAGATCGGGGTGGACGGTCGCCGCCGCCTCGCGCCAGCCGATGCGGATCCGCGCGAACAGACGGCCCAGCTCCTGCTCGACCCTGGTGACGGCCTGATCGAGATCTTCGTCGCCGAGCCGATCCGTCGTCGAGGCGGATGCAGGGCGATCGGCAGGGGCGTCGGGAGAGGCGCTCATGCTCGCCAGTGTACGGCGAAGCCCCGCTGTCGATCGTGACAGCGGGGCCTCGGCTCAGACTTCGCCTCAGACTTCGGCGAGCAACCGGAAGGCCTTGGACGCCGCCCGGATCTCCTCGGGAGTCAACTCGTCGATCACGGCCTGAAGGCGGGTGCCGTACTCGCGGCGGACCTCGGCCAGCGCGGTGCATGCCACGGGGGTCGCGCTCAGCACCCGGAGGCGCCCATCCCGCTCATCAGGGCGGGACTCGAGCAGCCCGAGCTCCTCCAGCATCCGCACCTGCCGGCTGATGACCGACTTGTCCATCTCGAACCGCTCCGCGATCTCGTGCGCATTCGCGGTTCCCGCCCGGTCGATGAAGGTGAGCAGCTTGTAGCCGGCCACCTGCAACTCCGGGTGGACCCGGGCCGCGGACTCCCTCCACAGCGACCGGGTCCTCGCGAAGATGAGGTTCAGATGCGCCTGGAGGTCACCGAGCGCACTGTCGACGTCCGCCGACTCCACCGCTCCGGGGGCGAGCATCTCAGCGCTCCTGGTCCCGATCTTCGCGCTCGAGCACGCGTACCGACCCGGTGGTGGGGGACGCCGACTCCGCGCCGTCGATCCGGATGGATCCGGTGGCGAGTGACGCGCCGACCTCGGCCTCGGAGACCTCGATCACCGATTCCTCGGCCTGCTCGAGCATCTGCTCCGCGGCGTTCTTCGTCGACAGCGGCTTGTTCTTGATGAACGCGATCGCGATGATGGCGATCACGGCGAGCGGAATCGCGATGATGAACGCATCCGCGATGCCGTGCCCGTAGGCACCCTCGACCATCGCGCGGATGGTGTCGGGCAGCTGGCCGACCTTCGGCACGTCTCCGGAGGCGAGGTGCTTGAGCGCCTCGATCTCGGCAGGTGTCGTCGGCACGAAACCGTCGAGCGCATCGGTGATGTAGTTCGCGACGCTCGTGGACAGCAGCGACCCCATCACGGTGACGCCGATCGTGCCGGCGATCGTGCGGAAGAAGTTCACGTTCGACGACGCAGCGCCCAGCTGCTGCGGCGCAGTGTCGTTCTGCACGATCAGCGTGAGGTTCTGCATGACCATGCCGAGTCCGGCACCGAGCACGAACATGTAGACGGCGACGAGCGGGAACGGCGTGTCGTAGCGCAGGGTGGCCATCAGGCTGACGCCGATGGTGGCGAGGACCGAGCCCGTGAGCATCCAGCCCTTCCACTTGCCGAAACGGCTGACGAGCTGTCCGATGATGATCGACGCACCCATCTGGCCGATGATCATCGGGATGGTCATGAGGCCGGACTCGGTGGGCGTGGCACCGCGGGCGAGCTGGAAGTACTGCGCGAGGAACACCGAGGTGGCGAACATCGAGACGCCGATCGCGATCGAGGCGATGACCGACAGGGTGAAGGTGCGGTTGCGGAACAGCGACATCGGCACGATCGGTTCCTTGACGAAGAACTCGACCGTGATGAACGCCGCGATCGCGACCGCCGCGGTGACGATGAGCATGATGCTCGTCGAGGAGTCCCAGTCGAACTGGTTGCCGCCCATGGAGACCCAGATGAGCAGGGTCGAGACGCCGACGGCGAGCAGCACGATGCCGAAGTAGTCGATCGACACCTTGGTGTCACGCTGCGGCTTCGGCAGGTGCAGCGTGAACTGCAGCAGCACGAGGGCGAGGATCGCGAACGGCACGCCGACGAAGAAGTTGGAGCGCCAGCCCCACACGTCGGTGAGGAGTCCGCCGAGCAGCGGGCCGCCGATCGTGCCGAGGGCCATGATGCCGCCGACGACGCCCATGTACTTGCCGCGCTCGCGCGGGGAGATGATGAGCGCGACGGCGATCATCACGAGCGACATGAGGCCGCCCACGCCGATGCCCTGGATGACGCGAACGGCGATGAGCATGTTCGTGTCGGTCGAGAAGCCGGCGATCACGGTTCCGACCGTGAAGAGGATGAGGGAGATCTGGACGAGCACCTTGCGGTCAACGAGGTCGGCCAGCTTGCCCCAGATCGGGGTCGAGACGGCGGTGGCGAGAAGGCTCGCGGTGATGACCCAGGTGTACTGGGACTGGGTGCCGCCGAGGTCGGCGATGATGACGGGCATCGAGGTCGACACGACCGTGCCGGAGAGCACGGCGACGAACATGCCGACGACGAGGCCGGAGATCGCGGTGAAGACCTCGCGAGCCGAGCGTGTCTCGGAAGCGGGGATGGGGGTCTGTGTCACGGGGTAACGCTCCTGCGTAGAAAGTTGATCGAGGTCAACCATACGCCTTTAGTTGCCAAAGTGCAACTAAAGGCGTATGCGACGCTGCGGCGAGCGCACCTCCCGCGAACACGCCGGGGAGTACCTTGTGAGCGTGTCGACGGATTCGAGGAGTGGGCGGGCGCTCGGTGCCCCGGCAGACCTCGACGCGGCCATCGGCGACGTCGATTGGACGGTGCCACCTGCGGGCTCGCAGCGGTCGACGTTCTCCGCACCGAGCGGAGACTTGTCGGTGATCTCCCTCGGCGACCCCGCGAATCCGCGCGTGGTGCTGGTGCCGGGAGCGACGGGATCGAAGGAGGACTTCGCCCTGATGCTCCCCCTGCTGGCGGAGGCGGGGTACTTCGTGCAGTCGTTCGACCTGGCGGGGCAGTACGAGTCGCACGCCGCCGGTGCGAATGCGAGGTACACCTATGAGCTGTTCACGGGCGATCTGATCGCCTTCCTCGAGGCAGGGACTCGAGCGCACCTGCTGGGGTACTCCTTCGCCGGCACGATCGCCCAGGTCGTCGCCGTCCGCCGTCCTGACCTCGTCCGATCCCTCACCCTGCTCACCACTCCCCCCGGTTCCGGCAACGTGTTCGCGAGCATGAAGTGGCTGGGGCCGCTGGCGCCCATCGCGAGTCCTCGGCGCGGCGCTGGACTCATGATCTGGGGGATCGTGACGAACAAGAACCGCGTCCCGCCGCGGCGACTCGAGTTCGTGCGCTCACGGTTCGCCCTGACGAGCCGTCGCAGTGTCGACGAGATCGTGGGACTCATGATGGTCGCGCCCGACCTGCGCGACCGCGTGCGGGCGCTGCCCGTGCCCAAGCTCGTCGTCGCGGGCTCGCACGACCTGTGGCCCCTGGCCGCGCATGAACGGTACGCGCACGACATCGACGCGGAGTTCCGCGCGTATGCGACGGGGCACAGCCCGAGCGAGACGACACCGCATCAGCTCACCGCCGACCTGCTCGATCTGTACTCCCGCGCGCGCGACTGACTCGCCGCACGCGTCACCGCCCGCTTCGCCGGCCGACGGACGATCCACCCGATCGGTCGACCTCGCGACGCGCCTGCCGTCGAAGGCGCAACGACTCCGGCGACAGATGCAGGCGCACGGTGGGCACGACGTAGCTCAACCGCCGCCGGAGCGACGCCCAATCCTGGAACGGTCGGGCCGACACCTCGACGACGAGGTCACGGTCCCGCAGCACCGTCATCTCCGGCCGCACGTGGAACGACAGATCGAAATCATCGTGGATGTTGGTCTCCTCGCGGTGCACCTCGGCGCTCAGCGTGCGCCAGACCGCGGCGCGCATCGCCATGTTCGACCCGTAGAGCGGCGCATGCCCGAGGACGGGCGCCATGGTCGCGTACATGCCGCCGATGTAGAGGTGCTCCCCCATCCAGTGCACGAGCGGCGTCGATCCGTAGAAGCGCGGGTCGCCGGTGAGGAAGTCGACGTCCGGGCGCTCACGGAAAGTCCGCTCGATACGCTCCACCCAGTCAGGGTGGGGGCGGGAGTCGGCGTCGAGCCTCGCGATGATGTCGCCCGTGGCTGCGTCATAACCGGCCGCCGATGCTCGGGGTATCCCCGGGATCGGCTCGCTCACCACCCGCGCGCCGAACCTCTCGGCCACGTCGACCGTGTCATCGCTGCTGCCGTTGTCGACGATGACGATCTCGTCGGCGTGCCGGGTCTGCCGCGCGAGAGCGGCGAGACACACCTCGAGCAGCCGGGCGTCGTCGCGCACGGGGATGACCACCGAGACGGAGCGCGGGAACACGGACACCATCGTTCTCCTCCCCCTGGACCGGCGGTTTCCAGACACAGTCTCCTCTGTGGACGGCCGAGCGCGGCGATTGAGCGAGGATGGTCGGATGATCCGTGTCGTCCTGTTCGACCTCGATGGCGTGATCCGGCACTTCGACGCCGAGAACACGGCGACGATCGAGCGCCGCTACGATCTCGCCCCCGGAGACATCGAGCGCATCGCCTTCGCCCGCCCGCTGATCGACGAGGTCACGACCGGCCGCATCACGAGAGCCGAGTGGGTGCGCCGTATCGGCGCGCGGGTCGGGACGGCTGCTGCCGAAGAGTGGAGCGCGCAGCCCGCGGCGATCGACGACGGCGTCCTGGAGCTGATCGACGACGTCCGGGAGACAGGAGTCCGCACCGCCGTACTCACCAACGGCACGGACACGATCCCGGCCGAGATCGCGGCCCACGGCATCGCCTCCCGGTTCGACGCGGTCTTCAACTCCGCCGAGATCGGATACGCGAAGCCCGACACCCGGGCGTTCCGTCACGTGCTCGACGCGCTCGACGTGAAGGCGGCCGAGGTCTTCTTCACCGACGATTCGGCGTCGAAGCTCGTCGGAGCACAAACCCTCTCGATGCACACTCATCACTACCGGGGAGTCGACGACCTGCGCGCTCGACTCGTCCAAGCGGGCGTGGACGTCGCAGGCAGCTGAACCACCCCCGCGCCTCACTCGACGGCGTCATCCGCTCGCTCGCGCCTCGTCGTGCCGCCGTGCTCCGGGATCAGACCGAAGTCGGTCAGGAGCTCTCCCATCTGCGTGTTGTCGAGTCGGTCGAGCAGCTTGCCCTTGACGAAGTTCGGACCGGGGATGTGCACCGCTTCGCCATCGCGCAGCCGTGCGGTCGCCTTCAGCAGATAGCGGATGTCGTACGTCGAGTTGAACACCTCCGGCACCCCGCGCTCGATGTCGAGCAGTTCGTAGGTCGCCTCCATCGCTGTGCGCACCGAGTACTCGGTGGTGAAGATCGTGTCACGCGTCGTCTCGGCGAACTGTCCGAGGAACGCGAAGTTCACGCTGCCCTCCGGCACGACCTGCGGGCGATCTCCGGCCTTGCGCGGCAAGAAGAACGAGGTGACATACGGCATCATCACCGGAACCGTCTTCGCCCCCGACGCCGCCAGTTCCGGGATGTCTTCGACAGGAACCCCCAGGTGATACAGCCATTCCTGCGCGATCTCCTCTCCCGTGCAGTCCTGCATCGGCTTCTTGACGAAGTCGCCCGGCGTCTCGACGAACAGCGCGTACACCCACACCACGATCTCGTTCGGCTTCTGCGACTTGAAATGCGGCTGCCGGTTGACCGTCCAGCTCAGCAGCCAGGAGGAGTCCTTCGCCGTGACGATGCCGCCCGTGACGACCTTGCCGGAGAACGGGTCCCGCTGGGCGATCCGCTCGATGTAGGCGGGGATGCGCTCGTCGATCGTGGTGACGGTCGCCGACTCCCACTTGGTCTTGGGGATGTCGTTGCAGAACACCTCGGGGTGCCCGAAGTCGGGCGACTTCGCGGCGACCTTCTTCCAGAAGTCCCACGCCGGAGCCGGACCGTCCTTGAGCTTCGCGGGCGTGTGCTGGTCCCCGTTGTCGGAATTCTCGGTGAGCGAGCCGATCGTCATCAGACACAGGTCGTCGGGGCCGAGGTCGACCCCGCCCGCCTCTCCGTCGGCGATCCAGTCGATGCGCGTGGCCTGCTTGCGGTCGTCCGTGATGTCGAAGCGCACGTCGGTGACCGGGTGGTGGAAGCGGAACTTCACACCGTGATCGTCGAGGAACTTCTGCATCGGCAGCACGAGCGACTCGTACTGGTTGTACTTGGTGAACTTGAGCGCGGACAGATCCGGCAGCCCGCCGATGTGATGCATGAACCGGTGCAGATACAGCTTCATCTCCAGCGCGGAGTGCCACTCCTCGAACGCGAACATCGTGCGCCAGTACAGCCAGAAGTTGCTCGCGAGGAAGTCCTCGCCGAACGCTTCGTCGATGCGCTTGCCCTCCATCTGCTCGCGCGTGGCGAGAATCACATCGATGATGTCCTTCTGCGCCTTCTCCGACAGCGTGAACAGCTTGTTCGTGTGGGCATCCTGCCCCTGCTTCTCGGTCACCCGGCAGAGCGAGAAGTTCGGGTCATCCTTGTTCAGCCAGTAGAACTCGTCGAGCACGCTGGCGTCCTCGATCTCGAGAGACGGTACCGAGCGGAAAAGGTCCCAGAGGCACTCCATGTGGTCCTCGAGCTCACGCCCGCCACGGATCACGAAGCCCTTCTCCGGATACTTGATGCCGTCGAGCGCTCCACCGGGAAGGCCGAGTTCCTCGAGGATCGTGATCCGCTCCCCGGCGATCCGGCCGTCGCGGATCATGAAGATCGCCGCAGCCATCGCGGCGAGCCCTCCCCCGACCAGCCATACGGTCTTGTCGTCAGCACCCTCGGGCTTGCGTGGCCGCGCGAACGCCTCGTAGTTGCCGTTGCTTCGATACATGCCGATCTTCCTTCCCACCCACCGGTCGATTCGCGACCAGTAGACAGGAGCGCCGCGACGAAGGGAAGAGGAAGCCCGTCATCTCACCCGCAGAGGGCGAGGCTGGGAGAATCGACGCATGACGGAATCCTTCGAGACGCTGATCGAAGCCGGACGCACCGCAGACGTCACAGGGTGGGACTTCGCGTGGCTGGACGGACGGGCGACCGAAGAACGGCCGCCCTGGGGGTACGCCCGGCTGCTGTCCGACCGCCTCGCCGGAGCGTCGGCCTCGCTCGACATCCAGACCGGCGGCGGTGAGGTGCTCGCCGAAGCCGCCTCGTTCCCGCCTGTCGCCGCGGCGACAGAGTCGTGGCCTCCCAATGTGGACAGGGCGACGCGGCTGCTGCACCCTCGTGGCGTGGTGGTCGTCGCCGACCCCGATGAGCCGCCGCTCCCCTTCGCGGGGGAGGCCTTCGACCTGGTGACCAGCCGGCACCCCGCGACGATCTGGTGGTCGGAGATCGCCCGGGTGCTGACGCACGGCGGCACATACTTCGCCCAGCACGTGGGTCCGGCGAGCGCGTTCGAGCTGATCGAGTTCTTCCTGGGGCCGCAGCCCGACGCGCGGCGGGGTCGTCATCCCGACGACGAGGTCTCCGCCGCAGAGGCCGCCGGTCTCCAGGTCGTCGATGTGCGCACCGCTCGCCTGCGCATCGAGATCCATGACGTCGCCGCCGTCGTCTATCTGCTGCGCAAGGTGATCTGGTGGGTGCCGGGCTTCACCGTCGACGACAATCTCGACCGGCTCCGCGATCTGCACGACCTCATCCAGGAGGGTGGACCGTTCGTCGCGCACTCGACCCGTCACCTCATCGAGGCCCGCCGCCCTTAGCGGACTTGCGCTCCGCTGCCGGCGCCGCGTCAGTACACGGTCCCCATCGCCGCACGCACCTCGTCGAGGGTGACGTCCGCGATCGCACGGGCGTGCTCGTTGCCGCGCTGCAGAACGGAGCGCACGAGGTCCCCGTCCGCCGCGAGTTCTCGCCGTCGGGCCCGCAGAGGCGCCAGGAAGTCGTTCACCGCCGTGGCGGTCAGCGCCTTCAGCTCGCCGCTGCCACCGTCGCCGATGGCAGCGGCCAGCTCCTCGGGCACGGCGCCCAGGCACAGAGCGGCCGTCGACAGCAGCGCCGAGACGCCGGGCCGGTGCTCCGGGTCGAACGTGATCCGCCGATCCTGATCCGTCCGCGTGCGTCGGATCACGGCGACCGTCTCATCCGCGGTCATCGACAGGGCGATCGCGTTGCCGTAGCTCTTCGACATCTTCCGACCGTCCAGCCCTGGAACCTCTGGGGTCGCGGTGATCAGCGCATCCGGAACGGGGAAGATCGCCCCGTAGCGTTCGTTGAACCTCCGGGCGATCACCCGCGTCATCTCCACGTGCGGCAGGTTGTCCTTCCCCACCGGCACCAGGTTCCCCTTGCAGAAGAGGATGTCGGCGGCCTGATGCACCGGGTAGGTCAGCAGCAACCCGCTCAGGGCGCGACCCGACGCCTCGAGCTCGGACTTGACCGTGGGGTTCCGGTGCAGTTCGGCTTCGGTGACGAGGCTGAGGAACGGCAACAGCAGCTGGTTCAGCGCAGGGATCGACGAGTGCGTGAAGATCGTCGTCCGCTCTGGATCGATCCCCGCGGCGAGGTAGTCGAGCACGGCGCCGTGCACGTTGTCGCGCACGTGCGCCGTCGTATCCCGATCGGTGATGACCTGGTAGTCGGCGAGCACGAGGAACGTCTCGACCCCGGCATCCTGCAGCCGTACCCGCTCCCGGATCGTGCCGAAGTAGTGCCCGAGGTGCAGCGCCCCGGTGGGACGCTCCCCCGTGAGCACACGGAACCTCTCCGGATGCCGGGCCACGACGTCGGCGACCTCCGTCGAACGGTGTGCGGTCGCGGTGAACGAATCCATCTGTCTCTCCCTGAATCGGGAGCCGCACGGAGTTCACGGGTGCTGTTCACGAACTGCCGTGCAGCCCATGAACATACGTCAACCGGCTGCTATCGCAGCCACCACCATGCAGAGCGGTTGATCGTCATGGAACAGATGCTATCGCGCACCGCGACCACGAGTTCACGGAGCGAGCCCCCGGTGACCGCTCAGGGCGTGAGCCGGTGCAGGTCGCGCGGGAACAGCGTCACCTCCCGGATGTTCGACGCCTCGATGAGCCGCGACACCCAGCGCTCCAGCCCGATCGCGAAGCCGCCGTGCGGGGGCATGCCGTGCGCGAACGCGGAGAGGTAGGAGGCGTAGGCATCGGGCGACTCACCGCGCGCCTCGATGGCGGCGACGTAGTCGGAGTGCCGGTGCAGTCGCTGTCCGCCGGTGACGAGTTCGAGCCCACGGAAGATCAGGTCGAAGCTGTTGCTCCAGCGCGGGTCGTCGCTCTGGGGGTGCGTGTAGAACGGGCGTTTGCGCATCGGGTACCCCTCGACGGCGAGCACGTCGCTGCCGTACCGCTCCCGCGCCCACTCCCCCAGCGCGCGCTCGTGCGCCGGCGCGAGGTCGGGCTCGTCTTCCGGGGCGCCGACTCGTCGAAGCGCGTCCTGGAAGTGGATCACCGGGATCTCGTCGGGGATCGCGGGGAGCGCGATGTCGAGGCGCTCGACGGCGTCGCCGCTCTCGGTGCGGATGCCGTCGATCATGCCCGCCAGCACCCGATGCAGCAGCGCGAGCACGTCGCGGTGGTCGTCGATGAAGCCCAGCTCGGCGTCGAGCGACACGTACTCGGCGAGGTGCCTCACCGTGTCGTGCGGCTCCGCACGGAACACCGGGCCTGTCTCGTAGACGCGCTCGAAGACGCCGACGAGTTGCTGCTTGAAGAACTGCGGGCTCTGCGCGAGGTACGCGGTCGAGCCGAAGTAGTCGACCGGGAACACGTTCGCCCCCGACTCCGTCACGGAGTCGACGAGCTTCGGCGTCTGGATCTCGGTGAACCCCTCGGCGTCGAGCGTGCGACGGAATCCGCGCAGGCTCGCCGCAGCCAGCTCCCACTTCGCCCGCTGCGCAGGGTGGCGCCAGGTGACGGCGGCATGGTCGAGCACGGTCGGCAGCGCCGCGTCGAGCGTGGGACGCCAGAGCTCGACGACCGGCGTGTGCGCAGGTTCGGAGAGCAGGGTGATCTCCGGCGCCGTCACCTCGATCCCGCCGGGGGCATGGGCGTTCGCGGTGGCCGTGCCTTCGATGCGCACGACCGTCTCCTCACCGGGCAGACCATCCACCGGCAGCTGTTCGGGTCGGAACACGATCTGCGCGAGCCCCGTGCGGTCGCGCAGGATCAGGAACGACACGGTGGCGAGTTCCCTGCGCCGATGAACGTGACCCAGGAGCGTGATCCGGGCACCATCGGGCATGGTGGAGAGTTCCGTGGCGAGCGTGCGGGCGGGGTCGGATGGCGACATGATTCCTCCAGGTGGCGAAAGCCCTGGAGGTGCGGGCGGGGGCTAGATCGCGGTGCCACCACACCTTCGCCGATCGCTCATCGGCCTCTCGTCGATACGCCGGACGCGCGGGAGCCGCTCGCCCCGAGAGGCCGAGGGTCGTCACTCCTCGCAGCTGCCGCCGCCAGCGTAGCATCGGGCTCCGGCTCGCTCACATCGCTCCCGCCTCGCGTCTCGCTCACCAGCACGGCCGCGACACCCGCCGCGCAGAGTCCGAATCCGAGGAGGGTGACGCCGGTGAGCGGCTCGCCGAGGAGTAGCGCCCCCGCTGCCGCGGTGGTCGGTGCGACGAGGAACAGCAGCGCGTTGAGCGCTGTGATGCCCACCCGGCGGAGCAGCCACCAGTACAGCCCGTACGCGGCGAGCGTCGGAGAGGCGGCCGCGAACCCTGCTGCCAGCCAGAACGATACCGACGCCGGAGGAACGAGAGCCCCGGACACCGCGGCGATCGGCACGAGCGCCACGGTCGTCACCGTCACGTGGATGGCCAGGGTCAGGAGGGTTCCGGTGCGCGGAGCCGAGCGCCGTTGCAGGAAGGTGCCGACGATCAGGCACGCCATCGCGAGAGCGGGCCAGACGTAAGCGGCGGGATGCGCCTCTGAATCGTCGAGCTGCGACCGCACCACCAGCAGGACACCGCCGGCTCCGACCACGAGTCCGAGCCACTGCGCACCGCGCACACGCAACCCGAGCAGCGGCCCGACGAGGACCGCGACGATGAGCGGCTGCACCGCATCGATCAGCGCGGTCGTTCCGGTCGCGACCCCCGCGGCGATCGCCGCGTAGACCGACACGCAGTACCCGAACTGCGCGAACAGGCCGATGAGCGCCTGCCGCCCGAGATCCGCCCGGCTCACGCCTCGCGCTGCCCCTGTGGCGGCGACGGCCACGAGCAGGACCACGGCCAGCGGCACGAATCGCCAGACGAGCAGTGTCAGGGGAGAGACGGCGTCGACGGCGATCGCGGGCACGAGGAATCCGGAGCTCCAGGTCACCACGAACGCCGCGGCCGCCAGAACCGTCACCATGCCGCGAAGTAGACCGATCTGTTTACTCATCTGTGCGACTATACAGGTCGGTTTACTCACCGGCTATAGTGGAGGCATGGCCGTCCCGGTACCCGAACTCGCCCCGCTCACGCCGGGCGCCACACGCGTGCTCGACGCGGCGTCCCGGCTCTTCTACGAGCGCGGCATCCACGCCGTCGGCGTCGACACGATCGCAGAGGCGGCCGGGGTCACGAAGAAGACGCTCTACGACCGCTTCGGGTCGAAGGAGGCCCTCGTCGTCTCCTACCTGCAGCACCGGGATGCCCTGTGGCGCGCGCACGTCGCACGACACCTGGAATCCGTCTCCGGACCCGGGGTCGAGCGGGTGCTCGCCGTATTCGACGCCGCGATCACCTGGTCCGACGAGTACAGCCCGAAAGGGTGCAGCGCCATCAACGCGCGGGCGGAGATCGGCGACGGCCACGACGGTCACCCGGTCTTCCCCGAGGTGTCGCGCCAGAAGGCGTGGCTGCTCGACCTCTTCCTCGAGCTGTGCCGCGAGGCCGGGGTCACCGAACCCGAGCTGATGTCGAAGGCGATGATGCTGCTCTACGAGGGCGCGATCGTCACGGTCGGCATGGAGACGTTCAGGGAGCCCTTCGTCGTCGCACGGCGACTCGCGCGCTCGACCCTGGCGGAGGATCGAGGCTGACCCGCCCCCCTCAGCTGTTCGACGGGCGAGGAACCCTGCGACGCAGGAGCGGCACGACGGCGGACGCCACCACGACGATCGCGGCGGCGAGCGCAGCCGTGCCGAAACCGCCCGTCGCGACGACGGCGATCGTTCCGAGCACCGCGATGCCGAGACCTCCACCGAGGGCGAAGCCGACCTCCTGGATCGCTCCGACCTGTCCGGCGTCGTCTTCGACGGTGACGTCGAACAGCGCCGTCGCGGCGAGCGTCGCGCCGATGCCGAACCCCAGACCGACGAGCACCAGCGGAGCAGCCACGATCTCGGGGTCGGTGAACAGCCACAGCATCCCGACCGCCTGCAGCAGGAGCGCACCCACGGTCAGGGTCTCGGTCCGCAGCCAGCGGAGCGCGATCGGGGCGATCACCCCGCCGATGGCGATCGCGGCGGCCTGCGGCAGGATCGCGAGGCCGGCCTCCGCCGCGGTCCAGCCCCTCGTGTCCTGCAGATGCAGGCTGACGAGCAGGACGGACGCCGAGGACACCCCGCTGGCGACGAGGATGCGGGTGATCGCGGGGCTGAAGCCGGGGATCGCGAACAGGCGCATGTCGATGAGCGGTTCGGGCAGTCGGCGCTGGCGCAGGATGAAGTACACGAGGCTGCCGACAGCGACCACCGCGGCGATCACCGCCGGCACGGGGGCGGCGAGCGCCTCATGCAGTGCGAAGGCGAGTGCGCCGAGGGCCACGATCGACGTGACGATGCTCGGGAGATCCCACGACGGCGTCCGCGAGCTGCGGGAGTCGGGCACCAGCCACACGGCCAGCACTCCGGCGAGCGCCGCCAGCGGGACGCTCCCCAGCAGCAGCCAGCGCCACCCTGGGCCCTCCGCCAGGAGTCCGCCGAGAACGGGACCGAGCGCGCTGCCCACTCCGAAGGTCGCGGTCCACAGCCCATAGGCGAGCACCCGCTCCCTGGCGTGATACTTGGCCCCGATCGTGGCGACCACCCCGGCGACGACGAACGCCTCGGCCACACCGAGGAGCGCCCGGATCACGATGAGCAGCAGACCGTTCTGCGCGAATCCGCCCACCGCGTTGAGCACGGCGAATCCGCCGAGACCGATCAGCACGATCCGTTTGCGCCCGAAGGCGTCGCCGATCCGCGCAGCGAGGATGAGGGTGGCGGCGAGGGAGAGTGCATAGACGTCGGCCAGCCAGAGCCCCTCGGTGTCGCTGAGTGCCAGCTCGCCGCGGATGGCCGGGAGCGCCGTGGAGACGCTGCTGATGGCGAGGGCGCCGATGAGTATTCCGAGGAGCAGGGGCACCATCGCGAACCAGAGACGGAGGGTCGAACGCGACGGGGACTGAGTGGGGGTGGAAGTCACGTGCTCAGTCTGTAAAGTACAGACAGAAGCTGCAAGTACTGTCATTTCTGTCACGTACTGACACTTCGGATACCGAGAAGGACGACAGAGGAGCGTGCGATGCGGGAGAAGACCGAGCGGATCGTGCGCGAGTGGTCGGAGTCATGCGATGCGGAAGTGTCCATCGCTGTGCTCGGCGGCGCCTGGAAACCGAGCATCCTCACGCTGCTGGGCGAGCACGAGGTGCTGCGGTTCGGGGAACTCAGCCGCCTGTTGGAGAACCCGACAGCCCGCGTGCTCACCCGACAGCTGCGCGAGCTGGAGGAAGACGGCCTCATCACCCGCACCGTCTACCGGCAGGTGCCGCCGAAGGTCGAGTACCGCCTCAGCGAGCTGGGCACGAGCGCGACGCCCCTGCTCGTCGAGTTGACGCGGTGGGGCACGCAGTACGCCGAGCAGCAGCGCGCTGCGACGACCGTCTCCTGAGCCCGCGGTGTGAGTTCGCGGGGGCCGGTCACTGGCTGTCGAGGAAAACCCCGACGCGATCGGCCTCGTACACGAACTGCAGCGCCGTCCCGTCGGGGAAGCGCTCGGTCAGCTCCTTGGGCATGTTGGTGTCGAACGGCACCTCGACGGTCGCGGGGAACGCGCCGACGGCGCACCCCGTGTACATGGGCCCGTCGTAGGTCCAGCCGTTGGACGAGTCGAAGTCGTCCTTGTCCGGCACCTGATCCGCTCTGGCCACCGTGAGGCAGTCCGAGCCGACCGAACCGTTGTAGTAACCGCCTGAGCTCTCCACGATGACCAACCCGTAGAAGTCGAACACCGCGGAGCTCGGACCCACCCCCATCCATCCGGCCGGGATCGCCACGTCGGAGGTCGCGTCGAGCGTGGCGATCTGCGGAGCGCCGGCGGAGGAGGCGACGGGGGTCACCTTCACCAGGGCGAACGTGACGGCAGCCGACATCGCTGCCGCCGCGACGATCGCGACCACCCACAGGATCCTCGTCGTGCGCACCGAGAACCACGCCGCCAGCCGCTCGGCGGGTTCCGCCGTCGGCGGGGCCGCATCGGCGTCGTCGTCCGAGGTGTCGAAGACGCCGAGCGCATCGCCTTCCGCGTCCTCGGGCTGTCGCCTCGACCGTCTGGTGCGGCTCACCGGTTCCGCAGCGCGCGTCGGCTCCGAGTCGATGGTCTCCATCGCCGGTGCGGGCGGGACGACGTCCTCGGCCCTGGGCCTCGGCTGTCTCCGTGCCTCCAGCTGCTGGAGCCGTCGGAGTGCGGCGGGATCGTCCTCGATGTCCGCCGTCGGACCATAGGCGCGGGCCCGGAGGGCGCGAAGCTCTTCATCAGCCGCAGTGCTCATCTCCGGCATCGTCTCACACGGCGGAGCTCAGCCGCAGAACGCCGAGGCCGAGTCCTTGAGCTGTTCGATCGCTTCGACCGTCTCCGGAGCCTGCAGGTCTGTCATGCCGCCGATCTGCGTGGCGCCGGAGCGGATCAGATCGCCCAGCTGTCCGTCGACGTTCGCCGCGATCCCCTCGAGCGAGGCGACGAGGTCGTCGCGTGCGGCGTCGGCCTGCTCGGCCGAGACCGCGCCCTGATCGAGCAGCGCCTGGTACTGCCCGTAGGCATCGTCGATCGTGGTGCAGGTCGCCTGCACGTCGATCCCGACGGCGTCGCCCGCCATCTGCGTGACCTGCGAGCAGCCGGCGAGCGCCCCGGCACCGAGTCCGGCAGCCAGGACGAGAGGAAGGACCACGATTCGGCGCATGGCACGAGGCTAGCCGCTCGACCTGACGAGCCCCTGCGACCCGCCTCGGCGCCTCCGCTCGGAGCCTATGCACGGGCGCCGCCGTCTATCATCGCAAGCGCGCGGTGTCCGGGAGGTGGGGTGGGATGAAGATCATGCTCGTGGACGACGACGCGGAGATCCGTCTCGGTTTCACCACCGCGCTGCGACGTCGCGGTCACACCGTCGAGACCGCCGAGGACGTCGCCTCCGCACGCCTGCTCGCGGAACGCACGACCCCCGACGTCGCGATCATCGACGTCATGCTCCCCGACGGCGACGGGTTCTCGCTGTGCCGGGAGATCCGGGCGCGCTGGGGCTTCCCCACCGTGATGCTGACCGCCCGTGACGAGGATGCCGACGTCGTCGTCGGTCTCGACGCGGGAGCGGACGATTACATCGCCAAGCCGGTCAGCGTGGCCGTGCTCGAGGCACGTCTTCGGACGGTTCTGCGTCGCAGCTCCCGGCTCGCCGCGGAGCCGCTGCGGGTCGGATCCCTCGAGCTGCACGAGGACTCGGCGGAAGCCCTGGCGGGGGGCGAGGCCCTGCCGCTGAGCGCGACCGAGTTCCGCCTGCTGCATGAGCTGGCGCTGAACGACGGGCACACCCTCAGCCGTTCGCGCCTGATCGACGCCGTCTGGGCGCAGTCACCGCCCGACACCTCCCGCGTCGTCGACACCGCCATCCAGCGGCTGCGTGCGAAGCTGACCGCTGCGCACGTCGCGACTCCGCAGCTGGAGACCGTGCGCGGGATCGGATACCGGCTGCGATGACGGCCCGTCGCCGGCTCACGCTCCGCACCGCCATCGCCCTCGCCCTCATCGGCAGCACGGTCGCCGTCTCCGTCCTCGTCACCGGCGTCGTCGTCTTCACCGCGGGCAGGATCGTCTACGAGTCCAGGCAGCAGGGTCTGCTCGACGAGTTCTCGACGACGGCGGATGCCCTGTTCACGTCCATCTCCACGGTGTCTCCCGAAGACACGTGGAGCTACTACGCCGAGATCCTCCCCGGCGAGACGGTCATCATCGACCTCGGCAGTGGCCGCAGCGCGGGCGAACTCCGACCGGATCAGGTGCCGGACGCCCTGCGCATCGACGACAGCCGCCGCTCCGGCGAGGTGACCTCGCTGATGACCACGCTCGACGACCGAGAGGTGTTCTTCGTCTCCGTCGTCCGCGACGACCTCCCCCAGGACCCGAGCGGCCGCCTCGCCGTGGTCACCGCGTACTCGATGCAGCCGCAGCAGGAGCAGGTGCGGGAGCTGGTCGTCTCCGGGGTGCTCCTCAGCGCGGGCGTCGTGGTCCTCGTCGTCCTGCTCGAGCGCCTGCTGGGCGGTGCGCTGACGCGTCCGCTCCGCCGCCTCGTCGACACGGCGCGGGCCGTGGGCTCCGGCGAGGGCCCTCCGGCGTGGAAGCCGTCGTTCGACGACGTCGACCGTGTGGCCGACGCACTCCGCCT
Organism: Microbacterium sp. R1; assembly: GCF_015159725.1. Taxonomy (NCBI): domain Bacteria; kingdom Bacillati; phylum Actinomycetota; class Actinomycetes; order Micrococcales; family Microbacteriaceae; genus Microbacterium; species Microbacterium sp. R1. The sequence goes on along the minus strand of NZ_JADDUD010000001.1, from coordinate 581,360 downwards.
CTCTTCAGAACGCCTGGGCGACACCATCGGGCGGCTTCGACAGCGCGAGGCGGAGTCGAGGCAGCTCGTGAGCGACGTCGCCCACGAGCTGCGCACCCCCCTCACCTCGATGATGGCGGTCGACGAGATGCTCGACGACGACGAGCAGACGACGGCCGAGGAGCGAGTGGTCGCCACAGCGGTCGTGCGCATGGGGACGCGCCGACTGCACACCCTGATCGAGCACCTGCTCGAGCTCTCCCGCCTCGACGCCGGAGTCGCACGCGTGCACCGCACGACCGTGGTGCTGCACGACCTGCTCGCCGATGTGGTCGACACGACGGGAGTCGACGTCGACGAGCTGTCGGTCGCGCCGAGCCTGCGACTGCGTACCGATGCGGCGCGACTGCACACCGTGGTGGCCAATCTGCTCACGAACGCCTCCCGCCACGGGCGCCCGCCGGTCGTCATCCGCGTGCGGGAGGACGGTGACGTGCTGCACATCGACGTCGGCGACCACGGGCCCGGCATCGCCGGCGCCGACAGCGAGCGGGTGTTCGACCGGTTCGTCACGACGGATCGGTCGCGCTCGGACGGCGCCGGGACCGGACTCGGACTCGCGATCGCTCGTGACAACGCCCGCCTCCTCGGCGGTGATCTCGCGCTGCTGTCCGGATCCCCGGGCGCGACCTTCCGGGTGACCGTTCCTCGGCTGTGACACTCGTGTGACATTCGTGCTCGACACTGGCTGCTCGCCGATGCCGAGAGGTCTTCCCCATGAGTCTTCCCCCGCTTCCAGCTCCGAGCCGACGGCGCCGGAGGCGCCTCCGGCGCTTCCTCACCCTGGCCGCCGTCGCGGTCCTGGTCATCGGCGGGGGCACGGTGGCCGTCGCGGCGCTCCGGCTGTCCCAGAACGTCACCACGGTCGAACTGCACCCCGCCCGTACGGATGAGCCTCCCGTCGTGGCGGATTTCGACGGCGCATTCGATGTGCTGCTCGTCGGCTCGGACGGCCGCGCGGGGCAGGGAGCGCAGTACGGAGAGGGCGGAGACGTCGAAGGCAGCCGGAACGACGTCACCCTGCTGCTGCACGTGAACGACGCTCACGACGCGGCGACCGTGATCTCCTTCCCCCGCGACCTGCTCGTCGACATGCCCTCCTGCAGCGATCCCGACACCGGGAAGACGTGGGCTGCGGGGCACCGGGTGCAGTTCAACGAGTCGCTCTCCCGCGGCGGGCTGGGCTGCGTCGCCTCGACGGTCACGGCCCTCACCGGTATCGATCTCGCCTACGCGGCGGAGATCAGCTTCACGGGGGTGATCGATGCCTCGAACGCCGTCGGCGGCGTGCCGATCTGCTTCGCCGGCCCCGTCCACGATCGCCACTCCGGACTGGAGATCCCCGAGGCCGGGACCTACGATCTCAGCGGCGAGCAGGCCCTGGCGCTTCTGCGTTCGCGCTACGGCATCGGGGACGGGAGCGATCTGGCTCGCATCTCGACCCAGCAGGTGTTCCTCTCCTCGCTCGTGCGGACGCTCCGTGACCAGTCGACCCTGACCGACCCGGTGAAGCTGTACGGCATCGCCGACGCGGCGACCAGGAATATGACGCTGTCGACCCCGCTCGCCGACCTCGGCACGCTCGCCTCGATGGCGAAGGTCTTCAGCGACCTGCCGCTCGAGAACATCGCGTTCGTGTCGTACCCGCACCTTCCCGCGGGTGACCGCGTCGTCCCCGACGAGCAGTCGGCCGCCGCGCTGATGGAGCGGGTGATCTCCGGTGAGACGGTGAGCATCAGCTCCGACCACACCGGCCGTGGCAGCGAGCTCTCCCCGCCGGCCACCCCGCCGTCCGACGACTCCGAGGGCGCGGAGACGACGCCACCGGAGACGACACAGCACGATACGACACAGCCCGATACGACGCGGCCCGATGCGAACACCCTGCCGTCGAACGTCGACGGGCAGAGCGCGGCCCAGGACACCTGCGTGCGTCCGAACGCCGGGTAGCGGCTACGCGACTGGTCAGTCGTCGCGTGCGGGCGGATCGAGCGGAACGCGGGAGTTCAGGATGAGCAGCGCGACGCCCCCGACGGCGGAGATCGCGGCGGGGATCCAGAACAGCTGGGGAAGGCCGAGCCACAGCGAGCCGATGCTTCCCACGAAGCCCCCGACGGCGGCGTTGATCGCATAAGAGCTCATGAAGACGCTCGTGGCCATGCCGACGCGGGTGGGGACGAGGCGTTGGGCCACGGTGATGCCCAGCACTCCGAAGGTGGCGATCACTCCTGCCATCAGCACCTGCCCCACGATGAGCGGGACGATGTGCGGCGTGATCTGGCCCGCCGCGGCATAGGAGATGTGCGCGGCGACCGCCATCAGCGCACCTGCCGTGAGCACGCGGGCGAGGCCGAAGCGTGTCGCGAGTCGTGCGGCGAACGGCATGAGGAGGAGCTCGACGAGGGGCTGGAAGCCGATGATCGCCCCGCGCACGCCGGCGTCGACGCGCAGCTCGCCGTCCATGTACAGCGGCAGGTAGGCGAGCTTCACGGTCTCACCGCACATGATGAGCACGTAGATCGCGGTGAAGACCAGGAGCGGCAACATGGAGCGCTGGTGCGGAACGGGCGGCTCGGTGGGCGAGGAGACGGCCTGGCCTGGCTCACGGATCGGCGTGGGCAGCGCCCGCCGTGCCGCGGCCGAGTCGGACTTCACACCGATGAGGGGCACGAGCGAGAGCAGCACGCAGAGGCCGGTCACGAGCAGCAGGGGACGCAGACCGATGACAGCGCCCAGGACGGCGCCGATGATCGGCCCGACGATCCACCCGAACGCCATGGCCATCCGCATCACGGCGACGACCTCGTTGTCGGCGGGCGTCGGCCTGCGGTTGAGCTCGTCCCGCACCGCGGCCTGCAACTGCGCCGCCCCCGCTCCGGCTGTGCTCAGCAGCAGCATGTTGATGGCGAACGGCATCCACGCCTGCATGGCGACCGCCATCAGGACCCATCCGAGGAACCCCGCGATGGCGGAGAGCCGGAAGACCAGCAGTCGCGAGCCGGCGCGGTCGGACAGTGAGCCCACGAGGTATCCGGCGATCGGCGCGGTGAGGTTGGTCAGGAAGTAGAGGCCGGCCTGAGCCGTGGACAGATGCAGCTCTCCCACGAGGAACAGCGTGATCTGCGGGACGGTGACGGAGATCCCGATACCGGAGATGACCAGGCTGATGAAGACTCCGCGCAGGAGCCGGGAGCGGAGGATGTAGCGCGACGCGGACAGCGGTCTGCTCGACGATTCCGCGGTCTCCGAAAGCCGAGATGCCACGCAGAACCATCCTCGTGTGCCGTGCGAAAGGGGGGAACGGCCATGCTATCGAGGACGGAGCGCGTGGAGACTCGAGCCGGCGGTGCCGGCTCGAGTCTCCACTGCTGCTGTCCGGACTGCTGCTGTCCGGACCCCCGCTATCCGGCTGTGGCCGTCAGCGTGAACGGGACGGTCGCAGCGTTTCCCGCGACGTCGTACACGACCAGGGTGTTCGCCCCGGCGACGGCTCCGAAGGCTCCGGGCTTCACGAAGTTGAGGTCGGACCAGACGTTGTCCGTCAGATCCTTCGCCACCCCGTTGAGGGTCAGTCGATCCACCTTGCCCGCGTCGTGGAGCTTGTACGACACCAGACTGTGGGCGCCGTCGGCCCCGACGGTGAACTGTCCGCCGTCCTTGACCGTGACCGTGGGGGCGGTGACATCGAGCGTGAAGTTCACGGTGGTCGTGTTGCCGGCCACGTCGTGCACAACGAGCGTGTTGGACCCTTCCACTGCGCCGAACGCCCCTGGCACGACGCCGTTCAGGTCGGACCAGACATCGTTCGTCAGATCCTTCTCGACGCCGTTGAGCGTCAGCCGATCGATCTTGCCGGCATCCTGGAGCTTGAACGACACCTTGCTGTAGACGCCGTCACGTCCGACCGTGAAGTCGGGCCCGCTCTTGACGGTCGCGACGGGTGCGGTGGTGTCCTCGGCAGCGGCCGTGACCGAGAGGTCGCGAAGACGCCCGAAGTTGTCGAACGAGCCGAAGCCCACCCGCCCCTCGGGGAAGGTCTTGTCGTTCGCGGTCATCAGCGGGGTGTCGAGCCCGTCGACGTAGACGGCGATGTCGCCGCTGTCGGCACAACGGAGCACGCGCACGTCGTGCCATTCCTCGTCGGTGACCGCCGGGGGTGCACCGACAGTGCCGTCCCACTGGTCGTCGATCCGCTCGCGGTCGGCCTTGTCCACCTTGAAGATGCCGTTGTGCGGGTAGATCGAGTTGTCCTGCGAGAGGTGCGCGTAGTAGTACTCCGTGTCCGACTTCCACCCGAAGACGATGATGACGTCGCGGTTGTTGACCGATGCCTTCTCGTCCAGCCGCACCTGCCCGGTGAGGTCGAACGAGCCGAGCTCGTCACCCTGCGTGAGCACGGCGTACTCGAACGGTCGGCGGATCCCGTCGTTCGGGTTGGTTCCCGCCTCGGTGAGCACGACCTCGTCACCGGGGAAACTCCACTTCGCCGGAGTCCGCGGCGCCCAGTCGTCCTTCGCCATCACATCGGTGAGGGTCTCCCCGTCCGGAGTGCACGCGGGCGGGGCCGGCGGCACGACGGGCGGGACCGCGTACAGCGCGTACTGCGCGGCGACCTGTTCCGGCGTCGGCACCGTGTCGAGCAGCATGATGTCATCCATCCGTCCGTTGAACGGGTTGGCCTCCTTCGTGTTCTGCGGGAAGCTCCCGCCGATCTTGATGCCGGCCGGCGCGGTGTCTGACGTGGACCCCTCTCCCCACGGATTCGCCGCGGTGTACTTCCCCGCGAGTTCCTCGCCGTTCATGAACAGCTTCATCTCACCCGCGGCGAAGTCGAAGGTCGCGGCGAGATGCACCCACTGCCCCTTCTTGAGGATCTCGTTCCAGGGCAGGTCAGCCGCGAACGTCCAGGAGCCGGCACCGTCGACGCGGCGCCCGAGTGCCACGAGCTTGAGTTCGCCGTCGACGGTGATGACCTCGAGCAGCGCCCGCACGGCATGTCCGTCGGAGGTGCCGGTGAGCACGCCCGCGAGGCCGATGGCGTTGTACACGTCGTCGGGATTCGCGGTCCCCGAGTTCAGGGCCGGGTGGTCACCGGTCGGCTTGAACCAGCCCATGACGGACGCCTTGTCGGTATCGGCGAATCGGTCGAGCGACTCCACACCCTTCGCGTCGTAGATGCCCGCCTTCCAGTCGTCGTTCGAGGCGGTGCGCGGACTCATCTGCTGCGTCTGCAGCGCCTCGCCCGCACCCGGGTAGGCGCGATCCGCGACCCGCATCTCCACCCCGCCGTTGATCAGCGAGATGGGGGTGCCGGAGCGTCCCTGGTCGAGCTCGACCGTCGGCTTCGTGGCATCCGGGTGATCGAAGTCGTGATGCGTGACGAGGTTCGGCGCGAGCGCCGGGAGGACGAACGGGTTGGCCGGCTCATCGACCGAACGCGCACCCGTCACCTTCCAGATCTTGCCGTTCGCCTTGGACACCAGGTAGAGCTCGCCGTCGGCATCGGAGCCGAACCGCAGGTCGACACGCTTGTCGCCCACCAGCTCCTGGAACGTGGTCTCGACGCCGTCGGCGAAGACCCGCAGCTCCTCGATCGTGGCGAGGTCGGCGATGTCGCCGTCACCTCGCACCATCTCCTCCGCATCGGTGGACAGCACCCAGCCGCGCACCAGATCGGTGAAGAGGTAGCGCCCCTGCAGCTCGGGGATCTCGCCGCGGTAGACGAACCCGCCGTTCACGGCCACTCCCGCATCGCCGGTCTGACCGGGGTCGCGGTTGTGGTCGTAGGCGGCCACCGGGTAGGTGTAGCCGTTCTCGGCATCGTCCTCCGGCAGCGGGAAGATCTGTCGGTTCTCCGCCAGGAAGGAGCCTTCGCGCACCGACCAGCCGAAGTTGTCTCCCGGTTCGACGGCATAGATCGACTCGACCTGCCATTCGCCGATGTGCGCGAGGTACATGGTGTGGTCGCCCTCGGTGTCCCAGCTGATGCGGTGCGGGTCGCGCATGCCGACGGCGTAGATCTCGGGAAGAGCACCGGACTCGTCGACGAACGGGTTGTCCCCCGGCACGCCGTACTCGCCGTTCTCGCTGTCGTCGCCTGTCGGATTCACGCGCAGGATCTTCCCCTGCGGCGTCGCCAGGTCCTGCGGGTTGCCGTTGCCCACACCGTTGCCGCCGTCGCCGACGAGGATGTACAGGTTGCCGTAGTCGGCGTCGCCCGCGGAAACAGTCGGGTTGAACGCGATCTGCTGCACGGTGTGCACGCGTCCGGCGAAGGGGATCCGCATGACCTCGCGGTGCGTTCCCGAGAAGGTCTCAGCGGAGGGATCGCTCGCCTTCCATTCGGTGATCACACTGTGGAATGCCGTGGTGCCGAAGGCCGGGAAGTCGGGGGTGTCTTCGGTCAGCGCCGTGCCGCCCTCGGTGTGAACGGTGTAGAACAGCCCGTTCTCGGCGAAGTCGGGGTGGAACTCGGCGGATCCGAGACCCGTTCCGAGCCCCGCGCTGTTGTGGAAGTTGTCGATGAACTCGTTGCGGACGTTGAGGTACGGCACGTACTCGCCCGATTCCTTGTCGACCAGGTAGAGGATGTCGTTGTTGTCGGGGACCATCAGCCGACCGGAGTCGTCCGGCACCTCATCGAGGTGCGTGATGCGGTTGTGGCGCACCAGGCGCTGGTCCTGCGTGGCCGGCGTCGTCTGCGACTTCGGCAGCTGCGCGAGCTCGGTCACCTCGATGCCGAGGTCGGCGAGTGCGGGGTCGGGAAGCGGGTTGAGCAGCGGCTCGCTCGCCGTGTCGCCGGGCGCGCAGTCGCCGGGGTTGCCCGTCGCGATCGCGAGGTTCTCCCCGGTGTTGTCGACCGCGACATCGTCGAGGAGCAGGCGCCCCGTGCTCGTGGCGCCGTTCTTCCAGAAGAACCGGTCGAGCGCGCCGTTCACGGCCTGCCGGAAGCCGAACTGCTGCTCTGTCCCCTCCGGGAGGCGGGTCTGCTCCTCGTACGCGCCACCCTGGCTGTACACGGTGACCTTGTCAGTCGCGTTGTCGGCGACGATCCACACGCACTGCCAGGCGTCCTTCGACCACACGCCGGCGGGCTTGAAGGCGCCGCCGTCGCGCACGCGCAGCACGTCGTCGTTCTGGTTGTTCACGTAGGCCCGGCTGTGCGCGTAGTCGTTCGGGGCATCCACGTCGGTGAGTCCGAACGAGGTGTCGACGCTGCCGGTGCGCAGGAACCGGAAGAACAGCGTGCCGGTGTCTCCCTCCGCGATGGCGGGGATGGCGCGGTACGACTGCTGCCCTCCCCCGACGGACTCGACGACCTGATTGTTGCCGTTCAACGGGTCGGCGATCACGCGAGGGGCGCCCGACGCCGCCCATCCGTCCTGGCCGTTCAGCGCCACGCGCTCGTACGTCTCGAAATCGATCAGCTCGGTGAAAGGCTCCGCTGCGGCAGCGGGCGTCGCGGTCAGCAGGGCTCCGACGACGGCCGCTGCAGCGACCAGCGCACCTGTTCGTCGCACCTCGAAGGATCGAGGGGGTGGTGCCGCCGACCGGGTGCTCGAGCTTGCGGGTCGCATGATTCGTTCGTGCATCAGAAACCTCTCAACGTCGTCGTCGTGCGGTGTCGTGCCGATGGTTCGTGCCCCTTCCCCGGGGCGGCACTGCAGCGGGGAAGACGTGAAGCGGTACTGCAGCTCAGGGCGGAAGCGCTCTCGCAAGCGCTTTCGCCGAATGGACGAGAAAGGCGGAAGGAGGCAGCGACTGCCTCCTTCCGCCGAGGATCAGCCCGCGTCGGCGACCGAAGGTTTGCCGCCGAGATACAGTGCGGCCAGGGTCGGGTCGGCGAGCAGCTCGGATGCGGGGCCCGAGATGTGCACCCGACCGAGGTCGAGGACGCAACCGATGTCGGCGGTCTCGAGGGCCCGCCGCGCATTCTGCTCCACGAGCAGCACGGCGGTCCCTGCGTCGCGCATCCGCACGATCTGCTCGAACACCTTCTCGGTCGTCTTCGGGTCGAGCCCCATCGACGGCTCATCGAGCAGAACCACCTTGGGGCTGACCATGAGCGACCGCGCGAACTCCACCTGCTTCTGCTGACCGCCGGACAGGAGGCCCGCGAGCTGCTTCCACCGCTCCCCCACGATGGGGAAGAGGTTCTGCACGAACTCGACGCGCTCCTGGATGACCTTCTGGTCCTTCAGGGTGAAGGCACCCAGCATCACGTTCTCGCCGACCGTCATCTCGCGGAAGACGCTGTGCCCCTGCAAGACGTGCGCGAGTCCGTGACGCAGCATCGACTGCGGTCCCTCGCCCGTGATGTCCCGGCCGTCGACGGTGATGTGTCCGGATCGGGGCTTGAGCATGCCGCTGGCCACCTTGAGCACGGTCGACTTGCCGGCGCCGTTCGGGCCGACCAGGCACACCACCGATCCCGGTGGCACTTCGACCGTGAGACCCCTGAGCACAAGAGCGGCACGTCCGTAGCCCGCCTCGATGTCACGCAGCTCGAGCAGGTTCTTCGTTTCAGACTCCAAGGTAGGCCTCCAGGACTCGCGGGTCTTGCTGGATGATCTCCGGCGTTCCCTCGGCGATCTGGCGACCGCGGTCGAACACCACGACGTGATCGCACAGGCTCATGACCATCTCCATGTTGTGCTCGACGATGATGAACGTCTTGCCCTCGTCGTTGAGCTCGCGCACCAGGGTGGCGATGCGTCCGATGAGGGCGGGGTTCACACCTCCGGCCGGCTCGTCGAGCATGATCGTGTCGGGTTCGCCCATGAGCACGCCGGCCAGTTCGAGCAGCTTCTGCTGGCCGTAGCTGAGGTTGCGCGCCTCGGCGTGCTCGAGGTGGTCGATGCCGACGCGCCGCAGCCAACCGCGCGCCCGCTCCAGCTCATCGGGGTCGTGGGCCGAGCGCAGCTGCTGACGGATGCTCGTGCTGCGCACGGCCACGAGCAGGTTCTCCATCACCGTCATGCGGGGGAACACCCGGCACAGCTGGAAGCTGCGTCCGATGCCCGCGCGTGCGATGCGGTCGGGTGACTTGCGCGTGATCGCCTGTCCTCGATAGCGCACTTCTCCGGAGTCCGGCTTGATCATGCCGGTCACGCAGTTGAAGAAGGTGGTCTTCCCGGAGCCGTTCGGCCCGATCAGGCCGTTGACCTTGCCCTCCTGGAACGTGACCGTGGCGCCGTCGACCGCTGTGACGCCGCCGAACGACTTCGTCATCGCGACGGTGCTGAGGCTCTCGAGCGTGGCTGTGGGCTGAGCGGCTGTGTGCTGAGCCGTGGGGGCATTCATGACGACGTCTCCTTCGTCGAGGCATCCGCTGTTCGCGTCCTGTTCTGCTCCAGCAGCTCGCCGGCGGTCACCTCACGGATCGAGGCGGCGCTCGACGACCGGGTGAAGAGGCCCTTCACCGCCGGGATGATGCCGTCCGGCATGAAGAGCACGACGATGCCGAGCAGGATGCCCGTCGCGATCAGGTGGAACTGCGTGTCGCCGAACTCGAGCTTGAAGTACTCCAGCGCGATGCCGACGACGACCGCTCCGAGCAGGGGACCGAAGAGGTTCCGCACCCCGCCGAGCAGCGCCATCAGCACCATGTACGAGCCGATCAGGATCGAGAACTGGAAGATCGGATCCAGGTCGCCGAACCAGAGGGCGTAGAGTCCGCCGCCGAGCGAGACGAACAGGGCCGACAGCACGTAGGCGATCAGCTTGTACCTCGTCGTCGGCACGCCCAGCGCCTGGGCTTTGTCCTCGTCTTCGCGGATGGACTTCAGCGCCGTGCCGAATTTCGACCGGTCGATGATCCACCACGCCACGAGGGCCGCCGCGAGGAGGCCGGCGAACAGATAGTAGAAGATGCGGTGGTGCTCCGGCCGCAGCACGTCGAACGGACGCGGGACGTTCAGTCCCTCCGATCCGCCGGTCACATCCCGCCAGCTCTGGAACACCAGGAGCATGATCAGCACGAAGGCGATCGAGACGATCACGAACGAGGCTCCGCGCACGCGGAGGGCCGCGATGCCGATCGGGATCGCGATGACCGCCACGAGGACCGCGGCCAGGATCCAGGCCAGGAATCCCGGGAGGTCGAGGTACTTGATCAGCAGCCCGGTGCCATAGGCTCCGAGCCCGAAGTAGGCGGCGTGGCCGAGGGAGATGTACCCCGTGAAGCCGCCCATGAAGTTCCACCCGGTCGACAGCACGGCGTAGTTGAGGATCACCACGCCCGCCGACAGGATGTAGGGGTTCGGGGCGATGGTGGGGAACGAGAGGACGAGCGCCGCCCCCACGATCAGGAGGACGATGTTCACCCACTTCGTGGAGGTCCTGCGGACCGGGGCGGGTGGAGCGATCACGACCGTCTCGGTGGCGATCGGCTCTCGGCTAGAAACGCTGGGCAAGACGACCTCCGAAGAAACCTTGCGGACGGAACATGAGCGTGGCGAACAGGGCGACGTAGAAGATCGTCTGCGCCCACGTCGGCCCCAGCGGGAGCTGGAGCAGGCTCTGCGCGACCCCGAGCACGAGGGCGGCGATGGCGGCACCGGGGATGCTGCCGAGGCCGCCGACGACGATGATCGCCATGAGCGGGCCGATCCAGTGCCAGTGCAGCGAGGGGTAGATCGTGGCGTCGAGCGAGAGCGCGGTGCCCCCGATCGCCGCCGTCGCGAGTCCGAGCCCGAATCCGTAGCCGGCGACGCGGTCGGTGTTGATGCCGACCAGCCGTGCAGCCTCGGGGTGCTGGATCGTCGCCCGCAGCGCCTGGCCGAACTTGGTGTACTTGAGCAGCACGAACAGGAGGGCGAGGGCCACGGCCGCGAGACCGAAGGCGATGAGCTTGACCACCGGAACCTGCGCGCCGAAGACCTCGAGGCTCGCGCTCGCGTACGGCAGCGGGATGCGGCGTTGGGTGCCGGAGAAGAAGAACCCGAGCGCTCCCTCGATGATGAGCGCCACCGCGAAGGTGAGCAGCACCGACATCATGGTCAGCGTCAGGGGCTTGAGCCTCGACACCAGCAGACGCTGCATCACGACGCCGGTCACGAAGAACAGCGGCACGGTGACCACGAGCGACACCAGCGGATCGATGCCCGTCTCCCGGTTGAACCACCAGGCGAGGTAGGCGGCCAGGATGAGGAAGGCCGAGTGCGCGATCATGACGACGCGCATGATCCCGAAGTACAGCGTGAGCCCGGCCGCCAGGAGGGCGTAGAGCCCTCCCAGCAGGATGCCGAGGATCAGGCTTTGCAGCAGCAGTGCTCCACTCACGCGCAGATCACCACGTCGGCTTCGGGTACAGGAAGTCGGCTTCCTTGACGTCCTCGGGGAGGACGATCAGGATCTCGCCGTCGATCCACTGCTGGATGAGGTGGGCGCCGGTGGGCTTGCCCGTCTCGTCCCAGCTGAGGGGACCGACGACCGTCTCGACCTCGTTGTCGCGCAACCAGTCGATGAGCTTCTGCTGGCAGTCGCCCTGCTCGGCGCAGCCCACGGCCTCCACCGCCGCCGCGACGACCTGACCGGTCGTATAGGCGTTCGCCTCATCCTCGGATGGCGGGTTGCCGTGCATCTCGGTGTACTTCTCGACGAACTCGACGTTGCTCGGGAACTGCGACTTCGGCGAGTAGCCGGTCGGCGCCAGGATCCCCTCGGTCGCGCCGCCGATCGCCGAAGCGAACTCCGGGTTGGTGGGAGCGGTGGAGAACGCGGCGAGCTCGGGCTGATAGTTCAGCTGCTGCAGCGCGATGATCAGGTTGACCGCGTCCTGGTACTGCGTCCCGCCGATCACGATGTCGGCGTTCGACTGCGCGATCTTCGCGGCGATCGTGGAGAAGTCGGTGGTGTTGGGCGGATAGACCTCGTTCACGAGGATCTCGACGCCCGCATCCTCGAGCTTGTCGCGCAGACCATAGGCGGTGCCCTGCGCGAAGGGGTCGTCCATCGCCGCGACGGCCGCGGTCTCGGGACGCTGGTCCTCGGGAAGGGCCAGCAGGTACTCGGCGAGGTTGTTGTAGTGGTCGTTCGCGATCGCGGGGGCGGCGTAGAAGAGGTTGTCGAAGCCCTGCTCGAAGACCTCCTCTGCGGCACCGGCCGGCTCGACGAACAACATGCCGTACTCCTGCGCGACGCGGGCGGAGGGGACGACGAGACGAGTCGAGAACGGGCCGAACACGAGGTCGACGCCGTCCTGCGCTATCAGCGACTCGTAGTCGGAGACGACCCGGTCGGCGTTGGACTGGTCGTCGAGGATCTTCAGCTCGACCTGCCGCCCGAGCAGTCCGCCGTTCTCGTTGACGATGTCGCGCCAGGCTTCGTACCCGCGCTCGACGCCCTTCCCCGGCTCCGAGAAGTCTCCGGTGAGGGGAAGCGAGATGCCGATGACGATGGGATCGTCGGCGCCACCTCCCCCACCCTGGTCGCCGGTTCCGGAACAGGCCGTAACCGTGAGCGCGGCGATCGAGAGCGTTCCGATCGCCGCAGCGATCCGTCGACCGTGTCTGGGTGCAGTCATCCGAGTCTCCTACGTCATCGTAGCGAAAGCGCTTTCGTAAGCGCTTCCGCCACTATAGTGGGACGGAAGAACGAAGAGCAACCTACAGCGCAATCAGCGTCGATCTTGCTCCTCAGGGGGAGGCTTCGTGAAGCGTGAGGGCGCGCCACGACTCATCGACGTGGCCGAGGCTGCCGGGGTCTCCCTGGCGAGTGCCTCCCGAGCGATGACCGGCGGCTCGGGCATCTCCCCCGAGGTGGCGGCACACGTGCGCGTGATCGCGAAGCAGCTCGGCTATGAGCCGAACATGCACGCACGGGGCCTGGCCGGCGGGCTCGTGCCGACCATCGGACTCGTGGTGCACGAGATCGGCGACCCGTACTTCTCCGACATCGCCAGCGGCGTCATCCGCAGTGCGACCCTCGAGAACCGCTCGGTGCAGATCGCGCAGGCCGACCGCACACCCGACAGCGAGCTCGCCCAGGTGAAGTCGCTGCTGCGTCAGCGCGTCGGCTCGATCATCATCGCGGGTTCCGGGTACGCCGACTCCGATCGCGAGCAGGGCATGTCCGAAGCGCTCCTCGACTTCACCCTCGCCGGCGGACGCGCCGCGGTCATCGGTCGACACCACCTCCCCGTCGACGCCGTGCTGCCGGACAACCACGGCGCCGGCGTCTCCGTCGGGCGTCACCTGGCCGGGCTGGGGCACCGCAGGATCGGCGTCGTCGCCGGCCCCCTCGACCTCAACACGGTCGCCGACCGCATCGCCGGTCTGCGCGAGGGCACCGACGGCACCGGCGTGGAGCTCACCGTCATCTCGCGCGCGTTCACCCGCGAAGGCGGCATCGAGGGCGCAAGGGAGCTGCTCGATCGCGACGTCACGGCCATCGTCGGGCTCAACGACGCCATGGCCATCGGCATCCTCAGCGAGCTGCGACAGCACGGCATCCGCGTGCCAGAGGAGATGTCCGTCGTCGGGTTCGACGACATCGCCGTGGCCGCCGATGTGGCCCCGGCGCTCACGACTGCGCGGATCCCCATGTTCGACATGGGCCAGCACGCGGTGTCCCTCATCCTCCGACCCGCGAGCGATGAGGCGCGCACGATCGAGACCACGCACGAGCTGATCGTGCGGGGCTCCTCCGGCCCACCGCGCACTCAGGAGGCGCCCGCGGTCGATGACTCCAGCTTCGACATCACCTGATTGATCGTGAAGGACGCCGACTTCTGACGGGCGGGGAACTCGGCGAGGGACTGCAGCATCCGGCCCACGTAGGCCTGCGCCGGCACGAACAGGAAGACGTGGTCGAGCACCCAGTCCCAGTAGGTGTTCGAGGTGATGTCCGCGCGCTCATACGGGTCGGTGCGCAGGTTGAACAACTTCGGGAATCGCAGCTCGATGTACGGCTCCTGCCAGACCTGCAGCGTTCCCGCGGCGCGCTGCTCGAGGAACACGAGCTTCCAGTTCTCGAAGCGCAGGGCCGTGAGATCGCCGTCGTCGGAGACGTAGAAGAAGTGCCGACGCGGACTGTGCTCGACGGCGCCGGTGATGTAGTCGAGCTGGTCATGACCATCGAGGTGCACTGTGAACTGCTCGCCGTGCAGCTCGGTCCCCGCTGCCAGCCTCTCGGCGATGTCACCGTCACCCACGGCCGCCAGCAGCGTCACGAACCAGTCGTTGTGGCTGACGATGCCGTTGAGAGTCGACCCCGCCGGGATGCGTCCGGGCCAGCGGACCATCGCCGGCACTCGATACGCGCCCTCCCAGTTGGAGTTCTTCTCGTTGCGGAACGGCGTCATGCCCGCGTCCGGCCAGCTGTTCATGTGGGGTCCGTTGTCGGTGGAGTACATCACGATGGTGTTCTCGGCGAGGCCGAGCTCGTCGAGAAGGTCGAGCAGACTGCCGACGACGTCGTCGTGATCGAGCATCGTGTCGTGGTAGTTCGACTGCCAGCGGCCGGCACGCCCCTTGCTCTCCTCCTTGGTGTGGGTGCGGAAGTGCATATGCGTGGAGTTGAACCAGACGAAGAAGGGAGTGTCGTCCTCTGCCTGGGTACGGATGAAGTCGGCCGCCGCGTCGCGGAACTCCTCGTCGACCGTCTCCATCCGCTTCTTCGTCAGGGGGCCGGTGTCCTCGATGCGCTGGGTGCCGTCGCCGTTCGCCCAGGAGTGGATGACGCCGCGCGGACGGAACCGCTCGCTGAAGCCCGGGAACTCCTCGTCGGTCGGGTAGTCCGGGTGCTCCGGCTCCTCCTCGGCGTTGAGGTGATACAGGTTGCCGAAGAACTCGTCGAAGCCGTGCGCCGTCGGCAGGTGCTCGTCGCGGTCACCGAGGTGGTTCTTGCCGAACTGTCCCGTCGCGTAGCCGTGGTGCTTGAGTGCGTCGGCGATCGTGGGGTCTTCGGGCTGCAGTCCCAGCTTCGCCCCCGGCATCCCGACCTTGGTGAGTCCGGTGCGGTACGGGTTCTGCCCCGTGATGAAGGCCGCGCGCCCGGCGGTGCAGCTCTGCTCGCCGTAGTAGTCGGTGAATTTCACGCCCTCGTCGGCGATCCGGTCGATGTTGGGGGTCCGATAGCCCATCAGACCATCGGAGTAGGTGCTCAGGTTGCTGATGCCGATGTCATCGCCCCAGATGATGAGGATGTTGGGCTTCTCAGCCATGGGAGACTCCTTGCTTCAACCGGTGAGGCGAGGGCGATCACCCTCGGTCGAAGCCAAACAGTTCCCCTCACGGAAACCCAGCGGGTCTCACTCGGAGCGGGTGAGCCGGAACCCGATGTGCGACATGCCCGTGTCCTCGGCCTGCGGCGAGCGCGCCGCCGGCCGGAAGCGCAGGCAGTAGTCGGGCGAGCAGAGGTGCGATCCGCCTTTGAGAACGCGGCGCGGGATGTCGGGGAATCCCTCCTGCGCGCTCGCGGCGGCCAGGAGGTTCGTGCGCTTGCCGGCATCGACGGGGGTGTCCGAAAGGCGGAGGTGGCGCGGGGTGTAGAAGTCGGTCGTCCACTCCCAGACGTTCGCGATCATGTCGTAGAGGCCGTAGCCGTTCGGAGGGTACGAGCCGACCGGGGCCGTGCCGCCCACCCCCTGGTTGTCGTAGGGGAAGCGTCCGAGCCACGAGTTCGCCTGCGCGACGCCGCCCGGGTAGGCCTCGTCACCCCATGCGAAACGTGCACCCTCGAGACCGCCGCGGGCCGCGTACTCGTGCTCGGCCTCGGTGGGCAGTCGCATCCCCACCCAGTCGGCGTACGCGACCGCATCCTCGAACGCGACGTGCACGACCGGATGCTGCAGCCGGTCGTCGATCGACGAGTCAGGGCCGAACGGCCGACGCCAGTACGCTCCCGGCTGCCAGCGCCACCAGTTGCGCCAGTCCCCGAGGTTCGTCGGGCCCGACGTCGGCGTGAACACCATGGCCCCGGGCACGAGGTCGGCCGGATCCGCACCGGCGAAGGCCGCGGGATCGAGTGGACGCTCCGCGACCGTGACGTACCCGGTCGCATCGACGAACTCGGCGTACTGGGCGTTGGTCACCTGGTAACGATCGATGAAGAACGAGGCGACCTCGCGCTCGTGCACCGGGCGCTCATCGGGGTAGAAGTCCTCGGATCCCATCAGGAACGTACCGCCGGGGATGTGGACCATGTCGCGGGAGTTCGTCACGAGACCGAGCGTAGTGTCCGGTTCGCCCGCGGTCCGGGTGATCTGGGAAGATCATCCGCATGATCACCGTTCATCTGCGCTACGAGATCGATCCGGACAAGCTGGACGAGTTCACCGACTACGGCCGCACCTGGATCCGTCTCGTCGAGAAGCACGGCGGCACCCACCACGGCTACTTCCTGCCGAGCGAGGGCGACAGCGACGAGGCCTTCGCCCTGTTCACCTTCCCCTCCCTCGCGGAGTACGAGGTGTATCGGACGGCATCCAAGACCGATCCGGAGTGCATCGAGGCCTTCGACTTCGCGCGCAGGACGCAGTGCATCCGTCGATACGAGCGCCGCTTCCTCAGCCCGGTCTTCGACGGAGCGTAGGCGTGGACGCACCGGCCGTCGACGTCTCCGCGCTCACGGACGTCGCCACCCTGACGACCCCGCGGCTGCGACTGGAACCGCTCGGCATCGCGCACATCGACGGCGTGTGGGAGGGGCTGTTCGACGAGGAGAGCATGCGGCTCACCGGCACGCGCCAGACGTTCACCCGCGAGGCGGTCGTGCGGCATCTCGAATCGATCGGCGGCAGAGACGACCGCGCGGACTGGGCGATCATCGACCTCGAGACCGGCGGGTACGTCGGCGAGGTCGTGCTCAACGAACTGGAGGCGGACGATGCGGCGATGAACTTCCGCATCGCCCTGAACCCCGGTCGCCTCGGACGCGGCTTCGGCACCGAGGCCACGCACGCCGTTCTCGACCACGCGTTCGACCGCATCCGGCTGCACCGCGTGAGTCTCGATGTCTTCTCGTTCAATCCCCGCGCCCAGCGCTCCTACGAGAAGGCCGGGTTCCGGTACGAAGGACGGCAACGCCACACGCTGTTCTGGGACGGCGAGTGGGTCGACTCCATCCTCATGTCGGCGCTGAGCACGGACGAGCGCCCCGCACGCTGATCGGGAGGAGACGGAAGGTCGTCCGCCCAGGCGGGACCTCTGATCGGCGCTACCGCCGACCCGGCCCGTCGTCCCCGTCCTCCCTCTCGAGGTCGAGGTGCCGACGCAGGGCGGAGGTGATGTCGTCGAGGTGCGCGAGCTGCTCCGGGGACAGCGCGTCGACGAACACGTCGCGGATGGCGCGGAGGTGCGGCACGTTCGCGGACCGGAACGCGGCGGCGCCCTCGTCGGTGAGGTGCACCTCGACCCCGTGCACCCCATCGGCACGTGGGGCCCGTCGCACGAGGCCCCTCTTCTCCATCCGCCCGAGGTGGTGCGAGAGGCGGCTGCGCTCCCAGTCGATGAGGGCAGCGAGCTCCGACGACCGCGCCGTGTGTCCTGGCGCTTCGCTCAGGGCGAGGAGCACCTGGTAATCGCCGGTGGAGAGCGCCGAAGACGTCTGCAGTCGGGCGGCGAGTCGTTCCCGCAGCGTCGCTGACGTCTCGACGAAGCCTCGCCAGACGCGCAGCTGCTCGGGTGTCGGCGTACGGCGATGACGTTCGTCGGTCATGCGACCTCCCGGGAATTGATGTGTCAATCCTACGGTTGCAGGCTATTGACACGTCAATCCGGAGTGGCCGGTGACGCGAGAAAGGTCGTGGCGGACATGAAGGAACTCGAGTTCGGACTGAACTCCTTCGGCGAGGTGGCGACGGACGCAGGCCGGGTCATGTCCGACGGCGAGACGGTACGGCTGCTCATCGGCGAGGCGCAGCTGGCGGAGTCCGTCGGCCTCGACGTGTTCAGCATCGGCGAGCACTACCGCGAGGGGCAGGTGGATTCCGCGACCCCCGTACTGCTGGCTGCCGCGGCGCAGGCGACGTCGACGATCGGGCTCGGCACGTCGGTGACCGTGCTGTCGACGCAGGATCCGGTGCGGCTGTACCAGGAGTTCGCCACGGTGGACGGCATCTCGAACGGCCGAGCGCAGCTCATCCTGGGGCGCGCATCGGCGATCGAGTCGTTCCCCCTCTTCGGCTACGACATCGCGGAGTACGAGCAGATCTTCGAGGAGAAGCTCGACCTGTTCCTGCGCCTGATGCGGGAGGACAGCGTCACCTGGAACGGCACCTACCGCAGTCCCCTGGAGAACGTGCGACTGCACCCTCGGATGCCGGAGGGCGGCATCCCCGCGTGGATCGGCATCGGCGGCAGCCCCGACTCCGTCATCCGTGCCGCCGAGCACGGGCTGCCCCTCATGATGGCGATCATCGGCGGTCGTCCTGAGCGGTTCGCCGGGCACGCACGCCTGTACCTGCGCGCACTGGAGCAGTTCGGTCGGCCCGAGCTCCCGATCGGGCAGCACTCGATCGGCCTGATCGCCGACACCGACGACGAGGCCAAGAACGTGCACTGGAAGTTCTGGGAGCCGGTCGTGACGCAGATGAGCAAGGAGCGCGGCTTCTATGCACCCACCCTCGAGCGCTACCGGGAGGAGGTCGACACCGGCGCCCTCTACGTCGGCTCCCCCGAGTCGGTCGCGCACAAGGTCGCGGCGGCCGTTCGCAGCAACCACCTGTCGCGGTTCGACCTGAAGTACGACATCATGCACCTGCCGAAGGATGTGCGGGAGCGCAGCATCCGTCTCTTCGGGGAGGTGGTCGCGCCGCGCGTGCGCGAACTGCTCGCGGAGGACCCGGGAGAGGGCGCGTTCGCCGACCCCGGTCTCGCCCGCATCACGAAGGACGACAAGGCCGTCCACGCCTGAAGGAGAGCGTCATGAACGACACGATCGAGACCATCGGGATCCTCGGCGCCGGCAAGGTCGGCACCACGATCGCACGCCTGGCGCTGGCTGCGGGCTACCGCGTGCTCATCGCCGGCTCCGGCGCTCCGGAGCGCATCGCCCTGACCGTCGACGTGTTCGCCCCCGGTGCGGTCGCGACGACAGCCGAGGAGGCGGCAGCCGGAGCGGACGCCGTGATCCTCGCTCTCCCGCTCGGCAAGTACCGCACCCTTCCGGTCGAGCAGCTGCGCGGCACGCTCGTGCTCGATGCCATGAACTATTGGTGGGAGACCGACGGCATCCGCGACGATCTGAGCGATCCGCGCACCTCGACCAGCGAGCTGGTGCAGGAGCACCTCTCGGGCGCACGCGTCGTGAAGGCACTGAACCACATGGGCTACCACGACCTGGAAGACGAGGCCCGACCGGCAGGAGCGCCGGGACGGAAGGCGATCGCCATCGCCGGGGACGACGCCTCGGACACCGCCGTCGGCGCGGCGCTCATCGACAGGCTCGGCTTCGATCCGGTGGTGATGGACACCCTGGCATCGGGAGCCGCATTGCAGCCGGGCACACGCGCCTTCGGCGCCGACGTCACCGGTACTCGTCCGCCAGCGCTGCGGCGGCGATGGCGGACCCTGCCGATTCCGCTGTCTGCGCGTTCGCGAAGGCGCCGGCGGTCCGTGCGATGTACGCATCCAACAGCGCGCCGTAAGGTCCACCGCCTTCCGGACGCACGGCGTTCTCGACGAAGGCACTCGCGACTGCGGCCGGCTCGATCACGCTGACCCCCACGCCGAAGCGCTCGGCGACCACCGCCAGCGATTGCATGAATCCCTCCACGGCGAACTTCGCCCCGCAGTACGCATCGGCGAACGGCTGCCCGACGGCCCCGCCCACGCTCGTCACGGTGAGGATGCGACCGGTGCCGCGCTCGCGCATGCCGGGCAGCACGAGTTTGGCGAGGTTGACCGGTGCCAGGTAGTTCACGTCCAACTGCGCCTGGATCTGCGCCATCGTCAGCTGCTCCGCGGTGGCGACGCTCCCCTGCCCCGCGTTGTTCACCAGCACGCGGATACCGCCGAGCTCGGCCTCGACCTCGGCCACCAGACGTGCCGCCGCCCCGTGGTCGACCACGTCGAGGGCGCGCACGTCGAGCTCCACGCCGGCCACGGCCGCCGCCTCCCGCAGCGCTGCGGCCTTCCCCGTGTCGCGCATCGTGGCGACGACGTGCAGCCCGTGCCGTGCCAGCTCGACGGCGGCGTGCAGCCCCATGCCCGATGAAGTGCCGGTGATCAGTGCGATGTCGTTCATGGGGTGACTCTAGACCTGTCGCCGCCGACCGGGCGAGAGCCCACGGCTAGGATCCCAGGAGCGCGACGACGCGGCCCGTCAGCGGCCGATCACGACGCGCACCACCGACCATGGAGGCACCGATGCCCAGCTCCCCCCGCCTGCGCGCGAGCGCGCTCCTCCTCGCCGGAGTCCTGGCGTGCGCCGGGTGTTCCGCCGCGATCCCGAGCGCGCCGACGGCCGTCGGCGACGGCTTCCCCGGCACCTGCCTGCCGGCGGAGGTCTCGTGGCCCTCCGACTTCCTCGAATCCCTCCCCGGGGAGTCCGAGGCGATCGGCGGGCGCATCGTCGGCCTTCGCCTCGAGTGGGTCGACGGGGATTTCGTCTGGCGCCTGCGCAGCGCCGACACCCGGCACGACATGTTCGGCGAGCCGGTCGACGATCCGAGCTTCGGCAAGGAGTCCCTGGTCGATGTCCGCACGCTGGAGGTCATCGCCACGGGCGAGACCGAGCTCACCGCAGCGGAGCAGCAGATGGACGGCAGCAGCGCCTACAGCGCGGCCCAGCTCTCGGGTGAGACCTATCCGAGTCCGCTCATCGTCGAGATGGCGCGCGTCATGAAGGACGGCGCACCGTCGTGGCAGCTGACGATGTGCGATACCGCGACCAACGAGATGACCGTCACCACGCTCGACTGATGTGCGCGACGCCGTTTCTTCAGCTAACTTGCACGTTGGTGTGCACGTAATGTGTAAACTCGTCCTGTGAAACAGAGCTGGCGGGTCTACAAGCGCGACGTCAAGAGACTCTCCCGCGTGCCCAAGGCGTGGATCATCATCATCGGCGTGCTCATCACGCCGGCCCTGTACGCGTGGTTCAACATCAACGCGTTCTGGGACCCCTACGCCAACACGGCGAACATCCGCGTGGCGGTGGTCGATCTCGATGAGGGCGCCACCTCCGATCTCACCGGCCACATCGACATCGGCGAGCAGGTCACGACACAGCTCGAGGACAACGACCAGCTCGGGTGGACGTTCATGGGCGAGGACGAAGCCCAGGAGGCCGTGAAGAGCGGCGACGTCTACGCCGCCATCGTCATCCCGGCATCGTTCAGCGAAGACCTGATCAGCATCACCAGCGACGACTTCACGCAGCCGGCGCTGAAGTACTACGTCAACGAGAAGGCCGGGGCGATCGCCCCGAAGATCACGGATGTCGGCGCCTCCGAGCTCGACAAGCAGGTCACGAGCGCCTTCAAGGAACAGGTCGCCCTGGCGGCGACGAACGCCCTCAAAGACGTCGGCGACTCCACCGAGCTCCGCCTGCTGAACGCGAGGGACAACACCCTCGACGCCTTCGACCAGGCAGCGCAGACACTCGCCTCGGCTCGAGCGAACCTCGCCGAGACGCAGGACGGTCTCGCCTCCTCCCGCAACACGCTCTCGTCCGCACGGAGCACCCTCGGCGACGTCGACACGACCCTCGGTGACGTACAGAGATCGCTCGCCCAGACGCAGTCGATCATCGCCGAGACGCAGAAGGAGGTGATCACCTTCACCGACAGCGCCACCACCGCGTTCCTGCAGGGGACGACCCTGCTCGCCGACGCCTCCTCGAAGGCGAACGTCTCCATCACGCGCCTCACCCAGAGCCTCGAGCAGGCAGGCGTGCGCATCGATGCCGGTATCGACGACGTCTCCGCCGTGCTGAAGGCGAACGAGGCGGCAGCCGCCCGGTTGCAGGCGCTCCTCGACGACACCGACCTCAGCGAGGACACGAAGCAGCGCCTGACCGAGGTGATCGCCTCCCTGCAGGAGCGCAACGCCACCGACCAGCAGCTGCTCGCCGACCTGAAGACCCTCAAGGCCGGCGCCGCCGACACCGTCGGCTCGATCCAGGCGACGGCCGATGCCGTGGACCGCGCGATGCAGGACACCAGGGACGCGTCGTCCTCGATGCGCGACATCCTCACCGGCACCGTCCCCGCGCTGAACAGCGCCATGGCGCAGCTGTCGGCGAGCGTCGGCTCGTTCTCCGCCGCACTGGATGCGCAGAAGGGTGTGCTCGCCCAGGCGGACCAGCTGCTCGGCGGACTGGACTCACAGCTCGTCGCGACCTCCGCGGCACTCACGAGCTTCGACGGCGACCTCGCCGGCATCGAACAGGGCCTGCAGACCTCGCGCACCGACGTGGTCGCGCTGAACGCCGCATCCGAATGGGGTCTGCTCGGCACCCTCACCGACCTGGAGCCCGAGCAGATCGCCCAGTTCATCTCCTCCCCGGTCGAGGTGGACGAGCACCTGGTGTTCCCCGTCGACACCTACGGCTCGGCGATGGCAGCACTGTTCACGAACCTGTCACTGTGGATCGGCGCTTTCGTGCTCATGGTCATCTTCCGCGTCGAGGTCGACACCGAGGGGGTCGAGGGTGTGACGGTGCGAGAGGCCTACTTCGGCCGCTTCTTCCTCTTCGCGACGCTCGCCATCGGCCAAGCGCTGATCGTGTGCACCGGGAACCTCATCATCGGGGTGCAGACGGTCAGCGCACTCGCCTTCGTCGGCACGGGTGTGCTCATCGCCCTCGCCTACGTGAGCATCGTCTACGCCCTGTGCGTGGCGTTCGGGCACGTCGGCCGCGGACTGTGCATCCTCCTCGTGATCATGCAGATCCCCGGCGCCTCCGGCCTGTACCCGATCGAGCTGATGCCAGGCTTCTTCCGCGCGATCTATCCGCTCCTGCCGTTCTCCTACGGCATCGACGCGATGCGCGAGACCATCGGCGGTTTCTACGACGGTCACTACTGGCGCTTCCTCGGCGCCCTCGCCGTGTTCGTGGTGCTCGCCTTCCTCATCGGACTCGTCCTGCGCCGCCGTCTCGCGAACTTCACCCTGCTCTTCAACCGACAGGTGCTCGCCACCGACCTGCTCATCGGCGAGAAGGTGCAGGTCGTCGGGAACGGATACCGGCTCACCGACGTGATCCGCGCCCTCTCGAACCGCAGCGACTACCGCGACGATCTGGCACGGCGCGCCGAACCGTTCACGCGCCGGTACCCGATGCTGTTGAAGGGCACGGTGCTCACCGGGGTGGCGGGCCTCGTCGTGCTCGGTGTCCTCACCTGGGCTCTCCCCGGATCCAAAGCCCTGCTGCTGGGCCTGTGGACCCTGTGGATCCTCCTCGTCATCGGATTCCTCGTCGCCATCGAATACATCAAGCACAGCTTCGAGAACGGTGCCGAGGTCGCGGCGCTCGACGACACCGAGCTGCGCCGCCTCGCGCTCGCCGGACCCGCAGTCCGGGACGCGGCCCTGCCCGTGGGGACCGCTGCCCACGACGTGGCCACGACCGCTCCGCTCACCAGGACCGCGCCCGCTGCCGATACCGAGACGGCTGCCGACACCGCGCCCGCTGCCGACACCGAGACGGCTTCGGGTGCCGAGGCACACGCGCTGCTCACCGAGTGGTTCGAGCCGGAAGGAGAAACGGAGTCGGTCGAGGAGCCCGAGGGCCCGGCCCCCGAGCCCGACAGCTCCGCATCCGCCACCGCTGAGGGCCGACCCGCAGAGCGCCGAACCGCCGAACCCGACACCGCGCCCGAACTCACAACTGAAGACGACACGGCCGAAGAACACACCGCAGAACAAGACACCGCTGAACAAGACACCGCAGAACAAGACACCGCCGAGCGAGCCGAAGGGGAGGACCGCGCGTGAAGAACATCCTGGATCTGACGCGCCGCGACGTGCGTCACGCCACCCAGAACGTGATGGCCTGCATCGTGCTGTTCGGCCTCGTCGTCATCCCGTCGCTGTTCACGTGGTTCAACGTCATCGCCAGCTGGGATCCGTTCGCCAACACCAAGGATCTGAAGATCGCGGTCGCGAGCACGGATGCCGGGTACGAGAGCGATCTCGTGCCGATCCGCGTGAACGTCGGCGAGCAGGTGCTCTCACAGCTGCGCGGGAACGACCAGCTCGACTGGGTCATCACGGACGAGCGCGATGCGATCGACGGGACGAAGTCGGGCGAGTACTACGCCGCCATCGTGCTGCCGGAGACGTTCAGCGCCGACATGCTGACGTTCTATGCCGACGGCGGCGACCGCACCCACATCGCGCTCTACACGAACGAGAAGAAGAATGCCCTGGCCCCCAAGATCACGGGGCAGGGTGCGGAAGGAGTGTCGTCCGCGATCAGCGACACGTTCGCCCAGACCCTCGGCGACGTGGCGCTCGGCCTCGTCTCATCGATGTCGGACTACCTCACGGATGACGACACGCAGGCGGCGCTGAACCGCATCGAGGCGCGACTCGGCAGCGTCGGAGATCAGCTGCGGTCCGGAGCGACGACCGCCGACACGTTCACCGCTCTGCTCGAGGCGAGTCGTCCTCTGTTGGAAAGCGCCTCTGGCCTGGTCGGTTCGGCCGGCGATGCGTTCAAGGACACCTCTGGCGCCCTCGGCAGCGGTGTGGATGCGGCGGGCGCTCTCAAGTCGACCCTGCAGACGGCCGCGCAGTCGCTGGCGGACGCCCTCGCGGCGACGTCGAGCAGCTACGACGCCGTCGGTCAGCGCATCGACGAGCTGTACGCCGGCGCGGACTCGCTCAGCGGAAGCCAGGTGCAGGCGATCACCACGCTCGCCGAGCGCGTGCAGCAGCAGATCGACCAGTACCAGGCCGTGAAGAACACCTTGGAGACCCAGGTCGGACCGAACCTGCCGGATTCCGCGCAGTCCGACTTCGACGCGGTGATCAGCCGACTCGACGAGGCGATCGCGCGCCAGCAGGCCCTGCAGCAGCGGCTCCAGGACACGGCGACGCAGATCGCGGCCGGCAACGACGCGGCGCAGGGCTCCCACCAGGAGATCAGCGCCGCGATCGCCGACGCCAAGAAGGCGATCGCCGACGCGCGAACCGCGTACGACGACGGGCTCAAGACGAAGCTGAACGCCCTCTCGTCGACGCTCGCGCAGATCGGCTCCGACGTCTCGGCGATCCGCTCCGACCTGTCCGGCATCACGTCGGGTCTGTCCGGGGCGTCCGACTCCGTACTGTCCACCCTGTCCCGTGCCCAGGAGGCCACGACCGGGCTGTCGGCGGCGCTGAACTCCCTGGCCGACAGGTTCGACGGCGTGCAGCAGTCCATCGGAAAAGCCGCCGACACCGGTGACCTCAGTGCCCTGGTCGGCGCGGACCCCGGTGTGCTGGCGACCTCGCTCGCCGAGCCCGTGCGTCTCGACCGCACGGCGGTGTTCCCCGTGGCAGGCTTCGGCGCGGCCATGGCTCCGCTGTACATGATCCTCGCCCTGTGGGTGGGCGCTCTTCTGATGACCGTGACGATCCGCACGGACGTGAACGCCGAGACGCTGCCCGACCGGCCGGAGCTCACCCCCACGCAGAAGTACCTCGGCCGCTACGGCGTCTTCGGTCTGGTGGGCCTCGCGCAGAGCACGCTCCTGACGCTCGGACTGATCCTGTTCGTGCAGATCGAACCGGC
Organism: Microbacterium sp. R1; assembly: GCF_015159725.1. Taxonomy (NCBI): domain Bacteria; kingdom Bacillati; phylum Actinomycetota; class Actinomycetes; order Micrococcales; family Microbacteriaceae; genus Microbacterium; species Microbacterium sp. R1. The sequence goes on along the minus strand of NZ_JADDUD010000001.1, from coordinate 555,653 downwards.
GCATCCGCTGCTGCTGATCCTGGCGGGGTGGGCGATCTCGACCGTGTTCACCCTGATCGTCTACACCGCGGTCGTGGCGTTCGGCAACGCGGGCAAGGCGCTGTCGGTGCTGCTCCTGGTGATCCAGATCTCGGGCTCGGGCGGCGCGTACCCCCTGCAGTTGCTGCCGGACTGGTTCCAGAGCATCAGCCCCTTCCTTCCCGCGACCTACGCGGTGAACATGGTTCGCTCGGCGATCGCCGGCGTCTATCAGGGCGACTTCTGGTGGTCGCTCGGTGCTCTCGCGCTGTTCATCGTCCCCGCTCTCCTCCTCGGTCTCGTGCTGCGGCGACCGCTCGTGAACTACAACCGCAAGCTGGTCGATGCCCTCGCCTCGACCAAGGTGATGTCGTGAGCACCGCGACTCCGCGAGACGGGCAGGAGACCGCCGCTCCGGCTCCGCGCCGGCGTCGCGATGCCCTGGCCAACCGAGAGTCCCTGCTGCGGGCGGCGCAATCGGTGCTCGCGACCAATCCCACAGCCTCCCTCGATGCGATCGCGCAGGCCGCGGGTCTCACACGCCGAGCCGTCTACGGCCACTTCGCCGACCGCGACAGCCTGCTGCGCGAGGTGATCGCGGTGGGGGCGCAGCGCTTCAACGCGATCGCCGAGACCACGGACGAGTCCGATCCGCGCGTGACCCTGGCGCGGATGGCGACTCGGCTCTGGCGGGAGGCTTCGGCCGTGCGCGCTTCGGCGAACATCGCACTCGACGACGCGCATCTGGCCGACACCGTCCGCGCCCTGGCTCCGCTGCGACGACGCATCCGCGACCTGACCGCAGTGGGGGTGGGATCGGGAGCTTTCCGCGGCGACATGCCCCCTGAACTGCTCGCCTTCCTGATCGAGGAGACGGCCAGGGCCACGCTGCGCGAGCTACGGCTGACCACGACCGACGCCGACGCGACCGTCGTGCGCGTGGTGCTCAGCATCGTGGGGCTCTCCTGGACCGAGCAGGCCGAGCTCATCGACGCGCATCCCGAGATCTTCGCCCGGGGCTGAGCGCCTGCTGACGCGTGCTCAGTCGCGCGCCCGTACCCGGAACCACAGGGTGAGCTCGTTCAGTGCCCTGAGCGTGGTGTCGACGTCTGCACCGGCGTCCAGGTCGGCGAACGAGTCCCGGAAGCCCGAAGGGCGGCTCTCGCCGACGTGCAGGGCGCGATACCCCATGGTCCAGTCCGGAAAGCGGCGCTCGGTGATCGACTGCGTCAGGAGCACGCGCAGGTCGCGGTGCCGGGAATCACGGCGGATGGTGTCGACGAGGCCGGCGATCGTGTCCGCCTGCCCCTCCAGCACCTGGATGAAGCGACCGTCTCTGTGAAGGAGCATGCCGGTGATGCCGCGCCCGTCGTTGAGGCGACGACACACGGCGAGCAGCTGCTCGAGCGCGGTCTCCCTGAACGGCTGTGACGCCGTGCTGGTGTAGACGAGCGACACCAGACCGGTGGCCGAAGCCGAGCTCACAGCGTGGCCCCCTGCTCGCCGTCGAGGATCTCGGACGATGCCGCGTCTGTCGGCTGCTCGACCGCGGCGGTCGCTGCCCGCAGCGTCGGGAAGTCGCCGAGCGACCGTGATCGAGCATCGAACGCGCGATACCCGCCGTCCGGCTGCCTGTCGATGTATCCGAGGAAGTCGCCGCGACGGCTCCCGACATGGAAGCCCTCCTCGACGCACGCCCAGAGGACGTCGGGATCGGGCAGGGCGGAGTTCGGCACCTCAGCAGACTAGGCGCACGGTATCCGTTACGCGCTCCCCTTTACAGCGGTCGCGTCGGTGCGCTACGCACGTGCCCCGTGGTCGATGTCGAAGTCGATCGACGCGATCCCGATCTCATCATCCTCATCCTCATCCCCGGTGGCGCGCTGGGGGAAGAGGGGGTGGCGTCGGATCTCCGCTGCCTCGTCGGAGAAGTCCGGATCGTCGCCGTCGGAGGTCTGCGGCCCGACCAGGAGGTCGTTGCCGACGCCGACGATCAGATCGGCGGAATCCTTCTTCCCATCGATGACGATCGGGAGCCGGAGCGCCGCCGACTCGCCTTCGCTCGCGATGGCGGCGGCGAGCGCGACGAGCGCGTCGGCGACGTCATCGGTCGTGACCACCTGTTGGCCTGCATAGGACACGAGTTTCATATCCACGACGGTGCCACGATCGGCGCAGCACACCCAAGGGGGTTGCATCGTGGCCCTCTCGAACGCTAACCATGCCCACCGCGTCGCTACCAGCGCGTCGGGGTTTCCGTCAAGGGAGGGTGTCCGATGGCAGTGTTGCCGCGGCTCCCGCGTATCGTGGCCGAAGCGAAGAGTCGCTTCAGCGCTCTACGCCGGTCGAACCGGCGGCGTGCTCGGATTCTCTCTCGGGTCCGGGCGGCGGCTCGGGGGCCGGTGCGCATACGCACCCGCTCACTCGATCTCGCCGGTCCTCCGCGTTCGGGTCGCGGAGGACCGGACAGTCTTCCCCGCGATCGGCGGCACCGGCGAGAGAATGGACCATATGTCCGCGAACTCCCGCCGGCCGCTGCTCTCCTCCGTACGTCGCCTGTTGCACACCGATCCGTCAGCGGTCGCGCACACCGAGGCCATGCCCGTCATCGACGAGCGCACGGTCCCCCGCGTGCTCGACCTCGCGACGCGCATCGGAGAGTCGATGTTCGCCGTCGGCGCCTCCGCGCACGAGGTCACGCTCGCGATCACGCGGGTGTGCGACGCCTACGGGATGCGCGGCGTGCAGGTCGACGTCACGTACAACTCCATCACGGTGTCGTTCCACCTGAGCGGCGAGGTCTGGCCCGAGACCCTGGTGCGGGTGGTGCGGGTGACCGCGCCCGATCACGCGAAGCTGCAGCGTGTGCAGGCCCTGGTCGCCGACATCGACGGCGGCCTCGACCTCGAATCCGCCCGCACCACGTTCCGCGCCATCCGGCGTGTGCCGTTCCGCTACCAGCAGCCAGTCGTGATCGTCGCGCGCGCTCTGCTCGCGGTCGGGGTCAGCATCATGCTCGGTGCCGCACCGATCATCGTCGGACTCACATTCGTCGCCGCGCTGTGCGCAGCCCTGACCCAGGCCGGGCTCGCGCGACTCCGCGTCCCCCTGTTCTTCAGCCAGATCGCGGGAGGCCTGGTGACGACGATCGTGGCCGTGGTGGTCTCGGCGCTCGGCACCGCGGGGATCGAGCCGTTCGTCGGCATCCGCCCATCGATCATCGTGGCCTCGGGCATCGTGCTGATGCTCGCCGGTCTCACGGTGGTCGGCGCGGCACAGGATGCGATCGACGGCTTCGCCCTCACCGCAGGCGGGCGCATCCTGGATCTGACCATGCAGACCCTCGGCGTGGTGATCGGCATCCTCGTCGGCCTCGAACTCGGCGGCGTCCTGGGCTTCACGATGGACCTCCCGGACGACCCCGCACCGTTCGGGCCACCCGTGAACCAGTTCGCCGGTGCGATCATCATCGCGGTCGCCGTCGCGGTGTTCAACGGCGCCGGCATCCGGATCATCCTGGTCAGCGCGCTCCTGAGCGCCGTGACCCTCGCGGGCTACACGGGATCGGTGGCGCTGAACCTGCACCCCGCGGCGGCGAGCGCGGTGGGCGCGCTGCTGGCGAGCTTCCTCGGGATGCTGATCGCGCGAAACCTGCATGTCCCCTCGGTCGCGGTGACCACGGCGGCGATCGTGCCGCTCGTTCCCGGAGTGGCCGTGTTCCAGGGCCTGCTCGAGATGGTCCACGCGGCGGGCACGTCGACGGGGATGCTGCTCGCCGGCGGTTCCCTCATCGATGCGGCCGTGATCGGGATCGGTCTGGCCTCCGGTGCCTCGCTCGGCCTCTACCTCGGAACCCCCGTCCGCGCCACCCTCGCCAGCGTCGCGAAGACCCGAGCCCGCACCCGCCGCTGACCCCGCCCCCTTTCCCCCGAGCGCACGCCCGCCGAGCTGCAACCGGGATTGTCCGCTCGCGGGCGCCCACCTGTCAACGGGCAGACGGACCGCACGGAAGTCAGGCGACACTGGTCGACCAGCCCACTGATCGATCGGAGAACCGCATGTCAGATCCCCAGCACCACTCAGACGACACCCCCGAGGTCGAAGCCCAGGGCATCGACCCGGACATGCCATCGACCGACGACGACATCGACGACGACGACACCGACGAGGACGAGGACACCGACGAGGACGGCATCGACGTCGAAGACCTGCCCTGAGAACGTCGACGCGCGTCGAGAACCCACAGCGACCAAGGAGGCTCCCGTGAGCACGAACGACCGGAACGACATCAGCACCGAGCCCTCTCCCGGGCCAGAGGACAACGACAACCTCGGGGCCGAGGACGGCAAGGGAACCCCGCCGACCGTGCCGCCGACGGACAAGGACGCCGGCACGGACGACAGCACCGACGCCGAGAACCCCGGCAAAGACTGACGGCCTTCAGCAGGTGAGAGGAGCGCCTTCGCGGACTTCCGCGGGGGCGCTCAGCCTTGTCCCGGCTTGCCCAGCATCTCTCCGGGCGCGAGGGAAGGACACGTCGCCGAAGCGCTGAGGGCCGCGACCTCCGCCCGGATCGCGACGCCCGAGTCCATCTTCGCGACGGCGTAGACGACGCCCTGCTGCGATTCGTCGGCGGGGATGTAGCCGATGAGCACGCCGTCGAGGTTCGGATCCTCGGGCCACGCCATGCCCGATGCCGTGCTGACGAGATCCGCTGTCGGGTTCTCTCGCAACCAGTTCGCAGCCCCTGCAACCGTCGAGTCGGCCACGGTCCAGTAGCCCTCGAGCTGGGCGACCGGCTGGCACGGCCACCCCTGGTAGGAGCCGAACGAGACCGGCTTCTCGGTCACGCGCACAGCCCCCGGCGGCACGACGGCCGCATCCAGCCAGGCCTGTGCCTGCTCCTCGGCTGCTGCGTCGACTCCCGCGGGCGGTGCGCTCTGCGTGGCGGTGGGTTCGGACGTGGGCGCGGCGGAGCCGTCGCCCACAGCGGAGGCGCACCCCGTCAACAGAAGGACGGCGGACAGACCGAGGGCCAGGGCGGAGCGACGTCGCATGACCCCACTATAGGGAAGCGGGACGAGCGGACGTGTTCAGCCGAGCTGGTCGAGGACGAGCTCACCACGCGCGTTGAGGTGCTCCATCATGCGCTCGATCCGCTTGGTGTCGATCTCGGGCATCGTCGCGCCGTCGAACGCGAGGATCAGAGGGATGGCGGGGTGCATCCAGATGGTGAGACGGCCGGCGGGGTTCTTCTCCTCGGGCAGCCACGTCATCATGAAACTCTCGTGTCGACGCAGCTTGGTGCCGATGACGATCTTCAGGTGCGCCAACGTCGCGTCGTCGACCTTGATCGGAGGACGAGAGCTGTTGTACTCGAGAGTTCCCATCCTCTGAGATTACTCCGGAGCAGGACATTTCTCGGGTTCCGGCGCTCGACGCGAGAGCAGAGCCCTCAGTGCCCGTGGGCGAGCTGCTGGATGAGGATGGCCAGCCCGCCGAGGGCGATCAGGATCCCCAGCGCGATCACCTGCTTCCACCAGGGCGCTCGGGTGCGACGGACGGCGACGTACCCGATCAATCCGAGGATGGCGACGTAGACGACCGAAGCGATCGTGAGAGCGGTGCCCAACCCGACCCAGTCGAACACCGCGAGGAGGAGGACGAGGAGCGGGATCGCCGCCGAGGCGATCGCCGTGCTCGTGAGGCGGAGCATCCGCCCGAACTCCCGCCGATCAGGGAAGGTCGCGTGCACGGCCAGGTGGGCAAGGAGCTCTGCCACGAACCCGGCCACCGCGATCGCGACGATGCCGACGAGAAGGGTGATGCTCGCCCGCGCGGCGCTGGTGTGCTCGACGTTCGAGGCCTGAACGAGCACGATGGCGAGGCCGGTGAAGGTGGCGTAGATCCGCTCCTTGATCGAGGCGGTGACGAGGTCGGCCGACTCTCCCCCCGGCGATGTGCGCTCGTCCTCGGCTGGCTGCATGGCCCGCAGATTATCAGCACCCCTGCACCCGTGGCCGGTCAACCCCCTGATGTCGATCGACTCCGAGGACTACCGTCGCCAGTCCCGACGAGAGGAGAGAAGCATGAGCGATCCGAAGAACACCCAGGGTACGCCCGGCCCCGATGAGGAGGCGGACACCGCATCGGGAGGCGCTCCGGACACCGAAGAGGTGCTCGAGGACGAGACCACCGACGAGAACGGGAAACCGCTCGAGAACCCGTCCGGCGGCTGAACGCCCGGCAGATGACGAACGCATCCGTTCGCGGCCGAATCGACCGTGGGCGGATGCGTCGTTCTGGGTCAGGCCCGCTCGAGCACCCGGTTCGGCTCGCGGGGCCCGGCGTCCACCGGCTCTGGCACGAGATACAGACCGCTCGGCGAGTTCGCGGTGAAAGCAAGCGCTTCGATCCACTCGCGATTGATCGAGGGCTGACGACTCCCGCTGTACTTGAAGACGAGCGCGCTGCCGCCATGCACCCAGACGGTCGTGCGTCCGCCGCCGATGCTGACGTCTTCCTTCCAGCTGAAACCGAACGGCTCGCCTCGACGGAGTTTCGCGGTCATGACGAGCTGGATGTGCGTCAGCGCACGATCCTCGATCTCGGTCTTGACGTCGCCTTCATAGATGAACCTGCCCATGAGGCGCTCCTCTGTTTCGCCACGGGAACCCGTGCCAGAGGCGCGACCGAGATGATCGCTGAGTGGTCCTCTCCAGCATCGCACACATGGGGGACATCCGGACCGTCGAGCGTCGCGGAACGACTCACGACACGACCCACGAGTCATCCGTCCGAGGTACGCCGATACCTCGCGCGAGGGATGCCGCGAGGGCGTCACAGCCGCGAGGCTGGGGGCATGAACGTACGACCGCTTCTCGCCGCCTCCGCCCTGATCGTCGTGGGCGCACTCTCCCTCAGCGGATGCTCTGCCTTCGACAGCATCGTCCACAAGCAGTCCACCTCCACCTTCGACGATGCGGCCGCTTTCGCGAAGGGGGCGGAGGTCGACGCGGACTGGATTCCCGCAGACTCCTCGCAGATCACCGTGCGCACCTCGACGGTCGAGAAGGCCGAGGACGCGGTCATCCTCCTCACCAGCGCTTCCGACCTCGCCGATGCCTGCACCGAGGTCGAGCGGCAGTCGGCGCCGTCCTGGACGCTCGACGGCGCCCCCGATCCGTACAAGGCGAAGACCGTCTTCGTCTGCGGCGACTGGGCCGTGATGGCCACGGACGGCGGCTGGTACGGCTGGGCGCCGAACTCCGACGGGGAGCGCGCCGCCGCGGGCTGATCGGGTCGGGTGGGCCGATCGGGTCGGGCAGCACTACTTCTTCGCGTCCCGCTTCTCCTGCTCCTTGTCCGCCCTCTCCTGCTCCTTGTCGGCCTTCTTCTGGGCTTCCTCCTGCGCCTTGCGCTCGTCCTTGGCCGCCTGCTCCGCCGCCTTGCGCTCGTCCTTCGTCTGATCGACGACCTGATCGACGTGTGTCGGCTGCGTGTTCTCAGCCGGGACGACGGGGACGACAGTCCCGGAGGTGTCCTGCTGCGCGTCAGCCTGATCCGGTGTCGGATCCGGCGAGGGCGAGCTTCCCGGCGTCTGCTCGGTGACGACGGAATCGACATCGCCGGTCTCCAGGTCGCCGGTGTCTCCGAACCCTTGACCTGCCGCCCACACCCCCACGAGCACGGAGGCGGCGACGACCGCGGCAGCGGCGGTGCCGATCACTCCCCACCGTCGCGTCGGGCGACGCGTGGGCACCACACGGTCCGAAGGCTTCGAGGAGAGGAGCAGTGTCGGTGCGGTGCTGGCAGCGGAAGCGGCGCTCATGGCCGGGACCGGAGGGGCGATCACCGGCACGGGAGGGCGAGGCGGGATGGCCGGCGCAGACGCGAGCATGGACGCCGCGGCGAACACGGCAGCAGCACTGGGCCGGTCCTCGGGCGCGATCGCCACCATCCGGGTCAGCAGATCCGCCCACTGCGGACCCACGGATCTCGGCACCTCAGGGACCTCGATCAGACGTGCCATCGCCGCACCGATCCCCTCCGCCTGGCCGAACGCCCGCTTCCCGGTGAGCGCCTCCAGCAGCACGAGTCCCAGGGAGTAGATGTCGGCCGCCGGAGCAGGAGGCGCGCCCCGGAGTTGCTCGGGGGCGAGGTACGCAGCAGTGCCGATCACGACACCGGGCGACGTCAGCCGGGCATCATCGACGAGCACGGAGATACCGAAGTCGGCGAGCTTCGCGCCCGAACGGCTCCCCGGAAGCGAGGTGGGCGAGAGTAGCACGTTCGACGGCTTCACATCGCGGTGCACCACGCCGGCACCGTGCACCACATGCAGCGCTTCGGCGAGATCCGCGGCGATCATGGCCACGTCGGTCGGCGGCACGGGGCCCTGGGCGATGCGGGCGGAGAGGGTCGGGCCGTCGACGAACTCCATCACCAGGTACTCGGCTTTGCCCGGCACCAGTTGGGCGTCGTAGAGCGTGACCATCGCGGGGTGGTTGAGCGAGGCCAGCAGCGTCATCTCGCTGCGCGCGCGTTCGGACGGAACGCCCTCGCTCCCCCCGTTCAGCAGCTTGATCGCCACTGTCCGGCCGAGCAGGACATCGTCGGCGCGGTACACGCGGGCCATTCCGCCCTGTCCGACGCACTCCCGCAGCTGATAGCGCCCGCCCAGCAGCTCTTGCGTGGGCGCAGAGTCGGTGGGCGCAGAGTCTTCGGTCATCGGCGAGTCCTCCTGCCACCCGTCGGGTCAAGGGCGGCATTCGATGACTTTAGGATGATCCGTCCTCGACGTATCGGGCCTTGACAGGAGCGGGAACCGTCCGGACGGATCCGGCGCCACGGTCGTGGGGTTCTCGGCAGTGACTTTTGTCCAGACTGTGCCGTTAAACGCGGAAGCGCATTGCATTCCGGCTCCATCAGGCGCATCCTGATCGTGCTCCGGTCGTAGCGCGAGATCGTGGGGGGCCGCGCTCGCAGGCATCGGGTGCAGACGGGGCGTTCGCCGGATCCCTCCCCCTCGGCGAGCGCCTCGCCTCCGCGCCCCGGTCAGATCACTCGGCCTCCTGCCCTCACGCACCCCCGAGGTGACGGGCGAAGAACCGGGCGGCGTCCTCCCCGGCGAACGCCGGCACTCCGGTGTGTCCGCCCATGTTGGCGTACAGCGTCTTCTCCGTCGAGCCGAATGCATCGAACAGGTCGAGTGCCATCTGGCGGTCGTTGCCCTCGTCGTCCCACTGGAGCAGCACGTGCAGCGGGATCGTCACCCGTCGGGCCTCTGCCATCGTCGAGCGTGGAACGTAGCTGCCGGCGAAGAGTCCGGCGGCCACGATGCGTGCATCCATCGCGGCGAGGCGGGTGCCGATCGCGATCACCCCTCCGGAGAACGCGACCCGGTCGCCGATCTCCGGAAGCTCGAGGGACTCGTCGAGCGTCGCCTGCCATTCGGGAACAGCCCGGTCGACCAGAGGGAGGATCAGCCGGTCCACGACATCCGCGGAAGGCTTCTCTCCCGCGGTGATCGCTCGAACGAGGTCGGCCCTGGCGAGCTCGGCGCCGGGCAGTGGAGCGCGTTCGCCTGCCCCCGGCAACTCGATAGTCGCGGCGGCGAAGCCCTGCGCGCTGGCGTTGCGGGCACGCGCGACCAGTCTCGGATACATGCGCCGCATGCCGATGCCGCCGGGCTGGCCCATGAGGATGAGCGGGACGGGAGCGGTCGGCGTTGCGGCGGGCGGCGTCCACAGGATGCCGGAGACGTCGCCGAGTGTGAACGTGCGCTCGGTGACGCGGTCGTCGAGGATTCGTCGTGAAGTGAAATGCATGGTCGTACCTCTCGGGAGTGCGGCGAAGAAGCGGCGCTCCCGGACGACCTATCGCCCGACCGTGTCTCCCTGGAGGAGCACCGACGTGAGTTCGTTCACGGGTACCACCTCCTCAGGTTGCTGCACGGAAGCTCGAGGCTATCAGAGCGCGGAGCCGAGCTCCTCACGAAGGAGAGCAGTACCTGCGCTGAGCGCCCGCAGCTTGCCGCGGGCGACGTCACGCGACAACGGCGCCAACCCGCAGTTCGTGCTCGGCACGAGCTTGTCCGCGTCAACGAAGCGGAGGGCGTTCCGCAGGGTATCGGCGACCTCCTCCGGAGTCTCGATGATGGGGCTCGCCACATCGATGGCTCCGAGCATGACCTTCTTGCCCCGGATGAGCTCGATGAGGTCCAGGGGCACGTGCGAGTGGTGACTCTCCAGCGAGACGGTGTCGATGCTCGACTGCTGCAGAAGCGGGAACGACTTCTCGTACTGCCGCCACTCCGAGCCGAGGGTCGCCTTCCAGTCGGTGTTCGCCTTGATCCCGTACCCGTAACAGATGTGCACCACGGTCTCCGCGCGCAGACCCTCGGCTGCGCGTTCGAGCACGGCCACGCCCCAGTCCTGCACGTCGTCGAAGAACACGTTGAAGGCCGGCTCGTCGAACTGGATGATGTCCACCCCGGCCGCCTCGAGCTCCTTCGCCTCCTGATTCAAGATCGTCGCGAACTCCCACGCCAGCTTCTCGCGACTCTTGTAGTGACGGTCGTAGAGCGTGTCGATCATCGTCATCGGACCGGGCAGAGCCCACTTGATGGGCTGGTCGGTCTGCTGGCGGAGGAACTTCGCGTCCTCGACGAACACGGGCTTCTCGCGGCTCACGGCACCGACCACGGTGGGCACGCTGGCGTCGTACCGGTCGCGGATCCGCACGGTCTCCCGCTGGTCGAAGTCGACACCGGAGAGGTGCTCGATGAACGTCGTGACGAAGTGCTGGCGCGACTGCTCCCCGTCGCTGATGATGTCGATGCCGGCCTGACGCTGCTCGTGCACAGTGAGGCGAAGCGCGTCCTGCACGCCCTCCACCAGGGCATCGCCCTCCAGCTTCCACGGGGACCAGAGCGTCTCGGGCTCGGCCAGCCAGGAAGGCTTCGGCAGGCTGCCGACGATGGAGGTGGGAAGGATCTCGGGCATGATCGGGGCTCGTCCGTTCGTCATCCGACGGACACCAGCGAGTCTGCGGAACGGCCGACGGCCCACCTCTCGAGGAGCTCGCCGTGCGGGGTCATCAGATGCGCGTCGGCGTACCGCCCCTGCTCGGCCGCGAGCCGGCTGCGCTCCTCCCGGTCGTAGGCGATCTTGGTCACCGAGTAGTCCTGCTGCTCCAGGGTCGGCCGGTAGATGCTCGCGGCCTCGGAGTTCGCGTTGTAGATCTCCGGTCGATAGATCTTCTGGAAGGTCTCCATCGTGCTGATCGTGCCGATGAGCTGGAGGTTCGTGTAGTCGCTGAGCAGATCCCCGCGGAAGTAGAACGCCAGCGGGGCGACGCTGCCTCGCGGCATGAAGTAGCGGACCGAGAGGCCCATCTTGCCGAAGTACTCGTCGGTCAGCGAGCCGTCCTTCTGCTCGTACTCGACACCGAGGATCGGGTGGTGGTTCTCGGTGCGACGGTACGTCTTGCTCGTCGAGACGCTGATGCAGATGACGGGCGACAGCGTGAACCGCTCCCGGTACGCCTCGGAGTCGAGGAAGTGCTGGAAGAGCTTGCCGTGCAGGTCGCCGAAGTCGTCGGGAACGGTGAAGCCTCCCGCGGCCGCGGTGGCCGCCGGCAACCGCACGCTGAAGTCGAAGTCGCGGATGTACGACGAGAAGTTGTTGCCCACGATGCCCTGAGTGCGCGCGCCCGTCGACCGATCGACGATGGTCACCTCCAGCACCTCGAGAAGAGGGAACTCCCGATCCTCCCCCTCCGTGGCGAATTGGATCGCGACCGAGACGATCTCGAGTTCGAGCGTGTAGCGATCGCGGCTCGGGTTGTCCCAGTGCGCCAGATCGTTGAACCGCCGGTCGATCATCGTCAGGGCGTTGCGGAGGTTCTGCTGACGGTGCTCGCCGCGCGCCAGATTGGCGAAGTTCGTGGTGATGCGCGAGTCGTCGGACGGCGAGTAGTCCTCGTCGAATCGGGTCGTCGTGATGCGGAACGTGAATTCGGATGCCATGAGCGGCCAATCGGTGGAAGATCGGCCGGGCTCGGCCTCGATCGGGGGTTTCTCCATGATGACGACTGCAAGGGCCCATCGGGTAATGCGCGTCGACTATGCCGTGGCATAGGTTGAACCTATGGCCAAGCGTTCGAACGGCATCACCCTCCAGCAGCTCACCTATTACATCGAAGTCGCCGCGGAGGGATCGATCAGTGCCGCCGCCGACCTGCTCTATGTCGCCCAGCCCACACTGTCCGCGGCGATGAAGGATCTCGAGGGCAGAGTGGGGCGCGAACTCCTGATCCGCTCCGCCCGGGGCGTGACGCTCACCACCGATGGTGTCGAGTTCCTCGGGTACGCCCGGCAGGTCGTCGAGCAGGTGGCGCTCCTGGAGCAGCGCTACCTCGGTCGTCCGCCGTCCCGACGACTCCTCGGCGTCTCGACCCAGCACTATTCGTTCGCTGTCGACGCCCTCGTGCGGATGGTGAAGGCGACCGCGGCGACCGAGTACGAGTTCTCCCTGCGCGAGACGCGCACCTGGGACATCATCGAAGACGTCCGCACCCTCCGCAGCGAGCTGGGGATCCTCTATCGAAACGACTTCAACCGCAACGTGATCGACAAGCTGCTCCGCGACTCCGGGCTCGCCTTCCACCCGCTCTTCGTCGCAGACCCGCACATCTTCATCTCCCGCAAGAACCCCCTCGCCGCGCGGAAGCGCGTAACGCTCGCCGATCTCGCCGACGTGCCGAGGCTCACGTTCGACCAGGGCGCGAACAACTCCTTCTACTTCGCCGAGGAGATCCTCTCCACCCTCTCGAGCCCGCAGGACATCCGCGTCTCCGACCGCGCGACCATCTTCAACCTGATGATCGGCCTCGACGGCTACACCATCTCGACCGGCATCATCAGCGACGACCTCGACCCCGAGATCGTCGCCATCCCGCTCGACGTCGACGAGAACATCGAGATCGGCTGGATCGGCCACTCGGCGATCCCGCTCACCGAGCAGGCACAGCGCTACCTCGCCGAACTGCGCGCCGTCGTCTCCGAGTTCGGCGTGGAACTGCTCGGCTGAGAGCCATCACCCCTCATCGCCCATCCCCCTCCCGGAGCGGCGGATCAGTGAAGCCCGAAGGCGGCGTCGAGCGCCCGGAGCATCACCACTCGCCCCCTTCGGCATCGGACTGTGCCTTTCGTCGCCGGCATCGAAGGAGGTAAGAGCTCGGGCAGATTCCCGGGTCACGCTCCTGCACCGACTGCGGCACCCCTCGTGCATGGCTTCCCACACGGGCGATCGCGCCGATAGTCACGCATGACTCCGGCGAATGATCACCCACAGGAAGCAGTGACACCATGGTCAAACTCATGAAGGTCGATGATCTCGTCGCGATCGCCCGCGGCGCCGGCATCGCGCTGGTGCGTGCCGACGAGGCTCACCCCGAGAACACCTACATCTATGCCGCTCCCGACCGCGACATCCTCTACATCGGTACCGCCGCCTCGGCTCAGCGCAGCCGGGACGAAGTGCGCATCGCCGCAGAGGGCTACATCGATCGAATCGGGGTCGGCTTTTCGGCGCTCATTACGGAGAACGACGGGGTGCGGCACAGCTTCCACTACGACCCAGCGACCTTCGACCCCCAGGCGATCCTCCAGCAGGACATCCAGTGGGAGGGTCGCTCCGTCCTCCCGGTGCTCGAACGACTGAAGACCGGGCCCGCACCCTCGATCGCCGAAGTCGAGCAGATCCTCGTTCGGGTGTTGGTCTGCACCGGCCGCCTGGTCGGCAACTCGCAGTATGCATCACAGTGGGACGGACCCGAGGGAAAGTACCCGAACATCATCGCGCTCCTGGCCGCGTTCTACGCTCGCGGCGAGGACGGGGAGCTCCCTCGTCACACCGCGCTCGATGTCTCTGAAGGCGCGGAGGAGCTCGCCGAGAGTCTCGCGAATGTGACAGCGGGACGATAGCTCGAACGGCTCGTCGCACCCCAGGTTGCAGGCGAGCATCGCGATCGCTGCGAAGTCCTTCCGGTGGTCCTCGTCGGAAACAGACCGCGGCACGATGTGGGCTGCCACTAGCAGCGACGTAGGCAGCCGTCGGCCGCACAGATCGCAGTTTGCCGCGTCACGTCCTGCCAACAGATATCCGCGGAGACGCCCTTGCTGCGTTACCGCAGACCGATCACCGCACATGACGAAGGCCCCGCATCCCAGTGTTTACAAGGGAGTCGGGGCCTTCGTGGTGGCGGTGACGGTGGGATTTGAACCCACGGTAGGGGGTTACCCTACACAACTTTTCGAGAGTTGCACCTTCGGCCGCTCGGACACGTCACCGCGGAACAGCTTACGCGACGCGGGGCGTCCACGCGAATCGAGAGCAGCAGCTCACCAGGTGCTGGCGACCTCGGCGTGCGTGTGCAGGATGCCCTCGGTCGATCCGGCGGGTGCGCGGCCGATGCCGCATTCCGTCGCGACCCCGAACGCGGAGACGAACGGAGCAGCGGCGGCGATGCGACGTGCGGCACCCTCGACACCGTCCTCCCGGTGCACGAGCCCCAGGTACAGCTCGTCGACCGGTGCGAGGTCGGTGAGCGGGGCGAAGTAGGCCTCGTCGTCGTGGTCGATCGGCACGGGGAGGTGCAGCCAGGTGAGCGGACGCGCGGATGCGGCCACGACGGCGTTCGCATACCGGACCAGGTTCGCCGCGTCGCGCGGCTCGAAGAAGTGCTTCTCCCCCGCGTCGCCGTAGCAGAGGTGCACGCCCACCTCGACGTCGGCGGGCACCGCGTCGACCAGGGCGGCCAGCCGTGCGACCAGTCCGGCGAACGGCTCGCCGGGCCACCAGGCCTCCATCACGGATCCGTACCCGGCCGCGCGCTCGATGATGCCCATCTCGCTGGCGACGTCCCACTGCACGGCGAGGTCTTCGTGCGGGATGGCGGCCAGGATCTCCTCGAGCTCGCGCAGGATCGCGGCGGTGTAGACGGGCTCGATGGCGCCGCGATCATCGCCGTGGAAGAACGAGGCGATCACGGCGAGCGGCGTGGGCAACGACACCTGGAACCGCACCTCCGCCGGAACCGCACCCTCGGCGCGCAGTCGCTCGAACACCGCATACGACTCGATCGCGGCGGCTGCGTAGCCGAGCGGCGGCAGCTCGATGGCCGAGGCATCCACGCCCTCGCCGATGCGCAGACCCCGGGCATCGATGCCGGCGGGGAACGGGATGGGTTCATCGCCGATGCGCTCGATGCCCTCGGCCCGACCGATCACGTCGGGCTGGAACATGATCCAGTGGAACCGCTTGCCGACCTCGCCGTCCGGGATGCGGCGGAGTCGAGTGCCGAGCGTCTCCGCGGCGGTGCGAATCGTGGTCTCGGCGTCGTCGTAGTTCACGCTGCCCACGAGGAGGGCACCCTGCGGCTGAGTCATGCCCCCAGAATATCGGCGGGTCGGCGGTGTTTTCCCCGGCAGCGGCTCCGCCAGGACGGGGATGATCGAGTTAGGATGGCCTTACAACCCGCCGCCTGTGGGGGCAGCGATGACGGGAAGGTTCCATCATGGGCTTCATCACGTCCGAGGCACTGGCCGACACCGGCTACGTCGTGCTCGACGACCACACCTCCGCCACCGATCCCGCTGAATGGCTGGGCCTCGAGTACGTCGGTTGGCGCTCCTCCGGCATCACGCGCTTCGCCCCGCTCACCAGCTATGCCGGCGACGTCGACTGCAACGGCTTCTGGAACCACACCCCGCCGCGCACCGACAAGGACGGTGTCTGGGTCGACTCGCAGGTCGCGATCGCCCCGACGCTCCAGCGCCGGGCCCAGGAACCGGGCGCGGGCATCGGCCGATGCCGCGTGATCGAGCTGCAGCCCAACGAGTACGCCGACGCGATCTACAACCTGCACCAGGACGACAACAACCGCCTCAACGAAGAGGGCACCGGCTGGGTCGTGCGCGGGTTCTTCAACCTCTCCGACGACACCGAGTCGATGCTGATCCTGCGCTCCGACCGCTTCGACCCCGCGACCGAGATCCGCCTGCCGCTGCGCGCCGGCTCCCGCATCATCGTCGACACGCAGCGCTTCTGGCACGCGGTCTGGCACCGCGGCACGGCACCGCGGTACGCCCTCATCACCTCGTGGACCAGCGGCCCCGAGCTCGACGCGTACATCGCCGCCAATCACGGCGACCCGCACCCCAAGACCGTCGACCTCGATCCCCGGTTCGTCGACGCCGCCCAGATCGAGCTGCATCGCCGCATCGAAGAGCGCCGTCGCGCGTTCGAAGCACAGGGCATCGTGATGGAACCGCCCGTGGACATGAACGTCTGAGACGTCGGCCGGCGGGTCTCCCCGCACGGAGCCAACGGTGTCAGACCGTGCGGCCGTCGTGGATCCGCACCACGCGGTCGACCGTCCCCGCCGGCGGCGCCACGTGCGAGATCAGCAGCACCGACTGCTCCCCCGCGGCCAGCAGCAGATCGCGCAGCAGGGCATCCGATGCCTCAGGATCGACGCCCGCCGTCGGCTCGTCGAGCACCAGCACGGGGAAGCCGCGCAGCAGCGCCCTGGCGAGCGAGATCCGCTGCGCCTGACCGCCGGACACCAGCGCGCCGCGGTCACCCACCCTCGCATCGAGGCCCCCGCGCTCCCGCACCCAGTGACCGAGTCCGACCCGGTCGAGCATCGCCAGCAGCTCCTCGTCCGAGGCGGAGTCGCGCGCGAAGAGCAGATTCTGGCGGATGTCCTCGTCGAACAGCTGAGGGCTCTGCTCGCACAGTCCGATCACGCGTCGCAGCGCCGGGCCCGAGAGCTCTGCGGCGTCGCGACCACCCACCAGATACTCGCCCTCCACGCGCAGGAAGCCGACCAGGGTCGCCGCGAGCGAGCTCTTGCCCGCCCCACTCGGTCCCGCGACCAGCACGCGCTCACCGGCGCGGAGGTCGAGGTCGACTCCCTTCAGCGCGGGCGTGCCGCCGGGCCAGGTCGCCCTGACGCCGCGCAGATGCAGCTCGGGAGTGCGCGCGAACTCCACGTCATCCCCCTCGTCGGAACGCAACTCCTCCGGCATCCGCTCCGGGAGCACGTCGACGATGCGCCCGGCGCTCGCGCGCACGCTCCGCCATGACGCCGCAGCGATCGGCACCGCTCCGAACACCTCGAAGACCACCATCGGCACGAGCACCGCCACGGCCAGCCACGGACCGTCGATCGAGCCGTCCGCAAGGCCCGGAGCCGCCACGGCGAGCGCCCAGACCGATGCCGCCCCGGCCACGGCGGACACGACACCCGCCGCGACGGCCTGAGCGAGGGAGGCACGGTCGACCACGCGTCGCAGAGCCGCATCGGCGGCGGTGATCCGCGCCCGCGCCTGTTGCTCCGCCCCGTAGGCGATGAGCACGTCGAGGCTCCCGAGGTAGTCGACGAGAGCTGCGGAGAGCTCTGCCCGACGCTCCGAGACCCGTGCTTCGGCGTGCGAGCCGAACGCCCAACCGAGTCCGATCGCTGCAGCCGCGGCGGCCAGGAGGCAGACCGCGAGAGCGAGGGCGGCCGGGGGCGAGACGAACGCGAGGAAGCCCACCGCTCCGACCGCGACGAGCGCCGCCACACCGAGCGGCTGCACCACTCGCAGCGGCAGGTTCTGCAGGTTCTCGACGTCGTCCACGAGAGCTGCGAGCACCTGCCCGCGGTCCGTCGAGCCGAGTCCCGCCGGCGACAGAGGGATCAGCCGGCGCACCATGTCGGCACGAGTCGAGGCGAGCTGACGCAGCGCGGCATCGTGTCCGCTCAGGCGCTCCAGATAGCGGGTGACCGCGCGCGAGACGGCGAAGAAGCGCACACCGACGACGGCGATCGACAGCGGCACCAGCGAATCGACGATCGAGGCGCTCACGATCAGCCACCCGCTGACCGCGAGCAGACTCACGGCGGCGGCGGCCGAGAGCAGACCCCAGATCAGTCCCGGTACGAAGCGGCCGAGTGGCGGCTGCGCGAGTCGCAGGATGGCGCCGACCCGGTGACCGCGGGAATGCGCGGCATCGGTTGTGCGGGGTGCAGTCATGCGTTCACCCCCAGCGCCACGATCTGATCCGCGATCTCCCGTGCGGTCCGACGGTGGGAGACGAGGAGGATCGTCGCCCCGGCATCCGCCTTCTCGCGCAACGATCGCCACAGCCGGTCCTCGGTCTCGGGGTCGAGCGCACTCGACGGCTCATCGAGTGCGAGCACCCGTCCGGACGCCGTTGCCTGGCGATACAGGGCGCGGGCGACGGCCACCCGCTGCGCCTGCCCGCCCGACAGTCCCGCCCCCTGCACGCCGAGCTCCAGCGCGGGGTCGATCCCCTCGGCGCAGGCGTCGTCGAGCGCAGCGCGCACCCGACCTGCGTCCGGCTCAGGATCACCGAGGGTGACATTCGCCGCCACTGTCCCGCGCGTCAGTCCAGGTGCCTGTCCGGCCCAGGCGAGCCACACCGACGGCGCGATCCCCCGCACGTCCGCGCCGCCGTAGAACGCCGTCCCCTCGAACTCGACAGCGCCCCGGAGTGCCGCCAGCAGCGACGACTTCCCCGACCCGCTCGGCCCCTCGATGACGGTGATGGTCCCCGGCCCGGCTGCGAACGACACGGGCGGCAGGTCGCGCACCCGCAGACCCTCGACCACGAGGTTTCCGCCGTTCGCCGGTTCCACGGTGGTGTCCACATGCATGACCGATTCACGGATGCCGGGGGTTTCGGCGGCGATTCCTCCGACATCCGTCGAACGCTCCTGCATCCGCGCGCGCTCCCCCGCCGCATCGAGCACCTCGAACACGTCCTCCGTCGCCGCGACCCCCTCGGCCGCCGCGTGGAACTGCACCCCCACCTGCCGGATGGGCAGGAACGCCTCGGGAGCGAGCAGCAGCACGAACAGCCCCACCTCGAGGGTCAGATCGCCCGACAGCAGCCGGAAGCCGACCGACACCGCGATCAGGGCCACCGCGATCGAGGCCAGCAACTCCATCGCGAAGCCGGACAGGAACGAGAACCGCAGCACCTTCATGGTCTCGCGGCGGTACTCGTCGGCGGTGACCTCGATGCGGTCGGCCGCACGCCGGTCGCGTCCGAACAGTCGCAGCGTCGACAGCCCCTGCACCGTGTCGGCGAAGCGTGCCGCGAGGCGCTGCAGCGTCTGCCACTGCCGGGTCTGCACGGTGCGGGTCGCCATGCCGATCAGGATGAGGAACAACGGGATCAGCGGCAGCGTGATCACTGCGGTGAGTCCGCTCGGCCAGTCCTGCCACCACATGACCGCGACGAGCACCGGCGTCGCGATCACGGTCAGCACGAGCTGCGGGATGTACCGGGCGAAGTAGGCGTCGAGAGCTTCGAGCCCGTGACCGGCCGTGACCGCGAGCGCCGTCTGATTGCGCTGCGCGAGCCACCCTGGCCCGAGCCTCCCGACCGCAGCCACGAGCGCCGTGCGCAGCTGCATCCCCGTCTTGGCGGCCGCCCGTGTGCCCGCGGCATCCGAGGCCGCGATGAGCAGGCCGCGCAGCAGAGCCGTGAGCAGCAGCCAGAGCAGCGACGAGGCGACGTCACGCCCCGCGAGCGCACCCGTGATCGCGTCGGTCAGCAGCCACGCGAAGACGATCGTGACCGCCGTCTGGACGACGCCGATCAACGCGGATGCCGCGAGGAAACCCCTCGCGGCACCCGCGTATCGCAGCAGTCTCGGATCGACGGGTTTCACGCGTGCGCCGGAGCCCCCTCGATGGATTTCCGGGTGACGCGCTTGCGGAACACCCAGTAGGTCCACGCCTGGTACGCGAGCACGAGCGGCATCGCGATCAGGGCCGTCCAGCTCATGATCTGCAGCGTGTACGGGGTGCTCGAGGCGTTGGCGATCGTGAGGCTGTAGGCCGGGTCGATCGTCGACGGCATCACGTACGGGAACAGGGCGGAGAACAGCATGACCACGGCGAACATGACCGTGAGCATGCCGGCGAAGAACGCCCACCCGTCGCGACGGACGAGCGAGAAGCCGACCGCCGCGATCAGGCTGACCGCCGCGAGCGCACCGGCTGCGATGACCAGCCAGAGCAACGGAGCCTCGCGGCCCATCGCGATCGCGACCGTCCAGATCACCGTCGCGGCTGCGACGAGGATCGTCGGGATGGCGGCCTTCTTCGCGAGCTTCTGCGCATCCTCATGCACCTGACCATCGGTCTTGAGTGCCACGAACAGCACCCCGTGCAGGAAGAAGAGCAGCAGCGTGGTGACGCCCACCAGCAGTGCGTAGGGGTTCAGCAGGGAGAAGAAGCCGCCGACGAAGATGTGGTTCTCGTCGATCGCGACGCCCTGCACGATGTTGCCGAACGCCACACCCCACAGCAGCGCGGGAACGACAGAGCCGATCACGATCATCCGGTCGAAGCCGGCCTTCCACTTCGCGCTGTCGCGCTGGTGCCGGTACTCGAACGAGACACCGCGCAGGATCAGCGCGAGCAGGATCAGCAGCAGCGGCAGATAGAAGCCGCTGAACAGCGTGGCGTACCACTCGGGGAACGACGCGAACAGCACGGCGCCGGCCACGATGACCCAGGTCTCGTTGAGATCCCAGACCGGGCCGATCGTGTTGATGACCTGTCGGCGCGAGACGTCGTTCTTGCCGAGGAACGGCAGGGACATGCCGACTCCGAAATCGAAGCCGTCCAGGACGAAGTAGCCGACGAAGAAGAAGGCGACGATGAAGAACCAGAGTGTTGCGAGATCCATGATGCTCCTCCCTCTCAGTAGACGACCGACGGCAGCTGGGCCGTCTCGTCATGCGGCTTCTCTTCGGTGTCGGGCCCCTTCTGGGCGGCCCGGATGATGAGGCGGATCTCCACGACGGCGAGCGCCGCATAGATCGCGGTGAACGCGATGAGCGATATCAGCACCTCGAGCCCGCTGACGCCCGGCGAGACACCGTCCTGCGTCGTCATCAGCCCGAACACGATCCAGGGCTGTCTGCCCATCTCGGTGAAGACCCAGCCCATGATGTTGGCGGCCAGCGCGAGCGGGAACGACCAGATGGCGACCTTCCACATCCACGGTGCGACCGGCTTCTTGGCGCCCTTGCGGGTGACCCAGAGGCCCGCGACGGCGACGAGCGCCGCGGCGATGCCCAGGCCGATCATCCAGCGGAAGGCCCAGTACGTGATCCACAGCACCGGGGCGAAGTCGGTCAGACCGGTGGCGGCGTAGGTCTGCGCGTACTCGGCGTTCAGATCGTTGATGCCGTGCACACACGCGTCGAGGGTGTGTGTCGACAGCAGCGAGAGCAGATACGGCACGCGGATGGAGAACAGTTCGGAGCTGCCGTCCGGGGTGCCGAGCGTGAAGATGCTGAACGAGGCATCGGGACCGCAGACCGTGTTGAACGTGGCCTCGGCCGCCGCCATCTTCATGGGCTGCGCGGCGTACATCGCGAGGCCCAGCTGGTCGCCCGTGAGCACGACGCCCGCGGTCGAGACGATCATGGCCCACAGCCCGAACTTGAGCGAGATGCGCATGGTGTCGAAGTGCTGGCCGCGCGAGAGGTGCCAGGCCGAGACCGAGATCACGACACCGGCGGCGAACATGAACGCACCGAAGATCGTGTGCGGGAACGCGGCGAGCGCGACGGGGTTGGTCAGCAGCGCCCAGAAGTCGGTCAGCTCGGCGCGGTTGGTCGCCTCGTTGAACGTGTACCCGACGGGGTTCTGCATGAAGGCGTTGGCGGCGATGATGAAGTACGCCGACAGGATGCTGCCGATCGAGACGCACCAGATCGTGGCGAGGTGCAGCTTCTGCGGGAGCTTGTCCCAGCCGAAGATCCAGAGGCCGATGAAGGTCGCCTCGAAGAAGAAGGCCAGCAGGCCCTCGAAGGCGAGCGGGGCGCCGAACACGTCACCGACGAAGCGGGAGTAGTCGGACCAGTTCATGCCGAACTGGAACTCCTGCACGATGCCGGTGACGACGCCCATGGCGAAGTTGATCAGGAAGATCTTCCCGAAGAAGCGGGTCAGGTGCAGGTACTGCACCTTGCCGGTGCGCACCCACGCGGTCTGGAAGATCGCCGCGACCAGCGCCATGCCGATCGTGAGCGGCACGAAGAGGTAGTGGTAGACGGTCGTCAGGCCGAATTGCCATCGGGCCAGAGCGAGCGGATCAAGCCATTCCATGCACGACTCCTGTTCTGTGGTGCCGCTGCTTCGTGCTGTGACGCAGCGTTCCCTCGACCAGCGGCGCGGTGGTGTCGCGCAGCTGCACGGTGCAGTCCGACGGGAGGACAGCGTCGCGCACGCACTCGGCTTCGAGTGGTCCGCCTGCCTCGTTCAGGACGCCTTGCATGAGTTCCAGGTGCACGCGGCACAGCATCGGGCGGTCTTCCGACCGTCCGGCGGCGTGCGGGCACGGACTGAGGTCGACCGTGAGACTGCGGTCGTCGAGCACGGGCTCGAAGCCGCTCTCCTCCAGGTGCTCGACGAGCGCATCGAGCTGATAGGTGGCTTCGCGACCGAGTCCGGACGCCGCGTCGGGGAGCATGCTCCGCATCAGGTCGCCACGGCGGGCGGCCGCCTTCGCCTTGTCTCGGGCCACGGGACTGGAGGCCCCTGGCGCTCCGGTCGCCGCGCTGTACAGCGTGCGCGGTCGGCCCCGCGTCGTGCGGTGCTCGATCGTGGGGATCACGTAGCCGCCCTCGATCAGGCGCTGTAGGTGCTCGCGGATCGTGTTGGGGTGCAGCCCTGTGGCTTCGCACAGCTGGGTGATGGAGAGCTCGCCCCGGGTCTGCGAACTTCCCGCTTCGAAGAGCAAGTGCAGGATCTGCACCCGGGAGTAGCTCGAGATCGGCCCGCAGACGGGCCCGCCGTTGGCCATGAACCCAGTATCCCGCGACACTGCGAGTTTGCCGAGAGGATGGGCCGTGAATAAACACCTGGCCGATAGGGATGTCTGATGCCGGCGATAGCCTGGGGGCATGGCCACCCGGAAACCCGCTCCTCCTGCGTACGTGTGCACGGAATGCGGGTGGACCACCGCCAAGTGGGTCGGACGCTGCGGCGAGTGCCAGCAGTGGGGAACGGTGCAGGAGCAGGCAGCGCAGACCGGCATCCTCCGTCGGGTGGGGCCGGTCGCGCCGACGGCCGACCGTGCCGCCCGGCCCATCACGCAGATCACGACGCAGGATGCACCGCGTCGCTCGAGCGGCGTCGGCGAGTTCGACCGTGTCCTCGGCGGCGGCATCGTGCCGGGGGCGGCGATCCTGCTCAGCGGTGAACCCGGCGTCGGCAAGTCCACGCTTCTGCTCGAGGTGGCAGCGCAGGCGGCTCGCGGCGGACGCCGTGTGCTCTACGCGAGCGCCGAGGAATCCCCCGGTCAGGTGCGCCTGCGCGCCGAGCGCACTGGCGCGCTGCACGACGAGCTGTATCTCGCGAGCGAGACCGATCTGGCGACCATCCTCGGCCACATCGACGAGGTCAAGCCGCAGCTCGTGATCGTCGACTCGGTGCAGACCGTCTCGTCGTCCCTGATCGACGGCGCCGCCGGGCAGCCCAGCCAGGTGCGAGAGGTGGCTGCCACACTGATCCGCATCGCCAAGGATCGCGACCTGCCGATCATCATCGTCGGCCACGTGACAAAAGACGGTCAGGTCGCGGGGCCCCGTGTGCTCGAGCACCTCGTCGACGTGGTGTGTCACTTCGAGGGCGACCGGCAGACCTCGCTGCGCTTCGTCCGCGCGCTCAAGAACCGCTTCGGTCCGACCGACGAGGTGGGCTGCTTCGAGATGACCGGCGACGGCATCGCCGAGGTGCCAGACCCCTCAGGGCTCTTCCTCTCGCAGGGGGCGACCGAGCCAGGCACGTGCGTGGCGATCTCGCTCGAGGGTCGACGCGCCCTTCCCGTCGAGGTGCAGGCGCTCACGGTGCCGAGCAACGCCCCGAACCCGCGCCGCATCGTGCACGGCGTCGACTCTTCGCGGGTCGCCATGGTGCTGGCCATCCTCGAGAAGAGAGCCGGCATCGCGACCGGCAGCCTCGACGTCTACGTGTCCACGGTCGGCGGTGTGCGCTTCACCGAACCCGCGGCCGACCTCGCGATCGCCATCGCCGTGGCGGGTTCCATCCAGCAGATCTCGGTTCCGCGCACGGTCGCGGCGGTGGGCGAGCTGAGCCTCGCCGGGGAGATCAGGCCGGTCACGCAGGCGGCCCAGCGACGCTCCGAGGCCGCGCGCCTCGGCTATGAGCAGGTGGTCGACGATCGTTCGAAGACGCTCCGAGCCGCGCTGAGCGATGTGCGCGCGCGCAACACCTCACGCCGATCCGACCGCGACATCCCCCCGTTCTGACCGCCCGCGCTTCCGCGTCGCGGTTTTGACGTCGAAGGTCAGGCATGGAGGGTCTGACGCCGTGTGTCTGACGTCGCGTGTCAGGCGTCGAGCGCCTTGAGCAGCTCAGCGGGATCGGCCTGCATCGGGTGCGGTCCGGCGATATCGAGGAACACCGTCGTGATCGGGTGCGCCGCGAGGAACTTCCGCAGCCAGTCCGCGCTGTAGATGCCCACTCCTGGAGGCAGGTTGGCAGGCTTGTTCTTCGCGTCGCTGAAGAGCAGCAGGGCGAGGTCACCGGTGTTCGGGTCGCGATACGTCCACACCTCGCCGCTGTCGAGAGGGTTGTCCCGCGCGCCGGGCTTGATGAGCGGGACGATCGTGGTGCCGTGCCGGAGGGCGAGCGCGACCGCAGCGACATCCTGCTTCTCCAGAGCCTGCGCCAGAGCGTCCGAACGGAAATCCTCGGGTGCCGGCTTGTTCTTTCCGGACTTCGCCTTCTTCGCTGCCATGCATCCAGCTTATGCAGAGCGCCGGGCGCAGAGTGCCGATCCGACAGCGGAGACGATTGGGGCCCTCTCGAGTCCCACATTGGGGACTGGGGTACTCGAGAGGGCCCTCGGACTCTCGTGCGGCGATGTCGAAGCGCTGGGGACGCTGTAGTTCGACGCCACTGGGGATGGCTTGTTGCCGCAGATGCGGAGAGTCGCTTCTATGGTATCCCAAAGAGTGGGGGATGTCAGCATCGTGCGGCGAAGGCAGGCGACATCGCTCCATTTCGTGCGATACCCGTCGAGCGACGACGGATTTCGAAGGCGCCGTCTGAGATCGCTTCGAACTCAGCGGGACGGAGCTGCGCAGCGATCGGTCGTCGGTGCGACGTCGTTCAGTAGAGCAGGATCTGCGCGCTCGAGGGGCTCGTGAAACCGCCGATGGATACCTCGACGTGGTACGAGGCTCCGCCCCCAGGCGCTCGCTGTCGATTCTCCTGGGCACAGGTCTCGACACTCGACCGGGTGCGATCCCAGGTGACGGGGTCCTTGCTCGTGACCGTGGTACCCGCCGTGAGCGTGGCGATCATGCTGCTCGGGTTCTCCTGGCAGTCGGTCGAACGCCACCATTCGTCCGAGCCGCTGGAGATCGTGAACGCCTGGGTGGCGGAACCGACGTCGAGCGTGCAGTCCTTCGTGCCCTTGTTGGTCAGCGAGATCGAGAGCTTCGGTAGAACGCCGGGCGCATAGCTCTCGGCGTCGGTCACGGCGGCGACCTCGATGTCCGCCGCCTCGCAGGCGACGATCGCCGGCGTCTGCTCGGAGGAGGGATCGGGAGAGGGCGACTGCCCCTCGGTCGTCGCGCCCGCGGACGGTGACGGCGACGTGGAGGGGGTGGACGTCGGCGTCGATGACGTGTCGGCCGAGGCCCACGGGCGGGCGATCAGCAACCAGGCGCCGATGCCGATCGCGGCGACGGCCAGGATGAGACCGAGGATGACGACCAGTCGCCGACGACGGTAGACGGCGGCAGAGCGACGGGGCATGACTCCAGGCTAAGCGATCCGCCGCGCTCAGCCTGGGAGGCCCCACGGCACACGCGGACGAACGTGCGTGGTCAGAGCACCTTGAGCATGCGCGTGTTGCCGAGCGTGTTCGGCTTGACGTGGGCGAGGTCGAGGAACTCCTCCACACCCGCGTCACCGCTGCGCAACAGCTGCGAGTACACGTCCGAGTCGACCACCTGCTCGCCGATCGGGGTGTAACCGCGCCGCCCGAAGAAGTCGACCTCGAACGTGAGGCAGAACAGGCGGGTCAGGCCGAGCGTCTTGGCGTTCTCCTCCAGACGGTCGACGATCGCGCGCCCGACACCGTGGTGCAGCCAGTCGTCGCGCACGAGCAGAGTGCGCACCTCGCCGAGGTCTTCCCAGAACACGTGCAGCGCACCGCATCCGATCAGCACGCCATCGGCCTCTGCGACGACGAACTCCTGCACCGCGCCGTACAGCACCGCCAGGTCTTTGCCGAGCAGGATGCGCTGTTCGACGAGCGGCTGCAGCAGGTCACGGATGCCGACGATGTCGGCGCTGCGCGCCGGACGGACGATGTACTCGCTCACACCACAAGCCTAGAACCCACCCCTGGGCATGTCCCTCAGCCGGGGTCGGTATGCCAAAACCCAGACCATCCGATGCCCTCGAGGCGTGTCCGGCCTGGACGCGCCGAGGCGCCGCGGCATGGTGGACGCAAGAGGCGGGGACGCAAGAGGCGGGGACGCAAGAGGCGGGGACGCAAGAGGCGGGGACGCAAGAGGCGGGGACGCAAGAGGCGGGGACGCAAGAAGGGGCGGATGCCGCAGCATCCGCCCCTTCTCGTGGTTCCGGGAGGTCACTCCCCGCTGGCGACCGCCAGGTCGGGGGTGCCGGAGATCGCGCCGCCGCCGGTGTTCACACCGACCGCGACGGGACCGCCATCGCGCGGGCCGTGCTCGAACAGGAACTGCCCGTCCTTCGCGTCGACCTTCACGTGGTCTCCGGAGTTGAGCTCACCGTGCAGGATCTTCTCCGACAGACGGTCCTCGACCTCGTGCTGCATCGCGCGACGCAGCGGTCGGGCGCCCAGGGCCGGGTCGAAGCCGATCTCGATCAGACGCTCCTTGGCGGCCTGCGACAGCTCGATCGTCATGTCGCGGTCCAGCAGACGCTCGCCGAGGCGCTTGGTGAACAGATCGACGATCTGCACCAGCTCTTCCTTCGACAGCTGCGGGAACACGATGATGTCGTCGACACGGTTGAGGAACTCGGGCTTGAAGTGCCGCTTGAGCTCTTCGTTCACCTTGCCCTTCATCCGGTCGTAGCTGGTCGAGTCGTTGCCCTCGATCTGGAAGCCGACGGGTCCGCCGGCGATGTCGCGCGCACCGAGGTTGGTGGTCATGATGATGACCGTGTTCTTGAAGTCCACGATCCGACCCTGACCGTCGGTGAGACGACCCTCTTCCAGGATCTGAAGCAGCGAGTTGAAGATGTCCGGGTGCGCCTTCTCGATCTCGTCGAAGAGGACCACGCTGAACGGCTTGCGCCGCACCTTCTCGGTGAGCTGGCCACCCTCTTCGAATCCGACGAATCCGGGAGGGGCACCGAACAGACGCGAGACGGTGTGCTTCTCACCGAACTCGCTCATGTCGAGGGAGATCAGCGCAGCTTCGTCGTCGAACAGGAACTCGGCGAGAGCCTTGGCCAGCTCGGTCTTTCCGACACCCGTGGGGCCGGCGAAGATGAACGAGCCGGAGGGACGCTTCGGGTCCTTGAGGCCGGCACGCTGACGACGGATGGTCTTGGAGAGGGCGGCGATGGCCTCCTCCTGACCGATGACGCGCTGGTGCAGCGCCTTCTCCATGAAGACGAGTCGGCTGGACTCCTCCTCGGTCAGCTTGAACACGGGGATGCCGGTCGCCTGGGCGAGCACCTCGGCGATCAGACCCTCGTCGACGACCGCCTGGGTCGCGACGTCGCCCGCACGCCACTGCTTCTCGAGGCGCAGACGCTCCGCGAGGAGGCTCTTCTCCTCGTCGCGCAGGGAGGCGGCCTTCTCGAAGTCCTGCTCCTCGGAGGCGACTTCCTTCTGCTCGCGCACGGCGGCGATCTTCTCGTCGAACTCACGCAGCTCGGGCGGGCTGGACAGGATCGACAGACGCAGACGTGCGCCGGCCTCGTCGATCAGGTCGATGGCCTTGTCCGGGAGGAAGCGGTCCGAGACGTAGCGGTCGGCGAGGTTCGCCGCGGCCACGATCGCGCCGTCGGTGATCTGCACCTTGTGGTGCGCCTCGTAGCGGTCGCGCAGACCCTTGAGGATGTTGATCGCGTGCGGCAGCGTCGGCTCGTTCACCTGCACCGGCTGGAAGCGGCGCTCGAGCGCGGCGTCCTTCTCGAAGTGCTTGCGGTACTCGTCGAGCGTGGTGGCACCGATCGTCTGCAGCTCGCCGCGGGCGAGGAGAGGCTTCAGGATGCTGGCCGCGTCGATCGCACCCTCGGCGGCGCCCGCACCCACGAGGGTGTGGATCTCGTCGATGAAGACGATGATGTCGCCGCGCGTGCGGATCTCCTTGGTGACCTTCTTCAGACGCTCCTCGAAGTCACCGCGGTAGCGGGAACCGGCGATGAGCGAGCCGAGGTCGAGCGAGTAGAGCTGCTTGTCCTTCAGCGTCTCGGGCACATCGCCCTTGACGATCGCCTGGGCCAGCCCCTCGACGACGGCGGTCTTGCCGACGCCCGGCTCGCCGATCAGGACGGGGTTGTTCTTGGAACGGCGGGAGAGGATCTGCATGACCCGCTCCGCCTCCTTCTCGCGCCCGATCACCGGGTCGAGCTTGTTGTCGCGTGCGGCCTGGGTGAGGTTGCGACCGAACTGGTCGAGCACGGCCGAGCCGCCCTGAGCGCCCGCCTGCGAGTCGTTGGTCTGCGCACCGACGGACGCCGGCTCGCGACCGGGAGCGCCGGAGAGCAGCTGGATGACCTGCTGGCGCACCTTGTTGAGGTCGGCGCCGAGCTTGACGAGCACCTGGGCGGCGACGCCCTCGCCCTCGCGGATGAGGCCGAGCAGGATGTGCTCGGTGCCGATGTAGTTGTGGCCGAGCTGGAGGGCCTCGCGGAGGCTGAGCTCGAGAACCTTCTTGGCGCGCGGGGTGAACGGGATGTGGCCGGTCGGCTGCTGCTGGCCCTGGCCGATGATGTCCTGCACCTGCTCGCGCACGGCGTCGAGGGAGATGCCGAGCGACTCGAGCGCCTTGGCAGCGACACCTTCACCCTCGTGGATGAGACCGAGCAGGATGTGCTCGGTTCCGATGTAGTTGTGGTTGAGCATCTTCGCCTCTTCTTGGGCGAGGACAACCACTCGACGGGCTCGGTCCGTGAATCTCTCGAACATGCTGTGACTCCTTATTCGCACGGGGCGAAGCGCTGACACCTATGGCGTTCTCTGCGCCTGTACATCGAGAGTAACCACCGCGAACGGCACGTATGCCCGTGTTCGCCGTGGGCATACCGGAGGTTGACGGGGTTATCGACTGTCGTTATGTTAACGAAAGTCGATAACAACGGGTCCGAACCGGGCCACGGAGAAGGAGGCGCCATGACCGATGTACCGACCGCGACCAGAGCGGCGAGCCTGGTGGAGAAGACCGTGCTGGGTGTCATAGCCGGAGCCGCGGGAGCCATCGCGGTCGTCGATCTGATCGGCGCAGGCGTCCGCACCGCCGTCCTGATGACGGGCGAGTCCGTCACCGTCCCGTCGATGCCGCTGAGCACGGCCGAGGCGCCCGCAGTGCTCGCGGCGTCCTCGAACATCTCCGATGCACAGTACGACACCGTCACGCTCACCGCCTCCGGCCTCAGCCTGTCTCCCCGCCTCCTGCTCGCCATCGCCGATGCGCTCGCGGTCCTGGGCCCGATCGTGCTGTGCCTCGCGGTCGCCTGGCTGTGCATCCGGCTCTTGATCGGTCGCCCCTTCGGCAGCGCGGCGACCTGGGGCATCGCCGTCGCCGCGCTCGCCGTCATGGCGGGCGGTCTGATGAGCCAGGCGGTGCGCGCGAATGCGTTCAGCGAGATCACCTCCGAGCTGAACCTCGTCTCCGGTGGCGTTCCGGCGTTCGAGATGTCGATCGACCTCGCCCCGTTCGGGTGGGGCTTCGCGCTCGTGGTCGTCGCCGGCGCGTTCGAGATCGATCAACGCCTACAGCGCGACACGGAAGGACTCGTCTGATGAACACCACCGCAGCCGCAACCAAGGCCACCCGCTCCGAGACGGCGGACGCGATCACCGTGATCCTCTACGCCGCCGCGGCTCTGGTCGCAGTGGCGTTCGCCACGATCCTGCGCGTCGCCGGCACCTTCCGCGACTCCGGGATCGCGTGGTCGATCCCGATCGACGAGCAGCCGATCTCGGCGACCACCGACTCCGGCGCGATCTCCGTCGAGGGGATAGCGCAGGATGCGATGGTCTTCGCCACCGGTGTGAACACGGTGTCGGTCGGGGCGATCATCGCCGCCATCACCCTGTGGGCGCTCGCGGCCCTGCTGGTGATCGGGTCGGTCACGCTGGTCGCCTGGAACTTCCTGCGCGGACGTTTCTTCGTGCGCGGCAACGCCCGCGCGTTCGATGTGATCGGCTGGACCCTGGTCGTGGCGCCGATCCTGATCGTCATGTTCGAGACCATGGGCCGCAACGGCGTCACCTCAGCACTCGGCCTCGGTGAGGGAGAGCCTGCGCATCCGATCGAGTTCTGGAGCGTCGCTCCGATCTTCGCGACCGGCGTGACCGTGGGCCTGATCGCCGTCGCTTTCCGCCGCGGCATCCGCCTGCAGAACGAGAAGCTCGCGCTCGAGAAGGAAACGGAGGGGCTGGTGTGACCCCGGCGGAGAGCGACGACGAGTTCACCGGCATCCACTGCCGACTCGATGAGCTGCTCGCCGATCGCGGGATGACCCTCACCGAGCTGAGCGCCGCGGTCGGGGTGAGCATCGTGAACCTGTCGGTCCTGAAGAACGACCGCGCCCGCGCCATCCGCTACTCCACCCTTCGCGCGATCTGCGAAGCGCTCGACTGCGAAGTGGGCGAGCTGCTGGTGCTCGCTCCCCGCTGAGCCCCCTCCCCCGCTGAACTCACTCCCCCGCTGAGCTCGGGAGCGTCATCCTTCGTCATATCCACCCAGGGAATTCTCAGGGAGTCATAGCGTTGGGCCTCATGGCGCGCACTCGGCGCGCCGCGATCCTGGAGTCCCCACCCCATGAGCACCACCGCACGCGCCCAGAAGGCGCCAGACACCCGCGGACCGGTCCGGAAGCTGCTGACGTCGTTCGGCTTCCAGATCCTCGCCGCCCTCGTCCTCGGCGTCGCCGCCGGTCTGATCGGCCGCCAGCTCGGCGCCACCGCCGAGAACCCGAACGGCCTGTCGGCGACCCTCGACACGATCGGCAGCTCGTACGTGACGCTGCTGCGCGCCGCCGTCGTCCCGCTGATCTTCACGGCCATCGTCGCCAGCATCTCGAACCTGCGCCGCGTGCAGAACGCTGCACGCCTGGCAGGGCAGACGATCCTGTGGTTCGCGATCACCGCGTTCGTCGCCGTGATCATCGGCATCGTCCTCGGCCTCGTGATCCAGCCGGGCAACCGCGCCGGTGAGGGCCTCGAGACCGGCGACCCGTACACGGTCGGCACCTGGTGGAACTTCCTGCTGGGTCTCATCCCGCAGAACTTCCTCGGGCTCACGGTCAGCACCAACCCCGGCGCCGTCGAAGGCACCTTCAGCTCCAGCGTCGGCTTCAACATCCTGCAGGTCATCGTGGTCGCGGCCGTCGTCGGCATCGCCGCGCTCAAGGCCGGCAAGAAGGCAGAGCCGTTCCTCGTGTTCACCGAGTCGCTGCTCAAGGTCATCCAGCGCGTGCTGTGGTGGATCATCCGCATCGCCCCGCTCGGCACGTTCGGCCTCATCGGCTCTGCAGTGATCAAGTACGGCTGGGAGAAGCTGGCCTCACTCGGCTGGTTCGCCGCCGCGGTGTACATCGGCCTCGCGCTCGTGCTGTTCGTCGTCTACCCCGTCCTGGTCAAGACGCACGGCCTGTCGATCAAACAGTACTTCTCCGGCGTGTGGCCCGCGGTGCAGCTGGCCTTCGTCAGCCGTTCCTCGATCGGCACGCTGCCCCTCACCGAGCGCGTGACCGAGCGCAACCTCGGAGTGCCCCGCTCCTACGCCTCGTTCGCCGTGCCGCTGGGCGCGACCACGAAGATGGACGGCTGCGCCGCGATCTACCCGGCCATCGCCGCGATCTTCGTGGCACAGTTCTTCGGCATCGAGCTGAACTTCGTGCAGTACCTGCTGATCGTGATCGTCTCGGTCGTCGGTTCCGCCGCCACCGCCGGAACCACCGGCGCGGTGGTCATGCTCACGCTGACACTGTCGACGCTCGGTCTGCCGCTCGAGGGCGTCGGGCTGCTGCTCGCGATCGACCCGATCCTCGACATGGGCCGCACCGCGGTCAACGTCGCGGGTCAGGCGCTGATCCCGACCATCGTCGCCAAGCGCGAGGGCATCCTGAACGAGGAGCTCTACAACGCTCCGCGCGAGGGCCTCCCCTTCGCCGACGACTCCGGCGACGACGACGCTCCCGAGGCGGACGCGTCCGCCGACAAGGAGCCGGTCAGCGCACGCTGACCCCCTCCCCCTCTCTCCCTCTCCCCCTCTCCCCCTCCTCCCCCGTCTCTCCTCCGCCGAGACCCACGCGCGTCGTCGAGACCCACAGTCGCAGACGTCTCAGACGATGGGTCTGGGCGACGACGATGGGTCTCGGCGGAGGTGAGGAGGGGGGAGGGAGGAGGGGAGGGGAGGGGAGGAGGGGGAGCGGGAGGGATCGTCAGGCGCGGCTCTGTTGACGGGTGGCACCGCGCGTGTCGAGCGCGAGCTCCTCGGCATCCATCGCGGCGATGAGCTCCCGCATCACCTCTTCGTCGAGATTGCCGGCGTCGCGCTCGGCGAGGAGGATGTCGCGGCGCACCTGCAACCACCCTCTGGACAGCGCGACGAGGTCGTCATAGGAGGGCCGGGTCACGGCGTCCTCGACCTTCTGCGCCTCGTCGGTGTCCTTCTCCACCCGGGTCATACGCTTCGTGAACGCGTCGAACACGCTCAGATCGACCTCGCCGTACTTCGCCTCCCACTCCACGCGCTTCTCGGCGAGATAGGCCTTGCCGGCCTCGCGGCTCTTCTCCCGCACTTCCGCAAGAGCCGCCTCGTCCTCCGCCTCATCCGCGTCGCGCTCGATGCCGAGACCACGGATCAGCATGGGCAGCGTGAGCCCCTGCAGCAGCAGGGTGCCCACCGTGACGATGAACGCGACGACGACGATCGCGTGCGACGCCTCGGTGTCGAGGGTCGCGAGGTCGGCCGCCGCCACCGCGATCGCCAGCGTCACCACCCCGCGCATGCCCGCCCAGGAGATGACGGCGCTGTCCTTCCACGTGAGGGTGAGTCCCGCCATCTGC
Organism: Microbacterium sp. R1; assembly: GCF_015159725.1. Classification (NCBI taxonomy): domain Bacteria; kingdom Bacillati; phylum Actinomycetota; class Actinomycetes; order Micrococcales; family Microbacteriaceae; genus Microbacterium; species Microbacterium sp. R1. The sequence continues at coordinate 522,258 of NZ_JADDUD010000001.1, read as the reverse complement.
TCCCGGACGATGTGGCTGCGCAGTTCGTCCGCCGTGTAGTTCCCCCAGCGACGCGACCTGCGGTGACGTTTCTCGAACTCCCCGGATTCCACACCGCGATCCCAGCGCTCGAGACGCTTGCGGTCCTGGAAGTTCGACCACGCACTGGTCGGGTAGATGTAGAGGGGCCGCACGATGACCACCACGAGCAGCACCGCGCCGGAGAGCAGCAGGATCTGTCCGACGGACTCGCTGCCGAGGTCGCTGAGCACGCGAGGGAACTGCAGCCCGATGTAGGCGAACACGAAGCTCTCCAGCAACAGGTCGGCCGAGAGCCACAGCGGCTTCTCCTGTTGGCGCGTCGTGTAGTCGGTGCGCGGCGAGTTGTAACCGACGTAGAGCCCCATCGCCACGACGGCGAGGACTCCCGATCCGAGCAGATGCTCGGCGATCGCGTACGCACCGAACGGAGCGAGCAGTCCGAAGGTGCCGATGACGACCGGATCGCTGATGCGCATGCGCAGCTGGTGCAGGACGATCCCGAAGACGAGTCCGACGGCGACACCGACGCCGACAGCCAGCAGGAACTGCAAGACACCGCCCCACACCGAGACCGTCGCCCCGGCGAGGATCGCCGCGAACACCCGGTACAGGGTGAGCGAGGTCGCGTCGTTGATGAGACTCTCGCCCGACAACACGGTCATGATGCGTCGAGGCAGTCCGAGCCGACGACCGATCGCCGCGGCGGACACCGCGTCGGGAGGAGCGACGATCGCGCCCAGCAGCAGTGCGCCGGGAAGCGTGAGCGAGGGCAGGATCCACCAGGCGACGAACCCGACAGCGAGGGCCGTGAGCAGCACGAGCCAGATCCCGAGACGGCGGATCTGCGGCAGGCTGCGCTTGAACCCGACGAAGGAGACATCGAGGGCGGCCGAGTACAGCAGCGGCGGCAGCACGAGACTCAGGAGCACATGCCCGTCGATGTCGAGATCGGGCACGAACGGGAGGAACGACGCGGCGAGCGCGACCACCGTCACGAGCAGAGGTGCAGGCCATCCACGCCACCGCGCGAAGGCGGCGACGGCGACCGAGCCGACGAGGACGTAGAAGATGCCTGCTTCCATGCCTCAACGGTAGTGGTCGGGCCCGATGGACGGTCGGCCGCGTCGCACCATCGATCAGTCGGCGGAGCGGCGGCCTCTCCCGCGCTGAGCATCGAGAGCTTCGCGGAGCTGCTCGTTGCGCACCTGCAGGTCGTCGTTCGCATCCTGCAGGTCGAGCATCCGAGCGATCCCGGCGATGTTCACCCCGTCTTCGCGCAGTGAGGCCGCTCGCCGCAGCCGTTCGATGTCGTCATCGCTGTAGCGGCGGGTCCCGCCTTCGCTGCGGGCGGGGGTGAGCAAGCCCTTGCTCTCGAACAGGCGGAGCGTCGCCTCGGGGAGCTCGACCAGCTGCGCTGCGACGGCTATGCCATAGAGCGGCGTCCGGCTGTCACGATGCGGCATGCGGTCACCCCCTGAGGTCGGCGGGATTCGGAGTTGCAAATCTAACACGAGTTGTCGTATAAAAAATCTATAGCAATGGTGCAGATCTCCTGCACCACCGATTCGCCCTCAGGGCAGCACGAAAGGAGAACCTCATGGCACTGACCTTCGACCCCTTCAGCCAGCTCGATCGCTTCGCCGCGAGCGTGCTGGACTCCGTTCGCGCTCCCCGGCCGATGCCGGTGGACCTCTTCCGCGACGGAGACCGGTATGTGCTCCACGCCGACCTTCCCGGGGCCGACCCCGGCTCGATCGACGTCGATCTCGACGGCGGTCAGCTCACGATCCGCGCACAGCGCACCCCCGACACTCGTGACGGTGTGCGCTGGCTCGCCCGTGAACGCGGATCCGGCTCCTTCCTGCGGCAGTTCTCGCTCGGCGAGGGTGTCGACCTCGACGGCATCAGCGCCTCGTACGAGAGCGGTGTGCTGTCCGTCATCATCCCGGTGAGCGAGCGTGCCAAGCCGCGCAAGATCACGGTGGAGTCCACTGATCAGCGCGAGGCGATCAACGCCTGACGAACGGTGGGGGCGGCGTGACTGTCGCCCCCACCCCGTTGGGCCCTGAACACCGCCGGGCGAACCGGGCAAGACGGGGAATGACGGCGCCTGCGGACGCGTTGCAACCGAGGATGCCCGATACAGCTCTCTCCGTCCTCGACCTCGTCCCGGTTCGCACCGGCCAGACCAGCGCAGAGGCCGTCGCCGCCTCGCTCGCTCTCGCGGAGGTCGCCGACCGCCTCGGCTATCGCCGCTACTGGTTCGCCGAGCACCACAACATGCCGTCGGTCGCATCGACCACTCCCCCGGTGCTGATCGCGGCCGCAGCCACCCGCACCTCGCGCGTGCGGCTCGGTTCGGGCGGCGTGATGCTGCCCAACCACGCGCCGCTCATCGTCGCGGAGCAGTTCGCGGCACTCGAGGCGATCGCGCCCGGCCGCATCGATCTCGGCCTCGGGCGCGCTCCGGGAAGCGACCCGGTCATCACCCAGCTGCTCCGCGGTTCGGGAACGACGAGCGACGTGGAGCAGTTCCCGCGCCATGTGCAGGACATCGCCGCACTCCTCTCCGGCGAGGGAGCCGCCCTGCGCTTCACCTCTGGCGGGGAGTACACGGTGCGCGCCACTCCGGCCGCGACCGGAACCCCCGAGGTCTGGCTGCTCGGATCGAGCGACTACTCGGCCCAGCTCGCCGCATCCCACGGGCTGCCCTACGTCTTCGCCAACCACTTCTCGGGGCAGGGTCTCGAACGCGCGCTCGATCTCTACCGCACCGGGTACCGCCCCAGCGAAGAGCACCCTGAGCCGCGCACGTTCCTCACCGTGAACGCGGTGGCGGCGCCGACCCAGGACGAGGCGGAGGCTCGCGCGCTGCCGCAGCTGCGGATGATGGCGCGCCTGCGGCTCAATCAACCCCTCGCCGCTCTCGAGACCGTCGAGCAAGCGATGTCCGCCGTCACCGACCCGGCGACCGACGAGGTCGTGCAGGCCGCCCGCTCTCGCTGGTTCGTCGGCACGGGTGAGAGCGTCGCGGCCGAGGTGCGTGCCTTCGCCGAGCGCCACTGCGTCGACGAGGTCATGCTCTCACCGGTCGCCGGTGCCTACGACGCCGAGCCGAAGGACGCCCCGACCGGACGAGCGCAGACTCTGGAGCTCATCGCCGCTGCGCTCTGAGCCGACAGTGACGGCCGCTTGTCAAGCCCTGGCCTTCCCCTGCGGGCAGGCGTAGCCTCGGCGGCAGAGAGAGGGGTTCGACGATGAGCACCACGAAGACACTCGCACTCTGGGTGGCCTACGGACGCAACGGCGTTGTGGGCAGCATCCGCCACGACGAGGACGGCTACACGGTCACGATGGTCGGGGCCGACGCGACGACGGGCACCTACCCGAGCCTCGCCTCGGCGAAGGGTGCGCTGCATTCGCACATGACGCCGGGGAGCGATTGGCCGCGCTTCCAGGAGCACTGAGCGGCTCGACGGCCTGACGGACCGGGAGAGTCAGGACTCCGGTTCGCCGGAGAGGATCCCGCGGAGCCAATCGCGCGCCTCGACGAACACGTCGTCCGAGTAGCGGTCAGGGTACTGCACGATCTGACGGTCCGCCCGCGGGTACGACCCGAGGAACACGACGCGGGGACTGAACCGGCGGATGCCGAGCAGCGCATCGGCCATGCGCTCGTGCTCGATGTGGCCGTCGGCGTCGATCACGAACCGGTAGCGACCCAACTCATCGCCGATGGGCCGAGACTCGATGAGCGACAGGTTGATACCGCGGGTGGAGAATTGCTCGAGCATCTCCAGGAGCGATCCGGGGTGGTCGTGCGGAAGCTCGACGATCAGGGACGTCTTATCTGCACCGGTCGGTTCCGGTGAGCGGGTGGTGCGGGTGACCAGCACGAAACGGGTCACCGCCTGCGCGTTGTCGCCGATGCCTTCCGCCAGCACATCGACGTCGTAGTGGTTCACGATGCCGGGAGCCGCGATGGCGGCCTGGGCGGGCAGCGTTCCGTCGAGGACGCCGATCGCGGAGGCGACGTTGCTCGAGGCCGGCACGTGCGAGTGCGACGGCAGGTGCGCGCCGAGCCAGCCGTGGCACTGCGCGTAGGCGACGGGATGCGCCGCGATGACCTCGACCTGGTCAAGCGTCGTGCCGCGCGGGGCGACCAGCACGAAGTTCACCCGCACCAGGTACTCGCCGATGATGCGCAGACCGGGGAGGGTCGCCAGAGCGTCCTGCGTGGTGGACACCCCGCCCTCGATCGAGTTCTCGATCGCGATCATCGCGGCGTCGCTGCGCCCCTCGAGCACGTCGGCGAGAGCCTCGCCCACGTTGTGCACGGGGCGCCAGTCCTGCCCGCGGGCCTCGGCCACCTGATCGAGCGCCGCCTCCGTGAAGGTGCCGGCGGGGCCGAGATAGCTGTAGGTGCGGCGTTCAGTCACGGGTTTCACCTTATCCCTCGGTGACGGCGCCGCTCCCCCGCGTGACTTCCCCTCCCGTCGCAATATTCCACCTTCGTCGGCGGTTCTGGCTGTCATATCGCGACGAGAACGGCGAGGCGGGAGAGGAAGAGGGCCTCTTCCAGATGCGATCACGCCGAACAGGGGGCAGACTGAGAGGATGACGAGCCGTGCCGGCCTCCCCGCGGAGGAAAGTGACCTGATCGACGTCGACGAACTGATCGCCGCCTACTACGACCGCACGCCGAACCCGGAGGTGGCCGCAGAGCGCGTCGTGTTCGGCACCAGCGGCCATCGCGGATCGTCGCTGTCGAACAGCTTCAACGAGAACCACATCCTCGCCACGACGCAGGCGATCGTCGACTACCGCGACGCGCAGGGGATCACCGGTCCGCTGTTCCTCGGACGCGACACGCACGCGCTCTCGCTCCCCGCCGAGCGCAGCGCGATCGAGGTGCTGCTCGCGAACGGCATCGACGTGCGCGTCGACTCCCGCGACTCGTGGGTGCCGACTCCGGCCCTCAGCCACGCGATCCTCACCTACAACCGCGGCAAGGCGGCAGACGACCCCGGTCGCGCCGACGGCATCGTCGTCACCCCCTCGCACAACCCTCCGCGCGACGGCGGATTCAAGTACAACCCTCCGCACGGCGGGCCCGCCGACACCGACGCGACAAGCTGGATCGCCGACCGGGCGAACACCCTGATCGCCGCAGGGCTCGAGGGCGTGAAGCTGGAGCGCTTCGCCGACATCGACTGGGACTCCCTCACCGGCTACGACTTCCGTGACGCCTACGTGCGCGATCTGCCGTCGATCATCGACATCGATGCGATCCGCAGCGCCGGCGTCAGCATCGGCGCCGACCCGCTGGGCGGGGCCTCCGTCGAGTACTGGGCCTTGATCGCCGAGATGCACGACCTCGACCTCACCGTCGTGAACCCCGAGGTCGACCCGACATGGCGCTTCATGACGCTCGACTGGGACGAGAAGATCCGGATGGATCCGTCGTCCCCTTCGGCGATGGCATCCCTGGTCGCGAAGAAGGGCTCCTACGACGTCCTCACCGGGAACGACGCCGACGCCGACCGGCATGGGATCGTGACCCCGGACGCCGGACTGATGAACCCGAACCACTACCTCGCGGTCGCCATCGACTACCTGTTCTCGCACCGTGAGGGGTGGCCCCGCGACGCCGCGATCGGCAAGACGCTGGTCTCGTCCATGATCATCGACCGCGTCGCCGAGTCGCTCGGACGGCGCCTGCTGGAGGTTCCGGTCGGATTCAAGTGGTTCGTCCCCGGGCTGCTCGACGGCTCGGTCGCGTTCGGCGGGGAGGAGTCGGCCGGTGCCTCGTTCCTCCGCAAGGACGGCTCGGTCTGGTCCACGGACAAGGACGGCATCCTGCTGTGCCTGCTGGCCGCCGAGATCATCGCCGTCACCGGGAAGACCCCCTCGGAGCGGTACCAGGAGCTGGAGACCGCCTTCGGCGCATCGGCGTATCAGCGCGTCGACGCTCCGGCGACCCCGGAGCAGAAGGCGACCCTCGGCAAGCTCGCTCCCGAGGCGGTGACGGCGACCGCGCTCGCCGGCGAGGACATCACGGCGAAGCTGTCGCACGCCCCTGGCAACGGTGCGGCGATCGGCGGCCTCAAGGTGCAGACCGAGCACGCCTGGTTCGCCGCTCGCCCTTCGGGCACCGAAGACGTCTACAAGCTCTATGCGGAGAGCCTGCGCGGTCCTGAGCACCTCGCCGAGGTGCAGGCCGAAGCACGCGCCGTGGTCTCCGCCGCGCTCGGCGACTGACGGCTGCGGACCGTCGGTCTCGCGCCGGCGGTCAGGACGGTTCGCCGGCAGATGCGGTGCGAGCTGAGGCGGTGCGAGCTGCGGCGGTGCGAGCCAGAACGGCGCCGGCGGCGCGCAACCAGCGGACGGGTTCGGCCAGCGCCGCCTCCGACGAACCGGCCAGCGCGGTGAGAGACGCGACGTCGGCGAACGACGAGGTGTCGGCGTCTGCGGCGACCCGCCCTGCCGCCAGCATCGCCACGGCTCCGGCCTCGGCCGCGAGGTTCGCGAGGAATGACGGCACCTTGCCGTCTCCGGACTGGCCGTCGTACGACCCCTCCCCCGTGATGATCGCGTCGGCATCGGAGAGCGCATCGGCGAGACCGATGAGCTCGGCCACCTCCGCGGCACCGGGAGCGAGCTCGCCACCCCACGCGACGAGGGCTGCTCCGGTTCCGCCGGCCGCGCCGTAGCCTGGCCCTGCGGGATCGATGGCGAGCAGTTCGGCGAGCCGGCCGAGGCCGTCGTCGACGATGGCGATGTCGTCGACCGATCGCAGCCCCTTCTGGGGGCCGAACACCGCGGCCGCACCGCGCGGGCCGGTGAGCGGATTCGTGACGTCGGTGAGCACCCGCACGTCGGGTGCCGCGCGCAGCCCGGTGAGATCGACGGACGCGATGTCTGCGAGGCCACGCGCGCCGCGAGCGACCGGAACGCCGGTGGCATCGAGGAACCGCGCGCCGAGGGCCGAGAGCATCCCGGTGCCTCCATCGGTGGACGCGCTGGAGCCGATGCCGACGACGAGGCGTGAGACACCATGATCGATGGCTGCGGCCAGGGCCTGGCCGAGGCCGGTCGTATCCGCATCCCAGGGACGCAGCTCCTGCAGCAGCTCGATGCCCGAGGTCGAGGCGAGGTCGATCACACCTGTGCCGTCGGGGGCGTCGACCGTCGGCGGCAGCAACAGCCAGAAGGTGTCGACCCGCACCCCGGCAGGCCCGTCGACCGCGAGGGGCATCCGCACCGCGCCTGGCACCGCCGCTTCGAAAGCCGCAACGGTCCCCTCACCACCGTCTGCCATCGGTCGATGCACGAACTCAGCCTCGGGTTCGACCGATGCCCAGCCCTCCGCGAGCGCGACGGCCGCCTCCACCGCGGCGACCGTGCCCTTGAAGCTGTCGGGGGCCAGCACGACCCTGGTCACGAGCCGACCATCGGAGTGCTGGCACGCACGATGACCTCGAGCGGCAACGGGGCCTGCACCCACTCGACGTCGACCGTCGCGCGGAACGCCTGGTACCCGACGTCGCTCAACGGCACACGCACCGTCGTCAGTGCCGGGGAGACATCGCTGCTCGCGGGGACATCGTCGAAACCGCAGACCGCGATGTCGGTGCCGATCTCGCGCCCCGCGTCACGGATCGCGGACATCGCCCCGAGCGCCACCACGTCGCTGATCGCGAACACGAGGGTGCCGGCCTCCACTCCGCGGTCGAGGGCCGCCCTCATCCCGGCAGCCCCGGACTCCCGGCGGAAGTCGCCACGATGCACGCTCTCGACGACGCCACCCGCCTGCTCGAAACCCGCGCGGAAGCCGACGAGACGATCATCCGATGTGCGCACCCCGTCCGCCGCGCCGAGAACGATGGCACGGCGGTATCCGCGATCTGCCATCAGACGACCCAACGCCTCCGCACCGGAGCGGTTGTCGATCTCGATGTGACGCTCTCCCTCGCCGTCTGGTCCGAATGCCACGACGCGGCCGCCCTGCCTCACGAACTCCGCGAGCTCGTGAGCGGTCTCGGCCTCTGTGGCCTCCTGTGTGCGAGAGGCGGCCAGGATCAGGCCTCGGGGCCGCTGCCCGCGCAGGGCGCGCACGATCCGCGCCTCCCGCGCCTGGTCCCTCTCGGTGATCGCGATCGTCACGACCAGCCCCTCCTCGTCCGCTCCCCTGGCGACGCCTGACGCGATCTGTCCGAAATAGGGGTCGGCGATGTCGGCGACGAGCAGGGCGATGACCGGCGACGTGCCCTTCGCGATCGACTGGGCCGAGACGTTGGCGGTGTACCCCAGCTTCCCGGCCGCGGACTCCACCCGTTCCCGGAACGACTCGGCGACCTTCCGCTCGGAGCCGTTCAGCACGCGCGATGCGGTCGCGAGCGAGACACCCGCCTCGCGTGCGACGTCGTGCAGGGTGGGGGCGGGCCCTCGCACATGACGCGGAGACCGCGCTGGCCGCTCCGCGGACGTTGCGGGCTTGGTCATGACCCAGATCCTACTTGCCACGGTCCCGCCTCAGCATCACCGCGAGGGACGACGCGGCGCCGGCGACCGGACATCCTCACCTCAGGTACGCGGAGACGGCTTCGGCGAACGTCTCGGCAGTCCGCCGTACGACGTGATCCGGAGCGTCCGCCCAGATGTCGGCGTTGAAGATCTCGACCTCGATGTCACGGTCGTATCCGGTCGCGATCACGGCGCGCGTGAGCGAGGCGAAGTCGATCACCCCGTCGCCGGTGTAGTGCCGTGAGAGCAGCACATCGTCCGCGAGGGGCGTCTTCCAGTCGCACACCTGGTACGTGGCGATGCGTCCCTCCCGGCCGGCGCGCGCGATCTGCTCGAGCACCTGCGGATCCCACCAGATGTGGAACGTGTCGACGGCCGCGCCCACCACATCGGGCTCGAAGTCGCCCGCGATGTCGAGCGCCTGACCGAGCGTCGAGACGACGGCGCGATCGGAGGCGTACATCGGGTGCAGCGGCTCGATCGCGAGCGTCACACCCGCCGCCTTCGCCTCGGGGGCCAGCACGCCGATGGCATCGCGCACGCGCTCGCGCGCTCCGATCAGGTCGCGCGATCCCGCGGGCAGCCCCCCGGCGACGAGCACCAGCACAGCGGTGGATCCCGCGGCTCCCGCGGCCGCGAGCGTCGCCGTCTCCTCGATCGCACGGCGGTTGTCGTCGAGCGCCGCGCGCCTCTCCGGGCCGTCCGGCAGCGTGAAGAATCCGCCTCGGCAGTGCGTCGAGAACCGGAGCCCCGAGTCTCGGAGCATCCGCGCCGCGACGTCGAGCCCGACGTCGTTCACGGGCTCACGCCAGAGTCCGATCGACCGTACGCCGGCGGCGGCCGTGACCCGCAGCGCCGTCGCGAGGTCGGCGTGCTTGATGGTCGCCTGATTGATCGACAGTCGCGGATCCGGAGTCTGCGCTTCGCGGGTCATGCGTCCACTCCGTTCACACGCAACATGCTGTGCCATCGCTCGCGGGCGAGGTCGGGCTGTTCGAGCGCGAGCGAGTCGTTCGCGAGCTCGACGATGCGGCTCAGATGCGGCAGGCTGCGCGCGGAATGCAGCCCGCCGACCATCTGGAACGCGGGCTGGTGCCCGTTCAACCAGGAGAGGAACGCCACACCCGTCTTGTAGTAGAAGGTGGGTGCCGCGAACACCTGCCTGCTCAGTGCCTCGGTCGGACCGAGGACCCGCCGGTACTCCGCAGCGTCACCCGCATCCAACGCCTGGATCGCCGCGGACGCGACAGGGGTGATCGCGGCGAAGGCTCCCAGCAGCGCGTCGGAGTGGGCACGATCCGCAGCGCCGCCGATCAGGTCCACGTAGTTGAAGTCATCGCCGGTGAACATCCTGACCTCCTCGGGGAGGCGCGAGCGCACCGCGATCTCGGAGTCGGCGTTCAGCAGGCTCATCTTGACACCCGCGACCTTGCCAGGGCTCTCGGCGATGATCTGCAGCAGCACCTCGGACGCCGTCTGCCAATCCTCCGCACCGAAGTAGCCGGCGAGCTCGGGGTCGAAAGCCGTACCCAGCCAGTGCAGCACCACGGGGGTCGTCGCGCGCGAGAGCACCTCCCGATACACGCGGCGGTAATCGGCGGCGTCGGCGGCGACACGGGCGAGGTGGCGCGAGGCCATCAGCACGGGTCCGGCGCCCTGCTCCTCGGTGAAGTGCAGCTGCTCGGTGTAGGCCGTGATCACCTGTTCGAGGGGGATGTGCGTCTCGGCGATGTGGTCGGTGTTGACGCCGACGACGACCGAACCGCCCTCCTCGCGCGCGACCTGAGCGCTGCGGGCGATCAGCTCACGGGTGGCTGCGGCATCGAGACCCATGTTCCGCTGCGCCGTGTCCATCGCGTCGGCGACGCCGAGACCCCAGGAGTACACGTTGCGGCGGAAAGCGAGGGTGGAATCCCAGTCGATGTCGGCGGGCTGTCCTGGGGTGTTGTCGGCATGCACCTTCGGCACGACGTGTGCAGCGGCGTAGGCGACACGACTCTGCAGCGGCGTCGTCGGGCGGGCGTATGCGCCCGAGTCGTTGAGGGCGGCGGCGAACGTCTCACCGCTGGGGCGGAGGAGGCGCAGAGTGCTCATGCGCGCCTCAGCCCAGGGTCAGCGGCGACAGGGCGATCTTGCGACCCTCGGCGCTGGAGGTCAGTCCCGCCTCGGCGAACTGCACACCCCGTGCACCGGCGAGCAGGTCGAACGGGTATTCGGTGCCCTCGACGTAGGAGACCAGATACTCCTGCCACTGCTGGCGGAAACCGTTGAGGAAGACGTCGTTGGTCGGCACGTCCTGCCAGTCGGCGTCGTAGTCGCGCGTGTCCTCGAGGTCGGGGTTCCACACGGGCTTCGGGGTGGCGTTGCGCGGCTGGATCTTCGCGCCGAACAGTCCGACCACGGCGGATCCGTGGGTGCCGTCGACCTGGAACTCGACGAGCTCGTCGCGGTTCACGCGCACGGTCCAGGAGGAGTTGATCTCGGCGATCACGCCGCCCTCGATCTCGAAGATCCCGTACGCAGCGTCCTCCGCAGTGGCGGTGTAGTGCTCGCCCTTCTCGTCCCAGCGGTCGGCGATGTGCACGGCGGCCTGCGCGTACACGCTCTTGACCTCGCCGAACAGGTTCTCCAGCACGTAGTTCCAGTGCGGGAACATGTCGGTGATGATGCCGCCGCCGTCCTCGGTGCGGTAGTTCCAGCTCGGACGCTGCGCGGGCTGCCAGTCGCCCTCGAACACCCAGTACCCGAACTCGCCGCGGACGGAGAGGATGCGGCCGAAGAATCCGGAGTCGATCAGGCGCTTGAGCTTCTGCAGACCGGGGAGATACAGCTTGTCGTGCACGACGCCGGTCTTGACGCCCGCCTCGTCCGCCAGGCGCGCGAGCTCGAGTGCCTCCTCGAGCGACTCCGCAGTGGGCTTCTCCGTGTAGATCGCCTTCCCTGCGGCGATGGCCTTGCGGATCGCGGAGGCGCGGGCCTTGGTCACGAGGAAGTCGGCGTAGATCTCCCACTGCGGGTCGGCGAGCGCCGCGTCGAGATCGGTCGTGTAGTCGTCGATGCCGTGCTTCGCCGCCAGCTCGGCCAGCTTGGCCTCGTTGCGTCCGACCAGGATCGGCTTCACCGTGATGCGGGAGCCGTCGGCGAGTTCGATGCCGCCCTCCTCGCGGATCGCGAGGATCGAGCGCACCAGATGCTGCCGGTAGCCCATGCGCCCGGAGACGCCGTTCATGATGATCCCGATCTCGCGGGTGTTCGCCTGTGCCATGGTGTTCCGTTTCTGTCGCAGGAGGCCGTCGGTGCGCTTCCCCGGTGGTCGGACCTGCTGGTCGGCCACCAGATGGGAAAACGCTTTCCGGCATCATGGCACGACATCGAGGCGAACTGCAACAGGCGCATCAGGAGGGTGTGACGGTCAGCGCGATGTCGTGCTGGCGCGCTCGACGAGCTCGGTTCCGACGACCGAGGCGGCGCGAGCCTTCGACACCCCTTCGATGGCGTCGATCAACGACGAGACCGCGCACTGGGCGAGGGCCGTGAAGTCCTGCCGGATGGTGGTCAGTGGAGGGCGGTAGTTCGCCGCATCCGGCACGTCGTCGAAGCCGATCACGCTGACATCCTCCGGCACCCGGCGCCCCGCGTCGGAGAGCGCGCGCAGCAAGCCCAGCGCCATCTGGTCGTTGGCGGAGAAGACCGCGGTGGCCGCCGTCAGTGCAGCTGCCGCCCGGTGGCCCGAATCGGCGCTCCAGTCACCCCGGACGACGGGCGGAGCATCGATGCCGGCAGCGGCGAGGGTCTCGCGCCAGCCCCGTTCCCGCTCCATGGCGGCGAAGGAGTCGGCGGGACCGGCGAGGTGATGGACCGTGGAGTGCCCGAGCTCCAGGAGCCGTTCCGTGGCCGCCGCTGCGCCACCGGCATGATCGCTGTGCACCGAGGCGAAGCCGGCCTCGGTCGGGGCGTCGACGACCACGAGCCTGAGCCCGCTCGGGCGCTCGGTGTCGGAGACCAGGGCCGACGCCTCGTTCAGGACGATCGCGCCGTCCACCTCTTGCTCGGCGAGCCGGTCGAACGCCTCACCGATGCCCCGGGCGGCAGTCACCAGCGTGAGGGCGTATCCGCGCTCCGCCGCCGCCTCCGCCGTCGCCTGGAGCATGCGGGAGTTGCCGACCGTCGAGAGCGTGGTGACGACGAGTCCGATGGTCTGCGAACGCCCGGTGCGCAGGGCGCGGGCCGCGCGGTGCGGGCGGTATCCGAGCTCGACCATCGCGGTCTCGACACGCGCTCTGGTATCGGGGTCCACGCGGGGGCTGCCGTTGACGACACGGGAGACCGTCTGACCCGAGACACCGGCACGCTCGGCGACCATGGCCATCGACACCCGGCGGGAGGACGAACGCCCGCGGTCGGAACCGGGCACGTCGACGCCTTCTCCGCCACTCCCGCGTGCTCGCACCCGCCGCCTCCGTCCCGCGCACGGTGGATGCGCGACTCGCTCGTGTTGACGTTATCACGGGGCTGCGCCTACCATGTTTACGTGAACACGCCCGAGCTTCCCGAGACGCGCACCGAGACCCTCGGCGCCGGCGTCGTCAAACGCGCCACCACCCTCGCCGACGGCCGCGATCTGATCTACTACGACGACCCGGGGACGGCACTCGGACCGGAGCGCTCCGTGGATGCCCGCACCCTCGGCCCTCGACCCGACACCGCGACCATGCGCCTCGACGTGCTCACCGGCGACTGGATCACGGTGGCCGCGAACCGGCAGAACCGCGTGATGATGCCGGGTTCGGATGCCGACCCCCTGGCCCCGCAGACGCCGAGCAATCCGTCGGAGGTGCCGTCCCGCTACGACGTCGCGGTGTTCGAGAACCGCTCCCCCGCATTCGGTCCTGCTCTCGCCGAGGCGGCGGGCACCGCACCGCAGGCTGCGAATGCTCCCCGCGGTCTCGACGACCTCGCCGCCCTGGGCCTCGGTCGCACGCGCACCTCGGTCGGACGCTGCGAGGTCGTCTGCTTCAGCCCCGAGCACGCAGGCTCCTTCGGCACGCAGTCGGTCACCCGCGCGCGCACCGTGATCGAGGCGTGGGCCGACCGCACGGCCGCGCTCTCCCGGCTGCCCGGCATCGAGCAGATCTTCCCGTTCGAGAACCGCGGCGAGGCAATCGGCGTGACGCTGCCCCACCCGCACGGCCAGATCTACGCCTACCCGTACGTGACCCCGCGCACCGCTCGCGTGCTGGAGTCGATCGACCGCACGGCGCCCGACCTCTTCCAGCGCATCCTGGATTCCGAGCAGGCGTCCGAGCGCGTCGTGTTCCGGGGCGAGCACTGGACGGCGTTCGTGCCGTTCGCCGCGCGCTGGCCGCTCGAGGTGCACCTGATGCCGCACCGTCACGTGGCGGATTTCGCCGAGACCTCGGCGGCCGAGCGGGACGAACTCGCACCCCTGTACCTGCGCCTGCTGCGCGGCGTCGACGCCCTCTACGACTCCCCCACCCCGTACATCGCCGCCTGGCATCAGGCACCGGTGCACGTGGGCCGCGACACCGTGCGCCTGCACCTGCAGCTGACGAGCCCGCGCCGTGCCGCCGACAAGCTGAAGTTCCTCGCCGGCTCGGAGGCCGCGATGTGGGCGTGGGCGGCAGAGGTGCCGCCGGAGGTCGGAGCCGCGCGACTCCGCGAGGCCATCGAGCGCACAGCAGACGACCAGACCGATCCGGGAGTCTCCGCATGACCGCCGCACACGACGACGCCGCACACGACGACGCCGGATCCCTGTTCGCGGGCCTCACCGGCCGCGAGCCGGACGGATTCTGGTCGGCACCCGGACGCGTGAACCTCATCGGCGAGCACACCGACTACAACGACGGGTTCGTGCTGCCGTTCGCCATCCCGCAGCGCACGGTGGCCGCCGTCGGCCTGCGCGACGACGACCGGGTCCGAGTCGCCTCCACCTTCGCCGAGGAGCCGGTCGAGGTCGACCTGGACGATCTGGATCGGCTCTTCCCCACCCCCGCGGGCGCCCACCCTGCCGTCCCCGAATGGGCCGCGTACCCCCTCGGAGTCGCCTGGGCGATGCGACAGGCCGCGACGGAGAGCGGGCCCTTCGGAGGATTCGACCTCACCATCGCGTCCGACGTGCCGGTCGGGGCGGGACTCTCCTCGTCCGCCGCGATCGAGGGCGCGACGGCTTCCGCGCTGAACGACCTGTGGAACACCGGCTTCGACGGCACGCACCTCGCCCGCATCGGGCGCCGTGCCGAGAACGAAGCGGTGGGCGCGCCGACCGGCATCATGGACCAGATGGCGTCGATGCTCGGTCGGCCCGACACCGCGATCTTCCTCGACTGCCGCTCGTTGGACGCCGAACTCGTCCCACTCGCCGTCGCCGAGACGGGCCTCGCGATCCTCGTGATCGACACGCGCGTGAAGCACGCCCACTCCACCGGCGGCTATCGCGAGAGGCGCGCTTCCTGCGAGCTCGGCGCCTCGCTCCTGGGTGTGCCGGCACTGCGCGACGTCACGGTGGACGACCTGCCGCGGGCGCAGGGCCTGATGGACGACGTGACCTTCCGCCGCGTGCGCCACATCGTGACCGAGAACCAGCGGGTGCTCGACACGGTGCGGGTGCTGCGCGAGCAGGGCGTGCGAGCGATCGGCGACTTCCTGGTCGCCTCGCACGCATCGATGCGGGACGACTTCGAGATCTCGACCCCCGAGCTCGACACGGCCGTCGACACCGTCCTGGCCGCCGGCGCCCTGGGGGCGCGGATGACGGGCGGCGGTTTCGGCGGTGCGGCGATCGCTCTGGTCGAAGCGTCCGACGTCGCCTCGGTTTCGGAGGCCGTGAGGGATTCCTTCGCGGCGCACGGGTTCGTGGAACCCCTGCTGTTCGCGGTCCTCCCCTCAGCCGGTCCTCGGCGCGACGCATGACAGAATGATCCATCGGGCCGCGACGAATCCGCGGCAGGAGAGGAAGCAATGTCCTGGATCGTGACCGGCGGGGCCGGCTACATCGGCTCCCACGTCGTGCGTGCGCTTGCGAACGCGGGGCTCACGCCTGTCGTGCTCGACGACCTCTCCAGCGGTGTCGCGTCTTTCGTGCCCGAAGGCGTGGAGTTCGTGCAGGGCAGCATCCTCGACCGCGAGCTCGTCGAGAGCACGCTGCGCGAGCATGACGCCGAAGGGGTGATCCACGTCGCCGGCTTCAAGTACGCCGGCGTCTCGGTGCAGCGCCCCCTGCACACCTATGCGCAGAACGTCGACGGCACACGCGTGATCCTCGAGGCCATGGAGTCCGCCGGTGTCGCGAACATCGTCTTCTCCTCGTCCGCCGCGGTGTACGGCACCCCAGACGTCGCCCTCGTCGTCGAGGACACCGCCAAGAAGCCTGCCAGCCCCTACGGGGAATCCAAGCTCATCGGCGAGTGGCTGCTGCGCGACCAGGCGATCGCGACGGCGGACTCGGAGCACCCGCTGCGGCACACCTCGCTGCGGTACTTCAACGTGGTGGGATCCGCCGATCCGACGGTCTACGACGTCAGCCCGCACAACCTGTTCCCCATCGTGTTCGAGGCGCTGATCGCGGGAAAGACCCCGCGCATCAACGGCGACGACTACGACACGGAAGACGGGACGAACGTGCGCGACTACGTGCACGTCGGCGACATCGCGGCCGCCCACGTCGCGGCGGCCCAGCGCCTCACGGCCGGCCAGCCCCTCGAAGCGGCATACAACCTCGGCTCCGGCGACGGCCTCAGCGTGAAGCAGATCATGGATGCCGTCGCCCGCGTGACCGGAATCGACTTCACCCCCGAAGTCGGCCCCCGGCGCCCCGGAGACCCCGACCGCATCGTGGCGACGGGCGAGCTCGCCGCACGCGACCTCGACTGGACCATGCGGTACTCGGTGGACGAGATGGTGCGCACGGGCTGGAAGGCCCGACAGGCAGCTCGCCCCTGACGGTCAGACGTCGCGAGTGCGGATCGGGTACGCCCAGAAGCACAGCCAGGCGACGGCCGTGAACCCGAGCGGGATCACCGCGAGCATCAGCCGGATGCCTCCGTCGACACTGTCCGGCTGTGCGTCGCCGAGAGTGGCATCGAACCCGGCAGCGTTCAGCACCACCGCGGCGACGATCGCCTGCAGCACGACCGAGCCACGGACCACGAATCCGTTCACCCCGAAGTAGGCGCCTTCTCGACGGAGCCCGGTGCGGGTCGCGTCGTCGTCGATGATCTGCGCGAGCATGACCTCGAGCAGCTGCAGCAGACCCCCGACACCCACACCGACGGCCACGCCGACCAGCGCAGCGCCGAGCACGGTCGAGGGGGCGAGATAGCCGAGAACGGCCGTCCCGAACACCGCGACGCTCCACAGCATGGCCGTGCGCGGCGAGGTGCGGCGGACGACCGCGCTCCACAACACGATCGAGGGGATCGCGGTCACGAAGATCGCCCCGAGCAGCAGACTGCCCTCTCCCTCCGGCGCGTGCAGCGAGTAGCGTACGTAGAAGGGGACGGCGGCGAGGATCACGGCGATCGACGTCTGCACGAACAGCGAGCCGAGGACGTACGGGACGAACGCACGGTTGCGGAAGGTATAGGTCAGCTGATCACGCCAGCGCATGGCCTCCCCCGGGTTGTCGGGCGATGACGACTCCGCTGATGTCTGCGGCGTCCGGCGCTCGATCATGCCTCCGAGGAACGACCACACGAGCAGCACGAGACAGACGGCCCCGAGCACCATGGCCATTCCCGGCCAGCCGATGGCGCCGTACAGGGCGGGAGCGCCGGCCGTGCCGAGCACCATGCCGAGGATCGCGAAGATCTGTCGCGGCACGTTGCCGCGGGCCCGCTCCTCGGTGGTGCGGAAGATCTCAGGGAACAGCGCCGAGATGTTCAGCACCACCACCACGAAGGCCACGTCGTAGACGGCCACGACGACGAGGAACCAGACGATGAGGCCGGTGACCGGGAGATCCGGCGGCATCCAGACCAGCGCGAAGGCGACGACGAGTGGCACGATGCCCAGGCCGATCCACGGGATGCGCCGACCCCAGGGCGTGCGCAGCCGGTCGGAGATCGTGCCGACGACGGGGTTCAGCACGGCGTTCAGCACCCCGTGGGCGATCATGGCGATCGCCACGCCCGTCGCCGGGACCGCGAGGTGCGAGACGTAGAAGTAGACGACGAAGGCCGAGAAGGTCTGCGCCATCAGTTGCGTCGGGAAGCCGGATGCGCCGAAGGCGATCGTCTGCGCTCTGGTGGGCGCCGCATCCAGTCGTCGGTCCCGTACGCGTTCGCGCAGAGAGGTCACCGGGCGCTGCCCCTCTGCAGGTCTCGCAGGTCGCGCCAGCCGATGCGCACGAGCGCCTCATCCTCGATGGCCTGCAGCACGACCGGGTCGCTCAGCAGACGCAGCTCATAGCCGCGCTTCCTCGCGCTGAAGTCGACGGCCGCGCGGAGCTCGTCGTCGTCGACCATCGGATGCAGGTAGATCTCGGTGACTCCGGCCGGCACCGCCCGCAGCAGCGCGATGAAACCGGCTCGCACCTCCTCATACGTCTCCTCGTCGGGTGCGCCTTCGCGCAGGAGTTCGAACGGATGCGACCAGAGGCGATCGATGATCTCGACGCCGGACGCGTCGGCGGCCGCTGCGGCGCGATCGAGCTGAGCCTGCAGGGCGAGGTTCTCGCCCACACCGTCCATGCTGCGGGGCAGCCGGAAGGGCAGGCCGTGCCGTGCGGCGAGTTCGAAGACCGGCTGCAGGAAGTCCCGTCCCGTCACGAGCCCGTAGACCGACCCCATGTGGTTGTCGAGGTGCGTCACATCCACGCCGGCATCGAGCGCGGTCTGCAGTTGGGCGGAGAGTTCGGCGGCGACATCCTCGTCTGAGGCGTTCTGCTCGACGGAGAGCACATCGGTCGGGAAGAAACCCGCAGCGTCGACGAGGCTCGTGTCCGAGCCGGTGAGCGGACGCCACCGGTAGCGCGCCCATTCGCTCGTGAGCACAAGATGCACACCGACGTCGAGATCCGGACGGGAGGCGGCGAAGGCGAGCGCTTCGGGCGACCAGGAGCACGGGACCATCACGGTGCTCGAGTCGATGCGCGAGGACGTGAGCAGGTCGACGATGGCGGTGTTCGCGGCATGGCACATGCCGAAGTCATCCGCATTGAGGATGATGGCCCACGTGCCGGGCGCGAGTCCGAGGCGGTCGGCGAGGTCGGAGGGTGCGGTCATCGGATGATCCTGTCGGTGGTCGAGCGGCGTTGCTCGGAGGCGTGGCGTGGTGCCGGTGAGTGGGCTTCGGCGGTCGAGTCAGGGTGGTCGTTCAGCGGCCACCCTTGGGTGCGGGCGTGAGGATGCGGCTGAAGAGGTCGCTGCGGAGCGCTGCCGCGGCTTGGTCGACCGCACCGATGAGCGGAGCCTCGGTGCCGAACGACGAGACCAGGAACCGGAGCGGAAGCTGCGCCTCGTACTCGGCGGCGATGCGCTCGATCGCGGCGACGAGGGCCGGGTGTGCGGCCTTGCCGCTGAGGATGAACGCCTCGGGGTCGAGCACCAGCCCCACGGTGCCCGCGACGAGGACGATGCGGCGGGCGAGCTCTGACACGATCTGGACAGCCGCCTCGTCTCCGCGCTCGGCTGCTTCCAGATGGTCGTCGAGCGACGCATCGGGGTCTCGTCCGACGCCGAGAGCCAGGTCTCCGACCACCGCGTCGCCGGCGAGGGGCGCACCGATCGGGATGGGCGTCTGCGGCAAGTACATGACTTCGCCTGCGACGCCGGAGAACCCGCGGTGGAGTTCCCCGTCGATGACGATGCCTGCACCGAGCCCGTCGTCGAGCAGCAGCAGCGCGAAGCTCGCGAGCGTGCCGCCTTCACCGCCCGTGAGCTCGGCGAGGGCTGCGAGGTTGACGTCGTTCTCGACGCGGACGGGGCAGTCCAGGGCCGTGGAAAGAGCCGAGCGGAAGAGGCCGCCGTCGGGGCCGAAGTCGTCTCGGATGCCTCCGTCCGCCGTGACGATGCCGGGGACTCCGACCACCGCCAGGTGCACGGCCGCTTTCGCCGCATTCACCGAGCGCCGGCAGCGTTCCACGAGCCCGACGATGTGGGCCACGCGGTCATCCGTTTCGGCGAAGGGCCCGTGTTCCTCCGCCTGCACAGTGCCGGTCGCGTCGACCAGCACGACGTGGGCGGCGTGATGATCGACGTGCACCGCCGCGGCGAAACCGAGCCGGGGGTGCAGGGCGACGCGTCCTGCAGCAGGACCCCTCGTGTCACGGTCGATGCCCGCGGGGGCGACGGCACCGGCATTCTCGAGCATCCGCAGCACCTGGGTCACCGCCGTCCGTGAGAGTCCGGTGGTCGACATCAGGTCCGAACGGGTCTGCGGACCGCTGCGCGCGAGAGCTTCGAGGATCGCGCGGCCGTTGAGCGTGCGGAGCAGGCCCTGCGGTCCCGCGAGTGGTCTGGACATAGGGGTTGCGGGGTCGCCTCTCTTCGTCGCGTCGTGCACCACTGGCTGTGCCGGGCGCAGTGCCCGCAAGCATGCCACATCGTGTCGCACCAGTCGACACCCCGGACCGATTCCGTCGGACCGCATGCGCGCAGAACCAGGCACCGGCGCCGGCACAGGCACAGGCACAGGCACAGGCACAGGCACATCTCCTCCTCCACCACCTCCACCTCCACCTCCACCTCCACCTCCACTGCCACCATCACCAAAGGTTCCGCTGCCACCGGGTTTCATGTCCGCAGCAGCTCCTTGCGTCGAACCGTCGGTCCGGAACGAGCAGCGCTGGTCGGTCGTGGTGTTCGCCATCGCCGGCTCGGATCCCACCAGGCAGGGCCGCGGACGGAAGGGGTGCCATGTCGCATCCGGATCTCCCATCCACTGGTGGGGAGGGTTCGGTGGTGGTGCCAGCACAGCGCGACGCCGTTGTCGGTATGAGTCGCTCCACCGCGGGCGTGCTCGTCCACGTGATGGATCTCGCACCAGGCCGCGGGCACATGGCAGCCGGGGATGAGGCATTCACGGTCGCGGAGAGTGATCGCCCGACGTTGATGGGCGTTGAAGATGCGGTCAGAGGCGTGGATTCCGATGATGCGCCCAGCCGGGTCGAACAGGACCCGCTGCACGCCGCCCCCGCACGCGGTGTGCGCGGCGACTCCGGTGGACACGGGGGTGTCGATCCCTTCGATGCGAGCCCATCCGGAACCGGTGGCGTAGTCCTCGGCGGTGACGGTGACGACCAGCGTCGGTGCGGCACCTCCCAGGCGGGGCGTGTCATCGTGACGTGCAGCGATGGAGAGCACGGCGGCGAGCGTGTCGTGCTGCTTCTGCGCGCGCGTCCGGGGGTCGATCGTCCGCACCGGGTCCTCGGATGGCAGGAAGCCATCATCCGCCCCCTCGACCTCCGGCGAAGAGGTGCGCGCCGTGTCGGAGGGCCGGAAAGCGACACCAGGTTGCGGCGGGCCGTCGACCTTCGGGTTCAGGTACGCGTCGAAGAGGCGTCGCAGCTGTCCTGCGACCTCGGGGAGCAGCCCACCCCGGATCGGGATCACCCCGTCCTTGGCCCGACCGAGGACGATCCCCCGCGCCCGCATGGCGATCTCGTCCGCAGGCTCGGCACCATCCGGATCGAGATACTGCATCATCACCTGCGCCAGCACCCGCAGGTCTTCCGGAGTCGCCGGAGGAGCGGTGTCGTCGTCGACCCCCGACTCCGCACCGCCGTGGTCATCCGCGCGCTGCTCGGCAACCGGAAGCCCGCGCGCATACGCCGCCAACTCCGCATCGGCCCGCAACCTGTCCGCCGTCCCCACCCTGGCGCCGGCCCGTTCGATCGGACCGATCGCCGCGAGAACCCCGTCGACCCCCACCGTCCCGTCGAGGAGGGACGCGCGCAATGCCGGCCACCGTGACGGCAGCCAGCCGCCCGACGTCAGATCGACCTCCCGCCGCACCGCCCTCGCGGCCTTCACGACCCGGGTGGCACCCGTCGCATCCACCCGCAGCACCCGCTGCAGAAGCTCGCCGACCGTTCGGCACCCGAAGAGGCCGCAGAACGCGAGGTCGCCCGAACCCGCTGGGCGTGACTCCACCGATGCGACAACCTCCACCACCACGGCCTCCACGCGCCGCTGCGCTTCGCCCGCCATTCGCAGCAGCTCCATCTTCGATGCGTCGCTCAAACCCACCACCGCCTCGGAACGCAGCACCGCATCCAGGTCGGCGACGACTTGGATGAGCGCATCCACAGGAGTGTTCATACCCGAAGTCAACTCGGGGCCACCGACATTCATCCCGGGATAAGCCCAGTTCAGAGCAGTATTCCAGAACACAGATAGAGGCCTCCAACACTCCACGAAGCCGGTGGACTGGGAGTACTCCACAGCTGCCGCGCACCGAGAAGCCAGGGCACCCCGAGCACTCCGCACCGGATGCAGAATCGACACACCCCCTGGCGTCACGCTCTCCGCGGATATCGATGGACGACAGAGCACGGCGAAGGCCACATCGATGCCGACGTGTCCGATCTCGATTTGACGCTCGCGAGTTCACGAATTAAATTACAGATCGGTAACGGTGGCATCCGGGGGGATCGACCGCCGCGTACATCTGCCTCCCGGAAGGATCCCGTCACGAATTCCCTGCCCCCCGAGCGCGCTCACGAAGCCTCGGAAGCTCCGACAGAAGTCCCCGATCCGACTCGACCGCTTCTCCGTCGTCATCGTCGACGCCAGGCGACCGCAGACGCGCACTCCCCCCTTCCGTCGAACGCCGCCGACACGCTCCCCCTCGCCGACGCGACCTCTTCGTCCGCCGAAGCCCTCGTGCCCGAAGCCCGCCTCGCACCCGAAGCCCGCCCCGCACCCGAAGCAGACCCCGCACCCGCAGCCGACCTCGCGCTCGACGCAGACGCCGCGCCTGTCGCCCCGTCACTCAGGTCCTCGCGCGCACGCCGCAGAGCCGCGGCAGCTCACACAGCGACCGCAGCCGCGGACTCGACCCAGGACGAGACAGCCCTCCACTCGCAGGCGACGCAGACTCAGGCACGGTCTCAGACGAAGCCGACCCCAGCGACGGCACCGCGCGCAACGCAGCCCCAGACGACGGCACCCCAGACCGCGGCACCCCAGACCGCGGCACCCCAGACAACGCAGTCCCAGGCAACACAGCCCCAGACCACGGACCCCCAGCCCCAGGCAACACAGGGCCCCCGTTCCTGGGATCCTCGCCTGCGCCCCCGACACATGGCTCCTCGCGCGGCGTCGACTCCTCAGACCCGGGTCCGCCGCGAGAAGCGCACGTGGGCGAAGTCCAAGGCGCTCGGCGCCACCCTGGCGATCGGGGTCCTGATCACCGGAGCCGCGCTTCCTGCATTGAACCCCACCAGCGGCCCCGCGGCTGCTGCCAGCGCCCCCGTCTCGACTCTTGCCGACGGAATGTCCCAGTCCTACACATCGAAGAACGAGATCCGGGCGGAGATCGCCCCGCGCGGCAACTTCTCGGCGACGACGCCCGAGGAGATCAAGGAGACGCGCTCCCGTGCCGCGGCCGCCGCGATCGCCGCAGGCATGCCGCTGGGAAGCGCGCTGGACATCCCCCTCGTCGGACGCATCATGATGCCGATGGCCGACGGAACATATTCCTTCACCGACGGGTTCGGCGCCTCACGACCGGGTCGATCGCACCTCGGACAGGACTTCGCCGCGCCGGTCGGCACTCCGATCAACGCCGCCATGAAGGGCTGCGTCTCCCGATCGACGGAGAGCTACCAGGGCTACGGCGTGACGATCCAGATCGAGAGCATCGTCGACGGACAGGCCGTGAGCACCGTCTACTCGCATATGACCTACGGAAGCCGGGCTGTCGAGGTCGGCGACTGCGTCGACGAAGGCCAGTACATCGGAGACGTCGGATCGACCGGCTACGTCTTCGGGTCGTGCCTGCACTTCGAGGTCCACATCAACACCGTCGCCGTGGATCCCCTGCCCTGGCTCAAGAAGAACGTGAGCTGACCCGCAGCGTCCACCCCCCTCCGGCCACGGCGATCCCCCTAGGCTGGATGGATGACTCCGCTGGTGATCCGCGACGCCCGCGCCGAAGATGCCGACAGCATCGCCGGCGTGCACGTCCGCTCCTGGCAGGCGGCCTACCGTGGACTCATCGATCAGTCCGTCCTCGACGGACTGTCCGTCGAGGAGCGAGCCGAGGGTTGGCAGCGCATCATCGCGGAGCCGCTGCCCACGGGCCTCGGCACCCTCGTCGCCGTGCGGGGCGACCGCCTGGTCGGCTGGGCATCGCTGGGCTCCGGCCGCGACCCCGACGGGCTCGCCGACGGCGAGGTCTACGGCATCTACGCAGACCCCGCCGCCTGGTCGACGGGTGCGGGCCACGCCCTGCTCGAGGCGGCGGAGCAGCGGATCGCCGAGGCCGGGTACGCACGCGCGTACCTGTGGGTGCTCGATGGGAACGATCGCGCGGATGCGTTCTACGCACGCCACGGCTGGGACGAGGACGGCGCGGTCAAGATCGAGGAGCGCCCCCAGCTCACCCTGCGTGAGCACCGTCGTGTGAAGCAGCTCGCCCCCTGAGCGCCCGGGGCCCCTCGCCGGCCCCTTCAGTCGAGCGCACTCATCACGTGCTTGATGCGCGTGTAGTCGTCGAAGCCGTACTGCGAGAGGTCCTTGCCGTAGCCGGAGTGCTTGAATCCGCCGTGGGGCATGTCCGACACGAACGGGATGTGCGTGTTGATCCATACGCACCCGAAGTCGAGGTCGCGCGAGAAGCGCATCGCTCGAGCATGATCGGTGGTCCACACCGAGGCGGCGAGCGCATAGGGCACGTCGTTGGCCATCCCCAGGGCCTCGGCGTCCTCGGTGAACGACTGCACCGTGAGAACGGGTCCGAAGATCTCACCCTGCACGACCTCGTCGTCCTGATGCACACCGGAGATGATGGTGGGCTCCCAGAAGTAGCCGCGATCTCCCCGGCGGCGTCCACCGGTCTCGATCGTCGCGTGCGCGGGGAGGCGGTCGATGAAGCCCTGCACCTGTGCGAGCTGGGCCGCACTGCTCAGCGGCCCGTAGAGCACACCCTCCTCGCGCGGCCCCCCGGTGCGGGCGTGCGTCTGCGCCCTCGCGACCAGCGCGGCGACCAGTTCATCGTGGAGTGAGGCGTGCACCAGCACCCTGGTGGCGGCGGTGCAGTCCTGTCCGCCGTTGAAGAAGGCGCCGGTGGTGATGCCCTCGACGGCCTTCTCGATCGAGGCGTCGGCGAACACGATCGCCGGAGCCTTGCCACCGAGTTCGAGATGCACCCGCTTGACGTCGTTCGCCGCCGAGCGTGCGACAGCCATGCCCGCCCGCACCGAACCCGTGATCGCGACCATCTGCGGCGTGGGGTGCTCCACCAGGGCGACACCGGTGTCGCGGTCGCCGAGCACCACGTTGAGGGTGCCCACCGGCGTGTGCAGCGCGACGATCTCGGCGAGAAGCAGCGTCGTGAGCGGTGTCGACTCGGCGGGCTTCAGCACGACCGTGTTGCCGGCGGCGAGCGCGGGCGCGATCTTCCACACCGCCATGTTCAGCGGGTAGTTCCACGGGGTCACCTGGCCGATCACACCGACCGGCTCGCGACGCACGAACGAGGTGTGTCCGGCGAGGTACTCCCCCGCGGCCCTGCCCTCGAGGCTGCGGGCGGCACCCGCGAAGAAGCGCAGCTGGTCGATCGACTGCATGATCTCGTCCGAGACCAGGCTCGCGCGCGGCTTGCCGGTGTCCTGCGACTCGAGGTCGGCGAACTCGTCTGCGCGCGACTCCATCTCGTCGGCGATGCGGAAGAGCGCCAGCTGCCGCTCCCCTGGCGTGGTGTCGCGCCAGATCGGGAAGGCCGCAGCCGCAGCTGCGTAGGCGGCATCGACGTCGGTGACGTCCGACACCGGGAGCTCGCCGTACGCGTCTTCCGTGACAGGATCCAGAAGCGGCATCCGACCGGCGCCGTGTGCGGGCACGTACTGTCCGCCGATGAAGTTCTGCAACGGCGCTGAATCCTTCAGAAGATGAGTCGACATGGGGTCATGGTATCGACTTCCCTGCGGAATCTGAAGATACCTCCCGTAGATTCGACTGAATCAGTTGCGGGATCACACATCGACTGACAATATCGACACATGAGCACGAAGCCGTCCCAGCCTGCCCTTGATGACATCTCGAAGCGCATCGTCGAACTTCTGCAGGAGGACGGCCGCCGCCCCTACGCCGAGATCGCGCGGGAGGTCGGGCTGAGCGAAGCCGCCGCTCGTCAGCGCGTGCAGCGGATGACCGAGGCGGGCATCATCCAGATCGTGGCGGTCACCGATCCGATGCAGCTCGGCTTCCACCGCATGTCGATGATCGGCATCCGGGTCTCCGGCAACCCGCGCGAGATCGCGCAGGAGCTCACAACGATCCCTGAGCTGGCCTACGTGGTCGTGACGCTCGGCACCTTCGACATCCTCGTCGAGGCGGTGTGCGAGAACGACGAGCACCTCATCGAACTCATCGCCACCCGCATCCGCACGATCCCCGGCATCACGCACACCGAGAGCCTGCTCTACGCCGGCCTGTACAAGGACCTCTACAACTGGGGCACGCGCTGACGCGAGCCTCCGAGGAACGGAGAGAACGATGGGCACCACCGTCTTCGAACGCCAACGACCTTCAGCGAGCGTCATCGACGCCTCGCTCCGGGACACCGCCCTGCGGGTGTTCTGGCTCGACGACGTCGAGCGGCCGACGCACCCGCCGTTGAACGGCACTGTCCGCGCCGACCTCGCCATCGTCGGCGGAGGGTACGCCGGACTGTGGACCGCGGTGCGCGCCAAGGAACGCGACCCCGAACGTCGTGTCGTCCTGCTCGAAGCCTCGCGCATCGCCTGGGCCGCCTCCGGGCGCAACGGCGGATTCTGCGAGTCGAGCCTCACCCACGGCCATGAGAACGGCGTCAACCGATGGCCGGAGGAGATCGATCGGCTCGAGGAGCTGGGCCACGCGAACCTCGATGGGATCGGTGAGACGGTCGAGCGGTACGGCATGGATGCGGAGTTCGAGCGCACGGGTCAGCTGGCGGTCGCCGTCGAGCCGCACCAGGTGGACTGGTATCGCGAAGAGCCCGGCTTCCTCGACCGCGAAGCCGTGCAGGCCGAGGTGCACTCGGAGACCTTCCTCGCCGGAGACTGGGATCGCGACGGCTGCGCCATGGTGCACCCCGCCAAGCTCGGCGTCGAGCTGGCACGTGTGGCCGCCGACCTCGGCGTCGAGATCCACGAGCACAGCATCGTCCGCGCGATCGAGGGCGACGGGTCCGGTCCGATCACCCTGGTCACTCCGGACGGCCGTGTGGTCGCGGACGCCGTCGCCCTCGGCACCAACGTCTTCCCCTCGCTCCTCAAGCGCAACCGGCTGATGACCGTTCCGGTGTACGACTACGTGCTGATGACCGAGCCGCTCTCGACCGCGCAGCTGGCATCCATCGGATGGTCGAATCGTCAGGGTCTGGCCGACAGCGCCAACCAGTTCCACTACTACCGGCTCACCGGGGACAACCGCATCCTGTTCGGCGGCTACGACGCCATCTACCACTTCGGCGGCAAGGTGCGTGCGGAGTACGAGGACCGCATCGAGAGCCACCGCAAGCTCGCCTCCCACTTCTTCACGACCTTCCCGCAGTTGGAGGGTCTCCGATTCACGCACCGCTGGGCGGGAGCCATCGACTCGTCGAGCCGCTTCTGCGCGTTCTTCGGCACTGCCCGCAAGGGACGCGTGGCGTACGCGACCGGCTTCACGGGCCTGGGGGTCGGCGCGGCGCGTTTCGCCGCCGACGTCATGCTCGACAAGCTGTCCGGGGAGCAGACGGAGCGCACGGAGCTTCGGATGGTACGTGAGAAGCCCATCCCGTTCCCGCCGGAGCCCGCGGCGTCGATCGGCGTCAATCTCGTGCGCGCCGCCATGAACCAGGCCGACCACAACCAGGGCAGGCGCAACCTGTTCCTCAAGGCGCTCGACGCCGTCGGCATGGGCTTCGACTCGTGAACGGTCTCGCCGCGGGGAGTGCGGTGGATGTCGGGGCCCTGCCCCTCGCGCATGAGCCGCTGCCCTCCGACGACGTGCTCTCCGGCACGCCGACGACCGCGATCCGCGAGCTGGCGACTCTGGGCGGCATCGAGATCGGCGTCTGGGAGATGACCCCTGGCACCGCGACCGACACCGAGGCCGATGAGGTGTTCGTGGTGCTGTCCGGTCACGCCACGATCGCGTTCGCCTCGTCCGGGCTGCCCGATCTGGAGGTCGGACCCGGCTCCGTCGTGCGGCTCGCCGAGGGAATGCGCACGACCTGGACCGTCACCGAGACCCTCCGCAAGATCTACGTCGCCTGAGTCCGCACCGCGGGCGCTCTCGAATCAGGTCGCGCGCAGCAGCGGACGCACGGACGCGTAGGCATCGGCGACGTCGCGCGTCGGCACGTCGTAGACCCGGGCGATGCCCGCGGCACCCCGATGGCGCGGCCACCCGGGGTCACCTCCGGCGATGAACGCGACGGCCGCTCCGTGCACCTCGTCGGCCAGCTCCTGTGGAGGGTTCGGTCCGGCGAGTGGCTCCATGGCGGGGCCGTCGAGGCAGTCGAAGAAGAACGGCACGTCGAGGCAGTGCTCGGCGAAGCCGAAGTGCCCTGACGGCCAGGAGAACCGGTACAGCCAGGTGGGTGCCGAGCCGCGGTCGGCGAGCACGTTCAGCAGCGCCGTCCGGAACATCCGGTCGGTCAGCAGACGCCCGCCCAGGCGCGCTTTGCCGAGGCCGGCGATGTCGGCGTTCGCGGCGAGGTATTCCCTCCGTACGGCTTTCGGCAGTCCCAGCTTGTTCAGCAGGAGCGACCTCGGCACCCAGCGCAGCTTCTTCTCGGCCCCGGAGAGGACCATCGTGAACTCGTCGTCCGTCGCCCCGAGGACGAGCGGCTTGTCTGCGCCGACGCCGGCCCGCAGAGCCTCGCGCGTGGAGCGCGGCAGCAGATCACCGTCGACCGTCGGCCCGAGTGGGAGCCCCTCGTCGATCACGCTGCCCAGGGACGAGGGACCGAGCTCCGTGGCCTTCTTCTGCAGTTCGAGGATGCGTTCTTCGCGCAGCGACGAGAACCCAGCCACGGTCGGCTCGACCCCCGCCGCCGCGGCGAGCGCACGCCCGAAGGCCTCCGACCGGGTGGCACTCACATCGGCGAGCGCGCCCGAGATCGCGTAGACGCCGTGGAACAGGTGTTGCGCCTGCTCCATGCCGAGCAGGGTGAGCACCGCACCGCCGCCCGCGGACTGTCCGGCGATCGTGACGCGTGACGGATCCCCGCCGAACTCCGCGATGTTCTGCTGCACCCATTCGAGGGCGAGCAGCCAGTCGCGCACACCACGGTTCGAGGGCGCATCCTCGATCCAGCCGAAGCCGTCGAAGCCCAGCCGGTAGGAGAGCGAGACCGTGACGACACCGTCGCGGTTGAAGTTGCGGCCGTCGTACCAGGGGCTGGCAGGCGAGCCCGCGAAGTAGCCGCCGCCGTGGATCCACACGAGTACCGGGAGCCCGTCCCCCTGCCCCGCGCGGCTCGGGTTCGGGGTGAACACGTTCACGTTGAGCGTGGCGTCACCCTCGATGCTCGGCTCGGGGATGAGCGTGACGCCGGGGTCTCCGCGCTGCGCGGTCGCCGCGAACTCGAGCGCATCGCGCACGCCCTCCCACGGCGCCTTCGGCACGGGCGCCTGGAAGCGCAGCGCTCCGATCGGTGCTTCGGCGAACGGGATGCCGAGGAAAGCCGCCGATCGGGGATTGCCCCGCCCTCCCGTGGTCGGACGCCAGCGGCCACGCACTCGTCCCGCGGCCGTGGCCACCTCGACGAAGTCGGCGGTCGTCTCGGAATCGGTATCGGTCATGACAGTATTCTCCCGGTCGTTCCCGGTCATCAGCGCACTCCCTTGATCGGCGCGGTCGCCACGGCGGCGAGGATCACGAACACGATCGCGAAGACGAACAGCATCGCGTAGCCTCCGAGCGCCGTGATGATGACACCGCCGATCGCGGGGCTCAGGGCCTGCGGCACGTTGGTCGCCACGTTCAGGATGCCGAGGTCCTTCCCCGCGGAGACGCCCTCGTTCGGCAGCACCTCGGTCATGAGCGCGGCGTCCACCGACATGTACAACCCGAACCCGACGCCGTTGATGATGCTCATCAGGATCATGCCGGTCATGTTCGGCTGCAGGAGCGGCATCGCCAGCCCTGCCACCATCACGACGGATGCAGCGTAGATGAAGACCTTGCGGCGACCGACCCTGTCGCTCCACCACCCGGAGAGCCCGATGGCGACCAGGGTCGGGATGAAGGCCACGAGGGTGAGCGTGACGACGGCGCCCTGGGCCTCCGCCAGGGGCAGCCCGATGTAGTCGGTGAGCATGTAGAGCTGGTACGAGCTGACGACGAAGTAGCCGAGGATCAGCAGGAACCGCGCCCCGAACGCCCAGGCGAAGTCGGGGTGGCGGCGCGGGTCGATCCAGAAGCCCCGGAAGAAGGCGCCCCATCGGAACGGGGCCACCGCGGCGTGCTTCGACGACCAGTCGCGGTTCACCACGGCGAACAGCAGCGCCGCCACGATCACGGCACCGCCGAACGCCGCGTAGCCGATGCCGATCTGCGCGGCGAACGCCCCGGCGAGCATGATGCCCACCGTCATGCCGACCTGCGTGCCGATACCGATCATCGCGCTCGCGCCGCCGCGCTTAGACCGCGGGAACCTGTCGGCGGTGATGGCCGTCAGCGGAGCCTGGAAGAAGTTCAGCGCCACCTGGATGATGACCCAGAACACCGTGATCCAGAGGATGTCGGTCAACGAGCCCATGCCGAACAGGAAGATGCCGCCGATGATCGCGCCGAGCACCATCCACGGCACCCGGCGTCCGAACCGCGAGCGCGTGCGATCGCTCAACGCCCCGACGATCGGCTGCGCGAACAGCGTGAAGACGAAGGAGATCGTGGTCACGACGGCGAGGTTGCCGACCTTGTTCGCCTCGTCGATCATCAGCACCTGGCTGGGCAGCAGGATCGCGATGAGTCCGCCGTAGGTGGCGAACAGGGTCAGCGAGGCGATCAGCAGGCTGGGCAGCAGCCGCCGATTCGCGGGCGGACTCGCCGCCGGTTCCCCCGCGGCGGGCGGAACGGCGCGGATGGTGCCGGTCGGGGCGATTTCAGCGGCGGGGTCGAGCGGGGACACGGACATGTCGGCTCCTCGTTGAGCGTGATCGGGTCGGTGAGCGTGATCAGGTCAATACCAAACGGTGTTTGGTATTCGTCGGACATGCTGACAGATCGTCGACTGTCCGCGCAAGCGTTTCACGAACGTTGTTTGGTTTTTGTGATCCGAGCGTGACGGTTACCCTGGAGCGATGGCTACACGGGGGGCATACGCGAAGGGCGTCGCCAAGCGCGAGGAGATCCTCGAGGCCGCACTCGCCGTCGTGGCCGAGCACGGCTACCGCAAGGCGTCGGTCCGGGAGATCGCGGACGCCGCCGGACTCAGCGCGGCGGGCCTGCTGCACTACTTCGGCAGCAAGGAGGAGCTGTTCGTCGCGATCCTCCGCGCCAGAGACGACCGCGACGAGCAGCAGTACGCCGGCGAAGACGCCTCGGCCGCGTTCCTCGCGGTCATCCGTCACAACGCATCCGTCCCCGGTCTCGTGCAGCTCTACGCGCAGTTGGCCGCCGAAGCCGGGGATCCTGCCCACCCCGCCCACGCCTACTTCCGCGAGCGCACCGAGCGCATCGAGACCTTCACCCGCGCTCAGCTCATCATCGACCAGGAACAGGGGCGGATCCGCGCCGACCTCGACCCGGCATGGGTCGTCCGCACCCTGCATGCCTTGGCCGATGGGCTGCAGGCTGCGTGGATGCTCGATCCCTCGCTCGACATGGCGACAGAGATCGAGCGGTTCCTCGTGCTGCTCCGCCCCTCCTGACGGAACGGCCGCGGCTACTCCGGCCGAGTGTGGTTCAACGAAGCGACGTCACCTCGGCGTGCGGCATCCGCGCCTTCATGATCCTGACGGCCTCGGGGTTGTCGTCGACCAGCACGGCGTCGCGTCCGAGGGCCGAGGCCACCGCTCCCGTCGTCCCACTGCCCGCGAAGAGGTCGAGCACACGGTCGCCAGGACGACTCGACGCCGTGACGATGCGCCGCAGGATCCCCTCGGGCTTCTGCGTGGGATAGCCGGTCTTCTCCCGACCGGTGGTGGGCACGATCGTGTGCCACCACACGTCGGTCGGCAGTTTGCCGCGCGCCGCCTTCTCGGCGGTGACGAGCCCAGGCGCCATGTACGGCTCGCGGTCGACCTCGTCGGAGTTGAACACGTACCCTCGAGGGTTCTTCACGTACACCAGGATCGTGTCGTGCTTGGTGGGCCAGCGGCTGCGCGACTTGGCGCCGTAGTCATACGCCCAGATCAGCTCGTTGAGGAAGCAGTCCCGCCCGAACACCGCGTCGAGCATGACCTTCGCGTAGTGCGCCTCCCTGTAGTCGAGGTGCAGGTACAGCGTGCCGTCGTCGGCGAGCAACCGCCAGGCCTCTTCGAGCCGTGGCATCAGGAACGAGCCGTAGTCGTCGAAGCGGTCGTCATAGGCGCGCAGCATCCCGCGCACCCGCTCGTAGGCGTGGCCGTGGAAGCCGTGCCGCACCTCGGTGTCAGCGGCCGGCGCGGTCTCTCCCGGCTCCGGTGAAGAACTCCGCAGATCCGTGCCGGTCACTCCCCCGAGGTCGTGGATCCCCGGGACCGGTTCCGTGGCCGGCACCGATTCTTGAGGAGTTGCCAACGTCCGCCGTGCGGTCACCACCTGACGCTCCTGCGTGCGGCCGGTGTTGAACGGCGGGTCCAGGTACACGAGCGTGAACGAACCGGAAGGCAGGGTCGCGGCGACGGCGAGGTTGTCGCCCTCGACGATCGTCACCGCACCCGGTACGAGCGGCTGCGGCACGACCGGCTCCGGCACGACCGGGTGGGGCACGACCGGCTGCGGCACGGACACGGTGTCTGACACGACGTCAGGGGTGTCCGCCGCAGGGGGGAGGTGAGTGTCCGGCGCCGTCACGGCACCCGATGCAGCCAGGCCTCGGTGGCGAACTTCGATTCTACGAGCGCCTCGGCGGCGGCGTACTCGTCGGCCGAGATCGACCCGGTCTCGGCGTCGGTCAGCGAGCGGAAGGTGTCCTTGAACCGTTCGATGATCTCCGCTCGCTCGAGGCCGGTCTGGCTGCGCAGCGGGTCGACGCGCTTGGCGGCAGAGGCGGTTCCCTTGTCGCTGAGCTTCTCGCGTCCGATGCGCAGCACCTCGGTCATCACCTGACCGTCGATGTCGTACGACAGGGTCGCATGGTGGAGCACTCCGCCGTTCGCCAACCGCTTCTGGGCGGCGCCGCCGATCTTGCCGGTCGGGCTCGCGATGTCGTTGAGCGGCTGGTAGACGGCATCGATGCCGAGCGAACGCAGCGCCTGCAGCACCCAGTCGTCGAGGAAGGCGTAGGAGTCGGCGAAGGTCATCCCCGCCACGAGTGAAGCCGGCACATACAGCGAGTAGGTGATGATCTGCCCCGCGGCCATGAGCATCGCCCCACCGCCCGAGATACGACGGACGACGTCGAATCCGTGCTTCGCAGCTCCCTCGGGGTCGACCTCGTTGCGGTACGACTGGAACGATCCGATCACCACGGCCGACTGGTCCCACTCCCAGATGCGCAGGGTGGGACGGCGACGCCCCTCGCCGACGCGGGAGGTGAGCACCTCGTCGAGCGCGAGGTTCATGCGTGGCGACGCAGCCTTCTCGTGCACGATCTCCCAGTCGAAGTCGCGCCACCCAGGGGCGGTCACGAGTGCGCGACGCACCGCGGTTCCGACGGCCTCCGGTGTGAACCCGAGCAGCTGGGCCCCGTCGGGCAGCGCGGCGCGGACGGCTGCGGCGATCGCCGTCGCGTCCGATTCCACGGGCAGTCCGTCGACGGCGGCGTTGATGTCGTCCAGCGCCGAGTCGGGCTCGAGGAAGAAGTCGCCGGCGAGCCGGAAGCGGGAGATCCGGTCGTCCTCGATCTCGAGGTCGACGACGACGAGCTTTCCACCTGGGACCTTGTATTCACCGTGCACGGTTCCAGCTTAAGGCGCGCGGCCCCTGTTACGGCGGGTCAGCCTCCGAGCACGACGACGCGCTCACCCGCGCGGATCGGGGTCGAGTATCGATTCCCGGCGGGCGGCAGCGGGCACACGAACTGGTCGGAGAATGCGCACGGCGGCAGATAGGCGCGGTTGAAGTCGATCAC
Source organism: Microbacterium sp. R1 (assembly GCF_015159725.1). Taxonomy (NCBI): domain Bacteria; kingdom Bacillati; phylum Actinomycetota; class Actinomycetes; order Micrococcales; family Microbacteriaceae; genus Microbacterium; species Microbacterium sp. R1. The sequence continues at coordinate 488,331 of NZ_JADDUD010000001.1, read as the reverse complement.
GGCAGTGCCGTCCACGGCCGGTTCGTCGACCGGAAGGAACCGGAAGCGGTAGGTCTCGAGGCCGTTCGTCCCGTCTGCGAACACCGCGCTCAGCCCGCCCTGAGCACCTCGGGTCACGGTGAGCGTCTGCGGCGCGCCCGCCAGCTCGAAGCGCAGCCGACCGGCGACGGGCGTCTCCCGCGCATCGCCGTCGACCGACGTGATCACGATCTGCTCGTCGGGTGTCTCCTCGAAGACAGCCGGCAGACGCCAGCGCTCGTCGGGGGCATAGGCATCGATCGCAGTGAACCACTCGCGCTGCGGACGAGCCGGATTCAGCACACGCAGCGCTATCGTGCCGTGGCGCTCGAACACGCGCAGCTCGCGGCGCCCGAGCCGGATGCTCTGCGTGCCCCGCAGCGTGACGGTGGATCCCGCCTGGCCCAGCTCGCTGCCGCGGATGCCGCCGTCGCCGGTGAGCGCCCAGAGCCCGGGGATGCCGTCCACGGCCGCGGCCTCCGTGATGAGCCAGTTCGTCGACTCGAGTGCCGACGGGCCGTACTCCGATCCCGCGTACCGCTCCCTGGACGCGTGCCAGTCCTGCCAGTCCTTCACGAAGCTCATCGGAGCGCTCCCTCCCGTGCGGGGTGCCGCCGAGCGGGCACTCCTCGCTCATGCGCGGAATATTGCCCCGAATCTACGGTGACCCCGCGGCGCGCGAGACGCCCGTGTCACACGCCTTCACCGCGCGTAACGTCGCGTTACATCCGCACCACGCGGGAACATCTCGCCCCAGACCCACGCTCCCCGCCGAGACCCACCACGGCGAGCGGTCGCCACAGTGGGTGTGGACGAGGAGCATGGGTCTCGGCGGTGGAGCCGGGAGCTCAGCGTGCGGGGATGTGCGTGTCGAGCCAGGCGAGCACGTCGGCGCGCACCTCGTCCTGCTGCAGCTCCGCGAAGATCTCGTGGCGCGCGTCGGGGTAGACGAGCGTGGTGACGTCGGTGAGACCTGAACGGTTGCGGTACTCGTCGGCGAGCTTGTGCACGCTGCGCGGTCCGCCCACCGGGTCGTCCCGCCCGACCAGCAGGAGCATCGGGATGTCGTGCCCCAGGTCCTTGGCAGGGCGGCCGTACAGCTTCGCCGCCTCGATCGGGCCGAACAGCTTGAGCAGCGGCACATCGGTGGTCAGCGGATCCTCGTCGAACGCGGTCCACACGGCGGGGTCTCGGCTGAGCCACTCCAGCCCGGTCGCGCCCTCACCTGCCCAGCGCGCATTCAGCGGAGCGGCGTTCAGTGAGCCCGGCATGCGCAGGGCAGAGCCGGACAGGATCACGGCGTCCCACGCGTCCGGGTGCTCGTTGACGAGCATCTGTGCGAGGAATGATCCCCACGAGTGCCCGAGCAGCACGAGCGGCAGATCGGGATTCTCCTCGCGGATGATGCCCGTCAGCTGCCAGACGGCTTCCACGGCCGCACGCAGCCCGCCCTTGCCCAGACGGCCGAGCTTCTCCGGGCCGCCGTGCTGGCGGATGCCGGTGCGGCCATGACCGCGGTGGTCGTCGGCGTAGACGTGGAATCCGGCAGCCGTGAGCGCGGTGATCAGCGCACCATACCGCCCTGCATGCTCTCCGACGCCGTGCAGCAGCTGCACCACGCCGCGCGGGGTCCCCTCGGCGGGATGGACGTCGTAGACGATGTCGACACCATAGGCATCGGTGAACTCGCGGGTATCCATCACGCTGCGAGCCTACCCATCACCGGAAGAGGCGGCTACCGTGCAAGGGCGTCGCGGATCGCGAAGGCGGTGTCGCGATCGGTCACCTCGTAGCCGCCGACCCCGTCGGAGGCCGACCCCATCCGCACCCCGCCGTCTTCGTTCACGGCACGCTTCGCGGAGAAATGGATCGCGTCCACGCCCGCGGCTGCGAGCAGCGGAGCGCTCGCCACATCGACGCCGCTGCCCGCCATGATCTCGATCTCGCCCTCTGCGGCCGCGACGAGCGCACGCAACGTGTCGATGCCGTCGATCGCGGCCGACGCTCCCCCCGAGGTGAGCACCCGACGCAGGCCCAGCTCGCGGGCGCTTCGCAGCGTCGCGACCGGATCGGCCGTCACGTCGATCGCGCGGTGCAGCGTCGCGGGTGCGCCGGCTGCGGCATCTCGGAGGCGCGCCATGGCGAACAGGTCGAGTCGCCCCTCGGCGTCGAGGGCGCCGATGACCACGCCCGCAGCACCGGCGGCGATCGCGCGGCGCACATCGAGCTCGGCCACGGCGAGTTCGTCGTCGTCGTAGTGGAAGCCGCCCGCGCGCGGGCGGATCAGCACGTGCACCTCGGGGCCATCGACCCCTGCCGTCTCGACGGCGAGCTCGATCGTCGCGGGCGACGGGGTGAGTCCACCGAGGGCGAGAGCCGTCGCGAGCTCGACGCGTGCCGCGCCGACCTCCTTGGCGATGCGCACTCCGGCGGGGTCCTGCACGGCGATTTCCAAGGCGAGCGTTCGGGTCACCCCTCCATTGTGCCCGCTGCCGCGACGGCATCCGGAAAATTAGATAGGCTATCTAAGTAATGTCTGCGTCTGATGAATCCCTCCGCCTCACCGCCACAGACCTTCGCATGGCCACGTTCCGGCTGGCCCGCCGCCTCCGCTGCGCCCGCGCCGCCGACTCGATGAGCGACGCGCAGCTGGCGGTGCTCGCCGACCTGCGCATGAACGGCCGACGCACGGTCTCGACCCTCGCCGAACGCGAACGCGTGACCGCGCCGTCGATGACGAGCACGATCAACGGCCTCGAGGAGCAGGGCTTCGTCGTGCGCACCCCCGACGAGGACGACCGGCGACGCGTGCAGGTCGACATCACCCCGGCCGGTGCCGAGATCGTGGTCGAGACCATCCGCCGGCGCGACGAGCTGCTGGCCGACATGCTGCGCGAGGTCGACTACACCGAGGCCGAGCTGACCACACTGCGCGAAGCGAGCGCCCTGATGCGGCGGGTGGTGGAGAGATGAGCGCCATGTTCCGCTCGTTCGCGAACATCAACTACCGGATCTGGTTCGCGGGCGCCCTGATCTCCAACGTCGGCGGATGGATGCAGGCCACCGCGCAGGACTGGGTGGTGCTCACCGAGCTCACCGACAACGACGCCACGGCGATGGGCGTCACCATGGCCCTGCAGTTCGGGCCTCCCCTCGTGCTCGTGAGCATGACGGGGTGGGTGGCCGACCGCTTCGACCGCCGGCACATCCTCTTCGCGACACAGTCGGCATTGCTGGCCCTGGCCATCGCGGTCGGTGTGCTGCTGCTCAACGACCTCATGACGCTGCCGATGATGTTCGGGTTCGCCCTCGGATTCGGCATCGTGAACGCCTTCGACGCCCCGGCCAGGCAGGCGTTCGTCTCGGACATGGTCTCCACCGGCGACACCTCGAACGCGGTGGCCCTCAACTCGGCGTCGTTCAACCTCGCCCGCATGGTGGGGCCGGCCGTCGGAGGCCTGCTGATCGTGGCGATCGGCTCGGGCTGGGTGTTCATCGTGAACGCCGCGACCTTCCTGGCGATGCTCCTCGCGCTCCTGTTGATGCGGCGCAGCCTGCTCGCCCCTCGGCTGAAGAACCGCAGCCGCGGTGGCCTGGCAGCCGGCTTCCGGTACGTATGGGGACGCAGCGACCTGAAGGTCGTCTTCGTCACGGTCTTCCTGATCGGCGCCTTCGGCATGAACTTCCCGATCTTCGCCTCGACCATGGCACTCGAGTTCGGTGCGGGAGCCGACGGATACGGTGTGCTCAGCTCGGTGCTGGCCATCGGGTCGCTGATCGGCGCCCTGCTGGCCGCACGTCGCGACCGGGCCCGGGTACGGGTGGTGATCCTGGCTGCCGGCGGGTTCGGGATCGCCGCCTTCGTGTCGTCCGTGATGCCCAGCTACGCGTCGTACGCCGTGACCCTGACGTTCACCGGCTTCATGATCGTGACGCTGCTCACCACCGCCAACGGCTACGTGCAGATCACCACCGATCCCGCCCTGCGCGGCCGTGTGCTCGCGCTCTACATGGCGGTGATCATGGGCTCGACCCCGGTGGGCGCTCCGATCGCGGGGTGGGTCGCCGACACGTTCGGGCCGCGCGCTGCGATCATGCTCGGCGGCACGGCCGGATTCGTCGCCTGTGCGATCGGCGTGATCTGGGTGGCGACGTCCGGGCGCCTGCGACGCGACGAGAACCGCCGCTTCCTGCTCACACTCGACGAGACCCGCCCGCTCAGCGTGATCGAGGTCGACCCGATCGAGTTCAGCGACGAGGCCGCCGTGACCACGCCGATCCGCACCGCCAAGCGGCGCGACCCCGACGACTGAGCATCCTCGGCCTGTTTGTCAATGCCCTCTGCGGAGGGCCGCACCCGACGTAGCGTCGTCGCATGGACGAGAACACGGAACGCACCCCCCACCCGCAGGACCCGGCAGAGGGCGCACCCGGAGTCGGAGCACCGGACGAGGACTCCGGCCAGGGCGACGGCACCGGCGGAGCCATCCAGGGTGATGCCTCGCGCGGCGAGTCCACCGGAGGAGCCATCCAGGGCGACGCCGGCCAGGGCCATCGTGCGGCCCTCGGCGGCGACGAGAACACCGAGGACCAGCTCGACGCCGACAACGCCGCCGAAGAGGACACCCTCAAGACGCTCGACCCGGATTCCCCACCGGCCTGAGCGGCACGAGGACAGCGCCACCGCCAGCCGTCTCATCCCCAGTCGACGGCCGTGACAGCGGTGGCGCTGTCCGTGTCGGCGGGTCGGTCAGGCGCCCAGCACGAGCTTGAGCTGCTCCACCGCCCAGTCGAGCTCGGTCGCACGGATCACCAGCGGCGGCGCGATGCGCACCGTCTGTCCATGCGTGTCCTTCACGAGCACGCCGCGTTCGAGCAGCTTCTCGGCGATCTCCCGCCCTGTGCCGTTCGCGGGGTCGATGTCGACCCCGGCCCAGAGTCCCGCGATGCGCACGGCCGTGACGCCGTGGCCGATCAGCGGCTGCAGCGCCTGCTCCAGATGGGCTCCCAGCGCACGGGCGCGCTCCTGGAACTCCCCCGTCTGCAACATCTCGACGACGCGCAGGCCCACGGCTGCGGCGAGCGGGTTGCCGCCGAACGTCGAGCCGTGCTCGCCGGGACGGATCACACCGAGCACATCGGAGTCGCCGACCACGGCCGAGACCGGGAGGATGCCGCCGCCCAAAGCCTTACCGAGCAGGTACAGGTCGGGCACGACGCCCTCGCGGTCACATGCGAAAGTCTCCCCCACGCGACCGAGACCGGCCTGGATCTCGTCGGCGATGAACAGCACGTTCTTCTCATCGCAGATCTCGCGGATGCGGCGCAGGTATCCCTCCGGCGGGATCACGACCCCTGCCTCGCCCTGGATCGGCTCCACGAGCACGGCGGCAGTGTCGTCGGTGATGGCTGCGGCGATGGCGTCCGCGTCGCCGTACGGCACGACGTCGAAGCCGGGCGTGTAGGGCCCGAAGTCGTCGCGCGCCTGCTCGTCGTCGCTGAAGCTGACGATCGTGGTCGTGCGTCCGTGGAAGTTCCCGGCCGCGACGATGATGCGTGCCCTGCCCTCGGCGATGCCCTTGACGCGGTAGCCCCACGCGCGGGCGACCTTGATGCCGGTCTCGACGGCTTCGGCACCGGTGTTCATCGGCAGCACGAGGTCTTTGCCGGCGAGCTCCGCCAGCGCCGCGGCGAACGGTTCGAGGCGGTCGCTCTGGAACGCACGGCTGACGAGCGTGACCCGCCCGAGCTGCTCGGTGAGCGCGGCGACGAGTGCCGGGTGCCGGTGTCCGAAGTTCACGGCGGAATACGCGGCGAGCAGATCGAGGTAGCGCTTGCCCTCGACATCCGTCACCCACGCGCCCTCTGCGCGGGCGATGTTCACTGGCAGCGGGTGGTAGTTGTGTGCGACGTGCGGCTCGGTGTTCACATCGGCTCCTGCCTCCAGCGCGGTCACTTCGCGCCCCGAAGCTCGAGCGTGCAGCACTTGATGCCGCCGCCGCCGAGCAGCAGCTCGGAAAGGTCGATCATGATCGGGTTGTAACCGCGCTCGCGCAGCTGCTTCTCGAAGCCCTTCGCGCGCGGGGAGATGATCACGTTGTAGCCGTCGCTCGCCGAGTTCAGACCGAACACCGAGCCGTCCTCGTCCGACACCAGGATCGCGTCGGGGAAGCGCTTCTCGAGCTCGGCGCGGCTCGCGTCGTCGAAGGCACCGGGGAGGTACGCGATGTTCGCGTGCTCCGGGCCGCCGTTCTCGAGACCCTGCACCGGATCGAGCACGGCGATCGCGGTGTCGAGGTGGTAGAAGCGCGGGTCGACCAGGTTGAGCGACACGACCTCGCGGCCGAAGACCTCGCCGACCTCGCGGTGACTGTCGCCGGTCGAGCGGAAGCCGGTGCCGGCGAGGATCACGTCACCGACGAGCAGGAAGTCGCCCTCGCCCTCGTTGACCTCCTTCGGCATCACGGTGTCGTAGCCCGCGCCGCGGAACCAGTCGGCGAAGGCGGGAGCCTCGCCCTGGCGCTCGACGAAGCGGAACTCGGGCACATAGGCGCGGCCGTCGATGAGGAACCCGCCGTTGGCCGTGTAGACCATGTCGGGGTATCCGGCGAGCGGCTCGATGAGCTCGACGTCGTGGCCCAGCTCGACGTACAGGTCGTGGAGCTTCTGCCACTGCGCGACCGCCTTCGCGGTGTCGGTGGGCTTCGACGGCTCCATCCACGGATTGATGGAGTAGTTGACGGTGAAGTGCTCCGGCTTGCACATCAGGTAGTGGCGGTGGTGCGCGGTGCGGGCGGGGGCGGTGGAGACGGCGGCTTCAGGCGTCGACATGGGAGCTCTCCTCGGAGGACGGGCGCGGCGGACGCTGTCCAGGGGCCCGGCGGTCCTTCGACCCTTCGCTCGATCGAGCGGGCGTCGGGGAAGATGCGACTCGGGCACGCCGGGGTCCATTCTGTCACCCGCCCCCTGTGCACCGCCAGAGCGCGGTGGGGGGGTGCTCCGCCACACCGCTGTCGGTGCGGCACCAGAACACCGCCGATGAGCGCTCAGACCGCGGTGCCGGCGACCACGAGCTTGCCCACCGTGTGGCCGGCTTCCAGTCGGGAGAGAGCCGCCGATGCCTCGGCGAAGGGATACTCGCGCTCGATGACGGGGACGATCCGCCCCTCGGCCACGAGGTCGAGCAGCTTCGCCAGCACCTCGGGGCGTGGCGTCGCGGCGAGCGGTCGGATGCTCCGCGAGCCGATCGACAGGAACACCGCGCGCAGCATCCGTGGGACGGGGCCGAGCACATGGCCGCCGTCGCCGGTGACCAGCACGACTGTGCCGCCGGGAACGACGAGACGCTTCAGCTCGCGCAGCGGCATCCCTCCCGCGATGTCGATGATCGCGTCGAATCGGCCGTCCGCGAGCGTGCTCAACGGCGACTCCCTGTGGTCGAACGTGCGCACCGCGCCGAGCTGCTCGATCAGCGGCGCGTTGCGGTCGCGACAGGTCGCCCATACCTCGGCTCCGCGGAGAGTCGCGAGCTGCACGGCGAACGTGCCGACGCCTCCGGATGCACCGATGATCAGCACGCGCGGCGCCCCACCCGCCGCGTGGCCACCGTCTGCGAGTCCGACCCCGGCGAGGTCGAGGGCCTGCCAGGCGGTACCACCGGCGACCGGCAGGCAGGCAGCGGTGTCTGCCGCGATGTCGGTGGGGATCGGCACCAGCCGAGCGGCGGGAACCCGGACATACTCGCCGAGCCCTCCCCCGCCGACGAGCTCACCGACCACCTCTTCGCCGACCTCAGCACCGACGACATCGGCCCCGAGCGCCACCACGGTGCCAGCGACCTCCATGCCGCGCACCGGGTGCTTCGGACGTGTCAGCCCGAACACCGGCCGCACGAGCAGCGGATCGCCGAGCAGAAGACGCACGTCGCCCGCGTTCAGGGCCGTGGCGCGCACGCGCAGCAGCACCTCGCCGCGTCGAGGAACCGGCATCGAGGTGTGTTCGAGGGCGACGCCGTCGGCGGGCCCGTACGTCTTCCTGGTCCACGCCTTCATCGACCGGCTCATGATGCTGCTCCTGACGTGTCGGGATACTCGAAGATGTCGTCGAGGCCCACGCCGAACGCACGGGCGATCTGGAAGGCGAGTTCGAGCGTCGGCGAGTACCTCTGCTGTTCGATGGCGATGAGCGTCTGGCGCGTCACGCCGACCGTGCGCGCGAGCTCGGCCTGAGTGAGTCCCGCCCTCTCGCGATGAGCGCGGATGGTGTTGGAGACGAGAGTGGGCTTGACCATCAGACGAGGCCTCGCCGGTAGGCGATCACCCTGGCGACACCGCCGACGAGCGCGGCTACCGCGAAGCCCGCGAACATGGTGTTCGCGATCCAGAAGACGTCGGCCCCGACAGCGCACAGCGCGATCACCCCGAGGCCGGCGATCACGATGAAGGCCTGCTCCACCCGCCCACCCATGCGGCTGATGTCGCGGTCGCGGATGTCGGAGCGCCCTACACCGTCGGGGTCGCGCATTCCGGCGATCATGCCCCAGACGACGCTGAGCACGATGGTCGCGACGATGCCCCCGCCGATCACCCACAGCATGAGCGGGAACCAGTCCACATCGGTGAGCGGCCCTCCTCCAGCCTGCTGGAGGACCAGCACGACGTACACGACCATCACGATGGGGCTCACGATGAGTCCCGCCCACGCATTGCGCTCTTCGTAGACCACGACGCCTCCGATGTAAAAGATTCTTGACACGCTCAGCGTACGACCGCTTACCAGGTGTGTCAAGAATTCTTTACATGCGGCTCAGATCACGTCGCTGCTCCACGCGTCGAGGTTGCCGTAGCGGTGCGCGGTGATCGAGATCGACTGCTCGTGCACGAACGGCAGCAGCTCGATGCGGGCGGCCGCCGTCACCTCGCCGTCGTACACCGCGAGGTCGGGATCGCCAGCGGAAGCCGAGGCCAGCTTCGCGCGGAGAGCGGCGACACCCTCACGACCGCCGACCAGTCGCACTCGATCGCTCGCCGGCAGTGTGACGCCTTCGAGGTCGGCGTCCTGACGGAGCAGCCGCTGCAACCACTCGTCGTCGCTCTCGAGGAACACCGGGGCGTCGAGGTCTCCGAGCGCTCGGCGCACCTCGGCGGGCAATCCGGAAGGGGTGGAGATGACGAACCTGGCGCCGGAGCGCACCCCGGCGATCACCACGCGCAGCAGGTCGTGCAGCGCGGCGTCGTCGGTCGCGCGCACTTCGACGGGCACGGGGCGATATCGGAACAGGTTGCGCTCGACTCCCAGACGCGACACGTCGCGCACCTGGCCGAACTCCCGATCCCAGGCCAGCGCATCCGAGAGAGCCGAGCGCCGCAGCCACTCGAACGACTCATACGCGAGCGAGGACTGTGCCGCCTCGATCACCGCGGTGATGCGCGAATCGAGCCCGCGCAGGTGCAGGGTGCTGGAGGCCGGCCCTGCCGACTGCGAGCGCCACGATCCCAGGCCGATGAGATAGTTGGGCCCACCCGCCTTCGCGCCGGGGCCGACCGAGGAGCGCTTCCAGCCGCCGAAGGGCTGACGCTGCACGATCGCGCCGGTGATGCCGCGATTCACGTAGAGATTGCCCGCCTGCACCCGGTCGAGCCAGTACGACAGCTCCTCCGGATCCTGGGTGTGCAGCCCTGCGGTGAGTCCGTAGGCGACGGCGTTCTGCATCTCCACGGCGCGCGCGAGGGTCGGGGCGTGCATCACCCCGAGCACGGGGCCGAAGAACTCCTCGGTGTGGAAACGCGATCCCGGTTGCACCCCGACGCGCACGCCGGGACGCCAAAGCCGTCGGCTGCCGTCGTCCGCCGCGGCGAGAGACGGCTCGATCAGCCACTGCTCGTCGCCCTCGAGCTCACTCAGCGCCCAGGCGAGCTTGCCCTGCGGCTGCTCGATCACCGGCCCCACCTCGGCCAGCGGATCGGTAGGAGGACCGACGTGCAGCGAGCGCACGGCGTCGGCCAACTGGCGGGCGAACCGGGCCGAGCGTCCGACCGGCCCCACGAGGATCGCGAGCGACGCCGCCGAGCACTTCTGCCCGGCATGTCCGAAGGCGCTCTTGACGAGGTCGGCGACCGCGAGGTCGAGATCGGCGGAGGGCGTGATGATGATCGCGTTCTTGCCGCTGGTCTCCGCGAGCAGCGGCAGATCCGGGCGCCAGGAGCGGAACAGCGCCGCCGTGTCCCACGCGCCGGTGAGGATCACCCGGTCGACCGCCGCGTGCGTGATCAGCTCGCGGCCGAGCTCCCCCTCTTCGACGTCGACGAGCGCCAACAGGTCGCGGGGGATCCCTGCCTCCCACAGCGTCTCGGCGATCACCGCCGCACAGCGACGGGCCTGTGGTGCGGGCTTGAAGACCACACCGGAACCTGCGGCGAGCGCGGCGAGCACTCCTCCGGCGGGAATGGCGACGGGGAAGTTCCAGGGCGGCGTGACGACCGTGACGGATGCCGGGACGAACACGGCGCCGGCGATCGCGTCGAGCTCCCTGGCCTTGGCTGCGTAGTAGCGCGCGAAGTCGACGGCCTCGCTCACCTCGATGTCGGCTTCTGCGAAGACCTTGCCGGTCTCGGAGGCCGCGACCTCGATGAGGTCTCCGCGACGGGCCTCGAGTGCAGCCGCGGCACGCAACAGCACCTCGGCACGCTCGGCGGCAGGTCGCCCGCCCCAGGCCGGGGCCGCGCGACGCACACCGTGCACGACCCGCTCGAGCTCGTCCGCATCGGACACCTGCGCCGCCGCGATCGTGGCAGACCCCAGGTCGGAGGTCGCGATGCGCTCGCGCACCTCGCGCGCCCATTCGCGGTTGGCGGGAAGCGCGGGGTCGCTGTCGACGGTGTTCGCGAAGCCCGGGGCTCCGCCGGTGTCCTGCTCCAGCTCGCGGGCGGAGTAGACCGCGGTCTCCAGGAACGCCTCCCGGCCGCCGTCGTCCGAGCCGCGGGAGATGCCGAGCACCGCCTTGGTCAGGTCGGTCTCCGGCACCGGGGCGACGGGTGCAGGGCGCAGCGACTCGTGCACGGGGGCGAGACGGTCCTGCGTGCGACGGGGTCCGATGCGCAGCGTCGGGTCGCCCGCCCTGTCGAGCGCATCGAGGAAGCGATCCTGCTCGCGGACGAACAGCGACTCGTCCTCGCCGAGCCGGAAGGCGGCGGAGAGGAAGTTGTCCGGCGAGGCGTTCTCCTCGAGCCGGCGCACCAGGTAGCTGATGGCCACGTCGAACTCCGCTGGCTCCACCACCGGCACGTAGAGCAGCACCGGTCCGACCTCGCGCGAGACGGCTCGCACCTGCCCCTGGGCCATGCCGAGCAGCATCTCGAACTCCACGGCCTCCCGCACGCCCCGCTCGCCCGCCAGCAGCCAGGCGTAGGCGATGCCGAAGAGGTTGTGCCCCGCGACGCCGATCTTCACCGCAGCCGTGTGCTCCGGCCGCAGCGCCCAGTCGAGGCAGCGCAGGTAGTTCGCGTCGGTGTCGAGCTTGGTGTCGTAGGTCGCAGGCGTCCACCCGTGCATCCGCGCCTCGACGTGCTCCATCGCGAGGTTCGCCCCCTTCACGAGACGCACCTTGATGCGGGCGCCGCCGTGCGCCACGCGGTCCTGCGCCCACGCGGCGAGCTCCTGCAGGGCGGGCAGCGCGTCCGGCAGGTACGCCTGCAGCACGATCCCGGCTTCGAGCCCGGCCAGTCGGGGGTCCTCGAGGATGCGCGTGAAGACGGCGATCGTGAGGTCGAGGTCGCGGTACTCCTCCATGTCCAGGTTGATGAAGGTGCCGTCGGCCGCCGCCGCGAGATACAGCGGAAGGAGCCGCTCTACCACCTCGTCGACGACCTCGTCGAAAGCCCACATCGACAGGTGGCTGATGATCGCCGAGACCTTCACCGAGACGTAGTCCACGTCCGGACGGCGGACGAGCGCGTGGATGCCGTCGAGCCGTCGTCGGGCCTCCGCCTCCCCGAGCACGGCCTCGCCGAGCAGGTTGAGGTTGAGCCGGGAGCCGTCGGCGCGGATCCGCTCGATCGCGGCGCCGAGCTTGGCAGGGCGCGCATCGACGACCAGGTGCCCCACCATGTCCCGGAGCACCCGACGGGCGATCGGCACCACGGGCGTCGGGAGGATCTGCGCGACCCCGCCACCCAGGCGCACCACCGAGCGCAGGTACCAGGGCAGGAACTCGGGCACGATCGGGGCGATGCGGTGCAGCTGCGAGGCCGCGGCGGTCAGGCTCTCCGGACGCATGACGCCGTCGACGAACCCCAGGGTGAACGGGAGTCCGTTCGCGTCCTGCAGCACTCCGGCGAGCCGGGCGGCGGCAGGGTCTGGTTCTGTGGCCGCGGCCTCGATCGTCCACCGCCGAGCCAGCTCGACGGCACGGTCTGCGAGGGATGCGGATGCCACGGCATCCGGCGGGAGGTCTGCCATGGATTTCAGCCTAGGTCTGGACACCCCGGATTCCGCGCCGCGCCGCCGCTTTCCGCCATCCGCGTCCGCTTCGCATGCGGCCGTTCTCGCCGCCCGGTGCGGCCCCGGAGCGGAGGAGCGCGGCCGGGCGGGGTGCGAATCATGCCGCACCGCCGAACGGCGCGGTCCTAAGCTGTTGCCGTGACCACGACCCCGCCCGACAGCACCTCCGCATCGCGCGGTGAGGCGGAGGTCACCGCCTCGAACGCGGGAGCCCGCGCGAAGGTGCTGGGGTGGGCGCGGCGCAGCATCGACCTCATCCCGACCTCGTGGTTGATCACCGGCGCGGGGGCGGCGCTGTTGGCGACCACCGCCCTGTTCGGCGGCCTCGAGGCCGCCGCGGTCGACCCGATCCCCGATCTCACGATCGGCGAGACGTTCTCCGGCTCCGAATTCGAGATGACCGTGGTGGGCGTCGAGCTGCGCGACGAGCGCGGAATGGCGGCGATCTATCCCGACGAGGAGAAGGGGGAGCGCCTGCTCGTCGTGACCGTGGACGTGGTGAACACCTTCTCGCAGCCGCGTGCTTCCGGATCACCCGCGAAGGTGTCTCCTCTCCTGGACGGCATCCGCATCGAAGGGCTCGATGCCAAGGGGGTGGTGTCGCGCGCCGACGACGGAAAGCTCGCGCCCACGCTCCAGCCCGACGTTCCGGCCCGTGTGCTGATCACCTGGGCCGTGGGACCGGACGACTTCCGCGACGGCGACGAGGTCTCGCTCACCCTCCCCGACTCCGACCACTACGTCGGGCAGAGCCTGATCCGCGGCGACTACTGGAACGATCCCCGCGTCGGCGCGACGCTGACGACCACGATCGAGGAGGTGAGCGCCGGATGAAGAAGCACGTGCTCGTCTGGCTGCTCACCACGGCGCTGCTCGCGTGCGCGTGGGTCCTCGTCAAGGTCACGCTCCCCGACGACGCTCCGGATGCCCCCTTCCCCGCGGTCGCGCAGATCGGCGAGGAGGCCGTCACACGCAACCTCGTCGCGACCGTGACCGATGTCCATCTCACGAATCGGGTCACCGATGCCGAGGGCTGGTCCGCCGAGGGCACCTGGCTCGTGATCGACCTCGACGCCGCGAGCGGGGTCACGCAGCGGTTGAGCACCCTCAGGCTCGCCGAGCTCACGATCGGCGAGCGCACGTTCAGCGCCACGGATCGCGGAACCACCTTCCTCGCTCAGCGTCTGGTCACCGCGGTTCCCCGCAGCGGCAGTCTGGCGTTCGAGCTCCCCGACGACGTCGTGGGTGACAGGGCCACCCTGCGCCTGGGCGTGCCGGGATCGGGCGGCTTCGAGGTGCTGCGCGACGGCGTGATCGACCTGCCGATCGACCTGGCGACTCTCCCCGTCGAGGCCGAGGTGCTCCTGGTCGAGAACGGGTGGGCGCGATGACGATCCCTCCTCCGCTCTTTCCTCCCGCCCCTCAGGAAGACCCCGCAGCCGCAGCTGTTCCGACGAAGCGCGATTCCTGGTGGCGGCGCAACACCGTCGCCCTGATCGCACTCGCCCTCCTCGTGCCCGCGACGGCGGCCGCCGTGGGTTGGCAGGAGTGGTACCAGTACTTCGGGTTCGGTGCCCGCGCGGTCGCCCCGGTGGTCGTGCCGGAAGACGAGACGACGGACCTCGCCGGCGCAGCCTGGGGCCCGATCCGCGGCGGGGAGATCGACGACGTCTCCGGCCTCGACGTACCGGAGAAGACGCGGCTGATCGCGGTCGCGGTGCCCGTGGACCCGGAGGCCGAGGGCGTCGGGTGCGAGGCTCCCGTGCTCGTGGAGCAGTCGACGGGGCGGGAGTGGAGTCCGGTGCGCGCCGAGATCGGACTCGACTGGAGCGCCGACGAGCCCGAGACGTGCCTCAGCGAGCAGGCGAGCCCTTACGAGTTGATCGTGCCGTTCGTGGTTCCTGCCGACGTGGAGGGCCCGTTTTGGGTCGACATCCGGCCCTATCGCGCCGGCGGCTCGTTCGTGAGGTTCGAGTTCGAACCCTGACCGCCGACGGCGTCACGAGGCGGCGCCGAGACCACAGCGGCTGCCACCGCATCGACCGACGAGGGCAGCAGTCCGGCCGCATCCGCGACGGCACGCATCTCCGCTTCCGCCTCCGTGGAGGCCGAGGCGTCCGGCCGCGCCTGCTGGCGACGTCGCAGCCGTCCGAGCGTGGCGTCGTAGGCGCCGCTGATCACGGCGATGCGGAGGGGTTCGATGAGCAGGAGCGGCACGAGGGAGACGAGCGGGGCCGCGACCGCCCAGAACACGTAGTCCTGCGGTCCGATCAGCCGGGTGACACCGAAGCCGAGGACCGATTCGAGCGCCTTCACCGCCACGTAGAGCAGCGCGTAGGAGGCGACCAGCAGGGGACCCGCTCGCCACATCAGCAGCAGGGCGCGACCGATCGGCCGGAAGCGCGCTCCCAGCTCGTCGCCGAGGTCGCGCAGCCGTCGCACCAGGGGGTTGGGGATCGCCTCCGTGTGCTGACGGAACCGCGAGACGAGTTCACTCTCGACGCGCAGCTTCTCGGCGACGATCGCCTGTCCGAAGACGACTCCGGCGATCGTGAGCCAGGCCAGCGGCGCCAGCAGCACGGGGCCCGCCTCGGAGAGGACCCAGCCGATCCCCTCCCACAGCCAGCGCAGGGGAGCCACGGCGTCGAGGATGCCCTCCCGCACCGTCTCGAGGTACGCCATCGCCGCGCGACTGTCGACCCAGGCCTTGATCGCGTCGAAGATGTCGCCGAGCACCATCACCGAGAAGAAGACCCAGACGACCTCGAAGTACACCGCCACCGGCGACAACCAGGCCGCGAGCTTCGGCGACCACTTCGACCACGCCCATCGACCGGCGAACGCGAGCACGATGATCGCGATGGTCCACACGTTGATCGGCAGGTTGAGCACGGTGTCGTCCGAGCTCACGGGCGGCTCGCCGTTCACGCTCGCCGTCCACACGATGCCGTTGCGCACCTCGAGAGCGCGGAGCGAGTAAGCCCGCACGTCCTCGCCGAGCAGCCCCTGCGCCCAGTACACCGCGAAGAACGGCAGGATGCCGGCGAGAAGGGCCGAGAGGAAAGTACGCCGACGCTCCACCGGCGACTCCGGCAGCGGTGCCACCTCCTGCAGGTTGCGCAGACCGTCGCGCAGCACGAGGAACATCGCCACCAGGCTCACCAGCCGGGCGAGGATCGCGATCGGCAGCACCAGGAAGCCCAACGTCGCCGACGAGGCTCCGATGAAGCCGGCGATCTCTGTGACCCCGTAGTGCACCAGGACGCCCGCGAGGTACCACGCCATCAGCGCAGGCCAGTGCCGCCACAGCACTCGCCCGGTCGTCGTCAGGATCGCCAGCACACGCCTAAGCTACCGCGCCGGTGCGGACGGAGAGAACGTTCCTCTGCCGCTCAGCCCCTAGGGGTTTTCGAACTCAGCCCCAGACGCTCAGCCCCAGACGCTCGGGGCCTTCGCCCGCACGGGAGGAAGCGCCGAGGCCGCTGCCCAGTCGTGCACCCAGGCGTCGATCTCCGGAACACCCTCCGGCTTGCCCACGGCCGCGAAAAGCTCCTCGTTGCTGACGGTCCCTCCGGTGCGTCGCAGCATCCTGGCCCGCACGATCGCCCGTGCGTAGACCTCGCCGTCCACGACGGCGCGGTGCTCCATGAAGAGCGCCTTGTCGTCGTGCCCGATGAAACGCGACTGCACCTCGAACCGCTGCCAGAGCTGCAGCGACTTGCGGAACGTGATCGTCTCGCTGGAGACGACCGCATACCAGCCCCGGTCCTTCATCGCATCGAACAGTCCGGTGCGGATGAGCAGGTCCCAGCGCCCGAGGTCGAACAACGACAGGTAGCGGCCGTTGTTCATATGGCGCAGGATGTCGATGTCGGTGGGCAGCGTGGTCAGGGTGATGCTGCCGACGGCGGTGGGGTCGAGGGCCTTCCCCCGTCGCACGCGGCGGCGAGCACCGAGGATCACCAGGAGGGTCCGCCAGATCACGTTCACGAGCATCGATCGTAGCCAGGAGTGCACGATCGGCGAACATCGTTGTGCGAAACCTCCATGACCGCGGGAAGGGTGTCATCGGACATCCCCTCGATTTCCCCTTCGCGGACGCCGCGCGTAGAGTCACGACCATGAGCGCCGAAGCCCAGCCTGAAGTCATCGTCCGTCCGGTCCGTGATGTGGATGCGGAAGCCCTCGGTCGCGTGCATGCGCAGTGCTGGCACGAGACCTACGACCACCTGATCAGCAAGGCGGCGCTGGAGAAGGTCTCGCCCCGCCGCATGGCCGAACTGTGGACGCACTGGGCCTCGCAGGGCCCCGAGTTCAAGATGAACGCCGCGCTGGTCGACGGGGAGATCGTGGGCTTCGTCGGCTCCGGCCCCGCCCGCGACAAGGACGCTCCGGCGTTCCGCGAGCTCTACTTCATCTACCTGCTCGACGCCTATCACTCCACCGGCATCGGCCAGAAGCTGTTCGACGCCGCCGTGGAGAAGGACGAGCCGCTGTACCTGTGGGTCGCCGAGGACAACCCTCGCGCGCACCGGTTCTACACCCGCAACGGTTTCCACCTCGACGGCGCATCGCACACCGAGCCGTTCCTGGGCGAGACGCTGACCGAAGTGCGCTTCGTCCGCCCCTGACCCTCCGAGCACGTGCAGAGCGGGCCGTCTCCTCCGGGAGGCGGCCCGCTCTGTCGTCACCGCGGGATCAGGGGCGTCAGAGCCGTTCGACGATGGTCACGTTCGCGACCCCGCCGCCCTCGCACATGGCCTGCAGACCGTAGCGTCCGCCCGTGCGTTCGAGCTCGTTGAGCATCGTGGTCATCAGCCTGGTCCCGGTCGCGCCGATGGGGTGACCGAGCGCGATGGCTCCGCCGTTGACGTTCACCCTCTCGTGCGGAGCATCGAGCTCGCGCATCCAGGCGAGCACCACGGGAGCGAAGGCCTCGTTCACCTCGAACAGGTCGATGTCGGAGACCCGCATCCCCGCGCGCTCCAGCGCGAGCTTCGTGGCGGGGATCGGAGCGGTGAGCATGAGGATCGGACTGTCGCCGCGCACCGTCATCTGATGGATGCGGGCACGGGGCGAGAGCCCGTGGTCACGCACGGCCTGCCCGCTGGCGATGAGCACGGCGCTGGACGCATCGCTGATCTGCGACGACACGGCGGCGGTGATCCGTCCACCCTCCCGCAGCGGCGCGAGCCCCGCCATCCGCTCCAGCGTCGTGTCGCGGCGCACACCCTCGTCGTGGTCGAGACCGTTCAGCGGAGCGATCTCGCCGATGAAGCGACCCTCGTCCTGCGCCAGGGCTGCACGACGATGGCTCTCCAGGGCGAACCGCTCCATCTCCTCGCGGGAGATGTCCCACTTCTCGGCGATCAGCTCGGCACCGGCGAACTGCGAGATCTCCTGATCGCCGTAGCGGTCGGTCCAGGCGGGCGACTGCGCGTACGGCGTGGTGAAGCCGTAGGACTCCCCCACGGTGGCCGCGGCGGTCAACGGCACCTGCGACATGTTCTGCAGTCCGCCCGCGATCACGAGGTCGCTCGTGCCGCTCATCACGGCCTGCGCCGCGAAGTGCACGGCCTGCTGGCTCGACCCGCACTGCCGGTCGATGGTCACCCCGGGAACGTGCTCGGGGAATCCGGCGGCGAGCAGGGCCGTCCTGGCCACGTTGCCGGATTGGCCGCCGATCGCGTCGATGACGCCCAGGATCACGTCGTCCACCGCACCGGGGTCGATCCCCGTCCGGTCGACGAGCGCCCGAAGGCTGTGGGCGCCGAGGTCCACAGGGTGGACCTCGGCGAGCGATCCGCCGCGCCTGCCGACCGGCGAACGGACCGCGTCGACGATGTATGCCTCAGCCATGATCGCGCCTCTCCTCCAGTCCCTCGGGACTCTCTAGGCCGGGAACACCAGCCGGAACCGCTCGCAGACCACCGGCATGTCCGGTTCGTAGCCGCGCGGGTTCTCGGAGTGGGTGCGCCAGTAGCGTTCGTGCACCTCGCGCCAGTGCGTCAGCGTGCGGTCGCCCTCCCCCTCGGCGAAGGCATGGGCCTCGTCGACCTCGTCGAACGGCGTGATGTCGATCGTCGTGGTCTCGATCACAGCCCGCGGGGCGCCGGTGCCGTCCAGGATGATGCTGAGCTCGCCCACAGCGGGGAGAGGGTCGCCGGTCGCGTCGTAATCCCAGAGGGACGACGCGGTGCCGACCTTGATGCCGTCGAGCACGAGTGCCAGCAACTCGTCGGCGTGCTCGGGCGTCGCCCCGAACCCCCAGGCGTCCGGCCGCGTCTCCGGGAGGTGAGGCAGGGCGGTCCGCACGGTGCGCCAGTATTCGGCGATGACCTCGTCGCTCATCTGCTCACCGACCCGAGACCTTGCCGAACACCTTGGCGATGGGGGCGAGCACGAGCGGACGCGCAGCCGCCCATCCGATTGCGATCACCACGAGCGACAGGATGAACACCCAGAATCCGGTCCACGTCACCGCGTCCTGCGACGCGAACATGTGGTTCAGGTTGCGCAGGAACCCGGTCAACATGACGAGCGCCACGTGCGCGATGATGAACGCCACAAAGTACAGCATGATCGGGAAGTGCAGCGCCCGCGCCCACTCGACCGGGTACGCCTTCGACAGCTTCTCGGCCTTCTTCGGCCACAGCCCCGACATGCGGAAGCCGGTGATCGCGGCGAGCGGCGCCGCGATGAACACGGTGGCGAAGTAGGCGAGCTGCTGCAGGCTGTTGTAGTTGTTCCAGCCGTTCTCGTGCGGCCAATCGAACGAGATGTACTGCAGGGCCGCCGAGAGGGCGTTCGGGAACACCTCCCAGCTGGTCGGGACGATGCGCACCCAGTGCCCCGTGACGAACAGCAGCACGACGAAGATCACGCCGTTGACGAGCCACAGGATGTCGAGCGACTGGTGGAACCACAGGTTGAGGCTGATCTTGCCCTTCGCGTTGTTGCGAGGGGTCCAGAAGACCGTCGGGCGCTTCTCGGTGCGCACCTGCAACCCCGAGCGGATGATCAGCACCATCAGGAACATGTTGAAGAAGTGCTGCCACCCGATCCACGGGGCGAATCCCGGCTCGACGGCGATCCCGGGCTCGTACTCGCCGGGGAAGGCCGCCAGGAAGTCCTGCATGAACGGGAAGCTCAGGAGCGTGCGCACGAACGCGATGGCGGCTCCGGCGAGCACCCCGAGCGCAGCGGCTCCGAACAGCACGCCGATCACCTGGGTCCACGTCGGGCGCGGGCGGCCGGTCGTCGGGGCCGACGTCTGTGGGAGGCGTCGGGGCGCTCGTCCGTTCCACACGGTCTGCGTCCACGGGAGCGGAGTCGAGACGTCGGCGAGCACGGACGACGGTCCGGTCGCAACGGCAGGAGTCGCGGCAGCCGCGACGGGAACGACTGCGGCCGGCACGACGGACTCGGGCGCGACGGGCTCGGGCGCGACGGGCTCGGCTGGGGCGGCAGCAGAGAGGGGAACAGTGTCGGCGGGCGGCCACGGGTCTCCGCCGGCGACACGAGGCAAGCCGCGTCGGACACCGGTGCCGTCGGCCGTGGCCACCGCGACGGGGGCGGAGGTCTCTGCCGCAGAGATGTCCGCTGTGGCGGTCGACGCCGCGGGCGCTGGCACGGATGCTGACGCAGCCGGCACGGGGTCCGACACCGCCGACCCCGGAGAGGGAGCGGGTACTGCCGCAGCGGGTTCGGGCACCTCGGCGGGAGAAGTGGGAGCGGTCGGCGACGTCGACGGCGGCCAAGGCTCCCCGCCCGGCACACGCGGCAGACCGCGACGGATCCGCGCTGCCCCACCGGCCGTTGCCGGAGCGGCCGCTGCAACAGCAGCCGTCACGGTCGCCGGCGATGCCGGGCCGCCGGGGCCGGTGGCCCGGACAGGCACGTCAACGTCCGAAGACACCGCGACCTCCGGAATTGTCGCGGGCTCGTCGGGCGCCGCGCTCGTCACCGCGTCCGCCGCCCGATCATCCACCGTGGCATCCTCCGCCACCGCATCAGCGGGAGGCCAGGGATCTCCTCCAGGCACGCGCGGCAGACCGCGTCGCAGCATCCGCGTCGCCATAGCTACTTCTTCCGTGCCTCGAGTGCCGCGATCACCTGTGGGACCACGGTGAACACATCGCCGACGATGCCGAAGTCCGCGACGTCGAAGATCGGCGCATCCGCGTCCTTGTTGATGGCGATGATGTTCTTCGATGTCTGCATGCCCGCGCGGTGCTGGATCGCTCCGGATATGCCGAGTGCGACATACAGCTGCGGCGACACCGAGACGCCGGTCTGTCCGACCTGATGGGACTGCGGGATGTAGCCCGCGTCGACGGCCGCGCGCGAGGCACCGACGGCCGCGCCGAGCGCGTCGGCGAGCTCTTCGACGAGCACGAACTTCTCCTTCGACGCGAGACCTCGGCCACCGGAGACCACCTTCGTGGCTCCCCGCAGCTCGGGACGGGAGGAGGCGACCTCCACCGCCTCGACCGGGCCCGCCGTGGCCGCGACGGCCCCGGACGGAGTGACATCGAGCACCTCGACCGAGTGCGATGCGACGGCTTCGGCGCGCGCGTCGACAGCTCCCTGACGCACCGTGATCACCGGAGTCCCGAACGTGGGAGCCGAATCGACCAGGTACGCCCCGCCGTAGACCGAGTGGTGGGCCACGACGCCTTCGTCATCGCGCGAGACCCCGACGGCATCGACCGACAGCGCACTCTTCGTGCGCACCGCGAAGCGCCCGGCGACGTCGCGGCCGGAGATCGAGTTCGAGATGAGGACGGCATCGGGTCGCACCTGGGCTGCGGCTGCCTGCAGTGCGTCGACGATCGGCACCGTGAGCGCAGCCGGGTCCCCGTCGGCGGTCAGCACCACGGATGCCCCCGCCGCCGCTGCCTGATCCACGGCCGCGGGACCGCCGCCGACGATCAGGGCCACCGGCGAACCGATCGTGGAGGCGGCGCCGATGAGGGCGGCCGTGCTGGTCGCGACGTAACCGGAGGGGTCGATGTCGACGAGGACGAGGATCGGGTTCTCGGAAGAGGTCATCTCACACCAGCCTGTTCTGCACGAGGTAGTCGACGAGCTTGTCGGCGGCGTCGCCCTCGTCGATGATCTTCACTCCGGCCGCGCGCGGGGGCTTCTCCGCCACCGCGGTCATGATGGTGCGCGGGGCGACGGACGGATCGGCCGAGACGTCGAGGTCGGCGAGGGAGAGCACCTCGAGCGGCTTCTTCTTCGCCGCCATGATGCCCTTGAAGTTCGGGAAGCGTGCGTCGGGGAGCGCCTCGGTGATGGAGATCACGGCGGGCAGCGGCGCCGAGACCGGCTGGCTCCCGGCGTCGGCGCCTCGCACTCCGGAGATGCCGTCGGGGGCGATCTCGACCGAGGTGAGAGCGGTGGCCTGGGCGAATCCGAGGTGCTCGGCGAGCATCGCGGGGATCACTCCACCGGAGCCGTCCGTCGACAGGTTGCCGGTGATGACGAGGTCGGGAGCGCCGCGGCGGATGGCTGCGGCCAGTACCTCGGCGGTGAGTCCGAGATCGGCGCCGGTGAGCTGCTCATCGGCGATGTGCACGGCGGATCCGGCACCGATCGCGAGAGCCCTGCGCACGGACGCGGTCGAGCTCTCCGGAGCCATCGAGACCGCGACCACCTCGGTGCCGTCGTTCTTGTCGGCGTAGCTGAGCGCGACCTCGAGGGCCCGCTCGGTGATCTCGTCGAGCACGACGTCGCCCGCCGCGCGATCGGCGAGTCCGGTCTCGAGATTCAGCTTGCGATCGCCATAGGTGTCCGGCACCTCTTTGACCAGGACGAAGATCTTCATCGATTGCTCCTCACGACTCCTGCAATTCTAGACCGCGATACTGAGTACCAACCCACTTGCGACTGAGACTCAGCGCTGACCAGGGCTGAGATGTGCCGAGACCGAGTGCGTCGCGCGCCGTCGCCGCGCCCCGCACTCCCGCCACTACCGTAGAGAGATGGCCAGACCCCGTCCGCTCCCCATCGATCCGCTCGCCGAGGCGAAGCGGCAGTGGCTCGCGCACGGATGGACGGAGGCCGCCGACGGCATGGCCCTGGTCACCTCGGTCATGCGGGCCCAGCAGCTGCTGCTCGCACGCGTCGACGCGGCGCTCAAGCCGTTCGCCCTGAGCTTCGCCCGCTACGAGGTGCTGCGACTGCTCGCGTTCAGCCGCGCGGGCAGCCTTCCGCTGTCCAGCGTGGTCGCCCGCCTCCAGGTGCACCCGACCACGGTCACGAGCACGGCCGAGCGTCTGGTCCGCGATGGTCTGATCGCGCGTGAGCCGCACCCGCACGACGGACGCGCCGCACTCCTCGTGCTGACCGAATCCGGTCGGGAACTCGTGGAGCGCGCCACCCGGGCTCTCAACGCCGACGTCTTCGCCGAGCCCGGCCTGAGCCGCGACGACGCGGCGGAGCTCGTGGCGATCGTGGCCCGGCTGCGCAAGGACGCCGGTGACTTCGCCGACCCGCGTCCGCAGCCCGAAGCGCTCTGACATGCCGCGGTTCGCGCTCGAGACGGTCATCGGCGCGCCGCCCGCCGAGGTGTTCGCCGCCTCGCTCGACCCCGAACTGCACGTGAAGAGCATGGCCCGATTCGGCGAGACGATGGTCGAGGCGCCGGCGGGCGGCGTCTTCACCGAGGGGACGACGGCGACCTGGCGAGCACGCCACTTCGGCATCCCGTTCCGACTGCGCTCGCGGGTGTTCGACGTCGATCCGCCGCACGGGTTCTCGGATCGGCAGATCGCCGGGCCGTTCGCCGCGTTTTTGCACGAGCACCGCTTCGAGGAGCATCCGGACGGCACGCTCATGCGCGACACCGTGACGTTCCGCTCACCGTTCGGTCCGCTCGGTCGGCTGGTCGACGCGTTGGTCCTCGGCAGGTACATGCGCCGCCTGATCTCCGAGCGCAACGCGATTCTCGCCGCCGAGTTCGGGGAGCCCGGGCGTACTCTTTCGGCATGAGCGAACTGCGCCTGCACACCGTCCTCACCGGCCGCGGCCCCGCGGCGGCCATCCTGCTCACCGACGATCAGGTCGCGTCCCTGGGTGCGGGCAAGGCGTTCCCCGTGGCCGTGACGATCGGTGGGCGCACCGCGCGTTTGCGCTTGGCACGCATGGGCAGCGAGAACATGATCGGCTTCAGCAAGGCCGTCCGCGCCGACCTGGGGCTCGACATCGGCCAGGAGATCGACGCCGTGATCAGAGTGGATGCGGCCGAGCGCACGGTCGACGTTCCGCCCGAGCTCGCCGCCGCGTTGGACGCCGACCCCGCACTGCGCTCCGCCTTCGACGCCCTGTCGTACTCGGTGCGCAAGGAGCACGCGCGAAGTGTGGCCGAGGCGAAGCAGGAGGCGACGCGCGAACGCCGGATCACGAAGATCGTCGACGCACTCCGCAGCTGACGGCGTGACGAACTCCGCAGAAGTACTCATCGGGCACCACGCAGAGCGCCGCTTCCGGCATGGCGTCCTCAGTTCTGCGGAGTTGTCCACGAGCGGTCAGCGGTTCTGGAAGTCCGGTGACCGCTTCTCCCGGAAGGCCGACATGCCCTCCTTCTGATCCGCGGTGTCGAACAGCGCGGCGAACGCCTGCTTCTCGTGCGCGAGCCCTTCGGCGAGGGTCGTCTCCATCGCCGCGTCCAGCGCGGCCTTGGCGGCGAACACGGACGGGAGCGACTTCGAGGCGATGGTGTCGGCGAGTTTCGTCGCCTCGGTCAGGAGCTCCGCGGTCGGCACGACACGGGACACGAGGCCGGAGCGCTCGGCCTCCTCCGCCCCCATGAACCGGCCGGAGAGCACGAGCTCGGCTGCTTTGTAGTAGCCGACTGCACGGATCAGACGCTGCGTGCCACCCATGCCGGGGATCACGCCGAGGTTGATCTCGGGCTGCCCGAACTTGGCGTTGTCGGCCGCGAGGATGATGTCGCACATCATGGCCAGCTCGCACCCGCCGCCCAGCGCGAACCCGGAGACGGCCGCGATCACGGGGGTGCGCACCGCGGCGAACTCATGCCACACACCGAAGTGATCGGTCTCGAGCATCTGCGCCGCCGACATGCCCTCCATCTCCTTGATGTCGGCACCCGCGGCGAACGCCTTCTCCGACCCGGTGACCACGATCGCGCCGACGCCCTCGTCCGCATCGAAAGCGAGCGCGGCGGCGGTCACCTCCTCGGCGATTCTGCTGTTCAACGCATTCAGCGCTTCCGGCCGGTTCAGGGTGATCCACCCCACCCGTCCGCGCTGCTCGACCAGGATCGTCTCGTACTCGGTCATGTCGCCCTCTCCGTCGTGGTTGCGTTCCACCTTCACCCCTGCGTTCGAATCGCGCAAATGGTGGCTCTCAGGTGCCCGATGGAACCATTCGCGCGATTCGAACGGCCGTCATCACACGCGGTCGTCGCGGATGTCGGTGATGATGCCGGAGAAGTCGCGGCTCGCCCCGTCTCCGGCAGCGAACGCGGCGTAGATCTCCTGGGCGAGTCGGCCCATCCGCGCATCCGTCGACGTCTGCTCGATCGCCTGCAGCGCGAGACCGAGGTCCTTCGCCATCAATGCACCGGCGAATCCGGGCTGGTAGTCGCGGTTCGCCGGGCTCGTGGGCACCGGTCCGGGCACGGGGCAGTTCGTCGTGATCGACCAGCACTGCCCTGACGCCTGGGACACGACGTCGAAGAGCGCCTGGTGCTCGAGCCCGAGGCGCTCCCCCAGCACGAATGCCTCCGCGACGGCGATCTGCGAGACCGCGAGCACCATGTTGTTGCAGACCTTGGCCGCCTGTCCGAGCCCAGATCCGCCGCAGTGCACGATGCGCTTTCCCATCACCTCGAGGAGCGGAAGTGCCGCGGCGAAGTCCTCGTCCGACCCGCCCACCATGAACGCGAGAGTGCCGTTCTCCGCGCCGACCACTCCCCCGGACACCGGGGCATCGACGTTGCGGTGTCCGGCGGCGAGAGCGAGCGCGTGCGCGGCACGGGCCTCGTCGACCGGGATGGTGGACGACTCGATGAACAGCGTGCCGGGTCGCGCAGCCGCGAGCAGCTCGGTGCGATACGCCTCGATCACGTGCTTCCCGGCGGGGAACATCGTGATGACGACATCCGCCTCCGCCACGGCCTCCGCCCCGCTCGCCGCCACCGCGATGCCGGCCGCCCGCGCTGCCTCGATCGCCGCCGGAACCAGGTCGAAGCCGTGCACCTCATGACCGGCGGCGACGAGGTTCTTCGCCATCGGCAGTCCCATGTGCCCGAGTCCGAGGAAGGCCACGGCCGCTTTCGACGACGACCCGGTCATGATGCGCTCCGCATCTGATCTCCGCCACGCTGCACGGACGCCGAGCCCGCCGGTCGCAGCATCTCGCGTCCGACGATCAGACGCATGATCTCGTTCGTTCCTTCCAGGATCTGGTGCACCCGCAGGTCGCGGACCACCTTCTCGATCCCGTAGTCCTGCAGGTAGCCGTAGCCGCCGTGCAGCTGCAGGGCGCGATTGGCGACGTCGAATCCGGCATCGGTCGCGAACCGCTTGGCCATGGCGCAACGCATCGTCGCGTCCGGCGCGTGCTCGTCGACCGCCTGCGCGCCATCGCGCACCATGAGGCGTGCGGCGTGCAGGTCGGTGCGCATGTCGGCGATCGCGAACAGGATCGACTGCTTCTCGGCGAGCGGTTCGCCGAACGCCATCCGCTCGTGGACGTACTGCACAGCCTTGTCGAGCGCCCATTGCGCCCCGCCCAGCGAGCACGCGGCGATGTTGAGCCGACCGCCGTTGAGCGCGGACATCGCGATCGCGAACCCGCGTCCCTCGTCGCCGAGCATGGCGGATGCCGGGACTCGGACGCCGTCGAGGATCACCTGTCGGGTGGGCTGCGCATGCCACCCCATCTTCTTCTCCGGTGCGCCGAAGCTGAGGGATTCGGAGTCTCCCGGCACGAGGAACGCGCTGATACCGCGTGCTCCCGGTTCTCCCGTGCGCGCCATCACGACGTAGACGGCGGCCTCGCCCGCACCGGAGATGAACTGCTTCACTCCCGTGAGCACGTAATCGTCGCCGTCGCGGACCGCACTCGTCGCGACGTTGGCCGCATCAGACCCCACCCCCGGCTCTGTGAGGCAGTAGCCGCCGAACTCCGACATCGCGGTGAGCTGCGGCAGCCACGTCGCGCGCTGGCTGTCATCACCGTAGGTGTCGATCATCCACACGACCATGTTGTGGATGGAGATGTACGCCGCGACCGCCGGGTCACCCTTCGCGAGCTCCTCGAAGATCGCGACGGTGTCGAGCCGACTGAGTCCACTGCCCCCGAACTCCTCGTCGACGTAGATACCGCCGAGCCCGAGCTCTCCTGCACGGTTCAGCGATTCCCGGGGGAACAGGTGCTTCTCGTCGCGTTCCGCGGCGTAGGGGGCGAGCTCGGTCTCGGCGAACTCGCGGACGGCGCCGATGATCGCCTCGCGCTCCTCGGCGGTGGTGGTGACGGTGGTCATGGTCATCGCTTTTCCTTAGAAGTTGGGTCCCTGAGCTTGTCGAAGGGTCAGTGCATCGTGGGGATGACGAAGCTGGCGCCGTCGCGGATGCCTGCCGCGGGCCAGCGACTCGTCACCGTCTTGGTCTTCGTGTAGAAGCGGAAGGCATCGGTGCCGTGCTGGTTGAGGTCGCCGAAGCCGCTGCGCTTCCACCCGCCGAACGTGTAATAGGCGATCGGCACGGGGATCGGCACGTTCACCCCGACCATCCCGACCTCGACGCGGGCGGCGAAGTCACGAGCCGCGTCGCCGTCGCGCGTGAAGATGGCGACCCCGTTGCCGTACTCGTGCTCCGAGGCCATGCGCAGCGCCTCCTCGTAGTCGGCGGCGCGGGCGATCACGAGCACAGGGCCGAAGATCTCCTCGCGGTAGATCGCCATGTCGGTGGTGACGTGGTCGAACAGGGTCGGTCCGAGATAGAACCCCTCTTCGTGCCCTTCGACCGTGAAGCCGCGACCGTCGGCGAGCAGCGTCGCACCCTCGTCGATCCCCTGCTGGATGTAGCCTTCCACCCGTTCGACGGCCGCCCGCGTGACCAGAGGTCCGTAGTCGACGTCCGCGGCGAGGGAAGGCCCCACCCGCAGCTGGGCGACACGTTCGGTGAGCTTCGCGGCGAGGGCGTCTGCGGTCTCCTGCCCCACCGGTACGGCGACCGAGATGGCCATGCAGCGTTCGCCCGCCGAGCCGTAGCCGGAGCCGATCAGCGCGTCGACGGCCTGGTCGAGGTCGGCATCCGGCATCACGATCATGTGGTTCTTGGCACCGCCGAAGCACTGTGCGCGCTTGCCGTGGGCTGCGGCCGTCGCGTAGATGTACTCCGCGATGGGCGTGGACCCGACGAAGCCGACCGCGCGGATGCGGTCGTCGGTGAGCAGCGTGTCGACCGCCTCCTTGTCGCCGTGCACCACGTTGAGGACGCCGGCGGGCAGGCCCGCCTCGAGGAAGAGTTCGGCGATGCGCACCGGCACGGAAGGGTCACGCTCGCTGGGCTTGAGCACGACCGCATTGCCTGCGGCGAGCGCGGGGCCGGCCTTCCACAGCGGGATCATGGCGGGGAAGTTGAAGGGCGTGATCGCGGCGACGACCCCGAGCGGCTGCCGCATCGAGTACACGTCGATGCCGGTTCCGGCGCCGGTGGAGTACTCGCCCTTGAGGAGGTGCGGAGCACCGGCGGCGAACTCGATGACTTCGAGCCCCCGCTGGATGTCGCCCTTCGCGTCGTCGACCGTCTTGCCGTGCTCGCTCGCGAGGAGTTCGGCCAGAGACGTCATCTCACGTTGCACCAGGTCGAGGAAGCGCAGCAGCACGCGGGCGCGCTTCTGCGGGTTGGTCGCTGCCCACGCCACCTGCGCCTCTTCGGCGTTCGCGATCACGCGGCGCACCTCGTCGGCCGATGCGAGCGGAACCCTGGCCTGCACAGCGCCCGTGCTCGGATCGAACACGTCGGCGAAGCGACCCGAATCGGGAGTGAGAAGCGATCCGCCCACGAAGTGCGGGATAGTACGAGTCATTGTGTGACATCCCTCCGTGCCGTCGTTGGCACATTGGGGAGTTTACTCGGAGGACCGGACATTTACTAGGACATCCTTGTATCTTCCGGATCGACCTCGCCCTCGGCAGTGTTGGGTGTTCGCATCGCGTTCACCGTCCGGCCATCTCGCCCGGGTAGAACTGCAGGTGCGCGGACAGAGACTCAGACCGGATCGGGTGTCACGTCTACCGCGCGCACGGTGAGCGCTCTTGCTCCCGTCGCGGCTCCCACGCCGCGAGACCCCCGCCGAATCGGGTCGGCGGGGGTCTCTCTGTGCACGGGCGGATCCGGCCGGGAACCTCCCGCAACCGAATTAGAATCGACCAAGCGCCGTCACCCTGGCGCATCCGCTCCGGCGCCCCGACCCCTGGCGCCCGTTCCCGAGGACCGCACCATGTCCGAACCCCTCACCGTGTCCATCCGCCGCGAAGTCGACCCCGAGCGCATCGTCGAGGCGACCGCCTGGGTGCAGACGGGGGTGAACCTCGCGACGAAGTATCCGGGCTTCCTCGGCTCAGGCTGGGTGCGCGCCGGCGAAGACTCGCAGGTCTGGCACATGCTCTACCGCTTCGCGAGCGAGGATTCGCTCACCGCGTGGGAGCAGTCGGCCGAGCGGGCATGGTGGCTGTCGATGGGCGAAGGTTTCGTGCGCAGCGAGCGCTCCAAGCGCCGCACCGGGATCGAGGGCTGGTTCGACGAGCCGACCACCGGGACTATCACGCTTCCGTCCTCCGACGGCACCACCGAGACGGTCACTGTCGCACCCGCCCCGCCGCGCTGGAAGCAGGCGACCTCGATCTGGCTGGGCTTCTTCCCCGTCAACCTCGCCTTCACCTACGCGATGAGCCCGGTTCCGGGATGGAACGAACTGCCGATCTGGTTGCGGGTGCTCGTCACCACGCTCGTGCTCACGCCGATCATGGCGTACTGGGTTCTCCCGTTCGTCACCCGGTCGCTGCGGAGCTGGCTCGCCCGCTGACCGCGCGCTCGGCGTCGTGCTCCTGAGCGACCGCGAGCATCGGTTTTCCACGCCCGCCGCTCCCGCGCCACGCGGGCACCGGCCGGTACGGTGAGCCCATGCGATCGACACCCCGCGCCCTCCGCATCGCTCTCGCCACCGTCGCGGCGCTCAACCTCCTGTCGGCTCTGATCGGAATGGTCGGGTTGACGGTCGGCGGCGGGATGGGACTGCCGCCCGAATGGCTCGACGGCAGCATCTTCGACTCCTACGTCTGGCCGGGGATCATCCTGGGCGTCGTCGTCGGCGGCGTGCAGGCGCTGGCTCTCGTCGCGCAGTTCGGCCGATTCGGCGTCGCGTGGGCGATGCACGCGGCGGCCGGGCTGACGATGATGATCTGGATCTTCGTCGAGATCGCCATGATGCTCGTCTGGTCGCCGCTGCACGGCATCTTCTTCGCGACCGGCCTGATCCAGACCGTGCTGGCGGTGCTCGCGCTGGGCGCCTGGCCCCGACCCTTCTTCGCGCGGGACAGCCGGACGCACTGATGGCTGTCCCCGCGACGAAGGACGACCTGCTCACGGCGATCCGGACGGAGTACGCGCGCTTGTGCGCCGACCTCGATCGGGTGCCGACGGACTCCGCCCGCGAACTCGTGCTGCCCGGTCATGTCAAGGACACCATGATGAGTCCGGCGGACCTTCTCGCTTATCTGATCGGCTGGAACGAGCAGGTGCTCACCTGGCACGAGCGTCGCGCCGCCGGGCTCCCCGACGAGCTGCCGGCGGCAGGTTTCGGCTGGAACGACCTCGGGGCTTTGGCTCAGCACTTCTCCCGCGACCACGAGAACGCGTCCTGGGTGGAGCTGCGTGCACGCCTCGACGACGCAGAGCAGCGGATCGAAGCCCTCGTCCTGAGTCGCTCGGACCAGGAGCTCTACGGCGCCCCGTGGTACCGCACCTGGACGATGGGGCGCATGATCTCGCTCAACACCTCATCCCCCTACCGGAACGCGCGTGGTCGCATCCGCCGCTGGCTCCGGGCCCGCTGAGCGCCGGCTCAGGTCCCCTTCCCCGGCGAGACCCCCTCATCGGGCGAATCCACGAGCGAGAGCGGATCCGCGATGTCCTCCAGCGACTTGCCCGCGGCGCTGACCCCGAAGACTCCGCAGACGATGCCGCCGAACATCATGATCGACGCGCCGAGCACATAGCCCCAGAAGAGCGGACCGCGGTCGCCGCTCTCGGCGCTCTGCCCGATCAAGGCACCGTAGAGCACCGGAGCGATCGCGCCGACCAGCTGACCGATCGAGAAGATGTACGAGATGACCTGGCTGCGCAGCTCCAGCGGGAAGATCTCGCTGACCGTCAGATAGGCGGCGGATGCTCCGGCCGACGCGAAGAAGAACGACGCGCACCAGAACGCCGTGTGCGTCGCGGCGTTCAGCACCCCGGCGTTGAACAGGAAGGCGCTGACCAGCAGGATCAGACCGGCGAGCATGTAGGTGCCGAACAGCATGCGACGGCGACCCCAGGTGTCGAAGAAGTGCCCGAGGATGAGCGCCCCGGCGAGGTTCCCGACGGCGAACACGATGAAGTACTGCGACGCCGAAGCGGGCGGGGTGTCGTAGAAGTTCTCCAGCACCAGCGCGTACGTGAAGAAGATGGCGTTGTAGAGGAAGGACTGCGTCACCATCATCGTGATGCCCACCAGCGTGCGCCGCGGGTACTTCTTGAACAGCACCTTCGCGATCACGAGGAACGGCACGCGGCCGTACTCCTTGACCGTGATGGCCTTGCTCTCGTCGACGGGTGGGATCGTCTTGCCCTCCTTGCGGATGCGCTCCTCGATCTCGTCGACATTGCGCTCCGCCGCCTCTTCGCGTCCGTGCGTCATCTGCCAGCGCGGGCTCTCCGGGATGTGCCGGCGCATGTAGATGAGCAGCAGTCCGAGGAGGGGTCCGAGGAAGAAGCTGAGCCGCCACCCGATGTCCTCGGGAAGGATGTCGGTGTTCAGGAAGAACACGTTGGCCACGGCACCGAGCGCCGCACCACCCCAGTAGGTGCCGTTGATCGCGATGTCGACACGTCCGCGGTAGCGCGCCGGGATGATCTCGTCGATCGCCGAGTTGATGGCCGCGTACTCGCCGCCGATACCGGCGCCGGCCACGAAGCGCCAGATGTAGAAGAACCACGGCGCGAAGGCGAGCCCTGCGACCGCGGAGCCCACGAGGTACACGGCAAGGGAGACGAGGAAGAGCTTCTTGCGTCCCAGGCGATCGGTGAGGCGTCCGAAGAAGAGGGCACCGAAGACCTGACCGAGCAGGTAGCACGTTCCGGCGAGCCCCACCTCGGCCGGGCCCATGCCGAGGGTCG
This sequence comes from Microbacterium sp. R1, assembly GCF_015159725.1. Classification (NCBI taxonomy): domain Bacteria; kingdom Bacillati; phylum Actinomycetota; class Actinomycetes; order Micrococcales; family Microbacteriaceae; genus Microbacterium; species Microbacterium sp. R1. Next base: position 456,391 of record NZ_JADDUD010000001.1, on the reverse strand, counting down.
CGGCGTATCCGTTCGCGGCGACGATCTGCACCTCGAGGCCGTCGAGGATCCACGAGAACCCGAGCCCGACGACGATCAACCAGTGGAATCGCGACCACGGCAGCCGGTCCATACGTGCGGGGACGAGTGACCTGACCTCCTTGACGGCGGCGTCGGATGCGGACATGGACCCTCCTTCGTGCGCGGGGCGGAAGCACCCCGGCATCTGTCTTACTCCGAGGAGGAATTCGGTGCACCGCCTTGACCGCGGGGATCCCACCGCGCTAAGCACGACGAAAAGACCCCGATGCGGTCGACGCATCAGGGCCTTTCGTCGATCGGGTCAGGCGGAGATGTGCCGCTCGTCCGGTCCGTCGTAGAAGGACAGCGGACGGATCAGCGCGTTCGATCCCGCCTGCTCGATCACGTGGGCCGTCCACCCGGTCACGCGTGCCGCGACGAACAGCGGCGTGAAGGTGAGGGTGTCGAAGCCGATCAGGTTGTACGCGGGACCAGAGGGGTAGTCGAGGTTCGGGTAGATGCCCTTGCGGGCGACGAACTCCGACTCGAGCGCGTCGTACAGAGCCGCGACCTCCGGGCGGTCGTAGTGCTCCACCAGGGTGTCGAGCGCGGCCTTCATGGTCGGCACGCGGGAGTCGCCCCTCTTGTAGACGCGGTGCCCGAAGCCCATGATCTTGCGCTTCTCCGCGAGGGCCTTGTCGAGCCAGGACTCCACCGCGTCCGCCGACCCGATCTCGTCGAAGATGTGCAGCACGGCCTCGTTGGCCCCTCCGTGCAGCGGACCCTTGAGTGCACCGATGGCACCGACGACGGCCGAGTAGATGTCACTCAGCGTCGAGGTGATCACCCGCGCGGTGAAGGTCGAAGCGTTGAAGGAGTGCTCGGCGTAGAGGATCATCGACCGGTTGAAGGCGTCGACCACGACGTCGCCCGCCTCCTCCCCGAAGGTCATCCAGAGGAAGTTCGCCGAGTAGTCGAGGTCGTCGCGCGGGGCGATGAGCTCCTGACCGCGACGGCGACGCTGACCGTACGCGACGATGGCCGGCAGCGCGGCGAACAGCCGGATGCTGCGCTCGAGGTTCTGCTCCGGGCTGCCGCCCGCATCGAGCACCGAACCCCCGGCGCCGGGATCGGACGCGCCGATCAGGCTGACCGCGGTGCGCACCTCGTCCATCGGATGCGCCTCGAGCGGCACCAGGTCGATCGCCGCCTTCACGTTGTCGGCGAGCGCGCGGTGCTTCCGCTCCTCCAGCCGGAACGCGGCGAGTTCGTCGGGGGTCGGCAGCTCGCCGTTCCACAGCAGATACGCCACCGCCTCGAAGGGCTGGGTGTCCGCCAGCTCCTGCACCGGGTAGCCGCGGTACAGCAGGCTGTTCGTCTCGGGGTTGACCTTCGAGATCGCGGTCGTGTCGACGACGACGCCCGCAAGGCCCTTCTTGATGTCCGGCTCGGTCATGGTCACTCCTTCGTGATGGTGAAGTTGAAGACGCCCGAGTCGAAGTGGTTGTACGACTCGTAGTCGATCAGATCGTAGAGATCGGCGCGGTGCTGCATCTCGCCGAGCTTCGAGGTCAGGTGCCCCTCGTCGTTCAGAGTATCCAGTGCGCGGCCGGCGGCCCCCATCGAGATGCGCAACAGCGACACCGGCCAGATGACCAGGTTCACTCCGGCGTCGCGGAGGCTGTCGACGGAGAACAGCTCGCTCTTGCCGAACTCGGTCATGTTCGCCAGGATCGGCACGTCGAGCGCCTCGGCCATCGCCTCGAACTCGCCCAGGGTGCGCATCGCCTCGGGGAACACGGCGTCGGCGCCGGCATCCACCAGCGCCTTCGCGCGGTCGATCGCGGCGTCCAACCCCTCGACGGCCCGGATGTCGGTGCGCGCCATGATGAGGAAGTTCTCGTCGCGGCGGGCGTCGGCCGCGGCACGGATCCGCTTGATCGCGGTGTTCTCGTCGACCACGGCCTTGCCGTCGAGGTGACCGCAGCGCTTCGGGTTGATCTGGTCCTCGATGTGGGTGCCGGCGAGACCCGCGTCTTCGAGCTCCTGGATCGTGCGGGCGACGTTCATCGGTTCCCCGAAGCCGGTGTCGGCGTCGACGATCGCGGGGAGGTCGGTCATGCGGGCGATCTGCTTGGCGCGGCCGGCGACCTCGGTGAGCGTGGTGAGGCCGATGTCGGGGAGCCCCAGGTCGGCGGAGAGCACGGCGCCGGAGATGTAGACGCCGTCGAAGCCCTTCTGCTCGATCAGTCGGGCGCTCAGCGGATTGAACGCGCCGGGGAAGCGCAGCAGCTCCCCGGAGGCCAGTCGCTCCCGGAAGAGGCGCCTCTTCTCGGCAGGTGTGACGGTGGAGTACAGCATCAGAACAGACCCTTCGGGGCGTCGGCGGCTTCGAGCAGTCCGGGCTTCGCGACGATCGACAATTCGCCGACCTCGGCAGCGGTCAGTTCGGGCAGGCGCTGCACGAGGGCGAGGAAACGCTCGATCTCGGCGGGCTCGAGCACGGGCTCCGCCAGCAGACGGAACTTCGCGATGTAGTTCTCGCGGGCGAACGGGCGCGCTCCGAGGGGGTGCGCATCGGCCACGGCGATCTCGTCCACCACGACCTCACCGTCGGTGAGGCGGATCTCGACGCGACCGCCGAACGCCTTCTCGGCCGGGTCCTCGGAGTGGTAGCGGCGCGTCCACTCGGCATCCTCGGCCGTGGTGATCTTGTGCCACAGCGCGACCGTGTCGGCGCGACCAGCGCGCTCGGGGGCATAGGAGTCGACGTGGTGCCAGCCGCCGTCCTGCAGGGCCACCGCGAAGATGTACGGCACCGAGTGGTCGAGGGTCTCGCGCGACGCGGTGGGGTCGTACTTCTGCGGGTCGTTCGCGCCCGAGCCGATCACGTTGTGCGTGTGGTGGCTGGTGTGGATGACGATGGACTCGATGTTCGCAGGGTCGCGCAGCGCGGGGTTCTGCAGGCCGAGCTTGCGGGCGAGGTCGATCAGCGCCTGCGCCTGGTACTCGGCGGAGTGCTCCTTCGTGTACGAGTCCAGGATCGCGCGCTTGGGCTCGCCGGCGGCGGGCAGCGGCACGTCGTACGCGGCGTCCTTGCCGTCGAGCATCCACGCGATCACGCCGTCTTCACCTTCGTAGATCGGCGCGGGGCTGGTCTGACCGCGCATCGCCCGGTCGACCGCCTCGACGGCCATCTTCCCGGCGAAGGCCGGGGCGTGCGCCTTCCAGGTGGAGATCTCACCCTTGCGGCTCTGGCGGGTGGCGGTCGTGGTGTGCAGCGCCTGGCCGACCGCCTGGTAGATCGTCTCGACGTCGAGACCGAGGAGAGTGCCGATACCGGCGGCCGCGGACGGGCCGAGGTGGGCGACGTGGTCGATCTTGTGCTTGTGCAGGCAGATCGCGCGCACCAGGTCCATCTGGATCTCGTAGCCGGTGGCGATGCCGCGCACGAGAGCCTGGCCGTCCTTGCCGGTGTGCTGAGCGACCGCGAGGATCGGCGGGATGTTGTCGCCGGGGTGCGAGTACTCGGCTGCGAGGAATGTGTCGTGGTAGTCGAGTTCACGCACGGCGACGCCGTTCGCCCAGGCCGCCCACTCGGGGCTGGTGCGGTGATCGAGCGCGGCGCCGAAGAGGTTCGCGCCGACGCCGCCGGTCGAGACGGGGTGGCTGAACGCCTGCGCACGAGCCGCGTTGATCGGCGCACGGGTGAGGGAAGCGGCGGCCACCGACGCGTTGTCGATGATGCGGTTGATGATCATGTCGACGACGGGCTGCTCGACCTCGACCCGGTCGGCGGCGACCTCGGCGATCTTCCAGGCGAGCTGGTCTTCCCTGGCGAGGTTCTCGTCGCTGCGGTGCACACGGACGTGGTGGCTGACGGTCATTTCTTATCCTTCACTGTTACGGGAATCGAGGGAGTCGAGGATGCCGGCGAGCGCGTTGTGCAGGTGCACGTGCGTGGCATGGGCGGCGAGGTCGCCGTCGCGGGCGGCGAGTGCTTCCGCGATGGTGCGGTGCTCGGCGGCGGAGGCGGCGAGTCGGGCGGGCTTGTCCCTGGCCATCCGCCGCACTCTCACGAGGTGGGTGCGCACGGTGCGCAGCGCGGAGGCGATGTAGTCGTTGGCGACGGCCGCGTCGAGGGCCGCGTCGAAGCGGGCGATGAGCGCGTAATAGGCGTCTCGACCCTCGACGGCGTCGAGGTCGACATGCGCGAACTCGTCGGCGAGGGCTGCGAAGAGCTGCGCGTCGCCCCGGGCGGCGGCGAGGCGTGCCGAGGATTCCTCGAGCGCCCGACGGATCTCGAAGAGGGAGCGGATGTCGTCGGCGTCGAGGTCTGCCACGACGGTGACGCGCGGAGACTGCTGCACCACGAGCCCGTCGGCGATCAGGCGACGGAGCGCCTCGCGCATCGGTGTACGGCTCACTCCCAGGCGCTCGGCCTGCTCGACCTCGCCGAGCACGAAGCCGGCCGGCAGGGCACCGGACTGGATGCCGTCGAGCAGCGCCGCATACGCGCGGTCACCCGCGGAGGTGCGTTCAGCGACGAGACTCATCCCCTCAGTGTATACATAAACCCGCCCTGCGCTCCTCCTCTCACCCCCTGCGCCGACTGTACGTATACAAAACCCCGCTCCGGTCGCGAGGGGCGGGCTCGCCGAGCTTCACCACGACCACGCCGATCAACACCAGCACACCGCCGAAGGCCTGCAGCAGGTCGGGGAGCTGGCCGAGCAGCAGCCAGCCGAACAGCAGCGCGGCCACGACCTCCGCGAGTGCGACGAAGGAAGCGAGCCGCGACCCCAGCATGCGCGTCGAGGCGATGCCCAGCAGATAGGCGAGAGCGGTCGCCACCACCCCCATCGCGAGCACCGGGACGAACCAGGGAACACTGCCGAACCGGTAGGAGATGTCGTCGGTCGTCCATGCGATCGGCAGCACGCCGATCGCGCCGGCCGCAGTGAGCCCGAGCGCTCCGAGCAGGAGCCCGCTGCCGGCCAGGGCGAGGGGCGGCAAACCCGTGTCGGCCTTGGCGGACAGCACGAAGTAGGCGGCAGCGCCCGCCATGGCGCCGAGGGCCCACAGGATTCCGGGCACGTTGACGTCGGCACCCGTGAGGACGTCGAGCATGAGCACGAGCCCGACGAAAGCGATCGCCGCACCGAGCAGGCTCTTGCGGCTCGGCCGCTCCCCTCTCCGCAGCCAGAGCCACAGCAGTACCGCGACCGGGGCGGTGTACTCGATGAGCAGCGCCAGCCCGACGTCCATCACCGCGACCGCCTGGAAGTAGAACAGCTGGGTCGCGGCGACCGCGAGCAGCCCGTAGGCGAGGATCATGCCCGCATTGCGCCGCAGCAGCGTCCACCGTCCTCGCAGCGACAGGATCGTGGGGACGAGCAGCACGAGGGCGGCGACCCAGATGCGCGCGGTGACGGCGGCACCGGGACTCCACCCTGCGTCGATGAGCCCCCGCGCCCATCCGCCGGACATGCCGAAGGCGAAGGCCGCGGCGAGGGCGAGCGGCAGCCCGAGACGCACGCCCCTGGCGGAGTGCACAACCGCGTCATTGCTCACCGTACTCATGATCGATGACGCTACTCCCGCGCGTTGTAACATGTCAATATGATCTTCACCGATGACACGGAAGAGGCGTTGCGCTCCGCGGTCTGGCTCGCGAACTCGGCGGAGCAGCCGGACACACTCACCGACATCGACGACGAGGGCACCTTCCTCCACGAGTTCCCCTACACCGGCCGCCTGGACCGCGATGAGGCCGAGGTCGCCTCGCTTCGCGGACTGCGTCCCCGGCTCCGTGCGATGCTGCTGGCGCCGCGCGACGAGATGGCCGCGCACGTCAACGACGCCCTTGCGGAGTCCCGCCTCACCCCCGCGCTGCGCCGTCATGACGGCGTGGACTGGCATCTGCACGCGGTGGCGGACGAACAGCCCCTTGCCGAACGCATCCTGATCGAGACCGCGATGGCCCTGATCGACGTCATCCGTGCTGACGAGGGCTCGCGCCTCACGGTCTGCGAGGACGATACCTGCCAGGCCATCGCGCTCGACCTCTCCCGCAACCGCTCGAAGCGCTATTGCTCCACCACGTGCGCGAACCGCAACGCCGTCGCCGCCTACCGCGCGCGCCGCGCCGAGTCCTGAGCCGACGCCGAATCCTGAGCCGACGCAGAGTCCTGAGCCTGAGCCGGCGCAGGAGCCTCCTCCGACGCACCCGCGCCGACACCCGCCATGCGCGGGCGGGAGTGCTTCCGCCAGGCCAGCGGTGAACGACCGAAGCGCCGGCGGAAGGCTCGCGAGAACGCCGCCTCCGATTCGAACCCGACCGCATGCGCGACGGCACCGACCGCCATCGCCGTGGTCTCGAGAAGCTTCGAGGCGGCAAGCATCCGACGCTCCGCCACGTAGGCGGCAGGCGACTGACCGACGACGGCGGTGAACCGGTGGGCGAAGGCGGACCGTGACTGGTGCGTCAGGGCTGCGAGGTCGTCGACCGTCCACGGATGCTCGGGATTACGGTGGATCGCCGCCAAGGCCGGCGCGAGGGTCTGGTCGAGCGCGGTGGCCAGCCACCCCGGCTCGACCTTGTCGGAGGCCGACCACTCCCGCAGGGCATGGATGAAGACCAGGTCCAGGATGCGCGAGATCATGATGCACGCGCCGGGTCGGCGCTGTCCGAGCTCATCGAGCAGCAGTCGCAGGCTCAGCCCCAGCCACTCGTTTCCCGGCCGGGCCGACGATATGTGCACCACCGGGGGAAGAGCAGCCATCGACGGGCCGCCGAGCTCGCTCTGCGCGCGGAACTCGCCGGTGACCCAGCCCGGCGCCGCCTCCGCGCCGGTGCCGCGGTCGGACTCGACCAGCTCGCGGGCAGGGACCGTCGAATCGGCGGTGGCAATGCTGTGCGCGAGCCCCTGACGGACCAGCACGAAATCACGGGGCTCGAGCACGATCGGCATCGCCTGACCGTCGACCCGGACGATCAGCCGCGAGTCGACGGCGAAGTGCACTCGAGTGACGCCCGAGGGGATGTCCACGTGGAAAGGAGCGGGCGGCGCGTAGAGCATCGCGTCCCGCCCGTCCAGGCGAGCGTGCAGGAGTGCTTCCGAGAGCGCGTCCACGGCATGATCGGCAGTCGATGCAGGATCGGCATGTTTTCGCAGGTCATCAGTCATGGTTTTTGCCCCAGAGTCCAACCTACTCTCTTCTTGGTTCCAGACCAGGAACCAACCGAAGGTCACGCGCGCACTGCACGAGCGACCGCGAAAGACAGGAGACGAACATGTCCGACAAGCCCGCCATCGTCCTGGTCCACGGCTTCTGGGGAGGGGCGGCTCACTGGGGTCCCCTGATCCTCGAACTCCGTCGCCGCGGCTACGACGATCTGCACGCGGTCGAGAACCCGCTCACCTCCCTCGCCGACGACGCAGAGCGCACGCAGAAGATGGTCCGTCAGATCGACGGCCCCGTCCTCCTCGTCGGGCACTCCTACGGCGGCGCCGTCATCACGGAGGCCGGCGACCTGCCCAACGTGGTGGGCCTCGTCTACGTGGCGGCGTTCGCTCCCGACGCCGGCGAGAGCGCAGGGCAGATCACTCAGGAGAACCCACCGGCCGCGGTCGACGCCATCGCCCCCGACTCGGACGGCTATCTGTGGATCGCACAGGACCGCTTCCACGAGAGCTTCGCCCAGGACCTCTCCGCCGACGACGCGCTGGTCATGGCCGTCACCCAGAAGGCCCCCCTGGGGTCGACGTTCGGTGACACCGTGACGACGCCCGCATGGAAGGCGAAGCCCACCTGGTACCAGGTCTCGACCGCCGACCGGATGATCAATCCCGACAACGAACGACGCATGGCGACGCGCATGAACCCGCGTCAGGTCGTCGAGCTCGACGCCAGCCACGCCTCGCTGGCCTCGCAGCCGGCGGCGATCGCCGACCTCATCGATGCTGCGGTCGCGGGGTCGGGCGCGAGCTGACCCGAGTACAGGGCGGGCTCTCCGCGGTGTGCCGTGCACCGGACCGGGGAGCCCGTCGCTGCGCGCGCGCTCATCCTCATCGCGTGCGAGGGTGCAACCCGCTCTGGACGCCACCTGTCATAACAGGTAGGGTGAACCTGTCATTACAGGTTGCGCAGCGTCGCAGCACCCGTTACGAGGAGCACCGATGCCCGAGTTCCACGCCCCGCCGATCTCCCCCCTGGCGATCGCCTTCGACGCCGAGAAGCTCACGCTCTCGCCCGAAGGGCCGACTCTCACCCGGCGGATGTCCGACCTCGAAGGGCTCTTCCTCGACGCAGAGGCCTGGGCAACGGCATCAGCCGGCGAGAACCCCGTGGTCTACACCGTGGTCAGCTCCCCCGTGCCCGAGGTCGACCGCGAGCTGCCCCAGTCGATCACCACGATCATGCCCGGGGACACGAGCGGAGAGCTCTGGATGACCAAGGGCCACCAGCACCCGAACCATCAGGGCGAGATCTACCTGGCGCTGAAAGGTCGCGGCGGACTGCTCATGTTCGACGGCGAGCGCACCGAATGGCTCGACATGCTCCCTGGCACGATCGGCTACATCCCGCCTGGGTGGGCGCACCGCTCGGTGAACACCGGCGACGAGCCGTACTCCTTCCTCGCGGTGTACCCGGGTGGAGCGGGCCACGACTACGGCTGGGTGCTGGAGCACGGGATGGGTTCGCGGGCTTACCGGTCGCCCGAGGGCGTCGAGCTGCGTCCGTACGCGGGATAGGCGCCGCCATGATCATCGCGCACGACCTGGGCACGACGGGGAACAAGGCCTCCCTGCACCACGACGACGGCCGGATCGTCGCCTCGGTCACCGTCGCCTACCCCGCGCACTTCGCCGCGGGCGGCGTCGCCGAGCAGAACCCGGACGACTGGTGGAACGCGGTCGTCGCCGCCACACGTGACCTGATCGCCCGCACCAGCACGCCCACGAGCGACATCGTCGGACTCGTGGTGAGCGGACAGATGATGGGCGCCGTCCTCCTCGATGCCGAGGGCGAGCCCGCGCGACCGGCGATCATCTGGGCCGACACGAGAGCCGGAGCCCAGCAGCGCGAGCTCGAGGACGCGATCGGCGCCGAACGCGCGTACGGGATCCTGGGGCACCGTCTGAACCCCACCTACTCGGTCGAGAAGATCATGTGGGTGCGCGACAACGAGCCCGACGTCTGGGCGCGCGTGCGCCGGGTCTGTGTCGCGAAGGACTTCATCGTGCTGCGCCTCACCGGGCGTCTGGCGACGGACCGTTCCGACGCGTCAGGCACCAACGCCTACGACCAGGCGGCCGGCACCTGGTCGGACGAGGTGCTGCGGGCCGCACGCCTCGACCGCGCGCTGTTCCCCGAGATCCTCGAGTCGACGCAGATCGCGGGAGCGCTGACGGATGCCGCTGCGACCTCGCTCGGGCTGCACACGGGCGTGCGTGTGGTGATGGGCGGCGGCGACGGCCCCCTGGCCGCGGTCGGATCGGGCGTGGTCGCTCCGGAGGACGGCGCCTACGTGTGCCTCGGCACCTCGTCGTGGATCTCGTTCGCAGCGGACGCTCCGCTGCACGATCCGGGAATGCGCACCTTCACGTTCGACAACGTCGTCCCCGGCTCGTTCGTGCCCACGGCGACCATGCAGGCCGGCGGTGCCTCCGTGCAGTGGATCGCCGAGGCCCTCTCCCCCGACCCCGCCCACCCGGAGACCGGACGGCTGACGGCCGAGGCCTCCGCCGATGTCGACACCGACGACCTCTACTTCCTCCCGTACCTGCTCGGTGAGCGCTCCCCGCTGTGGGACCCGGACGCCCGTGGCGCATTCGTCGGTCTCTCGCGACACCACGGTCGGGCCCACCTCGTTCGCGCCGTGCTGGAGGGCACCGCGTTCAACCTGCTCAGCTGCATCCAGGCATTCCGCGCGTCGGGCGCCGTGATCGACCGCATCGATGCGGTCGGCGGCGGAGCGCAGAGCGACGTGTACCTGTCGGTGCTCGCCGACGTCTGGGGAGTTCCCGTTCGTCGCCGCACGATCGTCGAGGAGGCGAACAGCCTCGGAGCCGCCGTGACGGCCGCGGTCGGGCTCGGGATCACCGACTTCTCGGCAGCACGTGCCCTCAGCGAGGTCACCGCCGAGTTCGCCCCGGATGCCGGCCGCCATGCCGTGTACGCCGAACGGCACGCGCGGTTCACGGATGCCTACGCGGCCCTCGCGCCGTGGTTCGCCGGACGGCCGCGCTGATGGCTGTGATCCTCGTCACCAGCCGATCCTTCTCGGACGGCGACCTCGATCTGGTGGAGCGGGCAGCGCAGTCCGGACACCGCGTCCTCCGCGGGCCCGCGCACCACGACATGGACGAGCTGCGGTCGCTGCTGCACGGCGCCGATGCCTGGATCGCAGGAACCGGCGCCATCACCGATGCGCACCTCGCCGCGGCCCCGAAGCTCAAGATCGTCGCCCGTTACGGAGTGGGCACCGAGTCGGTCGACCTCGCTGCCGCGCGTGCTCGCGGCATCCCCGTGACGAACACCCCCGGCGCGAACGCCGACGCCGTGGCCGATCACGCGGTCAGTCTGATGCTGGCCGCGCTGCGGTTCGTGCCGGACGGCGACCGCCGGGTGCGCGCGGGCGACTGGGGGGTTCGGCGCGGACGGGAGCTCGGCGCCGCCACGGTCGGCATCGTCGGCTTCGGCCGGATCGGCCAGGGCGTCGCTGCGCGTCTGAGCGGCTTCGGTCCGCGCGTGCTCGCGGCCGACCCGTTCGTGCCCGACGACGTGGTGCGCGCCCGCGGGGCGGAACCCGCCTCGGTCGACGACCTGTTCCGCGCGGCCGACGTGATCACTCTGCACGCCCCGGGCGGCCAGCGACTCGTCGATGCGGAGCGCCTCGCCGGCATGCGGCCAGGCACGGTGCTGGTCAACACCGCCCGAGGGGACCTGGTCGACGAGGCCGCAGTGGCCAGGGCACTGCACGACGGCGTGCTCGCCGGTTACGCGGCCGACACGCTCGACGGGGACACCGCAGCGCACGCGAGTCCCCTGCTCGCGCCGGAGCTCGCCGACCGGGTCATCGTGACCCCGCACCTCGGCGCGCAGACCACCCAGGCGGTCGACAACATGGGCTCCCTCTCGCTCGCCGACGTGATCGCCGTCCTCTCCGGCGGCGAGCCCGCGCATCCCGTCCCGATCCCCGCCTCCGAGGAGACCCGATGACCACCGCCTCCGACGCCGTGACCTCCGCATCCGGCACCGCCTCCGCCGACTACATGGGCTTCGTCGGGGTGACCACCGCCTCGTCGTCGATCATGAAGGTGTTCCCGCTCTGGGCCGACATCCTCGACCTGCCGACGCGCACCCTGGTCGGTCACGACCTGCCGATGGATGCCGACCCGGCGCAGTATCGCGCGATGGTCGAGCAGATCCGCGACGATCCGCACCACCGCGGGGCCCTGGTGACCACGCACAAGATGAACGTGTTCGCCGCCGCCTCCGACCTGTTCGACGAACTCGACCCGTTCGCGGTGTCGTGCTCCGAGATCTCCAGCATCTCCAAGCGGGGGCGGACGCTGTCGGGGAGGGCCAAGGACCCGATCACGGTCGACCTCGCGCTGAACGACTTCCTGCCCACGGACCACTTCACCCGCACGGGGGCTGCGGTCGTGATCCTGGGGGCCGGAGGCTCGGGCACCGCGCTCAGCTGGGCTCTCGCCGAACGCCCCGACGCCCCGTCGAGGATCACAGTGACCGCCCGCACGCAGGACAAGCTCGACCACCTGCGCGAGGTGCACCGCCAGCACGGCACCCGTGAGGGGTTGATCGAATACGTCGTCACCACGACGCCGGAAGAAGCCGATGCCCTCGTCGCGGCTGCGCCGGCCGGCTCGGTGATCGCCAATGCGACGGGACTCGGGAAGGACCGCCCCGGCTCCCCCCTGACCGACGCGGTGGTGTTCCCCGATGGCGCGTACGCGTGGGAGTTCAACTACCGCGGCTCGCTCGAGTTCCTCCATCAGGCCGAAGCGCAGGCCACGTTTCGCGACCTGCACGTGGTCGACGGCTGGCGCTACTTCATCCACGGCTGGTCGCAGGTCGTCGCCGACGTGTTCGAGCTCGATCTCACACCCGAGACCGTCGAGCGACTCGCCGAGGCCGCGGAGTCGGTGCGCTGATGTCCGCCGTCGTCCGCACGGTGCTCGGGGACATCGCCCCGGCGCTGCTCGGGCGCGTGGACTACCACGAGCACCTGTTCCAGGTGTCGCCGCTGCTGCCGGGAGACGAGCTCGACGACGAGAAGGCCTCGGGCGAAGAGGCGGCGCTGCTGCAGGCGAGCGGATTCGAGGCGATGGTGGATGCCACCCCCTTCGGTGTCGGCCGCGACGCCTCCGCCCTGGCGCGGATCAGTGCGTCGACCGGACTGCACATCGTCGCGACGACCGGCCGACACCGTGAAGCCCACTACGGCGCAGACCATCCGATGCAGGTGTGGACCGCCGACCGTCTGGCCGCCCTCTTCATCGCCGACATCACACGCGGCATGCCCGCCGACGACGCGGAGCTCTTCGAGGCCCCAGAGGTGTCCATCGCCGCAGCGCCCGACGGCGCACCCGTGCGCGCCGGGATGCTCAAGGGCGGCGCCGACTACTGGCGCATCAGCCCGTTCGAGCGCACCACGCTGGTCGCGGTGGCCGAGGCGCACCGCGCGACGGGGGCGCCGGTCATGGTGCACCTGGAATTCGGCACGGCGGCTCACGAGGTGCTCGATCTGCTCGCGGCCGAGGGGGTGTCCGCCGACCGCGTCGTGCTCGCACACGCCGACCGCGACCCCGATCCCGGCCTGCACGTCTCCCTCGCGGAACGCGGAGCCCACCTCGGCTACGACGGCTTCGCACGACCCCGCACCCGCTCCGATGCCGAGCTGCTCGCCCTGACGGTCGCTGTCGTGGAGCGCGGCGCCGGGGACCGGATCGTGCTCGGTGGCGACGTGGCTCGTCGCACGCGGTACGTCGCCTACGGCGGCATGCCAGGACTCGCCTACCTCGGCGAGCGCTACCTCCCACGCCTGCGCGACGCGATCGGCGACGAAGCCGTGCACCGGATGCTCGCGACCACACCGGCCCGACTGCTGACGCTCTCCACCTGAACCCGAGCATGGGCCGGAACAAGAGCATGCACATGGGCATCCACATCCGCATCCGACAGCCCCGAGGAGACACCGTGTCAGAGCCGACCGTCCTGCATGCCACCTTCACTGCACGACCAGGCACCGGGGACATGGTGGCCACCCTGCTGCGTGCGTTCGCCGATGTCGTGCGCGCCGAGGAGGGCAACCTCGTCTTCGACGCGTCCCGGCTCGTCGACGATCCCGACCGCTTCTTCGTGTACGAGGTCTACCGCGATGAGGCGGCCTTCCACGCCCATCTCTCCGCCCCCGCCGGTGTCCCCTTCAACACCGCGCTGCAGGAGCTCATCGTCGAACCCTCGTCGCAGCTCACCTTCCTCCGTCGGATCTGACGATCCGTCGCCGTCAGCGATCGAGCCGAGGATCCCGCAAGGACGCCATCGCCTCGACGAGGCTTTCGTGGATGTACTCGAGCTCGGGTGACGTGAAGCTCGACCAGTCCGCCTCGGCGGCATCGCGGTCGTCCGCGCCCGCGTCTTCCGCCGATCCGTTCCACGTGGATGCGTCCGTTCCGTCCGCGTCCCACGTCTGCTCCTGCGGAACGTGGGCGTATACCCACCAGAGATTTCCCGAGGGATCGGCGAAGCGCGAGAACGTGTCTCCGAAGAAGTCCGTCGGCCGGGTCACGATACGGGCGCCGAGTCCGACGGCTCGTGCGAGCGTTCCCTCGACGTCGTCGACGTACACCTGTATGAATCCGGGGGTGAAGGGCCAGTCCGGCTTACGGTCGGCGACCGTGATGACGGAGTCGCCGATGCGCAGCTCGGAATGCAGGATGAGTCCGTCGGTGTCGACGGTGCGGGCCTCGGGGACATCGGTCGCCCTGAAGACCTCGATCACGAAGTCGATGATGCGGGCGGCGTCATCGGTCATGAGGAAGGGGTTGATGGTGTTCGATCCAGCCGGGCGGGCGGGTGTGCTGCTCATGGTGTGAGTCCTTTCGTCGCGATCACTCTGACAGTCACCGCGGACAGATCCTGACCTCGATTCCCGGACTCGATCGTGGAATTCCATCCCCCGCCCGCGTCCGGACACGAAGAAGCCCCCCACCCGGAGGTGAGGGGCTTCTTCAGCGTTGCGGTGTCACTCGTAGAGCACGGCCGCGATCTTCTCATCGTCGATGTTGCTCTTGTCGTACCAGTACGAACCGGTGTCGTAGAACTTCTCGACGGAGTCGCCGTTGGCGGCGTCGTAGGCGGCCTGCACGACCTGTGCGCCGATGCCGATCGGGTCCTGCGTGATGGCGCCGGCCATGGTGCCGTCCTTGATGGCGTTGATCTGCGCTGCGCCGGAGTCGAAGCCGACGATCGTGATCTTGCCCTTCTCGAGGCCCAGCTCGTTCACGGCGTTCACGACACCGATGGCGGAGCCTTCGTTGGTGCCGTAGATGCCCTTGAGGTCGGGGTGGGCCGCGATCAGGGTCTTGGCGATGTCGGCCGACTTGAGGTGGTCGCCGTCACCGTACTGGATGTCGACGATCTCGATGTCGGGGTAGTCCGCCTCGATCTTGTCGACGAAGCCGTCGCGGCGCTCGACACCGGTCGAGTTGATCTGCGAGTGACCGACGATGGCGACCTGGCCCTCGCCGCCGATCAGGTCGGCCATGTGCTCGGCAGCGAGCGCACCGGCGACCTTGCTGTCGGTGGCCGACAGGCTGAGCCCGACGTCGCCGTTGCAGGGGGCGTCGAAGTAGACGACGGGGATGTCCTTCGCCTTGGCCTGCTCGAGCGGGGCGACGCACGCCTCGGGGTCGAGGGCGGCGTAGGCGATGGCGTCCGGGTTCTTGTCGATCGCGGCGGTCAGCATCTCGAGCTGCTGCGCGATCTCGGTCTCGGCGGCAGGACCCTCGAACGTGATCTTCACGCCGAGCTCCTTCGCCTTGTCCTCCGCTCCCTTCTTGACGGCCTGCCAGAACTGGTGCTGGAAGCCCTTCGAGACCATGGCGATGTACATCTCGCCGTCGCTGCTGCCGCCGCTGCTCGAGCCCTCTTCGATCACGTCGCCGCCTCCGCCGGCACAGCCGGCGAACACCAGTGCGGATGCGGCCACCAGGGCCACGAGTGCGGTCTTCTTCCCGAATTTCATGAAAACTCCATTGTTTGGGTACGACTCGGTTTGTTCTGTGTGGATGCCGGACGAGCCGGCGCTGTGGACATTCCAGGTGCCTGTGCGGATGTCTCCGCGGGGTGTCGGCCGGGGCCGGAGGACGACGACGGGCACGGGTTTTCGCCGCCGTCCAGGTCTCAGGTGCGCTGTCGGTTGCGCAGCGAGTCGAGGAACACCGCGAGCAGCACGACCACGCCGACGACGATGTTCTGCCACTCGGGCTGGATCGACATGATGCGCAACCCGTTCACGAGCACGCTCATGATGAGGGCGCCGATCACGGTGCCGAGGATGGATCCACGTCCTCCCAGCAGCGAGGTGCCGCCGATGATGACCGCGGCGATCGCCTGCAGCTCGTATCCGGTGCCGATCTGCGGCTGGGCTGAATCGAGCCGCGAGGCGATGACGATGCCGGCGACCCCGGTGAAAGCTCCGGCGAACATGTAGATGAGGATCGTCCAACGACGCGTGTTGACGCCCGAGAGGCGCGTGGCCTCCTCGTTCGAGCCGATCGCGAACGTGTACCGGCCGAGAAGCGTCTTCGACAGCACCAGGTACGCGATGACCGCGAGCACCGCTGTCACGAGCACGGCGTTCGGGATGCCGGGGATGATCACGCCGAGGGCGATCTTCTTGAAGTCGGGGGCCGACGTCGAGAAGTAGATCGGTGCGACACCCGAGATCACGAGGGCGAGGCCGCCCGCGATCATCATCATCGCGAGGGTGGCGATGAACGGCGGGAGGCGGAGGAACGTGATGTTCACACCGTTCACGAGCCCCATCAGCACACCGGTCAGGATGCCGCCGATCACGCCGACCCACACCGGGAGCCCCATGTTGGTCACGAACACACCCGTCATCACGGCGCACAGCGCCATGCCGGTGCCGATCGACAGGTCGATGCCGCCGGTGATGATGACGAAGGTGGTGCCGAGGGCGAGGATGCCGATGACCGCCGTCGACAGCAGCACCGTGGCGATGTTGCTGAAGGTGAAGAAGTTCGGGCTGGCGATCGAGAAGAAGATGATCAGCACGATGAGCGTGCCGAACGCCAGCGACTGCTGGAACTGACGTTTCAGGAACGCGCCGACGTCTCTCTTGTCCGTGTTCTCGTTCACGGCGGTCTGGATGATCGTCGTCGTCGACGATCCGGGCTGCTGCGGAGCGCTCATCAGTCTTCCTCCCCGTGGGCTGCGAGTTGCATGATCTTCTCCTGGCTTGCTTCCTCGTTGCGGAGCGTCCCGGTGATGCGGCCGTTGGCGAACACCGCGATGCGGTTCGCCACGCGGAGGATCTCCGGGAGCTCGGATGAGATGACGATGATGGATTTGCCTGCATCAGCGAGCTGCTGCATGAGGCGGTAGATCTCCTCCTTCGCTCCGACGTCGATGCCTCGCGTCGGTTCGTCGAAGATGAGGATGTCGCAGTCGCGCATCAGCCACCGGGCGATGACGACCTTCTGCTGGTTGCCTCCGGAGAGGAGCTTGACCACCTGGTTGACCGAGGGGGTCTTCACCCGCAGCTGCTGCACGTACTCCTTGGTGCGGTTCTTGGCCTTGCTGTCGCCCATCCAGCCGATCGCGTTGGCGTAGGAGCCGAGCGAGGCCAGCACGGTGTTGAACGTCACGTCCTGCTCGAGCATCAGCCCGAGGAGCTTGCGGTCCTCCGAGAGGTAGCCGACGCCGTGCTGCACCGCGTCGGCGGGCTGGGCGATCTTCACGGTGCGACCGTCGATCGCGATGGTGCCGCCGTCGCGATGGTCGGCGCCGATCACCGCCCTCGCGGTCTCGGTGCGTCCCGCACCCATCAGCCCGGCGAACCCGAGGATCTCGCCCTTGTGCAGCTGGAAGGACACGTCCTTGAGAAGGTTCCTGGTCGACAGCCCCTGCACATCGAGGACGATCGGGTCGTTGGCGTGCTCGCGGGCCTGAGGACGGGTTCCCTCGTCGATCACACGTCCGACCATCATCTCGATGATCGTCGGGATGGTGATCTCGGACCGGTCGAGTGATCCGATGTATGTGCCATCACGCAGGACGGTCACCCGATCGGCCAGGCGACGCAGCTCGTCCATGCGGTGCGAGATGTAGACGATCCCGGTGCCACGCGCCTTGAGCTGCTCGATCAGCACGAACAGCGTCTCGACCTCGGTGTCGGTGAGGGCCGAGGTGGGCTCGTCCATGATGAGCACCTTGGCGTTGAACGACAGGGCCTTGGCGATCTCGACCATCTGCTGCTCGGCCACCGTGAGCTCGCCGACGAGTTGCCGCGGGTTCAGGTGGATGTCGAGGCGCTGCAGCAGGTCTGCGGTCTGGGCGTTGAGCTTGCGCTCCGACAGGAACGGGCCCGTCGTCGGCTCCCGCCCCACGTAGATGTTCTGCGCCACGGTCAGATCGGGCATCAGGTTGAGCTCCTGATGGATGATCGTGATGCCGAGCTCCTGCGCCTGAAGAGGGCTCGTGAGCTCGACCTCCTGACCCTCGAACGTGATCGTCCCCTCGTCCTTGGTGTAGATCCCGGAGAGGATCTTCATCAGGGTCGACTTTCCCGCGCCGTTCTCACCCACGAGCACGAGCACCTCGCCGGCGTGCACCTCGAGGTGCACGTCCTTCAGCGCCTGCACGCCGGGGAATCCTTTGCTGATCCCCTCGACCCGGAGGATGGGTCCACTCATGCGCTCACCTGCTTCCTTGAAGGTTCTGCTTCGATGTCGACGGATCATTCCGCCGCAAACATCGGATCAATTCTGCGTCCTACGCTACGGGCAGCGCAAGTTGTATCTAAATGTATCTAACGTCGACGAGGTTGGGAAGACCTGTAATGACATCTTGATCTTTCCCGCGCTTCACCGACTCAGTGCAGGCGGATCGACTCGACCGCGACGAGCTTGTCGCGGATGTAGGCGTTCGCGTGGGCACCCAGCTCGACGTTGTCGTTCCAGAGGTTCCGCCAGATGCCGAGCATGCGGCTGAGGTCAGGGGCGACGACCGCCGACGAGAACGACTCGAACACGATCGGACCGTCGTACCCGATGCGCCCGAGCGCCTTGAAGAACGCGTCGAAGTCGACGGTGCCGGTTCCCAGATAGCCGCGGTGGCTCTCGCCGATGTGCACGTAGCGCAGGGCGGGGGCGGCATCGAGGACCGGCGCGAACATATCCGACTCCTCGATGTTCATGTGGTACGTGTCGATGTGGATCCCGAGATTCGGCCGGTCGACCTCGGCGACGTACGCGAGAGCCTGCCGCGCCGTGTTGAGCACGTTCGTCTCGTAGCGGTTCACAACCTCGAGCGAGACCGACACTCCGCGCTCGGAGGCATGGTCGGCCACCCGCGCGATCACGTCCCGGCTGCTCGCGAGCCCTTCGGTGGTCACCGGCTCCATGTACTTCTTCATCGCGCTGTAGATCACGCCGCAGAAGTGCTTCCCTCCGAGATCCGCGAGCACGTCGACGGCCTTGATGAGCAGGGCTTCACCGGCCGCGACGATCACGGGGTCGGAGCTCGTGACGTCGGTCGCCTCGGACAGGCCGAGCGACGCACTGACGTCGAGGCCGTATTCCTCGAGAGCATCCTTCGCGACCGCGACGTCGAAGGAGAACGGATCCATCAGCGGGAACTCGATGAGGTCGAAGCCCGCCTCCTTGGTCTTCTGCACCGCCAGACGGATGCCCTCGGCATCGAAATTCCCCGTCCAGACCAGACCGTGACAGCCGATGTTCATGTGACCTCTCACAGCGGGTGTCCGGCACCGTCGCCGCCCCGGACTTGGCACGTGCCAAGTCCGGTGTGCGAGTCACGCTACGTCGGGGGCGGCAGCGGTGTCAAGAACTTTCTTGGCACGTTGCAACTCCTCCGATATCCTGAGGCCGCCACCGCGGTCAGGAGCCCCGATCGCCGCGGCGACGACGAAGACGACGAAGACGAAGAAGATGAAGGAGCCCCATGCCAGCGAGCGTCAAGGACGTCGCCGCCCTCGCGGGAGTCTCCTCCTCCACCGTGTCGAACTACCTCAATCACCCGCACGTGCTCGGAGCCGCGAGCCGCGAGCGGGTACGGGCCGCGATCGAAGAGCTCGACTTCGTGCCCAACGAATCCGCTCGGCAGCTGCGGGCCGGCTCCAGCAAGGCGCTGGCGCTCATCCTCCTCGATGCCTGGCTGCCCTACTTCCACGACCTCTCGCGCGGCGTCGAGGACGTGGCGCGCGAGGGCGGCTGGTCGCTCTTCTTCAGCAACAGCGACCGCGACGAGACACAGGAGCGACGCAACCTCGACATGTTCGAGGCGCACCGTGTGCAGGGCATCGTCATCTATCCGCTCGGCGACGTCGTACCGCGCCTCGAGGCGCTCGCCGATCGCGGCATCCGCTCGGCCGTGGTGGGACCGATCCCCGACTCATCGAAGGTCGCATCCGTGCTGTTCGACGATCGTGCCGGCGGCCGCCTCGCGGGGAAGCACCTCGTCGATCTCGGGCGACGACGCATCCTGTTCCTCGGCAACCCGGCGGTGAGCCAGTCGAACGATCGTCTGGCCGGGCTCCGCGAAGCCGTCGCCGACACGGACGCGACGGTGTCGACGGTCGAAGTGCCGCACTTGGCGACCGAGGACGGCCTGGAGGCCGGCATGCGGATCATCGCCCTGCCCCCCGCCGAGCGGCCCGACGCGGTGTTCGCCGCGAACGACATGGTGGCGCTCGGCGTGCTCACGCAGCTCCTGCGCCACCGCGTCCGCGTGCCGGAGGAGATCGCACTCATCGGGTTCGACGACGTCGCCCAGGCGCACCAGGGTGTCGTCCCACTCACCAGCGTGCGCCAGCCCGGCTACGAGATCGGCCGCGCCGCCGGGATCGCCCTGCTGGCACAGCTCGCCGACCCCTCGGCACCCCCGCCCGCGACGACGCCGTTCCCCGCCGAGCTCATCGTGCGGGAGTCGACCGTCGGTCGCTGAGACGGTCGTTCTCTGGCTGCCGCGAGGCTTCGCTCCTTCGTCAGGCCGAGGGGTGGCCGACCACACCCTTGCGCAGCAGCGCGTTGCCGTATTTGCGCGTCTCACCCGTGCGCACCATCAGATACGCGGTCTTCGCGACCTCGTAGTAGGCGAACCGCTCGACGAAGGCCGTCGTGTCCACGGCTGTGCCCGCCGCCGCCATGAGCTCGCGCTGCACGTCGAGCACCTCGCCGTCGGCCGAGGTCATCAGATCGAGGCCGGGGGCGTCGTCCAGCGGCAGCACGGTGCGGATGGCAGCCACCACCTCAGGCGTCGTGGTGCCGGGCAGGTCGATCACACGTGCGCCCAGACCCCACGCGGGGAAGTGCGCGTCGGCGACGACCACGGCATCGGAGTGCCCCATGCGGTCGAGGTGCAGCAGCAGCTCTCCCGTCAGCAGGGGATGGATTCCTTCGAGCACGAGTGCTCCTCTCGTCGAGCCGTCGGGTGGTTCAGGAGACGCCTGAGCCGGCCGGGATGAGCCCCTCCGCTGCGAGGTTGTCCCACAGCGCGGCCGGGATGTCGAGGGCGGCATACTCCGCATTCTGCTGCAGCTGCGCCGGACGACTGCCACCCACCACGACCGAGCGTACGACCTCGGACTGCAACGGGAACTGGATCGCCGCGGCCGGCAGGGGCACATCGTGGTCGGCGCACACCGCGGCGATGCGCACCAGGCGGTCCCACAGCTCGTCGGGGAGCTGCCCGTACTCGTAGCGGCCATCCCTCCGCGGCTCGTTCGAGGCCAGCAGTCCGGAGTTGAACACCGACGCCGCGACGATCCCGGTCCCGGTCTCCCGGCACGCGGGCAGCACGTCGACCGCTGCGGGCTGCTCCAACAGCGTGTAGCGGCCGGCCACCATCACGAGGTCGAGGTCGGCGGAACGCACGGATGCCGCGAGGGCTTCCGACACCATCGAGCCGATACCGATCGCGGTCACCTCGCCGTCCGCGCGCCGCTGCTCCAGGGCCGGAAGGGCCTCGGCGAGCGCGAGGTCGAGGTCGTGCCGCTCCGGGTCGTGCAGGTAGAGGAGGTCGATGCGCTCGATGCCGAGCCGCTCGCGGGACTCGTCCAGGCTCCTCCGGATGCCGTCCGCCGAGAAGTCCCACACGCGCTGGAGGTCGTCAGGCACATGGAAGTCGTTCGCGGTGTCGAGGCCGCCGGCGTGGTCGGGGTTCGGGCGCAGCAGCCGGCCGACCTTGGTCGAGAGCACGTACTCGTCGCGCGGCTTGGTCTGCAGGAAGGTGCCGAGGCGACGTTCGGAGAGCCCGAGGCCGTAGTGCGGAGCGGTGTCGTAGAAGCGGATGCCGTTCTCCCACGCCGCGTCCAACACGGCCCACGCGTCGTCGTCGGACAGCTCACGGAAGAGGTTGCCGACGTTCGCGGCACCATAGCCGAGAGTCGGGACGGTCAGGCGGTCCGGCACGATCACACCGTCAGACGCCGACATGCGCGCCCGTCCAGGTGTACTCGGCGATGCTCTCAGCCTTCATCTCCATGCCCGTGCCCGGTGCGGTGGGAGCCATGTAAGAGCCGCCCTGGATGTCGGTCGGCACCACGAAGTGCTCGTGCAGGTGGTCGACGAACTCGATCATCCGGCCCTCGCGCGTGCCGGCGACGGCGACGAAGTCGAACATCGACAGGTGCTGCACGGCCTCGCACAGGCCGACACCGCCGGCATGCGGGCAGACCGGCACCCCGAACTTGGCGGCGAGCAGCAGGTTGGCGATGTTCTCGTTCACGCCCGCGACGCGCACGGCGTCGATCTGCATGACGGAGATGGCCTCGGCCTGCAGCAGCTGCTTGAAGATGACGCGGTTCTGCGCGTGCTCACCGGTGGCGACGCGGATCGGGGCGATGCCTCTGGCGATCTCGGCGTGACCGAGCACGTCGTCGGGACTCGTGGGCTCCTCGATCCACGCGGGGTGGAACTCGGCGAGCGCGTTCACCCATTCGATCGCCTCGGACACCTCCCAGCGCTGGTTCGCGTCGATCGCGATCGGGAAGTCCGGGCCGCACACCTCGCGCGCCTTGCGGAAGCGGCGGATGTCGTCCTGCAGGTCGGCGCCGACCTTGAGCTTGATCTGGGTGAAACCGTCGGCCATGGCCTCGCGGGCGAGGCGTTCGAGCTTCTCATCGGAGTAGCCGAGCCAGCCGGGGCTGGTCGTGTAGCCCGGGTAGCCGGTGGCGAGCAGCTGCTGCTCCCGCTCGGCCCTACCGGGCTCTGCGGCCCGCAGGATCCCGAGGGCGTCCTCGCGGGTGAGGGCGTTGGTGAGGTAGCGGAAGTCGACGAGGTCGACGAGCTCCTCCGGCGTCATGCGGGCGAGGAGCTGCCAGAGCGGGAGGCCCGCACGCTTGGCCTTGATGTCCCACAGCGCGTTGATGACCGCGCCGATGTCCATGTGCATGACGCCCTTCTCGGGGCCGAGCCAGCGCAGCTGCGAGTCGCCGATGATGTCACGGAACGTGCCGCCCATGTCGTCGAGCAGAGGCTCGATCTCGCGTCCGACCAGGTGGCCGGCGAGCGCGTCGATCGCGGCGACCTGCACGTCGTTGCCGCGGCCGATCGTGAAGACGAAGGCGTGCCCCTCGATGTCGTCGTCCGCGTCGGTGCGCACGATGACGTACGCGGCCGAGTAGTCGGGGTCGGGGTTCATCGCATCCGACCCGTCCAGGCTCAGAGACGTGGGGAAGCGGATGTCGGTGGTGTCGAGGGCGACGATACGGCTCACGGGATTCCTCTCCATGCACGGGTGATTTCTCCGTGCGGATCTCTTGGAGTGTAAACATCCGATGTCTATACTGTCAACGAGACCGGCCGCCTCGTCGCGGCCTCCCGACCGATCAGGAGAAACATGAAGTTCGCGCGGCTCGGCACCCCCGGGAATGAGATCCCCGTCCTCGTGGAGGGCGACCGATACCTCGACCTCCGCCCCGTAACATCCGATGTGGACGGAGCCTTCCTCGAGAGCGACTTCGGCTCCCGCGTCACCGCCGCCCGCGATGCCGGAGAACTCCCCGAGCTCGCGGATGCCTCCTCCCTGCGCGTCGGCGCCCCGATCGCACGGCCGAGCGCCGTGATCTGCATCGGCATGAACTACGCCGCCCACGCGGCCGAGTCGGGATCGGAGCCGCCCACCATCCCGATCCTCTTCCTCAAGACGCCGAACACGGTCGTCGGCCCTGACGACACGGTGACGATCCCCCGCGGCAGCGAGAAGACCGACTGGGAGGTCGAGCTCGGCATCGTGATCGGCACCCGCACCGCGTACCTCGACTCGCCGGAGGAGTCGATGGCGCACGTGGCCGGCTTCGTCGCCGCGAACGACGTGTCCGAGCGCGACTTCCAGATGGCGGTCTCCGGGGGGCAGTGGTCGAAGGGCAAGATCGCCGCCGGCTTCAATCCGACCGGACCCTGGCTGGTCACCCCCGACGAGGTCGACCACCAGGCGCTCGGCCTGCGCAGCTTCGTGAACGGCGAGCCGCGGCAGGACTCGAACACGAGCGACATGATCTTCACGGTCGAGCAGATCGTGCACCACCTGTCGCAGTACGTGACGCTCGAGCCCGGAGACCTGATCCTCACCGGCACCCCGCAGGGCGTCGCACTGTCGGGCAAGTACCCCTACCTGGCCGCGGGCGACGTGGTCGAGATCGAGATCGACGGCCTCGGTCGTCAGCGACAGGAGTTCGTGGCATGGGAGGCCCGGAAGTGAGCGCATTGAACGGACTGGATGGATTGAACGGGCTGGTGGCGATCGTCACCGGCGGAGCATCCGGAATCGGCGCGGCGATCGCACAGCGCCTGCACGCCGACGGAGCGACGATCGCGGTGCTCGATCGCGACACCGCCACGGCCGACCCCGCCTTCGCCGCCTTCACGGCCGACGTCTCCGACCGCGCGAGCGTCGACGCCGCTGTGGCTGCCGTCGGCGAGAAGTTCGGACGCATCGACATCGTCGTGAACAACGCCGGTATCGGCGCGCAGGGCGACATCGCCGCGAACGACGACGACGAGTGGGCCCGAGTGCTCTCGGTCAACGTGACCGGCATCGCCCGCGTCACGTCTGCCGCCCTGCCCTGGCTGCGGAAGTCGCCGGCGGCCGCGGTCTGCAACACGGCTTCCATCGCCTCGACCACCGGCCTGCCGCAGCGCGCGCTCTACAGTGCGTCGAAGGGTGCGGTCTCCGCCCTCACCCGTGCGATGGCCGCCGATCACCTGCGCGAAGGCATCCGCGTGAACGCCGTCAACCCGGGAACGGCAGACACCCCATGGGTGGGGCGACTTCTCGACTCGGCCACCGATCCCGCCGCGGAGCGCGCCGCCCTCGAAGCGCGCCAGCCCCACGGACGCCTGGTCAGCCCCGACGAGGTCGCTGCGGCGGTCGCCTACCTCGTGGGCCCGTCAGCCGGCTCGACCACCGGAACCTTCATCGAGGTCGACGGCGGCATGGCCCAGCTGCGCCTGCGCGCGGAGTAGCCCCTCGCTTTCGAATCGCGCAACCGGCTCCATCCGCACCCTGGACATCCGAAGCATGGTCCGGACCGGTTGCGCGATTCGAAAACCTCAGGCCGAGGCGTCGATCCGGTAGAACCGCTCGGCGTTGCGCCAGAACAGGGCGTCGACATCGTGGCCGCGCGCCTCCGCCCACGCGATGACGACATCGGCCCCGCGCGATCGTGCCGTGGGCTGGTAGGCCACCTTCTCGCGCTCGGGTGCGTCGGGCGCAGCGGACTCGGCCGGACCGATCGCCGAGACGGGCCAATCGCTCCCCCACATCAGGCGCTCGACGCCGAAGGCATCGGCGGCCACGTCGAGGAACGGCACCAGCTGCTCAGCCGCCCAGTCTCCCCCTGCCTCCGCCTGCAGACCGGAGAGCTTGCAGAACGCGTTCGCGTGGCCCGCCACCTCCGTCAGGTCGCGCACCCATTCGGCTGAGGGCGCGAGCGGCGCAGCAGCCGTGCCGACCGCCGGCTTGCCGAGGTGGTCGAGCACGATCCGCAGCTCGGGGATCGCTGCCGCGAGACGCGCCACCTCGGGCAGCTGCTCGGCACGGACGCAGGCGTCGAAGGCGAGGTCGCGCCGAGCCACCTCCCGCGCTCCGGTCACGAATGCGGCGGAGAGGGCCAACCCGTCAGGGCCGTCCTGCAGGAGGTGACGCACGCCGACGACGAGAGGCTCCGCCGCGAGACTCTCCAGGTGCACCACCGTGTCGGTACCCCGATCCAGACGGATGCCGGCCACGATCCCGATCACGCCCGCCGCGGGGGCGAGCTCCTCGACCCAGCGCACCTCGTCGAGGAAGTCGTCTTCGACGGTCTCCGCCTGCACGAAGATCGACCGCTCGGTCTCCGCACGCGCCACACGGGCACGCTCCAGCTCCGCCCCGGCGAAACGTCCTGAGAGCGGCCCGTCGAGCCACGTGTAGGTCAGGGCCTCCGGATCCCAGAGGTGCAGATGTGAATCGAGAACACGCATGGCTCCCATCCTGCCGGAGACATCCGATCAATCGCTAGGATGACGCCATGGCAGTCACCGACGAGGCGATCGAGAAGATCAAGGCGATGATCGTGGCGGGCGAACTCGCCCCGGGCGATCGGCTTCCCCCGGAGAAGGAGCTGTCCGAACGGCTCGGCCTCTCCCGCAACTCCATGCGCGAGGCGGTCAAGGCGCTCGAGGTCATCCGGGTGCTGGACGTGCGACGAGGCGACGGCACCTATGTCACGAGCCTGGAACCCCACCTGCTGCTGGAGGCGATCTCGTTCGTCGTCGACATGCACGACGACGATTCGATGCTCGAGATCTTCGCGGTCCGTCGGATGCTGGAGTCGCAGGCGACGGGGTTGGCGGCCACGCTCGGCACCGAGGAGCAGATCTCCGAGCTGCGTGACGAAGTCGACGCGGTCGATGCGGCCGTCACGATCGAGGCGCTCGTCGACCACGACATCCGCTTCCACCGTGAGATCGTCGCGATGTCGGGCAACGCGTATCTCGCGAGCCTGATCGAGCACCTGAGCAGCCAGACCGTGCGTGCGCGGGTCTGGCGCGGTCTCACGGAGGCCGGCGCGGTCGAGCGCACCCTGTCGGAGCACCGGGCCATCGCCGACGCGATCGCCCAGCACGACTCCGCCCTCGCGACCTCGCTCGCCACCGCGCACATCGCGGGTGTCGAGCGCTGGCTGCGTCAGGCCGCGGCGAACTGATCCGCTCCGAGGCGTCGCTTAGGCGCCGAGGCGCACCATCGCGGCGTCGAACTCGGTGGCGGAGCTGTCGCTCACCTCGTGGAAGAGCACCTCGTCCAGCACGTCGGGCGCTGCGGTGAAGTACGGCACTCCGGCCAGGCGCAGCCCCGTGATGTCGTCGGCCGAACGCAGCGAGGCGGCGAGCACGTTCGAGCCGCTGCCCGCACACACCTCCTGCATCCGTGCGATGGTGTGGTCGCCGTCGAGGCCGGCGTCGCGCATCCGACCGAGGTAGGGCGCGATGTACTGGGCGCCGATCGAGGCGCACGCGAGCGCCTGCGCGACCGAGTACACCGCGGTGACGAGCACGGTCGCGCCGTCGCGCACGAGGTTCGATGCCGCGGCGAAACCCGCAGTGGTCGCTGGCACCTTCACCGCTACCCGTTCGCCCAGCGCGCGGATGCCCTCGGCATTGCGCAGGAAGGAGTCCGTGTCGCCTCCCCACGTCTGGAAGAAGATCTCACGCGCGCCTTCCGCCTCCCATCGGGCGTAAAGCTCGGGGATGTCGGCTGCGGTGCGACCGCCGCGCTCGAGGATCGTCGGGTTCGTGGTGACGCCGTGCACCACCCCGGCGGCGAGCAGGCGGGAGACGCGGTCGACGTCGGCACTGTCGACGTACAGGCGTGGCGCGATCGGGTTCATCGGGGTCTCCTCGCGGACAACCTGTCGTTACAGGTGCGGATTCCGCTAATGTAATGACAGCCACCGCGGTCTGTCAAAGCGTCGGCTACGCCTGCCGTCGAAGGAGATCAGGAGCGAGATGACCCCCGCACACCCCCAGGATCGCACCGGCGTCGTGATCGTCGGAAGCGTCACGGCCGATGTCACCACCTTCTCCGGACGCCTCCCCGCCAGGGGCGAGACCATCCTGGGCGACGAGTTCACCCTCATGCTGGGAGGCAAAGGTGCCAACCAGGCCGTCGCCGCCGGGCGCTCGGGTGCACGGACGAGCTTCGTCGGCTGCGTGGGCGACGACCTCTTCCACGATCTCGTCGTCGACGGGCTCACGGCCGCCGGGGTCGACCTGGCGCACCTGCGCACGGTTCCCGGCCCGACCGGTGTGGCGCACATCCGCGTCGACTCCTCGGCGCAGAACGACATCGTGATGGTGCCGCTGGCCAATGCGGCCTTGAGTGCCGCACAGATCGACGAGGCACTCGCGGCTCTCGCTCCCACCACGTCGGTGCTGCTCACGCAGCTCGAGACCCCCTCCGCACTCACCGCGCACATCACCGCGCGGGGACGCGAACACGGGATGACGGTCATCCTCGATCCCGCCCCTGCCGCCGAGCTCGACGCCGAGATCTGGCGGAGCATCGACATCGTCACCCCCAACGAGACCGAGGCGACGCTGATCAGCGGCATCGAGGTCACGGACGCGGACTCGGCCGAGCGCGCCGGCCGCTGGTTCCTCGCACAGGGGGTGGGCGCCGCGGTCATCACACTCGCGGGCCAGGGGTCATGCGTCGTGACGGCGGAGGGCGCCGCCGTGATCCCGCCGTTCCCCGTCGACGCCGTGGACACGACAGCAGCGGGAGACGCCTACGCGGGCTATCTCGGTGCAGCTCTCGCCAGCGGGAGCAGCCTGGAGGACGCCGTGCGGCTGGCAACGGCGGCGGGCGCGCTCACGGTCACCAAGCAGGGCGCATCGCCGAGCCTTCCCCACCGCGCGGAGGTCGAGGCATTCCTGGCCGAGCGCACCACCACATCCGTCGCGAGCTGAACTCCGCGATCCGCGCATCCGGAGAACCGAGGAGACCCATGCGAAAGACCGCCACCACGATCAACCCCGCGCTCTCCCGCGTGATCAGCGAGACCGGGCACACCGACCTGATCGTCGTCACCGATGCGGGCCTGCCCATCCCGCCAGGCTCTGAGCGCATCGACCTGGCGTATCGACCGGGGGCTCCGGCCTTCCTCGACGTGCTCGACACCGTGCTCGCCGAGCTGGTGGTCGAGGGCGCCACCGTCTCGGCCGAGGTGGCGGAGCAGAGTCCCGAAGTGCTCGAGGCGTTGCGGGAGCGGTTCGCCGGTGAGGGCTTCGAGATCGAGCTCATCCCGCACGTCGATTTCAAGAAGCTCAGCCAGGGCGCCCGCGCGTTCGTGCGCTCCGGGGAGTTCACCCCCTACGCGAACGTGATCCTGCACGCGGGGGTGGCGTACTGATGGCCATCGTCGACGACGCGATCGATCGGCATTCCGCCGCGCCCATGTACGACCAGCTGCGCCAGCTGATCATCGACGGCATCGCCCGCGACGGCCTGCAGCCCGGCGATCCGCTCCCTGGCGAGCACCGGCTGTGCGAGCGCTACGGCATCTCCCGCACCGTGGTGCGTCAAGCGCTCGCCCAGCTCGAACACGAGGGGCTCGTCGAGCGCGTGAAGGGCAAGGGCACCTTCGTCTCCCGGCCCCGCACCAGCGAGAGCCTGGTGCACACCCTCGTGGGCCTGTACGACGACGTCGAGCGCCGTGGTGGCCACGTGCACAGCGACGTGCTGCGCCACGAGCGGACGACGGCGGATGAAGAGATCGCGCTCGCCCTGGAGGTGCCCGTCGGCTCTGCCGTCGTCGTGCTGGAGCGTCTGCGCCACGTCGACGGCGAGCCGTGGTCGCTCTCGACGACCTGGATGCCCGAAGCCGTGGGCTCGGTGACGCTCGGCGCCGACCTGACCGAGGCGTCGCTGTACCGGCTGCTCGCCGACAACGACATCGTCGCGACGCACGGCGTGCGCTCGGCGGAGGCGACCGTGGCCACGCACGAGCAGGCGCAGCATCTCGGCGTCAGCGCTGGTTCGGCCCTGCTGCGTCTGCGCAGCATCAGCCGCAGCGCCGACGGCACGCCCATCGAGTACTTCATCGCGTATCACCGCGGCGACCGGTCGCGCTTCGAGTTCCAGCTGCAGCAGGAGCAGTCGCAGGCCTCGCTGCTGCACGTGGACGGCGAGGGCGGGGCATCGCGCGCCGGAACGGTCGGCTGACCGCCCGGTAGTCTCGAGGGCATGAGCGACTGGACCAGCACCGCGATCGCCCTGCTGGAAGCCGATGCCAACCGCAGCGCCGACACGCACCTGCACCTGTTCCCGCTGCCGCCCGAATGGGGCATCGACCTGTACCTCAAGGACGAGTCGGTGCACCCGACGGGGTCCCTCAAACACCGCCTCGCGCGGTCACTCATCCTCTACGGGCTGGTGAACGGACGCATCCGCGAAGACACCACGCTCGTGGAATCGTCGAGTGGGTCGACCGCGGTCTCCGAGGCGTACTTCGCCCGGATGCTGGGCCTGAAGTTCATCACCGTCGTGCCGCGTTCGACGGTGCAGGAGAAGATCGACCTCATCGAGTTCTACGGCGGCACCTGCCACTTCGTCGACCGCGCGGAGGACATGTCGCCCGAGGCGCAGCGCCTCGCATCGGATTGCACCGGCCACTACCTCGACCAGTTCACGTTCGCGGAGCGCGCGACCGACTGGCGCGGCAACAACAACATCGCCGAGAGCGTGTTCAGCCAGCTCTCCCAGGAGCGCCACCCCATCCCCACCTGGATCGTCACGGGTGCGGGCACGGGAGGCACCAGCGCCACATTCGGCCGCTACGTGAAGTACCGGATGCACGACACCAAGGTCGCGGTCGTCGACCCGGAGGGTTCAGCCTTCTACGACGGATGGGCCGGCACGGTGGATCCGCCGGCCGGACGCCCGAGCCGCATCGAGGGCATCGGCCGCCCGCGCGTCGAGGCGTCGTTCGTGCCCACCGTGATCGACGAGATGATCCAGGTCCCCGATGCGGGGTCGATCGCCGCGATCCGCCTGCTTCGTGAACGCACCCTGCACTGGGCCGGCGGGTCGACGGGCACGAACCTCTACGGCGCGTTCCAGCTCATCGCCCGGATGCGAGCTGCGGGCGAGACCGGCAGCGTCGTGACCCTGATCTGCGACAGCGGCGTCCGCTACGCCGGCACCTACTACTCCGACGAGTGGGTCGCACGGCAGGGCTGGGACCTCGCCCCGCACCGCGCCCTGCTGGAGCGGTTCCTGGAGACCGGGGTCTGGGTGGAGTGAGGGCAGCGGGCTACGCTGGCCGCATGACTACTCTGATCCTCACCGTCGCGGGTGCAGACCGTCCTGGCCTCGTTGCCGCCGTCGCCGATGTCGTGGATGCGCACGGCGGCAACTGGGAGAACAGCTCGCTGGCCGAGCTCGCCGGCACGTTCGCGGGCGTGATCGAGGTCTCGGTCGCCGACGACAAGGAGGCCGAGCTGACGTCGGCGCTCCGCGGCCTCCAGGGTCAAGGGCTGCTCACCCTCGCCGTGCTCACCGGCAGCCCGGACGCAGCCGCCGCCGACGATCGGCTGCTCGAGATCCAGGTGCTCGGCAACGACCGACCCGGCATCGTGCGCGAGGTCTCCGGCGTGCTGAACGCTCACGCCCTGAGCATCGAGGAGCTCGCCACCGAGACGCGCGATGCCGCGATGGCGGGCGGGCGCCTGTTCGAGGCGTCGGTCACCGCGAAGGTGCCGGCCGACGTCGACCTCGACGCCCTGCGCGCCGACCTCGAGCGCATCGCCGCCGAGATCCAGGTCGACATCACCCTCGGCTGAGGTCTCCCGCCCCCTCCCCGCCGAGACCCACGGTCCGCGCCGAGACCCACGGTGAAAGCCGCCGCTGGGCGTGGGTCTGGGCGACAACGATGGGTTTCGACGCTGGGTGTCGGGGACGTCAGAGTCCGGAGTACTTGCGCACCCAGTACTCCGTGTACGCGACGTGCGCGGAGGCCGCGGCACTCGCAGCCACCGGATCCGCCGCGGCCAGGCCGCGCAGGATGGCGCGGTGCCCGGCATCGGAGTGGATCTTGAGCTCCGCGGCATCCTCGGGGTCGGAGATGCGATACGCCCGGGAGCGCGAGCGCAGCACGTCGATGAGGCTGGTCAGCGCCTCGTTGCCCGCGACCGCGGAGATCGCCATGTGGAATTCGTGATCGAGTCGTGACTGCGCCTCGAAGTCGGTGGTCGCCTCGATCTCGTCGAGCACGCGGTCCAGCGACTCCACCGTCTCGTCGTCGATGCGCGCCGCGGCCAGTGCAGCGGCGTGGGGTTCCAGCACTCGGCGCAGCTCCGTCAGTTCGAGCACGCCCGCCATCGGCAGCAGTCCGACGGTGAGCGAGAGGCTGCCGATCAGGTCGGCGGCGCGCAGCTCGCTGACGTAGCTGCCCGATCCGTGTCGCGTCTCGAGCACCCCGAGGGCGGCGAGGGTACGGATCGCCTCGCGCAGGGATCCGCGGGAGACACCGAGGGTCTCGCAGAGCTCTCCCTCGCTGGGAAGCCGGTCGCCCGGCCGCAGCGCGCCGTCCGCGATCAAGGCCCGCAGCCCGTGCAGCGCCGTGTCGAGTGCGCTCATCGTCGTCCTCCAGACACTCCGCCGTTCTTCGTGAAGTCTGTCGGAAGGCGGTGTTTCCGCAAACTCGTATGACAAGTATGTTTCATCACCGGAGTTTTGTAGCGGAATCGGCAGCCCTGTGGCAAAGTTGTGCAACAACTCGCCCGAACTCACCGATGAGGACCGATGCCCGCACCGCTGTTCCCCGCACCGCTCACGCTGACCTCCGGCATGCCAGCGCGCGACGCCTGGCCCCTCGACCCGTCCGTGATCCACCTGAACCACGGGTCCTTCGGCGCGGTCCCGTCCGTCGTCGTCGCGCAGCAGGACGCTCTGCGCCGCCGCGCGGACCTCAGCCCCGTCGAGTGGTTCCCGCGCATCGCGGAGCGCGTGCAAGAGGCCCGCGAGCGCACCGCCCCGTTCGTCGGTGCCCGCGCCGAGGACAGCGCCTTCGTGCCCAACGCCTCCGCCGCCGCGACCGTGGTCTTCAATGCCCTGCGACTCGACGCCGGCGACGAGATCCTCGTGACCGATCAGGGGTACGGCGCGATCACGATGGGCGCCGAACGCCTCGCCCGGCGCTTCGGCGCGACGGTCCGCGCCGTCGCGGTGCCGCTGCTCGCCTCCGACGACGAGATCGTGCAGCTCTTCGCCGACGAGCTCAGGCCGAGTACCCGACTGATCGTCGTCGACCAGATCACCTCGCCGACCGCCCGCCTCCTGCCCACCCGACGTATCGCCGACGCCGCAGCCGAACACGGCGTGCGCACCCTCGTCGACGGCGCTCACGCCCCCGGCCTGGTCCCCGACGCGGCCGCTGTCGCCGGCGGCGACTGGTGGTTCGGCAACATGCACAAGTGGCCGTGCGCGCCGCGGGGCTCGGCTCTTCTGGTCACGACGGCGCCCGACCGCGACGAGCTCTGGCCGCTGATCGACTCCTGGGCCGCGCGCGAGCCGTACCCCTCCCGCTTCGACACGCAGGGCACGATCGACGCCACCACGTACCTGGCCACTCCGACCGCCATCCACTTCATCGAGAGCGAGTTCGGATGGGCAGCGGCTCGCACGGCGATGGCGGAGATCGCCGACGCCGGCGCCGAACTGATCGCCGAGGCTCTGCGCCCGTACAGCGACGAGGACCCCCTCACTCCCCTCCCCTCCCCAGTGCCGTCGATGCGCCTCGTGCGCCTCCCGCTCGGCCTGGGCGCGACGAGAGAGGAGGCCGACGCGCTCCGGATGGATCTGCTCGACGAGGTCGGTGTCGAGACGGCTTTCACGAGCTTCCGCGGCGTCGGCTACTTCCGGCTGTCCGCACACCTCTACAACGAGGCATCCGACTACGAGGCCTTCGTCGAACGCTGCATCCCGCAGATCCTCCGTCGCGCCGGCATCCGCCAGGCCGACTCCCTCGTCCTTCCCTGAACGCGAACGTCCGTCCACCCGACCGCAACACCCACCCCCACCCCCATCGAGAGGCACATCGTGAAGAACAAGATCTTGACGACCGCAGCGGGATTCGGCACCGTCGCCGTCCTCGCACTCACCGGCTGCTCCGCAGGCTCCGGCCCCTCCGACGACGGCTCCGTCCAGCTGCAGATGGTCGAGAGCCTGACCAACCCCGCCCGTACGGAACTGCTGCGCGGGCTGCTCGACGACTTCGAGAAGGCCAACGCGAAGATCACCGTCACCCTCGTCTCCCCGCCCACCGAACAGGCCGACCAGAAGATCCAGCAGATGCTGCAGTCCGGCAAGGGCGTCGACGTGCTCGAGGTGCGCGACATCACCGTCGGGCCGTTCGCGAACAACGGCTGGCTGTACGACCTCGGCCCCGACCTGAAGAAGTGGGACGGCTGGGACGCGCTGACCGAGAACGCGCAGTCCGCCTCGGTCGCGGAGGACGGGAAGAGCTACTTCGTCCCCTACGGCTTCTACGGGCTGTCGCTGTTCTACCGCACCGACCTCGTGAAGGATGCCGGCTTCGACGGCCCGCCGCACAGCTGGAAGGACCTGCTGGAGCAGGCGTCGGCGATCCAGGACCCGTCGAACAACATCTACGGGTACGCCTTCCGCGGCGGCCAGAACGCGAACAGCAACGTCGTCGCGGCGATCGAGGCCTACACGATCGACGGCCTCGACACGGAGGACGCGTTCCTCATGAAGGACGGCTCGACGATCTTCGCGGCTCCCGAGGCACAGGATGCCGTCGACGACTACTTCGACCTCTTCAAGGAGGCGTCGCCGCCGTCCGCCGTGTCGTGGGGCTACCCCGAGATGGTCGCCGGGTTCACGAACGGCACAACGGCCTTCCTCCTGCAGGACCCGGAGGTCATCGCGACGGTGCAGGACTCATCGCTGACCGAGGACCAGTGGGACACCGCCCCGCTGCTCGTCGGCCCGTCCGGCAAGGCCGCGCAGCCCCTCGCCGTCGCCGGCTGGGGCGTCGCGGAGAACAGCGAGAACAAGGAGGCGGCGGTCAAGCTGGTCGAGTTCCTGTCGTCCGCCGAGCCCGCGACCGAGTTCGCGCAGGCCAACAGCCTGGTGCCCATCATCGCCTCCGCCGCAGATGACGACTTCTACTCGTCCGGCCCGTGGACCAGCTACGTCACCATGACCGAGGACCCGGAGACCTACGTCAACGTGCGCCAGCCGCGCGGGGTCAGCTGGTGGACCGAGTGGATCCAGAAGTCCGACCAGGACGTGCAGAACGTGCTGCTCGGCAACATGTCCACGAAGGATCTCCTCGCGTCGTGGGATGCGTTCTGGACCGAGAAGTACGCCGCGGAGAAGGGTTGATCCGTGGCCCGCACCGCTCATGAGGGAGGCTCCGTCGGCACTGCTTCGCAGCAGCCGGCCGGCGGGGCTTCCCCGGCATCGCGTCGCCGCCCCTTCCGGGGTCGCACGGCGCTCACGCTGCTGGCGTTCCTCGCGCCGGCGATCGTCTTCGTCTGCTGGTTCACCTACTGGCCGATGCTGCAGGGCGCACGCATGGCCTTCCACGACTGGAACCTGTGGGACCTGACGTCGACGCCGTTCGTGGGTTTCGACAACTTCGTCACCGTGTTCCGGGATCCCGCCTTCCCGACCGTCGCCTGGAACTCGGTGCTCTGGGTGGTCGGCTCGCTCGTGCCGCAGCTCGTGATCGGCTTCCTCATCGCGCTCGCGCTGCGCAAGCGTTTCCGCTTCCGCGGGCTCTACCAGGCGCTGGTCTTCTTCCCGTGGGCGGTGTCGGGCTTCCTGATCGGCATGCTGTTCCGCTGGATGTTCAACGCCGAGTTCGGCGTCGTCAACGACCTGCTCATGAAAGCGGGCCTGATCGACGCCCCGCTGCCGTGGCTGGCCGACCCGAAGCTCGCGATGTTCGCCGTGATCGTCGCGAACATCTGGTACGGCGTGACCTTCTTCGCGATCATGATCCTCGCAGCTCTGCAGTCGGTGCCGGACGAGATGCTGGAGGCGGCGAGCCTCGACGGCGCCGGCAAGGTGCGGCAGCTGTTCTCCATCATCATCCCGTACATCTCGATGACGCTGCTGCTGACGATCCTGCTGCGCGTGATCTGGATCTTCAACTTCCCCGACATCATCTACGCGATGACGAACGGCGGCCCGGCCAACCAGACCCACATCATCACGACCTGGATGATCAACTACACGCAGCAGGGCAACTACGGCATCGCGAGCGCCATCGGGCTCATCGTCGTGGCATTCCTCATGGTCTTCTGCGCGTTCTACCTGATGGCGATGCGGAGAGTGCAGCGATGACCATCACCTCATCCGTCCGGACCGGATCCTCGGTCACGGAGACCCGTCGCATCACGGTCCCCGACCCGAAGGCCGCACCGCGCCCGAAGCCCCGTGTCACGGCGGGCGGTGTGGTGCGTGTCGTCGGCCTGGGGCTGTGGCTGCTGATCACCCTGTTCCCGCTGTACTGGATCACGCTCACCGCGTTCAAGTCGCCGGGGACCATCAACCGCTTCCCGATCGAGTACTGGCCGAGCGAACCCTCGCTGGACAACTTCACGAGCCTGTTCGAGAAGAGCTCGTTCGGGACGTTCCTGGCGAACTCGGCCATCGTGGCGGTTTCAGCCGGGGCGGTGGCGACGCTCATCGCGCTGCTCAGCGCCTACGTGCTGGCGCGGTTCGAGTTCCGCGGCAAGGGGGCGGTGCTCATCGCGTTCCTGTTGACGCAGATGATCCCGGCGTTCATCGCCCTCGGACCGCTGTACTCGATGATGACCGACCTCGGCCTCGTCGACACCAAGCCGGGGCTCATCCTCGTCTACATCGCGATCTGCATCCCGTTCTCCACGGTCATGCTGCGGGGCTTCTTCGAGAACGTCCCCGACGCGCTCGAAGAAGCGGCGATGATCGACGGCTGCTCGCGCCTTGGCGCCCTGTTCCGGGTGCTCGTGCCGGTGATGACCCCCGGCATCATCGCGGCGTTCATCTTCAACTTCGTGAACTGCTGGAACGAGCTGTTCCTGTCGGTCGTGCTGATGAACACCGACGCGAACCGCACCGTGCCATCGGCGCTGAACGGCTTCATCTCCACGTTCAACATCGACTGGGGCTCCATGAGCGCCGCGGCCGTGCTGACGATCCTCCCGACGATGGTGATGTTCGCCCTCGCCAGCCGCTGGATCGTGCAGGGCCTGACCGCCGGCGCGGTGAAGGAGTAACCCAGCGCCGAGACCCACCCCCAACGCCGAGACCCACCCCCGCACACGTCAGCGGGAGTGGGTCTCGGCGTTTCCGATGGGTCTCGGGGTCTGGATCAGGAAGTCAGACGAGCCGGGACTTCGGTGAGACCGAGTAGGTGTTCTCGGCGTCGCGGTTGACCGTGTCGCCGAGAGCCTCGTCGATCGCGGTCATCGTGTCGGCGTCGAGCTTCACACCGGAGGCCTTGACGGTCTCGGCGAGCTGCTCCGGACGGGAGGCGCCGACGAGGGCCGCCGCCACGTTCGGGTTCTGCAGCACCCACGCGATCGCGAGCTGCGGCATCGACAGCCCCGCCTGCTCCGCGATCGGCTTGAGGCGCTGCACTGCGGTGAGGATGTCGTCCTGCAGGAAGCTCTTGATGAAGTCGGCGCCGCTGTGCGGGTCGGTCGCCCGAGAGCCCTCCGGAACCGGCTGACCCGGCAGGTACTTTCCGCTCAGCACACCCTGCGCCATCGGCGACCAGACGATCTGCGAGATGCCGAGCTCCTCAGACGCGGGGACGACCTTGCCCTCGATGACCCGCCACAGCATCGAGTACTGCGGCTGGTTGGAGATGAGCTGGATGCCGAGCTGCTTCGCCAGCGCGTGCCCTTCACGCAGCTGCTCCGCGGTCCACTCCGAGACGCCGATGTAGAGCGCCTTGCCCTGACGGACGACGTCGGCGAAGGCCTGGAACGTCTCCTCGAGCGGGGTCTCGTAGTCGAAGCGGTGCGCCTGGTAGAGGTCGACGTAGTCGGTGCCGAGACGCGTCAGCGAACCGTTGATCGACTCGAAGATGTGCTTGCGGCTCAGGCCGGTGTCGTTCGGACCCTTGGGCCCGGTCGGGAAGTAGACCTTGGTGAAGATCTCCAGCCCTTCGCGACGCTGACCCTCCAGGGCCTTGCCGAGCACGACCTCGGCCGCCGTGTTCGCGTAGGTGTCCGCGGTGTCGAAGGTGGTGATGCCGGCGTCCAGGGCGGCGTGCACGGTCTTGACCGCGGCGTCGTCCTCGACCTGCGATGCGTGCGTGACCCAGTTGCCGTAGGTGATCTCCGAGACCTTGAGACCACTGTTGCCGAGATAGCGATAGTTGACCATGGACCAACGCTACTGGCTGCCCGCGCCGGCGGGGCCGGATGGAGGCGGACGGCCTCAGTCGGGCGCTGCGGCACCGCTTCGGCGCGCGGAGACCACGGCCCCCACAGCGACGAGCACGACCCCCGAGAGCACACTCACGACATAGAGCGGCACAGCCCAGGGCGAGTAGTCGCCGCCGCTGATGCCGAAGGCGTCGGCGAGCCCCATGCCGGCACCGAACGAGGCCGCGAAGTAGCCGATCGCACCGAGCATCAGCAGGGCCAGGAATCCCATCACCGGGACGAGCGGGTGCGCGCCCGTGCGGACCGCGACGACCGCGAGCACCACGGCGATTGCGACGCCGATGCCGAGGACGAGAAGAGCCTGACCCGGCATCAGGCTCTCCCCGGCTTCCGACATCGCGAAACGAATCTCGTCGAGCGTTCGACCGGGGGCTGCGGCGAGCGGGTTGAGCACGAGGATCTGCACGGCGGCGAACGCGGCGTAGGCGAGAACGGCGAGCACGCCGACGATCGAGATCCACAGAGTCCGGCGCTGCATCCGTGTCATGCGGGTCATCCTAGGAACGCATCCCGAGAGTCTCCCGATACTCGCGCCACGCCCCACCGAGCCGGCGGATACCTTCGGTGAGCACATCGTCGGGCGCGGTGAACGGGATGCGGATGTGGTCGTCCGGCGAGACCGACACGGCGAACGCGGCGCTTCCGGCGATCGAGACGCTGATCACCGGAGCGCACTGGGAACGCACACCGTCCACCGTGGCGCTGATCCGCTCCATCGCCGTCGCCGTCCGCGACGACCCGGCGCTCCGAACCACCCGGATCCGCGACATCGAACCAGAGCAGGCACCACCGATGTCGGAGCGGATTCCTGAGCTCCTCTGAGCACCAGCCGACCGGCTCCCTGCCACGTGGCTCAGCTCAGCCGATCGTCGGACGAACCAGCTGCTCCTGCTCCTCGAGCGTCTGCGCCTGCGCGCGCTTCTCCGCCCGCTCCCGCTCCTGCGCCTCGGCCGCCTCCCGACGTTCCGCGCGCGTCTGCGGCTCGCCGGAACCGGACTCCGCCTGTATCTCCTGGGATTGATCCGTCACGATCTGCGCACGGTCGCGGAACCCCTCGGCCGTCACCTTGTCGAGGGCGACCTGCTTGCGGATCGCGGCGGCCTTCTCGTAGAGACTCGGGTCGCCATAGCTCGTGAGCACCTTGACCAGCACCGGCAGCAGCTCGATCATGAAGAACAGGGCCGCGATCAGGATGTGCGCCCACAGGATCGTGGGCTCCTTCTCGCTGAGTCGGTTCAGTCCACTGATCTGGCTGAGCAGGCCGACCGCTCCCGCGTTGCCCTGCGCCACGGCATCGGCGCGCGCGTTGTACGCGGCGAGCGCCTGGTCGTAGGAGTCACGAGCCGTCGGCAGCTGCGACTTCGCCTGCTCACGGTTCTGCGCCTCGGACGAGGTGGTGTTCTCCTTGGCCGCGGTGCCGGCGGCGGCGAGCTCCTCGTTCGCGGTGCGCAGCTGTGCGGCGAGCGCGTCGTAGGTCTGCTGTGCTTCGGCGAGCTGGGCCTTGGCGGCATCGGAGCTGGCACCCTGGCCGTTGACGCCGGTGCAGCCGGGAACAGTGCCGGCGCCTTCACCGGTCAGCTCGCACTGATACAGCACCCGAGCCTGATCGATCACGGCCTGCTGGGCGGTCATCTTCGCGGTGACGTCATCGACCGTGGCCTGAGCCGCCGACTCGGTGGCCGACGAGGAGTCGGTTCCTGCGACGATGCCCGTGGCCGCCTGGTTCTCGAGCTCGGCGACCTTGGCGGAGGCCGCGTCGAGCGCGATCTTCTCCGGACCGGACTCGAGAGCCTCCTGGTCGGACTGCGACTGGGTGATGTTGGTGGAGGCGACCTCGCGGGCGATGTCGTTGTGGAAGATCTGCAGCACGAGCGGCTCTGCCACGACGAAGCCGATGATCGCAGCCATGATCACACGCGGGATGGCGAGCCCGATGAGGCGCCAGACATTCCTCGTCGAGCTCATGGTCGAGGTGAGGAAGCGGTCGAGGTTGAAGATGATGAGCGCCCAGACCAGCGCCAGCGGCACGGCCAGCCAGACCGCCGCCTGCACGCCGGTGGTCAGGGCGAACAGCATCGAGATCGCGGACACCAGCGCGGTGCCTGCGAGCACGAAGAACATCTGCACGAAGCGGGGCGTCTCACCGGGGACACGGTCGAGGATCTCGCCCTCCGCACCGCCGAGGATCGCGAGGGTGCGAGCGCGCGAGCCGGGAGCGCGGGGTTCGCGCTTCTTGCGGGGCCGGCGGACACGGGGCGCACGTGCGGGCTTCACCGGGGCGGATGCGTCCGGGGCGGGCGCTGCGGTCTCTTCTGCGGTGACGGCGTCGGCGATCGGGGTCGCCTCGGACGAGGACGCGTCTCGGGCGGCGTCTTCGGGTCCGGTGGGCTCGAACTCGCGCAGGAAGTCGAGGTCATCCGTGACGGCGTCGGGTTCGCTGTCGAGGATGATCCGACCCTGCGAGTCGTAACGACCCGGTCGATGGGCGGAATAGGGCATTCGAACAATCTACGAAAGATCGCCTGTGGAAAACGTGGAAGAGTCCTTTGCGGCCTCTCAGGTTGGCTGCTGCCGTCGCGATATTCCAGCCATCTGCGGCCATTCGGGTGTCATATCGCGACCGGAGCGGCGTCAGAGCTGCCGGTCGAGCGCGACAGCGTAGGTCTCGAGTGCCGCGTCGAGGGTGAAGTGGCCGGCGGCGGCGAGGGTGCCCAGCCCGTGGATCAGCCCCCACAGCGCCACCGCATCGGTCGGACGATCGAGGCCGGCGCCGACGGCTGCCTGGGCGAGCACGGCTTCGAGTCCGTCGATCAGCGGGGCCATCGTGGCCGTGGGCGAGCCGGGGATGCAGACCGTGGGGTCGTACACCGCGTCGAACGCATGCGGATGCTCGACGGCGAAGCGGATGTATGCGCCGCCGCCGGCGGTGAGCGCGGCCTCGGGCGTCGACGCGGACTCGGTCGCCGTACGCACCTGTTCGAGGAGGTCGGCCATGCTGCGTTCGGCGATCGCCTTGAGCAGTCCGAGCCGGTCGGAGAAGTGGTGGTACGGGGCGTTGTGGCTCACGTTCGCGGCACGTGCGACTTCGCGCAGGCTGATCTCAGCCGCGGGCATGCGCTCCAGCAGCTGCATCGCGGCGTCCTCGAGCGCACGGGCGAGATCGCCGTGGTGATAGCCGTCCTTCGAACTTGACATGAGCAACATCCTCTCCTATCTTGACAGTGTCCACCAGCTTGACACTGTCCAGATAGGAATCAGCCATGCCCGCTCTCGTGATCGACGGCCACCCCGACGCCCGCTCCCTGACCGCGTCGCTCGCGCAGCGCTATGCGGCGGGGCACGGTGACGCACGCGTACTCGCCCTGCGCGACCTCGACTTCGACCCAAGCCTGCGCTTCGGCTACCGCGAGCGCATGACGCTGGAGCCCGACCTCGTCGACGCGAAGCGTGCGTTGCAGGAGGCCGACACCGTGGTCATCGCGACGCCGCTGTGGTGGGGCTCCGTCCCGGCGCTGCTCAAGGGCTTCTTCGACAGGGCCCTGCTACCTCAGCAGGAGTACCGCTACAACAAGCTCGGGCTCCCCGACGGGCTGCTGCCGGCGCGGCACGGCCGGCTGCTGCTGCTCGCGGACACGCCCTGGTTCTTCGCACCGTTCACGGGACTGCCCGCGCAGACCCACGTC
This sequence comes from Microbacterium sp. R1, assembly GCF_015159725.1. NCBI lineage: Bacteria > Bacillati > Actinomycetota > Actinomycetes > Micrococcales > Microbacteriaceae > Microbacterium > Microbacterium sp. R1. Next base: position 414,951 of record NZ_JADDUD010000001.1, on the reverse strand, counting down.
GCCCGCGGAACGATGCGCTTCTGCGGGATCCGCTCGGTGCGCACCCATCGCATGCTCGGCGTCAAGGATGCGACGCCCGCGACCATCACCCGGTGGCTCGACCGCGCCGAACGACTCGGTGCCGCTGACGGACGCCGCGACGGCATCCCTCAGGACAACTCGACGCCTCAGGCCGACTCGACGCCTCAGGCCGACTCGACGCCTCAGGCCAGTGCGGCGGAAGCCGCCTCGTCCTCGGTCGTGGCGACGAGCTGACCGCACGCCCCGTCGATCTCCTTGCCGCGGGTGTCGCGGAGGGTCGTCGGGATGCCGGCGTCGTTGAGCCTGCGCACGAACTCGTCCGTCACGTCCTTGTCCGACGACGTCCAGATGGAGCCGGGGGTCGGGTTGAGCGGGATCGGGTTCACGTGCACCCACCCGCGTCCGCGCTGGTTGAGCTTGTCCGCCAGCAGGTCGGCGCGCCAGGCGTGGTCGTTCATGTCCTTGATCAGCGCGTACTCGATCGAGACGCGACGACCCGTCTTGGCGTAGTAGTCGTAGGCCGCGTCGAGGGCCTCGTCGACCTTCCACCGCGAGTTCACCGGGATGAGCTCGTCGCGCAGATGGTCGTCCGGGGCGTGCAGCGAGAGGGCGAAAGTGACAGGAATGCCCTCATCGGCGAGCTTCTTGATCGCGGGTACCAGGCCGACGGTCGAGACCGTGATGCCGCGAGCGCTCATGCCGAGGCCGTCGGGCTGCGGGGCGACCATCGTGCGCACGGCGTCCATCACGCGCTTGTAGTTGGCGAGCGGCTCACCCATGCCCATGAAGACGATGTTCGAGACACGCTCCATGCTGTGGTCGTCGGCCTTCTTGCCGCCCAGGCCACCCTCGGCGATCAGCCGGTTGGCCCGCACGATCTGCTCGATGATCTCGGCGGTCGACATGTTGCGGGTCAGTCCCGCCTGCCCGGTCGCGCAGAACGGGCAGTTCATGCCGCAGCCGGCCTGGCTCGACACGCACAGCGTGATGCGGCCGGGGTAGCGCATGAGAACCGATTCGACCAGGGCCCCGTCGTGCAGGCGCCACAGGAACTTGATCGTGTCACCGCGGTCGGTCTCGAGGCGTCGCACCTCGGTGAGCAGCGGCGGCAGCATCCCGGCCACGAGCTGCTCCCTGGTGTCCGCGGGGAGGTCGGTCATCTGCTCGGGGTTCGACGTGTAGTGCCGGAAGTAGTGAGTCGCGAGCTGCTTCGCACGGAAGCCGGGCAGGCCGAGCTCCTTCACCCTGTCGATGCGCTCGGCCGGGGTGAGGTCGGCGAGGTGCACGGGGGGCTTCCCGCGCTTGGGGCTCGCGAACTGCAGGAGCGGGCGCCCTTCGGCATCCTTCTGCTGCGTCCAGCCCTCGGTCGCAGGGCGCACCTGCGGCTTCTTGGTCTCGCGGACGGCCCCCGAACGCGACGACGCGGGTGCTGCGGGGCGCGTCTCGCGCGTGCGGGGAGTCTCGGTCATACCTTCCAGGGTACGCGGTGGCGGATGGGAAGACCCCGGGCGCGAGCGGCTGCCTCCCTAGACTGAGGCCATGGATGCCGTGCTGTGGATCATCGCGATCGTCGTCGGCCTGATCGTGGTCGTCGCGGTCCTCGCCGTGGCCGTCCGAGGGATGCGCCCGAAACTCCCGGATCCTCCGGCGTTCTCCACCGCCCCGCACACCGCCCCTTCCGCCTCCGCCGCTGCGGCTCCAGGGCTGACCCCGGAGGTCGTCGCCGAGGTCGACCGCCTCGTGGTGGCGGGTCAGAAGATCCACGCCATCAAGCTCTACCGCGATCACTCCGGCGTCTCGCTCAAAGACGCGAAGGACCGTATCGAGCACTGGTCGGTCAGCACGACGGCTCCGCACCCCGCAGCCGTCTCTCACACGACCGCGCCGCATTCGTCGATCACCGCGACTCCTTCGTCGGTCCGCGCCTCGCTGCCGCCGTCGGTGGCCTCCACGATCGACGCACAGGTCGCGGGCGGCTCGGCCATCGCGGCGATCAAGACCCTCCGCGAGCACACGGGGCTCGGACTCAAGGAGTCCAAGAACGTGATCGACGCCTGGCCGCACACCCACACGTCCTGATCGAGTTGTCATTACAGGCTGCGCCCAGGAGAATGGACGAGCCCGCCCGATGAAGGAGCCCCATGCCCGACCGTCTCGACCGCGCCCGCACGACCGGCATCCTCGCCGTCCTCCGCGCCCCCTCCCCTGAACTGGCCCTCGAGGCCTCGGAGGCGATCATCCGCGGCGGGGTCACGGGCATCGAGGTGACCTTCTCCACTCCCGACGCCCCCGCCGTCATCCGCGAGCTCATCACCCGCCACGGCGACGCCGCCTATGTCGGGGCCGGCACCGTCACCACGGCCGCGCAGGCCGAGCAGGCTGCAGACGCGGGAGCCGAGTTCCTCGTGAGCCCCGGCACCCTGCCGCACCTCACGCGCAGCATGCTCGACACGGGCCGGGTCGTGATGACCGGCGCCATGACCCCGACCGAGGTCATGGGCGCACTCGAGCTCGGCGTCGACGTCGTGAAGATCTTCCCCGCATCGCTCGGTGGCCCGTCGTACCTCGGCGCCCTCCGCGGACCGTTCCCCGACGCCACGCTGATGCCCACCGGTGGCGTGAACCCCGACAACCTCGCCGCCTGGTTCGCCGCCGGAGCGGTCGCGGTCGGTGCGGGCGGAGACCTCGCGAACGGCGCGTCGATCAAGAACGCCGACTGGACCGACATCGAGCAGCGCGCCGCACGATTCGCCGCGGCCCTCACCGCCACGCGCGAGTGACACCACGCGATCGAGCACCGCACACTCCCCATCGTTTGGTATACCGGATGCATGGGTGCGCGACGGATGCTGTCGATCGGCGCCGTCGCGATCGCGCTCTTGACCGCGACCGGCTGCACGTCGGCCATGCCTCCGTCGGCACCTGATCCGCGCTCATCGACCCAGGAGCCCGCCATGACCGACGCCACTCGCGATCTGCTCGCCGCCGCAGCGTCCGGAGACGCCTCCGCCGTCCGGAAGGCGATCGACGACGGGGCGGACCTCGAGGCACGGGGACCTGGGGGCATGACCGCACTGATCGCCGAGACGAAGGCCGATCACGTCGACGCGGCGCGCGTTCTGATCGACGCGGGTGCGGACGTCAACGCCAAGGACGACATCCAGGACTCCGCCTACCTGTACGCCGGTGCGCGGGGACACGACGAGATCCTCCTGCTGACGCTCGACAACGGCGCCGACCTCGCAAGCACGAACCGCTTCGGCGGAACGGCACTGATCCCCGCCGCCGAACGCGGACTCCTCTCGACCATCGCCATCCTGCTGGAGGCCGGTGTCGACCCGAACCACATCAACGACCTGAACTGGACGGCGCTGCACGAGGCGATCGTTCTCGGCGACGGTTCCTCCACCTACGTCGACGTCGTGCGCGCGCTCATGGACGGCGGAGCGGACACGAGCATCCCCGACGGGGACGGCGTGCTCCCGGTCGATCTCGCCACAGCACGGGGCTACGACGCGATCGTCGCCGAGCTCGAACGGTGATCGCCCTCGACCCGTGGGCCTGGGCAGCGCTCGCGGTGGCCGCGGTGACGATCGGCATCTCGAAGACGGCACTGCCCGGCGGGAGCATCCTGGCCATCGCCCTGTTCGCCGCCGTGCTGCCGGCACGCACCTCGACGGCGGCGACCCTCCTGCTCCTGATGGTCGGCGACCTGTTCGCCCTCACCGCCTACCGTCGCCACGCGCACTGGCCGACGCTGCTGCGGCTCGCTCCCGCGGTGATCGCCGGGCTGCTGGTCGGCTTCGCGTTCCTCGCCCTCGCCGGCGACGGGGTGGTCCGTCGGGCGATCGGCGTGATCCTGCTGCTGATGATCGCCGTGACCCTGTGGCGTCGGTGGCGGCAGAGCAGAGCGGACGCTGTGGCTCCCCCGTCCAGCGGCATCATCCTCGCGGGCGCCTACGGAACCCTCGGCGGCTTCACCACCATGGTCGCCAACGCCGGAGGCCCGGTCATGTCGATGTACTTCCTGGCCACCCGCACCCCCGTGCAGGTGTTCCTCGGCACGTCCGCCTGGTTCTTCGCCATCATCAACGTGATCAAGGTCCCCTTCCTCGCGGGCCTCGGGCTGTTCGAGACACCCGTGTTGCTGATGGATGCCGTGCTCGCCCCGCTCGTCGTCGTCGGCGCGCTCCTCGGACTGCGAGTCGCCCGCCGCATGAATCAGCGCGTGTTCGACCGCATCGTGATCGCCCTCACCATCCTCGGCGCGGTCTACCTGCTGTTCTGACCACACCCACACCACGCGCCCTCACCCCCCTCCCGCCAAAACGGAGACGAACCAAAACGGAGACGAACCAGGTTCAGTGCGGCGTGGCGTCGCCCGACACGCGGCCCTGACGTCGGATGGTCTCTGTTTCGGCCTCCGACTTCGGCCTCCGACTTCGGCCTCCGACTTCGGCCTCCGACTTCGGGCAGCTGGGGCAGCAGGGAAGCTCAGTCGAGGAAGATGTCCGGGAACAGGGCGGTGTCGGGGGTGCCGGGGATCGCCGCATAGCGGGAGAAGTCGGTCACACCGTCGGCTTCGAGCACGTCCTCCACGATGAGGGTCTGCCCCGTGTACGACGCGGCGGGCTTGAGCAGCACGGCATAGGCGGCGTCCGCGTAGATGTCGGGCGTGCGGCTCGCGGCCATGACCTTGTCGCCGCCGAGCAGGTTCTGCACCGCCGCAGTGGCGATCGTGGTGCGCGGCCAGAGCGTGTTGGCGGCGATCCCGTCGCGGGCGAACTCGGCGGCGAGGCCGAGCGTCGCCATGGTCATGCCGAACTTCGCGAGGGTGTAGCCGGTGTGCGCGCCCAGCCACTTCGGTGACGGATTGAGGGGCGGCGACAGCGAGAGGATGTGCGGGTTCTCGGCATCCTTCAGGATCGGCACCGCCGCGCGGGAGAGCATGAACGTCCCGCGCACGTTGACGTCCTGCATCAGGTCGTACTTCTTGGCGCTCAGGTCGAGCGAGCGGGAGAGATCGATGACGCTGGCGTTGTTGATCACGATGTCGATGCCGCCGAACTCGCCCTGCGTCTTCAGGACCGCTTCGGTGATGTCGTCGTCGTCGCGCACATCGCCGACGATCGGGAGAGCCTGGCCGCCCGCCGCACGGATCTGCTCGGCGGCGGTGTGGATCGTGCCCTCGAGCTTCGGATGCGGGGTGTCGGTCTTCGCGAGCATGGCGATGTTCGCACCGTCGGCGGCGGCTCGCAGCGCGATCGCGAGGCCGATGCCGCGGCTGCCGCCCGACATCAGGATGGTCTTGCCTGCAAGGGACATGTGTTCTCCTGGGTTCTCGATCGCGAAGGGGAGGGACAGCCGCGGGGTCAGCGCGGCGCCATGCGGATGGCGCCGTCGAGGCGGATGGTCTCGCCGTTGAGGTAGCCGTTCTCGACGATCTGCTGCACGAGGGCGGCGTACTCGTCGGGGCGGCCGAGACGGGACGGGAAGGGCACCTGCTGACCCAGGGAGTCCTGGGCCGCCTGCGGGAGGCCCATCAGCATCGGCGTCTCCATGATGCCGGGGGCGATCGTGCAGACCCGGATGCCGTAGCGGGCGAGCTCGCGCGCCACCGGAAGGGTCATCGCGTGCACGCCGCCCTTGGACGCGGAGTACGCGGGCTGGCCGATCTGCCCGTCGAACGCGGCGACGCTCGCGGTGTTCACGATGACACCGCGTTCCTCGTCGTGCAGCTCGTTCTTCGCGATGACGGCGGAGGCCTGGGAGATGACGTTGAACGTGCCGACGAGGTTGATCCGGATCACGCGCTCGAAGTCGGCGAGCACGGCCGGGTTGCCCTCACGGTCGAGCACCTTGGCGGGTGGGGCGATCCCGGCGCAGTTCACGACGACGCGCAGCGGTGCCGCCGACTGCGCGGCCGCGACGGCCGCCTGCACCTCCTCGGCGTTCGTGACGTCTGCCGCGACGAAGAGACCGCCGAGCTCGTCCGCGACCTCGGCGCCCTTCGATGAGGCGAGGTCGATGATCGTGACGTGCGCGCCCGCTGCGACCAGTCGTCGCGCCGTGGCGAGTCCCAGCCCGGAGGCTCCGCCGGTGATGAGTGCACCCTGTCCACTGATCTGCATCTGATGTTCTCCTTCGAACGCCGTCGTGCGACATGCCGTGATGGAACGCAGTATCAGCCTACGTGGTTCCTGGTATCACCACGACTCTGAGCAACTGCGTCGCGACCGAGCCTAGTTCCCGTCTCCCGCTCGAAGGAACGCGATAGGTCGTGGGAGTAGGATCCGGAGAATGCGCCGCCCGCCCGGGATCCACCGATCCACGGCGACTGTCGACCAGCCGGTGATGATGCGCCTCATTACCACCGTGAGCCTGGCGCTCCTGCTCCTCTTCGCCTTCGCGGTGACCGCACACGGCGATGCCGGGGAGAACGGCGCGGCCCCCTCGCTCGCCGCCGCGACCATCGATGCGTTCGACGACACCGCCGCTATCGACGACACCGCCGCGTTCGACGACACCGCCGCGTTCGACGACACCGCCGCGATCGGCGCCGACGCCGAAACGGACGAGGCCCAGGTCCAGGCCGCATTCCCGGTCGCCGTCACGAGCACCCTCGTCGGTGCCGCACTCTGCATTCTCGGGGTGCTGTGCGGCCTCGCCGCGATGCTCCTGCTTTCTCGCGTCCTCGGGCGCCCCGGACAGTTCTCGACCCTCCGGGAGACACCGCGCGCGCTGCGCTCAGATCCGGCTTCTCCCCTGCACCCCTGCGGGACCGCGGTCTCCCTGATCCGGCTGGGTCTCTCCCGAACCTGATCGTCGAAGGGCCGTCACCAGAACGGCGTCTTCCGCCGGTGTCGCGCGGCTCCAAGGCTTCCTGCCTCGAGGGGCCACGCCCCGACATCCGGATCGCGCCCGCTCCCACGCCCGCTCCCGCTCCGAATCCCGCGACCCCCTCGTGACGACATCCGAGGCCACGCCCGCGCTCACCCCTTCGAAGGAGACCCCATGAAACGCACATCGAACGACGGCGAACCGCTCGCTCCGGACAGGCGAGGACGGTGAGCCGGCCGGTCGGCACGGTCTCTCGGCCGGTCCGCACGGCGATCGCTGCAGCCGCTCTCAGCGCCCTGCTCGTGTTCATCGGTGCGGAGTCGGCAGCGGCCGGGGAGCAGCGCAGTGTCGTCGACGCCCAAAGCCGCACAGCGACCACCGCTCCGACTCCCACTCCCGCTCCGACCCCCACTCCCACACCCACCACCGGCACCACGCATGAACAGCAGAACGGCGAACAGCCGGTGGAGCGCACCGATCTCGGCTTCCTCGGCGTCGCCTTCCTCTTCGGGATCGGTTTCCTCCTCGCTGCAGGAGCGCTCGGCATTCTCGTCTCAGGGCGCGCGCGGCGTCGGCGCGACCGCGCGGACGCCGCTGCGAGGGAAGAGGGTTCAGATGTCGCGTGAGAACAGTCCCCCGTACGGGATCGCCTTCGTCGTCGCCGGCATCGTCGTGCTCATCGACCAGGCGAGCAAGGCCGCCGCGATCGCAGGACTCAGCCGGACGGAGCGGATACCCCTGCTGGGAGATGCGCTGGGCCTGCAGCTCGCCTTCAACCCCGGCGCGATCCTGTCGCTCGGGTCAGGGGCGACGTGGGTGCTGACGGTGGCGGGCGTGGCTGCGGTGGCCGCGCTGTTCGTCGCCGCGACGCGCGCGCACACGAGTGGACGGGCGTGGGGGTTGGGCTTCATCCTCGGAGGTGCCATCGGGAATGTGCTCGACCGTCTGCTCGCACCCCCCGGATTCGGTCGCGGTCACGTCACCGACTTCCTCGCCTACGGGAACTGGTTCATCGGGAACCTCGCCGATGTCGCGCTCGCGATCGGGGGGGTCGTCCTCGTCGTCGGGCTCTTGCTCGACCAGCGTGCGGCAGCGCGGACGACGCAGACCATCGACCGGCCGGACGGCTCGCGGGAGGACGCGGCCGGATGAACGACTGGATGCCCGATGCCCCACCGACCTTCGCAGACTTCCTCACACCGGTCTTGTTCACTCCGGCCGCTGGGCCGTTCCCCCTCCTGCCCCTGGTCGCGGCAATGCTGGCGGTCGCCTATCTGGCCGGGGCGCTCCGGTTGTGGCGGCAGCACCGTCGGTGGCCCGTCTGGCGAACCGTCGCCTTCCTCCTGGGGTGCATCGCGCTCGCCGCCACCACGGGCCTCGGGGTCGAGGTGTACGGCTATGCCCTGATGTCGGTGTTCATGTTCCAGCAGCTCACGCTCATGATCGCGATCCCTCCGCTGCTGGTCCTCGGCTCACCGGGCACGCTCCTCCTGCGGGTGACACCGCACCGCGGGCTGGGCGCCGTCGTGCTGCGTATCGCGCACGGAGGGCTCCGCAGCGGGATCGCCCGGTGGATCCTGAGCCCGTGGATCGCGCTGCCGATGTACCTGATCGCGTTCTACGGGCTGTACCTAGCCGGTCTCGCCGACCGTGTGCTCGCAGCACCCGGAGGCCACCTCGCTCTGGAGGTCGGGTTCCTCGTCATCGGGATCCTCTTCACCATCCCGGTACTGAGCTCCGATCCCCTCCCGGTGCGGCTCGGGCACGGCGGTCGCGCCCTGGACGTCTTCGCCGAAGCGGCCCTGCACGCGTTCTTCGGCGTCTTCCTGATGATGGCGACCACCATGCTCGTCGACCACTTCGTCGCACCGACTCTGGCACTCGGGATGAATCCGCTCGAAGACCAGCAGCTGGCCGGCGGGCTGGCATGGTCGTACGGCGAAGCCCCGACCCTGCTGATGCTCGTCTACGTGATGCACCGGTGGTTCCGCGACGACACGGCACGCGCCGCCGCGGCCGATCGCTATGCCGATGCGCACGGCACCGCTGAGCTCGACGCCTACAACGCCTATCTGGAGGGCCTCCGTGACGACCGCCGCTGAGCCGGTGCGGTGCCCGTCGGGCAGGATGGACGGATGAGCATTCCCTCCGCTTCCCTCGACGTGCCGATGAAGGTTCGCGAGCTCGCGCGCGGTGCCGCGCTCGAGCCGGTCTGGCTCAACGGGATCGGCGGGCTGACCTTCCGCACCGACGACGGGCGGTACATCAAGTGGGGCCCACTCGACGACGAGGCGAACATGCGCGACGAAGCCGAGCGCATGAGGTGGGCACGAACGTGGATCCCCGTACCGGAGGTGATCGAGCAGGGCCAGGACGACACGCACGAGTGGCTCGTCACGGTCGCGATCGATGCCCGCAGCGCCGTCGACCCCCGCTGGGCCGACCAGCCGGAGACCGCGGTGCGAGCGGTCGGGGTCGGCCTGCGGATGCTGCACGATGCCCTGCCGGTGGCCGAGTGCCCCTGGGAGTGGAGCACGCAGTGGCGGATCGCCAACGCCGCCGATCGCGGCACGGTCGTGCCAGAGGATCTGCTCCAGGAGCCGTCGATCGACCGGTTGGTGGTGTGCCACGGCGATGCCTGCATGCCGAACACGCTTCTCGACGCGGAAGGCCGGCCGGCCGCCTTCGTGGATCTCGCCGCTCTCGGTGTCGCCGACCGCTGGGCCGACATCGCCGTAGCCTCGATGAGCACGATGTGGAACTTCGGCGAAGGCTGGGAGGACACACTGATCGAGGCCTACGGCGTCGACCCCGATCACGAGCGCCTCGAGTACTACCGTCGACTCTGGAACGAGACGTGAGTATCGTGCCCGACGATCGGCCGCGTGTGCTCGGTCCGGTCGTCGACGACATGACCCGGTGCGTGCACTATCGGGGCCCGACCGACATCATCGCGATCCGCTTCGCCTGCTGCGGCGAGTACTACCCGTGCCACCGCTGCCACGAGGAGACCGTGAAGCATGCGGCGCAGCAATGGGCGGCCCATGAGCGCGACAGACGGGCGATCCTCTGCGGTGCGTGCGGGCATGAGCTCACGATCGCCGAGTACTTCGCGGCGACGGCATGTCCACGGTGTTCGGCGCTGTTCAACGAGCGGTGCGCACTGCACCGTGAGCACTACTTCCAGCTCGACCGGAGCTAGCTCCAGACGAAACGGAACGTCCCGACGAGCACGGCGGCGGCGAGCGCAAGTGCCATGATCGCTATTCCGCCGATCACCGCCACCGCATCACGCGGGTGCAACCGGGAGGGACGCGACCAGGTGCGCGGAATGCCGGAGCCGAAGCCCCTGGCCTCCATCGCGAGCGCCAGCTTCGAGCCGCGCCGCACCGCGAACACGAGCAGCACGAACGCCATCGAGAAGAACCGTCGCAGCACACCCCGGTCGCCCACACCGCGCGCGCGACGGGCCAGGCTCATGGTGCGCCAGTCATCGAGGAAGAGCCCCAGCATGCGCGTTCCCGCGAGGATGCCGAGCACGAAGCGGCTCGGGAGCTTGGCCACCTGCGCCAACGCGTCGGCGAGCTCGGTCGGGTCGGTGCCGCCGAACAGCAGGATCGTGGGGAGTCCGAGCGCGATCACTCGCAGACTCACCGCGATCGCGAGCGTGATGGAGTCGTCGCTGATCGTCGCGAAGCCGAACGTCCAGTAGATGCGCCCTGCCGGTTCCGCATACAGCAGCATGCTCACACCGGCGATGGGGGCGAAGATCGCGATCGGCAGCAGGCGCTTCAGCACCGTCGACAGACGCAGCCCCGTCAACGGCAGGCAGAGCAGCTGCAGGACGATCGCTGCCAGCGCGCTCGTGATGTCGATGGAGGCGAACAGCGGCACGGACAGCAGCAGGGCGAGCAGCAGCTTCGTCACCGGGTTCACACCGTCGAGCCAGACCGGGCGCACGGTCTCGGTCGCCGTCACGACGACGACCCCAACTCGATGCGATGACCGCCCAGGTGTCGGATCACCGCGTCGTCGTGCGTGACCGCGATGATCGACCGGCCACGCGCGATCTCCTCCTGCAGCAGGGCGACGAGCGAGATCCACCCGCGGCGATCCTGTCCGAACGTCGGCTCGTCGAGCACGATGACCTCCGGCGCCCCGGCCAGCACGGTGGCGACCGACAGCCGCCGCTTCTGCCCTCCGGAGAGCGTGAACGGGTTGGCGAGGGCGAGCGGGGCGAGGCCCAGGCGTTCGAGAAGACCGTCAACGACCGCATCCGTCTTCGCCTGATCCCAGCCGAGTGCCCGCGGTCCGACCGCGAGCTCATCGCGAAGGGTCTGGGCCAGGAACTGGTGCTCCGGCTCCTGGAACACCATCCCGATGCGGGTGAGCAGCTCGCGCGAGGTCCAGCGGATGGGGCGCGTGCCCTTGCGCCCCGCCAGCTCCGGTGCCGACCGCACCTCTCCCGCCTGCTCCGGGATGAGCCCGGCGAGCGTGAGGGCGAGCGTCGACTTGCCGGCGCCGTTCGGCCCGGTGATCACCGTCGCGTTCCCCCGCGGCACGCGCAGGTCGAGCCCGCGCTGCACCGGCGCTCCATGCTCCCGTCCGATCGTCAGGTCGGACGCGGTGAGCGCGTCCGGTGCCGACACCTGCTCCAGCACGGGCAGGTCGATCCCCCGGTCGGGCACCCACACCCCGGCGTCCGCCAGCACATCGCCGTATGCCGCGAACACCTGGGCCGGTTCCCCGTCAGCGAGCAGTCCGCCGTCGGCCGCGAGCACGATCACCCGCGTCATCAGATCGACCCAGATCGGTGTGCGGTGCTCGACGACGATCAGCGTCGCACCGGTGGAGGCGACGGCATGTTCGACGCTCGCCCGCACCTCGCGCACACCCTCGGGATCGAGGTTCGCCGTCGGCTCGTCGAGCAGCAGCAGCCCTGGGCGCATCGCGAGCACACCGGCGAGCACCAGTCGCTGCTTCTGTCCGCCCGACAGGGCCTTCGTGGGGCGTTGCAGCGGCACATCGAGCCCGACGGCATCCAGCGCCTCCGCGACGCGACCGGGGATCTCGGATGCGGGCACACCGAGGTTCTCGCACCCGAACGCCACGTCGTCGCCGACCTTCGACAGCACGATCCCCGCATCGGGGTCCTGCAGGACGAGGCCCACCTGACCGTGCCGGGATTCGGGGGCGGCACCGTCGATATGCAGCGACCCGGTTCGCACCCCTTCGTCGTCGCCGCCGAGGACCCCGGCCAGGCCCGCGAGCAGCGTCGACTTCCCGGCACCGGAGGCGCCGAGCAGCAGCACCCGCTCACCCGGTTCGATCGTGAACGAGACGTCCGCGACGGCGGGGAGCTTCCGACCGGCGTACCGCCAGCCCCAGCCCGCGGCCTGCACGCGGGCCGGGGCGGCGATGGTCACGGTCAGACCTCGCGCACGTGCTCTCGCCCGACGGCGAAGCGGTTCAGTGCACCGGTGACCGCCAACGCGCGCACCAGCAGCCAACCGACGACACCCGCCAGGATCGCCCCGGAGACGACAACGCTGACCAGGTAGATCGTGTTGAACTCGACGGACTTCAGGATGTTGGGCGAGCTGCCGTAGAACAGCTCGAACACCCAGGCAGCCACCGCTGCACCGACACCGGCGAGCGCTGCGACCGCGATTCCGAAGCGCCGGTAGAAGAAGAGGGCGAAGATGATCTCCGCGCCGAGTCCCTGCACGATGCCGGACAGTACGGTCGAGACGCCCCACACGTTGCCGATCAGCATCGACACGATCGCTGCGACGAGCTCGACGACCAGCGCCGCACCGGGCTTGCGGATGACGAGGCCGCCGACGACGCCGCCCAGCAGCCAGATGCCGACGGCGATACCGCCCAGTCCCGGCGTCAGAGCATCGGCCGCACCGAACCAGGCGTAGCCGATCGTGTTCCATCCCCAGAACACGAGGCCGATCGCGACGCCGAGGACGGCGGCAACGACGATGTCGACGACGCGCCAGCGCCAGATCGATGTGCGGTGCGGATCCTGTGCGGCGGCGGATGCCTGCTGCGTGGATGCGGACGTGGGCGTACTCATCTGAACTCCTCCCTGCGCTGGCATGACCCAGATCAGGTTCGACGGTCGAAGCGCGATTCGCTCCCTCTCAGCCCGGCTCGCCGGACTCCCGTGGTTGTGCTGACGATCCTACCGTCGGCGACACCCCCGTGGCGACAGGGCCCGGCGCCGCGGAACACGCGCGGGATTGGGTACCGTAAACGAGTGACCGCATCAGATCCCGCCGACGAGGCGACGGGCGTCGTCGGCGACGACGGCCCTGCCCCCGCCGACACCGCCGACACCGCGACAGGCGGATCGGTGCTGACGGCCGAGCAGACGTCGACTCGAGTGGGTGCCCCGGACACGGTCGTAGACCCGGAGCCCGTCGTTCCACCGGAGGCCGTGAGCGCCCCGGAACCGGCCACCCCCGCGCTGACGAAGCCGCCGTTCATCCCTCGCGACCGCACGGTCCCGGATCCTTCCGGCGAACTCACCGCGTCGGAGACAGCCGCGCCCCAGTGGGCCGACGACACCACGACGGCCACCGCTCTCACCTGGGTGGACGCCGCGACCGTCGCCGAGCACACCGCCACGGCCACTCTCGACGACACCTCGGAGGCCGAGCGATCGAGCGGTCTGCTGCGCGGTGCGCGTCTTCGCCCCGCCATCGCCCGCCCGGGTGTCCTGGTCCCGCTGGCCACGCTCGCCGGTCTCGTCGCCGTCTACGCCGGCACCACACTGCTCTGGCCCCTCCACGAGGTGCCGCCGACGGTGCAGTCGGTCGAGTTCGCGACGACTCCCGCCGCTGCCGCCGCCGTGACCTGGCCGACCGAGGGTGCGGGTGCCGTCGGCATCGCGGGCATGACGACGGCGGCTTCGGTGCCCGACGCCGTGAGCATCGCGAGCATCACCAAGGTCGTCAGCAGTCTGATGGTGCTCGACCGCATGCCGCTCGCTGTCGGGGAGCAAGGACCCGAGTTCTCGTTCACCCGCGCCGACAGCGTGAAGTACTGGGACTACCGGCGCAGTGACCAGTCCGCCCTCGACGTGCCCATCGGCGGAGTCCTCACGGAGTACCAGCTGTTGCAGGGGACGCTCATGGGTTCCGCGAACAACTACATCGATCGGCTCGCGACCGAGATCTGGGGCTCCGAGCGCGAGTTCGCGAGGGCTGCAGAGGTGTGGTTGCGCGAACGTGGCCTGACCGGAATCACCGTGGTGACCCCCTCCGGCTTCGACGAGCGCAACGTGGCCACGCCCGAGGCCCTGGTGGCGCTCGGCGAGCGTGCGATGCAGAACCCGGTCTTCGCCGAGATCGTCGGCACCAAGTCCGTCGACCTCCCGGGTGCGGGCACCGTCGTGAACACGAACGGCATGCTCGACGATCCCGGTGTCGTCGGCATCAAGACCGGCACCCTGGTCGGCTGGAACCTTCTCACCGCGAAGGACCTCGTGATCGGTGACACCACGGTGCACCTGTTCGCCGCGGCGCTGAATCAAGCCGGGGACGACGAGCGACTCGCTCTCACGCGTTCCCTGTTCGCCGAGGCGGAATCCGCACTGGAAGCGCAGGCGCCGGCCGTCGCGAAGGACACCGTGGTCGGCAGCGTCACGACTCCGTGGGGCGAGCAGGTCGACGTCATCACCGAATCCGACGCCGATGTGGTGCTCTGGAACAGCGCGACCGCGACCGCCGCGACCGCCTTCGACCTCGGCGAAGAACGCGAACAGGGTGACACGGTGGGCACGCTGACCACGGCAGGACCGGTCAACACCACGACGACTCCGCTGGTGCTGGCCGCGGATGTCGAGGGGCCGAGTCCCTGGTGGCGTCTGACCCACCCGCTCGAGCTGCTCGGGATCAGAGCCGACCAGCCCTGACGCACTCCCCGGCGATCGCCTACGACGACGCCCCACCCCGCGTGAGCGGCGGTGGGGCGTCGTGCGTTGATGCCGTAGGTCAGGAGCGGTGATCGGAGCCGTCAGCGCCGTCTTCCAGCAGGGCCTGCGCCGCGGCCGTCTCGACTGCCGGCACCTGTGCGCCGACGGACGCGCCGGCCACAGCGGCTGCAGCCTCCGCGCCCGCAGCATCGGTGTCGCCCGCTTCGCCGGTGACGACGACCGGCGTCGTTCCCGTGAGAGCGTCTTCGGCGTCGATGTCGGTCGCGGCCTGCTCGAACTGCGACTGGTACAGACGCCAATAGGCGCCCTGCGCGGCGATGAGCTCGTCGTGCGTACCCTTCTCCACGATGTCGCCGTGCTCCATCACCAGGATGAGGTCGGCATCGCGGATGGTCGACAGCCGGTGCGCGATCACGAACGACGTGCGCCCCTCTCGGAGCGCGGCCATCGCGTGCTGCAGCAGCAGTTCGGTGCGGGTGTCGACCGCCGACGTGGCCTCATCGAGGATGAGGATCGACGGCTGTGCGACGAACGCCCGCGCGATGGTGATGAGCTGACGCTCACCGGCCGACACGTTCGCTGCATCCTCGTCGAGCACCGTGTCATATCCCTCGGGGAGGGCGTGCACGAAGCGGTCGACGTAGGTGGCCCTGGCTGCGGCGAGGACCTCTTCATCGGTCGCGGTCGAGCGACCGTAGCGGATGTTCTCGCGGATGCTGCCGGCGAACAGCCACGGGTCCTGGAGCACCATGCCGGTGCGCGATCGCAGCTCGTCGCGGGTCACCTCGGCGATGTCCTGCCCGTCGAGCATGATCCGTCCACCGCTGAGCTCGTAGAAGCGCATGATCAGGTTGACCAGCGTCGTCTTGCCCGCACCGGTCGGACCGACGATCGCGACGGTCTGACCCGGCTCCACCCGGAACGACAGATCACGGATGAGCGGACGATCCGGCGTGTACGAGAACGCGACGTTCTCGAACTCGATGACGCCCTTGCCCTCCACGAGCTCGGGAGCATCGGCGTCGTCGGCCTCCTGCTCCTCGGCGTCGAGCAGTTCGAACACACGCTCGGCGGAGGCGGTGCCGGACTGCACGACAGCGGCCATTCCGCCCAGCTCGGACAGCGGCTGCGTGAACTGCTGCGAGTACTGGATGAACGCCTGCACGTCACCGAGGCGGAGCTGACCGTTGGCGACCATCAGACCACCGAGCACCGCGATGCCCACGTAGCTGAGGTTCCCGACGAACATCATCGCCGGCATGATGATGCCGGAGAGGAACTGCGCCTTGAAGCTCGCCTGGAACAGCTCTTCGTTCTCGTCCTGGAACTTGTCCAGTGCGTCCTTCTCGCGACCGAAGACCTTCACCAGCGCGTGGCCAGAGAACGCCTCCTCGACACGGGCGTTGAGCCGCCCGACCTTGCGCCACTGCGTGCCGAAGGCCTTCTGCGACCGCGGTCCGATGATGCCGAAGATCACGCCCATGAGAGGCAGCGTGATGAGGGCCACGAGGGCGAGCTGCCATGAGATCGAGAACATCATCACGAGCACGCCGATCACGGTGAGCACCGAGGTGAGTGCGCCCGAGAGCGACTGCTGCATCGTCTGCGTGATGTTGTCGATGTCGTTCGTGACGCGCGAGATCAGCTCGCCGCGCTGCACCTTGTCGAAGTACGCCAGGGGCAGGCGGTTGATCTTCGCCTCGACCGATTCGCGCAGTCGCCACATGGTGCGCACCATGATCACGTTGATGACGTAACCCTGGATCCAGGTGAGGAAGGCGGCGGCCACGTAGATGCCGAGCACGGCGGCGATGACGAGCCGCAGCGCGTCGAAGTCGATGCCCTGGCCGACCGTGAAGTCTCCCAGCGCGCCGACCTGGTTCGCGAAGTCGTCCTGTCCGCCTGCCCGCAGCGCGTCGACCACCACGTCCTGCGACGTGCCGGCGGGGAAGCCGGGGAAGCCGTCGGTGGGCTGACCGAGTTGGATGGAGATGAAGCCCTTGTAGACGAGGTTGGTCGCCTCGGCGAGCACCTTGGGCGCTGCGACCGTCAGGACCACGCCGATCGCGCCGAGGATCGACACGAAGACGAACCAGATGGCCGAGGGCTTCAGCAGCCCGATCATGCGCGCGAAGCTGGGGCCGAAGTTGTCGGCCTTGCCCGGTGCGACGCTGTCCCAGTCGCCGGAGTTCTGACGCGCCTGCTCGGCGAGCTCGGCCTCGTACTTCTCCTCGGCGGTCAGCTCGACCTCGGCGACGGACGAAGCTGCCTTGCCGCGGCCCCGCTTGGCCTTGCGCTGGTCGTCGTTCTGCGCGCTCATGCGTCCACCCCCAGCTGCGATTCGACGATCTCTCGGTAGGTATCGCTCGTCTCGAGCAGCTCCTCATGCGTGCCGACGCCCACCATGGTGCCGCCGTCGAGCACGACGATGCGGTCGGCATCCGTGATGGTGGAGATGCGCTGGGCGACCACGATCTTCGTGACGTGCGGGAGTTCCCGCCACAGCGCTTGGCGGAGCCGCGCGTCTGTTGTCAGGTCGAGAGCGGAGAACGAGTCGTCGAAGACGAGGATCTTCGGCTGGTGCACGATCGCGCGGGCGATCGCGAGCCGCTGACGCTGACCGCCGGAGACGTTCGTGCCGCCCTGGGCGATGCGGGAATCGAGACCGTCCGGCATCTCCTCCACGAAGTCACGACCCTGCGCGATGTCGAGCGCGTGCCACAGCTCTTCGTCCGTGGCCTCCTCGCGGCCGTAGCGCAGGTTCGACGCGACGGTGCCGGTGAAGAGGAACGGACGCTGCGGCACCAGGCCGATGCTGTCCCACAGCGACTCGACGTCGGCCTCGCGCACATCGGTGCCCCCGACGTGCACGGATCCGCCCGAGACGTCGAAGAGCCGAGGGATGAGGGAGATGAGCGTGGTCTTGCCCGAACCGGTGGAGCCGACGATCGCGACCGTCTCACCCGGCTGCGCGGCGAAGCTGATGCCCGTGAGCACCGGGGAGTCGGCTCCGGGGTAGGTGAACTCGACGTCGTCGAGCGCCACGGATCCGGGGACCGGGAACTCGGTGACTCCGTTCTCCGGACGCACGAGGGTGGACTCGGAGTCGAGCACCTCGCCGATGCGCTCGGCCGAGACCGCCGCGCGCGGGATCATCATCGCCATGAAGCTCGCCATGATGACGCCGCCCATGATCTGACCGATGTACTGCATGAAGGCGAACAGCGTGCCGACCTGCACCGTGCCGTTGTTCACCTCGATGCCGCCGAACCAGATGACCGAGACGACCGTGACGTTGAGGATGAGCATGAACAGCGGGAACAGCAGCACGAAGAGCGAGCCGACCTTGCGGCCCACGACCATGATGTCGGTGTTCGCCCCGCGGAAGCGCTCCTCCTCGATGCGCTCGCGCACGAACGCCCGCACCACGCGGACGCCCGTGAGCTGCTCGCGCATGATGCGGTTGACGTTGTCGAGCTTGCCCTGGTAGCTGCGGAACAGCGGCACCATGCGGCCGATGACGAGGGCAGCCAGGATGAGCAGCAGCGGCACCGAGACGGCGATCAGCCAGCTGAGTCCGACGTTGGTCTGGACCGCGAAGAAGATGCCGCCGATTGCGAGCAGCGGTGCCGTGACGAGCATGGTCGCGCCCATCATGGCCAGCATCTGCACCTGCTGCACATCGTTCGTGTTGCGGGTGATGAGCGAACCGGCACCGAACTGCGACACCTCACGCTCGGAGAAGCCGCTGACCTTGCCGAAGACGTCGGCGCGGATGTCGCGCCCGGCACCCATCGCTGCACGCGCGGCGAAGTAGGTCGCGGTGACCGAGGCGATGATCTGCCCCAGCGAGACCGCGAGCATGAACAGACCGGTGCTCCAGATGTAGCCGGTGTCGCCCCGGGCGACGCCCTTGTCGATGATGTCGGCGTTCAGGCGCGGGAGGTAGAGGGTGGCTGCCACGCTGGCGAGCTGGAAGACCAGCACGGCGAGCAGCAGCCATCGGTATCGGGAGAGATAACGGAAGAGGATTTTTCCCAGCACAGGCGGACTTTCTAGGAAGGATGAAGCGGCGGATTTCTCGGCAGACGGATGCCGACCGACAATCGGCCACAAGACAGAGTGCCACGATCCGCGGACATTCGTATCCCCCTCATGGTGGACCTTCGCTCACAGCGAACCACTTCCCCGTCCGATCTGCGGTTTCTGCACGCGGACGAACAAGTGCGAACGACAGCCGTCCAGAACTTTGTACTCAACCACCGGTACAACTTGTGATAAACATGTGACACAAAGAGAGGAGCATTCATGCTCGCTATCACCGCATCTCCGCTCGTCACCACCGACTGGATGGCGACAGACCCATCACTGCCCGACCCTGGGCTCGCACTCACCCTCCTCTCGATGCCCTGGGTCTCCCTGATCCTCGCCGCGCTCATCGCGATCGGCATCTCCGTCTCTCCTCTCTGGAGAGCACGCACGGCGAACCGCGCACGGTTCGCGACGACCACATCCGACAGGGTGTCGGCGCGATACTCGCCAGAGCACCGCGCTCTGGGCGTCGTCGCCCTCACGATGATCGCGGTCGTCATCACCGAGAGCCTCGTCTCCGGCTACGCGGTGAATCTCAACGGCGTCGTCTCCTGGTGGCGGTACGCCCTGCCCGTGTTCATCGCCGGTGTCGGGGTGGCGGTCCTGATCGCCCTCATCGCGACGAGAGGCACCTCCTCCCCGGAGCGTCCGGTCGTCTCCGCCCGGCGCACCTGGCTGACGTTCACCTCGCCCATCGCGTCGGCGTGCGCTGCCGCGTCGATCCTCGCGCTCACGGCCACCACGGTTCTCGCCGGGCTCGCCTCCTCGAACATCGACGGCGGTCCGTACGTGTTCCTCGAGATCGACGTCCCCAACGAGACGATCGATCCGATCCGACCCTGGTTCTACGGGTGGGCGTACGGTCTCCCCGTCC
Source organism: Microbacterium sp. R1 (assembly GCF_015159725.1). Lineage (NCBI taxonomy): Bacteria > Bacillati > Actinomycetota > Actinomycetes > Micrococcales > Microbacteriaceae > Microbacterium > Microbacterium sp. R1. Next base: position 395,176 of record NZ_JADDUD010000001.1, on the reverse strand, counting down.
TCGTCTGCACCGCCGCACTCGTCGCCGTGGTCGTCGCCGCGCTGCACGCCAGCGCGGCTCGCCCGTTCCTGCGGCCCGAGACCGTCCTCGCCGAACAGCATGAACGCCGCGACATCGCGACGGGCATCACCCGGGTCGCGACATCAGGTGCGCTTCTCGCACTGGCGGGGGCGTGGCGCTTCATCGCGGAAGCGGGTTCCGGAACGACGCTCACGATCCAAGGCGACGGCGTAAACGCTTCCTATGAAGCCGTCTGGCGATACGGAGAGGTCGCGGTCGTCGGCGGGTGGCTGGCCCCGGCGGTCGAGATCGTGGCGTTCGTCCTGCTGCTCCTCGTGAGCGCGCAGCTGTGCCCACCGGGGCACGACGCGGAACCGGCGGACGCCGCCGAGCTCTCGATCGACCGGGAGACCGCGCAGTGACCCCGACCCCTCGACTGTCGATGGCGGACGACGGCAATCCGGCGCTCGACATCTACCGACAGCTCCGCGGCCTCATCGTCTCGGGGCAGCTCGGCGCCGGCGAGCGGCTGCCGACCGTGCGGCAGACGGCGAGCGACCTGGGAGTCGCGCCGGGAACCGCGGCACGGGCGTACAAGATGCTCGAAGGCGAGGGGCTCGTCGTCTCTCGCACGGCGGCGGGCACACGGGTCGCCGAGACAGCCGGTGTCCTTCCCGCTTCGGTGATCCGACGCATCCGCGAGCTGGTCGATGAAGCTGTCGCCGTGGAAGCGGATCCGGATGATGTGATCGACGTGCTCCGCACGGTCTGGCAGTCGCGCAAGGGTGTCCCCGCAGCCCCGTAGCCACCTCGACGCGGTCGATGCTTGATCGACGATCACCGGGCCCGGCCAGACTCTGACGGCCCTTCCTGACCCCGACGGCTCAGAACAGCGCGGGCTGCGGGACGTAGTCGCGCGCGGGGGCGCCGGCGTCGGGCGCGAGCTCGGCGAGCGTGGGCGGGTTCCACTTCGGATCGCGGTCCTTGTCGACGATCTGCGCTCTGATGCCCTCGACGAGGTCGGGATGCTCGTTCACGAACCACAGCACGCGGCGGTACTCGCCTTCCAACGCCGCGCGGAGCCCCGGCAGATCGCGCGCCTCGCGGACGGCGTCGAGCGTGACGGTCAAGCCGGTCGGCGCGAGATCTTCGAGCAGGTCGGCGGTCGCGGCGGCCTCGGCCGTGCCCTGCGCCTTCACGCGTTCGACGATCTCGCTCACGGTGGGGGCGGAGAAGGCCTCATCGATCCACGCGCGCGCATCCGGGAGCTGGGAGGGCTCAGGGGTCTCGTCGAACAGCAGCACGATCTCGCTGGGACCGGTGGGATCGGCACGGAAGGCGAGGGCCTCGCGCAACGCGTCCAGGCGGTCGGATGGCACGAAGTGATCCGCGAAGCCGAGGTACACGGCATCAGCGCCGCTCATGGTGGATCCGGTGAGACCGAAGTACTCGCCCAGGCGCCCAGGAGCGCGGCCGAGCAGCCAGGTCCCCCCGACGTCGGGAGTGAAACCGATGCGGGTCTCCGGCATGGCGAGCTTCGAACGCTCCGTGACGATGCGGATAGCCGCATGCCCGGCCAACCCGATGCCGCCACCCATCGTGATGCCGTCTGCCAGTGCCACCACGGGCTTGGGGTACTCCGCGATCATCGCGTTCAAGGCGTACTCGGCACGGAAGAACTCCGCGGTCTGATCGGCGTGACCCCCGACGATCTGCGCGTGCAGGGCCCGCACGTCACCGCCCGCGCACATGCCGCGCTCTCCTGCCCCGTCGATCAGCACGATCTGCACATCGGTATCGTCGCGCCAGGCATCCAAGGCCACGGTGAGGCTCTCGATCATGTCGACGTCGAGAGCGTTGATCGCCTCGGGACGGTTGAGGGTGAGTCGTCCGAGCGCGCCTTCGGTGCGGACGAGGACGCGGTCTGCAGCGTGGGATTCGGTCACGATCGCCAGGCTACCCCTTCCGGATGGGCGGTATTCCGCGCGAAATGCGGGATCCGACAGGCTTTTCCGGCAGGATAGGGAGGAACTGTTCAAATGCGACGAGAGGTCACGGATGCCTGAAGGACAGGTGCTCGAGTTCACGCACGTGACGAAGCGCTTCAATGAGGTGACCGCCGTCTCGGACTTCTCCGCGCGCGTGGAGCCCGGTGCCGTGACCGCCTTCCTCGGCCCGAACGGTGCCGGCAAGACCACCACGCTGCGGATCCTCCTCGGCCAGGTGCGCGCCACCTCGGGCACGGCGACCATCGGCGGTACGGCGTACGCCGAGCTGCGGCAGCCGTTGCGCACCATCGGATCCGTGCTCGAGGAGACGGTCTACCGCCCTCGACGCACCGCCGAGCGTCAGCTGACCATCGCCGCCAAGGCGAACGGCATCCCCCTGGCCCGCGTCGGCGAAGTGCTCTCCCTGGTCGGCCTCGAGGGTGAAGGCGGCTCCCGCATCGGGGGCTTCTCCCTCGGCATGCGTCAGCGGCTCAGCGTCGCCCACGCCCTGCTGGGCGATCCCGGCGCGCTCGTGTTCGACGAACCGGCCAACGGACTCGACCCCGAGGGAATCCGCTGGATGCGACTCCTGATGCGTCGCCTCGCGGACGAAGGGCGCACGGTCCTCGTGTCGTCGCACGTCCTCAGCGAAGTCGAGCAGGTCGCCGACAACGTGCTCGTGCTCTCGAAGGGCACGCTCGTGCTCTCCAGCGGGATCGAGACTCTCGCCGACCCCAAGGGCGGATCCGTCATCGTGGACGCCGCGGACCGTAGCTCGCTGACGACCGCGCTGCAGGAGGCCGGCTTCGACATCGAGGTGCTGCGTTCGGGCCTCACGGTGCGCGGCGGAGACGCCGGCACGGTGGGAGCGGTCGCCGCCGACGCGGGCATCGCCCTGAGCACCCTCGTCCAGCGAGGGCCGACACTCGAAGACGTCTTCATCGACCTGATGCGAGGTGGCCGGTTCGCCCCGAGCATCTCGGCGACGCCACCGCAGCTCGCTGCGACGGCCCCCGAAGACACCGCAGCGGAGGTCACCGCGGCGGAGGACATCGCTTCCGAAGACACCGCTTCCGAAGACACCGCAGCGGAGGTCACCGCGGCGGAGACCGCCGTGGCCGGGCCGGCTCCGGCCGACTCCGTGGTCGCGATCCCGGTGGCAGCCGCTGCCGCCTGGGCGGCTGAGGCCGCAGCCGCCCCTGCGGGCGAGGCCCCTGTCGACGACCTCGCCGCATCCGTGGACACGGGCGACCGCTCCGAGCACACGTCGGACGAATCGGACGTGCCTTCGTCCGACGCCTCGGCTTCGACGGACGAAGCTCCTGCCGCCGAACACGACGCGGAGCATGCGCAGGCCGAGCAGGCACCCTCCGAGGAGTCTCCGGAACGATCGTTCGATGAGATCCTGTTCGGCTCCGCCGCACCGGCCGAGGCAGCAGGCGATCAGGCAGCGGATCCGGCGAACGGAAACGAGCACCACAGCGGTGTCGAGGTCTTCGCCGATCTTCACGACGCACCCGAATCGACGCACACCGACGAGTCCGACGACCAGCTCGGCGCAGGCCCCACGGACGATGACGCTCTCGTGTCCACCTCTGACGAATCCGAATCCGAATCCGACTCCGACTCCTCCGACGATGTCGCTGCTGTCACCGCCGACGACGAGGATCCGCGCTCCGCGGCGGTGAGCTCCATGCTCGCGGCGGCTGCGCGCGCCTACTACGAGGACGAACCCAGGGATTACCCGCTGAGCGCCGAGAACCAGACGGCCGAGGAGCAGCACGGCGAGGGCGGCGTCTCCGACGAGGGCGCGCACTGGACCGTCGCATCCACCGGTGTCATCGACACGGTGCCGCTGGCCGCATCGACGGATTCCGGAGAGGCGGGCGACACCGCCGCATCCGAAGCCGAGGAGCCGGGCGCTGAGGAGTCCCCCACGGAGGAGTCGCCCACCGAGGAGTCTCTGCCCGACGGGTTCGGCGCTGACGAACACGGCACCGAGCAGTCCGGAACCGCCGACGCCGGTGCCGGCGAGCAGAGCGAGCCTGACGACGAACACCGTCACGACGAACACCGTCACGACGAGCACGGCCACGACGAACACGGTCGCAACTGAGCGACTCGGCTGACGAAGAACGCCCTCCGGCCTCTCGGCCCGGAGGGCGTTCCGCATTCAGAAGCGGGTCTACCGTGGATTCATAATCCTGAGCCGCCTCGCGTCAGGCAGGCCGAGGACGGATGACCGGACGACGGCGCCCCTTCGAGACCGGCACAGGCGCGGTCGCCACGATCTCCTCGACGTTGGCGGGCTCATCCGACACGTCGAGTCGCAGAGCCTGCGTGAGCGCGAGCCCGTGGCTCGTGGTGAGGATCAGACGGCGGTACTGCTCGTCGCCCTCGAGATCGATCACGACGCTCGGACGACGGCGACGGATCAGCACGAAGTCGAGGCTGCCCGCGGCCTTCCAGCTGCCGGCAGCGAGGACGCCGGGGATGTGCGTGCCGGGGTTCGGCACGCCGCGGAGCCAGGTCCAGGCATCTTCGGTCAGCTGCACCTTGGCGATGGTGTCGCGCGCGATCCGGAGGTTGTCACGGTGGAAGGTGGCGGCACGTTCGATCGGCGAGAGCACGACCTCCAGTTGCGTCTGGTCCAGCAACAACGTCACCATGTCCCCCAGTCTGCCAGCGTGGCCCTGCCAGTTGTCTGGAAGTTGCTCACAGGAACGCAACGATCCCTTGTCGATCAGCACCAGTCATCCACATCCCCTTCCTCTATTCGAACATATGTACTATACTCGACTCATGCCTCCCTCCACGAACGACATCGATCAGCGCGAGACGCTGCTCGACGCGTGGGTGGAGAAGCGCCGACGCATCGCGATCCTCGAGGCAGAAGCGTCTGCGCTGCTCGCCGATCGTCTGCGGCTGCAGGAAGAAGATGTCCACGAGCAGCCGCAGCACCGCGAGGCGATCCACCGCTCGATGATCGCCGAGTACTCGGCGGCCGGTCGCGTGTCGAAGGGCAGCATCGAGTACGCCTTCACAGACGCCCTCTTCCTCGAGGCCGAGCACCCGGTCGTCAGAGACGCGTTCCGACGCGGCGCGATCAGTGCGGCACACGTTCGAGAGATCGTGCGCGAGGGCGCCATCGTGCGGCAGGCCGTTCGCGATGGTCGAGCCGCCACCGAGGCGCTCACCCTGTACGACACTGCCGCACTCGTCGTCGCGGAGCAGGATTCTCCCGCACGCACCCGCGCGATGGTGCGCCGCGTCGCGTCGTCCCTCGCCTGCGAGACCGCGGTCGAGCGCCATCGGCGGGCATACGGGGAGCGGTCAGTCACGCTGCGGTCGCTCGACGACGGCCTCGCGCTGCTGCAGGTCGTGCTGCCGGAGCATCTCGCCCACGCGATCCTCGACCGACTGACCCGGCTCGCACAGCACGTCATCGCCACACGAGGCGACCATCCCTCTCCGGGCGATGACACACCGGCGCTGTCCTCGGACGACCTCGACTCGGGCGCCGATCGGGTCTTTCTGCAGGACCTGCGAGCCGACGACTCCCATCGCGAAGACCCTGTGCTCAACAGCCACCCGTACGACAGCGAGCCACCCTGCGGACCGGACACCGGCGACGCACGCGTCGACGCCCACGTCATCTTCGGCGACGGAGACACCTTCACGACGGATCCGTCACTCGGTGTCCCATCCGCCCCGACCGATGAGCGAGGCATCGATGCGGTCCGCACCGACCTGCTCAGCGACCTGCTCCTGACCACGGATCCCTCTGCCGCGGCGGGCACAGCTCTGGAGGGCATCCACGCCCGCATCCAGGTCACGATCGCTGCCGAGACGCTGGCCGGAATCGACGAACGGCCTGCCGAGCTCGACGGCATCGGTGCACTGCACCCCGACATCGCCCGCGACCTCGCCGGACGCAACGGCGGCTGGTCCCGCCTCTTCCTCGACCGCGCCGGCATCGTGACGGCCACAGCCGCCTACGCCCCGACGGCGGCGATGCGGCGGCATCTCCAGGCCAGAGACCAGCACTGTCGATTCCCCGGGTGCCGCACACCCGTCCACCGGTGTCAGATCGACCATAATCACGACCATGCGAAGGGCGGAGCGACGTCGATCGACAACCTGAGCCACTTCTGCGTCGGGCACCACGCGCTGAAGCATCCCGACATCGCCGAGAAGCACCGATGGCGCGCGAGACAGACCCCCGGCGGCGACATCGAGTGGACCAGCCCGCTCGGCCGGTGCTACACCGACGCATCACCGCGCCGCGTCATGTTCGTCTGACCGCGGTCCCGAACGAGCCCACACGGACGCGCGGTCACGAACGCGCGGTCCTGGGACGCGCCCTCACGAACGCACAGTCACCAACGCGCGGTTATGGACGAGCAGCTGCGGCCGCAGCGGCCGCGGCAGGAAGAGCGGCTTCGATCTGCTGCAGCTCGTCCTCACCGTGGGCCGCGGTCAAGAACCACGCCTCGAAGACGCTCGGGGGAAGCGCCACCCCCTGCTCACGCAGCGAGTGGAAGAACGGCGCGTAGCGGAACGACTCCTGAGCCTGAGCTTCGGCGTAGTCCCTCGGCGCCGACGCCCGGAACGAGGCGTTGAACAGGTTGCCCGCGGTGGCCACCGCGTGCGTCACGCCGGCGTCGGTGAGGGCCGCGTCGAGGGCGGTAGAGACTCGAAGAGATGCGGCGTCCACCGTCGCATAGACCTCCGGTGTCGCGAGCCGCAGCGTCGCGAGACCCGCTGCGACCGAGAGCGGATTCCCCGAGAGAGTGCCCGCCTGGTAGACCGGCCCGAGGGGAGCGAGCAGATCCATGACATCGGCTCGACCACCGAGCGCGGCCAGGGGCATGCCTCCACCGACAACCTTGCCGAACGTGAAGATGTCCGGCAGGTAGTCCTCGCCCGCAGCTGCCTGCAGACCCCAGAACCCTGCCGGGTGCACCCGGAATCCGGTGAGCACCTCATCGAGGATCATCAACGCTCCGTGGGCGTGGGCAGTCTCCGCGATCAGACGGTTGAAACCGGGCAGCGGGGCCACGACGCCCATGTTCGCGGCCGAGGCTTCGACGATGACCGCGGCGATGCGCTGGCCATGCTCCGCGAACACCGCAGCCAGCGCCTCGGGATCGTTGTACCCGATCACGAGCGTCTGCGCCGCGATCGGTGCCGGGACACCTGCCGACCCCGGAAGCGCGAGCGTCGCGACGCCGGAACCTGCTTCGGCGAGAAGGCCATCCGAATGCCCGTGATAGTGACCGGCGAACTTCACCAACAGGTCGCGACCCGTGGCGCCCCGCGCAAGGCGGATGGCCGTCATGGTCGCCTCAGTACCCGTGGAGACCAGACGCACGCGCTCGACAGGACGGATCTCGCCGAACCGCACACGGTCGGCGATCAACGCGGCGAGCTCGACCTCGCCCTCCGTCGGAGCGCCGAACGACAGGCCACGAGCTGCGGCCTCCTGCACCGCGGCGACGATCTCCGGGTGCGCGTGCCCCAGCAGCGCAGGGCCCCACGACGCGACGAGGTCGACATAGTCGCGGCCGGCGGCATCCGTGACCTTCGCCCCCTTCGCCGAAGCGAGGAACCGCGGCGTCCCGCCCACCGAACCGTAAGCACGCACCGGGGAGTTGACCCCACCGGGGATGACCGCGCGGGCAGCGGAGAACAGGTCGTCGTTACGGTCGTTCATGAAAGGAGTGCTCCTCGGTGAATCAGTCGCGCAGCCAGCCGGCCGCTTCGGTGGCCCAGTAGGTGAGCACCGCATCCGCACCGGCGCGGCGGATGGAGAGAAGGGACTCGAGAACGGCTGCTCGACGATCGATCCACCCGTTCGCACCGGCGGCCTCGATCATCGCGTACTCGCCGGAGACCTGATATGCCCACACCGGAATGCTCACGGTGTCGCGCACCTCGCGGAGCACGTCGAGGAAGGCCATCGCCGGCTTCACCATGACGATGTCCGCACCCTCGGCCTCGTCCACCACTGCTTCGCGCACGCCCTCGCGACGGTTTCCCGGATCGAGCTGGTACGTGCGACGGTCGCCCTTCAGCTGAGAGTCCACTGCCTCCCGGAAAGGTCCGTAGAACGCGCTCGCGTACTTCGCCGCATAGGCCAGCAGGAGCGTGTCCGTGAAGCCCTCACTGTCGAGCGCCCTGCGGATCACGGCGACCTGGCCGTCCATCATGCCGGACAGCCCGAGCAGCTGCGACCCCGCGCGCGCCTGGGAGAGAGCCATCGCGGTGTACCGTTCGAGCGTCGCATCGTTGTCGACGGAGCCGTCGGCCGCGAGCACGCCGCAGTGTCCGTGGTCGGTGAACTCATCGAGACACAGATCGGTCTGCACGACGAGCGCGTCGCCGACCTCTGCCGCCAGCGCTTCGGTTGCGACGTTGAGGATCCCATGCGGATCATCGGCACCCGAGCCGAGGGCGTCGCGCACCTCGGGGACGCCGAACAGCATCACGCCGCCGACCCCCGCATCCGCAGCCTCGACCGCGGCCGCACGCAGCGAATCGAGAGAATGCTGAGCGACACCGGGCATCGACCCGATCTGCACGGGCTCCGTGATGCCCTCTCGCACGAACAGCGGGAGGACGAGCTGCCCCGGCAGCAGCGAGGTCTCGCGCACCAGATCGCGCACTGCGCGAGACTGCCGCAGTCGTCTCAGTCGCACGTCGGGGAAGCTCACGGCGCGAACTCGTCGGCCGCGTGCGGAAGGGTGAAGTGCGAGACGGCCTCGATCAGGGCGTCGATCGTCTGACGGTCGGCAACCACCGACACGGGAAGCCCGGCGCGCTGCGCGTCTTTCGCGGTGCGGGGGCCGATAGCCGCGAGCAGGGTGTCGTCGGGGATCTCCGGGAACTGCTCGCGCACCTGCTCGGCGACCGAACCGCTCGTGATGAGGATCGCGTTGATCCGACCGTTCTCCACATCGCGGCGGATCCGCTCCGTGACCGGGACGCCGACCGTGCGATACGCCACGACACCGTGCACATCATGGCCCGCTTCGGAGAGCAGTCGGCTGAGCACGGGCTTCGCGATCTCGCTGCGCAGCGCGAGGATGCGGCGCGGCTCCTTCTCGAGGGCGATGAGCTGCTGTGCCATCCCCTCTGCGGAGTTGTCCTGCTCCGGGACCAGCGTGACCTCGTAGCCGACCGCCTGCAGAGCCGCCGCGGTCGTCTCGCCGACAGCGGCGATCTTGGTCGAACGCGGCACGACCGCCCTGTGGGCGAAGAGCACGTCGACGGTGGTGGCGCTCGTGACCGTCAGCCAGTCGAACTCCCCGGCGGCCAGCTGCGCCAACGCCGAGTCGAGCGTCGCCTGGTCGGTCGTCGGCGCGAAGTTGATGAGCGGGGCGACGACGGGGACCGCGCCCAGCGCGCGCAGGCTCGCGGCGACGCTGTCGCCCCACGGCCCGCCACGGGGCACGAGGATGCGCCAGCCGTCCAGCGGTCGGTCCTGCTTGATTTCGGAAGTGGTCATGAGGATTGCTCTCGGGATACGAGGCCGGCCGCCCCTTGATCGAGCAGCCGACGGGCAACAGTGAACCCGAGCTCGCGCGCTGCGTGCATCGGGTCTGCACCATCGGCAGCATCCGCTCCATTGCCACTGCCGTTTCGACGAATATACTCCCCGTTCAGGTCTTCCGTGACGTCGAGGCCGATCCGGCGACCCCCGTCAGCGGCGTACACGACGGTCCTGACGCGGATCGAGGAGCCGTCGACGACGGCGTGAGCGGCCATCGGTGCCTGGCACCCGGCATCCAGGCCCTGCAGGATCGCGCGCTCGACGGTGATGGCCAGACGCGTGTCGGTGTCGTCGAGACCGGCGAGGGCCGTGAGCAGCTCCTGCGGGGCGTCCGCCCGGGTCTCGACCGCGAGCGAACCCTGTCCCGGCGCGGTGGGCCATTCTGCGAGACCGAGCTCTTCGCGTCGGAGCGGCGACTTCGCGTCGAGCCTCGAGAGACCGGCTGCCGCGAGGATCACCGCGTCCAGCTCACCGGAGACGACTCTGGCGAGCCGGGAATCGACGTTCCCGCGGATGTCGACGACCTCGGCGCCGGGTGCTCGCCGGTGGACCTGGGCGATGCGTCGCGGTGAGCCGGTGCCGACGGTGCTTCCCGAGCGGAGTTCGTGCAACGCGGTGCCGTCACGGGTCAGGACCACGTCACGCGGGTCTTCGCGCTTCGGGGTCGCCGCGATCACGAGCCCTTCAGGGATGGCGGTGGGGAGATCCTTCAGCGAATGCACCAGGAAGTCGCACTCCCCCGCGAACAACGCCTCGCGAAGACGCGTCGCGAAGATGCCCTGCCCGCCGATCTCGGAGAGCGACGCGCGGTTGGTGTCGCCTTCGCTGGTGATCGGGACGAGTTCGACCCGGCGCCCCGACAGCTTCTCGAGAGCCGCGGCGACATGACCCGACTGCGCCTGCGCGAGCGCGCTTCGACGGGTACCGAGACGGATGGGAGTGCTCATGCGCTTACTGGAGGACGTCCGCGATCTCGTCGAACCGGAGCCTGCGCCCCGTGTAGAAGGGCACCTCCTCCTTCACGTACAGGCGGGCGTCGGTGTACCGCAGATCGCGCATCATGTCGACGAGGTCGGTGAGCTCATCGGCCTCGAGCGGAAGCAGCCACTCGTAGTCGCCGAGCGCGAACGAGGCGACGGTGTTGGCGAGCACGCCCTTGAATGCCGCGCCCTTGCGTCCGTGGTCGGCGAGCATGGTGCGACGCTCCTCCTCCGGGGCGAGGTACCACTCCGGCGTGCGCACGAACGGGTAGAGGCAGAGCCAGTCCTTGGGGCCGATGCCGCGGAGGAAGCCCGGCACATGCGAACGGTTGAACTCGGCGTCGCGGTGCACGCCCATCACGTTCCACACCGGGAGGAGGGAGCGCAGCAACTCGGTGCGACGCAGGCGGCGCAGCGCCTTCTGCAGCTCCTCCGCCGTGTCACCGTGCAGCCACACCATGAGGTCGGCGTCGGCCTTGAGCCCGGAGACGTCGTAGAAGCCGCGGACGGTCACGCCCGAATCCTCGATGTAGGAGACGATCGTCTCGAGCTCGGTCGAGTCGTTCTCCGTCACGGGGACGTCGGGGTTTCGTCGCCAGACGGCCCAGAGGGTGAAGCCGGACGGGTTCTCATCGCGCTCTTCGGACATCATGCTCCCCAGTCTGCCTCGTTTACGCAGGAGCCGCTAATCACCCGGACGGGTGCCTCACGACATCCTGGAATGCTGCGCACCAGTGCGAGATGCGTGTCAGTGCGAGATGCGTGTCAGCGCGAGATGAAGCGTGCGATCGCCCAGACCGCGCCGCCGACCGCCGCCGCGATGCCGACGGTGGCGGCGACCGCCCCGATCGGGTTGCGGTCGGCGAACACGCGCGCCCTGGCCACCGCTCGCGTCGACGCCTTCTCGACCCGGCGCGGGATGTTCCCCTTGATCTCGATCGCGGCGAGGGCGGCCTTCAGCTCCGCACGAGCCGAGGCGACCGGGTCGACGATCCCGCCGGGGACGGCGGTGCGCGGCAGCGACTCAGAATTCGTCATCGCCGGCCTCCTTCACGATTCGGATGTCTTCGGCTACGGCCTGAGCCGGATTCTGGCGCGCGAGCACCTTGCGGAACTTGAGGACGCCCAGCAGAGCGAACAGCAGCACCGCGAGGATCAGGATGCCGAACACCGCGATCGCGGACAGCCATACGGGCCACCATGACGACAGACCCGCGATCGCGAAGACCAGGATCACCGGCACGGCCCAGAACAGGAAGAACAGCGCGACGAGGAACCACACGGAACCGATGCCGGCGTCCTTCGAGGTGCGCGAGATCCACGCCTTCGCCGCGTCGATCTCGGCCTTGACCAGATTCGTGACGAGTTCCGGCAGATCCCCGAGGAGAGTCAGCAGACTGTCGTCGGCACGATCACGGTATCCGCGGGGCATGTCAGGCGCCGGACTTCTTGGTGGCCGACTTCGCGGCGGGCTTCTTGGCAGCCGGCTTCTTCGCGGCGGGCTTGGAAGAGGCGGACGTCGAGGTCTTGCTGGACGAAGCCGTGGCCTTCGCCGCCTCGACCGCTTCCTCCGTCGCCTCGGCCAGGTCTTCTGCGGCCTCACGACCGGTCGCGATCGCGGAGTCGAGGCGCTGACCCGGCGTGCCGTTGCCGCTGACGGACTTCGCGACCTTCACGACGCCGGTCCAGAGCGCACCGGGGACGGCTGCGGCTTTGTCGCCGACGAAGCCCTTGACCTTGGTGACCTGTTCCTGCACGGGATCGAGGTGCCACACCTTGAGCCACTGCGTCTTGATCTGCTCGTAGCGCTCACGTCCGGCACGGGTGCCGAGGACGTAGCCCACGCCGAGTCCGACGACGAGTCCGATCTTCCCCTTCATGGGGTCTCCTCACCTTGTTCCGGTAGTCCGGCCAGATTCGCCCGGTTGGGATCGGTCGCAGGCTCTCGCACCCCGCGGCCAGGTACCCAGCGTAACCCCGTATGCCGATTTCGGCATCTATGGGTCAGAGGGTTGACACGGAGCGCTCTCTCCGTCATGGCGCTCAGTCCGTCGAAGCGCTCAGTCCCACAGAAGGAAGCGCCGGAGGCGGTCGGCCTCATCCCTGGCGTCGGGGATCACCTGGGCGAGCCCTGTCCCCGCAAGCCAGGCGCCGACCACGGCCATGCCGGGCACCGCCTCGATCGCCGCGCGCGCGGCCGTGCGCCGTTCACCGGATCCGATGATCGATGCGGGCTGCGACTGGACGAACCGACCGCGATGCGAGGCGATCACGGCTTCGGGAGCGATGGCGACTCCGAGCAGGGCGGCTGCCTCGCTCCGCGCCAGTGCAGCCGCCGCGTCGTCGGTCAGCCGAGCGGTGGCGGCCGGCTCGCCCTGAGCTCCGAACGACACGCGGACGATCTCCCGGGAACCCGCCGCAGTCCCCACCCAGCCCCACTTCGCGGTCGAGTGCGTCAGGGCCTTGGCCGTGTGGCTCCCCGGAACGGTGAGCACACCTGTTCCCCGTGGGGCGGACGCGATCTCGGGGGCGTCGAGGAGGAGCGTGACGATCTCGATCTCCGGCGAGGCCGCGGCCTGCGTCTTCTGGAGGTCCGGTATCACCGCGGCGAGGAGTCCTCGCGCCGTCGACTCGGGCGTCGCGATGATGACGGCGTCCGCGTCGAGCTCCTCGATCACCGGTGGCGCGGATTCCGCCGCGACCTCCTCATCGGCCGGTGCACCCTCGAGCGCCGGTTCACCGCCGTGCTCCGCATCCGCCGCGGACTCGGCCTCGACAGACCACGTCGCACCCGTCCTGCGGAGACTGCGCACCCGAACGCCCGTGCGCACGTCGGCGTCGAGGCGCTTCAGGTCGGCGGCGAGCGCATCGATGAGGGTGCTCATCCCCCCGGAGAGGCCCTCGACGGCAGCTCCAGGAGTCTTCGCCACGACTGGGGCGGTGCCGTCGGCCTCCGGCGCTGTCGCCGCAGCTTTCGCCGCGGCTTCGTCGCGGAGGGTCTGCACCGCGCCGGAGAGCGAGCCGACCCTGGTCAGGGCGGCATTGAGCCCCGGGGCCGCGACGTCGATGTCGACGTCGTCCGGAGACGCGGAGTAGACGCCCGTCGTCACGGGGGCGACGAGTCGATCCCGCACCTTCGCCCCCATGCGCGACGCGACGAGCTTCCCGAGGCTCAGCTGGTGCCCGATCGTGAGGGGCGGACGCACCCGATCGAGGTATGCGCGCCAGACACCCGACCACCCGATGATGCGACGGACGTCGGGCTGGAACGGATTCGAAGGGATGCCGAGGATGCCGCCCGCCGGAAGCGGGGCAGCTCCGACACCGGGGATGCCGGCCAGCCAGGCGCCACCGGCCTGCGGCACCACGATGCGATCGGCGAGATCGAGCTCCTCGACGAGGGCGCGGACGAGGCCGCCCCTGGTGGCGTAGCTCTCCGCCCCGGCATCGACCGTGACCCCGTCGAGGTCGACCCGGCGGATCGCGCCCCCGAGCGCCGCTTCGGCCTCGAGGACGGTGACGCGCATCCCGACCTTGGCGCATTCGCGCGCGGCGACGAGCCCTCCGATGCCCCCGCCGACGACCACCACGTGCTTCTCGGCCGCGCGGGCGGCCAGGTCGAAGGGCTCGGCGGACGAGGACTCAGGGCTCATGCCGTCAATTCTCGCACCGCCCCGTTCTCCCGCCCGGACGCTTCACCGTCACGGATCTACGGATCAGGCGCACGATTCCGCAGGGGGGGGTGACGGTCAGATCGTGTGCGCCAGCTCGACGATGCGGGTGAGCTGATCCGGGTCGGTCTCCGGCGGCACGCCGTGGCCGAGGTTCAGGATGTGCCCGCGCGCCGCGCGACCCCGCTCGACGACGTCGCGCACATGGGCCTCCAGGACCGGCCACGGTGCGGAGAGCAGCGCGGGGTCGATGTTGCCCTGCACCGTGACATCCGGCCCCAGGATCGCAGCGGCCTCGTCGAGGGGCAGCCGCCAGTCGACACCCACGCCGTCGGCCACACCGTCGAGGCGCATGTCGGCGAGGAAGGGACCTGTCCCGACCCCGAAGTGGATCGTCGGCAGGCCGATGCCGGACAGGGCGGCGTGCGAGTGCGGGGCAACGAAGGCGCGGTAGTCCGCCGTGCTGAGGGAACCGGCCCAGCTGTCGAAGAGCTGGACGACGGATGCCCCGGCGTCGCGCTGGGTCTCGAGGAAGCGACGGGAGACACGCGCCAACCAGCCCGCGAGGCGGTTCCACGACTCCGGGTCGGAATGCATCATGGCCCTGGCCCGCAGGTGCTCCTTGGAGGGCCCACCCTCGACGAGGTAGGCGGCGAGGGTGAACGGGGCGCCCGCGAATCCGATCAGCGGGGTGTCGCCGAGCTCGGCCGTGACGAGCCGCACGGCCTCGGCGATGGCCGTGCCGTCCAGATCGTCCGGATCGATCGCGGTGACGCGCTCGACGTCGGCCGCCGTGCGCACCGGGTTCGCGAACACCGGACCGCGACCCGGCTCGATCTCCACCTCGACCCCGGCGAGACGCAGCGGGATGACGATGTCGCTGAAGAAGACCGCCGCGTCCACACCGTGTCGGCGCACCGGCTGCAGGGTGATCTCCGCGGCGAGGTCGGGAGTCAGGCAGGCGTCGAGCATCCGGGTGCCCACACGCAGCTCACGGTACTCCGGGAGGGAGCGGCCGGCCTGCCGCATGAACCACACGGGGGCGTGTGCGGGACGGTCGCCGGCGAGGGCGCGCAGGAGCGGGGCATCGGAGAGGGCCATACTCCCATCCTCCCATCCACCCCTTATGGAGCCGCCGAGTTCGAGCTGCCGACCCTTCGCCCGCAGACGCTCCGGTACAATCGATCTGTGCTGCTGTGTGTCACGGCGAGTCACAAGACCGCCTCCTTCGAATTGCTCGAACGCCTGAGCCGCACCCCCGACGACGTCGCTCCCACCATCGTGGGCATGACGCCGTGTGTGCAGGGTGCGGTCGTGCTGGCGACGTGCAACCGCTTCGAGGCGTACGTGGAAATGGACGAACCGGTCACCGCCGCAGGCGCCATCGGCGTCGAAGCCGTGATCGAAGCGGTCGAGTCCGCCACCGGCATCCCCGCCGCCGACCTCGACGGCGCCTACACCGTCCACGCCGGACGCCGCGTCGCCGAGCACCTGTTCTCCGTGGCATCCGGGCTCGAGTCCGTCGTCTCCGGAGAGGGCGAGATCGCCGGTCAGGTGCGCCGCGCCCTCAAGTCCGCTCGCAAGGACGGCACCACCTCGCCCGAGCTCGAGCGCCTCTTCCAGCGCGCCAGCCAGGCTCAGCGCAAGGTCAAGAACGTGACCGCCCTCGGCCGCGCCGGTCGTTCGCTGGTGCGCCTCGCGCTCGAACTCGCCGACAGCCGCATCGCCGACTGGTCGGCGGAGCGTGTGCTGCTGGTCGGAACCGGCGCCTACGCGGCCGTCACCCTCGCGACGCTCCGCGAGCGCGGCGCCGTGAACATCTCGGTGTACTCGCCCTCCGGCCGTGCCGAGGTCTTCGCCGCGAAGCACGGCATCCGGCCGATCACCGCCGACGCGTACGCCCGCACCGCGGCACGGTCGAGCCTTCTCATCACCTGCACCACCGCCACGGAACCGGTCCTCGGCCCTGAGCACCTGCAGCTGCCGACCGGCCCCGCCGCGGCGGGCTGCCCCGTCGGCACGCACGGTCAGCTCGTGGTCGACCTCGGCATGCCCCGCAACGTCGACCCCGCCGTCGCGTCGCTCGAGGGCGTCGCACTGCTCGACCTCGAGACCATCCGACTGCACGCGCCCCTCGAAGAGCTGCAGGCGACGGATGCCGCTCGCAGCGTCGTCCGCGAGGCCGCCGAGACCTTCCACGTGGTGGGCGCGCGCCAGAGCGTGACCCCGTCGGTCGTGGCCTTCCGCTCGCACATCTTCGAGCTGCTCGAGCGGGAGATCGCCCGGGCCCGCGCACGCGGCGACGAGGACGGCAAGGTCGAGCAGGCCCTGCGACACCTCTCCGGCGTGCTGCTGCACACCCCGACGGTGCGTGCGCACGAACTCGCCGCCGCGGGCCGCGCCGACGAGTTCACCGCCGCGCTGGCCGCCCTGTACGGCATCGCGCCGGAGGCCGGCTCCGTGGACGACGCCGCCAGCGCCTGACACGCTCAGCCCACGCGGTGGCAGACTGGAGGCATGGCCCTTCACATCACCGGAGACACCGCCGCCGACGAGCTGCTGACCGACAACCCGCTGGCTCTGCTGGTGGGGATGCTGCTCGACCAGCAGGTGCCGATGGAGACCGCGTTCGCCGGTCCGCTCAAGATCGAGCAGCGCACCGGAGCGGCTGATGCCGCCACCATCGCCGGCATGGCGCCGGACGAGTTCCTCGAGGCCTTCAAGCAGACCCCCGCCGTGCACCGGTTCCCCGGGTCGATGGCGACGCGCGTTCAGACGCTGTGCCAGACCCTGATCGACGACTGGGGCGGCGACGCGGCCGCGCTGTGGACCCAGGGCGACCCGTCGGGACCCGAGGTGCTCAAGCGGCTCAAGGCACTCCCCGGGTTCGGAGAGCAGAAGGCCAAGATCTTCCTCGCCCTCCTCGGCAAGCAGTACGGCTTCACCGGCGAGGGCTGGCGCGAGGCGTCAGCCCCCTACGGCGAGGACGGGTCGTACCGCAGCGTGGCCGACATCGTCTCGCCCGACTCCCTCGCCAAGGTGCGCGAGCACAAGAAGGCCATGAAGGCGGCGGCGAAGGCCACGAAGTGAAGCCGACGGGGGATGACGTCGCCGGGCTCATCGCCCGCTCCTCCCCCGCAGTGCGCCGCAGGGACGCCGAGACGCTGACCGCGCTCATGCAGGAGATCACCGGTCGCGAGCCGCAGACCTGGGGCACCATCATCGGATTCGGCTCCTGCCACTACCGCTACCCCACCGGCACGGAGGGCGACAGCGGGCTGCTCGGCTTCGCCCCGCGCAAGGCCGCGACGACGATCTACCTGTTCGACGGAGTGGACGCGCACACCGAAGCTCTGGCGGAACTCGGCCCCCACACGACCGGTGTCGGCTGCCTGTACATCAAAGACCTGGAGCAGGTCGATCTGGACGTGCTGCGCGGCATCCTGGAGCGCTCGCTGGCCTGGGTCGAGGCCGGCGGCAGCGAGGGCGTGCGCCTCACGGTCACGGGCTGAGTCCGGGCGAAGAGTCGCGCCACGAGCATGCTCGCGAGGTTCGAGGTTCGAGGTTCGAGACCCATGCTGCGCGCCGAGACCCATCCGCAACAGCGTTTGCGCGGATGGGTCTCGGCGAGGAGCGTGGGTCTGGCCCGACGTGACAGGAGTCAGTGCTGCGGGGCGAAGAACGCGCGGATGTCGCCCGCCAGCAGGTCGGGGCGCTCCAGGGCGGCGAAGTGCCCGCCCTCGTCGAAGCGGCTCCAGTGCACGATGTTCGAGTTGTCGCGCTCGGCGAACACCCGGATCGTCTGGAAGTCATCCGCGAACACCGCGACCCCGGTGCGCGCGGCGTTGATCTGCGGCTCTACGCCCTCGGCAGCAGCAGCGGCATCCGACCTGGCGTTCTCGAGGTAGCTGCGGCTCATGCCCGATGCCGCGTTCGCGAACCAGTTCACGCTGACTTCGAGCAGGATCTTCTCCAGCGGCACCAAGGACGTACCGTTGCCGAACGAGTTGAACAGCTCGCTGTAGGCCAGCAGCCCCACCGGGGAATCGCTGATCCCGACCGAGACTGTCTGCGGACGCGACGAGTTCATCGCGTTGTAGCCGCCGACGGACTGGAACCACTGCATGTGCTCCAGGCCGGCGTAGTCCGCAGGCTCGAGCTTCTCGAACTCCGCGGGGTCGCCCGACGGGAACGAGAACAGCTGCAGCACGTGCAGTCCGAGGAAGCCCTCGGGCTCCCGAAGGCCCAGCTCTCGAGCCACCATGGCGCCGTTGTCGGAACCGTGGATGCCGTAGCTCTCGTAACCGAGACCGCGCATGAGGCGGTCGTACGCCTCCGCGACCCGCGCCGTCGTCCACCCCGCCGACGCCAGAGGCTGAGAGAACCCGTAGCCCGGTGCATCCGGGATCACGAGGTCGAACGCGTCCTCGGCTCGACCGCCGTGCGCCACGGGATCGACCAGCCGATCGATCAGGTCGAGGTAGTCGATCGAGGAGCCGGGGTAGGTGTGGGCGAGCAGCAGCGGGGTCGCACCTTCGTGAGCCGAACGCACGTGGAGGAAATGGATCGTCTGGCCGTCGATCTCGGTGGTGAAGTGCGGGACGGCGTTGATCCTCTCCTGAGCGGCTGCCCAGTCGAAGTCGCGCCAGGCGGCGACGGCTTCACGCAGGTAGGAGTTGGGGGTGCCCGCATCCCAGTCGTCCGTCGGCGAGGGCTGCGGAAGGCGGGTGCGGGCGAGGCGATCCTGAAGATCGGCGACCTCGGCAGCGGAGACCGAGACGGTGAAGGGGCGGAAGCTGAGCGTCGTGTTGTCCATAGCTCGAAGATAGGAGCGCATTAGGTTGGATTCGTTCCTAATGGATGCATGACTTTTCGAGGAGTTCCGATGGCCGATCCGACCGCTCGACTGCTCGCGCTGCTGGCCCTGTTGCAGACCGGCCCCGGGCGTTCCGGCACCGACCTCGCGGCCCGACTCGGTGTCTCCTCGCGCACCGTGCGGCACGACATCGAGAGACTGCGCGAACTCGGGTATCCCGTCGATGCCACGCGCGGATCCGTCGGCGGATATCGTCTCGGGGCGGGCGGCACCCTCCCTCCGCTCCTCCTCGACGATGAGGAGGCCGTGGCGGTCACGGTCGGACTCCGCGCCGCCGCCGGCATCGCGGGGGTCGAAGAGTCGGGGGCGAGAGCGCTCGCCAAGCTGGAGCAGGTGCTGCCGTCGCACCTGCGCCCCACCGTCGACGCGCTCCGATCCAGCGTCGACCGCGCCCCGGAGAACAACGACACCGACGCGCCCGACCCCGAAGTCGACGCCGCGTCGCTGCAGGCCATCGCGCGCGCCATCCGCGACCAGGAGTGGCTGCGCTTCGACTACGAGGGGGCTCCCCGGCTGGTCGAGCCGTATCGGCTGCTCACCTGGGTGCGGCGCTGGTACCTCGTGGCACGCGACCCCGACGCCGACGAGTGGGGAACGTACCGGGTCGACTGGATGGACCTGCGGATGCCGACGCACCGCCGCTTCGACGCGCGACCGCTCCCGGGTGGCGACTACACGGCCTTCGCGATGCGGACCATCGCGGTGAGCGGGTGGATCGTGCACGCCCGACTGCGCATCGACGCGCCGGCGGAGGCCGTGCTCGACCGCATCCACGCCGCGGTCGGGATGGTCGAACCCGTCGACGACGAGCACTGCATCCTCGTCACCGGTGCCGACAGCCTCGACACCATCGCCGCCTACATCGGGATGCTGATGATGGATTTCACGGTCGAGAGTCCGCCCGAGCTGCTCCCCCGCCTGCAGCTCCTCTCCGAGCGCTACGCGCGCGCCGTGGCGGGATCATGACGGGGATCGAAACCCACCCTCCCCTTCGAGACCCACTCCTACGTGCTCCGATCACGATGGGTCTCGGCGGTGGGGATGGGTCTCGGCGGTGGGCGAGAGGGAGAGAGAGGTGAGAGCGCTCAGGCGCCGCGCAAACGCTCCGCGAGGTAGGCGTGCAGCTCGTCGATCGAGACGCGCTCCTGCGCCATGGTGTCGCGGTCGCGCACGGTGACCGCACGGTCGTCGAGAGAGTCGAAGTCGACCGTGACGCAGAACGGGGTGCCGATCTCGTCCTGGCGACGGTAGCGGCGGCCGATGGCACCCGCGTCGTCGAAGTCGACGGCCCACGAGCTGCGGAGGGTGTCGGCGACCTCGCGGGCGAGCGGCGACAGCTTCTCGTTGCGCGACAGCGGCAGCACCGCGGCCTTGACCGGTGCGAGACGCGGGTCGAGCTTGAGCACGGTGCGCACGTCGGTACCGCCCTTGGCGTTGGGCACCTGCTCCTCCACGTAGGCGTCGACCAGGAAGGCCATCATCGCGCGGGTGAGGCCGAACGACGGCTCGATCACGTACGGGGTGTAGCGCTCGCCCGTCGCCTGGTCGAAGTACGTCAGGCTCTGGCCGGATGCCTCGCTGTGGCTGGAGAGGTCGTAGTCGGTGCGGTTGGCGACGCCCATGAGCTCGCCCCACTCCTTGCCCGCGAAGCCGAACTTGTACTCGACGTCGATCGTGCCGGCCGAGTAGTGCGCGCGGTCGTCTTCCGGCACGTCGAACTGACGCATGTTCTCCGGATCGATGCCGAGGTCGATGAACCAGTTCCAGCAGGCCTCGACCCAGTGCTCGAACCACTCCTGGGCCTCAGCCGGCGGCGTGAAGAACTCGATCTCCATCTGCTCGAACTCGCGCGTGCGGAAGATGAAGTTGCCGGGAGTGATCTCGTTGCGGAAGGCCTTGCCGACCTGGCCGATGCCGAACGGAGGCTTCTTGCGGCTCGCGGTGAGCACGTTCGAGAAGTTCACGAAGATGCCCTGCGCGGTCTCGGGGCGCAGGTAGTAGAGGCCGGACTCGTCGTCGACCACGCCGAGATACGTCTTCACCAGACCGGAGAAGGCCTTCGGCTCGGTGTACTGCCCCTTGGTGCCGCAGTTCGGGCAGGGGATGTCGGCCAGACCGTTCTCGGCCTTGCGGCCCTTGCGCGCCTCGAAGTCCTCGATGAGGTTGTCGGCACGGAAGCGCTTGTGGCACTGCAGGCACTCGACCAGCGGGTCGGTGAAGGTCGCGACATGGCCCGACGCCTCCCACACGCGCTTGGGGAGGATGATGCTGGAGTCCAGGCCCACCATGTCGCCGCGACCCCGCACGAAGGTCTGCCACCACTGGCGGCGGATGTTCTCCTTGAGCTCCGTGCCCAGGGGGCCGTAGTCCCAGGCCGACCGGGAACCGCCGTAGATCTCACCCGCTTGGAACACGAACCCGCGGTGGCGGGCGAGGGCGATGACCTTGTCGAGGCGGGACTGTTCGGCCATGGTGGCTCCAATGGTCGGATGCGGGAGGAGAACCCGCGAACACGGGCATCCCATTCTATCCGTCGTTCCCGCGCGCTCCCTGGCCTCCGCGGCTGCGCCGGAGTAGCGTCCTGGGGATGAGCACTGCAGCGCGAACACCGCGGACCCGCGACGACGACACCCGCTTCTTCGGGCAGCCGTGGGCACTGGTGCACATCTTCGGCGTCGAGATGTGGGAGCGCTTCAGCTTCTACGGCATGCAGGGCATCCTGCTCATCTACCTGTACTTCGAGGTGACCGAGGGCGGCCTCGGCATCCCCAAGGCGGTCGCCGGCGGCATCGTTGGCGCCTATGGAGGATCGGTCTACCTGTCGACGATCCTGGGAGCCTGGCTCGCGGATCGCCTCTTCGGCGCCGAGCGGGTGCTGTTCGTCAGCGCGATGGTCATCGTCGCGGGACACCTCGCCCTCGCGCTGCTCCCCGGCGCGGTCGGTGTGGGCGTCGGTCTCGTGCTCGTGGCCGTCGGATCCGGTGGACTCAAGGCGAATGCGTCGTCCGTCGTCGGCACTCTCTACAGCGAAGACGATCCTCGACGCGACGCGGGCTTCTCGCTCTTCTATCTCGGGATCAACCTCGGCGCGTTCCTGGGCCCGATCCTCACCGGCATCCTGCAGTCGTCGCTGGGCTTCCACTACGGCTTCGGCCTCGCGGCCATCGGCATGACGCTGGGACTCATCCAGTACTCGTTCGGCCGCAAGTCGCTCCCCGCCTCAGCGCGTGAGGTGCCGAATCCGCTCCCGAAGTCCCGGTACCTCCTGGTCGGAGTCATCGCCGGAGCCGCGGTGGTGGTCATCGCCGTCCTGGTGCTGACCGGGGTGATCCGCCCGGACAACCTGGCCGCCCTGGTTATCGGCGTCACGATCATCGCCGCCGTCGCCTACTTCTCGGTGATCCTCGGCAGCCGTCGGATCGACGCCACCGAACGCTCGCGCGTGTGGGCCTTCCTGCCGCTCTTCATCACCAGCGTCGCGTTCTGGTCGCTGTACCAGCAGCAGTTCACGGTGCTGACGATCTACTCCGACCAGCGCCTGGACCGGAACCTGTTCGGCTGGGAGATGCCCGTGTCGTGGGTGCAGTCGATCAACCCGGTCTTCATCATCATCCTGTCGGGCGTCTTCGCGGCGATCTGGACCCGTCTGGGTAAGCGTCAGCCCTCGACGCCGGTCAAGTTCGCCCTGGCGGCGATCATCATGGGGTCGGCGTTCCTGCTCTTCCTGCCGTTCGCCGGTGGCGGGGAGAACTCCACACCGCTGCTCGCGATCGTCGGGATCCTCTTCGTGTTCACCGTGGCGGAGCTGCTCATCTCCCCCGTCGGTCTGTCGGCGGCCACCAAGCTCGCACCGACCGTCTTCCGCACCCAGATGGTCGCGCTGTTCTTCCTGTCGATCGCGCTCGGCACGGCGATCTCAGGCGAGCTCGTGCGGTTCTACAACCCCGACGACGAGGTGCCGTTCTTCTCGATCCTCGGCGGCATCGCGATCGTCGTCGGCATCGGACTGCTGCTCAGCGTGAAGCCCGTGCTGAAGCTGATGCGCGGGGTGCGCTGAGCACTCCGCGCATCCCGCATCACGCCGTGAAGAGGTAGCCGCGTTCGGTGTCGTACCCGGCGATCCGGAGGCCGCTGCCGAGCAGGCCCTCCATCTGCGCACGCAGGCGCAGGCGCCACTCGTGGGCGGCCGCAGGATCGGAGACGCGCAGCGCCTCGATGTCGGCCGGGATCTCGAGGGTCTCCACGACCGCGTCGTCGGCCGGGGGCTTGGCGATGTCGGCGAGTGCCCATTCGACGTCGAGTCGGTCGCTCTCGTCGCCCGCGTCACCGCCGCCGAAGATGCCGTAGCGGTTGACCGAGTATCCGGTGGCACGGGCACCCAGCACCGTGAAGAAGAAGTGCGCATTGCGCGCCACCAGCGGATCGAACACCCACGTGATGCGGCCGACGTCGCGGGAGAACGCCCACTGTCGCTGATGCTCCTTGAGCTCGCGGCCCCAGCCCCGCCCGCGGTACTCGGGCAGCAGGGCGGTGATGTGGGAGTGCATCGCACGTCGGGCCGGCTCGCCGAAGAAGGCGATGGACGCGCCGACCATGCGCTCGTCTTCGCCCTCGCCGTCGAAGAAGCCGACGACGTAGTTGCCCGACTGCTGCAGGGCGCGCAGGGTTCCGGCATCCACCACGCGCTGCGGACCCCTGATGGAGTCGAGCAGGCCCTGGGCGTCGAGGATGAGTTCAACGGTGTCGAGATCACGGATGGTTCGCACGCACCCAGTCTGCCCCTCCTCGGCCCGTTCGAGGAATCCGGCACGAGGATTCGGCGATAGCCTGAGCCGATGGGCGCGAGCGATGACAGAGCGAGGAAGCGTCTCTCCCGCACTCCTCCCCGTTGGGCGATCGTCGCAGTCCTCGCCTTCGCGGGGCTGTGCTCGTCGTTCATGTTCACGCTGGTCGTGCCGTTGCAGGCCGAGCTGCCGCAGCTGCTGAACGCCTCCCGTGAGGACACCACCTGGGTCGTGACGATCACGCTGCTCGTCGCCGCGGTCGCCACTCCGATCTCCGGCCGGCTCGGCGACATGTACGGCAAGCGTCGAGTCGTGATCGCCCTGCTCGCGATCCTGATCCTCGGGTCCATGATCGCCGCCGTCTCCGGCTCGATCGTCGGCGTGATCATCGGCCGCGCGCTGCAGGGTGCGGTGACCGGCGTCGTCCCACTCGGCATCGCGATCATGCGCGACGTGCTCCCTCCCGAACGGCTGGGCACCGCGGTCGCCCTCATGAGCGCCACGATGGGCGTCGGCGGCGCGATCGGGATGCCCGTGGCTGCACTCCTCGCCCAGAACGCCGACTGGCACATGCTCTTCTGGCTCGCCGCGGCACTCGGTGTCGTCGGCCTCGCCCTGGTGCTGGCGGTGATCCCCGAAGATGTGCTGCGCTCTCCCGGGCGGCTCGACGTGATCGGAGCCATCGGACTCGCGATCGGTCTCACGGGCATCCTGCTCTTCGTCTCGCGGGGTGCGCAATGGGGATGGACGTCTCCCCTGACGCTCACCTGCATCATCGGCGGACTCGTGGTGCTGCTGGTGTGGGGCTGGTATCAGCTGCGCACGAAGGATCCGCTGCTCGACCTGCGTGTCGCCGCCCGCCCCGCGGTGCTGTTCACGAACATCGCCGCGATCGGGATGGGTTTCGCGCTCTTCGCCTCGAACGTCACGTTCCCACAGCTGCTCGAGATGCCGACGATCGGCGGTGCGGGGTTCGGTCTCGACATGCTCGCCGCCTCCCTCGTGATCATGCCGGCCGGTCTCGTGATGATGGTCATCTCGCCCCTCTCCGGCTGGCTCGAGCGCACCGTCGGACCGCGTCCGCTGTTCACGGTCGGTGCCGGCGCGATCGTGCTCGCCTATGTCTTCGTGCTGCTGTGGTCTTCCGAGGTGTGGCACATCTTCGTGGCCAACATCTTCATCGGAGTGGGCATCGGGTTCACGTTCGCGGCCATGCCGATGATCATCATGCGCTCGGTCCCGGCGAACGAGACCGGAGCCTCCAACGGACTGAACGCCCTGTTCCGATCGGTCGGCACATCCAGCGCCTCGGCGGTGATGGGCGGTGTCCTCGCCGCGATGAGCGTCGACGTCGGCGGAGTCGCCGTCCCGACACGCGCTGCCTTCGAGGTGTGCTTCTGGCTCGCCATCGCCGCCGGCATCATCGCGGTGGTGCTGTCGCTGTTCATCCCGAAGCAGCGGAGCTCCGAGCAGCGCCCCTCGCTGCCGGGCTGAGACGCGTCGGCGTCAGCCGGCGATCGTGCGGGGGTCGGGGTCGTCGGCGCGCGGCGGGCGGAGGCGGTCCGGGATCGGCCATGCCAGGACGAACTGCGCAGCAGCCGGACGCGTCATGTCGCCGAAGTCGTCGATCTTCACGACGATTCGACCGGGCGAACCGTCTTCGTCGGGGGTCACCTCGAGGATGCGCACCCGGAGCGGACGGTCGGCCTCGCCGTCCGACAGCGCCTCGCCCTCGAGCATCCAGGGGTCGGCGAGCCAGGCGATGCCGTGCTCCTCGAGTGCCGCTTCGGCGTCGAGCCATTCGGTGGGAACCGACGCGGGGCGTCCGAGCACGTCGACCGCCACCCAGCCCTCACCCTCGGGATGGATCCACCCGAGCAGCTCGCCGTCGTCGCGACGATGCGGGGTCCAGTCAGATCGAGGCATCCCCCGATGCTAGCGGTGCGGGTGAGCTCGCCCGCGTCGTCGTCAGTGCGTGTACTCCATGAGTTCGACGCCGAGCACGCGGAAGGCGTCGTGCGCGCGCAGACGGTGGGTGATCGAGAGGTCGTCGAAGCACACGATGAGCGAGTACGCGACACCGGCTCGGGGCCCGGCCAGCACGCCGGCTTCAGCCCGCACTCCGCGATCCCTGCCGGTCTTGTTCACGAACAGCAGGCCGTGCGCATCGTGATCGTGTGCGAAAGGGTCGAGGCCGGTGGAGGCCGCGACCAGACTCAGATCCTGGTTGAGGCTGAGCCACTCGGACACCTGTGCGCTGACGGCGACATCGACCACCTGCGAGTTCACGAGGG
Organism: Microbacterium sp. R1; assembly: GCF_015159725.1. Taxonomy (NCBI): domain Bacteria; kingdom Bacillati; phylum Actinomycetota; class Actinomycetes; order Micrococcales; family Microbacteriaceae; genus Microbacterium; species Microbacterium sp. R1. The sequence goes on along the minus strand of NZ_JADDUD010000001.1, from coordinate 369,028 downwards.
CGGAGAACAGCCCGGCGAGCTCGCGCGCCGACCCCACGGCCACCTGCGGGGCGTCGTCGGGGCCGCGGCGGTCGCGGAAGCGATCGAGCAGAGCCGTGCGGCGCAGTCCGAGGGACTCGATGCGCTCACGCACGCGATCATGCCCCACCCGCTGCAGCAGGGCGTTCACCGCGATCGGATCGCCCGCGGTCGCCGCCATCACCGCGAGGTCTTCCAGGGGCAGCGCCGGCGCGTGCAGATGCCGCCACAACCCCGAGGTCTCCACGGCGTCGACACTCTCGCGCTCGACGATCTCGAACGGATCGAGAGCACCGCTCTGGAAGCCCGCAGCGACCTCGATCAGAAGCGGCACCACGCCGAGACCGGCGATCGGCATCGTCACGTGGTCGTCGCCGGCCAGCACATGCACATGGTTGTCGAGGTCGACCACGTGCACCGAGACCTGCGCTCCGGAATCGACCAGCCCCTCCAGCGCACGGAACGTGGCCGTGAACGAGCGTCGTCCCGCCGCCGCGCGGCGCGGAAGCCGGCGACTGGTGCGCTGCGAACGGCGCCCAGCACCCGAGGCCTCCTGGGCACCGTCGAGAGACTCGGGGGCCGAGGAGTTGCGGAAGCCTTCACCAGGCTCGAGAGCGCCCACGCTGATCCTTAGGGGGGTGGATGTGCGGGATACCGCGGGAAGGCGATCCCCGGCGGCAGGGCTATCGTAACCCCACCGCCGGGGGATGATTCACAGAGTGCGACGATCTGTCACCAGATGGTCACACGCGACGGCGCAGGCAACCACAGCGCGTCGGACTCGGTCACGCCGAACGCCTCGTAGAAGGCGTCGATGTTGCGCACGATCTGGTTGCAGCGGAACTCGTTGGGCGAGTGCGGGTCGATCGTGAGCAGGCGCAGCGTCTCGGCGTCACGGCTCTTCTGCTGCCACACCTGCGCCCATGACAGCAGCAGGCGCTGCACCCCCGTGTACCCGTCGATGATCGGGGCCTCCTGGCCGTCCAGCGACAGCTCGTATGCTTTCAACGCGATGCCGAGACCGCCGAGGTCGCCGATGTTCTCGCCGATGGTGAGCGCGCCGTTCACGTGGTGCTCGGCATCGAGGCCCTCCGGGACGAGCGCGTCGTACTGCGCGATGAGCGCCTTGGTGCGCTCCTCGAACGCCGAGCGGTCGGCATCGGTCCACCAGTCCTGCAGGCGTCCATCGCCGTCGTAGCGGCTGCCCTGGTCGTCGAAGCCGTGCCCGATCTCGTGACCGATGACCGCGCCGATGCCGCCGTAGTTCGCCGCGGCGTCACGCCCTGCGTCGAAGAACGGGTACTGCAGGATGGCCGCGGGGAAGACGATCTCGTTCATCGACGGGTTGTAGTACGCGTTGACCATCTGCGGCGGCATGTGCCACTCGTCGCGATCGATGGGCTTGCCCACCTTGTCGACGTTGCGGTCGTGCTCGAAGATCGACGCCCGGCGCACGTTGCCGAACAGGTCTCCCCTGTCGATCTCGAGGCTGGAGTAGTCGCGCCACACCTCGGGATGCCCGATCTTCGGGGTGAACGAGTCGAGCTTGGCGAGCGCGCGCTCGCGGGTCTCGGCCGTCATCCACTCGAGGTCGGTGATGCTCCGCCGATACGCCTCGATCAGGTTCGCGACCAGCTCGTCCATGGCGGCCTTCGCCGTCGGCGGGTAGTGCCGCTCGACGTAGACCTTGCCGATGGCCTCGCCGAGCGCCCCCTCGGTGAGCGAGACGCCACGCTTCCAGCGCTCCCGGATCGTCGGCACTCCGGTGAGCTCGGTGCCGTAGAACGAGAAGTTCTCCTGCACGAGGTCGTCGGTCAGGTACGGGGCGGCGGCGTGCACGGCCTTCGCCCGCAGCCAGGCCTTCCAGTCGTCCAGCCGCTCGGGGGTCAGCAGCGAACCGAGCCCCTCGAAGAAGCTGGGCTGCGCGACGACGACCTCGTCGAAAGCGGTGGGGTTCGACGGCGAGACCGCCTCGCGCCACGGAGCCAGGTCGACGCCCGCGAGTGCCTGCAGCTCGTCCCAGGTCTTGAGGTTGTACGTCGCCACGGCGTCACGGCTGCGCACGTTGTCCCAGTGGTGGCCCGCCAACTCGGTCTCGAGAGCGATCGCGCGGTCGGCGTTCGCCGCGGCATCGCCCACGCCGGCCAGGGTCAGCAGACGCTCGAGGTGCGCGCGGTACGCGGTCCTCGTGTCGGCGAAGGTGTCGAGCCGGAAGTAGCTCTCGTCGGGAAGCGACAGACCCGCCTGCACGAGCACGGGGAGGTAGCGCTCGGGGTTGCCGGGGTCGCCGTCGACGTAGAGACCGATGATCGAGGCGCGGCCGTCGCGGTCGTAGGCGCCCACCGTGCGCAGGAACGTCGGAACGTCGGCGATCGCATCGATCTCGGCGAGCGTCTCGGCGAGCGGGGCGACACCGGCGGCATCGATGCGCTCGGTGTCCATGAAGCTCGCGAACAGGTCGCCGATCTTGCGGGCGAGCGTGCCTTCCGCGGCGTCCTGCGACTCCTCGATGATGGCGCGCACATCCTTCTCCGCCTGCTCGGCGAGAAGGTGGAACGAGCCCCAGCGCGCCTTGTCGCCCGGGATCTCGGTACGGGCGAGCCAGGCGCCGTTCACGTGGCGATACAGGTCGTCCTGGGGGCGGATGTCGGAGCTGAACTCATCAAGGGCGAGGCCCACGGGAAGAACGTCAGTCATGCGCTCCAGCCTATGACCCGCCTCCCCCGAACGGCAGGAGCACGTTCATGCGGAATCCCTCGTCGGTGCGCTCGGCGAACACCTCGCCGCCGTGGGCACGGGCGAGGCCGCGGGCGATCGACAGTCCGAGCCCCGCTCCGGAGGCGACACCGCCCTGATCGCCGGCCGAGGTGCGGGCGGCGTCCTCGCGCCAGCCCACGTCAAACATGCGGTCGAGGTCTTCCACCGCAACTCCGGCTCCGTGATCGAGGATGCCGAGCACGAGTCTGTTCCGGTCCGCCTCGGTGGCGGAGATGACGATCTCCGTGCCGCGTGGCGCGTGCCGGATCGCGTTCGTCAGCAGATTGACGATGATGCGCCCGAGCTGATGCGGGTCGGCCCAGAGCACGTGCCCACCCACCCCGCGCTCGACGATGCGCACGTCGTGTGCGGCAGCCGCGACCGCGACGTCGGCGACCGCGTCGGAGACCACATCGAGCAGCTCGACCTGCTGCGTCTGCAGCTGCACGGCGCCGGACGTCAGCTTCGACAGCTCGAACAGCTCGTCGACCATGCGGCTCATCGTCTCCACCTGCGCCCGCACCTGCCCGGCGAAGCGCTCCGGTGCGTCGGCAGCCCCGTCCTCGATCGACTCGGCGAGCGCGCGCACCGCCGTCAGGGGAGTGCGGAGGTCGTGAGAGATCCAGGCGAAGAAGCGCCGCCGGGCCGAATCGAGACGCTCCAGCTCGGCGTTGGCGGCATCCACCTTCGCCGAGACCTCGGCCAGCTGCATCGACAGGCCGTCCAGTTCGCGGGATCCGCCGGCTCCCGCGACGATCACTCCGCCGCGGCCCATCTCCTCGAGCGATGCCGAGAAACGGTCGAACGACGCCCTCATCGCTCTCGCCGCGACCCAGGCGGTCGCCAGCCCCAGGACGAGGGACACCCCGATCACGGCGAGCAGCACCGTGAGGTCGTGTGTGGAGATGTACATCTCCACCGCGATCGCGACGACCGAAGCCGCCATCGTGACGACCCCTGCGCTGGCGACCAGCATGAGCTGCGCACGGACCGACCGGCGCCGGAGCATTCGCAACAGGGCGAGGGTGAGCGCCGCGACGACCACGGCCGCCAGCAGGCACGTCAGCACGATCAGCAGCACATCGGGTGCGGCGAGCACGATCATGATCGGTCCCCGTCGGTCGAGAACCGGTAGCCGACGCCCCACTCCGTGCGCAGGTGGACGGGGTCGCGCGGATCCTGTTCGATCTTCTCCCGGAGCCGGCGCACATGCACCGTGACGGTCGATGCCTCGCCGAAGCTCCACCCCCACGCCTCGCGCAGGATCTCCTCCCGCTCGAGTGCTCGCCCCTCGTTGCGCGCGAGGAAGAGCAGCAGATCGTACTCGCGGCCGGTGAGGGCGATCTCCTCGCCACGCACCCAGACACGGCGACGCAGCGGATCGATCGCGAACACTCCGGCGCGCACCTCGCCCGCCGCGGCCTGGACGGCCTGCGCGCGGCGGACCAGGGCGCCGACGCGCATCGACAGCTCCCGCAGCGAGAAGGGCTTGGCAAGGTAGTCGTCGACGCCGAACTCGAACCCTTCGATGCGGTCGTCCACCTGCCCGAGAGCGGTCAGCATCATGATCGGCACATCGGAGAAAGAGCGCAGGTCGCGGCAGAGCTCGTCCCCGCTGATCCCCGGCAGCATGCGGTCGACGATCACCACGTCCGGCGTCCTCTCGCGCAGGGCTGTGCGCGCCGAGACGCCGTCTCCGAAACTCGACACCTCGTAGCCGTTGGCCCGCAGGTACGCGCCGACGGCCGCTCTGACGGTGGGGTCGTCCTCGACGACCACCACCTCGGTCGTCTGCTGCCCGGGTGCCTCCTGCCCCCTGGGGGTCTCCTGCTGCATGGGGTCGACACTAGTCGCGGGCTCAGCGCCGTCGGGCGGTTCCTTACGGTTCTGAAAGGTCTCCCCCATCGCCCTCCGCGCGTTCGTAGCGTTCTTCGAAGTGCGATCCGCCGCGGCCTCCGTCGCTCCGGACACACAGTCGCACACACCGTGAACAGGAGAACCTCATGCGCAAGACCGCCTTCGCCGCCACCGCGGCCGTCACCCTCGCTCTCGCCCTCGCGGCGTGCAGCTCCCCCGCCACCACCGAGGACACCAAGCCCTCGTCGTCGGCGTCGCAGAGCGCGGATCCCGGCACGTCGACGACCGAGATGAAGATGTCCGAGAAGACCGGCACTTTCATGGGTCTGAACGAGAAGAAGGTTTCGGGCACCGTGACCGTGTCCGACGACGAGATCGCCCTGTCCGGGTTCTCCTCCGACGAGGGACCCGACCTGCACGTCTACCTCACGAACGGCACCGACGAGGCCGCGGTCTCCGCCGGCATGCTCGTCGATGCGGTCTCGTTCGACACCACGACGCAGACCTTCGCCCTCGACGGCATCGACACGTCCGAGTACTCCTACGTCGTGATCCACTGCGACAAGGCGAAGGCCGTGTTCGGGGCAGCCGAGCTCTCATGAGCGGAGCGCGGCCGGCACGCGCCCTGGTCCTCTCGCTGCTCGGCGGCGGGGCCAGGGTGGCGGTCGGGGTGCTCTGGCTGATCGAGGGCATCCTCAAGTACCGCGCGGGGTTCGGGGCGGCCGACATCGAGCTGGTGGCACAGAGCACGGAGGGGAACCCTCGGGTGCCGTGGTTCTTCGCCCCGCTCGGGTCGTTCATGGGGACGGCGCCCGAGCTGTTCGGCGTGGTGATGCCCGCCCTCGAGGTCGCCCTCGGCGTGCTGCTGGTCGCGGGCCTGCTGACCAGGATCACCGCCTTCCTGTCGATCGGAACACTGATGCTCTACTGGAGCGCCGATCAGCTGATCGCCCAGTATCCGGCGATGGTCATGCTCTCCGCCGTCGTGCTCCTCGTCCCGGCCGCTGCACGGCTCGGAGTGGATGGATGGCTTCGTGCGCGTCGCGCACAAGGCACCGAGACGGCTTCAGGCCTGTGGGAGGGCTGAAGCGACGGGAGGGCTGAACCTGCCGAGAGGGGACCGGATCGCGTCGCGGAGGGGCGGGCGTCCGGGTCAGTCGCGTCGTCGCGCGCGGAAGCGTCGGCGACGCGGCTGCTCGGCAGGGGCGGGGGCCGGGCGTGCGGCACGGCGCTCGGCCCAGGCGGCCACCTCGTGATCCACGTCACGGAGGGGTGTCACGACCGGCGGACCGCCCTGAAGCTGGCGACGCGCCTCCCGCACGCGACGGTTGAAGTCCTCCAGCACGTCGCGCACATCGGACTCGCGCCCGAGCAGGTCGAGCTGGTCGTCCAACTCCCTGTCCTCGGTGCGCAGCAGGATCGCGGGCGGCCCGAGGCCGGTCAGGTTCTCGGTCTGGATCTTGCGGCGGATCCACCAGTCGGGATCGTGGTGGGTCCCGAGCCCTTCGAGAGGCTTGCCCGCGCCGGGGAGATCGTCGAACTCTCCGCGACGGATCGCCACCTGGATCGCCGTCTCGATGAACGCCGCAGGATCGACGGCAGCGGCGAAACCCGGTGCGGCCCCCGACTCCTCGCTCGCGTCGCCGTCCGCGCTCGCGTCGGCGTCCGCACGCTCGCTCCTGCGTGCGAGGTACCGCGCCGCCGCGTCTCTGGGGTCCGTCATGATGCACCTCCGTGACATCCGGGTCTCCTTCACCCTACGTCCATGGCAGCGGGCGAGGTCGGCGCCAGGTCATAGGCTCGGAGGATGACCGCGCGCGCCTCCCTCAACCGAGAGATCCTGAGGCTGGCTATCCCCGCTCTCGGCGCGCTGATCGCGGAGCCCGCGTTCCTGATCGTGGATGCCGCGCTCGTCGGGCACCTCGGGACCACACCGCTCGCCGGGCTCGGCATCGCAGGAGCCGTGCTCCAGACGATCGTGGGACTCATGGTCTTCCTCGCCTACTCCACGACGCCGGCCGTCGCCCGGCGCTTCGGAGCGGGGCAGCCGGGAGAGGCCGTCTCGGTGGGAGTCAACGGCATGTGGCTGGCCCTCGGGCTCGGCGCCGTGCTCGCGGTCATCGGAGCGGTCTCCTCGCCGTGGCTGGTCTCGCTGTTCGGTGCCAGCGAAGCCGTGGCCGCCCAGGCGAACGAGTACCTCGTGATCTCGATGTGGGGTCTTCCCGCCATGCTCATCGTGTTCGCCGCGACCGGACTCCTGCGCGGAATGCAGGACACCATGACGCCGCTGTGGATCGCGGGCCTCGGGTTCGGCGCGAACGCCCTGCTCAACTGGCTCTTCATCTACGGACTCGGCTGGGGCATCGCGGGCTCCGCCGCCGGCACCGTGACCGCGCAATGGGGGATGGTCGCCGCCTACGTGCTGGTCGTCCGTCGTCTCGCCACCCGGCACAGCGCCTCGCTGCGCGCACAGGGCGCGGGTCTTCGCAGCACCGCGACATCGGGCGGCTGGCTGTTCCTGCGCACCGTGAGCCTGCGCGTCGCACTGCTCGCGACCGTGGGCGTCGCCACCGGAATCGGCACGGACGAGCTGGCCGGATGGCAGATCGTCTTCACGATCTTCTCGGCCGCCGCGTTCGCGCTCGACGCCCTCGCGATCGCAGCGCAAGCGCTCATCGGCAAGGAACTCGGAGCCGGAGACGAGCAGCAGGTGCACCGTGTGCTGGCCCGCACCGTCGCTTGGGGCGCATGGTTCGGCGTGATCGTCGGCGCGCTGATCGCCGCGCTGTCGGGGGTGCTCGGCATCGTCTTCACCGGATCAGCGGAGATCGCCTCCCTCGTGCAACCGGCGCTGCTCGTGCTCGCCGTCGCCCAGCCGATCGCCGGTGTGGTCTTCGTGCTCGACGGGGTGCTCATGGGCGCGAACGACGCCCGATACCTCGCGATCGCCGGCGGCCTGAACCTCGTGCCGTTCCTCCCCGCCCTGTGGATCGTCACGGCGACGGGGGTCGACGGCACTGCGGGACTCGTCTGGCTCGCGGTCGCCTTCTTCGGCGTGTACCTGCTCGCGCGACTCGGGACTCTGGGTTGGCGGGTGCGCTCGGGGCGCTGGCTCTCCGCCACAGCCTGACACTGCACCGAACCCGGCGATCACGCCTTCTCCACAACGCCCGGAATCCGCGGAATACTACGTCTCCGACCCCTGGCGCCCTCGACGAGGATCGAGGGACACTGAAGGGATGTTGGGGATGACGGAGCCACAGGTATGGACTCTGATCGGCGTCTTCGCCGCGGGGATGTTCGGCACGATCACACTGATCTCGACGATGTTCCTGCGCACGATGCAGAACGGGTTCGATGGCGTGCGCACGGAGATGCGGAACGAGTTCGCGAGCGTGCGCACCGAGTTCCGGAGCGAGTTCGCGAGCGTGCGCACCGAGACGGGCAGCGAGTTCGCCGGCGTGCGCACGGAGATCCGGGCGGTGCATGAGCGCATGGATCATCTCGATCGCGACGTGAGCGCGATCTATCGCCACATCTTCGGCATCGACCGCGGCTGACCGATCACACGAGCCGGGTTCAGGCCGCGTGTCTCCGGCACCACTCGTACATGATCACGGCGGCCGCGGCGCTGGCGTTGATCGAGCGCGTGGATCCGTACTGGGTGATCTCGATGTGGGCGGACGCAGCGGCGAGCGCCTCGGCCGAGAGGCCGGGACCCTCCTGCCCGAACAGCAGCACGCAGCGCTGCGGCAGATCGGCCTTGTCGACGGGTACCGCTCCCTCGACGTTGTCGACCGCGATGATCGGGACTCCTTCGGCCGCAGCCCAGGCGGCGAACGTCTCGACGTCTTCGTGGTGCACGACGTGCTGGTAGCGGTCGGTGACCATCGCACCGCGCTTGTTCCAGCGGCGGCGACCGATGATGTGCACGGTGTCGGCGAGGAACGCATTGGCGCTGCGCACGATCGACCCGATGTTCATGTCGTGCTGCCAGTTCTCGATCGCGACGTGGAACGGATGCCGCCGGGTGTCGAGGTCGGCGACGATCGCCTCCATCCGCCAGTAGCGGTAGCGGTCGATCACGTTGCGGGTGTCCCCCGCCGCCAGGAGCTCAGGGTCGTACTGCTCGCCCTCCGGCCAGGCCGTCTCGCCTCCGGGCCACGGGCCCACGCCGTACCCGGGTTGGGCGATCGATCCTGTGCTCGCGTCATCCATCCCGCCAGGCTAGCGCCGCCACACGTCCGGGGATATTTAGGTCCACCGAAAAATACGCTACGGTTTCGGTGTGCCTAAAAATGCTTCCGCTCCGATGACGAACCCGACCGTTCCCCCGGCCAGGGCTCCGCGCAGTCTGTGGCTGCTCGGGCCGGCCCTCGTCGCGGGCGTCGCTTACCTGGACCCCGGCAACGTCGCCAGCAACATGACCGCGGGGGCGCAGTACGGCTACCTGCTGGTGTGGGTCGTGGTCGCGGGCAACGTGATGGCCTGGCTGATCCAGTACCTGTCGGCCAAGCTCGGGGTCGTCACCGGGCAGAGCCTCCCGGAGCTGCTGGGCTCACGGCTCACGCGCCCCTGGGCCCGCCGTGCATACTGGCTGCAGGCGGAGCTGGTCGCGATGGCGACCGACCTGGCCGAGGTCATCGGAGGCGCGGTCGCCCTCAACCTGCTGTTCGACGTGCCGCTGCTGCTCGGCGGCCTCATCACCGGCGCGGTCTCGATGATCCTGCTCACGGTGCAGAGCCGTCGCGGTGCCCGTCCGTTCGAGTTCGTCATCATCGCGCTCATGGCGATCATCACGATCGGCTTCGTCGCAGGCGTGTTCGTCGCGCCCCCCGACCCGGCGGGCGTCATCGGCGGCATGGTGCCCCGGTTCGAAGACACCGGCTCGGTCCTGCTCGCCGCCTCCATCCTCGGCGCGACGATCATGCCGCATGCGATCTACGCACACTCCTCCCTGGCCCGCGACCGCTTCGGCGCCGCGACCGACCACATCGGCGACGAGGCCGTGCGCACCGAGGCGTCGCGCATCCGCCGCCTGCTCACGGCCACCCGCTGGGACGTGTCGATCGCCATGGTGGTCGCCGGCTCCGTGAACCTGTGCATCCTGTTGCTCGCCGCCGCGAACCTCGCGGCAGTCGAGGGCACCGACTCCCTGGAGGGCGCGCACGCCGCGCTCGCTGCCGGACTCGGGCCGGTCGTGGCGACCTTCTTCGCCGTGGGTCTGCTCGCCTCAGGGCTGGCGTCGACCTCGGTGGGCGCCTACGCCGGGGCGGAGATCATGCACGGCCTGCTGCATGTGCGCATCCCCCTGCTCGCCCGTCGACTGGTCACGTTGATCCCGGCGCTCGTGATCCTCGGCATCGGCTTCGACCCGACGCTCGCGCTGGTCCTCAGCCAGGTGGTGCTGTCGTTCGGGATCCCGTTCGCACTGATCCCCCTGGTCGCCCTGACCGCGCAGCGACGCACCCTCGGCTCCTGGGTGAACAGCCGCTGGACGACGGCGGCAGGTGTGATCGCCTCCGTGCTCCTGATCGCGCTCAACGGCGCCCTGCTCTGGCTGGTGCTGACGGGCGCCTGAGCCCGGATAGGCTCGACACATGTCTGCCGAGAACGCCCGCCGCAACGTCCGCATCCTCACCTGGACCGGCTTCGCGACGGGCGTGATCGGCGCCGTGCTGATCGCTTTCCCGAAGGTCATCGACCTCGCGAGCCCGTGGGTGCAGCTCGCCCTCGGAATCGCCACGCTCGTGCTGGCGTTCCGGGCACGCAAGATCGGCATGGCCGACATCGAGGACTTCGACGGCCGCCTGTCTCTGGCCGCCGCGCTCCTCGGGTTCCTCGTCGTTTTCTTCGCGGGTCAGGCCGCGTTCGGCATCCTGGTCGCCGTCGCGAACTGACCCGCGCTGACGGCACTACGCCGTGACGAATCCCGTCACCAGGTAGAGCACGAACGACAATCCGGCCGCGATCCCCGCGTAGGGCAGGATCGCGAGCATCAGATTGATCGGCTTGATGCCGATCGACCGCGACGCGAGGATGATGCCGTCGCCGTACAGGCACGTGGTGCTGCCGAGCGCCGCACCGGAGAACACGGCGGCACCCGCGAGGATCGGATCCGCTCCGAGCGCGATCGCGAGAGGGAGGACGACCGGGGTGATGACGGCGGCCAGGTCCCAGAACGATCCCGTCGCGTAGGCGTAGACGCCGCACACCGCGAACACGATCGCCGGCAGCAGGGCCGGAGTGAGCACGGGCTCGGTGACCTGGATCACGAACTCCGCCAGCTGCAGGGTGATGTTCATCTCCTGCACCATGAACGCGAGCACGGTGAGCACCATCACGAACAGCATGCTCTCGATGCCCTCGAGCGCGGCGTCCAGCACCCCGCGGATGCGAAGTCGGCGCTGCACGAGCACGATCACGATCGTCACCGCGAGAGACGCGGCGGTGCCGGCGACCACGTTGGCGTTCGTCGCGATCGTCACTCCGACGAGCACGGCCATGGCGATCAGGAATCCCCACGGCTGCGGCTTTCTCCCGGTCTCGGTCGACGTCGCGAGGGCTGTCGCCACCCGCTGCGCGGTCGAGCCGTCCGGGTCGTCCGCCTTCAGCTCGGCGAGGAGAGCCGCCCCCTCGGCCCTGCGCTCCTCGTCGGTCGTGCCGACCGGGAAGACGTCGCCATCGCGCTCGGCACGGATCGCATCGCGCTTGATCGCGCCGAACCTCGGCAGCCAGCCGACGCTCATCAGGAGGGCGACGGCCAGGGCTGCCCAGCCGAAGAAGATGAACGGGATCGCCTGCAGGTACGCCCCGAAGCCGGTGCCGCCGACGGTCACCCCCTGCGCCTCGAAGAGCCCGGAGAAGAACAGAGCCCACGTCGAGACGGGGATGAGGACGGCGATCGGCGCGGCCGTCATCTTCATGATCGCGCCGAGCTGGGTGCGCGGAACCCGGTAGCGGTCGGTGACCCGCTTCATCGATGTGCCGGTGGTGAGCACGTTGAGGTAGTCGTCGACGAACAGCACGATCGAGAGCAGGAAGGTCAGCACCAGCGACTTGCGCCGGGAGGTGACGAACCGCTCGGCCCAGTCGGCGAAATCGGTGACGATGCCCGACTTCTCGAACAGCATCATCAGCATGCCGAACAGCGCGACGATCAGCAGCAGCCACTGCGCCGTCTCGTTGGAGAGGGCTGTGCCGGTGTACTCGACCCAGACGTCGAAGCCGCCCCAGCCGCCGAGGATCAGCGCCCCGGCGACGGTGCCGCAGAAAAGGGCGAACAGGGTGCGTCTGGTGGCGACCGCGACGATCAGGATCACCACGATGGGCAGGAGCGCGAGAGCGCCGAATTCGGGCATGGGGGTCACCTCAGTGTGAAGGAGTGTGGAGGATGCGGGCGCGAGGGGGCGGCGAGCCGGGGTCAGGGCTCGACGCCGCCGACGACCGTCCCCCGTACGGGAAGGACGGGGAGGTCGTCCGGGGAGACGTGCAGCGGGTTCTCCGCCCACACGGCGTAGTCGGCCTTGAACCCGGGGGCGATGCGGCCGAGGTCGGCATCTCCCTGAGCCAGGGCGGCGCCCACGGTGTAGCCGTGCAGCGCCTGGTACGGGGTGAGCACCTGGTCGGGCTCGAACACGGGCGCATCAGGGTCACCGGGCCGTCGGCGCAGCATCGACCATGCGAGGCCGATACGAGCATCGTTCTGCGCGATGGGCCAGTCCGACCCGAGGGCGAGAGGGGCTCCCGCGTCCCAGTAGTCGCGCACCCGCCACGCGCGCGCGGCACGCTCGGGTCCGAGCCGGTGGGACCAGTCGTCCGAGCCGTCCGCCTTGCGCCACTGCATGTGCAGGGGCTGCATCGAGGCGGTGATCCCGGCGGCGGCGATGCGAGCGACATCGCGGTCGGTCGTCGTCTCGAGGTGCTCGATACGATGCGGGGCGCCGGAAGCGCTGCGTACGCCGGCCGCGAGGTACGCGTCGACGACCTCGCCCACCGCCCGGTCGCCGATCGCGTGCGTCGCGACCTGGAACCCGGCCTCGGTGTATCGGCGCACGGTGCGGCCGTACGCGGCCACGTCCTTCCAGAACGGCTCCAGTCCCTCGCCGGCGGAATCGGGCGCGTGCAGCCAGGCGGTCCCCGTCTCGACCACGCCGTCGGCGTAGAGCTTGACCGATCCGCCCCGCCAGCGCTCGCCGCGTCGGTCCCGCATCCGCAGGTTCTCGATCGTCCGTTCCTCGTCGAAGCCGGGCTCGTGGTCGATCGCCGAGACGATGCGGACGGGAAGACCCGGACCCTGCTCCAGAGCATCGAGCAGATCGAGCGTGGCGAAGCCGCCGTCCATGATCGTGCCGCCGGTGAGTCCGGAGTCGCGCAGTCCGCGCAGCAGGTCGTGCCCGATGGCAAGGGTCTGCTCACGGGTCCGGGCGGGCGCGCTCAGACGTACCGGCTCGTAGGCGCCGAGTTCGCGCAGCTCCCCTGTGGGGTGGCCGTCGGCATCGACGACCACGCACGACGAATCCTCGAACGCGCGTGCGCCGGTGATGCCCGCCCGGGCCAGGCCGGCGTGGCTGGCGAGAGCGGTGTGCCCGTCGAACACGATGAGCAGCGCCGGGAGTCCGCGCACCGCGTCCTCGATCGCGGCGGCGGTCATCGGCAGGTCGTGGAACACGTCGTAGTCGAGATTCCAGCCGCGCACCCACGGGTCCGCATCTTCGGCGAGCGCGCGGTCGGCCTCGACGCGAAGGGCGGCGAGCAGCGCCGCCCCGGTGGTCAGACCGCCGAGGTCGATGCCCGCCGTCAGCTCGATCCCCTGGATCGGATGCAGGTGCGCGTCGATGAGGCCAGGCGTGACGGCCGCTCCACCGAGATCGCGTACGCGGGTGCGAGGTCCGCGCAGCTCTCGGACCAGCGCATCGTCCCCGACCGCGAGGAAGCGCCCTTCGCGCACGGCGAAGGCTGTGGCGAACGGGCGGCGCGGGTCCATCGTCACCACGCGTGCGCCGGTGACAATGGTGTCGGCGTCGAAACCGGTCATGACTGTGCCTTCGTCCGTTGAAGAGTTCAGTATTGAAAGAGTTTCAATAAAATACCAGACACCTGAGCAGAATCGAGCACGATGACGAAATCTCCGCGCAGCGTCGGGCGGCCGTCGACCCAGGTGCTCACCGAGGAGCGCATCCTCAAGGCCGCGTTCCGGCTGAGCGCCCAGCGCACGCCGCGACAGTTCACCATGACCGCACTCGCGGAATCGCTCGGCGTGCGCACCTCCGCGCTCTATCACCACTTCGCCAACCGGGACGCCGTGATCCGGGCCATGCGCGGGCAGGTCAGCCGTGCGCTCGTCTCCCCCGTCCTCCACGAGCTGCCCGTCGAGGACGCACTGCTCACCTGGGCGCACAGCTACCGCGACGCCGCGATCGCCGCACCGGAGGCCATGGTGATGCTCGCCACCTCGCCGATCGACGCCGACGAAGGCTCGTTCGCCGACTACGACCAGATCGCACGCCTGCTCGCGCACGACGGGTGGCCCACCGAGACCATCGTGGACGCCATCGTGGCACTGGAGTCGTTCATCATCGGCTCCGCGCTGGACGCCCTCGCCCCCGCCGACAACATGGCACCGGGAGAGCTCGCCCCGCATTTCCCGACCTTCGCCGAGGCCGAGGCCGCCAGGGCCCGGCTCAGCACCGACCCCGCCCGCCGCACGTTCGAGATCGGGGTGCGGGCGCTCATCCACGGACTCACCGCATGGGCGCGCGAGAGCACCACGTAGGCTGGGCGGGTGGCATCCCCTGCAGCTGACGACTATCTGAAGACCGTCTACGCGCATACCGAGTGGCAGGACGCACCGATCACCCCCTCGGTGCTGGCCGCGAAGCTCGGCATCGCGCCATCGTCGGTCACCGAGATGGTGAAGAAGCTCGCCGCCGCCGGACTCGTCTCGCACGTGCCCTACGGAGCGGTGCGATTGACCGAGGCAGGGACGAAGCGCGCGCTGGCCATGGTGCGCCGGCACCGCCTGGTCGAGACCTGGCTGGTGCAGGAGTTCGACTACGGCTGGGACGAGGTGCACGACGAGGCCGAGGTGCTCGAGCACACCATCAGCGACCGGCTGCTGGAGGGCATCGATGCGCGCCTGGGACGCCCCCGCTTCGACCCGCACGGCGACGCGATCCCGGACGCCGAGGGCCGCATCGAACGCGCTCCGTTCGTGCTGCTCGCCGATGCCCCTGTCGGACACGTCGGCCGCGTGCTGCGGGTGAGCGACCAGGACCCCGAGGTGCTCCGCGCCGTCGAAGCTGCCGGGATCGCCGTGGGCGTCGAGGTCGAGGTGACCGACGGCGGCTTCTCCGTCGGCGGCGCGGAGGCCGAGGTCGCGCACGCCGCCGACGCGATCTGGCTCACGGCCTGACGCCGGAAAGGTGCGGCCCCTAGGCTGTGCACATGGCAAAACGTGACGACATCGAATGCTGGCTCACCGACATGGACGGCGTGCTCGTCCATGAGAACGACGCCATCCCCGGAGCATCCGAACTGCTCGCCGGATGGGAGAGCGCCGGCATCCCGTACCTGGTGCTCACCAACAACTCGATCTTCACCGCACGCGACCTGTCCGCACGCCTGCGCATCAGCGGCCTGCATGTGCCGGAGGAGCGCATCTGGACCTCGGCGCTCGCGACAGCCGACTTCCTGAAGCAGCAGCTCCCCGGCGGCTCGGCCTTCGTGATCGGCGAGGCCGGCATCCTCACCGCCCTGCACGACGCCGGCTTCATCATGACCGAGACGAACCCGGACTTCGTGGTGGTCGGCGAGACGCGCAACTACTCCTTCGAGGCGATCACGAAGGCGATCCGGCTCATCATCGGCGGCGCACGCTTCATCGTGACGAACCCCGACGCCACGGGGCCGAGCACCGACGGTCCACTGCCGGCCACCGGAGCCATCGCCGCCCTCATCACGAAGGCCACGGGCAAGGAGCCCTACGTCGTCGGCAAGCCGAACCCCATGATGTTCCGCTCGGCGCTGAACAAGATCGGCGCGCACTCGAAGCGAACGGGCATGATCGGCGACCGCATGGACACCGACGTCGTCGCCGGCATCGAGGCGGGCCTGCACACCGTGCTGGTGCTCACCGGGATCAGCGACCAGGCCGAGATCGAGAAGTACCCGTTCCGCCCCGACGAGATCGTGCAGTCGGTGGCCGACCTGCTGCCGCGGATCACCGAGACGATCACGACGGTGAAGCCGGGCAAGACGAAGAAGTAGCCCGTGGGCGCGCTGGACGAGGGGGAACGGTTCCGGGCCGCTGATGCGGCGGCGTGGCGCGCCTGGCTCGAGGAGAATCACGAGCGCACGGCGGGGGTCTGGCTGCTGAGCGTGCGCGGGGCGTCGGACGGCGTCGGCTACGAGGATGCCGTCCGTCAGGCGCTCTGCTTCGGATGGATCGACGGCCCCGTGCGCGTGTTCGGCGACGGGACGGACGACCGCGCCAACGGGCAGTGGTTCTCGCCGCGGCGTCCCGGCAGCGGGTGGGCGGCCACCAACAAGGCGCGCATCGCCGAACTGGAAGCGGCAGGAATGCTCGCACCCGCCGGCATCCGAGCGCTGGAGACGGCGAAGGCCAACGGCTCGTGGACCGTGCTCGACGGACCGGAGGCGGGTATCGAGCCGGACGAACTCACCACCGCGCTCGATGCTCTGCCCGTCGCGCGCGCGAACTGGGACGCATTCCCGAAGTCGGTGAAGAAGTTCGGACTCACCCACATCGCGATGGCCAAGAGACCGGAGACCCGGGCGGCGCGCATCGCCAAGATCGTGGCGGACGCTGCGGAAGGGAGACGCCCATGAACCAGAGCGACCTGCTGTTCCTCGTGATGTTCGTGATCCTACTGTCGACGCTGACGGTCTTCATCGTGCAGTTCGTCCGCTCCCGTCGGCGCGGCCCCGGCGACGACGACCGCGCCGGCTGGTGGGAAGGCCCCTGGGACGACGACGACCGCAAGCGCTGAACCTGCGGTCGTCGACGACGGCGGTGGTCGACGACCGAGCGCGATCAGGACGCCAGAGACGCCCCGGGGATCGCGGCGAGAAGCTCTCGCGTGTACGGGTGCTGCGGGGCGTCGAAGATGCGCTCGGGGGTGCCGCTCTCGACCACGACACCGCGCTGCATGACGTGCACCTCGTCGGAGATCATGCGCACCACCGCGAGGTCGTGGCTGATGAAGAGGTAGCTGAGCCCGAGCCGCTTCTGCAGGTCGGCGAGCAGGTCGAGGATCTGCGCCTGCACCAGCACGTCGAGGGCCGACACCGCCTCGTCCAGCACCACCAGCTCGGGTTCGAGCGCGAGTGCCCGGGCGATCGCCACGCGCTGACGCTGCCCTCCGGAGAGCTCATGCGGCAGTCGTTCGGCCATGGCCGCGGGCAGGGCCACCTGCTCCAGCAGCTCGAGCACGCGCGAGTGCCGGGTGGCCGCGGTGCCGATGCGGTGCACGCGCAGGGGCTCGGCGATCGACTGCTCGACCGTGTAACGCGGGTCGAGCGAGGCGTAGGGGTTCTGGAACACGGGCTGCACGCGACGGCGCAGGGCGAACAGCTCTTTGCGCCGGAGCGTGGTCAGGTCGAGCCCGTCGAACAGGATCGACCCCGACGTGGCATCCTCGAGGCCGAGCACCATGTTCGCCGTGGTCGACTTGCCGGATCCCGACTCGCCCACGATCGAGACCGTCGTGCCGCGGCGGATCTCGAAGCTGACCCCGTCGACGGCGGTGAACGTCTCGGGCTCCCCCGGCTTGGGCGCGCGCAGGGCGAACTCCTTGCGGAGGTCGCGGATCTCGACGAACGGCGTACCCGTTGAGGTCTCGCGCTGCGGCAGGGCGTCACGGTGCGAGGCGAGGCTCGGAGCCGCGGCGAGCAGCTGCTTGGTGTACTCGTGCTGCGGGGCGCCGAGCACCTGGGCGGAGGTGCCCTCCTCGACCACACGACCGCGGAACATCACCACGATGCGGTCGGCGCGCTCGGCGGCGAGGGCCAGGTCGTGCGTGATCAGGAAGACCGCAGTGCCGAGTTCGTCGGTGAGCGAATCGAGCTGGTCGAGGATGCGGCGCTGCACGGTCACGTCGAGCGCGGAGGTGGGCTCGTCGGCGATCAGCAGGCGCGGCTTGCAGGCCAGGCCCATCGCGATCAGGACACGCTGACGCATGCCGCCGGAGAACTCGTGCGGATACTGGTGCGCGCGCTGCGCGGCATCGGCGATCCCCACCATCTCCAGCAGCTCGACGACCCGTGCCGTGGTGGCGTCGCCGCGCGTGTACCCGTGCACCTCGAGCGCTTCGCCGATCTGCTCGCCCACGCGCATGAGCGGGTTGAGGTTCGACATCGGATCCTGCGGCACGAGCCCGATCCCGGCGCCCCTCAGCGAGATCATCGCGTTCTCGGGCAGATCGGTCAGCTCACGACCGTCGAAGCGGATGCTGCCGGCCGTGATCACGCCGTTCTCCGGCAGCAGACGGTTGACCGCGGCCGCAGTGGTCGACTTGCCCGACCCCGACTCCCCCACGACCGCGACGGTCTCACCTGCGGCGATGTCGATGGTGACGTCGCTGACCGCGGTGACCAGCTCGGAACCGGTCCGGAAGGCGACGGCGAGGCCGCTGATGCTCAGCACGGGCTCGGTGGTGCTCATGGGGTACTCGTTCCTTCAGTGTCGAAAGCGTTGTCAGAAGCGTTGTTGCCGGGGTCGGTGCCGCAGGGCAGGAGCGCGGGGAGCGCTGCGCGCCACAGCGTCTCGGTCGGCACGGGTTCGGAGGCGAAGAGTCGGTTGGTCAGCAGCACCGCGGACGTACCGGTCCCCGGCACGATCCCGAGCGCGCATCCGGTGAAGCCGGGATGCCAGAGCATCCGGGTGGGCCGACCGGCGACGGCCACCGTGTCGCTGCGCCACCCCAGTGCCTGGCCGGTGTCGGGGCCGTCTCGGAACAGCTCGGCCACGGCATCCGGCTCCCAGAGCTCCGGGTGTCGTTCGGGTGCGGCGAGCGCGGCACCGAGGGTCAACAGGTCGTCGGCGGTGCTGAAGAACCCCGCATGCCCGGACACGCCACCGAGGGCGTGGAAGCAGTTCCCGTCGTTCACGACACCGCTGATCTCGTCGGTGCGCCAGGCGAAGTCGGTGTCCGCGGTGAGCACGGGGTACGGCACTCCGGTCGCGACCATCCGGCGCTCGGCGGCATCGCCGACAGCGGAGGAGGCGACGGGCTGACCGACGGGACCGTAGCCGGTACGGGCGAGACCGAGCGGCGCGGTGACGAGTTCCCGCACTGCGGCGTCCAGGGGCTGTCCGGCGATCGCGGCGATGATTCGACCGAGCAGCATGAACCCCAGGTCGGAGTAGTGTCGACCTTCGTCGAGGGCGTATCGGAGCGGGATCGCGTCGATCGCCCTCGCCGGATCCCCGGCATGCTCGCGGTCGAGGTACAGCGGCTGCCACTCCCAGAGACCGGCACGGTGCTGCAGCAGGTGGCGGACGGTCGTCCCGGGCGCGCAGGCGGTGCCGGGGACGAAGCGGTCGACCGGGTCGTCGAAGCCCAGCTCGCCGCCGCTCACCAGCCGGAGGACCGCGGTGGTGGTCGCGGCGACCTTCGACACCGAGGCGATGTCGAAGGCGGTGCCGGTGGTCATGGCGGTCCCGGCGAGGTCGGCCAGACCGCCGGCGGCGACATCCCGCCCGGCGTCCGTGATGACACCCGCGACGACGCCGCGCGGGGCGGAGGGTGCGGCCAGGACCACGGAGACCGCTGCGTCGGCGCTCATGCACTCACCCCTGCTCCCGCGGAGAGGTCGAGGAGGATCTCCGACTCTTCGGCGACGAGACCCGTGACGCCGATGCCGTTCCCCCTGCCGAGGTCGATGCCGAGTTCGATGCCGAGATCGAACTCATCCCGGGTCAGCGCGACTCCGCCGGTCACCGGCGAGCTCTGCAGCCAGAACGCCGCGTCCAGATCGTGCACGACATCCGGGGCGACGGCGGCCGCGAGATGGGCGGCGGCGCTCACTCCGACGTGCGACTCCATCATGCAGCCGATCACGAGGCCGAGCCCGGCCGCACGCGCAGCCTCAGCGGCAGCGAGCGCCTCGGCGAGACCGCCGGTCTTGGCGAGCTTGATGTTCACGAGGTCGGCGGCACCGCGGTCGGAGATCCGACGCACATCGCGCGCCGTACGCACCGACTCGTCGGCCATGATCGGGGTGTCCACCGCGTCGGTCACGGCGGCGAGCGCGTCCAGGTCGTGCGCGGCGACCGGCTGCTCGACCAGCTCGACCCCGAGCCCCGCGTCCTCTGCGGCACGGATGATGCGGATCGCCGTCTCGGCGTCCCAGGCCTGGTTCGCGTCGACGCGCAGCGTGATCTCGGGCCCGACCGCGGCGCGGACGGCACGGAGTCCGGCGACGGTGTCGTGCGCGGCGGAGGCCTTGATCTTGAGGCAGCCGAAGCCGGCGATGACGTGCTCCTCGGAAAGCAGCGCCAACGCCGACGGCTCCCCCGCGGACAAGGTCATGTCGGTGCGGATGCGCGACGGTCTTGAGGAGTTGTGCACGGCAGCGGGGCTGCGAGAGAGGTCGGCGACGAGCGACGATCCCCGCTGCCGGGCGGCGAGGTCGGCGACGGCGCACTCGACCGCGCTGCGGGCGGCGGCATTGCCCCAGACGGACCGTGCGATGTCGGCTGCGATCCCTGCGTCATCGGCGCGACGGCCGAGGACGACCTCGGAGAGCGGCCCCGCCACGGCAGCGGCCACGCTCGGCGGGCTCTCCCCCGTGACACGCCAGCTCGTGGCGGCCTCCCCGTATCCGTGGCGACCGTCGGCATCCGTGACCTCGACGAGCACGACGTCGAGGTGGTCGGTGCGGCGCACGGCCGTGACGAAGGGGCGCACCAGGGGCGACGAGACCCGGAGCACGCGGAGACCCACCACGGCGTTCGATCCCGCACTCATGCCCACTCCTTGCGCATACGCTGCTCCGGCTCGCCGAACTCCGGCTGCGTGCGGGTGGCCCCGTCTGCGTGCCAGCCCTTCGACTCGTAGAACCCGATCGAGGGGGTATTGGCCGCGAACACCCAGAGCGTCGCCGCCTCGGCCCCCGCCGCCCGCAGGTCGTCGGACGCGCGTGCCAGCAGTGCGCCGCCGATCCCGCCGCCGTGGGCTCGGGGCGAGACGTACAGCGAGTGCACGGCCCCGTCCACACGGTCGTCGTCTGCGGTGGTGTCATCACCGGCGGTGTCATCACCGGTGGTGGCGTCACCGGTGGGGGCGGCGTAGCGGGTGATCCCGACGATCTCGCCCTCGCGTTCGGCCAGCAGCACGACGCCCCGCGGGTCGGCGAGCACCCGACGCCACAGCGCTTCCGCCCGCTCGTCGGTCATCGCATAGATCGCCGCATCCGAGAGCACGCCGCGATAGCTCTCCCGCCAACAGGCGAGGAACACGCCGAGCACCCCGGACAGGTCATCCGGGGTGGCGGGGCGCACCTGGAGACTCACGATGCCGGGGCCTCCGTGAGCACGAGGGAGTCGATGGCGGCGACGGGCTCCGGCATCTGCAGCGGGCCGACGCCCGGCGTGATGGTGCCGAGGATCCGGGGCTCGCGCGCTCCCGTGCCGCCGGGGACGATCGCGGGCACGCCGTGCATCGTGGACCAGCCGATCAGCGCCAGGAGGATCGCCTCCTTGCTGTCGGCCGCAGCCCCCAGCTCGTCCGCCAGCACGACCTCGGTCCCGGGGAGCGCGGCGCGCAGCCCCTCGAGGATCAGCGGGTTGCGGCAGCCGCCACCTGACACGGCGAGGAATCCGATCCCGGCGGCTTCCACGTCGCGCGCGACGGTGCGCACGGTCAGCTCGGTGAGCGTGCGCACGACATCGGCGACCGCGATCTCGCGGCCCTGCGCTGCCAGGTGCTCGTGCACGTAGCCGAGGTGGAAGTGCTCCTTGCCGGTGCTCTTCGGCGGAGTGAGCGCGTAGTACGGGTCGTCGAGCAGAGCGGCCAGGAGCGCCTCATCGACCTGTCCGGTGCGGGCGATCGCGGCGTCGTCGTCGTAGCCGAGCGGATTGAGGCCGTGCTCCACGATGACCGCGTCGACCAGCGCGTTCGCCGGTCCGATGTCATAGGCGACCAGGCCGTCGGGCCGCACCACGGTCATGTTCGAGATGCCACCCAGGTTCAGCGCCGCCGAGACGCCGGCGCGGCCGCGCAGCAGCAGCTCGTCCAGGAACGACACCAGCGGAGCTCCGTGTCCTCCCGCGGTGATGTCGCGGATGCGGATGTCGGACACCACGGGCACGCCGACCTTCTCGGCGATCCAGGCGGGCTGACCGATCTGCAGGGTGCCGAGCGCGTGGGCGCCGTCGACCCAGTGGTACACGGTCTGACCGTGCGAACAGACCGCATGGACGCCGCCGACCTCTGCGGCGATGTCGGCGGCGACCTCGGCGAACGCCTGGCCGATGAGCGTGTCGAGCTCGGCGACCTCGGCAAGGGTGGTCTGCGCCGGCGGCAGTGCCGCGATCAGCCGTGCCCGCAGCTCGGGCGCGTAGGGCACGCTCGTCGCCGCGAGCACTCTCCCGCGCAGATCCACGCCGTGGTCGGTGAACCCTCCGCTGGTCGTGAAGTCGACGACGGCGGCATCGATCCCGTCGTGCGAGGTGCCGGAGATCAGTCCGAGGACGCGCATCAGTTCTCCTCCAGTGCGGTGCGCAGCCGACCATCGGCCGCGTCCAGTCGTGCGGTGGCCGCGGCGAGGTCCTCACCGCGGCGGATCATGATCGACGCGAGCTTCACGTCGTGGGCCGCGGCCTCGAGGGCGGCGACGGCGGCGGGGCGGTCGACGTCCGCGATGGTCTGCACCATCCGGATCGCCCTCTCGCGCAGCTTGTGGTTGGTGGCCTTCACATCCACCATCAGGTTGCCGTAGGCCTTGCCGTTCCGGACCATCGAGATGGTCGAGAACATGTTGAGCACGAGCTTCTGCGCGGTACCCGACTTGAGACGGGTGGAGCCGGAGAGCACTTCCGGACCGACCTCGACCTCGATGCCGTGTTCGGCGGCGGCACTCAGCGCGGTGTCGACGTTGCACGAAAGGCCGATGCTGAGCGCCCCGCGCTCGCGTGCCCGGCGCACTGCCGCGATCACGTACGGCGTGCGTCCGCTGGAGGCGATGCCGATCACGGTGTCGAGCGGACCGATCCCCGCCGCGTCGATGGCCGCAGCTCCCGCCTCCGCGTCGTCTTCCGCACCCTCGACCGGGTTCACGATCGCACCCGGACCGCCGGCCATGATCGCGAACACGAGCTCAGGCGGGGTGCTGAACGTGGGTGGGCACTCGGAGGCATCGAGCACGCCGATGCGTCCGGGAGTTCCTGCGCCGACGTAGACCAGGCGTCCGCCCTGCGCCATGCGGGCGGCCGTCGCCTCGATCGCCGGCACGATCTGCGGCAGAGCGCGTTGCACCGCGGCCGGCACCGTGGCATCCGCCTCGTTCATGGTCTGCGCGAGCTCGGCGACGCTCATCCGGTCGAGCTCCGCGTAACGGGGGTCGCTGGCCTCGGTGGCCAGTGCGCCGAGATCCTCCATGGTCATCGCTTTCCTCTGTTCCGAGGGTCGAGGCTGTCGCGCAGGCCGTCGCCGAGCAGGTTCAGACCGACGACGAGGAGCACGACGATCACGCCCGGCGCGATCATCGTCCACGGGGCGATCGTGACGAGCGTCCGCGCCTCGAAGATCATCGACCCGAGCGAGGGCGCCGGCGGCGGCGTGCCGAGTCCGAGGAAGCTCAGCGAGGCCTCGGTCAGCACAGCCCACGAGAGGGAGAGGGTGACCTGCACGATGATGATCGAGGTGATGTTCGGCAGCACGTGTCGGAACATGGTGGCCATGCGGCTCTGCCCCGTGCTCTTGGCCGCCTTGACGTACTCCACCTCGCGCAGCGACAGCACGGGTCCGCGCGTGACGCGGATGAAGATCGGCACGTAGACGATCGCGATGGCCACGGCGATGGTGAACCAGTTGCGGTCGAACACGGACGCCAGCGACAGGGCGAGCAGCAGCGGCGGGAAGGCGAACAGCACGTTGGTGATCGCGGTGATCGCCCCGTCGGAGAACCCGCGGTAGAACCCGGCGATGAGTCCGCAGACCGTGCCGACGACGGTCGCGAACGCCACGGCGACCACGGAGATGAGCGCCGAGTTGGCGACGCCGGCTGCGACGCGCGAGAACACGTCACGGCCGAACTGGTCGGTGCCGAACCAATGCACGGCGGACGGCGGCTGCAGACGGGACGGCGGATCCTGCGCGAGCGGATCGAACGGCAGCAGGCCGAACGCCGAGACGAGGCTCAGCACCGCGAGCAGCACGACGATGATGAGGCCGGCGAGACCGCTGCGGCTGCGCAGCAGGAGACGCACGCGCTCCATGGTGCGCCCGCCGCCGGGCGCGATGGTCGGAGTCTGAGAGATGTCGGTCATGCGGCACGCACCCGAGGATCGATGACCCGGTAGAGCAGGTCGGTGAACAGGTTGACGATGACGAATGCGAGGGCGATCACGAGCACGGTGCTCTGCACGAGCGCGTACTCCTTCTGCTGGATGCCCAGCAGCACCTGGCGTCCGATACCGGGGAGCGAGAAGATCTGCTCCACCACGACCGCACCTCCGAGGAGGTAGCCGAACTGCAGACCGGTCATCGTGACGATCGGCACCAGGGCATTGCCGAGCACATGGCGCACCTGCAGTCGACGCGGGGGCACGCCCTTCGCCCTGGCGGTGCGGATGAAGTCGTTGGAGCGGATCTCGAGCACCGCGGTGCGGGTCGTGCGCATGATCGGCGCGGCGATGCCGAAGCCGAGCACGATCGAGGGCAGCAGCATCTGCTGCAGGTTCAGCAGCGGGTCCTCGAAGAGCGTCGCGTACGCCTGCCCGTTGGGGTTGAATCCGAACGACTGGGCGAGGATGGCGAGCAACGCGGTGCCGAGCAGGAACGCGGGGATCGAGAGACCGGCGAGACCCACCACCTGTCCGACGCCGTCGCGGAACGAGTCGGGCTTCGAGGCGGAGAGCATGCCGAGCGGGATGCCGATGGCCAGCGCGATCACGATCGAGATGATCGCGAGCTCGAACGTCACGGGCAGGGCTGCGGCCGTGAGGTCGAGGACGCTCGTCTGTGCCCGGGAGGAGAATCCGAGGTTGCCCGTGAAGATGTTGCCGAGCCAGGAGAAGAACTGCACGATGAGCGGCTGGTCGAGGCCGTAGTACGCCTCGAGGGCGGCGCGCTGCGAGGGCGTGAGCGCGGCTGCCTCGGTGCCGAGGCCGGAGCTGATCTGGTCGCCGGGGATGGCGCGCAGCATCAGGAAGACGAAGATGGCGACGCCGAGGAGCGTGCCGAGGGCTGCGAGGATGCGTCGCAGCACGCTGTTGCGGAGGAGCTGGCTGAACATGCGCGTGTGTGGGTGCCTGTCGTCGGGGAAGGAGGGGACGCGGGGCGGCCGCGCCCCCTCGATCCGCTACTTGATGGAGGTGGTCCGCAGGTACTGCAGCGAGCCGTTCACCATCGGGACGAAGCCGTCGACGGTCGACGCGGTCGCCGTGTAGGTGTAGCTCGTGAACAGCCAGATCCACGCCGCGTTGTCCTCGAGGTTCTCGGAGACCTGCGCGTAGATGTCCTTGCGCTTGTCGGGGTCGGCCGTCTGGCGTCCCTCCGCGAACAGCGCGTCGAGCTCGGGCGAGGAGTAGCCGGCGACCTTGTTCAGGTTTCCGGTGCTGGTGAAGTAGCGGCCGTACATGCCGTCGGGGTCGGGACGACCGCCGTTGAGGGCGACCGCGGCATCGAAGTCGGCCGCGATCCAGCGGTCGACGAACGCACCGGACTCGAGCACCTCGAGGTCGAGGGTGATGTCGGCGTCGGCCAACTGCGCCTTCAGGTTCTGCGCCTCGTTCACCGAGGTGGCGTACTCGCCCTGGGAGACGATCGTCTTGATGGTGACGCCGTCCTCCTTGCCCGCCTTCTTCAGGTACTCGGCGGCCTTGTCGAGGTCGCGCTCCGGGCAGGGGCGTGCATCGGGGTCGGACTTGTATGCGGGAGAGGTGATGGGGCCGGTGACCTCGCCCTCGCCGAGGGCCGCGGTGTCGAGCACCTCCTGGCGGTCGATCGCGCACTGGATGGCGAGGCGCACGTTCACGTCGGCGAGGTCGCCGCGCTGCGCGTTCAGCTGCAGGGCGTGGTAGCTCAGCTGCGGGGTCGTGGCGACCTCGACGTTGGCGCCCTCGGCGGTCTGTGCGACGAGCGGGTCGTCGAACACGGCCAGCTGCACATTGCCGGACTGCATCGCCGAGACGATCGACGACTCGTCGGGGATCACGCGGAACTCGACGGTGTCGAGCAGTGCGGCGTCACCCCAGTAGTCCTCGTTCTTGGCGAGCGTGAGCGACTGGCTCGCCTTGCGGTCATCCAGGATGAAGGGCCCGGTGCCGTTGGGCGTGGTGTTCAGACCCTCCTCGGTGTCGTCCGAGGACAGCATCGCCATGTTGATCACGGCGAGGTTGGCGGGCAGGGCGGCGTCCGGAGCGCTGAGCGTGAGGGTGACGGTGTTCTCGTCCGTGGCCTCGACCGCGGTGACGGAGGCGAGAGAGCTGCGCGCGACGGCAGCCGTGGCCTCGGCCGCGATCGCATCGAGCGAGTACTTCACGTCTTCCGAACCGAACGTGCTGCCGTCGGCGAACGTGACGCCCTCGCGCAGGTGGAAGGTCAGGGTGAGGCCGTCTTCGGAGACGTCCCACGACTCGGCGAGGCCGGGAACCACGTTCAGGTCCTCGTCGAACTCGGTCAGCGTGCCGTAGAGGTTCTGCAGCACGTTGACGGCCTGGAACTGGGTGGCTTTCCAGGGGAACAGGGTGTCGGGGTCGCTGGTGACGCCGATGACGAGGTCGCCTCCGGCAGCGCCTTCTGAGGGCTTCGGGTCGGATGCGGGTGCGGAGCACCCGGTGATGACGAGGGCGAAGGCGAGGCCCGTCGCCGTGAGAGCGCCGAGTGACGCCCAGCGTGCTGTGCTCATTGCTGGATCCTCCTGAGTGTGACGGCCGCCGTGGCGTCGGGTCAGGCGCTGTTGCCTGCCGCCCCGTGAACGTCGTCGGTCTTGGTTGGTACCAAAAGTACACGAACGCCACTACTGATGTAACAGAAGTTCCTCTACTGTTATGAACAGTGATCGGAGACCCCATGCCTCATGAAGCCGCCCGCGACGAAGCCGGCGCACACCCCGTGCTCGTCCGCATGCGGGCGATCCGCCCCGAGTTGCGTCCGAGCGAGCAGCGCATCGCCGATCTCTTCCTCTCCGACCCCGCGGGAACCGCGGGCCTCTCGGTCGCCGAGCTCGCCCAGCGCTGCGACACGTCCACCACCTCGGTCGTCCGGTTCTGCAAGCGCCTCGGCTACGAGCACGTGCGGGAACTCCGCAATCACGTGCTGCGCGACGTCGAGCGCGAGACCTTCGACACGGCCGCGCTGCCCGCCGTCTCCGGAGACATCGATCGCAACGACACCCTGACCGACATCGTCGCGAAGGTCTCTCTCGCCGAGACCCTCTCCCTCGCCGACACCGCCAAGGTGCTCGACACCGAATCGCTGCGCGCATCCGTCGATGCCATCACCTCGTCGACCAGGGTCGACATCTTCGGTGTCGGCGCCAGCTCCATCGTGGGGCTCGACCTGCAGCGCAAGCTCACCCGCATCGGGCGCACCGCTCTGGAGTGGTCTGACCCGCATGCCGCCTGGACCTCGGCGGCGACGCTCGGGCCGGGCAACGTCGCGATCGCGGTCTCCCACACCGGTGCCACGACCGACACCATCGAGTTCCTGCTGCTGGCCCGTCAGGCGGGAGCGACCACCATCGCGATCACCAACCACGCCGGCGCTCCGCTGGCCGATCAGGCCGACATCGTGCTCACGACCGCCGCGCGCGAGACCGGCTTCCGCTCCGGAGCTCTCGGCAGCAGGATCGCCCAGCTGATGGTGGTCGACTGCATCTTCATCGGTGTCGCCCAGTCGAACTACGATCGCTCGATGGAGGCGCTGCGCGACACCTTCGCCGCCGTGCACCGCGTGCGGACGACCGGGGCGTGATCGACGACGCCCGACGCGCACGGGCCGGGCTGTTCACCGCCTTCGCGGGACTCGGCGTCACGGCCGCCTTCCTGCCGGCGATCCTGCCTTCCGCCGAACGGGCGATGGCGGCCGACCTCAGCGTCGCGGTGCCCGCACTGTTCGCCGGGCTCCTCGTCGGAGTGCTGGTGTCCGGGCCGTTGCTGATGCACCGGCCGCCGCGCAGCGCTCTGATGTTCGGCAGCGCGCTCCAGGCCGCTGCCATCGTCGTGGTGGCTCTGGCCGGCACGCCGGTGATGTTCATCACCGCAGCCGCCGTCGCCGGGTTCGGCTTCGGGCTGGTGGAGGCCTCGGGATCCGTGGCGGCGAAGTCCGCGGCGGTCGGCAGCGCGACGGGTCTGCTCAGCGCCCTCCTCGGCACGGTCGCCGTGAGCGCGGCCGTCACGCCACTGCTTGTCGCCGCCGGATCCGACATCCGGCCGGTGCTCGGAGTGCTGGCACTCGTACCCCTCCTGACCGTCGTGATGCTCGCAGGGCCGGCGACTGCCTTCACGCGCTCCGAGAAGCCGACCCATCGCGATGCGCGTGGCCTGCTCGCGCTGCTCCCGTTCGCGGTGGCGCTGCCGCTCTACGTCGGCGTGGAGACCGTGCTCTCGGGGTGGTCGGCCGTGATCCCGGCACGGACGCTCGCGCTCGACCCCGGTGTGGCGGCCCTGGGGACCTCGGCGTTCTGGGCGCTCATGGCGATCGGGCGCTTCGGTGCCGCGACCCTGCGCCGACTCGCGGTGTCGCCGGTGGTGATCCTGGTCGCCGCGACGAGCACCGCTGCGGTGCTGATGGCCGTCACCGGGATGCTGGTGGAGTCCGCCCCCGGGGGCGCGCTCATCGCGCTGGCTGTGGTGGTCGTGCTGCTGGCCCCCAGCTACGGGCTCATCGTCGGCCTCGCGCTCGACCGCCTCGATCCCGCTCGCAGCGCCGCCGTGACCGGTGCTCTCGTCGCATGCGGCGCCGTCGGCGGCACGTTCGTGCCGACGGCGATCCTCCTGATCGGACGCGACCCCGCGTCGAGCGCGACGTTCTTCGTGTCGGCGGTGCTGTGCGCGCTGGTGCCGGTGCTGATGCTCGTCGCCGGCCGGGCACCGCGGAAGACGCCTGCGGCGCACTGACCTCTTCTCCACATCGCGCAACCTCCGCCACCTCTTCACAGATGCTGGAATACCGGCGCGCACACCGGGATGAGCGGCGTAACGTCGTCGATGTACCCGGCCGAGCAAGGAGAGCACGCGTGTCCACGGAGACCCTCGCGACCATCATGAGCGCCGTCGGCGTCGTGGTGACGCTCGGCACGAGCATGTTCGTCGGCGCCGCCTGGATGGTCCGCCGCATCGACGCCGTCGACGAGAAGCTCAGCACCCGCATCGACGCCGTTGCCGCCGACGTCACCGATCTCAAGATCTCCGTGGCCCGCCTCGAAGGGCCACCCCGGCACCTGCTCACCGCGGGACGAGGATGAGACAGTGAGCACGGAGACCGTCACCATCGTCCTCAGCGCGATCGGCGTCGTGCTCACCCTCGGTACGAGCCTGTTCGCCGCGGGCGCCTGGATGGTCCGCCGCATCGACGACCGTATCGACGCCGTCGAGGAGAAGCTCAGCACCCGCATCGACGCCGTTGCCGCCGACGTCACCGATCTCAAGATCTCCGTGGCCCGCCTCGAAGGGCCACCCCGGCACCTGCTCAGCGCCCACCGCTGAGCTGAGCTGAGCTGAGCTGCGCAGTCGGAGGGAGCTACAGCAGCACGAGGGCGGCGGCTACCGCAGCACGAGCGCGGCGGCGCCGATGAGCGGCCCCTCGTCGCCCAGCCCAGAGCGCACGACTCGGGCGCGCCGCGAGTATTCGTGCGCCGCGCTGGCAGTGAGCGCTGTCTGCACGAGGTCGATGTAGTCCTCGGACACCCGCGAGAATCCGCCGCCGATCGCGACGACGTCGAGGTCGACGAGGGTCGCGGCATCCGCCAACGCACCGCCTACTTCGCGGGCGGAGCGCTCGATCGCCGCACGAGCGACAGTGTCTCCGGCGGCTGCGTCACGGGCCAGATCCTCCCCGGTGGCACCGCTCCAGCCCTGCGTCTGCGCCCAGGCGGCGCTCGCCGGCCCGGAGGCGATCTCCTCCAGGGTCAGACCACCCTCGCGACGCACCTGACCCAGGTGGCCGGCGTTGCCGGTGGCCCCGGGGATATAGGCGCCGTTCGCGACGAACCCGCCGCCGACACCGGTCGAGACGACGATCGACAGCGAGGCACCGGCGCCCTGCGTGGCCCCGAGCCAGGATTCGGCGAGGGCGAGCGCACCGCCGTCGTGACCGAGCAGAGTGCGCACGTCGCGCCCCAGCACCGTGGACGCCGCCGCGCGCACCGAGTCCTCGAGACGGAACCCGCGTGCCAGGGGCATGTTCACGGGCATGATCGCCCCGACCGTGCGGTCGATCGGTCCGGCGCTGCCGACGCCGGCCCCGACGAGTTCGGCGTCCGCGGGTAGAGCCGCCAGCGCGTGCTCGACGATCGCGACCACCGACGCATCGAGTGAATCGAGAGTGGCTTCGCGACCCGTCGCCTGTCGACTCCGGCTTCCCTCGACGAGCCGGCCGTCTTCGCCGACGAGCGCGGCTTCCATCTTCGTTCCGCCGACGTCGACGGCCAGGGCGTAGCGCGTCACTGCGGGTCGAGTCCGAGGTCGTCGAGGTCGAAGGCGGCGCGCCACTCGAGGCCCTCGGCTTCGATCGCGGCCTGCGCCCCGGTCTTGCGGTCGACGATCACGGCAACGGCAACGATCTCTGCGCCTTCCTTGCGGAGGGCCTCGACGGCCTTGAGCGCCGACTGCCCCGTGGTCGAGGTGTCTTCGAGCACGACGACACGCTTGCCCTTGACGTCGGCGCCTTCGATCTGGCGGCCGCGCCCATGGTCCTTGGGCTCCTTGCGCACGACGAACGCGTCGAGCGGGGTGCCGGTTGCGACCGAAGCGTGCAGCACCGAGTTCGCGATCGGATCGGCACCGAGCGTGAGGCCACCGACGGCCACGACGTCGAGGTCGCCGATCAGGTCGAGCATGATGCGACCGATCGCGGGAGCGGCGCGGTGGTCCAGCGTGAGCTTTCGCATGTCGACGTAGTACGTCGCCTTCTTGCCGCTGGAAAGGGTGAAGTCGCCGTGGAACACCGCCTCGTCCTTGATGAGGTCGAGGAGCGTCTGGCGGTCTGCGTCGAGTGCGGTCACGGCATCCAGTGTAGGAGCCTGGGGCGCACTGCGCGGATGCATGAGGTTTGACCGTATGCATGAACGTCCGGCCATGCGGCTCATGCATCCGTTCGGTGGCCATGCAGGTGGTGGCCATGCAGGTGGTGGCCATGCAGGTGGTGGCCATGCAGGTGGCCGCCACACAGGTCGCGGGCGACGGACCCAGCGCGGGCTCGGGTGTCGGATGACGCAACTAGGCTTGACGCATGCGCTTGGCCACCTGGAACGTCAACTCCATCCGCACCCGTGTCACCCGCACCGTCGAGTTCGCCGTCCGAGAGGACATCGACGTGCTGGCGATGCAGGAGATCAAGTGTAAGCCGGAACAGTTCCCCTACGGACCGTTCGAGGAGGCCGGGTACCACGTCGAGGTGCACGGGCTGAACCAGTGGAACGGCGTGGCGATCGCGAGCCGCCTCCCGGTCACCGACGTGCGCACCTCGTTCGACGGCATGCCGGGCTTCGCGAAGGGGCATGAGGGGCCGGATGCGCCGCTCGAAGCACGTGCGCTCGGCGTGATGGTCGACGGCGTGCGGGTGTGGAGCCTGTACGTGCCGAACGGCCGCTCGCTGGAAGACCCGCACTACCTCTACAAGCTGCACTGGCTCGAGCAGCTCAAGAACTCGACGGCGGCCGAGCTGTCGGCGAACCCCGATCTGCCCCTCGCGCTGGTGGGCGACTTCAACATCATCCCGTTCGACGTCGACAACGGCGACCCCGACATCGTGGTCGGCCGTTCGACCCACGTGTCCCCGCAGGAGCGCGACGCGTTCTTCGCGTTCCAGGATGCCGGGGTCACCGACGTGGTGCGCCCGCTGATCCCGGAGGGCTTCACCTACTGGGACTACCAGCGCCTGAAGTTCCCGCGCAACGAGGGTGTGCGCATCGACTTCGTACTCGGTTCGCGCACCCTGGCCGAGGCCGTGCAGGGCGCGTCCATCCACCGCGACGAGCGCAAGGGCGAGCAGCCCAGCGACCATGTCCCAGTGGTCGTCGACCTCGACAGCCGTCGTCTCGGGACGGGCGGCGCCGATGACGACGACGACATGCCGATGATCTTCTCCTGAGGGCCGATCACGTGCGCGTGCGGCTGATCGCCACCGATCTCGACGGCACCCTGCTCGATTCGTCGTCGGCCGTCACTCCGCGCACCCGCGCCGCGCTCGACGCCGCCCGAGCCCGCGGGATCCACGTGGTCCCGGTCACCGCGCGCCAGCCGATCGGCCTGCGTGCCATCGCTGCGGACGCGGGGTTCGACGGGTGGGCGCTGTGCAGCAACGGCGCCTATGCCGTGCGCCTCGACGACGGGCGGATGCTGTTCGCCGAGGAGCTGCCGCCCCAGACGATCCGCGCGCTCGCCGAAGCTCTGCGCGCGAGCATCCCCGGCCTGCTGTTCGCGAGTGTGCGCGATGCCGGAGAGACGTTCGTGGCCCAGGACGGCTACGCCGCGATCGCCGCCCTCTCCGACCACAAGCGCGACCCCGCCGCGATGGGAGGCGTTCCCCTGGAGCAGGTGCTGTCCGCGCCGAGCCTGAAGTTCGTGATCCGCCACCCCGAGCTCGCCCCCGCCGCCCTGTTCGACACCCTGCGCTCGCTCGGACTCACCGGCTTCGAGGCGACGCTGTCGGGCGCCCCGTTCGTCGAGGTCATGGCGGAGGGCGTCACCAAGGCCACCGGCCTCGCGCGACTCTGCGAGCATCTCGACATCGACCGCGCTGACGTGGTGGCCTTCGGCGATGCGCTCAACGATGTCGAGATGCTCCGCTGGGCAGGGCACGGCGTCGCGATGGCAGGCGCCGAACCCCTGGTGCAGGATGCGGCCGACGACACGACCGCCTCGAACGACGAGGACGGTGTGGCGCGGGTGATCGAGCGCCTGCTCGGCTGAGCCGCTATTGCACGTCGAGCGAATACCTGACAATCGGATTCATCGAGTGAATCGATATTGCGGGGCGGCAGACGACGCCCATAGTTTGCGGTTGTGAAGCTCCCCCGCGCCGCGCGCACCCGCTATCCCGCATCCATTCCCGCCAGAGACCGCCGCAGCAGAGGCCTGGCTCTCCTCGGCGGCGTGTGCGCTGCCGCGATCGTCTTCGGCGGCGGGTCGCTCTCCGCGAGTGCGGCACCCCCGGCAGTGGGGCCGGGAGTGGGGAAGGCCCTGTCCGCCACGTCGTTCCGAGCTGCCCAACAGGCTGCGGTCACGGCGGCGATCTCCACCGCGCAGGCGACCGGCGAGCCCGTCCCCGTGGACGGGATGATCACCCCCACCCAGCAGCACGTGGCGATGCCCGATGGGACGATGCGCTACGAGACGTCGACAGTGCCCGTCAGAGTGGAGCAGGATTCCACGTGGGTCCCGGTGGACACGACACTCGCTCGCACGGATGGGTGGTGGGAACCGATCGCGTCGGCCGCACCCGTCCGCTTCTCCGCCGGCGGGAACAACGAACTCGCACAGGTGCAGACCGCCTCCGGAGAGTGGGTCACCGAGACCTGGCCCTACGGCACCCTCCCCGCCCCGACTGTCGACGGCGACACGGCCACCTACGCGAACGTGCTGCCCGACGTTGACCTGAAGATGGTGGCCACCAAGACCGGGCAGGCATCGGTCTACGTAGTCAAGACGGAGAAAGCCGCGCGGTCGGCGGCGCTCGACGATCTTCATGTCGTGATCCAGG
This sequence comes from Microbacterium sp. R1, assembly GCF_015159725.1. Classification (NCBI taxonomy): domain Bacteria; kingdom Bacillati; phylum Actinomycetota; class Actinomycetes; order Micrococcales; family Microbacteriaceae; genus Microbacterium; species Microbacterium sp. R1. The sequence continues at coordinate 335,285 of NZ_JADDUD010000001.1, read as the reverse complement.
ACGCCGCGTTGACCACCAAGAAGAACGGCTCCGTCGAAGCAGAGGCGGCCGACGGTTCGCAGATCGTCGCGGGGCAGCCCCTCTGGTGGGATTCCTCCTCGGGAGGCGACTTCCGCGAGCCCGGAGCGACCGAGCCGGTGCTGCCGGTCACGCACGACGTCGGTGAGGATCGCGTGATGCTCGACGTCGGAGCTTCCGTCGCTACTCATGAGAAGGACTCGGGCCAGGACGTGACCTACCCGATCTTCATCGACCCCGACTGGTCGGCCGGCGCTCAGGCATCCTGGTACACGGACGCCGCCTATCCCGACCAGTCGTACCTCAACGCGAGCACGTCGGATGTGCTCCGCATGGGCCGGTACCAGAACTTCCGAGGCAACATCTTCTACCAGTTCATCATCAGCCCGCTCGCCGGCAAGGACATCCTCGGGGCCCAGCTCGGCGCGACGCAGATCAGATGGGCCTCCTGCCCGAACAGCCCCGTCCAGGTGCGTGCTTTCGGCCCACAGGCCGGAGGGTTCACGTGGAACCAGCAGAACCACTCGCTGTGGGGACCGGTTCTGGACACTCAGAACCCGGGATCGTGCAGCAGCGGACCAGAGGCCGTCGGCTGGAACGTCACGGCAGGCGTTCAGGCCTACGTCGGACAGACCTGGTTCCAGCTCGGGCTCGCGCCCCAGAACGAGACGGTCGTCTCGCGACGCCACTTCAGCCGCGCCGCGACCTTGACCGTGTCTTACAACACACGCCCCAACGCCCCGACCGACCCGGTCTTCACGTCGCCGAGCCGACAGTGCGGAACCGCCGCGGCCCCCACCCCGATCGGGCAGAGCGACGTCACCGTTCGCGTGCACCAGACCGACCCCGACCCCGGCAATGTCGACACCAACTTCCACCTCATGAAGGCTTCCAACCTGAACGCTGCCGTTCAGGACAAGCCCGGAGGGCTCGGTGCGCAGGGGTACAAGTCGGTCACGTTCACCACACTGACCGATGGTGAGACATACGCGTGGCGCGCCTGGGGCAGCGATCACCGCAGCAACGGCGTCGCCCCGACAGCCTGGTGCTACTTCACCGTCGACAAGACGAAGCCGGCCACTCCCACCGTCACCGCGCCGACCAACGCCTCCTACACCGTCGGGACGGGCCTCAACCTGGCCGTGACCGGGGCGGCCGACGTCGCCGGATACGTCTATTGGGTGACTCCCACCCAGCTCGTCGCGCCCGCCCCGCCCGTACCCGCCGACGGGACGGTCTCCATCGCGGCCGCGCTCCCCGACTGCGCCACCGCGATCACCCGAAACGTGCGCTGGGCATGCAAAGCCCCGTCCGGAGCGACCACTCTGACCGTCGCGCCGACGGACGCACTGTCCACCGTCTGGGTGTCGGCCTACGACAAGGCAGGTAATCAGTCCGCCGCGGTCGGCCGGCCGCTCTACCCTGGCGGCAACACCGGAACCCCCGCTGCTGCGGCGAACCTCGACGCGGGACACGCGTGGCAGGTCACGCAGATGTCCACCCCGCTGCCGAACACGATCCCGGACTCCAACCCGTGGATCGGCGCTGATGGCATCGACCTGCTGATACCCGAGACCAGCTCCACCACCTCGACGGATCTGCCCGACCCGCCCATCGAGACCCCGGTGCTGTCGACCGCCGGGGGAAGCGCCATGGAGGTGAGCACGATGTATCCCGCCGTGAACGCGATGAACAGCTTCACGTTCAGCGTGTGGGTGAAGACCCGGTATCTGCCTGCCACAGGTTCCCAGAAGATCGCGATGCAGGGAGGAGGCTCGAGCGGCTCCGTCCAGCTTCAGGTCACCAGTGCAGGCACCTACGCGTTCTGCCTCGGCGACTACCCCGTCAACTCCGCCAGCACGACACCGACGAGCAACTGCGCCACCGGCGGAGCCGCGACGCCCGGATCGTGGCAGATGCTCACCGGCATCTGGGATGCGACGAACAAGCAGCTCCGACTCCTCGTCGGCAACTCGATCACGCCGGTCGCCGTCAACTCACACATCAACGGAGCCGGCGACCGCTCAGCCAGCGGACCCCTCGTCTTCGGCCCCGCCCCCATGACAGGACGATTCGAAGGTCTCATCGCCAACCCCGTCATGGTCCCCGGCGTCATCAATCACGTCCAGCTCGCCCGGCTCAACGCCTTCGAGCTGCCGTTCACCGACTGAGCACGAGAGCGCTTCTCGGAGGGAAACGCTCTCGCGCTCTCAGTTCTCTCACCTATGATTCAGCACGCGTCTTCTCACCTAGGAATCAGCACGCGCGGCCCACGGGGTGCCTTGCTTTCCCGTTGACGCCACGACGACCGAATGGCCTGAAGTCAGGCTCACACGAACAGTCAGATTAGGAAGACGCCACAAACGGCACCAAGCACCCGGAGCGGCCGCGCGTTGGCTCGCATGCCGAGCAGGGGCCTGGCACAGCGCTGCCTGAACGATATCGATCGCAGCCACCGCTACCGCAGAAGTGCGCCGACGAGAGTAAAAATGCCGAAGCCGATGAAGAGTATCCCCACGATGAGCATCCTCCGCGGTGTCCTCTCGGGCGACGTTAGATCATCCGCCAGCGGCTCTCCGTACATCCTCTCCATGCCGTGATGGAAGATCTGTGAAACAGGACCGCGAAAGAGCATCAGGGCAAGCCCGATCACGATCAGTATCGGCCCAATCACTGACTCAGCAGACACGTGCAGTTTCGTCTCGCTCAGATACAACCCCGTGGTTGCCCCTCTCGCTCAAGGCAGGGGGAAACTCAGTCCAGCTGAACACCCACCACCACCTCCGAACCTTATACCGCCCGAACTCGTGGTGTTCATACGAAACCCGTCAGGCTTATCCTGCTGAGTCGTGAAACCTAGACCAACGGAGGCAGTCGGGCCGATCCCACCAGTGGCTCCGCACTCACCCACGATGTAGGGCCCGATTTGCCCCGCAGACTCTTCCATAGTGGTCTGAACTCCGAAGCTGGCCTCTACCCGAAGGCCTGCTGAAACGTTAATCGCATGGCTCCCTCGGATCCCTCGTTGGTACCCGACGCAAAGGATCACACAAACAGTTCCGGCGACGCCCACCTCGGGTGTGGGCGGCTTCCAATCGGGATTGATGGCAATGTAAGGGCCACCTCGGGGAGCCCATGGCGACGGAGGAACGATGGCTCGCGTTCTCTTCTCGAGCATCGTCTTCGGCGAGGTCGCCAGTTTGGGCTTTTTGAACGTCCACTGCTGGCCGAACATCTCATTCAGTTTTGAACCAGGTTTGAATCCGGCGTCGTATTTCCAAGCGCTCGGGCTCGAAGAAGCCATCTCAAAGGCGAACTTCATCCCGCTCGGGTCCATGTACGTGGTGGGGTTGTTGCCCGAGTACGTGTAACCGGTGTTCTGCTGCGGCAGGTTCGTGTCGATCACAGGGTCCACGGACAGAAACTTCCCTAGCACGGGGTCGTAGGTGCGCGCACCGACCGTGGTCAGGCCCGTCGACGCGGTCACGGGCTTGTTCATGTACCCGGTCCCACTGCCCCACACTCCGGACGATCCGATCGGGGCACCGTACGGATCACGGAGCATGCGCGTGGTCGTACCCGTCGCGTTCGCCACCGTCTGCACGTCCACCGTCCCCTCCAGGTTCGAGAACAACCACGTCAGCGTTGTGCCGGCGGTTACGGTCTTCGCGGACTTCTCCGCGATCGGCTTGCCCTCGGCACCACTGTACGTCCGTACGCCCGCCATTACCGTCGATCCCGTCGCCTGCTTCAGCACGGTGTCACCTACGAACAGCGTTGAACCTTCCGTCGTGTTGGTGCGCAGCAGGATGCTGCCGTCGACGTTGTAGACCGTGTCCTGCGTCGTGGACCCGGCCACGACCTTCGACACCTTGCCCGCGTCGTTGAACGTGATCGTCTGGCCGGGGCGCCCGGTCATGTTGCCGGCCGCGTCGTACGAGTACGAACCCGGCCCCACTCCGGCCGGGCCTGTCACAGCGTTGACCGCGTGCGGACGGTCGCCGCCCGCTGCCGCGTAGGTGTAGGTCGCGGTCGTGGCCGTCCCCATCGAGGAACGCTTCACGAGCCCCGTGCGGTTTCCGGTGGCGTTGTCGTACGTGTACTCGTGCCAATACGGCTCGAGCCCACCCATCCCGCTCGCCGACGGCGTGGCCCCGCACTCCGTCGATGCGTTCGGAGTCCAGGCCCGCGTCAGCTGCCGCAACGAATCGTAGGAATAGCAGGCCTTCTGCGTCCCCTCCGTCGGCAGCACGGAGCTCATCGTCGCCGAGGTCACATTGCCGACCGCGTCGCGGGTATACGCCCGATCGGCCACATAGTGCCCCAGATCGCCGAACACCGCGTTGTCCTTGATCGACAGCACCGCCCCCGTCGCGGCGTCGTAGCCGTAGGTCGAGTATGCGGTGCTCGTGGAGCCGTTGACCCGGTTGAACTGCGACAGTTGCCCGATCGGAGAGTACACGGTGTTCGCGAGGATGATCGAGGTGCCACGGACTCCGCTCAGCTTGCCCCAGGAGTCGTAGCTGTAGCGGATCGTCTCCGCCGGAAGGCCGCCCATGGCGGGCATCTGCTTCGCCAGCAACGACGAGTCCGCGTTGTAGTAGAGCGTCGTCTTGTAGCTCGTGCCCGCGAACGCGGGTGCACCTGCCGGGATCGACAGCGTCGAATCGAGCGGATTGCCCGCCGCGTCGTACGAGCCGACCGTGGTCTTGTACGCAAGCCCCGGGGTGCCCGGAGTCGACCCCGTGTAGGCGGTCGACGTCGTGACGAGACCCTTCTTGACCGTGTCGTACGTCCACGATGAGAGCATCGACCCCGAAGATGTACCGGCGTACGAGGCCGTCTTGCGGTTGAGCTCGTCGTAGGTCGTCGTCACGGTCTTGCCACGGGCATCCGTCGTCGAGGTCATGTTCCCGGCGAGGTCGTATGTCGCAGTCGATACGCCCGAGTCGGCGTCGTCCTGGCCGATACGGTTGCCGAGCAGGTCGAACGTCCAGGTCCAATCGTTGCCAGCCGGATCGGTCATCTTCGTCATCCGATCGCCACCGTCGTAGGCGAACGTCGTCGCTTGTCCGGTGCCGGTGATGCCGGCCGCGAGGTACTGGATGAGCTTGGTCTTCTGCCCGAGGGAGTTCGTGAACGTGCTCGTCGAGGTGCCCCCGACCGGCGGAACCGTGTCGACCCGATCTGCACCGGGGTAGGCGTTGACCGTCTGCGAGTGCACGGACCCCGTGGTGTTGAGGGTCGACGTCAGCGCGCGCCCGACGGCGTCGTACGCCGTGATGACCTGCGAGGGGATGTTGTTCTCCGTCACCGGCGTGAAGAACGCTGTTCCCGGAGTGATGGATGCCGTCCAGTAGTCGTTGTCGACGAAGTGCACCCGACCCTGGTTGTCGTAGTTCGTGGTCTTCACGACCGTGCCGCCTCCGACGGCGAGGCTCTGCGTCTGGGTCTCTCGCCCGAGACCGTCGAAGAGCTGGTACTTCGACACGATGCCACCACCGGTCAGGGTGTCGGTCTTGATCGCGTTCGGAGCGGTCTGCGACAACGTGTACGAGAACGACATCGATGGCGCCGCAGGGTTCGCGGCCTGCGGCTGCAGCGGCAGCCAGACCTTCGTCGAACGCCCGAGACCGTCGATCGCGATCGTCGTGGTCGACCCGTTGGGGTCGACGATCTTCGTCTTCGCGCCGGTCGTCGGCTCGAGCGTCGTCACAGTCTGCCAGGAGAACGGCGCCGCGTTCGTCTCGGTCGTGGACAGCAGCGGTAGGGCCGTCGCCGGAGTGTAGGCCGTCGACGTCGAACGCCCCAGCGGATCCGTCTTCGTGAGCAGGCGTCCGAGGGAGTCATAGGTCGACGACTCCTTCGTGACCCAATGCGGCTGACCGTTGTCGTACTTGTCCACCACCTGCACGGACGTCGGCAGCCCCTTCGTTGCGGCCGCACCCCAGGCCAGGCCGTCGTAGCTGGTCTTCACGTCGCTGACCAGGTCGCGCGGGAACTGCGCGCCGGCCACGCCGTCGCACGCGACGTTGACCGTGCGCACCTCGCTCGGGAGACCGATGATCCAGGCGGAGGTGTTCGCGGCGGCGTATGTCGTCGTGACGCACTTGCCCGTGGCATCCGACGGGATCGTCGACACCGTCAATGGATAGCCGTAGGTTCCGTCGAACGTCGTACGGGTCTCGAGCGTGCGGTTACCACCGGTCGACAGTGGCTCGGTGACGACTGTCCTCTGCACGCCACCCATCCGCGCCTGCCGCGCGCCGTCGTTGGAGGTGACGTTCGAGGCCCACGGCGTGCTGACCTGCGTCGACACCAGAGCTCCGCCGACACCGTTGAACGTCTGCTGCTGATACGGCTGTCCGGCGAACCAGCGGTCGTCCGGGATGCTGGTGCCGGTGACGTTCACCGTCTTCGTGCCTCCGCCGGCAGCCGCCCTGTCTCCGTTCATGCCCTGGTAGTACGTGTACTTCGACACCTTCTGGGCCGCGGGTACGGCCGGGTCGCCCTCACGCACCTCCACGGTGTTCACCCCCGCGAACACGTTCCACGTGCGCGAGTTCGCCACTGTCAGGGGCGAATCGTTGTACCGCCACTTCGGCGTGCCGTAGAAGTACTGCGTCTGCTGCACTTGGCTCAGCGGGCCCCCCGTCACACCGTTGACGAGGATCGAGGAGACCGGGTACTTGTGGAACAGGTCCTGCCGTCCGCCGAGCGGGATGGTCGACTGCGGCACCCACCACTCCGGGAAGCACCAGTTCGTGTTGTTCGGCAGGTCGCCGAGGATTCCTGCAGCCTGAGCCGGCGTGCACTGCTGGCCCTGGTAATTCACGCTGATCACGCCGCCGAGACTCGTCTTGATCGAGCTCAACCGCCACTTGTCGAGCGGGGCCAGACCATCGACGACCCACACCCGGTTCTGCATCGTGACGCCGGAGAACACCGTCGCCGGCTCCACGATCGCCGCTTGCCCTGCCGCTGTGCCCGTCCGCTGAACCTGCGTGAGCCAGAGCGCGGCCGATGTCCCGTCGCCGGGATCAGGGTACGAGTGCCCGAGCGCCCAGGAGTCGACGGTCGAGTACTCGCCCGAGACCTTCGCCTGCGACTCCACCTTCACGAGGCTCGCGTTCGTGAAGAACGAGGGTGCGATCTGCGAAGCACTGCACGAGGTTCCGGTGCACAGCTGGTCGAACGGCACGTCGGGATACTTGGCCGGATTCGCCGGCATCACCGCGCTGTCGAGGGCCGCAGCCGTGCACGATGACCCGGTGGCGTCGTTGCATCGGCCCTTCCCGTCGTAGCTGAAGAGAACGCGGTACCCCGCGGCCTTCGATGCGAAGAGGTCCGTGGCCCGCAGCCCGTACTCGATGCGCGTGAGGGCACCGCCACGCTGGTACGCGGTCGCTCCCGAACCGCCCTTGGCATACTTGTTCGTCTCCGCCGTGTAGTACATCGTCTGCGCATTGCCGTGCACGTCGACGACGTAGTCCAGGTTCCACCGCCACGCCTGCGAGCAGGAAGACGCCGCGAACGTCGAGGCATGACACGGCTCCCCCGCATCGTTGCCGAACACCGGCACCGTCCAGGTCGAGTTCGTCGTCGCCTTGCCCGCGGACCACCCGGGGAGCTGATTGAGACCGAAGTAGTACTGGGTGCCGTCGGTCGTTGTCATCCGCCAGCACTCGTTGTTCACCGTTCCGTTCGCCGCACAGCCCTGCGCGGCACCGACAAGGCGCTCGAAGCGGGTGCCGTCATCGTTCTGCAGCTTCCAGACACCGCTGGCCGTGTCCTTGATGAGCGCGCCCGACCGCCCGGCCATCGATACCGTGGCGTTGTCGGTTCTCCAGCACAGGTCGCCGGATGTCGTGACCGCACCACTGGCACCGTCATCCTTCGCGCACGGGATATAGCTGCGCTCGATGAACCCGGCGGCGGTGAGGTCCCATCCCTCACCCACCACCGACGGCTGGTTGTTCGTCGATGCTGTGAGCCCATCCACCGACTGCGAGTTGTATGACAGGCCCACCGACGGCGTCGGCCCCGCACCGGGAGCGGGGACGGCCATGTCGTAGTTCCACGTGAACGCGCCGGTCTGCTCTGCGACGTCCCACGTCGACGACGACTTCAACGGTGTGGCCGCATACGAGCCCGTGCCGTTCGCGCTGCTCGCGCCCGACACCGCCGCGAGCATCATCGGCTCTTTCGAGACCTTCGGTGTGAGCACCAGCCCCTCGTCCGTCGCCGCGGTCGCCACGGGGACGGCCTTCTCCGACACGTCCTCCGGCTTCGTCGACGCGGGCACCTGCACCCACTCCAGGCGACTCGCGAAGTCGCCGCCATAGGCACCGGCGAGCAGCTGCTGAGGCATCCGCACCGCGACCGGCTCCCCTTCTTCCTCCGCGTCCTGCTGCGCCAGAGAGACGACGATGCCGTCGAGCCCCTTCTTGGCCGCCGCCTTCTCGTCGAGGATCTCCACGACCACGGACGGGCTCTGAGACGCCGCGTCGCCTTCCTCCCCCTCCGCGTTCTCGGCATCGTTCTCGGCATCGTTCTCTGCTGCGTTCTCCTTCTCGGCCGCCCCGATGCCGGACGCGGGTGCGATAGCAAGCCCCGTATCGCCGAGCGGCTTCCACTCCCCGGCCACAGTCGCCGGCGCAGCCCCCTCCGCGCCTTCCGCCGCGTCGGTCGTGACGCCCTCCAGATCCGACTGCTCGAGAACCACGTCGGTGCTCTCCAGCGACGGCATCTCCATGACCTCGGGGGTGGCCGAGTTCACCGACGAGAGCGGGTCGGCGCCCGCATCCGCCTCGCTGACCGTCGAACCCGGTACCGGATCGCCGAAGACCGGGGTCTCGACGGTCGGTGTCGGCGACTCGGCGAAGGCTGCTCCCGGAGCCGCGACCAGCACTCCACACGCGAGCACCGAGGTGGTGAGAACAGTAAGAATCGTGCGGGTGCTCCGACGCGCCATGGTCAGTCTCCGGTACTCAGTCGGTGAAGGGGAGTTCGAAGGCGGCCATTCGCGCCAGCTGCGCATGGTCGACGACACCGGGGACCATGACGGGGTTCGTGATGAGCCCGATGAACCGGAGGCTGTCGGGGCCCGGGGCGAACATCAAGCTTCCGTTCGCCGAGCGATCACCGCTGCCGTTGACGTGGCTGTTGACGGCGACCGGCGTGATGGAGTTGCCGATGTGGAGGCGGAGCTGCTGGTTCGCGGCATCCCAGATCCCGGTGACCATCTGCCAAGTGCTGGGCAGGACCGTTCCCCCGGTGACGCAGTTGTTGTCGCGGGCGGTGTTGCTCATGTTCACGTACTGCTCGCCGAGGCAGAAGGCGTACTTGCCGGTGCTGGTGATCTGCAACTGCATCGTCCCGATGCCCTGGCCCCGCTGGATGGCGATGATCTGGGACGTCGGCGCCACGTGTGCCGGCTTGACCCAGAGGCTGAAGGAGAAGCTCTTGGACGCGTCGACGGGAGCCGCCAGGGCGGTGATCTCGTATCCTGCGGTCGCCACGTTCGTGGAGAGCACGGGCGAGGCGACCGGGAAGTCGGGGAGGTCCGTCGTGGTCGTCGACGCAGTCGCGGGGATCATGAGGTCGATGGCGTTCGCACCGATCCATGGGTTGGAGTCCGGAATCGCCTCCGGAAGCGGCGATGACATCGTCGTGAGCTGCCAGGCGTGTCCCGCGTCGAGGTTCGCGGCGGTGGCCGGGGTCCCGGTGTTCCCGCCGGGATAGAGCGGATGCCCTGTGGGAGCAGACTGATTGCCCGCCTTGTCGTAGGCGGAGACCCACACCGTCGACAGCGAGTCGACAGGCGCGACGGTGACGGTCGTCGCCCCGCTGCCGGTCTTGCAGGCCCACCGGACGCTGTTGGTCACTGTGGTCGCGCAGTTCGGAAGGGCCGCAGCCACGGAGACCGTGCCGTCAGCCGGCACCGGAGGTGCAGGGGCGACCAGCTGCGTGGGGGTCACCCAGTAGACGTATCCCGCGACATCCGCTGCCCCGGTCACCGACAACGGGACTCCAGTCCCGACGGCATAGGAAGCACCCGTCGGGGCCTCCACCACCGGCACAGCCGGCTTCGTCGTATCCACCGTGAAGTAGCACCACTCGCTGTAGCCGGTGCCATGATGCGTCGTGTCCTGACCTCTCCCGCGCCACGCGTACGTCTCGCCATCGACCAGGCCGGTGAACGTCACTGTCTTCGTCCCTCCGGCGGCGAGGCCGGACCCCAGTGTCTGCACGAGGACACCGAGATCGCCGGCCTTGGCCAGGTAGAAGTTGGTACCGACGCTTCCTCCGTCGGGATCCGTCTGATTCACCGCGACCGCGACGTCCGTCTGACCGACCGCGGCCGGAGCCGCAGCGGTGCCACACGCACGCGAAGGGGAGGTGAACGACGGGGCGGTGGGCGTGTTCGGCAGGGTGTTGTAAGAGACGATGAGCGTTGCCGCGCGGCTGTAGTGACGACGCGACGGCAGGTTCGCATTCGTGTAAGTGAAGGCGAACTGAATGGCAGACGCCCCCACTTTGGCCTGCACGCCCGATGTCACGTTCCAGCCCACCGCCATCGGCGCCGAGCCCAGGCCGGGGCCGTACCACGGAGCCTGCAGCGGGGCACTCCACCCACCCGTTCCTGCCGCGTTCCACGCCTGTTCCTGCGCCCAGGTGAACCCGGTCGGCTTGATCCCATAGGTGTGGACCTGGATCGCACCCGCCCCGCTGGACGCGACCGCGAGCTGAGTGGTGTTCAGTCGGGCGCTCGTCACGACCTTGCCCGCCAGAGCGCCGATGGGGAACTGGAAGAACATGTCCGAGCGATACTGCTGGTAGATGCCGACGCGCAGCACATCGGAAGCCCCCGCCGACAGGTACGACTGGTTCGGATAGGCCGCGTCCGTGTACCAGGAGGCTGTGATCCCCGACGACCAGTCAGGGTCGACGAAGATCGGATACACGACATCCCCGTCGCGCTTCTCGTGCTTCGTCACCGAATCGCCCACGTCGAGCAGCACTCGGTCCGCCCCCACGTCGTGCGTCACGGGCAACGGCGGTGCTTCGCCGCCCGGCTCGCGATAGGTGCCCCCCTCGGAGGAGTCCCACCACAGCGGCTGACCGGCGACGATGCTCGACTCATCCCCTGTCTCCGCGGTGACGGTGCCCGTCGAGTCCGCGCTCAGCTCTGCGTTCTCGACGACGACGTGAAGACCGTCGAGCTTCGCGGACTGCGCTGCCTCCTCGGTCTTGACGACGTAGATCGACGCCTGCCCGGTCTTCGTCGCGACCATCTTCAGGTCGACACCGGGCAGCACCTCAGAATAGGTCGCGGTGTCCCCTTCGACCGCCGGGGTCGGCAGGATCCCGTAGGGCCAGATCTCGGTGATCCACTCGCCCGATTCAGCCTGCACCTGAGCGAGCCGGTCGGTGCCGCCTGACGAGAAGCGCACGGGAGCCGCGGAGGCGATCGGCTCGAACCACTCGCCGGTCGATGCGAGTGTCGTGTCGACGGGTACCCAGTCACCGCCCCGCTCGACCCGCACCGGCACGCTCGATGCCTCGTACCGCATCGTCCCATCCGGCATCGCCAGCGTCTGCTCTGTGGGGGTGATCATCCCCACGACCGGTACCGGTTCCCCGGTAGCGCGAGCCGCAGATGCCGCAGACGAGACCGCACGCTCCCGGATATCGCGGAACGACTGCACCGACAGCTCTCTTGCTGCACCTGCCGTCGGCGCGGCCGATGCCGACAACGCTCCCCCGCTCAGGACGATGGCGAGGACGCAGACAGACCCGAGGCCGGAACGCGCGAGCCTGCGCGAACCCGAAGGAAGGAGATTCACAGACGAAAGCTATGGTTCAGCTGGGAGCGTGCGCAATATCCATCTCTTCGATCAATCCCTTTGTAAGGTATTCGCCGCTCGGGCAATGGAGGCTTCGGGGAGGCGGTCGAGTCCGAGCTCCCGTTCCAGCTTCACCCGCGCCCTGCTCAATGTCGTGAAGACCACCGACTGCGAGCAACGCAGCAGCTCGGCGATCTCCCCCGCGGCCAATCGGTCCCAGTAGAAGAGGACGACCATCCTCTTCTCCCGTGGGGTCAAGGCGGTCTCGATCGCATGACGCACCGCGATGGCATCGAGGACGTCGGACTGGCGTCGGCCCCCGACGCCGTGACGCAGGGCATCCATCGCCCTGACCTCGGATCGTCTCCTGCGCTCACGATCTTTGAGCTTGTTGTCCGCGGCGCGCAGCAGCCAGATCAAGCCGAGTGGCTTGCGCTCATCCAGCTTCGACCACGCGAGCGTGAACACGTCGGAGACGAGATCCGATACCTCATCCGGGTCGTCGACCACGCACTCGATGTGGTGTCGAACACGAGCCCAATTCTGTTCGAAGACCCGTTGGAAGGCTGCGACGCGCTCCGCCTGCCGCGACTGCTTTCCAACCCCCACGTTCGGATCGTATTGCACCAGGGGCGCGCTTCATGTCAATCGAACGTGCCGACCTCCGGCACCCGATCGGTCCGTGCGTAGCGCAGCAGTGTCACCCCGGCGTCGTCGGTGATCGGCGGCTCGAGCAGACGCAGCACGCTCGGCAACGCGTTGTCGTCGAACACCTTCTTGCCCGCTCCGAGCAGCAGTGGGTAGACCCAGAGGTTCAGCTCGTCGAAGAGCCCGTCGGCGAGCAGCGTGTGCACGAAATCGATGCTGCCGATCACATGCACCTCGCGATGGGCCGTCCGCATCGCCGCGATCTCCGCGGCGAGGTCGACACCGACGCGCGTGCTGCCCTCCCAGTCGAGCGCGAGATCCGCATCCCGGGTCGCGACGTACTTCGGCACGCGGTTGAAGAGCGTGCCGATGTCGCCGGATTCGCCCTCGGTGTGATGCGGCCAGTACGAGGCGAAGATGTCGTACGTGTGCCGCCCGAGCAGCAGCGCATCGAGACCGCGCATGCCCTTCTCGATCTCGGGTCCGACGCCGGAGGAGGGGTATCCGGCCTGCCACCCGCTGAACCGGAATCCGCCCGACGTGTCCTCATCGGTGCCGCCGGGACCCTGGGCGACTCCGTCGAGAGAGGTGAAGAGGTCGATCAGGATGCGACCGGGTGTCTGTTGTTCATCGGGCGCCTGTTGTTCATCGGCATATTGGTTGTTCATGTCGTGCTCCCCACTGTCAGTCGTGCGATGTGGAAGGTGTCGGCGAACGAGTCCAACAGCGATGCATCGCCACGGACGACCGCGACGACGTCCTGCGCCAACGCCTCGGCCGGGGTGATGTCGCCGCCGATGAGGCGGCGGATGCCGGGACCGGCGACGATCACCGCATCCGGTTCTCCTTCGGGGGTGCGCCCGCCGACGGGAGGCGCCGGAGGAGCGAGCTGCGCGACGCGGAGCTCGCCGTCGCGCACCGATGCACGGAGGGCGACATCGCCGACGTGCAGTTCGTACTCCGCGTCCAGCGCGCTCTCGGTGACGAACGCCGTGCGCAGCGCCATCGTGAGGGAATCGGCCGTGACGACGTCGCCCTCGTCCGGGTCTCCCATCGCCTGGAAGCCCCAGCGTCCGAGGGCGAGCATGATCGGCTCGAAGGAGCGCCCGTAGGGGGTGAGCTCGTACACGAGTCCGCAGTTCAACAGCGGCACACGTCGCACGACCCCACCCTCCTGCAGCTCTTTCAGTCGCGTGGACAGGATGTTGGTGGGGATGCGCGGCAGGCCCTGCTTGAGGTCGGTGTACCGACGCGGTCCGACGAGCAGATCACGGACGATGAGCAGCGCCCACCGCTCCCCGATCAGCTCGACGGCCGTCGTCACACCGCAGTACTGGCCGTAGCTGCGCGCCGCCATGTCAGGCCGACGTGGCGGTGTCGGCCACGTGATCCGGGCCGTTCTCGATGGCTTCGGGCGTCATGTAGAGGAAGCCGAGCGAGTTGCCGTCGGGGTCGTCGAGGTCACGCGAGTACATGAAGCCGTAGTCCTGTACGGGCTTCGGCTCGGCGCCACCGGCCGCCAGACCCTTCGCGAGGATCGCATCGACCTCCTCGCGGGAGTCCTGGCTGAACGCCACCGAGACCTGGACGACTTCGTTCGGGTCGGCGATGGGCTTGTCGGTGAAGGTCGAGAAGAACTCGCGCTTGAGGATCATGAAGTAGATGTCCTCGCTCCACACGACGCACGCCGCATTCTCGTCGGTGAACTGGGGGCTGATCTCGCAGCCGAGCGCGGTGTAGAAGGCCTTCGCGCGCTCGAGGTCGGTGGTGGGCAGGTTGACGAACACCTTGGTCATGATGGCTCCTCCGGAGGTGTGAGCTCATCGGTCGGTGAGCTCGTTGAGGACAAGCTTGTTAAAAGCAATCACGCTTGTCAATAGCAAGTTCGGAACGATCCCCCACACGAGGGATGCGGCGCCGCCACGGCCCGCCCTACGGTGGAGGGATGTCCGCCGCCCCGTTCATCCGCACGCCGACCGAGCGCGAACGGCGCAGCGATCTCGTGCTCGCCACCGTGCTGTTCGTCGGTGCCGTGCTGAGCGCAGCGCTCTCCTCGATCGCGGAGATGTACGGCGACGAACAGGCGCCGCTGTGGACCGCCCTCGTGTACGCGGTGGTCGTCACCGCTCCCCTGGCCGTGCGCCGGCGCTGGCCAGGCACCGTCGCCGTCATCGTGGTGGCCGCCTACTTCACCGCCGTGACGATCCGCATCCCCGAGATCTACGTCGGCAACATCGCCATGTTCATCGCGATCTACACGGTCGGCGCCTGGATGAACAACCGCCGGCGTGCGCTCATCGTGCGCGTCGGGATCATCGTCAGCATGTTCGTGTGGCTGCTGATCACCATGTACCGCGACGCGATCCGCGAGGCGGACAAGGCGGATGTGATCGCCGGAGCCATGTCGCCCTACGTGGCCTTCATGCTCATCCAACTGCTGCTGAACGTGCTCTACTTCGGCGGCGCCTACTACTTCGGTGAGCGCTCGTGGGCAGCGGCGGCACAGCTGGCCGTGCTCGAGCAGCGGACGGCCGAGCTCGAGCGCGAACGCGAGGTCACCTCGGCCCAGGCCGTCGCGCTCGACCGGGTGCGCATCGCCAGAGAGCTGCACGATGTCGTCGCCCATCACGTGTCCGTCATGGGCGTGCAGGCCGGGGCCGCGCGCCTGGTGCTGGAGCGGGATCCGGTGGAGGCCTCTCGCATCCTCACGGGCATCGAGGGGTCGGCGCGCGACGCCATCCACGAGCTGCGCCAACTGCTGGAGACTCTGCGGACCCCGGGAGGAGAGCCGACCGACGGCGCCTCGACCCTGGCTCTCGACGACATCGCAGAACTCGCCGAGGCCTCGACCGAGGCGGGACTGCCGACCGCGTACACGGTGATCGGCGAGCCCGCGCCCGTTCCCTCGGTCGTCGCCGTGAATCTGTACCGCATCGCGCAGGAATCGCTGACGAACGCCCGCCGTCACGCCGGACCCGACGCGACCGCCGACGTCCGCGTGCGCTACGACGACGACGGCGTCGAGGTCGAGATCGTGAACACGGGACGACCGGTGGCGCAGCTGCGGCCAGGACTCGGCCAACTGGGCATGCGCGAGCGCGCCACGGCCTCTGGTGGCACGCTCGAGGTGACCCCCCGGCCGTTCGGGGGCCTGCGCGTGCGCGCCCGCGTACCCTTCGCCGCGGCGACCGGGACGGGTGCGAGCCGATGAACGATCCGATCCGCGTGCTGCTCGTCGACGACCACGCCCTGCTGCGCGCCGGCTTCCGCACGATTCTCGACACGCAGCCCGACATCGCGGTGGTCGGCGAGGCGTCGACCGGTGCGGAGGCGGTGGCGCAGGCATCCGCCCTCCGTCCCGACGTCATCATGATGGACGTGCAGATGCCCGACATGGACGGGATCGAAGCGACCGGACGCATCGTCGCCGACCCCGCGGTCCACGCGGCCATCGCAATCGTCACGACCTTCGACCGCGACGACTACCTGTACCGGGCACTGGAGGCCGGAGCCGGCGGCTTCCTGCTCAAGAACGCCGGTCCCGAAGATCTGATCGCGGCCGTCCGGGCGCTCGCCGCCGGCGACGGGATGCTCGCCCCCGAGGTGACGCGCCGTGTGCTGGCACGCTTCGCCGCGACGCCCCCGCCGGTGTCCGCCCCCAGCTCCGTTCCTCCCTCGGGCGGCGCCATCCCGGTCGTGCTCGCCGAGCCTCTCACCGAGCGCGAGGCCGAGGTGCTGACGCTGCTCGCCGACGCTCGGAGCAACGCCGAGATCGCGCAGGCGCTCTTCATCGGAGAAGCCACCGTCAAGACGCACGTCTCACGCATCCTGCAGAAGCTGGGCGCCCGCGATCGCGTGCAGGCGGTCGTGCTCGCCCATCGCATGGGGCTCGCCTAGCCACGGCCGTCGCACCGTCTCGGTCCCCCACGACACCGCCGTCGAAGCAATCCGCCCGTTCTCCGTTATGAACGCGCGGATTCCCCATCTCTTCCGACGTTGGAGACCACCGACGCCCGAGGGATGAGAATGAACGCGCCAGCACTGCCGGAGATGAGATCCACTGTCGAGCATCCGCACGGGAAGGCCCCGGCGTCGTCACACCAGGCCCTCTTCCGCGTCGGCGGTCAGGACTGTTCCCGGGTGCTGACGCCCCGCGTGCGGCGACTCGCATGAGCGCTTCGGAGCCGAGACCCGGCACCATCTTCATCACCGGCACGTCGACCGGACTCGGCCGCGCGGCCGTCACGCTGTTCTCAGGACGGGGTTGGCGGGTGATCGCGACGATGAGAGACCCCGAGAAGGAGCAGGAACTCGGCGCCCTGCCCGGGGTGATCCTCAAACGGCTCGACGTCGACGATGCCGAAGCTATCGTGCGCGTGGTCGCGGAGACCCTCGCCGAACATCCGGTCGATGTGCTCTTCAACAACGCGGGATACGGCCTCGCCGGACCGTTCGAGGCGAGCAGCGACGAGCAGATCGTGAAGAACCTCACGACGAACCTGCTCGGCCCGATGCGCGTCACCAAGGAGTTCATTCCGGCATTCCGAGAGCAGGGCTCGGGAGTGATCCTCACCACGACCTCGATCGGCGGTCTCGTCACGATGCCGTTCAACTCGGTCTATCACGCGGCGAAGTTCGGCGTGGAGGGCTGGAGCGAGAGCCTGTCCTACGAGCTCAAGCCGTTCGGCATCCGCGTCAAGACACTCGCCCCCGGAGGGATCCGCACCGACTTCGGTGGTCGGAGCCTCGATCAGTCGAGCCACGCCGTGTACGCTGATGCGCTCGTCGCCGCGACTCGGCGATTCCGCGACCCGGCTCGCGACGCCACGCGCTCCTCTGCCGAAGAGATCGCCGAGATCGCCTACGGCGCGGTCACGGATGGCACCGATCAGATCACGTACGTCGCCGGGGTCGACGCCCACGAGTACCACCGACTGCGAGAACACCTGGGACAGACGGGTTTCGTCGCGGAGTCGACGCGGCTGTTCTTCGGCGACTGACCGGGCGACGGTGCACCACCCGCGGTAGCCTCGAAGCCATGCCCGACGCCGCACCCCTGTCCCGCCCGATCCTGGCGGGAGTGGTGACGGCACTCGTCGGGTTCACGAGTTCGTTCGCGGTGGTGCTGACCGGACTCGACGCCGTCGGGGCGGACGCGGCGCAGGCGGCCAGCGGGCTGCTCGCGGTCAGCCTCATGATGGGTCTCGCATGCGTCGTGCTCGCATGGCGGTATCGGATGCCGATCACCGTCGCCTGGTCCACGCCGGGGGCCGCCCTCCTCGTGGCCACGGGCACGGTCGAAGGCGGCTGGCCTGCCGCGGTCGGTGCGTTCCTGGTCACCGCCGCGCTCATCCTGCTCACGGCGCTGTGGCCCGCACTCGGCGCCCTGATCGCCCGCATCCCTCCGTCCATCGCGCAGGCGATGCTGGCCGGAGTGCTGCTGCCCCTGTGCCTCGCCCCGATCACCGGTCTGGTGGCGAATCCCTGGGGTGTGGTGCCCGTCGTCCTCACCTGGCTGGTGTTCGCGCGGCTCGCCCCGCGCTGGGCCGTGCCGCTCGCGTTCGCCGCTGCGGCCGTGGTGGTCGCGGTGTCCCTGATCGGCGATGGCGCTTCGTTCGATCCGCGTCTGCTGCTGCCGCGCCTCGAATTCACCGCTCCCACGTTCACGGTGGGCGCCCTCGTGGGCCTCGCGCTGCCGTTGTTCATCGTGACGATGGCGTCTCAGAACGTCCCTGGCGTCGCGATCATGCGCAGCTTCGGATACGAGGTGCCGTGGCGCCCGGCCATGCTCGTCACCGGGGTCGGCACGGCGCTCGGTGCGACGGCGGGCGGGCACGCCATCAACCTCGCCGCGATCAGCGCCGCGCTCGCCGCCTCGCGGGACGCCGACCCCGACCCGAAACGGCGGTGGGTCGCCGGGGTCTCGACCGGAGTGTCCTACCTCGTGCTCGCCGTGTTCTCGGCGGCCTTCGCCGCGCTCGTGGTGCTGGCACCTGCCGCCGTCATCCCGGCGGTCGCGGGCCTCGCGCTGTTCGCCGCGTTCGGATCGTCCGTGCAGCAGGCCATCGACGACCCGGGTGAGCGCATCCCCGCCGTGGTGACGTTCCTCGTGGCCGCGTCAGGGATCGCCGTGCTCGGGGTCAGCGCCGCGTTCTGGGCCCTCGTCGCCGGCCTCCTCGTGCGCACGGTGCTGCACACCGCGCGCAACTGACCTCCTCCTCCCCCGCTCGGGTGATCCTGCGGAGTCCGCCATGCGGGGGATGTCCGAGACACGTGTGCTCCGTAGCGTGAGGGTATGACCACAGGAATGCTCGAACTCTCCGGCATCACCAAGAGCTACGGCTCTCGGCGCGTGCTCGATGACGTGTCCTTCACGGTCGCCCCCGGGCGGCTCACGGGCTTCGTCGGCGGCAACGGCGCCGGCAAGACCACCACCATGCGGATCGTGCTGGGGCTGCTGTCGTCGGACGGCGGACGCGTCGATCTGGACGGTGCTCCGTTGACGACCGCCGACCGGCGCCGCTTCGGCTACATGCCCGAGGAGCGCGGCCTCTACCCGAAGATGAAGGTGCTCGAGCAGATCGTCTACCTCGCACGCCTGCACGGCTTCGGCAAGCAGGAGGCGATGGAGCGGGCGACCTCGCTGCTCACGGAACTCGGGCTCGGTGAGCGGCTGAACGACACCATCGAATCTCTGTCGCTCGGCAACCAGCAGCGCGCGCAGATCGCCGCCTCGCTCGTGCACGACCCCGAGGTGCTCATCCTCGACGAGCCGTTCTCCGGCCTGGATCCCCTCGCCGTCGACGTGGTCGCGGGTGTCCTGCAGTCCAGCGCGGCCAAGGGGGCGTCGATCCTGTTCTCCTCCCACCAGCTCGACGTGGTGGAACGGCTGTGCGACGACCTGGTCATCCTCGCCGGTGGCACGATCCGCGCGGCGGGCTCACGCGACGCACTCCGCGCCGAGCACGCGCGCGACCGGTATGAGCTGGTCTCGGCCGGAGACGCCGGGTGGCTGCGCACCGAGCCCGGTGTCACGGTGGTCGACTTCGAGGGCGGCTACGCCCTGTTCGACGCGGACGGCCCGGAGACGGCCCAGCGCGTGCTGCAGTCCGCCGTACAGCGTGGCGATGTCGCCAGCTTCGCCCCCAAGCATCCGTCCCTCGCCCAGATCTTCAAGGAGGTCATCCAGTGAGCACCCCCTCCCCCGTTCGCAGCTCGAACGGCATCTGGCTCGTCGCCGAGCGCGAGATCGGATCGAAGCTGCGCAGCAAGGCCTTCCTGATCTCCACCGGCATCCTGCTGGTCCTCGCCCTCGCCGGCATCCTGTTCGGCGGGTTCGCGAGCAAGAACACCGAGACCACGCCGATCGCCGTGACCGCGGAGACCGCCTCCGCCGTCTCGGCCATCCCGAACGTCGAGGTCACCACGGTCGCCGACCGGGCCGCAGCCGAACAGCTCGTGCGCGATGACAAGGTCGATGCCGCGGTGATCGAAGGCGACGGACCGTCGGGATACACGATCATCGCGATGCAGGATCCCCCGGGCGAGATCGTCTCGGCCCTGTCGATCGCTCCCGAAATCGTCAGCCTCGAGCCGGCGACCACCAACCCGCTGCTGCGCTACTTCATCGCGATCGCGTTCGGGCTCGTCTTCATGATGGCTGCGGCGACGTTCGGCGGCACGATCGCACAGAGCGTCGTGGAGGAGAAGCAGACCCGCGTGGTCGAGGTGCTGCTCTCGGCGATCCCGGCCCGCACGCTCCTCGCCGGCAAGGTGATCGGCAACACCGTGCTCGCGATGGGGCAGATCCTCGCCCTGGCGGCGGTCGCCACCATCGGTCTGATCGTCACCGGTCAACGGGAGGTGCTCACGACGCTGGGGGCGCCCATCATCTGGTTCGCGATCTTCTTCCTGTTCGGCTTCATCCTGCTGGCGGCGATGTTCGCGGCCGCGGCGTCGATGGTTTCTCGCCAGGAGGACATCGGGTCCACCACGACACCGATCACGATGCTCATCATGGCGCCGTACATCCTGGTCATCGTCTTCAACGACAACCCGCTGGTGCTGACGATCATGTCGTACGTGCCGTTCTCCGCCCCGGTCGGCATGCCGATGCGCCTGTTCGTGGGAGAGGCGCAGTGGTGGGAGCCGCTGCTGAGCCTCGTGATCCTGCTCGCCAGCTGCGTGGCCGCGATCGTCATCGGCGCGAAGATCTACGAGAACTCGCTCCTGCGCATGGGCTCCCGCGTCAAGCTCCGCGAGGCGCTGCGCGGTTAGCCCCCTCCCCTGACGCCGAGACCCATCCCGCACGCCGAAACCCACCGTCGCAGACGTCAGCGACGGTGGGTTTCGTTGTGGCCGATGGGTCTCGGCGAAGGGTCAGGTCAGATCACGCCGTCGGCCAGGGTGGTGGGGTTGCCGAAGCGGTGGTTCGTGATCGATACGGCCTGCTCGTGCAGGAACGGAAGCATCTCGACCCGTCCCGCCCCGGTCACGGCGTGCGACCAGACCGCCACATCCGGGCTTCCGCCGAGCGCCTCGTGGAGGGCCGCGGCGTCGCCGCCGACCAGACGCACGCGGTGCCACGAGTTCGCGGCCTTGGCGTAGCGCTTGGTCCACGCCGCGTCCGATTCGTGCTTGACGGTCACGCCGTGCGCGCGCAGGGCCTTCTCGACGCGAGAGGGCAGAGCGGGAGCCGACACCGTGAACGGGCTGCCGCTGCGCAGGGCGGCCGCGAGCACACGGAGGCCATCCACCAGAGGAGCGTCGTCGGCGATGCGCACGTCGACGGCGACGGGACGGTAGCGGAACAGGTTGCGCTCGACCCCGAGGCCGGACTTGTCGCTCACGGCGCCGAACTCGTCGATCCAGGCATGCTCGTCGGATGCGGCAGCACGCTGCAGCCACTCGGCCTCGGTCGCGTCCACCTCGGAGGACGCCGCCTCCAGCAGTGCCCGCACGACGGGGACGACGGCCGCACCCGGCGCCGCGGCCGGGAGCTCGGCCGGCGTCCACTCGCCGAGACCGAAGAGGTAGTTCGGGCCACCGGCCTTGGCGCCCGCGCCGACCGCCGAGCGCTTCCAGCCGCCGAACGGCTGACGCTGCACGATCGCCCCGGTGATGCCGCGGTTCACGTACAGGTTGCCGGCCTCGACACGGTCGAGCCAGGTGGCGACCTCGTCGGAGTCGAGCGAGTGGATGCCCGCGGTCAGGCCATAGTCGACCGCGTTCTGCAGGCGCAGCGCCTCGTCCAGATCCTTGGCGTGCATGATGCCGAGCACCGGCCCGAAGAACTCGGTCAGGTGGAAGTACGATCCCTCGCGCACACCGGTCTTCACGCCGGGCGTCCACTGCTTGCCCTCGTCGTCGAGCTTGCGCGGCTCGACCAGCCAGCGCTCGCCCTTCTCGAGCTTCGTGAGCGCGGTGAGCAGCTTGCCGTTCGCGGGCTCGATGATCGGACCCATCTGCGTGGCCGGGTCGTCGGGCAGGCCGACGCGCATCGAGGTCACCGCATCCACCAGCTGACGCTCGAACCGCTTCGAGTCGGCGACGGATCCGACGAGGATCGCGAGCGACGCGGCGGAGCACTTCTGCCCTGCGTGGCCGAACGCGCTGCGGGCCACGTCGGCGGCCGCGAGATCGAGGTCGGCTGAGGGGGTGACGATGATCGCGTTCTTCCCGCTGGTCTCGGCGAGCAGCGGCAGGTCGGAGCGGAACGAGCGGAACAGCTGCGCCGTCTCGTACGCCCCGGTGAGGATCACACGGTCCACCGCGGGGCCGGCGACGAGGCGCGTGCCCAGGTCGCGGGAAGCCAGATCGACGAGCGCGAGCAGGTCGCGCGGCACACCGGCGGCCCACAGCGCCTCCACCATCACCGCACCGCAGCGCTGGGTGAGCTTGGCCGGCTTGATGATCACGGCCGAACCCGAGGCCAGGCCCGCGAGCACACCGCCGGCGGGGATCGCCACCGGGAAGTTCCAGGGAGGAGTGACCACGGTGACCTTCGACGGCACGAACTCGGCACCGGAGACGGTCTCCAGGTCCTTCGCGCGCTCGGCGTAGTAGTGCGCGAAGTCGATGGCCTCGCTGATCTCGGGGTCGGCTTCGGCAATGGTCTTGCCCGCCTCGTGGGCCATGATCTCGATGAGCTGACCACGGCGCGCGGCGAGCTCGTCGCCGGCGCGGTGCAGCACGGCGGCACGGTCGGCGGCCGGCAGCGCTGCCCACTTCTCGGCGGCGGCGGTCGCTGCGGTGAAGATGCCGTCGAGTTCGGCGTCCGTCTCGACCTTGGCCAGCGCGATGCTGTCCAGACCCAGCGTCGAGCCGACCGAACGGCTCAGGATCTCGCGACCCCAGGCACGGTTCGCCGCGATGGCGGGGTCAGTGTCGGCCTGGTTCGCGAAGCCCGTGGTCGTTCCCGCGGGAGCCTCAGCTGTCCGATCCTGCACCCGATGGGCGGCGGGGACGTACTGCGGATCGTCGTTCGCGAGCGCGGCAAGCGAACGCTCGAAGCGCTCCCGCTCCCGGGTGAGGAGCGTGGGGTTGGAGGCCAGTTCGAACACCGCCGACATGAAGTTCTCCGGGCTGGCGTTCTCCTCGAGGCGGCGCACCAGGTACGCGATCGCCACGTCGAACTCCGCCGGGTTCACGACCGGCGTGTAGAGCAGCAGACGGCCGACGTCCTTGCGGACGGCTTCGGCCTGACCGGTCGCCATGCCCAGCAGCATCTCGTACTCGACGAGGGGATCGGCGCCGGTCGGGTCTGCCACCCCGCGGGCCTGTGCGAGCAGCCAGGTGTAGGCGATGTCGAAAAGGTTGTGGCCGGCGATCCCGATGCGCACGGCGTCCAGGCGCTCCGGCGTCATCGCCCAGTCGAGCACCCGCTTGTAGTTGGTGTCCGAGTCCTGCTTGGTGCCGTAGGTGGCGAGCGGCCAGCCATGGATCGCGGCGTCGACCTCCTCCATCGCGAGGTTCGCGCCCTTGACGACGCGCACCTTGATCGGCGCTCCCCCCTTGGCGCGGCGGGCGGCTGCCCACTCCTGCAGGTGCTGCATCGCGCCGAGCGCGTCGGGGAGGTACGCCTGCAGCACGATGCCGGCTTCGAGGTTCTCCAAGCCCGGCTGGTCGAGGATGCTCGTGAAGGCCGCGATCGTCAGGTCGAGGTCGCGGTACTCCTCCATATCGAGGTTGATGAACTTGGCCTTGCCCTTGGCCTCGGCACGCGCGGCGAGCTCGTAGAGCGGGGTGAGCTTCTCCACGACGTCCGCCACGGCCTCGTCGAACGACCACATCGACAGCTGGCTCACGACGCTGGAGACCTTGATCGACACGTAGTCGACGTCGTCGCGGGCCAGGAAGTCACGGGTGCCCTGCAGCCGGTGTCCGGCTTCCCGCTCTCCGAGCACGGCCTCGCCGAGCAGGTTGAGGTTCAGGCGGTTGCCGCTCTTGCGCAGCTTCGCGATGGCGGGGCCGAGCTTGGACGGAGTGGCGTCGAGCACGAGGTGCCCGACCATGGCGCGCAGCACGCGGCGCGAGATCGGCACGACAACGCCGGGGAGCTTCGGCGCCCAGAAGCCGCCGGTCTTGATCGCGGCGCGCAGGTATCCGGGCAGCAGCGACGGGGTGATGTCGCTCAGCTCGGCGAGCTTGCGGCCGGCGACGCGCAGGTCTTCCGGGCGCATGACGCCGTCGACGAAGCCGACCGTGAACGCGAGTCCGTTCGGGTCCTTGAGCACCTCGGAGAGGCGCTGGGCGGCCGGCTCGACGGGGTGGGTCTCGCTCTCGGCGAGCCAGCGCTGCACCAGGGCGGCGACGTCTTCGGTGCGGGGGGTGGTGGTGTCGGCGGCGACAGGCATCGGTGGGACCTTCCAAGAGAGCGCACACCGGGATTTCGTGTGCGGCTGGATCATTGTCCTGCCGCTCGGTAGGCTCCGTCTATCAACCGATTTGCGTGGATTCTGTTCAGTTCCTCTGAACGATAGGCGCCGAACGAAGGACCCGCCGTGCTCGACGTGAACAGACTGCGGATGCTGGTGGAGCTGTCGCGTCGCGGGACACTGTCGGCCGTCGCCGACGCCCTGTCCTACAGCAAGGCATCGGTGTCGCAGCAGCTCAGTGCGCTGGAGCGCGACGTGGGCGTGCCGCTGCTGCGCCGGGTCGGGCGCGGGGTGCAGTTCACGCCGCAGGGGAACGTGCTCGTCGCCGAGGCCATCGGCATCCTCGACCAGCTCGAGCACGCCCAGGTCGCCGTCGCCGAGTCCCTGACCGAGGTCACGGGCACCGTGCGCATCGCGGTCTTCCAGTCCACGGCACACTCGCTCCTGCCCCGCGGGCTCGAAGCCCTCAAGGAACGTCATCCTGCCCTGCGAGTGGAGGTCACGGAGTCCGACCCGGAGACCGGACTCGTCGGAGTGTCCAGCCGCGACTTCGACCTCATCCTCGCCGAGCAGTACCCGGGCCGCACACGCCCGATCCACGCCGACCTCGACCGGGTGGCGCTCGCACACGACGCGATCGCCCTCGCGCGGCGGCCAGGGACCCCCGCGCACGCCGACGCCGTCGCCGCGCTGTGGTCGACCCGCGACGAACCCTGGGTGCTGGAACCTGCCGGCACCGCGTCGCGCGCCTGGGCGGAGCAGCTGTGCCGCACCGCCGGGTTCGAGCCCGATGTGCGCTTCGAGATCGCCGACCTCACCGCCCACGTGCGGCTGATCCATGCCGGACTCGCAGTGGGACTGCTGCCGGAGCTCGTATGGGCGGGTGACACCCCGACGGTCGACCTGGCACCGCTGCCGCAGGAGCCTCGGCGCGAGATCTTCTCCTCCGCGAGGCGTGTGTCTGCGGACGCTCCCTCGATTCGCGCCGTGCGCAGCGCACTCGCCGACGCGGCCTCGCACGACCTCGCCGCCTAGCCTCGGGGTCTGCGCCGCCTTCGGCATCCGCGCCACCTTCGTGAACCGCGGAGTAAAATGTCAGAGGTTACCTCGACATGTCCTCTTCCACGCGCACCCGCTCCGGCCGGAACCCTCCCGCACGGATCCCGCTGAACACCCTGGCGATCGCGCTGGGCCTCGCCGGCGTCGCGTCGACCTGGTCGGCGGCCACCGCCGTCGCCCCGGTGCCCGCTTCCGTTGGCCCTGCCTTCTGGGGCCTGTCGGCGATGGCGACGATCGGACTGCTCGCCGCGCACACCGTGAGAGGCGTGCGCAGCAGCACACCTCTGCGCGCGCAGCTCCGCGACCCCGTGCAGGCACCGTTCGCCGTGATCCTCCCTCTGGTATGGATGCTCATCGGCATCCGGCTGCTTCCCTCGCTCCCCGTCGCGGGCTCGACGATCGTGATCGCCTCGATGACCAGCACCGCGGTGTGGGCGGGCTGGCTGGTGAGCACCTGGATGGCCGGCCGGATCGAGCTCGCCGCGATCCACGGCGGGTACATCCTGCCGCCGGTCGCCGGCGGATTCATCACCGCGACCGCCGCGGAGGCACTCGGGCTGCCGGGGCTCGGATGGGCGGCGTTCGGCGTCGGATGCCTCTTCTGGGTCGTGATGACGACGCTCGTGCTCGTGCGCCTGGTCGCCGGCCCCCCGCTGCCGGATGCGCTCACCCCCAGCCTGGCGGTGCTGATGGCCCCGCCGGCCGTCGGCGGACTCGCGCTCTTCGCCCTGACCGACGGCATCGCATCGCCGCTCTCGTTCGCGTTCGCCGGTCTCATGACGCTCCTCGTCGCCGCGCAGGTCGCCACCATCCCGCGTTACCGTCGGCTCCCCTTCACACTCGGCTTCTGGTCGTTCACCTTCCCGGTCGCGGCCGTCGCGACCTACACGATCGCCTGGCTCGACGTCGCCGAGGTGTCGTCCGCCGGCCCCGTGGCCGTGGCGCTCGCGATCGCCGTCACGCTGTTCGTCACCGCGATCGGCATCCGGTCGCTGCGGGATCCGGCCATCGAGGGCATCCGGACGATCCGGGAATATGCATGCACATACATCTGTTTGCTCCCGTGTACCCGGACGAAGGAGTCCGATCCACTCCTTCCGAAAGGCACTTCTGTGAGCACCCCCGTGATCGACCGCACCGCCCCGACCGAGCACCCCGTCCTCGACGTCCTCGCCGGCCGCTGGAGCCCCCGCGCCTTCGACGCGCAGAACTCGATCGACGAGGCCAAGCTCGCGACCGCCCTCGAGGCCGCCCGCTGGAGCCCGTCCGCCAACAACATCCAGCCCTGGCGCTTCATCGTCGCCCGTCGCGGCACTGCACTCCACGCCCAGGTCGTCGACGCCTTGATGGGCTTCAACCAGGCATGGGCAGGCAACGCCGCGGTGCTCGTCGTCGCGATCGCGGAGACCGCCGCCGCCGATGGCACCCCGATCACGCACGCACTCTACGACCTCGGCCAGGCGGTCGCGCACTTCTCGGTGCAGGCCCACCACGACGGCCTGCTCGTGCACCAGATGAGCGGCTTCGACCCCGAGGTGGTCCGTGAGTTCGCGGACCTCGAGGCCCGGTTCGCGCCGGTCACGGTCTTCGCCGTCGGCGAGTTCGGCGACATCGAGGCCCTGCCCGAGGTGCTGCAGCAGCGCGAGGTCGCCCCGCGCGTGCGTCGCCCCATCGACGAGACGGTCGTCCTCAGCGCCTGACCGATCCCGCCGACGCTGTCAACGGGGTCTCCGGTTTGTCCGGGGGCCCCGTTAGCGTGTGCGGATGGATATGCTCCGCATCACCGGCGCACGGACGAACAACCTCCGCGACGTCTCCGTCGACGTCCCCAAGAAGCTGCTGACCGTCTTCACCGGCGTCTCGGGTTCGGGCAAGTCGTCGCTGGTGCTCGACACGATCGCCGCCGAGGCGCAGCGGCTCGTGAACGACTCCTATTCGACGTTCATCCGCTCGCGACTGCCGCAGCTGCCCGCTCCGGACGTGCAGGCGATGGACGGTCTGACGTTCACGGTGCTGATCGACCAACGTCGGTTCACGGGCAACGCGCGCTCGACCGTGGCGACCGCGACCGATCTGGCCTCGCTCGTGCGCCTCGTCTTCTCCCGCGTCGGCGAGCCGTCAGCCGGCTACTCCCCCGCGTACTCGTTCAACGACCCCTCCGGCATGTGCCCGACCTGCGAAGGGCTCGGCACGGTGTACGACATCGACATCGATGAACTGATCGACCCCGAGAAGAACATCGACGAGGGCCCGGTGCGGTTCAGCCTGTTCCGTCCAGGCGTGTACCGCTGGAAACGCTTCGCCTACTGTGGACTGTTCGACCGCGAGAAGCCGCTCAAGGACTACACGGCCGAGGAGATGGACCAATTCCTCTATGCCGACAAGCTCAAGCTCGAGGACCCCGACCCGCGTTTCCCGCAGAGCGCGCGCTTCGACGGGGTCATCACGCGGATGCGCGACGTGTTCCTCAAGCAGCGTCCGGTGAAGATGTCAGCCTCCGTGCGCGAAGAGCTCGACCGACTCGTGACGCATCACACCTGCCCCGACTGCCGCGGCGCGCGCGTGAACGAAGCCGCGAGGGCCAGCCTCATCGCCGGGCGCTCGATCGTGGACTGGATGCGCATGCCGGTCTCCGAGCTGCACGCGCTGCTCGAGGAGTTCGACGACCCACGGGTGGCACCGGCGGTCGAAGGGATCCGTCATGCGCTCGACGCCCTGCTCTCGGTCGGCCTCGGCTACCTCGCGCTCGACCGCGAGTCGGCGACGCTGTCCGGCGGCGAGGCGCAGCGCGTCAAGATCGTGCGACACCTCGGCAGCGCGCTCACCGACGTCACCTACGTGTTCGACGAGCCGAGCACCGGGCTGCACCCCGCCGACATCCAGCGCCTCGTCGCCCTGCTCCAACGACTGCGCGATGCCGGGAACACGATCCTCGTCGTCGAGCATCACCCGCAGGTGATCGCGGTCGCCGACCACATCATCGACCTCGGTCCCGGTGCGGGGTCTGCCGGTGGGCTCGTGCAGTTCGAGGGGACGCCGGCCGAGCTCAGCGCCGGCGACACACTGACGGGGCGCCTGCTCGCCGAGCCGTTGCCGATCCGTCGAGCGACACGGGCACCGTCAGGCCGGATCACGGTGCGGGATGCGCGCTCGCACAACCTGCGAGGTTTCGACGTCGACATCCCGTTGGGCGTGCTCACGGCCGTCACGGGAGTCGCCGGTTCCGGCAAGAGCTCGTTCGCGACCGCGGAGCTGCCACGCCAGCACCCGGACTTCACGGTCGTCGGACAGGAACCGCTGCGCGGCGGCGTCCGATCCACGACCCTGAGCATCCTTCGCATCGCCGACACCGTCAGGGCGGTGTTCGCGGATGCCTCCGGCCTCGACCCCTCCTGGTTCAGCTTCAATTCCCGCGGGGCGTGCCCCACCTGTCGCGGCCGCGGCCACATCACGACCGAGCTCGCGTTCCTCGACGACGTGTCCCTCCCCTGCGATGCGTGCGGCGGGCTGCGCTTCAACCCGACCGCTCTGGCCGTGCAGGTCGACGGCGCCACGATCGCCGACGTGCTGGCGGCACCACCGGCCGAGGTCAGCGCCCTCTTCTCCGCCCATGCCGACGTGGTCGAGGCCCTGGCCTGGGTGCAGCGCACCGGACTGGGATACATCCCGGTCGGCCGGTCGCTCGACACGCTGTCCGGCGGGGAGAAGCAGCGTCTGCTGCTGGCCCGCCACCTCAGCGATCCGCACCGCGACCGGGCGGACCGCATCATCCTCGACGAGCCGACCTCCGGCCTGCACCCCTCCGACGTCGACACCATCAACCTCCTCTTCGACGACCTGCTCGAGGAGGGAGCGACGCTGGTGGTCGTGGAGCACAACCTGCGAGTGGTCGCCCGTGCCGATCACATCATCGACATCGGTCCGGGGGCGGGATCCGACGGCGGGAGCCTGATCTTCAGCGGGACGCCGTCCGAGATCGTGCGTGACGACGACTCCCTCACCGGTCGCGCACTCGCCGCGGCCTCCGGTCTGCGCGGCTGAGCCTGCACGAGAGTGCTGAGCCCGCACGTCAAAGCCGAGACCCCACGAGAAGAGGGACCCGCGGATCACCCGCTGGTCCCTCTTCTGTGTCCGAGCGGTTCAGCTCAGTCGTGGCGTGTCAGTCCTCGAGGAGCTCCGCCTCGATCACGTCATCCTCGTCGGAGTCGGAGTCGGCCTCGGGCTCCGGCGTCGTCGAGGTGAGCACGAGGCCCATCCCGTCGGCGGCCACGTCGACGCGAACCGTGTCGCCGTCGTGCACGTTGCCCGAGAGCAGCGCGGTCGCGAGCTTGTTCTGCACCTCGCTCTGGATGAGGCGGCGCAGCGGACGAGCACCGAACATGGGGTCGTACCCGCGCTCGGCGAGCCAGGCCCGCGCATCCGGAGTGACCGCGAGGGTGAGTCGCCGGTCCTTCAGCCGGTCGTGCAGCTGGTCGACCGAGAGCTCCACGATCTGTGCGAGGTCGTCTTCGCTCAGCGCCGAGAACATCACGATGTCGTCGAGGCGGTTCAGGAATTCCGGACGGAACGCCTGCCGCACGAGCGCCATCACCTGGTCGCGTTTCTCATCGGGTGCGAGCACGGGGTCGATGAGGATGGGCGAGCCCAGGTTCGAGGTGAGGATCAGGATCACGTTCGAGAAGTCGACCGTGCGCCCCTGCCCATCGGTCAGCCGACCGTCGTCGAGCACCTGCAGCAGCACGTCGAACACCTCGGGGTGCGCCTTCTCGACCTCGTCGAGCAAGATCACACTGTACGGCCGGCGACGCACGGCCTCGGTCAGCTGACCACCCTGCTCGTAGCCGACGTACCCGGGAGGGGCGCCGACGAGCCGGGACACCGAGTGCTTCTCGCCGTACTCCGACATGTCGATGCGCACCATGGCGTGCTCGTCGTCGAAGAGGAACTCCGCCAGCGCCTTGGCAAGCTCGGTCTTGCCGACACCGGTCGGGCCGAGGAACAGGAACGATCCGGTCGGACGACCGGGGTCGCTGATCCCCGCGCGCGAACGGCGGACGGCGTCGGACACGGCCTTCACGGCGTCCTTCTGCCCGATCAGGCGCTTGCCGAGCTCGTTCTCCAGGTGCAGCAGCTTCTCACTCTCACCCTGCAGCAACCGGCCGACGGGGATGCCGGTCCACGCGGCGATCACGGCCGCGATGTCCTCCTCGGTCACCTGCTCGTTGACCATGCGAGGCTCGCTCGACGCGGTGTCCTCCGCCTGCTCGGCCTCCGCGATGTCGCGCTCCAGGCGCTTGATCGTCTCGTACTCGAGCTTCGAAGCCTTCGTGTAGTCGGCATTGCGCATGGCGAGGTCGCGCTGCGTGATCGCGTCGTCGAGCTGCTTCTTGAGTTCGCCCACCCGGTTCAGCCCCTGACGCTCGCGCGCCCAGCGGGCTTCGAGCTCGGCGAGCTGTCGCTCCATGCCGACGAGCTGCTCGCGCAAGGCGCTCAGTCGCTCCTTCGACGCAGCGTCCTTCTCGCGCTTGAGGGCGAGCTCCTCGAGCTTCATCCGGTCGACCTGACGCTTGAGCTGGTCGATCTCGACCGGAGACGAGTCGATCTCCATCTTGAGTCGCGACATCGACTCGTCGATCAGGTCGATCGCCTTGTCGGGCAGCTGACGCGCGGGCAGGTACCGGTTCGACAGGGCCGCAGCCGCAACGAGAGCACTGTCGGAGATGGTCACCCCGTGGTGCGCCTCGTACCGACCCTTGAGGCCGCGGAGGATCGCGATCGTGTCCTCGACCGTGGGCTCTCCGACGTAGACCTGCTGGAAGCGGCGCTCGAGCGCTGCGTCCTTCTCGATGAACTCGCGATACTCGTTGAGGGTGGTCGCGCCGATCAGTCGCAGCTCGCCGCGGGCCAGCATCGGCTTCAGCATGTTGGATGCCGCGACCGAGCCTTCACCGCCACCGGCGCCCATCAGCACGTGCAGCTCATCGATGAACGTGATGACCTGCCCGTCGGACTCGGTGATCTCCTTGAGCACCTGCTTCAGCCGCTCCTCGAACTGGCCGCGGTACATGGCGCCGGCCACGAGGGCGGAGATGTCGAGCGTGACAAGCTCCTTGTCCTTGAGGGACTCGGCGACGTCGCCGGCGACGATGCGCTGGGCGAGGCCTTCGACGACGGCGGTCTTACCGACGCCGGGCTCGCCGATCAGCACGGGGTTGTTCTTCGTGCGTCGGGTGAGCACCTGACTGACCCGACGGATCTCGCTGTCGCGTCCGATCACGGGGTCGAGCTTGCCTTCGCGGGCACGGTCGGTGAGGTTGATGCCGAACTGCTCGAGGGCGGACTGCTGCTCTTGGTTCTGGTTGCCGGTCTGCGGGGTGGTCATGCGCTCCTCCTGGAGTTGCTCCTTCTGGTCGTCTCCCGTCCACCAAGTCGGAGGACGGGATCAAAGTTGAGTCTTATTGACTCAAGTTTAGCACTCGCCGAGATTCTCCTCCAGTCCGTCCGCCTCGTCAGCGCTCCCGTCCGATCGCGTCCCAGATCGCGGACGCGACAGCGCGTTTGGAGCCGGAGACGATCGCCGCCACCGCACCCCCGGGGCCCAGGATGTGCACGGCATTCTCCGCGCTCTCGAACCCGCGCTCCCAGCCGACCTCGTTCACCACCAGCAGGTCGACACCCTTGCGCTGCTGTTTGCCGCGAGCGCGAGCGAGCAGTTCGGCCTCGTCCTCCGGAGTCTCGGCTGCGAAGCCGACGACGAGCTGACCCGGGCGACGTGCAGAGGCCAGGGCTGCGACGACGTCCTCGTTCTCGATCAGCTCGATGGCGGGTACCCCGCCGCCCTCCTTGGTGAGCTTGCGCTCCGAGACCGCGACCGGTCGGTAGTCGGCGACCGCGGCGGCCATCACGATCACGTCCGACTCTGCGGCCTCACGCTTCATCACCTCTGCGAGCTGGATCGCGGAGCCCACGCCGACGACGCGGATCGACGGATGCCGCACGTCGGCGAGCACGTCACCCGAGATGTTCGCCGACACCAGGGTCACCTCGGCTCCGCGAGCGGCCGCCTCCGCGGCGAGCGCCGCACCCTGCCGGCCGCTGGAGCGGTTGCCGAGGAAACGCACGGGATCGATCGGCTCGCGAGTGCCGCCGGCCGAGACCACCACCCGCACGCCTGCGAGGTCACCGGGAGCCAGCAGCGCCTGCGCGGCGGCGAAGACCTCCTCGGGTTCCGACATCCGGCCGGGACCGCTGTCACCACCGGCGAGCTCACCGTCGGCAGGACCCACCAGGTGCACACCGCGCTCCCGCAGGGTCGCGATGTTCGCCTGTGTCGCCCTGTTCCGCCACATCTCGGCGTGCATCGCCGGAGCGATCAGCACCGGGGCCTCGGTCGCGAGCAGGGTGGTCCCCAGAAGATCGTCGGCGAGCCCGGCAGTGATCTTCGCGATCGAGTTCGCGGTCGCCGGCGCCACGATCACGAGGTCGGCCGCCTGACCGAGAGCCACGTGCCGCACCCGTGCCACATCCTCGTGCACGCTCGTTGTCACGGGGTGACGACTGATCGCCTCCCATGTAGGCAGCCCGACGAAGCGCAGCGCATCCGCGGTGGGCACCACGGTCACGTCGTGGCCGCCCTTCGTGAGCAGGCGCACCAGATGCACCGTCTTGTACGCGGCGATGCCGCCTGTGACTCCGACCACGATGTTCACGTCTCGATTCTGCCCCAGCATCCACCGCCGCGGGCCGACGATCGTTCCGCCGACCTAGACTTGATGCCGTGTGCACGGTCGTGATCGATGTCGAGAATGCCGGATCCGCACGACTTCTGGCGGTCCGCGACGAAGACCCGCTGCGGGCCTGGGACTCCCTCGGAGCCTGGTGGCCGGACGACTTCCCGGGCGTGGTGGGTATCCGCGACCGCCGAGCGGGCGGCGCGTGGCTGGCCGCGAACCCGGCAGAAGGACGACTCGCCGTGCTGCTGAACCGCGCGGACGTGCGTGACCTCCCCGCAGCTCACGCGGTGTCCCGCGGCGCCCTCGCCCTGGAGTCGGTGACGGGCCGATCGCCGGTCGCGCCACTGCCGATGCACGGCTTCAACCTGCTCGAGGTGGGCCCCGCCGGCGCGAGAGTGCTCTCGTGGGACGGCGTCGAGCTTCGCGAGACACCCATCGACCCCGGAACGCACATGATCGCGCACGACGATCTCGACGATGCGACGACTCCGCGGATCCAGGCGTGGCTGCCCGAATTCCGCGCCCTGGGTCCGACCGCCGACAGCGACGACTGGACGGCCGAGTGGACGGCCCTGCTCGCATCTTCGACCGCGCTCCCTCCGGAAGACGACAGGGCGATCATCCGCGACAACCGGCCGCACGGCTACCCCACGCAGTCCCTGCTCTACTGCACCGCCGCCGTCACCAAGGACGGGGTCGAGGTGCGCGACGTCGCACTGCCCGCACCGGCGCACTGGTCTGAACACTGAATCCGGCCTGAACACTGACCCTGGCTGAGCAGCGACCCTGGCTGAGCAGCGGCCCCGGCTGAACACTGAATCCGGCCTGGACACTGAATCCGGCTGCGTGATGGACCCGCCCGGCTCAGGCCGCGGGCACCGCGGATTCCTCGGCACAGGAGAACCGCGCACGGTAGGCGGTGGGGGTCAGCCCGAGCACTCTCGCGAAGTTCTGCCGCAGCACAGCCGCTGAACCGAATCCGCACTCGTCGGCGATGTGCTCGAGCGGCAGGTCGGTGCGCTCCAGCATCCGCTGCGCGTGGATGATGCGCTGACGCGCGAGCCAGGCCGCCGGCGTCGCGCCGTATTCGGCTTTGAACCGGCGGGCGAACGTGCGCGGCGACATGAGGGCCCTGGCCGCCAGCTGGTCGACACCGAGGTCTTCGCGCAGGTGCTCGACAGCCCAGTCGGCGACCGCGGCGAGCGAATCGGTGGGGACGACGGGGATGGGGCGATCGATGAACTGTGCCTGGCCTCCGTCGCGCTGCGGGGGCACGACCATCCGGCGGGCGATGCGGTTGGTGAGCTCGGCACCCACCTCCTGCCGGAGCAGATGCAGGCAGGCGTCGATGCCCGCCGCGGTGCCGGCACTCGTGATGATCTTGCCGTCCTGCACGAACAGCACGTCGGGGTCGATGTCGATCTGCGGATACATGTCGGCCATGACGTGCGCGTACATCCAGTGCGTGGTGGCGCGTCGACCGTCGAGCACCCCGGCAGCGGCGAGGATGAACGATCCACTGCACACGCTCATCACCCACGCGCCGCGGTCGACCGCATGGCGGGCGACGTCGACCAGAAGCGGATCCACGTCGCCCCAGTTCTCCCGGGGAAGAGGGCAGAACACCACGAGGTCGGCTTCGTAGGCGAAGGCCAGATCGTGCTCGACGTTCACCGAGAAGCCGATCTTCGACGTCACGACGCCGGCACGGGGAGCGACAATGCGGAAGTCGAAGTTCGGCACCCCGTCATCGGCGCGGTCGAGGCCGAACGCCTCGCAGGCGACGCCGAACTCGAAGGGCGCGAACCCGTCCTGGATGACACAGGCGACCGTCTTCATACACACTCCCGGTTGGCAGTTTTCATACGTTCAGAGTCTATTCTGCCACTCGTGGCGGTTCAGCATCGAACGTAGCGTTTCTGCCATGATACTCGTCATCGCACTCCTCGCCCTCGCCGCGTGGGCCACGATCGCCACCTTCGTCGAACTGCGCCGCGACGGATACCGTCGCACCCCGACCGACTGGACGCGCCTCGCAGGACGCGATGTCGGGCAGCAGGCCGAGTCGGGGCACGGTTACCGCTGACCAGCACCATGACCGCGGGGGCTACGCTCGTCGTCATGAGCGAGTCTCAGCGACCTTCCGGTCCCCCCGCCCCGCACCTGCCCGCGTCTCCGCAGTACCCGACGACATCGCAGAACCCCGCAGCACCGCAGAACCCCTCCCCGCAGTACCCCGCCCCGCAGCACCCCGCAGCACCCCAGTACCCGCCGGCACCGCTTCCGTCTTATGGTGCGCCGCAGCACCCCGCTGACACGGGGAACCCGCTCGGAACGGTCGCGTTCCTCATCGCGGTGATCGCTTTCGCCGTCAATCTCGTCATCTCGCTGACGGCGCCGTTCGCCTACTTCGCCGCTGACGGTTACGGCTGGTACAACGCCCTCTCCGGCCTGGTCGGCGTGGTGAGCCTCGTCGCATACGTCCTGGCGTTCATCCTCGGGCTCGTCGCCGTACGCCGGCCCGGCCCGCACCTGCTCGCCGGCATCGCGATCGGCATCGCCGGAGTGGGCGCCATCGGCATGGCGACCACCTGGATGTCGTCGCTCTTCTACCAGTTCTTCTGAGGCTGCCTGCTCGAAGACACGACTGCCGGCGCCGTCGTGATCATGCGAGCACCCGTTCGTAGACCTCGACCATCGCCGCCGTGCGCGATGACTGTCGGAACGCCTCGGCCACCTCGGGCAGCGGAACAGGAGCCGCCCCACGCGCGATGTCGTCTGCCGCACGTCGCAGCGTCTCAGCCAGCGCGACGCGTCGGCGAGCCTCCCGGTCCACCCCGGATCCTGCTTCCGCATCAGGCTCTGGTACGGCCCACAGCCCGCCGCCGAGTTCCGCGGCGATGTCGGGGTCGCAGATCACCGACGGCGTTCCGAGGGTGGCTGCCTCGAAAGGGGTCATCCCCTGGGTCTCGAAGCCGATCGACGTCTGCACGAGCGCGTCGGCGGCGGCGATGCGCGCCAACGTCTGCGAGTAGGTGAGGCGTCCGGCGAAGTGCACGCCGTCGCGTGCGCGGACGATCTTCTCGGCGGCTGCGCGCTGAGCGCCTCCCCCGATGATCTCCAGATCGGCGACGACTCCCGAAGCGACGAACGCCTCGAGGAACGGAAGGAGACGCTTCTCCGGGCTCATCCGGCCGAGCCAGACGAACCGCGGTATCCCCGGCACGCGGTCTGCGGGCTTGTCCGCGAGCGTCTGCTCGCGGACGTCGTCGTCGATGCCGTTCCAGATCACGTCCACATGCGGGAAGACGTCGTGCTGCTCGAGGCGGCGGGCGAAGTGCGTCGAGGGGGCCGTCACGGCGGACGCCCCGGCGGCGAGGCCGCGCAGGAACGCCCACCCGTCGCTTCCCTTCGCCGGGTATCGCCCCTTCGACGGAACCGCGATGCCGCGCAGGGCGATGCCGCGCCAGGCGTTGAGCGCCGCGAGCACCGGGCGGTGCAGCGGAGTGACGGCGGCGATACCGACGTCGACCCGGTTGTGCATGGTGTGCACGACCGGGATGCCGTGGCGCTGCGCATACCGGTGTCCGATGAAGGCTCCCCAGAAGTCGGCCTGGACGTGCACCAGGTCGACGGGCGGACGGCGGGTCATGGCCTTGTCGAGGAAGCGATCGGTGCCGCGCCCTGGCCAGCTCATCGAGTATTCGCGATCCGTCGTGATCGGCATCGACGGCAGGTCGACGTACGCGCCGCCGTGGGTGCCGGCCGACGCGCGCGACCCGTGCATCTTCGGAGCCACGACCGTCACGGTGTGACCGGCGCGTTCCAGGAACTCCCGCTGGAGCCGCATCGACACCTGCGCTCCCCCGAGGGAGTCGAGGTGTTGATCGCCGAAGAAGACGATGTGCATGGCGGGTTACTCCGGCAGCGGCTCGTCGCGGTACAGCGCCTCGAAGGTGTCGAGGGTGCGGTTGATGTCGTGGATCAGGACGCCGTCGAGCGAGGCCTGCTGCATCCGCTCGTACTCCGCGGGCTCCGCCGTGAGCACGTCGGTGAGGCGCGCAGCGAGCTCGTCGGCATTCCCCGGCTCGAACAGGTAGCCGTTCTCGCCGTCGTGCACCAGGTGCGGGAGGGCCACGGCATCGGCCGCGACGACGGGCAGGGCCGAAGCCATGGCCTCCATGGTCGCGATCGACTGCAGCTCGGCGATCGAGGCGATCACGAACAGGCTCGCCCGCGACAGCAGGGCTCGCAGCTCCTCGTCGGTGGTGCGCCCATGGAAGGTCACCCGGTCGGAGAGACCGAGCTGGGCGGTCAGGTGCTCCAGCTGCTTGCGCTGGTCGCCCCCGCCCACGATGTCGAACGTGGTCTCGAGCGCGGGGTCGAGCTTCGTCATGGCCTGGAGGATGACCTCGACCTGCTTCTCGGCGGTGAGGCGTCCGACGAACACGATGCGGTTCTTCTCGCGCGGACCGATGACCGGCGTGTACTGCGAACGGTCGATACCGCAGCTGACGGGGATGACCCCCTTCACCTCGACGGTGTTCTCGAGGAAGTCGGCGGCACGGCGGGTGGGCGTGGTGATCGCCCTGGTCAGGTCGAACGTGCGCTTCGCGTCGGCCCAGGCGAACTTCAGCACCAGGTCGTCGATGAACTTGGGCATGGTCGTGTGATCGAGGATGTTCTCGGCCATCACGTGATTGGTCGCGATGACGGGGATGCCGCGCTCGTGGGCGATGCGCGCCAGTCCGCGACCGATCACGATGTGCGACTGGATGTGCACCACGTCCGGCTGCACCCGGTCGAGCACCTTGCGGGCGTAGTGCTTCGAGCGCCAGGGCCATACGAAACGCAGCCAGTCGTGCGGAGGCCAGCGGACCGACGGCAGCCGGTGCAGGGTCATCGGCTCGCCTTCGATGACCTCGGTCCGCGGCTCGGCGCGGCGGTAGGCCTGGTTGAGGGCGACGACGTGCACATCGTGTCCGCGCTGCACGAGGCCGGCGGCGAGGCGCTCGGCGAAGCGGGCGGCGCCGTTGATGTCGGGCGCGAACGTGTCGCAGCCGATCACGATCTTCAACGGTCGGGGCGCGGATTCGGCGGCGGAGCCGCTCGACGGATCGATCGGATCGTCGGAGGAGGTCACAGACATGCTGCCTTACGATGTGGCGGCCAAGGGAGAGCCCTGGTCGGGCGCTGGCCACTCTACCGGAGGGCCCTGATCGTGCCGCCGAGGCGTACCGGGCATCACTCAGACGCACCGGCTACCGTGGAGTCATGCGACTGAGTGCCGACGCCGATCCCCAGCTGTGGATTCCCGTGACGGACTCGCTCGGCTGGAAGGGCCGCCGCCACCGGAAGGCCGCGATCCGGATGCTGCTCGGCCAGGTCAACGCCGCGGTCGGAGCGACGGAGCGACCCGGCTCGAGGTTCGGCGCGTGGGCGATGAGCCAGGCGGCGCCGATGCTCATGAAGCGTGCGGACGGACGCGTGCTGGTGTGGACGTGGAAGGCGGAGCCCGAGCTCGTCGTGGCGATGGCGACCGCACAGGTGCTGACGCCTGATGTGCGCATCGCCCGGGCCTCGATGCCGATGGACTACGACGACACGGAGTCGTTCCCCACGAGGCTCGGCGTCGGCGAGAAACTGCTCGTCCCGATGCCGCCGTCGCCCGCCTCGCCGCCGTTCGCGACCTACACCTGGGACACGGGTACGCACCTGGTGACGTTGACGGCCGTGTGCAGCGACAAGGAGCGGTTCGGCACGCTGATCGGCGCGCTGGACGACCTCGCGCGCAGCCTCCGCATCGCCGACGACCTCACGGGCGGCGAGTCCCCCGACGTGCTGAGACTGCCGCCTGCCTGACATCGCTCTCCCGCTCCCCGTGTGATTCCCGGGAGGCCGCGGATCGCATCCCGCGTCATTCCAGTCCGTGCGAATCCAACCACGCCTTCGCGACTCTCGCAGGGGCACGCGCCAGCCATGCATCGGTGATGATCTCTTCGAGCCGGCCCCGGTCGACGGCATCGAGACGGACGAGCAGTCCCGGGTAGCCGTCGAAGTGGGGGATCGTGAACAGCGCATCCGGCTCGGCGCCCAGAAGGGCATCCTTCTCTTCGAGGTCGGCGACCCGCACCGCGAGCACATCACCGGTGGGCCACTCACGCCCGGCCTCGGCGAGCTGTCGCAGATCGGTCGTTCTCGGTCCGCGAAGCCACGCGAACTGGCCGCTCTTCAGCCGCCAGGCCGCCGCTCCGGTGTGACCGCCGACGGATTCCTCGGCGCCGGGCAAGGCGAGGGCGATCGCGCGCACATCGTCGATGCTCACCATCCCGCCATCGTGCACCCGTTCGCCCTGCCACTACAACGGGCCCGCGCACATCGCCCACCCACGCGAGAGCAGGAGCACACGCGGGCTCAGCGCCCGAGGCTCAGCGCACGATGCTCAACGCACGATGCGCAGCGTCCGCACCTCGAAGGGACGCAGTCGCAGCGCACCGCCCGTCCGTGCATCGTCGATCTCGTCCTCGATCAGACTCACCTCGCGCACCTCACGGTGGTCGAAGCCCACGGACAGCTCGCCGACCGCACGACGCCCGAGCGCTTCGTACACACGCACGATGACGTCGCCGGAACCGTCGTCGGCGAGCTTCACGGCCGACACGACGATGCCCTCGCCCGTCACCGAGACCAGCGGCTCGACCTCGCGCGCCCCACGGAGAACCGTGGGCAGGCTGTTGATGCGGATGCCCTCGGCTGTGGCGATCGCGGCGTCGGCGCCGATCACGAAGCCGACCTCGATCTCGTGGGGACCGTGATCCGTGTCCGGGTCGGGGAAGCGCGGCGCCCGCAGCAGGGAGAGGCGCACGGTTGTGGTGACCCCGTCCTCGCCGACCTCGCGCGTCGTGTCGTACCCGTAGATCGAGTCGTTCACGAGGGCCGCACCGAAGTCCTGCTCGCGCACGAGCACGAACCGGTGCATCGAGGTCTCGAACTTTGCGGCCTCCCAGCTGGTGTTCGTGTGCGTGACGCGCGCCTGGTAGCCGAACTGGGTCTCGGCTTCGGTGTGCGACGCCTGGATGTCGAGCGGGAACGCCAGCTTGAGCAGCTTCTCGGTCTCGTGCCAGTCGATGTCATTGCGCAGCAGCACGGTGCGCGACTTCGGCGCGAGCACGATCGTCTGCGTGATGGTCGACTCCGAGAACGGGCGCACGACGACGATCTGCGCGACACCGTTCACGAGTGATGCCTCGATGGAGGAGACCTCCGTGAGGTCGTCGACGCTGTTGCGGTAGTACCGGTCGATGTCCCAGGCGTCCCACATGTTCGGGAAGTCCTGGTGCAACTGGAACAGGTTCGCGGCCCTGCCTGCGGCGACCGTCTCCCTGCCCGACGCCTTGTCGACGGCGGACACGATCAGCCCCTCGCCCGAGACGAACACCGACACGAGGTCGTTCTCGATCCGCCAGCCATCGGCCTCCTCGACGAGCGTCACGGGTGCGACCGTCGACTCCCCCACGAGCGCGGCGCCCAGCGCCCGACCACCGGCGACCGAGCTCGGCTCGAACTGCAGCTCGCGGTCACCCTCGCCGGCGAGCGACCGGCGCGCGGCGTCGGCGATGTCGCGCGCATCCGACAGCACGTCGGACAGCACGGCGACGGCCTCGCGGTGCACCCACGCGATCGATGTCCCGGGCAGGATGTCGTGGAACTCGTGCAACAGCACGGCCTGCCACAGCCGGTCGAGCTCCGCCTGCGGGTACTCGGCACCGGTGCGCACGGCATCGGTGGCGGCCCACAGCTCTGCTTCGATCAGAGCGTGCTCGGCCCAGCGGTGCAGGGCCTTCGTGGCGTGCTGGCTGGTGAGCGTGCCGCGGTGCAGTTCGAGGTAGAGCTCGCCGACCCACACCGCCGGGTTCGGCAGCTCGGCCTTGGCGGCGTCGAAGAACACGTCGGGGTGCTCCCATACGACCTGCGCGCTGCCCTCGAGGTCGCGCAGACGCTCGGCCTTGCCGGTCATCTCACGGGTCGTGCCGCCGCCGCCGTCGCCCCAGCCGACCGGAGCGATCGACCGCGAGCTGAGGCGGTTCTCCTTGAACTGACGGGAGGCCTTCGCCACCTCCATACCGCTCAGCTGCGAGTTGTAGGTGTCCATCGACGGGAAGTGCGTGAACACCTGCGAGCCGTCGATGCCCTCCCAGAGGAAGGAGTGGTGCGGGAACACGTTCTGCTGGTTCCACGAGATCTTCTGCGTGAAGAACCACTCGAACCCGGCACGGCGCATCAGCTGCGGAAGGGCCGGCGAATAGCCGAAGCTGTCCGGCAGCCACACGCCCTTCGAGCGGATGCCGAACTCGCGCTCGAAGAAGCGCTGCCCGTGCGAGAACTGCCGCACGAGCGACTCTCCCGTCGGCATGACGGTGTCGGACTCCACCCACATGCCGCCCAGCGGCAGGAAGCGTCCGGCGGCGACCGCAGCCTTGACCCGCTCCCACACCTCGGGGCGGTGTTCCTTGATCCAGGCGTACTGCTGCGCGCTCGACATCCCGTACTGGAACTCGGGCTGCTCCTCGATGAGCGTGGTCATGGACGAGGTCGTGCGCGCGACCTTGCGGATCGTCTCGCGCACCGGCCACAGCCAGGCCGAGTCGATGTGCGCGTGACCGACGGCCGAGATGCGGTGCGCGCTCGCCTCTGCGGGAGCGGCCAGCACATCGGCGAGGCGGGCGCGGGCGTCGGAGGCGGTTTCCACGATGTGCTGCAGGTCGAGCACGTCGAGCGCGTCGTCCATGGCCTGCAGGATGCGCATGCGGCGCGGCGACGTGGCAGGGAGCTCCGCCTGCAGCTCGAACAGCACCTCGAGGTCGAGGGACAGGTCGAACACCTCGGGCTCGAACACCGCCAGGTCCATCCGGCGGGCGCGGTAGAGCGGCTCCTTCGAGGACGTGAGGATGTCGCCCTCCTGCGTCGGCAGGAAGGGGTGGTAGTCCAGCAGCACCGGGTTGGACGCCGCCTCGAGGTACAGCTCGATGGGTTCGTCACCCGCGGCGGTCTCGGCGATCGGCACCCACTGGTTGCGCGGGTTGATGCTCTTGATCGGCGAGCCGTCCGGACGATAAGCCAGGGCCTCGCACTGGAAGCCGGTCATGTTCACGTCGAAGCCGAGGTCGATGAGCGCCTCGACCCGGCGGCCCGCCCACTCTGCCGGGACTCGTCCGGTGAGCTTGAACCAGGTGGTGCCCCAGGCGGGCCCCCACGGCGCCCCGACGACGCCGGGCGCGTAGTCGAGGGCGAGTCCCTCGGCGGGGGCGATGGGCTCGCCGGGCAGCTCGTGGATCTCGACGCCGAGCGGCACGGAGGCCGAGTGGATCGCCGGGCGGATGCGCTCCTCGAGAACGCGCTTGACGCGGCCGACGGTGAGCGAGGTGTCGTCATGCATGAGTGGGTCTCCGGGCTCGACGGTGAGGGCTGATTCGGGTCTGCGGTGATGCGCTGTGACTGAATGCTATCTGTTGTACTAAAGCGATCTAGTGCACGAGTCTAGGGCACGATCCGGCTTCTTTCCCGAGGCTAAACCGATCAAGTAGGGTGAGGGACTATGAGTCCGGCGAAACGCGTCACGATCGCCGATATCGCGCGCATGGCTGGCGTGTCCCCCGGTGCCGTCTCCTTCGCCCTCAACGGGCGCCCCGGCGTGAGCGAGGAGACCAGGCACCGCATCCTCGCGATCGTCGAGGAGAACGGCTGGCAGCCGAGCTCCGCGGCGCGCGCACTGGTCGGTGCACGCGCCAACACGGTGGGCTTCGCCCTCGCCCGCCCCGCTCGTTCCCTGGGCTCCGAGGCCTTCTTCACCGACCTCATCGCCGGCATCGAATCGCGTCTGTCGGAGAGCAAGGTGAGCCTGCAGCTGCGACTCGTCGCCGATGTCGCGGAGGAGATGGAGGTGCACCGGCAGTGGCGCTCCTCCAATCAGGTCGACGGGTTCATCTTCATCGACCCCCGCGAAGACGATCCCAGGGTCGGGCGCATCGAAGCCCTCGACGCCCGCGCCGTGATGATCGGGTCGGAGCCCTCGCCCGAGGGTTCGGTGCCCAGCGTCTGGATCGGCGACGACACCGTGGCCGAGACCCTCTTCTCCTACCTGTCCGCGCTCGGACACACCCGCATCGCCTACGTCGCTGGGCCTGCCGAGCTCGAGCACACGCGACTGCGGGCCCAGGTGCTCGAGCGCATGACCGCCGACGGCCTCGAGGGCGAGGTCATCACCACCGACTTCTCACCCGCACGCGCCTCCGCGGTGACGCGGACACTGCTGTCGGGGCGACAGCGCCCGACGGCCATCGTCTACGACAACGACGTGATGGCGGTCGCAGGTCTCCGTGTGGCCCAGGAGATGGGCCGCGCCGTCCCTCGCGATGTCTCCCTCGCCTCTTTCGACGACTCGGTCATCGCCGGGCTCATTAATCCGTCGATCACGGCGATGACCCGCGACACCTTCGAACTCGGAGAGTGTGCCGCCACCCTGCTGCTGCAGCAGATCGAGGCGGGAGCGAATCTGCCGAGCGTCGAGGGCCCGACTCCCGTGCTCACGGCGCGCGAGAGCACGGCTCCGCCCGCTCGCACGGGCTGAGCGCCCGCACGGGCTGAGACGAACGCCCGACCCGGATCAGCCGGGAACGACCGTGTTCACCGAGCCGTAGGGGTCGACGACATCCGCCGAGAG
Organism: Microbacterium sp. R1; assembly: GCF_015159725.1. Classification (NCBI taxonomy): domain Bacteria; kingdom Bacillati; phylum Actinomycetota; class Actinomycetes; order Micrococcales; family Microbacteriaceae; genus Microbacterium; species Microbacterium sp. R1. Next base: position 291,382 of record NZ_JADDUD010000001.1, on the reverse strand, counting down.
GTCGGGGCGGATCAGGCGGCGGATACCGCGCGCGTCGAGCGCGACAGGGTCGAGTGCGTCGTGCGAGGTGACCAGTGTCGGATCGAGTCCGGCGGCGCAGGCGTCCACCCATGCCTGGAAAACGGCGCCCCCTGGGCTCAGTGCCGCGCGGCTCACGGGAACCTCACGCTCGTCGACGTCGACCACGATCGCGGTGTCCCGCGCGGGCGGGGCGACGCGCTGGCGCAGCTCGGGGATGAGTTCGGCGAGACGCCGACCGATGGGCTTCGCGGCGCCGTCCTGACCGATCAGCCCCAGGGTGTACTCGAGCTCGGGGAAGTCTCCGAGGTCACGGCTCACGTCGTGCGAGCACCACCACGTGATGCCCCAGAGGTTCTCGGTGCGCACGGCCGAGCGCACGGTCGCTTCCAGGAAGCCGGGCATCTCGTCGTCGGTGAGACAGTTCGAGGGGGCGCCCACCTCCTGCAGCCACACCACCCGGTCGGGGTCTGTCGCGAAGGCGCGGGAGAGCTCGATCAGGTACTCGGCATGACGGTCGGAGGCGACGGAACGCCCGCCGTAACGCTGGGCGGTGCCGTTGAAGATCCAGGAGTGGATCGTGGTCATCGCGCCGAGACGGGAGGCATGGGCGGGGGTGAAGCCGTGCCCGTCCATGTACCAGACCGCGTCGTACTCGCTGTGGACGTGCGGGAGCCCTGGCGCTGCCGCCTCCGCCGCCGACAGCAGCGCGGAGATCCACCCCCCGGCCTCGTCCTGCGTGACCGGCCAGGGCGACGGATGCGTGTGCGCGGAGAACTGGTTCGTCTCGTTGCCGAGCGTCAGCCCGAGGAAGTTCGACGCCTCGCTCAGCGCTCGCCCCAGGCGGTCGACGAGCGCGATCTGCCCCTCGAGCGCCCTGGGGTCGGTGAACATGTTCTTGTCGTGCCAGGTGTACAACCACGACGGCACGAAGTCGAAGCTCGAGAGATGCCCCTGGACCACATCGATGCTGGCATCCATCCCGAACTCGCCGGCGATGTCGACGACGGCGCGCACGTCGTCGATCGCCTTCTCGCGGATCAGCGTGCGGTTCGGCTGCAGCACGGTCCACAGGGGGAAGACGCGCACATGGTCGAGCCCGAGCTCGGCGAGGGCGGCGAAGTCGCGACGCACGTCGTCGGGGGTGAAGTCGAGCCAGGAGTGCATCCAGTTCTTCGACGGCGTGTAGTTCGCCCCGAACCTCAGAGGAGCATCGAGGGCGCCGCGCTGCGTCATGTGTCAGGCCTTTCGGACGTGTCCTCCGGAGAGGGCGGATTTCGCACCACTATAACGCTTGAGCAACAGACGATGCACCCTGTCCTACGCGCAGACAGTGATCTCGCGGCCGGGTGTCTTGACAGGGACGGAATCGGATGGTTTCATCTGCTAAAGCGTTGTAGTCCCCGATCGGGCTGCCGCGCGGATTCGCCCGCCTCGAGGAAGAAGCACGATGAAAGTTCCCACACGCATTGTCGCTCTGGCAGCATTCACCATCGGCGTTCTGGCGCTGACGAGTTGCACGGGAGGCGGCGCATCCTCCGGTGCTTCCGGCCCCATCGACACGTCGGGCGAGCTGAGCGGGAAGATCCAGTTCCAGACCTGGTCGCTCAAGAACGAGAAGTTCACCCCGTACTTCGAAGACCTCATCGCCGCGTTCGAGAAGGAGCACCCCGACGTCACGGTGGAGTGGCTCGACCAGCCGGGCGACGGCTACCAGGAGAAGATCCTGAGCCAGGCGAACGCCGACACCCTGCCCGATGTGCTGAACCTGCCGCCGGACATCGCCTACCCGCTCGTCGCGGCAGGCAAGCTCGTGGACCTGGAGACCGCGGATCCCGATCTGAAGTCGACCTACAACACCGGCGCATGGGAGGCGTACAGCGCCTACCCCGGTGTCGAGGGAACCTACGGCCTCCCCTGCTACCTCTCCAGCGACGCCTCGTGGTGGAACCTCGCGCAGCTCGCGCCGTTCGGGGTGACCGAGCAGAACCTGCCGACCACGGTCGACGAGCTCCTCACCCTCGCGGAAGACGTGGCGACGGAGTCTGGCGGCAAGGTGCAGCTGCTCTCCTCCATCCCGGCCCTCGACACGTTCACGGCCGCCGGCATGGAGGTCATCGACGACAAGGGCGAGTTCGACTTCAACACCGACGAGGCGGCGGCGATCATCCAGAAGTACGCCGACGCCTACGCCGCGGGCGCCATGCCCGCCGAGGCCCTCACGGGCGACTACGGCGGGAACGCCGAGGCGTACATCCAGGAGAAGGTCGCCTTCACGACCGGCGGCACCGGGTTCACGACCGACCTGCAGAAGGACGCCCCGGCACTGCTCGAGAACACGGTCGCAACGCCCCGCCTCGGGGTCGCACCCCTGTACGTGCAGGGACTGAACGTCTCGGCCGACTCCGACAACAAGGAAGCCGCGCTCGCGTTCGCGGAGTTCGCGACGAACCAGGAGAACCAGGTCGCGTTCTCGTCGCTGGCCGTCGGCACCGCGCCGGGCACGGCCGAAGGTGGAGACCAGGTCGTCGACAGCATCGCCTCGACCGTCACCGACGAGAAGCAGCTCGCCGCGATCGACACCGTGTTCGGTGCGATGAAGGATGCCAAGGCCCTGCCGTTCCAGTGGACGTCCGACATGGCCACCTACATGACCCAGCAGATCGCCCTCGCCGTCAACGGCGAAGCGGACCCGAAGGCCCAGCTCGACAAGATCGTCGAGTACGCCAACGCCAACCGCGTGGACCAGTGAGCATGCGCGCGGACACCGGCACCAGGAGCCGGAGGAAGACGATGAGATCCCACAAGTGGTACACACCGTGGCTGCTCATCGCCCCCGCCGTGATCTGGGTGCTGGTGTTCGCGCTCTGGCCCTTCCTGAACACGGTCTTCCTCAGCTTCACCGACGCCAGGCCGTTGCGCACGCCCGGCTTCGTCGGTGGAGCCAACTACGAGCGCATGTTCGGCGACGAGATGTTCTGGAACGCCCTCACCACGTGTCTCATCTACGTGGTGGTGTGCGTGCCCCTGCTCACGATCCTGCCGCTGCTGCTCGCCCTCCTCGTGCAGAAGAAGCTGCCGGGCATCTCGTTCTTCCGCACCACGTTCTACTTCCCCGTGATCGCCTCGGTCGTGGTGGTCGCCCTCATCTGGACCTGGCTGTTCGACAGCCGCGGCATCATCAACCAGACGCTCGACTTCCTCGGCCTGATCGACAAGCCGATGCCCTTCCTCGTCGACCGCTGGCTGCTGCTCGGGTGCGCTATCCTGCTCACGGTGTGGAAGGGACTCGGCTACTACATGGTCGTGTACCTCGCTGCCCTCGGGAACGTCGGCAAGGAACTGCACGAGGCCGCGATGCTCGACGGCGCCGGGTCGTTCCGCCGCTTCCTCTCGGTGACGATCCCGTCGGTCCGCGGCGCGATGCTCCTCATCGCGGTGCTGATCGCCGTCTCGGCCATGCGCGTGTTCGCCGAGCTCGACGTGCTGTCCAAGAGCACGGGCGGCCCCGGCGGCTACGACATGTCGCTCGTGATGCTCATCCGCCAGGTCGGCTCCGGCCTGAACGGCAACATCGGCTACGCCTCTGCGATCAGCGTCGCCCTGTTCCTCCTGACGCTCATACCGCTCGCGGCGATCGCGTTCATGAACCGCGAGAAGAAGGCGAAGGCTCCCGCATGACCGCTCAGACGATCACCGCGCCCGAACGCGATGAGAAGCCACAGGACGCTCCCGCTCCCGCGCGCGAGCGCATCTTCCGGCACCGCGGCTCCGGCGACTTCAGCAAGCCGACTCTCGGCGGGCTGATCGGCCGATACGCCTTGCTGGTGCTCGTGCTCTTCCTGGTCATCGGACCGTTCGTGTGGCAGCTGTCGACCTCGTTCAAGGGCGCGACCGAGAACATCTACTCCTTCCCCCCGGAGCTGATCCCGCGCGAGCCGACCCTGCAGAACTACACCAGGGTCGCCGACGTCGTGCCCGTGTACCTGTATGCGTGGCACTCGCTGCTCGTCTCCGTCGGCACCGTGATCAGCAACGTGATCCTGGCCACATTCGCCGGCTATGCGCTCGCCTGCATGAAGTTCCGCGGCAAGTGGATCGTGATGGGCATCCTGCTGTCGACCCTGCTGTTCCCCGGCGAGGTGACCGTGACGAGCAACTTCCTCACGATCCGTGCGCTCGGCCTCGCCGACACCCTGTGGGGAGTGTTCCTGCCCGGAGCGATCAGCGCCATGAACGTGCTGCTGGTCGCCACCGCGTGCCGCATGATCCCGAAGGACGTGCTCGACGCGGCCACCGTCGACGGCGCGACCACGTGGCAGCGCATCCGCCACATCGTGTGGCCGAACATCCGCGGCATGGTCTCGGTGGTGGCGATCTTCGCCTTCATCGGCGCCTGGGACGACTACCTCTGGCCGTTGATCGTGCTCTCCGATCCCGCGAAGTACACGCTGACGGTCGGCATGGCCTACCTCAACAGCAGCTTCTCGGTCGACCCGCGTCTGGTCGCGGCCGGCACCATGATCGCCCTCGTCCCCATCGTGATCATGTTCTCGTTCACGCAGCGGTTCTTCTTCAAGGGCGTGCAGGAAGGCGCGATCAAGGGGTGAGCAGCGTGCACCTCATCCCGGCGGACGGCCCGGCCGATCCCCCGTCTTCCCGCCCCCGCAGCGGCGTGCTCCGGGCTCCGGTCTTCGCCTTCTCGTTCGATCCGTCCGCCGGCGAGCAGCGGCTCGACGTTCCGGATCTCCCCGCTGTCGAGATCACCCAGGACACCGTGCTGCACTGGGCGTTCTACGCGGACGGGCCGGCGGCGACGCTGGCACCGCACGCCTCACTCGCTGTGACGGTCGATGTGCGCTTCGCCGACGGCTCGCGGCTGAGCGACGACGCGGCCGTGCGGGACCGCTACGACTTCCCGGTCACCCCGCAGGCGCAGTTCGACGCCCGGTGGAGCCTGCCGGAGCAATGGAACGCCGACACCGTCGCCCTCGCTCCCTTCGCCGGTCACGCGGGGGTGGTCGAGGTCGTGTTCGGCACCGCGGCTCTGCCTGCCGATACTTCCCCTGCCGATGCTTCCCGTGCCGATGCTTCCCGTGCCGATGCCGCGGATCTCCCCTCGCGCTGCACGGGCTTCGTGCAGCTCATGGTCGAGGAGAGGGTGCCGGCGCCGGCCGACCTCGCACCCGCGGAACGCGTCGACACCCGCCGCGGCTCGCACTCGGGTGCACGGTTCTCCCGCGGCAACACCATCCCGGCGGTCGCCGTGCCCCACGGGTTCACGTTCGTCACGCCGGCGACCGATGCGGAGGATTCCCGCTGGCCGTATCGCCCGTTCGTGCACGACGACCCGCAGGGGCGACGACTCGAGGCCCTGCAGTTCTCGCATCAGCCCAGCCCCTGGATCGGCGATCGTTCCGTGCTGCAGCTGATGCCCTTCCTCGGAGACCCGACATCGAGCCGTGCAGGGCGACGGCGCTGGATAACACCGGGCACCGAACGGGCGCGGCCGCACGAGTACGCGGCAGAGCTCGGCGATGGCCTGCGCGTCCAGCTGACGGCGACCGCCCACACCGGCGCGTTCCGCGTGTGCAGCTCCGACGCCGACGCCCGCATCGGCTTCGTCATCGACCAGCTCAGCGACGAAGGGTGCCTCGCCTGGACGGACGCCGGGGGGTTCGAGGGCTGGATCCCTGAAGGCTCCGAGGAGTGGGGCAACGCTCCCCGCTGCTTCTTCGCCGGAGTGGTGATGCACCCCGACCAGGACGCCAGTGGGGACGGGCCAACCTTCGCACACGGTCCGCTCGATGACGACGGACGCGGTGCGGTCGCGGGCCACGTCTCCGGACGGGGCTCACTCGAGGTGCGGATCGGCATCTCCTTCCTCTCCGTGGAACAGGCCCGACGTGCCCTGGAGACCGAGGCGCCGGCGTCGATCGCCTACGAGGAGCTGCGCGATGCGACCGCTGCCCAGTGGGATCGGCTGCTGTCGCGTGTGACGATCCCCCCGCTGGCGGACGCCGACCTCCCCTATCGCTCGCTCGCCGACGAAGAGCACCGCTCCCGGATCGCCGCCGCCCTCCACCGGATGCACCTGTACCCCAACAGCGCCGCGGAGAACGTCGGGACGGCGGAGGCGCCCGTCTGGCGGTTCGCCGACGTGTTCGCTGCGCGTGCGTCCTGGGGCGATACCCCACCGATCGTCGACGGTGAGCTCGTCGTCAACAACGGCTACTGGGACACCTATCGCACCGAGTGGCCGGCGCTCGCCCTGCTCGACCCCGCCCTCGCGGGAGAGCTGCTCGACGGGCAGCTCGAGCAGTATCGCCGCGGCGACTGGATGGCGAGGTGGAGTGCCCCGGGCTACGTCGACAGCATGGTCGGCACCTCCAGCGACCAGATCTTCGGAGATGCCGCCCGCTGGGGCGTCGGGTTCGACCGCGCGGCCGCCTTCGAGAGCGGGTGGCGGAACGCCTGCGAGCCGGGGCCCGACGCACGCCGTGGCCGCAAGGGGATCGCGACCGGCCGGTTCACCGGGTACATCTCCTCGGAGGTGCCCGAGGGCATGAGCTGGAGCATCGAGAACGCGGTGAGCGATGCCGCCCTCGGCCACTTCGCCGCGCAGCTGGCCGCCGAGTGCGAGTCCGCATCGGATGCTGCCCGCTATCGATCCTTCGCCCGCTACTTCGCGAACCGCGCGCGGTCGTATCGCACCCTGTTCGACCCGGACACCGGATTCTTCCGCGGCAGGGATTCCCTCGGCGAGTTCGCAGGAGGCTTCGACCCCCGCTCCTGGGGCGGAGACAACGTCGAGACGAACGCCTGGGGCATGTCGGTCGGAGCCGTGCACGACGGCGCAGGACTGGCCGACCTCCACGGCGGCCCCGAACGCCTCGGCCGCCATCTCGACGCGCTCTTCGCCGAACCCGAGACCGCGGACGAGCGTTTCGGCGGTGCATACGGCACCGTGATCCACGAGCAGCGGGAGGCACGCGCCCTGCGGTCGGGGATGTGCGCGATCTCCAACCAACCCGCCCACCACATCCCCTTCATGTACGCGTTCTCCGACCGCCCGTGGCAGACCGCGTCCGTCGTGCACGACCTCGCCGGGCGCCTGTTCGCCGGCGCCCACATCGGCCAGGGGTACCCGGGCGACGAGGACAACGGCGAGATGAGCGCGTGGTGGCTCTGGGCCGCACTCGGGCTCTATCCGCTGGAGCTCGCCTCGGGACGACTCCGGATCGGGTCCCCGCTGTTCGACGACATCCGCGTGGCTCGCGGCGACGGCTCGACGCTGCGGATCCGGTCACGACGCTCCGCTCCGTCCGCCCATGTGCTGCAGGAGGCGCGACTCGACGGCGTGACCCTGACGTCGGCAGACCTGCCGATCGATGCGCTGGTCGGAGACTCCGCTCTCGAGCTGCGGTTCGGTACCGACCCCCTCCTGGCGCTGGAAGTCGCGGGTCCGCAGCAGCACTCGGTGCCCTGGCATCAGGATCTGACGTCGCGCGACGGATACGCCCTCGCCTCGTCAGGGGTCACGAACCCCGAGCACCTCTTCGACGATGGCGCGGGCCTCGCCCTCGAAGGTCGGCAGGAGAGCACCCTGCACACCGGGGACTGGATCGGATGGCGGTTCCCCTCGCCGCAGAGTGTCAGCGACGTCACGGTGACCACGACCTCAGAGGCCTCCTCCTCCTCGCTGCTGTGGGAGCACCTGACGACTGCGGGTGAGTGGGAGACCGTCGCGACGACCCATGTCTGCGAGCTCCCGGCAGACCGTACGACGCCCTTCACGTTCACGGCACGAGTCGTGACCTCGGCGATCCGCGTCCGGGCGGAAGCCGAGGTCACGCTCCGTCAGATCGAGCTCTTCGATCTCGACTGATCGGGTCTCGTGCCGCTCACGGAGCCGCTCGGTACTCGGTCGCCTCTCCCTTGAGCGCCTGCGTGATCCCGGAGAGCAGCCCCGACTGGTCGGTCGCGGTCAGGTTGTACGCCACATAGACGCCGTAGCCGTCGGAGACCGTGCGCTGGGCGTAGTCCGCGGCTGTCGCGGAGCTCACGTTCGACAGGTCGATCGCGGCCGCGCCGAGGCGCGCCCTGTCCTCGAGACCCGGCACCGCGGGAGCGTTGTAGGACGGGTAGTAGGGGTTCCAGGCGTGGTCGATCACCGCTGCGGCATCGAACCGGGTGAAGTCCGTCACGGTGTAGGTCTCGCCGATCGCGTACAGGGTGATGATCTTGTCAGGGCCGAGGCGATCACGCAGCGCCGAGGCGAGCCACCCGAAGGACTGCGCGTTGGGCTGCGGCGTGCCGTTCGCGCCGTAGTTCGTCCACTCGTCGTCGAAGTCGATGCCGTCGAGGCCGTAGGTCGTGACCGCGTCGGCGAGCTGGGCGGCGAAGGCGTCCGCGGCCGCGAACGACGTGAAGTTCGCGAACCCGGCACCCTGATGATTCCCCAGCACGGACAACAGCACCTTCGTGCCGCGGGCCTGCAGCGGTCGGATCTGGTTCTGCGCATCCTGAAGCGTCTCGGTGACGCGCTCGTTGAAGTGCAGGTAGGCCTTCTCGCCGTCGTAGTTGATGTTGGCGGCGAAGATCATCGCCAGGTCGACGGCCGGCCGACCCGAATCGGCGAGCGTGTAGTCGGCGACATTCGCTAAATCGTTCGAGTTGACTTCCACGTAGACAGCGAGCTTCGGCTCGGCGGCCGTGTCGTCCGCAGCGGCCGCGGTCGATCCGGCGACCGCCCCCATCCCCGCGAGCGCGAGGGCCGCAGCGGCTGCAAGTGCTCTACGGAACCGGTGGTTACTGGCTTTCGGCTGACTCATGACAGTTCGTCTCCTTCGTCGTCGTGTCCAGATCGAGCCGCATCGGTGCGTCTCGCGGCCGACTATATCGCTTAAGCGATGTGGTCGAAAGAGTGCCGGCCACTGTCATGAACAGTGCCTCGCACGGGCACTGGCGCCGATACCGCTTTCCCGGGATGCTGGACGCATGCGCGCGCTTCGACCGCTGTGGCGGTATCCCGTGATCACGCTCACCGTGTTGGTCTTCGCTGCGGTGGGGGTGCTGCACGCGGTGGACGAAGCGGGGATCGGCCGCTGGCTCGCCACGGTGTATGTGTCGGCCGTCGTGGTCTGGACACTGGTCGGCATGGTACGCGACGTGCTGCACGGACACGTCGGGCTCGACATCCTGGCCGTCGTCGCGATGGTCGCCACGCTGGCGGTCGGCGAGTACATCGCTGCGCTCATCATCGTGCTGATGCTCTCCGGCGGTGAGGCGCTCGAGGACTTCGCCGGACGCAGGGCCAAGCGGGATCTGTCGGCGCTGCTGGACCGCTCGCCTCGCATCGCCCATGTTCTGGTACACCCGGACTCGCCCGATTCCGACGACGCTCGCGACGTGCCGATCGACGATGTCGCGGTCGGCGACGTGCTGCTGGTGCGCCCCTCCGAGATCGTGCCGGTGGATGCGACGCTCCTGACCGACACGGGGACGTTCGACGAGTCCTCGCTGACGGGCGAGAGCATGCCGGTCACGCGCGAGGCGGGCGGGGAGGTGCTGTCCGGGGCGATCAACGGAAGCCGCGCCGTCCGCATCAGAGCACTGCGCACCGGTGCCGACAGCCAGTACCAGCAGATCGTCGCGCTGGTGCACTCCGCCGAGTCGTCGCACGCGCCGATCGTCCGCCTCGCCGACCGCTTCGCCATCCCGTTCACCGCCGTGTCGCTCGTGCTCGCCGGCACCGCATGGGCGATCTCCGGCGACTCCACGCGCTTTGCCGAGGTGCTCGTGCTGGCGACGCCGTGCCCCCTCCTCATCGCGGCGCCCGTGGCATTCCTCGGCGGCCTCTCACGGGCGGCGAAATCCGGGGTGATCATGAAGAGCGGGGCCGTGATCGAACAGATCGCCCGGGTGCGCTCCGCCGCGTTCGACAAGACCGGGACGCTCACGCAGGGCCGCCCGGAGCTCGTGGAGGTCCGCCCCGCTGCGGGCTTCGACGCCGACGAGATCCTGCAGCTGGCCGCATCCGCGGAGCAGTACTCCTCGCACGTGCTGGCCGACGGCATCCGGCGCGCCGCCGATGCGCGGGGGCTCGTCCTGCACGCGGCTCGGGAAGCCAGCGAGACCGCCACGAACGGGGTCGCCGCAACGATCGCCGGGCGCACCGTCGTGGTCGGAAAGCCCGCCTACGTCGCCTCGCTCGCACCCGACACCGTCCGGGCGCAGCTCGAACCCGGCGAAGCCGCGGCCTACGTGGCGGTGGACGGGCGCTTCGCCGGCGTGCTCGTGCTCGCCGACGCCGCCCGCCCCGAAGCGTCCGCCGTCATCTCGTGGCTGCGGCTGCACGACGTCGATCGCGTCGCGATGCTCACCGGCGACGTGGATTCGACGGCGGAATCGGTGGGACGCCGGCTCGGCATCGATGAGATCCACGCGGAGCTGCTGCCGCCCGAGAAGGTGCGGCTCGCCGCCGAGATGCAGCCGCGCCCGGTGCTCATGGTGGGCGACGGCGTCAATGACGCGCCCGTGCTGGCAGCCGCAGACATCGGTATCGCGATGGGGGCGAAGGGAGCCACTGCCGCCGGCGATGCCGCAGACGTCGTGATCCTCGTCGATTCGCTCGCGAAGGTCGTCGACGCCGTCTCGATCGGCCGCCACACGCTCCGGGTCGCGCTGACCGCGATCTGGATCGGCATCGGGTTGAGCGTCGGGCTCATGATCGTCGCGATGACCGGCGTCATCCCGGCGGTCGTCGGTGCGCTCGTCCAGGAACTCGTCGACCTCGCGACCATCCTCTACGCCCTGCGGGCGCTCAGCGGACCACCCAGCGGGCTGCGCCCGGCATCGACCCCGGAGCCGTCGCCCCGGCACGGGGAGAGAATGGAGTGACGGGGCGTCCGCCGCGCAGCGAGGGGGTCGAGTGAGTTCGGTGGATCGCGCCCTCTCGAGCATCAGAGTGATCTCGTCGCGGCGCTGCGACGCCCATCGACCGCCGGTCCCCAGCGATGGCGCACCCCCGCAGCTCCTCGTCATCCCGGAGCACGACGACCTTCACGTCGATATCGGAGGACGACGCCACCTCGTCCGCTCGGACCAGCTCGCCGTGGTGTGCCCGGCCGAGGGAGACACCATCGCTCTGACCCGCGAGATCCAGGCCGAGAGCAGCTCCGAGATGCGGTCTGTCTTCGGTGTCGAAGCGATCACGTTCAAGAGTCGCGGACACGTCTACACGCTCCTCGAGCAGGAGCTCCCCCGGACGATCGTGGTCGACAGCACACCGCTGCTGGCCTCCGTGGTCGCATTGCTGCACGCCGAGGGCAGGCGCGATCCCGTCGTCGACAGCCTGCTCTGCAAGCTCACCGAAGTCGCGGTGTGCGCGGCGGTCGCCGCCTGGATCGACACGGCGCCGACACCACCGGGCTGGATCGGCGGCGTCGCGCATCCGAGGATCGGGGCCACACTCGAGGCGGTGCACAGCGAGCTCGGAACGGTCTGGACGGTCTCCGACATGGCTGCGCACGCCCACATGTCCCGCTCCGCGTTCGCCAAGCTCTTCCGAGAGGTCGTCGGCTCGACGCCGTCGTCGCACCTCGCCCGGTGGCGCATGGCGCACGCGCTCGAACTCCTCGAGGCCTCTCCCGACATGCCGTTGAAAGACGTCGCGGATCGGCTCGGCTATTCGGACGAGTTCGCGCTCAGCACCGCGTTCAAACGCCGCTTCGGCGCGAGTCCGCGCAACTACGTGGATCCCGCGCCGAGCCGCGTCCGGGGCTAGACCCCCGCGCTGAAGCGCCGGATCAGACGCGCGACGTCGGCAGGGGCCGTGACGAGGGCGTCATGTCCCGCCGCGAGCTTCGTGACGGACCATCGCTCCGGCCGCGCACGCACACGGTCCTTCGACGGGCCGACATCGGCGAACGGCGGGGCCGTGCAGTCGATGTAGAGCAGGGGCACATCGGGTATCGGGCCGGTGATCGGTACGACGTCGCTCCAACTGCTCCACGGGTGCCCGGTGAGCCTGCGGTCGAGCCATTCGACGTCGTTCCGACGCGTCACCCCGAACATCGTCGGATCCTGCGGCTTGGGGACGTAGTACCCCTGACCCGCCTGCGCGACCACGGTCGGCAGCGCGGCCCGACTCGCGGGGGTGAGCACGTCGAGGATCCGCTCCCCGGGATCGACGACGACCGCGTCGAGGTACACCGCGCCGCGGAGGCGATCGGAGATCCGCTCGGCGACGGCGGAGACATAGGCACCACCGATGCTGTGTCCGACGAGCACCACGTCACGCAGTTCCTCGGCATCGATCGTCGCCACGATGTCGTCCACGCCGTCCTGGAAGCGGATGTCGGGCGAGAGACGGTGTGCACGATCGCCGACTCCCGGCAGGGTGGGCGTGAGGATCCGTCCCCGGCGAGGATCGAGTTCGTCGACGACGCGCCGCCAGGCCCAGCCGCCGTGCGATCCGCCGTGGATGAGCACGAGGTCGGCGCGGGAACGGGAGGCGGAAGCACTGCCGGACGGGACGATCGCCCCGCCCGCTCCCGCAGCGACCGCGGCGGTCACCCCCAGTGCCGCGCCCTGCACCATCCGCCTGTTGACCCCTCGGGGGATCGGCCCGGTGGCCACTTCGCCGGTCACCGCGCCACCGCGCTTTCCCGGGCGACCACGGCCTCCAGCGAGTGCGGCTGTTCGCCGAGCACATCGTGGACGCCGTCGGAGAGATGATCATCGCGCCCGGCGCGGATCGCGTCGAACAGGTTGGCGAGGGCATCCACCATCCGCGGCTTCAGGTAGGGCGCGACGGATCCCCGCCACTCGTCGACCCCGATGTCGGCGAAGGTCAGGGCACGCCCGGTGCGCCGCCCGACGATCTCGACGGCTTCGGCGAACGAGAGCGACTGCGGGCCGGAGAGCTCGACGTGCGACGGGCCCGGCGTCTGCGATCGCAGGAGCGTCGCTGCGACTCTGGAGATGTCGCGTGCATCGATGAACGGCTCCCTCCCATCTCCCACCGGCAGCCGCAGCTCGCCGGTGGCATCCAGCTGAGCGGCGAAGAGACCTGTGGTGAAGCCCTGCGCGAACCATGAGGGGCGCAGGAAGGTCGAAGCGGGCGCGGCGGCACCGAACACCTCCTCCGCTCCGGACGCGATGCCGTCACCGCTGACCCCCGGGTTTCGTGCGGTGAGCACCACGGCGCGCTCGACGCCGGCGTCGGCGAGCACCCGTGCGAAGGGGGTGAGGTCCATCGGATCCTCGGGGAGGACCACGTACACCGCCCCGGCACCGTCGAACAGCGACGGCCAGGTGCTCGCGTCGTCCCAGTCGAACCGCCACGGCGAGCGGCGGGAGGCGCGTCGCACCCGCACATCCGCGGCCTCCAGCAGATCCGCCACCTGCGAGCCCGTCGTTCCGGTGGCTCCGAGTACGACGACCGGGGCCCCTTCCTCTTCATGAAGTGTCATGCCTTCCATGCTCGAAGCCGTCGCCACCGCGGCCCATGGCCTGACGCATCGCGTGCATGTTCACGGCTCTCGCCCGTCGAGCAGGTTGCCCTTGGTCACCGAGTCTCCGGCTGCAACCGATTCCTGACCTCTTCTGCACGGTGCTTCTACACGCCATTCGCTCCACAGCCACCGGGATGACAGCACGTCACGACCGGAATACCGTGACAACCTTGCCCTCCGGAATCAGACTGGAGGCATGCGCTTGAACGATCCGCAGGTATGGACTCTGATCGGCGTTTTCGCAGCAGTGATGCTGGGCGGCATGACGCTGATGACGACCCAGCTCAGCCGGGTGATCCGCGCCGAGGTCGACCGCGTCGAAGGCACGCTCTCGGCGAAGATCGATCGCGTCGAAGGCACGCTCTCGGCGAAGATCGACCGCGTCGAAGGCACGCTCTCGGCCCGGATCGATGGGCTCCATGCCCGGCTCGACCGCATCGAGATCAAGGTCGACGACCTCGACAGGGAACTCACGAACCTCGCGACCCGCTTCTGGCGCTCGCAGTGATGTGCAGCGACCGATCAGATCGTCACCTCTCCCACCAGGTTGACCTTGATCCCCATGCCGTCGAACATCGCGGCCTTCGCGATCAGGGCCTTGTCCGCGGTCTCGGCGTCGGGCGCGTAGACGAGCTGCGCGTGGTTCGCCTTGTGCCGTGCCATGAACTGGTCGCGCGAGACGCCGTGCAGCACCACGTGGGCGATCGGCCACTCGGGGTTCGTGGCATCCTTCCGCCGCTGGGTCTCCTCCGCCGGCAGCTCGACCACCGACGCCCGGAAGATGTCGGCCTGCAGGATGCCCTCGGCGATGAATACTCGGGAGAGCACCACCTCGCCGGGCTTCGAGACGCCGTTGATCGTGGCGCCGCCCGCGGGGAAGAACACATGACCCTGCCGCCATCCCTCCGCGTGCTGCCAGCCCCCGAGGTGCGATGCCGGCACCGACCCCGAGATCTCGTAGACCCAGACGAACTGTCCGTCGTAGTCCTCGCCCCAGCGGACGTCGTGCAGCGTGTTGTCGGGCACGAGGCCCATCGCGCGCCACACCCGGTCGGTCACGAGCGCGTCCACGGCGACACCCTCGTCGGCCTCGTTGAAGTGCGGGAAGGCCCGTCCCTCGTGCAGAACGCGAGAGCCGTCGCGCGAGGTCACCGGCGGGCGCTGGGTCGAGTTCAGAATGCCCTCGGCCAGGTCTGAGGCGGGCACCAGGTCCTTCAGGCCCTGCTGGTACTGGATGCCGACCGCGTCGAGCCCGAAGTCGTCGGCGATGCGGAGCGCGGCGATGTACATCTTCAGCTGCCACTGCACCTGGTCGCGGGTGAGCTCGGTGACGCCGTCTTCGCCGTAGCGGAACGTCATCCCCGCATCGATCAACCAGTCGTACGCGGCGTCGGCTTCATCGTCCGTGACGTCGAGCATCTCGGCGTACAACGCCGACTGCGAGAGGCGCTCCTTGTAGATGCCGGTCGGGTTGAGCAGCTCGTCGTCGAAGATCGCGTTGTACATGCCCATGCAGCCTTCATCGAACACGCCGATGATCGCCTTCTCGGAGAGCAGCTGTGCCGCGAGCGCCTCGCCGAGCTGCTTCTCCGGGCTGTCCGG
The DNA here is from genome assembly GCF_015159725.1 of Microbacterium sp. R1. Taxonomy (NCBI): domain Bacteria; kingdom Bacillati; phylum Actinomycetota; class Actinomycetes; order Micrococcales; family Microbacteriaceae; genus Microbacterium; species Microbacterium sp. R1. Next base: position 276,242 of record NZ_JADDUD010000001.1, on the reverse strand, counting down.
CAGCGCGGGCAGCGGTCGGACGTGCGAGCTGTCGTGCGTGATGGCGCCGGACTCCGTCCATTCCTTGATGCCGTCGGAGAACCACTCATCGGCGAAGTCGACGGACCAGGTGGTCGCGTAGGGCTTGCCCATCTTGGTCAGACCCGCGTTCAGCCCGAGAAGGCCGACGAGGCCCGGCCAATCGCCGGCGAAGTTCGCGACCGTGAGAATCGGCCCCTCGTGGGATCGCAGTCCGGCGAGCACATGGTGCGAGTACTGCCAGTTGGCGATCGCGACGATGAGCGGCGCGTCGACGGGGATGCGCGTGAACACCTCGAGGCCCATGCGCTGGCTCGAGATGAATCCGTGCCCGGTCTCGGGGTCGACGCCGAAGGGCCGGATGACCTCCCACCCGAGGGCGTTCAGCACCCCGGTGACGCCGGTCTCCAGCTCGACCTGGGTGGGCCACCCCGCCACGTTCGCCGACTCACGAAGGTCTCCGGACGTGATGAGATACGCGGTCTTCGGAGCGGTCGTCGGGCGGGATGCCGTGGTCGGCAGGGCGTAGGTGGTCATGATGCCTCCGGGGTTGGGGTCGGGGTGAGCCGGGAACGATGCGTATCCCCGGCTCGGAGTCGGATGTCGCGGCCGACGGTCCGGCCGCGCAGCCGCAGGTCTGCGACATCGAGCGTGCCGCCGTCGAGATGGATGGCCAGCTCATGCTCGTCGATCTCGACACGCCCCCAGCCGGTTCCCGTGGTGAACAGGCTGCGGAGATCACCGCCGGTCGCCGGAGCGAAGGAGAGCTCGCCGCTTGGGGCATCCCACTGCACACCGCTCGCTCCGAGCAGAAGCGCCCACGACGCGAGCGATCGTGCGTAGTGGTTGCCGCATTCGATCTCGTTCCACGGACTGCGGTGACGCCCGTCATACCGCCCGCGCAACGAACGCTCGACGAGGATCGCGTCATCGACGCGGCCGGCATAGAGAAGCGAGGCCGCGACCTGATGCTCGACTCCCGTCCACACCTCGTCGGAGTAGACGAAGGGGATCGCCGGGCGTCCACCGTGCGGCCAGGATGCGAGCAGGAGCCCACCTTCGTCGTTCAGGGCGTAGACGCGCTGCGTGCTCTCGTGCGCAGACAGGTCGTCACGGTGATTGTGCGCCACGATCGCGGCAAGCGCCGAATCGACTCGTTCTGGGGGAAGAATGTGCCCGAGGCCGTTCACGAATGCGTGGAACTGCCCGAGGAGCTGATCCGACAGCACGCCATCGCCGTACTGGTACCGGTGCGCGTCGGCATCGCCGATCACCTGGCGGTAGTACTCACCGTTCCACAGCGTCTCGTCCATCGCCGCGGCGACATGGTCCGCTCGAGCCGACCATGCCTCCGCCCGCCGGTCCTCACCGAGATGGGCAGCCATGCGCGTACCCGCCCGGAGCGCCGCGAGGTACACGCCGTTCGCGAGGGGCTCTGCCCCGTGGAACTCGATGTCGTAGGTGTTGTGCATCTCCCCGTCGAGGAGCCCGTCTCCGTCGCGATCCCATACCCGGATCGCGTAGTCCAGGGTGCGAGCGGCTGCGGGCCACAGTTCACGCAGGAAGTCGTCGTCTCCACTGAAGCGCCATTCCCGGTGCAGGCGGAGCAGAGTGCCGAGCTGTCCGTCGACGGCCGGACCCATGAACCAGGAGGGACCTCCGAAGACGCGGTTGCCGCGGAACTTCTGCGCCCCGGACTCGTCCGTCTCGAGCAGATACTCCACCCGCCGAGCACTTCTTTCGAGCGAGGGGAAGAGCCAGGCGAGGGTCTGCGCATACGACCACACGTGGGTACAGGTGCCCTCGCACGAGCCGCCGTGATCGAAAGATCCCTCCCACGCCGCGAACACCGGTCCATCGCCCAGCTCGGAGTTCGGGGATTCGATGACGAAGCCGGTCGTGGAACGGGCGGCCGCGATGTTCGCTCCGATCGCATCGATCAGCACCGGATCGAGACTCCCGCCGTACAGCGCCTCGACGAACGCATCCGTCGTCTCCTCGAGCTCTGCGAGGTGCGCGTGCACGTGGGCAGCGGCGGCCCAGGCATCCGGCCACAGCGTCGCGTAGTGGTTCCGCACGATCTCGTCGAGGTTCGGGTCGGCGAACACGATATGCCCGTTCCACCCACGACGACGATTCGGGAAGCTCCACGACAGCACGAACTCGAAGTCGCGGCTCTCACCGGGAGCGAGGACGTGCACGATGCCGAGCGAGCCGGTGCGCAGACGGGGAAGCTTCGCCAGCATCTCCGCTTCGGTCAGCGGCGCGGCGTCCGGATCGGCATCGGGTTCGGCGAAGAGCCCTCTGGGCCGATCCTCCAGCGTGAGCCTCGGCTCCGCCGCGAGCAGCCCGTCGTCAGTCAGATCGTTCCAGAACAGCCGTGCACCGTCGGGCCAGTAGCTGGTGACCCACTGCGGCTTGGCGGTCGTGGCCGCATCCGTCGTGGTGAGGCTCAGCGTCCCGTAGCCGAAGTCATCCTCGGGCAGATCCACCCCGAAGTCGAGTCCGCGCACCTCGCCGTCGTCGCGCCAGCGCACCGTCTGCGTCGCACGCATCCCCCATGGCGCATCCGGCCCCGGGGTGCCACGCCCCGCCGTGTGCGAGATGCTGCCCACGACCGTGACCGCCACCGGGACCGACCCAGGGTTCGTCACGCGGTAACGCAGCACCGCTGCCGGGATGCCGGACTCGTCCGCGTCGAGAGGCACCAGGGGTGTGAAGGCGTGCAGCGAGACGTCGACCGGTAGGACGGCGTCGCTGAAGTCGACGTCGACCACCGGGTATTCGCCGTGCAGCGTCGCGGCATCGAGTCGCGGGAGGCCCGCGAGCTGGTCGAACGCGTAGCCCGCGTCTGCATCGTGACGCCCGCCGAGCCGCGCTTCGAGCACTCGGGTGACCGCGTCGCCGCCCTCCGGAGCCGCGTGGATCGCGAAGAAGGAGTGCGGGTTGCGACGCCCCTTGTCCGGAAGGTTCTCGAGCTCCCAGTCGCGCAGCTCTCCCCTGGCACCGATCGACACATTGCCCGTCCCGATGCCTCCCAGCGGGAACGCCGTCGCCTGCGACGTGTGCGGGATACCGCGGGCGCGCCGTTCGCGGGTCATGCGGATGCTCCGCGCTGCGTGTCTGCGAGTTCGTGCACGACGTCCTTCGAATCCGCGTAGAGGCGCACGTATCTGTCGAACAGGTCGTCGTAGGCCGGGCGCAGCGCCTCATCAGGCCGGATCGTCTCCGCGACGGGGTTCCAGTCCGTGATCACCGGCGTCTCGTCAGGCGCGGCGATCGCGGTCGCGGCGAGGAAGGCCGCACCGTAACTCGCGCCGATCGTCGTCTGCGGCACCTCCTGCACGAGACCTGTCACGTCGGAGACCACCTGCAGCCAGAGCCGCCCCTGGGTGCCCCCGCCCACCGCGACGATCCGACGAATGTCGGCACCCGCCGCGCGCATGGTCTCCACGTTGTGGCGCACGCCGAGCGCCGTGGCCTCGAGAGCGGCACGATAGAGGTCGCCTCGCGTGTGCTCGAGCGTGAGTCCGGCGATCACGCCCCGGGCATCAGGGTCTTGGATCGGGGTACGCTCCCCGGCGAAGTACGGCAGCACGAGCAATCCCCTCGCACCGGGTGGAGAGAGCTCCGCCTCTGCCAGCAGCTCGGGGTAATCCGCCCCGGTCAGATCCTTCAACCAGGCGGTCAGCGCGCCGGACGTGGAGAGCCCGCCCGCGAGGTTGCGTGTGCCGGCGAACGCTCCCGCAGTGGTCCACATCGACGGGGTGCGCAGAGTCTCCGCCCCCGTCGCGACCAGGAACATCGTCGTCCCGTACATGAGCATGAGGTCGCCGACCTCGTGCGCGCCGACGCTGACCGCCTCCGTCCAGGCGTCGATGCTGCCCGTGATCACGGGTGTTCCCGCCGGGATGCCGCTTGCCGCTGCCGCGGCGGCGGTGACCTCTCCTGCCAAGTCGCCCGCCCAGAGCAGTGCGGGCTGCTCGATACCGCCCGCGTACAGCTCCCACCACGGCCCGTACCAGCTCTCGGCCTCGATGTCGTAGAACGGCGAGACCTGACTCGCGGACTGGTGGTCGAGCACATACGCCCCGGTGAGGTTCCTGGTCAGCCACGACGCCGGCATGAAGAGGCGTCGCGCACGCGCCAGGGCCTCCGGCTCCTCATCCCCGATCCAGGCGATCTTGGGGCCACCCGCCTGCGAGGTGAGCGTCGATCCGCCGACGCGCGTGATCTCCTCGATGCCGAGGTCGGCCGTCATCCGATCGATCTGCGCCGTCGAGCGTGTGTCGACGCCATAGAGGATGGCGGGACGCACCGGGCGGTCATCCTCGTCGGCGAGGAGGATGCACGGCCCCATCCCGCTCACACCGACTCCGACCACCTCGGCATCGGGCACCGTCTCAAGCAGCTCGCGAGAGATCGAGACGAACTCGTCCCACCACACGTCGCCGTCCATCTCGACCCAGCCGGTGTGGGGGCGGCGGACCTCGTGCGCACGGCTCGCCGACGCGATGATCGTGCCGTCGACCCCCACCAGCACGCCTTTGCTGCTGGACGTGCCGATGTCCACCCCGAGGGTGCAGCGCATGGTGTCCTCCTTGAAACCGGGCACAGAATCTGAAACCTGTGGCCACTTTATGCGAAATCGATTTCACATCGCAAGAAGATCCGACCTTTCCTGCACGATCTGCGGGGAGCGCGCGCTCTCCACTCTTCACGGGCTCGAGCCCGAGCCGCACTGGAATACCGTGACAATCTGAGGACTCCCCCGCAGGATGGAGCCATGCAGATGAACGAACCCCAGGTCTGGACTCTGATCGGCGTGTTCGCTGCCTTCATGCTGGGGGCGCTCACCGTCCTCATCCGCCAGAACGACAAGATGACATCGTCCCTCCGGCGCGAGCTGGGATACCGGTTCGAGACGATGGAGACGAAGCTCCAGGCAATGGAGACGAAGTTCGAGGCGATGGACGCGAGGGTCCACACCCGATTCGACGCTCTGGAGGCGACGTTCGACGCGCGACTGGGCTCTGTCGATCGACGACTCGAAGAGCTCGACAAAGAGGTCGCCCACCTGGCGACCCGCTTCTGGGGCTCCCGCTAGACCCGCTGGCTGGCGGGTTGGATCTCGTTGCGCAGCACCACGGTGCGCGAGGGCTGCCGGTCGCCCTTGATGCGCTCGAGCAGCATCCGCGCCGCCGTCACACCCATGTGGCGCGCCGGCAGGCGAACGACGGTGACGGCGGTGGGAGACAGCGTCGTGAAGGGCAGTGACCCGATCACGGCGACACCGACCTGCGGCGGAGTGAGCCCGTGCTCGGTGAGCACCTGGATGGCGCCGACGCCGATGAGGTTGTTCCCGGCGACCACGGCATCGGGCGGCTCGGGAAGCGCGAGGAGCTCCTCCATAGCGGCACGGCCCCCCTCCACGCGGAACGTCGCGAACCGTGCGAGCTCGTCGAGGTCGAGGTCGGGCTGAGCCGCAGCGAGCACGGAGCGCCATCCTGCGGCTCGCTCTGCCGCGGTATCGATGTGCTCGGGTCCGCCGATATAGGCGATGCGACGATAGCCCGCGTCGATCAGATCCTGCGTCGCGGACGTGCCCGCTGCACGGTTCGCCATCACGACACCGTCGATGTCGTACGTGGTGCTGCGGTCGACCGCCACGACGGGACGCCCCGTCGCGAGGATGCCCTCGAGGTTGGACCGCTCGTCGGCCGTCGCGATGATGATCCCCGACATGTGCTCGGAGATCGCGATACGGAGGTATGTCGCCTCCTTCTCCATCTGCGCGTCGGAGTTGCACAGGACGACCGAGTAGCCCGCCTCGGAGGCGACGTCTTCGACCCCTCGCGCCATCTCCGTGAAGTAGGGGTTCTCGATGTCCGGGATCACGAGCGCGATGACCTCGGAGCTCTGGCGTCGGAGTGTACGAGCCGTGCGATTCGGCGTGAAGTTCAGCCGGGCCGCGGCGTCGCGCACGGCGGCCACCTTCTCCTCGGACACGCTCGTGCCGTTGAACACACGCGAGACGGTCGCCGGGGAGACACCCGCGAGTTCCGCGACGTCATAGATCGTGGTCATGCACCCTCACTGCCTGCCCGGACGCGCCGGACGTGAAAGCAACAGTATCGCGCACACCTCGATTCTCTGGCGTTCTCATCTGAAATCGATTACATTGGCGCCCATGACTTCCTCTGCTTCTGATCTGGCATCCCTCGCAGCGCTGCGACCGGTGCAGACCCGATCGATCTCCCCCGAGAACTTCGACGGATCCGCTGGGGGCGGTGGCCGCGCGACCGAGGGCACGGGCGCGATGAACGCTCGTGACCTCGGTCCCGGTTGGAAGATCTCGCCCAGCATGGACATCAAGGCCGGCGAGACGCTCGAGCTCGCGAACATCACCGGTGCGGGCAAGATCACCCACCTCTGGATCACGACCCATACCGACAACTGGCGCACCCTGCTGCTGCGCGCATATTGGGACGGCGCCGACGAACCCGCCGTCGAGGTGCCGTACGGCGACTTCTTCTGCAATGCCTGGGGAGTCTTCGCGCAGGTGAACTCGCAGACGATCGCTGCGAACCCGCACGGCGGATTCAACTCCTACTGGCCGATGCCGTTCAAGGACGGCGCCAGACTGACCCTCGAGAACACCTCCGTCGTCGACGTGCGTGTCTACTACCAGGTGACCTACGAGGTCGGAGGCGACCACTCGAACGACGCGTACTTCCACGCGCAGTGGCGTCGATCGAACCCGCTGGCCGATCTCACCCCGCACGTGATTCTGGAGGGCGTCGAAGGGCAGGGTCAGTACGTCGGCACGTACATCGCCTGGGGCGTGAACTCCAACGGATGGTGGGGCGAAGGCGAGATCAAGTTCTACCTCGACGACGACACCGACTATCCGACGATCTGCGGCACGGGGACAGAGGACTACTTCGGCGGTGCCTGGAACTTCGACATCCCCGGCCAGGGCTACACGGAGTTCTCGACTCCCTATCTGGGCATGCCCCAGGTGCTCCGTCCCGACGGGCTGTATGTGTCGCAGCAGCGCTTCGGCATGTACCGCTGGCACCTGCTCGACCCGATCCATTTCGCGACCGGTATCCCGAAGGTCGACATCCAGGCGCTCGGATGGCGCAGCGGTTGGCGGTACCTACCGCTGCGCGACGACATCGCCTCCACAGCACTGTTCTACCTCGACCGCCCGACCGCGCGGCGCCCGAAGACGCCGACGGCCGACGACCTGGAGGTGCACCTAGGCACAGCCCCGGTGCCGGACATCGGCGCCACTCCGCCCCGCGAGCCTCAGGACTGAGCGCGGCGACTCTCAGGCGAGCCAGGCAGGGGCACGACCGCGAAGCAGGGCGCCGTCGATGGAGAAACGGCCGGCTCCCGTGAGCGCCAGCGCGAGCGCGGCGACACCGAGGACCGCGACGAACTCGTAGCCCCCGTCCCCGACCCACAGCCCGGCGGGGAGGTGCACGAGGAGAAGCGCCACCGCCATGTCGATGGTGAGCAGGATGCCGACCGGCCTCGTGAGGAATCCGATGATCAGAAGAATGCCGCCGACGAGCTCGAGGAACGCCACCAGCGGGGCGGCGATCTCAGCGAACGGCACTCCCATGCCGGCGAAGCTGCCGATGGTCCCGGGCAGCGTGAACTCGAAGATCTTCTGCGCGCCGTGGGCGGCGAAGATCGCGCCGACGACGACCCGGAGGACCAGGAGGCCGGTCGAGGCGGCGGCAGAGGGGGCTTTGGTGTTCGTCATGAGGAGTTCTTCCTTCGTGGCAGGACACCCGCGCGCCAGGCGCGGAGCAGGGTCGTTCCCTGCTCCCCAAGCTAGGAAGCGTTGCTTTCGGTCTCCTGGACGCGCCCGCCTACACCAGCCCCTGCACGCGGAACTGCTCCGAGTGGTACACGCTGTTGTTGCCCGTGTTCCATTGGCTCACGCTGAGGTGCAGGTCCGACAGGGTCGACCCGGGGATGATGTAGCCGCCGTAGAGCTGCGCGACGTGCGAGGCATCTTCCGTGTTCCACTCGGTGCCGGTGAGGAGAGTGGTCTTCGTGGCCGTGTAGAGGTTGTCGGTCGGCGTGTTCAGGACCATCGCGTCGATCCGATACGCGCCGGAGTTGAACCAGGTGAGAATCCACTTCCCGCCGAGCGGTCGCAGGCACATCTCACCGAACTTGCCGCCGAGCACCTCGGTGACGGGCTTGCCCCACCCCCATGAACCGTTCGCGAAGCCCCACGGTTGATAGGCCGAGAGCGTCGTCATGTTGTTCGACGGCACCCGGTACAGCACGATGCCCTTGTCGCGCTGGAAGCCCGTGCCGTAGATGTACACGTAGCCGTCGTTGCCCTCGCCCCACGTGATGCACTGGAACTTGCCGCCCGCCATATCCGCGGGGAACTGCAGCCCCGTGTGCTGCCAGGACGCGCCGTTGTCGTCCGACTTCCAGAGTTCCGTCCAGCGCACGGCTCCGAACTGAGGGCCATTGACGATCGCGTGCAGATACATTCGCGATCCGACGGTGATCACATCGGAGGGGATCACTGTCGTGAAGTAGGCGTCGTGCGGGTAATACCAGAGCTGCGGAGCGACGCCCTGCGTGTTCGCTCCGGCACCCGCGCTCCCGTTGAACGTGACTCCCGCGGCGAGGTTCGTCGTCGAGGAGTAGAGAGCGACGGGGGAACGCCAGTTCGCGCCGCCGACACCATCGGCCCACGTGTCGCCGAACATGAAGAGCATCCGACCATCCGGTGTGCGAGCGGGGATCCCGAGATCCGTGGCCCCGATGCCGTACTGCACGGGGCTCTGCGTGCCGGCGAGCACCTTGACCCTCGTCACGGACAGTCCGGCGGCGGCCGCGGGAGCGGGCCGGCCGGTCGCAGCCAGGAACGCCGCTCCCGCTACCACCGCTCCCTGCAGGACGCCCCTGCGGCTGAGCCATGACTCCTGGTTCTGCTCGATCTCCATCGATCTCTCCTCTCGCTGCCGCCGGGTGGCGGGTGCCGGTGGTGCTGCAGAGTGCTGCTATTTCAGGCCTGCCATCTTGATGTTGCCGATGATCTGACGCTGGAAGATGAGGAACAGGATGATCACCGGCGCTGCGGCGAGCACGGACCCGGCCATCAAGAGGCCGAGCTCGGTGCTGCGCTCGGAGCGGAACGTCGCCAGATACTGCTGGAGCACGAACCGCTCCGGTGAGGTGATGGTCAGGATCGGCCAGACATACGAATTCCAGTACGCGAGGAATGCGGTGATCCCCATCACGACGAACGGCGGCTTCGACAAGGGCAGGAAGATGCGCACGAAGATGCCGAACCGACCGCACCCGTCGAGCATCGCGGCCTCTTCCAAGCTCTTGGGGATGTTCAGGTAGAACTGCCGGATGAAGAACACCATGCCGGCGCTCGCAAGCCCGGGGATCACGAGCACGGCCAGCGTGTCGAGCATGGAGAGGCGGGTGACCACGATGAAGCTCGTGAGCAGGATCGTCATGCCGGGGATGAACATCGTCGTGATCACGATCGCCCAGATCGTCTTCTTGAACCGGAAGTCGAGGCGTGCGAAGGCGTAGGCGGCGAGCGAGTTCACGGCGAGACTGCCCACGGTGAACAGCACGGCACCGAAGAACGTCCACAGCAGAGTGCGCAGGAACGTCGGATCGGCCAGGATCTGCGCGTAGTTCTGCCAGAGCCACACCTCGGGGAAGAACTGGAAGGGGGTCTCCACGACCTCGGTCTTCGACTTGAAGCCGGCGATCACCATCCAGGCGAGCGGAAACAGCGACGCGATGACGAACAGCGCACCCAGGATCACCTTGCCGATGACGACGAGCCAGCCTCCGGCGCTGCGCGGCGGCCTGGTCGAGCGAGGTTCTCTGCCGGCGAGCACGATGCGCGTGGTCTCCTGCATGACGGCCATCAGTCCACCAGCCTCTCGGAGTTGACGAACTTGAAGACGAGGGCAGAGATCGTACCCAGCACCACGAACAGCAACAGCGCTGCGGCGATCGAGTAGCCGACGTTCACATCGTTGCGGAAGTGGTTGAAGATGAACAGGTTCGGCAGGGTCGTGGAATCCAGCGGACCGCCCTGGGTCATGACGAGGGGCAGTTCGAACTGCTGGATCGCGGCGACGAAACCGGTGATGAGCAGGTACAGCACCACGTTCTTCATCTGCGGGATGGTGATGTACGCGGTCTTCTGGCCCCAGTTGGCCCCCTCCATCGCCGCCGCCTCGTAGTACTCCGCCGGGATGTCGACCATCGCGGCGACCATGATCAGCGAGGTCAGTCCCATGCCCAGCCAGATCGCCGGGACCGCGATGGCGAGGAGCGCCCACTTGGGATCACCTATCCAGGCGATCGGCTCGATGCCGAAGGTACCGAGGAAAGCGTTGAGGAGTCCGCCGGAGTAGTTGTAGATCAGCACGAAGATGATCGACGCGATCACGGCGGAGATGATCGTCGGGATGTAGATGCTGACCTTCAGGAGGCTGGCCGCCCGTCGAGACACGGTCACGACGAGGCTTGCGAAGAGGAACGCCAGCACGAGCATGATCGGCACGGTGAGGAGCACGAAGGCGAAGCCGCGACCGATGGTCGCGAGGAACAGCGGATCCTTGAGCACGTTGGCGTAGTTGCGGATGCCGACGAACTCCGGGTCCTTGTAGAAGCTCCAGTCCTGGAATGACAGGTATCCGGCGTAGATGGCCGGCCAGATCACGAAGATCCCCAGCAGCACCACCAGCGGCAGCAGGAACCAGTACGCGGTCCTGTTGTCGCGATAGCGGTAACGGTTCTGCCGCTGCCGGATCGCCCGGCGTTCCTGCACAGCCTGATTGGCCATATCCACCTCGTCGTGATCTCGTGTCCTTCACTGTTCGGGGGCCGGGGCCGACCCCCGAACAGTGAGCGACGTCAGTTCTTTGGTGCCTTGTCGGACAGCCCGTCGCGGTCGATGACGGTCTGGATCGCCGCATTCGCGGTCTTGATCGCGTCATCCACCGAGGCGGAGCCCTTCATCACGGATTCCATCGCCGTGCCGACGGCGAGATTGACATCCCAGGGGTAGGTGGAACCGGGGATGGCGTCCGGCGCGATGTCGTCGACGATGATGCTCGACCACGGAGCATCAGCGGCCTCTTCGCTCGCCGCGACGGCATCCTGCACGGACTGACGCACCGGCACCTTGGTGAACTGTGTGTCGACGAAGAATGGGACGAGGTTCTGCGGCTCGCCGCCGATCGCCCAGGCGAGGAATTCGCCGGCGGCTTCGGGGGCCTTGCTCTTCGCGTCGACAACCCAGGTGAAGTTGCCCATCGTGGTGGCTGTGCGGCCGTCCGCATCCGACGAACTCGGGAAGGCACCGACGCCGGTCTTGCTGAGCAGGTCGGTGTAGTCCGAGCCGATCTCGGACATCATCCACGAACCGGACACCTTGAAGGCGACCTTCTGCTGACCGAAGTCCTCGCCTGCGACGTATGCCGCGAGAGGCTGCTTGGGCATGTATCCCTTGTCCCACAGCTGCTGGTACTGCTCCATCAGGCTCCGGTAGCCCTCGTTGTCGATGTCAGGGGCGGTCCAGTCGTCGGTGAGCGCCAGGTGTCCGGCGAAGTTGTACTGCTGCCCCACGGTCGACCACGCCATTGTCACCGCATCCTGCGCCGGCGAGATGCAGTACTGCCCGTCGGAGAGCGTCGGCTGGATTTTCGCGCAGGCGGCGAGGAGATCGTCCCATGTCGCCGGGGCGCTCCCTGAATCGACACCGGCAGCGTCCAACATGTCCTTGTTCCAGAACAGCACGGTCTGAGGCTCGAGCAGCAGTGGATAGGCATAGTGCGTGCCGTCGATCTCGGAGATCGATTTCGCGTTGTCGAGGATCTCGTCGAGGGCGTCCTTCGGGACGATGGAGTCGAGTTCGTGCACCGATCCGGCGTTCACGAGGTCGTAGAGGTTGGCGGAGCTGGTGTAGACGTCCGGGGCCTTGCCGGCGGCCTGGGCCGCCTTCATCTTCTGGTCCCACGCGTCGGCGGGCACCTCGGTATCGACGACCTCGATCTTGTCCTGCGAGGCGTTGAACTTCTTCACGATGTCGGCGTACCACTCGTTCTCCACAGGCGTGAACGTCCGGTGCCAGAACTGCACCGTGGTGACGCCGTCCTCTCCGCCTCCGTCGCCGGCAGACTCCCCCGGCGTGCCGGAACCGCACGCGGCCAGCATGACGCCGACCGTGAGCGCGCCCAGAGCGGCGATCGCGGCCCTGCGCGTACGAGTTGTGATTCTCATGGGTTCCTCCTCAGGAACGGACTCCTCATCGAGTCGCTGCGGTGATCTCGGCTGCCGCCGACGGGCCCTGGTCGCATCCCTGGATCGTCGGTGATCGGGTATGCGCCAGAGTAGGCGAAATCGATTTCATACGCAAGGCATGATCCGTGCGTCGATCACTCTGCGCGCTCCAGGTCTGCGGAGAACCAGAAGACGTTGTACGGATCCCAGAGCGACAGCGTGAAGTAGATCCGACGTCCGCCGTCGCTCACGTATCGCGGATTCAGGTACGGCGAGTACAACCCGGGATGGTCCTCGCGGGGAACGAGTTCGATCGCCTCGCCCCACGGGCCCCACGGCGTGACACCCTCACGGATGTATGCCGAACCGGCATCCGAATAGGTCATGATCCAGCGGTCCAGATACGTCGACCACATCACCGAGAGCTCTCCGACCGTGCCTTCCAGAATCGTCTCGGCGTCGCGCAGGTCGTCGCTCCACTGCGGCGTCCCTCCTTCGAGACCTGCGAAGTACGAGTACTCCGACTGGTCTTCGACGGCGTCCTCGGTGGCCGGGACGCGCATCAGCTGAACACCACCGAATCGGCCGGACGGAATCGACCAGAAATAGATCCAGTCCGCGTCGCCGTCCCTCACCTCGGCCGTCGCGAACTGCACGAAGTTCGAGTCACCCGGCCACTCCACGCCTTCGACAGGGCGCCATGTAGATCCGAGATCCCGCGAGACGACGAGGGCGGAGTAGTTGGAATCCCAGGCTCCAGGGCTGCCCCAGAAACGCACCGACATGTACGAGACGTAGATCGCGTCTCCGACAGCGAAGCCGTAGGTCGGAATCTTCGTGACCTCGCCACCGGCGCCGTTCGCGTCGTGATCGCCTTCGATGAGGGGCGCGGCGAGGCCGACCTCATCCTCCAGCCACCCCTCGAACTCGATGCCGTCCGACGGGTCGTCGTCGGTCGTCCACGCAGCCACGTTCGAGCGCCAGAACCCGCCCTGCCCACCGATCGACCCGGGCTCGCGTTCGCCGAACGTGTCGCCGAAGAAGAAGAAGGTCTTGTCACCGACGTTCACCATCGATCCGAGGTCGGTGCCCGCGACCGAGACCGACTCCGTGTCGTTCATGGCGCCAGGCCCCGTGAGCTGCGCGATCTCGGTGAGGCCGGACACCCCATCGAGCACGAACGGTTTGTCAGGATCGGGATCGACGATCACACCACCCTCTCCACTGCACCCGACAACAGCGACGGCCAGAACGAGGGATACCGCCACGGCCACGCGGCGGAAGGCGACAGGAAGGAAGGCGACAGGGCGGGACATGATCCTCCTCGATCGACGTGATTCCTCGAATCTAGCGAAATCGATTTCAACACACTAGGGTCGTCGACATGCTCGACTTCGCGACACCCCACTGGCTTCGGCCCTCTGGTGACGGCGCATCTGAGCCCCGGTGGGGACCTGTCGGCGGGCTCCAGGTCGGAATCCCGCCGACACCGGGGCCGCGCGGGCTCCTGCGCGTCTTCACCCCCTACCTCGACCACCCCCACGAGCGGCTGGTGAACTTCATCGCCGTGGAGCCGGTCCCGGAGGGCGCGACAGAACGGGGATTCTCAGAGATGGAGCCGAGCACGCTGGATCCCGGCAAGCAGGGCAAGAGGTTTTGGTCGGCGGACGATTCTGCAGGTGCGAACTCCATGCCGTCGACGGCCCCGGCCCGTGGACGGATCGGTACCGTCGAGGGCGTGGAGACGCTCACCGTCTGGATCGGCGTCGAACGCTTCGCCAACGGTGCGGATGTGAGTGTGAGGATACGGTTCTTCGCCGACCGGCCGCACGAGGTGGAGGTCGCGGGGTTCACGAGGGCGACATCTGTGCCGCTCTCACACCTGATCCTCACCGCGACGATGGGCAATTGGGCACGACTGCGGCTGCTGCACCTGGCGGACCGCGTGGTGTCGCCTGCCGAGCTGTGGCCGGAGTTCTCGGGCACCGCGTTCACCGCTCACGGCCGCTTTCCGCTCGCCGACCTGACCCGCGACGGGGAATCGGCGATGGTGAGCGCCACCGGCGACGAGGAGGAGCCATGGTCCGTCGAGTACTCCGCTGATACCGCGGAACACTGGCGCTTCCTCGGTCGTCGAGCCGTGCAGACCTGGCGCGTGGATGACCCGCACCCGGCGCTCGAAGCAGTGGTCAACGCCCGCTGGTCCTACTGGGCGAGTTCTTCGCCGATCCCCGGGGGTCCCGCGTACGAGAACTTCGAGATCGTCGAACCGTTCCGCAATGGTGCGGCGTTCCGGTTCTCCGTGGAGCCGCTCTGATCGAGGCGCTGCCTCCAGGCGCTGCCTCCAGGCGCTGCCTCTAGGCGCTGCCTCTAGGCGCTGCCTCTAGGGTCCCAGAGCACGACCTCGGTCGAGCGGCGCAGACGGCGACCGGTCGGCATGGGCACGACACCTGCGGAACCTGCGGCGAACACGCGCACGCCGGGGCGATTCTCCCGCTCGGTGCGCAGGGCGGCTTCGAGCACGGCGATCCGGTTGCGCAGCGCTCTGTTCTCGTCTTCGAGGTCGAGCAGACGAGCGATCGCGGGAAGGCTCACCCCTTCGGAGGAGAGCTGTGCGACCTCGCGCAGCTGCTCGATGTTGCGAGACGAATAGCGGCGCGAGCCGCCCGAGGTACGGCCGGGGACGACGAGGCCGATGCGGTCGTACTGCCGCAGCGTCTGAGGGTGAAGGCCGGAGAGCTCGGCGGCGGCCGCGATCGCGAACACCGGGGTGTCGGCGTTCATCATCGATTCCCCTCTCCTCTCCTACCCGTGTCTCTTGTCGTACGCGCGGACTCAGGCAGAGGCGCCGGAACAGGCGCGTTCTTCACAGAACGGCCTGATCCGGCGCGAACGCCTGTCCCGGCGATGTGATCCCGACGACTGCTCATCGCCGGGCCTTCGCCATCAACTCGGCTCGCGGGTTCTCATCGGGCTCGAGCTCCTGGAACTTCTCCAGCGCCGCGCGTGCGGCCTCGTCGAGGTGCGTCGGCACCGCGACCTGGAGCTCGGCGAGCAGATCGCCCGTGCCCTTCGACGTCGCGACTCCGCGACCCTTGACCCGCAGCACCCGCCCTGAGGGGGTGCCCGGTGCGACGCGGAGCTTGACCACGTCGCCGCCGAGGGTCGGGACTTCGATGGTCGCCCCCAGGGTCGCCTCCGTGAAGGTCACGGGCACGACGACGCGCAGGTTGAGACCGTCGCGCGTGAAGACAGGGTGCGGGCGCACCGTGATCTGCACCACGATGTCACCGCTCTCCCCACCATCGGGCGAGGGCCGGCCGCGGCCGCGCAGACGGATCTTCTGACCGTCGGCGACACCGGCGGGGATCTTCACCTTGAACGGCTTGCCGTCTTCGCCCTGCAGCGAGATGGTCTCGCCCTGCACGGCGGTGACGAAGTCGAGCGTGGTGCGCGCGGTCACGTCAGCACCGCGCTGCGGCCCGCCGAAGCCGCGGTAGCCGCCGCTCGGCTGGCCGAAGCGTCCGCCGCCGAAGCTCGCACCCTGGCCCTGGTTGAACATCGCGAAGATGTCCTCGAAGTCCGCCGTCTGCCCTCGGCCCTGCTGGCCGAAACGGCTGAACACGTCTTCGAAGCCGCCTGCGCCCTGGCCGCCCGCCGTGAAGCGGGCACCGGAGCCCATGGCGCGGATCTCGTCGTACTCCTTGCGCTGTTCCGCATCGGAGAGCACCGAGTAGGCCTCGCTGATCTCCTTGAACTTCGCCTCGGCCTTGGCATCACCCTGATTGGAGTCCGGGTGATACTTGCGCGCGAGCTTGCGGTACGTCTTCTTCAGTTCTGCATCGCTGACGTCCTTGGACACCCCGAGGGTCTTGTAGAAGTCCTTGTCGAACCAATCCTGGCTGGCCATCGATCACCTACCCTTCCGGGACAGCGACGACGACCTTCGCAGGGCGCAGCTCGACATCACCGAGACGATAGCCCACCTCGACGACCTCGAGGATCGTGGTCTTCTCGGCGCCGGGCGTCGGCTGCTGGAAGATCGCCTCGTGACGCTGCGGGTCGAATTCCTCGCCCTTCTCGCCGTACGCGACCACTCCGAGACGCTCCACAACCGTGCGCACCTTCTCGGCGATCACGGCGAAGGGCGTGCCCTCGACCAGATCACCGTGCTGGGCCGCGCGATCGAGGTCGTCGAGCACGGGGACCAGGCCCTTGGCGGCCTCGCCCTTCGCCCGCTCGATCTCGACCTGCCGCTGCTCTTCGGTGCGGCGACGGTAATTGGCGTACTCGGCCTGCAGACGCTTGAGGTCGTTCAGCAGAGTGGACTCGAGGTCGGCGAGCACGGCGTCTTCCGCCGCGGCCTCGCCGGTCTGGGTCGCGCCGAGGATGTCGTCGACCGTCAGGTCGTCGGGAGCGCCGTCTGCCGGGGTCTCGTCCGAGCCCTCGGCGGCCTGCGCATCGCGGGAGTCCTGGTGGTGCGGCGCGGGGCCGGATGCCTGAGCATCCGACCCCTCGCTGCGACCTTCGGCGGACTCAGGATTCTGGTTCTCGTCGAAGTTCTTGTCGGTCATGGTTACTTCTTCTCGTCCTCGTCGTCGACGACCTCGGCGTCGATGACGTCCTCGTCGGAGGAGGGAGCGTCACCGGCCGGGGCCTCGCCGTCAGCCGAAGCGCCGGCAGCGGCATCCGCCTGCGAGGAGGCGTAGATGGCCTCGCCGAGCTTGGACTGCGACTGGTTGAGCTTGTCGAACGCGGTCTTCACAGCGTCGTCATCCTCACCGGCCAGAGCCGTCTTGAGCGCGTCGACATCGGCCTTGACCTCGGTCTTCACGTCTTCGGGCAGCTTGTCGTCGTTCTCGGTGATCAGCTTGTCGATCGAGTACGCGAGCGTCTCGGCCTGGTTGCGGACCTCGGCGGCCTCGCGACGCGCCTTGTCCTCGGCCGCGTGCTCCTCGGCCTCGCGCACCATGCGCTCGATGTCTTCCTTCGACAGCGACGAGCCGCCGGAGATGACGATCGACTTCTCGGTGCCGGTGCCCTTGTCCTTGGCGGACACGTGCACGATGCCGTTGGCGTCGATGTCGAAGGTGACCTCGATCTGCGGGATGCCACGGGGAGCCGGGGCGATACCCGTCAGCTCGAACGTGCCGAGCGGCTTGTTGTCACGCGTGAAGTCACGCTCGCCCTGGAAGACCTGGATCGCGACGGACGGCTGGTTGTCGTCTGCCGTGGTGAAGGTCTCGCTGCGCTTGGTCGGGATGGCCGTGTTGCGCTCGATGAGCTTGGTCATCATGCCGCCCTTGGTCTCGATGCCGAGGCTCAGCGGGGTGACATCGATGAGCAGGACGTCCTTGCGCTCGCCCTTGAGGACACCGGCCTGGAGGGCGGCACCGACGGCGACGACCTCGTCCGGGTTGACACCCTTGTTGGCGTCCTTGCCGGTCTCGCGCTTGACGAGCTCGGCGACCGCGGGCATACGCGTCGATCCACCGACGAGCACGATGTGGTCGATCTCGGACACCTTGATGCCGGCTTCGCGGATGACATCCTCGAACGGCTTCTTGGTGCGGTCGAGCAGGTCCTTCGTGAGGTCCTCGAACTTCGCGCGGGTGATGGTCTCGGACAGCGACACGGGGCCGGAGTCGGTCAGCGACAGGTACGGCAGGTTGATGCTGGTCGACGTCGAGGAGGACAGCTCCTTCTTCGCCTGCTCCGCAGCTTCCTTGAGACGCTGCAGGGCGATCTTGTCACCCGAGACGTCGACGCCCGTGGTCTCCTTGAACTGCTTGATCAGGTAGTCGACCAGGCGCTGGTCCCAGTCGTCTCCACCGAGGCGGTTGTCACCGGCGGTGGCGCGCACCTGGATCGTGGAGAAGTCGTCGTCCTTGCCCACCTCGAGCAGCGAGACGTCGAACGTTCCACCACCCAGGTCGAAGACCAGGATGAGCTCGTCTTCCTTGCCCTTGTCGAGGCCGTACGCCAGAGCGGCAGCGGTCGGCTCGTTGATGATGCGCAGGACGTTGAGGCCCGCGATCTCGCCGGCTTCCTTGGTGGCCTGACGCTCGGCGTCGTTGAAGTACGCGGGGACCGTGATGACCGCGTCGGTCACCGTGTCGCCCAGGTACGCCTCGGCGTCGCGCTTCAGCTTCATCAGGATGCGCGCGGAGATCTTCTGCGGCGTCCACTTCTTGCCGTCGACGTCGAAGGTCCAGTCGGTGCCCATGTGGCGCTTGACGGAAGCGATCGTCCGGTCGACGTTGGTGACGGCCTGGCGCTTCGCGGTCTCACCGACGAGCACCTCCCCGTCCTTGGTGAAGGCCACGACCGAAGGGGTCGTGCGGAAGCCCTCTGCGTTGGCGATGACCTTGGGCTCGCCACCCTCGAGGACGCTGACGACGGAGTTGGTGGTTCCGAGGTCGATACCGACAGCACGTGCCATGTGTTCTCTCCTTTGTTGGAAGTTCTCTTCGTGGGAAGTTCTCTGTGTCTCAGAAATCTGCGGCGATCAGGAAAACCTGAGTCGCGATGACTCAAGTGTACTTCGGCGTCGACGAGGAGTCAAATGAACTTGATATGAACTGGCTCAACTTTGAGGAAGGGCTCAGAACGGGGCCACCGCGAGGTCTTCGGTGAAGGTGACGGTGTTCTGCAGGGGCGGCCGGTCGACGTAGACCCTGCCGGTCGGACTCGTCCAGGCGTAGACACCGGCACCCAGAGCTTCGACCATCCACGGAGAGTGGTGTTTGAGCATGTGATGGCGCCGACAGAGGTGGCCGAGGTTCGATTCGCGAGTGGCTCCCCCGAGAGCGGCGTCGTGATGATGATCAATGTCGCAATCAGTGGAGGCATATCCGCAGGCGGGGAATCGGCAGCGCTGATCCCTCGCTCTCAGATGTCGCTTCAGATCAGACCCCGGACGATAGCGGTCGACTGCGAGAAGCGCGCCGGTGATCGGGTGGGTCAGCACTCGATCCCATCCGGAGGCCGCTCCGGCGAGCGCGCGAGCGGTCTCGAGGTCGATGGGAGTGCAACCGTTCAACTCGGCCGACGCCCCGCCGCCTCTGATCAGGGTGGTGACGGGAACGGTGATCGACACCGCTCCACGGACACCCGAGAGGAGCCCCTCGGGAGCGTCGTGCCCGATCGGAGCACCCGCGAGGAGCAGGTCGAGGGCGAGGTCGGCACGGAGCTGAGCGACGGTGCGCGGATCAGAGGTGCGCGGATCAGAGGTGCACGGATCAGAGGTGCACGGATCGGTGGTGGGCGGATCGGTGGTGGCAACGGCCGATTCCGGACCCGAAGGTTCATCCGCTCCCTGCACGATCTTGGCCATCTGCGTCAGCCGGTCGAAGACGCCGTGGACGAGCGTCGACGGCCCGAGCAGGCCCAACTGCGACATCCCGTCGCCGACGTCTTTCACCCACACGGATCTCTTCTCCCGTGCGTCGAGGTGCCGGTCCTCGATCGACCGTGCCTGGAATCGTTCAGCCACCAGCCGAGCCATGCGGCCCACTCGCCCCGGAGACTCCGACTCGGCGAAGGCGATCACCTGCGTCGCATAGGCATCAAGAGTCGCCCCCTCATCGAGGTGTTCCCCGGCTTCGCAGATGACCCGGGCGTGCGCCGCACTGATGCGACCGGCGCCCTGCGCCTCCCAGACCAGTGGGAAGCGCTCCACGATCCATGCCGCGTCTGCCATCCGGCGCTGCACCGTCCGATCACTCACCCGCAGGGCGGCGGCGAACTCGGCAGCCACCGTGCGCGCCGACATGTCGCCGTGATCGGGATGCTCCGCCTGGTCGGCGACCTCGAGAGCGATCCGTGACCCCAACGCCAGGATGCCGTCGCGCGCGGCCTGCAGACTGCTGATCGTCCGCTCGACCTCGACGAGCATCTCGGTGAGCGCGGCGAGCGCGCCCACCTGCTCGAGCGTCGCGTCAGCCGGTGCCGTCATACCTGCAGTGAATCAGGGGCCACCGACATTCGAAGCCCCAGATCACAGCAGAAAAACGATATGCCGGAATGTGGTCGTCGCTGCACCCGAGAGCACTCCGGAAAGCCGCTCAGCCCCCGCCGAGGGCTCCGGCCCACACCGCTCGATGCTCCCGTACGTACCGCAGCGCGTTCGCCCAGTGGTCGCCGTGCCCGTCCACGTACATCGAGGCCCACGGCTCGTCGCCGACGGCGTGAGACCGTTCGAGCAGCGCGAGCATCGCCGCCGTCCGGTCCTCCATGCCGTGAGGCAGATCACGGCGCATGACATCGTCCGCCCGGTATCCATCGACCAGCGCAGCGAGATCCCGAGACGCATCCACCGGGTCTCGTCCGACATCCGACAGGGCGAACGCCTGTGCCGCGTAGGCGAGGTCCCAGAGCCGGGTGCTCGGAGCGGCGGCATCCCAGTCGATGAACACCCAGCGGTCGCCGACGACGAGGTTCCATGGCGCCAGATCGTTGTGGCAGATGAGCTCGGCACCGGGCGCGACGATCGCCGTCTCCCAGACCGCGTCCGCCCGCGGCGTGTAGCGGGCACTGGCGTCGTGGATCCCGCGGATCATCGAGCCGACGCGCCTCAGCTCGGCCACCGTCAGCCGCTCACCGTCCATGGCCAGGGTTCCCGGCACGAACTCCACGACGTGCCGCCCCCTTCCGTCGCGGCCACGCGGTTCCGGCGCATCGACCCCCGCCACCCGCATCGCCGCGACGAAATGATCGACGCTCGGAGTGGCCGCCGTCCACGCCTTGCGCACCGTGTCGCCGATGCGCACCACGGCCCCGCTCGCGTTCCCCCCGGCCAGCACCTCTTCGTCCACGCGTCGACGTTAGCGCGCCGATGCCCCCGCCGTCCCACCGCGATACTTGACCCCGAGAGCCATTTGACCCTCACACTCATTTGACCCTCACACAGTGGCAGACGGGAGAACTGAGGCATGTTGTCCATCGGAGCGTTCGCGCAGATCGGCCAGGTGACCCACCGGATGCTCCGGCATTGGGACGCCGCCGGCCTGCTCATGCCCGCCCACGTGGACGAGTTCAGCGGCTATCGCTCCTACGATCCGTCACAGCTGGAACGGCTGCACCGGATCGTCGCCCTGCGCCAGCTGGGGTTCGGGCTCGATGACATCTCCGCGATCCTCGACCGTGGCGTCGATGCCGAGCGCATCGCCGCTCTGCTGCGGATCCGTCGCACCGAGGTCGAGCAGGAGCACCGCGTCGCCGCAGAGAGACTCGTCGACGTGGAAAGGCGCCTCCACCTCATCGAGAGAGAGAATCACATGTCCCAGATCGAGATCATCGACAAGCCGCTCCCCGCCGTCCGCCTGGCCGCGATCCGCACCATCGTGGCCGACCAGCCCGCCGTCGCAGGTGTCGTCGGTCCCGCGTTCGACACTGTGGCGGACATCATCGGCGACGACCACTCCCTGGCGACCCCGATCGCCCAGTACGAGACCCTCGACGACGCCCTGCAGGTCATCGCCGGATACATCTATGCCGGGCCCGCACGGGAAGGTCTCGAGATCATCGAGCTGCCTCCGGCCGACGAGGCCGTGTGCGGCATCCACCTCGGCTCGATGGAGCACATCGCCGAGAGCTGGCACGCGATCCACACCGAGATCGTGGCCCGCGGCCTCACGCACGACGGCCCCTGCCGCGAGCTCTACGTGCGCGCCGTCTCCGACGACCAGTCGGACTGGGTCACGGAACTGCAGCAGCCCGTGCGGCGGGGCTGAGGCACACGGCGCCGCGGGCGTCGAACCGTGGCAGGATGAGAGTAAGGCGAGCCTTACCGGCCGCCCCGGCGGTGTCGCCCGGCAGACGCCGCGGCATGGATCCGTCCCTTTCTCGGAAGGACCGTGCGGATGAGATCTGCGGCGATGGGTGGGAGCGAGAGCACCGATTACGACGTGCTCATCGTCGGCGGCGGGCCGGCCGGTCTGTCCGCCGCCCTCAACCTCGGCCGCGCACTCATGCGCGTGCTGGTGATCGACGCCGATCGTCCACGCAATGCTGCGACCCTGCGGTCGCACGGCTTCCTCACCCGCGACGGCATCCCGCCGCAGGAGCTGCGACGGCTCGCGAGGGAGGAGCTCTCGGCATATCCGGACGTCGAGGTGCGACGGCGCACCCGCGTCACCTCGCTTCGCCCGAGCGACGGCGGGTTCGCGGCCGAGATCGGGCGCCGCGAGGCGGAGACGACGGTGACGGCACGCGCCGTGCTGCTCGCCACCGGCCTGCGCGAGACGCTCCCCGAGGTGCCGAACCTCCGTGGCTACTACGGCATGAGTCTGTTCAGTTGCGCCGCCTGCGATGCCTGGGAGCTCCGGAGTCGTCGCCTCGCCCTCATCGGTGAGGCACCGGACATCGCCGAACGTGCCCGCCTCATCGGTCGCCTGACCGAGAACCTCACGGTGTTCACCCACGGCGCGGATGTGGTCACGGCGGAGGAGGAGGTCGAACTCGCCGCCGCCGGGATCGCGCTACGCCGGGAACCCATCGTCGAGCTCGTCGGCGACCGAGGTCAGATCGAGAGCATCCGCCTGGCTGACGGCACGACGGTCGCCATCGACGGCGGATTCGTACGCCCCAAATGGCACAGCACGCTGTCGTTCCTCGAAGGGATCGCACCGGCGACGGACGACGCCGGGCATCTGCGCATCGACCGCTCAGGGCGCACGGACGTACCCGGACTTTACGCTGCAGGCGACGCGGCGGCTCCCGGACCGCAGCAGCTGATCGTCGCAGCAGGTGCGGGCGCTCGGGTCGCGGCGGTCATGGTGCACGACTCGATCGGCGTGGCCACCGCGCACTGAACGATCATCGGCGTGAGAGCGCAACGGGACCGGACTAGGCTGACCGGCATGACGCGCGCCTTCTCGATCTCCCTGCGCCTGACCGCCGCGGCCGTCGCCACCCTGGCCGTCCTGTCCCTCAGCGGATGTCTGTACGCGCAGATCCCGACGGGCTCGCCCTCCGACGCTCCCTCCGCGGGCACGGAAACCGACGCACCGGCCGACGGCCCCTCCGGTTCGACCCTGACCTTCGCGGAAGGGCTCGATCTCACGAGCGACACCTACATCGAGTGGGGCGACGGTCTCGTCGTCGACGACGGGTGGAAGATCGTCGCGCCGGACGACGGCAACGGCGGGTGGACCTACGGCACGGTCGACGGCACCTGCACGGCACGGTTCTGGCAGGGTCACACGACCGACGTGGCCGTGGTCCCCGGTGACGACAGCGCGTCGTCCGACGCGATCCTCGGCGTGCTGCTGCAGATGCCGACGGCAGACATCACGCCGCTCGCCACCACCGGTGAGTTCAGCTACATGGCGGGAGGGAACGGCGGCGTCGAGACGCGTCAGGTCGTCGGAGTGGACGGCAGCCGCACCTGGCTGATGGCCGCACGTGCCTTCACCCAGACCGGGGTGGGACTCTCCGTGATCGTGGACTGCACCGCCGGGGACGCCGAAGCGACCATGGCGAAGATCAACGAGGAGAACGCGGTCGTGGTCACGCCCTGAACGGCGGAGGACGGCCCGCGTCGGCTCACTTCCCGCCGGGAGGGCCGATCAGCAGCAGGATGACGTACAGCGCGACGATGCCCACGACCAGCAGCAGCGCGAGCACCCACGGCCGCTGCAGGAACCACCGCATCAGCCGGTCGTACCAGCGCCGATCGCGCGGATCGTCCGTCGCCTCGAGGCGCCAGTCTCCGGTGAGTCGGCCGGTGCGATGCAGCCAGATCTCCATGGGGATCGTCGCATAGGGGACGATGGCGCTGGCCACCGCGAGCACGCCGACGCCGGGATGCCAGCGCTGGTTCAGCGCGACCAGGATCGCCGTCGCCGCGTACGACAGGAACACGAACCCGTGGATGCCACCGCCCACGGTCACCACGACTCCTGGAGCGCCGACGGCGCGCGCGATGATCGCGGAGATCAGGATCGTCCAGGTGATCGCCTCGGCGATCGCGAGAACTCGGAACAGGCGGTCGGGGGTGCGGAACACGGTACTCCTCGGGTGGTGTCCCTCCACCGTATCCGCACGCTCAGGGCTCCGAATCAACCGAATGGTTGAGGTCGGTCAGCGGAGCTCCGACACCGCACAGCGCATCATCGCAAGGCCACCACAGACGGCGCGACGGAATAGCGAACGGCCCGACGGCGTTGCCGAAGGCATGGTGACAGTGGATGCGGATGCGCTCTCGAACGTGCTCGGCTCCGTCGACCTCCGTGTCGGCATCGGTCGACGCGCCTCGCTGCCCGCGGGATCGCTGCTGCCCATCCCGGCCGACAGCATCACCCTGGTCTACGTCGCCGCAGGAGGCGTGAACGGGCACCCGCCGCTCGGCGACGGCTGCCGACTCGACGTCGACACCGACTCGAAGCGCTTCTCGCTCGACTCCCTCGCCCTCGACCCGAAGGCCCGCCGAGACATGCTCGTGGCGGGGGACGCGTTCCTGACGCTCGGTCGTTCGCCCTTCGTCCTCGAAGCACAGGACGACACGAGTCTGATGATCGCCGACATCGAGCTCGCGGATGCGGCATCCCCGCTCCCCGCCCTGCTGCCCCCGTTCCTCACGGTCACCGGTTTCGACGCCGTGGAGCCCGCCGCCGCAGCCCTCGCCCTCAACATGGGGGTCATCGATCACACGGTGACACCCGCACGCCAGGGCGACCCCATCATCTGCCGCATGATGGCGACCACCGTGCTGCTGTCCCTGATCAGGGCATGGGCGGCGAACGGCTGCGCGCCGACGGGATGGCCCTCGTTGTCGAACGATCCATTCCTCGACCGCGTCGTCGACGCCATCCGCGAGGAGCCAGGACGCGACTGGACGGTCGAGCGCCTGGCCGGCATCGGCGCCATGTCGCGGTCGACCTTCGCGGAGAGGTTCCGCAGCGCGGTCGGCCGCTCACCGGCGGACTATGTGACCGAGGTGCGTGTCGACGCGGCGAAGCGCATGCTCGAGGCAGGACGCAGTGTCTCCGACATCTCGCGCGAGCTGGGATACGCCTCCGACGAGGGGTTCAGCCGTGCGTTCCGACGCCGCACCGGCTTGACCCCCTCGTCGTGGCGGCTCGCCCACCGCCTCCCCGTCTCGGCCTGAGGCCGCGCGCGGCTCAGTCCCTGCTGCTGACCCGGTTGGAGACGCCGAAGAGCACCGCACCGGCGAGCAGCGCGATCGCGCCGATCACGTAGACGAGCTCGACGTTCAGGGTGTCGACGAGGAGACCGCCGATGCCCGCCGCCAGCGTGATCGCTCCCTGGAACCCGACGACCACCAGGCTGCCTCCCGCTTCGAGACGATCCGGCATGCGGTGACCGACCCAGGTGTTGGCGACGATCAACCAGGACGAGAAGAAGAAGCCCCACACCAGCACGACGATGCCGACGCCGATGATCGACCCGGAGAACAGGATCATCGAGATCACGGACACGGCGATCACCAGCGGTGCGAACACCGCGAAGAACGCGAAGGTGCGGTCGATGACGAGCCCGATCGTGATGTTGCCGAGGAGCCCGCCGACGCCGAACAGCGCCAGCAGCACCACGATGGTCGAGGCGTCCACCTCGGGGATGCGCTCCAACGCGAGACGCACATAGGTGTAGGCGAGGAAGTGTCCGAGCACGACCAGGACGTGGCCCACCATGCCGAGACCGATCCCCGGGCGGCGCAGCGTGTCCACGAGCAGACGCAGGCTCGACGCCCTCTCGGCCGGAACCGAGGGCAGCGCGAAACGCAGGACGACGGCGAGGACGACCATCAGCACACCGGCGATGGCGAAGACCATCCTCCAGTCGACGAGCTCGCTCAGCATGACACCCAGCGGCACACCCGCCACCGTCGCCAGCGACACCCCCGCCGAGGTGAACATGACACCGCGACCGAGATTCTCCGGTCCCGCGAGCCGTGCCGCGACCGTGATCGACATCGCCCAGAACGCGCTGATCGCCGCGCCCAGCAGGAAGCGCGCCAGCAGCACGATGATCAGGTTCGGGGCGATCGCGACGATGAGGTTCGACACGGCGGCCGCGAGCGCCATCCATACGAGCAGCGACCGCCGGTCGAGCCGCGGGAACATGAGTCCGACGGTCGGAGCGACCACGAGCCCCACCAGCGCGGTGACGGTGACGGTCTGCCCTGCCTGCCCCGGGGTGACCCCGAGCCCGTCGGCCATCTCGGTGAGGACGCCGTTGGGAAGGAACTCGGCCGTGACCAGCAGGAACCCCATCAGCATCAGGACGATCAGTCCGCCGTAGCGGATGCGGACAGCCGCGGACGGCGGCAGGGTGGGGACGGGGGCAGTCGTGGTCATGTTCTCCACACTCGCAGTCCGCGGAGGCCGACGCCCGATCAGGCGTCCGCCGCATCCGACCATTCGTCCGGTCCGGTTCCGGCGGGCCAGCGGAGAGGCGGGGAGTTCCCAGCCGGAGCGTGCAGAGTATCGATATGCAGGAGCGCGGAGGGGCACGGCAGCGGATGCTGCACGGCGCCTCGGTCATCGCGGCGATCATGCTCACCGCCGGATGCACCCCGCAGCAGGCGGTCGGGCCTGAGGACTGGACACTCGAGGCGATCCCGTTCCAGAACTCCTCCGTCGGCGCGGGCCCGGAGGCCACACCGGCCGGCGAGCCGATCGATCTGGCCTACGGGATGCGTGTGTTGTCCGACGACGGGGCCGGCGGCTTCTGGACCGTCTCGTCCGGATCATGGCTGCACGTCGGGGCCAATGGCCAGACGCTCACCCGGTTCAACACCGAGCCCGAAGACCCGCTCTCGCATGTCGGGGCGATCGCCGCGCTCTCGCCCACCGAACTGGTCCTACTGCAGGGCGACCGGCTGCATGTGATGCCGATGCTCTCGGTGCTCGATACCACCACCATGGCGGTGCGTGATCTGCCGGGAGATGCCGTCGGCGACGAAGGCGACTTCGACTTCGGGGACTTCGAGTTCGGGGATGTCGCCGTGCACGAGGGAGACGCCTTGGTCGTGCGGTACCAGCCGCGCCCATCCGACGGTTACCTCGACTACGAGGTGCTGCGCGTCGACGTCGACAGCGGCGCTCGGACGCTGCTGCACGGCGGTCCGATCGACCTCGACGACGCACCGGGCGCTCGCCCCGGCGTCCCGCCGATCAGCCTTGATGTCGACGACGCCGGACACATGTACCTCGCCACTCCGTCCGCGCGGATCGTGCTCGCCGCCGACGGTACGGAGCTGAGCAGGGAGGCGCAGGTCGCCGATCGTCCGCTCGTCGCGGTCGCACCGGACGGCACAGCCCTGTGGTGGGGCGGACGACCGCAACCGAGCGACGCGCAGGGCGTGATCGTCGGCGGCTCATCCGACGCGCGAGCGGCGATCGAGCGTCGGATGAGGTGCACCGACATCCCGAGCGACGGCACGCTCCGCTCCGGTGACGCCCTCCGTCTGGGCAACGCCTCCGGAGAGCATCCGCTGCCGTTCCTCTGTGGCGCGAATGCCGCCGTCTGGGCGGGCGACTCCTGGGTGGTCGCAACCGGCGGCGAAGGCGATGGAGTACTCGTCCGGCTCAGGCCCCCTCTGGACACGCGCCTCTAGACACGCGCCTCTGGACACGGTGTCGTCGACACCCTAGGCTCGACGACGCACCGGGAGGATCCCGGGAAGCCCGAGCGGAAGGAGCCGAAGACATGAACACCGTCTTTGTCGCGCTCTCCGCCGACCACCTTCCCCTCGAGGCCACCCGCTCCTGATCCTGGTGTGGCCTCCTGCTCCCGGAGCCACATCGTGTCTGATCTCTTCGCTTCCTCGGAAGCCGCGTCCTTCGACGCACCATCCTCTTCTTTCGACGCCTCTTCCTTCGACGCCCTCGAGACCGAACTAACCTTCGCCGACGTCGTTCCCGGCGAGGGGCAGCGCTGGACCACGTGGCCGGCGGTCACCCCTTCCGAGCGAGGTCCTGAACCCCGGCCCGCATGGGTCGTGACCTCGGCCGGGGCGCTCGACACGGAGCGAGGCATCCTCAAGACCGGCAAGGAAGCCGACGTGTTCCTGCTCGAACGCGCGGTGCCTGGCGACCCGACGCAGCACAGCCTGCTCGCCGCCAAGCGATACCGCAGCGCCGAGCACAGCAGCTTCCACCGCTCGTCGATCTACACGGAGGGCCGCAGCACCCGGAACACCCGCGATACGCGCGCGCTCGCACGGAAGTCGGTCCACGGCCGGGAGGTGGCCGCAGCGCAGTGGTCGTTCGCCGAGTTCGAGGCGCTCTGCCGGATGTGGGAGCTCGGCGCACCCGTGCCGTACCCGGTGCAGGTGAACGGAACCGAGGTACTGATGGAGTTCCTCGGCACCTCCGACGGCACGGCCGCGCCCCGCCTCGCCCAGGTGCGCAGCGATCGCGCCGAGCTGCAGGACTTCTACGCGCAGACGGTCGACCTGATGCGGACCTTCGCCGCAGCCGGCTTCGCGCACGGCGACCTGTCGGCATACAACCTGCTCGTGCACGAAGGGCGGGTGCGCGTGATCGACCTGCCGCAGATCGTCGACATCATCGCCAACCCACAGGGCCTCGACCTGCTGCACCGCGACTGCATGAACATCTGCGAGTGGTTCACCCGGCGACGCGTCGACTGCGACCCCGAGGAGCTGTTCGCCGAGCTGCTCGCCGCCTCGTACACCTGACACGCCCCCCGCCCGCCCTGCTCCGGAGGCTGAATCGAGAGGCGGGGCGACTCAGGAGGCGGGGGCGGCCCGGCGGCGGGCCGGGGAGGTCGGGGGTCCGGGGGGCTCAGGCAGCGAGGCGGGCGGCCAGCAGGGTCACGAGTTCGTAGACCACGTGGCTCGCGGCGATGCCGGTCATCTGCGCGTGGTCGTAGGCGGGCGACACCTCGACCACATCCGCCCCGACGATGTTCTGCGAGGCCAGGGCCCGCAAGATCCGCAGCAGCTCGCGGCTCGTCAGCCCGCCGGCCTCGGGGGTGCCGGTGCCGGGCGCGTGGGCGGGGTCGAGCACGTCGATGTCGATCGACACGTACAGCGGCTTGTCGCCGATGCGCTGCAGGATGCGGGCGATGGCGGCCTCGACCCCGTGCTCCTCGATGTATTCGCTCGACACGATCGAGAAGCCGAGGCGCTCGTCGTCCTCCAGGTCCTGCTTGGAGTACAGGGGGCCACGGGTGCCGACATGGCAGCTCGCGGTGAGGTCGATCAGTCCCTCCTCGCTCGCGCGTCGGAAGGGAGTGCCGTGCGTGATGGGGGCCCCGAAGTAGGTGTCCCAGGTGTCGAGGTGCGCATCGAAGTGCAGCACAGCCACGGGCCCGTGCTTCGCCGCCACCGCACGCAGCAGTGGCAGAGCGACCGTGTGGTCGCCGCCGATCGTGACGATGCGCTGCACCTGCTCGCCGAGCGCCAGCGCCGCGCGCTCGACCTCGGTCACGGCCTCGGTGAGATCGAACGGGTTGACCGGGATATCACCGGCGTCCACCACCTGCGCGATCGCGAACGGCGACACGTCCTGGGCGGGATTGTAGGGGCGCAGCAGCCGCGAGGACTCCCGCACGTGCGACGGGCCGAAGCGCGTGCCCGGTCGGTAGCTCACACCGGAGTCGAAGGGGATGCCGACGACGGCGATGTCCGCACGCGGCACGTCTTCGATACGCGGCAGCCGGGCGAAGGTCGCGATGCCGGAGTACCGCGGGTTCACGGAGGCGTCGATGGGGCCGATGTTGTCGGTCATTGCTCGTTCCTGTTTGTCGGGGATGTCGAGGGATTCAGAGCGCACTCTGCGGGATGTGCACCAGCTGCACTCCCCCGTCGGTGATCGCGGCGCGGATGCTCGATGCGATGTCGTCACGGCGTTCCACCCGCCGCCCGGTCGCGCCGAAGGCCGAGGCGAGCGCTGCCCAGTCGGGCTGTACCAGGTCGACGCCGATCGGCTCCATGCCGCGGTCGACCTCGTTCTGACGGATCTCGGCATACCCGCCGTTGTCGACGCACACGATCGTGATGTCGAGGCGCTGTTCGACCGCCGTCACCAGCTCGTTCACGCAGAACATCAGGGCGCCGTCGCCGATCACGGTCACGACCGGGTGCTCGGTCTGCGCGACTCCGGCACCGATCGCTGCCGGAAGACCGTAGCCGAGGGTGGCGTAGGTCGGGGTGTAGAGCAGGGAGTGCGGATGCGCCGACGGCAGCACGCTGCCGAGTGCCATGTAGACGATCTGCGACGAGTCGCCCGCGACGATGGCATCGGCGGGCAGGGCCTCGACGATGATCTCGGCCAGTGCCACCGTGTCGGGGGCGGTCGCGCGCATCTCGGCGTCGATCGCGGTGCGCTCGACGGTGAGGTCACGCGCCGGGCGTACACCGGCGGGGAGGGCAGTCGACAGCGCGTCCAGAACGGCAGCTGCATCCCCCGTGATCCCGACCGTCGCGGCGAGGTTCTTGTCGCGCTGCGCGAGCGAGATGTCGATGCGGATCACGGCCCCGCGGGCTTCGAGCCGCGGCGCCCACAGCTCGGCCTCACCGAGCTTCGAGCCGACCACGAGCAGCACGTCGGCGGCCTCCGCGACAGCACGGGCGGCGGCGAGACGAAGGTTCGACCCGAGCGAGAGCGGATGCCGCTCGTCGACCACGCCCTTGCCGTTCAGCGTGGTCAGCACCGGGGCTCCGAGACGCTCGGCCAGGAGGGTGACCTCGTGCGCGGCATCCACGGCTCCCCCACCGGCGACGATCACCGGGGTCTTCGCCTCTGCCAACAGCCGGGCCGCTTCGGCGAGCGCAGCCGACTCACCCGAGACCCGTGCAGGGACCGGACGCGGCTGCCGCGCCTCGGCGGGAACGTCGGCGGGCGCTTCCAGCACATCGAGCGGGATCTCGATGTGCACCGGACGAGGACGCCCGGTGCGGAACAGGGTGAACGCGTCGTGCACGGCCTCGACCGCCTCGGCGGCGCTCGTCACGCGGCGCGACCACTCTGCGATCGCGCCGACCATGGCCGTGGCATCCTTCGTCTCGTGCAGGGTGCCCACGTCGGCGAACTCCGCCCCGAGGGGCACCCCCGGCGAGAGGACGATGAGCGGACGGGACTCGCAGAACGCCGTGCCGATCGCGCTCATGGCGTTCTGCAGACCGGGGCCTGAAGTCGTGATGACCACTCCGGGGAGGCCGGTCTGCTGGGCCCACCCGTCGGCACCGTAGCCGGAGCCCTGCTCGTGACGGTTCGTCACCGCGCGGATGCCGAGGTCGGCGAGCGGGCGGTAGAGCTCGAGGTTGTGGGTGCCGGGGATGCCGAAGATCGCGGTGACCCCGTACGCGCGGATCGTCTCCAGCACGGCGCGCCCGGCGGTGTCGGCGTACTGCTCTGCCGCTGTGGTGTCGCTGCTCATCGGATCATCCTCACACTCGGTGACGACGGACGCCGTCGACCCAGGTCTCGCGCACCGTGATCGCCGAGATCTCCTCGGCGGGAACGGCCAGCGGATCGCCGGAGAGCACCGCGAAGTCGGCGTACTTGCCGACTTCGAGCGACCCCAGATCGTCTTCGCGGCCGATCGACACGGCACCTTCGATCGTGTGTGCGCGCAGAGCTGCGAGCGCCGAGACGCGCAGGTCGTCCGGCCCGAGCTTGTGCCCCCGGCGCGTGACTCGGGTCACGGCCGTCTGGATGGCTTCGAGCGGGATGGGCTCGGCGACCGGGGCATCGGACGAGATCGTGAACGGCACGCCCGCGCGCTCGAACTCGCCCAGCGGGTTGAAGCGCTCGCCCGGAGTGCCGATGGCCTCCTCCACACCTTCGCCCCAGTTGAAGTAGTGCTGGGTCTGGTTGACCGGACGGATGCCGGAGGCGGCCATCCGCTCGATCTGCTCGGGAGTCGGCAGGCCGCAGTGCTCGATGCGGTGACGGGCGTCGGGATCGGGGTGCTCGGCGAGCGCGGCCTCGATCGCGGACACGACCATCTCGATCGCGGTGGGCGACTGGGCGTGGGTCGCGGTCTGCAACCCCGCGGCGTGCGCTTTGCGGATGAGCCCCTCGTACTCGGCGGGCTCGTGGTACAGCTGGCCGGTGCGGCAGGGATCGCCCACGTAGCCGTCGGGGAAGTATGCGGTCCAGCCGCCCAGCGTGCCGTCGGCGTAGAACTTGATGCCGGCGAAGCTGAGGTGCGCGTTGCCGAACTGTCCGACGAGACCCATCTCGAGCGCCTCGTCGAGCAGGTGCGACAGCAGGTACATCGACACCCGCAGTTCCAGGCGCCCGGCCTCGGCGAGGCGCAGGTACATGTCGAACTCGCGACGGGTGACCTGGGCGTCGCCGATCGAGGTCACTCCCCCGGCCAGGAACCGCTGCGTCGCCGCGTCGAGTTGGCGCAGGTGCTCCTCCGGCTCGTCCGCCAGGTGGAAGTTCGGACCGTGGTGGCCGATCTTCACGCCGTGGACGCCGGTGAGGATGTTGCACGCCGCATCCGACAGCTCCCCGGTGAGCTCGCCGTCCGCGTCGCGGAAGAACTCTCCGCCGTCGGGGTTCGGGGTGTCCCTGTCGACATCGTTGATGGCGAGCGTGTACGAGTTCACCACACCGCCGTGACCCGAGGCGTTCATGAGGTAGACCTCGCGGTCGGCGGCGACCTCGTCGAGCTCGAACCGGGTGGGGTGGCGCTTCTCGGCGAGGTTGCGCTGCTCGTAGCCGTAGCCGCGCACCGGGCGCCCCTCGGGGAGGTCGGAGGCAGCCGCCTTCAGCAGCGCCACGATCTCGGGGATGCTGCCCGCCTTCTCGGGGCCGCAGTCGACCCAGCTCATCATCTGCCCGAACATGAGCGGATGAGCGTGCGCGTCGACGAAGCCGGGGACGATCACGGCGTCGCCGAGATCGATGCGCTCGGGCGAGAGGCCCACCCCCTCCGCCGCCGCCTCGCACTCGGCGGGGGTACCGATCGCGAGGATGCGCCCGCGATCGGTCAACATCGCCGTCGCCGTGGTGGCGTCGTCATCCGCGGTATGGATGGCGTGCGCGGTCAGGAGGAGGGGAGCCGTCTGAGCCGAGCGGTCGAAGGGGGTGAGCTTTCTCATGGGGAACCTGTTCGCGGTCGTGGCGTACGGAGGAAGGCGGGCTGTCGGGGACGCTCCGGCGTCAGGGCAGCCGGTTCGCCGTGGTGTCCGTACGCGCGGTGAAGGACGCCGTCACGGGAGCCTCGTCGGAGTGCTGCGGCGCGAGGCGGGTGCAGATTCCGGCGATGAGGGCCATGCCGATGAACATCGCGATCACCGACCAGATGCTGCCGGTCCAGGCGATCAGCTGCGTCGCGAACCACGGCGAGAATCCGGCCCAGACCGCTGCGCCGACACCGTAGGAGAGGGCGATCGAGGTGTAGCGGGCCTGCGGGCGGAACATCTGCGAGAGCAGGGCGGCGATCGGTGCGTAGGTGGCGCTCATCGCGATGCGCACCAGCGAGGCGAACAGGAAGATGAGCGGTTCGATGCGTCCGGGCAGGATCAGCAGGAACGGCACGAAGGTGAGCACCGAGGTGATCAGACCGATGTACATGACGTTCTTCCGCCCCCACTTGTCGCCCAGCCAGGCGACGGGGAGGGTAACGACGAACTCCACGAAGGAGGCGATCGTCATGGCATCGAGGATGACCTGCTCGCTGATCGCGACCGTGTCGCCGGTGGCATAGGCCGTGGCGAAGGTGGTGGCCAGGTAGTAGCCGCCGGTCGAGATCGGCAGGATGCCGATGCCGAGCAGGATCGGGCGCCAGTTGGTGCGCAGCGCGAAGGCCAGCGGCATCGACTGCTTGCGGCCCTCGACCTTCGCCTCGAAGACCGGGGTCTCCTCGACGCGATAACGGACCCAGAAGCCGACGCCGACCAGCACGATCGACAGCAGGAACGGGATGCGCCAGCCGCCGTTGATGATGAAGTCGTCGCCCATCCGGGTCATGATCGCGAAGATGCCCGATGCCAGCAGCGCACCGGCCGGGTTGCCGAGCTGCGTGAAGCCGCCGTAGAAGGTCTTCGACTTCTCGGGGGCGTGCTCGACGCTCATGAGCACCGCGCCACCCCACTCGCCACCGACCGCGAGGCCCTGCACGGCACGGAGCAGGATCAGGAGGATCGGGGCGAGGATGCCGATGTTCTCGTAGGTGGGCAGGCAGCCCACGAGCACCGTGGCCGCGCCCATCATCAGCAGCGTGATGACAAGCGACGTGCGTCGGCCGAGCTTGTCGCCGATGTGACCGAAGATGATGCCACCGAGGGGCCGGACGAGGAAGGCGACCGCGAAGGTCGCGAAGGCGGCTGCGGTCTCGGCCAGCCGGTCTCCGCTCGGGAAGAACAGTGGACCGAAGACGAGCGCCGCGGCGGTGGCGTAGACGTAGAAGTCGTACCACTCGATGGTGGTACCGACGAAGGCGGCGATGCCGGCGCGGCGCGCCCGGCTGTGGGTGCCGCTGGTGGGGGTAGTGGTCATGGGGGTGCCCGCTCCTTTGCGGAAGATGTCGGATAGCGAAGGATGCTACGGAGGTGCGGGCCCGTCAGCAAGGGCAGAACTCCAGCGATAACGGAGATTCACTGGATATATGATCGCGCATCTGTGCAATGCGCGTCTTCCCGACGGCGATCACCTCTCCTACACTGAACTTACGCACGGCGAAGCGTGCGATCGCAGGAAACTGACGAAATGGGCGGAACCATGGATTTCGACGCCGAACTCATCCGCGCGCTGCAGGAAGACGGCCGGGCGAGCATCCTCTCCCTCGCCGAGCGGCTCGGGCAGTCCAGAGCCGCTGTCGCCGCGCGACTGCGCACGATGCTCGCCGACCGCACCGTGCGTGTCGTCGCCGCCGTCGACCCCGTGTTCCTCGGCCAGCACGTCCTCGCCCACGTCTCGATCCGCACCGATGGATCGGTCGAGCTCGTGGCGGAGCACCTGCGCGACATGAGCGAGACCGTGCTGGTGTCGGCGGTCGGCGGCGCGCACGACGTGGTCACCGAAGTGCGCGTGGGGTCGATGTCGGAGCTGCACGACCTGCTGGCCCTGATCCGAGCGATCGACGGGGTGCTCGACATCAGCACGATCATCTATTCGACCGTGATCAAGGGCTTCTTCGTGTCGGAGTATCACGGCGGCGTCACCCTCGACGCGATCGACGAGGCGCTGATCGAGCAGCTGCAGGCCGACGGGCGCAAGAGCTTCCGCGCGCTCGGCGAAGAGGTGCGCCTCTCCCCCTCGGCCGTCGCGACCAGGGTGCAGCGGCTGATCGATGCCGGCGTGATCAAGATCAGCGCGGTCGAGGCGCGCGGACTCGCGCACCGGCAGTTGTCGATGGGGGTGGGCATGACCCTCGGAGACGACGACGACGCCGTGATCGACGAGCTGCGTCGCGGCCGTGGGGTGGACTTCGCCGCGCGCACGCTCGGCCGCTTCGACGCGGTCGCCACTCTGGTCGAGCCTTCGGCCGGCGCGCTCTACGCCAGCCTGGAACGCCTGCGTGCGCTGCCCGGAGTGACGCGCATCGAGGCCTGGCTGCACCTCGCCGTGCTGAAGGAGGACTACGCCCGCACGCTGCGTCCACTGCGGACGGACTGAGGCGCGGCCCCTGCGTCAAGGGGATGGAGGACGCGGCCCGACAGGGGCAGGCTGCCCGCATGAGCAGCGAGGAGTCTTCCGCGACGGAGTCCGGTCCCGAGCGCACGGCGGACGGGCGCCACATCGTCGTGAACGGGCGACGCTGGCGTGCGAGCGATCCGTCGATCCCCGACACGCTGCGACAGGAACTGGTGGATGAGCTCATGGCCGCGCGGCGAGCGGTGAAGACCTCGGACGACGATGCCCGTCGCCGGGTGCACGACGCCAAGACCGCACTCGGCGAGCGCGGGGTGCCCTGGTGGGAGGAACCGCTGCCGGAAGCCGCGGACGATCGGATCGCCGCCACCATCCGAACCCTCACCCGCAAGCGCTCGGAGTCATCGATCTGTCCGAGCGACGTGGCCCGCGCCATCGGCGGGGAGTCCTGGCGTTCAC
The DNA here is from genome assembly GCF_015159725.1 of Microbacterium sp. R1. Taxonomy (NCBI): domain Bacteria; kingdom Bacillati; phylum Actinomycetota; class Actinomycetes; order Micrococcales; family Microbacteriaceae; genus Microbacterium; species Microbacterium sp. R1. The sequence continues at coordinate 239,916 of NZ_JADDUD010000001.1, read as the reverse complement.
GGATGCCCGACGTCCGACGCGTGGCCGCGGCCCTGGCGGAGAGCGGAGAGATCGTCGTGACGCAGAAGGGGGAGGCCGTCCGGATCGACGAGGCCCGTGGTCCGGTCCGCATCCGCCGCGGGCCCGCCCTTTGACGAGCCCCACCACCACGTTTCCGCGCCGCACCGCGCGGCGCGCCGTCACCAGGCGTTCACCCGGCACCGCCAGACTTCGAGAATGAGCGAAACCGAGGGGCACAGCGCCGTGCCCGAGCCCGTGGCGACCGCGAACAGCGGCGCCGTGGCCGTCGTCGGCCTGGACCTGCGCGGCGAGACGCCCGCCCCGAAGAAGCAGGTCTACTCGTGGGCGCTGTGGGACTGGGCGACGCAGCCGTTCAACACCGTCATCCTCACGTTCGTGTTCACGGCGCTCTATCTCGTGGGCGAGGGCTTCCTCCCGCCCGAGGTCGCGTCGCTCGACGTGGACGATCCGGTCCGGCTCGCCGCGGAGGCAGACCTCGCGTCCGGTCTCGGTCTGGGCTCGACGATCGCGGCCTTCGGCATCCTGCTGCTCGCGCCCGTCCTCGGCCAACGCGCGGATGCGGCGGGGCGTCAGAAGCTCTGGCTCGGGATCGGCACCGGCGCGCTGATCCTGTGCATGCTCGGCCTCTGGTTCGTCGAGCCGATGCCGAGCCTGTTCTGGCTGGGCGTCGCCCTGATCTCGGCCGCGACGGTTTTCCAGGAGATCGCGGCGGTGAACTCCAACGCGATGCTCATCGGCATCGCGAACCCGAAGAACGTCGGTCGCATCTCCGGCCTCGGCTGGGGCTTCGGCTACCTCGGCGGCATCATCGCGCTCGTGATCGTGGTCGTGCTCGACACCTTCGACTGGTTCGGCATGTCGACCGACAACGGGCTGGCCTACCGGCTGATCGCCGTCGGATGCGCCGTCTGGGCGATCATCTTCAGCATCCCGATCTTCCTGAACGTGCCGGAGCCGTCGCTCGGCCGCCCGGAGCGCAAGGTCGGCTTCTTCGCCTCGTATCCGCTGCTGGTGAAGGACGTCGCAGGTCTCTACCGCAACGAGGAGACGCGGCCCACCTTCTGGTACCTGCTGGCGAGCGCGGTCTTCCGTGACGGGCTGGGAGGCGTCTTCGCGTTCGGCGCCATCATCGGCACCGCGGTGTTCAAGTTCGGCGCGCAGGACATCATCATCTTCGGCATCGCCGCGAACCTGATCGCCGGCATCTCGACCATCGCCGCCGGCCGGCTGGACGACCGGCTCGGACCGAAGCGGATCATCCTCGCCTCGATCGGGTCGATGATCGTCGCGGGTCTCGCCGTGTTCTTCCTCCGTGACGCCGGCGTGATGGTGTTCTGGGTCGGCGGTCTGATCCTGTGCGCCTTCGTGGGCCCCGCCCAGGCTGCCGCCCGCTCCTTCCTCGCCAGAGTGACGCCGGCCGGACGCGAGGGCGAGATCTTCGGTCTCTACGCCACGACCGGGCGCGCGGCGAGCTGGATGGCGTCAGGCGCCTGGACCGTCCTGATCGTGCTGACGAGCCAGACCGCCTACGGAATCCTGGGCATCGTGGTCGTGCTGATCGCCGGCTTCCTGCTCCTGCTCCCCGTCAAGGCTCCACGCTGAGAGAGTCCTGCGGAGACTGTGAGCCACGGGGCGGGAGTAGCCTGACCGCGTGACTGTGATCCTCGCCTTCCTGGCCAACATCCTCGTCGCGATCGCGAAGACCGTCGCCGCGATCATCACCTCGTCGGCGTCGATGGTGGCCGAGGCGGCGCACTCGTGGGCGGACGCGGGGAACGAGGTGTTCCTCCTCATCGCCGACCGCCGCGGGGCGAAGGCCAAGGATGCGCGGCATCCGCTCGGCTACGGTCGCAACGCCTTCGTGTGGTCGCTGATCGCTGCATTCGGGATCTTCACCGCCGGTTCGATCGTGTCGATCATGCACGGCATTCAGGAACTGTCCGACACCGGCCCTGTCGAGAGCCCGACCGTGGCGTACATCGTGCTGGGTGTCTCGTTCGTGCTCGAGGGCGCATCGTTCACGCAGGCGATGGTGAAATCCCGCCGCCTCGCGAAGGAGCGCGGCTCGTCGACCTGGGACTTCGTGCTGGAGACGAGCGACACCACACTGCGCGCCGTGTTCTTCGAGGACTCCGCCGCACTCATCGGACTCGTGCTCGCCGGCGGCGCGATCCTCCTCCACCAGATCACGGGCGTCGCCGCCTGGGATGCCATCGGCTCGATCCTCGTCGGCGTCCTGCTCGGGGTGGTGGCGATCATCCTGATCCGGCGGAACATCGCCTTCCTCGTGGGCGCGACCGCCGCACCGGAACTGCGCGCGCGGGTGGGGAGCGCCCTGCTGGGCCTGCCGCAGGTCGAGCGGGTGACCTACCTGCACATCGAGTACGTCGGTCCGAATCGACTCTTCATCGTGGCGGAGGTCGACCTCGCCGGCGATGCGCGCGAGCACGACGTGGCGCGGCAGCTGCGAGACCTGGAGCAGCGGATCGAGCAGCACGACGCGGTCGAGACCGCTGTGCTGTCCCTATCGGTAGACGACGAGCCGTCGGTGGGATTCGCGTCGGCCTGAGCCTGCGCCGGCCGTGCGACCGCGAGAACCGGCGAAGCGAGGTGTGGCAGGATCGGGGCTGTGCGCCCGACGACTCCCCCGCTCCTGAGCCTTATCGCCGTGACCGCCACGCTGCTGCTCGCCGGCTGCTCCTCCGCCCCCGCCGACCAGAGCTCCGCACCGGCCGACGATGCCGGCGCGCCGACGGCGGCACCTGCGGACTCGGCGGACACCGTCATCACCTGCGCGGACATCGAGCCGCTCGCAGCGCCGATCACCGCGGGCTTCGCTTTCTCGCCCGACGACTCCTCGGAAGACGCCTCCGGCACCACCTGTGTCTGGATCAACGACGCGGTGGCCTCCGCGTCCACCGCTCTCGAAGACTACGCCTCCCTCGCGGTAGGCATCGATGAGACGACCTGGAGCACGGACGAGCTGAGCACGCTCCAGGGGGCGATCGACGATCCGCGCGCTGCAGCTCTCGATGGACGGGTGCTGCTGCTGGGCGACGGCGAAACTCTCGGCGAGGTGGGTTCGGTTCAGCTGCTCTCCCCTCGCGGCACGGTGACGATCGTGGCCACCGGCATGCTGCTCTCGGCATCAGCCGACACGGCGATCCCGGTGGATTCCGTCATCGACGTCGCCGCCGACGTCGCGGGCCTCCGCCGCCAGCTCAGCCGCTAACGCCGCCGCTTCGAGGCTCCCCTCAGCGCTGCCAGTTGTCGGCGAGCTTGTTGAGCAGTCTGGCGAGCTCGACGCGTTCCTCCTCGGTGAACGAGGTCAGCGCGGTCGTCAGCATCTCGCGACGCTCGCCGCGCATGCCGCGGGCGAGGCGGCGTCCTTCGTCGGTCAGCGCGATGCGGGTGCGCCGTGCGTCGTCGGGGTCGGCCTCGCGGCGCACGAATCCGCGTTCGACTCCCTGCTGAACCAGCCGTGAGGCGCGGGGCTGGTCGACCCCGATCGCCGCGCCGAGGTCACTGACGCTGAGCGGGGCGGACGCGGCGGCGAGCGCTTCGAGCATCCGCATGCGGGCGGGGCCGCCGAGACGCCCCGAAGGGTCGGACATCCAGGGCGGCATCCCGGGATGACCCCGGTGATGCGCGAAGTGGTCGTGCGGATCGTCGCCACCGTGCCCCTCGCCGGGGCCGCCGTGCGGGCTGTCCTGCCACGTGTGGGGGCCGCCGTGACCGCGACCGCCTCTTCCCCCCGGGCCGCGCTCACCGGGACGCCGTCCGCGCAGACGGGACAGCGCCTGCGCGATGGCTTCGGCGGGATCGTTCGGTTCGGTGGCCATGAGGTGATTTTACATGCGACTTGACATGCATCGGAACTTCATGTCACACTACATGTACATGCACTGTGACATACACATGCACATTGACAACAACGTCACCCCGACAAAAGGACTTCTCATGAACACCTCTGAACCACACAACATCTCTGAACCACAGAACACCTCCCGCCCCTTCGGTTACTGGCTGAAGGCCGCCGACCGCCTGATGGCGGCCGAGTTCGCCGCCGCTTTCGACGGCGAACACGCGAGTCGTCGCGACTGGCGCATGCTCAACATCGTCGACGGCACCGCCCCGTCCGACCGCCCACTGAACGGCCATAAGCTGCATCGGCTCGTCGAGCGCGGCTGGGTCTCTCCCGAGGGCGACGGCTGGGCGCTCACCGACGACGGTCGCGCCGCGAAGGATCGCCTCGGCGTCATCGTCGACGACATCCGCACCAAGGTGGAGGAAGCCGTCTCCCCTGAGGACATGGCCACCACGCTCGCCTCGCTCGAGAAGATCGCCCGCGCGTTCGGATGGGACGAGGAGACCCCTCTTCCCCGCGGACGCCGTCACGGCTTCGGCGGACCCCGCCACGGTCGCGGATTCGGCCACGGCTTCGGACGCCCCTTCGGACGCGGCTTCGGTCGTGGCTTCGGCGCGGGAGTCGAGCGGGGCTTCGAACACGACCGGGAGCACGATTTCGACCGCGAACACGCATGCGAGCGCGGGCACGCGCACAGCCGCGAGCACGGTCACGGCGAGCACGGTCACGGACGCGGTCGTGGACACGGTCCGCACCGTTCGGAGCGGATCGCCCAGCACGCCTTCGAGCGCGGTTTCGATGCGGGATTCACCCGCGGGCGCGACGCCTGACCCCCGCAACACTGCGAGACGCCTCACCCGACACTCGGGTGGGGCGTTTCGCGTTCTCAGCGCCCGAGAGTCAGAGGTCGAGCAGCAGCAGGGCCGACTCGGTCGCCCCGGCGGCACGCAGCCGCGCTCGCATCGCGGCGGCGGCGATCGCGTACGGCCGGGCGTCATCGAGCAGCAGGGAGCGCGAGTTGGCCTCTTCGTTCAGGGCGACGAGCTCGAACGCGAGCACCTCGGGGTCGGCCTCGACCTCTCCGGCATCCACGGCGTGACGCAGCTGGGCCTCCACATAGCCGTACCAGTCGACCAGCGCCGACCGCACCGCATCGCTCACCGGTCCGGACTTCGAGTCGACGTCGGCGGCCGTCGCCGCGAAGAAGCATCCGCCGGTGAACACCCGGTCCCGCGAGTACGACAGCGAGTTGTGCAGCAGCGCGGCGAGACGGTGCAGCCCGCGTGGATGGACTCGCGCCGGCTCGACGATTCGCGCCGTGAAGATCTCGCGGGCGGCGGCGACGGTTGCGAGCTGCAGCCCCTCCTTGCTCTGGAACAGCGTGGCGATGCTGCTCTTGCTCGACCCCGAGGCCTCAGCCAGCCGCCCGATGCTCAGTCCGTCGAGCCCTTCGACCGATGCGAGGTCGGTCGCGCTCTGCAGCACGATGCGGCGCGAGGCATCACCACGGGCCCTCCGCCCGTCCAGAACAGCGCTCTCGGTCACACACCTAGTATACGAACGATCGTTCGCCTACTATACGTATGATCGTTCGTATTGTTCCGGCGAAGGAGCCTCCATGCCGTCCGTGCCCGCGTTGCTCGCCCGCAGCATCCCGCTCGCCGCCGCTGTCTCGCCGACGCTCGCCGGCGACATCGCCTATCGACTGTTCTTCACGACGTCGCCGCGGATGCGGGTGAGTGAAGCGGACGCTCCCACGCACGCCGACGCCCGACGGGGCCGGCTCACGGTACGCGGTCAGGAGGTCGTCACCTACGAATGGGGCGCCGGACCTCACACCGCGCTGCTCCTGCACGGCTGGCGAGGGCGAGCCTCGCAATTCGCGCCGCTGGTGCGGGAACTGCGCTCCGAGGGGTTCCGTGTGATCGCGTTCGACGCTCCTGCGCACGGCTCATCGTCCGGGCGGAGCACCGACATCCGCGACTGGATCGACGCGGCCGAGCAGCTGCAGGCCGAGCACGGGCCGTTCGTGGTGATCGTCGGCCACTCGTTCGGGGCGCTGGCGGCACTGACCGCAGCCCGTTCGACCGTTCCGGTTCCGGCCGTCGCCGTGATCGCCGGCGCCGCCGCCCCCGACGCCTTCCTCGCACAGTTCTCCGCAGACCTGCACCTCGACGCCGCGACGACCGCCCGTCTGTCGGAGCGATTCCGCAGGAGGTTGCACATGGATCAGTCCGCCGTCACCGCACGATACGACGCCGTGAAGCGCCCTCTCCCCGCCGACACCGCCCTGCTCGTGGTGCACGACCGCGGCGACCGGAGGATGCCCGACCACGATTCGCTCCGTCTGCACGACGCCCACGGCGCACGGTCGCGTCTGGTGCGCACAGAGGGCCAGGGACACACGAGGGTGCTGTCGGCGGATGCGACGCTCGATGCCGTCATCGCGCTGACGGCCTCTCCGCACATGCGGTGACCGGGGTAACCTGACCTCGTGATCACCTGCGTCGTGACGTACACGATCGATCCGGACAAGATCGACGCCTTCGAAGAGTTCGCGCGCGCCTGGATGCGGCTGGTCGATGATCACGGCGGCAGACATCACGGCTACTTCCTTCCCTCCGAGGGAGCGAGCGATCAGGCCCTGGCACTGTTCACCTTCCCGTCGCTCGCTGACTACGAGGTGTACCGGAAGGGCTTCGGGGTCGATCCGCAGTTCATCGAGGCGGACCGCATCCGCGACGAGAGCGGGTGCGTGCTGCGCAACGAACGCACCTTCATGCGACCGTTGCTGCCGACAGACCTCGATCCGGAGGACTGACGGCGCCCGAACGGCTTGCGCCCGCCGTCAGATGCGGCGCGGTCCTGGACCGTCCGTTGCGAGTGCATCCTCGGGGTTGAGCAGTCGGCACGCCTTGAGGGAGAGGCACCCGCAGCCGATGCACCCCGTGAGCTCGCGGCGCAGATGCTCGAGCTGTGTGCGCCGGAGGTCGAGCTGTGCGCGCCAGAGCTTCGCCACCCGCTGCCAGTCCCGCTGCGATGGCGGCTCGTCCACCGGGAGGCTCTGGAACACCTCGTGCACATCGGTGAGCGGGATGCCCAGCCGCTTGGCGACGACGATCAGGGAGATCCGACGCAGCATGTGGCGCCGGTAGCGGCGCTGGTTGCCCGAGGTCCGTGTCGAGGCGATGAGGCCGAGCTGCTCGTAGAAGTGCAGCGCTGTCGCGGGAACGCCGGAGCGTCGCACGACTTCGCCGATCGCCAGCAGATCGTCGGGCTCCAAAGACATCATCGCCTCCTCTTGACCTCGAGTTTACTCGAGGTATTAGCGTGACGAACGGCCGCCGAGACACGGCGCCGCCGGGCGGCTCTCCCGCCCCATCGACGCCACGAAGGGCACCCCCGATGACCCAGACTCCGCAACGCACCGCCCCCGCCGGCAGCTGGCGCGAACTCCTCGGCCGCCGCTACGCACCGACCGCCGCCGTGCTCGCAGGCGGTGTGCTCCTCGAAGCGAGCAACGTCTACCTCACGACCAGCCTGCTCCCCACGATCGTGGGAGACATCGGCGGGGCGGAGTTCTACGCCTGGACGATGATGACCTTCCTGTTGGCCTCCGTGGTGAGCTCGATGATGGTCAGCCGTGTTCTCACCCAGCAGGGCGCCGTCCGGGCGTACCTGCTCGCCCTCGGCCTGTTCGCTCTCGGGTCGCTGCTCTGCGCCGCGAGTCCGTGGATGTGGGCATTGCTCGCCGGGCGGGCGGTGCAGGGCCTCGGAGGCGGACTTCTCGCCGGACTCGGCTACGCGCTCATCCAGCGCGCACTCCCCGAGCGGCTCTGGGCGCGGGGCGCGGCGCTCGTCTCGGCGATGTGGGGCGTCGGCAACATCGTCGGCCCCGTCGTGGGCGGCATCTTCGCGCAGCTCGATGCCTGGCGGGTGACCTTCGTGGGACTGGCCGTGGTCTCCGCGCTGATCGGCATCGTCGTGGTCCGCGCACTGCCGCGGACCGCTCGCACGCGGTCGAGCGAGTCACTCCCCTGGGGCTCGCTCCTGCTGCTGGCCGGCGGGGTCGCCGCCGTGGGCATCGCGAGCGTCGTCCCCAGCGGCCTCGGCACCGGGGTCGCCATCACCGTCGGTGTCGTTCTCGGTGCCTGGTTCCTGCGCCACGAGCGTCGCGGTCGCACCGGCATCCTGCCGCGCGTCACCTTCGCGCACGGATCATCGCTCGGGTGGGTCTACGTCACGGTCGCCGTGCTGGCCTTCGCGATCGGCACCGAGGCATTCATCCCGCTGTTCGGGCAGGAGATCGGCGGGCTCGCCCCGTTCGTCGCCGGGCTCCTCGGCGCAGCCTTGTCCCTCGGATGGTCGGTGACACAGGTGTTCAGCGCGAACGCGATGGGCATCCGGTCCCGGCGCACGCTCATCACCCTCGGTCCGCTCGTGGTCGCCGCCGGGCTGACCGCCTACGGCCTGCTCCAGCACGAGGGCCCCTCCGTCCTCGTCATCGCCCTGTGGTTCATCGCACTGTTCCTCGCCGGAGCCGGCATCGGCATCGGCTTCCCCCACCTGACCGTGGCGGCGCTCGGCAGCACCTCGGGCGAAGAGGAGGGCGCCAAGGCCGCCGCGGCCGTCAACACCGTCTTCATCATCGCGAGTGCGTTCAGCTCGGCGATGGCCGGCGTGCTCGTGAACCTCGCCATGCCCGACGTCGTCGATGCCGCCCGACTGCTCATGCTCGCGTTCGCGGCCGTCACGGCGCTCGGAGTCTTCGTCGCCCGCGGCGCGAGCTGGGGCATCGGCCTCTCCTCGACGGACGACGACCCACCCCTCGCTCCCACTCCCGCCACCGAACCCGCCACCGACTGAACGAGGGGGACATAAAGGATGAACGTGGATGAGAACCCGAGGACGCCCGTCACCGTCATCGGCCTCGGCGAGATGGGAACAGCCATAGCGAGGACGCTCGTCGGACGCGGCCACCCGACCACCGTGTGGAACCGCACCGGGAGCAGAGCGGCACCGTTGGCTGCGCTCGGTGCCGATGTCGCCCGGACGGCCGCCGATGCGGTGGCCGCGAGCCCGCTCGTGATCGTGTGCCTGCTCGACGGCACCGCCGTGGAGGCGGTCTTCGAGACGATCGCCGGGGCGGCACGAGGAAAGGTGATCGTGAACGTCACCAGTGGCTCTCCTGCCCAGGCCAGAGCCGCCGGGGAGTGGGCGCAGACGCACGGCGCGCGATATGTCGACGGCGGGATCATGGGCGACCCCGCCGCCGTGGGGTCACCCGAGGTGCTCCTCTCCTTCAGCGGAGATCGCGTCGGCTTCGACACGCACCGCGGGGCGCTGGAGGACCTTGGCACCGTCGGATACCACGGAGAGGATGCGGGCCACGCGGCCGTCGAGTTCCTCGCTCAGGTGGCGGTCGGCTACGAGTTCCTGATCGGACTGCTGCATACGTTCGCACTGATCACGGCCGAGGGGGCCGATGTCGTGGGGTTCGCGGAGCGCGTCGCGGGGACCGTCGAGGGATATGTGCCGCTGGTGAAGAGCTTCGGCGAGGCCGTGGCCGCAGGCCAGTACGGGCCCGACCTGGGTTCGTTGCACGTGCAGAGAGCACTCATGGACGACCTCGTCAGCCATCGCGAAGCGCTCGGCATGGACACGGTGCGCATGCGGGAGATCAGGCGGCTGATGGATCGCCGGATCTCCGACGGCCACGGCGACCAGGGGTTCTCCAGCCTGTTCGAGGTGCTGAACGACGAGCGGCCCCACCGCGACGAGGCGGAAGACGAGTGACCCGCCGGAGGGCGATCAATCGGTCGCGACAGCGACCCGGCGGGTGAGGTCGAGGAACACGGCACGCTCGTCGGCGGTCAGCGGCGCCAGGAACTGCTCCTGGGCCTGATCGACCACCGCATCGAGCCGGGCGAGCTCGGCGCGGCCTGCTGCGGTGAGGCTGACGAGGTTCCGACGGCGGTCGGACGGATGAGGGGCACGCGCGACGAACCCGCCCTCTTCCAGCACGACCAGTGCCACCGAGACGTCGCTGCGGTCGAGTTCGGTCGCGCGTCCGAGGTCGGCCTGACTGATCGGGCCCGCCTCTTCCACTGCCGCAAGCAACCGGTAGTGGTACGCGCGAGCGCCCACGTCGGCAAAGAGTTCCTGCAGAAGCGCGTGGGAGCGCAGGTGCGCCCGACTGACCCACCACGTCGCCCTGTGTTCGAGTCGATCCATGAACCGATGCTACTCGTTGGCATCACCAATGATGTGCTACCGTTGGCCGCACCAACGATATGGAGCCCTCATGATCCCTCTCGGCCCGCAGCTCATCGGCCAGACGGAGAAGGCGCTGAACGCCCTCCTGCTCACCCTGCTCTCCCCCCACGCCCTGTCGGAACGGGAATGGGTGACGCTGCGCCTCGTCTCCCAGTTCGAGGGAGAGGGCAGCGTGGACAGGTTCGTCGCCGACCGTCTACACGACCCCGACTCCGCGCTCTTCCTCCGCGCCCTCCAGGAGCGGGGACTCGTCGAGGGTTCTCACCTCAGCCCCACGGGCACGACACTGGTGGCCGCGATCAGCCGCGAGATCGCGCGCGTCGCCGGCCCCATCTGGGACGAGGTCGATCACGACGACGCGCTCGCCGCCGCACGAGCACTGAACCACATCCTGGAGAAGACCCGGCTGCTCCTACGCGCCTCGGCAGTCTGACCCGACGACGGAGGCGGTCGGGAGTCGGACGTAGGCTGGATCAGTGGCGGATTCGCGGGGAAGGGTGTGGACCGGCGTTCTGCGCGTCGAGCCGCACCGCGGCGACCACCGGGTGGCGTTGCGCGCCGCGGTCAGCGTGGCCGTCCCCCTACTCGTGCTCTGGGCACTGGGACGCCTCGACCTCAGCATCTACGCCAGCTTCGGCGCCTTCGCCGCCCTCTACGGGCGGCACGACGTGTTCCGCGACCGCATCCGCATGCAGGCGAGCGCCGGTGGCGTGATCCTCGCCTCGATGCTCGTCGGCACGGCACTGTCGGTCCTCGCCGCCCCGGCCCCGGCCAGCATCCTCGTGGTCGCGGTCATCGCGTCGGCCGTCACCCTGCTCGCCTACACGATGCGGTGGCACCCGCCGGGGCCGCTGTTCCCGGTGTTCGCGGTCGGAGCCTGCGCGACGATCCCCGCCACAGCCGCCTCCTTCGGGGACGTGCTGCTGGTCGGTGGACCGAGCGTGCTGTTCGGCCTGGCCATCACCGCCCTCATCGGCATCCTCACCCGCAGCACCGACGACGTGCCGCCGAAGACCCTGCAGCCCGTCGGCCCGATCGCGGGCGAGATGGCCGCGTCGGTCGGAGTCGCGATCCTGGGCGCGGGCTTCGCCGGGCTGCTGATCATGGACTCGCACTGGTACTGGGCGGCGGTCGGCGCGGTGGCCGCCGTGAGCGGACCTCAGCTCAACGCCCGCGTGATCCGCGGCATCCAGCGCCTTGTCGGTACGTTGCTCGGAGTGCTCGTCGCCGCCGGGATCCTCGCCATCGACCTGCCCCCTCTCGCCGTGATCGCCCTCGTGGTCGTGCTGCAGGCCGCCGCCGAGCTGTTCGTCGGCCGCAATTACGGCATCGCGATGATCTTCATCACCCCGCTTGCCCTGCTCATGGTGCACCTGGCCGCACCCACGCCCGTCGACATGCTGCTGCAGGACCGCGCGATCGAGACCGTGATCGGGGTGGCCGTCGGCACGATCGTCGCCGTCGCCTCGGCAGCACTTCGACGCAGGACGGCCCCGAAACGCTCCTGAGCTCAGCAGGTCACAGGAGCGGAACGCCTGAGATCGACGACGCTGCGACGTCGGCGCCCGCGAACGGGAAGCTGGTGGTGTTCAGCAGGTACACACCCACGACGATCGCGGCGACGAGGAGCAGGAACAGGAACGCGAAGATCACGATGGTGAGCACGCGGTAGCCACCCGACGTCGGCACCTCGGGGGCGACGGACGGCAGCGCCCAGTCATCGGCCACCGCGGCGGGCGGCTCCCCCTCGAGGATGGCGGGAGTCGGACGGGCACGGTCGCCGCGCCGCGTCGCGGGCGGAGGCGGCGGGATCACCGCGTCGGCGGACGGGAGGTCAGACGGCGGCGGGGTCAGCAGCCCGTCCGGGATCGGGATCTCGGGCGGAGGCGGCGGGATCACGACGTCGGCGGGCGGGATCAGCGACTCGTCCGGAAGATCGAGCCCTTCGGGCAGATCGGGGCCCTCCGGGGAGGGCGTCTGCTCCGGGATGACGGGCTCTTCCGGCTGCGTGCCGCTCGCGTCGGTCATCTCAGCCTCCGACTGCTCCGACGTCGGTGGTGCCGACATCCGTCCGATGGAAGTTCTGGAACGACCGGGAGGCCGTCGGTCCGCGCTGACCCTGGTAGCGGTTGCCGTAGGGGCCGGATCCGTAGGGGTTCTCGGCGGGAGAGGTGAGCCGGAAGAAGCACAGCTGACCGATCTTCATGCCCGGCCACAGCTTGATCGGCAGGGTCGCGACGTTCGCGAGTTCGAGCGTGACGTGCCCTGTGAAGCCGGGATCGATGAAACCCGCGGTCGAGTGCGTGATGAGCCCGAGGCGTCCGAGCGACGACTTGCCCTCGAGACGTGCCGCGATGTCGTCGGGCAGCGTGACCTGCTCGAACGTCGCGCCGAGTGCGAACTCGCCGGGGTGCAGGATGAACGGTTCGTCGGGGTCGACCTCGATCAGCCGCGTGAGCTCGGGCTGGTCGACCGACGGATCGATGAAGGGGTACTTGTGGTTGTCGAACAGGCGGAAGTACCGGTCCAGACGCACGTCGATGCTCGACGGCTGGATCATCCCGTCTTCACGCGGGTCGAGGCCGATGCGGCCGGATGCGAGTTCTGCCTTGATGTCGCGGTCGCTGAGAAGCACGGCACCAGCCTAGTTGCCACGGGCTTCCGACGCCGTGCCTGCTTTGGCCAAAGGGCACCGGACGGGTAGGCTGGCGTTCGCCCGCTCCTCGGATGCGGGTACGGGGCTGTAGTTCAATGGTAGAACTTCTGCTACACCTCATACCCGTCACCGGCTGTCACTCACCGTCACACCCCGCATGATTCCGCGGGTTTTTACAACTGGTGACAGCACGTGACATCTTCAAAAACCGCGAGTAAACCGCGAGCAGTGCCGCTACGCCGCTGACCGACGCTCGCGCACACGCGCGCTTCGCTCTCGCCGCTCGCGCACCCGTCGCGCGGTGAACGGGTCAGCGGCGATGCCATCCCGAGACGCCGCCGCCCGAAGCAACAGGACGGTGTATCGGACCGGCGAGATCCGCAGCTGTGTACGTATGAGCTCGTCGCGTGCCGGCGACGACGTCGGGTAGGCAGCTTCGAAAGCGAGGAGGTCGGCGGGCGTCACGGTCAACGATCCTGCCATCGACCACCGACAGCGGTGTCCGACGTGGCGACGTAACCCTGGGGCAACGCTCTCCGCGTACCGCGACAAGCAATCGCAAGCGCGATCGATCCTCGAAGCAGCGAAGCAAGGCCCGCTGCAGTCTCTCACCGCTCGCGAGATGGACGTGCGCGAGCAGCCAATGACGATCTACCCGCGGCCGAAACGCGTCCGCGCGTGGGTGAGGTTCGGCCCCGAGGCGGTACGTGTCGACGCCAGGCTCGTCCGCTCCACACCGATCGCGGCAGGGATCGAGTTCCGCGCTGAAGATCAGACGTTTCGGTGCTGGGTGTGGGGCAGCGCGGTCCAGCTCGACGACCGTTCCGAGTAGCGGTACCGTCGTGGTCATGGAACTGGATGACCCGAACCTCCCGGCCTCTGCGAACAGGTGGCTCCTCGCGACGTCCGATCAGGTCCAGGCCCTCGCCATGCAATGGCATGACGACCCCGAAGCCGCGAACATCTCCGACATCGTCGACACGATGCTCGCGATCACCGAAGGGCAAGCCCGAATCATCGCCGCCCTCGACATGCGGATCCAAGACCTCGAGAAGCGCTGATCCGGCTACCCGACGCTCGACGACGTCCACGGCCGCGCGTAGGGTCGCTGCCATCCGGAGAGCATCGCCCCACTGCACGGGCCCGTCGCCGACGTGTCGACGCCGCCCGGTATCGGCCACGGCGTCTCTCAGGCAGACTGAGCAACCTCGACGCGTTGCATGTTCGGGAATGCAACAGCGAGTCCGCGCGACGTCGCGAGAAGCTCGGTGCCCGTCCGCTTCACCGCCGCCGAGTAGCGGATCGAGTATCGATAGAGGGGCTGAGATTGATACAGGTCGGCGATGGTGTCGGCATCGTCGTACGTCAACAACCATGGATTCTTGAGCCCAAGAACGCGCTGCGAAAGGAGGTTGTGATCGTCGTCCTCGAAGTAGTTCGAGTACAGTCCGCGCCCCTTGACGAAGTAGGGGGGATCTACGAAAAACAGCGTTGACTCATCGCGCTGGTCGTGATCTCTGAGAAAGTCGCGCCCGTCTTGCCGAGACAGCTCGATCTGGGCTCGATACTTCCAAATTCTCTCGACCTTCTGTCGAAGGTTGTCGCGGTTGAATCTGCAATCGAGCAGATAGTTCCCGGTTTGGGATAGGCCTCCGATCACGCCCCCCTTGATCACACCTGAGCGATTGGTCCGATTCAGAAACAATGCCGAGAAGCCGAGCGTCACCGGGTCGCGGATATCTCCCTCGAAGTAGATCGATCGCTGAGCATGCCACTCATCGATCGTGATCGGCGTTGATGAGATCCTCGACACGAAGTCCGAGTTCTCGTTCAGAATCGACCACCACATCGAGTAGATCGCGGGGTCTAGATCATTGAGCGCGATGCGGTGCACGTGCCGCCCGTAGAGGAGAGACAGAGCAAGACCGCCGCCGCCTGCGTAGGGCTCCGCGTAGCGGTGCCCTCTCAGCCCGTTGCGGTCGATCACATCGACAACGGCGTCAAACAGAGCGCTCTTTCCTCCGGGATAGCGGAGGGGTGAATCAGTGATCGGCACGAGTGCAACGTTAGCGACTAGAGGCCTGCTTGGCCAGCGCCGCTCTCGACGAACGCGAAGATACGACGGGTGACTGGCAGCAGCGTGTCCCACTCCGCCACAAGCGTGCTCCACGCCGGGATAGCAGCCCCGTGTGCCGCAGCACCCAACGCTGCGGGGCTGAGTACCTGACCGGGGTTCTGCGCACTGCGCTGCAGTGCGTTGAGCGCATTCTTTTCGGCGCGAGTGAGATCGCTCCATGCTTCGATCACCTTGACGATCTCGAGGACTTTTACGTGAAGCTTGGAGTCGGCCTTTCCAACGCACGTTCGGTGCCAGAAATCCAGGTACAAGCCCTCCAACAGCACGCGCGCGACAACAGCGGCAGCCAAAGGCGTGTTGCGGGTGATCCGGGAGAGCTCGTAGATGACGTGTCTGCGCACCGGGTCGTTGGTCGCGGTGGCGAAGGTCCCGCCGTCCACCAAGCTCCAGCGGCTCGCAGGTGGCGCAGGCTTGGGTACCGGAGGCACCGCCTCCCCCGGTTCGTCCGCGGCACCGGCAGCACCGTTGCCTGCACCCGCAGCGCTAGGCGCTGGTCCGTCCGCGCCACGCGTCGTCGACGATGACGCGGTCGATCCGCTCGAGTCTTCAGTAGGGCCATCCGAGGACCTTTCCCCCGAGATATCGGATGAGCTTCCATCTGGGGCGTCCGATGAGCTCTCTACAGGATCCTCCGCCAGAACTGGATCTTGGAGCTGGTCACGGACCCAATTCTCGATGTCCTTCGCGGACATCCTGGAATGGACTGTCGGTTCTGCGGCGAACAGCCCCCAAAGGAAGATGCGCAGTCGCTCTTTGAAGAGCTCTGGCGTGAGGTCTGTCACGTACTCGGGATCGCTCGCGCCGGTCGAGATCCGCAGGTACTCTCGGCGGAAGGAAACTCGGTCCGAGAATCGACGAACCGTCGTCACAACCCGCTTCTGGCGCTGCTCGGGAGTGATCAGATTCTGCGCCAACCCATCGTCCAGAAGCTTCAGAGCGAGAGCGTTCCCTGACTCCCCGAAGTGACGGTCTTTCGCAGCCGGCGACCACTGGCGCAGCCCGCGCCCGGCGAGCGCACCTTGGTGCCGCCGCTCGAGCCACGGATCAGCCTCGTCGCGCGAATCGAATACTGCGATGTCGATGTCTACCGAGCCGGGATCCCATCCTTCTGCCGCTGCCCGTACTCGCGCACGATACTTCGCAGGAGCCAGGTCAGGGTCGTTCAGTAGGATCAGAGAGCATAGGCGTCGGTTACCTTCGATAGCGATCAGCAGCTCGCCGTCACGGATCGCCCCAAAGCGGTCGAAGGGATTCAAAGACCGCATCTCGGCAATGTCCTGAAGAAGCGGCAAGACGTCCTCGTTCGCTGCCAGGTAGTTGATGATGTCCTGCTGCTGGGACTTCGGTTCGTGACGCGGATTCTGTTCATCCAGCCGGAGTTTCCAAAGGTCTCCGCCACTCAGCGTGGTCTTCTCGATCACGGACATCCCCCAAGGTCAGCAGTTTGCAATGACTCTAGCGCAGGTGCGAATTCCCCGTAGGCCGGCCACGAAACCGCGAAAGCCCCCGCCCAGCCGAAGCTGAGCGGGGGCTCTGCGGAGAATACGTCAGGATCGATCGTGGGTTTTGCTGATCTGCGCTCGGTCGTCGACTTCGAGCGTGCCCGGAATACCGCTCCGGGTCTCGAAGGTGAAGTTCTGCACGATCGCCTTCGGCGCGGCGGGGTCAGCGGGCAGCGTTGCGAGGATGAGTCGGAGTAGCGAGATGAACGCTGCTCCGAGCGCGGCCTGCAGCACGACGGCCCAGTCGACGTCCGTCAGGAAGACGGCGCCGGTGAGGCCGGCAGCGAGCGCCTGTCCGAAGGTCTTCGCGACGCGCTCGAGCGCGGCGAGCCACCAGGGCAGGTCGACGCCCTCGGACTCGGGCAGCCCGAACAGCGACGTCGCGAAGGACAGGATCGCGCCGACGGCTGCGGCGGACGCGGCCATGAGCCACGGCACGGCCGCGAGCTCGACGGCAGCGATGTACGGGATGGCGATGGCGATCGCGGTGTAGAGCGCACGGAGGACCGCGGCCTTCCACCAGGCGGGACTTGTGAGCTTGCTCATGGTGCGGATTCTCCTTCGGGGCGGGGGTGGTGCTTTCGCAGCCAGGTGGGAGGGATGGTGTCTTCAATCAGTGCGATGTCGGACGGGTCGAGGTCGGGCCCGTGGTCGGACGGCCACTGGCGGGCGATGGCCCGCAGGATGCGGGCGAAGGCGGACGACTTGAGTCGGTCCTTCTCGGTGAGGGTCGCGACGTCAGCCTTCAACGCCGTGATCTCCGTCCACGCACCTTCGAGCTGCTCGCTCACCCGCTTGTCGATCCGAGCATCGAGCGCGGTCTTCGCATCGGTCTTCGTCTTCCCGCGGGTTGCGAAGAAGGTCAGCACGGCGCCGAGCGCGAGCGCGGCGGCACCGATCATCGCGATGACGGTCTGGGGGTCCACTAGGCGTCCCCCTCTCGCCGTTCCTTGATCTCCTCGCCGAGAAGCGTCAGCCGGAAGATGGGGAGCGGCAGCGCGAGCGTGATGACGAACGCGACGAACCCGGCGGATGCAGCAGGGTTCGCCCGGAACAGCACGACGGCAGCGGCGTAGGCGGCGAGGAGCGCGACGAGCAGCGCCTTCCCGCAGATCTCCCACCGCCACAGGCGCGGAAAGGCGACGCCCAACAGGCAGACCGCCGCGACCAACGTCAGCAGCACGCCCATGGCGTCGATGACCGGCTCGTCGAAGAGCTCGTGCAGCACGGGCGAACCGAACAGCGCCGCCCATATCCCGGCGCCGATCGCGATCAGGTCGTACGCCGGCAGCCAGACACGCTTCAGCGATCGGTACTTCCACTCGTCGGGAGGTATCGCATCCGGGTGCCAAATCGACGCCCGCCACAAGCCGCGCATCACTTCGCCGTCGCGAGTTGCTTGACGTACTTCGCGGTCTCGGCCGATGTGACCTGGACGGAGCCGACCGTCGAGCGCACAGCGTTGAGAGCCGACCAGAGGTTGCCGGCCTTGATGCTGCCGTCGAGCGGGTCGCGCACGACCATCGAGCCGCCCCGGATGTCCCAGATATGCAGGTCGCACGCGTAGGTGCGGAGCACCGAGGGCAGGCGGTCGATCGGGATGTCGGTCCAGCTGTCGTCGGCGGTGACGACGTTCTTCTGCCACTCGAGGTCGTCGGCACCGATCAGGTGGCGGAAGTATCCGTTCCCGATGATGGCGTGGTGCTTGACGCCCGCGCCGTCGGTGATGCGTGCAGCGATCATGTCGTCCTCCTCGGGGACTGCGGTGATGGGTGACGAACCGCCAGCGGATGCCGACGAGTCGATGTGTCCGAGCGGACCCCAGAAGGTCCAGTGCCAGAGCTCGCGGAAGTTCTCGCCCTCGCGCGTGATGTTGTGCTTCTTCGCGAGCACCTTCGCCCGGCGCGCAGCCGGGGTGTCGGAGTTGTACGGCCACTTCAGATCGTTCGACCTGCGGGCCTCGTGATTGCTCGTCCGAGGCGGTGCGACGGTGTCGGGGTGGATCTGGAACCACTTCCGGCCCTCCCACCACCGATACCCGTACACCTTGCGGTTGCCCGGCGTGAGCGTCATACGCTCGTACCAGATCCGCTCCTGGTCTTCGGATTCTCGGTCGCCCGAGATCGACACCATCGCCGGGTGGCCTTCGCGCACGAGCTCATTCGAAAGCGCCTCGAACGCCGCACGGGTGCCCGCGGCGCGGTTGTAGGCGCCGGCGGCGAAACTGATCGACATACGGTCCTCCTTAACGACGAAGCCCCCAACCGGACGGTGAGGGTTCAGGCTGTGGTGCTGTCCGTGATGAGGCCGATCCCTGCCATCTGGGTCAGCAACGACGTCAGCGCCGCGTTGCCGCCTCGTGAGCCCGTCACGGTCCGCTTCCCGATCGCATCGAGGTCCAGGGTGATGACGCTGGTGCCGGATCGGGCGGTGCCCGTGTTCACTCCGTACTGGTTCGCGATGAACGCAGCGCCAGACACGTTGGCGCCCAGGGTGACGCCGTTGCGTTGCTGACCTCCGCCCGAGAAGTTCCCGATGAAGCGCAGCGCGGTCGAGGTCCCGACCGGGGCGATATTCAGTCCGTCACCTGTCGTCGTGGCGCCGTTCTCCTTGAACGTGCACGCCGTAAACGCGAGCTCGTCGTAGACCGCGGTGAACCCGACTCCGTGCTGGCCGTTGCCCTGCATCGTGACGTTGGTGAACTTCGCGTTCCGCAGCTTCCGGGTGTCGTGCCGAACGCCGACAAGGTTCCGTGATGCGGACCCGCCGATCATCTGGAAGTCCTGCGACTCCGTGAGCCGCACACCCGCGACCGCGTTGCCATCGAGGTTGCACGCGGTCAGGATCACATCGCCCTGGTACACCGTGCGCGCCTCGACAAGTACCTCGAGGTATCCGTGCCCCGCGTTGCCGGTCATCGTGCAACCGATGAACCGCACGTTCCGAATCAGCTGGTTGGGGTTGTTCGGTTCGACGTCCACGCCAGATTCCGGCGCGGTGCCCGCGGTGTTGATGAACCGGGAGGACGTCGCCACGAGCCCATCGACAGCGATGATCGACATTCCCTGACGGTGGTTGCCGTCGCAGGTCACGTTGAACAGGCTCACATCCGTGCAGTGCGAGATCGCGCCACCGACGTAGATCCCGTCGCCCTTGGAGTTGTCCGATCGCAGATCCCAGAGCTTCACGTCATGGGTGTCATCCATGATGATGTTGTGTCGCCACTCCGTCGCGGGAGCGTAGGCCGCCTTGTTGCCGTCCAGTGCTCCGGAGTGGATCCTCACCCCGGTCTTGCCGGTCAGGTTGAGCATCCCACCCGATCCGGTCGGTCCGCGCTTGATCGTCGAACCGTTCAGGTCCAGTCGAGTCCCGGACGGAACCACCACCGTGCTGTCCACGAGCACCGTCGAGTCTTCGCGGAGCACCACGCCCAACCCGAATGTCGCGGCCTTGGTCAGCAGCGCTTCGAGAGCGGCAGCGTCGTTCGTCGTTCCGTCGCCCACAACGCCATGCGCTGTCGCGTGCAGCGTTGCCCCGTACCGCGCATCGAGCGCCTCCTGGGTGGCCGAGGTTCCCTCTGTGGAAACGTAGCCGGCCACTGCGTCATCGGCAGGGACGGCGCCCGGGCCCGGAAGACCCTGCACCCCCTGATCGCCCTTGTCCCCCTTGTCGCCTTTGAGGTTCGAAATCAGCCTGAGCTCGTATCCGGCCATCACGCGCTCCTTTCGACCACGAAGAGGTCGTTGCTTATCGGGTCGTACACGAAGTCACTGGGACTGGAGCCCACTGGCGCCGGATCCTCGGCGCCGGGCACGATCCACACAAACCACGGCGCGGGATCGGGGCGATACTTGCTTGCGAAATCACCAGGCGAATCGACATAGAGTCGCCCTGGCAGCCGATCAACGGACCTGAAATTCCCGGCCTCATCGAGCCACTTGATCACGACCGCGTACCAGACCTCCGGGCTGATGAGCGTCGTCAGCTCCAGGTCCGCTGTCCATGTACCAGTCGAAGGCGCTGGCTCCACGGTTACGACCCGAGACGCGTAAAGCACTCCGGCACCCGCGCGGACCCCTGGCCCTGACGGATGGAACTCGATGACTGGGTGCCGCGTCGTCATGGCCTTGCGCTCGTAGTCCGCGAGGATGCCGGTGATGAGAGCCATTGCTCCTCCAAACACGATGCGCCCGGGAGGGCGTGATGATTGACGAACTAGTGGTAACTGGGTTACTGTTCGTGAATGGATGAAATCCGGTCAGAGCTCGAAGCCCTCGCAGACGAGGCGTCGACGTTCGTCGACCGACGCGACGCGGCCGTGATCCGCGCCCGCGAGCAAGGACTCACGTGGGACGAGATCGGCCGCATCCTCGGCATGACCCCGCACGGGCTCCGCAAAGCCCTGAACAAGCGACAGGAACAGTCATGAAGCGCCCCGCCGTCGCCGCCGTCGCGGCCGTTCTCCTACTTGCACTTGCTGGCTGTGCTGACGGCGGAAACGCCGCCACCGAAACGGATCGCTCCAGCCAAAGGACCGCAGAAGACGCGCCAACCGGAACACCCGAACCGCTCGCCGCGGAGTCCCCCACCACTTCACCGTCGAGTTCTGCGGAACTCGACGCGAGATTCCTGGACGTGGTGCGCGGCGAACTTCTCCCCGGATCGGGCATCACGAACGCGACGGACGAGCAGCTAATCGCCGCAGGCCATGACGGATGCGAGCAGGTGAAGGCAGGCGTGCCACTCGAGCAGATTCGCCTCGTGGACGGAGAGCAGCCCACTTCCACCGGGTACTACATGGATACGTCCGCGATCTTCTTCGGCGCTCAGCAGGTGTACTGCCCCGAGACGATCGAGACCATCGACTAGGTCACGACGCGATACAGATTTCCTGAAGCGTCAGCGTAGACGGTTCCCACCGTCGCGTTGTTGGCGGATGACCGCGAGATGGTGGGGAGCCCTACCAGGCGGAATCCGCTCGCGTTCACCTCGATCCACCGCGCACCACCGGCGCTCACTTTCGCGAGCCCGGGACTGAGCTCGACAGACGCCCCGTTGAGGGCACCGCTGTACAACGACAGAGCCGTTCCGGAGGCGTAGACCTCTGGGCCACCGGCGAACTTCACCGAGCCGCCCCGCGTCGTCGGGTCCAAGGTCATGCTGCCTACAGTGATCTTTCCCGCGTTGGACACGCGAAGCTCAGACATCAGGGTGAGGATGCCCGTGATGTCGACGTCCCCGGTGATGCTGCCGTGGCCGTTGAGGTGCCACTCGCCGATCTGCGTCCACTCGCCCGTCGCCGAGACGTTGCCCGCGATCGTCACGTTGCCCGTGATCGTGCCGTTGCCCTCGAGCGTCCACGGACCCGTGACCTTGAAGTTCCCGGTCACGGTGGTCGTGCCGTCGATCGACAGGGTGCCCACGATGACGACGGAGCCACCAGAGTCGACGCGCAGCGTTCCGCCGATGATGCGGAGTCGCCCGTTCGTGATCGACGCGTTCTCGAGTGGTGCGCCGGATTCGAGGCGGTCGATGCGGCGGATGATCCGCTGCAGCCACCCCCAGGCGTCTGACAGGTCACGAAGCACTCTGCACCTCCACGCGGATCTGGTTGCTGAACGACCCCGAGCAGGCGATCACGCGCAGCGTGTGCGGGCCGTCGGGAAAGACGACGTGGCCGGAGGACTCGAGGATCCATCCGCGGCCGACGGTGGCGAGGGTGGCGGGGAACTCGTCGTCGGCGGTGAAGGACCCGACGCGCCACTGCACGATCGGGTTTCGTGCGGCCGCGAACCATGCGTTCGTCGCGCCCTGCAGCTGCGCCCCGGTGAGGTCAGGGAACGTGCGCTTAGCGTCCCGGATGGGGATCGAGTACGGCCCGCTGCCGGCCCATGCGACGGGCTGATCCTGGCCGCTTCCTGAGCCGACGCCCTGGCCGCCGGTGAGCTGGTCGGCTCCGTTGACCTTGTATCCGACGCCGCCGAGCGGGGACGTCTCGGCTTGCAAGTGGAAGCTGCTGGACCCGACGCTCACCTTCGCGGCGACGAGGGTCTCGTATCGCAGTTGGCGACCGGCGGTGAGGTACGGGCGAAGCACGATCTCGTAGCCGAGCTCTTCGATCTGGGTGAGCAGATCCTCGATCGTCAGCTTCTTCCAGTACTCCCAGGTGGCGGAGATCGTGCCGGCCCCGTCGGCGGGCAGGTCGATCGGATAGTTCCATTCCGCCGACCACTGCATGAACCGGGCGAGGATCGCACGAACAGCGCCGCTGGCGGATCGGTTCGTGATCGCTAGGGTGCCGAGCTCGTAGCCGCTCAGCCCGTACGTCATCCGCCACTTCGTCTCACTGCGGAGCTGCACACCCGTGACGGTGAGCGTGCCGGCGTCTTCGTCGTAGTCCCAATCGTCGATCTTCCATGCGCCGACGACAGCGGTGTCACCCCATCGCAGAGACAGGGACCTGCTGTTCGGCGTGAACAGCCGGTCGATCTCTGAACGGGTGAGGCCGGTCTCACCGTCGAGGACCTTGAACGCGAAGGAGCACTCCCCCGTGCCGGTGAGGTTCATGGACCACGATGGGTCACCGGCAGCCCACGCCCTGCCGAGCTCGTTGCCGGTGATCGACTCGTGAGACCAGAGAGTCCACATCGGCTCGCCTCCGATCAGACGTAGGTGTCGGGGATCTTCACCCGCCCGGGGGCCGAGAGGGTGAACGGGGTGCTGCGTCCGGGTGGCGCGGTCCACAGGTCGCCGCGCCCGACGCCGACCATCTCGACGCCGTTGCGGTAGACGCGGCCGCGGCGCAGGTCCACGGTGTGCGTGCCGCCGGCTGTCGCTCCGGTGACGGTGAACGTGCGGCCTGCGGACGAGATGGCGTACGTGGTCGGTGCGGCGGGGATCTCGATGACCGGGAAAGCCGGGAAGTTGCCGTAGTGGGCGGCCGCGATAGACGTTGCGGTCCCGGTCTTCGGGAAGATGCCGGTCTCGCCGTAGCGGCGAGGGTCAGCGAACACGAGCTGCAGCTGGAAGTCGGCGCGCAATACGCGGCCCACCCACTCGCCGCGGTCGCTCACCTCCGCTGCCGTCCGCCGGGCCAGAGCCCACCGGGTGGCCCCGCGGTGGTCGATCGTGACGGACTGCTGTTCGCCGGTCGCGCCAAGGCCGGTGAGCCGGTCGCACTGTTCCTGCAAGAGTTCGGGGTCAGCGGCGAGGGCCATCCCGTCGATGGTGACGACGCGGGCGGGAAGGTAGACGGGGAGGTCGTGCTCACCGTGCTCGACTGCGCGGGCGAGCGCCTCACGACGCCCGGCCGGCAGGCCCTCCCATCCCTGGAAGCCGTCCTTCCTGACGTATAGCCCCCAAGGTTTGGCGAGGTCATGTGGACGGCCGAGGATCTCTCGACCGTCCACATGAATCTCGAGCAGCTGCTTCATGATCTCTCCTGTCAGCCGCGTGTACGGCTGGCGAGCGAGGCGAGCTTCTGGCCCGCCATCTCCACAGCCACCGCCGGATCCTCACTACCGAAGTTGTTGTTCTGCACGATCGGCGGCGTCGGTGCGCCCGGCTCGCCACCGGAGCCGCCCCTGCGCCGTGCTGTCTCCTCGGCCTCGACCGTCGCCGATGCGGAGGTCATGGTGACCTGTGCCCGCTTCGACGCCGACGCGGCCGCGTCGACGAGCGCGTCACCGAACCCGCCCGCTTCGTCCTTCGCGCCCGCGTTGAATTGCTCCAACGTGGCCGCGCCGGACTCTTTCAGTCGCCGCCATCCGGACCCGGAGAGCGGGCCGCGCTTGGCGGGCGAGTGCGGGAAGAAGTCGGTGATCGTTCCGACGATGTCGCCCACGGCGTCGCCGAGAGAGCCGAGCATGCTGAACAGGCCGTCGATGATGCCCTTGATGATCTGCGCGCCGAGGTCGAGCCAGTCGACCCCTGCGAGCCCGTCCCAGATCGCGGAGATGATCTGCGGGAGCATCGCGATGATCTGCGGGATCGCCTTGACGAGCCCGGTGATGAGCGAGACGACAAGCTGGATGCCGGCCTCGATCAGCTGCGGGAGCATCGTCAGCAGCCCGGTGACGAGCTGCAGCACGAGTTCGATCGCGGCGGTGATCAGCTGCGGGAGTGCGTTGATCAGCCCGGTGATCAGGGAGAGCAGCAGTTGGATGCCGGCCTCGATGATCAGGGGCAGGTTCTCGATGATCGCGGTCAGCAGACCGGTGACCAGGTCGAGGGCTGCCTCCAGCAGCATCGGCAGTGCGGTGATGATGCCCTGGATGAGCGCCATCAGCAGCTCGATGCCGCCCTGGATGATCTGCGGCAGTGCGCCGATGATCGCCGTGAGCAGCCCGCCGATGAGGGACAGGGCCGCTTGGATGAGCATCGGCACCGCGGTGATGATGCCCCCGATGAGGGTGGTCACCAGGGTGATCGCGGCGTCGACGATCATCGGCAGGTTCGACACGACGGCGTCGATGAGCCCGGTCACGAGCGCGAGAGCGCCATCGACCAACAGCGGCACGGCCTGGACGATGCCGGTGATCAGCGATCCGACGATCGCCCCTGCTGCGGTGATCAGCTGCGGGATCGCACCGACGATGCCCCCGATGATCCCGGGGACGACGGCGACGACCTGGTCGACGAGCCCGGGCAGGGCTGCGACGATCTGATCGACGATCCCGGTGATCCCAGAAGCGAGGCCCGAGAAGTCTCCACCCGAGAGGGCGAGACCGGCGAGCCCGGCGGCGGCGATCCCGAGGGGACCGCCGAGAGCGGCCAGCGGCCCGGTAAGGCCTCCGAGCATCGACCCGACCAGCGGGAGGCGCGAGAGCACCCCGGCGAGACCACCGGCACCGAGAGCGGCGAACGCGGCTCCCAGCGGGGCGAGCACCCCGGTGAGGTTCCCCAGCCCGAAGTCGGCAAGGGTGGCGCCCTCCCCCACCCTGGTGAACAGGTTGGTGACCCAGTCCATCGCCGGGCCGACCACGCGCAGCAGCACGTCACCGAACGCCTTGGCGCGTTCCTCGATGGGACCGAGCGCGGACGTCGCGGCGGCGATCAGCGGACCGATCTTGCCGTAGATGCCCTCGAGCGCATTCGCACCGATACGGCCCATCGCGGCGAGGAAGTTCTTCGCCGCCCCGGGGACGGTCTTGCCCATCTCGGCCGCGACCGTGCCGGCTGCGGCTTCGGCGGCCTTCGAGAACGTCTCGAAGTCGACCTTGCCCTCGGAGGCCATCTTGAAGACCTCGCCCGCGGTGACCCCCATCTGGTCGGCGAGTGCCTGGTAGATCGGGATACCGCGGTCGGCGAGCTGGCTGATGACGTCGTTCTGGACACCGTTGGCCTGCGTGGCGGCCTTGTTGAAGATAGAGCCCATCTCCTCCATCGAGATCCCCGCCGCGGAGGCGTTGTTCGCGATGTTCTTGAGGTGGGACTGCAGCTGCTGGCCGGGCTTGATGTTCGCCGCGACCGCGGAAGCGGCGACGGTCGCCGCCTCCCCGAGCCCGAAGCTCGTGCCACGGACAGACGCGAGAGCGTCGCCCATGATGTTCTTCACCGAGTCGGCGTCGTTTCCGAGGCCGGTCAGTTTCGCGCGTGCGGTGTCGATTGCGGCGAGGCGACTGAAACCCTTGGTGAAGGCGACAGCGATGCCCGCGGCGGCAACGGTGACTGTGCCGGTGGCGGCAGACTGAATGCCGTGGCCGAGGGCTTGCCCTGCGGCAGACGCGGCACGGCCAGCGGCACCGACGACGCTCGTGAACGCGGACGCGGCCGCGGGTCCGAGGCGGGCCAGTCCGGAGCCGAACGCGGCGGTCAGCTGCCGGGCGGCGGGGCCACCGATCGCGGCGATCTTCGAGAACGCCCCGCGCACCTGCGTGGTGACGGGGCTCAGCCACGTCGCCACCCGGGAGCCGAGCTTCACGAACGGGGACGCCATGAGCGTCGCCTGCGCAGCGAGGTAACCGGTCAATGGACCGAACGCACCACGCACGGTCGCACCGACTGTGCCCAGCCACGCCCGGGACGCCGACCAGGCGCCCGCGAGCCGCCCGCCGACCTGCGTCGCGAGGGACACGAACGCGCGCGAGGATGCGAGAGCAGCGTTCTTCGCGATCGTGCCGAGGCGGGTCAGCCCCGACACGTCAGAGACGGCGTGCAGCAGCCCACCGATCGATCCGGCGACGCCCGTGAATGCGGACTGCGCGGCCTGGGCGTCGGTCCATCCGGCGCGGAGGTTCTGTAGCATGCCGCGCATCGACGACGACGACCGTGCAGTCGAAGCGGCGAGCTCGGCGGTCGCGGCGCGGACGGCCGTCTGTGCGGCGGCGAGGCGGAGCGAGGCGGCCGAGACGGCGTCCGCCGCGGCGGAGTGCGTGCGGCGCACCGCGGCGAGGCGCTCCTCGGCGGCGATCGCCTGCGAGGAGTTCGCGCCGGACTTGGCGATCGCCTCCTGCAGGCGCACCTCGGCGACCCGGACCCGACCGGCCTCATCCTGCTGCTTGATGCGGGCCTTCGACAGTGCGCCCGACGCGGACGCGACCTCAGCGTTCAGCTTGCGCATCGCGTCCGCGCCGAGACCGGCCGCCGAAGAGTTCAGTGCCGACTTCAGGTCACGGCCGAGCGTCCGCCCCACGGCGGTGCCAGCCTTCTTGAAGCCACCCTCGAAGGTCTTCGCGCCGGCTGCCCCTGCGGCCTGCGTCTCCTTGGTGACGCGGGACTTGAACCCGGTCATCACCGGGAAGATCGACACGTGACCGGAACCGACCTCGGAGGACATCAGCACCCCCTCGGGTCAGTCGGCGAACACGAGGCCCGCTTCCATGTCGGCCTGTGCCGCGGCGACCTCCGCCGCGTCAGCGGTGGGCGCAGTGCGCCGCGGGTCCGGGAGGACCCAGGGCACGAGCTTCTTCGACGCCTTCGGGCCGAGCTCGGCGATCAGAGACAGCAGCTGACGGGTAGTCGCGGGGTACGACCACCCGGCGAGCTTCGCGCCCAAGTGCGTGCCGGGATCGGCGGACGCCTCCTCGAGGAGGTCGCGCGCTTCTCCCCAGGTGAGCCCGTCGCCCAGGTCAGAGATTCCTACACTGAACGTCTCGCGCAGCGTGCGCACGACGCTTCCCCGGTGCTCTCGGATGACCCGGGCGACGGCGATCATTCCGGGAAGGCCGCCTGCTGGACGCGCTGCAGCACCCGGAAGTACTTCTCGGCGAGGATCGCGCCCTCGACCATGTCTCGGGACGAGAACTCGGCCGCGAGCTGCTCGCCGCCGACCTTCTTGATGATGCTCTTGAACTGGTCGATCGGTGTGGCCCCGCTGGCCTGCATCTCGTCGACCTCGTCGAGAGTGAGGGTGAGCGGCACCTCGACGATCGTGCCGTCGCCGAGGCGGCCGATGAAGCGCTTCTCGACGATGATGTACTTCACCTCGGGGACGGCCGCGGCGATCGCCTTCTCCTCGGCATCCTCCGACCAGTTGTCGAAGTCGTACGCGGGCGCGGCCGCAGCTGCGGTCTTGCTCTTGGGTGTTGCCATGATGGTCTCCTTGTCGGGTCATCGGGTGGTGTCGGGTGGGTGTGAGAGTGGCTGGTCGGGATGACCCGACGACATCCCGACCAGCCGGTCTGTCAGGCCGCAGCTCCCGCGGCCCAGCTGTCGCCGTCCCAGTGCGCCTGCGAGGCGTTGCCGAGGACGACGTACTGACCCGTCGTCCATGCGGTCGTCTCGCCGAGCGCGCCGAGCGCCTGCAGCGCGGCGAGCGTCGCCGGTGCGGCGGCTCCCGCGGGCGTGAACGATCCGGGCGTGCCCGCGATGACGCCGGTGGCCGGGACGGATCCGGGAACCGCGGGACCCCACTGCCAGAACGGTGCGCCGTTGAACAGCTCGTCCTCCTGCCACGTGAACGTCACCGCGATGCCCTCGACCTCGCCGCGGGTCTGCTGGTCGGGCTCGACGGCCGTAACCGACGCGACACCGACCTGCCGCTTCTCGAGCCCGCCCCGGTAACGGGTGACGACGTAGAGGATGAAGCGGTTGCCGGGCAGCGAGGACGAGACCTCGATCACGCCGTTCTCGTCGGGCTCGGCGCCCTCGGTGAGCGCCATGACGGCGGCGTTCTGCTCGGCGAGGTTGATGACGACGGCTCGGGTGCCCTCACCAGCGAGCGTGTAGCCCTTCTGGAAGAACTCGATCGCGTCGCCGGTCTCACGCGACGGGGCCGGGCCGCCGTCGACCTTGTACAGGCCGAGGCGGCGGGCGGCGGCGGGGAGCACGAGCGGGCTCGCGCCGAGGGTGGCCTTGTCGATGACGTTCGCGATCGCGACGGGTGCGAACGCGCCCATGCCGGTGATCGGAACGCCAACGGCGTCGAGGTCGTTGCCCTGGGAATCGGCAGTCATGGGTGTTCTCCTTCACATGAAGAAGGCTCCGCATATGCGGAGCCGGTGGGTGGGAACGGTCACGTCGACTGCCGACGTATCCGCGTATCGGGTGAGTGGCTCACCAGGAGCCTTCGACGACGTACTGCGCGGTCATGTACTGCCGCGCGACGTCGAGTTCTTCGGTGACCGCGTAGGGCCCGTTACATCCGTCGAAGTCGACCCTCGCGATGGGGCTGCCGGCGGCGAGCGGGAGCGCGTCGTCAAACAGCACGGAGGCGAGCCAGAGAGCGAGGTCGACGATGGGGGTCGGGACGTTCTTCGATCCGCCGAGCACGGATGCACCGATCGAGCGGTCGAATGTCGTCCAGTCCAGGCGCGAGCCGGGGTCGACTCGTATCACGATCAGCGGTCGCGGAATTGGGAGCGCGAGGTCCTCGGGTTCGGCTCCGACGACGTCGACGTCGAAGCCGTCGGCCGCGGCCGCATCCGACACGTAGCTCATGAGCCAGGTGACGAGCTCGGGCGGCATCACCCTCATCGCTTCGCTGCCTTGAGTCCGCGGGCCATCGTGCCGGTCTTCGACTCGATGAGCAGAGTCTTGTCATCCGATCCGACGACGCGCGTCACGCGCCGGTACCGGGATTCGCGGTGCTCGATGTGGAGCCCCTCGACGTATGCCTCGGTGTCCCGGGGTGCGTCAGCCTGCATGTTCGTGAGTGCCTTCTCGGCGACCGAGTCGACGAGGCGCTCCACTCGTGGCTGTCGCAGCACGGTCTCGAAGAATCCCTCGTTGAATTCGACCTCGGTGTCGCCGCTGCGAGCCATGAGAACTCCGTTCAGTCAGCCGACCGCGCGGGTCAGCGGGATCTCACGCGGCGGCATCCACCCGGTGAACGGATTCGTATCGGCCGCCGGCGGGATACCGTCGATGGTGTAGATCGGGGCGCCATCCGCGCCATCGCGGATACGGTCCCCCTTCTGCACGTCGAAGGCGCCGTCACAGAACAGCGACTTCGCCTCGACAGCCTGCTGGCGGCTGGCGTCGCCGAGCAGTGACGTCGAAGTCTGCGCGACGAACGCACCCTCGATAGGCAAGATGTCGGGGTTGGTCCAGTCGCCGCGCACCTCGCGGTTGGTGGTGCGATCGCGCACCATGCCAGCGCGGAGCCGGTAGACGGTGTGGCCGTGTGGCATGCGGTTCTGCTCCGGTGCGGCAAGGTTATCGAGCCAGCTCATCAGGGTTCACCGGCAAGGGCGTAGGGGGCGAGCGTGGCCTTCTCCGAGGCGAGGAGCGGGAGGCTGAGGGGTGCGCCGTCGGTGCCGAGCGCGTAGCGGACACCGGCAGGGCCGAGGTTCTGCTGCGCGATGTTGGCCCCAGACGCTGCGGCACGCTTAGTCAAGGTGACGATCAGCGCGGCGACGTCGGGGACGTCTTCGATCGAAAACCCATGCTCGAGGGTGACCTCGATGGATCCGACGTCGGTCGACCATCCCGCCGGGAGGGTGAGGATCCCGGCGCGGCGAGAGTAACGGACGCGAGCGGTGACGTCTTCGCCGTCGTTCAGAACGCGGATGACGGCGTGGACCCGCAGGGACGGCAGGAGCAGGCGAGTGCCGCCCCTGCCGTCCAGGATGAGAGTTTCAGTGATCACCGGCGCGACGTGCCATCCGCATTCGCGACGCACAGCGGCGTTCGCCGCGCGGAGCCAGAACGCGGGGTCGACTTGCGTCTGGGCGGTCACGATTGCGGGGATCGTCATGCCAGTCACCACCTCTCGGTTACTTCGTCGAGTCGGACTTGCGTCCGCGGCCGCCCTTGGCGGTGTCGGGCTCGCGGACCTTCGTGACCTCGGGCTCGACGACCTTTGTCGCCGTCCCGTCGGACTCGTCCGCACCCGGCGCGACCTCGTCCGGATCCGCGCCTGTGGGCGCGGTCTCGGCGTTGCGTCGCTCCTCGAGCTCGCGTTCGAAGTCGGCGCGGCGCTTCTCGAGCTCCGCGACCAGCTCGGCCTCGCGCTTCGCGCGAGTCGCGTCGAGCTCGGCCTGCAGCTCGGCGCGGGCCTTCTCGGCTTCGGCCTGCGCCCACGCGTCGGTGTCCTGGACGGGCACCTTCGCCTGGACGGCGTTGCCTGCGGTCACGACGTCGACACGGTTCGCGTCCTTCTTCGTGT
Source organism: Microbacterium sp. R1 (assembly GCF_015159725.1). Taxonomy (NCBI): domain Bacteria; kingdom Bacillati; phylum Actinomycetota; class Actinomycetes; order Micrococcales; family Microbacteriaceae; genus Microbacterium; species Microbacterium sp. R1. The sequence continues at coordinate 208,908 of NZ_JADDUD010000001.1, read as the reverse complement.
AGCGCACGTTGTCCTTCACGATGATCTCGCCCATCATGCACCAGCCGTGAGGTCGAGCACCGCCAGCTTCGCGGGCTGCCGGAACAGCTGCAGGCCGCGAAGCTCAGCCCGGACGTACACGAGGTTGCGCTGCGCGTAGTCCTTGTGCTGGTTGAACGCGAGGATCGACAGCGCCTCGTAGACGAGGAACTGGAACGCTCGGAAGTCGCCCATGATGGCCTGGCCCACCGGGACCGCGGACGACGTGACCCGGGGCACAGCCCAGAGGTTCGTCGGCCCGGCGGTGAACGGGCCACCGCTGTAGTAGCGACCTTCCAGATCCTTGAGCAGGTCGAGCGCCTCGTCGTCCTCCGGGTTGAGGAGGATGGCCTGCGGAGTCGTGTTCGACGTCTCGCTCAGCAGGGTCTTCGCCTTGCGCACCGTGGTGATGACGTCGGTCGCGAATGCCTGCTGCAGCACACCGGTGGTGTTCAGGATGCCGTTGGGCTCGTCGGCCGCGTCGTCACCGGCGAGGATGACGCGCTCGATCTCGTCGCGAAGGTTCTGCGTCAGGATGCCGTTGACGAGCGACGCGAGAGCGCCGTCGTCGTTGAGCTCCTGCTGCGTCGCCTCGATGCCGTCGGCGTACGTGTGCGCCTTGGCGTCGGCCGTGCGGGTCTGCAGGTCGGAGATCGGCTTGAGGTTCGCGGCCGTGTTGTTGGTGCGAGCCTCGGGCACGATCGCGGCGTTGTTGGTCACCGAGATCAGCTGTCGATACTGCAGCCAGGGGGCGTCGGTGGTGCCGACCGTGATCAGGTCGAGGAGCGTGTTCGGCTTCCGGTAGGTGACATCCTCGATGCCCGGCAGGCGGGTCGGCGTTGTGTCGCCGTTGTCGACCGTGTTCAGCGGTGCCTTGATGGCGCGCATCGAGGCCTTCTTCGACGCGACTCCGCGGGCCTCGATCTGGATCGGGGTGCCCTTGGCGACACCCTTCGGGTGACGCTCGCGGAACGCCTTCAGCGCCTCCGAGCCGACGAACGCATCGCCGACCGACTCCGCCGCAGTGCCGCGCCCCTTGCGCGCCTCGCGCTCAGTAGCGGGAGCTTCGTCCTCGACCTCGATCGCGGACTTGAGCGCTTCGGCGGCCTCCTCCTGCGCCTTGATCTTGGTCTGGGTGTCCTCGATCTCCGAACGGAGAACGGGCACACGGGCGACGTCCTCCTCGGAGAGATCGGCGCCCTTCTTCGACAGCTCGGCGGCCTCTGCGAGCAGGGCCTTGAGCTTCTCCTTCAGGTTCATGCGTTTGCTCCTTCCGGCCCTGCGGCCAGCGTTGTGAGAGTGAGCAGCGCGGCAGCCTTCTGCTGCGCTGCCAGGAAAGCCGCCGAGGCTTCGGCGTCTTCGTCGGCTTCGCCGGGGTTCGGCTCCGCATCCGTCGGGTCGTCATCGCCGGACGGAGTGTCGGCGGTGGCTTCTTCGTCGGTCGTCGCCGCGATGAGCTCGGCGGCTGACTTCACGTCGATGAGGCGCGTCTCGGGGTTGGCGCCACGCAGGACGAGGGAGATCTCGACGAGCTCGAAGATCCAGACTTGCCAGACCGTCCGGCCGTCCTTCTCGACGCGCTTGATGCCGTCGGAGGGCTCGAACCCGCCGATCGAGAACTCCTTGATCCGCCGGGACTTCAGCAGCCGGAACGCCTTCGCCGACGTCGGGTCGTCCATGTCGAACTGCATGGTCACGACCAGGCCCTCGTCGGTCTCCTCGCCCGTGGCTTCCGCCAGGTGGGCGTCCATGACGCCCCACTGGTGATTCCAGAGGATCGGGATCGGGTCGTCGCCGAACTCCTCGAGGGACTTCGCGAACGCTCCCGGCATGATCTCCTCGTCGTACGAGTCGACCACCCCGAATGCGCTCACGAGAGCTGTCACCGTTCCTGCGTCGGCGTCCGCCGCTTTGACCGATACCGCGAGACTCTTGCGAGCCTCACGCACTGCTGGTGCTGCCACCGTCGCCACCTCCTGACTTCTCGTCGTCTCGCACCGTCACCGGCAGAAGACCGCTGTGCTCGATCGGGTCCAGGCCCACGGCCTCGAGCGCTTTCTCCGGAAGAAACCCGGATCGAATGAGACCGTTCGCCGCGGCGATGAGCTTCACCAGCTCGTCGACGGTGAAGGCTCCGACCTTCGCTGCCTCGATTGCGAGGGGCTGCGCGGTCCCACCGCCGCCGGCGGTGGTGCCGTCCTGCGGGGACGCCTGGCCGCCGACGAGAACGTTCAGCGGCGTGATCAGCTCGTCCGTGCCGTCGAGCTTCGGGAGGTTCTGCATCCCGCGGCCCTCGGCTCGCGTCATCCAGGGACCGCCCACGGCTGCGGACATCACCTTCGCCTGCTCGAGCAGCGACCCGTTGATCGCGGTCTGCCGGTCGAGCTCGGCGTAGAACTGCTCGCCGGACAGTGCCGGGACGAGCTCGGCGTTGAACGCCTGCTCGAACTCCTCGAAGTGGGGGCCGAGCGCGGGGCCGAACAGCATCTGCCGGAATGCGCTGATGTTGGAGAAGGTTCCCTCGCGGGCGCCGACGAGTTCGGGGGCGATGTAGAACGCGGACGCGACCTCGGCATCGGTGAGCTTGCGCCCTTCGATGTCCATCGCGTCTTTCGGGAGGACCTTGTTCGACCAGTCCTCCCACTCCATCCCGTCCTCGAAGATCGGCGCGCCGCCGGCCTTGCTGTCGCGGAAGTCTCGAAACGACTGCACCCAGCGGTTGCGCGCTTCGGGTTCCCACTTCGGGGCGTTGGCGGGGCGCTTGATGATGCCGGAGAACTTCGGCCGCTCCTCCCACAGCTTCGACCGCCACTCGACGGCGTTGGTCTGCTCGCGCAGGATCGCGTCGAGAGTGGTCAGCGGGGAGATTCCGTCGCCAGACCATGCGTCCCAGCCCGTGCCGACTGCGAGAGGTAACGGGGTGAGGTCGACCGTCCGTCCGCCGACGTTGTATCCGACGAACTCGATCTCGTCCATCGCGTTCGATTCGATGACGAGAGACCGCGGCGGCACACGGTGGGGAATGCCGGTGTCCGGGTCGAGGACGACCGCCCACCGGTCCGATAGGCACTTGTCGATCGTGAGCCGGTACATGAGCTGGTATCCGGTGCGGAACCGCTGCGGCTGACGTAGGCGGCGCTCGGCCAGGGACGCCGAGGCGCGCCGGCGATCATCGTCCTCGAGACGCTCGAAGACCTTCCACGGCACTGAGGCGACGTTGCGGGCGATGAACCCGACGACCTTCCGCACCGAGGGCTGTGTCTTCCACGCCTTCTCGGGTGTGAGCTTTGGTGCGTTGCGTGCGGCACGAAGCGGGATGCCTGGGTCCGGGGTCTCGAACACGGTGCGCGTGGCGCTGACGCCGGTGAGCGGGTCGATCTTTACGAGCTCGTTCGAGACGTTGAAGCTGACCATCAGGCGGTCACCTGCACAGTGAGGACGCTGCGCGCGTAGACGATGACCAGGCCGGGCACCTCGCCGAGGTGGGTCGAGACCTCGACGAGGTGGATGCGACCGGGCCACGCAAGCCGCGTGCGGCCGGAGAGGACCGATCCGTCGGCGAGTGAGACGGTGACCTTACGTCCAGGCATGAACCACATGAGCGACCTCCTAGACGATGACGAGGTCGTGATCCTCGTATGCTGACGCCTCCGGTTCGGGGGCCTCGGTGGTGAGTAGCGCGTAGAGCGCGACGCTGATGGCGATCACTGGGGCGATGTCGACGGGCGCTTTCTCCCGGTCCCACACCGGGAGCCCGTTGAGCGTCTTCGTCGTCCCGTTCTCCACGGCCATGTCGAGCGCTGGCTGCGAGCGGTGCCGGACGCGGCGATCGCGGACGGCGTCGTGGAGTCGCCCGGCGGTGTTCAGCAGCGGAGTTCCGGAGATCTCATGGACCACGAACCCAGCGCGCTTGAGGGTCTCGACGAGGTCGGACACGGGAGCGCCGCGCCCCTGCAGAGCGACCTCGTTGATGCCCGTCTTCGCGCGGACCTCTTCGAGGTAGTCCTCGACCCACAACATGCCGGCGCGTTGCGCGATGACTTCGACGTGTGCGAGGTCATCTTCGCGAATGCCGGCGACAGCGACGTACGACATCTTGCGGTCGCCGGAGACATCGACTCCGAGCACCCTGCGGGTGTCCGCGGGCAGGGACGATCCTTCGTACACGAGCTCGCCCCGTTCGTCGACCTGCGGCGCGTCCGCGCACTCGGCCCACGAGGGAAAGTCGATGTACGGCACGATCTCAGCCGTGACCCACTGCCCGAGCACTTCGATGCGCTCGACATTCTTCTCGCGCGCCTTGGCCGCTGTGCGCATCAGTCCGCGGATCGTCATGCCCGGCAGGTATCCGGCCGACGGGTTCGCCTGCGCGAACGCCCTCGGATCGGTGAGCGGAGCATCTTGTTCAGCAGACCACTCCGCGACGAACCACTCAGTCTCGGCGTCGTCGACACCCTCGTGCGCGATGTCGCGCACGTCTTTCAGAACACGCGAGCGGGCGGTGCCAGCGTTCGAGAAGGTCACGAGGAACGAGTCGAACATGGCGTTCGCCGACTTCTCGATCGCTGACCAGCCCTCGTAGTCGTACTGCTGGCGCAGCTCGTCGAGGAGCAGGCGGGCGGCGGACTCGCCGCGAGCGCCGTCGAAGGTGCGCGGCTTGTAGGTCGCGCCGCCGTGCGTCTTGAGCTCCACTTCGCCGTTGACCATGCGCGGCGGGAAGGTGAACTCTTGCAGCATCGGCACGCGGTCCGGGGCGATGCCGATCTTCTTGTCGTCGGGCGCACCCCAACGGCGGACCTGTTTCCACGGCTTCATCGCGATGTCGAGCTTCTGTGCTGCGCCGACGACGACGAAGTCGAACTCGCGCAGCTGCTCGGGCCAGCGGCCCGCGTCGACGTAGATCCAGAAAGCGGCGAGCACCGCGCCGATCAGCGTCTTGCCGTTCTGCCGGCCGACGATGACGAGTCCCTTGCGGAACCGGAGCAGCCCGAACGCGTCGAGCTCGAACATGTGGATCAGCAGCCATTCCTGCCAGGGGAACAGGGTGACCTTGAGGTGATCGCGGGCGAAGTCGATGATCTCGAATCCGCGGGAGGTCTTCGGTGTCAACTCCTTGACGAGCGGCTGCGTGTAGATCCGCGGCTCGGTGAATCCGTAGACGATCGTGTCCGCCACGGTCACCTCCACGCGATCAGCCGCGGCCGAGCTTCTTCCTCATCGCTTCGATCTGGTTCGGCGACTTCGGAGTCGATGCAGCAGCACGGCTCCCGCCGGCGGCTGGGGCGTCGTCCGGGACGAGGCCGAGCATGTCGAGGTACTTCCCGAAGCTCGCGATCGAGACGTTGTCGTTCGCGGGCACCTTCGGTCGGCTACCTGTTTCAGCGGCGTCGTCATTCGCCCACTCGACGATCTCGTCCCACGCGTCGATCTTGCGAGCGAGAGCTCGGGCGGCGGCGACGGCGGCGGAGTGGCGCGCACGTAGATGCGGGGCATTTCGGATCGACCTCTCGAGCGCCTCGGCGACACTCTCGTCAGTGAAATTCGCCATGCCCGTCACCTCCTATACGCGCGCGACCCCCTCTAGGCGAACCCGGGGAGAGAGGAACCGACCGCGCGGGAGGTGTTCCGCGTCGGCGCGATCGGTGAAATCCGACCGCCCCTCCCCTTCCCTCAGATGTGAGCGGGGTCGGGGTGTTCGATCTGTTGGGCGAGGTCCATCAGGGCGACGGCGATCTCGTGACGCAGCACCGGCTCGTCGATCGTGACGCGTACGCCCTGCTCGATGGACTCGGCGGACAGGGGCACGGCGACCTCACCGGAACCGATGACGACGGGGCCGCCCGCCCGTGTGGTCAGGTGCAGCTCGAGCGTGATCGTGTTCGCGGTCAGTGCCATGTCGGTGTCTCCCTCATGTCCATGCCTGACTCGGTATGCCGAGGCCAGGGCGAGGCGGTCCATTCGAGCGGGCGTTATTGCACCCGTGCGCGGATGGGCGGAAGTTGGCCGGGTCCTCCTGCAACTCGGGATGCGTCGACACTGGGTAGAAGTGATCGAGCTCGAAGCGGTCGTCGTTCGCGTAGTCGTCGTGCGGGGCGTCGTAATCGATGTGATCCTGACCGCACAGCCAGCATGACGCGCGTTCCTCACGGCACTGCTCACGGAACTCGTCACGCAGCTTGATGAAGCGGCGAGTGATCTTTCGCTTCCCCGCCATCACGACTCCGATCACGAGTGCCCGGTCTGCTCAGCCCGCGCGCGAGGTAGGTGCGCCGCAGCGAAGGCAGGCCGGAAGACTGTGCCCCGCCGCCCATCACCGCTCGAGGTGCGCATCATGCGACCAGCCCGGTGCTGCTCACTCGACGGCTCCCGAACTCATGTCGGGCAGCGTGAGGTCATGGCTAGCGGCGGTCGCTCTGCAGAGGGTTGTGAGCGTGTGGCGGCGGGACTCACCCGAGAACGACGAAAGCCCCGCCAGATCGGCGAGGCTTCGGGTCACAGTTCAGGTGCAAGCACAGCTTAACACACCGTCTGGACACGTTTGACACATTAATTTCGTGGCCACGAACCCGATGATCTCGTCAGCTCGGGGCGTGGACTTCGAAGTTCACGTCGCCGATATGAGCCGCCCCAACAGTGAGTTGGAACCTGTATCGCCCGGGCGCTAGGGCCATCCCCGCGAACTTGGCGCTGATCGGAAACTCGATCTCGGTTCCAGGCGTCATTCCAGGCGGACGGCCAACTTCGAACTCGCCCCGCATCTCGACGGGCTGGCCGTCCAGTATGACTTCAACGCCATCAGCATCGAACAGTTGCAGGAGGAGCCGACGTCGTCGATTAGCGTCGTCCCAAGGGACAAACACCATTCCAGCCACGTACACATCGAGGAACGGCATCGCCAACTGAACGTTGCTCCAGCCACCACCTTGGATGTAGAGCTTCCCACCAATCGCTTCGGCAAAGTCAGCGAGGAGGATGTATCCCCTCACTATGCGACCTGCAAGATGTCGCCGCCCCAAGACATCGTGGGGGCGGTCGGCCATCGCTGCCACCCCGCGGACTGGTCGAGCGTGGAGCGCCATGTACTGAAATCGACAGCGACATCGATGATTTCATCCTCGACGTCAAGGATCGTACCGATGGCAGTGTGGCCTTCGAGGTCGTCGAGCTCAACCTTTTGCCCGATCACTGCCCCAAAGGGTCCATCGATCATGTCGTCAAAGGTGACGGTGACGATGTCGTCTTCGGAAGCGCTTTGAAAATCTGCGGCGAGTCGCATGCTTATCTCCTTCTGAATCGAGAGCCTAGAGCGAATTGAACACCCGCACCAGATGGTCCCACGAATCGTCTAGGTCATCGCTGGGAAGCAGGAGCGTGTAGTGAGGTTTCTTGCCGGTCGCGACGAGCTCGAAGCCGGCGTCATTCAGCCGTTGCACCGTTGACCAGCTGTGGTTTTCGATGCGCCGCAGAATTGGCGACATGGTCACGATCTCATTCGGCTGACCGCCTGCCGATGCAGCGACCGAGATCGCGGCCACTCCATGGACCTTCAGGCAACGCTCAAACGATTGTAACGTCGGTGCTCGCTCGAACGCCCCACCGCGCACAACGTAGTCACCCGGCGACAACGGCGGCTCATCGCGAAACGGTAGGGGGCGTGTCATGTCACGGCCACCCTACCGTTCGCCCGCGAACGATAGCAGTTCTAGCGTTCACCGCCGGGACGGGAGGGCGACTTGCGAGGTCGACCTCGACGGGATCGCATTCGCTTCTCGGCTGCGAGTAGTTCCTCCGCACGGAAGCGCCCGTGGATTGGGCGCAGTTCACCCGCCTCCACCCACCGACGAATTCGTCGCTCGGCCGACGCGAGCGCCGCGTCACCCTGAATTCGCGCCGCGGCCTCTGCGAGCGTCAGCCATGTCCTCACGCGGCCTCTCCCCTCTTCTGAGCCGCCACGGCGAGCACGTCGTCCTGCCAGTAGCGACCCATCTGCGGGGTGAGGAGCTTCTGAGTCACCCACCCCCGAACAGTGCCCGTGGTGCGCTCGACGAGGCGTGCAGCGTCCACGAGGGTCATCCACCGCGGGTCGTGCGGTCGAACCTCGGCCGGGGCTGGCTCGGCGAACACCGAAGCCCACAGGCCACCGTCATCGTTCGAGTTCGCCTCCCAGTCGCAGTCCGTCGTCGTGCAGCGGTACCGCGACGGGCGCCCGTTCCGGCCCGGCTGGATCCGCACGGCCATCAGGTCGCACACCGGGCACGCGGCCTGCGCCCATCGCGGCGAGTCGTCGAGCGGCCATCGCACGGCAGCGTCGGCGACCGTCCAGACGTCCGGAGCGCCCCGGTGCACGAGCATCACCCCATCGCAGAGCGCGTCCACCTGGTGCGAGTCGTTCGCGAGGGTGTCTAGCTCGTCGAGGATCACGTCGACGGCGAGCTGCACGACGTCGTGTGCGGCGTCTGCCATCGCCCCGGCCGGGAGGCCGGCACCGAGTCGGTCCTCCCCCGCTGCGTGGTTGGCCCACATATTCAGCGTCGTCGTGATGTCGTTCGACGCGTCGATGAGATCAGCTGCCACAGGTGCCGGAATCTCGATCGACGACGACTGCACCCGGACCCGGTCGTAGGCGGCCGCCTTCGTCGGATCAGCGATCGAGCGCAGGTGACCCACGATGCCCGCAGCGTCCTCGAGGTGCCGGCGCAGACGCCGATAGCAGCGCTCACAGATCAGCACGCCGTCACGGGCGTCGACCTGCGCGCACCCGGGGCACGGGTTGTCGCCCTTGTAGTTCTCGCCGTGGCGGTCGCAGGTCGCGAAGTGCTCCCCACGAATCGTGCAGCCACGAATGCAGTAGCGGTCAGACATTCCGAACCCCTTCCACGATGCGGTCAATGGTCGCCATCCCCGCTCGGCGTCCCCCGACGCGGACGACAGATTGTCCCGAGAGCGCGCGTACTGCGACGTCGCGCTGCCACGGCATGAGCTCGATCCCCAGGCTCTTCGCGAACGCGTCCACGCGGTCGGCGTCCGTCTCCTCCGGCGGGTCTGTGCACACGCAGTCGACCTCCTCATCCGGGTCACGAGACACGATGATCGACAGCTTCCCGTGGCAGTACGGGCACGCGTCTTGCGCCTCAGAACGGGGTGTCGTCGCCATAGGCCCATCCCCCATCTGCGGGCGGTTCGGAGGTCGCCCACTGCTCCTGTGCCGGGGCGGACGCCGCCGGCTTCTGTCCATCGGTGCGCGCTGCGCGGGTGACCTGCGCCGTCGCGTAACGCAGGCTCGGGCCGATCTCGTCGACCTCGAGCTCGATCGCGGTGCGCTGGTTACCCTCACGGTCCTGGTACGAGCGCTGCCGAAGGCGACCCTGCGCGACCACGCGCATGCCCTTCGTCAGGCTGCCGGCGACGTGCTCGGCGAACTCCCGCCAGCACGACGCCCGGAGGAACAGCGCGTCGCCGTCCTTGTACTCGTTCGCCGCGCGGTCGAAGATGCGCGGCGTGCTCGCGATGGTGAAGTTCGCCACCGGGAGGCCGTTCTGCGTGAAGCGCAGCTCGGGATCCGCGGTCAGATTGCCGACGACGGTGATCACGGTCTCGCCGGCCATCAGTAGCCCGCCTCGATGAGGCTGTCGATCGCGGCCGCGATGAGTGCGCCCGCTTTCGTGAGATCCCGGATCGGGTCTTCGCTCGGCTTCCAGAACTCGTTCGACCACGGCCAGTTCCAGCGCAGCGGCGGATCGAAGTGCGCCGCTTCAGGGCCGCTCCGCAGGACGGCGACCGCGACGTTCGCGTACTCGATGCCAGCACGAGCGAGGAGGTCGCCCTGATTCCGATCGCCCTCGGTCGTGTGTCCCTCATCGGTGATCTGACGGGCGCGCTCCTTCTCAATCAGCCCGGCACCGCGACTCGCCACGCTCGGCATGATCTCGTCGATGTGAGCGGCGAAGCGCCAGCGGATCGACTCGCGGGCATGCTCACGGACGGCCTCGTGCAGAAGCTGGCTCTGATCGAGCGACAGGAGGAAGTCGCGGTCGGTCGCCAGCGCGATTCCGTTCGCCATCACATGCGACAGCAGATCCACGAACGGCTCGTAGTCGGTCAGAGGCTTGCCGGTGATCGCGGTGACCGGCGCCTCGGTGTTCTCGGTGCTCATGCTCGTTTCCTCTCGGTGGTGTTCGCTCGGAGTCCGACGCTTCGGCGTGCGGACTTGATGAAGTCGCGGGCCTCGCCGGTGAGTTCGGCGATGACCCTGTCGGAGTGCCCGATGACAGTGAGGCCGATGACGACGGCCTGTCGGTGGCTGCGGAGCCGGACGCTGTTGATCGCCCCGACCAGCACGTCCTCGACCTTCACGCCACGGTGATCGGCCTCGGACGCCAGCTGACCCCACACCCGCAGCGGGACCGTGATGGTCTTGGTCTCAGAAAGGTGTGTCATCCCACTCCTCCTCGGTTTCGTCCTGCTGGTCGTGCTCGTAGAACTCGGTGAGCCTGTCTTCGTAGACGCGGCGTTGCATCCACTCGTCGCGGAGGAGCCGCCTGTCCCGGCAGGGGCCACACTTCTTCGTCCCCGCTCCCCGAGGCATGTGCTCGTCGCAGAACATCGGCGGGGCATCCAGCACGGCCGGACGCTCGGGGCGCTCTGGCGCCGGCTCCCGGTCCTCCTGCACGGCATCCCAGGCGGCGGCTCGCGCTGCGTCCTCCGCCCGCACCCCGGCCCGCGCCCGCTCCCGCGCGCTCCCCCGCGCCCTCGCGCGCCCGCCCCCACCCATAGCCACGGAGCGTCCATGGAAAGCGCCTGGCGGCTCCGGTGTGCGGATCGTGGTGCCGCGCAGGTCGACCTTCAGCGGGTGCAGCAGCAGCAGCCACTCGACCGTCTCCCGGGTCTCCGGGTCCGGGGCGAGGAACGTCGTCAGGAACCCGGACTCCGTCAACAGCACCAAGTGCTCGAACACCTCGTCCGGAGTCAAGTCGAGCGTCGGATACATCGCCGACGAGATCGCCCTCGTGTCGAACCGCCCCCGACCGAGCGGGTCGAGGTTCAGCCACAGCCACATCGCCGACGGCTTCGCGACGTCCGGCACATCGGCCAGCGTCTCGAGGTCGGCGGGGCTGATCATGCGTTGCTTGGTGGACATCGGTTCCTCTCGCGAAGCCCCGGATGCACGCGGCCAGGGCAGAATTCAGGTCTTCGGGCTCGACGGTGAAGCACTCGGTGTAGCCCTTCCCGCCGGGTCCGAGCACGTCCTCGGCGTCCGCCCAGGACGCGAACGCGGCCGGGAAGATCCGGCGCAGCACGCGCAGCGCCTCGCGCTCCCAGGACGCGTCCGTGCCGCGCTGGCAGACAATCGGATACCAGCCCCGGTCGAGCCACCGCTGCACACGTGACCAGGCCCACGCGCGACCGATCTTCAACGTCATCGACTCCGGGTGCCAGACGACATAGGTCATCGCGAACTCGGGCATCGCGCTCATCGCCTCGCAGCCTTCTTCTTGACCGTCATGCCGCGCCATTCCTGGTGAGCATCAGACGTCTTCGAGCACAAGCCGAACTTGTCGAGGTGGTTCACGACCTGACCGCAGAGGCGGCACGCCGGCTTGCCCTCGTGGATCATGTCAACGATGCGCAGCTGCTCGAGCGTGACCTCGCGGTTCGGCGCCCACTCCTTCTCCTCGGCCGCCGGCGTTGTCGCGATGAGGGATCGGGCGATGTTCGCCTCGAGCACGGCGGTCATGCCGCGTCCTCGATCAGCTCGGCCTCGCGGCGCGCCTGCCACTGCCGTTCGAACTTCGCGAACGTGATCCGCGGGTGCGACTGCCAGTGCTCGACGAGCTCCTCCGAGGCGTACGCGAGCGCGCGGGCCTCGGTGCCCATGAACAGGGTGAACGGGTCGATGCCCTTCTCACGGCCGCGAGCGTTCAGCATCGCGCCGTTCGTCGACTCCTCCGCGGCCTCGTACTGGGAGTAGAGGGTGGCGTCGTACTCGGCGCGGCACTCGCGCCACGCGGAGAAGGCCTCGCTGATGATGCTCACGACGCCACCTCCGCAACCTCGACGCGCCGCGCGGCGGCGGATGCCGGAGCGACGAGTTCCCGCACGATCGCTGCGCCGAGGAGCGGCGGGACCGCGTTGCCGATCTGCAGGAACTGCTTCGACCGCGAGCCCTGGAATGGGAAGGTCGGGTCATAGGACTGCAGCGCGGCGAGCTCGGAGGGCTCGGCCGCACGGCGTCGCCCATCCGCGTACTCCCACGCGAACGTCGCCGAGCCGGTCACGGTCGCCGCAGGCTCGTCGACCGGCCGGGGTCGCGTGCCCGCGGTGCGCACGGATGCCGCACCCGCGGCGTGGCCCCACGCAGGGAACGACTGCAGCGCGGCGGCATCCGCGAGACTCAGCGGAGTCGCGGCGCCCTCGGCGTCGAACCGGTTCCAACTGCGCGCCTTCTCGGTGACGACTTGGCTCGGCTGATCGGCGCTGCGCAGGTCACGGTCGCGGTAGTCGACGCCGCCGATCGTGAGGACGTCGCCGCGGCCGTCATACCGGCGAGGGAAGCCGACGCGGTCGGTCTCGGCCCATCCAAGCGCCTCGGCCATCGAGACCCACTTCTGGACGCCGAGGTCGAGACGCTCCGGCGTGCGCGGGTAGTAGCGCGAGTGCGTCGGCGTGGGCGGCGCAGCGTCGATGCCGTCGCGGCGGGCGAGCAGGATGGCGCGCTTGCGCGTCTGCGCCACGCCGTACTGTTCGGCCTGCATGTTGTCGGTCCAGACCGAGTAGCCCATCCAGCGCAGGACGTCGGCGATCGCCTGCCAGACCGGCAGCACGGTCGGCACCTGTTCGAGAGCGACGAGGTCCGGGCGGTGGCGCCAGACATGAGCGAGCGGCGTCAGCACGAGCGGAGTGCGCGCATCACCGAGCGCGACTCCTGCAGTGTGAAGGCGCTCGGCGTCCTTCCATACGCCGTCAACGACAAGCCCGAGCACCTGGTCGAGCGACCTCCGACCGGCACCACGGCCCGCAACGGAGAATGTCTGGCACGGCGGGGACGCGATGTAGAGGCTGTGCGCAGGCACCAACTCAGGAGAGAACAGGCCCGACCACACGTCCCGGTAGACCGTCCGGAATCCAGCGCGAGTGCGTGTACGGATCGCCTCGGGCATCAGCTCAACGCCGTACTCACGGATGCCGAGCGACCGGCAGGCGGCACCCCATCCTGTCCCGGCGAAGTGATCGAGGGCGATGATCGGCGCGCTCATGCGATCGCCTCATGCCAGGCCAGCCACTCGGCGCCGTAGACGCTGCAGCCCATCTCCATCGCGACGGCGCGCGAGATCCGGATGCGGACCACGCCCTCGAAGCGGTACCAGGCCATCTCGATCGGGTAGAAGACTGGCACGCGCTCGGGGTGCGTCACCCAGCGGCGGACCTTCCAGCCGAAGCGGAGCGCCTGCGCCTGCAGGGCGCCCTCGCAGGACGCGTTGCAGAACGCGCAGAGCGATAGGCCGTCGACGGGCGACGGGACGTTCTTCGAGCCGCCCATGCCGACCGCTCGGCGGTGCTGGAACGTGAGCACGAGCACACCGCATGCCGCGCATCGACGCTCGTCGCGCCGGTAGACGGCATTGCGCGTCTCCGCGGTCGGCGCGCTCATCGTGCCACCGCCGACCGAAGCATCACGAACGTGCCTTCAACGTCGCTCGTTGCGAGCCGGAGCGCAGCCGCTTGGCCGTACGCGACGAGCACCGACGGCGCTCCACTGTTGGCGGCAGCCCTGGTTCCATCGGCGTGATGGAAGTGCAGCCGCCCGTGCATGAACAGCACAGCGGTCGCCTTGCCCCAGACCTCGCGAACGAACCCTGCGGTCTCCGTGCGAGCGAAGACCAGTGCGATTCCGTCGCCGTGCTCGGCCAACTTCGCGAGCCAGGTCCAGGCGGCGAAGCTGTACGGCGGGTTGAGCCAGACTCGCCCTTCCCAGTCCGCGGCGAGTCCGTCCTCTGGCAGTTCGATGTGCCGAGCGGCGGAAGGCCAAGGCCTCGGCGACGGTGCGGCACACGGATCGAGATCGAACGGTCCGAGCTTCTCGAGAATCTCCGGCGGTGTGAGCCACGTTGTCGTCTTCGCATTCGCAGACTGGTGCGATCCCATTGCACGACTCATCGGTGCGCTCCATACGCGTGCGTGATGGCCTTGTTGATGTTGAGCATCGAGTTGACCTTCGTGCGGAGTGAGCGTTCGGTGCCCTCGGCGTAGTGGTATTCGGCCTTCAGGTTGTGCCAGACCTCGAGCTCGTCCTGAGCGTCCACGTCGGCCATCGCGGTCGCGAACGTGGCCTGCACGTTGTTGCGGCCGTAGTACGCCTTCCTGCTCTGCTTCTTCGCGATGTAGGCGCGCTCGGCTTCGTAGCGGCGACCGTTGATCTCGAGCATCACGTCGGGCAGCTTTTCCATCAGGCCGACGGCCTCTCGGATGAAGTACTCCATCTCGACGGGGTTGGTGGGCTGGTAGTTGAGGAGCTGCGCGCCCGCCTTCAGAGCGAACGACGCCTGCTCGGTCGTGATGACCTCGCCGGTCTGCGGATTGGTGAACATCAGCGGCGCCCCTTTTTCTTGCGAGACGCGGCGCGGCGTGCCGAGCGGTTCTGCGGCGGGAGGTGATCCCGCAGCGCAGGGCGCTCGGCGACAGCCGTCTCGGTCGCGGTGACCGTCGGCGCAGGCTCGGCGGTCGAGATCGCCCACGCCGCCTCGACGAGCGCCTTCCGCTGGTTGCGGGCGGTGCGGTGCAGGTCGGTGCCGGCCTTGTCGGGGGTGAACACGCGAGCCGTGCGGGCCTCGGCCTCGAGCGCGTCGATCTCGTCGATGGTCTTGGTGGTGAGGAACTCCGCCGCCCAGTCGCGCGCAGCCACCGGCTCGGCACCTGCGGTCGGCGTCGTCGGCAGGTCGCGCTCGTCGATCTCCTCCTCGATACGGATGTCGCCCAGGAGGTCGCGGAACGTCTGCCGGAAGGCGACCATGCGCACGGTGCGGCCGAGGTGGCGCATCGGTGAGCGGTCCCACTTGCCGGACCATTCCTCGGATGCGGCGGGGTACTGCTCAGACCAGCGGATCGTGACGGTCGTCGGGATGCGAACGCCCTTGCGGTAGATCTCGACCCGAGCGAACTCCGGGTGCGCGACCTGCACGCCGATGACCTCACCGGCGTTGTCCGTCTCGACAGTCGGCGCCCACGCTTGCGTCCAGGTGACGCCGTCGTCGGAGAACTCGACCGGGCCGGTGCCGTCCCACTCCCCCGAGGCGTGGACGATGTGCTCGACCTCGCCGATGGTCTTCTTCTCTACGAGCTCAGTCGACATTTTCGACCTCCTGGAACTTCAGTGCGGGTGCCTTCCGGGTCGTGCGCGGGAAGTGCTTGAGTGCGGACGCCTCGAGCACGGCGAGTTCGACGCGCAGCATCTCGACGTGGCCGTGCACCTCGGGCGCGGCGGCCTTCCATGCGGCCTCGTCGATCGACGTCGTCTCGGAGACCGTGGTCTGGAAGCCGCCGTGCTCGGTCATGCCGACTGCGCCGAATCGCTGCGCGCCGGGAAGCTTCGCGGTCGCCGCCTTGACCTTGTCGTTCGCGACCTTCTCGGCCTTCACCGCGGCGTCGAGCTGACGCTTCAGCGGCGCCCACTCGGCGACCGCGTCCGTCACCTCTTCGGGAAGGTCGTCGACGTCGGGGCATCCGGCGTCGCGCCATGCGATGAAGGCGTCGGCGCGCTCGACGAGCCACGCGATCATCTCTTCGTCGCGCGGCACCGGGATCCACGTCGCACCATCGATGGGCGGCATGTCGTCCTCGTCGCGGACCTCGAAGCCGTAGAGCGCGTAGTCGGCGCCGAGCACGTGGATCTGCCACTGCATCTGCGCCATGTGCTCGACAGGGATCGCGTCGGACTTCCATCCGTACTCGTGCGACTTGACCTCGATGACGACGAGGGCGCCGTCCTGGTCGATACCGATCGCGTCGGGGGTGGCCCGGTGGAGGTCGTTGACGAGTGCCGCCCAGAGCGCGCCGTTCGGGGTGAGCGAAGCGAGGCGCTCGGCGGCCTCGTCGAGCAGCGCGGCCTCGCGGGCGTGCCCGGCGTTCGTGGCCTTGTTGCCGCGGAAGGTGGAGCCGTTCATTTTCTGCTCGACGATTGTGCGGCGTGCCTTGATGCCGGCGCGGGCGATCTTCCACGCGTCGGAGGCGGTGACGCCCTCGCCGCGCTCGAGCATCCAGACGGTGCGGGGCGCGTCGTCCGGGACGACGAGCCGGGCGGCGGTGATCTGAGGGGTCATGACGGATCCTTCTTCGGAAGCGGGATGAGGAACGCGACGACGAACATCGCGAGGCTGATGAGGACGCCGAGATCGGCGCCGTTGAATCCGGTTGTCGGATCGGCTGCGGGCGGGCCGCAGACCGCGGCGCCGAGGAGAGCGACGACCACGAGGGCCATGCGCCACGGCGCGAGGGGCCAGAAGCTGCGGGGGTCGGTGGCGATCGGGCCGACGATGGCGGGCTCGGTGCGCTCGATGACACTGAGGTGCATGTCAGCGGTCAGCGGAGCGAAGTCGTCCACCGGTTCGACGTTCTCGTCGGTATCCTGTGTCTGAGGCATGTGCTTGCCTTTCGTTTTCGGTGGGGCGTCCGGTGCAACGGGCGCCCCGCTTTCGTGTGTGGGGTCAGAGGGTTGCGAGTTCGGGGCGGCCGAGTCGGACGCGCAGGCGTTCGATGCCGCGGACGGTCACGCGGACCTGCGGAGGGTCGAGGACGACCTCGCCGGAACGCGGGTGGTGGTGGGACTGCGGCTTCTCCGCGAGCCAGCCGGAGTCGACGGCAGATTGACGCGCCTTCCACTTCCCCTGAGCGCCGCGGTAGATCCAGCCGAGCTCAGCGAGCTGACCGAAGAGACGCTGCCGGCCGGTCTCGACGCCGGCGCGGGCGAGGATCTTCGCCGCGTCGCCAACCTCGTAGTCACCGTCGGCGGACGCGAGTTCGTCCCATGCCTCAGCGCGGGGCGCGAGCACGGCGATCTGCTCGTCCTTCCGGGCGATGATCTCCTGCGCCTGGACGACGGCGCGCGCCATCAGCTGCTCCGGCGTCTCGACCGTGTAGGTGCCGGTGCGGCGGATCGCGGGGATGACCTCGTGCGTGACCCACCAGCGGAAACGGCGAGCCTCGGGCTTGTCCGAACGGATGACGACCTCGTACATGCCGGACTCGGACACGATCGTAACCGCGCGACGCTGACCGCCCGAGCTGATATCCGCCTGACGGATATCAGCCTCGTCGAGGCGGGCAGCGACGTTGCCGACGTTCGCGACACCGAGCACACCGCAGATGTCCGCGAGCACGAACCACACCTCGCCGTCGACCGAGACCGTGCGCACGTCCCGGTCTGAATACCGGAACACCTCGAGCACGCTCATGCCGGATCCTCCTCAAGGCGAGAGATCCCGAAGGCGACGAAGCCACAGAGCACGGCGGCGGCGAGCGCACCGATCGCGAGGATCAGGAGCAGCAGACCCCAGGGAGCGAGCACGCAGGCGACATAGACGAGCGTCACGCCTGCGACGGCATACCCAATTGCGACCGCCCACAGCACGGGGCTGAACAGCGCCACGGCCAGATCGTCCGAGCGGTTCGACGTGGTCGGGGCATCCGTCCCCACGGTGCCCCGACCCGCCTCGCCCGATACCCCAGCGGGCACCCGGTCCCCAGAACGGGAGATCATGAGATCACTCCAGAAGATGCGCCCGGCGCGCCGCTCGAAGGAGAGGCCGCCGCGCCGGACGCGACCCCTACGATCGATTCAGAGGCATTGCGGGATTCCGGCCCGCAAGCATCGACCGGAGGAGAATCATGGACCAGGAGATCCGAGAGCTCGTTGAGCAGCTGAAGCAGGGTGCGGACGAGCTCCTGAACGCGCAGGCGTCGGCTCCGGCGCTCCTCATCGGCGATGACGGCACCTTCGATCTCGACGAGTGGGCGCGTTACGTCAACGTCATGGTGCGCATGCTCACCGCGCAGACCGCGCGGGTTACGGGCGCGTCCGCGCTGGTTCTCACGGACCTCTCGAACCGTCTCGAAGGAAACGCTAGCGAGTAGCTCACGCGCCTCGCTCATCCCACGACGCTGACGGCGAGTCCCCTCGAGGCTCTGCCGCATCTCCGGGGTGACCCGAATTGCAACACCGGACGCAGTAAGCTCAGCGACGTGGATCTGACGCGCGAGGAGCGGATCATGGCTGCGGCGATCATCATGCGAGACGCCATCGAAGAGATGCTTGATCACGACGCCACCGCCTCTGCATCGCGGCCGACGGGACGTAGCCGTGACTCGTTCCACGCGTCGAGATCCGACTCATAGAACGCGTTCGAGTCGCCATCCTTGTGCTGCGTCGGCCCCGTTCCGGCTGCGACCCGGTTGCGGAACGTGCCGTAGTTCATGCCGCAGTACTCAGCTGCACCCCTGGTCGAATAGACCCGGAGCTTGTGGCCAGCGGAGAGGTCCTCGATCTTCCGCTCGAGGCGCAGGAGAACTACTCCGAGGTCAGTCACGCTGCACGCTCCGAGCGCTTCTGAGCCGCCTCGTTTTTGCGCTCGAGCGACGCCTCAGCCATGGCGACGATGCTGGAGGCTGTTTCGCCGATCTCCGCGGCGACGGCGCTCAGAAGCGAGGGGCTGAACGCGACGTGCCCATTCACCCGCGCCGACAGAGTAGCTCTGCGCATGTCGTTCTTCTCGGCGATCCGCTTGACACTGACGCCCGGCGTGCGAGCGATTCCGGCACGCACCTCGGCGGCGACCTCGTCATCGAGAGTGGTGAGCCCATTTCGGTTCGTCATGCGTCCATCGTGAACCCATTTCGGTTCTCTCGCAACCTCATTGCCGAAAGTGAACCGAAATGGGTACACTCTGGACGTGGCTCGAATCAAGAAGGAACTTCAGTCGGTCGATAGAGAGATCGCCGCAGTGCTCGCCGAGTACGTGGAGCAGAGCGGTATCTCGCGTCGCGAACTGGCGCTCGCTACGGGCATGTCCGCGAACCGGCTGGGGATCATCCTGAGACAGGAGCCACCGCCCGCAACGGTCGGCGAAGTCGGACTCATCTCGCGCGCTGTTGGCGTTGCGACCTCCACAGTCATCGCCGAGGCCGAGTCGCGCGCCGAAACCGCCGAGCCTTCCAACGTGAAACCCCTCGATGTCGGCGGCTCCCGCGATATTGATCTCACGACGGTACCGCTGCATAACACGCCGCTAGCCGCATCCACCGACAACACGCCGATTGATCCGACACGCGGAGAGGGATAGACATGAGCATTGCTGACTTCCAGAACGAGCTGACGATCGATGTCGGCGAGTACGCGGGAAGCCGGTACGGCTACATGTTCGGCGTCGGAGGCTTTCAAGACGGGCCCTGCGCATACGATTACGACCCATGGGAGCATGCCGACATGCTCGATGTTCCGATCGTCTTCCGCGACGATCTCCCCAACGCTGAGATGATGGCGGCCTTCTCGGTCGAGCACCAGGCAATCTTCGTGCGCCCCAGCCTTCATGCCGCCGTGGAACGATGCAGCCTCACGCACGAGCTCGTGCACTTCGAACACAACGACGTCGGCACCACCGACTTTCAGGAGATGCGCGCCGATCGCATCGCTGCTCGCCGACTCGTGCGCCCCTCCCGCCTGGAGCGGCTCTACGGCATCACTGAGGATCCTGCCGTCGTCGCGCTGGAGCTGAACGTCACCGAGAAGGTGATGCGTACCTACATGCGCATGAGAAGAAACGGACACTGGTGATGGCACGCCCGCCGCTCATCCTCGAGACATGGGGGAAGATCCGCCGCACGACGGTCGGCGGCAAGCCGACCGCTGTCGCGTCCTACCGCGATAGCGACGGTAAGACTCGCGTCATGCAGCGCCAGGGCAAGACGCCGGCTGAAGCCGAGCGCAAGCTCATCGCAGCCATGAAGGACCGGATAGCGCCGGTCTCTGAGATCGCACGGACGACCCGAGTTCGCGAGCTCGCAGACCTGTGGTGGGAGGAGTACCAGGAGAAGGACCGTGCACCCTCCACCCGCGCCCGCTATCAGCAGGTGCTCGACAGCCACATCCTCGACGCGCTCGGCGACCTCCGCCTCGAGGAGGTCTCGGTCTCGCGGCTCGATCGGTTCGTGAAGACGCTCGCGACCTCGTCGAAGGCGAACGCGAAGCTCGCGCACGTCATCCTGCAGGGCATGTTCGACCTCGCTGCACGGCATGACGCCTATGAGGTGTCACCGGCGCGCTCGATCGCGCCGATCGCTGTGCCGAAGCGGGAGATCGTCGCATGGTCGCTCGACGACGTCGCCGAACTCCGCGCGATCCTGCGCGCCTGGGATGCAGGCAAGCCGGCCCGAGGGCGCCGGTTCGGGGATCTCGCCGATGTTGCCGACTTCTACCTCGGCACCGGATGCCGCAGCGGCGAGGTGTTCGCGATGCGGTGGCCACTCGTGCATCTCCACCAGACGCCGGTCGTCGCTGAGGTCCGGGGGACGGTCGTGCGCGGCGAGAAGGGCGGGCCGTCGCGGATCATCCAGGAGTACACGAAGTCGGAGGCCGGGATGCGCGAGCTCCTCCTGCCGTCGTTCGTTACCGCGATGCTGATGCGTCGCCGCCTCGAGGCGACGACGGCGCTCGTGTTCCCGTCGAAGGTCGGCACTCTCCGCTCGCCAGGGAACTTCCTGACGCAGTGGCACGCCGCTCTGCGGGGGACGAAGTTCGAGGGGTCGGTGCCGAAATCGTTCCGGTCGACGGTCGCTACGGCAGTCGCCAACGGCCACGACCTCGAGGCGGCACAGGGACAACTCGGCCATGCGCAGAAGTCGACGACGGAGCGCAGCTACCGGAAGCGCCTGCATCGTGCACCGGATGTCACTGATACGCTTGAGGCGTTCAACGTTCTTCGTCAAAACCGCGAGTAAACCGCGGATCTGGCCCAGGACATGACACCGCATTAGCCCGACTTCCCAGTCGGGAGTAGCGCGGGGCTGTAGTTCAATGGTAGAACTTCTGCTTCCCAAGCAGACAGCGCGGGTTCGATTCCCGTCAGCCCCTCCACCTGTGGCTTACCGAGCTCTCCCCGCCGAAGGGTCCGTGACCGAGCGGCGTCAGGAGAAGAGCTGGCGGAGCGCGTCGAGGTCGCCGGAGTCGACCACCTTCTGGACGGCGTCGATGGTCTCCTGGTTGGTGAACATGCCCTTGAGCGTGCCGTTCCAGATCGCTTGCACGGTGTCCACGTCACCGGCATCGACCGCCGCGCCCGCGGACTCGATGGCCTGCTGATACGGAATCTGCTGAAACCCACCGGGGGCGTCATGAGGGTTGTAGTACGGCACCCAGGGAAGATCGGGGTCGGGCGTGAGCCAGAGCACCTGCCCAGGGTGGATATCCCGCCGGTGGTTCATCGAGCCGAGGTTCGGGTACGCGCAGAGCCGTTCAGCGACCACGGCTTCGACGTCGCCGGGCTCGACGGTATACGTCACCGGGGTGCCGTCCTCATCGACTGTGACCTCGCCCCGCGCGAACTCGCGCGCGCCGAGATCACGGAGCGTTCCGTGGCGCTCCCAATACAGACCGTCGCCGTCGCTGTAGACCTCTGACATGCCGGAGCATCTTTCCGGTTCCGCCGGTTTCGGCGTCGAGGCAGCCTCGGCCGCCGTCCGGAGATCAACCGCGGGAGCGGATGCCTTGGGCGTCTGGACTGCCACCGGCGAGGTGCACCCGACGAGCACTGCGGCGGTCACACCGATCACGACGAGCGCGGGGGCGAACTTCTGCGTGCCGGACATGACGCCATACTGGCAGATCGTTTTCCCGTTCTCGATGCCTGGGCGGCCGCGGAAAAGCATCCCATCCGAATCGTCATCGGTTCCGAACAGAGACAGGAAGGGCGATTTCGTGCGCCCTCCGCGCCGTCCGCACGACCGAGAGAAGCCCCGATGATCGAATCGTCGACACCACCGCTCGCCGCCCTCGACGGCCACCGCAACGTCACCGACCTGCTGGCTGCGCGGGCCGCCGCCGCACCGGACCATGTGGCGTTCGAGGTCGAGAACGCGTCGACGGGCTCCTGGCGGCCGGTCACCACCCGCGCGTTCGAGGACGAGGTGCGCGCTCTGGCGAAGGGGTTCATCGCCCAGGGCATCCGAATCGGCGACCCCATCGCGATCATGGCGCCCACCCGCTACGAATGGGCCGTCGCCGACCTCGCGGCCTGGTACGCCGGTGCTGTCGTCGTGCCGATCTACGAGACCTCGTCGGGGTCACAGGTGGACGCGATCGTCGCGGATGCCGGTGTGCGCCTGGCCATCGGCGGTACGACCGAACATGCGGCGCTGCTCGAGTCGGCGCTCTCGCACGCCGGCGGAGTCACCCTCGGGGCGTGGGTGATGAGCGCCGAGACCTCGCCGTGGACCCTCCTCGACCTGGCCGCCCGCGGCATCGACGTGACCGACGAGGAGCTCGAGGCCCGCAGGACGGCAGCCACGCAGGATGACCCCGCGACGATCGTCTACACCTCGGGAACGACGGGCGAGCCCAAGGGCGTCGTGCTCACGCATCGCAACTTCCTCGGTCAGGTGCTGAACATCGCCGCGGCCTACCGCGAGATCGTGAACGAGTCCGGCAACACGGTCATCTTCCTCCCGCTCGCTCACGTGCTCGCGCGCGGCCTGCAGCTGATCTGCCTTGCCAGCGGCATGCGCATCGCGCACTTGTCCGACCCTTCGACCGTCGTCGCCACGCTCGACACCCTCCGACCGACGTTCCTGGTGGTCGTGCCACGGGTGCTGCAGAAGATCCAGGCGGCCGCCGCGGGCAAGGCCGCCGACAAGGGACTCACGAAGATCTGGGCGCATGCCGAGGCGACGGCCATCGCGTGGGGCCGCAGCGCCGAGCGAGTCGATGCCGGTCGTGGCGCCGCACGCACCGTCGGCCTCCGCCTGCGCCACCGCCTCTTCGATGCACTGTTCTACGGCCGCCTTCGCACGGTGATGGGCGGGCGGGTCGGATACATCCTGTCGGGCGGCGCCGCCCTCGACGCCGACCTCTCGCTGTTCTTCCGCGGCATCGGGGTTCCCGTCATCGAGGGCTACGGACTGACCGAGACGACCGCACCGCTCACCGGCAACCTGCCAGGGCGCATCGCCTCGGGAACCGTCGGCGCACCGCTGCCAGGGCTCACGGTCCGCATCAGCGACGAGGGCGAAGTGCTCGCCCGCGGCATCGGCGTCTTCGACGGCTACCGGGACCCCGCGCACGACGACGGTGCGTTCATCGACGGCTTCTTCCGCACCGGCGATCTCGGGCGGCTCGACGAGCAGGGAAGGCTGATCCTCGACGGACGGCTCAAAGACGTGATCGTCACCTCGAACGGCAAGACCATCGTGCCGACCCGCTGGGAGAGCGCAGTCGAGGCGAATCCGCTCGTCTCGCATGCGGTCATGGTCGGCGAGGGGAAGCCGTATCTCTCCGCGCTGCTGGTGCTCGATCCGGAGCAGGCCGGCGCCTGGGCCGAAGCGCAGGGCAGCCGCATCCCCTCGACCAGCACGACCAGCCCGACCGACATCCGCACGGTGGACGACCCGGCCCTGCACGCTCACCTGCAGCGGTCCGTCGACGAGGCCAACGCGCTCGTCGCGCGCAGCGAGCAGGTCCGCCGGTTCAGCGTGGTCTTCGCCGACCTCGACGACCGTGGACTCGTCACCCCCACCATGAAGCTGAAGCGGAGCGTCGTGCTGGATCGCGCCGCCTTCGCCGTCGAAGACCTGTACCTCTGAGAATCGGAAAGCACACCATGTCCTCCCCCACCCCCACCCGTCCGACCTCCTCGCGCTCCTCTCTCATCGCGATCGTCGTCGCCCTCGTGGTCGGCGCGCTCGTCGCGATCGCCGGCAGCCAGGGCGGTGCGACCATCGGCGGCGTGCCGGTGTTCGCCCTCGCCGTCGCTGCGGCCTTCGCGATCCAGGTCATCGCGTTCATCCCCGCGATGCTGCTGCAGACCGAACGGTTCTTCGACCTGACGGGCAGCCTCACGTTCTTCGTGATCTCCGCAGCACTCGTCCTGCTGGCGCCGATGCCCGACCCGCGGAGCTGGATCCTGGCGGCGATGGTCATGCTGTGGGCCGCGCGCCTCGGCTCGTTCCTGGCCCTGCGCGTGCACAAGGCCGGATCCGACGGGCGCTTCGACCAGATCAAGGGGTCGCCGCTGCGGTTCCTGCAGGTGTGGGTGATCCAGGGTGCGTGGGTGTCGCTGACCGCGGCCGCCGCCTGGATCGCGATCAGTGCGGATGCCTCCTCCCGCGCGCCGATCGGATGGCTGACCGTCGTCGGCATCGTCGTCTGGGCCCTCGGCATGGTGATCGAGATCGTCGCCGACGCCCAGAAGTCGGCGTTCCGCGCCGACCCGGGCAACCGGGACGAGTTCATCCGCACCGGCCTATGGTCGCGGTCCCGTCACCCGAACTACTTCGGCGAGATCGTCATCTGGGTGGGCGTCTTCCTCACCGCTGCCCCCGTGCTCGTCGGATGGCAGTGGGTCGCGCTGCTCTCCCCCCTGTTCGTGATCCTGCTGCTCACCCGCGTCAGCGGCATCCCCCTGCTCGAAGCGCGCGCCGAGAAGAAGTGGGGCGACCGGGCCGACTACGTCGCCTACCGCGAACAGACTCCAGCACTGATCCCGAAGCTCACCCGGCCCGCGATGCGGGAGACGGCCGGGTAGACGGGGTCCCGGCCAGGCCGCTCCGAGCCGCTTCTTCGTCACCTCGCACAAGCAGGACCCGACACTCGGTGCCCGCGGACATGACTTCGAGCCCGGCACACGAGAGTGTGGAGACGAACCAGCGCGACGGCCGAATGCCGACCGCGAGAACAAGGGAGTCTCCATGTCCAGCGAAACCCTCGTCGTGCCGCTCGTCGATCAGCTCGACGCGTTCTTCGGGCAGTACACGGCCGCGGGTCAGTCGCCTGGTCTGGTGTACGGCCTCGTCGGACCCGACGGCCTGGAGCACACGCGCGGGTTCGGCACCGCCGACGACGAAGGCACGTCTCCCGACGCCGACACCGTCTTCCCGATCGCCTCGATGACCAAGAGCTTCGTCGCGCTCGGTGCCCTGCTCGCCCGCGACCGCGGCCTCCTCGACCTGGAGGCGCCCATCACCGACTTCTACCCCGAATGGCACGGGACCGTGGGCGACGAACCGGCGATCGCCCCGACCCTGCGACAGCTGCTCAGCATGGGCGGCGGTCTCACCGAGGACAACTCCTGGGTCGACCCGTTCCTCGGCCTCTCCGAAGCGGAGCTGGTCGAACGGATCAGACCCGGCTTCAACTACAGCACCCACCCCGGAAGCGCCTTCGAGTACTCCAACATCGGCTTCACGATGGCCGGCCTCGCGGTGGGCACAGCCGTGGGCCGCCGTGTCGAGGACTGGGTCACCGATGAGATCCTGCGCCCGCTGGGGATGAACAGCACGTGGTTCGACAACCGCGCTCCGGAGGGCGGCTTCGCGAGGGCGGTCGGCTACTCGCTGGACAGCGCGGGCGACTGGGTGGGCTTCCCGTCGGAAGTGTCCGACGCCATGGCCGCGGCCGGTGGCATGCAGTCGACCATCAACGACCTCAGTGTCTGGGTCAGGTTCCTCGCGGCATCGACACTGCCTGGCAGCGACGATGCCGTGGTGAGCCGGGCTTCACGACGAGAGCTGCAGCGCATCCATCAGGTCGACATCCCCTCGCTGCAGGCCCGCCCCGACGGCTCCTGGAAGTTCGTCGCCGGCGGCTACGCGCTCGGCCTCTTCGTGCGCGAAGACCTGCACCGCGGACGCATCGTCACGCACAGCGGCGGCCTCCCGGGGTTCATCCTGAACATGGTGTGGCACGCGGGGTCCGGCATGGGCATCGTCGTCTTGACGAACAGCCACCGGAGCAACCCGGTCGCCCTCTCGGAGGAGGCGCTGTTCCGCGCACTCGCCTTTCACGACGCCCCCGCCCGCACCGTGCAGCCGTGGCCGGAGACACGTCGGCTGATGTCCGCGGCCGACGCGCTGATCCGGTCCTGGGATGACGACGCCGCTGCCGCGATCTTCGCCGACAACATCGACTTCGACCGCCCGCTCCTCCAGCGCCGGGCCGCGATCGAGGAGCTCATCGCCCTGGTGGGTCCGCTGCGCGACGACCTCGGCACGCCAGAAGTCGTCTCCGCGGCGACACCAGCCGACATCACCTGGTCGATCCCCGGCGAGCGCGGCGAGCTGATCTGCATGATCCACCTCACCCCGGTGCGGCCGGCGCAGATCCAGGAGTTCGAGGTCGTGGCGGTCGATCGGAGCGTTCCGCGCGCCGCCCGCCCGACCGACATCTCCGCCCGGCGCCGCGCCTACGCCCGCCCGACCGTGAGCTCGCTGCCGAACACGCACGTCATCTGACGTCGCGCCCGTCAGGGCGCCATCGAGTCAGCGGCGCGATCAGCCGCACGGTCAGCCGCGCGGTCAGCGGAGCGGTCAGCCGCGCGGCTCGAACCGACGGACCTGGTGCGTGGCGGCGACCAGCTCGCGCAGCCCCTCCAGGTCGGTGACCGCTGCGCCCAGCGCACGCGCCTGCACGAGCACGTTGCCGAGCGCGGTCGCCTCGACGGGGCCGGCCAGCACCGGCAGGGCCGAACGATCGGCGATGGCCTGGCAGAGGAGCGCGTTCAGGGATCCGCCGCCGACGAGGTGGATCACGTCGACCTCACGCCCGGAGAGGTCGGACGCCGCGCGCACGGTCTCGGCGAACGCCGCGGCGATGCTCTCCACGATGCTGCGCGTGAACACGGCTCGCTCCGTCGGAGCGGATGCTCCTGACGCCTCGACCAGCGTCGCGATGCGGCTGGGCATGTCGCCGGGTGCACTGAGCGAAGGATCGTTCGCATCGAACAGCGGTACGTCGTCCGATACGGCGGCCGCCTCCGCGAGCAGCTCGGTCAGGTCGATGCGTGCACCGTCCTGAGCTTCCCACGCCCGCACGCTCTCACTCAGCAGCCACAGGCCGGTGACGTTGTGCAGGAAGCGGTATCGACCGTCTACGCCGAGCTCGTGCGTGAAGTTCGCCTCGCGCGCCGCATCCGTCAGCACGGGCTCCGCCAGTTCCAGACCCACCAGGCCCCACGTGCCGCACGAGATGTAGGCGGCTGAGGGCGATGTCATGGGGACGGCGACGACGGCAGAGGCGGTGTCGTGCGACCCGACGGCGATCACGGGGAGAGCCTTGCCGACGAGTTCGGCGAGTTCGGGCCGCAGCCACCCGATCACCGCGCCGGGGTCGACCAACGGAGGCAGGAGACGCGGCGGGATGCCGATGCGCGTCGCGAGGTCGGTGTCCCAATCACCGTCGTCGATGCTCAGCAGCCCCGTCGTGGAGGCGTTCGTGCGCTCGGCGACGCTGGCACCGGTGAGGAGGAATGCGACCAGATCGGGGACGAGGAGCACGGTGTCGGCCGCGGTCATCCGTTCGTCCACCCGGTACTGGTACAGGGTGTTGAACGGCAGGAACTGCAGGCCGTTGCGAGCGTACAGCTCAGAGAACGGCACGATGGCGTGCACCTCGGCGACGCCCTGAGCCGTGCGGGAGTCGCGGTAGTGAAACGGCTCGGCGAGGAGAACGCCGTCCGCGAGCAGGCCGTAGTCGACGGCCCAGGAGTCGATCCCGATGCTCTCGATCGTCGGCTCCCGCCGCACCGCCTCCGCCAGCCCGTCCACGACGTGCGCATACAGGGCGTCGAAGTCCCAGTGCAGTCCGTCCTCCCGCTCCACGGGACCGTTCGGGAAGCGGGACACGAGTTCGAGCTCGAGCCGCCCCTCCCCGATCCGCCCGATCATCACGCGGCCGCTGGTCGCCCCGAGATCGACGGCCGCGACCGCGCGAACGCTCATCGCAGGAACGCCGCGGCGACGCCGGAGTCGACCGGGATGTGCAGGCCCGTGGTGCGGCTGAGCTCGGGACCGGTCAGCACGTACACCGCGTCCGCCACGTTCTCGGGCACGACCTCGCGCTTGAGGATCGTGCGGTTGGCGTAGTACTGACCGAGGTCTTCCTCCTTGACCCCGTAGGTGGCGGCACGGTTCGCACCCCACCCGGAGGCGAAGATGCCCGAGCCGCGGACCACGCCGTCGGGGTTGATGCCGTTCACACGGATACCGTACTCGCCGAGCTCGACCGCGAGCAGCCGCACCTGGTGTGCCTGGTCGGCCTTGGTCGCGGAGTAGGCGATGTTGTTGGGTCCTGCGAAGACCGAGTTCTTCGACGAGATGTAGATGATGTCGCCGCCGAGCTTCTGGTCGATGAGCACCCGAGCGGCGGCCTTCGAGACCAGGAACGACCCCTTCGCCATCACGTCGTGCTGCAGATCCCAGTCCTTCTCCGTGGTCTCCAGCAGCGGCTTCGACAGCGAGAGCCCGGCGTTGTTGACCACGAGGTCGACGCCGCCGAAGGCGAGCACAGCCTCGTTCAACGCGGCCTGGACAGCGTCGGCATCCGCTACGTTCGCGGCGATGCCGATCGCGACATCGGTGTTCCCCAGCTCGGCGGCCGCCGCCTGCGCCTTCTCGAGGTCGAGGTCGGCGATCACGACGCACGCACCCTCGGCGGCGAGACGGGTGGCGATGGCCTTGCCGATGCCGGAGGCGGCACCGGTGACGAAGGCGATGCGTCCCTGGTGCGACTTCGGCTTCGGCATCCGCTGCAGCTTGGCCTCCTCCAGCGCCCAGTACTCGATGTCGAACTTCTCGGCATCCGAGATCGGAGCGTACGTCGAGAGCGCTTCGGCGCCGCGCATCACGTTGATCGCGTTCACATAGAACTCGCCGGCGACGCGGGCGGTCTGCTTGTTGGCCCCGTACGAGAACATGCCCACGCCGGGGATCAGCACGATGAGCGGGTCGGCGCCGCGGATGGCGGGCGACTCGGCCGTGGCATGCGCGTCGTAGTAGGCCTGGTAGTCGGTGCGGTACTGCGCGTGCAGCTCGTGCAGGCGGGCGATCTGCTCCTCGACGGATGCGGTGGCCGGCAGGTCGAGGATCAGCGGCTTGACCTTGGTGCGCAGGAAGTGGTCGGGGCAGCTGGTACCGAGGGCGGCGAGCGTCGGCGCCTTCTCGGAGGCCACGAAGTCGAGCACCACGTCGGCATCGGTGAAGTGCCCGACCATCGGCTTGTCGGTCGAGGCGATGCCGCGGATCGTGCCGGCGAGGGCCGCCGCGCGCCCACGCCGATCCCCAGCCGGGAGGGCCTCGAAGCCCGAGCGGACGCCGCCGAACGGATCGGCCTTGCCGTTCTCCGCGATGTAGGCGGCTGCGGTGTCGATGATCCAGAGGGAGTTCGCCTCCGCCTCCTCCGAGGTGCCGGCCCAGGCGGTGATGCCGTGTCCGCCGAGGATGCAGCCGATCGCCTGCGGGTTCTGCTTCTTGATCTCGGCGATGTCGAGTCCGAGCTGGAAGCCGGGCCGCCGCCACGGCACCCAGACGACCTTCTCACCGAAGATCTTCGCGGTCAGCGCTTCTCCGTCGGCCGCGGTGGCGATCGCGATGCCCGAGTCGGGGTGCAGGTGGTCGACGTGGGCGGCGTCGACCAGGCCGTGCATGGCGGTGTCGATCGACGGCGCAGCCCCGCCCTTGCCGTGCAGGCAGTAGTCGAACGCGGCGACCATCTCGTCCTCGCGGTCGAGCCCGGGGTACACGTCGACGAGAGCGCGCATGCGGTCGAGGCGCAGCACCGCGAGGCCCTGCTCGGTCAGCGTGCCCAGGTCGCCACCCGAACCCTTGACCCACATCAGCTCGACCGGCTGCCCCGTCACCGGATCGATCTCGGTGCCCTTCGCGGAGGTGTTCCCGCCGGCGTAGTTGGTGTTCTTCGGGTCGGCGCCGAGGCGGTTCGACCGGGCGATCAGAGCGGCGGCGGTGGCGTTGGTCATGACTCTCCAAGACAGGGGCGGTGCACACGACCGTGCACACTCATACTGTTACTTCATGTGAAAGATAACACGAACCGACGTCAAGGAGAAGGGTTCCGGTGATCAGAGGATGTCCGCGATCCCTCGGAAGGCATCCAGCCGCTCGTCCGCGGGATCGAGCTCCGTGATCAGCACGGAGATCTCATCGCCGTCGAGCGCGCGGGCCACCGAGCGACGGCCGAGCTTGCTGGAGTCGACGCACACGACCGTCGTTCCGGCGTTCGCGGCCATCGCCTGCTTCAGCTCGGCCTCTTCGACCGACACCTCGGACGTGCCGTCGGCACCGTCGAGCGCATCCGCCGAGGAGAAGAACGCGTCGAAGTAGACCGAGCGCATGCTCCGGCGGGCGATCGGCCCGACGAGACTGCCCGTGGTGGGCTCGGCCGTGCCGCCGGAGATAACCGCGGTGACGCCGTCCAGCGGCTGCAGCACCTGGAACGACTCGAACGAGTTCGTGTAGACGGTGAGCCCTGCGCGCGGCCCGATCGCCGACGCGAGCATGTTGACCGTCGAGGAGGCATCGAAGGCGACACTCCCCTGGGCGGGGACGAGGCGCAGGGCCTTCTCGGCGATCGCTCGCTTCGCGCTGGCCCTGATGGCCCGACGCGCATCGAAGGGGCGGGCGCGCGGCGCCGCCGTCGCCCCGCCGCGCACGCGGCGCACACGACCCTCCGCCTCGAGTTCGAGCAGGTCTCGACGGATCGTCATCGACGACACCGCGAAGAGCTCGGCCGCAGCCTCGATCATCACACCCTGGGGGCCGTTGGCGAGTTCGACGAGTTCGTCTCGGCGTCGTTGCGCCTCGAGATTGCCGGAAAGAGCCATGGGAGGAATCTATCCGGTGCGCGCGATGAGACGGATCGCGCGACCAGCGACCTCGATCGCGCGCGCTCATATGAGCGGTGAGTGTTCCAGGTTGAGCGCCCCCGCTAGGCTCTGCTC
Source organism: Microbacterium sp. R1 (assembly GCF_015159725.1). Lineage (NCBI taxonomy): Bacteria > Bacillati > Actinomycetota > Actinomycetes > Micrococcales > Microbacteriaceae > Microbacterium > Microbacterium sp. R1. Next base: position 177,907 of record NZ_JADDUD010000001.1, on the reverse strand, counting down.
ATGCTCGGAAACACCACGGAACCACTCCTCGGCCGCGTGGCCGTCGTCACCGGCGGAGCGCGGGGCCTCGGCTACGCCATGGCCGAGGCCCTCGCCTCCGGGGGCGCCGAGGTCGCACTCCTCGACCGCCTCGACACCGTCGCCGAAGCCGCCGATGCCCTGGAGTCCGCTTCGGGTCGACGCTGCCTGGGCGTCAGCGTCGATGTCGCCTCTGAGGCATCCGTCGCCGCCGCCTTCGACATCATCGGCGAGCGGCTGGGCGCGGCAGACGTGCTCGTCAACAGCGCCGGCATCACATCGGGCACGCCCCTCCTCGACACCAGCACGGACGACTGGCGGCGGGTGCTCGACGTCAACGTCACCGGCACCTTCGTCACGAGCCGTGAGTTCGCACGCCGGCACGTCGAGGCGGACCGCGGCAACCCGGCCAGCATCGTCAACGTGTCGTCGATGTCGGCGTTCGCCGTGAACATCCCGCAGACCCAGGCCGCCTACAACACCTCGAAGGCCGCGGTGTCGATGTTCACGAAGAGCGCGGCGATCGAATGGTGGCCTCTCGGCATCCGCGTCAACGCGATCGCCCCCGGATACTTCGCCAGCGACATGACCAGGGACTTCGTGGCGGAGAACCCCGAGATGGCCGACGAGTGGGTACGGCGCATCCCGGCGGGGCGCATGGGACAACCCGAAGAGCTCGGCGACCTGCTGGTCTATCTCGCGAGCGAGCGCTCGAGCTATGTCGTGGGGCAGAGCATCCTCATCGACGGGGGATACACCAGCGTCTGAGGGCTCACCGGACCATAGGCCCGAACCAGAGGCCCGGCCATAGGCTGAGTGGCATGCCCGAACTGCCCCTCGGCTCGGCGACCTTCCGAGCTGCCGCCGTCGATCTCGGCGGGTCCAGCGGTCGTGTCGTGAGCGCGACCGTCGACGGCGAGCGGTTGCGGATCGACGGGGTGCACCGGTTCCGCAACCGTGCGTTCACGGATGAGCTCGGCCTGCGGTGGGACGCGCAACGGCTGTATCGAGATGCACTCGTCGGCCTCACCCGGCTGCGCAGGGAGGGGCCGGCCTTCACCAGCATCGGCGTCGACGCGTGGTCGGGCGACTACGGCCTGCTCGGCTACGACGGTCTCCTCGATGCTCCCTTCCATCAGCGCGACGCCCGCACCGAGCGCAGCTTCCCGATCGTCGAGGAGATCTTGCCCGCCGCCGAGGCCTTCCGCACGACCGGGGTCACCGCGCTCCCCATCATGACGATCTATCAGCTGGCGGCCGACCGGGAGGCCGGACGACTCGACACCGTGCAGCAGATGCTGCTGATGCCCGATCTGCTCGGACGCTGGCTCGGCGCCGCGGACGTCGCCGAGGCCACGAACGTCTCCAGCACCGGCCTCGCACTCCCCCGCGGCGGCGGCTGGGATGTCAGCCGGATCGAGGCTCTGGGCCTGCCGTCGAGGATCTTCCCCGACGTCGTCTTCCCCGGCACGGTGACCGGCCGTGTCTCCGAGGGGATCCTCGCCCCCGGGGACGCGACCGACATCACCGCCGTGGCCTCACACGACACCGCGAGCGCGGTGATCGCCGTGCCAGCCCGCGATCAGGATTTCGCGTACGTCTCGTGCGGCACGTGGATCCTCACCGGCGTCGAGGTCGATCACCTCATCACCAGCGACCAGGCCCGCGAAGCGGGTTTCACGAACGAGCTCGGCCTCGACGGCACCGTACGGTTCCTGCGCATCGCCGCGGGACTCTGGATCGTCAACGAATGCATGCGGGAATGGGGGCTCGACGGCTGGGGGGCGCGCAGCACAGCCGCCCGCCGCGACCTGCTGGCCCGTGCGGACGCCGCCCCGAGCGCCGGAGTGCTGGTCGACACCGGCGACCCCCGCCTGCTGCGACCGGGGCAGATGACCGCGCGCATCGCCGAACTCGTGGCCGAGTCCGGCGGACGCATGCCGACCGACCGCGCCGGAGTGGTGCGGCTGGTGCTGGAGAGCCTCGGCGCCTTCGTCGCCCGGCAGGTCGAGGAAGCGGCGACGCTCTCGGGCGTGGACGTGCGGGTGATCCATCTGGTCGGGGGCGGCTCCGAGTCGTCGATCCTCGCCCAGGCGGTCGCGGATCGCTCCGGCCGGACGGTGACGGCCGGGCCATCGGAGGCCACATCGATGGGGAACCTCCTGGTGCAGGCCCGTGCGCACGGCGCAGTGCACGGAGGCCTCGCCGACCTGCGCCGCATGGTGCGCGCCTCCACCGAGCTGCGGAACTACGAACCCGCCCCGCGCTGATGCGGTGCGCAGGTCGCGCTCAGACCGGCGACTCGAGCAGCCGTCGGGCGAGAGCCGCGTCCGTCACCAGGGAGTCGACGATCCCGGAACGCAGCGCAGCGATGACGGCACCTGTCTTCGACGGGCCGCCGGCCACCGCGATCACCTCGGGGATGTGCCGCAGCTGCTCGGTGGACACCGCGAGCGACCGCTCGGCCACCGACCCCACCACGGCTCCGTTCTCGTCGATGAGCGTCGCGCAGATCTCCGCCTTGACGCCGGCGGCGAGCAACTCGTCGAGCGCGCCCGCCCTCCCCGCATTGTCGTAGAGCTGAGAGTCGGGCGGACTCCACGATCCGACCGCGACGACGGCCTTGGTCACCGAGTCGAACCGGCGGAAGGTCTCCATGATGCCGGGTTCGCGCCGCAGAGCGGAGGCGGTCGCTGCGGTCTCCACGAGCAGGGGCGCGAAGATGGCGCGGGAGCGACCGCCCGAGATCCGACTCACCTGGCGGATCACCTCGACGCCGTTCTCGGGCGTCGGCGCGGCGACCCCGGCGAGCTGGACGACCTCGCACGTCGCCAGGGTGCGCAGGTGCCCGGCCATCGCGGTCAGGGTGCGACCGGCCGTGAGCCCGAGCACGTCGCCGTCGGTGACGATCTCGCTGAGCAGGTCGGCGGCGGCACGACCCAATCGGTCCTGGATCAGCTCGGGCGTCGTCCCCGGGGTGATCACCGCGAGAGCGCGCGTGAGGCCGAACCGAGCGCGCAGCTGCATCGACAGGTCGAGATCGAGCGAGTCCGGCGCCTCGATCGTGATCTTGACCAGCCCCTGCTCGAGCGCATCCTCCAGCATCCGGGCGATCTTGAAGCGCGAGAGACCGAGCTCTTCCGCGATCTCGATCTTCGTCCGCCCTTCGAGGTAATGCCGGCGTGCGACGTGCGAGATCCGCACCAGCTCATCGGGTCCCATGTCGCCTCTTCCTCTCACGCCGCCAAGTCCGATCAGCATATCCGGATCCGACCGCCTGCGCTCATCTGAGCACCTGGTTGTCTCATCCGTCACGCATGGCTAATGTCGGTCGAGCAATCACGACCGCGCGACTGCACACGCACCACGAGGAGCCCGATGAAGCGCACTGAACTGCCGACGACCATGCGTGCGAGCGTGCTGGTCCGAGCCGGCGAGCTGACGATCGAGACCCGCCCCGTGCCGGCCCCCGCCCCCGATCAGGTGATCGTCCGGGTGAACGCGGTCGGCATCTGCGGCTCCGACGTCCACTACTTCCACGAGGGACGCATCGGCGATTTCGTCGTGGAGGAGCCGCTCGTCCTCGGCCACGAAGCCGGCGGCACCATCGTCGCGGTCGGCGCCGACATCGACGACTCCCGCCTCGGCGAGCGCGTCTCCATCGAACCGCAGCGCCCGTGCCGTGTGTGCGAGTTCTGCCGGAGCGGCCGTTACAACCTCTGCCCGCAGATCGAGTTCTACGCCACCCCACCCATCAATGGCGCCTTCGCCGAGTACGTCGCGATCCAGGGCGACTTCGCCTACGCCGTGCCCGACTCCGTGAGCGACGACGCCGCGGCGCTCATGGAGCCGTTGTCCGTCGCCATCGCCGCCGTGCAGAAGGCGGGGGTGCGCCCGGGCAGCCGGGTGCTGATCACCGGGGCCGGCCCCATCGGCATCGTCACCGCGCAGACCGCACGGGCCTTCGGCGCCACCGAGATCGTGATCAGCGATCCGATGGCGGAACGCCGAGAGGTCGCCCTGCGTTTCGGCGCGACAGAGGCGGTCGACCCCGCCGCAGGTCCCCTCGGCTCGGGATACGACTCCTTCGTCGACGCCTCGGGCTCCCCTGTCGCCGTGAAGCAGGGCATCTCCGCGCTGAAGCCCGGCGGCGTGGCCGTACTCGTCGGCATGGGTGCCGACGAGATCGCCCTCCCCGTCTCCACCATCCAGAACCGCGAGCTGGTCGTCACCGGCATCTTCCGCTACGCGAACACCTGGCCGACCGCGATCGAGCTCGTCTCTTCCGGCGCCGTCGACCTCGACGCCCTCGTGACCGGCACGTTCGGTATCGCCGAGGTCCGGGAGGCACTCGATTCCGCCGCGCAGCCCTCGACGCTGAAGAGCATCGTGCGCCCCGGCCGCGAGCACGCGGAGGACGTATGACCGACCTCGAGCGCACGGGAAGCATCACCCTCGACGAGCAGCCCGACATGCTCGCGTGCATCGACATCCGCAAGGCGTTCGGCGGGGTACCAGTGCTCAAGGGCGTCGGGCTGCATCTCGAGCCGGGCACCGTGACCGCGCTCGCGGGCGAGAACGGCGCAGGCAAGTCGACGCTCATGAAGATCGCCTCCGGCCAGATGAAGGCGGACGCCGGTCAGGTGCTGGTCCGGGGCGAGGAGCTGGCCGCGGGATCGGCACGTGACGCCCACCAGCGCGGCATCGCCATCGTGCCTCAGGAGCTCGCCTCGATCCTCGACACCACGGTGTACGAGAACATCTTCGTCGGACGGGAGCTGCGGGGGCGCCTCGGGCTCGTGGATCGTCGTCGCATGGCCAGAGAGGCCAAGGAGATGCTCGCGGAGTTCGGCGTCGACATCGACCCATCCACGCGGATGGGGTCCCTGCCGGTGGGCCTGCGCCAGATCGTCGAGATCGTCAAGGCGACCAGCACCGGCGCTCGCGTGCTGCTGCTGGACGAGCCGACCAGCGCGATCGCCGAACGCGAGGTGGCCCGTCTGATCGAGAACATGCGGATGCTGCGCGACCGCGGCGTCGCGATCCTCTTCACCACGCACAAGATGGAGGAGATCCGCGCGATCGCCGATCGGGTCGTGGTCCTCCGCGACGGCGGCCTCGTGGCGGACGCGCCGCTTTCGGAACTCAGCGACGACGACATCGTGACCGCGATGATCGGCCGCGAGCTCGAAGACCTCTTCCCCGACCTGCCGCCCGCGTCCGACGACATCGCCCTCTCGGTGCGCGGCCTCGACTACACGCCGGCTCCGCAGCCGGTCGACCTGCAGGTGCGCCGCGGCGAGATCGTCGGACTCGCGGGGCTCGTCGGCGCCGGACGCACCGAGCTCATCGAGGCACTGTTCGGAGTGCGCTCCTCGACCGCCGGCGAGATCGCCGTCGGGGGCCGTCGCGTCCGCCGCGGACGCCCTGCCGACGCGATCACCGCAGGCATGGCGCTGGTCCCGGAGGACCGGAAGGGCGCTGGCGCCGTGCTCAGCATGGACATCCTGGCGAACGCCACCCTGCCGCGCATGGATCAGTTCTCCGTCGCGGGATGGCTCAAGGGCCGCAGCCGCGTCGACGCGGTCTCCGAGGTCATGAGTTCGGTGAGGCTGCGCAGCCGCGGCCTCGGGCAGCTCATGGAGACGCTGTCCGGCGGCAACCAGCAGAAGGTCGTGCTCGCGCGTTGGCTCACCGGCGAGGTCAAGGTCCTCCTGCTCGACGAGCCGACCCGCGGCGTCGACATCGGCGCCCGCAGCGAGATCTACCGCATCATCACCGACCTCGCCGCCTCCGGCATGGCCGTGGTCATGGCCTCGAGCGATATGCCGGAGATCCTCGCGCTGTCGCATCGCGCTCTCGTGCTCAAGGACGGGGGCGTGGTCGCCGAGCTCGACCGGGCCGCCCTCCAGCAGCCCGACGTGCAGGACCGCATCTTCCGCCTCGCGAGTGGACTCGACATCTCCGAGGCCCCCGCCAGCAGCACCGCCCCCTCCGCAAAGGACGACCGATGACCGACACCCGCACCGCCGCGCAGACCTTCGTGCCCGAGTCGGAAGTGAAGCGCTTCAGCCCCACCTGGTTCGGCGACCTCGCCATCCGCTACGCGATGGTGATCGTGATGGTGCTCATCATCGCCTTCTTCCTCTACCGCAGCGCGCGCTTCGGCACGGTCGACAACCTGCAGACGATCCTCGTCGCCGCGGCACCGTTCGCCCTGATCGCCCTCGGACAGACGCTCGTGATCCTCACCGGCGGCATCGACCTGTCGGTCGGCAGTGTCATCGCCGCATCCGCCGTCTTCGGCAGCCTCACCGCGAAGGCCTTCCCCGACCAGATCTGGCTCGCGATCGTCGCCGGTGTCGTCGTCGGCTTCATCGCCGGCGCGATCAACGGCTTCGTGGTCTCGGTGATCAAAGTGCCACCCTTCATCGCGACGCTCGGGATGCTCACTCTCGCATCCGGCGTCGCCTATGTCGCGGGCAACGGCGCCCCCATCACCGGGCTGCCCGCCGACTTCTCCCGCATCGCCAACGCGCAGTTCGGCGGGCTCACGCTCCCGGTGATCCTGATGATCGTCGGCATCCTGGGACTCGCGATCATCATGCGCCGCACCACGTGGGGCATGCGCGTGTACGCGATCGGCGGCAACCCGATCGCCGCGGGCATCGCCGGCATCAACGTGGGCCGCACCATCTTCAGCGTGTACGCCATCTCCGGCATGCTCGCGGGGATCTCCGGCGTCATGCTCGCCAGCCGCGTCACCCTCGGCGCACCGAACCTCGGCGTCGGGTACGAGCTCGACGCGATCGCTGCCGTCGTGATCGGCGGGGCGAGCCTGCTCGGCGGTCGCGGCTCGATCTGGGGAACCGCCCTCGGCCTGCTCCTCATCCAGACGCTCAACAACGGTCTCGACATCCTGACCGTGCCCGCGTACTGGCAGAAGGTCATCAAGGGCGTGCTCATCGTCGCGGCGGTGGCCGTCGACGTGTGGGCGACCCGACGACGAAGCCGCTAGCACACCGACGACCACCCCGACGAAGAAGACCCTGCTTCATCGCACCACCCAACGAGAGGAATCCCATGTTCACCAAGAAGAGCCGCATCGCCGCGGCTTTCGCCGTCACCTCCGTCGCAGCACTGATGCTCGCCGGGTGCGGCGCCGGCGACCCGAACGCGAACGCCGGCGGCGCAGACGACAGCGGTCAGGAGCGCATCACCATCGGCGTGAGCGTCTACGACATGTCGTCCTTCGTCACGGAGGGCAAAGAGGGCATCGAGCGCTACGCCGACGAGAACAACATCGAGATCCTGTGGAACTCCGCGGGCCTCGACGTCAACACCCAGGCCAGCCAGGTCGACCAGTACGTGACGGCCGGTGTCGACGCGATCGTCGTCATCCCCGTGCAGGCCGACTCGCTGCAGCCGCAGATCGCCGCCGCGAAGGCCGCCGACATCCCCTTCTTCGACGTCAACGCCTCGCTCAACAGCGAAGACCTCACCGGCTCGGTGCAGCCCGATGACGTGGCCGCGGGTGAACAGGAGGCGCAGATGATGATGGACGCCCTCGACGGGAAGGGAAACGTCATCATCCTGCAGGGACCGCTCGGAGGCTCGGGCGAGATCAACCGCGGGAAGGGCATCGACAACGTGCTCGCCGAGAACCCCGACGTGAAGGTGCTCGCCAAGGACACCGCGAACTGGAAGCGCGATGAGGCCGTCAACAAGGTCAGCAACTGGATCTCGGCCTTCGGCGATGACATCGACGGCGTGATCGCCCAGAACGACGACATGGGCCTCGGTGCACTGCAGGCGCTCAAGGAAGCCGGCATGACCGACGTGCCGATCGTGGGCATCGACGGGATCGCCGACGGCCTCGAGGCCGTCAAGAACGGTGACTTCATCGGAACCTCGCTGCAGAACGGCACGGTCGAGCTGTCGGCCGGTGTCGCCTACGCCGCCGCCATCGTGCGGGGCGAGGACGTCAAGGAGAACCCCGTCTACCTGATGCCCGCGATCACCAAGGACAACGTCGACGAGGCGATCGGTCACGTGGTCACGGAGCGCGACGCGTTCCTGAAGAACCTGAGCGAGATGACCAACAAGAACCTCAAGAGCGGCAACATCGCCTACGAGGGTCTCACCGGCCAGTCCGAGTGACAGCAGCGCCAGGGCCGCGGAGATGCTTCGGTGTCTTCGCGGCCCTGGTGTTCGACGGACTGGTGCCTCACGCACTGGTGTTCCACGGACTGGTCGTTCACGGATGAGGGAGAAGCGGATGCCGACATACGTCGCCGGGGTGGATTCGTCCACGCAGAGCTGCAAGGTGAGTGTGCACGACCTGGAGACGGGAGAGATCGTGCGCTCCGGCCGGGCGGCGCATCCGTCCGGCACGGAGGTGGACCCCGAGGCCTGGTGGTCGGCACTCCAGAGCGCGATCGTCGATGCCGGCGGACTGCACGACGTCGCCGCGATCTCGGTCGCCGCCCAGCAGCACGGGCTCGTGGCGCTCGACGTGCAGGGGCGCGTGGTGCGTGACGCCCTGCTCTGGAACGACGTCCGCAGCGCCGAGGCCGCGGCGGCGCTCGTGACCGAAGTCGGTGCCGAGGAATACGCGCGCCGGGTCGGAGTCGTGCCCGTGGCGTCGTTCACGGGCGCGAAGCTGCGGTGGTTGCGCAAGCACGAGCCGGCCAATGCGGCCAGGGTCGCTGCCGTCGCCCTGCCCCACGACTGGCTCTCCTGGCGGCTGCGCGGCTTCGGGCCGACCGGCGCCAGCGACCTCGGCCCCGACCTCGAGGCGCTCGCGACGGACCGCTCCGATGCCAGCGGCACTGCGTACTGGAGCGCCTCGACCGGTGCCTACGATCTCGATCTGCTCGCGCGGGCGTTCGGTCGCGTCCCGCGCCTCCCCAAGGTGCTCGGACCTGCCGAGAGGATGGGCGTCACCCGCACGGGCACGGTGGTCGGCGCGGGTCTGGGGGACAACGCCGGGGGCGCGCTCGGACTCGATGCCCGACCGGGCGACGCCGTGATCTCGATCGGCACGAGCGGCACAGTCTTCGCCGTGTCCGAACACCCGATCGCCGACGCCACCGGAGCGGTCGCCGGCTTCGCTGACGGGAGCGGGAACCATCTTCCCCTCGTCGCCACGCTCAACGCGGCACGGGTGCTCGATGCCGTCGCGGTTCTGCTCGGCGTCGACCACGCCGAACTCGCACGCCTGGCGCTGGAGTCAGAGCCGGGTGCGGGCGGACTGGTGCTGCAGCCCTACTTCGAGGGAGAGCGCACCCCGAATCGTCCCGATGCCACGGCCACGCTGTTCGGCATGTCGCTCGCCTCCACGCGCAGGGAGACGCTGGCGCGTGCCGCGGTGGAAGGACTGCTGTGCGGGCTCGCCGACGGCCTCGACGCCATCCGCCGGTGCGGGGTGCCGGCCTCGCGCATCCTGCTCATCGGTGGCGCCGCACGCAACCCGGCGGTCTCGCGGATCGCGGCGCAGGTCTTCGACGTGCCGATCGTGGTGCCGGGAATCGACGAGGCGGTCGCCCGCGGTGCTGCCGTGCAGGCGGCGTGGGCGCTCACCGGCGAGCGTCCGTCGTGGCACGACGGCGAGGCACGTGCATTCGCGGTCGACCATCGGCCGATCATCCGCGAGCAGTACGCCGCGCGGAGCTGAGCTCAGGCGCCCCAGCCGGCCTGCACACCGCCCACACGCTCGGCGGCGATCTTCTCCTGGTATCCGGATGCGAGGTACGCGGCCATGGGATCTGCGGGAAGACCGCGCGTCTCGCGCCACTCGGCGAGGGCCGGACGCACGTCGGTGTAGAACGCATCCATGAAGACGGCGTTCGCTCCGAGCACGTCCCCGGACTTCTGCGCGTCGGTGAGGGCGTCGCGGTCGACGAGCAACGCACGGGCGGTCATCTCCTGCACGTTCAGCACCGAGCGGATCTGGCCGGGGATCTTGTCCTCGACGTTGTGGCACTGGTCGAGCATGAACGCGACGTCGGGGTTGTTCAGCCCGCCGCCGCGGATGACCTCGAACAGGATGCGGAACAGCTGGAACGGGTCGGCGGCTCCGACGATCAGGTCGTCATCGGCGTAGAAACGCGAGTTGAAGTCGAACGAGCCGAGCTTGCCGAGGCGCAGCAGCTGCATCACGATGAACTCGATGTTCGTGCCTGGCGCGTGGTGGCCCGTGTCGAGGCAGACCATCGCCTTGTCACCGAGGGAGCTGACCTGCGCGTAGGAGGTTCCCCAGTCCGGAACGTCGGTGTGATAGAACGCCGGCTCGAAGAACTTGTACTCGAGCACCAGGCGCTGGTCGTCGCCGAGGCGGTCGTAGATCCTCTGCAGCGAGTCCTGCAGTCGATCCTGACGCCCCCGCATGTCGGCCTGCCCGGGATAGTTCGACCCCTCGGCCAGCCAGATCTTGAGGTCGCGGCTGCCGGTCGCATCCATCACGTCGATGCAGGCGAGGTGGTGGTCGATCGCCTTCTGCCGGATGGCCGCGTCCTCGTGCGTGAGGGCACCGAACTTGTAATCGTCGTCCTGGAACGTGTTGGAGTTCACGGTGCCGAGGGTCACCCCGTGGTCTTCGGCGTGCGTGCGCAGGTCGGAGTACGAATCCACCACGTCCCACGGGATGTGCAGCGCCACCGCCGGCGCGAGTGCCGTGTAGCGGTTCACCTGTGCGGCGTCGGCGATCTTCTCCCACGGGTCCCGCGGGGTGCCGGGAGTGCCGAACACCTTGAAACGCGTGCCGGAGTTGCCGAAGGCCCAGCTGGGAAGCTCGATGCCCTGCTGGGCGAGGATGGCGAGGTTCGAGGGACTGAGGATGCTCACGATGCGCTGCTTTCGTTGGGGAGACCGGAGGTGGAGAGCTGGTCTTCGAGGTGGAACACCTCGGGAAGTGTGGGTGCCGCCTGGTCAGGGCGGCCGTCGAGGCCGACGAAGAAGCGGGCCATCTCGGCTTCCCAGCGGGCGGCGACCGGCGACGCGGCCAGGTATGCCTGCGCCGCGACATCGTCGTCGGTCTCGTAGTAGCCGATGAGCTCACCGTCGGGAGCGAGGAACAGCGAGTAGTTGCGGCGACCGGCCGCGGCGATCTCGGCGAGCATCTCCGGCCACACCGGCGCGTGACGCTCGCGGTACTCGTCCAGAAGCTCCGGACGCACCTGGAGCTTCACGCATACGCGGATCATGGGGACCTTTCCGGGAGCGTCCGGCCGACACTCGTGCCGGCCGGACGCCCGAAGGTGATCAGAAGTCGAACTCGCCGATGTTGTCGGCGTTGAACACGAACGGATCGCCGAGCACCACGACGCCGTCCTCCCCGACCGTGTACTCACCGAGGTCGCCGGCGGTGAAGGTGTCGCCCTTCTCGCCGGTGATGTCGCCCTCGATCAGCGCCTGCGCCGCGAAGGCCGCCAGGTAGCCGAGGTCCTCCGGGTTCCACAGGGCGAACGACGTGACGGTGCCGTCCTCGACGTATTCGCGCATCTGGTTCGGCGTGCCGAGGCCCGTCAGCGCGACCTTGCCCTTGTAGTCCGAGGTGGACAGGTAGCGGGCGGCTGCGGCGATGCCGACCGTCGTGGGCGAGATGATGCCCTTCAGGTTCGGGTGGGTCTGCAGCAGGGCCGCGGTCTTGTCGAACGACGTCTGGTCGTCGTCATCGCCGTAGACCGTCTCGACCAGGGTGATGTCGGGGTAGTCGCTGGCGAGGTAGTCCTTCATCAGGTCGATCCAGGCGTTCTGGTTGGTCGCGTTCGCCGAGGCCGAGAGGACGGCGATCTCTCCCGCACCGCCGATCTGCTCGGCGATCTGGTCGACCTGCGCCTTCGCGATGCCCTCCGAATCCGCCTGGTTGACGAAGACGTCGCGGCACTCCGGGTTGGTGTCGGAGTCGAAGGTGACGACCTTCACTCCCGCGTCGCGGGCCTCGTTCAACGCGTCGCAGATGGCCTTCGGGTCGTTCGCCGAGACGACGAGTGCCCCGACGCCCTGCTGCGTCGCGGTGTTGATGTAGCTGACCTGGGCGTCGGGAGTCGCCTCGGCCGGCCCGACCTCGGCGAACGTGCCGCCGAACTCCTCGACGGCGGCCTTGCCGCCCTTGCTGGAGGTGTCGAAGTAGGGGTTTCCGAGGTTCTTGGGCAGGAAGGTGACGGCGAGGTTGCCGTCACCGCCGTCGCCTCCGCCACCGTCGCCACCGGTGCTCGTGCATCCGGAAAGGGCGACCGCGGCGGCGACCGCGAGCGCAGCGACAGCGGTCACGCGTTTACGTGCAAACATCATTGTTCTGTTCCTTTCGTGAGGGTGTGCCGCAACCGCGGCGTCGGCGTCATGAAGCTGTGGGTGCGGCGCCGGTGGTCGATCGTCCCGGTCTGCGACGAGCCTTCTGCAGCCAGGCGAGGAAGCTCGCGGCCACCACCGAGATGACCAGGAGGGCGCCGGTGATGATGTTGATCACGTCGGAGGTCACGTTCATCAGACGCAGTGCGCTGGCGAGCGAGCCGATGAGCAGCGCCGCCGCGACGACCCCGTAGATCTTGCCCCGGCCGCCGAAGACCGAGACGCCGCCGAGCACGACCGCCGCGATCACCTGCAGTTCGAGGCCGGTGGCGTTGTCGCCCCGCGCGCTGCCGTAGCGGAGGGTGTAGAAGATCCCGGCGAACGCGGCGACCACTCCGGAGAGCACGAAGAGGATGAACTTCGTGCGCTCCACGTGCACGCCCGAGAACCGTGCGGCGTCCTTCGAGAGGCCGATCGCGAACACGCCACGACCGAACGGTGTGTAGTGCAGCAGCAGGATGAACGCGACCAGGAGGAGCAGGAACGGGATCATGATGACGGGGATCGTGGTGCCGGCGAGCTTCGCCTTGGCGAGATCGGTCCAGAACTCCGGGAACTCGGTGACCGCCGTCGTTCCGAGCAGGCCGACCGCGAGGCCGCGAAACAGCGCGAGCGTTCCGATGGTCACGGCGAGCGACGGCAGACCGACGACGGTCACGAGGAATCCGTTGAAGGCGCCGCCGACCAGACCGACGAGCAGCGCCGCGAGAGCCGCGACCTCGAAGGGGATCCCGCCCTGCACGAGAGCCCCCGTGACGACGCTGGAGAGGCCCACCATACTGCCGACCGACAGGTCGATCTCGCCCGTGATCATCACCAGCGTCATGGGCAGGGCGATCAGGAGGATCGGCGCGATGTCGAGGAGCAGGTACGTCAGCGTGATCGGCTGCCCGAACCCGCGTACGGTGCTCGCGGAGACGATGATGACGACGATCAGCAGGGCGACGATCGCCATCTCCCTGGTGAGGAGCACGCGGCGCCAGAGCGGCTTGTCGAAGTCGCGGATGACCCGGGTGGTCGCGGTCGTGGTCGCGGCGGTCATGACTTGTCCCTCGCTTCGATGAGCCGTCGTTTCTGGCGGACGGCGAGCACGCGGTCGAGCACGATCGCGCCGATGATCAGCAGGCCGACGACGGCACGCTGCCAGAAGTCGGGGATGCCGAGGATGGGGAGCGCCCGGTTGATCGTGAGCAGCAGCACCGCACCGATCGCCGCGCCCCACACGGAGCCGATTCCGCCGGTGATGGCGACGCCGCCGATCACGGCGGCACCCACCGCGTCGAGCTCCCACCCGGCTCCGGCCTGCGAGTTGATGGTGCCGTAGCGGGCCGCGTAGAACACTCCGGCGAGACCGGCGAGCGCCCCGGAGACGACGAAGGCGGTCAGCACGCGACGGGTGACGCGCAGGCCGTAGAGCTCCGCAGCCGCCGGATCGGATCCGATGGCGTAGTACTCCCGACCCCCGCGCGTGTTCTTCATGTACCAGGCGGCCGCGGCGAGCACGATGAGGGCGACGATCGTGAGGATCGGGATGCCCACGAGCTGCCCGGTGCCGAGGGCCAGGAAGTCCTTCGGCATGTCGGACGCGTTCACCCGGTCGCTGCCGGTCCACAGCACGTTGATGCCGCGGTAGGCGTAGAGCGTACCGAGCGTGATCACCATGGCCGGCACCTTGGCGAAGGCGACCAGTGCCCCGTTGACGAGTCCGAGGAGGGCACCGAAGACGACGGCGGCCACGACCACGATCACGATGGGGATGCCGGGCACGTCGATGAACAGGCGGCCGGTGAGGTAGGCGGTGAGCCCCATGACCGAGCCGACCGAGAGGTCGACGTTGCGGGTGATGAGGACGATGGCCTGCCCGACAGCGACCAGCACGAGGATCGAGGGCGTGAGCAGCAGGTCGCGCCAGCCGTCGGGGCTGAACAGGAAGTTGGAGTTGTTCGTCGTGGCGGCGACGATCACGAGTGCCAGGGCGAGGAGGATGCCGAATTCGCGCGCCCGACCGAGCGCGGAGAGCTTCTTCGTCATCGACGAGACGGGGATGGCGGTGGTCACGAGGAGAGCTCCGATGCGTGCGTGGCGGCGTACATGACGTTCTCGGAAGTCGCCTCCGCGCGGGCGATCTCCGCGGTGATGCGCCCTTCGCGCATGACGAGGACGCGGTCGGCCATGCCGAGCACCTCCGGCAGCTCGGACGAGATCATGAGGATCCCCATCCCCTGCCCCGCGAGCTCGGAGAGCAGTCGGTGCACCTCCGACTTGGTGCCGACGTCGATCCCTCTGGTCGGTTCGTCGATGATGAGCACCTTCGGCTTCGTGGCGAGCCACTTGGCGAGGACGACCTTCTGCTGGTTACCGCCGGAGAGTGTCGCCGCGACCGTGTCGAGGGCGTGCGTCTTGACCTCGAGCCTGGTCGCCCATTCCCGGGCAGCCCGGTTCTCGATGCCGGTGGTGAGGAACCCCAGCTTCGCGAGCTGGCGGCGGATGGAGAGGGTGATGTTGCCGCCGACGCCCGATTCGATCACGAGCCCCTGCTTGCGGCGGTCCTCTGGCACGAGGGCGAGGCCCGCACGCATGGCCTCGGTGGGTCGGCTGCGGGGGATGCGTGCGCCCTGCATCGTGACGGAGCCCTCGCGGTACGGGTCGACGCCGAAGACGGCACGCACCACTTCGCTGCGTCCGGCTCCGACGAGGCCGGCGAGACCGACGATCTCGCCCGCGCACACGGTGAAGGAGATGTCGTGGAAGACGCCGGGACTGGTGAGGTTCTCGACCACCAGCAGCGGCGCGCCGACGGTCGTCTGCTGCTTGGGGAACAGCTCGGTCACCTCGCGACCGACCATCTGGTGCACGATCTCCTCGACCGAGGTGTCGGCGATCGCACTGGTGGCGATGTACGCACCGTCCCGCATGACCGTGACGGTGTCGCAGAGTGAAAACACCTCGTCGAAGCGGTGCGAGATGAAGATGAGCGCACGACCCTCGTCGCGCAGACTCCGCGCGATCGTGAAGAGCCGCTCGACCTCGACGCCGGAGAGCGCGGCCGTCGGCTCGTCCATGACGAGCAGACTCGCGTCGAGCGAGACGGCCTTCGCGATCTCGATGACCTGCTGATCGGCGATGGACAGCCCCTCCGCCGGACGGTCGGGATCGATGGTGACCCCGAGCCGGGTGAAGAGGCGCTCGACCTCGTGGCGCATCCCCCTGCGGTCGATACGGCCGAAGCGCCCGGTCGGCTGTCGGCCCATGAAGATGTTCTCGGTGACGGACAGATCGGGGAACAGCGTCGGCTCCTGATAGATCACCGCGACGCCCGCGCTCTTGGACTGCGCGGTGGAGGAGAAGTCCACGTCCTCTCCATGAAACCGGAACACCCCGTCGTCGCGCTGGTAGAGACCGGCGACGATTTTCACGAGGGTGGATTTGCCCGCGCCGTTCTCGCCGACCAGGGCGTGGATGGACCCGCCGTCGACCGACAGCGTCCCGGAACGGAGGGCGACCACCGCGCCGAACGACTTGCGGATGTCGCGGAGTTCGAGCGCCGGCGGAGCACCGGAGGTGTCAGAGGGAATCGTCATCGATCGGACCTAAGCTGCAGGATCATCCCTGCGGATTGAATCGTTTTAAAGAGCGGAGCATCTGAAATTTATGACTCTCGCTGGCTTCCTGTCAAGTCACGGTTTGTTCGGTGGTACGTTTCAGGGACAGGTTTCGCGGATGGCGCGGAAAGGAATCACGCCGTGGTCGTCAGTGTTCGAGATGTCGCACTCGCCGCATCCGTCTCGGTCGGGACCGTCTCGAACGTCCTGAACCACCCGGACAAGGTGTCTCCCGCCACCGTCGAACGCGTCACAGCGGCGATCGAGAAGCTCGGCTTCGTGCGCAACGACGCCGCCAGGCAGCTGCGCGCAGGACACAGTCGCTCGATAGGCCTGGTCGTGCTCGACGTGCGCAACCCGTTCTTCACCGACATCGCCCGCGGCGCCGAGGAACGAGCCGCCGAGGCGCGGATGACGGTCACACTCGGCAACAGCGACGAGAAGGTCGAACGCGAGCGCGCCTACATCGACCTCTTCGAGGAGCAGCGCATCGCCGGTCTGCTCATCTCTCCGCTCGCCGACGACCTCCCGCGATTGCGACGTCTGCGCGATCGCGGCACCACCGTGGTGCTCGTCGACCGGGAAGTCGCCGACGAGAGCTTCTCCTCGGTATCGGTCGACGACGTCGGCGGTGGCTACCTCGCCGTGCAGCATCTCGCGGCGCAGGGAGGACGACGCATCGCCTTCGTCGGGGGTCCGATGGGCATCCGACAGGTGGTCGACCGCCTGGAGGGAGCCAGCAGAGCCGCGAACGAGGCCGGCATCTCCCTCGAAGTGATCCTGACCGATTCGCTGAGCGTGCTCTCGGGCCGTGCCGCCGGCGAGACCCTCAGCGCACGTGCACCCGAAGATCGACCCGATGCCGTCTTCGCCGCGAACGACCTCCTCGCGATGGGGGTACTGCAAGCACTCATGATGCGCAGCAGCATCCGGGTCCCGGACGAGATCGCCCTCATCGGCTACGACGACATCGACTTCGCGGCCGCCGCCGTGGTCCCGCTCTCGTCGATCCGCCAGCCCGCCGAACTCATCGGATACACGGCCGTCGATCTGATGCTGCGAGAAGCCGGCGGTCACGCCGGGCGGGAACGCGTGGTGTTCCAGCCCGAGCTCGTCGTGCGGGAGTCGACCGCGCGACCGGCCTGAGAGCGAGCCGGTCGCCGCGTCGGGCTTTCAGCGCTCGAGGGCTTCAGCGCTTGAGCGCCTTCTTCGCCTTCTTCGCCGCTCTCTCCGCCGTCTTCCGGCGCTGCTTCCTGGCCTTCGGGTCGTTCCACATCCGCACCAGCTGATGCCTCACCGACTCACCCTTGTTGATCTGCACCGTCGCCGCCCTGCTCCCGAACACGTACGCGACGAAGGCGACGCCGACGATGAGGAGGATCTTGTTGCGCATGATGCCTGCTTTCTGGGGGGCTGCGGAGGAGCGTCGGGTCAGGAGAGCCGACGCTGGTCGTGGGCGAGGCGAGCCCGCAGGCTCGTGTGCACCGAGACGAAGGTGTCGGTGTCGCGCCCCGTCAGCACGGCGAGGTTGGCGAGGAGGCGATCGACGTGGTCGACGAGCTCTCGCGGATCGGTGTTCTGACGCGGCGTCACAGCCACGTGCAGCACAGGACGGCGACGGATGTCATTGGCGGTGACCTGCGCGGACAGAACCTCATCGCGGGTGGTGAGGGAGTTCTTCACGGCGTCGGAGACGAACGACTCGTTCACGGTCACCCGACCCAGCGGGTTCTGCGCTCCGCTGGAACGCAGCACCGTCTTCGACCGACGCCCCGCGATGCTCGTGAGCGCGAGGATCAGCAGCACGATCACGACCACGATCGCTGCGACCGCGCCGATGCCGATCCACGACAGGCCGCCACCGGCGATCGCGGTCGCGGCGATGGCCTGGTCGAGCCAGGACCGGGCGTCCTTGCCTGCCGCGGTCCAGATGTCCGACAGGGTGGGCCAGCTCATGATGGCGATGCCCACCGCACCGAGGGCGAGGAACAGCAGCCCGATGATCAGCAGCAGGATGCGGTTCAACGCACGATTCGTGTTGTTCACAGCTCGTCTTCCTTCTCGGTGGGACGCTCGATGCGCACACGGGTGCGCACCTTGTCGGTCAGCCGGTACGTCTGCAGCTCCGCTTCGGCCGCCGCCTGCACGTCGGCCTTGTCCAGCGGCACTCCGATGCCGGGGCGCACGGTCACGTCGACGGTGCGGTGTCCGACACCGACGGTGATGCTGTCGCGGGCGAGACCCGTCTCCTCGGCGAGGTGCTGGGCCAGGGCGCTGGCGATCACGCCGTTGTCGACGACGACCGCGCGTCCACCCGCATCGAGGACATGCCTCGACAGGCGTCCCGGTGTGACGGCGAGCACGATGAAGACCAGCCCGATCAGGGCGAGCACGACGCTGCCGGCGATCACGAGACCGGCGGGCTGTGCCGTGGGCAAGCCGATCAGCCAGCCCGCCGCTGCGGCAGGACCGACCAGGAGGGCGGGCTGCGCGGCGAGGCTCAGCACGATCTCGAGTCCGATGTACGCGAGGGCGAGGATGAGCAGGACGACCGCGACGAACATCGCGACGGTTCGCGGCGAGTGCGTCTCGCGTCGGATGACGCGGCGCAGGACCGGGGTGCTCATTGCACTCGTCTCCTTTCCGGGATGACGGCACCGGTGACGGTGAGGTTGATGCGGATGACGTTGCGCCCGAGGATCGTGCTCAGATTCTGCTGCAGCTGTTCCTGCAGTTCGCGTGCCCGCTCCAGGACGGGCACGGCCCGAGCGATCGCTGCCGTGTCGTCCAGGCTCGGGACGGGAAGGGGCGTGGCGATGCGCACGGTGACCCCGCGCGGGTGCTCCGCGACATCGACCTTCACGTCGCTGCGAGGCACCCCGATCAACGTCGCGGACGCCTTCTCGGTGACGGTGCGGTAGACGCGGTCCTTCACCTCGACGCGACCGCGGACGGCGGCCCCGCCGGCGGCGGCTCCGGAGAGCGCGCCGCCGGCGATGTGCTGGTCGGCACCCATCAGGAGGTACGCCGCCCCGTGAAGACGTCGGCGAGTCCGCGGACGTCGAGCTTGCCGGAGGCGATCCGGCCGACGAGCGCCCCGATGCCCGCGAAGAGAGCCATGAGGAGGAATCCCCAGAACCCGAACAGCAGGGCGGCGAGGGCCAGCAGTGCGCCGATCAGGGCGCCGACCGTTGTGGCGCTCATGAGACGCGCGACTCCTCGTTGTCGTCGCTGTCGTCACCGGGCACGTGCACGTCGTTGACCTCGACGTTGACCTCGACGACCTCGAGACCGACCAGACGGCTGATCGCACCGGCGACAGCGGCACGGACGTTGTTGGCGACGTCCTGGATGGGCGCCGGGTACTCGACGACGATGGTCAGGTCGGCCGCTGCCTGCGTGTCGCCGACCTCGACCTTCACGCCCTGCGCGAGGTCGGTCGCGTTGATCACGTCGCGGATGGCGCCGAAGGCGCGTGCGCCTCCGCCACCGAGTGCGTAGACGCCGGCGACCTCACGCGCGGCGATGCCGGCGACCTTGGCCACGACACCGTCGGCGATGGTGGTCTTGCCCGCGGCGTTCTCGTCGGCGGGGACGCGCGAAGAGGAGAATCCGCTCGACCGGTCGACGCGCGACGCGGAAGCGCCGGCGGCCTTCGGAGCGGCCTGTGCGAGCTCCTTCTCGGCCGGAGCGGGGGTGGTCTGGTCCTGATTTGCCATGAGGTGTCCCATCTCGATCTGAAGACCGGCCGTGGGTCCCGTGTGGAACTCCCGCCGGGAGCGAAACGCTCGCTCGGAGATAGGACGGATGTGCCGGCGGATTCGTCACAAAGTCGTTTCCGCAGCGCCCGGGAGCGCCCGCCGACGGGGCACTCAGACGCCCGCGCCGCCGTACATCTCGCCGACGGGGACCGGAACGGAGAGCACATTGCCCGGTTGCGCGAGCGGGCACGCCCAAGCCGGGTCATAGGCGCACGAGGGGTTGTAGGCGAAGTTGAAGTCGAGCACGATCGTGCCACGCGCCGCATCGGATCCGAGATCGGCGCCCTTGATCGTGTCGACGAGATAGCGTCCGCCGCCGTAGGTCCCGCCGACGCCCCCGGCGAGCGCATCGCGCACGGGCACGAAGAGCCCGCCGCCGTAAGTGGTCAGTCGCCAGACATCGAGCGACCCCGCATCCGGCACCTCCACGCGCCCGATCCGCTCGAAGGGCACGATGCCGTCGGTGCCGGTCGCGAAGTCGAACCCCCCGGGGTCGGCGGGGAGGATCGGCAGCTCGAAGCGCCACTGCGCGTCGTACGAGGCGATCGGCAGCCCCTCGAACAGCGCTCGGTCTTCGGGCAGCAGCGGCGTCGCCGGGTGGTGGAGCATCAGATCGTCGCGCTCGATCCACCAGAGCTCGTGCGCTTCCTCCGCGGAGTCGGCGCCGCGCACGGCGTCGTACAGGGCGAACACCCGCCGTCGCCAGTCGACGACCTCGAGGGCGGTGCGTGCAGGTGCGCTGGTCATGCCCTCAGGCTAGACGCCGTCGCGGAGATCCGGTGCGGCCCCCGTCACGCGGTGTCGACCATCCGCGCGTAGCCCGACTCGTACGTCGGGTGTTCCAGGCCACCGAGGAGGGAGAGCAGCAGAGTCCCGTCGTACACGACGCCGCGCGGTCCGGCCGGCCCCGAATCCGGCGGCACCTGCGCATTCAGCCGTGCGGCGAGGAACCGCACGACGTCTCCGAGTGGAGCGGGGCCCTGGTCGACGGCATGCAGCACGCGAGGCGGGTCGTCCATCCGCAGCAGCAGGTCGAGGGTGCGCACGAGGTCGCTCTCGTGGATGCGGTTCGTGCGGCGGGAATGATCGACGGCCGCGCCCTCGCGCACCTTCCGCACCAGGAAATCCCGCCCCGGCCCGTAGATGCCAGCTGGGCGCACGACCACGGCGTCGAAGAGCTCCACCGCGGCCCTCTCGCCGTCGACGAGTCCGCGCGATCGCGGTGTCGTCGGCGTCGGCTCGTCCTCCTCCGTCAGAGGATGATCAGGATCCGCCCCCTCGAACACCCCCGTCGAGGAGACGAAGACCGTCCGGGCGGGAGGATCCGGGAGGGCGCACGCGAGGTGCCCCAGAGCAGTGCGGTAAGAGGTCTCGGTATCGCCGGGCGGCAGCGTGACGAGCACCGCGTCGACCCGCTCGAGAGAAGTCGGCAACGGGTGCGCCAGGTCGGCGGCGATGCCCCGGACCCCGTCGGGAAGTGCTCCCTCGGTGCGTCGGAGCGCGATCACCTCCTCGCCGCGGGCGAGAAGCAGCGGCGCGAGGCGGGCGGCGAGCTTGCCGTAGCCGACGAGGAGGGTGCGGCGGGGTGCCGGATCGAGAGCGCTCACGGAGCTCCGCTCAGCCGGCGGTCAGCACAGGGAGTGCGACGCCGTGCAGCGCATCGACTACGGGAGCGAGCTCGGGCTGCGCCGCTGCTTCCTCCAGCACCTGCTCGAGCGCCGCATCGTGGATGGGGTGCGCGCGTTCGTACAGCTCGCGGCCGGCGGGAGTGAGTTCGGTGTAGATGCCGCGACGGTCGTCGGCGCAGAGGATGCGCGTGAGGAGGCCTCGATCCTCCAACCGGTTCACCAGCCGCGTGGTGGCGCTGGGGCTCAGGGCTGCCGCACGGGCGAGCTGCTGCATGCGCATGTGCCACCCGTCCTGGCGATCGAGGGCATCGAGCACGGTGTACTCGACCACGGAGAGCTCGACCGTCTCACCCAGGCGCCGCTCGAGAGCAGTCTCGATCAGCCCGTGCAGCGCGGCGAGCGTGCGCCACCCCTGTGCGCGCACCTCGACGGCGTCGTCACCGATTCCCATGGCCACCCTCCGAGATAGTTGCTTGCGCCATATACTTGCGTGTGCAATCATTGTCCTTCGACGCGCAATATGCCGCGCCTGCAAACATTCCCTCCAATCTATCAGGAGAGTCGTCATGCCTCTAGGACTGATCGCCCTCGCCATCGGGGCGTTCGGCATCGGGCTCACCGAATTCGTGATCATGGGCCTGCTCCCCGACGTCGCCCGAGACTTCGGGGTCACCGAGTCGGCTGCCGGCTGGCTCATCTCCGGTTACGCACTCGCCGTCGTCGTCGGTGCACTCGTGCTCACCGCAGCGGCCACGCGGTTGCCCCGCAAGCCCGTGCTGCTCGGTCTGATCGTGCTCTTCATCATCGGCAACGTGCTCACCGCGCTCGCGGACGACTACGGCACAGCGATGGTCGGCCGCATCGTCGCCGCCCTCTGTCACGGCGCGTTCTTCGGCATCGGCTCCGTGGTCGCCGCCGGCCTGGTCGCCCCCGAGAAGAAGGCCGGCGCGATCGCGATCATGTTCACCGGCCTCACTGCCGCGAACGTCTTCGGAGTGCCGTTCGGCACCTTCCTCGGCCAGGAGCTGGGATGGCGCTCGACCTTCTGGGCGATATCGGGCATCGGCGTGCTGGCGTTCATCGGTATCGCCCTGCTCGTGCCGCGCCTCCCCCGCCCCACCGAACAGGTGAGCCTCCGCGGGGAGCTGGCGGCGTTCCGTTCGGGACAGGTCTGGTTCTCGCTCGTCATCACGATCCTCGCGTTCGGCGGGATGTTCGGCGCCTTCACCTACATCGCCTACACGCTGACCGAGGTGAGCGGATTCGCGTCGTCCGCCGTGCCGTGGCTGCTGGTGCTCTTCGGCGCCGGCCTCGTGCTCGGCAACTGGCTGGGCGGGCGTCTCGCCGACCGCGCGATCGACCGTACTCTCCTGATCTTCATCGCCGCACTCGTCGTCGTCCTCGCCGTGTTCGCGATGTCAGCGCAGTCCGGCATCGCGACGATCATCGCCCTGTTCCTGATGGGCGGCTTCGGATTCGGCACCGTTCCCGGGCTGCAGAGCCGTGTCATGAAGTACGCCGGAGGCGCTCCGACCCTCGCCTCCGGGGCCAACATCGGCGCGTTCAACGTCGGCAACGCACTCGGCGCCTGGGCGGGCGGACTCGGCATCTCCGCAGGACTCGGCTACACCTCCCCGATCTGGCTGGGCGCGATCCTCACCGCCATCGCCCTGATCGTGATGGTCGCCGCCGCCGCGCGTGCGCGGAGCACCGCGACCCGCGAGGCGACCCCCACCGCGACCACACCCGTGCCCGTCGACTGAGCCGCGCCCGGACCCTCACCGGCTCCTAGGCTGGCCTCATGGCATCCGAACCGGCGGACACGACATCACGACGCGTCGTGTTCCGCCGTTTCGGCGGCCCCGAGGTGCTCGAACTCGAACGTCGAGCGGTACCGCGCCCGGCCCGCGGCGAAGTGCTCGTCCGCATAGCGGCCGCCGGAGTGAACCCGGTGGACTGGAAGCTGTTCAGCGGACGGCCGATGCACGATCCCTACGAGCGCAGCCTCCCTTCAGGCAACGGCTACGACTTCTCCGGCACGATCCAGGCGCTCGGCGATGGGGCGGGCGAAGCCCGGGCTCACGACGCGCGCGGTTGGCGGATCGGCGATGCGGTGTTCGGTGGGCTCCGCTACCACGCGCAGGCGGACCACCTCGTGATCGACCCCGCCGTGCTGGTCGAGGTTCCCGCAGGTCTCGGTCTCGTCGAAGCAGGCGCCCTCAACGTCACCGGCCGCACAGCCGTCGCCAGTGTGCGGTCACTGGGGATCACCGCGGGTGATGTCGTCCTCGTCAGCGGTGCAGCCGGTGGTGTCGGCATCCTCACCGCCCAGCTCTGCGTGCTGCGCGGGGCCCGCGTGCTCGGAACGGCCAGCCCGAGGAATCACCCCCTGCTGCGCCGCCTCGGCATCGAGCCTTTCCCCTACGGGCCTGCTCTCGCGGATCTGCTCCGCGCCGCCGCGCCGGAGGGCATCAGCGCCGTCCTCGACACGGTCGGCCACGGCTCGGTCGAGCTGGCTCTCGCACTCGGCGTTCCCGCCGACCGCATCAACACGATCGCCGACTACGACGCCCGCGCGCGGCATCCGGTCCGGGGCGTCGGAGGGTCGGCTGCCGGCACCGAAGAGCTCGGGATCATCGCGCAGCTGATCGCCGACGGTCGCGTCGAGATGCCGATCGACTCCGTGCACCCGCTCGAGGAGGTCAGAGCGGCATACACGAGGTCCATCGCCGGACGCGCGTCCGGGAAGATCGTGCTCACCACTGCTACGAGCCGTCGCCCCCACGAGCATCCCCCGCCCGGCGGACTCTGACGACGGATGCTCGCCGCCCCACGCAGAAGCGCCGCACCCCCGGAGAGGATGCGGCGCTTCGTGCATGCAGCGGTGTTACTCCGCGGCGGCGATCTTCTTGGCGTCGTCCGTGTTGAGCACGCGGAACAGGATCGCCGCGATCACGGCACCGACGACCGGGGCGACGATGTAGAGCCACAGCGAGCTCCACGCGAAGTGGCCGCTCACCGAGAGGCCGAGTGCGACGGCGGGGTTGAAGCCACCACCGGAGATCGATCCGACGGTCGCCGCACCGACGAACACGGTCGCACCGATCGCGAGCCCATAGAACGAGTTGCCGGCGGTGTCCTTCGACGTGGCCGTGTTGAGCACGACCCACACCAGGATCAGCGTGAAGAGCGCCTCGACCAGGAACGCCGGGCCGACCTCGATGACCATGGCCTTCTCGCCCGCCGGCCACACGGACATGCTGACGAGTGCAGCGACCGCACCACCGACGAACTGGGCGATGAGGTAGCTGATGAAGTCGACGACGCTGAGGCCGCCGCGCAGGAAGACACCGACCGAGACGGCCGGGTTGAGGTGAGCACCGGAGATGTGGCCCGTCGAGAACACGAGCACCATCAGGGTGAAACCGATCGCGAGCGGAGTCAGCGGGCTGTCGCTGTTCACTGCCGCGATGATCGCGAGGACGAAGAGGAAGGTGGCGATCGCTTCTGCGAGCGCCTTGCGTGCGGTACCGGTCATGAGAGAGCCCCTTGTCTTGGGAGTTCGAGAGAGGAAGCCCGCGCATCGGGCCGGTCCGCCCCTCGTGCGGCACCGAGGATATCGCCGCGCCGGCCGCGATTCCGGGAGCCGCGCGGACTTTCTGTGAATCCGCTGAGTGCTCCGGGGCGGAGGCACGGAAGACGGCCGCCTGCCTCGTCGTCCGGTCCGGCCATGTCAACCCCGTGGTCGGACCGTTGAGCGCCCGTTTAGCCTGCTCGCATGACCACCGAGACCGCGCCGCAGGCCGAATCCCCGACCCGCCTGCGGAGAGCGATCACCGGCCCCCTCCTGTTCGCGTTCATCCTCGGCGATGTGCTGGGTGCGGGCATCTACGCGCTGATGGGTGTGCTCTCCGAGAAGGTCGGGGGGATGCTGTGGGCCCCGCTGCTCCTGGCATTGCTGCTCGCCATGCTCACGGCCGGATCGTATGCCGAGCTCGTGACCAAGTACCCTCGCGCTGGGGGCGCTGCCGTGTTCGCCGAGCGCGCGTTCCACAGCCCCCTCGTCTCGTACCTGGTGGGGTTCAGCATGCTCGCGGCGGGCGTGACCAGCGCGGCCGGACTCGCCATCGCGTTCGCCGGCGACTACCTTGGCACCTTCCTCGACCTGCCCACCATCCCTGTCGCGATCGCCTTCCTCGCACTCGTCGCCCTCCTCAACGCCCGCGGAATCCGCGAATCCATGGGCGCCAACCTCGTGATGACCGCGATCGAGCTCAGCGGCCTGGTGATCGTGATCGCCGTGGTGGCGGTCTTCTTCTTCGGCGGTGGCGGCGATGCCTCCCGCACCGTCGAGGGCCCTGAGGGGACCGGCGTCGCCATCGCCGTGCTGTCCGGAGCGGTCATCGCCTACTACTCCTTCGTGGGTTTCGAGACCTCCGCCAACATGATCGAAGAGGTGAAGAACCCGCGTCGCACGTATCCCCGCGCCCTGTTCGGAGCCCTCATCACCGCCGGCGCCGTCTACATCCTGGTGGGTCTCGCGAGCTCGATCGCCCTGCCGCCAGCCGAGCTGCAGGAGTCGAGCGGCCCGCTGCTGGCCGTGGTCGAGGCGACGGGAGCAGGCATCCCGTCGTGGCTGTTCAGCCTGATCGCGCTCGTCGCCGTGGCCAACGGCGCCCTGCTCACGATGATCATGGTCAGCCGTCTCACCTACGGCATGGCGGAGCAGGGGCTGCTTCCCTCCGCTCTCGGACGCGTGCTCCCGAAGCGCAAGACCCCATGGGTCGCGATCCTCACCACCACCCTCGTGGCGATGGGCCTGACACTCGTCGGCGATCTGGCCACCCTCGCCGAGACCGTGGTGCTGCTGCTCCTCGTCGTCTTCCTGAGCGTCAACGTCTCCGTGCTGGTGCTGCGTCGCGACCGCGTCGAGCACGACCACTTCCGTGTCTGGACCTTCGTGCCCGTGCTCGGGATCGCCTCCTGCATCCTGCTGCTCACCCAGCAGCGACCTGCGGTGTGGCTCTTCGGGGCGATCCTGCTCGCGGTCGGCGGCGTGCTCTACGCGCTGGCGCGCTGGAGCAGAAGACATGCGGAGAAGAAGAACGCCCCCTCCGGCGGAGAGCCCGCCGGCGACCAGAAGGAGAACCATGAACACGCCTGAACACACGTCGGACGACGAGATGACGAGCGCGGAGAAGCGACACGATCAGCTGACATCAGCCCCCGACGCCACCGAGGCCGACGCCGCCCCCCGCGTCGAGGTCACCGAGCACGACGGCAACACCCGCATCGACATCGCCCCCGAGGCGCCGGTGCGTCCGGGCCCGGGGCCCGGCATGCCAGAGGCCGACCCCGAGGACTGAGTCCCCCTGCTCAGGGTCACGGCGCGGCGGGCGCCTCATCCACGGATGCGCCCACCCGCTCCCGGGTGCTGCCGATCGTGGCGAAGCCGCGGGCGGCGAGGATGCTCTCGGTGCGTCGCATGATGTCCTCCCCCGACACCGCCGCCAGAGCACCCGCCGCCGGGATCGACGACGTCGTGGTGGCGTCCGTGATGAACTCGACCTCGAAGCCGAGGTCGGCCGCCACCCGAGTCGTCGTCTCGCAGCACTGCTCGGTGCGGATGCCGCACACCACCAGCCGGCGGATGCCGTCGCGGCGCAGCCTCTCCTCGAGGTCGGTCGACGCGAAGGCGTTGATGGTGGTCTTCGTCAGCGCCGGCTCCGAGGCGAGAGGCTCGAGAGCGTCGATCACGCGCACGAACCCGTTGACCGGGTCGAACACGCCGCCGGACCCGGGCTCGGAGTGGGTGATCCAGACGACCTCGTCCCCCACGCGACGGGCATGCGCGACGAGGAGTGCGATGTTCTCGAGCACGGCGGGGTTCGCGGTGGTCGCCCAGTCATCGGCGCGCTGACGGAACGACTCCTGCGCATCGACGACGAGCAGGGCGGTGTCGGAGTGAGCGTTCATCCGCTCATCGTCGCCGGTGCCTGGTTCGTCGGCAAGGAGAGGAACCGTCGCCGAGCATACGATTCCGGACAGCTCCGGCCACCGCGACGGCGCCTAGAGCCAGCCCTTGCGCTTGAACGCGGCGTAGAGGCCGAAGCCCAGCGCGACCATCATCGCGATCGCCATGGGGTAGCCGAGCAGCCAGTGCAGTTCGGGCATGTGGTCGAAGTTCATGCCGTAGATCGTGCCGACGAGCGTCGGGGCGAACAGGATGGCCGCCCACCCCGAGATCTTCTTGACCTCGTCGTTCTGACGGATGCTGAGCTCCGTCATCCGCCGCATCTCCTCGTTCTGGCGACGCGCGACGATGGTCGACTCCACCGTGAGCGCGTTGTCGAGCACGGTGCGGAACGTGGTCGCGCGGTCGCTCACGCGCAGAGTGTGATCCAGCACGTCGCGAAGGTAGCGACGCAGCTCCTCGCCCACCTCGTACTTGTCGGACCCGCGCAGGAGCGCCTCGAGCATTCCCGAGAGCGGCTGCGTTGCACGCTGGAAGTCGATGACCTCCCTGCCCAGGTCGTAGATGCGCTGCGTGGCGTCGGTGTCTTCCTCGAACAGCTGGCTCTCGATCTCGTCGATGTCGTTCTCGAGGCCGGCGAGCACTGGCGTGTACTCGTCGACGACCTCGTCGAGGATGGCGTAGAGCACGGCCTCCGGACCGTGGGAGAGGAGCGCGGTGTCGGCTTCGAGGCGCCGTCGGACACGACCGAGATCGGGGGCTTCCGCGTGCCGGATCGTCACGACGAAGTCCGGCCCGACGAGGACGTGCACCTCGCCGAACTCGACCTCTTCGACGTCATCGAGGTATCGGGCGGGCCGCAGCACCATGAACAGCACGTCACCGTAGCGCTCGAGCTTGGCGCGCTGATGACCGGAGAGGGCATCCTCCACGACGAGCGCATGGATGCCGAACTCGTCGGCGACCGCGCGGATCTCCTCCTCGCTCGGCCGGTAGAGGCCGATCCAGCCCATGCCGCCGCGCTCGCGCATGCGCTCGAAGGTCTCGCTGAGCGTCACCGGGTTCTCGGTGCGGACGCCATCCACGTAGATCGCATTGTCGATGATCGCCATCGTCACCCCTTCGCGCGACTGTCAGTCGGAGCGGCTCACTCGGCGGCGGGCGGGGCCACGCACGGGAGCGCGGCCTCGGCCGTGCCCTGGTGGTACTGCTCCGCCGTGAACGGCAGCCCGAACTCCGGTGCCGTCTGACCGGCCGCTGCCGGGGCCTTCGACGCGATGGCGGCGAGCTCCCACGAGAGCTGCTGGGCGAACAGCGCTCCACCCGTGGAGTCGTTGAGCACGACGGCCACGGTGAATCCGGTCGCCGGGTCGGAGTATGCCGCGGTGGCGTAACCCGGGGTCCACCCGTGCTGGCCGATCATCGAGCCGACCAGGTAGGCGCCACCGGTGGCCTGGTACCAAGACGGTGCGCCGTCTCTGGCCGGCAACGGGTCGCCGAAGCGGTCAGGCTTGTCCTTCGTGCGCAGCGCCTGCTGGGCTTCGGCCTGCGCATACCGGCCGAGATCGGTGATGGTCGACACGACGCCCGAATCGGTGAAGCCCGTGCTCGATGACAGCGTGCTGATGTCGACGGGTGCCGCGCAGTCGTATCCGCCCTCGACGGCGTTCAGGAAGTGTCCGTTCAGGGACTCCCCGCTTCCCGGCTTCCCTGGGGTCGGTCCCGGCAGCGAGGTGTCCGAGAGTCCGAGCGGCTCTGTGACGTACTCCGCGATCAGTTCGGAGGCCGTCATGCCCGAGGCGCGTTCGAGAGCAAGGCCGAGCAGCAGGTAGCCGGCGTCGGAGTCGCGGAACGTCGTGTGCGGTGCGACCCGGTCGCGTGCCAGGCCGAAGCCCGCAAGCTCCAGCGGGGACCACACCCGGTCGGGGGTGTTCAGCCAGGCCGACTTCACGGTCTCCTCGGAGGACCCGGCACCGCTGGTCCCGTTGCAGAGGTCGAGGAGGGTGACACCCTCCTCGCGCATGTCAGCGACACCGGAGACGTAGTCGGCGACGTTCGCGTCCAGCTCGACCACCTTCCGGTCGGCGAGGGCGTAGAGGACGTCGCAGGTCATCAGACGGGTCACGTCCGCGATGCGGAAGGACATGTCCGTCGACAGCTCGGCTCCACCCTCGCGATCCTGAGTGCCGATGCCCGCCACCCAGCTTCCGCTCCAGGGCGCCCAGACGCCGACGATGGCGCCCGACGCGCCGGACGCGGTGATCGCGTTCTCGACGGCCGCCTGCATCGCGGCGACGGTGCCGTCAGGGAGCGAACCGTCCACCTGAGCGGGAGGCGTGTAGGAGAAGGACTCCTCGGAAGAGCATCCGGTGAGGACGAGAGCGAGCACGGCCGCCGTCGCCGTTGCGGCGCGCCACCGGCGCGACGAGAGAAGCTGCATGGATAGAACCCCCGAAGACGTGTCTCCCGAGTCTAGAGCGCCGATGCTGAAAGTCGGCCCCGCGACGGGGTCGGAGGTCGACATAGGGTGGGGAGCGTGCCCCACACCTTCGATGCAGACGTGATCACCGCCGTCCTCCGCCACATGAACGGCGACCACACCGACGACAACCTGCTCATCGCACGAGCCTTCGCCGACACCTCGGACGCGCACATCACGGACTCCGTCATGACCGGATTCGACGGCGAGGCGGGGACATGGGACATCACCCGCGACGGCATCGTGACCGAGCTGCGCGTGCCGTGGCCCGGCGGTCCGATCGCCGACCGCCCGTCCGTGCGCCGGGAGGTCGTGGCACTCTACGACGCCGCGTGCGCGCGCCTGGGCGTCGAGCCCCGACCGCACGCCTGACGACTGCGCACGCCTGACGACTGCGCACGCCTGACGACTGCGCACGCCTGCCGACTCGGACTTCCCCTGAGGTAAGGCAAGCCTTACACTTGCCTCATGCCCGAGATCCTCTCCTTCTCCGCCGCCCTGCGCGAGCGTTCGTCCGGATCGCACTCCCGCAGCGAGACCGCCGGCTTCATGTCCGACCTCCTGAAGGGCGAAGGGTCTCGCGAGGACTACATCTCGCTCGTCGCTCAGCACTACTTCATCTACGAGGCGCTCGAATCCGCGGGTGACCGCATGCGCCAGGATCCCGTGGCCTCCGTCTTCATCACCGACAAGCTCACCCGGCTCCCGGCGCTCGAAGCCGACCTCGAGTTCCTGCTCGGAGCCGACTGGCGCGAGCGGATCGTCGCCCTGCCGACGACGCAGCGCTACGTCGACCGCATCCGGCAGGTCGGCGCCACCTGGGCCGGCGGCTTCGTCGCGCACCACTACACCCGCTACCTCGGCGACCTGTCCGGCGGGATCTTCATCGGACGCGTGATGGCTCGCCGCTTCGGCTTCGAGACCAACGGCATCGGCTTCTACCTGTTCGACGACATCGCCGACCCCGCCGCGTTCAAGGACGTGTACCGCGAGCAGCTCGACGCCGCGCCGTGGGACGATGCCGAGCGCGAGCGCGTGATCGACGAGGTGCTGCTCGCCTACCGCTTCAACACCGAGCTGTTCGAAGACCTCGACCGCGCACGCGCCGCCGCCTGACCCGCGCTCAGCTCTTCGGCAGCTCCGGCGTCGATGCGGCCAGCCAGGCGTCGCGCATGAACCGACGCACGTCCTCGTCCACGCGGATGTCGCGGGGGCGCAGCGGACGCGACAGGTAGAGCCCCTCGAGCGAGGTCAGTCGGCTGAGAGCCACGTACGTCTGTCCCGGTGCGAACGCTCCGGAGCCGAGGTCGATGATCGCGCGCTCGTAGGTCTTGCCCTGCGACTTGTGGATCGTGACCGCCCACGCCAGCCGCAGCGGGAACTGCGTGAACTCGGCCACCACGTCGCGGGTGAGCTTCTTGGTGTTCTGGTCGTACGCGTAGCGGAACCGTTCCCATACGGCGGGCTCGACGTCGACCTCCTCGCCGTCGATGTCGACCCGCACGGCACTTCCGAGGATGCGCACCACCGTCCCGATCGTGCCGTTGACCCAGCGCGGCGGCTCGCCAGACATCGCGGTGTCGTTGCGCAGGAACATGACCTGCGCGCCGACCTTGAGCTTCAGCTCCGACTCGGCGGGGAGCGCGGCCTCGCCCCTCCCGAAGTCTCCGCTCACCTCTGCGCGCGCGGTCTGCTCCTTACCCGGCAGTGCAGCGAGGTGTCGACTGTTGATGCTGTTCACGATGTCGTTGCGCGTGGCGAGCGTGATCATCGGCACTTCACCCGGCTCGGGATCGGGCGGCGTCCGCGCGCCCTGGGTGTTGAGCACCCCGGCGATCTCGGCGGTGACGCGCCCGTAGCGGACGGCATTCAGCATGGCCTTGAACCCGTCGTCGGACTGGCGATGGATCTGCACGAGCTCGCGCACGTGCAGCTCCGCCCGCGTGTCGACAGCGAACAGGCCGTCCTGATCCGACTCGCCGGTCCCACCGCCACCTCCCGCCCACACCTTCGCGTCGAAGAACCAGAACGAGCGGTAGTGGTCCTGCACGTAGCGGGCCTCGTCGCCGCGCGGCGGCACGGGAGCGAGCTGATACGGGTCGCCGAACATGACCACCTGCACGCCGCCGAACGGCTCACCCCTGCGGCCCCGTGCCTGCCGCAGCGAGCGGTCGATGGCGTCCATCAGGTCTGCATTGACCATGGAGATCTCGTCGATCACGAGCGTCTCGATCGCGTTCAGGATGCGGCGGGTCGCATCGTTCTGATCGATGTCCGCATCTCCGATCAGGCCGATCGGAAGTCGGAACAGCGAATGGATCGTCTGCCCTTCGACGTTGAGCGCCGCGACGCCGGTCGGCGCGCAGATCGCGATCTGCTTCTTCGTGTTCCAGGCGAAGTGCTGAAGGAGGGTCGATTTGCCCGTCCCGGCTCGTCCGGTGATGAAGACGTGTTCACCGGTGTCCTCGATGAGCCGGAACAGCTCTTGCTGCTCCTCGGACAGGGCGGGAAGGGACACGGTTCTCACAGGGGCAGCGGACGGACAGGGCGCTCGTCCATGCTACGTCCCGGCATCCGCGCACGGCCGCCGACGCTCGGCGTCCCCCCAGGACGCCCTCCTAGACTGACGCCATGGACCGGGCACGTGCGAGCGCGCCCCGGCGCGCGCGCCTGGGGGTCGACCTGGCGATGCTCGCCGTCGTCGGCCTCGTGCTCGTCGCCGCTCTCGGGGCAGGCGGAGCCACGCTCTACCAGCAGTTCTACGGACCGTCGGCATTCGTGGTGCGCTACCTCGACCTGCTCTCCTCCGGCCGCGCCGCCGACGCGCTGCGCGTGCCGGGTGTCGCGGTCGATCGCGAGACCCTCGACGCCGCCGGCATCGATCCCGCCGCGTCCGAGGCCATGCTCCGTCACGCCGCGCTCGCCCCCCTGACCGATGTGAAGGTCACCTCCGAGGAGCCGGCGGAAGGCGGTACGGCCGTCACCGTCGACTACCGGGCGAGCGGCCATCCGGGAACCAGCACCTTCCTGATCGAGCAGGACGGATGGGCGGGCGTCACCCCGAACTGGCGCTTCACCACCAGCCCGCTGGCCGTGGTGGATCTGACGCTGCGTGGCGCAGACCGGTTCGCCGTGAACGGGTTCGAGGTCGACAGGCGCCAGATCTCGGTCGACGGGGTCGACGCCGCCTCGCTCGACCCGCTGCCCCTGCTCGTCTTCACACCGGGACTGTATGCGGTGACGGTCGACACCCCGATCTCGACCGCCTCGGGCCACGGGGTTCTCGCGGACACACCGCTGGCCATCACGCCGCTCGATGTGCAGACCGAGCCGACGGAGGCGTTCATCGACGTGGTCCAGGAGCGCGTCGAGTCCTTCCTCGCCGAGTGCACGACGCAGGAGGTCCTCCAGCCGACCGCCTGCCCGTTCGGCCTGCGGGTCACGAATCGTCTCGCGTCCGCTCCGAAGTGGTCGATCGCCACCCAGCCCCGTGTCACGGTCGCACCCGACGGCGGACAGTGGCAGATTCCGTCGACGGACGCGGTCGCCCACGTCGACGTCGACATCAGGTCGCTGTTCGACGGCAAGGTCCAGCCGCTGTCCGAAGACGTGCCGTTCCAGCTCAACGGGACGATCACGATCCTGCCGGACGGCACGGCATCGATCAGGGTCGGCTCCCCCAGCGAAGCCCCGGTCGACTGACCGGACCCCGCTTCGGCGTCAGCGCCCCTCGCGGCTGTCGCGCTCGGCGAGGGCCGCCAGCTTGGCGTTGTACTCCTCGAGCTCCGCGTCCCCGGTGCGGTCGGCATGCCGGTCGCGGCGCTTCTGCAGCTTCGTGTCGCTTCGGCTCCACTGGATCGCGACGGTGATCGCGAGGATCAGGGTGGGGATCTCGCCGATCGACCATGCGATGCCGCCCCCCACGTACTGGTCCATCATCGGGTCGACACCCCAGTCGCGCCCCATCGAGCCGAACCAGTCGGCGACCATGAGGCCTTCCTGCATCATGATGGCGATGCCGAAGAAGGCGTGCATCGCCATCACAGCGATCAGGGTGATCAGACGGCCAGGGTACGGCAGACGGTACGGGACGGGGTCGACGCCGATCAGGCTCATCACGAACAGATAGCCCGAGATCAGGAAGTGGATCACCATCCACTCGTGGCCGAGATGCTCGTACATCGACCACCGCACCAGATCGGTGAAGTAGAAGGCCCACAGCGACAGGATGAAGATCGCGGCAGCGACGAACGGGTGGGTCACGACGCGCGCGAACGGAGAGTGCACGGCCCACATGATCCATTCGCGACCACCGCGCGTGCCGTCGTCGCGCTTGTGGATCGCGCGGAGGGCGAGCGTGATGGGGGCGCCGGAGACCATCAGCAGCGGGATGGCCATCGACAGCATCATGTGGCCCATCATGTGGATGCTGAACAGGTACTCCTGGTACGCGTTGAGCGGGCCGCTGGTCACCCAGACCAGCAACAGCATGCCGAGCACCCAGAACACGGTGCGATGGATCGGCCACCGGTCGCCGCGCAGCCGCAGGCGTCGCACGCCGGCGAGGTACAGGAACAGGCCGAAGCCGGCAGCGACGAGCCAGAGCACGTCGAAGTCCCAGGCGGTGAACCAGCGCTCCAGCGTCAACTCCGGAGGCAGCGTCGAGCCGGTGAGGATCTGTGCGGGGGTCTGGGCGAAGGCAGCGACCTCACCGGTGGGCGGAGGCGTGCGTGCGAGAGCGGCTGCCGCACCCGAGGCGAGGCCCATCAGCGCGACCTCGCACAGCACCAGGAGCCAGAACCAGCCCGCAGCGCGCTGACCCGTCAGCTTGGGGATGAGGCGGGCCCGGTACCAGGCGCCCAGCAGTCCCATGCCCCCGAGGAGGGCGATCTTGGCGAGCACGATCCAGCCGTACGGAGTCGCCCACAGGGCCTCCCAGCTCCCGACCGCGACGACCGACCGCGTGACCCCCGAGAACGCCACCACGGCGAACGCGGCGATCGCCAGGGAGGAGTAGCGGCCGACGAGGCGCACGGAGTCGACGTCGGTCCGCCCCCGCAGCAGCACGAGCAGCAGGAGGCCACCGAGCCAGACCGCGGCGCCGATCGTGTGGAGCAGGATCGAGTTCACCGCCATGTTGTGCCCGGCGAGGTCTCCGGCGTGCCCCTGCGTCGCGAGGGGGAGGAAGGACGCCGCGGCGAGCAGCGCTGTGATGAGCGTGGGCGTCCACGAGCGCCAGGCGAACGCCAGCACCGTGATGATGGCACCGAAGATGGTGGTGATGAGCCAGGACTGACCCAGTGGCAGCTCCAGCAGGAAGCGGCCGAGCTGAGAGCCGAACTCGCGCTCGATGCTGAGCTTCGGGTTGAAGGCGGCCATGAAGGCCAGGAACCCGGCGAGGCCCGCGGACACCGTGAACACGGCGGCACCGACCGAGGCGATGTTCAGAGCCGCATCGAACGACCGCTCCCCCGCGCGCAGACCGAAGAGCGCGAGCACGAGCGAGCCGAGCATGACGGCACCGGAGACGTTCATGACGAGCTTGGCCACGGGCGTGCCCCAGAGCACGAACGGACCGGGGTTCTGCAGCAGGGGCGGCTTGGCCCCGCCGCCCACGAGGAGCGCCAGCACCAGGGCCACGAGGGCGGCGACGAGGAGGATGGCGACGCCGGAGACGCGATACGCCGAAATCCGACTCGTCGACTCGCTGCGGGAACTCACCCCTCCAGCCTAGGCGCGCCCGGCGATGAGAAAGCACGAAGGCCGCTCCCGTCGGAACGGGAGCGGCCTTCGAAGAGGTGCGGTCGAATTACTTGACGGCAGCCTTGAGCTTGGAACCAGCGGTCACCTTGACGCGCTTGCCGGCCGGGATCTTGATCTCGGCACCGGTCTGCGGGTTGCGGCCCGTGCGAGCAGCGGTGTCGACCTGCTCGAAGGAGATCCAGCCCGGGATGGAGACCTTGCTGCCCTTGGCAACAGCGTCGGAGACCGTGGCGAACAGCGAGTCGAGGACACCGGAGACGGTGGCCTGGCTCTGGCCGGTGGCGGAAGCGATGCTCGCGACGAGCTCGGTCTTGGTGATGGACTTGTCAGCCATGTCATCCTCCAGCGACGAAGACCGTCGCATCGTTGTGGGGTGTCGGAGCGGATGCTCCTGGTCTGTCGACCGCCTTGAATGTACCAACGACCACCCTCATTTCCGCGTCATTTCGCGGGTTTTGGGCAATTACTGGGCGTGTCGCGTCACTTTTGTCACTCCAGTCACATGTTCGGGGGCCTCGGCGGGCGGGAGAGCAGGTCCAGGAAACGGCCTGATCCGGCGTGATCACCTGACCCGGCTCGCGGTGCAGGGACGCGAAAGGGGCGAGGATCCGAAGATCCTCGCCCCTTTCGACTGTCTGCTGAGACTTACCAGCTCGACTTGGTGACACCGGGCAGCTCGCCACGGTGTGCCATGTCACGGAAGCGGACACGCGAGATGCCGAACTTCGTGAGGACACCGCGGGGGCGGCCGTCGATGACGTCGCGCGAACGCACGCGAGCCGGCGACGCGTTGCGCGGCAGCTTCTGCAGGCCGACGCGTGCGGCCTCGCGGGCCTCGTCGGTGGCGTTCGGGTCGATCAGGGTCTTCTTCAGCTCGGCGCGACGCTCGGCGTAACGCTCGACGATGACCTTGCGCTGCTCGTTGCGAGCGATCTTGCTCTTCTTAGCCATTGATCAACGCTCCTCTCGGAATTCGACGTGCTGACGGATGACCGGGTCGTACTTCTTGAGCACGAGGCGGTCGGGGGTGTTGCGGCGGTTCTTCTTCGTCACGTACGTGTAACCCGTACCTGCCGTCGAACGCAGCTTGATGATCGGACGGACGTCCTGAGCCTTCTTGGCCATTAGAGCTTCACACCCTTCGCCTGGAGGTCCTTGACCACGTTCTCGATGCCGCGGACGTCGATCACCTTGATGCCCTTGGCGGACACGTTGAGCGTGATCTTACGACCGAGCGAGGGAACGAAATACGTCTTCTTCTGCACGTTCGGGTCGAAGCGGCGCTTCGTCCGGCGGTGCGAGTGCGAGACATTGTGTCCGAAGCCGGGAACAGCTCCGGTCACCTGGCACACTGCTGCCATGATGTGACTCCTTCTATACCGTGAGGCCGGACGGCCCCACCCAAGATCCCTTGTCTGCACACGACCACGACCCGCCGATCTCTCGGCCGCAGAAGGGGAAGCATGCGAACTGCGCACAGGAGTGTGCGCAGACAAAGAGTCAGTTTAGCACGGCCGGCGCCGCGGTTCGCATCGCGCACACGGCACCATCTCAGGCCGACATCGAGCCGTTCGCGCGACTCGACGCCTCGGCCGCACCGCGTCCCCATCGGAACGGGGAAACCGTGGGATCCGCTTCGATCCAGAAGCGCCACGGGAATGCCGCGGTCCCCGCGACGCCTGCCACTCCGACCCGAGGGCCGCTCACCACGTCGTCGCGCTGCGGCCCCAGCCAGAGTTCCGCCCGCGCCCCGTGCTGCTGGCCTGCCGTGACGGCGTCGATCCCGTCGTGCAGCGGATGTCGCAGGCCCACAGCCTGCCCGAGGCGGCCCGGCCCGCGGGCGAGGTCCCGCAGCGCGATGCGTCCGAGCGGAAGGGCGACGCCACGACGCAGGGCTGCAGCCTCCACCCCTGCCACGACCTCACCGGCGCGGAGCAGCACGCCGTCGCCCTGTCCCTCCGGTCCGCACACGACGTTGACGCAGGAGTGGATGCCGTGGCTCAGGTACACGTAGAGACGCCCCGGCTCACCCCACATGGTCGAATTGCGCGCCGTCCGTCCCATGCGGGCGTGCGAGCCGGGGTCGGGGATCTCCCCCGTGCCCTGCCCGTGATAGGCCTCGACCTCGGTGATGCGCAGCCGCACCTCGACCGGGTCCGCCTCCGTCGCTGTGGAGATGAACGTGCGCAGCTCTCCACCCAGCAGGCGCGGAGCGACGTCGACGGCGGAGCCGCTCAGGTCGGTGCGGACGGCGCGGCGCAGAGCCTCCTGCGGCCCTGCACCGCGCACGGGGTCGGGGCCGCCGGTCATCTCAGAATCTCGGGGCCGTCTGGCACCACGAGGCGTCGAAGCCGGTGAGGGCCACGAGCTCCTTGCCCGAGTCCATGTCGATCAGGTGCGTCTCGACGTTCTCGGGAAGCGGCAGCAGCATCCCATCGTAGGCGTTGTTCGCCAGGTCGGGCGCGACGACGACGGCGGCATACTGACCGCTCGGCGATGCACAGGCCTGGAGGATCGAGTCCGTCGACCCGACCTCGACCAGCGGGGTCGCCGCACCGTCGTCGTCCACCCGCACGACCACCTGCCCGATCGGGAGACCCTCTTCGTCACGCGCGACGACGTGACGCAGTGTGCCGCCGGGGAACGGCGTGATGGAGCTCGCCGTGCCGTAGTCGGGGTCCGAAGCGGCGAGGGGCTGCTCCGAGCCGTCGGCCAGATCGAGTTCGACCACGGCTCCGTCGAGCCGCTCCACGATCGCGGTGTACGTGCCTCGGGAGATCCCCTGGATGGTGGCCGCGAGACCGAGCGACTGCACGCCGGCATCGGTCGAGCGGTCGACGAGCGAGAGCGCTCCGTCGAAGTCGATGAACAGCACGGCCGCGCTGTCGGGAACGAACTGCCACACGAAGACGCTCGCCTCGGCACCGGCGACCTCGATGATCTGCGGGTCGTCGTCGCCGCTCAGCGACTGCGTGACGAGGACGCTCGCGCGCCCTTCGGTATCGCTGAGCTCCTTGTCCGAGTAGCTGTAGCCGACGAGGCCGCCGCGCTCGGAGACCTGGATCGCTCCCACGTAGCCGTCACCGGGGAGCTTCAGCTCACGCTGGTTCTTGCCGTCGCGGTCCATCACGAGCAGGCGGGATCCGTCGTCCTCCTCGACCGAGACCACGAGTTGCGTCGATGTCGCACGGAAGTCGTTGATCTTGTCGTGCTCGAACACCGCGACGGCCTTCTCTCCGCTGAGGTCGGTGAGGAAGATCTTGTCCTTGCCCTCGACGTCGCGGCGCAGCAGGAAGATGTTCGACGGCGGCGTCGTGAAGCTCGTGGTCAGCGTCGTCGTCGGGCCGCCTCCGGCACCGACGACATCGGCCACGCGGATCGTGTACTCGGTCGAATCGTCGAGCGGGACGGTGAATCGCACCCCCACGCCGCGACCGGAGGCATCGACGGTGAACGGCACCGCCGGCTCGACCGTCACCTGCGCGGGGTCGATGTCGGCGAGCGCCTGGTTCGCGGTGAGGATGACGCGGCTGCCTGAGGACTCGATCGCCTGCGCGGCGTTCACCTGCACATCGCTGATGCGCGGTCCCTGGAGCAGGCTCGCGACACCCAGCCCCGTTCCGACGATGACGAGGACACCCAGCACGGCGGCGAGCGTGACGACGAAGCGACGACGGCCCCCCGGAGTCTGCCCGGGCTCCGGCTCTGCCGCGACGCGAGGGGCCGGAGGCGTGTTCGGCTCCGCGGCCTCTGCGCGCTCCCTCTCGACGTCCGGGGCCGCGCCGACGAACACGGGCTCAGTCGCGAGCGGGACGGGCGGAAGGGTGGTCGCCTCCGCGTCTTCTCGGGCTGAAGCCTCGAAGGCTGCCATCTTCCGGGCTGCGGCCTCCTGCTCGGCGACCTCACGGTCGCCCGCCTCGCGCACCGCAGCTTCACGGGCGGCAGCTTCACGGAGGACTGCCTCGTCTGCGACGGCATCCGGCTGGTCGGCAGACGAGGGATCCGCGGACGCCGTAGCGGCAGACGAGGGATCCGCGGTGTGCGGAGCGTGGTCCGGCGCCGCGGCGACGTGTTCGGCGGAGGCGATCACGCGGTCGATCCGCTCCGCCTCCGCTGCCTCGGCGGCTTCTCGCGCCGCACGCATCTCCGCGCGTGTGCGCGGGACGGCGGGCACCTCTGGGCGCTCGTCGTCAGTACTCATAGGGGTCCCCCGGCTCGTCGATCGCGACGACGTCGGTCGGTTCGATGCGGAGCTTCCCATCGGCATCCGCACGCACTGTTCCGGTGATCTCGACCCATTGGCCGGTCGCGTAGTCGTCGGGCTTCACGTCGACGGGGAGGATGGCGGTCTGCGCGTCGATCACGCAGTGCGTGATGACCAGGCGGGTGAGATTGACGCCGTCGTCGGCATCGTCCGGGGTCACGAACCCCGTGAGCTTCACCGGCGCACCGTCATACGCGGCAGTGTTCGTCGCTGCGGCGAACACGCTCGCCCAGTCGCCGACGCCGAACGTCGAGGTGTCGGCAACGCCGAGGGCCACCGTGTCGGCACCGGCGAACAACGCACTCTGCTCTCCCGCGCGCGACATCGCGAGCTCGACGGACAGCGAGGCGGGCGGCAGCACGAGGCCGGCCACCACCACCCCGGAGGCGATGACGCCACCCGTGACGGCGGCGACCCCGGCAAGCGTGCGGCGCGACGAGGGCGCAGTGGCTGGGCGCCCGTCGCCGTCCTCCGGGTCGGCGTGATCCAGGTCGGCGTGATCCCGGGCGGCGCTCTCCGCGCGTGACTTGCGGCGCGTGGGCGCAGGGGCATGCCCGTGATCGTGACCATGGTCGCTCTCCTCGCCGAGCGGGAGGGTGCACGACCAGATCGCACCGGCCAGGGTGACGACGGCGGCTGTGCACGCGAACCACACCGACTCGGGGCTGATGTAGAGGGTGAGGCGTCCGGTGAGACCGAGACCGAGGGTGACGACCGAGATCACGGCGGCCAGCCCCACACCCAGCCAGCGGGTGCCGAGAGCGCGAACGCGCGCTGCGGTGGGCGAAGACGGCGCCACGCGCTCAGACAGTGCCGTGTGCTCAGACAAGGACGTTCACCCCGATCCCGATGGCGAAGGCCGCGGCGAGCACGATGCCGACGATCCCGACGAGCGTGCGGCCCGTGAACGTCGTGCGCATGAGCGCGAGCATCTTGATGTCGACGAGCGGCCCGACGAGCAGGAAGGCCACGATCGCGCCGGACGAGAACGTCGACGCGAACGACAGCGCGAAGAAGGCGTCGACATTCGAGCAGATGGCCACCGTCATCGCGAGGGCCATCATCGCGACGATCGACAGCACCGGGTTGGAGCCGATCGCCAGCAGCCACTCCCGCGGGATGAGCACCTGCACGGCTCCGGCGAGCGCCGAGCCGATCACGAGCGCGGGCATCACGGCGCGCAGCTCGATGAGGAACTGCGTGAGGCTGCGGCGCACAGGGGTGCCCGGTTCGTGGGTCACCCGGTCGCAGGTGTCGACGAAACGCTGCGTGAGCATGCCGTCGGGGTCGGGGTGGCGGCTGTAGATCCAGCCGATCAGGTTGGCGATCAGGTAGCCGCCGACGAGGCGGGCGACGAGGATGCCGCCGTCCCAGCCGAACGCCGCGTGCGTGGTGAGGATCACGATCGGGTTCACGATCGGTGCGGCGATGAGGAATGTCATCGCCTCCGCCGGCGCGAGGCCGCGCATCATGAGTCCACGGGCGAAAGGAACGTTGCCGCACTCGCACACCGGGATCAGCATGCCGAGCAGCGACAGCACCGCACGACGGGCCCACGCGCGTTTCGGCAGCCAGCGGTGGATGACGTCGGCAGGAAGCCAGACCTGCACCACGATCGACAGCAGCACACCGAGGATCACGAACGGCAGGGCTTCGATGAGCACGCTCAGCGCGAGCGTGAGGCCGTCCTGCGCGCGGGTGGGCAGTGAGGCGGGGAACAGCTTCGGCAGGAAGGCATCGATCAGGAACAGGGCGGCGATGATGGCCGCGCCGAGGCCGACGCCGATCCATGCCGATCGTGGCGAGGGTGACGGGCGATGGGAGTGGCCGTGACGGGTCGCCGTTGCTGCCGAGAAGCTCACGCGGACGCGGCCCTCTCGGCATCGCGCTTGTTCGCGCACGGAGTGCACAGTCCGAAGATGTCGACCACGTGCGCGGCCTCGGTGAATCCGTGCAGGGCAGCCGTGCGGTGCGCCCACTGCTCGACGTCCTTGGCCTCGATCTCGACGGTCAGACCGCAGGACCGGCAGATCAGGTGGTGGTGGTGGCCCTGCGTGGTGCATGCCCGGTAGAGCGCCTCACCCTCGGGGCTCTGCAGCGAGTCGGCGTCTCCGGAGGCGGCGAGCCCGGCGAGGGCGCGATAGACCGTGGCCAGGCCGATGCCGGTGTTGTCATCGCGCAGCGAGGCGTGCAGGCTCTGCGCGCTCACGAATCCGCGCGCGTCGGCGAGTGCTTCGCGCACGCGTTCGCGCTGCCAGGTGTTCCGCTGAGCCATAAGAAGAGTCTAGGCCGCGGCGATCAGCGGGGGCTGGGAGTGGATCTCAGGCCTGGACCCGGCGAACCCTGGCACGCGAGCGCTGCACGATCCAGCAGATCACGTAGATCGTGAACGACAGCGTGGTGATGTAGGGACTCACGGGCAGCGTTCCGGCGAGGGCGAGCAGGATGCCGCCGACCGCGGAGACGAACCCGAACAGCGCAGCCAGCAACGGCACCGCGATGGGGCCGGCCGTGACGCGCATCGCGGCGGCGGCCGGCGTGACCAGCAGTGCCATCACGAGGAGCGCGCCGATGATGTGCACGCTCACGGCGACGATCAGGCCGAGCAGCACCATGAACAGCAGACTCACGGCGCGGGTCGGCACCCCGCGGGCGGCAGCCGATTCCGGGTCGAGCGAGTCGAAGCGCAACGGGTTCCACATCACCAGCAGCCCGATGAGCACGACCATGCTGATGCCGATCAGCCACCCGAGGTCGGGGCTCGAGACCGAGACGATCTGCCCCGTCAACAGGCTGAAGCGGTTGGCGCTGCGGCCGTCGTAGAGCGACAGGAACAGGATTCCGAGACCGAGACCGAACGGCATGAGCACACCGACGATCGAGTTGCGGTCCCTGGCCTTGGCCCCGAGCACGCCGATCAGGATCGCGGCGACGAGGGCACCGCCGAGGGATCCGGCCACCACGCTGCCGCCGAAGAGCAGGGCCGCCGCCGCCCCCGCGAAGGAGAGCTCGCTCACGCCGTGCACGGCGAAGGCCAGGTCGCGCTGCATCACGAAGACGCCGATCAGGCCGCCCACGATCCCGAGCACGGCTCCCGCGATGATCGAGTTCGCGAGCAGGGCGACGAGCTCGCCGTAGTCCTGGAAGGAGAAGATGTCATCCCAGCCGACCATGG
The DNA here is from genome assembly GCF_015159725.1 of Microbacterium sp. R1. NCBI lineage: Bacteria > Bacillati > Actinomycetota > Actinomycetes > Micrococcales > Microbacteriaceae > Microbacterium > Microbacterium sp. R1. The sequence continues at coordinate 134,892 of NZ_JADDUD010000001.1, read as the reverse complement.
GCGCGATGGCTGCCGCCGCGTTCATGCCGCTCCCCCGTGCGCGTGATCACCGTGATCGTGGTGAGGCTCGGCGTCCGGCACGCCCACGACGACCAGACGATCTCCGGCGCGGAGCACGAACACCGGGGTGCCGTAGAGGTCGGTGAGCACGCGGGTCTGCAGCACCTCGTCGGGGGTTCCCAGCAGGAACCGCCCGCCGGCGATGTAGAGGATGCGGTCGACCCGGCCCAGGATCGGGTTGATGTCGTGGGTGACGAACAGCACCGCCGCCTCGCGCTCACGGCGCTGACGGTCGATGATGTCGGTCACGGCGACCTGGTTGGCGAGGTCGAGGTTCGACAGCGGCTCGTCGCACAGCAGGAGTGCGGGCTCGTCGGCGAGGGCCTGGCCGACCCGGAGCCGCTGCTGTTCGCCGCCCGAGAGCAGTCCGACGCGGCGATCCGCGAAGTGGGAGGCACCGACCGCGTCGAGCAGTCGGTCGACCTTCGCCCGGTCGCCGCGGTGCGGGATGGGAAAGCCGAAGCGGCTGCCCTGCACCCCGAGGGCGACCAGGTCGCGGGCCCGCATGCTCGTGTCGGGGGCGAGATTCCGCTGCTGGGGGATGTACCCGATGCGGGAGTTGCCCCGATGGACGGGTTCACCCGCCACGCGGATCGTGCCGGATGACAGCGGCTGCAGGCCGAGGATGCTGCGCAGGAGCGTGGTCTTGCCCGATCCGGAAGGACCGAGCACGGCGATGAACTCCCCCGGTTCGACCGTGAGATCGAGGCCGGACCACAGCTCGCGATCCCCACGGTGCAGGGACGCGTCGGATATCTGGAGTACCGGCTTCTCGCGCTGAAGGGCGCCGCTCACGGCTGGACGGCGGCGGCGAGGCTCTTGATCGCGTCACTCATCCACTCAGAGTACGACGATCCGTCCTCGAGCAGCTCCGTGAAGGCGACGACCGGAACCCCGGCGTCCTTCGCCGCGGTCTCGACGCGCTGGGTCTCGGACCCCCCGGTCTGGGCGTTCGTCAGCAGCGCGGTGACCTGTCCGCTGTCGATCACGTTCAGCGCCTCGAGCAGCACGGCGGGCGCGACGTCAGTGCCCTCTTCGACCGACTCGGCGAAGCCCTCCGGGGTGACGTCGGTGAATCCGGCGGCGGCCGCGAGGTAGCCGGGCAGCGGTTCTGTGATGAAGACGTTGACGTTCGGTGCCTCCGCCTTGAGGGTCGCGAGCTCGGTCTCGAAGCCCTCGAGCTCTGCGGTGAGGGTTGCCGCGTTGGCGGCGAACTCCTTCGCCCCGTCAGGGTCGAGCTCACTCAGATCATCGGCGATGGCCTCGACGACATGGATCATCGTGTGCGGGTCGAACCACACGTGCTCGTTGAAGCCCTCGATGTGGTCGTGCCCCTCGTGGCCGTCTTCAGCGTCGGCGTGGTCGTGCGCGTCTCCCTCGGGGGCAGCGCTCTCGTCGGAGGCCGCTGCGTCCGCCTCGTCGTCATGCCCCTCGTTGCCGGGGAAGTCGTGCGAGTACTCGACGGCCGTCACCACGTGCGGGTCCTTCGCATCCTGCAGCAGCGTGTCGATGAAGGGGTCATAGCCGCCACCGTTCTCGATCACGAGGTCGGCTTTCTGCACCGTCAGCCGGTCGCGGGCGGTCGTCTCGTACGCGTGGGGATCCTGCGACGCCGAGGTGATGATCGACTGCACGTCGACGCGGTCCCCGCCGATGGTCGAGGCGATGTCGCCGTAGACGTTCGTGCTCGCCACGACCGTGATGGTGCCGTCGTCGCCCTCTCCCGCCGAGGGGGTGGAGCATCCGGCCAGCGTGAGTGCGGCGACGGATGCGAGGGCGAGGGCGACGACGGGCTTCTTCATGCTCTCACTCTAAACGCTAATGAGAACCATTATCAAATCGGCTCGGCCGCTCGGTCACCCACGCCGAAACGGAGACGACCCGACGTGCGCGCGGCGTGTCAGTGCTCGACACCCCGCGCGGGGCGCGGATCATCTCCGTTTCGGCAAAGGGGCGGAAGCTCAGCCGAGCAGACCGGCCGGTGCGATCCAGGCCGTGGCCTCCCCGGGGAGTGCAGAGCCGTCGAGCGGGGCGCTCGCGAGCACGACATCCGCGGCCGCATCCCCGAGGTCGAACGGCTCCGTGCCGAAGTTCGACACGACCTTCCATCCGTTCGGCCGGGTGAAGCGCAGCACGTCGGCACGTCCGGTGTCGATCCACTCCAGGGTCTCCCCCGTCTGCAGCAGGTGCCGGAGGCGCAGGGCCTCGCGGTACAGCGACAGCGTCGACGCCGGATCGGCGGCCTCCACGTCGACCGCGTACTCCGCGAACCACTCGGGCTGCGGCAGGTGCGCGCCCTCGGCGCCGAAGCCGTACGAGGAGCCGGCCGCCGTCCAGGGAAGGGGCACACGGCATCCGTCACGGCCGAGCCCGTCGAACTCCGCACCGCGGAAGAACCCGGGGTCCTGACGCTGTTCCGGCGTGATCTGCGCCACTTCGTGCAGGCCGAGCTCTTCACCCTGATAGAGGTACGTGCTGCCGGGAAGGCCGAGCAGCAGCAGGGTCGCGGCGTGTGCCCTGCGGAGTCCGCCCTCGCGGTCGAGGCCGTCCGCCGGACCGCCGGCCTTGACCCACTCCGTGCCCTGCTTGACCGGTCGTCCGTTCAGGGCCGGGAGGCCGTAGCGCGTGGCATGACGGGTGACGTCGTGGTTCGACAGCACCCAGGTGGTCGACGATCCGGTCTCCTGCGCCTGCTGCAGGTTGTCGGCGATGATGCTCCGGAACTGCCGCGCGTCGAAGTCGGCCACGAGCAGGTCGAAGTTGAACGCCTGGCCGAGTCCTTCCGCCGAGGCGTACTTCGCACGGCGCTCCGGGGTGTCCACCCACGCCTCCGCCACCGCCGTGCGCGGCGGGTCGTACTCGTTGAAGACCGCGCGCCACTCGGCATAGATCTCGTGCACGTCGTCGCGGTCGACCATCGGGTGCGTGCCCGAGGTGCGGTCCATCGCGTCGAGCTCGGCCCGCCAGGGAAGCGGCTCGCTGAGGTCCTTCGTGAGCATGTGGGCGACGTCGATGCGGAACCCGTCCACGCCGCGGTCCGACCAGAAGCGCAGGGTCTTCAGGAAGTCGGCACGCACCTCGGGGTGGTCCCAGTTCAGGTCGGGCTGCTCCACGGCGAAGTTGTGCAGGTACCACTGCCCGTCCGCCACGCGCTCCCACGCGCTGCCGCCGAACACGGATTCCCAGTCGGTCGGCGGCTCGGAGCCGTCGGGACCGGTGCCCTGACGGAAGATGTAGCGCTCGCGCGCGGCCGACCCGCGTCCGGCGGCGAGCGCCTCCTGGAACCACTCGTGCTGGTCGGAGGAGTGGTTCGGGACGATGTCGACGATCACGCGGATGCCGCGGGAGTGCAGCGCCTCGACCATGTCGTCGAAGTCGTCGAGCGTGCCGAGCCGCGGGTCGACGTCGCGGTAGTCGGCCACGTCGTATCCGCCGTCGGCGAGTGCGGACGGGTAGAACGGGCTGAGCCATACCGCATCGATGCCGAGGCCCTGGAGGTAGTCGGCCCGGGAGACGATGCCGGGGATGTCGCCGATGCCGTCGCCGTTCGCATCGGCGAAGCTGCGCGGGTAGATCTGGTAGACGGCGGCCTGACGCCACCAGGCGGCGTCTTCGGCGGTGCGGGTCTCGACGAGAAGCGCGTCGGTCATGAGGGGAGAACTCCTTCTCTCTTGCGGTGGTCGTGCGGTGTCAGCCCTTGACGGCGCCCTGCGTGACGCCCTCCATGACCCACCGCTGCGTGAACAGGTAGGCCACGATCGCGGGGGCCATCGCCATCAGGTACGAGGCGAAGGCGACGTTGTAGTTGTTGCTGAACTGGTTCTGGAAGAGGTTCTGCCGAACGGGGAGCGTCTGCAGCGCGGGGTCGGCGATGATGAGCGACGGCATCATGAAGTCGTTCCAGGCGTACAGGAACGCGAAGATGCCGACGGTCGCGCTCATCGGGGCGAGCAGCGGGAAGATCAGCTTCCAGAAGGTCTGCCAGGTGGTCGCTCCGTCGATGCGCGCGCTCTCCTCCAGCTCGATCGGGATCGACCGCAGGAACGCCGTGAACAGCAGCACGCTGAAGCTCAGCTGGAACATGGTGGCGAGGATGATCACGCCGAACGGGTTGTCGAGTCCGACGCGTCCGGTGAGCTGGATCTGCGGCAGGGCCACGACCGGGAACGGGATGAACATCGCCGCGAGCAGGTAGAAGAACGAGTAGCGGAACAGCCGTCGGTCCCAGTTGCGCACGATGGCGTAGGAGGCGAAGGCCGCCAGCACGATGGTCGCGATCACGGTGCCCGCCGTGACGAGCAGGGAGATGCCCGCGCCGACCGGGAACTTCGTGAGCGTCCAGGCTTCGACGAAGCCGTCGATGCTGAACGGAGCGGGCAGCGAGAAGGCGTTGCCGTCGACCGCCTGTCCCGTGGTCTTGAGCGCCATCGAGATGGTCACGTACAGCGGAAGGAGCACGGTGACGGCGCACAGGATCAGGATGATCGTGCCCGACCAGTTCACGCGCTCCATGCGGATGCGCGGCTTCTTTCCTGAGGTGGGGATCGTGGTGAGTGTCTGCGTCGACATCAGAGTGCGTTCCTTCCGCGCGTCAGCGACAGCTGGAGGAGGGAGATGAGCACGGCGACGATGAAGAAGATGGTCGCGTTGGCCATCTGGTAGGCGTAGTCGCCGCCGTTGAAGCCCGCGATGATCGTCATCGCGACGCTGCGGGTCGATGTGCCCGGCCCGCCGTTGGTGAGACCGACGATGATGTCGTAGGCGTTCAGGAAGCCCTTGAACCCGAGGATCACGTTGATCACCACGTATCCCGCGACGAGCGGCAACGTGATGCGGGTGAGCTGCTGCGTCTTGCTGGCGCCGTCGATGCTCGCCGCCTCGTACACCTCGCCGGGGACAGAGAGCAGGCCGGCGATGTAGATGAGCAGGGTGCCGGGCACGGCCTGCCAAGCGGTGACGATGACGATCGCGATCCAGGCGAGGTCGGGGTTGGCCAGCAGGCTGGTCTCGAGCCACGGGATGCCCGCTGCTGCTCCCGCCGCCGGGATCGAGTTGGAGAACAGGAAGTTGAAGACGTAGGCGATGATGATGCCCGAGATCACCATCGGGATCACGAAGATGGTGCGCAGGCCCGTCTTGAAGCGGATGCGCGAGGTGAGTCCGACCGCGAGCAGGAAGGCGATCACGTTCACGACGATCACCGTGGCGATCGAGAAACCGAACGTGAACAGGTAGCTCTGCAGGATCGACGGATCACTGAACAGGGCGATGTAGTTCGTCAGCCCGTTGAAGCTCCACTCTCCGATGCCGATCGAGTCGGTGAAGCTGAAGAAGATGCCGATGACGCCCGGAACCGTGATCGCGAGGGTGAAGATCACGAGCGTCGGAAGCAGGAACAGGTAGTAGATCGGCTCGACGCGACGCGTGTGCCGCCGGAGCTTCCGGTCGCCACCCGTGACGATGACGGTCGTGCTGTCGGAAGCAGAGGGAGTTGTCGTGGTGCTCATGATGCGCCCTCCTCGCCGGCGGCGTTGTCCTGGGTCGACGGGATCGGCGCCCGGAAGGCGATGCGTGCCCAGTCGGCGTCCATGGTGCGCAGGATCGAGGTCGGAGAAGCCCCGAGTACCATCGCCTGCGCGTAGTTCATCATCGGAAGCGTCTTGGGCACGAGCACGGACGGGCCCTGATAGATCTGCCCGTTGTCGTAGTACTCGACCATCCCCTCGACCCGGGGGTCGTCGGGGGCGGAAGCGCCCTTCGTAGGCGTGAAGCCGAGCTGCGAGGCGTTGTACTCCTCGATGTTCTGCGGCTCGTAGAGGAACTCGAGGAAGTCGCGGGCGGCCTCCTGATGGCGCGACCCCTCGGGGATCATCGCGGCGAGGTCCATGTTCACGCGCACCCCGAGGTCGGCCGGGTCGTTCGTCATCGGCAGCGGGAAGGTGCCCAGCCGCAGGTCGGGTGCGGTCTTCGCGATCTCGCTGAACGCCCACGGACCCTGCAGGTACATCGCGGCCTCGCCCTTGCCGAAGGCCAGGTTGCCGTCGCCGTAGCCACGGCTCGGGGCATCCGCGTTGGTGTAGTCGTTCGCGAGCTGCAGCATCCTGTCCATCGGCTCGGCGAAGTCCTTCGAGAACGAGACCTCGGAGTCGGGACCGACGTCGGCACCCTCGTCCGCGAGCGCATCGAAGAAGTCGATCACGTCGACCGAGCCGCCCGCGGTGTAGTCGTACCAGCCCTGGCCCACGGTCCAGTCGTCCTTGAACGTGCCGTAGAACGGGTCGATGCCCGCCGCCTTCAGCTGCTCGCACACCGCAAGCAGCTCGTCCCACGTCGTCGGCACCTCGAGGCCCTGAGCGTCGAAGATCTCCTTGTTGTAGATGACGGAGGCGGCCATCACCGAGTACGGCAGGGCGCTGGTGCGGCCCTCGCAGGAGCCGTACTGGTCCATGAGCGGCTGCAGGTCATCGCGGATGCCCGCAGCGGCGTCGGTCTCGGAGAGATCGGTGAGCGCGCACCGCTGCACGAAACGGGCGATCTCGTAGTTGTAGTTGGCGAGCATGACGTCGGGCGGGTTGCCCCGCACGAAGCTCGCCGAGACGACGTCGACGCCCGAGGTGTCGATCTCGACCTTCACGTCGCTCTGCGAGGAGTTGTACTCGGCGACGAGGGCGGTCATGAACTCGATCGCCTCGCGCTTGCTGAAGGTGAAGCGGATGGTCTCCGCTCCCGAGCCGGGGGCGCATCCCGCGAGCGCCGTGCCGACCAGGGTGACCCCCAGGGCCGCGGCCACCGCTCGCGCCGCGCGTGTTCGTGTGCCAGACACCGTCGTCCTTCCATCCCGTAGATCCGTGCACTAAATCTAGTGAGCGAATTTACTCTGTCGAACGGTACTCTCTCATTGGACGAGAGGAAGGTCAAGCGCCGTGGCAGATGTCTCCGCAGGCTTGGGCACCGGGCGAGCGAGCGTGAGCGCCGTGCTCGACTTCGCCTGGACGGCTGGCGAGTTCACCGCGTCCGAGGCCATGGCCGGCACCTCGCTGACCCGCTCGACCGCCATCGACGCGATCGACACCCTGGTCGGCGCGGAGATCCTCCGTGAACTCCCCAACGCCCGCGCCGCCGGCACCTACCGCGCAGGGCGACCCTCTCGCCGCTTCGTGCTGCCCGCCGACCTGGGCGTCGTGATCGGCGTCGATGCGGGCGACACCCACCTCGCCGTGACCGTGGCCGACCTGCTCGACGAGACGCTCGTGCACCACCGGGTGGAGTTCGATCCGACGCAGACGGTCTCCGAGCGGCGCGCGACGATCCTCGGGCGCCTCGGCGATGCGCTCACCGAAGCCGGGGTCGCGCGCGAGCAGGTGCTCGCCGTGTGCGTCGGGGTTGCGGCACCGGTGAACCGCGACGGCATCTCGCCCCCGCACCCGGAAGGCTTCTGGGAGCGCACGAACCCCGGGCTCGCCGAGGCACTGGAGGACTGGGCACCCGTCGTGCAGATCAAGAACGACGCCCAGCTCGCCGCGATCGCCGAAGGGGCCGAGGGAGCCGCGATCGGATGCCGCGACTACGTCGCCCTGCTCGCGAGCGAGCGCTTCGGCGGCGGCGTGGTGGTCGACGGGCACGTGCTGCACGGCGCGCACGGCGGTGTCGGCGAGGGCGTCGTGTTCGACCACATCGTGGGTGTCGGCTCGGCGTTCGGCCTGCGCTATGCCGTGCAGGACCAGGTGCGCGCGGCAGTCGACTCCGGTGAGATCTCGCACGACAGCGCCGTCGGACGCCTCGTCGGCACACGTCGCATCGACCCTCGACTCGTGCTGACCCTCGCCGCGTCGGGCGACCGGGACGCGGTGCTGATCACCTCCCGCGTCGGGGCCACCGTGGCCCGCGTCGTCGGTGTGCTCGGCAGCATGTACGACCCGGCTCGCGTCATCGTGTGCGGAGCGGTCGCCGAGAGCATCGAGCCCGTGCTGACCGCGGCCCGCCGCATCCTCCCCCAGGAGCTGCACCTGCCCGCTCCGGAGATCCTCGCGTCGACACTCGGCGCGGAGGTCGTCTCACGCGGGGCCGTGGCGACCGCCCGACGCGCGGCCAGGGAGCACGCGGTGCCGCGGTTGGCGGAGGAACGTCTGCGCCACAGTGCGTGATCGGGCGGTCACGTGCGTGACACGGGTCAGTCCACCAGCAGCGCGGGCTCCTCGAGGATCGAGGCGACGTCGGCGATGAAGCGGCTCATGCCGTCGCCGTCGATCACGCGGTGGTCGAACGATCCGGCCACCGTGGTCACCCAACGGGGGCGCACCTCGCCGTCGACGACCCACGGCTTCTGACTGATGGTGCCCATCGCCACGATGCCGGCCTCGCCGGGGTTGATGATCGGGGTTCCGGCATCCATCCCGAACACACCGATGTTCGTGATCGTGATCGTGCCGCCCTGCTGATCGGCCGGCGGGGTCTTGCCGTCGCGGGCCGTGAGCGTGAGACGGTTCAGCGCCCGCGCCAGCTCCTTCATGCTCAGGTCCTGCGCGTCCTTGATGTTGGGCACGAGCAGGCCGCGCGGGGTGGCGGCGGCGATACCGAGGTTCACGTAGTGGCGGACGGCGATCTCGGCTCCGGACTCGGTCTCGATCCAGGCGGCGTTGACCATCGGGGTGCGACGGGCGGCCCAGATCACGGCGCGGGCCATGATGAGCAGTGGCGAGACCTTGATGTCGGCGTAGTCGGGCGAGGCCTTGAGGCGCTTGACGAGATCCATCGTGCGGGTGGCGTCGATCTCCTTCCACACCGTCACGTGCGGGGCCGAGTACGCGCTCTGCACCATCGCCGACGACGTGGCCTTGCGCACACCCTTGACCGGGATCGACTCGGTGCGGTCGTCACCTGCAGCCGACGGACGCGTTGCGGTGAGGCCGCGAGCGAGTCCTGCCGGCGCGGCCTGCGGGGCGGGCACCGTCTCCTCGCGCACGGTCCCCCACTCGGGGGTCTCGATGTTGCGGAAGACGCTCGCCTGCGAGGCGTGCTTCATCACGTCGTCGCGAGTGACCTCCCCGTCGGCACCGGTCGCGGCGACCGCGGTGAGGTCGACGCCGAGGTCGCGCGCGAGCTTGCGGATCGGCGGCTTCGCGATCACCCCCACCGAGGAGCGGACGGGTCGCTCGGCCGGACGCTTGCGCCGCGAGGTGGCTCCGCCTCCCGTGCCGTAGCCCACCAGCACGGAGCCGCCGCCCTCTTCCGCCGCCGGCGCTGCAGGAGCCGGAGCGGCCGCAGTGCCAGCCGCCGGCTCGGTCAGGAACGTGATGATGGGGGTGCCGACCTCGACGGTCGTGCCCTCGGCAGCGAGGAGCTCGCCCACCACGCCCGCGTACGGCGACGGCAGCTCGACGAGCGACTTGGCCGTCTCGATCTCGCACACCACGTCGTTGATCGCGACGGTGTCGCCAGGAGCGACCTTCCAGGCCACGATCTCGGCCTCGGTCAGGCCTTCTCCGACGTCCGGAAGGGTGAAGTTCTGCGTGCTCATGACGAGTCCTTTCGGCCGAGCGGAAGTGTCAGTATGCCAGCGAGCGGTCGACGGCCTCGAGGATGCGGTCGGCATCCGGGAGGTATGCGCCTTCGAGCTTCGCGGGCGGGAACGGGGTGTCGTAGCCGGAGACGCGCAGCACCGGAGCCTCGAGCGCATAGAACGCGCGCTCCATGACGGTCGCGGCGATCTCACCGCCGATGCTGCCGAAGCCCTGGGCCTCCTGCGCATAGACCATGCGTCCGGTCTTGCGCACCGAGTCGAGGAGGGGTTCGTAATCGACCGGCGAGATCGAGCGCACGTCGACGACCTCGCAGCTCGTGCCCTCGGCCTCGGCGAGCGCGGCGGCCTGCAGGAGAGTGGTGACCATCGCACCGTGCCCGACCAGAGTCACGTCGCTGCCCGTGCGCACGACGCGCGAGGAGTGCAGTGGAACGGCCGAGGCGTCGAGCTCGACCTCGCCCTTCTGCCAGTACCGGCTCTTCGGCTCCATGAAGATCACCGGGTCGTTCGACGCGATCGCCTCCTGGATCATCCAGTACGCATCGTTCGGCGTCGACGGCGACACCACACGCAGGCCGGGGGTGTGCGCGAAGTACGCCTCCGGGCTCTCCTGGTGGTGCTCGACCGCGCCGATGTGTCCGCCGTACGGGATGCGGATCACGATCGGCATGCTGATCGCGCCCTCATGCCGGTTGGTCAGCTTCGCGAGCTGCGTGGTGATCTGGTCGAACGCGGGGAACACGAATCCGTCGAACTGGATCTCGATCACCGGGCGGTACCCGACCATCGCCATGCCGATCGCCGTGCCGACGATCCCGGACTCGGCCAGCGGGGTGTCGAGCACCCGGCGATCGCCGAAGTCGCGCTGCAGATGCTCCGTCACCCGGAAGACGCCGCCGAGCTTGCCGATGTCCTCGCCCATGAGCAGGACCTTCGGGTCGTTCTCCATCGCCTTGCGCATACCCGCATTCAGCGCCTTGCTGAGCGGCATCGTCTCCAGAGTCACTGGGCTCCTCCTTCGAAGGACGCCTCGTACTGCGCATGCCAGGCCTTCTGCTGGTCGATCAGCGGATGCGGCTCGCTGTACACGTGGTCGAACATCTTGTCGGCGCTGGGCGGCCCGAGCTCGACCGTGCGGGCGCGCAGATCCTCTGCGGCATCGGCCGCCTCGGCCTCCACATCGGCGAACAGCTGCTCCGACGCTCCGCGCGCTTCGAGGAAGGCCCGCATCCGCACGATGGGATCGCGACCGGCCCAGTACTGCTCCTCGTCGCTGCCCCGGTACTTGGTCGGGTCGTCGCTCGTCGTGTGTGCGCCGAGCCGGTATGTCACAGCCTCGATGGCCTGCGGCCCCTTGCCCTCGCGAGCCTCGTCCAGCGCGACACGGGAGACGGCGTAGCTGGCGAGCACGTCGTTGCCGTCGACACGGACGCTCGGGATGCCGTAGCCCGCGCTGCGCTGCACGAGCGGCACGCGTGACTGGGTGGAGACGGGCACCGAGATGGCCCAGTGGTTGTTCTGCAGGAAGAACACCGTCGGAGCCTGGTAGCTCGCGGCGAAGACCATCGCCTCGTGCACGTCGCCCTGGCTGGATGCGCCGTCGCCGTAGTAGACGATGACCGCCTCGTCGCGGTCGAGATCACCGGAGCCGGTGCGTCCGTCGAAGGCGAGGCCCATGCCGTAGCCCGCGGCGTGCAGCACCTGCGATCCGAGCACCAGCGTGTACAGCCGGGTGTTGCCGTTCTCGGGGTCGGTCGGGTCCCACCCGCCGTGCGAGACGCCCCGCATGAGCTTGATGATGTCGACCGGATCGACGCCGCGGATGCGGGTCACGGCGTGCTCGCGGTAGGAGGGGAAGACGGTGTCCTGGGCGCGGAGCGCGCGCCCGGATCCGACCTGCGCCGCCTCCTGTCCACGACTCGGCGGCCACAGCGCGAGCTGGCCCTGACGCTGCAGGTTCGTCGCCTGGGTATCGATCGCGCGGATGACGACCATGTCCCGGTAGAACTGCTCGAGTTCCGCATCGCCGATCGCGTCGATCAGAGGAAGGTACCGTTCTGCGGCGGCGGACGGAGCGTACCGTCCGGTCTCGTCCAGAACGCTCACAAGGGGTGTCTCGGAGGTGGTCACGCTCTCACGCTACCCGCGCCCGCATGCCAGGTCACGCATACCTAGGACGCCCTCGTAAATGCCTGGAAACCGGAGAAATCCGCGAGAACGCGCGGAATGCGGCGACTCAGCGGAGGGAGCCGGCGACCTCGAGCACGCGGGCGATGGAGTCCTCCTCGCCCACCGAGATGCGGATGCCGTCGCCGGAGAACGGACGCACGATGAGGTCGTTCTCGACGAATGCGGCAGCCACCTCGTCGGTGCGTTCGCCCGCGGGCAGCCAGACGAAGTTCGACTGGGAGTCCGGCACCTCCCACCCCTGTGCACGAAGCCCCTCCACGAGACGGCCGCGGCGTTCGACGATGACGGCGACGCGCTCCAGGAGCTCCGATTCGGCGTCGAGGCTGGCGATCGCGGCGTTCTCGGCAGCGGAGGTGACCGAGAGCGGGATGCCGGTCGTGCGGGCGGCGTCGAGCACCTTCTCGTGCCCGATCGCATAGCCGACGCGCAGCCCGGCGAGACCGTAGGCCTTCGAGAAGGTGCGCAGCACCACCACGTTCGGGTGCTGCTCGAACACGCGCTCCGCCAGACCGTCGACCGCACCCGGCGCCGTGACGAACTCGGCGTAGGCCTCGTCGAGGATGATCAGGATGTCGCCGGGCACCCGCGCGACGAAGGCGGCGAACTCGGCCGAGGTGATGATCGGACCGGTCGGGTTGTTGGGCGTGCACAGGATGATCGCGCGGGTGCGCTCGGTCACCGCATCCGCCATCGCTTCGAGGTCATGGCGGGAGTCGGCGGTGAGCGGCACCTGCACACCGGTCGCTCCGGCGACGAGCGGAAGGCTCGGGTACGCCTCGAAGGAGCGCCACGCGTAGATGACCTCGTCGCCGACCGAGGCGGTGGCCAGGATCAGCTGATGCAGGATCGACACGCTGCCCGAGGCCACGTGCACCTGGTCGGGCTCGACCCCGTAGCGCGCACCGAGACGCGCGCGCAGGCGACCGGCGGTGGCATCCGGGTAGCGGTTGATGGGAGTGGTGCTCTGCAGCGCGTCGAGCACCGACGGCAGCGGGTCGAACGGGTTCTCGTTGCTCGACAGCTTGAACGCATCGGGGCCGGCCTGCTTTCCCTGGCGATACGGAGCGAGAGCGGCGATGGCGGGACGGATGCGGGGCAGGATCGGCTCGGTCACGAGGTCGAGTCTACGAGGGCGGGCGAGCACAGCCCGAGGGGACGGATCGCGCTCGTTCGCCCCCTGTCGCGGCTCGATGCCCGGTGGTACCATTCTGGTATGGCGATGACGGTGCGACTCCCGGAAGAACTCGATGCCCAGCTCGGCGAGCTGGCATCGAGGCGACACACGTCCAAGCACGCACTGCTCATCGAGGCTACGGACCGCTTTCTCCGCGAGGAGGTCACGACCGAGCAGGCCGTGTCGATCGCCCGCGGGGTGGCTGACCGATACGCAGATCTCCTCAAGAAACTCGAAGACGCGTGACTCGATATGTCGAGCTTCCGCACGCAGTAGGCATCACAGAGGAGCTCGGGCTCCACATCCGAGACATCGGGCTTCTCTCCTCCGCTCTCGCCCGACCGTCGAGTTCGATGTTCGGAGTCGAGGCCTACCCGGATCTCGAAGTCAAGGCAGCAGCTCTCCTGTCGTCCCTGAGCCAGAATCACCCTCTGTTTGATGGCAACAAGCGCTTCTCCTGGGTCCTCACCCTGACGTTCCTCGAGATGAACAACGTCATCATCGACATGGAGACGGAGGTTGCCTTCGACCTCATCCTCCGGACGGCGCAGAGCAAGTCCTCCCTGGACGAGGTCGCTGCGCTTCTGCGCGCTCACTTCCGCTGAGCACCCGAGGGACTTCGCACTGACACGCACGAGAGTCCGTGGGACACTGGTCGGACTATGCGCTTCATCATCCGCGTCGTCGTCAACGCCTTCGCCCTCTGGGTCGTCACGCTGATCCCTGCCCTGCAGGTGACCATCAGGGCCTTCCCGCCCGGCGAGACGCTGCAGCTGGTGCTGACCCTGCTCGCGGTGGCCGCGATCTTCGCACTCGTGAACACGATCATCGGAACGGTCGTGAAGATCGTCGCGTTCCCGCTCTACATCATCACCTTCGGCCTGATCGGCTTCCTGATCAACGGGTTCCTGCTGTGGCTGACCGCCTGGATCACGAGCGGATTCGGCTGGGGTCTCACGGTCGGCGACTTCTGGTGGGGCGTGCTCGCAGCACTGATCATCTCGGTGATCAACGGCATCTTCGGATTCATCCTGCGCCCGCAGAACAAGAGCCGTCGCGACTGACCCGCTGACACCGCGGTGACAGCCACCACGGTCACCCGCTCCGCTCCGCGCGGTACTCGGTGCGCTCGACCTCGACGGCCCGGCCGAGCTCATCCCAGTACCCGTCGAGAGCCACCGCGCGAGGGTCGGTCGACGCATCCACCATCTCGGCGGTCTCGATGTACGTCTCGAGACCGTGGGTCTTCAACCGCAGGTCCTCGACGCCGTCCCCCGGATCACCGACCCGCGAGGCGGTGAAGCTGTCGGGCGACCCCGTCCCCTCTGCCGACCCGCCCGCGGCGAGCGCCGATACGACATCGTCGGTGTGACGGAGCTGGATCAGCGTCTGCTCCTCCCGGAGTGTCGGTTCGGTGGGGCTCCCCGCCGTGATCTGCATCGACACCTCGTACTCGCTCTCCACGGCGAGTCGCGTGGCGATCATCCCGCCCTGCGAGTGCGCGACCACGTCGACGCGATCGCCCGGTTCGACACCGGCGGCCGCCAGAGCATCGAGAGTCGCCTGGTACGACGCCGACGTAGCGCCCTGATAGAGCTCGATGTTCGAGGTCATGTCCCACGGCTCCGCGCCTTTCTTCAGGGACAGCAGCGAATTCTGGGTACCGGCCACGTAGGCCACATAGCGGGTCGCGCCGCCGACCATCGTGTACTTCTCCACGGCGACCTGGGCTCCCCCGCCCGGGATCCTCCTGAACGCTCCGGCGAGGTCGTCCGGCGCGCGCGGAGTCGACGTCTTCACCGGTGTCACCTGCACCGGATCCACCGGCACGGAGGTCGGAGCCTTCATGCCCGGCACCTCGGATCCCGCCACCCCCGGCCGCACCTTCCCATACCCCGAGGCGAGCCCGACCAGCGCCCCGACCAGGAACATCGGCGGCAGCATCCCACCCAGGTCGTACTGATCTCCGAGCCCTTCGAACCTCCGTCGCTCCCAGCCTGCGACCAGCCAGTCCGCCATCCGCCCCAGGCGCTCGTCGTCGGCGATCATCTCGTCGGCCCGTGCGCGCACGTCGTTCGCCGCCGCGGCGTCGGTGAGGGCGAGCGCCTCAGCCTGTGCCCGCAGTTCCACCAGCTCGAATGCGTCGGCCATCAACAGCGTTCCCGTGCAGGCGTTCTCGATCTCCGCAGCGAGTCCACCGATCCGCTCGCCGCTGAGTCGCAGAGCGCCGATGTCGACGCGCAGCGCGGGAGCATCGGATGACGAGATCGCCTCCGCAGCGGTGACCACCGAATCCCGAGCCTCTTCGTATCGCGCCGCGACCGTCCGCAGGTGCGCGCCGACCTCGCGCAACTGCTCGGTGTCGATCGCGATCGCGCCGCCGTGGTCGATCTCCAGGCCGCCGGCAACGGAGGCGTCGTGCGCGCGTGCGGCCCCCATCATTCCGATCCCTCCAGCTCCCACTGCCGGATCCGAAGACTCCCGAGCTGCGTTCCGGTGTCATCGCGTACCCGCGCGAGGAGTTCGTGGAGCGCGCGGAACCCCTCCGAGCTCCAGTCCGTCGCATCGACGAGCGAGACCAGCACCGCTCCCGCCTCCTCCAGCGTCGTGATGGCATCACCGATCCCCCGGTGCGCGAAGGCCTGCCCCCACGACTGCGCGGATCCACCGGACTGCTCGGGTGCGAACGAGTACATGGCTCCAGCATTCGGGATCGCGCTCCACGCGGGTCGCCCGGAATACGCAACCCGTGGACAGGTGGTCGCCCGCCCATGGTGTGCAGGGGCCGCGCGAGCAGGTTCGCGCTGTGCAGGACGGCCATGGGCGGGCAGAATGTATCTGTGACATCCCCGGATCCCTTCCGCGTGATCTTCGTCTGCACGGGGAACATCTGCCGCTCTCCCATGGCCGAAGTCGTCTTCCGCGACCTCGCCGAGCGGCAGGGACTCGGCCCGCGCATCGTCTCGCGCAGCGCCGGAACAGGCGACTGGCATCTGGGCGAGCGTGCCGATCACCGTACGATCGACTCGCTGGCGCGTCGCGGCTACGACGGCTCCCAGCACCGCGCCCGTCAGTTCACCGCGGCCGCCTTCGCCGACAACGATCTCGTCGTCGCGCTCGACCGCACGCACGAGCGCATCCTGCGGGAATGGGCCCACGACGAGGACGAGGAGGGGAAGGTCACCCTGCTGCTGGCCTTCGACCCGACGGCGACCACCCACGACGTGCCCGACCCGTACTACGCGGGCGCGGAGATGTTCGATTCCGTGCTCGGTATGATTGAGGCGGCGACTCGGGGCCTGTTCCGCCAGCTCGAACCCGCTCTGCGTCTCCCCCGCACGCCCCGCCTCTGAGGGGCCCGATCAGGAGGACTCCCCTGACTTTCCAGCCTTCGCTCCCGCCCCAGCCCCTGAGCCCCCTCGACGGCCGCTACCGTGGCGCCGTCACCGGTCTCGCCGACTTCCTGTCCGAGGCGGGCCTGAACCGGGCACGCGTCGAGGTCGAGGTCGAGTGGCTGATCGCGCTCACCGACCGTTCGCTGTTCGCGACGAGCCCGCTGTCGGACGAGGACAAGGAGCGCCTGCGTTCGCTCTACCGCGACTTCGGTCAGGCCGAGATCGACTGGCTCGCCGAGAAGGAAGCCGTCACCCAGCACGACGTGAAGGCGATCGAGTACCTCGTGCGCGACCGGCTCTCGACGCTCGGCCTCGACCGCATCTCCGAGCTCACGCACTTCGCCGCGACGAGCGAGGACATCAACTCCGCGTCCTACGCCCTCACCGTCAAGCGCGCGGTCGAGGAGGTCTGGCTCCCGGCCCTCGACACCGTGATCGCGAAGCTGCGCGAGCTCGCGGTCGAGCACGCCGACGCCGCGATGCTCTCGCGCACGCACGGCCAGCCCGCAACGCCCTCGACGATGGGCAAGGAGCTCGCGGTCTTCGCCTGGCGCCTGGAGCGCGTGCGCAGCCAGATCGCCGGTTCCGAGTATCTCGCGAAGTTCTCCGGCGCGACCGGCACCTGGTCCGCCCACCTCGCGGCAGACCCGGACGCCGACTGGCCGACCATCGCCCGCGAGTACATCGAGGGACTGGGCCTGGGCTTCAACATCCTCACGACGCAGATCGAGTCGCACGACTGGCAGGTCGAGCTGTACGACCGCGTGCGTCACGCGGGCGGCATCCTGCACAACCTCGCCACCGACATCTGGACCTACATCTCGCTCGGCTACTTCGCGCAGATCCCGGTCGCGGGTGCCACCGGCTCGTCGACGATGCCGCACAAGATCAACCCGATCCGCTTCGAGAACGCCGAGGCCAACCTCGAGATCTCGGGAGCCCTGCTCGCATCGCTCGGCCAGACGCTCGTCACGAGCCGCCTGCAGCGTGACCTCACCGATTCCACCACGCAGCGCAACATCGGCGTCGCGTTCGGGCACTCGCTGCTCGCGCTCGACAACCTGCGCCGCGGCCTGAACGCGATCTCGCTGTCGCGCGACGTGCTGCTCGCCGACCTCGACGTGAACTGGGAGGTGCTCGCCGAGGCGATCCAGACGGTCATCCGCGCCGAGGTCGTGGCAGGCCGCTCCTCGATCACCGACCCGTACGCGCTCCTCAAGGAGCTCACCCGTGGTCACCGGGTCGGTGCCGCCGACCTCGCCGAGTTCGTGCAGGGCCTCGAGATCGGCGATGCCGCAAAGCAGCGCCTGCTCGCGCTGACCCCGGCGACCTACACGGGCATCGCGGCGCGCCTCGCGCGCTGAACCCGGGAGGAGCTAGGAGCCCGACTCGCCGGAGTGCTCCTCGACGCTGTCCTTCGGCATGAACGACGCCGCCAGGAGAGTGAGAACCGCGGTCACCGCGACGGCGACGAACACCCACACCGACGCGTGGATGATCGTGTCGGGGTCGTCCGCGCCCGCACCCTGCGCGATGGCCGCATTCGAGATCGCGCCGAACACGGCGACGCCCACAGCGCTTCCCGCCGACCGCGCGAAGGCGTTCATCCCCGTCACCGCGCCGCGCTCGCCCCAGCCGACCGAGGCCTGGGCGGCGATCAGCGTCGGGGCCGCACTCCACCCGAGCCCGAAGCCCAGGAGGAACGCGATGCCGGCGATGACGAACGGGTTCGGCCAGGAGGCGACGGCAGCGAGCATGATGGCGGCGAGCGTCGTGATGCTCATGCCGATGAGCGTGGTGCGACGGAAGCCGATGCGCAGGTACAGCCGTCCGGCGTTCGCGGCGGCGAGCGGCCAGCCGAGGGTCAGAGCTGCCACCGCGAGACCCGACAGCAGGGGAGCGATGCCGATGGATCCCTCGAGGTAGGCGGGGGCGAAGCTCGTCACACCGAGCATGAGCGCGCCGATGCCGAGCGAGACCAACGTGGTCGTGAGGATGAGCCGACGCGTCACCAGCCGCAGGTCGACGATCGGCTCGGCGACACGGCGCTCCACGACCCCGAAGGCCAGCAGCGCGACCACGCCGATCCCGAAGCAGAGGACGCTCTGCACGGACAGCCACGCCCAGGCGTTTCCTCCCTCCAGCATGCCGAGGATGAGCGCCGTGAGCCCGATGGTGAGCAGCACCGCTCCCCCGTAGTCGATGCTGTGCCGTTGGGTCTGCTTCTGCTCCTTGTAGTTGCGCAGCAGCATCCACCCGGCGATCAGACACAGGGGCACGTTGATCCAGAAGATCCATCGCCAGGCGTCGAGCTGGGCGAAGATGCCGCCGAGCGCCGGACCCACCACCGAGGAGATGGCCCACACGCTCGCGACGTATCCCTGCACCTTGGCACGTTCGGCGACCGTGTAGATGTCACCGACGATGGTCATCGACATCGGTGCGACGGCACCGGCTCCGATGCCCTGAATGATGCGGAACACGATCAGCGCCGGCATGCTCCAGGCGAACCCGCAGAGGATGGACCCGAGCAGGAACAGGGCGATGCCGAGCAGGATGATCGGCTTGCGGCCCACGGTGTCCGCGAAGCGGGAGTAGATGGGCACGCTCACGGCCTGCGCCAGGAGGTACACCGAGAACAGCCAGGGGAACTGCTGGTAGCTGCCGAGGTCGCGCACGATGCTCGGGACGGCGGTCGCGAGGATCGTGGCGTCGATCGCGATGAGCCCGGTGGCGAGCATGAGCGCGCCGAGGATGGGTCCGCGCTCCGACCGGAGTCCGATGGAGGCGCGGTCGACGGAGGCAGTCACCTCAGGTGCAAGCCGATCCACCCCACCGGTATTCCGGATCGTCGCCGTCCCTCTCGCCGCCCCTGCTCAGTGCGCCGGACCGAGGTCGCGCATGGGCTTGCCGTTCTTCGGGTTGCCCGGCTTCACCTTGCGACGCTCCCCGTTGACGACCACGACCACGTTGCTCATGTTCGGTGCGCGGTCGGCGACCACGTCGTAGGACACGACCTTCCCGTCCCGCCAGGTGCAGTCCACGCGATACCCGCCCCGCGCGCGGAGACCGGCGAACGATCCGCTCACCGCCCAGTCCGCCGGCACGGCCGGGAGCAGACGGATCACCCCACCATGGCTCTGCACCAGCATCTCCGCGATCGCTCCGACGATGCCGTAGTTGCCGTCGAGCTGGAACGGCGGATGGTTCGCCCAGAGGTTCTGCAGGATGTTGTAGGTGAGCAGTCCTCGCACCATGATCCCCGCCCGCTCGGCATCACCCAGGCGCGCGAAGAGACCGGCCCGCCACGGCCAGGTCCACGAACGGCGACTGTCTCCCGAGACCGTGGCGGCGGTGAACGGCACACCCTCCTTCTCCCCGCAGCGGGCCTTCAGCGAGACCAGGGCCGCCGCGGAGAGCTCCGGGGTGTCGGAGGTGATCTGCCGCCCCGGGTACACGGCGAACAGGTGCGACGTATGCCGGTGGATGTCGTTCGGGTCGTCACGGTCGGTCTGCCACTCCTGCAACTGCCCCCAGCGGCCGATCTTGTTGGGAGCCAGACGGGACTGCATGTCGGCGACGGTCTTCCGGTAGGTCTTGTCGGCACCGAGGGCCTCGGCGCACTCGAGGTAGTTCTGGAACAGATCCCAGATGATCTGCTGGTCGTGCATGACGCCGTCCTCGCGCGGACCGTGCTCCGGAGACCAGCCCATCGGCGCGACCAGCGTGCCGTCGGGAAGCTCTTTGAGCTGGTCCTCCCAGAACTGGCAGATCTCCTTGATCAGCGGGTAGGCGAGGTCGCGCAGGTACTTCTTGTCCTGCGTGAACGCCCAGTGCTCGTAGAGGTGCTGGGCGTACCAGGCGCTCGCGATCGTGTTCCACTCCCACGAGTTGCCGCCGAAGATGCTCTGCGAGGTGCGGGCGGTCCACCCGCGCACGTCGGCGCCGAAGGCGTTGCGCGTCGCCACCCGGCTGGGGACCGCCACCTCGCGGATGAACGTCGCGAGCGCCTCATGGGACTCCGGGAGGTCGGCGGTCTCCGCGCCCCAGTAGTTCATCTGCACGTTGATGTTGGTGTGGTAGTCGCTGGCCCACGCCGGCTGGTTGCTGTTGTTCCACAGCCCCTGCAGGTTGGCCGGCAGCCCCCCGGGCTTCGACGAGCTGAGGAGCAGATACCGGCCGTACGCGTAGAGCGTCTGCTCGAGCGTGGGGTCCGCCTCCCCCTTCCCGTAGCGGAGCAGCCGGCGGTCCGTGGGCATGGCCGTCACGGTGCCGTCGGTCGCTCCCCACTCCACCTTCGCGCGCTGCATCAGCTCGGAGACCTGTGCGGTGTGCGCAGAGCGGAGACTCTGCCACGACCGGGAGGCGGCGGCGTTCAGCGCCTTCTCGATCGCGGGCTGCGGTGCGGCGCCTCGCCAGCCGTGCGCCGCGCTCAGACGATAGTCGGTGCGCGCGTCGAGCAGCAGTGTGATGCTCGACGCCTCCGAGACGCGCAGCCCGCCCTCGGCGGCGACGACCCGGCCGTCGGTCTCGGCGATGCGGACGACGGCCGCGTGCGTGAGGTCGTTGGCCATCGTCCCGGCGAAACTCAGCCGACGTCCGCCCGCGTCGGCCACGATGGCGACGCCGTCCTGCTTGGACGTCAGAGTGAGCAGCGCCGTCAGCGCACCGGGCCGATCGGCGGTGAACCGCACCGCGATGATGTCGGCCTCCCGGCTCGCGAAGGCCTCGCGCAACACCGTCCCCTGTGCGGTCGCGAAGTGAGTGCTGTGGGTGCCGTCCGCGATGTCGAGTGCACGCCGGTAGTCCACGACCGCCTTGGCGCCCGCCGTGCTGAAACCGCCGCCGGTGAAGGCGATGCCGCCGAGACGGATGGCACCCGGCGCGGAGAACGAGATGCGGTACATCGCGAACGCGGTGGTGTTCGCGTACGTGAACGTCCGCCCCACGCCGCGCTCGGGGAACGTCTCCCCTACTCGGGTGTCGAGGGTCTTCCAGGTCAGCCCGTCATCCGAGCCGGCGACGATCCAGTCGCGTGGATCCTGCTCCGGCGTGTCCGGTGCGCTGGTGAGCACGTAGCCGTTCAGGGTGTTCTTCGAGGAGAGCTCGACCTGCCACACCGCGCCACCGCCCGTCGCGGGAACAGCCCAGACGGTCGCGGGATCGGTATCGATGCTGCCGACGAGGGAGTCCGCGTGACCGCTGGGCGATGACACGTAGACGGCGCTTCCCTGCGCCAGTTCGACGCCGCCGAGCGCGATCTCCCCCACCTGGAAGTGGCTGACTCCCGCCTTCGGGGCGAAGACGAAGCGATAGTGGGCGTACGCGGTGGTGTTGGCGACCGAGAAGCTCTTGGACTGGAGTCGCTGGGGGAACGGCGCCTCGGAGCGGACGTCGAGCACGACCCACGCCGCTCCGTCGGACGAGCCTTCCAGGCGCCAGTCCTGCGGGTCCCGCGCAGGGACGTCGTTGGCACTCGTGAGCACATACGACGAGACGACGGCGGGGGCGGCGAGATCGGCCTGCCACGTCACCTCTGCGGGCGGCGCGATCAGGCACCATTTCGTGGCGGGGTTGCCGTCGAACGTCTTCTCGACGCTCTCGCCACCGGACACCTGGTACGGGCCGCCGGGAGAGCTGACGGTCGTGCGCGCACCGAACGCCACCGTCACCTCGCCGAAGTCGCGGAAGGATCCGAAGCCGGTCACGCTGGTGTCGTACGCACCGTCGGGCTGACCGGCGAGAGCGTTGTCGTAGTCGTTGACCCCGCCCCACAGGCTCTGCTCGCTGAAGTGGATCACCTCGGCGTCCGGGTTGCCGAACAGCTTCGCGCCGAGACGGGCGTTGCCGATCGGGAGAGCCTGGGTCTCCCAGTCCGTCGCCGGCGTCGCGTACCAGAGCGCGTACGGCGACAGCTGTGGGCGCGGGATCGCCCCCGCCGGCACGGCGCGGAGAGGAGCCTGCGCCGAGAACGTGCTCGCCGCGGCGGGGCGGGCGGCGAGGAACTGGGGGACGAGCGGGGCGAGAAGGGCGAGACCGCCCACCTGCAGTGCCTGGCGACGGGAAATGGGGTCCTTCATCACAGCAATCCTCCGGAGCATCGTTGATCTACTGGGGCCGTGCGGCCTCGCAGCCGATCGTGGATGCGAGGCGTCGGAGCCAGTGTGCGCCATGAAACATCGGATGTATAGCGACGATTGTCCAGAAGGTATGCCGAAAGTGTCGGCTTCAGCGCGTTCTTCTGAGCGCTTTAACCCGATGTTCCGCCGGGGGTCGAGTGGGTGACCCTGCTCGAGGGGCTATCGGATCAGGAGGAGGCGGAGCGACCGGGCGCCGCGGAATCGGGGTTCTCGCCCTCGGGCTCCGGGTCGTACAGCACGGGACGATCGATCGTCTTCGTCACGTCGGCGGGATCGACGGCGAGGATCAGCATCGCGAGGATCAGCAGCGTCACGATGAACGCGCCGCCGCCCACGACGAGTCCGAGGGCGATCGGGGTCAGCCCCTCGTAGGTGCCGTTGGCGATGGAGGCGTTCACCCGCGCGGTGAAGGCACCGGTGGAGACCAGCGTGACGACCATGGCGAACACACCGCAGCCGAGTGCGATGAGGAGCAGGTGCAGGGGTCGCAGAATGTCCCGGCGGGTGGGCTTCTCGTCGCTCATCGCTCTCCTCCGTGCCCCGCAGGAGCGGTGCTGTCGTTCGAATCGGACGCCGTCGTGACCGCGTCGGCCTGCTTCGGTGTGAGGCCGGCGATGCCGAGGAACACCGCGACGATCGCCGCGTAGCCGCCGAACATGCCGACGCCCAGGATGATGCCGGAGAGCACGAACGTGCCGGCCTCGTCGATCGTGTACTCCTGGAGGAACCCGGACGGGATCAGCAGCAGAGCGATACCGAGCAGCACGCCCAGCGCCCCCACGGAGATCGCGTCGCGGGACAGCATGCCGCCGGCACGACGGGAGCGGATGCCGGCGAGCAGCTCGACGCCGCCGCTGACGATCGCCCAGGAGGAGACGACGACGAAGAACAGATCGTCAGACCGCCAGACGGGGATGCCGCTCACGAGGCCGGCGACCACCCCGACGGCGGCGAGCAGCACGGACGGCCAGCGCGATCCGGCCGGCAGCACCAGCCAGGCGGCGAGCACGTGCACGAGCGCCGTGAGGAACACGAAACCGCTGAAGACGGACAGACCGACGGGTGCGGAGTGATCAGACGAGAACGTGATCATGAGCGCGGCGACGGCGGCGAACAGCGCGCGCAGCAATTGCACGTGGCGCATGGTGAATGCGCGAGCAGGGGCAGACATGACGGTCCTGAGTCCTCCGGGGTGTTGCTCCCAGTCTACGCAAGGCTGCGTGGCCGCGACGCCGGGAGCCGTGCGGGGGGAGGATTCGTGAAGCCCGGCGGATCTCCCCAGATCGATTGCCGGGCTTCACGACATACGCAGCAAGGGGGGCATCACTGCGTCAGGCCGGTCGTTCGCAGGCACGGGCACCCTGCCCGCGAAGACGGCCAAGTGACCCCACATGCCCACCCGGTCCCCTGAGGTACGCGCGTGCGGTCGTATGCTCACTCTAAAGCGCTGATCTTCACATACCGGAGGGGATCTGTGATGAATCTCGAAGATGACGCGCGCAGAGCCGAGCACGGTGATTTCGCGAGCGCCCTGCGCGACGCGATAAACGCCAAACCGGTGACCCTGTCCTGGCTGCAGCGGCAGCTCAAGGCGCGGGGTAACCGCGTGTCGATGGCGACCCTGAGCTACTGGCGGTCGGGCGCAAGGCGACCGGAGGGCGCGCAGTCGCTGGCAGCCCTCGCCGACATCGAGGAGCTCCTCGGACTCCGCGTCGGCGCGCTGAGCAGGATGCTCCGCTCGACCAATCGCACGGGCCCCCTCGGGCCGAACCAGTTCCCGATCGACGAGGAGGAGCTCGAGGTGGCCGTGATCGAGGCCTTCCGAGCGCTGGGGGCGGCCTACCCCGACACCTCCCGCGAGCTCACCACCCATTCGGTGACGGATGTCGGGGCCGACGGCAACGTCGCGTACAGCATCACGCGCAGCATCGTGCAGTCGACGGTGGGCACGATCACGGCGATACCGTTCCTGGAGATCACCCCGGGCGTCCGCACGCCGGCGCCGTTGCTCAAGGCCGTGTCAGGGGGGAGGATCGCGGCGCGCTACTCCCACCCGGACGGCGAGGTGCACGGTGTGCTGTTCGAACTCGACGTCCCCCTGACAGCGCCGGAGACCGCGATGGTCGAGTGGTCGGTCGAGTACCCGCCCGACTACCCGGAGACCCACGACACCGGCCACGCGCTGGCGCAGAAGGCCAGGGAGCTGCTGGTGTGGACGCGCTTCCACCCCGACGCGATCCCGGACTGGTGCGAGGAGCACATCGAGACGCCGGACGGGGTCACGATCACCCCCCTCCCGCCGCCTCGCGGGAACTCGGTCCACCTGGTGCGTCGGGCTTTCGGGCCTGGCGCGCTGGGCCTGCAGTGGGGATACGGCCCCCGCGAGGATCAACCGGGCTGATCGCCGACCGCGACCGGACGCCCCGGGGTGTTCGACCACTGGCTCCACGACCCGGGGAAGACCTTGGCCTCGATGCCGACCTCGTGCAGTACAAGTGCGGTGTGGGCAGCCGTCACACCCGAACCGCAGTACGCGGCAACGGGCGTTCCCGGCGTCACGCCGACCTCGGCGAAGGTCGCCAGGATCGTCTCCCTGTCGAGGATCTTCCCGTCCGCGTCGAAGTGCACGGGTTCGGGAAGATTGCGCGCACCGGGGATGTGACCACCCACGGGATCGAACGGTTCCGAGTCGCCTCGGTACCGATCCGCGGCCCGCGCGTCGATCAGCACCCCGGACGCCGGGAAGGCCGCGGCCTCGTCGATCGACAACGCATCGTCTCCGATCGGGTCGAGCACGACATCGCCGGGCTCCGGGCTCACGTCGTCCGTCGCGATGTCGAACCCCTCAGCCCGCCATGCCCTGATGCCGCCGTCGAGCACGCGCACGTCGACGCCGGCCTGCCGCAGGAGCCACCAGGCGCGGGCGGCGGCGATGCCTTTGAAGTCGTCGTAGGCGACGACCGTGTCGCCGGATCGCACCCCCCAGCGACGGGCCGCGTCCTGGAGCGTGGCCGTGGACGGGAGCGGGTGGCGCCCCTCCGCGGCCTCGCCGTGCGTGGCGAGCTCGGTGTCGAGAGCGGCGAACACCGCGCCGGGGATGTGGCCCGAGAGGTAGTCGTCGTGTCCGGCGTCGGGACGATCGAGGCGCCAGCGCACGTCGATCACACGCACCGGCGCACCCCCGGTCAGCAGGTCGTTCAGTTCGACGGCACTCACGAAGTCGCTCATGCTGCGAGGCTACCGAGTCCGCAGCGGCATCGGCGCCCGGCCGTCTTCTCCCGTCACTTTCGCATCGCGCAACTGACTCGATCAGACGGCTGTTCGGCACCATCCGCGCGATTCGAACGACGACTGCGGCCCGTTAGGCTCTATCCGGCAACGTCGAGAAAGGGGCAACGATGCCCTCTCGTCTCCGGTGGATGCGTCTGCGTCCGCAGGAAGCCGCGCTCATCGCGATCACCGCGGTCTGGGGCGGCACCTTCCTGCTCGTGCACTGGGCCATGGAGCACTCCGGGCCATGGTTCTTCGTCGGCATCCGCTTCCTCATCGCCGGGCTCATCAGCGTCGTGATCTTCCGACGCGCTCTGCGCGGCATCCGCTGGCGCGACATCGGCGCCGGCATCGCGATCGGCGTCATGATCTACCTCGGCTACGGCCTGCAGACGCTGGGGTTGCAGACCATCGACAGCAGCACCTCGGCGTTCATCACCGCGATGTACGTGCCGATGGTGCCGCTGGCCCAGTGGGCCGTGTTCCGCAAGCGTCCCCCGGCCATGGCGTTCGCGGGTGCGGGACTGGCGTTCGTGGGGCTGCTGTTCATCGCGGGGCCGGATGCCTTCGCCCTGACGCTCGGCACCGGTGAGATCGCGACCATGATCAGCACCCTGCCGATCGCAGCCGAGATCATCCTGATCAGCCTGTTCGCCGGGAGGATCGACCTCGGACGCATCACGATCGTGCAGCTGCTCACGGCCGGCCTGCTGGGACTGCTCACCATGCCGGTGGTCGGTGAGGGGGTTCCCGATTTCTCCTGGATCTGGGTCGGCTGCGCGGTGGGACTGGGGGCGGCGAGCTGTCTGATCCAGCTGACGATGAACTGGGCGCAGAAGTCGGTCTCCCCCACGCGCGCGACCATCATCTACGCGGGAGAGCCGGTGTGGGCGGGGGTCATCGGACGCCTCGCCGGCGAGCGCCTGCCCGCGACCGCGCTCATCGGCGGCGCACTCGTCGTGCTCGGGATCCTCGCGAGCGAGGTGAAGCTCGTGCGACAGCGACAGCGACGACGCCCGCAGGAGTCCACGCCTCCGCACGTCACACCGTGAGCAGCACCTTCGTGGCGCGTCGCTCGTCCATGGCGCGGTAGCCCTCCGCCGCGTCCTCGAGCGGCAGCGTGAGGTCGAACACCGTGCCCGGATCGATCTTCCGGTCCCAGATCAGCTGGATGAGCTCGGGGAGGAAGCGCCGCACGGGAGCAGGGCCGCCGTGCAGATGCACTCCGGAGAAGAAGAGCTCTTCGCCGGGGAGGGCGACATCGTGGGAGACACCGACGTAGCCGACGTGGCCGCCGGGACGGGTGGAGCGGATCGCCTGCATCATCGACTCCTGCGTGCCGACCGCCTCGATCACGGAGTGCGCGCCGAGTCCGTCCGTGAGCTCCTTGATGCGGGCGACCCCCTCGTCCCCCCGCTCCTCGACGATGTCGGTGGCACCGAACTCGCGCGCCAGAGCCTGCCGATCGGCATGGCGACTCATCGCGATGATGCGCTCCGCGCCGAGCTCGCGTGCGGCCAGGACGCCCAGCAGACCCACCGCGCCGTCGCCGACGACCGCGACCGTCTTGCCCGGCCCCACCTCGGCGGCGACCGCGGCGAACCATCCGGTTCCCAGGACGTCGGATGCGGCGAGCAGAGACGGGATGAGGTCGGCGTCCGGCTGTCCTGGAGTGACGACCAGGGTGCCGTCGGCGTGCGGGATGAGCGCGTACTCGGCCTGCGTGCCGTACCTGCCCATCGGGACGACGTGCACGCACCGGGACTGGTATCCCGCTCGGCAGATCTCGCACGTGTTGTCTGATGCCATGAAGGAGCCGACCACGAAGTCGCCGACCTCCAGCGTCTGCACCTCGTCACCGATGGCCTCGACCACGCCGACGTACTCGTGTCCCATCGGATCGTGGTCCACGGGGTTCGCACCGCGATACGGCCAGAGGTCGGACCCGCAGATGCAGGTCGCGGTGATACGGATCACGGCATCGGTCGGCCGCGTGATGGTGGGCTTCTCCCTGTCCTCGACCCGGACGTCGCCTGGGGCGTGCATGACTACTCCGCGCATTCGTGATGCTCCTTCTGTCGCGTGACCCCCAGTCAACTCCGATTCCACGGCGGATGGGAGGTACTGAGGGAACCCCTCGGAATCCGCTCCACGGGGAATACTCCGCAGCAGGCCGCGTTGCACCCGGCATGATTGAAAGTTCAACCGTCGCTCCGGTCGCGACGGAACGCACCCGCGTCCGCGTCCCGCTGCGATTCGGCGACGGCTTCTCCACGACCGCCGACGTGGTCACCTTCGACGGGCTGGCCGACGGCCGCGAGCACCTGCTGCTCGGGCTGGGCGACTGGCGGGCGGCGATCGATCGCGCGGAGGACGGCGGCGAGGCCCCGCTCGTGCGCCCGCACAGCGAGTGCCTGACGGGCGACGTGTTCGGGTCGGAACGCTGTGACTGCGGCCCTCAGCTGCGCGAGGCCGTGGAGCGCATCGCGGAGGAGGGCGGCTTCCTGCTCTACCTGCGCCAGGAGGGGCGCGGCATCGGCCTGTACGCCAAGCTCGACGCGTACGCCCTGCAGGATGCCGGCCTCGACACGTACGAGGCGAACGTCGCCCTGGGCCGGGGTGAGGACGAGCGCGACTACACGGTGGCGGCGCAGATGCTGCACGCGCTCGGCGTCGACGGCATCCGCCTGCTGAGCAACAACCCCGACAAAGCGGTGCAGCTCGAAGCCCTCGGGGTCCGTGTGACCGACCGTGTACCCACCCAGGTGCACCTGTCGGAGTCGAACTCCCGCTACCTGCAGGCCAAGCGCGACCACACGGCGCACACCCTCGACCTGTCCGCGGCATGACGGCAGGCGCGACAGCACGGGACGGCACCATGACCTCGGAGGCGGACGGGACAGCGGAGCAGAATCCGCGTCGGCTCGACGACACCGAGATGGATACCTGGCTGCCGGTCATCCGCTTCGTGCAGCTGCTCCCTCAGGTGCTCGACCGCACGCTGAAGGAAGAGGTCGGTCTCAACCACGCCCGCTACGCCATCCTCATCACCCTGGCCGGCCGGGGTGAGAGCGCCGTGACCATGACCGAGCTCGCCCGCATCGCCGGCCTCAGCCGCTCGCGCCTGAGTCACGCGCTGGACTCGCTCGAGGAGCGCGGCTGGGTCGAGCGCACCTCCTGCGGCTCCGACAAGCGCACCCTCTCGGCCACGCTGACGCCGGCCGGACGGGAGATGCTCCGCACGGCGGCCCCCGTGCACGTCGAGCAGGTGCGGGAGCTCGTGCTCGACCCCCTCACCGGCGAGGAGCGCGAGCAGCTGGGGGCGATCCTCGGAAAGCTGCTCCCCGGCGTGACCGCGGCCCTCTGACGTACGGCCCGGGTCACCGGTACCGCCAGTACCTCCCTGTCCGGTCGTCGAGCGCGTAGCGTCGGATGCATGGACACCCGCAGCGAGGTGCGCGAGTTCCTCTCCACGAGGCGCGCACGCATCACCCCCGATCAGGCCGGACTCCCGGCATTCGGCGGCAACCGCCGCGTTCCCGGACTGCGCCGCGAGGAGGTCTCGCTGCTCGCGGGGGTCAGCGTCGACTACTACACGCGTCTCGAACGCGGAGACCTGTCCGGGGCATCGGACAGCGTGCTCGATGCGCTGTCCCGTGCGCTCCAGCTGGATGAGGCCGAGACCGCGCACCTGTTCGACCTCGCCCGCGCCGCGAACACCTCGCCGGTCGCGCGCGCACCACGGAAGAAGACGACAGAGCTGCGTCCGAGCATCCTGCGCCTCCTCGACGCCATGACCGAAGCTCCGGCGATCGTGCGCAACAACTACTTCGACTACCTGGCGGCGAACGCCCTGGGTCGCGCCCTCTACGCGCCCGTGTTCGCGCAGCCGCAGCCGAACAGCGCGCGCTTCGCCTTCCTCGATCCGGCCGCGCAGGAGTTCTACCCCGAATGGGATCGGAACACGCAGGAGCTCGTGGCCGCGATGCGCGGGGAAGCCGGACGCAATCCGTTCGACCGGAAGCTCACCGACCTGGTGGGCGAGCTCTCGACGCGGAGCGAGCGGTTTCGCACGCTGTGGGCCGCCCACAACGTGCGCTTCCACCGCACCGGGGTCAAGCGCATCACGCATCCCGTGGTCGGGGAGATCGAGCTCTCCTACGAGGCCTTCGAACTCCCGGCCGATCCCGGGCTGCACCTCTCGACCTACACCGCGGAGCCAGGGACGGCATCGGCCGACAAATTGAGGATGCTCGCCAGCTGGGCGGCGACGGATGCCGCCGCATCCCCCTCGACCGAACGCGCCGGCTCCTCGGCTTCGACAGACTCCGCCCCTGGTCACGCGGACGCCTGAGGACCCGCTGTTCTGCTCTGAGCAGAACAGCTCGAACCGTCCGGACACCCCGGCCTATCGTGAGGCATGGCCGACCTGATCTCGTTCCCGCACACTCCTCGCTCCGACCGCCCGAAGTCGAACGACCCCGAGCCGCTGTGGCGTCACCTCCTCGGCGACCAGCTGCGTCGTCGACGCCACGACCGCGAGGAGACGCTCACCGAGACCGCCGAGAAGGCCGGCGTCTCGCCGCAGTACCTCTCCGAGGTGGAACGCGGGTTGAAGGAGCCGTCGAGCGAGATGATCGCCGCGATCGCCGGTGCGCTCGACACGAGTCTGATCGAGCTCACCAGCGACGTGGCCGACAGTCTGCGATCGACGGCCCCCTCGCGCGGCGCGTTCGCCCTCGCCGCCTGACCCCGAACCCGTGGTCGCTGGCCCGTCATCTGGTCCTGACCCGTCACCTGGTCGCTGACCCGTCACCTGGTCGCTGACCCGTCATCTGGTCCCTGACCCGTCATCTGCATGAGCGACGGACGGATGCATGACCACAGGTCCCGCGTCGGTCATGCAGCCGCCCGTCGCTCATGCATCCGTCCGGCAGCCCGGACGCCGCCTCAGCTCCGCGCGCCGAGCACGGTGTCGATCAGTCCGTAGTCGAGCGCGGCGGGTGCCGTGAACACCCGATCACGGTCTGTGTCGGCTCGGAGTTCGGCGACCGTGCGACCGCTGTGCCTGGCCAGGATCTCCTCCATGTCGGAACGCACCCGCACCACTTCGTCGGCGGCAAGGATGAGGTCGGGGATCGCACCGCGCGACTGCCCTGCGGGCTGATGCAGAACGATGCGCGCGTGGGCGAGGGCCGCCCGCTCCCCCACGTCTCCTGCAGCGACCAGGAGCGCCGCGGGGCCGATGGCCTGGCCGACGCAGGTCGTCGCGATGCGCGGACGGATGTGCTGCATGGTGTCGTAGATCGCCAGCGCGGCCCCTGGATCGCCGCCCTCGCTGTTGATGTAGAACTGGATGCCGGATTCCGGGCTGTCCGCGTCGAGGTGCAGCAGCTGTGCGATGAGGGCGTTCGCGACCCCCGCATCGATGCCGGTGCCGAGGTAGATGACGCGCTCCGCGAGCAGATGCGAGTACACGTCCATGATGCGCTCGCCTCGGGGATGCTGCGCGATGACGTTGGGGATCGAGTAGGTGCTCATGCGTCCACCCCCAGACCGACGCGCGCGCGTCGTCGCGGCATCACGTCGCCGATCGAGACCACGATCGCGTCGATGAAGCCGTAGTCCTGCGCCTGCGTCGCGGTGTACCAGCGGTCGTGCAGCGAGTCCTCGAAGATGCGCGCGACGGGCTGACCGGTGTCGTCGGCGATCAGTCCGAGCACGGTGTCGCGCATGTGCCGCAGGTCGTCGGCCTGCGTCTCGAGCTCTCCCGCGGAGCCGCCGATGCCCGCGGACCCCTGATGCATGAGGATCCGAGCGTGCGGAAGCGCCCGGCGTTTGCCCGGGGTGCCGGCGGAGAGCAGGAACTGCCCGGCGCTGCACGCGAGACCGAGAGCCAAGGTCGCGACATCATTGGGGATCAGCCGCATGATGTCGCGGATCGCGAGCATCGAGGGCACTGACCCGCCGGGCGAGTGGATCCACAAGGCGATGTCTGCCGTGGGGTCCTCTGCCGACAGCGCGAGCAGCTGCGTCATCAGCAGCGTGCCGTTGTCGTCGTCGAGGGCGCCGTCGAGCACGAGCACCCGCTCGTGGAACAGCGCGCGCCGGGCTTCGGGACCGAACTGCGGGATGGGGTTGTCTTCGCTCATGCCCCCAGCATCGGCCGCAGCACATCGCGGACGGCGCGAATCCGCCCTGAGCGGCTCTGCCCTGAGCGGATGCCGGTGGGAGACATCCGCTCAGGGCGCTGGGGTGGGCCGGGCGGGGCGGGGGTGGGCCGGGCGGGGCGGGGGTGGGCCGGGCGGGGTGGCGTCGGGCGGGGTCGGGGAGTCAGACCGCCAGGGCCAGCGCGCGTCGATGGGAGACGCGGTGACCGACCCAGAAGCCGATCGCGATCAGCCCGGCGAGGGCGATACCGAGGCCCCACGGCGTCATGGACGGGGCAGCCCCGGCCGTCGCGGTGGCGAGCGTGCCGGACCCGTCCGCGATCAGGCCGTTGCCCGCGGCGAGGTCGGCAGCACCGGCCTCGAGCTTGTCGCCGCCGGCCGCGAGCTCGCCCGAGCCGTTCGCGACGGTGGTGGCGCCCGCGGAGAGCTTCTCGATCCCGACGTTCAGGTCGCCCGCGCCGGTCTGCAGCGTCCCGACGCCGGTGGCGAGCGTCGTCGCGCCGTCGTTCAGGCGAGTCGCGCCTGCGCTGAGGTTCGCCGTTCCCGAGTAGAGGGCGGATGCCCCGGTCGAGAGGGTCTGCAGGCCCGCGGCGAGCCTCGATGCGCCTGCCGAGAGCTGCGTCGTGCCGGAGTGCAGAGCCTGCGCGCCGGCGACCAGAGCGGGCACCCCCTGGGGAGCGACGAGTGCTGCGGTGCCTGGCCACTGGCGGGCGGCGTCACCGCTGATGAGCGCATTCACGCCACCCGTCACCTGAGCCGATCCGGCAGCGGCCGCGACGAGTCCCTGCGCGAGGTCGGAGCCCTTGGCCGCGACGGGAGCCATCGCATCGACCTCCTGGTCGACTCCGGCGGCGAGAGCGGCGAGAGCCTTCAGCTGCGGGTTCTCCGGGTCGGCGGCGAGCATCCCCGCGAGGGCGTCGGCGAGCTGTTGCGAGTGGCCGGGCGCCGTGGCCGCGACGCCCTGGAGAAGCGTCTTCGCTCCCGGCTGCGCGAGAGCCACCACGTCGGCGTTCACCTTGGTTCCGAGGGTGTCGCTGAGCTGCGTCGCGCCGACGAGCACGCCGTTCGCATACGCGTGCGCGCCGTTGACACCGGCGGCGAGGGTGGACATCCCGGAAGAGAGGGTCTGCGCACCGGCATCCGCCTGCGCCATCTTCGTCGCGAGTTCCTGCGCTCCGGCGAGCGCCGTCTGCGCACCCCCGCTGACCTTGCCCGCACCGACCACGGCGGTCGATGCGCCGGCGGCGAGGCTGTTCGCCCCCTCGGCCAGGGTCGTCGCGCCGGTCGCTGCGGTCGTGGCACCGTCGCTCAGCTTCTGCGATCCTTCCTGCGCGCTGGCGGCTCCCGCTGCGAGCTCCTGGGTGCCCTCGGCCAGGCGGGATGCGCCCGTGGAGAGGTCTGCAGCGCCGGCTGCCAGGTCGGCCGAGCCGTCCTTGGCCGATGTCGTGCCGTCGGCGAGTTCGGAGGCACCGGCGGCGATCTTGCCGGTGGTCACCAAGAACAGGACCACCATGGCGGCCAGCAGCAGGCTGAGCACGATGACGGCGATGCGCATGCCGATTCCGTGCGAATGGGGCGTGGTACTCGTCATCGAGGACTCCCGGGGGTCAGTGGCGTCGTTGCCACCGGTGACTGTATGGCTGCGCCGAGGCGCGAGTGACGGATTTGCCGCTCGAAACCAAGTTCCAGCGCTCATGACACTGAGTTTCTTGTGAGGTATGCACAAAGGGACGCGGCCGACGGCCGTGCCCTCCGCGAAAACGGGCCGTAACATCTCCGACTCACGCGCCGCCTAGCCTCGTGCGCATGGCGAAGAAGAAGGCACCGGCGTGGCAGTGGTCGGAGGACGGACTCAACTTCCGCACCCGCAAATGGGTGCGCCCCGAGGACCTGAACGCGAACGGCTCCCTGTTCGGCGGGAGTCTGTTGAAGTGGATAGACGAGGAAGCGGCGATCTACGCGATCGTGCAGCTGGGCAACTATCGCGCCGTCACCAAGCACATCTCGGAGATCAACTTCGAGGCCTCGGCCGTGCAGGGCGACCTGATCGAGATCGGCCTGCAGGCGACGCATTTCGGCACCACGTCGCTGACCATGCGCGCGGTGGCGAGGAACATGATCACGCGCAAGCGCATCCTCACGATCGACAAGATCGTGTTCGTGAGCCTCGACGACGACGGAGTGCCGACCCCGCACGGGTACGACGAGATCACCTACGACCGCGACCGGATGCCGACGGAGCGCCTCGCGACCGGGACGATCCGCCTCCCCTCGCCGTGAGTCAAGCCGATGCGGCGCCGCGCCGTCGGGCTCGCGGGCGCTGAGTCACCCCCTCAGGCGCGCACTGCCCCCCGGTGTGCGTCGCGCGAGGAGGTGACCCGGTCGGTGAGCGGCGCTTCGGTGTCGAAGGCCGGTACGGCCGCAAAGGCCTGGGCGAGATCGGAGATCAGGTCGTCGACGTCCTCCAACCCGATCGACAGCCGCAGCACGTCGGCTGCCGGACGGGCCTCGGGCGGCACCGGCCGATGGGTGAGTGCCGCCGGATGCTGGATCAGCGAGTCCACACCGCCGAGCGAGACCGCGTGCGTGAACAATGCGGTCGCCGTCGTGACGGCGGAGGCCGCGGCGAACCCGCCACGCATGCGCATCGCGATCATCGCGCCGGTGCCACGCATCTGCCGCTGCAGGATGCCGCGCGGGTCGCCGTCGAGTCCCGGATAGAACACCTCCGCCACCTCGGGCCGGTCGCTCAGCCACTGCACGATCCGACGCGCGCTCTCCTGCTGGTGCCGCACCCGCACCGGCAGCGTGGTGAGACCGCGGTGCAGCAGATAGGCACCGAGCGGATGCAGCAGCCCGCCGGTCACGGCCCGCACGCGGCGAAGCGCCTCCGCGGTCTCCTCGCTGCAGGCGACCACGCCGGCGATCACGTCGCCGTGGCCGCCGAGGTACTTCGTGGCGCTGTGCAGTGACATCGCGGCCCCCAGATCGATGGGGTTCTGCAGCACAGGGGTCGCGAACGTGTTGTCGACCACGACCGGGACCGCGCCCGCCTGCCGCACCACGTCGGCGATGTCGGCGATGTCGAGGGTGGGATTCGCCGGCGTCTCCACCACGACCAGGCCGGTGTCGGGACGCATGGTCGCCGCCACTTCGTCGGGGTGGCAATAGGTGGTCTCGACACCGAGCAGCCCGGAGCCGAGCAGATGGTCGGTGCCGCCGTAGAGCGGACGCACCGCGACGACGTGCCGCGCGCCGGTGGCTCCGGTGTGAGCGAGGATCACCGCCGTCATCGCGGCCATGCCAGAGGCGAAGGCCACGGAGGCGTCGGCGTGCTCGAGCTCGGCGAGCGCCTCTTCGAACCGCGCCACCGTCGGGTTCCACAGCCGCGCGTAGACCATGCTGCCGTCGACCGGGGGACGACCGCCCGTCGCCATGGCCTCGTACGAGTCGCCACCGCGCTCGATGTCGGGCAGCGGATTGGTCGTCGACAGGTCGATCGGCAGCGCATGCACCCCGAGACCCTCCAGATCGGAGCGCCCGCTGTGGACGGCGACGGTATCGGGATGCAGCGGTGCAGTCATGACTCCACGTTGCCGGAATCACGGCAGAAGCGCAGGAATTCGACAGAGGACACCGAATCAAGGAACCGGAACGCTATTCTGTGCAATGTCCCGCAGGCGAGGAGGCCTCACGTTGGCGAAAGCACAACTCGACGAGATCGACCTCGAGCTGCTCGCGGTGCTGACCCGCGACGCCGAGACCACCAATAAGGCGCTCGCGCATCGGCTCGGTCTCGCCGAATCCACGTGCGCGCATCGGGTGCGGGCACTGCGCGAGCGCGGTGTGATCCGCGACACCCGTATCCGCGTCGACGGGGCGGCTCTCGGGTTCCCCCTGCAGGCGATCATCAAGGTGCGCCTCGCCAACCACACCGGAGCCAAGGTCACAGCGCTCTTCGACGCGCTCGCCGGCATCCCTCGTGTCCTGCAGGTATTCCACGTCGCCGGTGTCGACGACTTCCTGGTGCACGTCGCCGTGCAGGACGCGACGGCACTGCGCGACATCGTGCTCGAGCACATCACGATCCACCCCGTCGTCCGTGGCACCGAGACCCAGCTCGTCTTCGAGCTCCGCGACGGACCGGGGGTCCTCTCCCCCTGACCGCTCTCCTTGGCTGACCGTTCTCCTGGCGCCGACCCATGGGCCAGGATGGAGTGCACGCCAGCAAGGAGCAAGGGAGCACCATGAGCCGCAGCGCCACCGCCGCCACGCACACCATCCGGGAGATGCGGGACTTCCTCTTCACGAACGCGACCGACTACGCCGCGGCGCGAGAGGGATTCGTCTGGCCCGAGGTCGACGAGTTCAACTTCGCGCTCGAGTGGTTCGACGTCATCGCCGGCGAGAAACCCGACCGACCGGCCGTGCAGATCGTGGAGGCCGATCTGAGCCTGCACTCCTGGACTTACGGGGAGCTCTCGACGCGCTCCGACCAGGTGGCCGCCTGGCTCACCCGCATCGGTATCCGCCGCGGCGACCACGTGATCGTCATGCTGAACAACACGATCGAGCTGTGGGAGGTGATGCTGGCGATCACGAAGGTCGGAGCCGTCTCGATCCCGACATCCACGCTCCTGTCCGCGGCGGATCTCGCCTACCGCGTCGATCACGGGCGCGCACGAGCTGTCGTCACGCTCGGAACGCTCGCCGACCGCCTCACCGGCATCGACCCCGGCATCCTGCGCATCGGCGTGGGCGCTGACCTGCCGTCCGGATGGGCGCCCTTCGACGACGCCGCAGCGGCGCCCACGAGCTTCGAACCCGACGGCCCCACCCCGTCATCCGACACGGCACTGCTCTACTTCACCTCCGGCACCACCAACCGGCCCAAGCTCGTGCAGCACACGCACGCCTCGTACCCGATCGGACACCTGTCGACCATGTGGTGGCTCGGCGTGCGCCCCGACGACGTGCACCTGAACATCTCGTCGCCTGGATGGGCCAAGCATGCCTGGTCGAGCTTCTACTCGCCGTTCCTCGCCGAGGCGACCGTCTTCGTCTACAACTACGCCCGCTTCGACGCGAACACCCTCATGCAGGTGATGGACGCCCATCACGTGTCGACCTTCTGCGCGCCGCCGACGGTGTGGCGCATGCTGATCCAGGCCGACCTCGCCCGCCTGACGCACCCGCCACGCGAGCTCGTGGGCGCGGGAGAACCCCTGAACCCCGAAGTCATCGACAGGGTGCGGGAAGCCTGGGGCGGAACGATCCGCGACGGTTTCGGACAGACCGAGATGACGGCCTGCATCGGGAACTCCCCCGGGCAGACCGTCAAGGTCGGTTCCATGGGACGACCTCTGCCCGGGTACCCGGTCGTGCTGCTGGACCCCGTCACAGGAGAGGTCGTCGACGGAGAGGGCGAGATCGCGCTCGACCTGGCGCACCCGCCGCTCGGGCTCATGGCCGGGTACTACGACGACCCTGAGAAGACCGCGGAGTCCCGGGCGGGCGGCTACCACCACACCGGCGACATCGCCGTGCGCGACGACGAGGGGTACCTCACCTACGTGGGTCGCTCCGACGACGTGTTCAAGGCCTCGGACTACAAGATCTCGCCCTTCGAGCTCGAGTCGGTGCTGCTCGAGCATGAGCTCGTGGTCGAGGCGGCCGTGATCCCGAGCCCCGATCCCACGCGCCTGGCCGTGCCGAAGGCCTACGTCTGCCTTACTCCGGACTCCACGAACACCGAGACCGAGGCGGCGCGTGCGATCTTCGCGTACGCGCACGAGCGCCTGTCATCGCATCTGTGGGTGCGGATCATCGAGTTCGTGCCCGAGCTGCCGAAGACGATCTCGGGCAAGATCCGCCGTGTGGAGCTGAGGGCGCGCGAAGCGGAGCGGGTGCAGTCGGGCGACGAGAGCGGACAGCACCGCGACCGCGACTACCGCTGAGCGCTCAGCGGACGATGGCGATCGAGGCCGTCGCCGGTCCGGTCTTGGTGAGCACCGGCTTCGACGTCGGAGCGGGGGGAGCCTTCGAGGCCGGGATCGCGGTCGGCAGTGCCTCCTCGACCGTGCGGTCGGTGCGCCCGACACCGCCCGCGTCGACGATGGCACGCACGATGCTCCCGACGATCAGCATCGCCACGAGCGATCCGCCCGCCAGGATCAGCGGCGTCCAGTCGCGCGCGAACGACGCCGCGAAGCTCATCAGCGCTCCCACGATCCACAGTCCCACCGCGCCCCCGGCGAGCCCACCGGCTCCCCGGACGATGGCGACCGCCGCGACGATCGCGAAGATGGCGGCGAGCGCCGCACCCACGTAACCGATCGGCACCATCACCGCAGCCAGATCGCTGGCCACTCTCAATGTCGTCATGACGACCCCCCGTCAGTGGTTACTCCACTCATTCGACATTAGAAGTGTCTCCCGGGGAGGGCATCCGTCTCAAGTGCGATCCGCATCATCCTGGAGAGGGATATCCGTGCACTGCGGACAAAGCGACGAGATCGTCAGCGACGGCGCGGCCAGCGCAGGCGGCGCGCGCGGAGGACGCGGACAGGCTGGGTGACCACGGCGTCCACGACCATCGACCCGTCGGTCGGCCCGACGATCGCGATGGCCGAGGTCTCGGTGGCCTCCGCCGGGTCGATGGGCAGCCGACCGAGGGCGCGGTGCGCGCGGACGTACGCGGGGACGAGCAGGACGATAGCGCCGAGCCAGGCGAGCGGGTTGCTGAGGGCGACTCCGTCGAATCCGATCCACGCGCCCAGCACGATGGCCGCTCCCACGCGCATCACGAGCTCGATCACGCCGGTGACCGTGGGGACGAGCGTGTGACCGAGTCCCTGCAGGGCTCCCCGCAGGACGAACAGCATGCCCAGCGCCCAGTACCCGCATCCGTTGATGATGAGCATCCGATGCGCCTCGTCGACGACGTCGTCCGACCCCTCGCCGATGAACAGACGGACCATCGGCGCACCGAAGGCGATGAGCAGTCCACCGAGCACCAAGCCGGCGACGACGGCCATCCAGGTCGCCTCGACCACACCGCGACGGATGCGGTCGGGACGCCGACCCCCGTGGTTCTGCGCGGCGTACATCGAGACAGCGAGTCCGAGCGATGACAGCAGGGCCACCGCGAGACTGTCGACGCGGGATCCGGTCGTGTAGGCCGCGACCGCATCCGCCCCCAGGGTGTTGAGCGCGACCTGTACGGTCAGCGTGCCGATCGCGATGATCGACGCCTGGAATCCCATGGGCAGACCGAGGCGCAGGTGCTCAGCGACGTCACCGCTGGTGATCCGCCAGTCCGCACGGCGCAGGTGGAGCATGGGCAGCCGACGACGCACGAACTCGAGGCACAGGGCGACCGAGACCGCCTGGGCGACCACGGTCGCGAGCGCGGCTCCGCCCACACCCCACTCCAGCGGCCCGACCATCAGGACGACGAGCCCGACGTTCAGGGCGCACGACACGGTGAGGAACACCAGCGGGGTCTTGGAATCTCCGATCGCACGGATGATCGCGGAGAGGTAGTTGAAGAACATCGTCGCGCTCGCGCCGAGGAAGCTGATCTGGGTGAAGATCGTGGCCTCGGCCATCAACTCGGGCGGCGTCTGCAGCAGCGCGAGGATCGGACCGGCGAGGAGGGGCGCTCCGATCGTCAGGATCACACTCGTGATGACGCTCAGCAGAACACCGGTCGCGACCGAACGGCGCACGGCCGCGTCATCCCTCGCGCCGAAGGCCTGGGCGATCGGGATCGCGAAACCGCTCGTCAGTCCCCAGGCGAACCCGAGCAGCAGGAACAGCAGGCTGCCGGTCGCGCCGACCGCCGCGAGGGAGGTGACGCCGAGGTGCCGACCGACGACGATGGCATCGGCGAACTGGTACAGCTGCTGCACCACGTTCCCGAGCAGAAGGGGGATGGAGAAGGCAAGGATGACGCGCCACGGGCGGCCCGTGGTGAGAGAGGTGGCCATGAAGGAGCGGCTCGCAGAACTGGGGGGGTTGATCGGGGGTGCGACAAGCCTATCGAATCGATTCGGCGCGACGGAATAGCGGATCTCGATTCCGAGCATCGCGCGGTCGACGGGTACCTTCGGATCGACGCAGTCGACGACGACCGGAGGAAGAAAGTGACCGAGCAGTACACGGGGGAAACCGGACGCGAGCGCGATGTCGCCGCGGACGGAGAGGAACAGCACCTGCGGCGCGCACTGAGCAACCGCCACATCCAACTGCTCGCGATCGGCGGCGCCATCGGCACCGGACTGTTCATGGGCAGCGGCAAGACCATCTCGGTCGCGGGCCCATCCGTGATCTTCGTCTACATGATCATCGGGTTCATGCTCTTCTTCGTGATGCGGGCGATGGGCGAGCTGCTGCTGTCGAACCTGAAGTACAAGTCGTTCAGCGACTTCGCGAGCGATCTGCTCGGCCCGTGGGCGGGGTTCTTCACCGGCTGGACCTATTGGTTCTGCTGGGTGGTCACCGGAGTCGCCGACGTGATCGCGATCGCCGGCTACACGGACGCGCTGATCCCGGGCATCCCGCTGTGGATCCCCGGCATCCTCGTGATCGTGATCCTGCTCGCCCTGAACCTGCCCACCGTCGCCGCGTTCGGCGAGATGGAGTTCTGGTTCGCGCTGATCAAGATCGTCGCGATCGTCGCGCTCATCGTCACCGGACTCGTGATGATCTTCACCGGGTTCCAGCACGACGCCGGCACCGCGAGCTTCTCGAACCTGTGGGACAAGGGCGGCATGTTCCCGCACGGATTCATGGGCTTCGTCGCCGGGTTCCAGATCGCCGTGTTCGCCTTCGTCGGCATCGAGCTCGTGGGAACCGCCGCGGCCGAGACCAAGGACCCGAAGCGCAACCTCCCCAAGGCGATCAACGCGATCCCGATCCGCGTGCTGCTGTTCTACGTGGGCGCGCTCATCGTGCTGATGGCGGTCACCCCGTGGACCGAGTACGTGGCAGGCGAGAGCCCCTTCATCGCGATGTTCGCCCTCGCGGGTCTGGGCATCGCCGCGACCGTCGTGAACCTCGTGGTGCTGACCTCGGCCATGTCGAGCGCCAACTCCGGCATCTACTCGACCTCGCGCATGGTGTTCGGACTCGCACAGGACGGCGACGCCCCGCGCATGTTCGCCCGCCTCTCCCGCCGCCGCGTGCCGCAGAACGCGCTGTTCCTGTCGTGCATCCTGCTGCTCTCCGGTGTGGTGCTGCTGTATGCGGGCAAGGACATCGGCACGGCCTTCGACATGGTGACCACGGTCTCGGCGCTGTGCTTCATGTTCGTGTGGACGATCTTCCTGTGCAGCTACCTCGTGTACCGGCGCACGCGCAAGGACAAGGTCGCCGCATCGACGTTCCGGCTGCCCGGCGGCGTATTCATGGTCTACGTCGTGCTGGCGTTCTTCGTGTTCATCCTGTGGGCGCTCACGACCCAGCCCGATACGTTGACCGCGCTGCTCGTGACACCGATCTGGTTCGTGGTGCTGTTCGTGGCGTGGCTGTTCGTGCGCCGCTCACCGAACCACCTGGCGCGGCATGCGGCACACATCGCCCACCTGCGCGACGACTCGGTGGAGGCGGACTGACGGTTCCCCGTTTCGAATCAGGCGACGGCCGGCTTCGGGACGAACAGGCGCTTGCGGAGGGCGAGGAACAGCAGGATCATGCCGGCGCTGAGGAGGATGTGGCCGAGGCCTGCGATGCCGGCGATCATGCCGCT
The DNA here is from genome assembly GCF_015159725.1 of Microbacterium sp. R1. Taxonomy (NCBI): domain Bacteria; kingdom Bacillati; phylum Actinomycetota; class Actinomycetes; order Micrococcales; family Microbacteriaceae; genus Microbacterium; species Microbacterium sp. R1. Next base: position 93,222 of record NZ_JADDUD010000001.1, on the reverse strand, counting down.
CGACTCCTGGCCGAGCACCGTGAGGCTGCCGTGCCAGATCATCATGGCCGTCGTGAGCACGAGGCCCGCGTTGTACAGCCAGAAGAACCAGCCGAACAGGCGGCTCTCGGACAGCGTGAACGCTTTCTCGAGGAGCAGGACGATCAGCAGGACGACGAAGCCGAGCACGAGCAGGTGCGTGTGCACCAGGCCGAGCTGCGTCGACTCGCCCTCGGGGAAGTCGTTGATCTTGGTGAACTCTCGGTAGAAGAGTCCGGAGGCGACGCCCACGAGCATGTAGGCGAACGCGGCGGAGAAGAGGCGGCGCATCGGAATCCTTTCGGTCTGATCCCAGCCTCGCCGGGGTGACCGTTCCGGGGATCCATCGAACGGTTGAGAACGGGCCCGTCGAGGGCGCAGCCGCGCGAAAGACCCAGCCGCTTAGAGGACCCAGCCCGTTCAGAGCAGACAGACGGCTCAGAGCAGACCGGTGTCGTGCGCGATGGCGATGGCGCGTGCACGGCTGTCGGCGCCGAGCTTCTCGAACACGTGCACGAGGTGGGTCTTCACGGTGGCCTCCGTGACGAACAGGGTCTTCGCGATCTCGCGGTTGGATGCTCCGGTGTCGAGCAGACGCAGCACCTCGAGCTCCCGGTCGGTCAGGCGCACCCGCGGCGCACGCATCACCCGCACCACCCTCTCGCTGAGCTCGGGGGTGAGCACAAGCGCCCCCGACGCCGCCTGGCGGATCGCGCGCGCGATGTCGTCCGGCGCCACATCCTTGAGGAGGTAGCCCGCGGCTCCCGCCTCGATGGCTCCCAGGATCTCGGCGTCGCGGTCGAACGTCGTCAGGATCAGCACCGCGGGTGCCGGTTCCTGCGCGCGGAGGGCGGCGGTCGTCTGCACGCCGTCCATGCCCTCGCCGAGCCGCAGGTCGCACAGCACGACGTCCGGATGCAGGTGCCGCGCAAGGGCCACGGCCTCCTCACCGGATGCCGCTTCCCCCACCACCTCGACGTCATCGCGATGGTCGAACAGCGAGCGCACGCCGGCCCGCACGATGGGGTGGTCGTCGACGAGCAGCACGCGCACCGCGGTCATCCCTCCCCTCCGTTCCGTCGCCCCTGAGCGGTGCCGCCGAGGGGGATGTGCGCCGAGAGCGCGGTGCCGTCTCCCGGGGCGCTCTCCACGTCGAGCCCTCCGCCGAGCTCCCGCAGGCGCGCGCGCATCGAGCGCAACCCGTACCCACCACCCGTGCTGCCGACGCCACCCTGCGCGTCCCGCTGCCGGTCCCACTGCCGCGCGTCGAAACCGATCCCGTCATCGACGATGTCGAGCCGCACCGCGTCGCCGGCGTCCGCGAGGGTGACCACGACCCTGGTCGCGGATGCGTGGGAGCGGACGTTCGCGAGGGCCGACTGCGCCGTGCGCAACAGGGCGACCTCGGCGTCGATGCCGAGCGACGGCAGGTCGTCGTCGGCGTGCAGCGTCGCCTCGATCCCGGTCTCCTCGGCGAGGCGCTCGAGCATGCGGGCCAGGGCGTCGCCGAGCGCGGTGGATTCGAGCTCGGCCGGCATCAGGGCGTTCACGATGCGCCGCGCATCGGCCATCCCCTCCGCAGCGAGCGCACCGATCTGTTCGAGGGCACGGGTACGCTGCGCCGGGTCGTCCGCCTCCAGGGCGGACCGCGTGAGCATCCCGATCGACGACAGGCTCTGCGCCACGGTGTCGTGGATGTCGCGCGACACCCTGGTGCGCTCCTCGCTCGCCCCCGACTCGCGCTGGGTGCGAGCCAGCTCGTCCTGCAGCGCGGCCATCTCCTCCTGGGTGGCCACGAGCGAGGCGATCAGTCGGCGTCGCTCCCGTCCATCGCGGACGAGCTCGAGGTATCCGCGGGAGATCCCTAGAGCGAAGACCCCGCCGACGAGAGGCCCGATCACGTTCGCATAGGTCGTGGTGCCGGTGTGCAGCAGCGGAGCGGTCACCACGACGACGAGGACGGCCGCGCTGAGCAGCAGCGCCCAGCGCAGGCGCATCACGAACCCGGCGAGCAACCACAGGGGGAACGCGAGCCAGACGAACTCCGGCGACACCACGACCGCGCCGAGCCAGATGAGTGTGAGTCCGAGCAGCCACCACGTCGCCAGACGGCGGTCGGAGGTGCGCTCGCTGAGCAGCAACCCTCCTCCGTACCAGCCGAGGAAGACGAGCGAGAGGGCGAGCACCCACGGCAGCGGGACGCCGTCCGCCGCCGCGCGCCAGGCTCCGACCACGAGCAGCACCACGGTGATGACGGCCTGGCCGATCCGGATAGACCCCACCAGGCTCGCCCACGTGCTCGGAGCGCGAAAGCCTGCCGCACGCTCCGGCCGCGACGACTCCGGTCGCGACGACTCCGGCCGCGACGACTCAGCTCGCATCTCGGGTGCTGGGGACGGCGGCATGCTCGTATTCTCCCCCGTCCGGCCGTTCTCCGCCTCGATCCGCCCGGGATCTTCTCCGCCCTGCGGTTCCCGGCCACCACATCCGCTCGCCGACGATCGCGAAGATCGCCGGAACCACCAGTGTGCGCACCACGAAGGTGTCGACCAGCACTCCGATGCCGACGATGAGCCCGATCTGCCCGAGCGTGACCAGGGGCAGCAATCCGAGCGCGGCGAACACCGCGGCGAGCACGACACCCGCACTGGTGATGACGCCACCCGTCGCCGTGAGTGCGCGCACCATCCCCTGACGGGTGCCGACGGTCCGTGCCTCCACGCGAGTCCTGTGGACGAGGAAGATCGTGTAGTCGATCCCCAGCGCCACGAGGAACAGGAACGAGAGCAGCGGCACCTGCAGGTCCAGCGCCTCCCATCCGAACAAGACTCGGCTCAGCCAGGTGCCCGCACCGATCGCGGCGACCGCGCTGAGGATGTTCACCGCGAGCAGCAACACGGGTGCCACCAGGGAGCGCAGGAGCACGATGAGCACGAGCAGACTGACCGCGAGCACGAGGGGAACGATCAGGAGCAGGTCGCGCTGGTTGCCCTCGCGGGCGTTGAGGTCGGCCGCCACCGGGCCACCGACCACGGCGTCACCGGGCACGGCGTGCGCGGCCTCTCGCACTGCCCCGACCAGGTCGAGGCTCTCGGGCGTTCCCGGCGCGGGATGTCCCACGACGAGCAGCCGGACGAGCGCGCCGTCGGTGCTCTCCCCCGTCGTCGACACCCGGAGCACCCCGGGCACATCGCCGATCGCCGCGGTCAGCGCATCGGTGTCCGACACATCGCCGATCACGATCATCGGCTGGGCCTCTCCCGCGGGGAAGTGCTCGCCGAGCGCTGTGAGACCCGCCGCCGACTCGGAAGCAACACGGAACTTCTCGACTTGCGTGAGCCCGACCGAGGCCCCCGCGAGACCACCCGCGAAGGCGCCGAGCAACGCGAGCGCACCGACCAGGGGCACCCACGGGCGCAGGGAGACGCGCTGCGCCACCGCACCCCACACACGACCCGTCACGGCGGCGTCGCCCACCCGCGGCGCGAACGGCCAGAAGAGGCGCCGCCCGCATACGGCGAGCGCGGGTGGCAGCACCAGCAGCACGGCGGCGAGCGCGATCAGGAGTCCCACGGCCGACGCGATACCGAGCCCGCGTGTACCGGGGATCACCGCAAGGGTCAGGGTCGACAGAGCGAGGACCACGGTCACGTTCGAGGCGACGATCGCCGGTGCAGTGGCCCGCCATGCGCCCACGAGGGCACGGCGGTGGTCGGTCTCGCGCGCGAGCTCCTCGCGATAGCGCGAGATCAGCAGGAGGGCGTAGTTCGTGCCGGCGCCGAAGACGAGAACACTCACGATGCCGGAGTCGAACTGCAGTCCGAGACCCGCCCCGATCGCCGCCGTCGCCTTGTTCGCCAGCTGATCGGCGAGCGCGACCACCACCAGGGGGACCATCCACAGCACAGGCGAGCGGTACGTGACGATGAGCAGCAGCGCCACGATCCCGAGGGTCACCATCAACAGCGTGAAGTCGGCTCCGTCGAACGCCGAGGCGACGTCCACACCGAACGCCGGTCCGCCGGTGACCTGTACGCTCACCCCGTCGATCGGATGCTGCGTCACGGTGCCGCGCAGATCGCGCACGGCGTCCGCGGCGGCATCGTCGTCTTCCAGGGTCAGCGTCGCCTGGATCGCCGCGGCCTCTCCGTCGTCGCTGACGATCGGTCCGTGCGGCTCGCGCCCGGTCTCGGCTCGGACGTCCGCCGCGAGATCGGAGAGAGCGTCGAGGTCGGCATCGCCGAGCTGCGCACCGTCGTCTCTGGTCGCGACCAGGAGCACCGTGCCCTCGTCCGCATCATCGAAGCCCGCGGCGAGCACGGCCGCCCGCGCGGATTCGGAGTCCGGCGGAGCCACATCGTTTCCCGCGGGGAGCGATGCCCGACCCAGCGCGCCGAGCAGAGCGGTGAACGCGACGAGCGCGACGAGCAGGGAGATCCACCCGCCGCGCCGCGAGGTGAGCCACAGGGGAAGGGAACGGAGGGTGCGGAGCATGCATCCAGTCCAGCCGCCGCCCCCGTCGCGGGGATCGGACAGGGGGCTGACACCCCTCTCCACCGTTCGATGGATCCGCCCACACCTGGAAGGGGGTTCCGGTCAGCGGGGTTCTGTCAGGGACTCCCTCGTGATCGTGCCCGCGCGTAACGTCGGGTCCAGCGCCGCCGATCCGTCTGCGACCACGAGGAAAGGACCACCCCATGCACACACGCACTCTCGGACAGGGCCTGCAGGTCTCGGCGGTCGGCCTCGGCTGCATGGGCATGTCGCAGAGCTACGGACCCAACCCGGGCAGCCGCGACGACATGATCGCCGTGCTGCGGTCGGCACTCGATCACGGCGTCGACTTCTTCGATACGGCCGAGGTGTACGGCCCGTACGTGAACGAGGAGCTCGTCGGCGAGGCTCTCGAACCCCTCCGCGACCGGGTCGTGCTCGCGACCAAGTTCGGGTGGGACATCGTAGACGGCAGGAGCGTGGGGCTGAACAGCCGCCCTGAGCAGATACGGCGGGTGGCCGAGGCCTCGCTGCGGAGTCTGCGCACCGATGTGATCGATCTGTTCTACCAGCACCGCGTCGACCCCGAGGTGCCGATCGAGGACGTGGCCGGGACCGTCGGCGAGCTGATCGCGGAAGGCAAGGTGCACCACTTCGGGCTCTCAGAGGCCTCGGCCGACACCATCCGTCGCGCGCACGCCGTGCACCCGGTCACCGCGCTGCAGAGCGAATACTCGCTGTGGACCCGTGACCCCGAGGCCGAGATCCTGCCGGTGCTCGCCGAACTGGGCATCGGTTTCGTACCCTTCAGCCCGCTCGGCAAGGGATTCCTGACCGGCACCGTCGACACCGCGGCCGACTTCGCCGCCGGGGACATCCGCGCCACGATCCCGCGGTTCACGGCCGAGAACCGGGCGGCGAACCAGGCGCTCGTGGCGCACGTGGCCGAGCTGGCCGCGGCGAAGGAGGCCACCCCCGGGCAGATCGCGCTGGCCTGGCTGCTCGCCCAGCAGCCGTGGATCGTGCCGATCCCCGGCACACGGCGCACCGCGCGTATCGCGGAGAACGCCGGGAGCACGGCCGTCGCGCTCTCGGCCGACGAGGTCGCCGACCTCTCGACCCTCGCGACGCGCATCGGGGTGAGTGGCGACCGCTACAACCCGCAGCAGATGGCGTTCGTCGACCGTTGACCGACGTGCGGCCTCGGTATCGTGAGGCGGGTGACCTCGGCCCGCAGCTACCCCGCGACCATCGCGGCCGCTGTCGAGCACGAGATCGTCATCCGCAAGTCGCGCTTCCTGACCCGCATCGAGCCCGTGGCTTCTGTCGAGCAGGCCGAGGCCGTGATCGCCGGCATCCGCAAGCGGGCGTGGGACGCCAACCACAACTGCACCGCGATGGTGACCGGACTGCTCGGCGATCAGGCGCGGTCCTCTGATGACGGTGAGCCGTCGGGGACCGCGGGCATCCCGATGCTCGAAGTGCTGCGTCGGCGCGACCTGACCGATGTGGTCGCAGTGGTGACCCGCTACTTCGGCGGCGTGAAACTCGGCGCGGGCGGTCTGGTGCGTGCCTACTCCTCCGCCGTGTCCGAGTCGCTCGATCTGGCCTCGCTCGTGCGGCGAGCGGCCCTCCGCCAGGTCACGCTCGAGGTGCCGCACGCCGAGGCGGGGCGCTACGACAATCTGCTGCGCGAGTGGGCGACGCATCACGGCGCGACGCTCGGCGACCCCGCATACGCGGCGATGGCCACGCTCGAACTGTGGGCGCCCGAAGAAGAGCTCCCCCGCCTGGCCGATGACCTGGCCGCGGCATCCGCCGGCTCGATCACCCCGGTCCTCGGGGTGGAGCGCATCGTCGACGTGCCCGCCTGAGGCTTGTCGGATCGGCCAACCCACAAGGAGCGGCGGATATCCTGGATGCCGCGGTCGCGGAGGGAGAGCGATGTTCGACAGTCCGCTCTCGGCTTCGGCCTACGAGATCCTCGAAGTCGACCCCACCGTCGATGACGTCGAGCTGCGCCGTGCCTATCGTCTGAGGTTGCGCCAGACGCATCCGGACACCGGCGGCGACGCCGCGGTCTTCATCCAGGTGCAGCGCGCGTGGGAGCTGGTCGGCACCGTCGAGAGCCGCGCCGCCTACGACCGCCGCACCGGCGTACCGACCACGACGCCCGGCGCAGCAGCCGACCCCGCGGCGGAGTGGAGCGGATGGCGCCCGCCCGCAGCCCGCACCGACACCCGCCCCCGCGCCCGCTCCTACGGCCACCCCGGCGGATGGCGTCGTGAGCGCTACCTCGCACTCATCCGCGAATGGGCCGGCCGCGGCGTCGAGGTGCCCGATCCCTACGACCCCGCCCTCGTGCGCTCGGCTCCGCGCGATCTGCGTCGACTCCTCGCCGACGCCCTGGCAGAAGAGGCCACGGCCCGCACGGTGTCCGACCTCGGCATGGGCTTCACGGTGTGGCACGACGTCGCGGTGGGAGCGGATGCCGACGACAAGCTCGATCACGTGGTGCTCGGCCCATCCGGCCTGTACGGCGTGATGTCGGAGGACTTCGGAGGGGTCGTCGGCTTCCGCCGCGGCGAGATCACCGGCCCGAGCCTCGGCACCCGCGCGCCCGTCACCGCCGCGCTCAGCAGGATGCGCACGATCGCCAAGGCTGCGCGCGTGCGCTTCGGCGGCATGATCATCGTGCTGCCTGATGACGACCTCGCCCAGGCCGTCACGCCGCTGGGCACGAGCCGCGGAGTTCCGGTCGTCGTGGTACGACGCAGCGCCCTCGCCATGGTGCTGCGCCAGGGCGTCCCGCAGGCGCGGGCGATCGGCGGCAACGAGCTGTTCGACGTGCGCACGCGGCTGCAGCAGACCGTCCGCTTCGTCTGATCCCGCCTCTCGCCATACCTCCGGAGGAATCGGATGGCATCGTTGACTTCCGCGATCAAACCGGTTTACACTCGTCAAACCGGTTCACCGATGAGCGCATCGGAGCGTCCGGAATCCACGAGGAGGTGGCATGAGCCGCACGACCATCGCCGATGTCGCTCGCGAAGCAGGCGTCACGAAGGCCACCGTCTCGCACGCCCTCAGCGGCAACCGCCCGATCTCCGACGAGACGAAGGCGAAGGTGCTCGCTGCGGCCGAGAAGCTGAACTGGGCACCGAGCCAGAGCGCGCGAGCCCTCGCCACCCGTCGGGCCAACGCCGTCGCCGTGGTGCTCGCTCGCGATCCCCAGGTCATCGCGAACGACTCCTTCTTCCCCGCGTTCATCGCCGGCGTCGAGTCGGTGCTCGCCGAGACCGAGACGGCACTCCTGCTCCAGGTCGTCTCCGGCCGCGATGCCGAAGAGCGCGCCTACCGCACGCTCACCCACGGCAGGGCCGACGGTGCCCTCCTGCTCGACCTGCGCACCGACGACTGGCGCGTGCCCTTCCTCGACGACCTCGGACTGCCCACCGTGCTGGTGGGCGCCTACGACCAGCCGACCGGGTTCTCGTGCGTGCGCACCGACGACACCGCCCCGGTCCGCGAGATCATCGCGCACCTCCGGGCCGCCGGGCACGAGCGCATCGCCCACGTCTCGGGTCCGCTCGACTACGTGCACTCGAAGGCGCGCGCCGACGCGTACGTCGCGGCGATCGGCGACGACGAGCTGCTCCGCGAGGGCGATTTCACCGCCGCGAGCGGGCGCACCCGCACCGCCGAGCTCCTCGCCCTGCCCGACCGCCCGACCGCGGTCCTCTACTCGAACGACACCATGGCCATCGCCGGCCTCTCCTACGCGCGCTCCCAGGGCCTCTCGATCCCGCAGGACCTCGCGATCTCGGGCTTCGATGACGACCACCTCTCCGCCCACCTGTCTCCGGCGCTGACCAGCGTCTCGTCCGACCCCGCGGCCCGGGGCCGCGCCGCCGCCCGCCTCCTGCGGGCAGACATCCTCGGGGCGCAGCCGCGCACCGAGATCGTCGACTGCAACGTCGTGCACTTCCGGGAGAGCACGAGCTAGTCGATATCCGCATCACCACAGCATCACCACCCGCAGCGTCATCACCCGCAGTGTCAAGGAGGACACCATGAAGAAGCTCCGCGCAATCGCCCTGATCGGCGCCACCGCTCTCATCGCCACCGGATGCTCGGCCGGAGGGGGCGGCGGCGAAGGATCCGCCGACGGCACCGGGCCCATCAGCATCTGGCTCTCCAACAACGAACAGGAACTCGCCTGGGGCACCGCAGTGGTCGAGGCATGGAACGCCGAGCACCCCGACGAGAAGGTCAAGGCGCAGGAGATCCCCGCCGGCTCGTCGTCGGAAGAGGCGATCACCGCCGCGATCACCGCGGGCACGGCTCCCTGCCTCGTCTACAACGTGGCGCCGGCCGCGGTCTCGGGCTGGGTCAAGCAGGGCGGACTCGTCGACCTCAGCAAGATCGACGGCGGCAGCGACTACATCACCGAGCGCGGCGGAGAGGTCGACGCCTACGCGAGCGATGGCAGCTTCTACCAGCTCCCGTGGAAGTCGAACCCCGTGATGGTCATGTACAACAAGGCGCTCTTCCAGGCCGCGGGGATCGACCCCGAAGAACCGCAGATGAACACGTACGACGCGTTCCTCGAGGGGTCGCGCGCGATCGTCGCCTCGGGCGTGCAGAGTGCGATCTGGCCGGCACCGACGAGTGAGTTCTACCAGCCGTGGTTCGACTTCTATCCGCTGTACCTGGCCGAGACCGACGGCACGATGCTCGTCGAAGACGGCAAGTCCACCTTCGACTCGGATGCCGGGCGCACCGTCTCCGAGTTCTGGAAGACCTTCTACGACGAGAAGCTGTCGCCGAACGAGGCCTCGACCGATGACGCAATGTCGGCCGGCACCACCGCCATGCAGCTCGCCGGCCCCTGGGCGATCCCCTCCTACGCCGACACGGTCGACGTCGGCTTCATGCCGGTGCCGACCAGCGACGGCCGCGAGGCCCCCACGACGTTCGCCGACTCGAAGAGCGTGTCGATGTTCACGGCGTGCAAGAACCAGGGCACGGCGTGGGAGTTCCTGAAGTTCTCCACCAGCGAGGACAGCGACGGCCAGCTGCTCGAGGCCACGGGGCAGATGCCGATGCGCACCGGCCTCACCGACACCTACGGCGACTACTTCGCCGCGAACCCGAACTACGTGGCGTTCGCCGAGCAGGCAGAGAAGACCGCCGACGTGCCCAGCATCCCGAACTCCGTCGAGGCGTGGCAGGCATTCCGCGACGAGTACTCCTCGGCCGTGATCTTCGACAAGGAGTCGATCGACGACTTCCTCGGGAACGCGGCGAAGAAGATCGACGCGCTCGTCGCCGAGTGACGCCGTGACCGACAAGAAGAGGTTGCGCACCCGATGGCTGGGTGCGCAACCGATCGGTGGACTGTTCGCGCTGCCGTACTTCGTGTTCGTGATCGCGATCTTCGCCTACCCCCTCGCGTTCGCGGTCTACATCGCCTTCCACGACTACTTCTTCACCGCTCCCGGCACCGAGGTCGACCGCCCGTTCGTGGGCTTCGACAACTTCGTCACGGTGCTCACCGACCCGCGAGTGCTCGGCTCGTTCCGCAACACCCTGATCTTCCTGGTCATCAACGTGCCCCTCACGGCCGTGCTCGCCCTGGTGCTCGCCGCGGCCCTGAACACCGGCATCCGGTGGGTCGCGGCGTACCGAGTCGCGTTCTATGTGCCGTATCTCACGGCGAGCGTCTCGCTGGTGGGCGTGTGGATGCTGCTGTTCTCGGGCAACGGGCTGATCAACACGATCCTCGGCCCGCTCGCCCCCGACCCGTCGTGGCTCGTCAACAGCGGACTCGCGATGCCGATGATCGCGTTCTACGTGACCTGGAAGCAGCTCGGGTTCTACATCCTGCTGTATCTGGCGGCGCTGCAGAACGTGCCGAAGGAGCTGTACGAGTCGGCGGAGACCGATGGCGCCGGGGTGCTCTCGCGCTTCCGACACGTCACGATCCCCGGGGTGCGCAGCGCCACGACCCTCGTGCTGATCCTGTCGATCATCACCGGAGCCAACCTCTTCACCGAGCCGTATCTGCTCACCAACGGGGGCGGCCCTGACGGCGCATCGACCACCCCGGTGCTGTTGATCTATCAGCTGGGCATCCAGCAGCAGAACCCCGACACCGCAGCGGCCATCGGCATGATCCTCGTGATCCTCGTCGGCATGCTCTCGCTGGCGGCCAACCGAGCGACCAGGGAGCGATGATGAAACGCACGCGTTCAGCCCCCCGCATCCTGAGCATCATCCTGCTCACGATCGCGGCCATCGGCTTCGCCTTCCCGTTCTACTTCATGATCGTGGGGGCGTTCCAGGAGAGTCCGACGAACTCCCCCAGCGAGCTGTTCCCGACGAGCGGGTGGACGGTCGACAACTTCGTCGCGATCGACTCGCGCATCGACCTGGTCGGCTCGCTGCTGAACTCGCTGATCTTCACAGCCGGCGTGCTGCTGGGGACCGTCGTGTTCGGCCTGCTCGCCGGCTACGCGATCGCCCGTCTCGACTTCCGTGGGCGCGGCGTGATCTGGGTGCTGATGCTGCTCGTGCAGATGGTGCCGTTCCAGCTGCTGATGATCCCGCTCTACGTGCAGATCACGCGCAATTACGGCCTCGGCGACTCGTACATGGGCATGATCCTGCCGTTCCTGATCAACACCACGGCGGTGTTCATCTTCGTGCAGTTCTTCAAGGCGCTGCCGGTGGAGATCTTCGAAGCGGCGCGGATCGACGGTGCGGGCGAGATCCGTCTGCTGACATCCGTCGCGATCCCGCTCATCCGCCCCGTGCTGGTCACGGTCGTGCTGGTCACCTTCATCGGCCCCTGGAACGAGTTCCTCTGGCCATTCCTCATCACGAAGGATGCGAGCCTGCAGCCGCTGGCCGTGTCACTGGCGAACTACATCTCCAACGTGGCGCAGTCCACGGCCAACCCGAACGGTGCGATCCTCGCCGGCGCCACGGCGCTCGCGTTCCCCGTCGTCATCCTGTTCGTCGTCTTCCAGCGCTTCTTCAAGGCCACTGATCTCGGCGCGGCCGTCAAAGGCTAGCCTCCATCCCCCAGCAAGAAAGGGCCCCCATGTTCTCCGGAGCCTCCTTCCCCCTCGGTCCGTTCACGCCCTATGAGGGCAACCCGATCCTGCGTCCGCGCGGCGACAGCTGGGAGTCGGCCAACCTCTACAACCCGGCGGCCATCGTCGACGGCGACGAGGTCGTGCTGCTCTACCGGACGCACGCCGACGACATCGTCTCCCACATCGGTATCGCCCGCTCGACGGACGGGGTGACGTTCACCCGAGAGGATGCGCCGATCCTCTCCCCCTCCGAGGACTACGAGACCTACGGGTGCGAAGACCCGCGCATCGCGCTGATCGACGGCACGTACTACCTCACCTACACGGGCTGGGACCGCCGGAGCGCACAGCTGTGCCTGGCGACCTCGACCGACCTGCGCACCTGGACCAAGCACGGCCCGCTCTTCGACGACTTCGACACCTTCAAGACCATGGACCCGCGCGGCTTCAACTGGTCCAAGGCCGGGGTCATCGTTCCGCAGCGGATGCACGGCAAGTGGTGGATGTACTTCGGCGAGGGCGCGATCTACTGGGCGACCAGCGACGACCTGATCCACTGGACTCCCGGCACCGCCGACACCGAGCCGATGTACTCGCCGACGCCCGGCACCTGGGACGAGGCGCTCGTCGAGATCGGCACCTCCCCTGTGGTCACCGACAACGGCCTGCTGCTGTTCCTCACCAACGGTGCCACCCGTGTGGTGCACGACGACGGCACCGTCGACGTCGACTACCGCTGCGGGCAGATCGCCATCGACCCGGACGAGCCGACGAAGGTCATCGCCCGCCTGCAGGAACCGTGGCTGCGCCCGCAGACCTTCGAGGACATGCACGGGCTCGTCTCGAACGTGACCTTCGTGGAGGGGCTCGTGAAGTTCCACGGAAAGTGGTTCGCGTACTACGGGCAGTCCGACACGACTCTGGCGGTCGCGATCCACGATCCGGCCGAGTCGTGGGGTCGCGCGCTGCGCGACGGCGGAGAGGCGTGAGGACATGGATGCCTCTCGACGCACCTTCCTGACGTTCACGGCGGCGGCCTCCGCGCTCGCCCTCCTCCCCGTCGACGCCGCCAGGGGCGCGACGAACACTGCGACCGGCACGGCAGTGCTGACGTCCGAGACTGCGCGTCGACCACGGCTGACGAACCTCGCCCACCTGCGATTCCTCCTCGCCGATGTTCCCGTCGTCGCGAGCGCGACCCACACCACGTTCGGAATCGAGACGCAACCGGCGGTCCGCGCGCCCTGGACCTACGCCGACACCGACGGCGCAGGCGGCTATCGCCCGGTCGGCGGTGGCACACGGGATGCGGTGACGGGACACTGGTCGCAGGGCGCGTACAACGCCGACGACATCGCCCGCGCGGCCATCGTGTTCCTGCGCGAATGGAAGGCAGCGGGCGACGCGCAGAGCCGTGACGAGGCCCGCGACGTGCTCCGCTCACTCGCCTTCCTGCAGACCGCCTCCGGTCCGAATGCCGGGCGTGTGGTGCTGTGGCAGCAGGAGGACGGCACCCTGACCCCCAGCGCCGTCCCTGTCGAACTGCCCGACCCCTCCGACTCGGCGGAGTCGTACTGGCTCGCCCGTTCGGTCTGGGCCTTCGGCGAGGGCTACGCGGCCTTCCGTCGCGACGATCCGGAGTTCGCAGCATTCCTCCTCGCCCGCCTGCACCTGTGCCTCGACGCGCTCGGGCAGGAGTCGCTCTCGCGCGCCGGGCAGTGGGTGCACAGCGACGGACGCCGGCTGCCGGGGTGGCTGATCGCCGGAGGAGCGGATGCCACGGCCGAGGCCATGCTCGGTCTGGTCGCCGCGACCGAGGCCGGTGACTCACGCAGTCGCGCTGCGTTGCAGACCTACGGCGACGGTGTCGCGGCGATGGCGAGCGACCCTTCGCAGGGCTGGCCGTTCGGCGCCGTTCTGCCGTGGACCGGATCGCTCGGGTTCTGGCACGCGTGGGGCGCCGCGGCCCCCGAGGCTCTGGCCCGAGGAGGGGCGCTGCTGCGTCGACGAGCCTGGTCGGAGGCCGCGCTGTCCGATGCCGGACGCTTCACCCCGCAGGTGCTCGCATCGGGCGGGCCGCACAATGCGTGGGCACCGCTTCCGGCCGAGGCGCAGATCGCCTACGGCGCGCACGGTCGCGTGGCCGGCGCGCTCCAGGCGTCCGCGGTCGGAGGGGAAGGACTCCGCGTGCTCGCAGGACTCGCCGCCGGATGGTTCTTCGGCGCGAACACGGCAGGCGTTCCGGTGTACGACACAGCGACCGGGGTCACCTTCGATGGCGTCGAGACCGACGGGCGGGTGAACCGCAACTCGGGTGCCGAGTCGACGATCCACGGGCTGCTGACGATGCAGCTGCTCGACGCGAACCGGGATGCGGCCGACCTCGCGACATCGATCACCGGACTGCGGTCGTTCTCGGGGTTGCGGGTGCTGGAGGCGGAGACCGCACGACTCTCCCCCGGCTCAACGGTCGAGCGGCCGGAGGGCGGCGCCTGGATCGGTGAAGGCAACCTCTCCGGCGGCGCATACGTGCGCATCCCTCGCGGCGAGTGGGTCGAGTTCGACGTGACCGAGGCGGGCGGGATCCTGCACGGCCTGATCTGGCGGCAGTCCGCCGAGGTCGGCGACGCGGTGTGGGAGGTGTTCCGTGGCCGGAAGCGGCTGTGGCGCTCCACCACGCCCGCCGGCGGCACGGGAGAGCGAGGGTTGACCGAGGCCGACGGGATGCTCGTGCCTGAGCGACTGGGAGGAGATCTGCCGGGCGAGGCCGTGACCGTGCGCTGCACGAGCCGCGGAGACGTGCGTCTTGACGCGCTCGTGGTCCAGCCTGCCGTCGCTTCCGCCGTGTACGCGACCACGAGCGGGACCGCCGTGCTCTACGCTGACGGAACGGGGCGGGACCAGCGCGTCGCTCCCCTGGCTGCGGGGTCGGGACGCGCCTACGAGGCCGATGGCGCGCAGCGCGGGCAGGCTGTCGGTGGGGGAAGGGTGCGCGTCCGCGGAGCCGGGTTCACTGTCACGCGCAGCTAGACCCCCCCTTCCGGGGGGCGCAGGTCGACGGGTAGCGTGCCCCCATGGCGATCACGGCTCGGACCAAGGACTGGCTGCTCGATTCCGATCCGGCGCTCCGCTGGCAGGTGGAACGCGACCTCCTGGGAGAACCGGAACGGGTGTGGCAGGCGACCCGGCGACGCGTGGCGACCGAGGGACTGGGTGCGGCACTGCTCGCGCATCAGGACGCCGACGGGCAGTGGGCCGGCGGAGCGCACTTCCCCGGCGGCTACTTCGAGACCGAGGAGGCGCGTCAGCCGATACAGCCCTGGACGGCCACGAGCTGGTCGTTGAATCAGCTTCGGGAATGGGGCGTCGAGGCCGCGGCGCTCGGAGACACCGCCGAGCGCCTTGCGCGCAACTGCCGATGGGAGTACGAGGATCTGCCGTTCTGGGGCGGTGAGGTCGACGTGTGCATCAACGCCTTCACGCTGGCGAACGGCGCCTGGTTGGGAGTCGATGTCTCCGAACTCGCCCGCTGGTTCCCGGCGCACCAGCTCGACGACGGCGGATGGAACTGCGAGGCGGAGGAGGGCGATTCCGTGCGCTCCTCGTTCCACTCGACCCTCAATGCGTTGCGCGGCATGCTGTCGTATGAACGTCTCACCGGCGACGATTCCCTGCGCGAGGCGAGGCACCGGGGCGAGGAGTACCTGCTGCGCCGCCGACTGCTGTACCGCGAGTCGACGGGCAAGCTCGTGGGCCCGTTCGTCTCGCACTTCGTCTACCCGAGTCGGCACCAGTACAGCGCGCTGACCGCACTCGACCACTTCCGCGACGCCCGCTTGCACGAGGGAGGCGCGTCCGATCCGCGGATCACCGATGCGCTCGATCTCGTGAGGCGGTCACGTCAGGACGACGGCACCTGGCTGCAGGGCGCTGCGCTCCCCGGGCGCACCTGGTTCCCGGTCGATGCCGAGGAGGGAGCGCCGTCGCGATGGCTCACCCTCATCGGCACGCGCGTGCTCGACGGTGCAGACGGCCGCTGAACCGTCCGCACCGACGAGCCGACGTCACGTCGTGCGCCGACGTCGCAGGAGAGCGGCCCCGAGGAAGAGCATCAGTCCCCCGACCATGAGAGCGGCCGAGAGAGTGCCTCCCGTGACCGCCAGCGTGGGCGGCGGCGGCGGGAACACCCGCGTGGTCGTCTCCGACGGCGGCGGCACGATCGTTCCGCCGCCGGGCGGGACACCCGTCGCGGTGGCGACGTTGCGCACCTGGCCGCGGCCGACGTCGGCGGTGGTGACGGTGTGTGGAGGCACCGTGCAGGTCATCTGCGCTCCCGAGCCGAGGCTCGTGGCGGGACAGGTGACCGGACCAGCCGTGGGGTCGCTGACGACGATGTCGTCGATGGTCTGCGCGCCGGTGTTCGTGACGATGATCGTCCACTCGATACGGTCGCCGGGGTCTATGACACCGTTGCCGTTGACGTCGACCGGGTTCGCTCGCTTCTCGAGGGCGAGCGAGTTGGTCCCGTCGAACGGGACCTCGACCGTCGAAGGCGGCGAGACCGGTGGCTGCCCCGACGGCGGGGTGCCCGTGGCGATGGCGGTGTTCGTCAGGAGCCCCGAGTCCACGTCGGCCTGCGTCGTCTGATACTCCGCCGTGCACGTGACGATCTGACCGGGCAGCATGCTCGCAGCCTCCGCCGGGCACACGATCGCGGACAGTGAACCGGAGCCGGAGAACGCCGTCTCGTCGACCGTCACGTCGGTGAGGGTGACGTTTCCGGTGTTGGTCACCACGAACGAGTACGCGAGCGTCTGGCCCACGGCCGTCATCGTCGCAGGAGTCGCCGACTTCACGATGCTGATCGCAGGAGCCGGGACGATGGGGACTTCGGTCTCAGAAGGCGGCGAGACCGGAGGAACGAGACCACCGGGCGGAACCCCTGTCGCCGTCGCGCTGTTCGTGACCTGCCCCGCATTCACATCCGCCTGGGTCAGCACGTACGTGGCGGTGCAGACGATCTGAACGCTCGGAGCGAGGGAAGCCGCGCCTGCCGGGCATTGGATAGGAGACAGCGTTCCCGAACCGGAGAAGTCCTCCTCGTTCACGGTCACGTTGGTGAGAGTGACGTTGCCGGTGTTGGTCACGACGAACGAGTAGGTGATCTCCTGTCCCACCTGATAGGCGTCAGGGGTGTTCGGGCTCGCCGACTTGACGACGCTGATGCCGGGCACGGGGTTAGGGGGGACGACGACGGTCGACGGCGGCGACACCGGAGGCTCACCCGTAGGCGGGGTACCGGTGGTCGTCGCCGTGTTCGTCACGCCGCCCGAGTCGATGTCGGCCTGTGTCACGACGTACGACGCCGTGCAGGTCACGGTCGCCCCTGCCGCGAGCGACGCCGCGCCGGCGGGACACGTGACCACCGGAGGCGTCCCCGTCCCGGAGAACGCCGTCTCGTTCACCGTCACGCCCGTGAGCGTGACGTTGCCGGTGTTCGTCACCAGGAACGAATAGTTGATCGTCTCGCCCGCCGCCGTGAGCTGCGTGCGATCGGCCGTCTTCGCCACGGTCAGCCCCGGTGCCGAGGCGACGGGGATCTCGACGCTCGACGGCGGCGACACCGGCGGCGTGCCCGAGGGCGGGGTGCCGGTCGCGGTGGCCGTGTTGTCGAGGGAGTCGGAGTTGTAGTCGGCGACGGTCGTCGTATAGGTCGCCGTGCACGTGATCTGCGCGCCAGGGATCATCGAGGCGGCTCCCGCCGGGCAGGTGATCACCGGGGGCGTTCCGGTGCCGGAGAACGCCGTCTCATCCACGGTGACGTTCGTGAGCGTCACGTTGCCGGAGTTGGCCACCTGGAACGAGTAGGCGATGGCCTGCCCCGCTGCGGTGATCTCTGCGGTGTCAGCGCTCTTCACGAGGGTGAGCGCGGCCGTGGATGTCGCCGGCACGTTCACGGTCGAGGGTGGGGAGACCGGGGGCACGAGGATGCCCGGCGGGACGCCCGTCGCGGTCGCGGTGTTGGAGAGGGAACCGCTGTCGATGTCGGCCTGTGTGAGCGTATAGCTCGCAGTACAGGTCGCCTGTGCCCCAGGCGCCAGAGGCGTCGTCGGGCAGACCGGGGTCGACATAGTGCCGGAGCCGGTGAAGGCGGTCTCGTCGACGCTGATGTCGGTGAGGGGCACATCGCCCGTGTTCGTGACCACGAACGTGTAGTCGATGACCTGTCCGACCGTGAAGTCATCCGGACCGGACGGCGACGCGGACTTGAACAGCGAGATTCCGGGGTTCGCCGCAGCGATGGTGAGGGCATAGTCCTCCACCTCACCGGGGCCTCCGGTACCCGTGGGCGTAGACGTGGTCAAGCCGGTGCCGTTGGCGATCCGGAACCGGGCGAAAGTGGGGCCCGCGACCGTCTGGGAGATGATCCCCGGCCAGGTGAGCGTCACGGACGAGCCGTCCGGGGTTCCCGCCGGCACGGGCGCCGAGACCCCTTCGTTCGCGTCGAAGACGCCGTTCCGGTTGAAGTCGACCCAGCCGACGAGAGTGGCGGTCGTGCCGGGCGCCTTGTTCGCGACCAGCACCGAGACCGAGTAGCTGCCGGTGATGCCTGCCGTGATGGGGCCGAACGTGGAGACGCCGTTCTCGTCGTTGATGAACTGGTTCGGGGCCGTGCCGCCCACCTGGTTGTCGCCGGTGGCGTTCGCGCTGTACTGCATCGCGGTCTCGGCATCGGCCGACCAGCCGAGGTAGGTCGCGGCGTTCAGCTCATGGGAGACGGAACCGTAGCTGGCTGGCGCGTCGCCGAAGTCGTCGGGGACCGTGGCGCACGAGGGGTTGAACCCGTCGATGCCCTCCCCGCCGCTCTGCGCGCGGTAGCCGCGGACCAGGATGTCGCTGGTGCCGGTCGTGTCTCCGGGGCCGCAGCGCGGGGTCGGTGTCTGGAGTCCGCCGTTGGTGTTGAAGTCCTGCCCGATGGTCAGGACCGTCGGGGTGGCGGCGAGGTCGACGCGGAGCTCCCCGGCCCCAGTGAGGATCATCGGTCGGCAGGTGATCTGCACCGACGACGGCCAGCGCGCCCCGTTGTCGCCGACATAGGTCGTGCCCGTGATGCGGTGCACGAACGTGTTGGCCGGGCAGGTGCCGGTCTGCAGGTTTCCACGGCTCTGGTCGTAGACCGGTCCGTTGATCCAGGTGGGGTTCACGGTGCCCGTGACGACGCCGGCATTGCTCACCGTGATCGTCGAGCACTGAAGAGCGAAGCGCACCAGGATCGAGTTCGCATTGGGGCTGACCGGAGAGGTCTGCTGACGGTTCTCGGTCTGCACCCCGGTGAGGACGGAGTTCGACGGACACTCGGTCGGCGCGGTCAGGTCTTTGTCCGATCCGACGATCGGGCCCTCGTAGGACGGGCCCAGGTACAGCTGTGCGGCGTCACCGGGGGCGGCGCTCGCCGTCGTCGCAGGGACGACGAGCCCTGCCAGCACGAGAGTCAGCAGTGCGACGACGGCGAAAGGCTTGCGACGCGCACGGGAGACAGGAAGACGAGCCAGAAACGATCTGCGCTGCTTTTCTCGCGCAGAGGACAGGACACCGGGCTGGCTGGTCTGAGACGGCATCGAGGCTCCCTCGGCTTCGCTCGCGCGACCACCACGCCGCCCAAGCTGTGATTTTGCCCAGAGTAACGGAGGGCTCGCCGGAATCCCAGGTCTTTTTGGGGACCTCACCTGGGTTAGATCTCCGGTTCTCCCCGCAGCCGGACGCGGCATGCCGGAATTCTTTCTTTTGAGTTATTCAAAAAACAAGGTAGCCTCGGGGGATGGAGACAGAACTCGACTCGGCGCTTCGCGGCGCTGGGCTTCGGGCGACCGCGGGCCGCGTCGCCGTTCTCGAGGCTCTCGACTCCATGGCCCATACGGATGCGGAGCGGGTCTACCGCGCCGTGTCCGAAGTGCTGCCGACCACGTCGATCCAGTCGGTGCACAACATCCTCGCGGACCTGACGACGGCGGGTCTCATCCGCCGGATCGAACCGGCAGGTTCCGCAGCGCTCTACGAGCGGCGCATCGATGACAACCACCACCACGTCGTCTGCACCTCCTGCGGTGCGATCGGCGATGTGGACTGCGTCGTCGGTGAAGCTCCGTGTCTCACCCCGTCCTCGACGGGGGGATTCACCGTCCAGACAGCCGAAGTCACCTTCTGGGGCCTGTGCCCCAGTTGCCAGAACGCCGCGCAGTAGCAGGGCCGCCGATCGCCCGTCCCCGGATGGGGGTGATCGTCGCGCCCACGCGGAGAAGGAGAACACCATGACGAAACCTGCCACCACCACGCAGGCCGGAGCCCCGATCGCGAGCGACACGCATTCGCTCACCGTCGGTGCCGACGGCCCCACCGTCCTGCACGACCACTACCTGGTCGAGAAGATCGCGGCCTTCAACCGCGAGCGGGTGCCGGAGCGCAACCCGCACGCGAAGGGAGGCGGCGCGTTCGGCGAGTTCGTCGTCACCGAAGACGTGTCCGCCTACACGCGGGCAGCCGTCTTCCAGCCGGGAGCGACGAGCGAGACCCTGATCCGCTTCTCCTCGGTCGCCGGCGAGCAGGGTTCGCCCGACACCTGGCGCGATGTGCGCGGCTTCTCGCTCCGCATGTACTCCGAGGAGGGCAACCTCGACATCGTCGGCAACAACACTCCGACGTTCTTCCTGCGCGACGCGATCAAGTTTCCGGACTTCATCCACTCGCAGAAGCGACTGGCCGACTCGGGCCTGCGCGACCCCGACATGCAGTGGGACTTCTGGACCCTGTCGCCGGAGAGCGCTCACCAGGTCACGTATCTCATGGGAGACCGCGGTCTCCCCCTCAGCTGGCGCCACATGAACGGCTACGGCTCGCACACCTACTCGTGGATCAACGCCGCGGGCGAGGTCTTCTGGGTGAAGTACCACTTCATCTCGCAGCAGGGCGTCGAGGCGATGAGCAACGAAGAGGCCGAGCAGCTCGCCGGGTCGGACGCCGACCACTACCGTCGCGACCTGTTCCGCTCGATCGCCGACGGCGAGTTCCCGAAGTGGGACCTCTACGTGCAGATCATGCCGTACGACGAGGCCAAGGACTACCGGTTCAACCCGTTCGACCTCACCAAGACCATCTCCAAGAAGGACTACCCGCGCATCAAGGTCGGCACCCTGACCCTGAACCGCAACCCGGAGAACTTCTTCGCGCAGATCGAGCAGGCCGCCTTCTCGCCATCGAACCAGGTGCCCGGCACCGGCATCTCCCCGGACAAGATGCTGATGGGGCGCATCTTCGCCTACCCGGATGCCCAGCGTCACCGCATCGGCCCGAACTACAACCAGCTGCCGGTGAACCAGCCGCACGCGAGCGAGGCGCGCAACTACCAGCACGAGGGCTCGATGCGCTACCAGTTCAACGATGCCGCGCACCGCACCTACCAGCCGAACTCCTACGGAGCGGCAGGCGGACCGGAGGCCGACCCGTCGAAGGGCATCGAGGTGAACTGGGAAGCCGACGGCGAGATCCAGCGCTCCGCCGCGACCCTGCACGCCGAGGACGACGACTTCGGCCAGCCGGGCACGCTCTACCGCGACGTGTTCGACGGTGAGCAGCGCGCGCGCTTCCTGGAGACCCTGACCGGTCAGGGGCGTTCGATCACGGTCGACGCCATCCGCGAGCGCTTCTTCCAGTACTGGACGAACGTCGACGCCGAGCTCGGTGCCGCCCTGCGCGATCGGGTCTGATCCTCGCGATCGCCGGAACGAGAAACGGCCCCCGGGGACTTCGGTCCCCGGGGGCCGTTTCTCGCAGTGCCCCGTGGCCCGGTGATGCCCGCCCCATCGCCCAGACCCGCGAAGGCGTCTGAGCCCCGCGTCCGCGAACAGGGCCAAGATGGAGAGGTGGCCGTCCCTCTCTCCGACCTGACCAGCATGCCCGCACCCCAACACGTGTACGCCGCCGACGGCACCCGGCTGGCGACCTACACCTGGGGTGAGCTCGACGCCCCGGTCGTGGTCATCGTGCACGGCTTCGCATCGAACGCGCGCGACAACTGGGTGCTCACGGGCTGGGTGCGTGAGCTCACGCGTGCGGGCTATCGGGTGCTGGCGCTCGACCAGCGGGGGCACGGCCTCAGCGAGAAGCCGCACGACCCCGACGGCTATCGCATCCGCACCCTGGTCACCGACGTCGAGACCGTGATGGACACGTACCTCGTCGACGACGCGTTCTACGTCGGGTACTCCCTCGGCGCGCGGGTGGGCTGGGAGGTCGTCCGCGAGCTGCCGCATCGCATCGGACGGGCGGTGCTCGGAGGCGTGCCGGACGGCATCCCTCTCGCGCGGCTCGACCTCGATCAGGTGCGGGCCTACATCGCCGATGGCACGCCGGTGGCCGACCGGACGACACAGAACTACATCGCGCTGACCGAGCGGGTGCCCGGCAACGACCTGCAGGCGCTCGTCGCACTCGCCGAGGGCATGCGGGCATCGGGCATGATCGACCCCGATCCCTCGGATGCGCCGACTCGACCGATCCTCTTCGCCACCGGGTCGAAGGACGCGATCATCGAGGGCTCGCGGGCTCTGGCCGCGGCCGCCCCCGACGGTCGGTTCTTCGAGATCCCGAACCGGAACCACTTCAATGCCCCCGGTTCCCGCGACTTCAAGGAAGCGGCCGTGGCGTTCCTCGCAGAGTCCCAGCCCGCCGAGTCCTAGCCCGCAGAGTCCTCGCCCGCAGAGACCCATCCGACACACGTGTGACCCGGTCGACAGGCGACCGGGCCACACGTCGGGATGCGCTCAGACGGCGGCGGCCTCGTCGCGCTTCGGCAGCACCCATCCCGCACGCGGGAAGTGGCAGGTGTAGCCGTTCGGGTACTTGATCAGGTAGTCCTGGTGCTCCTCCTCGGCCTGCCAGAAGGGACCGGCCGGCTCGATCGTGGTGACGGCCTTCGCGGGCCAGAGACCGGACGCGTCGACGTCGGCGATCGTGTCGCGCGCGACCGTCTCCTGCTCCGGTGTGAGCGGGAAGATCGCGGAACGATAGCTCGATCCGATGTCGTTGCCCTGACGGTCCTTGGTCGACGGGTCATGGATCTGGAAGAAGAACGCGAGGATGTCGCGGTACGTCGTCTTCGTCGGGTCGAACACGATCTCGACCGCCTCGGCATGGCCGGGGTGGTTGCGATAGGTCGCGTGGTCGTTCGAGCCGCCGGTGTAACCGACGCGGGTGTCGAGCACGCCGGGCTGACGGCGGATCAGGTCTTCCATGCCCCAGAAACAGCCGCCGGCGAGCACGGCCGTCTCGGTTCCAGGGGTGCGGGTGATGTTTCCGTCGTCGGTCATGACTGCTCCTCAGCGGTGTCGGGGGTGTCGGTGGTGGTGGGGCGTGCGAAGAGGACGCTGTAGCGACCGTACCCCTCTTCCTCCAGGCTGTCCGCCGGGATGAAGCGAAGGGCCGCGGAGTTCATGCAGTAGCGCAGACCGCCCTCGGCGCGGGGTCCGTCGTCGAAGACGTGTCCGAGATGGCTGTCCGCACCGGCGGAACGGGCCTCGGTGCGCTTCATCCACAGCGACCGGTCGGTGCGCGTGGTCACCGCGTCGGCGTCGATGGGCTTCGTGAAGCTCGGCCAGCCGGTACCGCTGTCGAACTTGTCGGTCGACGAGAACAGGGGCTCGCCGGACACGACATCGACGTAGATGCCGTCGTCGTGGTTGTTCCAGTAGGCGTTGCGGAACGGCGGCTCTGTGGCGTCCTGCTGCGTCACCTCGTACTGCAGGTGGGTGAGGCCGCTGACGGCCTCGGGGGTCTTGCCGTAGTCGTTCGACATGATCTGGCTCCTTCTCCGACGTCGCTGGCTGCGCCGTCTCAGAGAAGAACCGACGAGCGGCCCGATTTGGTCCCGCAGCCCTGGGAACGGGCTGTGAGTTTTCAGGACGCTCGTCGGCTGCCCCCTCTGCGGAGGAGCGTCAGTCGAGCGTCCGCCACGGGCCGCCGGTCCTCGCAGCTTCCGGCTGCTGGTTGCGCGTCCACCACTTCGCCTCGAAACGCATGCCGTCGTGCACGACAGCATCGCCGGCGGTGAACACGCGGGTGGCCGTCCACACGGTCGCTCCCTCCGCGTCGGATACGAGCTCCTGCCACGGACCGACGGGGTCGCCTGGGCGCTGGTCGCGCGTCCACCACGACGCCTGCCACAGGCGCCCGTCGAGCGAGACGAGCTGCCCCTCGGCATACACGGTCCCGGTGCTCCATGCGGCGGCGATGGGAAGCACGAGCGGCGAGGCGTCGATCGAAGCGGAGACCTCGAGCGCCCCGTTCACCGCCGCCGCATCGAAGGGGGCCGAATCGATCGACCCGCGCGCGATGTCGTCGGTCGTGAGCCGGACGACGATCGGATCGAGGGTCGTCCTCTCACCGGGGGCGAGCACCCCCACGTCCGCTCCGGCAGCGGTCACGGCATCGAGCGCGACGTTGCCGGTGTTCTCGACGATGCGGGTCCACGTCACGGTGTCGGAGGCATCGGCCACGCCGTTCCCGTTCCCGTCCGCCCACTCACCCACTGCTGCGCCGGACACCCCGGGGGTGCGCGCGATCACATCGACCTCGCCGCCCGCCACGGCGATGCGTTTCGTCGACTGCCCTGCCGCCTCGACCGTCCACGTCGTGTCGGCGACGAAGAAGCCGCGGTCGATGTCGGCCTGGGTCACCGTGTGGCGCGCGGTCCCGCAGTCGTACCCCGCGCCGACCGGCAGGTCCCGATACCGACAGTTTCCTGCCCCCGGCGGGAGGAAGGGCGAGAAGTCGCCGGATGCGGGAACCACCGAGACCGTGACCGGACTGCGGTTGTCGACCCGGAAGCCGTAGGGCACCTGTTCACCCACCGCGTAGGGGGTCGCCGCCAGGTCTCGCCCGGCATCCGCCCGCGCTCCCGTGATCGTCGCCGCGAGCACGCCGTCGCGCAGCACCACGGGCGCGGCCGCGTGGGTCACGGTGACAGCGGGGGCCGAGCCGTCGACCGGCGCGACGGTGAAGCTGAACTCCGGCGTGTACCAGCCGCGGTCGATGTCGGCCTGCGTGAGCGTACGCCGCGGGGTGCTGCAGTCGTAGGCGTCGTACGCCGGCAGGTTCAGCCACCGGCACGCGGTGGGGGCGAAGCCGGTGGTGAAGGTGTTCGCCGCCGGGGTCACGACCGTGTTCATGCCCGCCGTGCTCACGACCCGCACCTGGAAGCTCAGCTGCTCGCCGACGGTGTACGGATTCGTCACAACGTTCCGCGCCGCCGACGTGTGGGTCGCTGTGAGCGTCGCGCCGAGCACCGACGACTGCGGCAGCGTGAGCGTCGCGGTCGTCTGGCTCAGCCGTCCGTCGGCCGCGGTGAAGGCGGCCTGCAGACGCTGGGCGCCGGCGGCTCCCTGCGGTGCGGTGACCTGCACGTTCACGGTGGCGCTCGCGCCCGGTGCGAGGCCGGTGACCTGCGCCGTGGTCGCCGTCCAGCCGGTCGGAGTGTGGAAGGTGACGGCACCGCTGAGCGCTGTCGATTCCTGGTTCGTGACGGTGACCGGAACCGTGGTGGCCGCACCGGCGGTGAGAGCGGTCTGCGGCACCGACAGCGGGGCGCACACCGCGTTCATCCACGCCTCGTCGAACGAGGAGAACTGCATGGTGTTCGTGTATCCGGCCTCCCACAGCACCCCCACCCTGCCGTCGTCGATCGCCGTGGCGCTGGAGTAGGCGAACGTGCCGGTCTCGAGCGTGCGCAGGCCCGGCCAGGTCTCGCCGTCGTCGCACGAGAGCCGCACCGCCCCGTTCACGCGGTTGCCGTCGGCGCCGTTGTTGGCGTTCGTGAAGACCAGTTTCCTCGCGTCGACGCTGGCCGCAGGGGCGTCCGGGTGCAGGCGCGTGATCGAGGCGTTGTTCGTGGGGTCGGGCAGCTCGGGGTCACGGGTGACCGGCCCGTAGCTGTGGCCGCCGTCCGTCGAGATCGCCACCTTGCGCAGACGGCCGTTGGAGCTGTCGCGCGAGTTGAGCATGACGCGGCCGTCGGAGAGCTCGACGACCTTGTTCTCGTCCATGCCGGTGCCGACATACTCGCCGCGCTCCCAGGTGACACCGCCGTCGTCGGAGTACACCGAGTACGCCTGGATCGCCGTCGATCCGTTCGACTGCCGCACCGTGCCGGCGTACTGCTGGATGAGTCGGCCCGCGTGGGCGCCGTAACGCAGTTGGATGCCCTCGCCCGACGTCGCGAACGTGCCCTTCACGTCCCCCGCCACGGGCGTGTACACGCCTGCGCTGGTGGTGCCGTTCGAGGTCTTGGCGACGTCGGTGATCAGCCGCGGGGCGCTCCATGTCGCACCGCCGTCGTCCGAGTGGATCACCGCGGCGCCCATGACCTGCCGGTTCGCGTCGTCGTCTCCGTAGGCGCTCCCCTGGAATCCCTGGTCCTTGGAGTGCACGAAGAACGCGAAGACGCGGCCGCTCTCCCGGTCGACGACGTAGCTCGGGTCGGAGTAGCCGTACTGGCCGCTTCCGGTCTTCCCTGCCGCGATGATCTGCAGCGGGCCCCAGGTGCGACCGTTGTCGGTCGAACGGCGCTGGATGATCGAGTTCGGGTTGGGGGCGTCGGCCGCGCTCCCCGGTCGGGCATCCCACGACGCGAGGACCACGCCGTCGCCGAGGTGGGCGAGCGCGGGGATGCGGTAGAAGTAGTTCGCGGCGGTACGGTCGGCACCGATGTTCAGCTCGAGGTAGTCGCCCGGATCGGCGTTCGGATCGGTCAGGTACCCGGGGGCGGGGGCCGCCGAAGCTGCGGTGGCGGGGAGGGTGAGGGCGAGGACGAGCGCCGCGATAGTGCCGTATCGCAGCAGCGGGCGACGGCGGCCACGGCCATTCCGAGAGGCGGGCGGGAGAGGAACGTGCATGGACAGACCTTTCTGTTCGTGCGGAAATCAGACGTCTGATGTCTGATTTCAAGTCACTCTAGCGAGAGGTCAGACGTCGAACAAGGGTCGGCGCAGCACCTCGAGGTTCCGCGCGACGGTGCGCAGGGCGTCCCGGGCACTGGCGTCGTCAGGGCGTCGGGCCGTCTTCAGCCCCAGCCAGGCGACGTCGCCCGCTGCCGCGAGTGCCGCAGCGACGTGTGCATCATCGAGGAGCGAGGCCGATTCCGGATGCGTCGAGGCGATCGGCAGATGCGCATCCACCCACGGAGGACCGTACGGACTCTGCACGGCCGCAGCGCCGGAGAAGGCGAGGCCGACGAGGAACCCGGAGGCTGCGGCTGCGGCGATCTGCGCGGTCACGGCGTCCGCATCGCGCAGCTCGATCGCCGAGCGACCCCAGTTGAGCCAGAGCCCGACCGGCGCTCCCGCTGACCGGATCGCGGCGATCTCGTCGTCGAGGGAGAGGAAACCCTTCTCCGGGATCTGCCCTGGCACCGACGCATCGCAGTGCTCGACGACCAGGCGCGCTCCCGACCAGTCGAGGGCGGCGGCTTCCTGCAGCGAACGCACGAACGGTTCCACGGCTCCCGCCACCCGCGGGGCGGTGTGCAGGGTCACCACGGCCACGGTCGCGCCGCTCTCGCGGTCGATGCGCGCGATGTCGGCGGCGACGCGGCGCAGGTCGTCGACGGCTGCCGCGCGACCCGTTTCATCGGTCGACGCCAGACCATATCGCGAGTCGCTCCCCAGGCGCCCCATCACGAAGGGGATCGGCGTCACGGCGAGCGGCACGGCGGGCACGTTCGCGAGGAACCAGGCCTCGTCGTGCGGGTGGATGCCTCCCATCCACGGCACTTCGAGCCCGGCGACCCCGGGAAGCGCACACAGCGCGGGCAGCAGCTCCCCTTCGAGCTCCGGGTCCCAGCGCGCGTGCGCCGGAGAGGCCGGATAGGCGCTGACGAGGACGGGCGCAGTCATGCGCGCGCTCGCGCGACCGCATCGGCGAACCACGTCGTGATCGTCGAGGGATGCGTGATGGCGGTGCCGACACAGACGGCGAAGGCACCAGTGGCGATCGCGTCCGCGGCCTGCGCCGGCGTGTGGATGCGCCCCTCGGCGACGATCGGACGACGGCAGCGGGCCGCCATCAGCTCGATGAGCTCGAGATCGGGGCCGGTGCTCTTCGGGCGCTCGCCCGTGTAGCCGGACAGGGTGGTGCCGAGGATGTCGGCGCCCGCCTCTTCTGCGGCGAGCGCATCGTCGAGCGAACCGCAATCGGCCATGATCAGGGCGTCGGTGTGCGTGCGAAGACCCTGGATCGTCTCCCCGAGAGTCAACCCGTCCGGACGATCGCGACGGGTGCCGTCGACCGCGATGATGTCGGCTCCCGCGTCGGCGACGGCCCTGGCATGGTCGAGCGTCGGAGTGATGAACACGTCGCGATCGCCGTCCTTCCACAGACCCACGACGGGCACGGGGAGGTGGGCCGTCGCACGGATGTCGCCGATCCCCTGCACCCGGATGCCCGCGGCACCCCCGACGAGGGCAGCCGCGGCCACCTGGGCCATCGTCCGCGGGTCGCGCATCGCCTCACCGGGGTAGGCCTGGCACGAGACGATCAGGCCGCCACGCAGCTGCTCGAGGGGGTCGGCGAGTCTCATGGGCTCCTCCAGACGGATGCCGCAGCTCCCCGCAGCGGGGCGTCGTCGCCGAGAGTACCCGGCAGGATGGGCGTGCTCTGCAGCGCATCGATCGCCTCGGCGTGGAAGGCGTCGCGCATCGGGCGCCACCAGTCCTCACCGATGTTCGGCACGCCGCCGGTGACCACGATGCGCTCGGGATCGAGGATCGTGGCCGCTCCCGCGATGGCGCGTCCGACCGCTGCGGCTGACTCGCCGATGGCGCGGCGGGCGATGGGGTCACCGGCAACGGATTCCGCCGCGATCCCCCGGGCATCGGTGATCCCGGGGTCTCCTCCGAGCGAGAGGAAGTGCCGGTGCATGCCGATGCCGGAGCCGATCGCCTCGAGGTGTCCGGGTCTGCCGCAGGGGCAGCGCAGGTGCGCGGCTCCCGGCACCGGGAGGTGCGCGATCTCCCCCGCGACGTGATGCGCTCCGCGCACGGCATCGTCGCCCAGGATCAGTCCGGCGCCGACACCGGTGCCGACCGCGACGATGAGCGCATTCGCCGCCCCGGCCGCCGCCCCGTGCCGGTACTCCCCCGCCGCGTGCGCATCGACGTCGTTCTGCACCCGCACGGGAGCATCCGTGATCAGGTGCGCCCCCAGCCCGGCGCGCACGAGGGCGGCAAGAGGGGTGCCCGGCCAGTCCGCGAAGGTGTCGGTGGCCGAGACGATCGTCCCGCTCCCGGCATCGACGACCCCGGCGGCGCCGATGCCGACTCCCGACAGGCGCAGCCCGGTGCCGGAGAGCAGCCGCTCGGCGAGGACGACGACGGTGGCCACGACGGCCGTCGGCCCCTCCGCGGCGGGAGTCGTGGCAACCTCGGTGCGCAGCAGCGTGTCGTGGCGGTCGGCGAGCGCTGCGGCCGTCTTGGTGCCGCCGATGTCGACGGCGAGGACGACCTCGCCCATCAGGCGACGGCGACAGGGAGCAGGTGCAGCTCGTCGAGGATGTCGCGGATCTTGGAGACCGCATCGTCGTCGAGCGCCTGCACGGTGCGAGCCATGGTGGCGTGATCGATGATGCCGCGGGCGTGCATGGCGGCCTTGAACGCGCCGACACCGGTCGCATCCCCCGACAGCCCCTGCGGCTGGAACACGATGTCGAACAGACGGTTGATGCGTTCCTGTTCGGCCCGGGCGGTCACCCAGTCGCCGCTCTTGGCCGCCCCCCACAGCCGCACGTATCCCGCGGCCTCCACATTCGCGAGTCCGGGGACCACGCCGTCGGCACCCGCGAGCGCCATGGCGTCGACGACGACCTCGTGACCGGTGAGCAGCTGCAGCGGACTCCCCGCCGCCCGGTTCGCCGCGATCAGACGCCGGAACGAGACATCGTCGCCCGAGGAGTCCTTCACGCCCTGGATCACGCCCTCGCTGCCGAGCTGCACGAGCAGGTCGATGCCGAGCTTGGAGTGCACGCGCACCGGGACGTCGTAGGCCCACAGCGGGGCGTCGATGGCCGCGGCGATGGTGCGGAAGTGGTCGGCGACCTCGGCGGCGGAGTTCAGCGTGTACAGCGGAGCCGTCGTGACGATCGCCTGCGCGCCGGCGTCGACCAGACGGCGGGCGGTCTCGATGATGCGGGGAGCCGTGAGCTCGATCGCGCCGGCGATGATCGGCACCCGGCCGGCATTCGCCGCGACGATCGTGCGGAGCAGCTCCACGCGCTGGTCGTCGGTGAAGTACGCGGTCTCGCCCGTGGAGCCGAGAGCGAAGAGTCCGCAGACACCTTCGTCGACGAGACGGTCGACGAGACGGGAGAGTGAGGCGTGGTCGATCGAGCCGTCCTCGAGCAACGGGGTGGCGACGGGCGGGACGACGCCCGCGAAGACGGGGGCGGAGGGGGCAGCAGACATGTGTGTTCCGGTCGTTTCAGTGGTGGGATTCGAGCAGCGAGGGCGCAGCGCCCAGCAGCGTTCTGGTGTAGTCGTCGGAGGGAGCGTCGAACACACGGGCCGCGTCGCCGAACTCGACGACCCGCCCCTTGTTCATCACGGCGATCTCGTCGGAGAGGTAGCGGACGGTCTGGATGTCGTGGGAGATGAAGACCATGCCGAGGCCGAGCTGCTCCTTCAGGTCGGTCAGCAGGTTCAGGATCTGCGCCCGCACCGAGACGTCGAGCGCCGAGGTGGGCTCGTCGGCGACGATCACCTGCGGGTCGAGCACGAGCGCCCTGGCGATGGCGACACGTTGGCGCTGCCCTCCGGAGAGCTGGCTGGGCAGCGCGTCCAGGGCCGAGGGCGGCAGCCCGACGAGACCCACCAGGTCGCGCACCTTGCGGCTCCGGGTCGCCGCGCTGCCGAGGCGGTGCACCTGCAGCGGATCGAGGAGCGCATCGCGCACCGTCATCCGGGCGTTCAGCGCGGTCGCCGGGTCCTGGAAGACGACGGACAGGATGCGCCCGAGCCGCTTGCGCACGGCGGGCGTGAACGATCGCACCGGCTCGCCGCCGAACACGACCTGCCCGCTCGTGGGCTTCTCGAGGCCGATCAGCACCTTGGCCGAGGTCGACTTGCCCGAACCGGACTCGCCGACGATGCCGAGGGTCTGCCCGCGCTTCACCGTGAGCGAGACGCCCGCGAGCGCATCGACGTACTCGGGACGGAAGAGTGAGGACGCACGGGTCTTGTAGCGGACGTGCACGTCCTTCAGCTCGATGACGGATTCGCTCATCGTCCTGCTCCGATCGCCTCGACGGGCGCATCGTCCGGATGCGCGGAGTAGTAGTGCTCTGTCCCCTCGATGTGTCGGCGCACCGGGGTGGTGCCGGCATACCGCGAGGGGTCGCTGGACCGCGGGGCGAAGCGGTCGCCCGCCGGGAAGTCGCGCGGTGAGGGCACGACTCCCGAGACCTGATGCAGACGGTCGGAGCCGGCCTCGATCGAGAGCACCGCGCCCAGGAGGCCCTGGGTGTACTCGTGCACAGGTTGGGTGAGCACCTCGCGGGTGGTGCCCTGCTCCACGACCTGGCCCGCGTACATCACCGTGATCCGGTGGGTGAGCTCGGCCACCAGGGCGAGGTCGTGCGAGACGAACAGGAGCGCGAAGCCGAGCTCCTGCTGCAGCCGCATGAGCAGCTCCACGACCTGGGCCTGCACCGTGACATCGAGCGCGGTGGTCGGCTCGTCGGCGATCACCAGCCGCGGATCCCGGGTCAGGGCCATCGCGATGAGCACGCGCTGCCGCTGCCCTCCCGAGAGCTCGTGCGGATACGAGGAGAGTGTGCGCTTCGGATCGAGACCGACGAGCGTCAGCAGCTCCTCGGCAGTGCGGGCGCCGCCGCGCGAGGTGAGCTGCTTCATCTGCGAGCGGATGAGCATCGCCGGGTTGAGCGAGCTCAGCGCGTCCTGATAGATCATCGCGATGTCGTGTCCGCGCAGCGCGTTGCGCTCCTTCGGCGCCATCTGCAGCAGGTCCTTGCCGTCGAACAGGATGCGTCCGCGGATGTCGGCCTTCGGGTCGAGCAGGCCCATGATCGCGAGCGAGGTGATCGACTTGCCGCATCCGGACTCTCCCACCAGCGACATGGTCTCGCCGGGGCGCACCGTGAAGCTGACGTGGTCGACCACGTCGACGTCGCCGTGCCGGGGGAACGAGATGCACAGGTCCTGCACCTCGAGCAGCGGCTTCTCGTCGCCCGTGTACTCGAGGCGATCCGTGCGGGAGAGTTCGCGCCGTCGCAGCTCGGCGAGTCGTTCGGCGAGGGGGACGACTTCCGCGCGCGGCACCAGGGTGTCGGGGACGCCGCTCGGCACGGAGAGGTTCACCGCGGTGTCGACGGTGGGGATCACGTGCGTGTCGTCCGGGATCGCTGCGACCTCGAGCTCGTGCGTGGACTCCTCGGTGTTCGCGGCGTCGGCCGTGATCTTGCGCGCCCGCGGCGACACCATGGCGTCGGTCATCCCCTCGGAGAGGATGTTGAGGCACAGCACCGTGATCATGATGAGGATGCCGGGGAAGAAGGTCGCCCACCACGCTCCGCTCATGAGCAGGTTGCGGCCCGCGGCGATGACGTTTCCCCACGACGGCTCGGGATCGGGCACGCCGGCCTGCAGGAACGACAGCGAGGCCTCGAACACGATCGCGTCGGCGACGAGCACGGTCGCGAAGACGAGGACCGGTGCCATCGCGTTGCGCGCCACGTGTCGCACGATGATGCGCGGGGTGCCCGCTCCCATCACACGCACGGCCGAGACGTAGTCCTCCCCGTACTGGTCGAGGATGTTCGCACGGACGATGCGGGTGAGCTGCGGCACGTAGAGGAACGCGATGGTCAGCACCAGCACGGGCAGCGACTTGCCGAACACCGCCACGAACACCGCGGCGAGCGCGATGCCGGGGAACGACATCACGACGTCCATGACGCGCATGAGGGTCTCGGAGATCCACTTCGGGGCGGTGGCGGCGATCGTGCCGAGCACGCATGCGGCGACCAGGGCGACGAGGGTCGCCCCGATACCGATCACGAGCGAGTAGCGGGCGCCGTAGACGAGGCGCGAGAAGATGTCGCGGCCCTGACGGTCGGTGCCGAACCAGTGCTCCGCTCCCGGCGGCTGCACGGGAGTCCCGGAGGCCAGCGGGTCGAACGGCGCGATGAGAGGCGCGAAGATCGCGGCCAGGGCGATGATCGCCAGCACAGCGATGCAGATGATCGACCCGAGGGACAGGCGGCCCCAGCGGAGGCCCGGGACGGAAAGCCGTTCCGTGAGTTTGCGTCGCATGTCACACCGCCCGGATTCGAGGATTGATGAGCACGTACAGGAGGTCGACGATGATGTTGATCACGACGAAGGCGAGCGCCACCGCGAGCGTCACTCCCTGCACGAGGTTGGGTTCGTTGTTGGTGACGCCGTTGAGGATGAGGGTTCCCATCCCGGGGATGGCGAAGATGATCTCGATCACCACGGCGCCGCCGAGCAGGTAGCCGATGCGCAGCCCCAGCACCGTGACGGGGGTGATGAGTGCGTTGCGCAGCACGTTGCGGCCGACGACGATCACCCGCGGGATGCCGGCGCCGAGGGCGGTGCGCACGTAGTCGCGGTCGAGCTCCTCGACCATCGAGGTGCGCACGACGCGCGACAGCTGACCGATCACCGGCACCGCGAGCGCGATCGCAGGGAGGGTCATCCGGGCGAGCCATCCGGAGGGGTCGGTCCAGAAGTCGGGGAGCGGGCCGGAGGCGGGGAGCAGTCCGAGCCCGAGGGTGAAGACCTGGATGAGCAGGATGGCGAGCCAGAACGACGGGGTGGAGAGCGCCGCGACGCCGAAGACGCGGATCACCTGGTCGGGCCAGCGGTCGCGGTAGACGGCGGCGAGGACGCCGATCACGAAGGCCACGATCACGGCGATGATGAGCCCGAGGAAGGTGAGCGCCAGGGTGACCGGGAAGGCACGGGCGACCTCATCGATCACGGGAAGGCTGCGCGCGGAGTAGGTGCCGAGGTCGCCCTGCACGAGTCCGAACAGGAAGTTCACGTAGCGGACGAGCAGGGGGAGGTTGAGGCCGTGGTCCTCACGGTAGGCCTCGAGGGCTGCGGGCGACGCCGTCTCGCCGAGCGCCGTGCGGGCCGGGTCGACGGGCGAGAAGGACATCACGAAGAACACGAGGAACGTGATGCCGAGGATCATCAGCGGCAACTGCAGCAGTCGCCGGCCGATGAGGCGGAGCGTGTGGGACACGTGCCGCTCCTTCCGAGGGTGAGGGAGGTGCAGGGGGCGCGCTCGTCGGGTGAGCGCGCCCCCCTGTTCGGGTGCTGCTTCCGTGCGGGTGCTACTTCGCGGCCACGCCGACGTCGAGGAACGACAGTCCGGTGGTGGGGACGGGCTGGAACCCGACGAGCTCCTGGCTGCTCCAGGCGGTCGGCAGCTTGCGGTGGAACAGCGGGTAGAGCACGGCCTGATCGGAGAGCAGGTCGAACGCCTGGTCCCAGGTCTTCTGCTGCTCGTCGCCTTCCTGCTGGACGGCGGTGTCGAGGAGCGTGCGCAGCTCGGCGTACTCGGGAGAGTCAGCCCAGTTGGTGCGGGTCTGGGTCCAGACGTTCTCGCCGTACCACCAGTTCATGAGCAGGTCGGGGTCGACGCCGAAGACCGAGGGGTCACCGGGGGCGACGGCCACCGTGTAGTCGCCGGAGTCGACCTTCTCGTACATCGACGCGGACTGTCCGATGTCGAGCGTGGTGTCGATGCCGATCGCGTCGAGCGACTCCTTGATCAGCGGGGCGACCTCCTTGACCCATCCGGTGTCGGTCGTCAGCAGCGTGATCGACAGGTCGGAGACGCCGGCATCCGCCAGCAGCTCCTTCGCCTTCTCGGGGTCGTAGGTGTAGACCGTCGAGGCCTCGTGGTAGTTCGGGTACGTCTCGGGCAGGAACGAGGTCGCAGGCGTGGCGTTGCCGAGCATGCCCGTGCCGATGATCTTGTCCATGTCGAGGGCGTAGTGCAGTGCCTGCCGCACGCGCACGTCGTCGAACGGCGCCGCCTTGGTGTTGAACATCATGAACAGCAGGCCGAACGACTGCACGCTCTCGACGTCGGCCGACGAGGCGAGGGTGTCGACGTCGATGTACGGCACGTCTTCGATCGCCTGCACGGTGCCGGTGGACATCGCGGTGACGCGGGCCGAGGCGTCGGCGAGCAGGTTCCAGTTCATGCCGGCGGCGAGCGCGGGGCGCGGGCCGTTGTAGTCGTCGTAGCGCTCGAAGACGAGCTTGTCCTCGGGGACCGCGGAGACCAACGAGTACGGGCCGGAACCGACCGGGTTGGCGGCGAAGTCCTCGGGGTCGGCCTCGACGACCGCCTTCGGGACGATCTTGACGACGCCGAGGCGGTCGTTGATCAGCGAGAAGGGGTAGTCCGTCGTGATGCGCACGGTGTCTTCGTCGACCGCGGTGACGGTGTCGATGAAGTCGACGAACGACAGGAAGAGCGAGTTGTTGTCCGGATTGAGCACGCGGTCGTAGCTGAAGACGACGTCGTCCGCCGTGACCGGGTCGCCGTTCTGGAAGGTCGCGCCTTCGCGGATGTCGATCTCGTAGGTCGTGTCGTCGATCTTCGTCGGGAGGTCGGCGGCGAGCGCAGGGGCCGGCTTCTGTGTGACCGGGTCGAGGTCGACGAGACCTTCGAAGACGTGCCAGTTCGCCGAGACCGTGACGGCGCCGGAGGCGACCATCGGGTCGAAGCTGCCGTTCAGCGTGTACGAGATCCCCGCCTCGATGATGGCGTCCGGGTCGATCTCGCTCGCGGCCGCGCTCTCGTCGGGGGTGGCGGTGGTGCCGGCGCCGCAGCCCGCGAGGGCGACGGATGCGGCGACTGTGCCGGCGACCGCCATCGCGAATCGACCCGCGCGACGGCGGGTGAAGTGTCGGTTCATGTGTGCTCCAGGGTGGTGGGGGGAACATCTTGAGGACATCTGATGTCTGATGTACTCTAAACACAGGTTCGATCAGATCACAAGAGTGAGATGATCGGAGCGTTTCTGCCAGGCACGAGAGGGAGCCCCATGAAGTCCACCACGAGTAGGGCGTCACGCATGCGGCGCTCGACCACGGCGGATCAGATCAAGCAGCTCATCCTGACGCGCGGGCTCACCCCGGGCGACCCGCTGCCTACGGAGGCGGAGCTCTGCGACGAGCTCGACGTCTCGCGATCCTCCGTGCGTGAGGCCATCCGCACCCTCTCGACCCTCGACATCGTCGACGTGCGTCACGGCCATGGAACGTACGTCGGACCGATGTCGCTGGATCCGATGGTGGAGGCCCTCGTCTTCCGCGGGGTGCTGTCGCCGGAGGGGTCGCTGCAGGCGCTGCGCGAGGTCGTCGAGGTGCGCCTGGCGCTGGACCTCTCGATGGCCGAACGCATCGTGGAGGCGGCCAAGGCGGATGATGACCCCGAGCTCGACGCGCTGGTCGCCGACATGGTCGACAAGGCCGAGCGCGGCGAGCATTTCCTCGAGGAGGACCGCGCCTTCCACACCCGCCTGTTCGGCACGATCGGGAACCGCCTGGTCGGGCAGCTCGTCGGCGCCTTCTGGGATGTCCACACGGCGGTGCTCCCCCAGCTGGGGATCCCGCAGCCCGATGACATCCACAAGACGGCGAAGGCGCACGGCGACATGCTCGAAGCGGCGCGCTCCGGCGACGTCGACCGGTATCGCCGGGCTGTCGTCGAGCACTACGAGCCGCTGCAACGCGTGCTCGCGAGTGCCGCGGGCGACGCTCAGGGCTGATCGGTGCGACTCCCACTGCCCGGGGAGGAGGCGGGGGCGATCGCGACCGTCGCCGACACGAGGCCCGAGAGGCGGTCAGGGACCGGGACGGGCGCCAGCACCACGGGGCGACGCTCCGGGTGATCGAAGCGCCGCACCGCACCGTCGAGGACTTCGACCAGGAGCGGATCGATCGCCAGGCCGAAGCCCACGGCCTTGAGCACGGCCTCCTTGGCGGTGAAGACGCGTGCGGCGTCGGCGATCGACGCCACGCGTGCCCGCTCCTGCGGGGTGAAAGCCATGGACAGCACGTCGTCGCCGTCCACGAAGGCGGAGTGCTGCTCGACATCGATCCCCACCTCCGCCCCCTCGCAGAAGGCGACGGCCACGAACGTCCCGCTGTGCGAGATCGACACGTCGGGCCATTGCGTGCCCTCGAATCCGCGCCCCGGCTCCCCGGACAGGACCGGCTTCCACTCCCCCGCCGCCGTGAACCGCCGCGTGAAGCGGGCGGCGCCCAGCGGGACTCCCCGCACTTCCCGAAGTCGACGGTGCACCATGACGCGCCCCGTGACGAAACGGCGGGCATCGCCCTCACGCCGGAACGCGGCGAGGCGGACACGGTCGTCGTGCGTGAGCGGGAGCCAGGACGGCGGATCCGCATCCTCCAGCCGATCGACGAGCTCGACCTCGGCCACCAGGCGGCGGGGCGGGGCTTCGGTCCGCGCATCGCCGGGGACGCGGGCGTCGCCGGGCACGAGGAACGGGATGTCGAGAGGCGGGATGTCGAGGAGGGGGGACGAGGTCATCCCGTCGCCTCGCGCACGACGGAGGTGATGTCCGTGACGGTGCCCTCGCGAACCTCCAGCACGCGGTCGAGCCGGGCGAGAGTGGACTCCCGATGGGCGACGACGACGACGGTCCTGCCCTGCGCGAGTCGATCGAGCGCAGCCTCGACGAGTCCGGCGGTCTCCGGATCCACGTCGGACGTCGCCTCGTCCAGCACGATCACGCGGCTCTCCAGCAGGGCGATCCTGGCGAGCCCGACCAACTGCCGCTGACCGGCGGAGAGAGATCCGTCCGCTCCGACGGCCGTATCGAGTCCCTCCGGAAGCGCGTCGACCCACCGCGACAGGCCGAGGGTGGCGAACGCCCCCCGCAGGTCCGCGTCATTCGCGGAGGGTGCCGCGAGACGCAGCTCCTCGGCGATGGTGCCGGTGCCGAGCTGCACCTCCTGCGGCACGAAGGCGACGCGGAGCGCGCGCTCCGCGGGGGCGAGCGCTACGAGATCGGCATCGCCGCAGCGCACCGTGCCCCTGATCGGGGCGTACAGCCCGGCGATGACCAGTGCCAGCGTCGACTTGCCCGCTCCGGAGCGGCCGGCCAGACCGTAGCGCAGGCCGCTCTCCAGGTGCAGACTGACCCCGCGCAGCACGGGCTCGCCGCCGTAGTCGAACCAGACGTCGCGCATCTCGATCCCCCCGTCGGATCCCGCCGCGTCAGCAGGTGCGGTGTCACCGTGGCGAGCATCGCGACCGCCCACGCCGACGGGAGTGTCCGAGCCGGTCGCGCGGAGGAGGTCGTGCGCGCGCGCCGCACCCGTCGCCGCCTCCTCCACTGCCCCGACGAGGGCGACCAGGTCGGCGAAGCCGGAGAACAGGGTCACGCTCGCCAGCAGGAACGTGACCACGACCCCCACGGAGACCGCACCCGCGCCCACCATCGACACCCCGACGACGATGAGTGCCGCGAGCGTCACGCCCTCGATGAGCGACATCGCGCTGATCCAGCGGCCGAGGACCACCGTGCGCATCTGGGCATGGACGGCAGCGGCGTTGACCTCGGCCGAGCGCTCGTCCAATCGGCGCCGCGTGACCGGCGGAGCATCGGCGATCAGCGTCCGCGCCCGCACGCTCTCCGCGAGCTCCGCCACGACGTCCGCCTCAGCCGCCGCCTCCGCACCGTAGGCGTGAGCGGCCCCGGAACGGAACCGGTGCATCACGAACAGCGCCGGGGGGAGGAAGACGACGACGAGGACGAGCGTCAGCACCCAGGACTGGAATGCGAGCACGGTCACCAGCAGGACGACGGTCGACCCAGTCACGAGAAGCGCGGTCGACGACTCGCGCACGAAGGCGGAGAGCGCGGCGATCTCGGCCGTGCCACGTTGGAGCAGCTCGCCGTGTCGATGCCGTTCGACGAATCGCAAGGCCACGGTGGTCAGCTGCGCCGCGATTTGATCCCGCACATCGCGCACGAGGAACTCCCCGCCGCGGGCCAGTCGACTCCTGCCCACCGCCGAGAGCACGAGCTGGAGCAGAGCGAGCCCCACGCCGATCCCCGCGAAGGCAAGGGCCGCCGCACGCTCACCGCGCAGCAGCGCGTCGGTCACCCGGCCGACCACCACCGGGGCCAGCGTGGCGGCGAGGCTCGCTCCGACACCGAAGACGATCGCGCTGACGAGCAGGAAGCCGTGCGGCCGCGCGAACCGCAACGCTGCACGCACGACCCCGCGCCGCGGAGGCGTGGCGACGAGCCGATCGGGGTTCGCTGCCCGAACCCGCCCGCCGGTGGCATCTGTCGCTGCCGCCGTCGCTGCCGCTGTTGCCGTTGCTACTGCGCGGTTCATGCCGACACCTCGGTGCGCGCGGGAAGACGCAGCACCGCGTCCGCCGCGTCGAGGATCGCGCCATGCCCGGCCACCACCACGATCCGCTCTCTCGCCACCGCCGTGATCGCCGCGATGATGCGGGCACCCGTCGTCGCATCGACAGCGGAGGTGACGTCATCGAGGAGCAGCACGGCGGGCTCGACCACGAGCGCCCTGGCGAGGGCGAGCCGCTGCACCTGTCCTCCCGATAGCTCTCCTCCGCCCTCACCGACCGAGGCGTCCAGCGCGTCGACCGATCGCGAGGCGAGTTCGGTGTCGAGGCCGACCGTCGCGAGCGCACGCCGGTAGCGCGCGTCGTCGGCATCGCCGTCTTCCGTGGCCGCACCGAGCGCGAGGTTCTCCCGCACGGTCCCGTTCAGCACGAGGGGGCGCTGGGGGACGAGATGCACCCCGCCGACGGGTCCCGTCGGCGGGGCACCGTCCACGAGCACGCGGCCCGCGTGGGGGGCTTCGATCCCGGCCATCACCCGCAGCAGGGTCGACTTGCCGCTTCCGGTCGGCCCGCTGAGGCCGATCAGACGACCCGGCTCGAGCGTGAGCGCGATCGGCTCCCCCTCAGGGAAGATCCGGAGCTCGTCCAGCACGATACGCCGAGCCGAGGTCCCACCCGCTGCGGCCGTCTGGGCGTCCAGGACCGGCTGCAGTCGTGCCGCGCCCACGCGCGCGTCCGCGCTCTGCGTCCACCGCTGGAGCCCGACCTGCACCGCGATCCCGACGGTCGCCATCCACCCGCTGAACGTCACGAGACCACCGACCGTGAGGCGTCCGTCGAGAACCGCGAACACGGCGACGACCACGCCGACCGCGGTGGCCACGGCGGGGATCCCCTCGCCCAGGGCCGTCCATCGGGCGAGGATGCCCCCGGCCCGCACGGTGCGTTCGGAGAGGTCGGCCGAAAGTCGTGCATGGCGCTCGACCACCGTGTTCTCCATCCCCGCCCCGCGCACGGTGACGGCGCTGCGCAGCAGATGATCGACCGCATCCGCCCGCCGGCCGTGGGCCTCGGCGGCATGCATCGACGCGCGTTCGAATCGCCGGGGGTACACGACCGCGAGCACGATCAGACACGGCACCGTGGCGCCCGCGACCACCAGGAGCCAGGGGTCCAGCGACGCGAGCCCCGGCACGAGCACCCCGACCGTGACCGCGATCACGACCCAGGTGGGGAGGCCGTGCACCCAGACCCGGACCAGATCGACATCCCGTCCCGCGCGGATCACCAGATCGCCGGTGCCGCCCGATGCGCGCCCCGAGTCGGCGATCGCGCACGTGCGCAGGCGTGTACGCAGGAGCACCCCTGTCCTCGCATCGGCGAGGTTGGCGAAATGGTCCCACACGCACATCCCGAGGAACTGCGCGACCCCGGCTGCGAGCACGACCGCTGCCCACCATGCCGCTGCACCGAGGTCTCCCCCGATCACACCGTCGTCGATCGCGAACCGGAGCACGAAGGGCGCAGCCAGGAAGCCGGCCTGACGAACGACGGCACCGGCCATCGACAGCGCGAGCGGTCCACGCACGCTCCACGCCGCCCTGCGGAGCAGTCGCCCCCGTTCGGCCGACCGGACCGGATGGGCCTGGGTGCCGCCCGCGGGTCGACGACTCATCTGCCCCTCTCCAGACGGCGCGAGATGGCCGGTCCGATCCGCTCCCACGCGACGGGAGCGACGATCCCGGCATGGTCCACGTCCAGCACGGAGCATTCCGCGCGCTCTCCGAGTCGCACACCCCAGCCCGTCGACGCGGGCTCTTCCCGTCCCGCGACGAACAGGAGCGTCGGCACGTCGGTGACGGGCGAGACGGACGCGGCCATGAGTCCTGAGGCCCACGCGTGGCTGGCGACGATCGCATCGACCGTGGCACGGTCGTCGAGCCCGAGCACACCGCGCGAGGCGCGGATCGCCTCCTTGAGGTGCGGATAGTCTCCGGTCCCGTCCCGAAGCTCCGCGAAGAAGGCGGTCTGCTCGGCGCGCACCGCGGCCTCGTCGTCCGAGCCGAACACCTCGGCAGAGGAGGAAGCTCCCTGCTCCCCGGACAACGGCGCCGGGTCGAGGAGGGCGAGCAGGTCGACCTCCTCCCCCTCGGCGACCAGCCGAGCGGCGATCGCGTGGGCGACGTTGCCGCCGAAGGAGTACCCCACCAGCCGATACGGACCGTGCGGTGCGATCTCCCTGATGCGCGCGAGGTACTCCAGCGCGAGCTCGTCCACGTCGCGCGCCCCACTCTCGCGACCGGAGAGCAGCGGAGCCTGGAGCCCGATCACGCCCGTACCGGCGGGGAGGAAGCGGACCAGCGGCGCGAACTGCCAGGCGAAGCCACCGGCAGGATGCACGCAGAACAGCGGTGGCGCGTCCGTCGTCGGCTCGCGGAGCGCGAGCACCGGCGCGAGACCGGCATCCCTCGCAGGATCGCCGATCGCGGCGGCCAGAGCACGCACGGTCGGTGCGGCCATCACGGTCCCGACCGGAACCCGCACTCCCAGCTCCTCGCCCAGCTGGGCCACGACCCGCATCGCCAGGAGGGAGTGGCCGCCGAGGTCGAAGAAGCCCTCGTCCCGGTGCCCGACGGCCACGCCGAGGACTCTCGTGAAGACGGCGGCGACGAGCCGTTCCGCCCGCCCCTGCGGAGGTTCGCCGCCGCCAGAGCCACGC
Source organism: Microbacterium sp. R1 (assembly GCF_015159725.1). Lineage (NCBI taxonomy): Bacteria > Bacillati > Actinomycetota > Actinomycetes > Micrococcales > Microbacteriaceae > Microbacterium > Microbacterium sp. R1. The sequence goes on along the minus strand of NZ_JADDUD010000001.1, from coordinate 51,435 downwards.
GGTGCGGGAAGGGCGTCCCTGTCCACCTTGCCGTTGACCGTGAGTGGGATCACCGGGACGACGGCGAACAGGGACGGCATGGCGTAGGGAGGCAGGATGCCGGACAGGTGCGCCCGCAGCCCGTCGATGAACGCCTGTTCCGCTTCACCGGGATCGCCGGCGTCGGGCGAGAGGTGCGCGCCGGGTGCGACGACCACATGCACCCGGAGAACGCCGCCCGTGGCGCCGCCGACCGACGCGGCGGCCTGCACGATGTCGGGGTGGCTCTCCGCCGCCTTCTCGATCTCGGCGAGCTCGATGCGGTAGCCGCGGACCTTCACCTGACCGTCGTCGCGTCCGCGATACTCGATCCCGCCGTCCTGTCTGCGGTGCACCCGATCGCCCGTCCGATAGAGACGGTCGCCCGGTGCACCGAAGGGATCGGCGACGAAGCGTGCGGCGGTCAGTGCCGTCTGCCGGTCGTAGCCGCGAGCGAGGCCGTCGCCCGAGAGGTACAGCTCCCCCGTCCCTCCCGGCGGCACCTCGCGCAGCCCCGAGTCGAGCACGTAGGCGCGCGCTCCGAGGATGGGCCGCCCCAGGCAGGGCTCGGCACTCGAAGCCAGGTCGGCGCCGAGCGCGTTGATCGTGAACTCCGTCGGACCGTAGAGGTCGTACCCCGCCGTGTGCGGATGGTCGCGGAGGGTCGTCCACAGCTCGGCTGGTACGGCTTCCCCACCGAGCAGGACCAGCGCCGGCGGCCGCCCGTCGAGAAGCCCCGCGCGCAGCAGTTCCCGCGCGAAGGAGGGCGTGACGTTCACGACGTCGATGCCCACTCGCCCGTAGTGCGCCACGAGGGTCTCGACGTCGAGACGGCTCTCCTCGTCGACGATGTGCACCTCGTGACCGTCCAGCAGCCAGAACAGCTCCTCCCACGACATGTCGAACGAGAACGACACGGTGTGCGCGATCCGCAGCGGCGAGCGCCCTGCACGGGCGATGGTCGGCCGGAAGATCGCCTCGAGGTGGTTGTCGTACATCGTCATGAGCCCGCGGTGCGGCACGACCACACCCTTCGGCTCGCCCGTCGAGCCCGAGGTGAAGATCGTGTATGCGGCGTGGTTCGGTGTGAGCCGCGGCGGGGTGAAGCGGGCCTCCGTCCCTTCGTGCACGGCGTCAGAAGCGCCGGGGAGCTCCCGTCGCGGTATGCCGGCGGGCCCCTCGTCCGCCGTGTCGGCGGCCCCCGGGGAGACGACCACGAGCTCCGCTCCCGCACGGTCGGCGAGACGACGTCGACGCTCGACGGGGTGGGCGAGATCCAACGGCAGGTACGCCCGGCCTGCCCGGAGCACGCCGAAGATCGCCGCGACGTGCTCGATCGTGCGTGGCAGCTCCAGCGCGACCACCGACCCAGGGCCGCGAGTGCCGTCAACGACGAGTGCGGCGATCCGGTCGACCTCCCGCTGCAGACGCGCGAACGTCCAGGAGGCCGCGGAGCCGCGCGCGTCCCGCCCGACCAGTGCCGTCCGGTCGGGGTGACGGGCTGCTGCGGTGGCGAGCAGATCGGCGACCGTGTCGTGATCGGCACCGTGTCTGGCGGTCGGTGCCACGGTGGTCGCCTCGGCATTGACCCGTTCGATCGCCGGGCGGTCATCCGGCACCGCGATGGGGATCCGTGCGACAGGAGCGCCCGTATCGGCGGCGAGAGCGCCGAGCACGGCGAGGTACCGATCGAGATAGCGCTCCGCGCGACCGACGTCCACCACATCGGGACGGTAGGCGAGCGCCACCTCGAGGCGCTCGCCGGGATTGACCGTCATCGCGAGGCTGTAGTGCGTGCCGTCGTGGGCCTCCGCCTCGGATATGCCGTGCCGGAGGAACGTCTCGGACTGCACGGCCTCGTCGACGGGGAGATTGCGGAAGACGTAGAGGGTGTCGAAGAGGACGGCCTGACCGGACGCCTGCTGCACGTAGCTCAGGCCGACGTGGTGGGCGTGCATCACCTCGGACTGCGCGGCCATGTGCGATCGCAGCTCTTCCGTCAGCTGACGCCCGGGATGGATGCGCACCCGCACCGGAACCGTGTTCATCAGCAGGCCGACCATCCGGTCCACGTGCGCGACCTCTGCCGGTCTGCCCGAGACCGTCGTCCCGAACACCACGTCATCCTGTCCCGTGATACCGCGGAGCACGTGCGCCCAGGCGTAGCCGAGGACGGTGGAGAGGGTGACGGATGAGCGCCTGGCCAGCGCCGAGAGCCCGCGGGAGAGCGCGGCGTCGAGCACGGCCGTGACCGACTCGGAGAGCACCGGGGGTGCGGCGATCGACCGGGGTTCGACGAGGGTCGGACCGGGGAGTCCGGCGAGGGCCGATCTCCAGGCGTCGATCCCGGCGGCCCGGTCCTGCTCGCCGACCCAGTCGAGGTACGCGGAGTAGTCGGCTGTCGGCGGCAGTCCCTCGTCCGAGACGGGCCCCGGGACGGCGAGCGCGCGGTCGTAGAGCTCGAACAGGTCTTCCAGGAGCAGGGTCTGCGACCAGCCGTCGGTGAGGATGTGGTGATGCACGAGGCTCACCATCGCGTGCGCGGGACCGAGCCGCACCAGGACGAGTCGGATGAGCGGGGGCGCGGCCAGATCGAACCCCTCGTCGACCTGGGCTTGCGTGAGACGCTCCAGCTCCCCCTGCTGCTCCGTGTCCGACCGACCCCGCAGGTCGAGTTCCGCGAAGGGCATCGCGGTCGGAGGGACGATCACCGAGATCGGGTTCCCGCTCCCGTCGTCGACGAACCCCGCGCGCAGGCTCGCGTGGCGGCGGAGCAGGGCATCGCCGGCTCGGCGCAGCGCGTCGGCGTCGACCTCTGACCGGAGCGTGATCTTGTGCTGGACGACGTACACGTCGACACCGTCCGCTGCCGCGCCCAGACGCGTGTGCACATAGAGTCCCTCCTGCAACGGCCCCAGAGGCAGCACGGCCTCCCACCCGGGGAAGCGGCGATCGAGGTCGGCACGCTCCTGCTCGTCGAGCACGACCGCGCCGGCCTGCCCTGCGCTGCTCCGGTCGTCCTCCGCATCCACGGCCGGACGGCCGGCATCGGTCGCGCGTGCGACGAGCGCCGAGACGGTGCGGGCGTCGAAGACGGCGCCGAGCGTGACGATCGCCCCCGTCCGCCGCGCGAGCGCGACGAACCGGATCGCCGAGATGCTGTCGAGTCCCGCGGCGAAGAGGTCGTCCGCGGCACCCACCTCCGCCCCGAGGATCTCGCGCGCCGCGGCGAGCAGGCGAGGGCCGACCCCGGTGTCCCCGACGGGTGATTCCGCGCCGGATGTGCCGGTGCCGGATGTGTCGGTGCCGGATGTGTCGGTGCCGGATGTGTCGGTCCCGGCCGCCGGAGCCGACCTCGTCGAACGGATCATCCGCAGCGCCTCTGCCCGGTCGAGCTTGCCGTTCACGGTGGTCGGGAGCTCCTCCACGACGACGACCGCGACCGGCCGCTGCGCCTCCGGCAGGAGGGCGGCAGCGGCGGCGAGAAGATCATCGGCGCGGGGCGGTCGTCCCTCGCTCGGCTTCGCACGGACGAGGGCGACGAGAGCCGGACTCGGATCCTCGTCCAGCACGACGGCCGCCGCCGCCACGCCGGGAAGCGCCTCGAGCACCGCCTGCGTCTCACCGGGCTCCACCCGCATGCCGCGGATCTTCACCTGATCGTCGACGCGCCCCCGGTGCACGAGCCCTGCGGGCGTGCGTTCGACGAGGTCTCCTGTGCGATAGAGCCGCTCCCCGGAACCACTCGGGTCGGCGATGAAGCGCTCGGCCGTCACAGCCAGGCGACCGAGGTACCCGAGCGCGAGCTGTGCGCCGCTGAGGTAGAGCTCACCCACCCCGCCGGGCTCCACCGGACGCAGGAGCCGGTCCAGCACGCGCAGCCGCGTGCCGGGAGTCGCTCGTCCGATCGGGGCGCTCGACCCCGTCGCTCCCTCGGCATGATCCCCGGCGGTGACGTCGATCGCCGCCTCCGCCGGACCGTAGAGATTGTGCACGGGGGCTTCGGCGAGCGCCGCGGCCCTTTCCGCGAGGGCAGACGGCAGGGACTCGCCGCTGCAGAGGATGCGGGTGATGCTCGACCACTCCGGCCGAGGCACCAGGTCGAGGTAGGCGGACAGCATCGAGGGCACGAAATGCAGGGTCGTGATCGCCTCGGCCGCGATGAGGGCATCCAGCGCCTCGGGATCGCGGTGTGCGGCAGGAGGAGCGAGCACCAGCCGGGCTCCGGTGACGAGAGGCAGGACCAGCTCCCAGACGGAGACGTCGAAGGAGAGCGGCGTCTTGTGCAGGATCACATCGCCCTCGTCGATCCGATAGCGATCGCGCATCCACGCGAGCCGCACGGCGAGCCCCCCTCGGGTGTTCACGCATCCCTTCGGGCGTCCCGTCGTTCCGGAGGTGAAGACGAGGTACGCCGGCGCGTCGGAACGGCGACGCGCAGCCGCGTCTGCTGCTGTCGATTCAGGCGCTGTGGATGCAGCGAGTGTGGATCCAGCTGCCGCAGCCACGCGCAGCTCGCGCACGGAACCGGCGCCGAGCGCGGCGTCCGTCACCGGGGCGGAGGAAGCCCCCGTGGCTCCCAGCTCTTCCGCGAGGGGCTCCATCCCCGGCGCGATGTACAGTGTCGTCGCTCCGGAATCGGCGAGAGCGACACGTCGGCGCTCCACAGGAAGCTCTGGATCCAGTGCGACGAACGGGCGTGCTGCGCGGAGCGCCGCGAGCACGCCGATGACGAGAGCGGACGACCGCGGCGCGAGCAGGGCGACAGGACCGACTCCCGCACCGAAGACGCGCGCGAGCTGGTCGGCGGCCGCGTGCAGCGCCGCTGTCGTGATGCGCTGCTTCCCCGCCACGAGCGCGATGCGATCGCCATGAGCGTCCCGAGCCGCGTCGAGGAGCGCGTCCAGGTCCGCATCCGGAACCGGTCCGCCGTCCAGCTCGTCGCCGGCGTCTTCGGCACCGCTCTGCGTCGGCAGCGGGATCCTCGCCACACGCGCCGAGGGTTCCGCGATGACGGCATCGAGCACGGCATCGACCAGATCGAGCACGGTCTCCCCGCCGTATCGCGCGCCCGTCCGGGTGACGACCTCCAACCGGACCATGTCGCCGATCTCGACCAGGAGGGCAAGCGGGTAGTGCACCTCGTCACGTGCCCACGTGCCCGCCACCCGCAGACCGCCGCTCGCGCTCACCCAGTCCGAGATCGCATCCGGATAGTTCTCGACGACGAGCAGGCTGTCGAAGAGCGGGGCGATCCCCTGAGCCGACTGCACCGTGCGGAGATCGGCGCTGGGGGCCGCGGCGAGCACGCCCTGCGTACGGTGGGCGCGCTGGACGACCTCCGACGCGAGGTCGCCGGGTCGCACACGCACCCGGAACGGCAACGTGTTGCCGAGCAGGCCGATGATCCGCTCCGCTCCGGGGATGCCCACGCCGCGACCGGACACGGTGAAGCCGAAGACCACGTCATCACGGTCGACGATGTGACCGAGGACGATGCCCCAGGCGGCGCTCACCACGGCAGCCGGCGAGACGCCGAGGGAGCGGGCCCTGGAACGCAGCGCCTCACCGTCGTGTCGGTGCCGCACCTTCCGCACGGGGGAATCATCGACGCCCGAAACGGCTCCTTCCGAGGCGCCTCCATCCGAGACGATCGTCGCCTCCGTGACGCCGTCCAGCAGTCCGGTGACGAGCGCGCCGTCGGTCGGGTCGGGCTCCTCCGGGGCGACCACATCGAGGTAGTCGACGAAGTGCGCCTCCGACTCTGGCGGGGTCTCGCCGGTCGCCCGACTCAGGATCTCCTCGAGCAGCAGGGGGATCGACCAGCCGTCGAGCAGCAGGTGGTGCGCGGTCACGAGCAGCACCGCGCGAGCCGCTGTCACACGCAGCAGGGCGACCCGGATCAGCGGCGGCCGCTGCGGATCGAAGCCGCGCTCCCATTCGGTTGCGGCGAACGCCTGCACCGGCGCGGTGATCGACGCCTGTCCGCGCGCAGATCCTGCGGCCTCCGGCAGATCGACGACGGTGACATCGGGTTCGACGCGCTCCGGCACGAACTGCACCGGATCGCCGTCGGAACCCGCGAAGAAGCCGACCCGGAGGTTCTCGTGCGCGGCGAGGACCTCCGCGACGGCCGACCGCACCGCTTGGGGCGAGAGCTCACCCTCGACCTCGACGGCGGCCTGCAGCAGGTACGTGGGAGACGCCCCGGTCTCCCGCTCCCACAGCGAGTGGAAGAGCAGACCGTGCTGGAGCGGGGTGAGCGGCCAGACGTCGAGGACAGCGGCCGTCGATGCGGAAACGGTCGACGGGGAAGCGGTCGAGGGGGAAGCGGTCGTGCTCACGGGGTCTCCTCCAGGAGTCGTTCGATGCTGCTGAGGTCACGCGGGGCCAGGCGGGCGCGAGTCCGTCTGACGGCACGGGGTGCGGGCGACTCGGCGTCTGCCGAAGGCACGGCGGCGGCGGCGAGGCCGGCCAGCCTCTCGTGCGCGAACACCTGACCCGGGGTGATCGTGAAGCCCCGGGCGCGGACCAGCGCGACCAGGCGGATCGAGGAGATGCTGTCGCCGCCGAGCTCGAAGAAGGCCTCATCGGGCGAGACGCGGGAGAGGCCGAGAACCTCGGCGACCGCATCGACGACCGCGCGCTCCGCGTCGTTCTCCGCAGCGCGGCCCGTCGCGACCACCGCCACCGGATCGGGGAGTGCTCCGCGATCGATCTTCCCGTTCAGGGTGAGCGGGATGGCATCCAGCACGGTGACGATGCGGGGCACGGATGCGGCCGGGGACGTGGCAGCGACGGCATCGCGCACGGCGGCTCCGTCGAGGTCCACACCCTCCTCTGGCGCCACGTATCCGAGCAGCCGAGCGCGGCCGGTCTGATCCGGGCGGACGACGGCCGCCGCCCGGTGCACGCCGTCGACGCCGCGCAACGCGGCTTCGATCTCGCCGAGTTCGAGGCGGTGACCGTCGACCTTCACCTGGTCGTCGACGCGGCGGAGGAAGCGCAGAGCACCCGAGGGTTCTCTGCGGACGAGGTCGCCGGTGCGGTACATCCTCGACCCCGGTTCGCCCGAGGGGTCGGCGACGAAGCGGTCGGCCGTGAGATCGGGACGGTCCCGATACCCGCGGGCGAGCTGAGGGCCGGCGAGGTAGAGCTCTCCCGCGACGCCGAACGGCACGGGTCGCAGCGCGTCGTCGAGGACGAGCGCGCCCACTCCCGCGAACGGTCGGCCGATCGGCACCGTCGCCGCTTCCTCGTCCGCCGCTTGCAGCCTCGCACCCAGAGCCCACACGGTCGCCTCGGTGGGACCGTAGACGACACGTGCCGCGCGACACGACGCACGCAGCCCACGCGCCAGGTCCGCCGGAACGGCTTCGCCTCCGACCAGCGCGGTCACCGCACGCCAGGCATCCGGCTGCTCCTCCAGCAGCGGCCGCCACAGCGACGGCGTCGCCTGCACCAGGGTGCACGCCTCGCCCGTCGCGAGCGCCGCCAGACGCTGTGGGTCGCGGACATCGCTCCGACTCGCGATCACGACCGCCGCGCCGCTGATCAGTGGAACGAACAGCTCGAGGGCTGCGATGTCGAACGACACCGTCGTGACCGCGAGCAGGCGGTCCGCCGAGGTCAGGGCGAGAACGGATCGTTCGTGGGAGAGGAAGGCATCGAGAGCCGCGCGCGGGACGACCACCCCCTTGGGGCGTCCGGTCGATCCCGACGTGTAGATCACGTATGCGGCGCTCTCCGGCAACACCGGCGTGCCGCGCACGACCGCAGCCGCGGCGTACACGCCACCGGACACGGGGGCGACGGACCGGACGGACAGCTCGTCCCGTCCTCTGCCCGCACCCCGTGTGCTCTCGTCGACGAGCACGAGCGCCGGGTCGGCGTCGTCGAGCATCAATCGCAGTCGGGCATCGGGGTAGTCCACGTCCAGCGGGACGTAGGCGGCACCCGCGGCGAGAACGCCGATGAGGGCGGACAGGAGCGCCGGGGTCCGCCCCACCGCGACGGCCACGCGGTCCTCCGGCCCGATCCCGCGCGCACGGAGCTCGCCGGCGATTCCTGCGGCGTGCGCGAGCAGGGCGGCATAGTCCCACGTCTCCGCGTCTCCCCGCACGGCGACGGCCGATGGCGCCTCCAGTGCTCGAGCAGCGAGCGCGTCGAGGACCGGCGTGAAGCGGTACGTCTCCCGCTCCTCGGGGACGCGCACCGGCTCATCGGGCAGACGGGAGTCGATCGTGCAGACGGGTGCCGTCGGCTGATCGAGCAGCCGACCGATCCACAGCACGAGACGCCGGGCCAGACGCTCGACGCTCGACCTGTCGAACAGGTCGGCAGCGGCGACGAGCGTGAGAGCACCGTCGGAATCGTCCGGTCCGTGCCCCTCACCGGGATCCCGGTACCGGATCGCGAGGTCGAACCGCGCGGCGTCGACGAGCCCGCTGCGCTCGACGGCCGGTCCCGCCGGCAGCTGGAGAGCACCTTGATCCCGTTCCTCGACGGCGACCATGGTCTGGAACAGCGGATGCCGGGCGAGGGAGCGCCGCGGCGCACAGGCATCCACGATCTCCTCGAACGGCACCCCGACGTCGTCGAGAGCGTCGAGCAGGGAATCGCGCGCACGGTCGACCATCTTGGGGAACGCCGCATCGCCGGAGACGTCGATCCGCAGCGGCAGCGTGTTGACCAGGTAGCCGACCGTCCGCTCGAACCGCGCGTCGCGCGTCGTGGCAGGGGTGCCGAGCACGATGTCGGTACCCGCCCCCAGGGCCCGGAACAGGGTCGCGACGGCGGCATGCAGCACCATGAGACGGGTCGCGCCGTGTGCGGTCGCGAAGGCGTCGAGCGCCGCGACGGTCGCCGGGGGGACAGCGGTCTCGACGGTCTCCGCGCGGTATCCGGCCTGCTCCGGACGGGGGCGGTCCGTCGGCAGGTCGAGCTCGACGGGGATGCCCCGCAGACGCTCGCGCCAGCGCCCCACCGCTGCGGTCTCGGCGGCCGACTCGACGATGGCGAACGCACCGAAGGGCACCGAGGCCGCGGGCGCACGATCGGCGAGCAGCGCCGAGAGGTCCTCGCGGATCACCCGGAACGAGGTCTCGTCCACCGCGATGTGGTGCGCGGCGATCACGAATACGTCCCCCTCGGGATGGCGCAGCAGCGCGGAGCGAACAGGCGGGGCGGCGAACACGTCGAAGACGCGTCCCTCCTCCGCCGCGACGGCCACGTCACGGGGTCCGTCGACGTCGACCACTGCGAACGAGGGAGGGGGATCGGCGAGCACCTCGGCCCGGAAGCGGCCGTCCGCCCGGCGATAGACCGTGCGCAGCACAGGGTGGTGGACGACGAGCGCATCCCAGGCCCGCTGCAGGTCATCCGCGTTCGTGCCCACCGGCACGTCGTACGACACCGGTACCGTGTAGGTCGCGCTCGGGCCCTCCAGCTCCGCGAGGAACAGCAGCCTCCGCTGCGCTGCCGAGACCGGGATCATCCCCGCGTCGATGGGTTCCGGCGACGACGGTGGCGCGGTGTCGATCGTCGCTTCCCTTGCACGCGCCGCGATCCGATGGAGCACGCGCTCCTCCAGGACGTCGCGCACGCTGAGCAGGTAGCCGGTGCGACGCATCGCCCCGAGCACGCGCAGCGCGGTCAGGGAGTGACCGCCCAGCGCGAAGAAGTCGTCGTCGACCGAGATCTCGGGTCCGCCGATCACGGAGAGCACGGCGGCGACCAGAGCGTGCTCCGCAGGCGTGGTCGCTGCCACGACGTCCCTGGTCGGGTCCTCGCCGGGGGCGGCGAGCGCGAGAGCGCGGACCGCCACCCGGTCGATCTTCCCGCTCACGGAGACCGGGAGCGCATCGACCACGACGATGCGGGCAGGCACCGCCGCAGCTGGCAGGAGAGCCGCCAGTTCCGTCCGCAGCCGCATGCTCGTCGGAGCAGCGCCTTCGACAGTCGTGACGGCGGCGAGGAGGCGCGCGCCCACCGGACCGTCGGCGTCGAGGGCCACCGCGGCCTGCGACACTCCGTCCAGGCTCCGGAGCGCAGCCTCGACCTCGCCGAGCTCGATCCGATTGCCGGCGACCTTCACCTGATCGTCGAGCCGCCCGTGGTACTCGACGCGTCCCGCACCGTCCACGCGCACGAGATCGCCCGTCCGGTAGCGGCGGGAGCCATCGGGCGCGGCGACGAAGCGCGACGCCGTGAGGCCGGGTCGCCCCAGGTAGCCCCTGGCGAGCTGTCCTCCCTCGAGGTACAGCTCTCCCCTGGTGCCCGGGGCGACGGGACGCAGCCAGGCATCACGCACCACGGCTCGCGCGCCGGGCACCGGCGTGCCGATCAGCGGTTCCGTGCTCTCCGCCACGACGGCGCCGAGCGCATCGACCGTCGCCTCGGTGGGTCCGTAGAGGTTGAGGGTCCTGGTCGTGGCCGACCGCTCACGCAGCGCCGACCAGAGCGCAGTGCTGACCGCCTCGCCGCCCAGCAGCACTTCAGGAAGCGGCCGAGCTCCGTCGAACAGCCCCTCCTCGACCAGCTGCTCCGCCAGCACGGGAGCGACGTCGATGACGTCCGCCGCGCACGCTCGGGCGGTGAACAGGGCGGGGTCCCGACGCTCCTCGTCGTCGAGGAGGATCAGCTCGTGCCCGGCGAACAGCCAGTGGAGCTGGATGAGCGAGGTGTCGAATGCGAAGGATGCGGAGTGCACCGCGACGATCCGGTCCCTCCCCTCCTCAGCCGTCATCCGCGCGACGAGTTCGGCATGACGCCCCGAACGCAGACCCTCGAAGTGGGTGTCGAGGGCGTCTCTGGTCAGCACCACGCCCTTCGGTCGTCCGGTGGACCCTGAGGTGAAGATCACGTAGGCCGCCGCGGCGCCCGGTACCGACCGCGGCGCGAGCGTCACCGGCGAGATGTCCGCCGGGTCGACGACAGCGATGTCCGCTTCCGCGGCGAGCTCCGCCGCCGTGCTCCCCCGCGGGGCGAGCACGAGAGTCGGGCATGCTTCGGCGAACACCTCGCGCACGCGCTCGCGTGGGGAGGACTCGTCGATCGGGAGGTATGCGGAACCGGCAGCCAGGGTGCCGATGATCCCGGCGACCGCCTCGACACCGCGGGGTACCGCGAGGGCGACGATGTGCTCCGGTCCGACTCCCGCGCGCTCCAGAGCCGCCTGGAACCCGCCGGCCACGTCGGCGAGCTCGCCCGCGCTGACGACCCGATCGCGGAAGCGCAGGGCGGTGGCATCCGGAGCGTTCGCCGCGGCGGCGCGGAACGAGGCGAGCACGGCGGGGGCGCCGTCGTCCGCACGCGGCGCGCGCTCCGGGTCCGGCCCGATGAGCGCCCCTTCGCCGCTCGCGACGGGCAGCTCCGCAGGTGCGATGCCCAGGTCCTCGGAGAGCCTGTGCAGGATCAGCGCGAACTCCGCGGCGAGAGCGGCGGCACGCTCATCGGAGATGCGAACCGGATCGTGCTCGAGCGCGATCCGGAGCCCCTCTCCCGGGAGCACGGTGATCCCGACCGCGTAGTGCGTCGCTCCGGCGGCCTGCACCTCGCCGACCCGGAGGCGGTCCTGGCCGGTCGCGACCGGCGAGGGGTAGTTCTCGACCACCACCAACGAGTCGAAGAGGGTTCCGACCCCCGTGAGGGACTCGATGTCGGACAGCGGCAGCGCCTCGTGATCCTGCAGACCGGCGCGCTCCTGCTGCAGCTCGGCGAGCTGAGCCGAGAACGCGATGCCCGGACGCAGGCGGAGTCGGACCGGGACCGTCACCGAGAGGAGCCCGACCACGCGATCCACACCCTCGACGGCCGTGGCGCGTCCGGCGGTCGTCATGCCGACGACCACGTCGGTGCGCCCCGCGGCGCGGCCGGCGACCTGCGCCCAGGCTCCGACCACGACGGTGCCGGCCGTGAGCCCCGCGCTCCGTGCGGCCGCCAGCAGCCGCTCGCCGACCAGGGGATCCAACGGAACCGGGATGGTGCGCGTCGCGGACCGTGGGGTGGACATCGCCGTCGTGTCATCGTCTTTCGGCGTCGCGGGAGCGACGAGCGTGGGGCCGTCGAGGCCGGCGAGGTGCGCGGCCCATGCGTCGCGCGCCGGTGCCTGGTCCTCCGCCTGCTGGGCGACGAGGGTGCGACGGAGATCTCCCCACCCGTCCGCCACGCTCTGCCCTGCCGCGGCGGCGACGACGCGTTCGATGAGCAGCGGCGTGGACCACCCGTCGATCACGAGATGATGCGCCCCGAGCACGAGCACGGCACTGGAGCGCCCGCTGCGAACCACATGGGCATGCAGGAGCGGAGGGCGGGATACATCGCTCGTGCGTGCGAGTTCCGCGGCGACGAGGTCGGCGACCCGCGTCTCGGCGCGGGCGGCGAGCACGGAGTCGTCCCCCGTGTGGTCGTCCTCGTGGATCATGACGTCGACCTCGGGCTCCCGAGGGATCAGCTGCACGGGACGGTCGGTGAGATCCGCGACGAACGCGGCGCCGAGCTGGGGGTGCGCCCGCACCACCGAGCGCACGGCCTCGGCGATCGTCTCCAACGCCAGCGGTTCCGTGGCATCGGCGCGCGGGTTCGTCAGCGGGATGGTCGTGACGGTCGAGTAGACGTCGTCCGTTCCGTCGCGGAGCGCGTGGAACAGCAGCCCCTCCTGCAGCGCTGTGAGCGGAGCGATGTCGCGAAGCGGGCCTCTGTCCGCCTCGATCCGCTCGATCGTCCCGAGGTCGAGGCCGGGGAGCGCGGCCTCGGCAGGGATGAGGGTCGCCGCGGGTCCCGCTCCGGGCGCGGCCAGCTGATCGGCGAGATCGACCAGCCCTTCGAGGGCACGGTCCCACGCCGCGAGCAGCACCGGAAGCCGCTCGGCCAGCGCCGGCGCCACGGTCCATTCGACCTCGAGCCCACGATCGTCCGGCGCGACGAACACCGCGACCTCGATCGCGTGGCCGATCCTGAGCCGATCCGGGTGATGCACGGTGAACGGGCGCTCTCCGCGCAGGCCCACCGTGGGCCGCTCCCCCTCGGCGGAGCGCGTCGCCTCGCCGAAGCGTCCCAGGTAGTTGAGCAGCACACCCGGCACGGCCGCATCCGCCACCGCGCCCGCACCGTAGCCGTCATGCGGCACCTCCGCCCTGGCGTGACGCACGGCGCGGATGGCGCAGGTCAGACGCTCGGCCGCTGCGAGCCCGCGCGCGGGCAGGTCGACCGCCACGGGGAACTCGGTCGTGAACCAGCCGATGCCGTCGGCGAGCTCCTCCCCGTCGTCCAGGGGTTCGCGACCATGGGTCTCCCACTCCACGAGCAGCGTGCCCTCGGCCTCCGCCCAGTCCTGCAGGGCCACGGCGAGCGCGGCGACGAGGACCGCATCCGGGCGTGCCTCCAGACCCGCCGGGATCCGGTCGAGCACGGCCGCCGCGATCCGGGCATCCCCCACCCGCCAGAGACGGAGCGCCGTCGAGGACTCGGGGCCGGGGATCGGATGCGGGAAGACCGCGCACGAGCGGTCGGCGACACGACGCCAATGGGATTCCTCGACCGGATCGAGGCGGCTTTCCTCCAGGGCCAGCGCCCGGCGGCGCCAGGCAGACTCCGGTGCCGTCGGGAGATCGCGCCCGTCGAGTAGACGAGCGAGTTCGTCGACGAGGATGCGCCAGGAGATGCCGTCGATCACGAGATGGTGCGCCACGAGGACGAGCACCCCATCGGCCGGCAGGAACCCGGCTGACACCATCCGCCCCTCGGTCGGAGCCAGTGCCCCACGCATGCGGGGCAGCAGATCGGCCACGTCGGTGCCCTCGAACAGCGGGATGGGCGTGGGGGCGACGGGTATCTCGGCGTGCCAGTCTCCGCCCGAGTCCTCCCGGACGACGAGGGAGAGCACCGGATGCCGCGCGACGAGGCCGGCGAGTGCGGCCGTCACCCCCGCGGTGTCGACACCCGGCACGCGGATCTCGACACTCTGCGCATAGTCGCGCACGTCCTCGAGCGACGGGGCGAGCGCCTGCAGCGCGCGCACCACCGGCGGCAGGGGCACGGGGCCGGTCGCGGCGACGACGGTCAGGGAGTGCGCGCCGGCATCGGCATCGAGCGGACGCAGAAGCGGGGCGAGCCCCTGCGCGGTGCGGGCGGCGAACACCTCGCGCGGTCGGACGATCCACCCGGCGCGCCGGAGCGCGGCCGTGATCGCGATCACCGAGATGCTGTCACCACCGAGCACGATGACGTCGGCGTCGGCCGGCACCTCCTCGAGCCCGAGCACGTCGGCGATCGCGCGGCACACCGTGCGCTCCCGGTCGTTCGAGGGCGCGATCCCGGTGATGGCGCTCCGCACGGGATCCGGGAGGGCGGCGACGTCGAGCTTGCCGTGCGCCGTCTGCGGCAGTCCGTCCAGCACGACGACGCCGTGCGGCACGAGATGATCGGGCAGCAGGTTTCGCAGGGCGGAGAGCAGGGCTTCGGGGTCGAGAACTACGGTGTCGAGGGCGTCCGCGGCGTCCGTCGATCCGACGGGGACGGCGTACGCGAGGAGTCGCGCCGACGCCCCGGTCCCGCGGACGATGGCCTCGGCGCGGGCCACGTGCGGGAGGGAGGCGAGGGCGGAGCGCACTTCGCCGAGTTCCACGCGGTGTCCGCGGACCTTCACCTGATCGTCGCGGCGACCTCGGGTGGAGAGCAGCCCGTCCTCCTCGACGCGCACGACATCGCCGGTGAGGTAGATGCGGCCACCGCCTCCGCGGGGGTCAGCCACGAAACGGGAGGCGGTGAGTCCCGGCATCCCGAGGTAGCCGCGCGCGAGGTGCGGTCCTGCGAGCGCGAGCTCGCCCGAGACCCCGACGGGAACGGGGTGGAGCGCGGAGTCGAGCACGAGTGCGTCGGTGCCGGCGAGCGCCCGACCGATGCGCGGCTCCGGTCCCTCGACGACGGCGCCGAGGGCGTCGACCGTGGCCTCGGTGGGGCCGTAGAAGTTGTGGGCATGGACGGGCCCGTCGGCCAGCCGCCGCCACAGCTCGGGGGATGCGGCCTCGCCGCCGATGAGCAGGAGGGCCGGCGTGTGCGCGGTCTCCAGCAGACCGGAGTCCACGAGGGCGGAGGCGAAGGTCGGGGTCACGTCGAGGGCATCGATCTGCAGGCGATCGACCGCCTCCACGATCTCGCGGGCATCGCGGCGGTCCTCTTCGTCGAACACGACCAGCTCGTGGCCCAGCAGGAGCCAGAGCAGCTGCTCCCAGGAGGAGTCGAAGGCGAACGATGCGGTGTGCGCGGCGCGGAGCCTCCGTCCGGCATGGGCAGCGATGGGCCGGAAGAGCGTGTCCGCGTGATGCGCGAGGAAGAACGCGAGCGAACCGCGGCCGACGCCGACACCCTTCGGGGTGCCGGTCGATCCCGAAGTGTAGGTGACCGAGGCGAGAGCCCCGGATGCCGGCACCGGGAAGACGGCATCGACCCGAGCGGCCGGCAGCTCCGCCGTTCCGTCCTCGCCGAGCACGAGCGCACGCGGGTGTGCGGCGGCAGGCGATCCGTCGAGTGCGACCACGAGTCGCGGGTCCGCATGCCGGAGCACGAAGGCGATCCGCTCGTCCGGGTAGGCGAGATCGACCGGTGCGACGGCGGCGCCGGCTTCGAGCACCGCGAAGATCGTGACGACCAGATCGATGCCGCGCGGCAGAGCGATCGCGACGACGTCGTCGGTGCCGATGCCCCGGGAGACGAGCACGGCGGCGAGCGCACGCACCCGCGCCTGCAGCTGTGCGAAGGTCACCGCATCATCTCCCGCACGGATCGCGACCGCTTCCGGATCGGCCGCGACGGCACGCGCGAGCGCCTCGGAGATGTCGACGAGCGGATACCCGCCGTCCGGTAGGGGCTCCGAACCCGACGCACCGCTGTCACCGTCCGCGAGTGCGGCCGCCCGGCCGAGCGGTCGCGTGGGCTCGGCGGCGATCCGGGCGAGGAATCCCGCATACCGTCCGGCGATCCGGTCCGCCTCCGTCGGCGAGTACACGTCGGGGTTGACCTCCAGTCGCAGACGCACACCGCCGTCCGCCGCGGGAATGATCGTGAGGTCGACGTCGTCGACGGGACCTGCGGCGACGGTGCTGACGGTTCCCACCGCCGCGGCGAAGTCGAGCACCGGGGTGTACGGCTTGATGTTCACGCCCGGTCCGCGCAGCAGTGAGGGCATGCCGCGTTCCTGAGAGATCTCTTCTCCTCTGGTCCGTTGAGCACGCCGGAGCACCCCGAGGTCGGAGCTCACGCGCAGGGCCACGGCGAGCAGGGAGTCGGCGGGATCGACCCGCACCGGGAGGGGGAGCACACTCACCGACATGGACGGCGTGCGGGCCGCGACACCGGTCGCGCGTGCGGCGAAGGGCACGCCGAGCACGAGACGGGACACGCCGGCCGCCCTTCCCGCGAACGCGGCGAAGGCGGCGACGTGCACGTCCGCCCAGGTGAGACGCCGGTCGGATCCTGCGACGGCCCCGAGGTCGGCGGCCGTCTGCGCCGAGACGGGCACGTCGACCGTATGGGCTCGCCGCACAGCCGGAGCAGCACCTCCGGAGAGCGTAGGGACATCCGCATCCTCCACGACCACGGCCGCGTCGAGCAGGCTCCGCACCGATGCCCGATCGGAGTCCGCAACGGCCGATTCCGCATAGGCACGTTCTTCGTCGCGCAATGAGGAGGAGCGCGCGAACCCGACGCCCAGAGGGCCTGCGCCGACGAGCACGCGATACCGCTCGGCCACCCGATGCGCGATGAGCGAGATCGAGTAGCCGTCGAGGAGAGCATGGTGCGAGCGCAGCAGCCACACCACGTGATCCGCTGCGGTGCGCACGATCACCTGTCCGACCAGCGAATCCGCGTCCAGCCCCCCGCGCCCGCGTGCCAGCTCGCGGGCGAACAGCGCTTCCGCTGCGGCCTCCGGATCGGGTCGGTCCGCGACGTCATGCACCTCGATCCGCACGGGTGCATCGCTGCGCACCCGGCACGGGGCACCATCGTCCCCGATCACGATCCGGTCTCCCAGCGTGTCCGCCTCGGCGATCGTGGCGCGGATCGCCTCGGCCAGCATCGCCGTCGAGACATCGCCGGCGATGTCCACCCGGTCGGCGACGACGAAGACGTCGGAGTCCGGGTCCAGCAGCTGCGCGTCGACGATGCTGCGCTCGGCGGCGCTCAGCAGCCGGTCGTCGGACGGGGGGACGGGGGAGGTCGTGGTCATCGCGGTCTTCTCTTCGTGGGAGGGGTCCAGATCAGGAGCGGATCCCGGTGCGGGCTGGCGGGCGGGGGAGGTCAGTCCTCGTCGTCCTCGTCCTCGTCGTCATCGTCGAGGTGCTCGTGCGTGTCGGCGATGCCGCGCTTCCAGTACCCGGTGATCGACGAGTGGTGCTTGGTCAGACCCAGGTCGTCTCGCACCCAGCGTCGGAGGGGCTTGATGGCGCCGGCCTCTCCCGCGAGCCAGACGAAAACCCGCGCACCATCGGGGATGTCGACGGCGAGAGCGCCGCGGATGAGGTTGTCGGTCGCCGCCCCACCGCCGTGCAGCCAGGTCACCGACACGCCCTCCGGCGTCTCCAGCGGCTGCTCCGATCCGGGCCCTTCGACCTCGATCACGACAGCCCCCGTTCGCGAGCGCGGACTCTCCTCCAGCCAGCGGGCGACCGCCGGAAGCGCGGTCTCGTCGGCGACGAGCACGTAGAAGTCGTAGTCGTCGCTGACGCGATATCCCCCGGGAGGGCCGGCGACGTGCACCCTGTCTCCCGGCCGCGCATCACGCGCCCAGTCCGACGCGAGCCCGCTCGCGTGCACGACGAAGTCGATGTCGATCTCCCGCAGATCGGGTCGGTGCGCGCGGATCGTGTACTCGCGGCTGGTCGGGATCGGACGAGGCCAGATGAGTTCATCGCCGTCGGGGCGGGGCAGCCGCAACTCGCCTGTGTCGGGCTCGGGAAAGATGAGCTTCACGTGCTCGTCGAAGATCGCGCTCTCGAACCCTTCTGCACCCGAGCCGCCGAAGGTGAGTCTGATCATGGTGTCGGAGAGCCGGGTGGTGCGCACGACCTCGACCTCTCGGATGCGCACGGGGAAGTCGACGTACTCGACCGGAGCAGGGGCGACCGCGGTCATCGCGCCTCCTCCGCGGCCATCGCCTCGCGCAGGGAACGCGGGCGCAGGTCGGTCCAGGTCTTCTCGATGAACTCGAGCGTCGCCGCCCGGTTCGCCGGACCGAACACGATCCGCCAGCCGGAGGGGACCTCGGCGAACTCGGGCCACAGGGAGTACTGCTCCTCGTCATTCACGAGTGCGAGGAAGACGCCGTCCTCGTCGTCGAAGGGGTTGGTGCTCATGATTCGCCTTCCTGGGGTGCGGGGTGCGCCGCGGCGAGTGCCCCGGCGAGGATGTCGAGGGTGGGTCCGCCGACGAGATCGGCGTACTCGATCGCGCCGCCCGCATCGCGCACGGCGGTGAGGAGTCCGATCACGCGGACCGAGTCGAGCCCGTAGTCCCGGAGGTCCTCGTCTCCCTGGACATCGGCGAGATCGTCCGGCACGACGGCGGCGGCGAGCGCACGGGCGCGCTCGAGGGCTTCAGACGGGGACATGGGTTCCTTTCCTGTCGGCGGTGTGCGCTCCGGCCGACCTGTCGTGCGAGTGCTGGTTCTCTGCGGCTTCGGCCACCAGGGCGTCGGCGATCTCCCCCGCGCGCACGGCCGTCGTCGACAGGAGCGTCGACGTCAGACCGTGCTGGTGCTCGCTCTGTCCCACGAGCACCAGTCGCGCCGAGCCCGGCTCGGTGAGCGTGGCCGAGTGATCGCGGCGGAGCACCGGCCGACCGGCGTCGTCGCGGCGGAGGAGGTCGACGTCGTCCTGCAGCAGCTCCGCGGTGTCGAAGGGCCGGTAGCCGGTGCCGAACACGACGGCGTCGACATGGAGGGAGGTCACATCACCGTCGAGGTCCGACTGGACCCGCAGCTCCACAACGGACGGGGCCTCCTCCAGGGCGACGACGCGACTGACGCGGTGCAGCACCAGGCGCTCGCGGTCGAGCCAGGCATCGCGGTACATCCGGTCGAAGAAGGCGCGGATCACCGAGGAGCTGGCGACGCCGTTGTTGGCGTTCCGGTGGAGCACGTCGAGTCTGGCGCGCACCGTATCGGTGGCATCGAAGAGCAGGTCTACCGACGCCGGGTCGAAGATCCTGTTCACCAGGGGCCCCTGGTCGCTCGGCGCGACGCCGAACTGGGAGGAGATCACATGGACCGTGGCCTCGGGGAACCGATCGGACAGGTCGAGGGCGACTTCCATCGCGCTCTGCCCGGTGCCGACGACCGCGAGACGACGCGGAGCGCGCAGCTGCCCCACGCGGTGCACATGGTCGGCCGAATGCCACACGCGCGTGCCGGGGGCGATGCCGGCCGGGAATCGCGGCCGCAGTCCCGCCGCGACGATGACGCTGCGGGCGCGCACCGTGCGCACGCCGTCTGCAGACGCCACCAGCACGTCGAAGGCCTCGACCTCACCCTCGATGCGGACGGGGGTGACCCGTTCGACGCGGGATCCGTAGCGGACCACGTCGACGAACGCCTCGGCCACCCACCGCAGGTAGGCGGCGAACTCGATCCGCAGGGGCTCGGCGCACCCGCGGTTCGTGAAGTCGACGAGACGCTGACGTTGATGGAGGAACGCAACGAACGAGTAGGGGGAGACCGGGTTGCGGAAGGTGACCAGATCCTTGAGGAACGAGATCTGCATGCTCGCGTCCTCGAGCAGCATTCCCGGGTGCCACGTGGGCTCCTCCTGCGCTTCGAAGAACACCGCTTCGAGCGGTCTGCCCTCCTCCGCGTGCTCGCGCAGAGCGATCGCGATGGCCAGATTCGCCGGCCCGAATCCGACGCCGACGACGTCGACGGTCTCGGGGACGTCCTTCCCCTCATCCAGAGCTGTCGCGTTCACGAACGGCTCCCCTCGTGTGCGGCGACCCCTCGACGGTCGACCTTGCCGACGCCGGTCGCGGGGAGCTCAGGCACGAGGGCGAAGACGTCGGGCACCTTGTATACCGCCAGTCCCACGGCGGCGAGATGACGACGCAGGTCGACGGGTCGCACCGGCGGGAGGACCCCCTCGGGGCCGGGGCGCAGCACGACGGAGGCGTGCACCCGCTCCCCCATCGCGTCGTCCGGCACCCCGACGACCGCCGCGTCGTGCACGTCCGGATGCGTGAGGAGCGCGTTCTCGATCTCCTCCGGCACGATCTTCTCGCCGCCGCGGTTGATCTGGTCCTTCGATCTGCCGACGACCGTGAGATAGCCGTCTTCCCGCTCGATCACGATGTCGCCGGTGCGGTAGAAGCCGTCGTCGGTGAACGATCGTGCATCGTGCTCCGGCGCGCGGAAGTAGCCGCGGATCGTGTACGGGCCGCGCGTCAGCAGGGCCCCGGGCGAGCCGGGCGGCACCGGACGGTCGGCTTCGTCCACGACGCGCACCTCGTCGTCCTCGCTGATGCGCAGGCCCTGGGTCGAGATCACGGTCTCGAGGTCGTCATCGAGCCGGGTGTAGTTCACGAGCCCCTCCGCCATGCCGAACACCTGCTGCAGACGACATCCGAATGCCGGCTCGATCCGCTCGGCGACGCTGCGGCTGAGCTTGGCCCCGCCCACCTGCACGACCTCCAGACTGCGCAGATCGTGCGACTGCCGCTGCGGGGCGTTGAGCCAGGAGAGGACGAGCGGAGGCACGGCGGGGACGATCGTCACGCCGTGCCGCTCGATGAGAGCCAGCACCGTGTCGGGGTCCGGGTCGGTGGTAAGGACGATGGTGCCGTGCGCCGCGATGATGCCGAGGATGCCCGGAGAGGACATCGTGAAATTGTGCGCCACGGGCATCGCCACGAGCATGCGGCTGTGCGCGTGCAGCCCGCAGATGCGCGCGCTCTCGCGCACCGAGTAGAGGTAGTCGTCGTGGGTGCGGGCGATGAGCTTGGGCGTGCCGGTCGTCCCCCCGGACAGCTGCAGGAAGGCGATGTCCTCCGGCCGAACGGGGACGGTCTGCGCCTGCGTCCTCCCGTCGGACACGGCTTCGACGGCGCTCGCGAAGAGCACTCCGCGGACGCTCGGCACGAGGTCGGCGACCTCGGTGGCGAGTGCGGCGTGGTCGAACCCGCCGATGTACTCCGCCGTGACGATCAGGACGGCCTCGGATGTCCGGCAGAAGTGCAGCAGCTCGGAACGTCGATGCGCCGGCAGCGCGAACAGCGGGACCGCCCCCGCTCGGAACAGGGCGAACACCACGACGACGAACTCGGCGATGTTCGGAAGCTGCACGACGACCCGGTCACCGCGACGGATCCCCTGGTCGGCGATGAGCGCCGTCGCCAACCGGCCGACGCGTCCGTCGAGGTCGCGGTAGGTCCATGACCGGTCGCTGTCCACGATCGCGACGCTGTTCGGTGCCGCCGCGACCGCCTCGCGCAGCAGCGCGTCGAAGGTCGCACCGATCCAATGTCCCGCCCGCCGGTAGCGCTCCGCGAACTCCTCGGGATAGGGCACGACGCCCTCCACTGTCAGCGGTTCCACGCTCAGCGGCTCCACGGCGCTCATGCGGCACCCACCAGCGTGCGGCGACGCACCGGGGTGACGGCGGCGAGCGCACGCAGAGCGGAGCCGAGCTTGGCCGCGGTCTCGGCGTGCTCGGCGACCGGGTCGGAGCCCGACACGATCCCTGCGCCGGCATGCAGACGCGCGGTCGAACCCGAGACGTGGATCCCCCGCAGTGCGAGTGCCCATTCGCCGTCGCCCGAGGAGTCCATCCAGCCCACCAGCCCGGCGTAGAGCCCGCGGTCCTGCGGCTCGAGGATGCGGATGAGGTCGTGCGCGGCCATGGTCGGCATGCCGCACACGGCCGGAGTCGGATGCACGGCCCCCGCGACGTCGAGCACGGTGGTCCCCGGACGCAGGCGTCCTTCGATCGGCGTACCGAGATGCCAGAGGCGCGGCGTCTCGACGATCTCGGGTTCGCGGGGGACGGAGAGGGTCTCGGTGAACGGGCGCAGCCGCGCGGCGAGCTCGGAGACCAGCACCGCGTGTTCGTGGCGATCCTTGGCGGACGACCCCAAGGCCACCCTTGCGACATCGTCGGCGCGGGGGTCGTCGTGGCGAGCGGCCGTCCCGGCGAGCGGGAGGGAACGAAGGCGCGCGCCCTCGACCGCGGCGACCAGTTCCGGGGAGGCTCCGACGAGCACTCCGCCCGCGTCATCCGGCACGTGATACGCGTAAGCGGAGGGGTTCTGCCCCGCGAAGGCGCGGAACAGCGCGGCGGTGTCGATCGGATCGCCGGCCTCCAGGTCCATCGTGCGCGCCAGGACCACCTTGGTGACGATGCCGGCCTGGATCGCACGCAGCGCAGCACCGACCGCGATGCGATAGCCCGGGTCGTCCGGCGGGATGACGGCCGCGGCACGTTGCGCCGGTTCGGACGATGCGCCGACGATCGGTCCTGCCACGCCGTCGGCCGCCTCTTCGTCCTGGGCCGAGACCTCGACCACATGCTCCGGCACGATGATGTGCGCGGGAAGGGACGGGTCGAACGGGATGGCCCCCAGGGCGATCCGGGGGACGCCGTCCTCCGCCTCCGTCCGCCGCAGCATCGAGAGCACGGCATCGGCCAGACCCGGTCCCGCGGACAGCTCCCGCGGGAGCACCGCGCGTCGCCCGGTGCCGTGCCACCGTCGACGCCCATGAAAGATGACGTCATCCGATCCGTACATGTTCTCTCCTCACACTGCCTGCGGGTGGGTCCGGGAAGCCGGGATCTCCGGGTTCCCGC
Organism: Microbacterium sp. R1; assembly: GCF_015159725.1. Classification (NCBI taxonomy): domain Bacteria; kingdom Bacillati; phylum Actinomycetota; class Actinomycetes; order Micrococcales; family Microbacteriaceae; genus Microbacterium; species Microbacterium sp. R1. The sequence continues at coordinate 28,591 of NZ_JADDUD010000001.1, read as the reverse complement.
TCAGCACGCCGTCGCCCCGCCGTCGACGGTCAGCGTCTGCATGGTGATGTGCCGGGCGTCGTCCGAGATCAGGAAGGCGACGGCGGCGGCGATGTCCTCTGGTTCGGCGACGCGCCCCAGCGGGATGCCGTTGCGGAAGCGACCGGCGTCGCCGGCGATCGCTGCCGCCACCGCCTGCGCCGCGCGGTCGTCGCCGTCGGAGCGGACCCCGGCGGCGACGAGCATGGCCGTGCGCGTACTGCCGGGAGCGACCACGTTGCATCGCACTCCGTCGGCAGCGAGCTCGAGACCCAGTCCGATCGTGTACTGGGCGACCGCCGCCTTGGAGGCGCCGTAGCCGACCATGTCCGCCCTGGCGGTCGCGGCGGCGTTCGACGAGACCGTCACGATCGACCCGTGCCGCCGCCTCGCCATCCGCGTGCCCACCGCCCTCGACACCGTCGCCACGCCGAGCACGTTCACCGCGAGCATCTCGGCGAGGTCATCGGGATCCGCTTCGAACGCGGAGCCGGTACGTAGGATCCCCGCCGCGTTGACGAGCACATCGATGCCCGCTCCCGTCTTCTCGATCTCGGCGACCACGCCCTCGACCGCAGCACGATCGGTGACATCGACGACGACGTCCGTCCCCGGATCGCGGTCGAGGCCGATGACGGTTCGGCCGTCGCGCCGCAGTCGCTCGACCACCGCGGCGCCGATGCCTCCCGCTGCGCCGGTGACGAGGGCCACCGTGCTCATCGGGACGCTCCTGGCGCGTCGGAGGAGAAGGCGGCGAGCACCGTGTCGGTGTCGAGCACACGAGCGCATCGCTTGGCGGCGTAGTCCAGCGCGAAGAGGTGATCTTCGCGGGAGAAGTCCGCGACGGCATCGGCGACGAGGAACGGCCGGATGTCGTTCATGAACGCATCGGCCGCCGTCAGCAGGCACCCGATGTGCGCGTAGACCCCGACGATGACGAGCTGGTCCCGATGCTGGGCCGCGAGCGTCTCCCGCAGCGGCGTGCGGATGAAGGCGTTGTAGCGCCACTTCGTGAGGATCGTGTCTCCGGGAGCGGGGCGCAGCTCTGCCACGATCGCGGCGCTCTCCTGGTCCTGCAGGCCGGGGCCCCAGAACTCGGACAGCAGGCCGCGGTCGTCGGGAGCCTGCGCGGCCGGCTGCGCGGTGTAGATCACCGGGACGCCTGCCGCGCGCGCCGCATCGAGCAGGCGGGAGATGTGGCCAATGGCCAGCCCGACCGGACCGTCCGCCTCCGCGAAGGCGTCGACGAAGTACTGCTGCATGTCGTGCACGAGGATCGCGCTGCGGTTCGGGTCGACGGTCCAGTCGACGCGTCCCGTCGGATGCTCGTGTGCGCCCGGCACGTCGTAGGTCGCGATGCGGGGAAGCCCCATGTCACTTCCCTCCGTTTCCGGCCACGGCGTCGGCGAGCACCGGGACGAGCCGTTCCAGCAGCCAGGACTCGGTGAGCGGTGTCGGGTAGGCCAGGGGCGAGGCGAAGGCGTCGTCGATCACGGCGTAGTGACCGCCCTCGACCGCGGGGATCTGGCGGAACAGCGCGTCCTGCTCCAGGTCGGATTGCGTCAGCAGGCCTTCGTCGCCGAACGGATAGCCCATCAGCAGGATGTCCGCGTCGAGCAGATCGAGGTTCTCGCGGCTCACCGCGGCCGAGGTGGCGCTGAAGTCGGTGGCGCGCTCCGGAAGTGCGAGTCCGAGCTTCGTGAAGAACGTGACGTCGCTGCCCTCGTACGAGATGTAGGTGATCTGCTCGGGGTGGATGACCGCATAGGTGAAGGTCGTTCCGGCGAACTCGGGATGCGCGGCAGCGGCGGCGTCGAAGTCGGCGGCGATGCTGTCGATGACCTCCTTCGCCTGATCGCTGCGGCCGAGGGCGGTGGCAGCCGACTCTGTGCGCTGCTCCCAGGTCATCGTGCTCAGCCCGTCCGCTCCCGTGTAGGAGACGATCGGGGCGATCTTCGACAGCTGCTCGTAGTCGGCGTCGAGGGTCCAGCCGCTGGTGGCGAGGATCACGTCGGGCTCGGCCACCGCGATCGCCTCGTAGTCCACGCCGTCGGTGGAGTCGTAGGTCGTGAGCTTCTTCTCACCCAGTCCCTTCAGGGCGTCGATCTCCCAGGGATCGAGTTCGGCGTCGCCGTACTGCGGGCTGATCACCGGGACGATGCCGAGAGCCAACGCGATGTCGAGGTCCACCGAGGAGACCACGGCGACGCGTTCGGGCTTGCTCTGGAGCGTCGTCTCCCCGTACGGACTCGTGAGCGTCATGGGATACCCCTCGCCCCCGCCGGCAGACGATGCCGGAGTGGCTGCGGAGGCGCCGCATCCGGCGAGCAGCGCGGTGCTGACGACGAGTGCGGCGGCTGCCGCGGTCAGGCGGCGGAGCACGGAGCGGGTCATGTGTCTCTTCTTTCTTCGGGGTGAGAGGAGGGCTTCAGAGTGCGAGGGCGACTTCAGAGTGCGAGGGCGACTCGCGTCACATCCCATGGCGTCCGCGCGGCAGCACGAGCGGCGCTCCGGTGTCGGGGTCGGCGATGACGCGGGCCTGCACCCCGAACACCTGCTCGACGAGCTCGGCGGTGATGACCTCGGTGGGCGGGCCGGAGGCGACGATGGTGCCGTCGCGCAGGGCCACGACGGTCGAGGCGTAGCGGGCGGCGTGCGCGAGATCGTGCAGCACCACGACCACGGTCGTCCCCTCGGCCACGAGATCGACCAGCAGATCGAGCACCTCGACCTGGTGGGCGATGTCGAGCGCGCTCGTCGGCTCATCGAGCAGGAGGAGCGGCGTCTCCTGCGCGAGCGCCATCGCAATCCAGGCACGTTGACGCTGCCCGCCCGAGAGCGTGTCCACCGGACGATCAACGAGGTCGGCCACGCCGGTGCGCAGGAGCGCCCTGGCGACGATCAGATCGTCGGAGGCCCGCGCGCTCCCGAACCGGCGATGCGGGTGACGACCACGCCGCACGAGCTCGGCGACCGTGATGCCCTCGGGTGCCACCGGGCTCTGCGGGAGGATCCCCAGCCGACGGGCGACCTCCCGCGTGGGCAGCGCATGGATGTCCGCGCCGTCGAGGAGCACCGATCCGGCCTGCAGGGGCACGAGACGCGAGAGGGCTCCGAGCAGCGTCGACTTCCCGGAGGCGTTGGGCCCGATGAGCGCGGTGATCCCTCCTCGGGCGATGAGTAGATCGAGGTCGCTCACTATCGTCTTCGCGGCATAGCCGGCGTGCACGCCGTGCGCGGCCAGTATCGGCTGCTCCGCGCTGCCCACGTCGGGGGGAACGGACGAAGCCTCATCGAGCACGGTCATCAGGCATCCGCCTTCCGGGTCAGGAGCAGGAAGATGAGCACGGGGGCGCCGATGAGTCCGGTCACGACTCCGGTCGGCACCGGACTCACGAACGGCGCGGACTGCGCGACCATGTCGGAGAGCAGGAGCAGGGCGGCGCCGACCAGCGCGGCGGGGAACGGCCCGCCCTGACGGACCAGCCGGGAGGCGATGGGTCCGGACACCAGCGCGAGGAACGCGATCGGACCGACGACGCTCGTGGCGATCGCGGCCAGCAGAGCTCCGAGAAGCAGCGCGGCGACACGAATGAGTCCGACTCGCGTACCCAGACCTCTGGCGAGCGGATCGCCGAGCCGGATCGCGTCCAGCGAGGGGTCGATGAGGGCGACGGCGCCGATCCCGACGGCGAGGGCTGCGGCCAGGAGCGCGACATCGGACCATTGGGTGCCGGCCAGCGACCCGATCATCCAGCGCATCGCGCGCGTCGACGTCATCGTGTCGGCGAACGTCAGCAGGTAGCTCGTCACGGCGGCGAAGCACGCCCCCACCCCGATACCCACGAGCACCAGCCGGTAGGTGGACGATTCGCGCTTCCAGCTCAGACCGAAGATCACCAGCACGGCGAGGACGGCCCCGACGACAGCCCCGCCCTGGACGGCGATGCCGGTCCCGCCGAGCCCCACCAGCACAGCGACCGCCCCGGCACTCGCCCCGCTGGAGACGCCGATGATGTCAGGCGTGGCCAGCACGTTGCCGATGAGACGCTGGTACACGACACCCGCCATGCCGAACAGCGCGCCGACGAGCACGGCGGTGAGCGCGCGGGGCAGCCGGGACTCCCACACCACGAGTCGACCGACGACCGTTCCCTCGCCGAAGAGCGCATCGAGCACCGCACCGGGCGAGAGCTCCGCACTCCCGCCGACCAGGAGCTCGACCGAGAAGGCGGCGAAGACGATGACGACGAGAGCCGCGAAGACTGCGGAGACCCGAAGCCACGTGCGCCGTCGCACATCCCTCAGAAGCCCGACGACGGCGCCTTCCGCCTCCTTCGGGCGTCGGACGTGCATGCCGACCGTGGATGCCACGGTGCCGGTCCCGCTCATGCCTCGACCAGCTTCCTGGTGCGCGCCAGAACGACGAAGACCGGGGTGCCGACCACGGCGGTCATGATGCCGACGGCGATCTCCCCGTTGCCGGGAGTGATGCGCCCCGCAACGTCGGCTGCCAGCAGCACAGCGGCCCCGCAGACCATACCGAACGGGACGAGCAGCCGTTGATCGGCGCCGACGATGAGACGCCCGAGGTGTGCTCCGATCAGACCGATGAAGCCGATCGGTCCCGCCGCGGCGACAGCGGCGGCGCAGAGCAAGACGGCCACGAACGCCACCCCCAGCTGCGCTCGACGCACGCGGACGCCGAGGGCAGCTGCCGTCGACTCGCCCAGTGCGAGGGCGTTCAGCGTGGCGCCGCAGAGGAGGGCGAGGACGATCCCGGCGACGGCGAAGGGCCAGAGCTCCGGAATGGTCTCCCCGCGCCCAGCGAGCTGCCCCACCGACCAGAACCGGTAGCGCGAGAATGCCGTGTTGTCCCGGACGATCAGGAGGTTGATCACGGCGGCGAGCATCGCGGCGGTCGCCGCTCCCGCCACCACCAGGCTCATCGCCGTGGACGCTGCACGGGAGAGCCGCGAGATCGAGAAGACCAGGGCAGCGGCGATCCCCGCGCCTGCGAGGGCGAACCAGAACGTCGCACCCACGCCGGTGAGGCCCATCAGCACGATCCCCGCCACGACCGCGCACGCCGCACCCATCTCGACGCCGAGGATGCCCCCGTCGACCAGTGGGTTGCGGGTGAGCCCCTGCATGAGCACGCCGGCGCCGCCGAGGCAGGCCCCGACGAGGAGGCCGAGGATGGTCCTCGGCAGTCGCTCGGTGATCACGACCGTGGCCTCGAAGTCGCCGTCCGGGGTACCGCGGAAAGCAGCGGCCAGCGCTCGGACCACGACATCGGGGGCGATGTCCCGGGCCCCGATAGCGAGCGAGAGCAGCGCGGCGACCGCGAGGAAGAGGAGGAGTGCGGTGAGACCGATCAGCCTCCGGCGCATGCTCGAGCGGACGGGTCCGAGGACGGCACGAGGGTCCGTGGCGATCTCCTCAGCGACCTTCCGCTCAGAGGCATCCGCCGTCTGGGTCGTACTCACCTCGTGCCCTGCTCCCCTCAATCCCGATCGCGATCTCCCGCGATGGCCGAGGTTAGGCTAACCTAACTATTTCCCACTCAGCGTTCCAGGAGTCCCATGTTCCGTTCACGTCCCCCCATCCCCGAAGAGGCCCGTGTCGATGCCCCGGAGGGCATAGGGACCGGAAGCGAGAGAGGTGACGAGGAGGGTCCGGACGACGAGGACTTCGGCCCCTGGGGTCATGGGAGGCACCGCCACGACGATGACCAGTTCATCGTCGCGTTGAGCGGCAGTGCCGTGATCGAGGTGGATGGCGAGCCGTTCACGGTCGACCAGACCGAGGGGATCTGGATCCCGGCCGGCGTGCCGCATTCCGCGCGGTTCCATCCCGGGTTCGCACCGTTCGTGCACCGCACGGGTGCTCCCACCGGCGTCGTCTCCGCACCGTGCGCTGTCACCGTATCCGTGGAGCTGCGCAACCGCCTGCTGGCGACCGCGATCTCCGGAGCGGACGCCTCTCCCCTGCTGTGCGCCGCACTGCGCAGGAGCAGTCGACGTCGTTCGGTCCGCGGAGTGGGGGATCCTGCTCACGTCGACGCGGTCGCCGTTTCGCCGGTTGGTGCGCCCGCTCCGCGGAGAAGCGATGCCGCTGCGGAGCGGGCTCGCATGCGGTCGGAGGTCGCCCGCATCGCGCACGCGGAGCTGCGCGGCCCCCTGACCTCCGCGATCGGCGCCGCACTCCGCGCCGATCCTGCGGATGATCGCACTCTGGATGGATGGGCGCGACGCCTGCACACCAGCACGACGAGCATCCGTCGCGCCTTCGTGACGGAGCTCGGCACGAGTTACACGACGTGGCGCACAGCGGTCCGCCTCGAAGCGGCCGCTGCGCTTCTGCGTCGGGGATACCCGGTGGCGAATGCCGCCAGGGCCGTCGGGCTCACCCACAACGGTCTGCTCGCCGCGTTCCATCGTGGCTACGGCTGCCGGCCGAGCGCGATGAGACGGCATCAGACCCGCGACATGAAGCCGTCTGGCGCGGGCGGGGCACCTCGAAGTCGGTAGTGTGATCATCCGGCACTTCACGAGGGGAACCCACGCATGTCCGTTGGACTTCTGGCCGTCGTCGACGACATCCTGAGCGCCGCGATGAAGGCGTCGGCGAAGGCGGCGGGCGTCGTGATCGACGATGCCGCGGTGACCCCGCAGTACGTGCAGGGACTCACTCCGGCGAGGGAGCTGCCCGTCGTCGGCAAGATCGCCCTGGGCTCGCTGGCGAACAAGTTCCTGATCATCATCCCGGTGGCGTTGCTGCTCACCGCGTTCGCGCCGTGGGTGCTGCCTTATCTGCTGATTCTCGGTGGGGCCTACCTCTGCTTCGAGGGCGCGGAGAAGGTGCTGGAGTGGTTCGGCGTGCAGCACGGCCACGCCGACGAGGGCGCGCGCGACGAGAGGAAGCTCGTGCTGGGCGCCGTGCGCACCGACCTGATCCTCTCCACCGAGATCATGCTCATCTCGCTCGCGAGCCTCGAGAAGGGGCTCGACATCTGGGCGACGCTGGCCATCCTCGCCGTGATCGCCCTCCTCATGACGGGCGTCGTCTACGGTGCGGTCGCGCTGCTCGTGAAGATCGACGACATCGGCTTGAGGATGGCGAAGAATCCGGTGCAGCGCGTGCGCCACACCGGCACCAGGATCGTGCGCTCGATGCCGGCGGTGTTCCGCTTCATCAGCATCCTCGGCACGGTCGCGATGCTCTGGGTCGGCGGCCACCTGGTGCTCGTGAACCTGGGCGAGGTGGGGCTGCACTTCACCACCGACCTGCTGCACGGGATCGAGCACGCCCTGGAGCCGGCCGGCGGATTCGTGGTCTGGCTGGTCGAGACGCTCGTGTCGGCGATCGCGGGCCTCGCACTGGGACTGCTGATCGTCGTGATCGTGCTCGGCATCGCGCGGCTCTTCGGCAAGACGCCCAGCTTCCACGAGGGCGAGACCTCCCCCGCCGACGTGCACGTCTGATTCCGAGTCGGCCGTCTCGCGACTATCCGCCGTGCGGGGGATGCGACGTGCCGCTCTCGAGCCGCACCCTCGTCCTAGTCGAACCCGCGCGCCCGCGCCTCACTCCACGCACACACCCGCGCGGCAGGCAGTCACGCTGCGATGTCGTAGCGCGCTCGACCCCCGAGTCTCGGTCTGCGTTCCGGATCGACGTTGGGCGGTGGGATGAGCCACACCCGTGCCGCGACCCCGACCCCCTCGATCCTGATCTCCCAGTCGTTGTCGTGGATGCGGTGGTGACAGCTCTCGCAGAGCAGCACCCCGTTGTCGAGGTCGGTCGGCCCGGCATCCCGCTGCCACCAACGCAGGTGATGCGCCCTGGTCAGCTGCGGCGCGAGCCCGCACATCACACAGCCGCCGTCACGCTCCACCAGCGCGAGCCGCTGAGCACGGGTGAACAGCCGCTTCTCACGACCCCAGTCGAGGATCTCGCCTCCACCCCCGAGCACGACGGGGATGATGCCACCGCCCGCCGCCATCCGGCGACAGGCGGCGATGCTGATGGGCCCACCGAGGCCGTCGACCGTCGCGAACCCGGTGCCGCCGGTCAGCTCGTCGAGGCCCACCCGCACGACGACCGTCGCCGGACACGGGGAGACCGCCGTTGTCGCATCCGCTCGCGTGTGCGCAGATCTCGACGAACGCATCGGCCTGGAGCATCGCGACCGTGCGTCGATCGGCATCGGGCGCCTCGGGATCGAGCACGTGCGCCCTGGCCTGGAACGTCGCAGTGACGTAGGCCTGGATCGCCGCTTTCACCGGCGCGCCGGAGGCGACATCGGTCTGCAGCGTCAGGTGCAGCGACCCGTCGCGCTCGAACATCGTCAGCGAGCGCCGTGAACGAGCCTCGTCTTCGCGCGGAGCCACACCGTCGGGATCGAGCCAGGCCTCGGCGTGCACGACCAGCTTGCGCACGTCGTCGAGCGACAGCTCCGCGGCGCGTTCGACGAGCAGTCGCTCGGCCTCGATGATCCGCTCCAGACCGACCTTCAGCCGGGCCCGATCGAGCAGGGTCACGATCGACGCTGCTGCTGCGGCGCTCAGCGCGCCCGCGCCGATCGCCTGTTGCACCGCGGGATAACGCGGCGGCAGCGGTTCGCCCAGGAGGTTCGCCCGGGGAGCCGTAGCCTCCCCCACCTTCACCAGGCGCACCGCATCTCCCGTCGATCCGCCGGTCGTCGCCGCGATCATGGTCGCAGGGCTGCGGAACCCCTGCTCCTTCGCCAGGCTCGCCGCTCCCAGCTCGGGGCGCGACTCCCGCGCGATGCTCGCCGCGATCTCGGCGTGGATGCCGTCGAGTCGACGCTGCACCAGCCCCATCGTGCGATGCGCCTCGAGCAGCTGTGCTCTGGTCAGCTCGGCCGCGTTCGACGCATCCGCCCACACGTCTTCGAGGCACTCCACGGCCTCGAGGAGGGGGCTCAGATGTGGGTTCGTCATGCCCTCAGTTTAGAACATATCTTCGATGTATTGGAGGGGTGTGGATAAGTCGATGCGCCGCCGTGCCGTAGTCTCATCGCCATGTCCGCCACCTCGCCGTCGCCGAAGTCCCGCAGCACGAAGCGCGACGCCGACCGCTGGTTCCGCGAGCAGGGGCTTCCGACCTTCGTGCCGTTGCGGCGCTGGTTCACCGACCTCCCCCGTCGCGTCGCCCCCCTCATCGCCTGGGTCGCGGTGGCCGCCTACCTCTTCCAGGACGGGATCGAGGTCGTGTTCGACTTCGCCCTCGACGACGACTCGATCGGGTGGGAGCTCCTTATCGTCCCCCTCGCCCTCACGATCTTCCTGCTGGCGGTGGGCCTCGCCTGGGCCGCCTACTTCCTCGTCCGAGCCCTGCTGCGGCGTCTCCCTGCGGGGATCGGCACGGCGGTCGCCCTCGTCCTGATCGCCGTCAGCCTCGCCTTCACGATCGTCTACGACTACAGCACCCACCCGAATTCAACCGTGGGGCCGGTCCTCCGCACGGCGCTCGTGCTCGCCCTCTGCATCCTGGTGACCGGCATGGGCGGCGGTGCCATGATCTCCTGGGCCTCGCGCCTGGCGGTGCGCAATGCGTCGGCGATCGGGCACATGGCGTCGATCGCGCTGCCCGTGATCCTCATGCTGGTGGTTTTCTCGTTCTTCTCTGCCGAGGTCTGGCAGATGGCCTCCGCGCTGTCATGGGGATCGATCGCCCTCGTCGGCCTCGTCGTCGCGGTGCTCGCCGGCATCGTCGTGCTGCGCGTCAGCGCGTCGGAGATCGATGACCACGCGCACGCGCCGACCGCGGAGCAGCGAGCCGCCCTGCTCGTCGGCACCCCGGCGGAGGGGCGTCCCGCACCCGGGCGGCCGGGGCGCCTGCACGCTCCGCAGCGCATCAACATCCTGCTCGCGATGACCGTCGCGCAACTCGTGCAGGCGCTGTTCTTCGCCGGGCTCCTCGCGGCGCTGCTGATCGTGATCGGAGGCATCGCGATCCCCCAGGGCGTCGTCGGCATCTGGCTCGGTCCCGGCAGCGCCGCCCAGCCGCTCGCGGTGCAGCCCCTGGAGTTCTTCGGGGCGAAGCTGCCGCTCACCGTCAACCTGCTCAAGGCCGCCACTCTGCTCGCCGTGATCGCCGCCCTCCCCTTCGTGTTCTCCGCTGTGAGCGAGGCACGCTACCGGGAGCGGTTCTTCGACCCGATCATGGCCGACATGCGGCGAGCGATCCTCGTGCGCGAGGCCGTCAGCACGACACCGGCGCGCCGCTCCTCGTAACTGTTCGGCCGCAGCGCGCCCGCACGACGTCCAGCAGGGATGTCAGCTGCGGAGATTCTCGGCGGGGCGCAGACGCGCGGCGCGGATGGAGGCCAATCCACCTCCTCCGGCACCGACGATCAGGCCGACGGCAATGGCGATGGGAAGCAGCAGGATATCGAACACGGGCGCCCATCGTTGGCTCACTGTGACGACGAGGATTGCCGCCATGCCGAGCACGAGACCTGCGGCCCCTCCGACGACACCGACGATTGCGGATTCGAGGGTGATGAGTTCCCCGATCTGTCGGTCTCGGGCTCCGAGCGCTTTGCGCATGCCGATCTCACCCCGGCGTGCGTTGACAGCGAGGAGCGTGGCGTTCATGAGTGCGGCGATCGCGACGATCAGCGCGAGCAGCGTGAACGCGGTGAGGGTGGCCTGCACCCCTTGTTCGACCTGTCCTCTCAACTGTGCAGAATCGGTCGGCGCAGCGACGACGATCCGGTCCGGCTCGTACGGGTTCAGCGCCGAAGGCAACTGCTTGGCGACCTGCTGCGCTGCGCCGGAGGACGTCACGACCAACATCGTCACGTCGACGGCCCCTTTCGCCGTGATGTCGTCGCGGGGTCCGACGACCACTTCACCGCGGAGCAGGGGGAGGCGCGAGGACGTGGTGATGATGCCGGCGACGACATAGGTGATGCCATCAACTGAGATCGTGGGGGCGCCGTCGATGCTGCTGAGTTGCATGTCCTTCGCGAGAAGATCTCCGACGTAGGCCTCACCGGCAGCCAGAGGTCCCTCATGCCACGGTGCCTCGTCGACGGTGAGACGCGCAGCGCCGGCGATGTCTCCGATGGCGACGTGCGGCCGGATCTGGCGTGCCTCCGCGAACGTCGAGACCGTGCTGACATTGAGATCGCTGACGACCGCGGCTGCATCCACTCCGCTGAGTCGCTCGATCGCCTGCGGAACCTCCTCGGGCGGAAGCGAGTGCTTGGCTCCCGTCGACCACGTCGCCGAGACCTCGCGGTTCAGGTGAGCATCGAACGTGGCGGACACCTGGGCCCGTGCCGATGCCGAAAGCCCGAGGGTGGTGATCGTCAATGCCACGGCAATGGCGACGGCGAGCCCCTGTCCGATCGATTGGTACTTTCTCGACATCACCGACGCCCAGGCGTCGCGCAGTATGTCGGCGAATCGGATGCGCCCGGTGAGCTGCGCCTGCTCGTCGTCGCCCGGAACAGGGAAGGGCCCCTCGTCGACTGCAGAAGCCAGCGGCCTATCCCCGGACTCTTTCGGTGCCGGATCCGCTCCGGTGCCGGGCTGTCGCTCGTCGGACACGATCGCCCCGTCGGCGATGTGGACCACACGACGCGCCCGCGCCGCGACCTCAGCCGAATGGGTGACGACGACGACCGTCGCGCCGCCGCGATTGATGCGTTCGAGCTCGTCCAGAACACGAGCGGCGTTGACCGAGTCGAGGTTTCCGGTCGGCTCGTCGGCAAGGATCAGTTTCGCGTCCCCGGCGATCGCCCGGGCGATCGCGATGCGTTGACGCTGCCCGCCCGACAGCGTCGAGGTGCTCTGGAACGCACGTTCCGCGAGCCCGACAGAGTCGATGGCGCGGAGGACAGTCTCACGCCGCTCGACACGCGGCACGCCCCGGTAGAGCAGGTTCAGCTCGACGCTGTCGACGGCTGGTCTGGCCTCGAGAAGATGGAAGGCCTGGAACACGAATCCGATCGTCCGTGCCCGCACGCTCGCCGCACGGCGGCCGTCGCCGGCACGAGCCTCCTCTCCGTCCAGAACATAGCTACCCGCCGTCGGGTCGTCGAGGAGCCCCAGAATGTTCATCAGTGTCGTCTTGCCACCGCCCGATGGCCCAACGATCGCAACGAACTCCCCCTGGTCGATCTCCAGGTCGATACCGCGCAGTGCATCGACATCGGGCCGACCTGCCGACGAGTACGTCCGACGCACTCCCCGTAACTGAATCAGCGTCACGTCAACCGACTCGAACCAGGTCGCCGGCCTTCAGGGCACCTTCGTCGAGCGGCTCGACGGCGACCTCGCCCTGCAGTGTGCCCAGGACCGTGACCGGCACCTCGAAGAGCGTTCCGTCCGCCTGCTGCTTTGTCAGAACATTCTTGTCAGGCCCTCGGTCCGAGACTGCGAGAACCGGGACGATCAACGCGTCCTCGGCCACGATCTGCTTGACCACCGTCACCCGCGCCCGCCCCGCCGACTCTGGCAGTGCTGTTTTCGGTATCACGGCGAAGGTGACCTCGGGCGCTGCCTGTTCCGCGTCCCCATTCGAGCCCGTTCCCTCTGGGTCTTCGGCCGAGCCGGAGGGGCGGATGTCCCCCACGGTGCCCTCGACCTCAGTGCCACCGATCGAGATCACAGCCGCGTCGCCTGCGACCACATCCCCGAGATCGGTGACGGGAACCGTGATCGTGACCACCAGATCCGCCGACCCGAGGATGAAGTCCGGCACGCCCTCCGCCGCCAGACGCTGTCCGACCTGAACGCCCTGCACGACCTGAGCGGACGCCGAAGGCATCGCCAGAATTTCGGCGACAGGAACATACCCCTCAGCAGTCGGCACCTTCGCGCTCGTCTCCGCCGACTTCTCGCCCTCTCCCGGGCTCGTCTTTTCTGCCGCGGCACTGCGAGTGGGGGCTTCATAGCCGCTGTCCTGATACCAGCGCTTCACCGCCGTGGCCGTCTCGCTTCCGAATCGCCCATCAGCGTTGAGCTGGTACGACCGCGCCACCAGTGCGGCCTGTAATGCTTCGACATCCGGTCCACGATCCCCGACGCCCATGTCGCGATAGAAGGAGAAAGCCGATTGCACACCGAAGAGAGGGCGCCCATTGACCTCGGTGAGAACCTGCCCCGAAGAAGCGGTTGCACCCGTCGCCAATGGGCGTCCGGTGACGACGGTGAGCGACGCATCCGCGACCGGAAGCACCGTCACCGGAGTCTGCGTCGACGGCCCCGCCTGCCCAGTGAAGCCAACCTCTCCGGCCAGCGAACCCTGCGTAACTTCCGCGAAGACCGGCCCGGGGGCGGGCGCCTTGGCATTAGCCTCCTGCTGCGCCGAAGACTGGAACTGCGCAGCAAACCAGAATCCCGCCCCAATCAGCGCCACGATCAGCACCACAGCGATCACGGCCATCCAACGGGACCGTCTCGCCGTCTCCGGCACACCTACTTCATCCATCGGACTCTCATCACTCACTGATCGGCCAAGGCTCATTACCGAGCCAACTCTCGCGCCGCCTCTCTAGGGCGCGGCTGGCGCGTTCTCCGCCACGATCGTCAACAGCTTCTTCTTCCGTTCGATCGCGTCCGCACGGATCCGATCGAGCTTGTCCCTGTTCTCCGCGACGAGCTTCTCCTGCTCCTCCCAATTCCGCTCATACCAGAGCGAGGCCCACCCACTCGACTCCTGGCACTCCGCATCAGCAACAGCCGCAGCAAGCTCCTCCGCCGAAGGCGCGGACGACGACCCGGTCACCGCACCCCACACCTCTGCCACCTCATAAGGAGCTCCTTCCCAAGGTTGCTCCTGAGTCACCGCGTAATCCACCCGTGGGGTCAGACACTCCCGCCAGGCCTTCACCGCCTTGACCACATCCGGATCCTGCTCCACGATGTCCCAAGCCTGGGCGGATAGCTCAGCGTTGTAGTTCAGCCCGTCGGCGGTGGATGCGAAGTCCTTGTCTTTCGCGCGGATCTTGTCAGTGCAGGCCACGAGCGCGTCATCCAGTTCCTGATTCGGAAAGTACGAATCCACTGTCTCTGTGTATGTAAACCACAGCTCAGCGCTCTCCGGATCATCCAGCCGCGCGAAATGGTAACCCCACTTCTTTGCCAGTTCCAGATTGAACAGCCGCAGACCTACCCGGTTGAAGTCTTCCGCACGGGGGAAGTCGGTATCCTGCCACGGCACCGGCCACTCATACCCCTGCGCACCCAGACAATCCGAGATCAACAACTGCTCCGCATAGTTGTCCAGGTCCGGGGAATACACGACGAACTCATCAAGAGGCATCTTCCAAGCCGCTTGATTCCTCACCCCCGCATCCGTCTCACTGTCGGACGCGGTACACCCCACCAGACCCCCGGCAACCGTGACCGCAAGGACGGTCGCCATGACCAGGCGGCCACCTACGCGCGGAGACGTCACCGGCATAGAGCCGAACCAACGCTACTGAGGGTGCCGCTGAAGTATCCCGACTCGATCTCGTCGTTGTAGCTACCCACATTGCCGAAGCCCTGCCCCCGGAGGATAAGGAGGCCCTTCCCTCCTGTCTGGTTCTGTCCTTTGTAGAGGTAGGAGTTCTGGGAGCGCCCGCTGTTGAAGGTGGAGGAGATGACGTTGCCGTAGGACCTCCAGCCGATGGCCATGACATCCACGCAGTTCGCGAACTTGTGCGTGGATGGCTGCTGCCATGCGTCGTTGGTGTAGTTGTAACCCGAGTAACTGCACGTGTACCCGGATGGGCAATCACTCGGCGCGGCTGCGGCAGGGCCCGCCAAGGCGAGAACTCCCACCCCGGACAGGACGAGTGCGATCAGCGCGCTGGCCGCTCTTGTGCGCCAGGTTGCGCGACGCGCGTGTTCCAAAGACATGAGATCCTCCGATGCACCCGCCAACTAAAATAATACGTTCTACACAGTAGACATGATCTTTGCGCGCGTCTGTAGGCCGTTCGGGGGACAAGAGCGACACCCGCACTCTGCCTCTCGTAACTGTTCGGTCGCAGCGCGCCCGAACAGCGCCCCTCCTGCTAGCGTCGGCGATGCGCACCCGAAGCGCAGAAGAAGAGAGACCGCCCGCCGATGACAGCCGTGCGAATCAGGGATGCCGAGACTGCCGATCTCGAGACGATCACCGCGATCCACAACCATACCGTGCTGCACACCACCGCGATCTGGAACGAAGAGGCTGTCGACCTCGCCGACCGCACCGCCTGGCTCGCCGATCGCACCGTCCGTGGCTTTCCGGTCATCGTGGCCGTCGACGACACCGGGGTGCTGGGCTATGCCTCCTACGCGCAGTGGCGCCCGCACAGCGGATACCGTCACACGGTCGAGCACTCGGTGTACGTGCGGGACGGCCAGCATGGTCGGGGCATCGGCACCACGCTGATGACGGCCCTCCTCGAGCGTGCCAGGGTGGCCGGGATGCACGTGATGATCGCGGGGGTCGAGAGCGGCAACGCGGCCTCCATCGCCCTGCACGAGCGACTGGGCTTCGTCGAGGTCGGGCGCATGCCGCAGGTCGGCGCGAAGTTCGGACGCTGGCTCGATCTGAGCATGCTGCAACTCATGCTCGACGATCGCGCCGAACCCGGCACCGAACCCCGCACCGAACCCCGCACCGGATCCTGACGATGGACCTGCTGCAGTGGTTCGTCGAAGCCTTCAACTCGCAGTGGATCCTGCCGGGCGGGCAGACCCTCCTCGTGCGTGAGGTCGTGGGCAACACGTTCGGCCTCGCGAGCGCCCTCGGCGGGATGCGCCGCAAGGTGTGGGCGTGGCCGGTCGGCATCATCGGCAACCTGCTGCTTCTCACGGTCTTCCTGGGCTCAGCGCTGAGCCCCGACCCGTCGCTGCCGCACCTGCTCGGGCAGGCCGGTCGGCAGATCATGTTCATCGCCGTGGCCATCTACGGCTGGATCCGCTGGCGGAATCTCGACGGCGGGCGAGTGGTTCCCCGCTGGGCCCCGACGAGCGCACGCATCGGCATGGTGCTCGTGATGATCGTCGGCACGGTCGCCCTGACCCCGCTGTTCCGTCTGCTCGGATCGTGGGAGCCGGTGTGGGCCGATGCCTGGACGTTCGTCGGATCCTTGCTCGCGACCTACGGCATGGCCAAGGGCTGGACCGAGTTCTGGCTGATCTGGATCGCCGTCGACGTGGTCGGCGTGCCGCTGCTGTTCAGCTCCGGCTACTACGCAACCGGCTTCATGTACGTCTTCTACGGCGTCTTCACCGCGGTCGGCTTCGTGATCTGGTGGCGGGCACAGCGCACCGCCGCGCATCCGATCGAGATCCTGCCGCCCGACCCGAGCCCACGACGTCCGGAGGAGGAAGAGCTCGCCTGAGCTCCGCCCTCCCCCGGCCCTTCCGCCTCGCTGTCGCCCCTCCTCGAAACGAGGCAGTCCTCAGGCCCGGCTCTTCCCCTTCACGGTCAGCGCCATGACATCGGCCGCACGCGCCGTGAGCCGTTCGAGCGGACCCTTGCCGACCGTGCGCGTCCAGACGAGTGCGCCGGCCATCATCAGCAGCGACAACGCGATCCAGGGAAGCACCGGGTTCGGGAGCCAGGTCGCCGCACCCGCCAGGATGAGTATCGCCTGGATGACGTAGCCGGTGAGGGGCACAGCACCATAGGCGGCCAGTGGTGCCACCGCCCACCTCGCGTAGCGGGTGACGATCAGGCACAGCCCGAGGATCGCCACCGCGAATCCGCCGGATGCGAGGATCTCGAGCACCCCGCCGGAGTGGGCGGAGAAGTTGGTGACGGCCTCGAGCATCTTCGCCGGCGGGTCCTGCAACGCCACCCGGTCGAAGTACGACTGGCCGTCGACGTCGCCACCGCCGTCGCCACCGAACAGCGAGGCCTTCTCGGGCGCGAAGCAGGCGACGATGCCGTCGCTCGTCTGGCAGGTCAGCCCGGAGATGTCGACCTCGTCACCCGGGACCATGCTCATCGAGCCCGGAACTGAACCCGAACTCGAGCCGGAGGCGGAGCTCGACGTCGTGACATCCTGCTGCGGCGGCGTGAGCAGCCCACCCAGCGTGTATCCGCCGATCGCCACCAGCCCACCGCAGACGAGCATGACCACCGCCGTCTTCACGCGGGTCAGATCGAGGCGGCCGATCACGAGGCCTGCGCAGAGCAGCGCCGCCCAGACCGTGATCGGGTACGTGCCGAACAGCACCAGCGACAGCCCAGGGCCACCCAGATCCGGCGAGAGCGTGCCGATCAGAGCGAGCAGCGGAGGACCGAGGATGCCGAGCGCCGCCCCCGCGATCACCAGCACCCTGGTGCGCAGGTGCACCGTGAACGCCGCCAGGATGTACAGCACCCCGTACAGCGTGAGGATCACGGCGATCCCGGAGCCCAGCAGCTCGACCAGCAGCCCGATCACGAAGATCGCCGCTCCTCGACCGACCAGGCGCAACCGGATCTTCCGCAGCTCGTCCGCAGTCGCGTTCTGCGCACCGCCGGTCATCAGCGCGAGAGATACCCCCGCCAGCAGGGCGAACAGGATCGAGGAGCGCCCGTTGACGATGTCCAGCCACGTCGACGGATCCGAGAGAGTGAAGTCGGGACCGCTCGCGACCATCAGGTGCGCGCCGAACATCCCGACCAGCGCGAGTCCGCGCGCGACATCCACGCCGACGATACGGCGCCTACCCGTGGAGGTGGCTCCTCCGCGTCGCGGACGGTCGCCGGAGTCTGCGACCGAAGCGTCCTCCGTCGGCGCAGGGAATGACGGGATGTTGTGGGGCGTGCTCAAAGGAGACCTCTCGAGGATTCAGCAGAGACCTCAAGCTCAACACGAACGCCCGAGGGCACACATCCACCCTCAGTACCGCTTCTATCCGTCGAGCGGATGAAGTCGACGCGTGCGGATCCTGGCGGGTGTCAGTGCCGCACGCGGGCCAGGAACTCCGCCGTGGCCGGCTGCTGCGGGGCGTCGAACACCTGCGAGGGCGGACCCTGCTCGACGACCACGCCGTGCTCGAGGAACACGATGCGGTCGGCCACCTCGCGGGCGAACGACATCTCGTGGGTGGCCATCACGATCGTGGCGCCCCGGACCTTCAGCTCGCGCACGAGGTCGAGCACCTCGCCGACCAGCTGCGGGTCGAGCGCGCTGGTGATCTCGTCGAGTAGCAGCACCTCGGGCTGCGTGAGGATCGCCCGCACGATCGCGACGCGCTGCTGCTGACCGCCGGAGAGCCGGTCGGGGTACTCGTCGGCCTTGGCGCCGAGCCCGAGCGTCTCGAGCAGCGCGCGCGCCTTCGCCCGCGCCTCGGCCTTGCGCATCCCGTGCACGCGGACCGCGGCGAGCGTGACGTTGTCGAGCACGGTGAGATGCGGGAACAGGTTGAAGTGCTGGAACACGACCCCGATCCGCCCCCGTACGGCGTCGGCATCCACCCGCGGGTCGGTGATGTCCTCGCCGGAGAGGAAGATCTGCCCGTCGTCGATCCCCTCGATGAGGTTCATCGTCTTGAGCAGCGTCGACTTGCCCGAACCCGATGCGCCTATCAGCACGACCACCTCGTGCGTGCCGACCGAGAGGTCGATGCCGCGCAGCACGTCGTGGTCGCCGAAGCGCTTGCGCACGCCCTTGGCTTCGATCACCGGCACGCTCATACGACTCCTCCGGCCTGCTCGCGCTTGTTCAGACGTGCCGTGACGACGTCGGTCAGGCGGATCATCGGCCAGCTGAGCACGATGAACATCAGCCCGGCGACGACGTAGGGGGTGAAGTTGTAGGTCTCGGCGACCATCAGCTGCGCGGCCCTGACGGCATCGACCGCACCGAGGACGGAGATCAGACCCACGTCCTTCTGCATCGACACGAAGTCGTTCATGAGTGCGGGCACGACCTTGCGGACGCCCTGCGGGATCACGACGATCCGCAGCGTCTGCCCGTGCGTGAGTCCGAGCGAGCGCGCGGCGATGCGCTGCGAGGGGTGCACCGCCTCCATGCCGGCCCTGAGCACCTCGGCGACGTACGCGGAGTAGGTGAGGACCAGCGCGATCGTGCCCCAGAACATCGCGGGCATGCGCGGGAAGATCCCGAGCGCGGGGATGCCGAAGCCCACCAGGTACAGCACGATCAGCAGCGGGATGCCGCGGAAGAAGTCGGTGTACGCCGCAGCGAGCGCACGCAGCGGGAAGAACACGGGGCCACGCAAAGAGCGCAGGGTGGCCAGGAGCGTGCCGAGGATCGCGACGCAGACCACGGCGATGACGAGTACGAGCAGGTTGACGAGCAGCCCCTGGAAGATCGGACCGATGCTCTCGAGCGCCACCTGGGGGTCGAAGAACGTCTGGCTGACGATCGCCCAACCGGGGGTGTTGACGACGACGACGATCAGCACCACGGCGAGCGCGAGGCTGCTGCCGAAGGCGATCAGGACCGAGCGCGTGGTGGCCCGGCGCCGCAGAGCGCGGCGTGACAGCTCGAGCTCGCTCGGCTGCCACTGCGCGTCGACGGACGTCGAGGTCATTTGAGGACGGGGACGTCGACCGCGTCGCTGAGCCACTTCTGCTGCAGCTCGTCGAGCGTGCCGTCTTCGCGCAGGGCGTCGACCGCCTTGGTGACGTCGGCCGTGAGGGCGGAGCCCTTGGGCAGCACGATGCCGAAGTCGTCTCCGCCGTTCGCGTCGGCGAACTGTCCGGTGACCACGCCGTCGTCGAGCTGAGCGCCGACGACGTAGAAGGCACCGGGGAGGTCGGTGATCATGGCGTCGATCTGACCGCCCTTGAGCGCGAGCACGACGTCGTCGACCGAGTTGAAGACGCTGAGGTTGCCTTCGCCGAGCTGAGCCTTCGCGACCGTGTAGCTCGTGGTGCCGCTGGCGACGCCGACCTTGGTGGCCTTGAGCTCGTCGATGGTGGTCGCGGATGCGGCGGGCGAATCGCCCACCGCCACGACGGCCTGGGTGGTCGTGTAGTACGGCGACGAGAAGTCGACGGCCTTCTTGCGGTCGTCGGTGATGGAGAACTGCTGCAGATTGATGTCCCAGTCCTTGGGACCGGGAGCGATGGCGCCGTCGAAGGTGGTGCGCACCCAGACGATGTCGTCGGCCGCGTACCCGAGCTGCTCGGCGACCGCGTTCGCGACCGCGCCCTCGAAGCCCTCGCCGTTGGAGGGGTCGTCGTCGACGAACCACGGCTCGTAGTTGGGCTCGCCGGTGGCGATCGTGAGCTTGCCCTCGGTCACGGTCGAGAGGCCCGACCCGTCACCGCTGCCGGAGTCGGAGGACGGCGAGGTGCACGCGGAGAGAGTGAGCGCGATGGCGGCGGCCGCAGCGGTGACGGCGGCTGCGCGGCGGAGGGAGAGGGCGAAGGGCACGATGACTCCAGGGCGAAGAAGGGTAGGGAGGAGAGCGCGGGGCAGGGCGGGTCCGCCAGGTGTCGAGGCGGGTCTGCCTCTACAGAGTAGGCGATGCGGCGAGTCGCCAATCGGCGAAGTCGAAACCTGGCGACACGAAGCACGACACCAGCACCTCGTCGGCATCGAGCGGCCGCGCGGCCTGCCAGACGCCGGCGGGCACGAGCACCTGCGCCGCGTCGTCGGGTCCGAGCACCACCGGGGTCGCCACCCCCGGCTCCGCGCCGTCGCCACCGAGACTCAGTTCGAGCCGCCCCGGGCCGTGCCACAGCCACAGCTCGTCGCTGGTCACGACGTGCCACTCACTCCGTTCCGACGGCAGCAGCAGGTAGTGGATGCAGGTGGCCGCCGGGCGCTGACCGTTCGGCGTCTCGACGGGAAGCGGGCTCGTCCAGGTGCGACGGAACCAGCCGCCCTCGGGGTGCGGGGCGAGGTCGAGCCGTTCGGCGGTCGCGGGGCGCTGTGTCATGCGGGTGCTCCGGTTTCGGGGAAGGAGTCGACGGCGTAGCGGACCTCGCCGGAGATGATGGTGGCGGCCGTGCGGCCCGCCCCGTGCTCGACGAGTTCGACCACGGCATCGGGGCCTGACGGGACGTCGAAGAACGTGAGGTCGGCGAGTGCCCCCACCGCGAGGTACCCGGTGCGGTCGGGACCGACGTCGATGCCCATGGCGTGCGCCCCTCCGAGGGTGGCCGCACCCAGCAGGCGGGCGTGCAGGTCGCGGTCGGTGTACCCCTGCGAGCGGGCGATGCGCGCGAGCTCGGCCACATCGGCCAGCACATCGAGCGAGGGGCTCGACGACAACGAGTCGGTGCCGACGGCGATCGGGCTGCCCTCGCGCAGGTACGCGGCGATCGGGGGTTCCTCGAGCCCGATGACGGCGTTCGATCGCGGGCACAGCGCCACGGTGGTGCGGCGCTCCCGGA
This sequence comes from Microbacterium sp. R1, assembly GCF_015159725.1. Lineage (NCBI taxonomy): Bacteria > Bacillati > Actinomycetota > Actinomycetes > Micrococcales > Microbacteriaceae > Microbacterium > Microbacterium sp. R1. Next base: position 7,246 of record NZ_JADDUD010000001.1, on the reverse strand, counting down.
GGATGGCACGGTCCCTGGCGCTCATGTACACCCCGTGCGCGATGTGGCAGTCCGGTCCGAGCACGCCGAGCTGATCGACGAACTCGGTGGCGCTGGTGCCGAATCCGGCCTTGCGCAGCTCCTGGAAGCTCGCGAGCCCTGCCGTGTGCCAGGCCTGCGGGTGCTCGTGCGCGAACTCGCTCTCGAAAGCAGCCTCGCCGAGGTGGATGTGGATGCGTCCGCCGCGCTCGCGCACGATGTCGGGGATCTCCAGCAGCGGCTCGATGTCGAGCGAGTAGGGAGCGTGGGGTGAGAGGCCCGTCCCCGGCGGCGTCGGCAGCGCGTCGAGCGCCTGCTCCACCTGCTCGCGCCCGGTGCGAGCCCAGTCGGCGTTGGTCCAGCTCATCACCTCCCAGTAGGTGATGCCGTGCAGGCGGGCGTCGTGCAATGCGGTCGCTGCCGCCCTGTCCGTCACGACATCCGCAACGGCCGTCGTGCCGAAACGCAGTGCCTGTGCGGCACCGTCGGCCGCGTCCACCGCCCAGTCGCGCCCACCTTCGTAGACCGGATCGAACGCGCGCACCCAGTCGTCGAAGCCGTCGTACTGCCCGCGCCCGACCGAGGCCATGCCCGTGTACTGCAGGTGGGTGTGCGCGTTCACGAGACCGGGGGTGAGCACGCCGTGCCAGTGCACCTCCTCCGCCTCGATCCCGCGTTCCGAGAGCGACCGCAGCACCCACTCGCGTTCGCCCACGTGCATGATCCGTCCGTCGCGCACGGCGACCGCACCGTCGACGATCGGCGGGGCGGTGATCGGCGCGACGAGCCCCGCGGAGTAGACGGTCACGGCGGTCATGCGGACTCTCCTCGGAAACGCGGCGAGCGCCATTCGCGCAGCGCGTCGATCTGGGCGGCGCTGCGCTGGTCGATGCGCTCTCCGCGCAGGGCGAGAGCGGCCGTGCCGATGGCGGTGTCGGCCTCGGCGGGAAGGGCATGCACTCCGACGGGCAGCGCGAGCGAGAGCAGGTGCTCGACGGCGTACAACTGCACGGCGAACGACAGATCCATGATCTCGATCGGGTTGCCCTCGCCGGCTGCGAGGTTCACGCATCCGGCTCTCGCGATCACGAGCGCGCCGTCTCCCACACGCTCGACGAACGGCGATCTCTGCCCGTCCGCTCCCGCGTACGACTGCAGCGTCGACACATCGAGGTCGACCTCGTGCGGAACACCGCCGGCGACCGCGACGATCGCCGCCGTGCGCAGCACCTCGGCATCGACCGTGTGCGGCGCACCGGTGGCCGAGACGACGAGCGCTCCGGGGGCGAGGGCGTGCAGACGCCCGATGCGGTAGCCGTCGTGCGCGGCGCGAAGTGCGCGCACCGGGTCGGTCTCGGTGACGCCGACCTGCACGCCCAGCGCCCGCAGGTGGGCGGCGACGCCCTCTCCTACGGGCCCGTAGCCCACGACCACGGCCGGCTGGTCGCGAAGGTCGATGCCGGCGTCGTCCAGGGCGTCGGCGATCGCGAACACGCAGGACTGCCCGGTGCCGTAGCGGTTGTCGAAGGAGGTCTTGGTGAGGGCGTCGTTCACCGCGATGACCGGGATCTCGAGCACTCCTTCGCGCTCCATGAGCCGCAGGGGCGTGAGTCCGCTCGTGGTCTCCTCGGCCGCGCCGCGCAGCCCGGCCGCGATCCCCTCCTCGTGCGCGAGACGGATCAGGTGGGAGCCGTCGTCGAGCAGCAGGTCGAAGCCGCGGCGCAGGAAGGCCACGGCGGCGGCGCGCTCCGCAGCTGCCGACAGGGCCGGGTCACCGTCGACGGGGATTCCGCGGGATCGCAGCACCTGGGCGACCTCGACGTCGATCTCATCCGGGTGGGCGTAGACGGCGACCGTCGCTCCGGCATCCCGCAGCAGCAGGGCGAGCTGGGCGGTCTTCGGCTCCAGCACCATCGCGATGCCGATCCGCACACCCTTCACCGTGCCGGCCTCGCGCAGGCGTCGCGCGCGATCGGTGGCGACGGGCATGTGACGTCCGGCCGCATCGACACGGTCGTGAGCCGTCTCACGCGCTGGGAGAGCCTTGCCGTCGAGCAGGATCTCGGGCGTCGCACCCGGTGCGAGGACGACTCCGTGGCCGACCGTGCCGGTGCTTCCGAGATGCGCACCGAACGCGGGCAGCAGTCGACGCAGCTCGTCGGCCACGGCATCCGTTCCCACGACGGAGAAGTCGCGACCGGCCACGAGCAGGTTGGTCTCGCGGGCGAAGCGCCGCACCAGACGCTGGGCTGTCGCGGTCTCGTCGGTCACCAGTCAAGGGTAGAGCCCGCCGGGTGTGCCGACTGCCAGAGCGGAGGCTGTCGCGCCCGAATGTGTCGGCGCGTGTCGGCGACCCTGGATTCCCCGGCGCGGTTCGCCTTTCATGGAGCCCATGACCCGTCAGATCCGCTTCAACGCCTTCGACATGAACTGCGTCGCCCACCAGTCGTCCGGCCTGTGGCGGCACCCCGACGACCGCTCCCGGCAGTACAACACCATCTCGTACTGGACGGATCTGGCGAAGCTGCTGGAGAGCGCGACCTTCGACGGCATCTTCATCGCCGACGTGCTCGGCACCTACGACGTGTACGGCGGCACGAACGAGGCCGCCATCCGCAACGGCGCCCAGGTGCCGGTGAACGACCCGATCCTCCTGGTCAGCGCGATGGCCGCGGTGACCGAGAACCTCGGCTTCGGCATCACGGCCGGCACCGCGTTCGAGCATCCCTACCCGTTCGCTCGACGACTCAGCACACTCGACCACCTCACGCAGGGCCGCGTCGGCTGGAACGTCGTGACCGGTTACCTGCCCAGCGCCGCACGGAACATGGGCCAGGAGGACCAGCTCGCCCACGACGACCGCTACGACCACGCGGACGAGTACGTCGAGGTGCTCTACAAGCTCTGGGAGGGCTCGTGGGAGGACGACGCGGTGGTGGAGGACCGCGAGCGCGGCATCTTCACCGACCCCGGCAAGGTGCACCCGATCGGGCATGAGGGGAAGCACTTCAGCGTTCCCGGCATCCACATCTCCGAGCCATCGCCGCAGCGCACACCGGTGATCTACCAGGCCGGCGCGAGTCCCCGCGGAGTGAAGTTCGCGGCCGAGAACGCCGAGGCGATCTTCGTCGCCGCCCCCTCGAAAGAGGTGCTCGCCGGCACTGTCAAGCGCATCCGCGACGCGCTCGAGGCCGCAGGTCGCGACCGGTACGACGCCCGCATCTACACGCTGCTCACCGTGATCACCGCAGCGACGAGCGAAGAGGCGACCGCGAAGCACGCCGAGTACCTCTCCTACGCCAGCCCGGAGGGCGCACTCACCTTCATGTCGGGGTGGATGGGCGTCGACCTGTCCCAGTACGCCGAGGACGAGCCGGTCGGGAACGTCGAGTCGAACGCGATCCAGTCGGTGCTGCAGCACCTCAAGGAAGAGGCCGACCTCGGTCGCGAGTGGACGGTCGGCGACTTCGGGCGTCACAACGCGATCGGCGGCCTCGGCCCCACGATCGTCGGCTCGGGCGAGGAGATCGCCGACGAGCTGCAGTCGTGGGTGGAGGAGACCGACATCGACGGCTTCAACCTCGCCTATGCGGTCACGCCCGGCACGTGGCAGGACATCATCGAGCATGTGATCCCGGTGCTGCGCGCGCGTGGCGCCTACCCCGAGGAGTATGCGCCCGGCACACTCCGCAACAAGCTCCACGGCCGCGGCGACCGCGTGCAGGACACGCACCGCGCCGCGAAGTACCGCGTCGGCTCCTTCGCGAAGGCGTAGCCCTCTCGCCTTCGAATCGCGCAAACGGGTGCTGCGGACGCCGTTTCCCACCATTTGCGCGATTCGAAGGTCCCCTACACGAAGACCCGGGGAGCCAGGGTCGACAGCAGAGCGAGCTTCTCATAGCTCTCCGACCCCGGGATCGCGGTGTAGACGAGAAGGAACTGCGACTGCTCGGGATCGACGAGGCTCTGACACGTCAGCTCGAGCGGCCCGAGGCTGGGATGCACGAAGCGCTTCGTCTCGCGGGGCCGGAGGCCGACCTCATGACGCTCCCAGATCTCGCGGAACTCCGCGCTGTGCTCCTGCAGCGCGTCGGCCATGCGGGCAGCGCGCGATGAGGGGCCCCGCCGGGCGATGACCTCCCGCAGACCAGACACCCACAGCCGCGACAGGAACTCGTGCTCGGCGGGGTCGTACAGGTCCCGCGTGGACGGCTCGCGGAACCAGCGATAACCGAGGCTCCGCTCCATGCCGGTGAGGTGTGCCGTGTCGCCGGTGAGCGCTACACCGAGGGGCGTCTGCCGCAGGGTCTCTCCGAGTTCGCTCACGATCTCGGCCGGAGTGTCCTGCAGCCGGTCGAGGATCCGCAGCATCCCCGGCCCGATGTGGTCGCTGATCCCCCCTCGTGCCGGCGGTTGATGTCCAGCGAGGCGGAACAGGTGGTCGCGCTCGTCGATCGTGAGGTGCAGCCCCTGGGCGATCGCGGCGAGCATCTGCTCCGAGGGCAGCGGCCCGTCACCCCGTTCGAGTCGCGCGTAGTAGTCGGCCGACATGTGGCTGAGCGCGGCCACTTCCTCGCGACGGAGCCCCTCGGTGCGCCGTCGCGCCCCCCGCGCCAAACCCACGTCCTCCGGTTGCAGACTGTCTCGCCGCAGTCGCAGGAACCCCGCGAGCGCCGTCCTGTCGATGACCATCCGGGCCTCCTCCCGACGCCCCGATCCTCGCATCCGTCCGTGCCGGTATCCACTGCATGGGGAGTCCTGGTTGCGGCGACGCCCAGCACGCACACTGGAGGAAGACCCGAAGGAGCACATCATGAGCCCGCGCATCCCCGACATCCGCATCCCCTCTCTCGCCGGCCGCCGTGCGATGGTGACGGGAGGGAGCGACGGCATCGGCCTGCACATCGCCACGCGTCTCGCCCGTGCCGGAGCCGAGATCGTGCTCCCCGTGCGCAATCCGCGGAAGGGGGATGCCGCCGCCGCGACCATCAGGGACGCCGCGGCGGGTGCGCAGGTGCAGACCGCGCCGCTCGACCTCTCATCGCTCGACTCCGTGGCGGAGTTCGGCGAGGCGATGCGGAGGGACGGCAGCCCCGTGCATCTGCTCATCAACAACGCCGGGGTGATGTCGCCGCCTGACCGGCAGACCACGGCCGACGGGTTCGAGGTGCAGTACGGGACGAATCATCTCGGGCACTTCGCCCTGGTCGCACACCTTCTTCCCGTGCTCAGCGCGGGGCAGGCGCGCGTGACCTCCCAGGTGAGCGTGGCCGCGGCCCGCGGAACGATCGACTGGCAGGATCCGAACGGGGAGCAGTCGTACGACGGGATGCGGTCTTACCGGCAGTCGAAGATCGCGCTCGGGTTGTTCGGCCTCGAACTCGACCGGCGCAGCCAGGCGCTCGGATGGGGCATCACGTCGAACCTGTCCCACCCCGGAGTCGCCCCCACGAGCCTGCTCGCCGCCCGTCCGGAACTCGGTCGCGCCGACGACACCGTCGAGGTGAGGGTGATCCGGTGGGCGTCCCAGCGCGGGCTGATCGTCGGCACGGCCGAGAGCGCCGCGTTGCCCGCCCTGTTCGCGGCAGCGTCGTCGTCCGCTCTGCCCGGCCGCCTGTACGGCCCGCGCGGTCCTGGCCACATGGGCGGCGCTCCGGCCGAGCAGGCCCTGTACCATCCGCTACGGAGCACGGCGGATGCCGCGCGCAGCTGGGACCTCTCGGAGCGGCTGAGCGGCGTGACCTACCCGCGGTGACGTCTGGTCAGTCGTCACCGCGGCTGAAGATCCCTCGCAGCACGAGGAAGACCACCACGGCCACGACCGCGACGATCCCGAGCTTGAAGATGAACGCGAGGACCGAGAACAGCGCGCTCACGATCCACCACGCGATCACGACGGCGAGGATGACGCCGAGGATGGTCCAGAGGTTCTTGGTCATGCCTCCAGCCTACGGAGTCGAAGCTGCAGGAATCTCGTCGAGCGACCGGTACACGGGCAGCCCGAGCTCGTGGGCGATCTCGACGTCCTTGTCGGCGCCGGACGACTCCCCCGGCAGCCGCAGCACCGCGTCGCAGTGCAGGAGCAGTCGGCGGGCGGTCTCGTACATGACGTCGCCCTCGCCGGAGTCGCCCGGCTCGAGGGTGCGCAGGACCGGCAATGCGACCCACTCCCCGATCATCGGCACGTGGCCGAGGCGGAAGATCGGACCGGACGCCTCCTCCAGGCGCGCGAGATTGCGAGCGATCAGGGCGGGGTCGCCGTTCGTGCCGGAACGGTAGGGGCCGGCGATCAGGATCAGGAGTGGCTTCATCATGGAGATGACTGTAGTCTGAATCATGCATAAACGTGCAACTTCGTGAGGAAACGTATGCTCGCTGCTCAGCGCAAGGACCACCTGCTCGACGTGCTCACCCGCGAGGGACGGGTCGTGGCGAAGGCTGCGGCCGATGAACTCGGAGTATCGGAAGACGCCATCCGTCGCGACCTCCGCGAGCTCGCCGACGAGGGAAGGCTCCAGCGCGTGTATGGCGGCGCGCTGCCCATCGCCGCGGCCGATCGCCCGGTGCGCGAGCGCCACGATCTGGCGACCCAGAGCAAGGAGCGGGTCGCCCGCCAGGCGGTCACGACCATCCTCCCCGGATCGACGATCGTGCTGGATGCCGGCACCACCACGCTCGCGATGGCGCGACTGCTTCCCTCCGGCACCGACATCACGGTCATCACCCCGAGTCCTGCCGTCGCCCTGGCCGTCGCCGAGCACTCGGATGCGCGCGTGATCATGATCGGCGGCGAGCTCGCCCGACACTCTCTCGTCGCCGGCGGAGGACTCGCGATGGAGGCGATCCAGCACCTCGCTGCCGACGTGTTCTTCGTCGGCGTCACGGGCGTCGACCCCCGACACGGTCTCACGACGGGCGAACTCGACGATGCCGTCACCAAGCGGGCGATCGCCTCCCGATGCGCCGCGACCATCGTGCTGGCCAGCGACGAGAAGATCGGCGCCGCCTCGCGCTACCCGGTACTGCCGTTCGAGGCGATCGCCGCGGTCATCACCGACCCCCTCGACGAGAATCCGCTGATCCCCGAGGTCCTGGCGCAGATCCCGGCGCGGACGTGAGCGACGACCCCTGCACCTGCGCGGTGTCACCGTGCGCGCGCACCTCGTCGATGATCCGCGAAACGGCGGGGATGCCGTAGCCGCCCGAACGCAGGGCGGCGGCGATCCGC